>CAWJXH010000005.1:0-1488977 GCA_963846805.1 uncultured Chloroflexia bacterium
TCGAAGGCTTGACCAGATTGGTAAGCCGCTCCAATGACAAGAATGCGCTGCAGCTTTTCGGAAACGGCGCAGGCGTTATCGGCGTGATACCCGGACAGACCTTCAAGTTCCTGGTTGGCCAGAGCTTCGAAGCATTCGATGAAGAAGGGCTGCTGGCAATGCGGATGTACTATCCTCATTCGCGGCACAAGACCGCCGGCGGTTCATTCGTCGAAGTTTCGCAGGCCGGCCAATCGCACATACGCGTGGCGGGGATGATGCACGAACCGGATGGGGACGTTCCCGTGGAAATGGCGGGCATGATGGGCATGGTGAAGCTCTTCGTGCGGAGCGGCGTGCAGGCGGTCAACGATGTATACCAGAAGTACCAGGCCATGATGGACCGGCTGGGTGAACCGGCGCGCATCGCAGTGGCAATCGTGCATCACGCCAATTACAAGATCAACAAACTCAAGGAAAAGCACCTGGCGAACCTCGGCATCAAATTCCCAATGCCCTGGCTCTTAAAAGAATTCGGGAACGTGAGCGCCGCCTCGAACATGATCGCCTTCCTGCGCGAGCTTCCAAGCCTGAAGCCGGGAGATCACATCCTGATCGACGGCTTCGGCGCGGGAACCTACTACGACGTGCTGGCGGTCGAGATCGGCAGCTAGATTACCAGTCAACAGAAAAACAGGCGGGGCGCTTGAAGGCGCCCCGCCTGTTTTTTTGCATCCACCTTTCAGCGCGTTTCCGTTACCTTCGTGATCGTCCGCGGCTTCTCGGGGTCGTAACCTTTGGCCAGTGTCAGGTGATAAGAAAAGAGCTGCGCCGGAACGATACTAACCAGGGGCGTTAGCGCCTCGGGAATTTCGGGTGAGATGGAGAAACGGGACTGGCCGAGTGCAAGTGCTTCTTCCAGGTTGGAAATCATCACCAGCTCGGCGAGCAATTCCTGTTTCAGATGGATGAGCAGGGGCATCAGCGATTCGGCGACTTTGCCAGAAGCCACCACGGCCATAACCGGAAAGCCACGGGCGACCATGGCGATCGGCCCATGCTGAAAATCGGCTGAGGAATATGGCTCCGCCTCCACATAGGTAAGCTCCTTCAGCTTTAGCGCCCATTCGAAAGCCGTGCAGTAGTTGAAGCCGCGTCCCAGCACCACACACTGCTGGATATAACGATAACGCTCGGCAGCATCGGCAATCGTCTGATCCTGTGTCAGAGTCTCGGCAATCCACTCCGGCACTTTTGCGAGCGCCTGCCAACTGGCCTCATCTTCCTGCAGCGCCGCGGACAGCATAGCGATAGCCATCAACTCGGCTGTGTAGGTTTTGGTGGCCCCCACTGCCAGCTCGGGTCCGGCCTGGATATCCAGAACAAAGTCCGCCGCGGATGCCAGCGGGGAATTAGCCGCATTGGTCAGAGCCAGTGTCAGACAGCCCTGCCGTTTGCCCTCCTGCAATACGCTGACAATATCAGGCGATTGGCCCGATTGAGAAATTCCAATTACGAGCGCCCCTCGAAGCACCGGGGGGCGCTCGTAGTACGTGAAAAGCGACGGTGTTGCCAGCGCCAACGGCAGCCGATTCATGGCTCCCAGAAGGTAATTGGCATAGCGCCCGGCGTTGTCCGAGGTGCCGCGGGCTGCAAGAAATACGTAGGTGATGCCGCGTGTTTTGATGGAGTTCGCGATCTGCTCAACAGTCTTTCGCTGAGACTGAAGCAGGTTCTGGAGACGATCCGGCTGTTCTAGAATTTCGGAGTGAAGGGACATTTATCCTCAAGCAATTGATCTTCGATCCCGTCGTGTCTTCGGCATGCAGGGCCCACCGACGGCCCATGAGCTTCGCAGGTATTCGCCCTGGCGCGCTTTGGACCCAAGACGATTATGCAGCTTTCGCAGCGGGTGTCAATATCCGGCAAATTGCCAAATGGAGCACACCCGCCGGTACTCACCTCAATGCGAAAATGCAATGGTTTGGCCCGCTGGATGCCTGGCTTATCTTGGAAACCTGGTCCGCATGCGCATCCAGTTCTTCTTCCAGCAGGATTGCATCCATACGGCATAATTCGGGGTGCTTTTCTATGATCGCCGCGTATGGACAATGCGCGAAGAGAACCCGGGGTCCCTCCCGGCCCGCCTCCCAACGCGCTTGATAATGATAGGCATTGAGCTTTTCCACCAGAAGCGCAAGGCGTTTTGCGGCAGGCAACTTCGCCTCGAACTCGACCTATTTCCTCGGCCAGCCGCTTGCCGATCACGGCCATGGGATCCTGCCGCTTTGCGGAGGAGTTCTTGCCAAACGCCTCGTCCAGGACGGCGGCGGCCAGGAATGCGAGATTGTCGCCCAGGATTTTCTCAGAAAGTCGAAACTCTTTGACGGGCCTGCCGCGACCAGGAGCGGGTCGGACGCCTGCCTGGGAGATGCGCCCGTCCGCACTCATGACCGACAGGTGATGCCGCACTGTGGCCGCCGACATATTAAGGGCGTGGCCGATTTGGCCCGCAGAGGCGACTCGCTGCCTCGCGAGAAATGCCAGGACCTTTTGCCTCGCAGTAGACACAGGCATATAGCTATTATACTCCGGATCGATTTATGCAAATATATATTTGCATAAATCGATTGACGCCGCAGCGCTGCGTGCTATAATCCGGCCTGTTTGCATGGGGTACCGGTCGGAACAAGTGGCTGCCATCCGATCACCATGCTGTTCCGCGATTATCTATCCGTGGGAGATGGTCCCCGTGGGCTGCCCTTCGAGCCCAAGAAATCCTCCAGCCAGCGCCGCAATGACCCTAACCTGGGAATCGTCGTACGCCATAGCCCTGGAGCTAAAGCGTTTGCATCCCGGCGCAAACCTTGAAGATGTTACTCTGCAGAAGATCTACGAGTGGACGCTGAAGCTCCCGGATTTCGAGGATGACCCCGCCCTGTGCAATGACGAGATCCTTGCATCAATCTATCAAGAATGGTACGAGGAGTTGATCGATGACCGATAACAAATTGAACCAGCCCGGCTACGAAATCCCGGATGATTTGCAGCATGCGGTCAGTATCACTACACTGGACCGCCTGTACAACTGGGGCCGGCGTTCTTCCGTCTGGCCGATGATGTTCGGCCTGGCCTGCTGCGCGATCGAAATGATCGCGGCGCAGGCCGCGCGCTACGACCTGGCGCGCTTCGGCATGGAGGTCATGCGCCCCAGCCCGCGCCAGTGCGACCTGATGATCGTCGCCGGCACCGTCACCAAGAAGATGATCCCCAGCATCGTGCGCCTCTACAACCAGATGCCCGAGCCAAAGTACGTCGTGGCCATGGGCGCCTGCGCCTCCGGCGGCGGCCCCTTCAAGGAAGGCTACAACGTTGTCGCAGGCGTCGACAAATTCGTGCCGGTGGATGTGTACATCCCCGGCTGCCCGCCCACTCCGCAGGCTCTGACGGCGGGCCTGATCAAGCTGCAGGAAAAGATCGACAAGCAGTCCATCCGGCGCGTCCGCTGGTATCAAAAGGGCGCCGACTCGGTCGAGATCCCGATCCCGGTCCTGGGCCCAGACCTGATGGATCCGCGCCGCTTCGCCGAAATCAAGCAGCTCGCTGCGCAGAAGCCCGCTCAAGCGCCGCGACCGCAGTCGAAAGGCCTAGGAGAGGATAGACATGGCTACCCTGGTTCGAACTGAAACCCTTGACCTGGCCGCACGTTTCCCGGGGTCGGTCACCGCCGATGCCCGCCCCGGCTACTGCGGGCTGGATGGTCGACAAGGACAAACTGGTCGAAGTGGCAACCGCCTTCGCGATGAATTCGGCTTTGATCTGCTCTCCTCGGTGACCGGCGTGGATTACTATCCCGAACAAAATGGAAGTGGTCTACCACGCCTACAAGACCACCGGCGGCCCGGCATGGTCTTCAAGGTCCAGGTACCGCGCGTCGACCCGATCGAAGTTCCTTCCGTAACCCCGGTCTGGCCCGGCGCGGAATTCCAGGAACGCGAAATCTGGGATCTGTATCGGCATCAAGTTCACCGACCATCCCGACCTGCGCCGCATCCTGATGTGGGAAGGCTTCGAAGGCCACCCCTGCGCAAGGATTGGCAGGAGCCATTCTACGAAGAAGACAACAAGCCCTCAAGAGCCGCTGGCCGGAAGGCAAGTACGTGAGCGCAGAAGACAAGAACACCTTCAAGCGACAACCTGCAATTCCCACAGAATTTCGATCCCGAGAAAGTGGTCTTCGACGGCGAGGCGGCGCTCTACGGCGCCCTGGCAAAGTATCACGACCGATGGACGGCGGCATCAAGACCGATCACATCGTCGTCAACATGGGCCCGCAGCATCCGTCCACGCACGGCGTGTTCCGCGCGGCCGTGGTCCTGGACGGCGAGACCATCGTCAGCCTGAAACCGGTGATGGGCTACCTGCATCGCAACCACGAGAAGATCGGCGAGCGCAACACCTTCCTGCAGAACATGCCCTACACCGACCGCCTCGATTACTTCAACTCGATGAGCAACAACTGGGGCTACTCGCTGGCGGTCGAAAAGCTGATGAGCATCCAGGTCGCCGAACGCGCCGAATACCTCCGCGTGATCATGGCGGAACTCAGCCGCATCCAGAACCACCTGATCCTGATCGGCATGCTGCTCAATGATCTGGGCGCCTTCTTCACCCCCGCCCTGTACGCCTTCGAGGAACGCGAACTGATCCTGGATATCTTCGAAGCAGTCTCCGGCTCGCGCATGATGTGCAACTACCACCGCTTCGGCGGCGTGGTCGCGCGATCTGCCCGACGGCGTTCTGGAAAAGATCAAGGGCCTGGTCGACGACCGCCTGCCGCGCAAGGCCGACGAGTTCGAGCGCCTGCTGACCGAGAATGAAATCTTTGTCTCGCGCATGAAAGGCGTCAGAGTCATCAACGGCGAAGACGCCGTGCAAGTACTCGATCACCGGCCCAGTCCTGCGCGCCGCAGGCGTACCCTACGATATTCGCCGCGCCGAGCCCTACGGCATCTACGATCGCTTTGATTTCGACGTGGCGCTGCGCCACAACGGCGACCTGTATCGACAACTACCTCATCCGCTTGACGAGATCCGCCAGTCCCTGCGCATCCTGCAGCAGGCCGTGAAGCAGATCCCCGAGGGGCCGATCATCACCGGCAAACCCGCAGTATCAGGTGCGCGTCCCGGCAGGCGAAGCCTATGGTCGCGTCGAAGCCCCGAAAGGCGAGCTTGGGCTTTTACATCATCTCCAACGGCAAACCCAATCCCTGGCGCTATCACGTGCGCGCCCCATCCTTCGTCAACATCACGCGCTTGAGAAGATGTGTGTCGGGCAAGAAGATCGCCGACTTCGTCGCGATCCTGGGCGTGATCGACATCGTGCTCGGCGAACTGGACCGGTAGAGTACGGAGATCAAATCATGTATGGAAAAGGTATACTCAAAGGTCTCAGCGTCACTCTGAAGCGCTTCGTCGACACCTACGTGGACGATATCGCCTGGTGGGGACGGCGCTATTTCAAGCCGGAAGGCATCGCCCATCGCTCCAGCAAGGACGCCCGCGGCATCTTCACCGTGCAGTATCCGGAAGAGAAGCTGCCGGTGCCGGAGGAATTCCGCTACGTGCCGTTCCTGGTCTACGACGAAGGCCCGGACGGCAGAAAGGAAATCCGCTGCACCTCCTGCGGTATCTGCGCCAAGGTCTGCCCGCCGCAGTGCATCTGGATCGTCCGCACCAACGACCCGCAGACCGGCCGCCCGGTGCCCGTGCCCGCGGAGTTCTACATCGACGCCGACATCTGCATGAACTGCGGTTTCTGCGCCGAATACTGCCCATTCGACGCGATCATGATGGATCACGATTACGAGATCGCCTCCTACAAGCGCAATGTCTTCAACATGGAGCAGCTGCTCAAACCGGCTTCATACTACAAGAGCATCCGCCCGCTCAATTACCAGCGCAACGAAGACGACCGCAAGGCCAAGGAAGCCGCCAAGGCCGCCAGGGCCGAAGCTGCCACATCGTAACGGGGCATCCCGTCCAGAGCTTGATACGGGGCGAGACCGCGATTCTTGCGAAGGCCCACGCCTACAACATGATTGGTAAACCAAATGCCAAACAAAATCACCAAAGACACCATCCTGGCAGCGCTCAGCAAAGTCCAGGAACCTGAGCTCCACAAGGACCTGGTTACCCTGAACATGATCCGAAATCTGGAAATCGAGCGGCGACAAGGTCTCTTTCACGGTCATGCTGACCACGCCCGCCTGCCCGCTGCGCGGCCGGATTGAAAAAGAAGCCAGGCGAAGCCGTGCATGTCTATCGAGGGCGTCAAGTCAGTCGAAATCAAATGGGATTCGGACGTTCCGAACGACGGTCGCATGCGCGGGCTTGTGAATATGCCTATACGCAACGCAATTGCAGTCGGTTCCGGCAAGGGCGGCGTCGGCAAATCCACGGTCGCTGTAAACATCGCGGTTGCCCTGGCACAAAGCGGTGCACGCGTTCGGCTTGCTGGACGCCGATATTTACGGCCCCAACACCCCCACCATGATGGGCGTGGAAAAGCTGCCGCCCCCGCACGGCAACAAGCTCGTCCCCGCCACAGCTTATGACGTCAAGATGATTTCGATGGGCCTGCTGGTCAAGCCCGGGCAACCACTGATCTGGCGCGGCCCGATGCTCAACTCCGCCATTCGGCAATTCCTGGGCGATGTGGAATGGGGCGAGCTTGATTATCTGATCGTCGACCTGCCGCCGGGCACCGGTGACGCGGCGTTGTCGCTGGCCCAGGCACTACCGCTCAGCGGCGCGATCATCGTGACGCTGCCACAGTTGGTTTCCCTCGAAGACGCCAGCCGCGGACTGCAGATGTTCCGCACGCTCGAAGTGCCGATTCTGGGCGTCATCGAGAACATGTCGTATCTTGACCTGCCTGACGGCACGCGCATGGATATCTTTGGTTCCGGCGGCGGCGAACAATTGGCCCAGGCCACCGACACCCCCTTCCTGGGCAAGATACCGATTGATCCGACCGTCCGCGAGGGCGGCGACAGCGGCAAGCCCATCGTGGTCTCCAAGCCTGATTCGGCTGCGGCTCGCGCCCTGCGCGAAATTGCCGAGGGCCTGGCGGCCAAGATAAGCGTGGCGGCGCTAAGCGGCAAGAACGAGTTGCCGATCAACATCGTGGAATAAGGCGACCACGGAATGTCGGACCGTCGTCCGTAGCGTTCTCCTATCGCACTCCTATCGCAGGCGTGCCAGCCTGCCCTCGCTCATTTTGTAGGGGCTACCCTGCTTACGGTATAATTCCCTGCATGCAAACCAATATTATCGGTGTTCGCTTCACCAAAATCGGAAAAGTCTACCACTTCGACTCCAGCCCGCTGACCGATATCCGAACCGGCGAGCGCGTGATCGTGGATACGGCTCGCGGGAAGCACCTGGGCGAGGTCGTGCAGATTCTGCCCGAGGCGCCTTCGCGCCCCGAAGGCGGCTGGAAGACCGTCGAGCGACGGGCCACTCCCCGAGACCTTCTGCTGCAGCAAACCTGGCAAGCCAAACAGACAGAGGCCATGATCAACTGCAGGGCCCGGGCAGCTGAACTGGGGCTGCAGGGCGTCAAGATCATAGCCGCCGAATACAACTATGATGGGTCTCGCCTTGCCTTCCTTTTCAGCACTGAGTCTGAAGAAAAGCCGGACCTGAAGTCGCTTCGCAAAGACATGCAGGCCCTCTACGGTACATCGCAGGTCGAGATGCGCCAGATCGGCCCACGAGACGTTGCGAAGATTCTGGGCGGCATGGGCGCCTGCGGACTTGAAACCCGCTGCTGCTCAAAGTTTCTCACCGACTTCAGCCCCATTTCGATCAAGATGGCCAAGGAGCAGGGCATTTCCCTGACGCCCACCGAGATCACGGGCATGTGCGGCCGTTTGCGATGTTGCCTTATCTATGAGTACGAACAATACGTGGAGGCTCGCAAACAGCTGCCGAAACGCAATAAGCGCGTGATCACGCCTCGGGGCGAAGGTAAAGTGGTGGATGTCCTGCCGATGAACAACAAAGTCATGGTTCAACTCGACGGCGAAGACGGCAAGTACGTCATGGCCACATTCGAGCGGGCCGAGCTTCAACCGTGGGACGAACTTGAAGCCCTGCGGCGAAAATCGGAAGCACCGTGCGATCGTCACGAAGGCGGCGGCTGCACTTGCGGCAAGAATCGGAAATCCTGATCTTAAGCCCGATACCCGGTGCTCGTCCCTCATTGAACATATTGGACTATGGACACACTAGACTCCTGGCCTACACCCCAAGACATTCTTGTTATTCTCGCTCATCCCGATGACCCCGAGTTTTTTTGCGGGGCAACCCTGGCGCGCTGGGCGCGTGCCGGGCACAAGATCACGTATTGTCTGTTGACGTGCGGAGATAAGGGATACAACGACACAACCAAACCCGAGGACATCAGCACCGATGTGCTGTGTGCTCTACGGCACGAGGAGCAGTCTGCCGCGGCCAAGGCGATCGGTGCCGTTGCCATCCATTGGCTGGATCGTCCAGACGGCTACCTTGTGCCGGACTTGGACCTCCGGCGCGAGGTTGTGCGCGTGATCCGCAGACTGAAGCCGGACATCCTCGTGACCTGCGATCCGCAAACTCTGTTCGCCACGTATGGCATTAATCACCCGGACCATCGCGCGGCCGGGCAGGTTGTGCTGGACGCCGTATTCCCCGCGGCAGGTAATGCAGCGTATTTCCCCGAACTGCTGACTGAAGGCTACCCCCCTCACATGCCGAAGGAAGTCTGGTGCTCACTGACGAGCCAATCTACCGTTTCAATAGACGTTAGCGACACTTGGCCGATAAAGATCGAAGCGCTTTTACAACACAAATCACAAATTGGCGATAAAGAAAAATTCCTGGCCCGGATGAAAAGCCGCCGCACGGAAGACAGCACCGATGAGAGTCCGCGTTACGAAGAGAAGTTCCGCGTGATAAAGTACGGTTAGCCGTACAGATGAATATCATCAACGTCGGCAAGCATTCGGCGAACTATTACGCGCTTGACATAAAAGGTGGAAAATTACTGCTGGATTGTGGCCGGCCCGGAACGCTTCCAGAGCTCACCGCCGCGTTGAAGCGCAAGAGCCTGTCTCCCGCTGAGATCAAATATATCCTGGCCACCCATCTCCATCCGGGTCACGCGGGTCTCGTCCAAGAATTCAAAGATCTCAGCGCAAAGTTAATCCCCCTCGAGAGTCAGGTTAGGGCAACCAGGCCATCCGCAGAGCGGGCCGAATCGAAAGACTCAACCCGTATTCCTGTCACACCAGAAAACAACATCCTCTTGAAATCTGACGAGAGCAGAGAATTCCTGGCGTCTCTGGGACTTGCCGGCGAGATCATTACCACTCCCGGCCACAGCGACGTCAGCATAAGCCTGATCTCGGACGACGACACTGCGTTCACAGGTGATCTGCGACCTCGCTCCCCAGTCTCGCCGGATGATCTGGCTACCAGGCAAAGTTGGGATAGAATCTACCTGCATCCGATCACGAAAATATATCCTGCTTACGGCAGTTGAAGGATCATTGCCCCGGAGGATTGCATGACAGACTTCTTACAGGAAGCCAAAGACCTATTTCCCTATACTCAATCCATGCGTCGAGATTTCCACATCCATCCCGAACTCGGCTTCCGCGAAATCCGAACGGGCGGCATCGTGGCCAAGGAACTTGAGAAACTGGGCCTCGAGGTTACCAAAGGCGTCGGAAAGACAGGCGTCGTAGCCCTACTAGAGGGTTCGAAGCCTGGCCCCACCCTGCTGCTGCGCTTCGATATGGATGCACTCCCGATAGTTGAAGAAACAGGCGCGAGTTATGCATCCTTGACGCCAGGTATCATGCATGCGTGCGGGCACGACGGCCACACATCGATTGGCCTGACCGTCGCAAAGATCCTGCAAAACCATCGTAATGAACTCGCGGGTACAATCAAATTCTGCTTCCAGCCGTCGGAAGAAGGCTTCAACGACGAAGATTGCGGGGGAAATGAAATGATGATCCGAGATGGCGTGCTGGATGCGCCCCGCGTGGATCGAACGCTTTCCCTGCACCTTTGGAATGAACGGCCGTTGGGTTGGGTTGGAATCGCAGGCGGCCCGATCATGGCCGGCGCAGAACTATTTACCATCAAGCTCACGGGCAAGGGCGGTCACGGTGCGGCTCCGCAATTGACAATTGACCCGATCGTCGCGGCATCACAGGTCGTAACCGCACTTCAAACGATTGCATCGCGCAATGTCGCGCCACTGCAATCCGTAGTTGTCAGCGTAACCACAGTCCACAGTGGGACGGCTTTCAATGTGATCCCGCAGCAGGCAGAGCTGACGGGCACGATCCGCACATTCGATCTGGAGGTTCGCAAAACCGTGCTTGAAAGATTCGAACAAATTGTCCGCACTGTGGCAGAAGCGATGGGCTGCCAGGCCCAAATCGAGGTAAAACGCGTAACCCCCGCGGTTGTCAACAACGATTCGATTGCTGCAAGAGTACAGATAACCGCGCGAACCGTCCTACCAGACATTGATCTCAATACCTCCGCCTATACGACGATGGGCGCCGAAGATATGGCGTTTATGCAGGAGAAGGTGCCAGGCTGCTATTTTTTCATTGGATCGAATAACAAGGAAAAGCACCTCGACTACGGCCACCACCACCCCAAATTCGATTTTGACGAGGAAGCCTTGCCGCGGGCGGCGGCACTTATGGCCGCTGCCGCAATTGACGTCCTGCAATGAAGACCAAATCCGAGTTCCAGAAGAACTCGGATTTTTCTTTCTCTTAAACGCGCTCCACAAAGAGGCAGCGCGCCGCCGCATAACCCAGCACCACATCGTTGCCCTGTACTCGGACTGTGATGGTCTGATTGAATGGCAGAACCTCCGTCACGTCGACTTTGGCACCAGGCTGCATTCGTTTGCTTTCAAAAAAAGCCATCAATTCCGAGTTCTGTTCGGCCAGCTCGTGAATGCGCCTGAGAATTACCTTCTCGTTTGCATTGATCTTTGTCAGCGGAATCCAGGCCTTCACCGCATCTTCGCAGCCCGGCAAAGGATTGCCATGTGGACAGGTCTGCGGATGCCCCAGCTCCTCCAGCAGGGCTGCCTCGGCCTCGGCTGAAATGGCGTGTTCGAGATTATGGGCTTCCTGATGGAGTTTTGACCAGGGAAGCCTTCGCACCATCATCCATTCCGTCAACATATGGCGGCGCGTGACCGTGCGGGCAAATTCCTGTCCGGTCTTCGTCAATCGCGTGCCTTTGTCATTCATCGTTATGAGCCCGTCTCGGACCATGCGTTTTAGCGTGTTGGTCACGGTGGGAGGGGAAACGCCCAGAAGTTCCGCCAGGTGAACGCCGACGACAGGTTCGTTGTCTCGCTCAAGCACATACAACAGGGAAAGGTAGTCCTCAATTGTCGTACTTAGCTTATCCACAGAGTTTGTCCAAATTAGTGCCGTTTGTCACCGGGATTCGGTGCGTTTTTCAGTAGGTTAATTACATGCATTAGCCTATACTAAAGCCAATTCGGCGTTCAGCAAGCTGGTTTCATTATAAATCAGTTACCTACCCGGAGATTCAGGAATGGCTTACAGGAGCCAAATGTCTCTTTCAGAACTTCACGTAAATGAGCGGGCGACAATCTTGTCCTTTGCCAGCGGCCGCCTGGAAACTACACGCCTTGCCTCGCTCGGATTCACGCCGGGTGCCCAGGTAGATATGGCCCAGAACTACGGACGCGGTCCGTTGATTGTCACCGTGCGGGGCACACGGGTGGCTCTGGGCCGCGGCGAGGCCGCCAAGATTATGGTCGAGCAGAACCAAGAATGACCGACTCCCCCGCGACGACGATCTCTGCGCACCCCGTGATTGTCCGGGACAAGACGCCCCTGATCGCACTTGCTGGCCAGCCGAATGTAGGGAAATCAACGGTCTTCAATTCGTTGACCGGATTGAACCAGCACGTCGGCAATTGGCCTGGCAAGACGGTCGAACGCCGCGACGGGACCTTCAGGCTGGCCGGGAAGCAATACGCTCTGGTAGACCTGCCGGGCACTTATAGTCTTACAGCCAATTCCCCCGAAGAAGTGATTACACGCGAATTTATCTTGCGCGAGCGGCCGGACGTTGTCGTGGCAGTTGTCAATGCCGCTAATCTAGAACGCAGCCTATATCTAGTTGCCGAGCTGATTACGCTTCCTTCGCCGCTGGTCGTGGCCATGAACATGATGGATGTGGCAGCGCAGGAGGGCATCCGTGTGGAGCCTGAGGTCCTTGCCGCGGCGCTGGGAGTGCCTGTCGTTCCCATCACTGCCACGCGTACCGTCGGAACTCCCGAGCTGATCCGGGTAGTACAGGCAACTTTGGATGGCCGGCGCACCAACACTCCGCGTCTACCGGAAATCCGCCCGGATCATTTGATGGTACTTACCGAGATATCTGGGCTTATCGCCGGTTATGTCCCCGAACCTTATCCCGATGACTGGGTAGCCCTAAAGCTACTAGAGGGAGATACGGAAATTACCCGAACCATGCAAACCGCATTGCCGCCCGAAAAGTGGGCGGCTGTTCATGCTGTGCTGCGCCAGCATGACGATGCGCTGTTGGCAATTGCTTCGGGGCGCTACGAATGGATCGGGCGGATGGTGCGGGCCGCCGTCGTGCAGCCAAAATTAGGCCAGATTTCATTGACCAAACGACTTGACCTGTGGGCAGCGCACCCGGTCTGGGGACTGATGATCCTGGCTGGAATTCTCGGGCTGGTATTCTGGCTTACCTTCGCCATCGGCGCCCCCGTCCAGAACTGGCTTGACACTCGTGTCGTCGGCGGCTTATCGAGCGTTGCCAGCAGCGCCCTGGCAACGTATCCGTTTTGGCTTAGGGGCTTGGTTGTGAACGGTATCCTCGGCGGCGCCGGCGCCGTGGTCACCTTCCTCCCGATAATGATCATCTTCTTCGGCGTCTTCGGCCTATTGGAAGACATGGGCTACATGGCACGCGCCGCCTACGTGATGGATAACCTGATGCACCTGATGGGCCTTCACGGAAAATCGTTTCTGCCGCTCTTTCTTGGTTTCGGCTGTAATGTTCCGGCAGTCATGGGAACCCGAGTTATCGATTCGAAACCTGCCCGGCTGCTGACGATTCTGAGTCGCGCCGCTCGTGCCGTGCACAGCGCGCATGGCGGTAGTCGCATTTTTGGCTCCAGCTTTCTTTGGCTCCAATGCTCTAATCGTTTCGTGGGGACTGATCCTGTTCTCCATGGTGTTGTTGATCTTGACCGGCTCACTGCTGAATAAGATCGTTTTCAAAGGCCAGCGCTCCGCCTTCATCATGGAAATGCCGCTTTATCACCTTCCCAATGCGCGAACCATCAGCCTGCTGGTATGGCAGCGCTCCCTTTCATTCGTGAAGAAGGCCGGAACAAACATCCTGGCGATGGGATTGGTCATTTGGGCGCTTTCAGTGCTGCCAGCTGGAAATTTCAATAACAGCTACCTCGTGCAATTTGGGAAATGGGTTGAGCCTGTAGGCCGTTGGATGGGATTCGATTGGCGCTTGACGGTGGCGCTCATAACCAGCTTCCCAGCCAAGGAAAATGCCATTGCAACGCTGGGCGTGCTTTTCGGCAGCACGCCAACGGCAGGGCTTGCCCAAACTCTGACATCCACATTTTCAACTGCCTCGGCGCTATCATTCCTGGTCACGACTATGCTCTTCATCCCCTGCATTGCGACTGTGGCTGTGATCCGACAGGAAACGAATTCCTGGGGCTGGACCTTCGCAAACATCGCACTGTACCTCGGAATCTCTATAGCGGCGGGTGCAGGCGTTTACCATCTTGCGTTGGCGTTAGGGCTATGACGATGCTGGAACTACTCGTTAGGGAAATACGCGCCGGAGGCACATTGGAGACGCGAGAGCTGGCCTCGCGCCTCGGTACAACACCGCAACTGATCGAGGCGATGCTCGAGCACCTGCAACGAGCCGGCCTAATCGGCGTCTACGAGCCGTGCGGCGAAGGCTGCAGCGGCTGCGGTGTGCGCGATGCATGCAAACCACAAGTGGCGGTCCGATTGTGGCAAAGCATTTCCTCAGATCCATGAGCGCCCGTCTGCCAAGGTCTGCATGCCATCAAAAATGACGCCAGCGGAAGGGTCATGACCGGAGACCCAAAGATCAAGGCAAGATAGACATCTTCCTGACTCCCGATCCACAACAGTCTTCTTCGTCTTGTTCAGACCTCCGAAGTCTTCCGAGATTCCGGAGTTTCTTATTACCCTTGACAATATCCCACTTTGTGGGTATATTTTATTTAGTTTATACTAAACATTCTAAATGAACAGTGTGGATCAACAACTGCAGAAGATCAAACGCAACTTTGCGGAGGGCCTGAGCCAGATCAGTCAATTTTGGGGTTTCCCAAAGGGCGTCGGGACGCTATTTGCCGTAATTTATCTGTCCCCTGCTCCCTTATCGCTGGATCAGCTTGTGGAGCACAGCGGCCTGACAAAAGGCGCAGTGAGCACGGACGTGCGCGCGCTGGCACGTATGGGCCTGGTGCACCGCTCGATGAAGCTGGGCGACCGGAAGGACTACTACGAGGCAGAAACCGATTTCTACAAGTCGATACAGTCCATCCTGGATGAACGGCAGAACAGAGAATTTTCCCGGGCCGTAGAGTTGGTGAGGGAGACGCTCCAAGAACTGCGAGCCGACAAAGCCTCTACGAATGCAGAGGAGCGCGGATTTCTGATCCAACGCGTGCAGGCGCTGCAGGATTTCTTTGATGCCATTGACGAACTTTCCCGCGCGGTTAGAAGGCTCGACAGCCTCGGAAGCTCAACGGTGCGGAAGATTTTGTCCATCCTGAAATGACAGCTGGTGTTCTGAGAACAGAGGTCGAATGAAGATCACCGTTACAGGATCATTCTCGTATTCAGGAAAATACATTACCAAGAGGTTGTTAGAGCGCGGCGAGGAAGTCATCACGTTGACTGGCCATCCAAAGCGGACGGATCCATTCAACGGTCGAGTCCCGGCCTTTCCGCTTGACTTTGGAGACCAGGACCATCTGATGAGGTCTCTTAGCGGATCAGACGTCTTCGTCAATACATATTGGGTGCGTTTTGACCGGGGGCAAAACACGCAGGCGCGGGCCGTGGAAAATACACGGCGACTGGTGAAGGCAGCAAAACTGGCTGGGGTCAAACGCATGGTTCACATCAGCATCACCAATCCCTCCGCTAACTCGGCGCTGCCGTACTTTTCAGGGAAAGCTGCAAATGAGGCGGTCGTTACGGAATCGGGGCTATCCTACGCCATTCTCCGGCCCACGGTGCTGGTGGGATCAGAAGACATATTGATCAACAACATTGCGTTTCTTCTTCGGCGCTTTCCCGTGTTCGCCTTGCCGGGCGACGGCAATTATCGGCTGCAACCAGTAGACGTGGAGGACCTGGCGGACTTAGCTGTCGAGGCGGTTTACCGCAAGGATAATTACGTCATCGATACAGTCGGACCTGACATCTTCACTTTCAGGGAGATGGTAGAGTTGATCGGCGCGAAAATTGGGGCGCGGCGGCCGTTGATGCTCCTGCCGCCGCGGCTGGCCCTGCTGGCTGCTCAACTCTTGAGTATCTTCGTCGGCGACGTACTGCTCACGGGAGATGAGGTCGATGGACTAATGTCCAACCTGCTCATCTCCAAGGATCCGCCGCGCGGAAAAACGAGGCTTGCAGACTGGCTGGAGGCAAACAAAGAGCGTAGTGGTTTACACTACGCCTCGGAACTGAAGAGACATTTCGAATAGGAAGAACACCAGGTAAACGGCACACCGCCCCCGGCAATCAGACCGGAACAATCCCAGAGCAGGACGGGTTGTCAACGCATCCATAATAGAGCTGTCCGGCCTGCGGCCCCGCGCGATGGGTGCGAAGCACCATCAATTTGCCGCAAACCGGACACATGGGGATGGAGTCCCGTGATACGTTGGCCAGGCGCCTCTCCACTTGTTTGACCTTTGCAACCGCTCCCTGAAATAGAGAAACGATTTCGGCGATTTCGTAGCGGTCGTTGGAGGGTATTTGCACAAGGGGCAAGCCGGCGGTAAGGAATAGGTCTTCCATAAACTGGTCGGCGCTGCGGGTGCCCCCTTGCGGAATGGGCCTCACCAACTCCACACCGATTTGAGGCTTCAGTGACTGGGGGTGGCACAGCAAAAAATCCACATGTTTGCGGAACAACTTGTTGAAATAGTGGACGTTTTCGTTCGGCCGGACAATATAGAATATGTCGTTCAGCGCAACCTTTGCGTAGATGACATATCGCTCCCCTGCCATCTCCCTTAATGAACGATAAAGCATCACCTCCGGCGTCGTCAGGAAGTGCTCGCGGAGCCGGTACGGGAGTAATTCGTTTTCCACCTCTGCCGACCTAACCGTTAAAGGTTGCATGATGCCCGTATTATAGAACAAACGGGCGAAAGAATCAACTGTTAAGATCAAACTCCCCTGCTTTCTTCACCCATTGCGGGTGCTGAATTTGGTCAGGATGTCCTCCAGAAAACGCCGCTCATCCGCTGCGCTACGTACCCGCCCGTCCAACCAAGCATCTCGCAGCTCCTTCAGGATGAGGCGAAATCGAGGCCCTGGGGACAGCCCACGTTTCTGCAGCTCCCTGCCGGTGGTTTTCGGACGGATATGACGCCATTCTGCGAGGTATTTCATCATCGCCACCCCGGCGAGATTTGGTTCCTGGGAGAGATATACGGCGTAAACCGCCGGAGGCGGAAATTGCTCCAGAAACTCCACGCACTCGCTCGGCCTGCGGCCCTCGATGTAGGAAAGCTGCGAAAAGAGCCTGGATGCGGCCAGCAGCGATTTCTTCAGGGCGGCTCCGAAGTGCAGGCGTTCGTGCAGTGATTCTATCTGTGCCTCGGAAAGTGACATCAGCCACAGGAGCCAGCGCAGCACCTCCGGGTCACCGCGGTCATCGGCAAGTCCTGGATGTTGAGCAGCCCGAAAGCGCGAACTCGACCGCCTTGTCCCACGGCAACGCCTCGTGAATCGGTCGGAGCAAATCCAGTTGCGCCAGCCGAGCCAGCACGTCGGCGGCCAAGGCGTCTTGCAGCAGGAGCTCCAGTTCGTGGCGGATGCGCTGGGCGGAGAGTTTACCAACAAGCGCACGGGATTCTGGAATCAATGCAAGCGTTTCGGTGACGATCTTGAAATCGTAACGCTGCTCATAGCGGGCAGCACGGTACATGCGGGTGGGATCTTCAACGAAAGAACGCGCATGCAGGACCCGGATGAGACCCTTATGCAGGTCCTCCCAACCGCCAAGTTCATCCCGCAGCTCGCCATAACCGTCCCCATCCAGCCGGATCGCAAGGGCGTTGATTGTGAAGTCCCGGCGGCGAAGGTCGTCTGCGATCGTACCCATCTTTACAGTCGGCAGGGCGGCAGGGTGATTATAGATCTCGGTGCGCGCGGCGATCAAATCAAGAGTTGACAAAGCCGTTCCGTTAGGGTCAGTCCCTCCCGGAAGAGACCATCCTTTGATGTTCAGCTTCGCGGTGCCGAACCTGGCGTGTGCGGTCACCTTGCCGCCGTACCTGGAAACCAGATGCCGCGCCAGGCGGATGGCATCCCCTTCAACCACCAGATCAAAGTCCGTTCCCGCGCGCGCCAGCACCAGGTCCCGGACGAAGCCACCCACAAGGTAGAGCGGATATTTCATCGCGGCAGCTTCGACTGCAACCCGCCGGATGAAATCGAGCTGAGCCGGAGAAAGCGACCGTTCCAGAAGGCCAGAGAGATTACGCGCCATATTTTTATTGTAACGCATGAAATCGTGTATAATGATCGGCATCATGCTGAACCCGCTCCCGTCCCCGCGCACGCCAAAACCTGCATGGTCTGGATAGGTTCAGTTCATTGCGCCTAAAGCGGCTCCCAGACCTGGCGAGCCGTTTTTGTTTGGCAAGACCGACGTCGAAGAAAAGGGCAGACGAATTACTATGAAGGTTTCCGTGTTTGGTGGTTCTCAACCCGGGGAAGGTTCCGCAGCGTATGCAGCGGCGCAGGAGCTTGGCCGACTGTTGGCGCAACGCGGTGACACCGTGCTAACAGGCGGATACATCGGCACGATGGAGGCTGTCTCAAGGGGCGCATCTGAGGCCGGCGGGCATGTTATCGGCGTCACGTGCGCCGAGATAGAACGATGGCGCGGGTTAGGCGCCAATCGGTGGGTCAAGGAAGAATGGCGGCAGGAGACTCTTCTCGGACGCCTCCAATCGCTAGTGGGGGGCTGCGACGCGGCGCTGGCGTTGCCGGGCGGCCCCGGTACTTTGACCGAGATCGCTCTGATGTGGAATCTGATGATTGTGAATTCGTTGCCGCCGAAGCCGCTCATCCTGATCGGGGAGGGCTGGCAGACCGTCTTCGAGCAGCTTTTTCGAAAGCTCGGGGACTACTCGCCGTCCAGCCAACGTTCGTTCCTGAAGTTCACGCCGAACATTAATGGAGCCATAGTCGCGCTTGACGGCAAAGCCTGAAAAACTGTCTCACGCTCTGCTGTACCTGCGCACTTAATACAGCATGCCAACCTGTTCCAGGAGTTGCAATGCCCGAAGATAAATTACCAACCCGCGCTGAAAACTTCTCAGAATGGTACAACCAACTTGTGCTAAAGGCCGAATTGGCCGACTACGCGCCCGTCCGCGGCTGCATGGTGGTCAGGCCCTATGGCTGGACACTCTGGGAAAACATCACTTCTGCACTTGACAAGGAATTCAAAGCCACAGGTCATGTGAATGCGGCGTTCCCCACCTTGATCCCCATGTCCTTTTTCGAAAAGGAAAAGGCGCACGTCGAAGGCTTTGCGCCTGAACTTGCAGTCGTCACTCATGGCGGCGGCGAAAAGCTTGAAGAACCCCTGGTCGTGCGCCCCACATCAGAAACCATTATTGGCTATATGTATTCCAAATGGGTAAAATCCTGGCGTGACCTTCCTATTCTCATCGTTCAATGGGGCTCCGTGCTTCGCTGGGAAATGCGTACGAAGCTCTTTTTGCGCACCAGCGAGTTCTACTGGCATGAGGGCCACACCGCGCATGTTACAAGAGATGAAGCTCTTGAGGAGATGTATCGCATTCTTGATATCTACGAAGATTTTTCCATCAATGAAGCTGCGATCCCCGTCATCAAAGGTACGAAAAGCGATACTGAACGCTTTGCAGGGGCCCAAATAACGACCTCGATTGAGGCCATGATGCAGGACAAACGCGCTCTGCAATCGGGAACCTCCCATTACTTCGGGCAGAATTTTGCAAAAGCATTCAATATCCAGTATCTCGATCAGAACAATACACTGCAATTCTGTGAAACGACGTCCTGGGCCATATCCAGCCGCATCATCGGCGCGATCATCATGGTGCACGGTGACGACCAAGGTTTGGTGCTGCCGCCGCGTTTAGCTCCCACGCAAGTTGTGATTGTGCCCATCTTCAAGAACGATGAGGAACGGACGCAAGTCATGGAAACCGCCGATCGGGTATTTAAAGAGCTCAAGGCTTCCGGCTGCCGCATAAAGATGGATGACCGCGAAGAGATGACCCCGGGTTTCAAGTTCAATGACTGGGAAATGCGCGGGGTGCCTCTACGCATCGAAATCGGCCCGAAGGACGTCGAGAAAGCATCAGTTGCCGTGGCGCGCCGCGACATTCCCGGCAGGGCGGGAAAATCCTTCCTGTCACAATCATCGCTGCCGGCGTCCGTAACAGGGCTTCTGACGGATATTCAATCGTCCATGCTGGCACACGCCACGGCTTTTCGTGACGCGAACGTTCACGATCCCAAGGATCTGGACGAATTAAAACAAGTCGTGCAGGACGGTTGGGCTTTCTCGTGGTGGTGCGGTTCCAGCGAATGCGAAGCAAAAGTGAAAGACGAAACCAAAGCCTCCACACGCAACATTCCCTTCGATCAACCGGGTGGAACCGGAAAATGCATCGTTTGCGGCGAGAAAGCGGACAAGAAGGTCTATTTCGCAAGAGCGTACTAACGAGTGTTTGATCTGGACTAGCGCGCTCCTGCGCTTGTTGATCGCAGGCTGAGTCGATTGATAGATACCAATGCCCGCCATTGATCTTGCGCGCCTTCGGAAGCAGGCGGACCGGTTGGCCGAATTCTTCTTCGTGCCGGATGAGTTTATAAGGCATCTGCATGAAATGCTGGATTCCTATGTGAATTATTCTGCGCGCAGACAGCCGGCCCAGGCCCCGGACGCAAGTTTGCAAACATATCGAACTCCATCTGTTGTCGTTAAGCAAATTGAACAGGAACTGACAACGCGGGCCGGCAAAGATGAAAACGCAGACATGGCCCTGGAATTGGCGGATCGCCTTTGGGATGAACCCTATTTCGAGACGCGTCTGCTTGCGGCCTTCCTGCTTGGATGCATCCCGCCGCAAGAGCAACGTCTCCTTCCGCGCCTGACGGCCTGGGCCGGGCAGGTTAACGATGCGAATCTGCGCGCCGAACTATTGAATTCAAGCCTGGTGCGAATGCGAAGGGCAGCGCCGGAGCTGTTCCTGGAGCTCATCGGTGAATGGCTGCAGCCTGAACGAACGCAACTATGGTCGAACGGCATTCAAGCGGTTATCGCTGCCGTTGCCGATCCCGATTTCGTCAATTTGCCTTCCCTGATGAGAGTCGTCGAACCCGTTGTCACGGCCGCCCCGTCCAAACTCCAACTGGAGATCGAGGCACTGATCCTTGCATTTTATGAGGCCGCCCCGGCAGAGACCATATATTTCCTCCGACAGGTCCTAATGGATTCCGAGAATCCCATGACTGCCATCACACTCCGCCGCATTGCACCCTCTTTACCCACCGACCTGCAGGAGGAAGTCCGCGAATTCACTCAAGGGAAGCCGCTCTCCGGGAACTAGATCCTGGCGACGAAGCCTTCGAAAGTATCTGTGGGCTGTGGTGCAACGGCACAGAAGCCGAGGCAAATCCGGTTGTTCTGAATTTGACTTGATTTGCTTTGGTTGCACAGCCTGGACTGAGAGTCTAAGAGGAGGTCTCCGTGCTCAATTTCATAAGCCTTGTATTGGGCGGTGCATTGCTGCTCGCGGGACGCAAGCTGTTCTGGCTGCTGGTCGGTGCCATTGGTTTTGTTATCGGGGTTGGTTTGGCTACACGCTACTTTCAAGGTTCTGAGCTTACGACAATCCTAATTGGCGTTGTCCTCGGCGTGGTCTTTGCCGCCCTGGCCATTTTCCTAGAATCTGTGGCCATTCTTATCGCTGGCTTCCTTGGAGGCGGCTACGTCCTGGTCAGTATCGCCGCACTGCTCGGGCTGGATAATGGCTCGATGCCCATCGTGGCTTTTGTCGTCGGCGGGATCATCGGCGTTGCATTGATTGCATTTCTTTTTGACTGGGCTCTCATCAGCATATCCTCCCTAGCAGGCGCCTCCATGGTAGTCGGCGCGTTCAACTTCAGTTCGTCTACAGCCAGTCTGGCTTTTCTGGGCCTGCTCCTGGCTGGCGTGATCATCCAGGGCACCGTGCTCCGAAACGAAAAAGGAGTGCACCAACCAAGAAGTGCGTAGCGCACAAACGCGTCCTTTTCGTCTCCGTTTGCGCAGGGAAATCGATTCGGCACGCGAGCTCGTCAGGAAATCTGGGTACAAACAAGTACCCGAAACTGAGTTTATCAGTTTCGGGTATTTGTTTGTACTTTTCGAAATAGCGCCGAGGGGAGTACTGCAAGCGCCCATGGAGGCCCCAGTACTCTTCCGGTGCATTGCACCTAAACGCACAGAAGGGTGTGGCCTTCTTGGCAAAACCGGATAAAGCAGATTAGAATTATCGGGTCTCTTGGTATGGCTTATGGCCCTGATATCTGGATTCAAGTCTCGCACTGTCACTGGGCCGACACAACATCATCCGCAGGAGGAAGTCGCATGTCGAATAATGGCAAGTCTAAACAAATGACAGGTGAAGTTTTCTATCCCTCCGAAGACGTGATTGCCCAAGCCCGCCTGAAGGACTGGGATTCTTTGGCAGAAAAGGCCAACAATGACCTTGAAGGCTTCTGGGCAGCCGAGGCGGGAGAACTGGAATGGTTCCAGAAATGGGACAAGGTCCTGGACGACTCCAAGAAGCCCTTTTTCAAATGGTTCGTAGGAGGAAAAGTCAACATCGTTCACAATGCCATTGACCGCCACCTGAAGACGTATCGCAAGAACAAGCTGGCGTTGATATGGGAATCGGAAGACGGCAAGCTGCATCAGACTTACTCCTACTACGCAATGAATCGCGAGGTAAGCCACATGGCGAATATTATCAAGGCCATGGGCGTGCAAAAGGGCGATCGCGTCACGATTTATATGGGGCGCATACCCGAAATCGTATTCGCCATGCTTGCCTGTGCCAAGATCGGCGCCATACATTCGGTTGTCTTCGGCGGATTCTCCGTGGACTCGCTGCAAGGCCGCATCGACGACAGTCAGTCAAAGCTGGTTATCACCGCAGACGGAAGTTTTCAAAACGGCAAGATCGTAGAACTTAAGCGGACGGTGGATGAAGCTCTGAAACGCTGCCCGTCGGTGGAGAATGTGATCGTAATCAAACGG
Source organism: uncultured Chloroflexia bacterium (assembly GCA_963846805.1). Classification (GTDB taxonomy): domain Bacteria; phylum Chloroflexota; class Anaerolineae; order Anaerolineales; family Villigracilaceae; genus Fen-1038. Next base: position 22,693 of record CAWJXH010000005.1, read on the forward strand.
GTTGGGCACGAGGTACCGATGGAGGCCAGCCGAGACCATTGGTACCATGACCTGCTTGCGTTGCCAATCGCCAACGGCAAATGCCCCACCGAGGTCATGGATGCCGAGGATCCACTTTACATTCTGTATACCTCGGGCTCCACGGGGAAACCAAAGGCGATAGTGCACACGCACGGCGGCTACATGGTGGGGATCTATAGCACCCTGAAGTATGTCTTCGATATCAACGACGAAGATCGCTATTGGTGTGCCGCCGACCCGGGCTGGGTGACGGGCCATTCATACATCGTCTACGGCCCCCTGCTCAACGGCGCAACCTCGTTCATGTTCGAAGGCGGACCGTCCTATCCATACCCGAATCGCTGGTGGCAATGCGTTGAGCGTTACGGCATCACGATCCTGTACACCGCTCCGACCGCCATTCGCGGCCTAATGCGCTTCGGCGAAGCCTGGCCCAACAAGCACGACCTTTCCTCCTTGCGCCTGCTGGGAACGGTCGGCGAACCGATCAACCCTGAAGCATGGAAATGGTATTACCGGGTGATCGGCAAGGAAAAGTGCCCGATCATGGACACCTGGTGGCAGACCGAAACCGGCATGTTCATGATCACGCCAACGCCGACCTTGCCGCTGAAACCCGGCTCGGGAACGCGCCCCTTCTTCGGGCAGGAGGCTGACGTCCTGGACGAAAAGGGACAGTCCAGTGCCCAATGACACGGAGGGTTACCTGGTGCTCAAGAAACCCTGGCCGGCGATGCTTCGCACTATCTACGGGGATCCGGATCGCTACGTCGGACAGTATTGGAGCAAGTATCCCGGTGTCTACACTACCGGGGATTCGGCCAAGCGCGACAAGGACGGCTACTTCTGGATTATCGGCCGAGTGGATGATGTGATCAAAGTCTCGGGTCATCGACTAGGAACCGCCGAAGTCGAGTCGGCGCTGGTCAGTCATCCCGCGGTAGCGGAGGCTGCGGCGATCGGCTTGCCACATGAAGTCAAAGGGCAGGCCATCCACACCTTCGTGCTATTGCGGTCCGGATTTACAGGCTCGCCGGAGCTGGCCGAGGAGCTGCGGCAGCACGTCGCCACGCATATGGGCGCCATCGCGCGGCCAGAGGACGTGAAATTCGTCGACAAATTACCGAAGACGCGTTCCGGAAAGATTATGCGCCGCGTGCTGAAGGCGCGCGCACAGGGCTTGCCCGAGGGCGACATCAGTACGCTGGAAGATTAGCACGGAAGAGCTTGCCAGCTATCCGCGGTCCTAAACTCTGCCAAATCTGAGGAAACTCGTCGGGTATTGTCGGCGTTGAGCCCAAGGGATCCGTTCGGGCCTCTGTTGTTGAGGAACTGCAAACTGGCTATTTCGAATCCATCGGATATAATCGTCAACGATGGTCGCTGAAGACTACATAAACGAAATCCTCCGATGGCGCGCCGAGATGGACACAAATCTGCGCCGCCAAAACGACCGCCTGGCGCTCGCGGGCCTCTTCTGGTTTCGCCGGGGTTTCAACACGTTTGGGTCGTCGCCCGACTGTGATATTGTTCTCCCCAAGCCGGCACCCCGGCTGCTCGGCGCCTACGAATTCGATGGGGTTAACGTGACGGTGCATGTTGATATCGGCCAGACGGTCGAAGTCAACGGCGCCTCGCTCCAAACTGCTGCCGCCCTCAAGTCTGACGATGCGGAAGTTCCCAGTTTCGTGACATATGGACAGTTACGGATGGTCGTGATTCGACGCGCTCACGGGATAGGCTTGCGATTGTGGGACAACTCCCGTTTACATATTCGTGAGTTTCCCGCCCGGACTTGGTTTCCCGTGAACGAGAGCTATCGTCTCCTTGCGTCCTACGTCCCTTACCCCGTGCCGGTGAAGGTCAAGCTGCCCAATGCCCTCGGCGAAACGGAGGAGGACTTCATGCAGGGCTATGTTTCGTTCAAACTGGGAGGAAAATCACATAGCCTTGACGTTTCCGAACTCGACGACGGTCGCTTATACATTCAGTTCAGAGATCCGACCAACGGGACGAAGACCTACCCAACCGGCCGTTATCACCGCACAGACCCGGTGGCGGAGGATGGTCAGGTCAATTTGGATTTCAACAGGGCCTACAATCCGCCTTTTGCGTTCACCGAATTTGCCACTTGCACTTTTGCCCCTAAACAGAATCAGCTTAAATTGCCGATTGAGGCGGGCGAACTATACGAAGTACACTAAGCTCGCAAAACAGCGACGCAGTCTCGAATGCGTCGCTGTTTATTTATCCGCCTGCCAGTCTTATCAATTCGGGCGGAACCCAGAACTTACCCAGCCCTACAAACCCCACGGCCAGCGAGGCGACAAAGATCAGAATCCCAAATGCCACCAGGATGCGGTCGTGCCGCTGATATATCAACTGGTCCAGCCAGGCCCGTGGGCCCACCCCGAAGGCGCGCAAATCCATGGCGTCAATTATATCTTCGCTTCCAATGATTGCATGGATGGTGACGGGCACCATGAGTGGGCCTAGCTTGCGTACCTGCTGAATCAATCCGCCGCTGATCTTTTCAAGTTCGTAGCCGCGCGCGCGTTGCGCATCCATGGTCAGCTGAAAATCACGGCTGAACGTGGGAATGAAACGCATCGTCAGATCCATGGCATACGCAATGCTGTCCGGCAGTCCCAGGCCCTTGAAGGTTATGCCGTAGAGCGCGGGGTTCAGCGAATATGGGATCAGAATGGTCATGACTGCGATGCTGAATACACGAACAAACTGGCTGACGCCGAAAAAAGCCCGCTCTACCGTGATGTCCAGGGTGGGCCTCCAGCCAAAGATCGTAAAGGAAGCCTGGAGTTGGCGGATCAAATGCTCCTGCTTATACAACTCCGTTCCCCCGCGGCCAGTCAGGAAGGTCAGCACGGAAAAAAAGAAAACGAAGCCGATAATAAATATGAATGCCCGTCGCATTTCGTACCATTTGACCCCCGACGTGAAAACGACGACCAGCGAAATGACAAAAAAGAAGAGCAGGAAACGTACATCCCAGAACGCCAGCGTGGAAAACAGAAAGCACAAATAGAAGATGATCCAGGCTCGAGGATCGAACCACTGGATCAGCGATCTCGGACGTTTGCGATAACGCCAGGCTACAAGCATGCGAAGCAGAGAATTCCCAGGCGTAGAAGGGAGCAGAGGACCGGAAGCCCTGTGCTCCCCTCTATAAGCGAACTAACTAGCGTCCGGACTGACGCTGGACTGCCGCATACGCCCCGACCAGGAGCGGCACGAGGATCGCGGCAAAGATCAGGTTGGGGCCGGCCGCCGGCAGGAACTCACCGACCACCGCGGCCACAAGGCTGAAGCCGTTGATAAATATGTCCGAAAGCGCGGCAAACAGAATACCCAGGATATTTCCGAGCATGCCCCAGGTCACCGCCGCCGCCACATTCTCGTTTTTTCCAAATGCGAAGCGCACGAGCAGTACAAGAACGAACCCGATAATGATCGTGACGCCCGCGAAGATCGTCATGGGCGTCTCGCCGAAATTGCCCGTCGCAGGATCGAAATACAGCCCATTGGGAGTCTTCGGATTTACGAGGAAAAGCGCCACGGTCAGCAGCGCAAGCACTCCGCCGATCCAAAGCACCGTGTCCATGCTCTTCTTCTTGTCCTTGAAGAGCAGCGCCATCCCTGCGATGAAACCAACCAGGCCGTTGCCGATGCTCCACTGCGGCGAAAGGCCGAAGCCGGTTAGGGCATCGCCGAACATATTTCCAACGGCGCCGCTAAAGAATCCGACTACGGGCCCAAAGGCGTAGCCGAAGAACATTGGGATCGCAATTGCCGGCCTCAAGGAAACCTGGCTGAGGGAGGGAACCACAAACACCGTGCCGTTGAAGAGCCAGGAAAAGACTGCGTACAGCGCTGCACCGATCGCCATCCAGACTACTTCCCGCGTGCCAACCTCCCAGGCAGCATTGTCGCGGGTGAAATAGTACACCGCGAACGCGATCAACAAACCAATGATAACGAACACGAAACGCAGGACGAGCGTGGCCTGATCCACTGAGAAATTGAATGGTCCCAGCGTCTGTTTGCTCAGGGCGAACATGATGATCGCGAAGATCACCAGGATCACGCCGAGTGAGATCAGGACATTGGTCAGTCTCTTATCCATTTCTTTTCTCCTCTCATCAGATATGAGCCAGCGCCTCGGCCCGCATGAATCGTCCGGTTTGCGGAAACCGCTTCACGTTCAGGGCCAGGAGAGACGAAGGCACAAGTCGGCAGGTCTCGAGTCGTTCGAAGTCGCGCAGCACGTCCGGCGGAGTCCCGTCTGCAATCAGCCGCCCGTCGGCAATTAGCAGTACGCGGTTGGCATAGATCACCGCCAAATCGACGTCATGAGTGATGAACAGGATCGCCTCGAAGCCGGGCATCTGCAGGATGGCATCCATGAAATTCATGTAGTTTTGATAATCCTGCCCGGCCGTTGGTTCATCCATCACGAGGATGCGTGAGCGCATGGCCAGGATCGCCGCAATGCTGACGCGCTTCTGCTGGCCGAACGACAGCGCCAGCGGTGGATCTTCTTCCCTTTCAACAAGGTTCACAATTCTCAGCGCCTCTTTCACCTCCTCTTCAATCTGGTCCTTTGGATGCTTCAAGTTGGTCGGTCCGAAGGCCAGCTCTTCGCGCACCGTCGGCGCAAACAACATGTGGCTTGGGCTTTGAAAGACATAACCGAGCGTCCCGGCAATCTGGGCGACGCTGGCCTCTTTCGTATCCCGGCCGTTGACCAACACATGCCCGGACTTGGGCTTAAGCAGGCCGATTGCATGCTTGACGAAGGTTGTTTTGCCCGCTCCGTTTGGTCCCAGCACCGCTATCACGTCGCCGCGGTTGATCTCAAGGTTGATACCGTGCAGAACCTCCGCGTCGGCTTCATATCCGAACGCGACGTCTTGAAATTCGACCAGGCTGTCGTTACGGGCCGGATTTGCGGCTACGCCCGGCATCACTGTGATCTCCGGCGGCGGTGGGTCATGTCGGGCGCGTTCGACGATGTCCGCTGCCGGCAATTTGACCTCATGGTAATTCACTACTTTGGATAACCCGGCCACCTCGCCCAAGTAACGAATTTGGCCCTCGGTCATGAACATCACTCGGTCGGGCCGGATGCGCAGCACGTCTTCGACCCGGTGCTCTACCAGTAGGACGGTCATTCCGTTGTCGGCCAGTTTTCGCACCATATCAAGTGAATCCTGCGCACTGGCCGGGTCAAGGCTGGCCAACGGTTCATCCAGCAGCAAAATGCTTGGACGCATCGCAAGGACGCCGGCCAAGGCCACCTTCTGTTTCTCGCCTCCGGAGAGATGGAAGGTCTCCCGGTCTCGCAAATCTGAAATCTTGAGCAGGGTCAGGGCTTCGTCCACCCGCTCCATGATGTCGGGACGCGACAATCCAAGATTTTCCAATCCGAAAGCCACTTCGTTTAGCACTTTCGTGCCCAGGATTTGGCGTTCGGGATCCTGCAAAACCGTTCCAACCTTCTGCGATATCTGTGACAACTTCCAACCAACGGTTTCTTCGCCATAAACCAGCACGCGACCCGTGATCTCACCCTTGTAGGAGCGCGGGATCAATCCGTTGATGGTACGCACCAGCGTAGTCTTGCCACAGCCGCTGGCGCCAGCGATCAGAAGAATCTCGCCCGCATCCACCTTAAACGAGAGATTACTGATCGCCACACCCTGGCGATCCCGGTAGCGGAAGGAAAGATGCTCAACGATCAGCGGCGCTTCGCTCATATGGAATTTGCAGGTTTCTGCGATGTCCGGAATGGATGCCTCGACCGACACCGATGGCAGTGACATGCTGCTATGACAGAATTGCCTCGATCGGGTCGCCAACACTCGTGCCAAGCTTGGCAGCGGCGCTGCCGTTTACAACTGACACAATCAAGTTGCCCGTGCTTCCCAGGAGGGCAACGACCTCCCCGATGCCCCGTTCACCAAAGGTATCCACCATGCCGTGTATCTCCAGACCTCTTAAGCGCACCACGATATTTTCCTTTTTTTGCAGGGCCGGCCCCAGATTTTCCTCACGAATGTTAGATGCCACGTTCCCAAAGTGGTCAATGTAGATGATCTCTCCACGCCAGCCAGCCGGAGTTTGAACAGGTTCCGGAAGTTGAAGCCGAACCGGGTCGGAGAATTCCGTACCGACCTGAGTGAGGGCTACGCCTTTCGCCAAGTGGGCCCCAACAGGCGAAAAAATGTCGCGCCCATGAAATACGTGGCTCACGGTTGGCAACCAATATTGGGGCTTGTCAAGTTTCACGAAAGTGCATGGCCAAGCCTCCTTTTCTGCGCGCTGTAAAAGCAGCGTAATCACTCCATTGTCTGGCCCAACGTAAAACCAATCGCCGACACGGGCAGCCATTGGACGGCGGTCGGTACCGACGCCCGGGTCAACGACTACCACGTGCACTGTTCCCTTTGGGAAGTATGGCGCAGAGCGCGCCAGAACCACACCCGCGTCGCCGATGTTTTGGGCTGGAATCATGTGGCTCAAATCCGCAATTTGGGCCTCCGGGCAAATTCCCCAGATAACACCCTTCATCACGCCTACGTTGCCGTCCTTGATACCAAAATCTGTCATTAGAGTAATGAAACTCATGGTTCACCTGATTGTCCTCCGGATATTATCAAGGCATAGACAACGAATGTCAAGACAAACAACAAAAATGAGCCCGGGAGGCACCGTGGCTTGATCTGCTGTCCAATCCGACCGCGGCGAAATCTATGGAACGCGCGCCAGTGAGAGCCGCCTTGGCTTTCACATAGCTGCTGTATTCGTCGGGTTTTCTCATTTTGGCCCTGTTCGCCTCCCCCTGGCCTGCTCCGGGAACGTTGCCCTCGTGGTACTCGCTAGTTTCCAATGCCTCCTGCGCCAGGGGGGCCCGTAATCATCCCGATTGCCCCCACAGCTTTGAAATTGGGTTCTCCCACACTTGTGCCAGTCTTGCCAAGCTCTACGTTCGTGGCGCCTTCCAGCAGCCGAACGCACCTCCCCCGCCCGCGAGCGGAACGCCGGCGCTCCCGGCAAGCTCGACGGCCATACCGTCGTCAACGAACCTGTGCTGCAGAGTCCTACCCCACAGGCGTCCCCGTCCCCAACATTGGCCAGCCCATTTTCGATACTCTCGGCAACGCCGACCATTCACAACGGGCCAGGACAAGTTCCGCGACCACGCCCCAGCCACTAAAGCGCACGCCGCAAAGAGACGTTAGCCGGCAGGGCATGCAAATCAGACCACCTGCAGGTCAGGATGATGGTCATACGAAAATGCGGACGCCTGCTTTTGACGTACGTGAAATCCTACGCTATACTAGGTTGGCAAGGTTGTTGGATGGTCTGGCGAAACGACCGTCAACCTAGGCGACCAAAAGGAGGTTTCGGCATGGCATTCAAGCTGACGTACGCGACGATGTTCAACCCACCGGAAGCGCTGCATAAAGGCTTCGACGGTGCGGTAGCCAAGCTCAAGCAGAATCTCGGCAAAGAGTACTCGATGATCATCAACGGCAAGGAGATCATCGCGGATGAGAAGTGGGAGGATCACTCGCCGGTTAACACCGACTGGGTGCTGGCTCGGCTGCAAAAGGGCAACGCAACCCACGCTCAGCAAGCCATCACTGCGGCTCGGGCGGCGTTCCCCAAATGGAGCCATACGCCCTGGCAGGAGCGTGTAAAACTGGTACGCAAGGCTGCTTCTTTGATCGAACAGCGCATCTTCGACCTCGGCGCGGCCATGGCATTGGAGGTCGGAAAGAATCGTATGGAGTCGCTGGGCGACGTCCAGGAGACCGCCGACCTGATGTACTATTCCGCCTCCATGATGGAGCAGAATAGGGGCTTCATAAAACCGATGGGCAAGGACCCGCTGGTTGGCTATGATGCAACCAACATTTCCGTGCTCCGACCGTACGGCGTTTGGCTGATTGTGAGTCCGTTCAACTTCCCCTTCGCTCTCACTGGAGGGCCCACCGGCGCAGCACTGGTTGCGGGGAATACCGTGGTCATCAAACCTGCAACGGACACGGCTTGGATCGTGCGGCTGTACGCGGAATGTCTCCGAGATGCCGGCTTCCCGGATGGCGTGGTCAATTTCGTTACTGGTCCAGGCTCCACACTCGGCCAGGCATTGGTTGACAACAAGGATGTTGATGGCGCAACGTTTACCGGTTCCTTCGACGTCGGGATGAAGATGTATCGTGACTTTGCGCAGCGGAACTACGTCCGGCCAGTCGTTCTTGAACTTGGCGGCAAAAACCCCGCCATCGTTTCGCGCCACGCAAACCTGGCAGACGCGGCGACCGGCATCGTGCGCTCCGCGTTTGGGCTTCAGGGCCAAAAGTGCTCGGCGGCCTCGCGCGTGCTGGTCGAAGCGCCCGTCTATGATGAGATGCTCGGCCGCTTGAAAGAGATGACCGACAAGCTTGTCATCGGTGATCCCACGGAACGCGAAACCTCTCTGGGCCCGGTGATCAACAACAACTCTTACAAAGACTTCAAGAACTTCACCGAAGAGATCAATCAGGCGGGAGGCAAGTTCCTGACTGGAGGGCACGTCAAGACGGGCGGCATGTTCGACAAAGGCTATTACTGCGAGGCAACCCTGGTGACCGACCTGCCCTACGACCATCGCCTATGGCAGTACGAGATGTTCCTGCCCATCACCACCATTGGCAAGGTCGACAGCCTCGACCAGGCCATGAAGATCGCCAACAGTGTCAATTACGGACTGACGGCAGGCTTCTACGGCTCGGTTGCCGAAAGCGATTGGTTCTTCGACAAGATCGAAGCCGGTACCACATATGCCAATCGCCCGCAGGGAGCAACGACCGGCGCTTGGCCCGGCTTCCAGCCGTTCGGCGGCTGGAAAGGCTCGGGAGCCAGCGGCAAGAACGGCGGCGGGTTGTACTACGTCCAACTCTACATGCATGAGCAAATCCGCACCTTGATCAAGCCCGCCTCGAATGGAAAATCCGCAGCAAAATCCTCTTTGAAGGCAAAGAAGGCTGCGCCCAAGAAGTTGGCTTCAAGGAAGACGGCCTCACGGAGGAAGACGACCCGGAAAGTCGCCCGGCGTCGATAAGAACAAGTAGCCCCTTCCCCGATGAGGGGAAGGGGCTTTTTTCGCCTGTATGGTAGATGGATTCCTCGTCCGCATTGGCACATTCTTCATCATCCTGGGTTTAGGCGTCTTCATATTGTTTGTTGCCTCCGATTACGCCAATCAGACTAATTTCGACTACCTGTTCTGGGCAGTACTATCGGTAACGGTGGGTATTCTGCTGAGGAGGCGCAAGCCGCCTCCGCCGCCGAGCGGGCGATTCAGCTCTTTGCGCAGGATGCGCGAACGCCCCAGGAAACATCACAACGAAGAGAAGTAGACATGTCGAAACTGACGCCGCTTTCAGACGCAATCGCGAAATACGTCAATGATGGGGATGTTGTCTATGCCTCTGGATTCACGCATCTGATTCCTTTTGCGGCCGGACACGAGATTATTCGACAGAAAAAGCGGGGACTCGTGCTGGCCCGTGCTACACCCGACTTGATCTATGATCAGATGGTGGCGGCCGGCTGCGCGCGCAAGGTGATCTTCTCGTATATGGGAAACCCCGGCGTTGGATCGCTACGAGTCGTCCGCCGCGCGATCGAGCAGGGCCAGCTCGAGTGGGAAGAATATTCTCACTTTGGGATGATTACGCGGCTGCAGGCGGGGGCCTCCGGGTTGCCTTTTCTGCCAATGAAGCAGACCGGAGCGGCAGACCTAGAAAGAGCGAATCCAAACATCAAGCGCATTCCTGATCCGTATGGCGGCAAGGACGTTGTGGTTGTTCCGGCGTTGAATCCGGACGTTGCAATCGTGCATGTCCAACGCGCCGACGCCAACGGCAACGCGCATTTGTGGGGCATAATCGGCGAGCAGAAGGAGGCGGCCTTTGCCGCCAGGAAGGTTATTCTGACCGCGGAGGAGATCGTGGACGAGACGGTCATCAGGTCAGATCCGAATCGCACGCTCATCCCCGAAATTGTAGTGGATGCCGTCTGCCTGGTACCGAAGGCGTGCCATCCTTCGTACGCACAGGGCTACTATGATCGGGACAATGAGTTCTATCTGCAGTGGGACAAGATTAGCGAATCCTCGGAGCAGATCAAGGGATGGCTGGACGAGTGGGTTTTCGGGCTAAGAGACCGTGAACAATATTGGGGAAAGTTGGGCGAAGAGACACATCAACGTCTGGCGGTCCGGCAGCGGACCAGCGATCCAATAAACTATGGCGAGTACTAACCCAGAAGGCGCAAGTATCAAGGGAGACGAGCCTCTCGACGATATTCCTTTTATCGACTATGGCGGCGATGGCCCACCGCTGCATTTCCTGCACGCCAATGGCTATCCTCCGGCCTGCTACTCGCCGCTGCTAGCACGTCTGAAGGCTGCGTATCATACCGTGGGTATGCTCCTTCGTCCGCTGTGGCCGGATTCGGATCCGGCGGACATTCACGATTGGAATCCATTCAGCAGCGATCTGCTGCTATATTTGAGGAACCAACAGCTCGGCGCGGCAATCGGCCTAGGACATTCAATCGGAGCCGTCGTTACATTGCGGGCAGCGCTGAAAGCACCGGAGGAGTTTCGAGCATTGGTGCTTTTGGATCCTGTGCTCTTTCCGCACCGTAGGATTCTGTCATGGAATCTGGCACGCCTCTTCAGGGTGGAAGGCAGGTCGCACCCTCTCATCGAAGGGGCATTGAATCGCCGGCGTGAATTCGATGATCTCGGTCAACTCTTCGCCGGCTACCGGCGCCGTCACGTCTTTCGCTTTTTCAGCGACGAAAACTTGCGCGGATTGATCAAAGGCATGACGCGGCCTTCCGCAACTGGCGGTTACGAGTTGGTATATAGTCCGAAATGGGAAGCCCGTATCTACTACACAGGAATTTGGCGAGACTGGGATCTGTGGTGGGGACTCCCGGCGCTGAAGCTTCCAACGCTGATCATCCGCGGCGCGGAAACCGATATATTCTTGGAGGCCACGGCGCAAGCGGTGCATCGCAGGAATTGCAGTATCCGGATCGTCACCTTGGAAAGATCCACTCACCTCCTGCCTCTGGAACGACCAGAAGAGGTCTTCGAAATCATGCACTCTTTCCTGAACGAGGTCCTATGACGGAGATGAAATATTCGCCGGCCGAGCTTATGATCATCAATGCCGCCCGCCTTCTGCGCGACGGCGACACGGTCTTTGTGGGGGTCGGACAGCCCAACCTGGCCTGCAATCTTGCCAAACGAACTCATGCGCCGAATCTCGTGATGATTTATGAGGCCGGTGTAATCGGAGCCCAGCCCGCCCGCCTGCCACTTTCCATCGGCGATCCGACACTTGTAAGCGGCGCTCTCTCCGTGGTCAGCATGTACGACATATTCTCGCTTTACTTGCAGCGCGGGAATGTAGATGTGGGCTTCATGGGCGGTGCACAGATTGACAAATACGGGAATATCAACGCCACCGTGATCGGAAACGATTACGCTCATCCCAAGAACTCGACTGCCCGGATCCGGCGGCTCCCAGGAGATCGCCGCATGGGCAAATCGCTGCTACCTGATGACCCCGCATCAGAAGCGGCGCTTTCCCGAAAAAGTGGACTTCATCACCTCCGCCGGTTTTCTGTCTGGACGCAAGCAACGCGACGAAACCGGCGTGCGGGGCGCCGGGATAATCGCCGTTGTAACTGACCTCGGGATGCTCGAGCCAAATGAGGATGGTGAACTCGTACTGACTGCTTTGCACCCCGGAAGAACGGCCGAAGAGGCCAGGGCCAACACCGGATGGGCATTGAGAGTTGTGCCGCATCCGAGAAGCACTGACGCCGTCACCGAGCGTGAGTTGAGGATCCTGCGGGAGGAACTCGATCCCACGGGCATTTACCTCAAAGGATCAGGCTGAACAGACTGTGGCCGAAATTCGCCCTTCGCCCAATCATTCTCGACTCGCCCGAATTTTCATGTCGCCTGGCGAGCCGCGCCTTCGCGCCGGTTGGAGGCTGATACTCCAGGTGCTCTTGCAAATTGCACTGAGCCTCATCTGCGGTTTCGCCATTTTCATACCATATAGTCTCCTGGTGGGAATCAAGGATCTAAGCGGACTTCCGTTCCTGGCATTCAATGAAGTGATCGAGGTCATCACAATCAGCGCCTCGGTTTACCTGGCGCGCAGGATTCTTGACAAACGATCTTTTGCCAGCCTTGGTTTCAAGGTCGATGGGCAAAGCATCGCCGATGTCATGCTGGGCATCGGGATCACGTTTGTGATAATGGGCTCGATCTTCATCACTGAGAGTCTGCTCGGCTGGCTAACACTGAACGCGTTTGCGTGGTCGGTGGAACCCGTCCAAAACATCGTTACACAGTTGCTGCTTTTCTTTGTCGTTTTCGTGGTCGTTGCATGGAATGAGGAATTGATGAGCCGTGGTTATCACTTGCAGACGATCGCCAGCGGTTCGAATTTGTGGTGGGGGCTGATTTTCTCTTCGGCGATCTTCGGTTTGCTGCATCTGGGCAATCCGCACGCTACATGGATCAGCGCCGCGGGCATATTCTTTGCAGGGCTTTTCCTTGGCTTTGCCTACGTTCGAACTCGTCAGCTCTGGCTTCCCATTGGCTTGCATATCGGCTGGAACTTCTTCGAAGGCGTAATTTTTGGATTTCCTGTCTCTGGGCTGGACATCTACCATCTAGTGCGGACTACTGTATCAGGCCCTGTGCTTTGGACGGGCGGAGATTTTGGGCCCGAAGCCGGCTTAATTGTCCTGCCTGCAATCGCGGCAGGAGTGGGGTTGGTCTATATTTGTACGCGCTTGCGCACGAAAACATGAAAAGCCCGATTAGTGTCGTCCTTTTCGATCTCGGAAGCACTCTGATCTACGACAAGGAGCCTTGGCAGCCATTCTTCCTTCGTGCCGACGCGGCGCTGTGGGACAACCTGCACAGCGCAGGTGTACAGCTCACTCCGCGCGCCCTGTACGGTGGTTTTGACACGCTGTTTCAGTTCTATTATTCGAACCATCGCGGTGACCTGAATGAACCGACCACTTTCACCGTGCTAGACGGACTCCTGCGAGAGAACGGCTACGCCCTCTCCGCGGAAACATTGAGAGGTGCCATGCGTACGATGTACGCGGTTACACAGTCAAACTGGTTTCCGGAGGCCGAAGCAATTCCAACTCTCCAGGCCCTGGTGCGGCGCGGATTCCGCATTGGCCTGATCTCGAACGCTGCAGATGACGAGAACACCCAGGTCTTGATCGATAAGGGCGGTTTTCGTCCGTACCTTGACTACATCATTTCTTCGGCAGCCTTCGGCAGGCGCAAACCGGATCCTGGAATCTTTAGGGACGCGCTTGATTATTTCGGCGTGCCGGCCGCGCGGGCTGTGATGATCGGTGACACGCCCGAGGCAGACATCCTGGGCGGACAGCAGGCAGGAATGAATACGATTTGGATCACGCGGCGTGTGCATGATGCTGTGGAAGGTCGGCGGCCGCGTCCGGACACCGTTGTGGCAAGGTTGGACGAAATCCCCGCCCTGCTGTCTGCTTAACCTATTCGGTTTACGTACATGAAAAATTCTAGGCTGCTTCCGTATTTTGCACTCTGTTCAGGCATCCTGGCCTTAAGCCTATCCGCCATGTTCGTGCGCTGGGCCAATGCTCCAGGGACCATCACCGGTTTCTACCGCCTGCTGTTCTCCACTCTGATCCTGACCCCTTTTTTCATTCAACGACAGCGACGAGAAGCCGCGATTTCCAAACAGGTCCTGATTTTCCCGGTCTTGGCCGGAATCTTTACGGCGTCTGACTTCTCATTATGGAATTCTTCCCTGGCGTTCACCACGGCCGCCAACGCTACGCTTCTGGGCAATACGGCGCCGTTATGGGTGGCCTTGGGCGCCTGGCTCATCTTCCGGGAAAAACTGACACGGTTGTTCTGGATAGGACTGACGCTGGCGCTGATGGGTGCCGTGCTCATCATGGGCGGCGATTTTTTGCTGCATCCGCGCCTGGGTCTCGGTGATGTCATGGCCAGTTCAGCCGCCATCTTTTACGGCTCCTATATGCTCGCTACGCAGCGCGGCCGCCAGCACATTGACGCCTTCCGGTACACCTGGCTGGTCGGCGTGGCGGCATCCGCGACTTCCCTGGTTATCAATTTGCTTCTTCGATACCCCTTAATCGGCTACGACACCCGCACCTGGTTTGTGTTTCTGGCCGTAGCCATAACTTCGCAAACCATAGGCTACATTTCGATCTCGTACGCCCTCGGCCATTTGCCCGCAAGAGTAGTCTCGCCGACCATGATCGGCCAGCCAATCATGACGGCGATTCTCGCTGTACCCCTGCTTAACGAAATTCCGACGGTTGGCCAGGCGTTGGGCGGCTTGGTTGCAGTGGCGGGCATCTATATCATCAATCAGTCGCATAGGGCAGTGGATGGACAAGTAGTAGACACTTAAGGCTCGAGGGTGTTGTCCGAACGCCCACACCCGCTACAGGGGACCAGATACCAGGCTATTTCTGCATGGTAGAATGACGGCATGCCAGATCTGTTTGATCATGCCATGCAGGAACGCCTAAAGAGTGAGGCCCCTCTGGCAGCGCGCATGCGTCCACGTCGTCTTGATGAATACATCGGTCAGGAACACATTGTGGGCGAAGGCAAACTTCTTCGCCGGGCCATTGAAGCCGACCGCTTATTTTCTTCAATCCTTCTATGGGGGCCGCCGGGAACCGGCAAGACCACGCTAGCGCAGGTGATCGCCAACACAACCAAAAGCCATTTCGAAACGATCTCGGCCATATTGGCCGGCAAAGCGGAACTTCGGGAATTGGTGGATGAGGCCCTCGAACGCAGGCGGCTGCACAACGAAAGGACCATCCTCTTTGTCGATGAAGTCCATCGTTGGAACAAGGCGCAGCAGGATGCGCTGCTTCCACATGTCGAGAACGGTACCGTCACATTAATCGGCGCAACTACCGAGAATCCTTTCTTCGAAGTCATTAGCGCCCTGATTTCGCGCTCACGTGTGTTCCAGCTGCGCAACCTCAACCGCGAGGAAACCGGCATCCTGCTCGACCGTGCGCTTGCAGATAAGGACAGGGGCTACGGGAACAAGCGGGTGATTCTCGACGAGGAGGCGCGCTCGCATATTATTGAGGTCGCCAGCGGGGATGCGAGGAACGCTCTGAATGCTCTCGAACTGGCGGTGGAGTCCACACCCGCCAGTCGAGATGGAGGAATTCATATAACATTGGACGTAGCCCAGGAATCGATTCAGCGGCGCGCCGTGCTTTATGACAAGGACGGGGACGCACATTACGACACCATCAGCGCCTTCATTAAGTCCGTGCGCGGGTCGGATCCCGATGCCGCGCTCTACTGGCTGGCAAAGATGCTTTACGCCGGAGAAGACCCGCGCTTTATCCTGCGGCGCCTCATCATCCTGGCCGGTGAAGACATCGGCCTGGCCGACCCAACGGGAATCCTGGTTGCCTCGGCAGCTGCGCAAGCTTTTGATTACATTGGGCTGCCTGAAGGCGTCTATCCAATCGTCGAGGCCACCCTGTACCTCGCCACCGCTCCCAAGTCGAATAGTGCGGGCGCCTATTTCAAAGCCATGCAAAAGCTGGAGGATGAAGGGCAGGTCTCCGTGCCGCGTCATTTGCAGGATGGAAATCGCGATGCAGATGCCATGGGTCATGGCAAGGACTACGTCTATCCGCATGAGTTTGATGGACATTTCACGCCGCAGCAGTATCTCCCGAAACGTCTGCTCGGCACGTATTTCTACAAGCCATCACAAGAGGGTTATGAGGCGCAGGTCTTCGAACGCCTGGAAAAGTGGCGCGAAGCGCAGCGCCAAGCATTGGGGTTCGAGCGCCGCGAAGCTGTGCCGGAATTGAGCGAGGAAAAGATCAAAGAGATGAAGAGAAAGATCAAGTAGTCATGCCTCTGTTCCTGCTGATCCGTCATGGTGAAAATGATTACAGCAAGAAGGGTCGTCTGGCTGGGCGGCTGCCGGGCGTCCACCTCAACGAAAAGGGAAAGCAACAGGCTCAAGAACTGGGCAAGGCTCTTGCGCAGTCGCCGATCAAGGCCGTCTACGCCAGTCCGCTAGAGCGTGCGACGGAGACTGCCGAGCCGCTTGCCAAAGCGCGGGGCTTAAAGGTCATTCAGGAAGCGGGCCTGATAGAAGCAGACGTGGGCAGGTGGCAAGGCCAATCCCTCCGCAGGCTTGCGTTGACCAGGTATTGGCGCATCATACAAAATGCGCCCTCGCGGGCCGGGCATCCCGAGGGCGAAACCTTCATGCAGACCCAGACACGCATTGTGGCAACGCTCGATGCAATTTGCGCCAGGTACAAGCCACGCGAGATGGTTGCCTGCGTTTTCCACGCGGATCCTATCAAGCTGGCGATTGCACATTACATAGGCTTGCCTCTCGATCGCTTTCAAGGGTTGGCCTGCGATACCGGATCGGTTACGCTGCTTGCAGTCGGGGAGAGCCGGGCGCAATTGATTTGGCTCAATCGACGACCGCCGTTGGAACTGAAGTTTCCGGGGGAGAAGAAATAGGATTTTTCTTATGGTGATCTCTTGGCGGGCAATGAGGGATCACCTGGGCTTGGAAAACAGCGCGTGGACGGGCTGGTGCACCAGCCCGTCCACGCGCTGTTAGTAGGTTGAACGAGCGTGGTTGAGTAGATGATAGGCGTTAGGTCCGAGAATCCTTAAGCACGGATTTCCAGGCAGCAGCCGATCTATGAATGAGGTATGTCTGTGTACACGGCTACGAGGTTGCCGGTTGGGTCCTTGAAAATGCCGAACCAGCCCTGTTGCGGAATTTCCTTCTTTTCCTGAACGATGGTGGCGCCCAGGGACTTGGCTTTCTTGAGGTCGGCTTCAATGTCGTCGCTATCTACATAGACCAATACTTCCCCGGCCTTGGTATGCCCACCTATGGGGTTGAAGCCTCCGCCTGATCCATCCGCGGCCTCCCACAGGGAATAATCCATCTCGGGAAGAGGCGTGATCTTCCATCCAAAGAGTTCATGGTAGAACTTTCCTGATTCGTCGAAATTGCGACTTGAGAATTCAACGTGGACAATATTGCGTTTGGTCATGATGTTGTCTCCTTTTTTCTGAGTGAGGCGGGCGTGGTAGAGCGCTACAAAGGCGGGCGGACACTGCAACGGTACTGAACATTTGTTCTATTTTCAAGAGGTACATGTTTACCGTCCAAGAATAAGATGCCTATCTGTGGCGAAATCTCGCTGATTCGGTTTTTCTTGCCACAGGTGCTACCCCCAAATGTGGCCTCTTGACGCGGATTCTCACATTTTAGCCATATATGGCGGTTTGGCGTTGCGACGGTAAACAAGTACGTCAAGAGGTGGCTACAAAAGTTTTGGGGACACTGTGTAGGGTGAGCAGGTGCGACGTGCGGCGAACGATCGAACGCAGTAATCGAATCATGATGTATAAGAGCGCTGGAGGTCAACGGCCCGGGGAGTTTCCAGATGCAGATATTCCACATTGGCCAGTAACGGCAACGCCAACCCGATCGAAGGCAGGGGACCAGGCATCTTGTTTAGATCGAGATAGCCTGCGCGGCTGAAAAGCCAATCTTTGAGAGTCGTTTCCGTCACCCCCAGAGGCTGCAATACCTCATGGACGGCACGGACGATAAGTTCCCTGTATTTGATGAAATCCAAATTTTTCGGGTCTGGCAATTTCGGCAAATCCCAGGCATAAACACCGGGGCTGGATCTTATATATATAAACCGTATTCTTTGACCTCTTTTCATTTCCTTTCCCTGCGCCTGCAATTGTTTCGCTACTTCGGCGGCAGGAGAGAGCACGCTATACCCATCCAACTCCCGGCTGAGCGTCTGCGTGACGACCAGCTCTTCCAAAGGCACTTCTCCTTTCTTCAAGGCGGCCAACCAACCCCGTATCGCATCCAGTATCTCAGGCAGCAGGTTCACAAGGTTCGCCGGATTACTTTCAGTTGCCAGAATGTTCAAAATCGCCATTTGTATATTGGCTATAAAGGCAGGCGTGTCGTGACGGCGCAGGGCAATCCCGCGGATTTTGTTCTCGCCATCCGGCGATAGGCCGTAAAAGCGATTAGCAACACCCAGGTTGGGATTATCGCGGGCGGCTAAAAATGCAAACCATGGGAAGATCGTGCCATCGAAGTCCATTGGCAGGTGCGTTTCGCGTTCAATCTCCTCTGCCAAAGCTTTGAAATCTTCCGCCAAAGCGCCCGGCTTGGAAATGAAAATACTGTCCACATACAAATGTAGGACGGCAAAGCCTCTATTTTCCGCAATCAGCCTGGCCTGGGTGATGACCTTTCTGGAAAGATAAGATACGGCCTCGTGGGCATTGATGCGGCCAAACCTTGAATTGGCAAAACCCAGCCGCCCGTAACAGACAACCGTCAGCCACTTGATCCCGTCCACAACAGGCTTGCAGCGATTTCGAATATGCCGGTAGTGAGGGTCATTCTTGTCGAGAGTCCTCAAGTGGCGTTTGAGCGCCAGCCGTTTATCCCGCATGGGCTTGAGAGTCTGCGGCACCAGCCCGGGTCGAGAATTGATCTTGATGCCCAGGTTGGGTATTTCAAGGCCTTCCCCATCTGCATCTACTGCCCCGACGGTCTCGGGCGATACGTTGAATTCGATCATGATAGAGGCCATCATCGAACTAAAATCAAGGATGGCCACATTCTCATAAATGCCGGGTGTGGGTTGGAAAACCAAACCGCCACGATCGGCTCTGGCGAGCTGGTTGTAGGTCTTGGGAATTTCACCTTTCTGACGCTGATATGGAACAAGGACGCCCTGCCGCATGGCGGTCAAATCCTGCATGGCTGCGACTGCTGCACCCGGCGAGCGCCTGACCACTTCCTGCAATGGCAGGCTACTCAAGCGGGCCTGCTCGATGGCCCCGCCCAAATGGTACTGGTTGTAAGTCATGCCGTTTTCCACATCAACATGCCAGCGGCCGCGCAAATGTATTTGCGGGGCGCGATAATGCGCCTGCCCGTAGTTGAAAAAGCTGACCTCCTTACGCCGTATGATGGGCAGAGAAGCGTCACGGTTGGGGTTGAAAGGCAGGCCGACCTCTTTGGACAATTCTTCCAATCGAGTAAAAAGCCAGGCGTCGCCGTAATGGGTCTGAATAACGTCGGGGTCGTAGAACCGGAGGGTGCTGTTCAACACACTGATCAACTCGCCGGGCCGGTCAAATGGCAACCGCAGATAGGACTTGTCGAATTTTGCGATCAAGTATTTGGGGAGGGCGTGAGATGGATCAATATCCGGCTCGAGACTCAAGGTGCGTAAATGAGGTAATTTGGGCTCAAGTTTCACAGGCTCATCCAGGACATCGATGCCGGCCATTTTTCCATTCAGCCTCTGCGGTTATCTTGCAGCGCGCCATCGTGAAGGCGTCATAGACCGCCGCATACCGGACCGTCAAAGGAATATCAACATCCGAAAAAGTCAAATCGGGAAAGCGTTCATGAACTTCCCGGAACAGTGTCTTGTAAACCGCAGGATTTGGGACTCGAATCTGCATCACTTCCTGGGGGCCGTCGAACAAATCTTCTTTGGTGACCCGCTCAAGCTGGGCCGGCCTGGAGCGAAGAAATTGCCAGAGTTGTCTTAGACGCTGAAAAAGCCCGCCGGCATAGAAAGTGATTTCAAAATCCTGGTGAAAGCAGTGAGGATGACCGTCCTCTCCGATCAACCATAAAACGAGGCCTTTCTGAGGATGCTCATATAAATCAAACAGCCAACCCGTAAGTTCGATCATGTTCCGGCTCTAAGCTCTTCAATTTCGTGTCGTAATTCCTGAATCTGCATGTAGAGCTCACTCTGCTCACGGCGAATTTATCTTGCGCTCCTCCATCAACAAAATCACCAGCGCCGCCTCCAACGGCAATAAATCGGTGGCGTTGGCAATCGCCACCCGCTGTTGCAAAATGGTTTCAAAGAAATCGCTCGACAATCCTGCGCTCATTGGGAGGCAGCATTTCCGAGAGAGGTTTGAGGTCAGCAACAATCTTCTGTGCCAGACCGGTAGTGGAAAGAAGGTTGCGTCCCATTCACCCGCCTAAAAAAGGGATGGTTGCGAGATTGTTTCAGCGGAGACTGTCTCTTCCTCGAGAATTTCATCTGCAACCGAGGTAAGGACGGGGAAGAAGTGCTCATATTCTTCCACGGGTAATTGCTGAACAAGCACAATCACAGGTTTGGATCGTGAAAGATGCTTAACGCTACAGCAGCACTGCTCCAATATTCGCTGACGCAAAGACAGGTCAACGTCGGGATCGTAGAAATAGTGAAGAAAATCCAGGATCAAGATCAGGTGCTCCTGCATGTCTGCCTGTGCAAGCTGCTCCCGAAGCTGGAGGCAGGTGGAGGGCCGTCCAAGGATCAGATGATCCAAAGTCTCATGAACATTGACCGTATGTCGTCGCACGGATCGGCGCAGGCTGCCCTGGTCGGGCAGCCATTCACCGCCGGCAATCAGATGGAAAGGGCCGCGCAATGCCAGGCGGGTAATAAGATTGGTAAGGCCTTCATGATCCCTGTCCCGGGTCACTACTACCAGGACACGAGGCGAGAGAGGCACAGGCGGCAGGCTCGCGAGGGAAGTATCGGTTTGCACTCGCATACTCCACAGCATAACCGCGGCAAAAGACAATAACAATCCATCCCGGACGAATTAGGGTCGGGTTTTCTGATGGAATTTTAGATGGAACCACAGGTGGGGTATTGCAAGGCTTGCCTGCCTACTAGTGGTGCAAAGTCCACCATTCCTCGGCAAGCCAGCTTTTTAGAAGCGCGCGAATTTCTTTCCGGTTGCGCAGACCGAACTTGTAGAATATATTTTGCAGATGGGTTTGTATCGTCCCGTACCCAACCCCGAGCAGGGATGCGATCTCATAATTCCTATATCCCATGCAGACCAAGGCAGCCACTTCCCGCTCGCGAATGGTAAGAGAAAACCAGCGTTTTCTTATGGATGGGTCTGCCGGAAAGACATCAAATTCCTGTTCCCGTAGCCGCCCGGCAAGTTCAGGCGCAACGACCTCCAGGGCAAAGGCGCGTTTTCCCTGTCCCTTTTTCTTCTTGAACAATTGTTGAAGGTGACGCGGAAGAAAGAACATTAAGGCGCCCGTAAACGCTTTTGATCATTTCATTACACCTGTAGTTATCCTGGATGGCCGAATTTACGAGTTCAAAGACTCTTTTTTCATCTAGGATGCAATGGCTGTGGAAAGCCTCCAAAGAGGGGAAACTATAAGAGGATGACCCAGATTGACATGATTATGTATCTGCTCACGCCCCGTTTTCCTTTGCAGGAAGGACACCTTGGCGGGAAGAACACCCGCACCTACGGCCTTCGGCAGGAAACGGGGAAAAAATACCGCGCAGGAAAAGAACCTGCACCTCCGAAAAAGGGACATGCGCAGGGTGATCTACCCTGCGCATGTCCCTTTTTCGGACACTTCCCAGGCAAGGTGTGAGATGCACAATTATAGTAGAACATGTGTTCTTGCGTCAAGGAGCAATACACGCATAACCCGAAGTATTACACGCCCTCGAACAAATCGTGCGCCACTCGATGATCGCCGTTCACAGGCGGATAGGCCCGCATGTAGGATTCGCGTTCCCCGAACAGGCGTGTCACGAACCCCATCAAGCCGCGACGCATTTGCATGCCCCCCTGTGAGGCATGGCAGATACCGGCGGCATCCTTCACTGCTCTCACCGGTCCAATATCCATATTCACATGCACTGGAAAATCAAATTCGACCAGAGCCTTCAGGTCAACGTCCTTGTTACGACCAAACTTGCGTGGATCCATACCAAAGACAGGCATGACGCGAGTGGCGAGGCGCAGGAAACCGTGCGGGAAAACGTGGAAGTACAGCGCCCGCGGCTTGAATGGCGCACCGCTTTCCGGATGAAAGGAAGCCTCATCTGCCTTTTCAAAGGCCAGCACCGTAGCCTGATGAATGTGGATATGATCAGGATGCCGATATCCGCCGATCGGGTCGAAGGTCAGAACGATATCGGGCTTCAAGTCGCGAATGTATTTAACAACCTTGCCTGCGACCTCGTCCACAGAATGCGCAACCTGCGCGTCGGGGTGTTGATTATCAGCCGAGCCGGGCATCCCCAAATCACGATAACCGAGGAAATAAACGTCCTTCAATCCGAGATGCTCTGCCGCGCAGCGTAGTTCACCCTCACGCAGCTCCGCAATCGAATGATAACCTCGCATATACTCCGGGTCCACCGTACCGACCTCGCCTCGCGTAGCGCATACCAGATAGACATTACAGCCCCTTCGAGCGTAAAGGGCAAGAGTTCCGCCCATGCCAAACGATTCATCGTCCGGATGCGCCAGAACCGCCAACAAAGTAGTAGTCGAATTATTCATGTTCTTCTCCACATACCTGACAATCCCAACATCAAATTCTATACCCAAATTTCCTTGAAAGTCGGGATTCAACGCCGTGTATTCGCATCGCGACGCCGCACCTACACACCAACTGCCCAGACCAGGCGCAGCAACGATCCCGCCGACTTGCCTAAGGAACCGAAGGAACACATTTCTCCGCGCAAAAGATGGGCGGAGGGTCCCCCTGACCCCCGTCTCTTTTGAGATTATCGGTACTCTGCGCAGACAGTAACCGTGCTTATCCGGCGACCAGGCGGCCGAACGCCAGAATGCCTGAATGCGGCTTAATACGGTAATGACACTCTCAATCCAAGAGCATAACTTATAATCTTCAACAGGGTTCGAAACATGAATTGGGAGATCACTCCAGCCGCGTCAATCTTACTGCTGATTTCGGCCGTCGTGGCGGGGGCCACCTGGCTGATCTGGCGTCGTCGCACCGCGCCAGGCGGAGGTGGGTTGCTCTGGCTGATGTTAGCCGTCTGGTTCTGGACGTTTACCGGCGCGATCGAGGCGACCAGCGTGGGCTTAGACCAAAAGATTTTCTGGTCTAAACTGTCTTACCTTGGCATTGCACCCAGCGCACCCCTGCTGCTTATCTTTACTCTGATCTACACACGGCGCCAAAAATGGATTACCCCGCGCAGGATGGTCATTCTGTGGGCCGTGCCCGTGTTGACAGTCTTCCTGGCGGCGACGAACGAATACCACAACTTGATCTGGAGCAAAATCGTCCTGCACCCGGCATCGAATCTGCTGATATATAACCACGGGCCGGCTTTCTGGGTTTACACGGTCTATGCTTATCTTTGCGTCGCTGCCGCGGATGTTCTGTTGATCGGGGAATACCGACAGGCTGCAGGGTCTCAAAAAGCCCAGGTAGTCGCCGTGCTCATTAGCACCTTCTTTCCCTGGCTCGGCAACATTATATATGTGTCCGGACTCGATCCGATCCCGGGTCTCGATACATCAATTGTGTTCTCGGCCGCCACAGCGGTCATACTTTCCGCAGCAATCTTTCAGTCCGGTCTGCTCAATCTTCTGCCGATTGCGCACGATGTCCTGTTGCAGCAGATGCAGGATGGAGTCATCGTCATTGATTCGAACAACAGGGTTGCAGAAGCAAATCCAGCCGCAGCCTTCCTGCTGGACAAGTTGGCATTGCCGCTGGGTGAACGGGTCGCCGAGACATTCGCACAATGGCCGCCGCTGGCACAGATCCTATTACAGAAGCCCAAGCTGCCTGCGGAAATATCCCTAGATGGCACCTTTCCGCGCTATCTGGATGTACGCGTTACTTCGATCACCGACCTGCACGGGACTAACAAAGACGGTATTCTGGTGGTCTTGCGGGATATCACAGACCGCAGGCGGGCCGAGACTGCCGCGGAAGCCAAGAGTCGGGAATTGGAACGGATGACAATCACGGACGACCTGACCACCCTGTATAACCGTCGCCACGCCAATCGATTCCTGGAGCAGCAATTCCAGATCTGCGAACGATACGGGCATCCTCTATCCTTGGTCCTGCTCGACCTGGACGATTTCAAACGCATAAATGACGGCTTTGGTCACCTCGCAGGCGACAAAGCTATTTGCTCCGTCGCCAATATCCTGCTTTCGAACATTCGCGGCACCGATCTTGCGGCGCGGATCGGCGGGGATGAGTTTCTCATGGTAATGCCGAATACGAGCACGGTTGAGGCATGGCCCATGGTGGAAAGAATCAGAACTGCGATCAGAGACGAATTCCTTTCAGCCAGGCAGACTCAAATTACGATCAGCGCGGGCATCACAAGCTGGTTTCGCGGTGAAACTCCTGACGAAGCGCTCAAACGTGTTGACCGGCTGCTGTACCAGGCCAAGGAACACGGGAAGAACTGCATCGTCAATGATGATCTTGCGCAATCGCAATCCTGAAGCTATACTCGCTGGGCTTAACGGCCTTTGAACTCTCTCTTGACGCGCTCGGGAGAACAAATGGAAATTGAAACGATCGCTATTCATGGCGGACAGGAGCCGGACCCAAACAACGGGGCGGTCATGACGCCCGTATACCAAACCTCCACGTACGCTCAGGAGGCTGTCGGCAAGCCCCGTCAGGGCTATGAATACTCGCGGACCAAGAATCCGACGCGCCTGGCGCTTGAAAATTGTCTGGCGGCGCTTGAGGCCGGAAACTATGGCCTTGCATTCTCCTCAGGCATGGCCGCCACGGATACCGTCCTGCGCCTCGTGGATGGCGGCGGGCATGTAATTGCAGGCAACGACGTTTATGGTGGAACGTTTCGCCTTTTCGACAAGATTCTGCGGCGTTATGGCCTGGACTTTACTTTCATCGACACCACAGACCCTGAGAACCTGGCGGATGCGCTCACGCCAGCAACTCGTCTCGTATGGCTCGAGACGCCGACGAATCCACTGCTATCTGTCACCGATATCAGGGCCGCGGCCGAGGTCGTCCACTCACACTCCAACCAAACGCTGCTCGCCGTTGACAATACTTTCGCCACGCCCTATTTGCAGCAACCTCTCGAACTAGGCGCAGATATCGTCGTGCACTCCACGACAAAGTACCTTGGTGGGCACTCCGATGTGGTGGGCGGGGCAGTGATCGTGAAAGACAAGACACTTTATGACAAGCTAACGTTTCTTCAGAATGCCGTGGGCGCGGTCCCGGGTCCGATGGATTGCTTTCTCGTTTTGCGCGGCATCAAGACCCTGCCGATAAGAATGGATCGTCACGCCGGCAATGCGGCGTCACTCCTCGATCTCCTTGCGACCCACCCAAAGATAACCCATCTGAGGTATCCGTTCCATCCCAGCCATCCGCAGGCGCCGGTCGCCAAAAAGCAAATGCGCAACGGCGGGGGCATGATTTCGTTCATTATGCGCGATGGGCAGCCGGCCGCCGTGAACGTGGCAGAGTCGACGAAGCTGTTTACATTGGCCGAATCGTTGGGTGGGGTGGAATCACTCATCGAGGTCCCGGCAGTGATGACCCACCTTTCTACTGCCGGCTCGCCAATCGCGGTTGATCCCGGGCTGGTGAGACTTTCCGTCGGTCTCGAAAACAAAGACGACTTGTGGAAGGACCTCGAGCAGGCCCTGGAAAAAGCATAGCCGGAACGATCCGTTTTCCCGCTGGAACCTAGTGTCGATGGATTGCCACCAGCGTTACGTCATCGTCCTGGCTCGAACCATTTTGATAAGTCATCAGCGCGTCGAGAAGACGATCGCAGACTTGCTGGGCATACAGCCCGTCCATGGATGCCAGGGTCGTCTTTATGCGGTCAAAGCCGAAGGCCGTCCCCTTTGGATCGCGGCAGTCAGTCATCCCGTCGGTGAATAGAAGCAGGGTGCTGCCTTTCTCAAGCATCACAACCTGTTCGTCCAGCCTGATTACGTCCATCAACCCAAGCGACAAGCCGACTCCGTAGGGCAGCCGCTCGACTCGTCCATTAGCGGTCAGAATCACTGGCGGCTCATGACCGGCCCGCGCGTAGGCAAATTCGCCCGTCAACGTGTCCAAGATTCCGTAAAGTGCGGTCACAAACTGTACCGACTTTTGAAGACGGGTGATATGGCCGTTTGCTAGTTGCAGGACGTCACCGGGTTTGATGTCGATGCCGGCTTCGGCCATAATCAAGGCATGAGTTCGCGCCATAAACAATGCGGATGGGACACCTTTGTCGGCGACATCACCGATTACGACACCAAGTCTCGTAGCGTCAAGTTGAAAGATATCATAGAAGTCTCCTCCGACCATTCGGGCGGGCAAGATGCGTGCGCCAAAGTCGAAGCCGGCTACGGTAGGCAGGACGTCGGGCAGGATGCTCAACTGAATGTCGGCTGCCACCTTGAGCTCCCGCTCAAGGCGCTCTTTCTCGATCAGCTGCGCCTGGGCAGCCTTCAGTTCATCATAGGCCTTCTGAAGCGCATGGTTCTTTTCGGTCAGATCCCGGAACGTGGCATCATTGGTGGCGTCAAGGCGCTCGCTGAGAATGTTTACCATTGAATAGGCGATCACCGGCCAGCGCTGGAGCACCTGGGTAAATTTGGCCCGGCTCATCACCCATGCTTGTGTGTTCGTCCTGGCCCGCACGGTGGCAGTTCGTTTGCCGTCCGCAAGGATCAGTCCCATCTCCCCAACATACTCACCGGGCCCACAGACCTTAAGCAACATTTCGTCGGCTGTGCCCGCGGCGAGCAGGACTTCAAGGTTGCCATCTCTCACAACGTACAGGTTCTCGCCGGGATCGCCGTCGCGAAACAAATATGAGCCGGCGGGATAGTTCTCCACCGGCAATTCGCTCACCATGGTTGCGATCTCGGCCGATGGGATATCCTGAAATAGAGGTATTTTTAGAAAGGCAGATTCGTCCATGAATGATGTCCAACGCTAAGAAGAATGAAAGGCCTATTAGTCTCTCAGATCCATGATTTCCTTGCCGGCCAGCTTATCTTGAATCCGGTTCACTACCGTCTCCAGGTGCCGGGGTTGGTGCACGAAGTCCAGGTCGTCGCTTCGAATGGTGAGCACTGGGCACAAGTCGAAGGCATTAAGCCACTCATCATAGAACGAATCCAGCAGCGAGAGATACTCCTGGGTAATACCCGTTTCCATGTTGCGCGCGCGCTTGTGAATTCGGCTCATCAAAACCTGCGGAGTGGCTTTTAGATAGATCAGAAGGGCTGGTCGGGGCAGGCTCTCCACGACCAGCTCAAACAAGCGCCGGTAGGAAAGATAATCCCGTTCGGCCATGCTTCCCATGTGATGCAGGGCACGGGTGAAAATATGGAAATCTTCATAAATGCTTCGATCGAGGATTGCGGATCGGGCATCTCGGACAGCCTCCAGATATTGCTCGGCGCGATGGCCCAGGAAGAATACCTGCAAATGAAAGGCCCAGGCATGCATGTCGGCATAGAAGTCGGGCAGATACGGGTTGTCCGCCACAGACTCGTAGCCTGTCCGCCAGCCGAGACGTGCGCCAATCCTCTCGGTCAGAGAGGTCTTGCCTGCTCCAATGTTGCCCGCCACAAGCACCAAATGTTTTGCCATGAGGGGGTTGTTGCCGCAAGTATAACAGAATGCAACAAGCGTCACTACCGGCATTCGCAACATAGACCGCCAAAATGCTATCGATGATCCTTCTCCAGTAGATGGTACTGGTGCTCGCTTCCCCAACGATATGTAAGGATGGTCTGCAACGCTGCCCTGCAAAATGAGATAGAATCTGCAATCGCAGGGTGAAAACAGGCAAGAAAGCCTGCTGATCCCAGAATCTTTTAACTATTCTTCGACGTGCGGTCTCAATCTGAGAAGTTCTACACCGCAAGACCGCAATAGTGAAGACACTACAAAGCTGCTTCGATCGGCTGAATAAAGGAGCACGCGATGCTGCGAGACAAAACGCGTTTGGCCATCATGGCCGTGCTGCTCTTGGCTTTGGCGGGTGTCATCGTCTTCAGCCTTCGTGGCGCCAGCTCGACTGTCCCGGCCCCGACTATCAGTGTGCAAAAAGTTCAGACAGAGGCAGTGGCGACGTTTGCCGCAGGGCTGACAAGCACAGCAACCATGCTGCCAACCAGCACTGCCACCGGCACAACTGTGCCAACGGTGACTTCGGCGACGACCGAGGCGATCTCTCCCACGCCGTCCTGCTATCGGCTGAAATATCTACGGGATGTGACCATACCTGACAACACGGTGATGTCGCCCGCGGAAGTGTTCACCAAGGCCTGGCAAGTGCAAAATGACGGCATATGCGCCTGGCGGGTCGGTTTCCAACTGATCCTCATCGGCGGTGTGGCCATGGGTGGCTCGCCATTTACATTGACCCAAACCGTCGAGCCGGGTGTAAGCTTGGAAGTCTCGGTCAAGATGGTGGCCCCCACTGATCAGACTGGCATTGTGCAAGGCACGTGGCGCATGTCGGACGGCAACGGTACCCTTTTTGGCGATGCCTTGACAGTCGTCATCGTAGTTGGCAACGGTACGAGCCAGCCGCCTACAGCAGCCGCCACCGGTACTCCATAGGCAAAATGGGCAGAACAAAAAAAGCGAACGGCAATTGCCGCTCGCTTTTTTGTTCTCGTCTGCTGCTCAAATTTGTGCGGACCGTAGTTCCGCGCATGAAATTAGCGTTTTGTGTAGGTCGGTGCCTTGCGCGCACGCTTTAGACCTGGCTTCTTGCGTTCCTTGATTCGCGCATCCCGGGTCAGGAGGCCGAATTTGCGCAACGAGGACGTCCAGTCGGCGTTGATAAGCACCAATGCCCGGGCGAGTCCCAGCTTGACCGCGTCGGTCTGACCCGACACGCCGCCGCCGGTGACCGTCACACTGACATCATATTTGGCAGCATCTTCGCCGCAGGCTTTGAATGCCAGCAGGATGTCGCTCAGATCGCCGAGGCGGGTGAAGTAGGCTGCCGCGTCTTTTTCGTTGACGACGAACTTGCCATTGCCGCCCATCAATCGAACGCGAGCGGTGCTTTCCTTGCGGCGGCCAATGCCTTCATAGTATTGAACAGACATAATTGCTATTTCCTTTCTACTTCAGCGGCTCAGGGCTCTGCAAGCCGTGAGGATGACTTGGGCCGGCATAGATCTTCAGCCGTTTGAGCAGAGAGCGTCCCATTTTGTTATGCGGCAGCATGCCCCAGACGGCGGCGCGCAGGGCACGGTCCGGGTGCTCCTTCAGCTGATCGCGAAGTGAAATGGACTTCAGACCCCCGGGAAATCCGGAATGTTGATGATATATCTTGGTATCCAGCTTCATGCTGGTCCGTGTGCCGGTAACCGTCACACGCTCGGCATTGATAACTACGACATAGTCGCCCATCTCAACGCCCGGGGTAAACGACGGCTTGTGTTTGCCAAGCAGCACATGCGCGATGCGCGCGGCAAACCGGCCGAGATTCTGGCCGTCGGCATCGGCCACGTACCACTTGCGATCAATTTCGCTGGCTTTCGGATAGTATGATTTGTACACTTTCGTTCTCCGTTCTACGTCGATAATCTATTCCAACAAGCGTCAAGCCGTGTGCAGGCGCCAAACCCGCGGGAATTTGGTTTCTCAAGCTCGTGTCTTCCAGCGCCGCAACCAGAGTTTCCTTCAAACATCTGCCTTGTGCGACAGCCACCTGGACGAAAACCAATCGCCGCACCATGCGATATAGGAACGCATCGGCCCGCACTTCATAATTCCAGCCGTCGTCGCGCCGGCCCCACTGCGACTGCAGCACCGTACGGACCGTGCTGCCTCTCTGCCGTGGCGCCGAGCCGAAGGCAGAGAAATCGTGCCGCCCAAGAAAGACACCGGCGATCTCCTTGAGCGCAGAACCATCCACCTCCGGCCACACGCGCCAGGCGAAGCGCTCCGCGCAGCGGATCGCGGACCGGCTGGCAGAACAGGCGATAGCGATACTGGCGGGAGGTCGCATCGAACCGCGGATGGAATTCCGCGTCTGCCGCTCTCGACGCTCTGCACCGCCAGTTCCGACGGCAGACTTGCGTTCAGCGCCTCACGCAGCGCCTGCAGGCCGTGCGTCCATTCAAGGTCGAAAGCGGCCACCTGGCCCGAGGCGTGTACGCCCGTGTCGGTACGCCCGGCCAAAATCACGGATCGGGCCGTCCAGCCCAGACTTGCAGAGCCTTTTCAAGTTCGCCCTGCACGGTGCCGGCGGCTGAGCCTGCCGCTGGCTTCCCGCAAAGTCGGTGCCGTCGTAAGCGAGGATCAGTTTGTAACGTGCCATCGTTCCAGTAATCAGTAATCAATGATCATAGGTGCACGGTAGAGCCCGGAACTGATTACGGACTTACTCTTCGATCAATTCGAGGATTACCATGTCGGCCGAGTCGCCGAGGCGTGGGCCGAGTTTCATCACGCGTGTGTAGCCGCCGTTGCGATTCGCGAAGCGCGGGGCAATTTCATCGAAGACGCGTTTGATCATCTGGTTGTCGCCAAGTTTGGAGACCACCAGTCGACGCGCGGCAACCTTTTCGGCATCAGATGCATTGGCGCTGTTGCGTGCAATGGTAATGATCTTTTCCGCCTCGCCGCGGATCGCGGCGGCTTTTGCCCTCGTGGTCCGGATCCGTTCGTGGGTGAAGAACTGTTTTATCAGGTTGCGGCGCAGGGCGACCCGCGCACCCGACGTTCTGTCCAAGTTTGTATCCTGCTACGTTATGTCGCATCTCTGGATTACTCCGGAGTCTGATCGTCTTTAAGGAAGCCTTTTTCGTGCATCTTCTGGCGAAGTTCGTCTAGGCTTTTCTCGCCAAAGTTACGGATGGACATCACGGCCGATTCGCCCTTGTCGAGCAGTTCAAGCACATCGCCAACCGTGGTGATGCCGGTGCGCTTCAGCGAATTGAACACCCGCACCGAAAGATCGAGGGCTTCGACCGGCGTTTCGGCCAGTTCGCTGGACAGCCGGCTACCGCCGGACTTCTCGTTCCGCCACCACAGCCAGCATTTCCTCGTTGACGCCTGCGATGAGGCGCAGGTGATCGATGATGAGCTTGGCCGACGTGCTGAGCGAGCGCTCGGGAGAGATCGTGCCATCCGTCCAGATCTCAAGATTGAGCTTGTCGTAGCTCGTACTCTGGCCGACGCGCGCCGAAGCCACTTCCCAGTTGACACGCTTCACCGGGCTGTAGATGGCATCCACGGGAAGCTCGCCGATGGGCATGTGCCCGCTGCGCTCGTTCGCCGGGGAATAACCGCGCCCGCGCTCGACGGTGAACTCAATGTCGAGTTTGGTCTTTGGGTTATCCACCGTGAACAGATAGAGATCGGGATTAACGATCTCCACCTCGGCGGGCGTCGTTATATCGGCGGCGGTCACGGTACCTTCGCCGCGCACCTCAAGATGCATGCGGGTGCTTTCGACGCCGTCCAGTTTCAGGCGGATTTGTTTGATTTGCAGCGTCACCTGGATTACGTCCTCGCGCACTCCGGGAATGTCGCTAAATTCATGCAACACGTCCCCAATTCGCATGGAGGTAATCGCCGCGCCATCCAACGATGACAACAGGACCCGACGTAGTGCGTTCCCCAGCGTGACGCCGTAGCCGCGCTCAAGCGGGCTGATGATAAATTTGCCGTAGTTTCGAGCCTCGGCTTCGCGCTCGATCTTCGGCATAACCATATTCGTGATACCTGTCACGGTTCACCTCTCCCTAGTCAGAAGCAAGAAGCGCCCGAGCCGGGAAAAACAACGGCCACTGCTCGCCGCGTGTCTGCCCGACGCAGCCAAAGAGCTAACGGCGCGAATAATACTCAACGATCAACTGTTCGTTCAGAGTGCCTTCGATCTCCGGGCGCTCTGGCATGCGAGAGACCGCTCCGGACATCTGCCGGATGTCGCGGGAAAGCCAGCTGGGAGACGTACGCTTCTCAGCGAACGCAGACAAATCCTTGAAATAGGTCAAATTGCCCGAGCCGGCGCGGACCCCGATCTGGTCGCCTTCCTTCAGCAGCATGGAAGGGACATCGGTCCGGCGGCCGTTGACTGTGAAATGACCGTGGGTGACGAGCATGCGGGCCTGAGACCTGCTGGAGGCAAATCCCAGGCGGAACACGACGTTATCCAGCCGAGACTCCAGGATTTGAAGCAGATTCAAACCGGTCAGGCCTCGGCGTCCGAGCGCCGTCTCATAGTAACGACGAAATTGTCGTTCGAGCACCCCGTAGACGCGGCGGGCCTTCTGCTTTGCACGCAGCTGACGGGCAAAGTCGGACTCGCCTGTTCGGCTTCCGCCGCGCCCGCCGCGGCCGGCAGTCTTGCCATGCTGGCCGGGTGCAAAGCTGCGCTTCTCAAAGGAGCATTTTGGGGTGAAGCAGCGTTCGCCCTTCAGGTAGAGTTTTTCGCCTTCACGCCGGCATAATTTGCAAACCGGGCTAAGAGTTTTTGCCATATTTCCATTACCTCACTAGACTACACGCGGCGCTTCTTTGGAGGCCGGCATCCATTGTGCGGGATCGGCGTGATATCCGACATGGAGCGCACTTTCAATCCCATCGCCTGGACGGCGCGAATCGCGTTCTCGCGGCCGGGGCCGGGGCCTTTGACAAACAGGTCCACTTCCTGAACGCCCAACTGTTGAGCAGCCTTGATCGCCTGCTCAGCGGCCAGGCGCGCCGCAAAGGGCGTGCTCTTCCGTGAGCCTTTGAATCCGGCCGAGCCCGCCGAGCCCCAGGCAATCGTGTTGCCCTCAGTGTCGGTTACGGTCACGATCGTATTATTAAAGGATGCATAAATGTGCACCTGCCCTGAGGACAGGCTGCGTTTGCCTTTTTTGGCGCCTGTGGAGGCGCGTCGCGCTGAACGAACACTTTGGGGCATATTCCTTCAACTCCTGTCTATTTCTTGCCGCCGCGGCGTCGTCCGCGTCCGGCCACGGTCTTCTTGGTGCCCTTGCGGGTGCGCGAATTGGTGCGCGTGCGTTGCCCGCGGACGGGAAGGTTGCGGCGGTGGCGCAGGCCGCGGTAAGAGCCGATTTCGATCAGGCGCTTAATATTCATCTGCTGCTCGCGCCGCAGGTCGCCTTCTACTTTGTAGTTCTTGGACACGAATTCGCGGATCGCGGTCACCTCGCCTTCGGTCAGGTCCTTGACACGTGTGTCCGGATTGACCTTGGTGGCAGCCAGGATTTGATGCGCACGTGTCGGCCCAACCCCGAACAAATAGGTCAGGCCCACTTCAACCCGCTTATTGCGGGGCAGGTCAACGCCTTCAATTCTTGCCATAGGTCACACTACCCTTGTCGCTGCTTATGCTTGGGATTCTCGCAAATGACGTAAACATGCCCTTTGCGCCGCACAATGCGGCACTTGGCACATCGCTTGCGAACCGATGGTGAAACTTTCATGAGGTCTGTCTCCTTAATTCCTTTTCACTCAGCCAAAGGTCTGATTATACGTTTTGTCGCATGTTCCGTCCAGAGCAACAGCAGGGTCGGAAATGCCCCGGAAGTGCCGTCAGGCAAGTCATGGGACAGTCAGGATGAGGGGTTCTCCTTCGCTGACGGCCACAGAATGCTCAAAGTGCGCCGTCAGTGACTTGTCTGCTGAAACCACGGTCCACTTGTCGTGCAGCACTCGCGTTTCGTGCGTGCCGACCAGGACCATCGGCTCGATGGCAATCGTCATTCCAGCCCGCAGAGGCAGGCCGGTGCCGGCCGTTCCATAGTTCGGCACCATCGGGGATTCGTGCATCTGGCGCCCAACGCCGTGGCTGGTGTATTCACGCGTGACATGCAAGCCGCGGCTTTCCACGTATTCTTGGATGGCCGCCGAAATATCACCGGTGCGATTGCCTACGCGCATCTTCAGAATGGCAGACTTCAAGGCTGCCTCGGTGATTTCCAGCAAGCGCTTTGCCTCCGCGGAGATCTCGCCCACACCGGCTGTGAATGCGGAATCCGCCACAAAGCCTTCGAACACAGTACCGCTATCCACGGAAATGATGTCGCCATCCCGCAGAATCCGCTTCTTGCTTGGGATGCCGTGCACCAGTTCTTCATTTACGCTGGTGCAGATCGAAGCCGGATATGGCGGCTGGGCGTAGCCCTTGAACGGCGAATAACAACCGTGTTTCTTCAGCACATCCTCAGCAGCCGCGTTGAGGTCTGCCGTTGAAACGCCGGGTTGTATCATGGATTTGACGGCCGCCAGAATCTCCGCATTGATGCGCCCGGCCTGACGCATGACCTTCAACTCATCCGGGCTCTTTAGGTGGATCTGGCGTCCGACATTCATCAGTTATATCCTTATCGCAGACAACAGGGAGTCAGTCACTTTGTCGATGGGCTGCGTCCCATCAATTTCCACAAGCTTCCGCTGCGCCCGATAATGATCGATTAGCGGCGCGGTCTGGTGAAGATAGATGTCTATTCGCTTTGTGACCGTCTCGGCCTTATCATCCTCGCGCTGGTAAAGGTCCGATCCGTCAATGTCACACTTGCCGACGACTTTTGGCGGGTTGAACTTCTGATGGTAGACATGGCCTTGCGCCCTGCACGTCCATCGACCGCTAGCACGTTCTATCAAGACCTCAGTCGCCGCAGTCAGGAACGGTACACAGTTGACGTCACCTTTGAAGCTGGCCAAAATTTTCTTCAGCGCCTCTGCCTGTACCGGCGTACGTGGAAAGCCATCCAATATGGCGCCGCGTTTACAATCGGGGCGCGAAAGCCGTTCGTGAACCATGGCAATTGTTACATCGTCCGGCACCAATTCACCCTTGTCCATATACGCTCTGGCTTGCTTTCCAAGTTCGGTATTATTCTTCATGTTCTCACGAAACAGGTCGCCCGACGAAACATGGGGGAGGCTCGTTTTTTCTGCGAGAATTTCGGCCTGCGTTCCCTTACCAACGCCGGGGGGTCCGAGAAGAACAATATATGTTGCCATTCTTGATGCGCCAACCTTTGCCTGTCTGCTCCTAGCGGACGAGCAGGCTGTCCTGGTAACCGTGCAACTTCAATTCGGCCTCAATATTCAGGAATACGTCCCGAACCACGCCGACAACGATCAACAGTCCGGCAGATGAGACCAGAAACAACCCGGCCGTGGAAGAGGAGGAGGCCACATTGAACAGGCTGAGCAGCTTGCTCAGAATGAAGGGCATGGCCGCCACAAGGCCCAGGAACAATGCGCCCGGAAACGTGATCCGCTGCTGAACCTTGTTCAGGTACTTTTGAGTAGGCTCACCGGTATGCACGCCGGGGATTTGGGCGCCGACCTTCTTAAGGTTGTCGCCGTAGTTTTGCTGCTCAAACAGCACAGATGTATAGAAGAATGTGAAGGACACAACCATGATGAAGTAAAGCAGCCAGTAAACCCAGTTGTTTGTGCCCGTCCCACCAAGCGTTTGCTGTACACCCACGGCAAAATTCTTGACCACCGCATTGTTCGACTGGGTGAAGTAGCTGGCAATGATCGCCGGGAATTGCAGGATGGCGCTGGCAAATATCAACGGGATCATGCCGGCCAGGTTGACCATCAAAGGCAGTGTTCCCTTGACAGGCATGGACATCCGGCTGCCCATGCGCCGCCCAGGGTACATCACCGGCACATTGCGGCGTCCCTGTTGGACGAAGACGATGGCAAATATGACGAGCACAATCACAATGAGCGTAAAGATCACCAGGAACAATGCAGTGGAGGGATCGGCGAGAAGGCCGACCAGATTGGCAGGCATGCGGGCCACGATGCCGGCGAAGATGACCAGCGACAAACCTTGGCCGCGAATGCCGTATTCCGAGATCAATTCGCCCAGCCAGATGGCAAACATGGTGCCGGCAGTCATCGCCAGCAGGATCGTTGTCGAGGGTAGCCACAAGGCGCTGGTGAAGCCGAACGGAACAATCGCCTTGTTCAGAGTCTGCACTGACAAGGAGTTAAAGATGTTGATCTGGCCGATAGCGGAAAGTGCAGCCATGGGCACGGCAAGAAAATACGTCCAGCGTTCCATCCATTGGCGCCCCTCGCGGGGATCTTCCTGCATGCGCCGCTGTAATGCAGGGATGATGGGGACGAGCAGTTGGAGAATGATCTGTGCCGTGATGTACGGATAAACTCCCATGGAAAGCAGGGAAAAGTTGGACACGGTTCCGCCGGAAAGCAAGTCAAGAAAACCCAAGAACCCAGCTGTCCCCGCTCCGCTGCTGCGGAACACCTTCAGTGTGGCAAAGTCCACGCCCGGCACGGGTACGTTGGCAGACAAGCGATAAAGCGCAAGGATTCCCAGCGTGATCAACAACTTCCGCCGGATATCCTCCGACTTCCACAAATAGCGCCAACCTGAGAACGCTGATTTCATGAGAGAACTCCTGATCCAGAATCAGACCGCTAGCCGGCAGATTCCATTTCAATCATTTCGACGGAACCGCCAGCCTTTTCAATCTTGGATTTGGCGCTGGCACTAATCCGGTGAATTTTCACTTTGAGCGCCGCTTTTATCTCGCCACGACCAAGGATCTTAACGGGGTTGCGCGAGTCTCGCAGCAGGTGCGCCTTTTCAAGCGAGCCCGGATTGACCTCCGCGTTCGCCCCGAAGGCAACGGCCAACTGATCGAGATTGACTTCATTGAAGGTAACCCGATTCGGGGGAGTGAAGCCCTCGCCTCGGATGAACGGCAGGCGCCGATAGAAGGGTAGATTACCGCCCTGGCGATACAAGCGGCCGCCCTGGCCGGAGCGCGAACCTTCTCCCTTCGTGCCTCGACCCGCGGTTTTCCCCTGGCCCGCGGAAATGCCACGGCCCACACGTTTTCGATTCTTCTTCGAGCCTGGATTAGGCACGAGATCATGTAATTTCATCGCAGCCTACTCTTCAATCTTCAATAGATGAATAATCTTGGTCAACATGCCGCGCAGGGCAGGCGTATCCTTATGTTCGACGGTCTGATGCAGGCGATGAAGTCCCAAAGCAAGGACAGTGGCTTTCTGGTCCCTGGTATAGCCAATTGGACTCCGAACGAGGGTCACGCGAATGGTCCCGCCCGCGGATTTCTTCTTAGGCATGTTGCTTTCTCCGTTCCCAGAATGGCAGCAGTTCCTCGACCTTCTTGCCGCGA
Organism: uncultured Chloroflexia bacterium; assembly: GCA_963846805.1. Lineage (GTDB taxonomy): Bacteria > Chloroflexota > Anaerolineae > Anaerolineales > Villigracilaceae > Fen-1038. The sequence continues at coordinate 59,891 of CAWJXH010000005.1, forward strand.
CGCGAAGCTTCGAGTTGGGCCGAGCGCAGACTGTGCAACGCGTCGAAAGTCGCCATCACGACATTAAGCACATTGGCCGAGCCCATAGACTTGGTCAAGATATCGCGGATCCCTGCAACCTCCAGCACTGCCCGTACGCCGCCGGCGGCAATCACACCTGTACCGGCGGACGCCGGTTTAAGGAAAACGCGTGCTCCGCCAACTTGGCCGAGTGATTCGTGCGGGATCGTCGTGCCCGAAAGATTGACTACACGCATATTCTTCCGCGCCCGTTCAGATGCCTTGCGCATCGCGTCGGGAACGGCGTTGGCCTTCCCCGTGCCCATTCCGATCGTGCCTTTCTTGTCGCCGACAACAACCGTCACCCGGAAACGGAACCGGCGTCCGCCCTTCACCACCTTGGCAACGCGGGCGATCTCGATGACGCGTTCTTCAAACGCGTCCTGCGCTTCGAACTGCTGCTGATGATCTACACGTTGTGTTTCTGCCATACGTATCTCCAAAATCGTCGTGGCGCTCAGGCCACGGATACCGGTAGCCTAGAACTGCAGGCCGCCTTCGCGCGCTCCGTCGGCCAGGGCCCTGATACGACCAATATATTTGAAACCGCCGCGATCAAACACGACCGTCGTGATGCCTTTGGTCTTTGCCCGTTCGGCCACAGCCTGGCCAATCACTTTGGCCTGCTCCGATTTCTTAAGGCCTTTGACTTTGTCCCGCAATTCCTTGTCCACCGACGAGGCGGAAACAAGAGTATGCCCGGCTGCGTCATCGATAATCTGGGCATAGATCTCCGACACGCTGCGAAACACGTTGAGGCGAGGGCGCTGGGCAGTACCCACCAGGTCTTTGCGAACGCGTGCATGGCGGCGTGCGCGAGCTGTCGCACGAGTTTTTGTGGCCATTATTTTGCAGCTCCCTTCCCTGCCTTGCCGGCCTTGCGACGAATGTGTTCACCGAGATAATGCAGCCCTTTGCCGTGATATGGTTCCGGCGGCCGCACCATGCGGATGTTTGCAGCGATCTGGCCGACAAGTTCCTTGTCATAACCCATGACCTTGATCTGTCGTGACTTTTGATCGGCTGCAAAAGAGATGCCTGCAGGCGGCTCTATCTTCACCGGATGAGAATAGCCGACAAACAACGCCAGGTTGGCGCCTTCCATTTCGGCCCGGTAGCCGACACCTTCCACCTCAAGCACGACTTCGAAGCCTTTGCTTACGCCGTGCACCATATTCGCAAGCAGCGCCCGGGTCGTGCCATGCAGGGCGCGCTCTGCGGCCTCATCGGACTTGCGCGTGATGACCAGATGATTGGCCTCCATCGCGATCCCAATGAGAGGAGAAAAGCTGCGTTGTAGCTCGCCCTTCGGCCCTTTGACACGAACGCTGGAGCCTTTGACGTCCACGGTAACGCCGCCCGGAATTTCAACAGGTAACCTTCCAATGCGAGACACTCTGCGCCTCCTGCCTTTCTACCAAACCTTGCAAAGAATCTCGCCGCCAACACCCAGCTGGCGGGCGCGGGCGCCTGTCATCACGCCTTTTGGCGTGGAAAGGATGGCTACGCCCAGACCCGATAAGACCCAGGGAATCTCGGTCTTTCTCGTGTAGATACGGCGGCCCGGTGAGCTGATACGCTCAATGCCGCTCAAGACGGGGCGCCGCTCGCGTCGTTCCCCAACGTACTTGATCTTCAGGCGCAGGACCTTGAAGCTGGTCTTCTCATCTTCTGCAACGTCGAAACTCTCGAGAAAGCCCTCGTCTTTCAAGATCTTGGCAATTTCAGCCTTGATCCTCGAGCTCGGCATCGCAACTTGAGCCTGTCCGGCCATCACGGCATTCCGGACGCGGGTCAACATGTCAGAAATTGGATCATTCACAGTCATGAGCTCACCTCCACCCGCTACCAGGATGCCTTGACGACGCCCGGGACTTTGCCCTGCAGGGCGAGTTCACGGAAGCAGATTCGGCACAGGCCGAAGCGGCGTATGTATCCGCGCGGTCGGCCGCAACGCTGGCAACGGTTGCGCACCTGCACGGGATTGCGCCGACGGAGCTCACGATATTGCATGCATTTCTTCGCCATACTTTACGCTTCCTTTTTGCCAAATGGCATTCCGAGCATTTGCAGCAGCGCCCTGGCGTGCTCATCGGATTTGGCCGAGGTGACTATCGTCACCTCCATGCCGCGCAGCTTGTCAATCTTGTCGTACTCGATCTCTGGAAACACAAGTTGGTCCTTGAGACCGAGCGTGTAGTTTCCGCGCCCATCGAAGGCATTTGCCGAAACGCCGCGAAAGTCGCGAACCCGGGGCAACGCGATGTTTAGCAGTCGGTCGAGGAACGCCCACATACGCTCGCCGCGCAGCGTCACTTTGGCTCCGATCAGACGACCCTCCCGCAGCTTGAAGTTCGCGATGCTCTTTCGTGCCTTGGTCGTGACCGGCTTTTGCCCGGTGACGATGGTCAGGTCGCCGACGGCAGCCTCGAGCGCTTTTGGATTGTCCAGGGCTTCGCCGATTCCGATATTGACGACGACCTTCTCCACGCGCGGCACTTGCATGACGTTCTTGAAACTGAAGGCCTTGAATAGGGCCGGGGCGATTTCCTTCTGATAACGTTCGTGCATCCTGTTCATTGTCAACGCTCCTGCGCCTAGTCAATCAGCTGATTGCAGCTCTTACAAACGCGATGTGCGCCGGTTTCATCACGTTGAATTGAAACGCGTGCGGCTTGGCCGCATTTCGGGCAGACGAGCATCACATTTGAGATATGAATCGGACCTTCAAATTGAATGCGGCCAGGATTAATCTGGCGGCCGGCCTGCGTCTGGACCTGGCGCTGATGCTTGGTTCGGATGTTCACCCCTTGCACCACAACGCGGCTGTCTTCGGTCAGCACATTGATGACCTCACCGCGCTTGCCCTTGTCTTCCAGGCGGCCACTGATAATTTCAACTGTATCGCCTTTGCGGATCTTAACTCTCATTGCAAGACTCCTGCGCCAGCCTTAGAGGACTTCCGGGGCCAGCGATACGATCTTCATGAACTGCTTGTCGCGCAACTCACGGGCAACCGGCCCAAAAATGCGCGTGCCCCGGGGATTTTGGCCGTCAGCGTCCAGCAGGACGGCGGCGTTATCGTCAAAACGAATATAAGAGCCATCTTCTCGCCGCCATTCTTTCATCAGGCGCACGATCACCGCGTGGACAACTTCGCCCTTCTTGACCGCACCCTGGGGAGCAGCCGATTTAACCGTGGCGACGACGACATCACCGATGTGGCCGTAGCGGCGGGTGGAGCCGCCGAGCACATGGATCACGAGCAACTCTCGCGCGCCGCTGTTATCGGCAACCTTCATTCTCGATTCGTGCTGGATCATGGCTGGCCTTCCTGCCCGGCCTCGACGTCTTCCTGGCTGGGAAGATCAGCGGAGGCAATTGCATCCACTCCGGCATCCGCGGTTCGCGTCTCCCGTTTTATGACCGATTCGACCACCCAGCGCTTGTCGCCGGACAAGGGGCGTGACTCGACTATCCGCACCTGGTCGCCGATCTGACAGCCCAGCTCGTCATGCGCTTTGACGCGTTTGCTGGCATGAACGACCTTCTGATAGAGGGGATGGCGGTACTTACGAACGATCTCGACCACCACGGTTTTTGTCATCTTGTTACTGGTGACCTTTCCTACAATTCGACGACGATTATTCATGCTTTACCTTCCGTGGCGGCCGCGGCCAGGTTCTGATTTAGAATGGTTTCCATCCGGGCAATTTCGCGGCGAAGGATGCGCAGGCGGCTGGTGTCGGTCAACTGGCCCGTCACCTGCTGAAAACGCAGCTTCATTAATTCCTCGCGCGAGTCGGAAAGCTTGGAGCGAAGCTGTTCAACCTGCATTTCTCGTATCTCTGAGACTTTCATGATCTACTCTCCTGCCGGATGCCCGCTGACGACCTTGGTCTTGATCGGGAATTTGTATTGCGCACCTTTCAATGCCGCGATGGCCTGGTCAGCTGGCAAGCCGCCAACCTCGAACATGATCCGGCCCGGTTTTACGACAGCGACATAGTATTCCACGCCGCCTTTGCCGGAACCCATGCGGGTCTCAGGCGGGCGGTGTGTGTATGCTTTGGCGGGAAAGATGCGGATCCAGACTTTGCCGCGCCGCTTCATTTCGCGCACGATGACCCGGCGGGCCGCCTCGATTTGGCGCGCAGTAATCCAGGCCGGCTCGAGGGCCATCAGGCCGTACTCGCCGAAGGACACTTCAGCACCGCGCAAAGCCTTGCCGCGCATGCGACCGCGCATTTGCTTGCGCCATTTAACACGTTTTGGCATCAACATAATTACGCTCCAGAGAGAGTAGGGAAGGGAGAGCAGTCAGAGATTCGACTTCCTTTCCCCGTTGTTCTCTATTATCTGCTCTCGAATCTGTGTTCTCTATTCACTAACGTACACGCCTTCGGTCGCTTCGACCTTCTCTTCAACTTCCGGTGCAACGTGACCCTTGTAGATCCAGACCTTCACACCAATTTGGCCATAGGTGGTCAGGGCCTCGGTTCGTGCGAAGTCGATGTTTGCTCGCAGGGTCTGCAGCGGCACGCGACCTTCGCGCAGCCAGACATCCCGCGACATTTCTGCCCCGCCCAAACGGCCGCCCACCATGATCTTGATGCCCTGCGCGCCCTGTCGCATGGCCTGTTGGATGGCGCGTTTCATCGCTCGGCGATAGGCGATACGGCGTTCCAGTTGATCCGCCACATTGCGTGCAACCAGGGTGGCATCGATGTCGGGCGAACTAATCTCCTTGACATCCAGATCGATCTTCTTGCCAACCAGTGCTTCCAGCGCGGCGCGGATCTTCTTGACACCCTCGCCCTTCCGACCAATCAGAATACCCGGTTTGGCAGTATGGATGGCAATGCGCACCTTGCCCGGAAACCTCTCAACGTCGACCTCTGAAATACCGGCCTTGCCGTTCAAGACCATCTCTGGGAGTTCTCTGCGCAGTTCGTTGGCCTTGGCGTTGACGGACGCACCGCCCTTCGAGGTTCCCCCCAACAACATATAGCGTATGGCGAAATCTTGGTGAAGCTGTTCCCGGTATGTTTTGCCTTCGGCAAACCAGCGTCCTTGCCACGGTTGGTTAATTCCCAGGCGCATGCCAATCGGATGTACTTTGCGACCCATAATTCCTTCAATCCTTTCTTACGACCCGCGCTCACGCAGGACAACAGTGATATGCGACTGGCGACGCAGGATCGGTTTGAAACGGCCGCGCGCCCCAAAACGACGCCACTTGCGAGTAGGGGCTTCGTTGGCAAATATCTGGGCGACGTAAAGCTCGTCCCGGCTTACACCAAAATTCTCTTCCGCGCTTGCTACCGCAGATTTGAGCAGTTTCAACACGGGTTCGCCGGCACGTTTGTTGACAAAGCGCAGGTTTTCCAGAGCCTCATTTGCGCCCATGCCACGCACCGTATCCAAAACCAGGCGTACTTTCTGGGCAGACTGTGGCAGAAAGTTCATCTCAGCGCGAATATCGTGGCTCATGGCTTCGCTCCAGCCGCAGGCGGTGGTGCCGCCGTTGCCTTCTCAGCCGCAGCCGCAGCGGACTGATGCCCGCGGAAAGTGCGGGTAGGCGCAAATTCGCCCAAACGGTGACCCACCATGTTTTCGGTGATGTAGATCGGCACATGGCGCCGTCCGTCGTGAACGGCGATGGTATGCCCCACCATTTGGGGGAAGATCACACTGGCGCGACTCCAAGTGCGAATGACTTTCTTTTCGCCCTTCTGGTTCATCGCCTCAATGCGCTTCAGCAATTGCGGCTGAACATAAGGGCCTTTTTTCAGGGAACGAGACATATCTACCTCTGACTCTCAACGCCTACCGGTTCGTCTTGCTGCGACGGCGCACGATGTACTGATTGCTTTTCTGGTTACGGCGAGTCTTGTAGCCAAGCGTCGGCCGGCCCCACGGGCTTTTCGGCCCCGGCAGACCGATCGGCTGTCGGCCTTCGCCGCCGCCATGCGGATGATCACGGGGACTCATGGCTGAGCCGCGCACGGTGGGTCGAACACCCTTGTGGCGTTTGCGCCCCGCCTTGCCGAGTTTCACATTGCCATGATCAAGATTACCGACGATTCCAATCGTGGCGTAGCACACCTGGTGTATCAAGCGCACCTCGCCCGATGGCAGGCGGATTTGTGCAAAATCACCTTCCTTCCCGAGAAGCTGGGCGGAGCCGCCGGCGGACCGGACGATCTGCCCGCCGCGGCCAGCCTTTAGCTCGATGTTGTGGATGAGCGTGCCTACCGGAATGTTCGCAATCGGCAGGCAATTGCCGGTGCGAATCTCCGCATTGGGCCCGGACATCAAAGCATCTCCGACCCTGATGTCATTGGGCGCAAGGATGTACCTCTTTTCGCCATCCGCATAGTGCAGCAGGGCCAGGCGGGCCGTCCGGCTTGGGTCATATTCAATCGCTGCCACGCGTGCCGGGATGCCAAACTTTTCGCGTTTGAAGTCCACCATGCGGACCAGGCGTCGATGGCCTCCGCCGCGATGACGGACCGTTACACGACCGTAGGAATTCCGACCGCCGTGCCGCCCCAGCGAAACCGTCAGCGAGCGCTCAGGGGTGGATTTCGTGATTTCTTCGAAGGTATAGCCCGTCATCCCCCGCTGACCGGGAGTCGTGGGCTTGTATTTCTTTACGGCCATTATTTCACCCCTTCAAAGATCTCGAGGGTTTGCCCCTCGGCCAGGGTAACAATTGCTTTTTTGAAGCCCGATTTGCGCACGAGCAGGCGGCGGGAGCGGGCGCGGCGTCCGCGTTTAGCTGGCGTCGTGAGCACGTTCACGCCGGACTACCTGCACATCGAACATCGTCTCGACCGCATCTTTCACCATCGTCCGCGTGGCGTGTGCAGCGACTTCAAAAGAATACTGCCTCAGCTTGCTGGATTGCCAGCTGGATTTTTCGGTGACCAGCGGACGGCGTAGTACTTCCTGGATGGTCGTCATGGCCTACTCCTTCCCCAGATGAGCCGACAGGATGTCTAGGGTCTTGAGCGGCAGGATTACTTTTTCGTAGCCAAGTAAATCGCGAATGTTTAGATAGGATGCCAGCAGGATCTTGGCGTCCGGGATGTTATTGCCAAGCCGCGTGGCATTGTCGTAGGCCGTCATCTTTGGCCGGCATCAGCACTAGTGCGCTGGATGCGCCAACCAGGCCATTCAAGGCGGATGCCATTACCTTGGTCTTGAGCTCGTCGAATTTCAACTCATCCACAACCACGATTCCGGAATCTGCCGCCTTCGCCGACAAAGCCGAGCGCAACGCGGCCTGGCGCATCTTCTTGGGCATGGCCTGCGTATACTTTCGGGGATGCGGCGTGTGGATGCGCCCACCGCCCACCCACTGCGCAGATATGGTTGAACCCTGCCGGGCGCGACCCGTGCCCTTTTGTTTCCAGGGCTTACGTCCACCGCCGGCAACTTCGGCCCGGACTTTGGTCTGGTGCGTGCCGAGGCGCGCGTTCGCCATTTGGCGCTGGTAGGCCTGGTGCATCAGGTCTAAATTTACCTTGGCTTCGAAGATCGCGGCAGGCAGGTCCACCTGCTTGACCTTCTCGCCTTGCATGTTCAGAACGTCTACTTTCATGGCAATTCTTCCTGTTTCCTCAGCGCCTACTGCTTGCGCGTCTCATTAAGCACCACCAGGCTGCCTTTGCCGCCGGGCACTGCACCATGCACGCCAATCAGGTTGCGTTCTGCATCCACCATGACCACCTTGAGGTTTTGCGCGGTGACACGATCCATGCCCATGTGGCCGGCACGGCGTGAACCGCGATATACGCGTCCGGGGGTGGTACCAGACGAGTTGGACCCGGGGCGCGGTTCCGATCCGAGGTTCCGTGGGTGGCATCCATTCCATGGAAATGATGGCGCTTGACTACACCGGCAAATCCCTTGCCCTTTGCTCACGCCGACGACGTCAACGTGTTCGCCAATGGCGAAGACTGCGACCGTCACCTTGTCACCGATGTTCACATCGGGTGTCTTCGCGCGAAATTCGCGCAGGAAGCGCAGTGGCGGGATCTTGTTGGCGTTCAGGTGTCCCAGTTCACCGTTCGTAAGCCGCTTGGGGTGAACCTCGCTGAATCCCAGCTGCACCGCGGAGTATCCCTCTTTTTCCGGCTTGCGCACCTGGGTAACGTAACATGGCCCAGCTTCGATGAGCGTCACAGGATACGCGACGCCTTGATCATCGAAGATCTGGGTCATGCCGATCTTCTTGCCAATCAGCCCTTTTAACATAGTCGGTTTTTCTCCTTCACTTTTTTTGCGAGACTGTCAGACGGGGCTTCGTCTGCATCATCTCCGGCAGCGCAGTCAAACGGCCAGGCGGGATGCGCAGTATGTTGTTATCCCGCGCGGGTCCGTTCTTGCGCTTCCGAAGTGGATGACTCGAGAACTAGAAATTCATCTACGAGTATCCACGGATCAGCTTCCAGCGCGACAAATCGCTAGATCTTGATTTCAATGTCCACACCCGCCGGCAGGTTCAGCCGCATCAGCATGTCGATCGTCTTCGAATCGGGCTCCAGGACATCGATCAGACGATTGTGTGTGCGGATTTCAAAGTGCTCGTGCGAGTCTTTGTCGATGAATGCAGAGCGACGTATTGTAAAGCGTTCTATCTTGGTTGGCAAGGGTACGGGGCCAACAACGTGAGCGCCGGATCGCTCGGCTGTCTCGACAATGCGCTTGGCGGATTGATCGAGGACCCGATGATCGTAGGCCTTCAGGCGAATGCGGATTTTTTGCTTAGCCATGCCTCACCTACTCGATGATCTTGGTAACGACACCGGCGCCGACCGTCAGGCCGCCTTCACGAATGGCGAACTTCGAACCCTGCTCCAACGCCACCGGCACGATCAACTCCACCGTCAGGTTCACGTCGTCCCCGGGCATCACCATCTCCACCCCCTCCGGCAGCGTGATGTCCCCCGTCACATCCATCGTCCGGATGTAGAACTGCGGCCGATACCCGTTGAAAAACGCCTTGTGCCGCCCCCCCTCTTCCTTCTTCAGCACATACACCTGCGCCAGAAACTTCTTGTGCGGCGTGATCGATCCCGGCTTCGCTATCACCTGCCCCCGCTCCACATCCGTCCGCTCGATGCCCCGCAGCAGCAGCCCCAGGTTGTCCCCCGCCATCCCTTCGTCCAGACTACTTGTGGAACATCTCCACCCCCGTCACCACCTGACTCGTGCTCTTCTCGTGCAGCCCGATGATCTCCACCGGCATCCCCCACCTTCACCTTCCCCCGGTCCACCCGCCCCGTCACCACCGTCCCCCGCCCCTTGATCGAGAACACGTCCTCCACCGACATCATGAACGGCTTCTCCATGTCCCGCTTCGGCTCCGGAATGTACTCGTCGATCACCCGCAGCAACTCCCGGATGCTCGCATACTCCGGCGCATTCGGGTCCGTCGCTCGTGCTGTCCAGCGCCTGCTTCGCACTCCCGCGCACGATCGGCGTCGTCTCCCCCGGAAACCCCTGCTTCGTCAGCAGTTCCCGCAACTCCAACTCCACCAACTCCAGCAACTCCGGATCGTCCATCATGTCGATCTTGTTCAGATACACCACGATCGACGGCACTTCCACCTGCCGCGCCAGCAGCACATGCTCGTGCGTCTGCGGCATCGGCCCGTCCGGCGCCGCCACCACCAGGATCGCCCCGTCCACCTGCGCCGCTCCCGTGATCATGTTCTTGATGTAGTCCCGGTGCCCCGGCATGTCCACGTGCGCATAGTGCCGCTTGTCCGTCTCGTACTCCACATGCGCAATGTTGATCGTGATCCCCCGCGCTTTCTCCTCCGGCGCATTGTCGATGCTGTCGTACGCCCGATACTCCGCCTTCCCCAGCATCTGGCTCACCTTCGTGATCGCCGCCGTCAGCGTCGTCTTCCCATGATCGATGTGCCCCATCGTCCCCACGTTCAGATGCGGCTTCGTCCGTCTCATACTTCTGCTTCGCCATAATGAACTCCTTATGAAAGAAAAAGAAAAGGCTTAGGCCTTTAGGATTTCTTCTGCCACCGACTGCGGGATTGGCGCGTAGTGGTCAAATTCCATGCTGAAAACGCCCCGGCCCTGAGTGGCCGAGCGGAGTTGAGTTGCGTATCCAAACATCTCAGCCAACGGGCACCATGGCCCGGATCGCCTGCGCGTTGCCCGGCCGGACTTCCATGCCCTGGATGTTCCCGCGGCGGCTGTTCACCTGCCCCATCACATCGCCCAGAAATTCCTCCGGGACCACGACTTCCACCTTCATCATCGGCTCCAGCAGGACCGGACCGCCGCGCTGGACGCCTTCCTTGAAAGCCATGGAGGCCGCCATCTTGAAAGCCATTTCGTTCGAATCGACCTCGTGATACGAACCGTCGAATAGCGTGACTTTCAAGTCGGTAACCGGATAGCCGGCCAGGACACCGCTCTCCGCGGCCTCCTTGACGCCCTTTTCGACGGCGGGGATGTATTCGCGCGGCACTGAACCGCCTACCACCTTATCCTCGAAAATTACGCCCGGACCCGCGCTCGCCCGGTTCCATCGAAATCACGACGTGACCGTACATGCCACGGCCGCCCGATTGCTTGGCATACTTGTGATTGACTTCCGGCACGGCACGCGTGATCGATTCACGATACGCGACGCGCGGTGCGCCCACATTCGCCTGCACGCGAAACTCGCGCAGCATGCGATCTACGAGGATATCCAGATGCAGCTCACCCATTCCGGAAATAATCGTCTGGCCTGTGTTTTCGTCGGAACGCACTCGAAACGTGGGATCTTCTTCAGAGAGTTTGCGAAGCGCTTCCCCCATCTTTTCCTGATCGGCCGTGCTCTTCGGCTCGATGGCGATCGAAATCACCGGCTCCGGGAACGTAGATGTTCTCCAGTACGATCAGCTTATTGTCGCAAAGAGTATCGCCAGTGAAAGTATCCTTGAATCCAAGGGCGGCGCCAATATCTCCGGCGCGCACTTCGGTGATATCCTCGCGGCGATCCGCGTGCATGCGGATCAGTCGTCCGATACGTTCGCGCTTGCCCTTGGTCGAATTGGTTAGCATCTGACCTTGCGAAACGACACCCGAATACGTGCGAAAATAGGCCAGACGGCCAACATAGGGATCGGTCACGATCTTGAAGACCAATGCACTTAGCGGGGCATCGTCCCTGGTGGGCAATTCAACGATCAGCATCTTCCTTCCCCGGCTCCGAACCCTTCACGGACGGGATGTCGGCCGGCGATGGCAGATAATCGATGACCGCGTCGAGCAGGACCTGCACGCCTTTGTTCTTCAGCGACGAGCCGCAAAATACCGGATAGGCTTTGTTGGCGAGAACGGCCCGGCGGAGGGCCGCCTTCAAATCATCCACGCTCGATCTCAGCTCGCCTTCCAGGTATTTGACCGTCAAATGATCATCAAGCTCCGCAATCTTCTCGACCATGAGGTGCCGGGCTTCTTCCGCTGCCTTCTTCAATTCTTCGGGAATATCAATGACCTTTGGTTCTTTTCCCAGGTCGTCCTCCCACACAATCCCCTGCATCGTCAGCAAATCAATCGCGCCTTTGAAGGTCGCCTCCGAGCCTATCGGCAACTGCATCGCGATGGGATTCGCCCCCAGCCGGTCGATGATCGTCTGGATCGTACGCTCGAAGGAGGCACCAACACGGTCCATCTTGTTGACGAAGCAAATGCGTGGCACGCCGTAGCGGTCGGCCTGTCTCCAGACCGTCTCACTCTGTGGCTCCACGCCTTGCACAGCGTCAAAGACCACCACACCGCCATCCAGCACGCGCAGAGACCGCTGCACCTCGGCAGTGAAATCAATGTGTCCGGGCGTGTCGATGACGTTGATCTGATAACCTTTCCACTCGGACGAAATGGCCGCCGAAACGATGGTAATGCCTCGTTCGCGCTCCTGCGCCATCCAATCGGTTACGGTGGTTCCGTCATCCACGGAGCCAATTCGATGCGTCTTCCCCGTATAGAACAAGATCCGCTCGGTAGTAGTCGTCTTCCCGGCGTCGATGTGGGCAATGATCCCTATATTTCGGTATTTCTCAAGCGGATATTCGCGTGCCATTCTTACCTAAAATCGTCCTTTAATAATGCAGGGTCCTAACCTTCGTGTCATTAGATACGGTAATGCGAGAAGGCGCGGTTGGCTTCTGCCATTTTGTGCGTCTCGTCGCGTTTGCGGATGGCTGCGCCGGTCTCATTGGCCGCGTCGATCAGCTCGCCGGCCAGTTTGTCGGCAAAGGATTGGCCGCCGCGCTCGCCGCGCCGCGCCCAGGATCCAGCGGATGGCGAGCGTAGTGCGACGATCCGTGGCAACTTCCATCGGCACCTGGTAGGTCGCGCCGCCGACGCGCCGCGGCCGGACTTCCATCGCCGGGCTGACGTTCTTCAAGGCGCTATCGAAGACTTCCATGGGATTCTTCTGGGTGCGTTCCTTGATTAGGTCCATGGCGTTATAGATCACGCGCAGTGCGGTGCTCTTCTTGCCGCGCTTCATTACGTGCTGAACCAGAGTCTGCAGTTGCACGCTGTTGTATCGAATGTCGGGCGGGATTGGCCGCCGTTCAGGAGTTCCACGTCTCATACTTGATCTCCATCAGACTATTTGGGGCGTTTAGCGCCGTATTTGGAGCGGCCTTGTTTACGATTGGCGACACCCGTCGTATCCAGCGAGCCGCGCACGATGTGATAGCGGACGCCAGGCAGATCCTTGACACGGCCGCCGCGCACCAGAACTACCGAGTGTTCCTGCAATTGGTGTCCTTCGCCCGGAATGTAGGCCGTGACCTCAATGCCGTTCGTGAGGCGCACCCGCGCAATCTTGCGCAGCGCCGAATTCGGCTTCTTGGGAGTCATCGTGCGCACCACGGTGCACACGCCGCGCTTTTGGGGCGCGCCCTTGGCCTGCCGCACGCGCCGCTGCTTGTGGCTGTTAAGCGTGTACTGAAGGGCCGGGGCCTTGCTTTTGACCTTCTTGCTCTTTCGGCCCTTGCGGACCATTTGGTTGATTGTCGGCACGTTCGCCTCCGATTAAAAATTGTTTCACAAAAACTCTTTGCAAGAAATGAGGCCATCAGAAACGATAATGATGGCCTCATTTGTAGCTGCCATAGTTAAAGGCGGGAATTCTGCCGCCCGTTGCGTTGTTTGCAATGACAACGGCGGATTATTCTAACATGCGGTTATCCGCAAGTCAAGAAAATTGGCGATCTATTTCCGTCTATCCTCGCCGCCGACGCCCAGCTCCATCAGGCCGGTGCCCAGTCTTGGCGGATGAGTCTTCTCTTCATCCTTGCCAAACTTGACTACGTCGCCGCCTTCGTTGATCGCCTCAACAGCGAGGCCCAGGGACTGGAGTTCCTTGACCAGCACCCGGAACGAGGCCGGGATACTTGGCTCTTCGATCGGCTCGCCTTTGACGATCGCCTCGTAGGTGTTGACGCGGCCCTGAACATCGTCCGATTTGACGGTGAGCATCTCCTGCAGCGTGTAGGCCGCGCCGTAGGCTTCCAGCGCCCATACTTCCATTTCTCCGAAGCGCTGTCCGCCAAACTGAGCCTTGCCGCCCAGGGGTTGCTGCGTGACGAGGCTGTATGGCCCGGTGGACCGCGCATGCACCTTGTCTTCGACAAGATGATGTAGTTTAAGAATTGTCATCACGCCCACGGTCACCGGCTGATCGTAAGGTGCGCCCGTCTTGCCGTCGCGAAGCGTCTGCTTGCCGAGAATGGGAAGCGGCAAACCGGTCTCCGCCGCCATGTCCTGTGCAGCTGCGTAGAGATTGGCATCGGCAATCTTCTTTGTATTCCCCAAGCCATCCATCCATAATCGTAAGCACACATTTATGACGGCCTGGTCGACTTCAGGATCGCGGCCGGCGGTAGGTTCATCTAGTGAGGCCAGGACGACTTTGGGGTCAAGACCTCGGTCTCGCAGCCATTCCTTGGCCGCGGAATGCCGGGCATAATCTACGTCGTTCAGGCTGTAGACATCATACTTGCGCTTACCCAGCCAGGATTCCAGGTACAGGCGGCGGACTTCATCATCGTCCTGAATGGATTCGGGATCGTACTCCTGCTCCTTCAGCCACTCCCAGGCCGCCTGCGCCAACTCCTGCCATGCCTTGTCAACGATCCAGGCGCGGGCAAGCTCGGCTTCGATCTGCTCTTCGCTCGCCCCGTCAAAAACTGGGGTTATCGCGCGGAAGCCGAGGCGCTTGGCCGCCCAGCCAAGGTGGACTTCCAGCACCTGACCGATGTTCATACGGCCAGGAACACCCAGTGGGTTGAGAATAATGTCGACCGGTGTCCCGTCTTCGAGAAATGGCATGTCTTCCACAGGAACGACCTTCGACACAACACCTTTATTGCCGTGCCGTCCGGCCATCTTGTCGCCTGCCGTGATCTTTCGACGCTGGGCCACAGATACGCGCACCATCATATCTACGCCGGCAGATAAATCGGAATTATCCTCGCGGGTGAAGACTTTTACGTCGACGACCTTACCGCGTTCCCCGTGCGGCATGCGCAGGGAGGTGTCCTTCACGTCGCGCGATTTCTCGCCAAATATCGCCCTCAGCAGGCGTTCTTCGGGCGTAAGTTCCTTCTCCCCTTTCGGGGTGATTTTTCCAACCAGGATATCGTTCGGGCCAACCTCAGCCCCGATACGGATAATGCCCTTTTCGTCGAGGTCCTTGATCGCGTCTTCACCGACATTGGGAATATCGCGCGTGATTTCTTCCGGCCCGAGCTTTGTATCGCGGGCCTCAACTTCATACTTCTCGATGTGAACGGAGGTGAAGCGATCATCCTGCACCAGTCTCTCAGACAGGAGTATTGCATCTTCGAAGTTGCCGCCTTCCCACGAAAGGAAAGCGACCACCACGTTCTGGCCCAAGGCAAGTTGCCCGCTTTCCGTCGAGGAAGAATCCGCGATGATGTCGCCTCTTTTGACGACCTGCCCTTTTACGACTGAGGGCCGTTGGTCGATGCAAGTCGATTGGTTCGAACGCTGATATTTCCGAAGCTGGTAGGTGTGCAGGCCGCCCTTTCTTTCCTTGAGCGTGATTTTGCTGCCGGTCACGGAAACAACTTCGCCATTTTCCTCGGCCACAACTACCTGTCCGGAGTCCAGTGCTGCCGCGCGTTCCATACCGGTCGATACCAGAGGGATCTCCGGCCGCACAAGTGGCACGGCCTGGGCTTGCATGTTGGAACCCATGAGTGCCCGGTTGGCATCGTCGTGTTCGAGGAACGGGATAAGCGCGGCGCTGATGCCTACAACCTGATGAGGTGCCACGTCCATGTAGTCCACCGACTCAGGCGTAGAGAACAGGAAGCCCGAATGGTAACGGCAGGAGATGCGCTCGCGTAGGAACTCGTTGATCTCCGTCAATGGAGCGTTGGCTTGCGAAATGATGAACTTGTCTTCTGCATCGGCGGACAGAAAATCGATTTGCTCCGAAACGAAAGGCACCACCGCAACTTCCGTGCCGAACTTGGCCAGGCGCCTGGCAAGCCGGCCATCAATGACTTCGCCCGCTTTGGCAACCTTCTCTTCGGTTTTCGGATCGATTATGGCCTCACGCAAGGTTCGGCCGACCAATCGTTCATCGTCGGCAGGCAGGAACTTAAATACCTTGCGATACGGTGTTTCAATGAATCCATATTCGTTCACCCGGGCGAACGAGGCCAGGCGGCCGATCAGACCAATGTTAGGACCTTCCGGCGTCTCGATCGGACAAATCCGCCCGTAATGTGAGTGATGGACGTCGCGCACGTCAAAGCCTGCGCGCTCCCGGCGGAGGCCTCCTGGGCCCAGCGCCGACAGCGTTCGTTTGTGGCGCAGTTCGGCTAGAGGGTTGGTCTGATCCATGAACTGGCTCAGCTGGCTGGAGCCAAAGAACTCCCGCAGGGCAGCAACGACGGGCCGAATATTGACAAGTGTTACCGGTGAAAGTTGTTCTTGATCGCGGATCGACATGCGCTCCTTGATCACCCGCTCCATCCTGCGCAGGCCGATGCGAAGCTTGTTTTGTATCAGCTCCCCCACCGTCTTCACACGCCGATTGCCAAGATGATCGATGTCGTCCGGCGGCTCGACGCCGTTGTTGATCTGGATCATGCGGCGCACCAGCCGGATGACATCGTTTTTGGTCACCGTGCGGTGTGGGATCGGTATATTCAGATCAAGCTTTTGGTTGAGCTTGTAACGACCAACGCGTTCCAAGTCGTAATGCCGCTGATCGAAAAGCTGCTCTTCCAGGAACTGCTTTGCGTTGTCCAACGTCGCGGGGTCGCCTGGACGCATCTTCCGAAAGAACTCAATCAGAGCTGCTTCGGCGAGCGACAGCCCGCCCGAGAGGTCCCATTCAGGCTCCTGCTTAAGAGTGGAAGCGACAAAAAGTCGCTCAGGGTTATTATCCACATCCTGGAAGATCGATAGAATTTCTTCGTCGCTGCCCGACTTGAGAGGCGAATCCTTGATCCCGTCGCTCACCGTTGCCAGCGCACGCAGAAAAACCGTAATCGGAACCGTCCGCTTGCGGTTAAATTTCAGGATGATATAGTCGCTTTTGCGGGTTTCGAATTCCATCCATGCGCCGCGATCGGGGATGAGCTTCGCCATTGCAAGCGGGCGGCCCGTCGATCGATCGCTGGGCGCCTCAAAATAGACGCCTGGTGAACGGATTAACTGGGAAACGACCACGCGTTCCGTTCCGTTAATGACGAACGTGCCCTTGTCCGTCATTTCAGGAAAATCGCCGAGAAAGATGTCCTGCTTTATGGGTTCCGGAACATCAGCGCCCGCCAGTAAGACTGAGACATATAACGGGCTGGCATATGTAAGGTCGCGCTCCACGCACTCTTCGATGGAATGCTTGGGTTCGCCGAACCAGTATTTCAATCCCCATTGTTTTGCCTCGGGGCTTCGGCTCGGGAAGAACAGCTTCATGCCCTTGTTATACGATTCAATTGGCGATACCTCATGGAATAGGTCGCCCAGGCCTTCTTTCTTTAGCCGTTCAAATGAATCGAGTTGGATTTCTATTAGGTTGGGAAGATCGAGCTTTACGGGGATACGTGCATAGCTCTTGCGGGGCAAAGACGCCATTCGTCTCTCTCCTGACTTGGTTGCTAGAGCACTTGCGAGTGCCGATTTAAAACAATTTTCCCTGCCACACCCCAGCAGGACACTGACCCTTTAGTATAAAGAATTTGGCTTGCAGAGTCAAGGGGTTGGAGTGCTGAACTTTGAGATGCGCTACTCCGTGAGAAAGCGCACAAACCGGTCAAATGGCCGAATTTGCCCGCCTGAACGACCGCCAGCCTGCCGCTAGTCGTGGACGGACGGTCTTCAACGCCAGGGAATCCCGCCTCACGTGGTGACTTCTCGGGAACCGGCTACTCCGCCAGTCATTCTACTCGACCATCCATGTGGTTCGGTCTTCGAATCCCATGCGCGGACCAGGTTCCGGCAGCAGATCCGGATAGCCGATGTACAAAAAGGCGATTAGATTCTGGTCCGCCGAGAAGCCCAAGAACTTCTTGATGTCGGCTTCGCGCGCTGCGTCACCTGTCCGCCAATGACCCGCCAGGCCGAGTGCGTGCGCCGCCAGTAGAATGTTCTCGCAGGCTGCGGCTGCAGCGCAAATGTTCTCAATTTCGAGCACATTGTTTCCCGTGGGCGCATCCACACCCACAGCAAGAATAACCGGCGAACGCAATGGCTTCGCACGTTCCCTGTCCAGCGCCTCAGGTTTGACATCTGGAAATTTTCTGTGAAAGATGTCTGCCATCACCTCCCCTAGCCTTTTGCGGCCGTTCCCTGCCAGCACAACGAACCGCCAGGGCCGCACCCGGTGATGGTTAGGGGCTTGGACGGCCGCATGCAGCAGTTGCTCTATGATTTCACGAGGCACCGGATCGGGCTTCATCTTGCTGACGGATCGTCTGCTTTGAATGGCCTGCATCACTTCCATGTTTCCTCCGTCCTCTTGATACAATTGGAACATACACCGTACGTTGAGGGCTGATGAAAGTATTCTACTCGGAGACCCAGCGCCTGCACCATCCGCGGTTCGAGGTATTTGACGGCGGCGAGCGCGTGCCGAATCTCGAAAACCCCGCCAGGATGGACACAATCCTGGACGCGCTGCACAAGACCAATTGGGCAAAGATAGTGGAACCCGCGGATTTCGGGCTTGACCCCATCCTGGCCGTGCACGATGCGGATTACATCCGCTTTCTGGCATCTGCCTGGGAAGAATGGTTGGACATTGTTCCGGGCACCGAATCGGATTCCGACCGCTCGGTGCTGCTCCCAGCAACATTTGCGCTTCGACGCAGGCGGCACAAGCCGACGTCCTTGTTGGGCCGCGCTGGCTACTACATGATGGACCTCTCTGCAGGCATCATGCAGGGCACGTACAAAGCCGCCCTAGGGTCCGCAAATTGTGCACTGTCCGGCGCAAAAGAGATTGCTGACGGCGGACGCACCGCTTTTGCCCTTTGCCGCCCACCGGGACATCACGCGGGCAGGAACTATTGCGGAGGCTATTGCTACATCAATAATGCGGCCGTGGCGGCCAACTGGCTGTCATCACGAGGCAAGGTGGCCATTCTGGACGTTGACTACCATGCCGGAAACGGCACCCAGGATATCTTCTACACTCGCCCGGATGTCCTCACGATCTCTCTTCATGGCGATCCGGACTTCGATTACCCTTACTATACCGGCTACGTCCACGAGACCGGTTCAGGCAGAGGCCGCGGATTCCATCGGAATTTCCCGCTGCCCGCCGGCGCGGATGATGCGTTCTACCTCACGCTGCTTGACAGGGTGTTAAAAATGATTCGGGTATTCGGCCCGCAGTTCTTGGTTGTTTCCGTTGGCATGGACATCTACGAGCATGATCCGCTCGGACATTTCAAGATCACGCGCGAAGGGATTGGTAGGATCAGCCAGCGAATCGCCGAATTGCATATGCCAACCCTGGCAGTCATGGAGGGCGGATATAACACCGAGGCACTGGGAGACAACGTCGTGACGTTCGCCTCCTCGCTGCTATAGTCATGCTTTTCGATCTGGTTATAATTCCGCTGAGTCGCCTTAAAGGATGAATACAAGATCTCGCTGGTTGGCCTGGACGTCGGGCACCACAATTGCGGCCTCGATCGCCGCTCTTGCTGCGCACGGCTATCTCGGCAGCTACAGTCGCTTTATGGCCGACGATTATTGTTCAGCCTCCGAGGCCAACAGGCTTGGAATATTCCGCGCCGCCTGGTATTGGTATATCACTTGGACAGGTCGCTATTCTGCGAACTTCGCCGATGCCGTATTTGGCAAGCTCGGTCCAAACTTCACCCCGGCCGTTCCTTCAATCGTTGTCCTGGCTTGGTTGGGGACATTGGGAATAACAATCTACCTGCTCCTGCCGACCGAGGATAAGAGACTGCGGTTATTGCTCACGGGGGCGTTGGCAACGACTATATTGTTTCTCACGCTGACGCTTACGGCAAATATCGAGCAATCATTGTACTGGAGTCAGGGGATGCGTTCGGTTGTTCCCCCGCTCATATTGGGTTCCGGCTACGTTGCTCTTCTTAGGTGGTTTCAGGCCAGGCCACGATTGACGAGGAGCCGCCTGGTCTGGTCAGCTATCGGACTGCTACTTACCTACGCGGCAGGTGGCTTTAGCGAAACTTATACGGTGTTTCAGGTGGCCGCGTTCTTGCTGGCAATTGCGGTGTTGCTCATGTGCCGGCGTTATGCTTCCAACAAGGACATTTTCTTCTTCCTAGCTTCGGGGTCCTTGGGGGCTCTCCTTGCGCTCATCACGGTCGTCGTTGCACCGGGCAATCCGTATAGGCAGGCCTATTTTTCCCCCCTCCTGCACTGCCGCTGCTGATAGAGATCTCCGTTAGAAGCTTCGGATTGTTTTGTGTCGGGTTGTTCGGCTCCCCACTAAAGACCCTCGGTATAGTTGGTGCAATTATGCTGGGTATGTCAGTCAGCACACATGTTGGTCTGAAATCTATGGGCAGCCGGTCTCCTCTCCTGGTCCTCTTCTTTGGCTTGGGCCTGATCTTCAGTTGCTTTCCCCCTTCGGCCTACGGTCTATCCAACGCGCCTCCGGACCGCACTCTGATCATCCCTACATACGGCATGGTATTGATGCTGATAATTCTGGGTACTTCCCTGGGAAAGCTCCTTGGCCAATGGGCGTCTCTTGCACACACAGCTTTGCCGGCAAGTGCATTGCTAATACTGATTGCCGCGGTAATCTCGATCCATCAAATGATTTCCGCGCAGCAGGTCTACATCAACTACGCGGCCGCATGGTCACGGTTCAACACGCAAATGCTTGAATTCCAAAGGAACGGGACTACCAAGGCCGTAATCGCGACGGACGACATGAATCTCAACGATTGGGCCGGATTGGACGTTTTGGGCGACAATCCCAAATTCTGGCTGAATCAGTGCGTCAGTGCCTATTATCATGTAGACGTGATTTCCAATTCGCCCCGGCCATAATAAGCCTTGGTCGGCCCAAAATGCACGGCTTGCCACGCCAAACAATATTGAAGAGACCGCCACTCATGGAGTGGCGGTCCTGTTCTTGTTAGCGGGCTCTTCGAGCCTTTGCGGCTTTGCTCTTTGCAACTTTGGCTGCTTTGCGTCGGGCCTTGGGCCTGGCGCTCTTTGCCTTAGCCTTGGCCTTCCCGGCTCTCTTTGCGGGCTTCTCGGCTTTCTTTCCGTTGACGCTGTATTTCAAGGCCACATGCGCCGCCGCCAGCCGCGCAATCGGCACGCGGAACGGGGAGCAGGAAACATAGTTGTTTCCAATGATGTGGCACCATTCGATCGAATTCCGGGTCGCCTCCGTGCTCGCCGCAGATGCCGACCTCAAGCTCAGGGCGCGTCGTGCGACCATCTTCGATTGCCATTCTCATCAGGCGTCCCACGCCGTCCCGATCCAATGTCTGGAATGGGTTCTTTGGCAGTATGCCCTGTTCAACATATGTGACCAGGAAGTTGCGCTCTGCATCATCCCGTGAGTAACCAAAGGTCATCTGCGTCAGGTCATTGGTTCCGAAGGAGAAGAATTCTGCCAATTTCGCCACCTCGGCGGCTGTGACCGCTGCCCGCGGGATTTCGATCATCGTTCCAAACTTATAGGGCAGATCTACACCTTTTTCTTCTGTAACGGCCTTTGCAATACGGATGAGCCGCGGTTGGATCCATTCCAACTCCTTTACGGTGCCGGTCAGCGGAATCATCACCTCAGGCTTCACCACGATGCCGCGCTTCGTGCAATCCGCAGCGGCCTCGAAGATGGCGCGCACCTGCATCTCAACGATCTCCGGCATGTCAATGCTCAGCCGCACGCCGCGCAAGCCCATCATCGGGTTGGATTCGTGCATGCCCTTGACGGCGTTGAGCAGCTTTTCCTTTTCGGCCAGTCCGCTCGTCTCCCCTTTGACCCGCATCGTGATTACTTCTTCCAGCAGATCCTCTTCAGACGGCATAAACTCATGCAGCGGCGGATCGATCAAGCGGATGATGACCGGATGTCCATCCATCGCCTCGAACAGCCCATCGAAGTCCTTGCGCTGGAACGGCAACAATTCGTTCAAAGCCGCTGTGCGTTCGGCGCTGGTCCCGGCCAGGATCATGCGCTGAACGATCGGAAGCCGCTCAGGCTCAAAGAACATGTGCTCGGTTCGGCAAAGACCGATTCCCATTGCGCCGTACGATCGGGCGCGCCGGGCATCCTTTGGATAATCCGCGTTCGCCCAGACCTGCAGTCCCCGCGTGGGCCAGCCCTTGGGCGCCGTCCGCAGATTCGGCCGGGCGCAAATTTCGTCAGCCCATTTGAGCAGCGTCAGCAGCTCGGTCTGCTCTTCCAGGGAGGGCGCGGTCATTGAAAGCTTGCCGGTGTAGACGCTGCCGGTCGTGCCATCCACAGAAATCCAGTCCCCTTCTTTGACGGTTGTGTCACCCACGGACAAGTAGTCGCCTTTCAAGATCGATCTTGACGGCCGAAGCGCCGACAATGCAGGGGATACCGAACTGTCTGGCTACAACCGCCGCGTGTGACGTTGCACCGCCTTCACTGGTCAGCACGCCTTTCGCTGCGATCATGCCATGCACGTCGTCCGGTTTCGTGAACGGGCGCACCATGATGACGTCTTGCTTGTGCTCCTTGGCCATCTGCTCGGCGGTGTCAGCGTCAAAGTAGGCCTGACCCACGGCGGCGCCGGGGGATGCATTCACGCCCTTCGCAAACAACGCGCCTGCGTCTTCGGCATCCTTCTTGGCCTTCTCGTCGAAGCGGGGATGAAGTAGGGCATCCACCTGCTCCGGCGTGACACGCTGGACGGCCTCTTCTCTACTGATAAGACCTTCATTCGCCATGTCGACCGCGATCTTCACTGCAGCTTTAGCGGTTCGTTTCCCATTTCGGGTCTGCAGCATCCACAATTTGCGATGTTCAATGGTGAACTCAACATCCTGCATTTCCTTGTAGTGCTTTTCGAGCTTCGCCGTGATATCCATGAACTGCCGGTAGGCCTCCGGCATCTTGACCTTCAGGTTCTCGATGGAATCCGTGTTCCGGATGCCCGCCACCACGTCCTCGCCCTGGGCATTGAGCAGGTACTCACCCATCATCTTGGGTTCGCCTGTAGATGGATTGCGGGTAAAGGCCACGCCTGTGCCGGAATCCTCGCCCATGTTGCCGAACACCATCGTCACGATATTTACGGCAGTTCCCAGATCGTGGGGAATATGCTCATGATTTCGATAGTCAATCGCCCGTTTGCCGTTCCAGGACTTGAAGACCGCTTCGGTAGCCAATTCAAGTTGCTTGAAGGGATCTTGCGGAAAGTCAAAGCCTTTTTGCCGTTTAACCGCTTCACGGAATGCCCGCACCATTTCCTTCCAGTCTTCGGCGGTCATCTCGACGTCGAGCTTGTAGCCGTTTTTGGCTTTATATTCCTTCAACGGCTGTTCGAAGGCTTCGTCGGCAATCCCGAGCACCACGGTGCCGAACATTTCCACCAGGCGGCGATATGAGTCATATACGAAACGCGGGTTGCCGGTAAGCTTTACCATGCCGGCTGCTGTTTGATCGGTTAAACCGAGGTTGAGCACCGTGTCCATCATGCCCGGCATGGAGAACTTGGCGCCCGACCGGCAAGATACCAGCAATGGATTGTTCGGATCACCGAATTTCTTACCGGTTTTCTTTTCCACCTGTTTCAAGGCCGCGAGCTCCTGCGCCCACATTCCGGCAGGGAATTTGCCGGTCTTTTGATATTCATTACAGGCTTCGGTTGTCACCGTGAAGAACGGGGGAACCGGCACGCCTGCGCGCGTCATATCCAGCAATCCTGCCCCTTTGCCTCCCACAAGTCCCTTCACGTCGTCCCAATCACCGCCCGTAGCTTTCTCTACGTCCCGGACTTCATCAAAAAGATAAACCCATTTCTTCATTGGAGCCTCCTAGTATTTCTGCGCTGAGATTGTGAAATATTCTACCAAAAATGACAGGCTTTACAAATGACAAACATCACGTTGCAGGCACCAATCTGTAAATAACCTGCAAAGTTTGCGAGCCACTATATAAAGCATAATAGCGCCAGACACTTATGACGAATACGACCGTGCTGACCATCGATGACGATCCAGCCATCACCGAACTACTCTCGGTTCTCCTGAAAGCGACAGGTTTCGACGTATTGGTAGCCAATAGTGGTGAGGAGGGTGTGCGATTGATCAGGGAAAAACTTCCTCGGGTTGTGATACTCGATCTGATGATGCCGGACATGGACGGCTGGCAGGTCTGCAAAGCTGTTCGCACGTTCAGTAGCCTGCCTATCCTCATCCTTTCCGCCTTGGACGACCCGTCGGTGGTGGCAAGCATCCTGGATACTGGCGCCGACGATTATCTGGTCAAGCCGGTTCCGAGTGCCGTTCTGGTCGCGCACATCAACAAGCTGGTAAGACGCACGGGGAGTCTGCAGGAAATTCCGCATGACAGCGCACGCTGGCATCCCAGCACGCATCCTCTGGCGCCCTCGCCCTGACTTCAGCCCTCCCTTCCACAAACCCTGGGGGACTACTCGTCCAGCAACTTAACCGTTTTAACTTTCACGTTGACAAAGAACCGCAGGGCCTCGGCAACCGCCTGCGGGTTTTCCATCATGGGCATGTGCCCTAAGCCAGCCAACTCTACGTAATGTGCCGAAGCCAGGGTTGCCTTCATCTCACGTCCGCGTTCCACGGGGATCAAAGCGTCCAATTCACCATGCACGATCACCACGGGAAAACCAAACGCCGCAAATATCTCCGCCGAATCGGGCCGGTCCGCCATGGCATAGAGTGCACTGAAAACACCCAAAGGCTTCTGTTGCGCAATCAGCTGCCTCACAAAATTCTGCACTCGCACATCTACCGAGAGCTTGGGAGCCATGGCGTCGATGACGACGTTCAGCCCCTTATCCAGCACCTGCTTTGCCGTCGCATACCGACTTTCTTTTCTTTCAGGCGGGTCCGGCTGCACTTGCGACGAAATCATTGCCAGGCCGGAAACGCGCTCGGGGTATTCGCGGGCGAATGCCAGCGAGACATACCCACCCATCGAATGTCCCGCCAGAAAGGCTTTCTTGATCTTGAGGTGCGTTAGCAGCCCCGCGATGTCCGAGGCGTACTCTAATATGGAATCATCGGCCTCCATCACATCCGATTCGCCAAAACCGCGCAGATCAGGCACGATGAGGTCGAATTCCTGCTGAAGCAACGGTGCGATCTCGTCCCAGATCCGATGGTCAAGTGGGTAGCCGTGGATCAAAACCAGCGGCACGCCCTTCCCCTGCCTGACGTAAGCAATGTTGATGCCGTCAACATTCACCTTATCCATTTTCACCTCCGGTGCAGCAATACGGCAAGATATACCAAAAAAATCTTGTGGAAAATTGCCGAGCCGCGCCTCGTCAATTCCAATTAACCTTCACCTTTAGTTTGCTTCCCAGTCTGCTGTAGTAATACACAAATCCGTTGTCACGCCCAAACTCGTAAACGCGTCGGGTGATGTCCACATCGGCCTTGCAGTATTCAGCGACCTTGTCCATCTCTCCGGCACGGAACCATTCGACGGACTGCATTCCATCTGCCGTTTTTACGGTGTCGAGGCAGCCCCGGGCCAGGGAATCGAGGGGCAATCGGAAGTTGAGCGTGCGGCTGAGGTCGAGCAAGAGGTCCAGGGTTCGGAGTGCAGCGAAGTTGAAACCTGGCGCGTAGGGTTTCAGCACCTCATAATCAAATTCACGGATGTTGAAGCCGATCACCTTGTCAGCCGACCTGAGCTCCTCAAGAAGCGCCGGCGCCTCACGTTCCCAATAGACGGCAAAATCGGCCATTGCCGTCGAATAGGTCACGGCGCAGGCCAAAAGAAGTTTGCTCGGGTCGCGGCCGCCCACTTCCTGAAAAAGCCGCTGTGTCTCCAAATCGAAGAAGACCAGGTTCATTTTGCGTGATCGTTTAGCCAGCCGCGGGCAAAATCCATTGCATCCGGCTGCGTGGCGATTTTTCCGATTGCCTGGGCTTCGCGGATCGCTTCCAGCAGCTCGCCGATGAGAGGACCCGGCTGGAGACCGTAGGCCTGCATGATGTGGTTTCCATCTGTTAAACGAGGTGGAGCCACTGATTCTTCCGGCTTTTCCCAATAGTTTTCCAGGAAGACTCGAGCTACATCCAGTGCGGCCGTCCAGCTCTCCTGCCTCAAAGTCTCACCCTGGGTGCCGCGCAGATCAGCCAAACCCAACAGCACCAGGTCTACGCCGGCTTCGCCCGCATCTCGAAAGAAGCGGTAGATGGCCTTACGTGAAGGAGGTTTTCCTTCGCCTTCCATCCGGCCCGCATGAAAATGGAAACGCATGTGATTTGCAATGATTGTTTTCAGTCGTTGGATTTCGTCATTGCTAAGATTGAAGGCCCGCGCCCGGGTTGCTGCCGCGGCCGCACCCTCGGCGTCATGACCAAAGAACCGGATCCGCCCGGCTGTATCTTTGAATCTAGTTGCAGGCTTGGAGACGTCGTGATACAGCGCCGCGAAGAACAGCAGAGCGCGCATGGAGCGATTTGGGTTAAGCGATCGCGCAAAATGAGCACTGATGCTATCTCGATAGCGTCCGAGGCGCAGGCTCAAAAGGCCGGTCAGCAGGTCGCTAGAATCCCCCGGAACGAAACCGGGTTCCAAAACATTGAGTATTACTTCAAGCTGCTGCATCACGTTCAGCGTATGCTCCCAAACATCGCTAACGTGCGGCGCTGTCTGCTCCACGCCTTTCATGAGGGCTAGCTCCGGGAGAAGGTGGGGTAAGACACCCAGTATTTCCAGCGCCCGGATGCACGCAGCAGGCCGCACACCGTCCAGCATCTTGAACAATTCATCTCGCTGGCGTTCTGGAGTGATGGTTGGCAGCAGGCTCGCGGATGCTTTCATAGCCTTCCGGGTGCGAGGCTCGATCCTGAATTCCAAGGCAGCAGCCTGCCGGACCGCCCGCAGGATGCGAATTGGGTCGTCCGCAAGCGCGGTTTCAGAGCACACCCGGATCATTTTCTGGCGTAGATCCGCAGCGCCGTTCAGAGGATCGAGGATGGATAGGTCGCGAATATCCATCGCGATGGCGTTGATGGTAAAGTCGCGTCCTCGCAGATCGGACTCAAGGCTTTTGAGTTCCTCGCCGTTCTTTCCTTTCCCGCCAAGATGCCTCGGGGAGAAAGCCTCAGACTGCACGCTCCTGAACGAGGAAAAATCGAGGAAATCACGGTCACCGCTTTCATTGACAACGATCACGCGCGCCGTGTCGAAACCCTCATCCAGCACGTAGAAATCGGCATCCAAAGCAGAAGCTGTGCGCCGGGCAACCGAAATTGCCTCGGCCGGAACCGCAAAATCGAAGTCGTGCGACGGACGGCCGAGCAATCGCATCGCGTACGGCGCCGCCTACCAGATAGATTTCCCTGTTGGGCAAGGCAGCGCGCACCTTTTCGACCAGAGGCGAAATGAAGAGTGAAGCCGTTGGGCGCATGTAGCTTATTTCGGGCTTTTCTTTGTGGCGGCTCTTCTGGGCTGCAAGCAGCGCCTGTTCCGGGGTTCCGCCGTGAGCGATGATCCTACCTTGAAGGCGCGCTACCCAGCGGCCGGCATAGGGTGAAGAAGCACTTTCCTGGTCTTTCTTGTCGGTCATTGCCCCTCAGCATCGAGCCGGCTTACGTCGGATGGTACTTTTCCAGATCCACAACGCCGATGAAAGGCAGGTTCCGATAGTACTCGTCGAGGTCAAGGCCATACCCAAATACAAACCTGTTGGGGATGGTAAAACCCCGATAATGAATAGGAACGACCGCTTCGCGCCGTTCCGCTTTATCAAGCAGAGTACATACCTTTAGGCTGGCGGGCTGTACGCGTCTCGAGCATACCGAGCACCGATGCAATGGTGTGGCCGCTGTCTACAATATCTTCAACCAGCAGCACATCTTTGCCTCTGATATTGGTTTGCAGATCGAAGGTAACGCGGACGTTGCCCGCTCGACTTGCGATTCCCGGCGCCATAGGAAGAGACCGCCATGAAGTCCATCATGTGCGCCACCGTGATATGCCGGCTGAGATCCACTAAGAACGGCACCCCACCACGCAGGATGCAGATCAGGAGCAGATTCCTGCTGTCCTCGATAATCTGCGCTGATCTCCGCGCCAAGTTCTGCCACCCGCTTCTGCAGCGTCGGTCCATCTATCAGGATTTCGCCAAGCACTTCTTCGTAAGCTTGCATGCCTGCTCTCGTCGTCTAGCATCGGTCACATCGAGACGGGCGGTCGGGGATCACATCATTTTGGGACTTCGTGATGCAGGCGACAGCGCGCTTCGTAGAGCTCCGATGCGCCGACGATCACCACGGGATCATCATACCGCGCCGGCTTGCCGTTGACCAGTCTCTGCGTGCGTGAGGCTTCATCGCCGCAGACCATGCAAATGGCATGCAGCTTATCGACACGTTCGGCCTTGGACATCAGGAGTGGCATGGGCCCAAACGGTTCGCCGCGGAAATCCATATCGAGGCCCGCCACCAGCACTCGCACGCCGTGCTCGGCCAAATCCTGCGCAACCTTCACGACTTCCGCGTCCATGAATTGCGCCTCGTCAATCCCAACCACGGTCGTACCCTTTTCAAACTTTTCGAGGATTTCGCCAGCTTTCTGCACGGGAATGGCGTCGAAGTCTGCTCCCGCATGCGACGTAACCTTTTCAACTGCGTAGCGGACATCGATGGCGGGCTTGAACACCTGGACCTTTTGCCTGGCGATCTTCGCTCGGACGAGCCGGCGAATCAACTCGTCCGTCTTTCCGCTGAACATCGAACCGCAGATAACCTCGATCGAACCCTGTGTGTGGGGCATGCATTCTCCTCACCAGATTTTAGCAAACAGGCATGGCGTTGTGGCGCCATGCCTGTCAAGTTTACCTGAGAATACCGCCTCTGCAAATCCTACGCAGCGGTTTGGCCTTCCAGCGGGAGAGGCCTCGGGAAGCTCATAGCCCAGACCTCGCAGTTTCTTCTTGGCATCGATCAATGACTTCTGCCCAAAGCCCTCGATGGCCAGTACGCTGGCATCGCCGTCAGCGAGTCGCTTCAGGAATTGATTGACTTCAGTGATTCCCGCCTTGGACAACGCCTCAGTGGCACGGGACGACAATCCTAACTCGGCCATCGGCCGTTCGGGCGATTTCTTAGCGGCCTCTTTGGCTTTCTTGCCGTCCACGTAGGTCTGGCGGGCCGACAGCTTCTTGTAGAAGCGGTCCACCTGTCCTTCGATGTCGATGATACGCTGCGCCTCACCGCTAAAGAACGGATGGCAGTTTGAGCAAATGTCAACCCGCATCTCCTTCTTGGTGGAACCGGTGGTCCAGGTTCTGCCGCAGGAGGCGCAGGTCACTTTTGCATCGGGGTAATAAGTCGGATGAATTTCAGCTTTCATTTGCTTAACCTTCCGCGGCAGCCGGCACCACGTTGACGCGCTTGCGGCCGCGCACCAGATCGAACATGACCACGCCGTCAATTGTCGCAAACAGCGTATCGTCTTTTCCCGCGCCCACGTTCAGCCCCGGCTTGATCTTCGTGCCGCGCTGGCGAATAAGGATGTTCCCGGCCAACACAAACTGACCCGCATATCGCTTCACACCCGAGTCGCTGGGAATTCGAGTCGCGTCCGTTGCGGCTGGAACCGCCGCCCTTTTTATGAGCCATTTCTACCTCTCACTCTACTTGCTCGACTTCTTGGTCGTTGACTTGCTGGCGGACTTGGCCGTAGCTGAGGGCTTCTTAGCTGGTACTTTCGCCGGCGCCCTCTTTTCTACGGCTTTCCCGGCCCTGGGTGCCGCAGCCTTGAGTTCTTCTTTTGGCAGTTCCTTCGCCACTGCCTTCGGCTCCTCTTCAACCGGCGCTGCCTTCTCAATCTTGCGCACTTCGCCCGGCTTGCCGATGAAGTCCACCATCAGCCTTGTGTACTGCTGACGGTGTCCACCGCGCACGCGGATGCGCTTCTTCGGGCTGTACTTGAATCTAGAAACCTTTTCGCCGCGGATATGATCTACGACAGTGGCCTTGACCTGAATTCCGCCCACCGTCGGTGTTCCGACCAGGAACTCGTCGTTGTCCGCCATCAACAAGGTGCGCAGGTCAAGTTGCACGCCTGCCTCATCGGCCAGCCGGTCTACATCGATCGTCTGACCTTCGACGGCCTTATATTGCTTGCCGCCACTTTCTACAATTGCGTATCTCATTTGTCTCTCCAGTCATTCACTTCGCCGCGAGACCCGCGGGATGCCTTGCATCCTACGCCGATCCTCGGGGGAAGCTGGTTTACATACAATCGCCCCGGCCAGTCTCGCACATTGTGCCAGGGCGGAAGCGGACGATATTATACATGTGGGCAAACTTTGTGTCAACGTCGAAAGCGCCTGGAGATTCCATTGAACGCCGGAAGAGGGTAGAATACCGGCGTTCTCCATATCGTATCGGCGCCAGCGAGAAATCGTTATTACTGTTGGATTTGAGAGAGGTGAAATATGGGTAGATCGGTTAAGCTTGGTTCCGTTGAAGGCTATCTGGGAAGACCGGCAGGCGAGGGCCCATGGCCTACCGTAATCGTCATTCAGGAGTGGTGGGGCCTCGATAACCAGACAGAATCGATTGTGGACCGTCTGGCGGGACTCCATTACCTTGCGTTCGCGCCGGATTTGTTTCACGGCGAATTGGCGCTCCTGGGCGATAATGAAAAAGCCGCGGCGCTCGTGCAAAAATATGGTCCAGGAACGCCGCAGGAGTTGCAGCAAGCCTTCGATGCCCTCAAGGGTCATCCTGATTGCTCGGGCAAGGTTGGTTCGATTGGTTTTTGCTTTGGCGGGCGGATGTCGCTTGCACTGGGCTTAAGCCGTCCCCTGGACGCGTTGTGCATGTTTTACGGCGGCGGCATGCAGCAGCTGTTCGATCAATTGGACAAGCTCAAGTCGCCGCTTCTGGGTCTGTTCGGAGATCAGGACAAGTCGATTCCCGTCGGCACGGTGGAGCAATTTGATAAGCTGCTGGACAAAGTCGGGATCCAGCACGAAGTGATCGTATATCCGAACTCAGGTCACGCGTTCTTCCGGGACCGGGATCCCAGCACTTTCAGGCCCGAGGCCGCCAAGGATGCCTGGAACCGTGTGCAGACATTCTTTCAAAAGAACCTGAACTGACAATCCGACTTCCAGGCGAAGCCACATAGCGCCGACGCTCTCGGCGGTATTCGCGCACTTTTGGTTCAGCCTCGTGAGCCGACACTTGTTGACAAAACACCTGCCATCTTGTACCCTTGCACCATGTCGGAGTACTCAGCGGCACAGCGCCAGATTATCGAATTGGCTCCGGGCAAAAAAGTCTTCCTATCGGGCATCGCGGGCACTGGAAAGTCC
The DNA here is from genome assembly GCA_963846805.1 of uncultured Chloroflexia bacterium. GTDB lineage: Bacteria > Chloroflexota > Anaerolineae > Anaerolineales > Villigracilaceae > Fen-1038. The sequence continues at coordinate 91,015 of CAWJXH010000005.1, forward strand.
ACGGTCGGCGTGGCACGGCTCGAACACCTCCTGGCCAGTGGGGTCTCGGGGGATTCCATACTGGTCCTGACGCCGCAGCGCACCTTGCAGGATCCGTATCTCAAGATTATCCGTTCGCCGGCGACCGCGGCCGGAGGTGAAGCCACGCCTGCCACCGTCGGTGGGCTGGCCCGCCGCATGTGTGATCTGTTCTGGCCATTGGCAGCCGCAGAGGCGGGTTTCACACATCCTGAAATTGCACCCACGTTTCTTACGCTCGAAACCGCCCAGTACTACATGGCACATATTGTCCGCCCGTTGTTTGAGCAAGGCTATTTTGAATCGGTAACGATTGACCGGAACAGGCTGTACTCCCAGATCGTAGATAATCTTAATAAGTCGGCGGCCGTAGGCTTTCCCCACACGGAAATCGGCTCCCGGCTCGATTCTGCGTGGTATGGGGATGCTGGCCAACGCCGCGTCTACGCAGATGCACAGGATTGCGCTGTGCGCTTTCGCGGTTTCTGTTTGGAGCACAGTCTGCTCGACTTCTCCCTTCAACTGGAAGTCTTCTGGAACTACCTTTGGCCGAGTGCCGCTGTTCACAACCATCTCGCTGACACCTACCGTCATCTGATCTATGACAACGTCGAGGAAGACATCCCGCGAGCCCACGATCTCGTCCGCAGCTGGCTGCCTGAATTCGAATCCGCTTTGCTCATTTTCGATGAGGGCGCCGGCTATCGCCGGTTCCTGGGCGCGGATGTGGAGACGGCCCGCTCGCTGCGCGAGCTGTGTGATGAGCAGATTGCTTTTGACAAGTCGTTTGTAACCTCGGAGCCGATTGCGGATCTGAGTAACGCCCTCGGCGGCGCGATCGACCCGGACCTCTCGACCTCCGGCGGGTCGCGGGACAGACTAAAGAGGCGTATCAAGGAGGAACAACGCTCAGAGGCGCTAGGCATAATTACTGCCAGGTTCTACCCGGAAATGATGGACGCAATAGTGGCCGAAATTCGCTCCCTGATCACCAATCGCGGCATGTCGCCGTCCGACATCGTGATCCTGGCACCTTACCTGTCCGACGCGCTGCGGTTCGCGTTGACCTCGCGCCTCGAAGCACAGGGCATACGCTGGCGAACCCACCGCCCCTCGCGCTCTCTGCGCGAAGAGCCAGGTGCGCAGTGCCTGCTCAGCCTGGCCGCGCTGGCGCATCTCGCTTGGAATGTCCGCCCTTCCAAATTTGACATCACCTACGCGTTGATGGTTGCGCTCGACCTGGATCTCGTGCGCAGTCAGCTGCTGACAGAAATCGTCTACCGCATCAAGGAATTCACGCTGTCATCCTTTGATGGCCTCCTGCCTGATATCCAGGAGCGAATAACGTTCGCCGCCGGCGCCCGCTATGCCTTGCTTCGCGACTGGATCCTTGCCTACCGTCAGTCCATGCCCCTGCCCCTCGACCATTTCCTGCGCCGATTCTTTGGCGAAGTGCTTTCCCAGTCCGGCTTCGGTTTCCACCGGAATCTGGACGGTGCACGCGTCGCAGCCAGCCTGATCGAATCGATCCGGAAGTTCAGGTTGGCCATGGAGCCTGCATTTGTAGACTTGGATCATCCCGACTTCGACCTGGGCAGGGAGTATTTTGCGGTGCTTCAAGAGGGAGTGATTGCGGCGCAATACCTTGAATCATGGAGGGTGGAGACTGATGAGGCAATTCTGGTGGCGCCCGCCTACACATTTCTGATGATGAATCGTCCAGTGTCGGTTCAGTTCTGGCTGGATCCCGGCTCAAGTGGATGGTACGAGCGCCTGGACCAGCCCCTGACACATCCGCAGGTTCTGAGCCGGAATTGGCCGCCCGGGCGGCAGTGGACTTTTGCCAGACGAGGAACAAACCAACCTTGAGACCATGGCTCGACTCGTTTCGGGATTGCTGCGCCGTTGTCGGCAAAAGATCTACCTCGGCGTCAGCAATCTGGGCGAAAGCGGCTTCGAACAACGCGGCCGATTGTTGCATGCATTCCAAAGCGTGCTTCAGGCCGAATAAACCTCACAGATGGCCTCGAACATGAAATCACAAGCAAGATCGTATCTACCTCTTCTCGCGGCCATAGTTCTGCTCGGCATATCGGCCTATGTCCGATTCGCTCTCCGCGCCGTGGTGACCACCGATTTGGATTTCCACATTCTGCAGTGGTACACCAAGCTCCAAAGGCTGGGGCCTTTGAACGGTTTGGGCCGGGATTTCTACAACTACACCCCTGCGTATGTTTATCTTCTGGCACTTGCCACTCTCACTTCTGGATTTATTTCGGCTGTTTCCGCTGTAAAATTCATTTCAATTGCCTTCGACGTTTACTGCGCCTTCGTCATCTACAGGATAGTCAGGCTTGAATACAAGCAAGGCTTTCTCCCTCATCTGGCCGCGGCGATTTTTTTGGCTGCCCCTACGATCATAGCCAACAGTTCAGCCTGGGGGCAGGCGGATAGCACAGTCACCGCCTTCTTGCTCACGTGTGTCTACTTCCTGCTGGTCGAGAAACCGCTGGCAGCAATTCTTTTCTTTTCCATTGGGTTCGCCTTCAAACCGCAGGCCATCTTCCTGGCGCCTTTGCTCCTGATCCTGCTTCTTCGAAAGAAGATTCCCTGGTACTACTTTATTCTTGTGCCGCTGGTTTACGTACTCTCGGTCTGGCCGGTTGTCGTGCTGGGTCGCTCGTGGATGGATGTGCTTACCATCTATTCGTCACAGGCGGGGTCTGGGAAAGCCCTGACGCATAACGCGCCGAGTCTTTACATTTTCGTCCCAAAATCGGCTACTTCATGGCTGTTCGGGCCGGCGGTGATTATCGGCAACCTGGTAACGCTGATTTGGGCCGTTTATGCCTGGTTGTCAACATTGAGGATTGACCGCCACTCAATTCTGCTGCTTGCGCTCATATCGGTGACGCTTCCGCCGTTCGTGTTGCCCAATATGCACGACCGTTATTTCTACGTCTCGGATGCGCTTTCCATTCCCGTGGCCTTCACCACCCCTGAGCTTTGGTTCCTTCCAATCCTTTTCCAGGTTTCTTCGGGCCTCGCGTACTCGGTTTATCTCCTGTCCGCCCCGCCGACGAATGTCGCCGTGGCGGGATTCATAAACCTTTTCATCCTGGTATACCTATTCCGGAGGCAATGGCACATAAATCGGCCCGAGGCTCCCAAGGCCGAGTCCTCGCAGAGGCTTGCCGGCCTGACCGATTCCTGAGCATTGCGCAGTCATGACTGAATTCACGCCTCGACCTTCTCAACGACAGATACTACAGTACGCTGGCGGCCGGCTCGGCATCTCGGCGGTGCCAGGTTCGGGCAAGACGCATACATTGTCTGCGCTGGCGGCGCAGATCATTTCCAGCGACAAGCTCGGTCAGGACCAGGAGGTGCTGATCGTCACGCTGGTTAACTCTGCGGTGGATAATTTCGCCGCCCGTATCGGCGAGTTCATTCAGGAACGCGGGTTGATCCCCCAGCTGGGATACCGCGTCCGCACCTTGCACGGCCTGGCGCACGATATCGTGCGGGAAGATCCCCCGCTGGTGGGTCTCGACAAGAAGTTCTCAATCGTTGACGAGAGCGCCTCCTCCGCAATCATCCGCGACGCTGCGGATGCCTGGGTTCACATGCATCCTGAATTTCTGGATGCCTATGTTTCGCCGGCTCTGGACGAATACCAACGTCGCAAGATTGAACGCAAGGATTGGCCCGAACACATCGAGGGAATTGCTGCAAATTTCATTCGCTCTGCCAAGGACCGGAGGCTTACGCCGGAACGACTGCGGCTGGCACTCGACAATCAACCGTCACCGCACCTGCCTTTGGCAACCATGGGGATGGAAATCTATTCCGACTACCAACGCGCCCTGAGCTATCGCGGCGCAGTGGACTTTGACGACCTCATTCGCCTGGCTTATGAGCTGCTGCTCGCCTCGTCCGAACTGTTGGATAGGCTCCGCTATCGCTGGCCCTATGTGTTGGAGGACGAAGCGCAGGAACTCGAGCAAGATCCAACAGGAAATCATTTCGAAGCTGGTGGGGCCTGACGGAAACTGGGTGCGCGTCGGCGACCCAAATCAGGCCATCTTCGAAACCTTCACCACCGCCGACCCGGAACTCCTGCGCGAATTCATTCAACATAACCCAAAGGTGGACATGCCGGAATCCGGCCGCTGCCAGCCCTCGATCATGAATCTCGCCAACTACCTGGTGGATTGGGTCATGACAGGACATCCGGTGCGCGAAGCGCGTGACTCGCTTTCGCCACCTTATATCCAGCCTTCCCCTGAGGGCGATCCCCAGCCGAATCCGCCGGACGATGCCCAGGCAATAAAGATTATCGCCGCGAAGTTCACGCCGGAGCAGGAGATTGCAGAAGTCATCAAATCCATCGAGGACTGGCTCGAGGGCTCCAAAGATAAGCCCAAGGCGCAACAGCCCACGGTCGCGGTCTTGACCTCCATCAATGACCATGCCGCAAGAGTGGCAGAGGCTCTAAAATCCCGGAAGATTGAATACCGCGAACTGCTGCGCAGCACCTCGCCGACGCGGGCCGCAGCCGGCTCCTTGAGTTACGTGCTTGGCTATCTCGCCGAACCAACGTCGGCCTCGAAGCTTTCGCAGGCGTACAAAGTATGGCGCCGCGATTGGCGCGAAGAGGCGGGCCGCCAGGCACTCTATGAACACGTGGCCGGCGTGATCCGCACATGCAGAGAGGTCGAGACGTTTCTCATGCCGCGTCCGGAGCGGGATTGGCTGGCAAATCTGGATTCTGAGGAAGGCGAGTCGGTCATCGCCGAGTTGGAAGCCTTTCGAACAGTTGTCCGGCGCTGGCACGGCGCAACCGTGCTGCCTATCGACCAATTGGTGCTCACCTTGTCGCAGGAGATCTTCAGCCTTCCTACGAACCTGGCATTGGCGCACAAACTTGCGCTCGTACTCCGTCAGATGGCCGACGAGAATCCACAATGGCGTTTGCCCGAGCTAACACCGAGCCTCAACGAGATCGCCCGAAATGAGCGGCGCTTCATCGGCTTCTCGCCTGACGACGCTGGTTTCAACCCGGACGACTATCGAGGCGTTGTGGTTGTCTCCACCATGCACAAGGCCAAAGGGCTGGAATGGGATCGGGTTTACCTGATGTCCGAGAACAACTATGATTTCCCCTCGAATCAGCCCAACGACCGATTCATATCCGAGAAATGGTACCTTCGCGACGGATTGAACCTGGAAGCGGAGGCTCTGGCGCAGCAGAGGGCCCTTATGTCCACGGGCGAATATGACTATTATGAGGAGGGCGGCGCCACCCGCCGCGCAAGAATAGACTATGTCCGCGAGCGTCTCCGCTTGTTATACGTTGGCATTACGCGTGCACGCCGCGACCTCATCCTGACCTGGAATTCCGGACGCCGAGGGGATGCTACGCCTTCGCTGGCGTTCGCTGCGTTGCAGGGCTGGTGGGAACAACAGCACCCAGGCCTCGGACCGTCGGCGGCTCCGTCCGGCTCCGGGACAAGGCACAACGGGCAGAAGGATTGAGCAGGCGATGTCGCAGACCAAACTCTACGGCGGCATCGAGGCCGGTGGCACAAAATTCATTTGCATCGTAGTCGGCGCACCCGGCCACGTAGAGGCGCGGACGCGCATCGAAACCACCTTGCCCGAGGAAACGTTGCGAAAAGTGATCCAGTTCTTCAAGCCGTATGTGACCGAAGGGGAATGTCGGTGCATCGGCGTCGGGTGTTTCGGTCCAATTGACATCGACCGCGAATCGCCCACATACGGATTTATCACGTCGACGCCCAAACCCGGCTGGCAAAACACCGATATTGTGGGCACCCTGAAGCGCAACTTGGAGGTCCGAGTTGCTTTTGATACCGACGTAAATACTGCCGCACTCGGCGAATTTGCGGAGGGTGCCAGCCAGGGTTTCGATCCATCTTTGTATGTAACCATCGGCACGGGTATCGGCGGCGGCTTTATCAAGGACGGCAAGCCCATGAATGGCTTGCTTCATCCTGAAATGGGTCACATTCGCATCCCCCACGACCTAAGGGCCGACCCTTTCCCGGGCTCATGCCCTTTTCACGGAGACTGCTTCGAGGGCCTTGCCAGCGGGCCGGCCATTGAAAAACGATTCGGATTGCGCGGAGAGACGATCCCCGATAGCCACCCGTTTTGGCAGCTCGAGGCTAGCTACATAGCGGATGCCGTGGCAGATTATGCCTGCATCCTCTCGCCCAAAAAGGTCATACTCGGCGGCGGCATTATGCAACACAGCGTTGTGCTGCCGGCCGTCCGGCGTAAGGTGCAGGAGAGGCTGAACGGCTATTTGCGGAGCCAGAGTATCTTGACTAACATTGACGACTACATCGTGGCGCCCCGTCTCGGGGCCCAATCCGGGGTCTTAGGAGCAATCGCGCTTGCCGCACAACTGGATTCGACGATTTGAGCTGAGCGAAACATTGTCATTTGCTGAAGGATGCCGGAGGTGATTTCGAATGTCTAGTATCCCCGCGGCCTTTACATTCTCGCAAGCCTCGCTGCAGGATTATTCAGATTGCCCGCGGCGTTTTCGATTGCGCTACATTGACCACATGGACTGGCCCGCGGTCGAGACGGAGCCGGTGGTCGAGAACGAGCGGCGCCAGCAAGAGGGTCAGGTATTTCATCGTCTCGTGCAGCAACACCTGCTCGGACTTCCGGCAGACAAGCTCCAGCAATTGGCGAATACACCCAATCTGGAACGTTGGTGGAAGAATTGGTTGGACTTTAGAAGTTCTGCTGATTTTCGAAGTCTTACGCCGGAGCTGACTCTGTCTTCGCCCATCGGCGAGCATCGCCTGCTGGCAAAATATGATTTGGTCGCCATCCGGGAGGAACATGCGGTCATCTACGACTGGAAGACATCATCGAGACGCCCTCGGAACGAGTGGCTATCGGCCCGCTGGCAAACCCGTGTGTATCGCAGCCTGCTCGTAAAGGCTGGAGCGCATTTGAACGGCGGACCACCCTTTGACCCTGCCCAGATCGAAATGATCTACTGGTTCGCGGATTTCCCCTCAGAACCGGCGCGATTCCAGTATGACCGTGGCCAATTCAAACGCGATTGGTCGGCGATTGAGGCTGTCATTGGCGAGATTTCGGCGGCTGAAGATTTCCCGCTGACAGACGAGCAGGAGATGTGCCAGTTTTGCATATATCGCTCATACTGCAACCGAGGTACGCGGGCCGGCGACGGGCAGAACTCGGAAGCCGAGGCGGATGCAGGCAACAGCTTCGACATCCAATTTGAACAGATAGAGGAAATCGAGTTCTAGAGGTCTTGCCGCGCTGCACTCATGTGTAGATTTTCATCAGGCATCCTCTACCGGACTCTACCTGGTTATGTAGACTCCAAAGTGGTTTGCTACGGGTCGTTCACGGCCCGGAACAAAATTATCAATTGGAGAATTCAAAATGCGCGGCTGCCCGTCTGCGCCAGCGACGACTAGCGTTGATGATCCGCCGCCATCCAGGTTCATCGCATAGTGTGCTCCGATCGAGATCATCAGATTCGCCAATTCCTGCAGCGTGATGCCTTCGCTATAGAAAGGCTGCCGCCCATCCACCACCACTAAATAAAGAAATCGTCCATTCGAAGAATAGCCGACTGCAGTGCGCGGTTGCACGATGGTGCCATCCAGCCCCGGGATTGGCTTGCCGCCTGCCACTAGCATATACTCGCCTGAAATCGCATTGTAGGGCTTCGCAGGCGTATCGAAGCTGAATTGATTCCGCGACGAGATATAGAGCGTGGGCACGGCAGCATCCGATGTCCAGTAGACCTTACCGTGCGAGGCAGCCTCGCCCCGCGGGCGAACCGGGTCGCCTGCGTGCGGGTAGTAGTCGGCCACACCACGCGACCACCACGGCGAAAAACCATCTCCGTTAACCGCGATTTGCGCCCCGAATTCTTGCAGGAACTGCGACGTGGTGCGGGCCCGCAAAGGATATTGACCCCCCATTTCGTCTGCGGGTGTCACCAGGAAACGGGCTCCAGCCTTGCGCAGATCAATGCTGACGACGTGAATGACCATTTGGCGCGGCGAAAACCAAACTGTGCGCGAATAGTCCACGCCTTTGAACAAGTGCTCTGTTGTCGGAACCGGCAGCGGCCGATTATGGACGAAGGCCAGGATTCCGCCAACAAGCGCCCCGGCGGCTAGCAGGACCACTGCCGAAGTCAATCTGCGATCTTTCACGGCCTCCAGTCTACCAAAGTCAGCCGGCCGCAGATTAAACAAGAAGAGCAGGACTATCCGCCTGCTCCCCATTGTCCGATTGCCGTCAACCTATGCGACTATTTCTTGTTCTGCTTTGCGCATCGTGTTGAAGGAAGTAATTGCCACTTCCAGCATCGACGGGTCGGGCTCACGCGTGGTCAAGGATTGCAGGGCAAGATTTCGGCTTGATGATCCAGCGCACGATGCGGCTGTCCAGATGGTTCGCAGTCCACCGTATATACTCCAGTGAGATGCCTGCGAGGACCGGTATCAGCAGAATCCGGCTTGCCAGACGCCAAAGGAGTGGAAGCGGGCCGAGTGCCGTAAAGACCAAGATTGAGACCAGGACCAGGGTTAGCAGAAACGCGGTGCCGCAACGCGGATGCTCAAGGGAAAAGCGGGCCACTGTTTCCGGATTCAATTCCGCGCCGGCCTCATAGGCGTTGATCGTCTTATGCTCCGCCCCGTGATATGCGAACAGCCGTCTGACATCAGGCATGAAGCCAATAGCCCAAATGTAGCCTACCAGCAATCCCAGCCGGATGACGCCTTCCAGCAGGTTGCTCCACCACACGTTCCAATGCAAGAGCTTGTCAGCCAGGCTGCCAAGCCCGGCAGGCAATAGGAAGAAGAGGCCGATGCCGAGCAGCAAGGCGAGGCCCAGGGTCACATATAGCGCAGGGCCTTTCAGTTTTTCGTCCTCTCCCGTCTGGACGTTGGCCGCGATGGTTAATGCCCGCATGCCCAGACCCAGAGCATCCCAAAGTAGAATCACGCCTCGCACGAATGGGATTTTTGTAATTCGCGATCGATAGATTTGATCGAGTTTTTCTTCGTGGACGACGATCTTACCGTCCGGCGCGCGCATCGCAATGGCAAATGCCTTTTGGCCGCGCATCATCACACCCTCTATGACAGCCTGCCCGCCATATGCGATAATCCGATCTTCCATTCCCTATCTCAGGTGCCCGGAGATTATTTCAAGTTATACAGGAAGTGTATCAGCGTGTCGATGCCCCTGTACCAGGTCGGCAAGTGAAGCTTCTCGTTTGGAGAATGGGCGTCGCAATCCGGAAGCCCAAAGCCGGAAAGAACCGAGTCGACACCGAGCCGCTTCTGCAGCTGGACGACGACACCGATGGAGCCGCCCTCGCGCAGGAAATAAGGGCGCTTCCCCCAGACTGTTTCCATCGCCTTGCTCAATGCCTTCACCGCGACGCTGTCAGTTGCGACCAGAGCAGCCCCCGCGCCGTGCAGATAGGTCAATTCCCATTTCACATCCTTTGGCGCCTTCGCCTTGAGGTACTTCTTCATTTGCCGCAGGGTTTCCTCGGGAGTTTGATCCGGAACCAGGCGACATGATATTTTAGCCATGGCCCAGGCTGGCAATACGGTTTTTGAGCCGGGACCCGTAAATCCTGAAAGCAGGCCGTCGACCTCAAGCGTAGGCCGGGCACCGAGGCGCTCTGCCGGAGTGAAGTTCGGCTCGCCCCAAAGCGCAGGCGCGCCCGTTTGTTGAAGGAATAGTCTGTTGTTCAAAGGCAGTCGCGCAAAATCCGCGCGCTCCTGCTTGCTCAACTTGCGCACGTTGTCGTAAAAGCCCGGCAGCGTTACCTTGCCGTTCTTGTCGTGCATGCCGGCGATGAGCTCCGCCAAGGCTTGTGCGGGATTATGCACAATTCCGCCAAACAGGCCCGAGTGTAGGTCTTTGCTCGGGCCGTAGACGCGCAATTCGAAATATGCCAAGCCGCGCAGGCCGGTGGTGATAGAGGGCATATCTGGCCCCAAAATGCCGGCATCCGTGTTCAGGCAAAAGTCGCACGCAAGCAATTGTTTATGGTTCTTTATGAAATCGTCGAGATGCTCCGAACCGATCTCTTCCTCGCCCTCGATCAGCCATTTGACGTTGACCGGCAGCCCGCCGTTTCTGACAACCGACTCCACGGCTTTGAAAGACGCCAGCACCTGCCCTTTCATGTCGGCCGAGCCGCGTGCGTACAAATTCTCGCCTCGTACCTCTGGCTCAAATGGCGGTGTGGACCACAGTTCTAGCGGGTCAGGCGGTTGGACGTCGTAATGGCCGTAGATCATCACGGTCGGAGCAGCCTTGCCCAGCCCGAGCCATTCGCCGTAAACAACGGGGTGTCCGCCCGTTGGCAGGATCTGTACGCTGTTCATTCCCAAGGACCGTAGTTGTGCCGCCATCCATTCGGCAGCATGCTGCATGTCGGCGTTGTGACTGGGATCTGTCGAGATGGACGGGATCGTCAAAACCTCTTTCAATTCGTTGAGAAACCGTTCCTGGTTCTGCTTGGCGTACGAGAGCGCTTCGTTGAGCATCTTGTCTCCAATTCCATCCGGATTTGGTGAGGTACAGTGTCGGGTAATCGTGCTGCCTCTTAAGGTCCTGTTGTCGGCCCGGGGGTTTGATCCAGAGCGCGACGGGTTACCAGATACCAGTCGTCGATGAATGCCAGGCGGTCGCTCGTATCATAAAGCGGCGCCACCTGCACTCCGCGCACCGCCGCGTCGACTCCATAGTTGTAGACGGGGTAATACAATGGCAGCGAGGGAAGCTCTTTCTCAAAGACAACCTGGAAATTGCGGTACAGTCGCGTGCGAATGGTGAAGTCTGTCTCCGTTCGCGCCTGCTCGAGATATTCACTGGCTGTCCGGTTATCCCACTGGGAATAGTTCTGTCCGCCAGTGGCCTCAGACTGATGCCAGAACGGATAGGGGTCAGGGTCGGGTGTGCGTGCCAGATTGAGATCAACCAACGCGGCTGAGTAGGTACGCGGGCCAAGATACGTCGGTATTATCTGTGCGTAAGGCACCGGCTGAAGGTTCACCTGCACGCCGATCTGCGCCCACTGCTGCTGGATAGCTTGCGCGATCTGCGTGTGAAGTGCATCATCGGGGTGCACCAGGGTGAAATTGAGCGCGACGTTGTCTTTGGCTCGGACCGTGCCGCCTGAGGCTGGGATTACGTACCCCTCGCCTTTGAGCAGGGCAACGGCCCCTTCAGGATCGTAGTTGAGATGCTCGATGCCATCGTAATGCGCCCAGGAACCCGGCAGGATCGGACCGTCCGCCACGATGGCTTCGCCCTTCAGAAAAGTGGATACGATTGCATCACGGTTCAACCCCAACATCAGGGCTCGCCGCACGTTTGCGTTTTGCAGGAAAGGGACTTGGTCATTGTTCAGATTGAGCATGATGATGCTCATCTGAGGCAGGTTCGCCGTATAAACCGCCAGGTTGGGATCCATGAGCGCTTCCGGCAGGACGTCGGCTGTGATCTGGCTGACACCCAAAACCTCGCCTTGCTGGTACGCATCGAATGCGCTCTTGGATGTGGGGTAGTAGCGGAAAACCACCTGCTGAATAAAGGGCTTGGCGGCATAGTAATGATCATTAATCGTCAGGACTACGCCCGTGATTTTGCCGTTTTCCACGATCAGATGGTCGAACTTATAAGAGCCCGTGCCGACCGGCGCGATGTTGAATGCCGCATTGGCAAGCTGGCCGGGATCGATTGAATCAAGGAGATGCTTCGGAAGTATGCCAAACGTAGCGTAGTCCAGGAAGGGCGCAAAGGGTTCAGGCAGAGTGAACTTCAGGTTCTTGTCGTCCAGCTTCTTGACGTCGACTTGACCCCATAAGTCCTTGATGTCCTGCGGAAACAACGATCCGGTTTTGATAAGGTTCACCGTGAATATCACGTCGTCGCTGGTCACAGGCGTCCCATCCTGCCACATCGCATCGGGCCGAATCGTGAAGTTGTAGATTGTTCCGTCGGCTGAGGTTCCCCAGGATTCAGCCACATCGGGCTGCGGGAGACCCCGCGAATCGAACTTTATAAGGCCGCTGAAGATCAATCTGTCCACATCGCGGTCGGCCGGATTATTCCAATCCAGCAGCGGGTTTAGCCGTCCCAAAGAGCCCACCAATCCCTCTGTGTACACGCCGCCGCTGGCAGGCACTGGCAGAATCGATGACGAAACCGGCTGCTGGCTGAAGAGCAGCACGGCCACAATGACCAGCGTCGCCAGTACAACCACGACCTGCCAGCGTAGTCTTCTCATGATCGGTTTGATATTCGAAATCAAGGCAAAAAAGAGAGCCGCGCCCCGCCCCGGCAATGTCCAGTCTGCGGCGCGCACCCCTGGCTTGCACAGCAGATACTAGCGAGCGATCATCAGGACGGTGAGCGCTAGTGCAAAGAATAACGCGCTCAGCACGATCGTAACCCAGAAAAGTACCCTTTCAATGCCCCGGCGGGCCGTGAAGACGCTGCTTGCATCCGAGCCGGTCAGACCCCCCAAGCCGGCGCCTTTGCTTTGTAGAATAACGCTGATGATCAAACCTGCAGCGATTATAATCAGCGCGATATCCAGAAACGTTATCATGCGTGAGCCTCCTGAAATTTAGCGGGTAAATTATAACTGTTATGGAGAAGAGTCGTCAACCAAGTTTGGGACATGATTAATAAATGGACGCGTGCAGCGGCAGCACGCGTCCATTTAGCGAGAGTCATTTGATTAATGCAGGAAATACTTCTGAATCTGCACATGCACACAATTTACTCGGATGGCAGTGGCAGCCACCGTGAGGTCGCTCTGGCCGCGCTCCGGTCCGGCTGGACGCCGTCATCGTGACGGATCACAATGTACTTGTGCACGGCTTCGAAGGCTATGTTAAGAGCGGGGCGCGCCGTGTCTTGCTACTGATAGGCGAGGAGGTCCACGACCAGGCTCGCAATCCTCAGAAGAATCATTTGCTGGCGATTGGTGCCGGTCAGGAAATGGCGTCATTCGCCAGCGAGCCCGCTGCGCTGATCAAAAACATTAGGGACGCCGGCGGACTCTCATTCATCGCCCACCCTATGGATCCTGCGGCGCCGGCATTCAACCAGAGCGATATTTCGTGGGTGGACTGGGCTGCTCGTAATTTCACGGGTCTCGAGATCTGGAACGGGTTGAGCGAGATGAAGACCCTGATCCGGACCAAACTTCATGGTCTCTTCTATGCGTTCTTTCCCGAATTGGTCGCTCATGGTCCGCTGCAGGAGACTCTCCGCAGATGGGACGAGCTTCTCCTGCAGGGCCGCGTCGTTGGCATTGGCGGCTCAGATGCTCACGCGCTGCATCCGCGCCTTGGCCCTGTGCGCCCTGTGATCTATCCGTACGAATTTCACTTTCGCGCAATCAATACCCACGTTATTCTGCCGCAGGCAATGACCGGCGACGTCGACACCGACAGCCGTTTGATCTATGAGGCATTGGCGGCGGGTCATTGCTTTGTGGGCTATGACCTGTCGCGTTCAACGCGCGGTTTTCGCTTCAGCGCGCAGGGTCGTGATATGGCTGCATCCATGGGCGATGAAATTCCCAGCGCGCGGAGGCGTAACACTGCAGGTACGCGTCCCGTCCTTCGCCGAAATCCGGCTTATCCGGAACGGGAAGATCGAGCAGGTCGCTCGAAAATCCACTGCCTTGGCGTACAACGCAACCGAAGCGGGAGTCTATCGGATTGAAGCCTATAGGTATTATCTTGGCCGGAAACGCGGTTGGATTTTCAGCAACCCCATCTATGTCCGGTGAATGCAGACGGTTTCGGCATTCATATTTCCGTCAATTCATGGTAAACTTCCCCCGCTCAACAAGGTACGTCTTATACGTGCCTTTCCGCTTCCGGCGGGCCTACGGCCTTGAACGGAAGCAATCCCATGGAAAGGAGGCATCCCAATGCATAAATATGAATTGGTTTGTGTGATCCAGCCCGACCTCGACGAGGCCGCCTTCAACGGCGTGCTGGACCGCGTCAAAGGTTGGGTCACCGATTCCGGTGGCACCGTCGACAAAGTGGACATTTGGGGCAAACGTCGGCTGGCCTACGGCATCCGCAAGCAGCGTGAAGGCAATTATGTTCTCTTCAACCTCTCACTGCAGCCAGCTACTGCGGCCGGGCTGCAACAGAACCTGCGCTACACTGAGACTGTCATGCGGCATATGCTGACGCTCGTTGCATCATGATCGCCTTGATCGGTTTGTCGAGCAAAGGAGTATGACATGAGCCGAGGCTTGAATAAGGTAATGATCATTGGTCATCTTGGCAAGGACCCGGAAATGCGTTACACGCCTTCCGGCCGTCCCGTCACGACCTTTACGGTTGCGGTAAGCCGTTCGTGGAACAGCGCCGATGGGGAACGCCACACCGAGACCGAATGGTTCAATGTGGTGGCCTGGGGCAACCTGGCGGAGATCTGCAAGCAATATCTCACCAAGGGCCAACAGGTCTACATCGAGGGCCGCTTGCAGACCCGGCGCTGGGATGACAAAGAAGGGCAAAAGCACACGAGCGTCGAGATTGTTGCAAACGAGATGATGATGCTCGGCGACCGCCGCGACGCTAATCATGGAACCGAGGATCAGTCTGTCCCTGCGGAGGGCGAAGTTGCCGCGGGCGAAGACGAATTCCCGTTCTAAATCATGGAGTAGAGAATGGCTGAAGAAAGAACAAATGAATCGGGCAGTGAAAGCGGCACCGGTGAACGCCGCTACTTTGCCCGTCCGAAAACCTGTCAATTCTGCGCCGACAAAACCCTGAGCATCGATTACAAGAAGGCGGACATGCTCCGGCGTTTCGTCACCGATGAAGGCAAGATCCGCCCTCGCCGTCAGACGGGCACATGTGCACGCCACCAGCGCGTGCTGGCCGGCGCCATCAAGCGCGCTCGTCATATTGCGCTGCTGCCGTACACGGGCGGGCGCTGGGAAGATAACTCCCGCTGACCGGACCTCGGTGGCCGTAGGTCGGGGCAGGCCGTTCTGGCGTGCCCCGAAGTTCCATATCAGGAGTAAGACCAAATGGCAAAACCGCGGGACAACAAACCGGTGGTGCACACCAAGAAACACATCGCCCGGCTGGAACGCGAGCGGCTTCAGACACGCCTTATTCTCATTGCGTTCTTTGCGATCATAGCCAGCGCGGCAGGCCTGATTCTTTATGCCGTGCTTTATCCAAAGTATTTCCAGCCGAACATCGCAGTAGCCAAAGTGGAAAACGTAAGCATTTCGACCGGCGAATGGCAGGGGCGCGTTCGCATGCAGCGCAGCCAGCTGATCAATCAGATACAAACGTATCAACAATATTCGCAATACTTGGGGATGGACTTTAGCGCGCAAATTCAGCAGTTGACTACCCAGTTGAATTCGCCGACGGCCCTCGGACAGACCGTCTTGGATCAACTGGTGAATGAGCAATTAATCCGGGATGAGGCGGCCAAGCGAGGCATTTCTGCCAGCCAGGCCGAAATTGACAAGGCGATCCAATCGGACTATCAATACTTCCCAAATGGCTCACCCACGCCGACCGTAACACCCACGTCAATCACATTCCCCACGCTTTCCCCGGAAACGCTGGCGCTCGTGACCATCACGCCTACGCCGACCCAGGTCCTCACTCCGACGGTGGCCCCCACATTCACACCCAATCCGTCGGTATCGCCGACGGCCACCGTATCACCTACCGCCACCGCCACACTCGGGCCGACACCCACCCCGGGACCTACTGCGACGCCACTGCCCACCGCCACACCCTACACACTGCAGGGATTCCAGGATGCTTACAAGCAAGGAGTCGCTCGCATGGCGGCGATTGGCTTGGATGAGGCCCAGATTCGCCAGCTCTACGAAACCAGTATTCTTCGCCAAAAACTGATGGATGTGATCACGGCCGATGTGCCTCGCACACAGGATCAGGTCTGGGCCCGGCATATCCTCGTGCCAGATTTGGCGACTGCCAATGCTGTCCGCCAGCGGTTGCTGAACGGCGAGGACTTTGCCAAAGTTGCCACCGAAGTTTCGACGGATACCGGCACAAAGTCCAAAGGCGGCGATCTTGGCTGGTTCGGCAAGGGGGCGATGGTGCCTGAATTTGAGGCCGCCGCTTTCAGCCTGAAGGTCGGCGAGATCAGCCAGCCCGTGAAGAGCCAATTTGGCTACCACATTATCCAGGTGCTGGCGCACGAGACCGTGCCTCTGGATGCCTCGTCCTATGACCAGGCTAAGAACACAGCCTTCAACGACTGGTTAACAAAGGCGCGTACAGAATATAAGGTTGTGACCTACAATAACTGGCAGACGATCGTCCCCACCGATCCGGCGGCCCCGGCAACTGCTCAATAGTTCAAGAAACAAGCAAGCAAGAAAAGAACACCGCCAGCCATTTCAGGCGGTGTTCTTTTCTTGCTCCAGTTTCACTGGCGGTCTGTCCCAAGCATCTCTTCGCTGACCTCGTCCAGCTTCAGACTGATGATCTGGCTGGCCGAGTCACGGCCCATCGTCACCCCATAAATTACGTCGGCAGCCTGCACAGTGTTTCGGTTGTGAGTGATGATAATGAATTGGGTTTCTTTGCTCAGGTCCATCAGCAGGTCCCGAAATCGGCCGACATTCGCCTCATCCAGCATGGCATCCACCTCATCCATGACACAAACTGGCGTGGGGGAAACCTTGAGCAGCGCGAAGACCAGCGCAATCGCTGTAAGACTGCGTTCGCCGCCCGACAGCAAAGATAATCCTTGCTCGCGGCGGCCCGGCAAGCGCGCCTCGATCTCGATGCCAGTCTCCACAAGATTATCAGGATCCGTCAAGGACAAGTGGGCGGAACCGCCTCCAAACAGACGCGTGAAGATGGCGCGGAATTGCTTGTCCACTGCCTCGTAAGTCCGCGAAAATTCCTTTCGAGTTAGTTCATCCAATTCTGCGATGATCTGACGAAGATCCGCCTCCGCCTCCCGCAAATCCTGCACCTGGGCCTTCATGAAAGAAAATCGCTCCGACTCCGAATCAAACTCTTTTTTGGCCTCCGGGTTGATTGGGCCGAGCCGGCGCAGCCGGGCGCGTTGCTGGGCTAGCTGGCCCTCCAGATCGGGAGCAAGTTCAGTTCGAATAGGCAGCTCTTCAACCAGCCCCTCGAAGGGCAGTGGGACGGGACCTTCCATATCTGCCGCGTACTCGAACGATACCAGGCCGAAATCATCCACGATTTTCTCGCGCAGCGAATCAAGAGCCTCCTGCCGACGGACGAGGTCAATTTGAACCTGTCCGAATGCCCGATCTGCGTTGGTGACTGACCTCTGCGCAGCCGCCTCGACCTCCTGCAGGCGATTTTCTTCCTGCTCGGCGGTTTCCAGTTCCTTCTCGGCAGGTTCAATCTGGCCGCGCAGCGCTTCAATTTGGCCGTGTAATTCGCTTTCACGCTGCCGCAAAGTGTTCTTCTCCCCATCCAGATTCCGAAGAGAAAGCCCCACGTCTTCCAAACGAGATTGCACATCGCGGATCTGTGATGCAAGGTGTTCAGCGGCTTGGTGGCGTTCCAGCTTTCTCGATTGCATGCCGGCGGCTGATTGCTCTATGACCGCAGCGCGCGTCTGCCAATACGTAGCCTGTTCCTGGACCTCTTCAAGGCTCAGTTCGTCCATTTGGCCCGCCAGTGCGCGAATATCGTTTTGAGCAGTCAAAGCTCGCGTCTCAATTTCAGCGGCTTCATTGGCCATTTTGACTCTCTCCGCCTCTGCCTTTAGGATCTCAGTCTGCAGGTCGGCCTGCTGAGCCTTTTGCCAGTCAAATCTGCCGCGCAAGTTCTCAACATCAAGGGCGGCTGCCTGCACCGCTGATTGAGCCTTCTGGGCTTCGAGGCTCGCGGCATGCGATTCTTCCTCTTGAGCAGATCTTTCACTCTGCGCTGAAGATAGCTCGTCGGAGATCTTCGCCAGGGAGGCGTCCAACAGTCCCAGGCTTTTTTCAAGATCAGCCAGAGCCTCAGCCAGTTCCCTTTTTGCCCGCGTCCTCCCGAGAATCGATGCAGAGGCCGACTTTCCCGCAATGATCAGGCCGTCGGCACGGAAGACCTCTCCGCGCAAAGTCACTATTCGTGCGTGCGGAGCTGCCGTTGCCAGCAGACGGCGTGCAGCTGCACGGGTGCGAACGATAATGGTATTTCCCAACAAGATATCAACCGCAGGCTGCAATTCAGTTGCGGCATTCACCAGGTCGCAAGCGATACCAAGGCAATCGGCATCCTCAGGCTTTGTCAACTTCGTCCTGGCGGTACCATCGACGGCAAGAAGTGCCGCCCGCCCTGCTTCATCAGCCTCAAGCAAGCGCAGCGCATCTTCAATTTGACCCGCATCCAGCAGGACGGTATCCAGGGCATCGCCTAATGCGCCGGCGATCGCAATTTCGAGCTCGGCCGGGACATCGAGGGCCGCGCTCATGGCGCCGCGGGCATTCAGCTTGGACTGGCGCGCTGCCTCCAACAGATACCGTGCGCCGTCAGCGTAGCCGGAAAGCGATTGTTCGGCCTGCTGAATTACTTCCAGTTGGGCTTCCAGGCGAGAGTGTCGGACTTCACGTTGGGTCCGTGCCTCAAGCTGCAGGCGTCGTTCCTCCGCGAGCTTCTCCGCGCGCGCTTTCTTGGCTTGGAGATCTGCCGTCGTCTTGTGCAATTGCGCTTGCAGGCGCTGGGACGAAACCTGGGCATCGCGATGAGCCTGCTCAGCCTTCTGAAAATCGGCTTCGGCAGTCTTGGCTGCGATGCCAGCCGCCTCCAGTTTTCGTTTCTGCGAGTTCCAAGTGCGCAGAAAGTTCATCCAAGCGGGCCTGGCTTTCAGCTTTTCGCGTATTAAGCGAGGAGACCGATTCGCGCGCCGCCTGAAGCTCACTCTCTGCCGCATTGCGTTCGGATTGGCGAGCTTGCAGGCTTTGTAGCGCACTGGCATACTGCTGTCTAGCGTCGCCCAACTCCACCTCAAGCTGCCGGGTCTCCTGCTCAAATTCTTCAAACCGCTCCCGGGCCAGCTTCTCCTCTCGGATTGCAGGTTCCAGGTCACTCAGCAACGCTGCCTGCGTGGTGGTCAAGGAGCGCTGTCGTTCATCTTGGACGGCCAACTCCAGGTTGACTGACTCGCGCTGACTGTGTAGTTCGGATGAGGCACGGTGCCAGCCATTTAACCGAGCCCGCAGTGCGCTGAGCCGTTCGCGAAACTCGGCGTGTTTAGCCTGCGCCGTGGCGAGAGCTTCGCGAGCCTCGGCAGCTCGGGCTTCGTGCAATCGAACATTCTCACGAGCCGCTTGCAGATCGCGCTGGGCGCCGTGCCAGTGGTAGCCATACCATTCGCGCAGCAACACGCGCAGGTCGGCCTGTGCCCCTGCGTAGTCATTCGACCTGCGCGCCTGCCGTTCCAGGCTCCTCAAACGCGGCTCGAGCTCCGACATGATATCCTGGACGCGCTCCAGGTTCCGCTCGGTGTTCTCCAGGCGTTTGAGCGTATCCTCACGGCGGACGCGATACAACCCCACGCCGGCCGCTTCTTCAAAAAGGCGGCGGCGTTCGTCGGCCTTCAGGGCCAGCGATGCATCCACCAAACCCTGGCCCAGTATTGTATACGTCCGCTCAGATAAACCTGAAGCCGCGAGCACTTCGTTCACATCCCGCAAGCGGACGTGCTGGCCATTCAGCAAATACTCGTTGTGCCCATCGCGATAGGCGCGTCGGGTAAGCGCAACTTCGGAAAAATCCAAGGGCAGCCAATTGGCCGCGTTGTCAAACAGAACCTCGGCCGAAGCCATGCCCGCCCGCGGCCGGTGCTCCGATCCCGAGAATATCATGTCCTCGGTTTTCTTGCCGCGGAGCAATGTGTAGGATTGCTCGCCAAGCACCCAGCGCAGGCAGTCGGCAATGTTAGACTTGCCCGAGCCGTTTGGCCCGACGATGGCAGTAACGCCGCCCGCAAATTCAAAGACAGTTCGCGATGCGAAAGTCTTATATCCGTGCAATTCAAGGGACTTGAGACGCAGAGGCATTCAGAGTTTTCGACCTAGTGTTCTGGTGTTGGCGCCGCAATCGAGTTGCTCGGTCAGACGAATTCTCAAGCATCTCAAGGGCGGTTTGCGCGGCAACCTGCGCGGCAACTTGTTTGCTCGGACCAACTCCTCGCCCGTAGGTCTGGTCCTTTATGCGGACTTCGACCTCGAACACTTTGGCATGGTCGGGACCGCTCGAAGAGACCGTAACATACTTGGGTGTGCCGAGCTTTTCAGACTGTGCCCATTCCTGAAATCGGCTCTTCGGATCATAGATCTCCGCACGCATGATTACCCGTTCGCGGACGCTATCCAGCAGCGGCTCCATGAACTTCTCCACCGACGCCAAGCCGGCGTCCAAGTATAATGCGCCGACTACTGCCTCAAAAGTGGATCCGAGCAGGCCGTCGCGATCTCGCCCGCCGGAGGCAGATTCGCCGCGGCCCATGCGCATCGCCCGCCCAAGTTCCAGGCTGCGGGCGAATTCGGCCAATTGTTCATTCCGAACCAACGCGGAGCGCATGCGCGTCAGGTCGCCTTCCGCCATCTCCGGGCAGTGCTGATAGACCCAGGCGCCTACGATAAAATCCAGCACCGCATCGCCCAGAAATTCCAGCCGCTCATTGTCCTCCATCGCGTTCGAATTCTCGTTGAGGAAGGAACGGTGTGTTAGGGCGCGCGTCAGCAACGACAAATTTCGTAAATGGCAGGCCCAACCGGCGGGCCAGTTCGAGTGGACGGCTCGGGGAGCCTTGCATCTTTTTCCGGAACCAAGGGAACCTCCCTGGAACTCAGGGAGCGCCAGTCACTCACATTGCACGGGTATCCAAGTGTGCTGGGCGTGAGGTCCTTGCGGTCCATCAGTTCCAAATATACGTTGGCAACGGATTTTATCGCGAAACTGTGAGACTGGCTATAATCAATCGGGAACTCAGCCGTTGGACGGGTTGTGCGAAGCCTTGAGAGTCATGAAGCGACGTCTGCTGCAACGGCCGGTGTTCCTGGAGGCATTCATTGCAAAACGTAATCAGCACCGAGACTCGCTTCCTTCACGCCATCGAATTGGGCCTGGGAGCATGGTCGTGGGGCGACCGGGTAGTCTGGCAATATGGTCGAGGCTACACCGAGGCTGACATTCGGCAGGCCTTTCGAGCGGCCGTCGCAGAAGGCATCCGCTTCATCGATACGGCGGAGGTTTACGGTTCCGGTCGCTCCGAGCGGCTGGTGGGTCAATTGGTAAAGGAGGCCGATCAGCCTGTTCTGGTCGCGACGAAGTTCTTCCCCATGCCCTGGCGATTGACAGCCAATTCGATTACCTACGCGCTTGAGGGCAGCCTGCAACGTCTGGGCCTTGAAACCGTGGACCTGTATCAAATTCACTGGCCGACCCCGCTTCTGAGTCCTGAGATCATGATGCAAGGCATGCGTCAGTGCATCGAAGACGGTATGACGCGCACAGTTGGAGTTTCCAATTTCGGTCAATCTCAAATGTTGCGTGCATACTCAACCCTGGCGCGCCATGACCTTCCGCTTGCCTCCAATCAGGTTCACTACAGCCTGCTCAATCGCACGGTGGAAAAAAATGGGCTGCTTGGCGCGCTGTACGGAACTGGGCATCCGCCTTATTGCGTATTCGCCGCTCGAAATGGGTTTGCTGACTGGCAAGTACACACACGCCAGTCCTCCGCCCGGCAGCCGCAGTATGCGTTACGCAGCCATCCTGCCCAGGATCGGGCCACTTCTAAGATTGATGACCGCCATCGGACAGGATCACGGCGGCAAGGCCAATGCCCAGATTGCATTGAATTGGGTGATTTGTAAGGGTGCCCTCCCCATTCCCGGAGCGAAGAACGAAGCACAGGCGCTGCAGAATGCCGGCGCTTTGGGTTGGAGGCTGACTGAGGAGGAAGTTGCCAGTTTGGACCGCGCCAGCGAAGAGGTGCTCGCGTGATCTTCAAGTTCTCTGTCCGAGGGCAAACCTAATACTCCGGCATCAGGAGCAGATGCAACACGCCGTATGCTTTGCCCGGGGGAAGTCTTTCAGCCTTGTTCAGGTACGGTTTTCCGAGCTTAAATGACGCAGCGCCCGCTTGAGTGGGCGCTGCGTTGCAGTGTTTAGTCACTATTCTCGAGGGCCGGCAAACTGGAAATACGCGAAGCCCGCCGTGAACAGCAGGTAAATAATTACCACCAGCCATGCACTGCCCGACCGTGTAACCTGTGAAAGCACACCAAGCAGCGTCACTACAAAGCCGATTGCACTGTAGAGCATGAGCGACAGCACGGCGCCCTGGATAGCCTGAGCCTCCGTATAATCTTTGGCAAACCAGCACACACCGGCAAATCCAACGAGCGACGCCCCGATGACCTGGGCGAGCAAGGTTTCAGTTTTGCCGGTCGTCAGACCGAAGAATTTCAAAGCAATAGCCGGCCCCAGCAGGAATGCCAATGCAAAGAGCAGTGAGACAACCACATCAAGCAGGAAGAGGGTTCGAAGTTTCATTACGTTGTCCTTTCGTTGGTCTTCGAAAATGCCGAACGCCAAAATCAGTATACAACTTCTCATAGTACTAATGACCCTCCCCCATTTGGGCTATCTCTCCACCGCGCCGACCCGGGACGTCGTTCAGCGGCTGTGCCCATCCACAGCAGGCTTGTAACCCGCGCCATGCAACCCACATAAAAGTATAACGTGTAAAGGTTGTGCTATAATACGCACATGATTTCGTCGGCAATCGGCTTCGCCGGCCTCAATGACGATAATAATAATAATGACGACGACCGTTTACGGGTCGTTGGGCGAAGCTCTGCCGCTTGACAAATCAATCCATGTCAACCTAAATCGCCCAACGCTACCAGCGAAGGGCGATTATTTTTGCCAAAATTTGGCCGCGGGCTTCGACAAGAATGCAGAGACATTGCTCTTTTTGTACCGGTCTCGTGACACCCTCTTCTTTGGTTGCGTTCCTGGCACCTTGTCCGGCCTGAATTGGAAAACGGAGGTATCGCGTGTACAAAACTCATACGTGTGGGGAACTGAGAGCGTCCCAGGCCGGGCAGCACGTAACATTGGCAGGCTGGGTTCATCGCCGCCGTGACCACGGCGGCGTGGTCTTCTTCGATCTGCGCGACCGCTACGGGATTGTCCAAGTCACTATTAATCCGAATCTCTCCAAGGAAACCCTGGCGGTTGCAGACACTGTCCGCTTTGAGTGGGTGCTGCAGATCTCGGGCAAGGTCCAGAAGCGCCCTGCCGGCATGGAAAACCCAAGAATACCAACTGGGGAGATCGAGGTCATAGCCGACGAGATCAACGTCTTGAATCCGGCCAAGACCCTGCCTTTCATGGTTAGTGGCGAGGAGCCGGACGCTGACGAGAACACACGCCTCAAATATCGCTACCTCGACCTTCGCCGGGAACGGATGAGCCGCAATATCGTTCTTCGCCACCGCGTGGTCAAATTCATGCGTGATTACCTCGATGAACAGGGCTTCCTGGAGATCGAAACGCCAATTCTGTTCAAGGCCACGCCCGAAGGCGCCCGCGACTATCTTGTCCCGTCGCGGCTTTATCCGGGTCAGTTCTATGCACTGCCTCAGTCGCCGCAGCAGTTGAAACAGCTCTTGATGGTCGCGGGTATGGACCGCTACTTTCAAATCGCACGCTGCTTCCGGGATGAAGACCAGCGCGGCGACCGCCAACCCGAATTTACGCAGCTTGACCTCGAAATGTCATTCGTTCATCGCGATGATGTACTGACGATGGTTGAGGGCCTATACACGGCGATGATTCCCGCGGTAGCGCCCAACAAACATTTGCTTGCCACACCCTGGCCGAAACTCTCGCACGATGAGGCTCTCAACAAGTATGGAACGGATAAGCCGGATCTCCGCTTTGGTCTGGAATTACACGACGTGAGCGACATACTTGCCAAAAGCGATTTTCGCGTGTTTCAGTCGGCCTTGGAGGCGGGCGGCGTGATCAAATGCATTGTCGCTCCCGGCTGCGCCGACTACTCGAGGCGCGAGCTGGACGAACTCGGCGAGGCGGCCAAAACGTGGGGAGCCAAAGGGCTCGCAAGTTTGGCACTGACTTCCGAGGGTCCAAAAGGGAGCGCCGCAAAATTCCTGAAGGCCGAGGAAGTGGAAGCCTTGAAATCACGGCTGGCGGCCGGATCCGGGGACCTGATATTGCTGGCCGCAGATGATCGGGCAGTCGCAAACAAGGTGCTCGGGGGCCTGCGCCTGATGTTCCGCGACAAACTCGGCCTTGCCGATAACGACGTCATGGCATTTGCCTGGGTGGTAGACTTTCCGATGTTTGCGTGGAACGAGGAAGAAAAGAAATGGGATGCCGAGCATCATCCCTTCACCATGCCAAAGATGGAAGATCTTGGAAAGTTCGAGAAGAATCCGGGCGCGGTCCTGTCGGACGCCTACGACATGGTCTGCAATGGATACGAGATGGCTTCAGGCTCGATCCGTATCCATCGCCGCGACATTCAGGTCAAGATCTTTCAACTTCTTGGCTTGAAGGACGAGGAAATCCAGACCAAGTTTGGTCATATGTTGGAAGCCTTTGAATATGGCGCACCTCCGCATGGCGGCGTGGCCCCGGGCATTGATCGACTCGTGATGCTCTTGGCCGACGAGCCAAACATCCGCGAGGTGATTGCCTTCCCAAAGAACCAGGCGGCGCGCGATGTGATGGCCGATGCGCCCTCGCCCGTTGATCCACGGCAATTGAAGGAATTGCACATAGCGATCAAGGATTAGATTTCCGGAGAGGCGGCGAGTTCCAGTGCGAGGTCGACGTCATGGCCCTCACGGGCCTCCCCGGCTGTGTCCGGCGTTCGGAGGAGGATTACATGGATGCGATTCGCGTAAGTGACATAGCAAAATACACCGGCCAGGATGTCACGCTGCAGGGTTGGGTTTACAACCGCACGGATAAGGGTAAGTTGTGCTTCCTGCTGGTCCGCGATGGTACCGGTTTTATTCAATGCGTGGCATTCAAAGGCGATCTCGAGGAGGGTCTCTTCGATCGGATTATGCGCCTGTCCCAGGAATCTTCTGTGATCATCACGGGCTCAGTCCGGGCGGATCAGCGGGCCCCAGGCATTCCAGGCGGGTATGAGGTCGGCATCAAGGACCTGAAAATCGTGCAGGTTGCAGACCCGGATTATCCGATGGCTCTCAAGGACCACGGCGTTGATTTTGCCCTGGATCATCGTCATCTCTGGATTCGCATGCAAAGCCAATGGGCCATCCTGCGGGTGCGGGTGAAGGTGATGTCCGCGGTGCGTGAATATCTTGATGGTCACGGCTTCTTCAATCTGGACACTCCAATCCTCACGCCGGCTGCGGCCGAAGGCACCACCACTCTCTTCCAGACCCCCTATTTCGACGAGGGCTTTGCCTATCTGGCGCAAACCGGCCAACTCTACAACGAGGCCAACATCTTCTCCTTTGGAAAGGTCTATTGCTTCGGCCCCACCTTCCGCGCCGAGAAGTCGAAAACGCGGCGACATCTTACGGAGTTCTGGATGCTCGAACCCGAGGTCGCCTTTTGTGATCTGGAAGGCTTGATGGACCTCGAAGAAGGCCTTATCACGCATATTGTCAAAGCCGTCCTGCGCGATTGTGCGGCCGAGCTCAGGTCGTTGGGACGCGACGCCACAAAGTTGGAGAAAATCAAGGGCCCGTTCCCGCGCATCTCTTACGACGAGGCCGCAGGTCAATTGATCGAGCTGTATCGGAAGGAGACCGATCCAGAGCGCAAGGAATTGTTGAAATTCGAGTGGGGCATGGATTTCGGCGCGCCGCACGAGACCGAACTCACGAGCCGGTTTGACAAACCGGTTTTTGTCTACGGTTATCCGTCCGCAGTCAAAGCCTTCTATATGGAGCCCTGGCCTGACCGGCCCGAAGTCTGCAAGTCTGTTGACCTGCTGGCGCCCGAAGGCTACGGCGAAATCTGCGGCGGCTCAGAGCGCATATCCGACCACGATCTGCTTCTCAAACGCCTGCGCCAGCAGCACCTGCCTGAGGAGGCTTTCAAATGGTATCTTGAGTTGCGCAAGTATGGCTCTGTACCGCACTCGGGCTTCGGCATGGGAGTCGAGCGCGTGGTGGCTTGGCTATGCGGCATCGAGCACATTCGCGAGGCCATACCCTTCCCCAGAACCATCAAGCGCGTGTATCCCTGAACTTCAGCATGTCACGACGCGGTGATCCACTTGCCGGCGAAACTAACGAGAGAGAGCGACCCGCATCGCCCACTCTCGTTTTCTTCATCAGCTTTCCTCTGCAAGAAGAAAAACGAGGCCGACGGGCCTCCGTCGTCAGCTGGTGCTGTGTTCATCCGATCCGCCCTCGACGCGGGCCGTCTTGTGCTTGACGCGTCCCGCAAGCCAGGCAAAGAAAGCGACTCCGAGGTAGCTTGCTGAGAGGTCAAGCAAACTGAACGTCCGAGCCGGTACCCACATCTGCGAGACTTCTTCGAGGCCAATGAGTACGGCCAGGATCAGGCACACGACAATGGTTGCTTGCCCGGCCGGCACGTTCGATCGCACCTCAAGAACGCTCAGGTTAACGAGGAAGCTTAGCAACCCGAAGACTAGAAAATGCCCCGCCTTATCCCCGTAGGGGAAGTCATAGACTTTGCCGAGAAAGCCAAGTTGCCTCGTATCTGCCAGCGCAATGATCGCGGCGATGAATAAAGCGTATACGATAGTCCAGCGTCTGAAGATCAGAGTCGGGATACTCTAAGGCACTTCAGAGAGTTTCGGCTTCGGCTGTTTGCTCTCGCGACGCGCCTTGAGCGCTTCGATGCCCATTGGAACAAGTGAGATCACGATAATCGCAATCACCACCATCGAGAAGTGATCGCGGACGAAGGGGATATTGCCGAAGAAATAGCCTGCAAATGTGAAGAGTGCCACCCAGGCAATGCCGCCAAACACGTTGTACGAAAAAAAGTACGAGTAAGACATTCGGCCAATGCCCGCCACAAACGGAGCAAAAGTACGAACGATCGGCACAAAGCGCGCCAGGAAAATCGTCTTGCCGCCATGCTTCTCAAAGAAGGCATGCGTGCGCTCCAGGTATTCTTTCCTGATCCATTTGATATGGTAGGCACGGTCGCCCAGGTAATGGCCGATCCAATAGTTGACAGTATCTCCAAGCACCGCGGCAATCGCAAGCACTAAGAAGAGGAACCAGACGTTAAGGGAGCCCAGCGCTGCAAAAGTGCCTGCCGCGAAAATTAGCGAATCCCCCGGCAGGAAGGGAGTCACCACCAATCCCGTTTCGATAAAGATTACGATAAACAGGAGGACATAAGTCCACGTCCCGTACTGTGCGATGGCGGCACTTAGGTGTTGATCAAGATGCAGAAACAGGTCGAGCAAGAAGCTCACGAGAGACATGAGTTGAAATCCTTGATGTCGAAGATGGCAAGCGCCGAATTATACCCCATCGTCTCCGCCCTCCGGTCGGCGGATTTCAACCAGGCTCAGCCAGTATCCAACTCCGAGGAAAAAGAGGCTGCCGATTGTCGCCAAACCGAGGTTGAGAGAACCGACCGGAAACAGGACCCAACTGCGCCAGCCGCCGACCCACTGCCCGGCGAAAAAGCCGGCAGCGCTCAGCAGAAGGTAGAAAAGCAGTCTGACCGGTCCCCCGTCGCGCCACAAATGAAACAATGACCCAATGAGGAGCGAGAAGATAAGACCCAAAGCAAATGCAGGTATGGTCATGGATGGCCGCTGCTCTTTATGGTTTCAAATGCTTCGCGAAGAAATCTGCGATGGCGGTATAGCACGTCACACGATTTTCGTGCTTCAGCACATCGTGGCCTTCATTTTCGAACAGAAGAAGCTCAATTTGTTTCCCGTCCTTCCGCAACTGTCCGACCAGATCCTCAGATTCGGCCGCGACGACACGCGGATCGTTTCGTCCCTGGATGACGAGCAGGGGCGCCGTCATGTTCTTGAGGTACGTTTTTGGCGATCGCTCCACCAGGAAGTCGCGCTCTTGAGCGTTTGCGGGATCACCGAGAGCGATCTTGAAATAGGGCTTCCAGGTTTCGGGAATGCGCTGGGAGAAGGTAAGGAGATCATATGGACCGAACATATCGCATGCGGCTGACCAAAGTTCCGGATGGCGTCCGGCCAGCGTCAGCGTCATGTAGCCACCGTACGATCGGCCGACAACTGCCGTTCGCTTGATGTCCAGGCGCTCGTCTTTAGCAAGAATCTTGGTCATGGCGTGCACGTGATCGAGTCGGTCCTGGCCGCCCCAATCTCGATCCACGCGTTTGGTGTAGGAAAGTCCGTATCCGGTGGAACCTCGGACGTTCGGCACAAAGACGGCAAAACCGCGCAGGGTCAGGAACTGGATTAACGGCATGGAGAACCAGGCAAAGTCAGGGCGTTCCTGACCCTGTGGCCCTCCGTGAATGTAATAGACCACCGGACGCGCTCCGCTGAATTCGAGAGCCTTGGCCGGAAGGTAAAGTCGCGCAGAGACTCGCAGGCCATCGTGGGAGACGAACGAGGCATCCTCGCCAGCCGAAAGAAGCGCACGGCGAATTCCGAGGATCTTCTCGTTGGTGTGCCTTGCGATCTTCTTGCGTTTCTTCCCATGCACCGAATAGATCTGGGTCGGCGAAGTTGCCGTGCTGAATGCCGCAGTGAAAACGTCGGCCTCTTTGTCATAGTCCAGATGGTCCAGTTTTCCGTTGCTCAGGGGCTTCCTGCCGACCAGGACGTGCCTCAAACTCATCTCCCGCCGTTCTTCCTCGAAGATCCCTTCATAGGTCAAGGAACAGCCGTCAATATTGTACGTGACCAGATAATGATCATCAAAAAGGTGCCCGACGCCGGTCATCTCCCCTGATCCCTTATGCGTCACACGCTTGATCCTCACAGGTTCCAACTTGCCCGGTTGTGAAAAGTTCAGATATCCCAACCCGTAGGCATCGTCGAATACGGCGCACGAAAGCAACGCGCCCTCGCCGTTCGGGGAAAATTCCGCCGAGCCAAGGCCATTCAATGGAACAACCTCGTCTTTTGCCCGCTGCTCCAGGGGTTTTCCAAAGACAAGCCTGCGCTGTTCCCCGTTGGCCAGGTAAAGACAGCTATCCCCCGTGGTGTAGCTTTCTGCCAGCAATACCTTGCCGTGATTCTTGTCGTAAGCCACAGGGACCATTCCCCATGCGCTTTCCCCCAGCTTGGTCAATTTGCCCGTCTTTAGCTCGCCTCGGAAAGTCTCATATAGAGATGCATCGCGGCGTTCCGCGAGGAGATCCGCGATATTCTTCGACTTGTCGCAAACGGCCAGATGCACGCGATAGGAGGCGAAGTAGTCCTTGAAGGCCGGCTCCGGGAAGCCGCCGTCCAATGGAATCAGCATCGGCTGATAGTTTTCATCGCCGTCATGATCGATCATGACCAGGATTTTTCCGATTTTAGGAAAGACAAAAAAAGAATGGCCCTCGATCAGTTCCGGGTTTTGAAGGGCAACATCCGGCGGCAGGAGCGGCTCCGGCACGGAGCCCCCCGAGTTCATCGCATACAGACTAAGGTGTCCTGAAAGATTGCTGAGAAAATAGAGTCGGCTGCCGTCGTGTTGTGGAGCAAGGAACAAGCGTGCCGAGAGCAGGGATTCAAGGGGCCGGTTCGATGTCATCTGAGTCATCCTTTCCACAGATATATCGGGTGCAGTTGCCTATTGAATAATCCCACCACCGATAACGGCACACCCTTGATAGAAGACCGCAGCCTGCCCCGCAGTAATGCCGCGTTGAGGCGCGTCAAAACGGACCTTGACGCTGTCTGCCTGATCGAGCACGGTGACTTCTCCCGCTGCTTCCCTGGCAGTGTAGCGAATCTTGATCTCCGCGCGAAACGATGGACTGGGTGCCTGGCCCATGATCCAATTGACGTTTCGAGCGATCAACTCGCGCCCGCCAAGTTCTTCCTCACTGCCCGCGATGATCGTATTCGTAGCAGGGTCTTTGCCCAATACGTACAGTGGTGCCCCTCCGGCTACACCCAGTCCTTTTCGCTGGCCGATGGTGTAGTTCGCGAGCCCTTGATGTTGGCCCAGGACACGCCCATCGCGTGTGACAATTTGACCCGGTTGTAGCGCCCTCGCCGCGTTCCTCCGCAAGAAATTGCGATAATCGTCGCCGGCCAGAAAGCACAGATCCTGGCTGTCGTGTCGGGAGGCCGTCGGCAAGCCAAACGTGTCGGCCAGTCTGCGCACTTCTGGCTTCGAAAAATCTCCTATGGGGAAAGATGCCCGCCGCAGCTTCTCCTGCGTCATTACGTGCAGAACGTAGGACTGATCCTTCGAAGAATCCACAGCCCTCAGCAGTCTGACCTGCCCATCATCGCTCTTCTGAACTCTCGCATAATGACCCGTAGCCATAGCGTCTGCACCCAAAGCCACGGCGTGATCCAGCAGAAACGTCCAACGAATTTGTCGGTTGCATACCAGGCAGGGATTCGGGGTTTCGCCTCTCGAGTAACCGTCCAGGAAATACTCCACGACAGTTTTTCGAAAAACGTCCTTGCCGTCGATGACGTAAAAGGGGATTTCCAGCTTGGCCGCCACGCGCCGTGCCATCGCCATAGCATCGGGCGTGCAGCAGCGGTTGGATTCCTCTTTTCCCGGCTCGGACCAGAGTCGCAGCATCATGCCGGTGACGTCTTGTCCCTGCTGCTTGAGCAGGGCCGCAGCTACAGAGGAATCTACCCCTCCAGACATGGCGACAACTACTTTAGCCATTTGAATTGCGGAAATCCTTCGGCCTCTGTCCGAAGGATCTTGTGGGGTCTGCAAAACCGCCCATCATCGGCCCAGTCCCTTTGCCTTTTCGAGCAGGTCGGGTAGCGCGGCGAGAAATGACTCAATATCCGCGATGGTTGTGGCGGTGCCGAGAGTGACACGAAGCGATCCCAGCCCCCAATCCCTCGTTAGACCGATCGCGCTCATCACTTCGCTCGGCTCCGGATTGCCCGTCTTGCAGGCCGAGCCGGATGAACAGGCAAACCCGGCCGAGTCAAGCAGCGTTAGTAGCAGGTTCCCATCCACATCCTTGAAGGCGAACGATGCATGATTCGGCAGGCGGCTTTCGATCGATCCCGTCAGGCGGCTGTCAGGAATCGCCTCCAGCACGGCACCGATCAGGCGGTCGCGCAGCGGCCTGACGTGAGCAGTCCGTTGTTCCCGTTCCTCGGTCGCCAGCCGCAGCGCCTCGGCAAAGCCAACGATATACGGCACATTCTGCGTCCCGGCCCGCAGGCCATATTCCTGCCCGCCGCCGGTTTGTGACGGAAGAATTTCCGTTCCTTTGCGGATATACAAAGCGCCCACGCCCTTCGGCGCATAGAATTTGTGCCCGCCAAGCGACATTAGATCAATCCCGAGCGCCCGAACATTCGCGGGCAGATACGCCGCGGCCTGCACAGCATCCGTATGAAAGAGAACCTTGTGACCGCGACAAACCCCTGCGATTTCCGGAACAGGGTTGATGGTCCCGATCTCGTTGTTGGCGTACATTACAGAAACCAGCGCGACGCCCTCACTCATCAGCGCTTCAACTGTATCGGCCGCTACGCTTCCATCCTCGCCAACATCCAGCCATTCCGCCTGAAAGCCGTAGACGTTTTGTAGCTGTTCCACGGTCTTGCTCACCGCGTGATGTTCAGTCCTCGACGTAAGGACCCGGTTTGCGCCGGTTCTTCTGCGCGCTGCCAGAGCTGCCCCTCGGATAGCCAGGTTGTCTGATTCCGAGCCGCAGGAAGTGAATACAATTTCGCCCGGCTCACAGCACAGGACCGAGGCGACCGTCTCGCGAGCATCTTCGATGGCCGCCTCGGCCTGCTGTCCAAAATGATGCACCGACGACGGGTTCCCGAAAGTCGTCGAGAAGTAGGGCAGCATTGCTTCAAGCACGCGCTCGTCTACAGGGGTTGTTGCCGCATAATCCAGATAAATTGGCGCTGACATGGTCGTTTTGGCGCGATTATAGCATGCACTTAAGGGGGATATACCCGGCCTTCCCGAGGGCACATCGAATATGATATATTGGCTCCTAATTTATTCGCAGGAGGACCCATGGATAACGCGAAAAGTTTCCAGTGCCCGAATTGCGGATCGCCCATCGCAACATCGGGGGCAGACCGCGAAGTCAAATGCGCCTACTGTGGCAGCAGTGTGATCGTCCCGCAGGAATTGCTCGATCAGACGCCGCCGCCCCAGATGCACCACACGCCGATGTCCGCCGGCAATGATGAGGTGCTCGAAACCATGAGCTCCGTTGGAAAGGCCGCGGCCGGCATCACCGTTGGCGTTACTGCCGCCAGCCTGATCCTCCCGGTAGCACTTACTTGCATCATATTGGCAGCCGTGGGTGGCATCTTATACGTGATCTTTTCAAATACGACCTCAGCGATTAACGGCTCAAGTCTCCCCACTAATGTGTCGGCGCTCGTGACGCAGGCCCCCGCGGATACGGCCACGCCGCCGCCGACTCCTTTCGACACGCCCATGCCGTTTACAAAGGTGCTCCTGAAGGATAATTTCACTAATTCTTCCAGCGGCTGGGACAAGATGCATGATTCAAACTATACGCTGGAATACAAAAACGGCGCCTATCACGTCTTCATCGGCGAGCAGGGCAAGGGACAGATCGTTTGGCGCACTGAAAGTTTCACGGACGAGAGCATTGACGTGGACATACAGCAGACGGCCGGTCCGTCTGACGGAAAACTCGGGGTCGCCTGTCGCGCAAGCGATTCCGGCGGCCTATACTCCTTTGAATTCAGTAAGGATGGCTCTTATGGGATTTACAAGTATACCGATTGGAACTCTGACATGCTCGACGGTGGAACACTCGATCCCGGCACGTTAAATCAAGGCCAGGTCAATCACCTCGAAGCCGTCTGCGCAGGCGAAAATCTGACTATGCTTTTGAACGGCAAGCCGATTTTGCAGGTGCAGGATTCGCAATATACCTCCGGAGGCGTTGGAATGGTGGTGCGCACGGGCGGTAGCGGTGATCCAGGAATTGACATGACCTTCAGCCATCTGCTGGTTAAGGGACCTTAGTCTGGGTGAATTGCGCCTCTATGCCACCCAAGAGCCTCGCATCCACCCGATCCATTGAGTTGGTCGGGTGGATCTTTGTCGTGGAGAATTGAGCGGGCCCCGAAACGACGAATGCTGGCTCGATAACGTCACGAATACGTTCCGGCAGATTGACATTGCCTGGCATGCTTCGAAGAAGGTGCTGGAGCTTCTTCCTACTGCCAAAGTTGCTTGTTCCAGAGCGCGCATTATAATGAGCGTGATGAAAAGGAAAATCGCGGCAATCGCTGTGATCCTCGTTGGCACCACAGCGCTGCTATTGGCGGTATTTGCGTCTCAAGTAGGGCTGGATCATAACGCTGGCTGGGGAACTGGTCGAATCCTATTGGCGGCTTCGGGAGTTCTGCTGATCCTTGTCTCGACTGCCTTGCTACTTTTTCCGACCCTGGATTTTTGGGCGGACGGTAAGCTGAAATTCTCGGGGAGCATGACGGCAACCTATGTCATCGCGGCGCTGGCATTTCTGGCAGTTATCGCCATATATGTTTGGTACGTCAGCGTTGGCTACTGGACGATCTGGCCCAAGACAACATACGCCTACGACTTGCTTGCCTCGTCCTTCGGACATGGCCAATTAGCCCTTCAGGACCGGCCCGATCCCGCTCTCCTGGCCCTGCCGGATCCTTACGACGTGGCGGCCAGGGGCGATATACGTTTCCTGTGGGATGCATCCCTCTACGGCGGGCAATACTATCTCTATTTTGGGCCTGTACCGGGGCTTCTATTGAGCGTCGTCAAGGCCGTCTTCCCCGGGCAGATACCCGACCAGTATCTTGTCTTTGCATTTACTTGTGGATTGTTTGTGTTCAGCGGCCTCTTGGTTCTTTCGTGCTGGCAGCGCTTCTTCCGGCAACTGCCTGGATGGACTTTGCATTTAAGTCTGTTGATGGTTGGTCTCGTTTGTCCGGTGGTTTGGATACTGAGCCGGCCGGCGGTGTACGAGGCCGCGATCGTCGGCAGCCAGTTCTTTTTCATCGGCGGATTCTATTTTTCGTATACTGCCCTGAGCCAGGTACCGCGCTCTTTTTGGCGTCCGATTCTGGCAGGTATTTTCTGGGCCTGCGCAGTCGGCTCTCGGACGACGGCGGTCTGGCCGGTAGCATTCATGCTGATCATGGTCGTTTGGTGGATGTTAAAGAGCCCCTCCGGAGAGGGGTCGCCACTGCAGCTGGGTTTAAGATTGGCGGCGGTCATGTTGCCGGTTATCGTCGGCGCGGTGGCGCTCGGATGGTACAACTGGGCCCGCTTCGGCTCCCCGTTCGAATTTGGATTGCGTTATCAACTGACGTGGCTCAACCTGAACAAATATGGGGACCGGGCGTTCTCGTTGGCATACATAGTGCCCAATGTGTACAGTTACCTTTTGACGCCGGCGAACTTCATGCGGGCTTTCCCGTTTGTCACCCCACAACCGGCCCTCAATCCAGTTGCGGCTCAAATGATGCCCACGGTTGTTTTCCGTCCGGAGGCGATTACGGGGTTGCTTTACTCCGCGCCATTCCTCATCATGGCCCTGGTCCCCCTGGCCGCGTTGTTCTCTGGGACCGCCACGAAAATGCCGGTTGGGGATTCCCATGACGCTAACGCAGATAACCGCCTCTTTACATGGATTTCGGCAAGCTTGATTGGATCCGCGCTCCTTCCATTTGTATTTCTTCTGCTCTTTTTCTACGCCACGATGCGTTACCTGGAGGATGTTGTGCCAGCGCTCGTTCTCCTTTCCTCATTAGGCCTCTTTAAGGGATATCAGATCTTCTCAAAGCATCGCGGCTTTCGGCTGCCATTTATCCTGGCCTCGCTCGGCTTGGCGGGCTTTTCCATTGCCACCAGCCTGCTGCTGGCAATAACCGGCTATGAGGAACAATTCAGGCACCTGAACCATGCACTGCTAAACCAGATGGTTCATTTCTTTGGCCGCTGAAGATGCGAGGTCCGAGCCCTCTCGGCGCGCAACATCGACAAGTTCCGTTTTTCTGTCAAGGTTTGACACGATATAATACGGTGCTTCACTGATATTTTGGAGACAATATGACTCATCAAATCAAATTTGGCACGGACGGCTGGCGCGGCATGATCGCCGAGGACTACACCTTCGACAATGTCCGTCGCGCTGCACAGGGCTTCGCGTCTTACCTCCTCAATAATGGTAGGCAGGGGCAATGGGTGGTCGTCGGGCACGACAAACGATTCGACAGCGAATTCTTCGCAGCCGCCGTCGCCGAGGTGTTGGCGGGAAACGGGCTGCGTGTCTATCTCACGGATGGACCCACGCCCACGCCGGTCATCGCCTTTTCGGTTGTGGACCGGAAGGCTTGCGGCGCGGTCAATATCACGGCCTCCCACAACCCACCCACCGACAACGGCTTCAAGGTGCGCAATGAGATGGGCGGCGCAATTGACCCCGACGGACTAAACAAAATCGAAGCCCTGATTCCTGATACGGTGGCAGAGGTACGGAGGCAGGAGTATTCGAATGCAGCCCAGGCCGGTCTCATCGTCAAGTTCGATCCAGCGCCGTCGTACATCGAGCACCTCAAGAGCCTGGTAGATCTGGAGAACATAAAGAAGGCTGGTTTCACGATAATGGTCGACTCGATGTGGGGCAACGGCGGGGGCTGGTTTGCGAGCCTCTTGGCCGGTGGGAAAACCAGGGTGGTCGAAATTCACAAGGATCGCAATCCATCCTTCCCGGAAATGAAGCGCCCTGAACCGATCCCGCCCAACATTGACGTGGGTCTCCGTGCGACCGTGGACAATAAAGCCGACGTCCTATTGGTTACCGACGGTGATGCCGATCGCCTGGGCCTGGGTGACGAACACGGCGAGTTTGTCAACCAGCTTCGTGTTTATGCCTTGCTTGCATTCTATCTTCTCGAACTGCGCGGCCAACGTGGCGCCATTGTCAAAACCCTTTCAACCACAACCATGCTCAACAAGTTGGGTCAGCTTTACCGTGTGCCCGTATACGAGACCGGCGTGGGATTTAAATACGTTGCGCCGAAGATGATCGAAACCGACGCCATGATCGGTGGTGAGGAAAGCGGTGGTTATGCCTTTCGCGGAAATGTGCCGGAGCGTGACGGTATCCTGGCCGGCCTGTATATGTTGGACCTGATGGTGCGCACGGGCAAGAAACCCTCTGGATTGCTGGAGCTGCTTTTCGCCAAGGTCGGCGCACACTATTACGATCGCATTGACACGCCGTTCGAAGGCGATCGCCAATCGCGCGAGCAGCAAATTCTGGCGGCTCATCCGAAGACGATCGGTGGGCTGAAAGTAACAGACCTGGTCACAGTGGACGGCTATCAATTTAAGCTTGAAGACGGCGGCTGGATGCTGATCCGTTTCAGTGGTACCGAACCGATTATGCGCGTCTACTGCGAGACGACCCACGCGGATAAAGTACAGGCCATCCTTCAGGACGGGTTGAAGATCGCTGGCCTCAAATAACGTTCGAGCGTTGGAACGTGGCAGCGTGCTGACAGATACCCATTGCCATCTAAATCTTGCGAAATTTGACATCGACCGCGATCTGGTGGTTGAACGCGCCGCCGCTGCAGGTGTTGGCCGCCTGCTGATCCCCGGCCTCGATGCGGCTTCGAGTCAGCAGGCCGTTGAGTTGGCGCGTGGGCGTTCGCACATCTTTGCGGCGGTCGGATTTCATCCGACGGATATTGAGAAGTTGGATCAAGGCGCGCTATACGGAATCCGGCAATTGGCGGCGGATGCTAAAGTTGTCGCCATCGGGGAGATCGGCTTGGATTACTACTGGGTTACTGACAGCGGAAAACGAGAGCGCCAACGCGAAGGCCTGCGGACCCAGCTGAACTTGGCCGGCGAACTCGACAAGCCCGTTATCCTCCACATGCGCGAGCAAAACGATGCGGAATACGGTGCCTGTTCAGATGACTTGATCGCGATACTAGAGGAATGGACAGCAAGTTTGCAGCGCGGCGCTCACCCGCTGGCGGGTGCACCCGGTGTGCTGCATTCCTTCAGCGGCTCGCCTGCAATCGCAGGACGTGCCTTGGAGCTGGGCTTCTATATCGGAGTTACCGGCCCCGTCACGTACAAAAACGCCGCGCAGCGGCGTCAAGTCATCGCCGGGCTGCCATTGGAGCGGCTCCTGGTCGAGACAGACGCACCGTTCCTCGCCCCTGATCCGCACAGGGGCAGGCGTAATGAACCCGCCTTTGTTACTCATATTGCTGATAAAATTGCGGAAATCCAATCCCGCACCCCCCAGGAGGTCGCTGCTGTGACCAGCCACAATGCCGCGCGACATTTTCGCGTGGGGAGAAATTGTTTGAATACTGTTACCTTTCTCTCGCCCGTACAGGCGCAGCTCCAACTTGTCGAGGCCCGTTTGCATGCACAGGCCGGCGACCGACATCCGGATTTGCGCGCGGCCCTTGAACAGATCCTGGCTGCCGGAGGTAAACGGATCCGACCCACTCTGGGGCTGCTGGTCGGGAACATGCTTGGCGCGCCCGAAGACAAGCTTGTGACATTGGGCGCGGCGGTGGAGCTCCTGCACACGGCCACGCTGGTGCACGATGACCTGATTGACGGATCGCTCTTGCGCCGCGGTATGCCCACCTTGAACGCACGCTGGTCGCCTGCGGCAACCGTTTTGACAGGCGACTTTTTATTTGCGCGCGCGGCAAAGCTGGCCGCTGAGACCGATCATCTTGCCTTGATGAATTTATTTGCGGAGACGCTGGCCATTATCGTCAATGGAGAATTGAATCAAATGTTCTCCAGTCGCGGAGTGATCAACCGCGACAATTACTATCAGCGCATTTATGCCAAGACGGCCTCTCTCTTTGAGATGACGAGCCGCGCCGCGGCCATGATTAGCCCTGCCAGCGCTGCTACCATGGAGACCATGCGGGAGTTTGGCTTTGAGACCGGCATTGCATTTCAAATTGTGGACGACATATTGGATTTCACGGGCGAGCAGACGACGATGGGTAAACCCATCGGCTCTGATTTGCTCAACGGGTTGGTAACGCTGCCTGCAATCTACTATGCGGAGGCTCGACCTGATGACGCAGATGTCAAGTCGCTCTCAGAAGGGGGATGGGCGAATCAGGAACGCATGAGTCGGTTGGTGGAATCGATCCGCAATACGGACGCCGTGAACAAGGCCATGGGTGAGGCAAATAGGCACGTTGAACTCGCGTTGCGGACACTGGGGGCGTTTGAGTCCGGCCCTGAGCGCGACGCTCTCGAGAATCTCGCAAAGTTCATCGTCGATAGAAACGTCTAGATCGAGTTTTGATGAGCAATCCGCGGCGCCCGCTTCGAGTGAACGTCGGCTTCATCATTCACGAGGAAGTTGGCTACACGCAAGATTTCCCATTTGAGGTGGATAAGCTCCAGCTTGGAGATGACCTTGAAATGAGCCTCGTTAGCGGCAACGCAACCTTTGGCCGCACGCCCCAGGGCTTGCTCTTCACAGGCCAGTTCTCCGGCGAGACCACGCTTGAATGCGCACGGTGCCTGAAAGCATTCAAGCGACGACTCAACTGGAATATGACCGAGTTGTATGCCTTCAATGAGAAGTCCATCACCGACTCGGGGCTGATTGTTCCGGAAGACGCACAGATTGATCTTCAACCATTGGTTCGGGAATATGCCCTCCTCGAAGTGCCGATAAACCCAATTTGCAGGCCGGGCTGCAAGGGGTTGTGTCCTGTCTGCGGACAGGATCTCAACGTGCGCGACTGTGGTCATCGGCCGAAGGACGACGAGTCGCCTTTTTCAGTTCTGAAGAAGTTGCTGTAATCTCTTGGGGCTTGGGACGATACGTGACACGCCTAAAGAACAGGCTCGCATGAAGCCTCCCTCTTCCGCAGTGAAATCAGCGGGGAGAATTGCGGTAGGCGTCTTCCTGGCCGTGGTCTTCTCGCTGAATACTCTCCAAAACTTGGCGCACGAAGACTACCGCAATTCGAACTTTGCCAAGTTCTGGATTGCCGGCCACATGGTTCTCACAGGGCTTAATCCCTATGATCCCGCACAATGGCATGCCGAGCACATTCGTTTGGGTGCCACCTCGGTCCCGGACAGGATATTTCTTTATCCACTGCCACAGGCATTCTTCCTGGCACCTCTGGCATTGTTGCCGCCGCAGGTTGCATTCGTCGTCTGGAGTCTTCTGTCCCAGGTGCTCATCGCGCTTGCCTGTTTGATCTTGCTAAATATGCTGAGCAGGAGCCGGCAAGGGTGGCTGTTCTTTCCGCTGGTAATCTCTCTCCTTTTTTTTGGCCCAATATATTTGACGCTGCAAGTTGGTTCCATTGGTGCGATCGCGATGGTCGTTGTGCTGGGATCCATATTATTGCTAAACCGGCATAAAACTCTGCTAGCCGCATTACTTCTTTCTTTGCTAATTCTCAAACCGCCTCAGGGACTGCCTATTTTGTTTCTGGGCGGGTTCTGGCTGCTGCTGAAACGGGATTGGAAGGCAATCGCCGGATTGGTCGCTGGCGGTCTTGCTTTGCTGGTAGCTGGATTGTTGCTCGATCCTTTGTGGGTCCAGGAGTTTCTTTCCAACAGTCAGGCCGTGTCCAGCCGGAGCATGGGCCTCCAGTCAAACGTGTGGAGCATGGCATATCTGGCTTGTCGTGGAGCCGGTTCTTGCACGCTGGCCCTGGGCGGACTTTTGTTTCTTGGGCTGCTTGCTTTCGGTGGCTGGCTGATATGGCGCTATGACGCGAGGCTTGCCCCGTGGGAACTCTTCAACTTGATTATCCCGCTCGCATTCATTTCCGCCTTCTACGTCTTTGGTTACGATCAGATACTCTACATTTTCCCCATCGTATGGATTGCTGGAAATCTCCTTGAAAGGACGCGGTCGTACGTACCCGTCTTTCTCTTCCTCATCGTCTTAGACGTGGTTTCTTTCGTCGCCCTCTTGATACAAGCCCGCACCCACAGCGACCTGTGGAGCGTGATCACCACTCTTCTGGTTTTTGGCTTGAATCTTTGGCTTTTCAGTAGCCGGAAGCCTTCTCCAACGAGCGAACCCACAGTTGATTGAAGATATCTCGGCGGCAAACGCCCGCCTGCGAGCGGACCTGCATCCAGGAAGTATTTCCGGCGTTGCTATTTCCTTCTGGCCTGATGGCGCCTATAGACTCTATTCCACGCCTGCGTGGGATTGTCCGGCCTCGATTTCTTCTGCGCTTCGCTGCTCATGAAGAAGGCGAGGTCCTCCAGCAGTCCGGAGATGGCCTGCTCAGGCCGGTGGAAGACAGGCGGCTGCCCCAGGTTGATTGCATCCACAAAGATATCCTGCACGAACGGTATCGTGACAGCCACCGTCATGCCCAGTGCGGTCTCGATCTTTTCCTTGGTCAGGCTTGAATGCGGGAAGGTCGCGGATAGCACGAGCCTGGTCTTCTCGGCGGAATAGCCCAGTTTCTTGTACGTGTCCATTGCAGCCGTGACGGCTCGTATCGAGGCCATGTCCGGCGCCGCCACCAACAAGATGACGTCTGCCGCATCCAATGCCTGCAAGGCAGGCTCACTGAAATCATGTGGAAGGTCGGCCACGACATATCCATACTGGCTCTTCAGCAGTCGCAAAGCTTTGCCCAGAAGTCTCAGCGCCGAGAGTTTCTGCCTCTGCCGGAAACGTCGGAGCCGCGATGAAATGTAAGCCACTCTCGTGGTCTCCAACGATGGAATTCAACATTTCCAAATCCAGTTCAGCGGCCTGATGCCGGGCAATGTCGGCCCACGTGCGGCGCAGGGTCTTGTTTAGCATTAGCGCCACCTGTCCCGCTGTCATCGTCAAATCCAGCAGTACGGTCGAGCGCGGCCATATGCCGGCCAGGCCTATTCCCAGGTTGACCGCCAGTGTCGAACAACCTGTTCCGCCCCGCAAACTGTGGACTGCGATGAACCGCCCCTCTTCGGCGGACATTTCGGGCAGGGTCGCACGGGCGGCGTCCAACCTTCGGAGAAGAGCCGTTACACGGGCGGAAAGCTCGGCGCTCTCGAACGGCTTTGTCAGGTAATCATCCGCGCCCGCTTCAAATGCCCTGAGCTTGTCCTGCAGGCCCGACTGGGCAGTCAGTATCAGGATCGGCGTGGCCGCAAACTGGGCTTCCCGTCGAAGCATGCGCGTCACTTCGTAGCCGTTGATATCAGGCATCATCACATCCGTGATGATCACGTCAGGCTTCTGGCTCTCGGCTTTGGCAACACCGCCGGTTCCGTTTTCCGCAAAGTCAAGCTGGAACCCCAGCGGTTCGAAAGTCCGCGCTACCAACGGGAAGTTCAAAGTCTCGTCATCAATATACAGCACTCGGGTCATCGTTTCCTCGGCGTCTGATCAAGAAAGTTTCTCAAAATAGTCGCGCAAACCAGACGCTGCCGTCTTCAGTTCCCGGACAAGTCTCGGCGCCTCGGCTAAATCCTCTGTTTTCGAAAGCTCTTCAATCTGGATCGAGGCGCTTGCCAGAGGCGTTGCGCTGAAATTGAGCGCAACGCCTTTGAGATTGTGAGCCAGGCGGCCCAGTCTGTCCGCATCCTGCGCACGGCAGGCGGAGTCGATGTCCGCCATCCGCCCAGGCAGGCCTTCTATAAATTCCCGGCACATATCCATCATGAATCCGCGATCGTCACCAAAGCGCTCGATTGCGTCCTCCAGATCCATGGGCAGGTCGGCAGAAACAGTTTCGCCCCTGTCTGCAGCCGTCTCGGAGGAACTCCGTGGGCTGGCTTCGGCCTTCGCGGCGGCAGCCTCAACTCCGGCTGCTTCGCCGAAAAGACCGGCCTCTCCATAGAATTCGGAGGCTGTCAGATCGCTCACCGGCGGTATCGCCGCATAATCCTGCACATCGCCTCCGGATGCCGCCTGATTCTCCAGTAGCTCGCTGCCAGGTATCCAACGATCCAGGATATTGAACAGTGTCCTTGGCTGCAATGGCTTCGAGATGTAATCGTCCATTCCCGATTGCAGGCATCTTTCTCGGTCGCCTGCCAATGCATGTGCAGTCATCGCAATAATCGGAATATGGCGCTTGCGGAGTACCTCCCAGGCGCGGATTCGCCGCGTGGCTTCGAAACCATCCAGTTCCGGCATTTGAACGTCCATCAGCACCGCATTGTAGTGTTCGGCCTTTACCCTTTGAACCGCCTGCAGGCCGTTCTCAACGGCATCTACGGAGTACCCGGCCTTCTGCAGCAGAACCACGGCCAGCTTCTGGTTGATACCGTTATCCTCCGCCAGCAGCAGGCGCAGGCCGAATCTTCTCTGTTCCGACAGCAAGTGGCGGTTGACTATCCCTTGCTGTTCCACACCGCCGCGGCCGAGCACGGCAGAAAGTGCATCAAACATCATTTGCTGTTTGACCGGCTTCAACAGGTACGCCGAACAGCCGAGCGCCTCCAGTCGTATGGCGTCACCGCGTTGCCCCATGGAAGTAAGGACTATGATCTTCACCTCCTTAATGAGGGGATCACTTTTGATCGCTCTGGCCGCCTGCTCGCCATCCATGCCGGGCATTTGCATGTCGAGCAGGATCACCTGATAGGGGTCGCCGGCCCGGTGAGCGTTGCACAGCATTTCAATGGCTTTGCCGGCGCCGGCGACTGTATCGACCCGGCAGCCGAATCCTTCAATCATTCGTGTAAGGACTAGGCGGTTGGTCTGATTGTCGTCCACGCCCAGTATCCGGGCGCCTCTCAGAGCTACCGAACCCGGGTTCAACGGAGCCGTACCTTTTCTTTCGGCAGGCTGCTTGGTGAACTCAAGCGTGAACCAAAATGTGCTGCCAACGCCCGGCGTGCTTTCCATTCCGATCTTCCCGCCCATGGCTTCTGCCAATTGCTTGCATATGGTCAGGCCTAGGCCTGTGCCGCCGTATTTTCGTGTCGTTGACCCATCGGCCTGCGTAAACCGGTCAAAGATGGCGGCCTGCCGTTCAATCGGGATGCCGATGCCCGTGTCCTGCACCGAGAAGCGGACAGTTGCACTGGTGTCGCTCTGTTCGGTCGGCTCAGCCCGTACGACGATCTCACCCTGATGCGTGAACTTAATCGCATTCCCCACCAGATTCGTAAGGATTTGTCGAATCCTGCCCGGGTCGCCTCGCAGGTCCGATGTGAGTTCGGGGTGAATAAGACAGGCCAGTTCCAGTCCTTTGTCCTGCGCGCGCTTGGCAAGCGTAAAGGCGACCTCTTCCACCATGGTGCGCAAGTTGAAATCTATGCTCTCAAGTTCAAGTTTGCCCGCCTCGATCTTGGAGAAATCGAGAATGTCGTTGAGCAAGGCCAGCAAGGCATCTGCACTCTGCAGCGCCGTCTGCACATAGTCTTCCTGCTCCGCTGTCAACGAGGTTGACAGAGCCAGTTCGAGCATGCCGATCACTCCATTCATTGGAGTTCGTATCTCGTGGCTCATGTTGGCCAGGAATTCGCTCTTGGCGCGGTTGGCTTTTTCGGCTTCACTGCGGGCCCGCAGCAGCTCGCTTATGTCGTGGTAAATGGCAAGTGTGCCGATCTTCTCCTTCCCGGCGAAGACCGGGACGCCGAAGATTTCCACATCCACCAGTGAGCCATCCTTACGACGGCGCTTGCTGATGCCGTGCACAGGGCGGCTCATCGCCTGTTGGGTATAAGTGCTGGCCTCGCTGATCGTCTCTGCTGTCGCCACCAGCGCGTCAAGGTTTTTCCCGACGATCTCCGCAGAGGCGAACCCGTAGAGCTGCTCAAAAGCCGGATTGCAGGCCAGGATATTTTCCTGCGTGTCCAAAACAACAATTGCCGCCGGGCTAGTTTCGTTTAGGGCTTCAAAGAACTGTTTTTGCCGTAGCAGTTCTGTCTCGGTTCTCTTTTGAGCCGTGATATCCCTGCCTATCCCCACCAGTCCGATAACCTCCCCTTTTTTGTTCCGGAGCGGGACTTTTGTGGTGAGTACCCAGATGGGTCTGCCTTTCGAATCAAGCCCGGGTTCTACACGATCTACGATTGCCCTGCCCAACTCGATGACCGACTTATCCACGGCCCAATACCTGGCAGCCAACTCGGACGGATAGGTATCAAAATCAGTCTTCCCGACCACGTCCTCCATGCTAATCCCGCCCGACGCCTTGTAGTCGGCCTCGTTTGAAATGGCTTTCCTTCCTTTGGCGTCTTTGACGTATATTCGGTCGGGCAGGTTGTCAATCAGGGTCCGGAGCAGATTTGGCTCCTCAGCTAGCTCCGCGCCGGTGTGCCTGTGCGGCAGCT
Source organism: uncultured Chloroflexia bacterium (assembly GCA_963846805.1). Classification (GTDB taxonomy): domain Bacteria; phylum Chloroflexota; class Anaerolineae; order Anaerolineales; family Villigracilaceae; genus Fen-1038. The sequence goes on from CAWJXH010000005.1 coordinate 135,575, forward strand.
TAGGTTTGGCCCCCGGCTCTTTCTTAGGACGAGCGGTCTTTTCTGCGCGCAAACCGGTTCTAGGTTTCGCCATGGTGACCTTTCCTACCATATTTGTGGCTGATATTCCAAGTCTAACACGCGCAATTCAGCCAGAATATTGCAGATTCCTAACGAGGTCGGCCAATCTGCACCGAGATACCATCCATTGACAAACCCCTATCCCAAGCCTAAAATAGCTCGGATGTCACAAAGGTTCTTCTCTGTTAACCTGCAATCCAACATGCGCATGAGCATGCAAAGATCAGTCCGCGCCTGGAGAGCAAGGTAGGTCAACCTTCTTGATTGACACTGGCTGTCCAAGATCCGGACAGCCTTTTTGTTTGTAAGAGCAATTTTCTTTTTGCGGAGCGCCCTATGCCTGAAAACATCCTAATTGCCATCGCCTGGCCCTACTCCAATGCCGAGATCCACGTGGGCAATATCACCGGTTCTCACCTGCCCGGTGACATTGTGGCGCGCTACCACCGGCTGAAAGGCGATAACGTCCTGATGGTCAGCGGCACGGATTCACATGGCACGCCCGTCGTGCTGGCTGCCGACAAGGAAGGCAAGCCGGTCGAGGAAGTGTACAAGAAGTATCATGACGGCTTCCTGGACGTGTTCCAGCGGGCCGGCATTTCGTATGACCTGTTCACCACCACCCATAGCGAAAACCATTTCAAGGTTTCACAGAGCATGTTCCTGGCTCTGCAGAAGAACGGCTTCCTGTTCAAGCAGTTCAGCAAGCAGTGGTATTCACCCAGTGCCCGGAAATTCCTGCCGGACCGCTACGTGGAAGGCACCTGCTACATTTGCGGCTTCGAGGGCGCCCGCTCCGACCAATGCGACAACTGCGGCAATGTCCTCGAGCCGGAAAAGCTGATCAATCCTCGCGCCAAGACCGGCGATGGGGCGCTGGAGCTGCGCGACACCGAGCATTTTTACCTGGATCTCTCCAAGCTGGAGCCGGATGTCAAGGCCTTTTTGCGGCAGCGCGCCGATCACATGCGCGACACGGTGCTGGGCGAATCGCTGGGCAAGATCGAAGTCTGAAGGCCTCAAGCCCCGGTCCATCACCCGCGATCTGGATTGGGGCATCCCCGTGCCGGTCGATGATCAGGGCTGGGAGGGCAAGAAGCTCTACGTCTGGTTTGAGGCCGTCATCGGCTATCTCTCGGCCGCCATCGAATGGGCGCAGGTTTCAGGCGAGGGTGCATCCTGGCAGGAATGGTGGGCCAATCCGGCAGCGCGCCAGTTCTACTTCATCGGCAAGGACAATATCTTCTTCCACACTTCCCTCTGGCCGGCCGAACTGATGGGCGTCGGGGAACAATTCGGCGAGATCTTCGCCGGGCGGAAGATCGAGCTGACTCTGCCCTACGATGTGCCTGCCAACCAGTTCATGAATCTCGAAGGCCAGAAGATCAGCGGCTCGCGCAATTGGGCCGTCTGGGGCTCGCGACTTCCTAAGCCGCTACGACCCCGATGCCCTGCGCTATTACCTGACCATCAACATGCCCGAGAACAAGGACAGCGATTGGGATTGGAAGGAGTTCGTGGCGCGCAACAACAACGAGCTGGTGGCCACCTGGGGCAACCTGGCCAACCGCGTGCTTTCGTTCTGCTATCGGACGTGGGACGGCCGCGTTCCCCAGGTCGATACCGGCCGCCCTGCGTCCCTCGGATTTGGATTTGCTGGCATATATCGAGGATGCCTTCGAGATCGATCGGTCAGCAACTGGAATCGGTGCACCTTCGGGCCTCATTACAGGATGCAATGCGGCTGGCTTCATTGGTCAATCAGTATCTGGACCAGACCGCGCCCTGGACAACAATCAAACAGAACAGGGAAGAAGCGGCCTTGTCGGTTTTCACCGCCCTCAAAGCCATCGATTCGCTGAAGGTGCTCTTCGCGCCCTTCCTGCCGTTCACCTCCCAACGGCTGCACGAATTCTTCGGCTACGATTCACCGTTGTTCGGAGAGCAATATGTGCAGGAGATCGGAGACTCCCTTGGCATCCACCGCGTGCTTCGCTATCGTGCCGCGGCACGCCCCATCTATTGGCAGCCAAGTCAACTGCAGCCCGGTCGAAAATTGAACCTGCCTGGTCCGCTTTTCAAGAAACTGGATGATAGCATTGTCCAGCAAGAGCGATCGCGGTTGGGAGGTTAAGAAACCACAGATCGGCAGCAACGGCAACTGGCTCTCCGTACGATTTCATCTCCGCTGAAATCACCCTGAGATAATAGCACGCTCGCAACACGCTCGATGATTCTTCTCACTCGATTATGGTTCTCGCTTGCTGTCCGGTTTCGCGCCCTTCCCATTTTCCGGGCCAACCCGGCAGGAATCCTGCCAACAGCAGGGCTCCAATTGAAGCATAAAATGTGACGCGATAGGCAGATTCGAAACCGTGCATGCTTTGGCTGCAGGCAAGGTTGAGGTCTGTCAGGATTTTGGACTTGACCGCAGCCGCGGCCGAAGCACTCAGTGACGACAGGGAAGCTGATGTCCCCGGGGGAAAGTTGTTCGATGGCGCCACACCCGGCGTCTCACACACCCCGAAAGGCGTCGTTAGCACGGCCTGCGATTGCTGCATGGCGTTCTGTTCCGCTTTTATCTGCGGGGACAGGAAGCTCACCAGTATGGTGGCGAAGGCCGCTACCGACAAAGCCTGCACCACAAAGCGCGTACTGTTGAGCAGAGAGGAACCTCGGGGCAGCAGATCCAGCGGGATGCTGCTTAAGGCCGCCACGTAGGAGGTCTGAAGAGTAAGGCCAACAGCGAGGCCCCGCAAGGCCAGGAGCAATACGATGGTGAGCATGGACGTCGTCGCCTGGATTTCGGCAAGCTGCCAGGTGTTGACACACAGGATGGCAAAGCCTGCTACCATGATCATCCGCGGACCGATCTTGTCATAAAGCCGGCCGGCCGATGGTGTTGCAATGGCGGAGGTGGCGGCAACTCCTAGAAGAATGATGCCGGCCTCCAGCGCCGTTCGCCCCCGGAAGCTTTGCAGGTACAAAGGCATCAGAAATTCGGCTCCGAACAATGCGATGGTAGCCACGTATCCTACCAGGCTGGCCGTCAGGAAGAGCGGACGCGAAAACAGGCGAAGGTTCATCATTGGCTCTCTGGCGACTCGGAGCTCGATGATTGCGTGTACGGCCAACACGATCAGCCCCAGGCACAACATCAACAACGTAATCGAACCGGTCCATCCGTAGGTCTCGGCGATGGACGCCGCATACAGCACCGCGCCAAAGCCGATCACCGCCGTCGCCAGTCCCAGCGGATCAAAGCGCGGGCGTATGTCGGGTCTGCTGTTTACGAGGAACCGGGAACCCAGTATTACGCCGAGAATTCCGACTGGTACGTTGACGAAAAAGATTGCCCGCCAAAGTTGTGCATCGACCAGCCAGCCGCCGAGAATTGGCCCGAGCGCCGGTGCGACCACCAATGCGATGCCGAAGATGCCGAATGCCCTGCCCTGCTCTTTCGGAGGAAAGGCGCGATACAACTGTGCGGCTCCGAGGGGCTGCGCAATTCCGCCGCCAAAGCCCTGAAAGGCGCGTGCGGCGATCAGGAAACCCAAAGAAGGAGCAAATCCGCATAGGAAAGAGCCCAGCGTGAATATGGCGATTCCGAGCAGGTAAACGCGCTTGATGTCAAAACGATCCGCCAGAAAACCGGCGACCGGCGTTGTGATGCCGAGCGCAAGCACATATACACTGATAACCCATTGGGCAGAGTCCAAGCTCGCGCCGTATTCCAGACGCAATGTGGGGAATGCAATGTTTACGATGGTCGAGTCCAGGATGATCATAAAGACGCCGAACATCACGGAAATCAGGATTTTCCATTTTTGCTCCAAACCGCGGCGCTTTTCGATCATGGCGGTTTCAACGCTCATAAGCGGACACCTCTGTAATATGTTTCTGTTTGTCTGCCGGAATATGCTTCGGTTCGCATCCGGGCAGGAACAGCGCCTGCCAACAACGGTTTGAACCCAACGGCGCAAGTTAGATAAGGACGACATGAGTTCATCGATTCTTTCGGGGGGCGCAAGCGTTTTTTTACAGCAGGGTTACACGCGGCTAAGGCTATGTTTAACTCCCATCATTACCATAAGCGCCAAGCTGACCAAATCACAAACTTTTGAAGGAGGCTCAATGCTCAAACGAAGCCGTGCTGCTAAACTAATCGCCGCCGCCTTGCTGCTGGAGGCCTGCGCCCTGATAAGCCCTGCTGGCGGAACTGGCCCCTTGGTCCCTCCATCGGCAATCACGCCGGCATCTGGAAATTCCTCCGGATCCAACGCGAACGAGCCGCCTCCGGTCCCCGCCTCAGCTGAATTGGCAGCCGCCCGGTCCAAAATACAACACATCGTGGTCGTCATGCAGGAGAACCGGTCCTTCGATGAATATTTCGGGACCTATCCCGGCGTTGATGGTATACCAATGCAAAATGGCGTGCCTACCGTTTGTGTAAATGATCCCAAGACCGGGCAATGTGTGAAACCCTATCACGATCCAAATGACGTCAACGCCGGCGGGCCGCACGCCGCACAGTCCGCCGCCCGCGACATAGACGGCGGCAAGATGGATGGCTTCATCGCGACGTTTCGCAATGCTCAGACCGCCTGCATCAGCCCCAACGTCCCGGGCTGCGCCGCGGGCCAAACGCCCGATGTGATGGGGTGGCACGATGCCCGCGAGATCCCAAACTACTGGGCGTATGCGCAACAATTTGTATTACAGGACAAGATGTTCGAGCCCAATTCCTCCTGGAGTCTGCCATCGCATCTCTTCATGGTTTCGGCCTGGTCGGCCAAATGCTCTTCACAGGGAGATCCTTCGAGTTGCGTAAATGCTTTGGATGGCCCCAGCGGGGTCATCACTCTCAACAACGATTACGCCTGGACCGATTTGACCTATCTTATGCACAAGGCAAATGTCTCCTGGGCATACTACCTGAGTAACGGCAGCGAGCCGGATTGCGAGGACGACGCGATGTTGTGCCAGCCCCATGTTCTCGCTCGGAATGTACCGGGCATTTGGAATCCGCTTCCAGGCTTTGATACGGTCAAACAGGATGGCCAGCTTGGAAACATTCAGACGGTCGACAATTATTTTGCGGCCGCCCGGAACGGAACACTGCCAGTGGTCTCCTGGATTGTCCCCGAGCAAAAGGTAAGTGAGCATCCACCGGCCGACATAAGCGTAGGCCAGGCCTACGTTACCTCCTTAATAAATGCGGCCATGCAAGGCCCGGAGTGGAACAGTACGGCAATCTTCCTGTCGTGGGACGACTGGGGTGGCTTTTACGATCATGTGGTCCCGCCGCAGGTGGACAAGAATGGCTATGGCCTGCGTGTGCCCGGGCTGGTGATCAGTCCCTATGCAAAGACGGGCTTCGTAGACCATCAAACGCTGAGCTTCGACGCCTACCTAAAGTTCATCGAGGATGTCTTCCTCGGTGGCCAGCGCATCGATCCGGCGACCGATGGGCGTCCCGACCCAAGGCCGGATGTCCGTGAGAATGCGTCCATCCTTGGCAACTTACTTAGCGATTTCAATTTCAATCAATCGCCGAGGTCGCCGTTCGTGCTGCCAACGAACCCGCCTCCCGGGCCCGCCTCCGTACCGGGAAGCTAGTCCTCCATCGCATGCTTCTTCGAGCGATGGCTGCTTTGCAGGGGGCCGGGAGTTCCAGCCCGCCTAACCCTTTCTCGGTCGCAGCGCCTGCGGCCTGGACGGATGCCGGAAAACGAACAGGCTGAGCCATGTTGGTTTTCCGGTTATACTGCCGAAGATGCACCCGGGAAATTCCATTTCCTGGAACTAATCTCCCAGATCGTCGTCCTTTTCAGCAGAAGGAGAACCCATGAAGCCTGTGAATCTCTTTTCGATCCTTGTCATCTTCGGAATCGTAACCTCCTCTTGTGGCTCCAACACCGCGGCCAGGATAGCTCAATCAAATGCCCCGCGGATTACTTCACTCAGTGTGTCCAAGGATGATCTCGCTGCCCTCACCGATGGCAACGACGCCTTTGCGCTGGATCTTTACGGATCCTTTCGTTCGCAAGACTCGAACTTGGTCTTCTCGCCCTACAGCATCTCCTCGGCCCTCGCCATGACATATGCTGGCGCCCTCGGCCAGACGGAATCTCAGATGGCTCAAGCCCTGCATTACACGCTGCCACAGGATCGCCTTCACCCGGCCTTCGACCAACTGGATCTAAACCTTCGCCAGGAGGGCCAATCCACATCGAAGGACCAACAACCGCTGCAGCTAAATGTCGTCAACGCAGTCTGGGCTGAGCAAACGTATTCGTTTCTTCACCAATACCTCGACCTGGTCGCGAAATATTATGGAGCGGGAATCCGACTCGTCGATTTTGTCCATCAGTCTGCGCCGGCCCGGCAGGAGATCAACAATTGGGTGAGCGATCAGACTCAGAACAAAGTCCAGAACTTGATTGCGGAGGGCGCCCTCGATCCGTCAACCAGGATGGTCTTGGTCAATGCCATTTATTTTAAGGCCAACTGGGAACAACAATTCGATCCCAACCATACCCAGGCCGCGCCATTCCATTTGTTGGACGGCTCACAATCGCAGGTAAAGATGATGTCCGAAAATCTCTCCGGGGTTCGGTTCGTCGCCAGCAGTGGCTATCAGGCCGTCGAGCTGCCGTATCAGGGAGAAACTGCCACAATGGACGTGATCGTCCCGGCAGAAGGACAATTTGAACAGTTTGAGAGCACGCTGAACGCCCAGGATCTCGGAAAGATTCTGGGTAGCATGCAACCGGCCAGCGTGGCTCTTGGGCTGCCAAAGTTCAGCTTTAGCGCCAGCTTCGATCTGAGTGATCGCCTCTCAGCCTTGGGAATGTCCGATGCTTTCGATCCGAATCTTGCGGATTTCTCCGGCATGACAGGTAAGCGCAACCTTTACATAAACAAGGTTTTGCATCAGGCTTTCGTGGCCGTGGATGAAAATGGTACCGAGGCGGCCGCCGCCACCTCGGTAATAATGGGCCCCACCGCCATACTGGGACCGAACATCACACTGACGGTTGACCACCCGTTCCTGTTCGTAATTCGCGATCTCAGCAGCGGTCAAATCCTGTTTCTAGGACGCGTGTTGGATCCTTCAAAATAACGCAACGGATGTTATATCGATCCGGCACTGCAACTTCTACAGATTTTCCAGTGAGAAAATCTGCCGTGCATATCTGTGCGGGTGCGTCTCATCCGTCTGCAGCGCTCGCACGCTGCCTTCGATCGGATTTCACACGCGATAACCCTGCTCCACTTTCTCTATGCCCTTCAGCCACTTCGGCAGCGTCTCTATCAAGCGCCGCATGACCTCTTTCGTGCGACCCAGGAACAACTCGTAATCGCCGTATACTTCCCCGCCCTCTCCGCCCACCAAATCGCTCACGCCGCGCAGGATCAACAGCCGCTTTCCGTTTTTGCTCGCCACCCACGCGATCGGGCCCGACTCCCAGTCGGCCGCAACCGCGTCATATTTCTTGATAAGCATAGGGATATCGTCGGTCAGGATGTCTCGATCGCCGGAAACCAGCAGGCCCCGGGAGACGGGAGAGGGCGTCACGCGCGGCAGCCAGCTGAGATCCAGGCGTGTCGCGTAGTGCTCAATTGCCTCCTCCGGATCGGTCATCTGCTCCACAATGTCGTAGATGATCGTCCGCTCGACCAGGATGATGATCCCCTGTTCGATGCGGCCCAAAAAGCCACCGCAGGTCCCCAAATTGACAAGCAGATCCGGTTGAAGCTGGTCAATCACATATTGGGCGCTGGCCGCAGCCGACACTTTTCCCCATCCTCCTTGGAAGAACGTCAACTGCCGTGCCTCCAAGTCGGCCTCAAAGCGCTCTCCAAATGGCGTGGTCACGATGCTTACGCCTGGAAAAAAGGACTTCAGTATCGTCCATTCGCCATTAGCAGATACGATGACGGTGATTTTCATCTCGCCCCGCCCTTCAGGTGATCGATCACAATCTGCAATGCCTCGTCGGCGGCAAGCGACTTGTTTTGCAGTCGGTCGCCTTCGAACTGACGCAGGTATGCAGACGAGCCCTTATTCGTTGCCAACCCAAACCAGGTTGTGCCAACTGGTTTGTTGGGCAGTCCGCCCCCGGGACCTGCTATGCCGCTGACCGCAATGGCCAGATCAGCCGATAATACCGCCCGGGCGCCGGTCGCCATCTCCAGCACCGTCTCGCGGCTGACCGCCCCGTATGCCCTGAGCGTGTCCCATGAAACGCCCAGGATGGCCACCTTGGCCTCGTAGGCATAAGCCACAATACCGCCAAGAAAATAGTCCGACGACCCGGGAATGTCTGTAATGCGGCTGGCGATCAATCCGCCTGTGCACGACTCGGCCGTGGCCAATTTGAGGCCGCGTGTCCGTAACAACTCCCCCAATTCTGCCTGTAACCCCGCCGAGGTCCGGTTGGGAAATGCCATGGCCCTATTTTACAGGATAAACAAGTCCTTCGTTAGTGCCGCATCGATGTGTTGCCGAAACCAGCCTGGCCGGGCCCGAATGAAAGCTCCCGCGAAAGCGGGAGCCTCTGCGTTTGCCGAAATTAGGGGCAATGTCTGGCGAACTGATACAGGGTTGACTACGGCGCCAAACTCTGATTGATCGAGTTGAATATGTTGCCCAAGGCGGCGCCCGAAAGCGCCAATCCGGCGCCTACCACGCAGCAGCAGATGAGCAGCAGGGCCGCGCCCGGTATGAGCACTGAACCGGCCGCTTGTCCCCATCCAAACTGATTTACCCCTTTTACAGCCGTAATTTCCAGGAAGAGTATGTATAGACCCAGAAGGCTGATCAGTATCCGGAAACAAAAGCCGACAAAAGGTATCGCTCCCAGGAGAGCAAAGACCGTGGAAACCAAATAGAACGGAGCGGCGATCGCGCCAAAGGTGTAAGCAAGTTGGTCGAAGGTGCCGCGCCCTCCGAACATCTTTGCCACCCATTGAACCAGTGCCGCGCCGATGGCGAAAAATATCACCGAGATCACGGCGCCGATGGGTGCGCCGCAGATTAATGTAATCAGCCCGATGCCAAGCCCGCCAGCAGGCAGATTTTGGCCCAGCCCTCGCTGCTCAAGGACTTGCCGCATCGCCGCCCCCTGCACCAGGAACACGAAGAAAAGTTCGATCAGTGCTGTAACGAACACCCACAAATATGCCGTCGTAGCTTTCGCGCGGGGCGAGGCCGCCATTTCAGCGTACGTCTGCTCGCCCGGCTTGGTGACGGCATTGATCCAGGTTTGGATGAACGAGCCTGGCCCAGCCGGCATCATCGGAGCGTTGGAAGTTGCATTATTCACGAGAGCCTCCTTGTTGGTTGATTCAGTCTAAGCCTGATTATCCTACCACTTCAATAGCCCAAAACACCTATTGGCCGAAACGGATACGAGTACAATTATTCGTTATGGAGATCTCCGAAAAACTCCAGGGTATCCTCGCCACGCTTCCAGCCAAGCCTGGCTGTTACCTGATGAAAAATGCCGAGGGGACGATCATTTACGTCGGCAAGGCGATCAGTCTGAAGAACCGCGTGCGCTCCTACTTCCACGCCGACTCCGGTCACGACGCCAAGACGCGCCGGCTGGTGCGTGATATCGCGGATATCGAATGGATCCTGGTCGGCATCCGAGCTCGAGGCCCTGATCCTCGAGATGAACCTCATCAAGAAGCACCGCCCCAGGTACAATGTTCGGCTTAAGGATGACAAGCGCTATCCCGTACATCAAGGTACATTGGGCCGATCCATTCCCAAAGGTTACGGTTACACGCCAAATGGCGGAGGATGGCTCCCGCTATTTCGGCCCGTACACCTCGGCCTGGGCGGTTTACCAGACATTGGATGCCCTGCGGCGCATCTTCCCCTATCTTACCTGCGACCGCGTCATCACGGGCCAGGACAAGCGGGCCTGTCTGTATTACGACATCAAGCTCTGCACCGCGCCCTGCATTGGTGCGATTGATCAGGCCGGGTATCGCCAAATGATTTCCGATCTGATGGATTTCCTGGGTGGCCACAGCGAAGGTATCGTGAAACGCCTGGAGCACGAAATGCAGCAGCGCCTCGGAGGAGCTGCGCTTCGAGAAGGCTGGAGCCTTGCGCGACCAGTTGAAGGCGGTCGAGGCCATCATTGAACGCCAAAAGGTCGTCTTCGCTACCGATTATCTTGACTCGGATGTGCTCGCCATGGCCCGCTCGGACGGCGAGGCTTGTGTGCAGATATTCTTCATTCGCGGCGGAAAGTTGATCGGCCGAGAATACTTCATCCTCGAAGGCACCGAAGACACCGCTGATGCCGAGGTCATGACCCAGTTCGTCAAGCAGTTCTACACGGAGGCCGCCACGGTCCCGCAACAGGTCATGCTGCCGCAGGAAATCGAAGAAGCCCAGATCATCAGCCAGTGGCTTCGCTCTCGACGCGGCGGGGACAAAGTCGAGTTCTTTGTCCCAAAAGAGGGACAGCCCCATGAGTTGGTCCAGATGGCCAGCCGAGAATGCCTCCGAGACGCTTTCAGCCCTCCGCGCCCAGTGGCAGGCCGACACGCACAAACAGGAGCAGGCCCTGGCCGAATTGCAGTCCGCCTTTCAGCTGCCTGCGCCTCCGAACCGCATTGAATGCTATGACGTCTCGAACACGCAGGGCACGGCGATCGTCGGCGCCATGGTGGTATTCGAACAGGGCGTTCCCAGCAAGCGGCTATATCGCAAATTCAACATCGAGAGCGTCGTAGGCGTGCCCGATGATTTTGCTTCCATGGAAGAAATGCTGACCCGCCGTTTTCGCCGGTGGCGGTCTGCCCAGGAAACCGCGGAACAGCCAGGTTTCAAGCCGGATCCCTCATTTTCGTTCTTGCCGGACCTCATCATTGTGGACGGCGGCAAGGGCCAGTTGGGCCGGGCCATCAGTGTCCTTGAGGAATTTGGGCTGTTCGGTAAGGTTCCGGTGGTTGGCCTGGCCAAACAGCAGGAGGAGATATTCTTTCCAAATAAAGCTGACTCGCTCCTGCTGCCGCGACATTCACAGGCGCTGTACCTCCTGCAGCGCATCCGCGATGAGGCGCACCGTTACGGCATTACCGCCCACCGCAAGAAACGTTCGAAATTGGGGATGGCATCCCAATTGGATTCCATTCCGGGCATAGGCCCCGGTCGCCGCAAGGCCCTCTTGAAACATTTCGGCTCTGTAGATAAGATTAGGGCGGCCACTCTTGAGGAATTGACGGCGGTCGTACCGCAAAATGCCGCACGGTCGATAAAAGCCAATTTGGAGTGACGCATCCGGTCCGGGTGGTGATGAAATGAAGCAGATTTGGATCGTTGACGACGACGAGGAAATGGCCCGCGCCATGCGGTTGATGCTCAAGCTGATCGATTGCGAGGCTTCGGGCTTCTCGAGCGCCCGGGCGGCTGCGCAGGCGTTGTTGGCCGGCCAGCGTCCGGACTTGATTCTCCTGGATATCAACATGCCGGAGGTCAGTGGCTTGGACATGCTGGAATTCCTGCGGCGGCGCCCCGAGTGGAAGCATCTTCCGGTCTTGATGCTCTCCACCGAGGCTGCCGATGTAACCGTCGACAAGGCACTCAGGCTCGGAGCCAATGGCTATCTCACGAAGCCGGTAACGATTGAGGAACTTGAGCGGGCTATGCAGCTCGCCATGCAGAAACATTAGAAAGGGCTATCAGAGTATGGCAAAAGGCAAGATGCAATCCAGAAAGACCCACCGTCCCAGCACCAGTCAGATAATCTTCGTCGTGCTGACACTGGTGATCATCCTTTCATTCGTCCTGACCCTGTTTGCGAACCGCTAGTCGGCGAGACATCTGCTATTTCGGCTGGCAAACATCCGCGCTCTTCGAGCAAGCTGCTGTTATAATTGCGCCTGCTAGACAAGATTTGCACCTGAAGGACACAAGGTCACGAAGGATCCTTTTGTGCCTGAAGCCCGCCCCGCCTTATAGCGGGGTGTCGTTTGCCTGACTGGAGCCGTCAAGCGCCAGAATTGCGGGTGCCGCCAATCTCGGCACGCATAGTCTCTTCGCAGGCGGCGTAGAAGCTCCCTGCCCGGAGCACAAGTGTGATGAAAAGGGACGTAATGCTCGACAAACTTGCTGGAATCGAACAACACTATGACCACCTTGGACGGCTACTGCTGGAGGTGGGAGCCGACTATCAGCGCGCCGCCGAGATCAGCAAGGAGCGGACTGAACTGCAACCGGTCGTCGAGAAGTCACGCGAGTATCATCAGGCGCTGAAGAGCCTTAAGGAATCCCGGGACATTCTAGAGGCCGAGACTGACTCGGAGCTTCGCACTCTGGCAGAGGCCGAGGTGATGGATTTGGAGCCAAAGATCGAAGTCCTTGAGAAAGAGATCAAGGGCTTGCTGATTCCCAAGGATCCGCGCGATGCCCGCAACGTCATCATGGAGGTCCGCGCAGGCGCGGGCGGCGACGAGGCGGCATTGTTTGCCGCGGACCTGTTCCGGATGTACACACGATTTGCTGAACTTCAGGGCTGGAAATCGGAGATCATGTCTGAGAACGCTATCGGCATCGGCGGCTATAAGGAAGTAATCCTCGAAGTCAAAGGCCGGGGTGCCTATTCCAAGCTGAAGTACGAATCCGGCGTGCACCGGGTCCAGCGCGTCCCGGCCACCGAGGCCTCGGGTCGCATCCACACCTCCACCGCCACGGTAGCCGTGCTGGCAGAGGTGGAAGATGTGGATATACAGATCCCGGAATCTGATATCCGCATCGATGTATTTCGCTCGTCCGGCGCGGGCGGCCAGAACGTGCAGAAGAACTCCACCGCCGTCCGCCTTACTCACCTGCCTACCGGCATCGTTGTGGCTTGCCAGGATGAACGTTCCCAGCTGCAAAACAAACTCCGGGCCATGTCGATCCTTCGTGCCCGGCTTTATCAAATAGAAGAAGACAAGCGCCGGGCCGACTTGGAAGATACCCGTCGCTCTCAGATCGGGACCGGTGAACGCTCCGAGAAGATCCGCACCTACAACTATCCCCAGAACCGGGTCACCGACCACCGCATCGGCCGATCTATTTACAACTTGCCGGCAGTTATGGATGGTGCCATTAACGAGTTTATTGAAGAACTCTCGACGCGTGACGAGGCCGACCGGTTGGCTGCCAGCGCGGGTGACGACGAATAGGCATGCCCGCACTGGTGCAGGAAATGTTGGACGCAACAACGGCGCGCCTTCTGCCGCTCAGCGATACGCCCCAGCTCGACGCGCAGGTTCTGCTTGCGCACATCTTCGACAAGCCCCGCACGTGGTTGCTTGCTCACACCACCTCCGCTCTCGATAGTGTGCACGCCGCAACTCTGGAAACCCTCCTGCGGAGGCTGGAGCAGGGCGAGCCTCTCCCCTATGTGCTCGGCCATTGGGAGTTTTTTGGGCTTGATTTCGATATCTCGCCTGAGGTCTTGATCCCTCGCCCGGAAACTGAATTGCTGGTCGAGCGCGCTATTGGGTGGCTCCAGGCTTCCCCCGGCCAGCGGGCAGTGGCCGATATTGGCACTGGCTCGGGCTGTATCGCAGTCTCCCTGGCAATTCATGTCCCGGATACCCACATCGTCGCCACGGATATTTCGCCGTCTGCGCTCGCCATTGCCCGCCGTAACGCAAAGAAGTTCGACGTTGCCGCTCAAATTGATTTTGTAGAATCTGATATTTTGCCGCCGCACAGAGATTCCTTCTACTATGGCGACATCCAGTTTGATTTGATCTGTGCCAATCTCCCCTACATTCCAACAGGCAAGCTATCCGCCCTCCCGGTTCACGATCGCGAACCTGCTCTGGCTCTGGACGGCGGTCCTGACGGATTGGACCCATTCCGCAAATTGTTCAAGCTCGTGCCCGATTGGATGGCTCCTAACGGACGCATCCTGCTGGAAATTGAGGCGACCCGCGGCGCGGCTGTCCTGTCCTTGGCATACGACGCCTTCACGCAGGCCGAAATGCATTTGCACCAGGATTTGATGGGCCGCAACCGTTTGCTCGACATCCAGCTGCCGCCTGCCTGAATGATCACCGAAGTTCTGCTTTCCACCGTACCCGATGCCCTGCCTCGCTCGCTCCAGGTACTTCGTACAGGAGGGCTGGTGGCATTTCCGACGGATACTGTGTACGGCCTCGGCGCTTTGGCCTCCGACGGTGTTGCGGTCCAGTCCATCTACGTGGCGAAAGATCGACCGGCAGAAAAGGCCATACCCATATTGCTCGCCGACGCAGGCGATCTGGACCGCGTGGCCTCTGTGGTGCCGCCGATGGCCCGGCGGTTGGCTGAACGCTTCTGGCCTGGACCGCTCACCCTGGTTGTGCCGAAGAGACGCGAGCTCCCTGAGGCCGTCTCGGCCACGGCTACGGTTGGCGTTCGTGTGCCCGATCACCGTCTTGCGCGCGAGTTACTTCGAGCTGCCGGCCCGATGGCGGTGACTTCGGCCAATGCTTCGGGCCGCGAGAGCGCGTCGACTGCCCAGGAAGTGTTGGCCCAGCTTGGGGGCCGTCTCCCATTGATCCTGGATGGCGGCAGGACGCCCGGTGGCGTCCCATCTACTGTGATCGATTGCACGCGGGCCGAGCCCGTGATTTTGCGCCTCGGAGCCCTTACTTTGCAAGATATCAAGTCTGCACTCGCCTAGTTCTGTCTTGCTGACTAATCTCTAAACTTTGCTTCATGGCGCTTTCAGCCTCCTATTAAGCGTCTGCATAAAATAGAAGTTGCATTCTCCTCCAAAAAAACCGCCATGGGATGGGGCAAGTCCCTTGGCGGTTTTAGCTTTGGACGGAAATGGAAATCGGGTTGTTGCGTTTCGTTCTTTGATTTAGGAAGTCTCGGCGGTACTCGGTCCGGCACAAGCCGCTTTCTAATCCAAATCTTAGTATGTGTTCACACTGCTTTTAGGTCGCTGACTATAATAGGAATTGCATTCTCCTCTAAACAAACCGCGCAGCACGGATCGGGCCGATCCAGAGCGCGGTTTGCTTCTTTAATCGCCATGTTCGCGCCAGGCGGGGCGTTTGGTCTGGTTGTCCCTTAAACTGGAACATTCACTGTCAATTATTTCAAGAAAGGGGCCAGGTTGGCTGGACGTCGATGTCCAACGACGACGTATGGCCGAGCGCAAAGCGATAATAGCCTGCCGCGCCGATCATGGCCGCGTTATCGGTGCAAAGCGATAAGCGAGGAACGTGTACTTTGAACTCCGACTGGTGTTGGAATGTTTCGCGCAGGGAATGATTGGCCGATACTCCGCCGGCCACCAGAATCTCCCTCGCCTTGAACTCGCGCGCAGCGTCCATCGTTTTGTTGAACAACACGTCCACAACCGCCGCCTGGAAGGAAGCAGCCATGTGTTCGACCGGAAGCGACCTTCCTTGCGATTGGTATTCCTTGACTTCGCGCAAGACGGCCGTTTTCAGGCCGCTGAACGAGAAGTTCCAGGTGTCTTCCAGCCATGCCCTCGGAAAATTGAACCGTCGCGAGTCGCCGTCTTCCGCACATTTTTCGATTGCCGGGCCGCCTGGGTAACCAAGTTCCAGCAGCCGCGCCACTTTGTCGAAAGCCTCGCCAGCCGCATCATCAAGTGTGGCACCCAGGCGCTTGTACTCCAGATGACCTGTCATTAAGTCAAGTTCCGTATGTCCACCGGAGACCAGCAGCACCATCAAGGGAAATTGCGGTTCCTCGGGCGCCGGCTCCCCGATTTTGTAGACCCACGCCGAATAGAGATGGCCTTCGAGGTGATTGACGCCGACCAGCGGAAGGCCTGTCCCGAGCGCCAGCCCTTTGGCGGTGTTCACTCCCACCACAAGTGATCCAGCTAGTCCGGGCCCGCGCGTGACGGCGATGGCGTCAATATCCTTGAACGTGAGATGCGCCTTGGATAGCGTTTCCTCGATGACAGGCACGATCGAGAGCACATGTTGGCGGGAGGCCACCTCGGGAAATACCCCGCCATAGCGAGAATGAATATCCATCTGCGAAGCCACGGTTGAGCCCAACAGCACTCGCCCGTTCTCAAGCACCGCACAGGCGGTTTCGTCGCAAGAGGTTTCGATGGCGAGGATTCGACCAGGCTTCAAATTGAGCATGATGTCTCCAGCCTCGTTTCGCTGTTCACTGATTACCTTTCTTCCATTTCTTCATGGGCAGTACAAAGTCATAGGGATATTCGGCCAAGAGTTCCATCTTGCCGTCCGGTCGAACCCAGTAAGAATCTTCGATCCGGACGCCCATGCCTTTTTCGGGGTAGTATAGGCCCGGCTCGATCGCCACCACCACGCCGGGTTTGAGCAGGTTATCGTCCGCGGATGTATGTCGGCTCCACGGTCGCTCGTGTACGTTAAGCCCCACGCCGTGCCCTAACGAATGGACGTAGCCGTTTTCCAGCACCCCCTCGAAGTGCATAGGCGTCTTATGGCCGTTCTTGTTGAATTCATCGCAGACCAGCTTTTGATATTGCTTGAAGTCGACGTTCAGGTCGAGATTCTCGACCACCTCGTTATACACGTTGCGGACTTCGTCATACAATTTCTGCGCCTCAGGCGTCGCGTAACCCAGGCTCCACGTACGCGTGAAATCGTAGAAATAGCCGCCGCCCGCCTCCGCCGGAAAGATGTCAAAGACGATGGTCTGTCCCAGCCGCATGAGATCCTGCGGTGTCCCCAAAGAGTGTGGCACGCCTGCGTCGGCGCCGATCGCGAAGATGCAGCCTTCAATGTCTACCACGCCCCGCTCCGCCAGCCACAGGGAAATCTTGTGCTTCACGTCGGCCACGGTTATCGGCGAGCCGTCGTCATTGAGCAGAACTTCGTCCACACGGACCTTTCTTTCGGTAAGGTAATTGGCCACCAGCCCGACCACTTCTGCAGTGACCTTCCCTACTCTGCGAATGCGCACAACCTCCGCTTCGTCCTTTGTTTCCATGGCGCGCAGGAAAATGAAGTCATCCTTGGGCTCGCCCACCACGTCGACGTCAGGCAGGTCGCGCCGTATGGCGGTCAGGAGCGACAGCAGGTCCCCCACATCTACCGCGCCGTATATCCCAATGCGCCCCTCCAGGATCCCCTGGGCTTCAAAGATTTCCCGTGGAGTCCTCATGAGTGTCTCGACCCCGCCCAATCGGAGCGGGATCACCTCCAAACCGCTTTTGGCGGCTTCCGCCCGCTCCATCGCATTGCAGTACAGCACAGGCTTCTGACCGGCCTTCTTGAACAGGGCTGCATTGCTCACATGTCCGCCTCCGGTGAAGTAATACATCGGTGGATTGTATTCGGCATTGCCAAGCACCACCACCGCATCCAGCCGGGCACTCTTCATAAGACCGTCAAGGTCTGATTTCATTGTGACTCCGCTAACAGAGAGTGGAGGGCAGAGAACAGTAATTCATCCTGTTCCGGGAAAACCGTCCGCGGATCGAGCAGGACCCGGTCACTTTCAGTTCGGCCGAAGATTGGAGGATTCCACTGCCGAAGCTGTTTCAGAAATCTGTCCGGGCTTTTTACGTTCAACGCCAGTGCATAGGATGGCAATATCTCGCCCGGCAGGCTTCCGCCGCCGATTGTGGACTCAGTTACGGCCACCGTGCCGGTTCTTAACTCTTGCGCCCATCGTTCTGCACGGGCCCGGATGGCCTCGGCAGGCATCGAAATCATTTTCCACACGGGGATCTCGTCCTCGGCTTCGTCCTTGAGATAATGCAGAAGTGTGGCTGCAATTCCGGCGAGGCA
The DNA here is from genome assembly GCA_963846805.1 of uncultured Chloroflexia bacterium. Lineage (GTDB taxonomy): Bacteria > Chloroflexota > Anaerolineae > Anaerolineales > Villigracilaceae > Fen-1038. The sequence continues at coordinate 153,416 of CAWJXH010000005.1, forward strand.
TGTCTTGTCCGCCCGCACGGCTCGCGCCAGTGGATGCTTCCTTATCTTGGAGATCAACTCCGATTTGCCAACAATAATTCCCGCCTGAGGGCCGCCGAGCAGCTTGTCTCCGGAGAAGCAAACCACGTCCGCTCCTGCGCCCAGCGATTCTTGCACGGTTGGCTCATGCTCCAGGCCGTATTTGGCGGTCTCGATCAGGACACCCGATCCAAGGTCATCCAGTACGATCGCCTCGCCGCCATGGGCACATTCAACGATGTCTTTCCAATCCGGCTCTTCCGTGAATCCGGTCATCCTGAAATTTGACCGGTGGGCTCTCATCACGACTGCCGCGGTCGGCAATTCATCCGTGTAGTCTGACAGCCTTACCTTGTTGGTCGTCCCCACCTCAACCAGCCTTGCGCCCGATTGTTTCATCACCTCCGGCACGCGGAATCCGCCGCCGATTTCTACCAGTTGCGACCGGGCGATGATTACTCGTTTCTTCGATGCCAGCGCAGAGAGCACCAGCAGTACAGCCGAGGCGTTGTTATTAACCACCACGGCCGCCTCCGCCTTGGTCAACAACTTTAAGATGGATTCTGCATGAGCTTGGCGGGCCCCGCGCTTTCCTGTTTCGAGGTTGACCTCCAGGTTCGAATAGCCAGCGGAGACTTCATTCATGGCTGCTATGGTTGCTTTGGAGAGCGGCGCCCGGCCGAGGTTTGTGTGCAGGATTACGCCTGTCGCGTTTACTACAGCCCGCAATGTGGGCCGCGTCCAGGTTGACAGCAGGCTTGCCGCTTCAGCTAAGATCAAATCGGGTTCTGGCTCAACCGACTTGGCATCTTGTTTGAGCCGAGTACGGATTTCGTTCAGCGTGGTACGGAATGCGGCCAACGTCAATGGCCGCCCGTATTCACTGATCATTTCACCGGCAGTAACCGTTTGCAGCAATTGTTCGACGGCGGGCAGGCTACTTAGTCCACTCATCGGTATCCGTTGAATGCAGGTCACTGGTTATAGAAGACCGCTCGCCCGCGAGCGGATATGGGTCCCGGGTTGGCAAGGCATCCTCGATGTCCACGGGAGGCTGCCAATGTGCGCGCTCCCGCAGGCGGATCAGATACTCGATGGCTATCAGCCCCCCCGCGAGACCCATCCAGACCCACAAAGTAACCAGGTGGCCCAACTGCAGCCAAGCCAGGGTTGCGCCGTATGTTCCTGTCCACAGCGCTTGGCGTACGATCGCATTTGCCTCCGCGGGCGGATTGGAAGGGAATCGCAGGTTGAGAAAATACGTGATCGGGAGTGCGCTTCCCGTGAGGGCGATAAACCACAAGGCAAAGAAGCCCCAGCGGGCCCATACCAAAGGCGGCATGTCGAAGGCAAAGATCATGAGAGCCAGGCCGCCCCAGCCTACGACGATCAGGAAAAGCGATGAAGTCAGATATTGCCGAAATGAAGGTGCGTCGTGCATCGGATGAATTATACTCGGTCAATAATCGGCGATTGCAAAGTAGGAATTACATCCGTTGAACGGCCTGATGGATTGCTAACCATCCTGCCATTCAGCACTTAGACTGCCAAGCTCACAACAATACTGGAAGGAAAAATCATGAACGTCTCCGATGCGATTCGGACCAAGCGGGCAGTGCGCAAGTTCCAGGCAAAACCGCTTCCGGAAGAATTCATCCAGGCAATTCTCAATGCGGGCCGACGCGCGCAATCCTCGAAAAACGAGCAGACCTGGCACTTCATTGCCATTCGGGACAAGTCGATCTTGAATGCGCTTTCCAAATGTGGTGAATGGGCAGGACATCTCGCGGGTGCGGCCCTCGGTGTTGCGATTCTGACACCGGACCCGGCGCTGAAATTCCAGACCATGTTTGACGCCGGCCAGGCAGCCGCGTTCATGCAGCTCGCCGGATGGGAATTGGGTGTCGGCTCATGCCCCGCTTCAATATACGATGCCGAAAAAGCCCGCCAGATCCTGGTTTTCCCACCTGAACTGCACTTGCGTATAGCATTGTCTTTCGGCTACCCATTGCAAGTGGAGAAACTTTCTGCGCCGCCGGCCAAAGGCGGACGAAAGGACCTCGACGAACTCGTGCATTGGGATAGATGGTGATCGAAGATTTTTTGCCGCTGTCAGGCCTTGAACCCGCGTGACGGATTATTCTGTTTTCCTCTACGAAACTTCAGATAAAGACTACTGATGGATTCCGGCTTACTTCCTTTCTTCGCACCTCAGGGCGTGGTCGTAGTTGGCGCATCCACCTCGCCCGAGAAGCTCGGCTACGGGGTGGCGCGGAACCTGGTCGCCAGCAAGTATGCTGGTTCGATTCATTTCGTCAGTCAGAAGAGAGGCCATCTCTTTGGGCGGCCGATTTACGCAAATCTCGCCCAAGTGCCCGACCCTGTAGATTTGGCAGTTCTTGCCGTCCCGGCCACCGCCATGCCGGACACGCTCCGATCCTGTGCGGAGCGTGGCATTCACGCCGCGATAGTGATCTCGGCCGGTTTTCGCGAAGCCGGACCCGAGGGTGCAGCGTTGGAACAGGAATGCCTGTCCGTCGCGCGCGCACATGACCTGCGGCTGCTCGGTCCGAATTGCATCGGCACGATAGATACCCATTTGCCGCTCGACACGACATTCCTCCAGCCGCCCATGCCAACTGCCGGTGGAATCGGCTTCGTATCGCATTCAGGTGCATTCTGCGCGGCTATCGTCGACTGGGCACGCCGTGAGGGGTTTGGTTTTTCACAAATCGTCAGCCTCGGCAACCAAGCCGACATCAACGAGACCGATGTTCTCCCCCTGGTGGCTTCGAACAAGGATACACGCGTTGTTGTCCTTTACATGGAAGGCGTTTCAGACGGTTCGCGATTCGTGGTTGCAGCCAGGGATGTCACGCAGCGCAAGCCTGTGATCGCATTGAAGGTCGGGCGTTTCGAATCTGGGCAAAAGGCGGCAGCCTCGCATACCGGGGCCCTCGCCGCGTCTGACATTGCATTTGATGCCGCCTTCGCGAAGGCGGGCATCTTTCGGGCCGAGTTAGCCGAGCAAATGTTTGATTGGGCTCGCGCTTTTGAAGCCTGTCCCCTGCCATCAGGTCCCAAAGTCGCCGTCCTCACAGACGCGGGCGGACCGGGCGTCATCGCTGCCGATTCCCTGGAAATCAATGGCCTTCGCCTTGCAAACCTGGGCAGGCCGACGAAGGATGAGTTGGCATCCGGTCTTCCCACCGCAGCCAGCGTGGCAAATCCCGTCGACATGCTGGCTTCTGCTTCCCCCCAAGACTACGCTCATTGTCTGAGACTCTTGTTGGACGATGCAGATGTCGACGCCGCGCTGGTGATTTTGCCGCCTCCTCCCATGTATACGGCCTTGGCTGTGGCCGAGGCGATTATTCCCCATATTCAAGCATCCCATAAGCCGGTGGTTATGGCCCTCATGGGATCCACGAACATCGCGGACGCGGCCGCCGCCTTTGACCGCGCCGAGATCGCCGCTTTTCCCTTTCCTGAACGTGCCGCTTCGGCACTCGGAATTCTCGCACGCCGCACGGATTACTTGGATCGGCATCGGTTCGACCCAATGCTCGAGAAGAGGCCATTTGCCATCCACGAGGCTGTAAGTTCACAGATTCCGGTAGAGGACCTTGTTTCGTCATACGGCATTCCTACATCTCCGCTACGATTGGCCAGGAGCGGAGATGAGGCGGCCCGGACTGCCCTTGTGCTCGGCTTTCCCATTGTATTGAAGATTGCCTCAGCGGATATCCTTCATAAGTCCGATGTCAACGGTGTACTATTGGGTTTGGATAATGAAGATGCGGTCAGAAGTGGCTACACGCAAATTATGAATTCCGTCCGTGCTGCCCTGCCGGATGTGCGGATCGAGGGCGTGCACCTGCAGCGTCAGGTTCCAGATGGACAGGAAGTGATCCTCGGGGTTGTCCGCGACCCTGCCTTTGGGCCCATGGTGATGTTTGGTTCCGGAGGCGTTGAGGCGGAAGGCCTCAAAGACGTGGCCTTTGCCCTCGCACCGCTGACCTCGGTTGAGGCAGAAAACCTGATCTTGCGCACTTGGGCCGGCCGCAAGCTCGGAGGATTTCGCAACATCGCTCCATCCGACCTCGCGGCGGTGCGAGACGTACTTGTAAGGATTTCATGGCTCGCCCACGATCATCCGGATATCAAGGAAATCGAAATCAATCCGTTGCGCGTTTTCAACCAAGGCGCCATCGCGGTGGATGTGAGAATGAAGCTCTAGCCCATTGGTTCGAGACATTCCAAAGGAAACTTGATCAAATCCCATTCTATGCTCTCTCGTCGTGATTTTCTCAAACTTGGCGGTACTGCTTTGCTCGCGGCAGCCTTTCCGCCTACGAAACTGACGGGCGTCACTGCCTCCACAGCGCCTGTTGTCTATCGCGGAACCAACGCATATCGCCGGATTGCCCTGACGTACGACGACTGCTGGCATCCCGAGGTCTTGCAGCAGTTGAGCGCCATGTTGCAGCCCTATCCCGATTTTCATTTTACGTTCTTCACCGTTGGCGATGCAATTGAGATCGACGAGGCCGTCAGGCCCGGCATCTGGAAACTGCTCTATCAGCAGGGCCACGAGATCGGCTATCATACTTTCCACCACGTAGATCCGCAGGTCATGTCAGCCAAGAGCCTGATTGCGGACTTCGATCAGTGGATGGAAACATTGCAAGGCATTTTGGGATTCGAACCAAAAGTGCACTTTGCCCGTCCCCCTTTCGATGATCTCAGTCTGTCATTTCTTGATCTCTGCCTGGAGCGCAGCCTTGTCGCAACCATGTATTCTACCGGGTTTGAAGCGCCTAATCTGACGGACAGCATGCTGCTAGTATCCCAGGCCATGAACGGGGACATCGTGCAAATGCACACGTATCAGGACCCCGCCAACCAGCGTTTTGACGTGGACATCACGTCGAAGGCCGTGCCCTACCTTGCCGAACAGGGCTTCACCCTTGTGACAATGTCTCAACTCTATGACGATATGTTGCGCACCAAGAATAGTTCACAGGGCTGCAGCCTCGGAGCCGGCGATTCGCTCACACGGACGTGCCTCGACCCCTGAGGCTCTTGCGAGGCCCGGCGTAGCCCTGCTTGATCATGCGCTCGCTCCGCTGCTAGGTTCTGGCTGTGGGCGCCTCGACTATGTCCGCGTACTTTTCGGCAAACAAGGCTGGTTGACCGCCGGTGTGCCAGAACAACAGGGTCTCATTCTTTTTGAAATATCGTTTGCGGACCAGGTCGATCATGCCAGCCGCCGCGCGCCCAGTGTAGACGGGATCGAGCAGCAGTCCTTCCATCCGGGCAAACAAGCCCACCGCCTCACGCTCGGCTTCGGTGAGAACGCCGTAGCCGGCTTTACAGTAAGCGGCGTTGGCTAGAACATCGGCCGGCCCGAACTCCAGCCGTTTGCCAAGACGCTCCGAAGCATCAGCGGCCAGCGCCGACACGTGGCTCTTTAGCCATGCCTCTGATTCATCGATGCTGATCCCCAAGAGTTTTCCTTTGAAGCCGAAAGCGCGCTGACCGAGGACCAATCCTGCGTGCGTTCCGCCTGACGACGTGGCGAACACGATCCAATCCGCTTGAAACCCCTGCTTTAGGAATTCCTCCATGGCGAAAGCATAGCCCAGCGCACCGGTCGTGCTCGATCCACCATAGGGTACAAGATACGGCTTCTTCCCGGTTTTCGCGGTCTGGTCAAAAGTCTCCTTCAACACCCGATCGCGGTCTGCACGATCGGCTACGGGCACGATTCGCGCGCCGAACAGTTCATCCAGTAGCAAATTTGCCGAAGGTTTTTGGGGCAGTTCACCGGTCAGCACAAGGATGCAGTCAAAGCCGAATTTTGCAGCCGCAGCCGCCGTCTGTCGACAGTGGTTCGACTGCAGCGCGCCCGCAGAGATCAGCGTGTCCGCGCGTTGTTCTTTTGCTTCGGCCACCAGGAATTCCAGCTTGCGAGTCTTGTTACCGCCGAAGGCCAGACCGGTCTGGTCATCTCGCTTCACCAGGATGCGTGGCCCGCCCAGCAAAGCCGAAAGGCGGGTTAGTTCTTCAACCGGAGTTGGCAAATGAGCAAATCGTATTCGAGGGATCAAGTTGTTGCCTCCATTTGGGCCAAAACGTAGATCCGCTGATGAACCTGAAGATGTGGGAGCGGATGTATGCTATTCCAGCGCGCTTTTCGTCTGCTGCTTACCCCGCGCACGCATCACGTCCAATATTCGCGGGATAAGGCGTGTGTAGGTCTTGTACCAGATGCCGCTGGCAGGGTAATCCCACGCTCCCATGGTGCGCACCACCTGACCGCCCAACCCTTGCTTGAAACGAAATACATCCCAGAGGGGGTCGCCTTCCTGGAATTCATCGGGAGCGCCCCAAAGATCATAAATTTGGCAGCCACGCGCCCGGGCGCGCTTCATCGCCTCCCACTGCAGGAGGTAGTTGGGCATTCGTTCTCGAGCGATCTCGCGCGACATGCCGTAGAGATAATAACACCGGCCTGCGAAATAGAAAACAAATATGGCCGCAACTGTCTCTCCTTCCACTTCCGCGATCAGCGGTTCCGCGAAGGGCTCTGAACCCGCCGCGGATGTATGATCACTGGAAGGGGATTGCCTCATGAAAGCTTCCCAAACCGTTCGATAATAGGCTTCTTCACGAATGACAAATCCGTTGCGGACAGAAGTCTCTGCGTACATCGTATACAGCAACGACAGGTCAGCCGCTGTCCCAATTCGCACTCGGACGCCCTTCTTCTCTGCAAGACGGACGTTGTAGCGCGTCTTCTGCTTCATCCTCGCCAGCATCTCTGCTTCCGGCGCAGACACATCCAGCCAGACGGTATTCCGGAATTGAATCTGGTCCGATGAAAACAACCATCCTCGTTGCCTTAGCTCGGATACAACAGCCTCCCCGTGCTCGTCGTTGCGGGCGCCCGGCTCCGAAGGCACTCCCGTCCCTAGCACGATATCCGCATCGACTTTCAGGAAAATCGCCCCTTGCCTCCTGGCAAGGGCCTGCAGATCATCAAGTACCAACTGCCGCAACGGCGCATCAGACCAGTCCATCAATGGCCCCTTGGGACAATATAGGACGCACAACCGCGCCGCGAAGCCGCGGCTCAACACCGTCCTCATGAGAACCATGACTGCCGCGCTCAACGACTCCCGGTTGCCTGCCCGCCCCTCCCAAACAAACGGCATCGGTTCCCAGCCATATTTGGATTTGACTTGCGCCCACTGCCAGCTCTGGAGCAGATGGGGGCCGGGCAGCCGTGAAATGAGCGTATTCCATTCAGTGCCCTTTCCCACGAATGGCTGCATCAATCAGCCTCACGTCCGGCTATGCGCCACAAATACAGTCTATATAGCGCCGGATTGTAGATTCTATCCACTGCTTGTGCCGCCCGCCTCAGCTCTCCCCCGAAGCCACGCTTGAATCGATAGACGCCCCACAATCCATCATGGCGGTTCTCGAAGTTCGCCTCCAGGATTTCTTCCTCTTCATTCGGGATGCCCCACATATCATACTCTTCGCAGCCTCTGCGGCGGGCCCAGCGCATCGCCTCCCATTGCAGCAGGTACGTCGGCATGCGGTTTCGCTCTTCATCGTTGGAAGCGCCGTAGATGTACCAGGCTCTTCTGCCATGCGCAAAGACCATTAGCGCCGCCAGGGCTTTGTTTTGGTATTCGGCCACAAGTAATTCACACAGACCGCTCGCGTGGAATAATTCGTAGGCGCGCCGATAGTATTCGCGTGCATGGACGCCGAACCCGTCGCGTCCACCCGTAAGCTGCACCATGCTGTGAAAGCCGTCTAGGTCGTTCCAGGGCCGAACCGTTACATCCTTTTTCTCTGCCAGCCGGATGTTGTAGCGCGTCTTTTGCTTCATACGCTGAAGGATGTCGTCTTCGCTGCCACGGACGTCAATCACGATGGTTCGTGGCGGTTGGATGTTGTGGAGGCTAACCTTGTGCCCTGGGCCGGGTTCCGGCGGCACGGACGTGTTATCCCAGGCATCCGGCTCAATCTTGCAGAAGACCGCGTGTCGCTTCTTGCAAGCGGCATCGACCTCTGAAAAGAAGCTATCCTGCCGCACGGCTCGGCCTGCAATGCTGATCGGTCCTTTGGGTATGTAGCCCACGGATAGTCGCAACGGCAGCTTGCGCAGCAGGAGCTGCGCACCCGTGTCCTCGTGAATTATGCGCACCGCCTCCCAGCCGAAGGACGACTTTAATTCTCCCCATTCGCCGGTCTGCAGCAGATGGGCATCGGGGCATCGTCGTATAAAGGAGTTCCACTCGGGGAGGGATACCTCAGGCATGGAAAATACGGCAGACTGGTCAGTTCACTGAGTCGCTGCCAGCTGTGGCAGGCACTCAAACTACGGACGTAATTTCCGGCATGGGCGTCTCGCTGATCGTCGCGCCCGGTATGAGTTCATCCAGCAGCGCGATGATTTCCACGGCGTGACCAGTCATTGTCAGGCTCTCAAGTCTGGCTAATGCACCGGACAGATTGCCGGTGGCGAGTGTCTCCTCGTGAGCCGAGCAAACGATGTCGGGATGTGCCGTCCGGTCGTAGGTTTTGTCATTCTCCCACAACTCTTCACTCAATTTCTCGCCGGGGCGGATTCCGGTGAATTCGATCTTGATGTCACGGCCAGGTTCAAGGCCCGACAGTCGGATGAGATCCTCTGCAAGGTCTAAAATCCGCACTTGCTTGCCCATGTCCAGCAGAAAGGCCTCGCCGCCACGCCCCATGGACGCGGCCTGCAGCACGAGATGAACGGCCTCCGGGATGGTCATGAAATATCGTTCCATGTCTGGATGTGTGATCAACACCGGCCCGCCAACCGCAATTTGCCTCTTGAACAACGGGATGACGCTGCCCCGGCTGCCCAGCACATTCCCAAAGCGCACCACTGAAAAGGCGCGACCCGTCCGACGCGCAGCATCCAGCACGATCATTTCTGCGAGGCGTTTGGTCGCCCCGTATACGTTTGCGGGACGAACAGCCTTGTCCGTTGAGACCAGCACCAGCCGTTCCACGCCGCAATCCTCCGCCACTTCGGCCACATTGCGTGTGCCAAAGACATTGTTTGATACTGCTTCCTCAACGTTTGCCTGCATCAAAGGCACGTGTTTGTGCGCGGCGGCGTGAAATACCACTTGGGCCTGATATTCCTTGAAAATAGCTTGTAAACGAACTCGATCCTTGACATCCGCGATCAAAGGCACCAGTCGGAGTGCTGGAAAATCCTCCTTTAGCTCCAGCACAGTCTCAAAGATGCTGTTTTCGCCGTGACCGAGCACCAACAATTGATCAGGCTTCCAGCGGGATATCTGGCGGGAGAGTTCTCGTCCGATGGAACCGCCTGCGCCTGTGATGAGCACTCGCTTTCCGGTGAGAGCCTCGCCGATCATCTCCTCATGGATACGGGCCGGCTCACGGCGCAGGAGGTCGGTAATATCCACATCGCGCAACCGGCTGACGCTCGCCTTGCCGCCTATCAATTCATAAATCCCGGGCATGGTGCGTGAGGGAATACCCTTCACGCGGCATGCATCGTTCACCGAACGCAAGACTCCTCCGGGGGCCGACGGAATCGCAAATATCACCTCGTCCACATGCTGGTCTTGAAGAGCGGCTTCAATGTCCTTGATGAAGCCGATCACCGGCACGCCGTAGATTTCTTGATTCTGCTTCGCGCGGTCATCGTCAAGAAAGCCCACGGGTGTCAGGTTCAGCTGGGATGATCGTTGCAGTTCGCGCACCACCAGCGCACCCGCGTCCCCCGCGCCGACGATCAGGGCGCGGCGCCTCTTTCCGCTTTTCGGAGCAGCGCTTTGCTCGGACAGGATCCGTAGCGCAAAACGTGACCCGCCGATCAGCACCAGCGAAAGCAGCCAGTCAATTCCCAGGGCGGAGCGCGGCATGCCCGGAACTACAAGTCGCAAAGAGAGCAGAGCTAGCATCACGCCGGACGTCAGCACGGAGGCAGTGCTCACGGCTGCCGTGATCAGGCGCAGTTCGTGGGTGCTGGCATATATCCAGATGCGCCTGTACAGACCGAAGAAGAAGTAGGTCGGTATTTTGATTACCAGCGCCACCGCGCACATTATCAGTATTGCCGGGAAGTAGAACGGCAGTTGCGCGACATCCAGGCGCAGGGCAAAACTCCCCATGACTGACACGATGGTAAGTGCTAGGTCGCCCACCAGGACGTACCGATTGCGGAGGTGCAGGTAGGGTTTTATTGCGTCTGCTCCACGGTTGCTTTCAAGCCCTCTGTAAGCGAGGTTTCTGCCTTGAAGCCGATCACTTTATCGGCCTTCGCCGGGCTGCCGAGGGATTGATAAATGTCGCCCGCCCTTGGCTGCGCAAACTTCGGTTGCGGAGCTCCTGGAAGGAGCTCATAAAGCACGTTCAGCAAATCCAACAAACGGGTTTCCCGACCGGTGCAAATGTTGAATACCTCCCCAGCCGCCGCCGGATGTTCGGCCGCGATCATATTCGCCCACACCACGTCGCGGACGTAGATCAGGTCACGCGTCTGACCGCCGTCTCCAAAGACCGTGACAGGCTGCCCGCTGAGCAGGCGCCGGATAAAGATCGGGACTGCCGCAGCGTACATCGAGTCAGGGCGCTGCCTCGGACCGTAGACATTGAAGTAGCGCAGCGCGGTGACCTCTAGCCCGAAGGACCTTGTATAGAGCTCGGCGTACATCTCGTCAACCCGTTTCGAAACGGCATACGGCGAGAGCGGCCGGGAAGGGGTCTCCTCCGTCAGCGGCAATGTCTGGGAATCGCCATAGACGGCCGCGCTGGAGGCAATCACCGTTCGACGCACTCCTGCCCGGCGTGCCGCCTCGAACAACACGGAAGTGCCGGTGATGTTCACATCAAAGCAGTCTTGCGGCCTCTCCATGGATTCTGGCACTGAAACAAAAGCCGCTTCGTGAAAAATGACCTCGATCCCAATTACGGCTTGCGCAACCGCCGCCGCATCGCGCACATCACCTTCAAGCACATCCAGAGTACCGGCCGTTTTGGAAGCATTCACATCTTTAAGGTTTTCCCGTGTCCCGCTCGAGAAATTGTCAAGGACGCGCACCGAGTACCCTTGTTCTAGCAGCGCCCGCACAAGGTGAGAACCGATGAAGCCGGCGCCTCCGGTGACAAGATACTGTTTCATCGCTACCGTCCCTTCCGGCTGAAGACGGTTCCAAGTGTTCGCAGGATTATCGAAATATCAAGAACCAGTGAACGGTGTTTGATGTAGAACAGATCGTATTCCAATTTGATACCCGTCTCTGTAACGCTGGCCACGTAGCCGTAATTGATTTGCGCCCAGCCCGTCAATCCCGGTTTTACCAGCAATCGCGCCCGATAAAATGGGATTTGCCTTTGATATTCAGCGACCAGAGAAACCTGTTCTGCGCGTGGCCCAACCAGGCTCATCTCGCCGCGCACGACGTTCCAGAATTGAGGCAGCTCGTCGAGCCGTGTACGGCGCAGAAAATTCCCAACGCGCGTTACGCGCGGGTCATTCTCTTTCGTCAGCGTGATCACGCCATCCAACTCTGCAGACTGAAACATGGTACGCAGCTTGCGTATCCGGAATACTTGGCCGCCTTTTCCCAGGCGGTCTTGTGAGTATAGGATCGGCCGGCCGCTGTCAAGCACGATGGCCAGCGCGATGAATGGAAGAAAGAGCATCAGGATCACTGTACCCATCAGTCCACCGATGATGTCCAGTAGACGCTTCAGGGCCTCATAGAACACGCTGACTTTCAGTTGATTGACGAATGTGCGCACTAGCCAGTCGGATTCCAGGTGATGTATCGGAACCCGCTGTGTGATCTCCTCGTAGACGATGGGCATGGGGGTCACTTCCACGCCTCGTTCCTGGACATCGAGTATGGTCTGGAACGTGCTCCCTTGTATCTCGCCGGTGATGGCAATAACGACATCTGACACGTGATATTGATCGACGATCGGAAGCAGGTCTTTGCTTGCACCTAGCACTGGGAATCCCTCCAGCACCTGATCGATCTTCTGGAAATCGTCGTCTATGAAACCGATCAGACTGAAAGGGCGCGGGCTGGCTTCGCAGTAGACCTGGGCCAGGGTGAGGCCGGCCTTTCCCGCTCCTACGATGAGGACACGGCGCTGCATGCCCGACGAAGTATAGAGTCGAATATATGATATGCGCCAGATCAAGGTAAGGAAGAATGCCAGGACGATGAAGGCTCCCACCCCAATGCGAGGCAGGGCCTGAGGATCCTGGTTGAAAATGAAGATAAGGGAATAAGCCACAATCCCAATGAAAGCGGCCAGCGCGATCCCGCGCAGGGTCTTTCGCCAATTGGTTGCAGTGTGCGTGTCGTAAAGCTCCACCATCAACAGGATCCAAAAAAGTGGGAGCAGATAGAACCATACGGGAACGCGGATACCCTGTATCCTCATCAGCAGCTCAGCACGCTCGGGGCGTACGCCATGCGAGATGAGCAGGTATAGTGAGTATTGGCGCCACACGTAATAGGCAATCAGCGCGGCCGATATCGAAGAGATCAGATCGCCCACCACAAGCAGCAGACGATGCTCGTTAGGCCTCAGACGAAAGCTGGGACGCAGGGTATCAGCCATTTTGCTTCGACGAAGGCGAGAAGAGACTCCACAGAAAACCGCTTCCCCACGAGGCATGCATCGTCGCAGTCGCGAGCATCAGGCCGGGCAGCAGCAGCGGTTTTTGCTGGCGGAGTGCAAGGTCCAGACCTGCGGCCGCCAGAATGAGAGTGTACAAGATAATTTCAGTGAACAACAGCAACCTTGGTGGACGCCAGAAGACCGACCAGAAGGCCAGGCCTATCAGACTCGCTACGAAGACCGGTGGAAGGGCCTGTCTCCACCGTAGTGTATCGGGATAGCGTCGCAGCATCTTGCACTTCCAGAATCCGTACCGCCAATACTGGCGGGCGAGGGCGGGAAGCGACGAGCGCGCGACATACGTTGAGCGGATTTGAGGATCCAGCCAGACAGTGCCGCCATTTCGGCGGATGCGCGCATTGAACTCGTAGTCTTCGTTCGTCAGCAATGTCTCGTCGAAGCCGCCGATCTTCTCGATCAGGCTTCGGCGAAAGGCGCCAAATGGAACGGTATCTACCGCCCCGGCAGCTGCACCAAGCCGATACCCGGCATCGCCCACACCAAAGGGATGAGCGGCTGCGGCCGCAATCGCTTGTGCGATCCAGCCATCTCCACCAGCCCGGATGACCCACATTCCGCCGACATTCGTGCCCTTCCCTTCTTCAAGAGCCTCTACACATCGCTCAACGTATTCAGGAATAGGTATCGAATGCGCATCCAGCCGGATGATGATCTCACCGCGTGCCGAGGCGATCGCCTTGTTCAGGGCCGCGGGAATTGTACGCTGCTCATTGTCCAGCACCTGTAATGCCAGGTCCGGATGAGCTTGTTGGAAATTTGCGATGATGTCCCGTGATCCGTCTTGTGAGAGCGCGTCGACAATGACAACTTCAATTTGCGGACGCGGATACGTTTGGGCAATTACAGCGTCCAGCAAAATGCCAATCGTCGCCTGTTCATTGTAACATGGGACGATGATCGAAGTGAAAGGAGGCATGGCCGAGTTGCTTTTCCCGGATTCCGCAGGCGCATTTTATATAACCCGCCCCAGCGGAAGATGGACAACGAACCCGGTTCCCCGTCCTGGTGCGCTGCGGACGCTGATTCTACCACCGTGAGCCGCCACGATCTCATGCGCAATCGCCAGCCCAAGACCCGCACCGTGTTTGTCGCCGCCTGCTCTCGCGCTGTCCGCCCGATAAAACCGGTCGAAGATATGAGGAATAGCCTCGGTCGGAATGCCTGCACCGGTGTCGCTCACTGCCACTTGGATTTCCCCGGCCGATTGAATTGCCCGTATGTCGACCGTTCCGCCCTGCGGCGTGTACTTCAATGCATTGTCCACCAGGTTCGTAAAAACTTGTGCCAATCGGTCGCCGTCTGCCATGAGAATGGGCAGCTGGGATATTGTCGAGAGTCTCAACTTGACTCCCGCTGCGGAGGCCATTGGTGCGAACTTGTCTTGTATGCCATCCAGCAATGCCCCGATGTCCACTGCCGAACTCTTCAAGTCCGCGGTGCCAGCATCGAGGCGCGCCAGGTCCAGCAGGTTCAGTGCCATGCGATGCATCCGGCCCGCCTCGTCGAATATTACACTTGCCGCCTGTTGGCGCGCCTCGGGTGTTTCTGCCGTGCCATCCATCAAGGCTTGTGCGAATCCTTGAATGGACGTCAGCGGGGTCTTCAATTCATGCGACACATTGGCAACAAAATCACGCTGGGAGGTCTGGCTGGAGTGGACGCGGTCGACCATGGCGTTGAAAGCTCGCGTCAATTCTCGTATCTCTCCCGGGCCCCTCTCTGGAACGGTGCCCGCTTGCTCCATTGGAACGGTTCTCGCAGCCGCAACGATCGCTTGCAGCGGATCTGCGACCCAACGCGCGATTACGAATGCTAGCACCAGGGAAAGCAGCAGGGCGATCAATCCGCCTTCCAACAACGGCGCGGTCAGCTCATCGGTCAGCACGGCCAAAACCGGTGCGATCTTGGGCCGCGGCGCGGCTATCATCAGCCAGGTGCCGTCGGACAACTGCTTGACAGAGTACAACCACAGCTTGCCGGAGAAATCGCGTTCCGTCGCAAGCGCCCGCGAGAACAATGTTGGGTCTGGCAACGATAATTCAGACAGACCGTTGCCGCTGTCTTCGATCAGCGCACCGTTCTTGGTGAATAGCATCACGCGCACGTTGAATGCCTGCGCCACAGGCTGAATTCGACCCGCCACGTCTGGTTGAGTGGTCAGCACTCCCTGGGCCGCCTGCAAGCGGACGAATATCTGCCGATAGATTACAGGATTGCGCAGCAGGAACGATATCAAAACAATCGCCACAACCGTGAGGGCTGTGACGATCAACAAGGCATAGCTGAGCCAGAGACGAGTACGTAGGGACGAGAACATTCGATCTTATGCAGCTAGTTTGTAGCCAACGCCCGTCACCGTTTCGATCCTGGTCGAGCCGCCCTCCAGTTTCTTGCGTAAGTGGGCGATGTGCACATCCACCGTGCGCGTCTGGCCGTAGAAATCAAAGCCCCAGGCCAGCTGCAGGAGTTGTTCGCGCGTAAAAACGCGGCCGGGTTGTTCAGCCAGGGTGAGAAGCAGATCGAATTCCTGGGCACGCAGGTCAAGGCTTCGTGAGCCCACGTGCACCTCTCGGCTTGCCGGGTCAATCCTGAGATCGTCAAGATGAATAGGTTTGGTGTTGGATGAATGCTTCCCATCGCTTCGACGCAGGATGGCTTTAGCCCGCGCTACCAACTCCCTCGGATTGAACGGCTTCGTCAGGTAATCATCCGCGCCAAGTTCCAGCCCGAGGATCTTGTCAATGTCCTCGTCGCGTGCGGTGAGCATGATGATGGCCACGTCATTATTGGCGCCGCGCAACCGGCGGCAGACTTCAAAGCCGTCCAGACTTGGAAGCATCACGTCCAGGACAACCAGCGCCGGTCGCAGCCGGTTGACGACCTCCAGGGCCGCTTCCCCATCCTTTGCCTCATGTACTCGGAATCCTTCCCGTTCAAGATAAAGCCGGGCTAGCTGCACGATGGATGGTTCATCATCGACCAGCAGGATGAGTTCGGAAGACATCAGTCGCCGCGCGGGGGCTTGAGCATCGCCACCGCTTCGATTTCGACTAGAGCGTTCTTGGGCAGGGCGGCGGCGGCGATAGTCGTTCTCGCTGGCGGATTCTTCGGAAAGAACTCAGCGTACACTGCGTTCATCTTCGCAAAGTCGTTCATGTCCTTTAGGAACACCGTTGTCTTCACAACGAAATTCAAGCCGGAATCGGCGGCCTCCAGCACATTCTTGAGGTTGGTCAACACCTGACGCGTCTCTGCCTCGACCCCGCCCCCGACCAACTCACCGGTTGTAGGATCCAGCCCTGCCTGCCCGGCGGTAAACACCAGAGTTTCTGTACCGACGGCTTGTGAGTAGGGTCCGATGGCTTTGGGCGCCTTGTCGGTAAATATGATTTTCTTGCCTTCGGTTGTGAACATGCTTGCTCCTTAAGATTCTGGCCTGCACCGGCCTGCACAAGCTTCTGAGCAGTATACAACCGAGCCGCATGTCAGGCAATGGCGAATGCACTCAAGGACATCCAGCGATATCCAGGCGCGGCGGTGTTCCCTTGGAAAACCCCGGACACAATAGTAGGACTTCGGAAGCCCTGTGTTGATACTCCCGAAGTCCGAATCTGGTGCGTTCGCTGGCAACGAAATTCTAGGCGCCGGGCTGCGTCGGCGTCGGTGACGGCCGATTCGCCTGGCGGAATGCCTGGATGGCATCTTTCAAAGCCAGTCTCGGCGACTCCAGGATCTGGCGGATTTGCTGGAACTTGTCTCGCAGATCTTGCACCGTTTCCAAAGCCTTGGTCGGATCCGTAACGTTGCCGCTGCTATCGAATCCTTGATGGGCAGCCACGATTCCGTTTGTGGTTTGGAAGATCGGTTGGGCCTGCTTGACCGCGGCCGAAAATGCATCCAGCGCAACTTGTAGCGTAGAGACGTCTTTGCCGTTTGCCTTTGCCCGGTCAATGAGCGCCTGACCATTGGAAATTCGGGTATCGACAGTGTTGAAGAATGTGTCCAGCTTGCTTTCGATCTGCTGCTCTCGTGACCAGGCCTGCGCCAGGCGCTGTGTTCGAACCTGAGATGGCGCGGGTGGCGTTGCTATGTCTGGCAGCGCACTCGCCGATGCCGCCGCGGTGGGCAGGGAGAGCAGCCCAAGCATTATGATCGCCCCGACTAACCCCGCCCTTCTTATCCATACACTCATTGCAGTCATTTGAACCTCCATTGTTCTTTGTATGACGGCAATTATGGACTGTGCAAGTAATGCAGGTATGGCAGGCACGTAAAATTACTGTAAACTCTTGCGCTTGGCCCGCTGTTTCAGCTCACTCTCGGAGCATGGCTTTGAGCTAGGTACGCTTCACGACCAGCATGGTGAGGTCGTCCGCAAGTGGCAGCGAATCCATGAAAGCACTTACTTGCTCGTGGATGGCGTCCAAAATCGCGTTTGCCGAAGACGCCGCTTCCGCTCGGACGATTTCCATAAGCTGCAACTCGCCGAACATGTCGCCTGCGGGTGAAAAGGCTTCCGTAAGACCGTCCGTGTAAAGCAGCACGCTTTCGCCCGTCCCGACTCGTATCCGGCGCTCTGAGAGCTCTTCAGCTTCCAAGATCCCAAGGGCCGTTCCGGTTCGGGTTAATCTCTCCGCGCTCCCATCGGTGCGCAGCCACAGCGGCGGGTTGTGTCCCGCGTTGGCATAGATGAATTCGCCGTTTTCAGGGTCAAGGACAGCGTAAACGGCTGTTACAAACATGCCCTGGCGGGTATCTGGGATCAGCAGATCATTGACGCGGCGCAGGGCTTGGGCGGGTGACCGCGTTTCAAGCACTGCCGCCCGTACCAGCGTCCGCGTCAGTGCCATAAAAAGCGCGGCGGGAACTCCTTTGTCCGCTACGTCCGCGATGAATAGGCCAAGCCTGCCATCCGCTAGCTCGATAACATCGTAAAAATCGCCGCCGACTTGGCGGGCCGTCTCCCAACGCGCCGCCAGCTCCCAGCCAGCCGGCCGGGGCAGCCTCTCCGGTATGAAGGCCTGTTGGATTTGTCGCGCAAGTTGCACTTCTGTTTCCAGGCGTTCGCGTACAACCATTTCGCTCTGTAAGCGGTCGTTTTGGATGGCGAGCGCGATCTGTTGCACAATGCCCTGGATTATTTCGAGGCGCCGTGCGCGCATGCGGGGAGCCCCCTCCACCTCCTCAACCAATAGCACACCGAAGAGATCGGATTTGATCAGCAGCGGCAGCGCAATCAACAGGCGAGCGCCGTTCAGGTCCTCGACGTTTTCTGTCGCGGGCTTGAGTCTTTTCCAGTTCGCCGGCGCATCTTTCGGTCGTAAGGCGCAGGCTGCTATCCGGCCACACGCACGAGCGGCATCCAGCACCGGGAATTCTCCCTGTCCCAGTTCACAGCTCCACAGGTTATCCTTGGCATCGCCACTCAGCCCGTACTCGTGTCCGGGAACGTACTTTTCCCGGGCCGCGTCCCAAAGATACAAGACTGTACGCTCAACTCCGACCAGTATTGGCATGGTTCTGACGATGGTGCCGAGAATTTCGTCCAGGTCGCTCAGGCTTACGACAGCTTGCGCCACTTGTAGCAGCGCAGCGGCAGCGTAGGCCTGTTCCTGGGCTGAGTCATAAAGGCGCGCATTTTCGATCGCAACGGCGGCGTAACTGGCAAACGTCGCTACCATCGCCTGTGCTTCATGGCCATAGCGACCCGGTGCGTGATGCGCCAGGGCAATTACACCCACGGGCTGATCGCTGACGCGCAAGGGTGCTGCCAGCGACGAGTGTTTGCGGTCAAAGCCGGCCGCCTTCCCCGAAGGCCAATAGGGATCGGACGCCTTGCGGATAATTGGCTCCTGCAGCAGCATGATATCCCTCAACGCGGCGGAGGTCTCAGGAGAAGACAGCCGGGCCTTTTCGATACTGTCGCCGTCCGCGCCATGCGCAGCCGCCAGGTACAAATCCTTTTCATCCGTCAACCAGATGGCGGAGACATCGACCGGCAGATTTCGTTCTAGCTCCGTGAGTATGGCTTGCAGCGATTCGTCCACACCTACATATTCAGAAAGTAAGCCGGCTACTTCGCGCAGGCTATCGGCCACACGACGGCGCCATTGCTCAGATTGATACAGGTCTGCATTCCGAATCGCGGCTGCTATCGTTCCCGCCACAGCCTCGAACATGAGCTGATCGTCTTCACTGAATGCGTTCAGCCCATCCGATTGAATGTCGAGAACGCCCAGGATTCGGTCGCCAAAGAGCAGCGGCACGGCCAATTCCGAGCGAGTATTCTTCGGCGGCAATGGCGATGGACGATATCGCGGCTCCTTGAGCACATTGTTAGCCAGGACCGTTTTCCGTTCGCGCGCCACCCACGGGATGATACCGGCCGAATCGTCCAACGGGATCGTGTATCCCGCAAGACCCTTGCTGCGCGTTCCGCTGCCGGCCTCAAATTCGATCAATCGTCGGTTCGGGTGCACGCTAAAGAGATACACATGTGGATAACGGAAGCGCCGATGGATCAGGTTTGCGGCTTCCTCCATGAGTACATCTAGGTCTAGGGTCGAGCTCACGCTCTTGCTCACCTCGGCCACAAGGGTAAGCTGCTCGGCGCGGCGGCGGATATCACCGTAGAGCCGGGCTCCCTCTACCGCACGCGCAATGTTGTCGGCTAGAGCCTGGAGCAATAGCAGATCGTTGGGGTGAAAAGCATTTAGGCGGTCTGACTGAACGTCGAGGATCCCCAGTACCCGGTCTTCCATCTTGAGCGGTATCGCAACCTCGGAACGGGTCTCCGGCAGGGGTTCTATATATCTGAAGCGCGCATCTGCACGCACGCTGGCCGCCACAATGCGTTCGCCGGAGGCCGCGGCTTCGCCGATTAAACCCTGCCCAAGTTTCACCTCCAGCGCCAGAGCCGCTGGGTTGCCACCTTTATGAGCCACGCTGGCGCTGGACCGAAAACGGAGGTGCGTCGCTCCCGGCCGAAGCGTAAAAATCGCCACATAGTAATAGTTGAAGGTTTTTTGGATCAGCCTCGTCACACGCCGCGCCAGTTCGTCCACATCCAGTACATTTGCGATTTGGGCGCTAACTTGCCCCACGAGGTTGAGCTGGCTGAGACGAAAGCGCTCGACCTCCACTCGGTGAGATGCATATAGTCCAACGGCGACGACACCAGCGATGCTCTCCAGGAGTTCAAGCTCGCCATCTTCAAAGCTGGGACCGTTAGGGCGCGAGACCTGCAAGACTCCCAACAGGAATCCCTGATCCTGAATTGGGATTGCCGCCAGGGCATTCCTTCGGCCGGACTTCTTGCTGGCACGCCGGGTAAACAGCCTTCGTCGCTTAAGCGCCCGGCGCATTCCATCTGCTCGCGGCCGCGCCGGAAAAAGACGCTTCGCCTTCCAATCCGGTAGCCGGAAAAGGTTTTCATCCAACCACACGTCAACGCGGGCATGCACGATTCCGCCGGTCATGGAGACAATTCGATCACGCTGTGCAGCCAGGGAAGCCGTATTGACTAATTGCTCCCCCAGGCTTGCAAGGTCCCGCCAGTCTGACAAATCGGGAGGACGAGTCACTGATCCCACGTCAGTCCTTCCGCTTGATTAGGATTAGAACATTTCCGGCGGCGCTTACCTCATAATGTACCTCATCCATCAGCTTGCGCATGAGGTAGACCCCCAGTCCTCCAATTTTCCGCTTGGAAAGATGCGCCTTGAGATCCGGCTTTTCTACCTTGGACGGATCAAAAGGCTTTCCCTGATCTAGAAACGTGATTCTAAGGCGTTTCCCGTCGAACTCGCAGGTTAAGTCGAGCGACGCGTCGGTCATTCCGGCGTAGGCATGTTCTATGATGTTCGAGGCGGCCTCGTCAGCCGCCAACTGGATGGAATAGACCTCTTTGTCTGCGAAGCCTGCCGTGCGCGCCTTGTCACCGACGTATTCACGTATTTCGTCCAGGTATTCGAATCGAGCTGGCAGCCTGAGGGCACACATTTTGCAGCTAAAGGCCGCCTCACGCGAGCCGGGGGGCGGCCTCCATTCTATGTAAGGATCTGCGCCGGAGCGGACTAGAAACTGCCCACGGCTTCCAGGGGTTCCGAGAAGGTCTTGAAGAGCTCGGTGAACCCCGCCAGCTCCAGCGCTTCACGAATGCGCGTTGGCACTGACGCCAACAATACCTCTCCGCGATTGTAGCGTTTGCAATTCCGCTGCGCGCCAAGCAGTGCCCGGAATCCTGCGCTGGACATGTACTCCAAGGCGTTCATATCTATTACCAGTTTGTAGATACCCTTCTCATTCAAGGCCTCCAACGCCTGGCTAAATTGCGGCGCGGTCGAGCTGTCAACGCGCCCACTCACGGTGACTAGATGACAATGCTTGAATTCCTTTGCAGTGATCTCCATGCTCATCCTCCATCCAGGCTGGGCTGACGCGTTCCCTAGAATTGTAAAATTATATCATGAGACATTTGGCTTCAATGACGTGACCCGAAAGCATCGCCACCGGCAATTTTACGGGGAGGGCTTGCTCGCGCCGGATGTCTTGCCTCAAACGGGACGCTTACAATTTTGCAATCCAATATGACGGAAACGTAAGGCAAGAGGCAGTTCAGATGCTTTAGAATTCAGGCCGGAAAGATCCTTTCAGAGTTACACCTTATCGTTCGATAAGGGCAAACCCGGCGAAAGCCGGGGACGCAAAGCCAACGGGTCTAATGTCACCACAAGTGACGATGATTGCCAGGCTGCCGAAAACGACATGAACAACAAATCCATTCGCGTTAAACAATTTCATGTTGACAGCGTCCGCTGCCGCTCGGGTGCCCTTATCAGGGAGAATTTGCCATGGCACCCGAAACCCGCGCACCGCGCTTTCTGCTCGTCTTCTACATGCTGCTGACTGCGTCCTTCATACTGCCGCAGTCTGTTTCAGCCGCCCCACTCCCTCCCGCGCCTGCCTTGCCGGATTTGTCGAGTTTCGCATCGTCGATTCGGAACGGAAACGGCAAGATGCTGCGGGGCGTTTATGCAGACGGTTTATTAGCGCTCCAGGTCGTGCAGCAGCCGTCTTCCAACGCAGGCTATGTTTCAACGGCCGACAACACGGCTACACAATTCGGCCTGGCCGCGCAATTTGGAAATATAGGCTTGCTCGCTCACGATTACTTGAGTGGCCAGTACTTTTCGCAGATCGGCCTCGGCGAAAAGATTGACCTGATCTACGGGGATGGACGGATCGAGGGCTTTCGGGTGTCGCACATCTATCGCTACCAGGCAGAGTCCCCATTTAGCGTGGCCAGCAACTTCATCGACCTCGATTCGCACGAATATTTGACGGCCAATGGATTGTTCAACAAGGTCTATCGAGGGTCACGACATGTTACCTTCCAGACTTGTATATTGAAAGACGGAAATTCCAGTTGGGGTAGGCTCTTCGTAATCGCCGATCCGGCGCCGCTTACGTCCTCCGATTCCCTGCTGAATTGACATTCATTCTCTTCTCGTGTATGCTGTTCGCGCCCGGGCAGGCCCGGCGCGGCAGAGCCCCCCAAACCCCGCCAGGCTCGAAAGAGAGCAACGGTAAGGGACGGTTTCTGGGTGCCGCCGGTCTCCTGCCCGGGCATTTTCCTTACAACAGAATCCCCCGGTTCGAGCCTTCCCCCTATCCACACTCATTTTATTGTGGCACAATAAACTCATGCCACGCTGGCTTTTGCCATTGACGATGGCGCTCCTGGGCGTCGCCCTGGGTTTGCTGTTTGGTTGGGTAATTGATCCGGTTAAGTTCGTCGACACCACACCCGCCTCACTCCGCGCCGACTACCGTACGGATTATGTCCTTATGGTGGCAGAGGCATACCATTCAGAGCGCAATTCCGACGTTGCCGCACGCCGTCTATCGATATTCGGCGGCGACGTGCCGGCTGTGATTTGCTCTCAGGCAGTTCAAACTGCGCGGCAGGTCGGCTACTCCTCCAATGATCTGGCCCTTCTCCAGGAATTGACTCTGGCCATGCAGGCATATCAACCGGTGGCGACGCCTGCAGGCGGCATTCCGTGAGACGCATCCCATGGCTGTCGCTGCTTCTCCTGGCCGCCGGATTCGGCGCAGGCCTGGCCTATGCCTGGATCGTTTCTCCCATTCGCTATGTAGACACAACGCCTGATACCTTGCGTTCCGACTTCAAAGACCAATTTCGCACCGCCATCGCCGCCTCCTATGCGGCTACACACAATCTTGAACGCGCCAGAGTCCGGCTGGAACTTCTGGGCGATGCCGATCCCATTCAGGAGCTGACTGCGCAGGCGCAGCGCATGCTTGCCAGCGGCGAATCATTCGATATAGTTCAAGCGGTTGCAGGCTTGGCTACTGATTTGCGGAATGGCGTTGCAAGCATCCCCCCTACCTCCACAGGTTCGCCGGCTGTTGTCCAAGACGAGACCGTAGAGACCCTCGTCACGTCTCTAGCGTCGACGGAGTCCGTGCCATCGCCTTCGACGGAGGCGACAACGGGGACGCCCGTTGTCACTCCCACCCCGTCGATGGCCAGTACCGCGCTTGTCTTTGATACTCCCACGCCGCGACCCACACGTACGCCTGTTCCCACCGCTGGCGCACCCTATCAACTCGCCAGTCAGGATAAGATCTGCAACCCGAATCTGACCAATGGCCTGATGCAGATTGATGTCCTGGACAACCATCGCCATCAGGTGCCAGGTGTGGAGATTACGATCAGCTATGGCGGGAGTGAGGAAGATTTCTTCACCGGTCTCAAGCCCGAGCATCGCGGATGGATATGCGGATTATGTCATGCAGGCTGGCGTAACCTATACGCTGCGGGTTGGACCGGCAGGCATTCCAGTTCCAAATCTGAGCGCACCCGCCTGCCCCGATACAAACGGACAAACCTATACCGGCGGGCTCAAATTGACGTTCCAGCAGCCATAATGAACGGCCGCCGCAGCACTTGTAGCTGCGGCGGCCTCATATTCATTCGCGGTGTTTCTCGGGGCCCGATCTGTCTTTCACCATTCCTGGTTTGGGCGGTTGCCTTCCTGAAGGCCATCGGTCCTTAATAGCCGGCGGGTAACCTGCTCGCCCAATCGCTCCCAACCCGAACCTCGATATCCACGCCCGGTATGGCGGGCCTGAACAGGATCTGGTTGCTGCTCGTGATTCCGAAAGTCTGGATAAGGTAACGCAGCGCATACAGTTTCGGGGAATAGACAACCAGCACCGTTTGATTGGACGCGCCGGTCGAAGCGCCGAGTCCTGCCACTTGCATTCCTTGCGCGACCAGGTAGTTGCCCGTGCGGCTGTCCAGACCCGCGGTGTACGTATTGTTGGTCACCAGGATGCGCGCCGCATCCGCCTTCATGAGTGTCACAGGATCGCCCTGCGCCATCGGGCTTGTTGCACCGCCTGCGGTGAATATCTGATCTCGCAAAACGCGTATCTTGTCCGGGATGGGCATCAGAATGCTGGCGTTCTGCCCTCCCAGAGTAACGTTTCCGTAATTCACCATGTGGTCATCAATGACACCCTGCTTGATGCTGTCTAATGGCACGTCTTTGAGCAGCGCGGCCAGCTTAAGACCGTCTGCCAAAGATATATTGGTGTGGATACCCGACGAGAAGAGGTTATAGAGTTGCGGTGCCTGAGCCATCAGATTGGCGAAATTATCCGCGCTGAGGATCTTGTTGCGGATACCGAGGATCACCCGCTGCTGGCGTATCGAGCGGCCCACGTCGCCGTCGATGCAGCCCTGTGACTCATCGCGGCAGCGCGCGAATGCCAGGGCGCGCTGGCCATCCAGGTGACGCACTCCGCAGCAGGTTATCCGCAACATGTTGTTTGTATTCCCGGCGGCTCTCGTTTTCGGCGCATGCTTTTGTCCAACTGGGAAGCTGTTACCCATCGGATCCAACAACAGCCCTTTGGCTGGATCCATTATGGTGGCATCCGTGGTGACATCGATGCCGCCGATAAGGTTTACGAAATTCACAAAGGTATCAAAGCTAACCTGCACATAATATTGAATGGGAACGCCGACGACCTGCGAGACGGTCTTCATCGCCAGTGCAGGTCCGCCGCCGGGCAGCTTCGCGCCCTCGCCGCTGGTCCAGGCAGTGTTGATACGGCTGAAACCAAAACCCGGAATATTCACATATAAATCCCGGGGCACCGACAACATGCCCGCCGTCTTCGTCACAGGATCCACCGTGAACACGATGATCGTATCTGTGCACAGCGGACAATCTGCCTGGCTGGGATCGCCGCCGCGCAGGCCGAAGAAGACGATGTTGATACGACTCCCGCCGTCCCATTGCGGATATTCGACCACGGGCGGCGCGACTTCAGGCGTTGGCGGCAGGTTCGCAGCGGTGACCGTCCCGTTTCCGCTGACCGTGAACGTGGAGCTCGCATTCTGTCCGGAGCCTGCGCAACTGGAGGGAGGGATTCCAGGCAATTGCGTCAGTTGCCAGCAGGCTGTGAATCCCTGCATAAAAAAGAAAACGCCGACAGCGACGAGTGCAGCGATGCCCCAGAAGATGACACTGCGCGTCGAAAATCGCCCCACTTTCGGAAATTTGACGCTCCTAAGCGGTCCGAGAGCTGGGAGCTTGATGTTTTTCAAAATATCCAGGATTTTGTTCATAGGCTACTCAGGCTTAATATATACCATATTCAAGCCAAGACGCTCGAGTCCTTCCTTGGCCCAGTACTGCAGCACGGCCGAATCTTGATCCATCGCTTTCATCATCAGAGAGATCGCGCGCATGTCTCGAATCTCCGCCAAGGCCCGCATGATGTGAATTCGCACACGCGGTGATGCATCCTCGAACGCTTCTATCAGGCCTGGCACGGCTGGAGTTCCGATGGCGGCCAGTGCGCTTACCGCCAGTGCACATACAACGCTGTCATCATCATCGAGGACCCCGATGAGCGCCGGGATAGCCACTTCGGTCGGATGCGCGGCCAGCGCCAATGCCGCCGCACTCCTCACTTCAGCCGACGAATCTCCCAAACCGCGGATCAACCACTCATGACGGGGCGCGCTCATTTCGGCCAGCGTGCGCACTGACCACCAACGGTGGTCTGCATTCGACGATCCCAGCATGGCTTCCAGCCTGGGGAGCACGCGGTCTCCAGATTTTGCGAGTTCGCAGGCGGCGGTCTCCGCCCGTACTTCATCGCCGCCGGTCAGGTCCAGGAACAAGTCATCCAGGGAAGGCATGCGTACTCACAGATGCAAGCATTCAGAATTGGCGACGGGCTCCGTCATTGTCACGGACAGCATTCTCCCCAAAGGGTCGCCTTCCGCGATTGAGCCCTTCAAAGCATCGGAAATGGACGTCATTCACTTCGAGGGCGGCGGAACAGGCAGCTTTTCCTCAACCGTCCCAACCCATTTATCCCCCTCATCGATCAACATGACCGGAATATCGTCCACGATCGGATATTTCCGGCCGCAGTCCTGGCAGATGAGCCAGGCATCCTTGTAGAGTTTCAGCATCCCATCTTTTTCGCGGACGCAGTTTGGGCAACGCAGGATTTCGAGCAATTCGTGATTGACCATCTTCGCTCCAATCAGCGCGTTATTCTACCATGCTAGTAGGTAGGCGCCTGGCAAAGTTTCATGCGCTTGGCATTGTTCTGGGGATTGGCCATGCCCGGCGCGTACTCGCAGACCGCCTGCCAAGCCTCATAGTGGGTCTTGAACTCATCCTGAAAATAGACAGCACCATCTTTCGTCACCGTCCTCGTCACATCGACATCCGCCCCGTTGGCCGCGTAATCGGTTTGCGTAATCTGGCCCGGATTCAGGTCCGGATTCGCCGTGAAGCGCGCGTCAGGCGCCGGTACGATATTCTGTGGCCCGGTTGTGTTCCAGGTGACGGAACGCCCATCAGAGGTGGAATAGAACTTCCACGTCAGCGAGTCGCCGTCGACAAATGTCTCCATCAGGATCCAATACGGCGAGTCGTTCTTGAATTTGAAATCCACCAGTGGAAAATAGACGGTCGCGTCCAGGCCAGCCAGCGTTGGATCGATGCCTCCGCTCGAGGTCTCCTCGTAGTAGGATACTCTGTAGGCGTGCGGCACGCGTTCGACCACGGGAAAACCAGTCTTAAATACCGTTCGAAAGAGGGTCGTACTGACCTGACATACGCCGCCGCCCACGCCCTTGATGGTTTGGCCGCCGTAAATGATGAGCGCTTCCGTATAACCGTTGTTCAGGCTTATATCGCCCAGCGTCTGCCCCATGGAAAAAGTCTCACCAGGGGCAACAAGAACGCCGTCGAACCTCGCGGCTGCAGCCGAGATATTTTGGATGCGCGCTGCAGAAGAGCCGTAGAAGTACGAGGTCTGCACTCCATTTGGAAGCAATCCTGAGATACCGAGTTGTTGTGCGGTGGCTGTGTCTGCTGCGTCCGGCTTTGTTTCATTGACCACCAATGCGACCGAATGCTGGCCCTGCAGCACGGCATCGCTTATTGCCTTGGCGCTGGCCTCCACATCGAGAGCGCGTCCGACCACGCCGGGCGACATCAGAACCAGTTCCCTGGTCGCGTCCTGAAAGTGGAAATGGGGATCTTGGGCCTGCCGGTCTACCTGCGCCTCGATTCCGGTAAGTATTTGATGCAGCGCGTCCGGATTAAGCGCAAGCCGCACCGTAGTGCCGCTGCCGTTCTGGATCTTCTGAACTCCGATCAAATTCGCGAGCACAGGCACGTCGTATACCCACGGACCCGGGTCTCCCGCTTGTGCGTTGGGAACCACGATTTGCAGCGGTTGGCTGAGTATCTGGCGGGCGGCCGCCGCCTGCGCGGACACGTCCATGATGGCCGGCTCGGCTTCCTGGATTTGCAGCGGCACTTCACCGTCGTGAAATGTCTGCAATTGGGCGCTCACATAGATCAGGGTAGCGTCCACATTAAGTATTCGCCCGGTTTGGCCCGGTTGGGCTACTACATTGGTGCCCTCCAGGTGCAGGCTCGCTTCCACCACGGGCTGATTCACCTGCTGTGCCAGGCCCTGCAAATATTGGTAGGCAACCCTCTGGTCGAAGATGATAACTGGCGCAATGTCATCGCCGAAACCGCGGGCCCGCAGCTGCCCGTTGAGCGCCGCAAAGAGTCCGCCGCTGCGGCCGAGTTCGTAGGCCAACTCTGCGCTGGACGAGGCATCGAACACCATTCCAAGCTGCGCGGGTGAGGCCGTCCACACTTTATCGCCATTCCGGAAAGATACCGTGCCGCTGATTGGATACGCAAGTGTCTCGCTCAGCTTCAGTGCGGCATCCCGCGGAGCCATCCCCGAAACATCCACGCCTGCCACGGACACCCCCGGAAAGATCCGACCTGCAAAGAGAAGTTGGTAGCCTGCTACCCACATCACCATCGCCCCGAGGAACAGCACCAGGCCGCCCAGGAGTGCGGCCAGCAGCTGCGCAAGAATAGGCGTACGTCGGCTCACCGGAAAGGACATTGTAGTCATGGGATTATTATAACCAGCTCGGTGAAAAAGACCTTAACAAGCACAATATGCGTGCGGCGCCCTTCGCTTTGCAGGCGATTCGCAAGCGACTGCATATCGGCGGTTTCCCGCCTCCATTCGACGCCGTTCCGCGCCACGGTTCACGCGAGGATCATTTCTTTATCGGGCCGAGGTTGGGAATGATCATTGGGGTTCGGGATTTGTACTGTGCATACGCCGTGCCGAACTCACGCAACAGCCTTCGCTCCTCAAAATATGCGCCGGCGAAGATGTAAAGCGTGAGCGGCACATACACGGCCAGCATATTCCGGGTCAGGATTGGCGTTAACCATAAAAGGAGCAGGCCGAACAGGTAGAGCGGATGTCGAACTCGGGCATAGAAACCATCCACAACAAGCGAGGAATCCTTCTCCCCTTCCAGCAGCGGTCGAATTCCTGCGAACTCCAAAACATCGGTTTGGAGCAGGGCAACGATCAGGAACAGTGCAGAGGTTGCCTGCCCAAGACGCAGAATTAGCGACCATATTCCGGGAAGATCATAAAGGATCTTGTCGGGTAGTACACGCATCATGAGCAGTACGGGTAGGAAGCTGATCGTCGCAAAAATATTATAGAATGCGCGATATCCGCGCATCACGTTGTTCCCAAGCCCGTGGCGCAGCAGGTCCTTGAATGTATTCGACGCCAGCAATGAATGGACGATGCCCCATATGGCCACGACCAGGAATATCCAGAGCATAATCTCCTTTCGCCGCAAGCCGGTCACGGCGTATTTCAACCTTGAGACTTTATACACGGGCAGCGAGATCCCGCGGGGGTATTCGGGCCAATGCTCTGTCCAACCTAATGTAGTCGAAATTGAGCAAAAACGCAACGCGTTTTGTCTGTCGGCGCGAAATCGGGCTTGGACTGCACTCGGAAGCCTCGGAATCCGAGCCGGCGATTTTCAAAGTGCTGTCGTCCAAACTCTTGCAATATCGGCACATTGTCATATACTAAACCTCCGATATTTTCATGCATAGGAGCATTCACGATGAATAGAACCAAGGAGCCTGGCGATGACCAGCCTCCCAGTATTGTCCGCCGAAAATCTACCTGGCGCGTTGCAGTGCTGGCCAATATCAAGGATGAAAGCCAGCCGCTGCCTCCCGGAGTGCCGCCCGACGCATACGCCGACTTCGATCATATCGAAACGATAGATCACATTCGCAGGGCCATTGAAAGTGACGGCCATGAAACCAGTTTTCTTGTGGCCAACGAAGACCTCCCCTTCTCCCTTCGGGAATTCAAGCCCGATATCTGTTTCAACATTGCCGAGGGTCTCGGCGGCGATGCCCGCGAAGCGCAGATTCCGGCGCTGTTGGAGATGATGCGTATACCCTATACCGGCTCACGCGTGTTGACCAATGCCATCTCCTTGGACAAGACCCTCACCAAACGCATCTGGCGCGACCGGCGCTTGCCGGTGGCGCC
The DNA here is from genome assembly GCA_963846805.1 of uncultured Chloroflexia bacterium. GTDB lineage: Bacteria > Chloroflexota > Anaerolineae > Anaerolineales > Villigracilaceae > Fen-1038. The sequence goes on from CAWJXH010000005.1 coordinate 183,167, forward strand.
TTTTCAGGAGTTCATTGCCGGCGACGAGCCGCTCCGCCCTGATTTGAATTTTCCGCTCTTCGTGAAGCCTGCGCGCGAAGGTACCGGCATGGGCGTGGATTTGAAAGCTATCGTCCGGAATGAGGAAGAGCTCCGCGGGCGGGTAAAATGGGTGATTGAGAATTATGATCAGCCGGCCCTCGTGGAGACATTCCTGCCGGGGCGCGAATTCACCGTTGGCATCATGGGTCGTCCCGGCGTACAGACTTGTACGCCGCCATCCCGAATGGTACGACAAGGACGGATACCATCGCTTTCCGATCCTTGAATTGGATAGCAGTCGTTCGGTCACCCCTAACGTGTATGGTCAGGCAGCCAAATCCAAAAGCGTCGGAGAAGAAGGCGCGCCCGGCTATTTCTGTCCGGCACATGTTGAACCGGAACTGGCAAAAAAGCTCCAGTATCTTGCCTGGCGCGCTCATCTGCTTGCTCGGAGCTCTGGACATCTCCCGAACTGACATCCGGCTGGATGCGGATGGAAACCCGCGTCTCATGGAGATCAACACTTTGCCGGGGCTTACGCCTGACTACAGCGACCTGTGCCTCCAGGCCAAGGCCGAGAATATTTCTTACAGCGACCTGATCCTGGAAATCCTCTACTTGGGTGCAAGCCGATGGGGATTAATGGCACCGACCCGCATGGTATAATTCGCCCGCTTTATTGCCGCTGGCCTGTCCAGTTAATCTGTCCGGCAGCGAATTTACCGCAGGCGCTCGCCGCGAGCTTCGTGCGCGAGCGCAAATCGGAGAGGTCGCGTAGTCTGGTTTAGCGCGCACGCCTGGAGAGCGTGTTTCCCGAAAGGGAACGCGGGTTCAAATCCCGCCCTCTCCGCTCGACGAAAACGCCCTGGACAGGGGCGTTTTGTTTTCAGGGAGATATTGCAGCGCATTAATGAACCGCCAGCCGAATCTACACAAATCCTACATAAACATTTAATTGTTTCTTCGCGCACAATTGATACAATGTTCCTCGGGAAGAAGGACAACTCGCTTATGCTGGTCCGCCTTGGGAAAACGAGCTCTGAGTTCTTTACCAGATGCGTTAAAGCCTTGAAAGACATACCCGTCCTCATTCGGGACCGCCGGAAAAGGTGGCGCATTATTATCCCGGCCGTTGCGGTCGTTCTGCTCGCCGCAGGATTGATCTATTACTACGATGCGATCTACGTTCCATCCCAGACCCCAGTACAAGAGACTCTCCAGACTACGGTTGCCCGCCGCGGCAGCATCGTCCTTAGCGCCGCCGGCACCGGAACACTGCAGGCCGCGAACGAGAGCAGCCTGGCCTTCAAGACCAGCGGCAAAGTGGCCCGGCTTTACGTCAAGGTGGGGGATCAGGTCACGGCAGGCCAGTTCTTGGCCGAGCTTGACAATGCCTCGGAGGAACTTCAGTATGAACAGGCAAAGCAAAATCTTGACAGTCTGACTTCCACAACAGCGATTGGAAACGCGCAGCAAGCAATGGCGGCAGCCAGCCAAAAAGTATGGTCCGCCAAGCTTCAGGTGGAGTATCTCCTTAGCCCCGATGTCTATTACTGGGAAAATGAAATCGCCGCAGACCAACAGGCTATCAAAGATGCACAGGTCGCAGTAAATACCAACCCATCCGACCAGGCTGCGCAGGCCAAGCTCAAGAAGGCTACCGACCTGCTGAGTTTCGAGCAGTCCAAACTGAAAGACGCCAAGCAGAACTACCATGACTATGTTCTTAATAATTTCACGGTCAGCAAGAGGGATCCAAAAACCAATGTAGTCACGACGGAGGTACTGTGGCCGACGACGCGGAAATAGCCGCTGCCCGCGAGGACGTGACCATAGCTCAGGGCGCGTTGACCGATGCACAGAATCTCTATGCCGCGTTGACGGGCGGCCATGTCACGCCAAATGCATCCGGCTCTGGTCTTGTGGCGCTTGAGCAGGCCAGGCTTGACCTGCAAACTGCTCAAGATAACCTGAAGGCCACCCAGATCTTTGCGCCGTTTTCCGGAACCGTTGTATCGGTCGGAGCTGCGGTTGGCGGCCAGGTCGGAGGGTCCTACGTAGCTCCGACCCCGGTCGGCGGCATCGCGATTACGACTCCTATCCCCCGCACCGCCGTCGTGACCATCGCAGATCTAAGCACACTGTATCTCGAAACGTATGTAGACGAGTCGGACTACACCTTGTTCAAGATCGGCAATCCCGCGACCATCGTCTTCGATGCCCTGCCGGATCAAACCTTGACAGGAAAAGTCGTGGAGGTGGATCCCGCCCTCAGCACTTCATCGGGTTCCGCCGTGGTAAGTGGTTTGGTCGAGCTTGATCCCACCTCCGCGCAACTGCTGCTCGGTATGGGCGCTTCGGTCACGATCATCTCTGCCCAGGCCCAGAACGTCATACTGGTTCCGATTGCCGCTTTGCATGAGTACTCCCCCGGCAAATATGCAGTATTTGTGATGAGAAACGGCAAGCTCACGGTGCAGTTGGTGGAGGTGGGCCTTCAAGATCTTGTGAATGCCGAGATCAAATCCGGCCTGCAAGCCGGGGATGTCGTCAGCACCGGACTATTGGCAACGAGATGAAGGCGCGCAGACGTTCTTGGAGTGCTTGTTGCCCGACAGCCAAATACGTTCTAAGACTTGAACCCACACACTGTCTACATAATCATTTAATTATTTCTTCACGCCGTCTTGATAGACTCCTTCCTGGCTTGACTGCCTGGAGCGGGAGATAACCTTTGATTGCGCGACACGGTCGAACTGACAAAACCAAACGGAAGGGCTATTATGGCAACCCGCATCGGGAAAAAGGTCTCTGAGTTCTTCTCAAGTCTCAACACAAGCTTGCGACATTTACCCGCCCTGCTTAAGGATCGAAGGAAAAGGTGGCGGCTCATTATCCCGGTCGTGGCGGTCCTTGCCGTCGCCGGCGGTGCGACCTACTATTACGAAACCATCTATCTGCCGTCGCAGGCATCGACACAAGAACCCCTGCAGACGACGGTTGCCCGCCGCGGCAGCATTGTGCTCAGCGCCGCTGGCACCGGCACTCTGCAGGCTGCCAATCAGATTGATTTGGGCTTCAAAACCAGCGGCACGTTAACGCAGTTAAATGTCAAAGTGGGAGATCAGGTGAAGGCTGGCGACATCCTCGCTGAAGTGGATAATTCGTCGCAACAGATTCAGTTGGCACAGTCCAAGCAGACACTAGCCGGTCTGACTAACACGGCGGCCATCGCCACTGCCCAGCAATCAATCGCCACGGCCACCAAGTCCCTCGCGACCGCCCAGTACAATTTGGCGTACCTGATCAGCCCTCCGGTCTATTATTGGGAAAACCAGGTCTCGGCTGACGAACAGGCTGTCCAGGACGCACAGGCTGCGGCGACTGCGGCTCCAACCGATCAGGCCGCCCAGGACGCATTGAAGAAGGCCCAGGCCGCTCTTGCTCTGGCGAAGGACCGATTGAATGGCGCCCAGGCCAGTTACCAAAGTACCTATGTGCCAAACCACTTCGCATACTACGTAGCCGTTCAGCCTGCACACCATCTCAGGAAGATTTTCCAGCCACCAACCGACGCCGACGTTCTTGCTGCACGGTCCGCGGTCACGATTGCTCAGGGCGCATTGACCGATGCACAGAATCTCTATGCCACATTGACCGGCGGCAATGTGCCGCCGGGTGCCTCCGGCTCAGGACTCACTGCGCTCAGTCAGGCTCAGCTTGCCGTTCAGACCGCCCAGGACAATCTTACCGCCACCGAGCTCATCGCACCGTTTTCCGGCACGGTGACGGCGGTCAACAACAAGGTGGGCGACACAGTCGGCAACTCCGCCGTCGTGAGCGTAGCCGACATGAGCACTCTGTATCTAGAGACCTACGTGGACGAGTCGGACTACGCCCTTTTCAAAATTGGCAATTCAGCCACCGTTGTCTTCGACGCCCTGCCTGATCAAACCTTGACGGGAAAAGTCGTTGAGGTGGATCCCGCCCTCAATACTTCGTCGGGTTCGTCAGTGGTTAGTGGTTTGGTCCAATTGGATCCGACCTCTGCAGACTTGCTGATTGGCATGGGCGCTTCGGTGACCGTTATCTCTGCCCAGACTCAGAACGTCGTACTTGTGCCGTTGGCCGCTCTCCATGAGTATGCAACGGGGAAATATGCCGTTTTTGTGATGCGAAACGGCAAGCTCACGGTGCAGTTCGTGGAAGTCGGACTTCAGGATCTGGTGAATGCCGAGATCAAATCCGGCCTGCAGGTGGGCGAAGTCGTTAGCACCGGACTACTGGCAACGAAATGACCACGAGCTCGCAACCTATCATCGATACACAGGACGTCACAAAAGTCTTCGGCATGGGCGACGCCAGCGTAACCGCCCTCCGGGGAATTACTCTCCAGATCCACTCGGGCGAGTTTGTCGCGATCATCGGGCCGTCCGGTTCCGGCAAAAGCACACTGATGCACATCCTTGGCTGCCTTTCCAGGCCCACGGCCGGTCGCTACATCCTTGACGGCCGCGACGTCAGCAATTTGGACAACAAGGAACTGGCCACAGTGCGAAATCAGAAGATCGGCTTCGTCTTCCAGGCGTACAACCTGCTGGCACGGACGACCGCCTTGCATAACGTCATTCTGCCTCTGGTCTACGACCGCCGGGAAGACCAGCACAAGACCCCGGAAGAGAGCCAGGCGCTGGCGCGCGAAATGCTCGTGAAGGTTGGCCTGGGCGATCGCATGGATCACCAGCCCCATGAGCTTTCTGGCGGTCAGCAGCAGCGCGTGGCAATCGCCAGGGCCTTGATAAACAATCCCGTGATCCTGATCGCAGACGAACCGACGGGCAACCTGGATAGCCATGCTGGAGAAGAGATCATGACCCTGCTTCACGACGTGCACGAACAGGGCTCGACCATTGTGATCGTGACCCACGATCCGAAAATTGCCGCACACACTCAGCGCACCGTCGAAGTTCGTGACGGTCAAGTCCAGCAGGTCACCCACAACGGCACGGGGCGCTCGCCGTGGTCGAAACCCGAGGTCACAGTTTGATAGTTCCGATCCGACGGAGCCATTCATGAGGAACAGATTATGAAGCTCTCAGAAGTTGCCCAGGTTGCATGGCGCGCCATCACCAACAATAAGATACGTTCACTGCTGACCATGCTTGGCATCATAATCGGTGTCGCCGCCGTCATAATGGTGGTCGCTATCAGCGCCGGCACCGAGGCCACCATCAGCGCGCAGATCACCAGCCTCGGCTCGAATCTGATCTTTGTTACCGCCAATTTCGGCCGCGGCGGGGCTCAGTCTCGTGCATCCGCCGGCAGCGGCCTGGTATTCAGCGACGCCGATGCAATTGCCCAGCAGGTGGTCGGTGTTACTGGCGTCGCTGTGGAACAAGGCGCCTCCGAAACGATCAAGGGCCCCGATGCTACCTTGACCGGGGTGAACGTTCTGGGCACTACCGTGGACTTTCCGGCAGTCCAGGATATGAAAGTGGCCAGTGGCAGCTACTTCACGCAGACGCAGGTTGATTCGAAGGTAAAGGTGGGTTTGGTCGGCTCCGAATTGGCTCAATCGCTGTTCGGCACGTCCGATCCGATCGGCCAATACATTATGGTAGGCACAACTCAGATCGCGATCATCGGCGTCATGGCTCCAAGGGGCTCGGTCGGTGGAACGGATTATGACGCCCGCCTATACATCCCGATTACCGTCGTGTTTCGAAAAGTTCACGCCCTCGGAGTTTGCCAGATTTCTCGGAAACCGCGTGCGGCTCATCTATGTCAAAATTGATAATCCCAAAGTGCTGAATGACGTTGTAAATCAGATCAATCTCCTGCTTTATCAGAGACACAAGGTGACCTCGGCCAATGCCGATTTTACGATTACGACTCAAAACGACATCATCACCGCGCAAGAGTCAACGACGGCCGCCTTTCGTTCCCTGCTTGCCTGGGTGGCAGGCGTATCTCTGTTGGTCGGCGGGATCGGCATCATGAACATCATGCTGGTCAGCGTCACGGAACGCACCCGCGAGATTGGAATAAGACAATCCGTCGGTGCAACCACGGATGATATTCGGCTTCAGTTCCTGACGGAGGCCCTGTTCTTGAGTATCTTCGGTGGTCTGATAGGCGTCCTGGTCGGCGTGATCGGCGCGGTGCTCTTCGGCAGTGTGAGCGGCATGCGCACCGTGATCGAACCCAGCTCTTTTCTGCTGGCCTTTGGCTCGGCCGCATTGGTAGGCATCTTCTTTGGATATTATCCGGCCAACCGGGCTGCGCAGCTTGATCCTATTGAGGCGCTAAGGTATGAATAAGACAAGGAAACAAAAAATGAAAAGAATACTTCTCATCCTGACATTAGTCCTGACCCTCACGCTTCTGGCCGCTTGTGGTAGTGGCACGAGCGCCCGGACCGGTACCGGCGGCAACTTCGCCGGAGGTGGAGCCGGTGGAGTTAGCGCTCTCACACCCGAGGCCAAACTCGCTCTCGGAACGATAAAACTCGAAGGCACCTCGCAGGCAATCGACCCCGCCATGGCGGCAAAACTTCTTCCGCTTTGGCAACTGTTACAGCAGCTTAGCGCCAGCGCGACTGCCGCGCCCGAGGAGGTCACTGCCGTCGTTGATCAGATCCAGACCACGATGACCCCCAGCCAGGTCAGCACCATTAACGGCATGCAATTTACGCAGGCAGACCTCCTGACTGCCTTCCAGCAGGCACGGTCCGGCGGTTCAGCCGGCGCAAGTGCATCCGGTGCACCGGGCGGCAGCACTAGAGCCGGAGGCTTTGGCGGCGGAGGCGGGGGCTTTGGCGGCGGAGGCGGCGGCTTTGGCGGCGGTGGTGGCGGTGGTGGCGGCTTTGGCGGTGGAGGTGGCGGCTTTGGCGGCGGAGGCGGAGGTTTTGGTGGTGGCGGCGCTAGGCCTACCGCTGGCGCCGGGACGCCGACCGCCTCGGGGGCAGGCAGTTCCGGTCAGGCTTCCGCCAATCGAACTTCCGGCTTCCTGGTCAGCGAAGTAATAAGGCTATTGGAGAGCAAGATTAGCAGCTAGTCGGAGCTGTTTCGCTATGATGAGCTGGCCTCGACAAGCACGGCTGGTCAGCTCTGCGCTCTTCTAAGCATTTTGTGAGGGTTACGTGGCAAAAACAATTATGGTTGTGGACGATGAAAAACGCCTCGTTTCTCTGGTGGAGAGTTACCTTAACCAGGAAGGCTATCGCGTGGCGACCGCCTTCAACGGCCGCGAAGCTTTATCGGTAGCCGAGAAGGAAAAGCCGGATCTGATCATTCTCGACATCATGATGCCCGAAATGGACGGTCATGAATTCATCGAGACGTATCGCCGCGAGCATGCTACGCCCATTATTCTGTTGACCGCTCGGGTCGAAGAAGAGGAGCAGGTCATAGGTCTCGAGCTGGGGGCGGATGATTATGTCACCAAGCCCTTCCGGCCCCGCGAGCTGATGGCGCGTGTGCGTGCCGTCTTGCGCCGGGCGGGTCAAACCGAACCTCCGGCCAAGATCCTCCACGTCGCCGGCGTTACGCTCGATCGGGATAGTCGCTCCGTCAAAGTTGACCAGCGCTATGTTGACCTCACGCCCTCGGAGTTCGACCTGCTGGCAGCCTTGATGACCGCCCCTGGGCGCGTCTTCTCACGTCTCGATTTGCTCGACATCATCCAGGGCATCCGCTATGAGGGGTATCAGCGGACGATCGATTTGCACATCAAGAATCTGCGGGCCAAGATCGAGACGCTCCCGCGCTCGCCGCACTATATTGAGACCGTCTACGGCGTGGGTTACCGCTTCGCAAGAGAATAGGCGCCATGCGCTCGATCACCTTCCGGTTGGTTCTGGCTTTCATAGCAGTAAGTCTGATCAGCACACTGCTGGTCGTGCTCTTTACCCGCTGGCGGAGCCGTGAGGAATTCCGCACCTTCCTGATTGATCAGAACCGCCCAGGAATTGTCGTTGCCTTTGCCGACTATTACCAGCAGCATGGTTCCTGGCAGGGTATTTCCACCGCAAAGCTCAACCCGCAGCAAACTCCGATGTCCGCGGCGCCGTTTGATCCGGGCCCTTTTACGGTGGTGGACAGCAGCACGGATAAGGTTGTGTTGGCCGGTCAGGGATATCAGGTCGGCTCCGTTGTGTCGCTGTCCAATATCTCGGGCGGCATCCCAATTCAAGAAAATTCAAAAACAGTTGGCATACTCTTGATCGATCGCCCGGTGTACCGTATTAGCCAGCCCGGCTCTGCGTACCTCGATCGTATCAGTCTTCAGATATTCCTGGGCGGCTTGATCGCGATTGCGCTGGCGCTCTTGCTGGCGGTATTCCTATCACGAACTCTTACGCGTCCGATCCGCGAGCTTACAGCGGCCACTAGCGTCGTTTCCGGAGGCAACCTTGCACAGCAAGTCCCCGTGCGTTCCCGCGATGAGCTCGGCCAATTGGCCACGGCATTCAACCGGATGAGCGCAGACCTGGCTCGTTCACTGAATCTTCGTCGCCAGATGACCGCCGACGTTGCCCACGAGTTGAGAACACCAATCAGCATAATTCTCGGGCACGCTGAAGCCATACATGACGGCGTCCTCCCGGCTTCCTCAGAGACGTTCGAGATTATTCGCGAGGAGGCGGAACACCTGGAGCATTTGGTTGACGACCTCCGCACACTTTCAATGGCTGACGCCGGCGAGCTTCGGTTGGTGCTCCGGCTATATTCCCCTCAAAAACTCCTGGACGACGCCTTGAGAATATACACGCATCGGGCGCAGCAACATAAGGTTGCGCTTTCTGTGGTTGCCACGGAAATCTCTGCCGAAATAGAGGTGGATCCGCAGCGCATGCAGCAGGTATTTGCCAACATCCTTGAAAACGCCCTGCGGTACACGCCGGAGAATGGGCACATCACGATGTCCGCCAGCATCGTCGGGGACTCTGTTGAAATGCGAGTGCAGGATAGCGGACCCGGCGTCTCCGTGGAGGACCTTGACAAGATCTTCGAACGCTTCTATCGGGCCGCAACTTCCCGGACTCGGGACGAGGGTGGATCTGGCCTGGGATTTGCAATCGCCCGTTCGATCGTTGAGAGGCACGGCGGAAAGATCTGGGCAGAGACCAGGCCGGGCCAGGGCTTGACAGTGGTCATCAAGATGCCGGTTTATACGCCGCATTCGGATGAAAAACAGTCCCCGGAGATATGACGCGAACTGTTTTTTCCCTTTTGAGTCACGCCTACTTGTTTAGGCTGATTACGTAGGAAATCACATCCGCGATCTGCTGCGGTGTGAGAAGGTTCTTGTCACCCCAGGCGGGCATCGAAAATGTCGGGTTGGTACCCTCCGGCGTGGAGCCATGCTCCAAGAACAAATCGAGATTCGTCGCAAAGGTTTTGTAATCCGAACTCTTCAGGGTGGGATCGATGGGGTTGAGCGCCGGGATAGTGCCGTCAGATGAGCCTGAATTCGGGTTTCCTCCTGTACCCTCGGTGTTGTGGCATATCTGGCAATTAGCGGCAAAGATTTGCTGGCCCGCTGAGGGATCGCCCGTCAAGCCGACTGCCGCGCCCGGTCCGCCCGGATTTGACGGGCGCGCGACTTCTTCAGTGGCCTCCGGCTCGGCCGCGGACGGTGTACCGGCTCCTGAGGCTTGCGTTGCCGCGGCTGATGTTGGTCCGGGTGACGCCGGAGCCGAATTCAAGCTGATTACGTAGGCAATCACGTCCGCGATCTGTTGCGGCGTCAGCAGGCTTTTGTCGCCCCAGGCTGGCATTGAGAAAGTCGGGTTGGTCCCTTCAGGAGTGGAGCCATGTTCCAGGAAGAGGTCAAGGTGAGTCGCAAAAGTCTTGTAGTCCGAGCTGACGAGAGTCGAATCGATGGGATTCAGCGGTGGTATGGTCCCGTCGCTCGATCCCGGGTTTGGATTCCCCCCTTTGCCGTCCGTATTGTGGCAGATTTGGCAATTTGACACGAAGATCTGCTGACCTGATTTGGCATCGCCTGTCAACGCGACCGCTGGGCCCGGTCCTCCGGGATTTGATGGATGCGCGACTTCTTCAGTAACCTCGGGTTCAGCCGCGGATGGCGTGCCGCCTGCTGCACCTTGTGTCACAGCGGCTGCGGGCGGCGCCGGATTGAGGCTGATCACGTAGGCGATCACGTCCGCGATCTGCTGCGGCGTGAGGAGGCCTTTATCACCCCAGGCAGGCATGTTGAATGTCGGGCTGGGTCCAGCTGGCGTGGATCCATGCTCAACGAACAGATCTAGGTTGCTGGCATAGGTCTTGTAATCCGCGCTGACCAGCGTCGAATCGATGGGGTTGAGCCCCGGAATTGTGCCGTCGGTCGAACCGGGATTCGGATTTCCACCCTTGCCATCCGTACCATGGCAGGTTTGGCAATTCGCGACGAAGATCTGCTGCCCCGATTTTGCATCACCCGTCAGACTGACTGCCTGTCCAGGCCCCCCGGGATTCGATGGTCGCGCAATACCTGGCGCGGCCGGGGCTCCACTTTGCGTTGCATTGCTCACTACGACCTGAGCCGTCCCTAATTGCCTGTCAGCTGCAGGAAGCGTGGCGGGCGGCAACGTGGGAATCGATGTATGCTCCGCCGTGGGAACCGCTTTCGAACAATTCTGTGAAAAGCCACACCCCGAAAACGTAAGAAAAGAAATCCAGCCTATGATCATCACCAGAAAACCTATTAATACCCCGTAGATCGCCTTGCGAAAGTTATCCATGCTCTCCCTCCCTATTTCGTCTGCAAGGTGCGAACATAGTTCACAACATCCCATCGTTCGCGTACCAGCAGGTTCTCGTTGAGCGGAGGCATCTTCCCAGGCACTCCGTTTGTGATAGTGAGGAAGATAGCGCCGTCGCTGATCGACGACACCACGGGGCCCGTCAGGTCGGCCGGCTTGTTTTTCAGGAATGCCGCTACCGGACCCGTGCCCTTCCCATCCACGCCGTGGCACTGGGTGCAATTGATGCGAAAGAGTTCCGCCCCGCGCGCAATTGATACTGCGTCTGCCGGCACCGGATTTGTCGGCGCCCCCATGTTCGGGATGGAGGCGGGGCCCTCGATCGGGATCGATTGGGCAGGAACCGGAAGAGGATCCTCCATCGGCTGGAAGGAAGGCTGAATCTCCATGAACGATGGCCAGTTGATCTTGATCACATCGTACGAAAACACCATCAGAATGCCCACGACAACGCACACCGCCACGAACAGCACCGCGAAGCGTTTTAGAATGACACTCAGGCTGGTGCTCATAACTGACGCGCCTCCGCCGGTTTGACTGATTCGGCGCCCAATTTGGTCAGGGCGTCGACAAACTTCTTCTGATTGTCACTCGGACATTGAAAGAGCACCGCGATCTTGCCATCGCTGATTTCGGGCACGTACTCTTTTGGCGTGTAAGACGGGAAACCGCTGTCCACGAACATGCCCAGGAAGGAAAAACCCATCAAACCCAGCATCGTCATCTCAAAAACGATGATCAAGCAGCTGAGGCACAGGATAGACCGGCTGTCCGCCTACGTGGAGAGGAAACAGGAATGGTGTGCCCCAAACGAAGAATATCCCTAGGAAAAGTCCCAGGATGGCGCCGGCCATTCCGATCCGCGAGACGTGGGTCAATGCAGACGGGCGGTCAATGATTGCCGGCTTGATGGGAATCCCCGAGATCACGTTCATTTGGTCATCTGTGATCCCGAATTCATGCAATTTCTCGATCCCCGTTGCAGCGGGTTCGATGTCTTCGAAGACAGCCAAGAGCATCGTAGAATCAGACATGTGATAGCTCCTTCCGCCTCAATCTATTTCACTCACGGTGGGAATTCTCGCCTTGCCGATCTTGCGCAGGATATGTCCTTCCTGGCCTTCCTGGACCTCCCAAACCGGTATCAATGGAATAAGCCTTGAAGCAGCCATGTAGAGCAGCAGGAAGAATGCGAATGTGCCGATGGTCAGCAGGATCTCAAGTTTGGGTATGTAAATTCGCCACGTGAAGGGCATGCGGTTGATCGTCAACGCTTCCGGAATGATGACGTATCGTTCGATCCACATGCCGACGTTGATCACGAAGCCGACTATCGCCAGCAGCCAGGGCGTACTGCGCCACTTCTTTCTCCAAAGGATCGCCCATGGCACAACGATATTGCAGAACAACATCACATACCACAGCCACCAGATCGGTCCGTTTTGAGTGAAATTCTGCAGGATCTTCTCCCACTTATCGCCGCCGTACCACGGCACCATGTAATCGTTGAAGTAGAAGTAGGCCCAGGCCATCGAGACCATCAGCATCAACTTGCCTAGCGTGTTGAAATGCTCCGGCCGCAGGAAATACTTCATGTTCTTCATCGTCGAGCGGATCAGGAACAGCACCATTGCCACCGCCGCCATGCCGGAGTGCAGGGCGCCGATGACAAAATACGGGCCGAAGACGGTAGAGGACCAGCCTGGCCGGGTGGCCATCGCAAAGTCCCATGAAACGATCGTATGCACCGAGAACATGACCGGGATGATCGCAAAGGCAAAGATGTTCATGGCCGTCCGCAAATTCTTCCACTCGCCTTCGGTGCCACGAAATCCGAGCGCCAGTATTTTGTAGAATGTCTTTCGCCAACCGGTCGAACGGTCGCGCGCCATTGCCAGATCCGGGATGAGCGGCAGGAACAGGTACATGGTGCTGCACAGCAAATAGGTGTTGATCGCCATGAAGTCCCACATCAGCGGGGAGTGGAAGTCAGGCCACAGACCGCGCTCATTCGGGAATGGGATCAACCAGTAAGACAGCCAGACGCGTCCCATGTGCATGAAGACGCTGAATCCCGCCTGCACCAGGCCAAAGGTGGTCATCAGCTCGGCTGCCCGCGTGAATGGGCGGCGGGACTTCGACTTTCATGACCCGCAAGATGGCCGAGATGAAGGTGCCGGCATGGCTGATGCCGATCCAGAAGACGACATTGACCAGGAAGATGCCCCAGTAAGACGGGGCGGTTGACACCAGTCACGCCCGAGACCTTGCATGATGAGGTAATACCAGGCATAGACCAGGCAGGTTAGCACGATGAACACGAGTATGCTCACGACCGACCAATACTTCCACGTGGTCGTGTGCATCGATTCCAGCACCATCGCATTCATTTCCCCCCGCGGCAATGGATCGTGCATCAGGTGTTCGCGGGGATCTTCCTGCTCGGCCGCCTGAGAGCCAGGATGCGGCAAGGATCTAGCTGTTACTGCCATTAGCGGACTCTCCCTTCAGGTAGGTCACCGCGGTAGAGTGCCGAGTTCTTCCAGCTGGTGATAGCCTCGACCGGCAAGCCCCATCTGGCTCACGCGGCTGTTTGGATCATCAATTCGGCCAAAGACAATCGCCATCGCCGGGCAGGCCTGCGCACAGGCCGGCACGACTTCCCCATCTCTGATATCCCGGCTTTCTGAATTCGGCCGTGTCTTCCGCTTGCCTGATGCGCTGGATGCAGAATGTGCATTTCTCCATCACGCCGCGCCGGCGTACGGTCACATCCGGGTTGAGTTGATTTTGCAGGGTCGTCAGTTCCGGGTGAATTCTCGCATCCGTGTAATCGCGCCAGTTGAAGTCGCGCACCTGGTACGGACAGTTGTTTGCGCAGTAGCGTGTGCCAACGCAGCGGTTGTAGACTTGCAGGTTGATATCTTCAGAGGCGCTGTGCACCGAGGCAAACACCGGGCAGACCGGCTCGCACGGCGCGTTGTGGCACTGTTGGCACAACATCGGCTGATAGGGCGTCATCTTGACTTCGGGAAATGTGCCCTGCCAGAAGCGCTCGATGCGGATCCAGTGCATCGTGCGCCCGTATCCGGCATCCTGCTCGCCCACGAATGGAATATTGTTTTCCATGGCGCACGCAGCCACGCAGGCCTGGCAGCCCGTGCAAACGTCCTGGTCGATGACCATTCCCCAGCGGCCGCTCACCTCCTGCTCCGAAGTATTTGTAAAAACCGGCAAGTTCCAGTCCGTTCGTCATAGCGTCTCTCTCCAAATTTCTTCTCGTTCCGTGGCGAAGCGCGTGAACGGGAAGTATCTACTTCGCATTGAACCCATAAACGCCCAGCGGGCTTTCGAACCGTGAGAGCGCTCGCTTCCGACCCGTCTTCTCTACCTGCACCTTCATTCCGGCAAAGGCCAGGTCGCCGGCCTCGTTGAGGTTCGGCGCGAGCAGGTTGATCGGATTGACCCCTCGCCCTTGTGCGAAACGTCCGTACGCCGTGTGCCCTTGCCCGAAGGGCATCGCCACCGTGTCGGGCCGGATGGCCGGATATCTGTACACGGTTGCCTCGAGCTCGCCCAGGGGAGATATGATTTTCACCACATCCGTATCTTCGATCCCCAGCTTGTCAGCAGTAGCCGGATTCATTTCGACCCACGTGTTCCACATCACGGTTGTGGTCGGATCGGCGACCTCCTGAAGCCAGGGCTTGTTGGCTCCAGCCTCCGCCATGATCGGCGAAACGAACGGCAGGAAGAAGAAATCCCCATTGCCTTTGAAGGTTGCCGGAGTCGGGTTGAATGTTCGACTCAGCACGTCCGCGCTCGAGGGAGCAATTCGATCGTCATCAGTCTTCCACCAGCCGCCGTATTGCTGGAAAAGAGGCGGTAAAAGTGTTGATTTCCGGGGCTGAGAAGAATCCATTGCCCTCTGTGAGCAAGCCGCTCAGTTTGCTTTGAATGAACTCGACCTCGTCTTTGAACGGCAGCGCCGAGGCAAAGCTTCCTCCGGCTTTTTGTGCGGCCGCCAGCAGCACGTCCGCGGTGGCCTTCGTGTTGAAGAATGGCACCACCACCGGTTGCGCGCCCGAGAGCACGGCCGAGCTCGTGCCCGTGGCCACCTTCTGGTAGCCCCAGGATTCCAATACCGTGGTGGTCGGGGAGCACATAGTCGGCCAGGACCGCGGTCTCATCGGGGAAGGTCGCGAAGGAAATGACCTGTGAAACGCCTTGTCAATGCGTCGGCAGAAACCGAGCGATACGGGCAGTTCGAATACAGGATTTACCCCGTGTACAAACAACACCTTGATCGCGCCGGATTTCAGCTTTGCGACGAGATCGGCCATTTCCTTCATGCTGGCGGGACGGTGATATGCATCTGCGAGCGGCGCAAGTGCGGAGAGGAAGACTCCGCCGTCTTTGCCCAGATTCCCAAGGAAGGCGTTGAGCGCCAGCACAGCCTCGGCCGCCTGCAGACCATTGCTCTGTGCGAGCGCTGCGCCGCCGGGAATTGCCAGGGGGTGGCTTGCGTTGACAAGTAGATTTGCCAGATGCTTAAGCGTGTCGGCATTGGTATTCGCCGCTGCGGCCGCCTCGTTTACATCTGCATTTGCAAAAGCTGGGGGCAGGGACACTCCGCGCGCCTCGGCTGCCAGTCGACCGATCGCAAGCACCACCATCGCCTCTGACCCGGGTTGCAGGGGGA
This sequence comes from uncultured Chloroflexia bacterium, assembly GCA_963846805.1. GTDB lineage: Bacteria > Chloroflexota > Anaerolineae > Anaerolineales > Villigracilaceae > Fen-1038. The sequence goes on from CAWJXH010000005.1 coordinate 198,661, forward strand.
TCCATTCGTCCGCTTTGGAAGCCGTCTGCGACATGCGTGCCTCGACCTGGACAAAATATCCGCGCTGCTTGGGATTCCCTTGCCGCAGTTTCGCAAAATCGCGCGTCTGCGCGACCGGTGAAAGCCACGTCTCGAGAAAATTCGCACCGAAGGAGAAAACCAGGTCTGCATTCCCAATGTCGAAGAATGGCAGTCCTGATTGTCCGAACATTTCGTTGACGGCTTGTATCAGAGTCGTTCGGGCCTCGAACATTCCCAGCGCGCCGTAGCGGACAGGGGCGGGCGCGCCGACTGCTTTCGCGAGGTCAGACACCAGATCGTAGAGATGATCGGGCGCCATGCCCAGCAGGAAAGCGATTTCACTGGGCTGGTTCTTGCTCAACGCGTCCGCGACGACGTTTACCGCCGTATCCCAATCGATTTTGTCTGTCTGGTTGGAACCTCGTCTGATTGCGCTGGAGCGGATCAGTGACGCGGTCCGGGTTGTACAGGCCCTGCAGCGTCACCTGTCCGCGCGCGCAGGTCTTGCCGAGGTTCACGGGATTGTTCGGATTGCCCTCCACCTTCAGAGCTCGTCCTTGCATCGTGCGCACGACCAGCCCGCAGCCCGCCGAACACTCGCGGCATGTCGTAGCGTAGTATGTGCTGAGGCCGTTGTAGTTGTACTCCGGCATCTTGGTGTACGGCTCGCGGGTCACATAACGCGATGCCGGGCCCGCAGCCGGTCAGCACGGCTGTGGTCGCCGCGCCCACTGTCGCCAGTTTCAAAAAGTCACGCCGGGAAATATCTTTGCTCATCTCGTATCCTCTCGCCCGGTTTAGTAGTGGCAGGTGCTGCAGTCCGTGAGCTTTGCCAGGAGCTGAGGATTGTTTGCGGCTTTTTGTCTATGACAATTGAGGCACCAGCCCATGTTCATTACTTGGGGGTTTTGATAGACGGTCATCTTGCTCACGTCGCCGTGGCAATCCTCGCAGTTCAGTCCCGCGGCGATGTGCGGGCGATGCACAAAATGAACAAAGTCCGGCACCTGCGCCACAGGTATCCAGACAATCGGTTTATTGTTTTGCACATAGCTCGCTAGCTTGGGAAGTTCCGTGCCCTGGATGGGGATCTGCTGATGGCAGCCCCAGCACTTCGTCTCAGTCGGAATTCCAGGCGAAGGGCCGCGCAGCGCCCCGGGATGACAATATAGACATTGAATGCCAAGTCCGACGTGCAGATTATGGGGAAATTGGATTGGCTGATCCGGCGGCTTTTGAAGCTGCGCAATGCCCCAAACGCCTGCGCTGAATACAACTAGCAATGCGATGAGCACTCCAATCCGTCCAAGCGGCTGATTCAGCGCGTTGACTACGTTCTTGATCATGGACTCTCCTGAGATGAGATTACGGCGTTCTGCAAGAATTTTTAGATCAAGCTTTCAGCATTGCCGTGCCAACGATGAAACGAGGTCTGAAGACTAGAGCAAGAAGCAGTAATTATTCCACACGGGTTCGATGCCCAGGAGGTGAAGACTTTCTTTTTTCAACTTCGGCGGGCATTATACTGCAAAAAACCCAAAATACACATAGCCTATGAAAATTAGGTGAGACGGCCATGATATACTATTTTGAAGCATGCTAAAGAGATTCCTTCGAGTTCTCCCCCCTGTATTGATGATTACGAGCGGGATTGCCCTCGCTCCAATTAGCGCGGTGTTCACCGCGAGTCCTGAGCACACGACAGGGCTCGCAGTTGCGGCCCTCAATGAGTTGGCGACGCCGACTCCCGTGGCTTCTGCCGCATCCCGGGCGGGTTCAACCAACGGGCTCATGCTGATGGGCCTCGTGATTGTAGTTATCGTCCTGGTGCCGATTCTGCTGCGACGCAGCATGTGGACGAAGTAAGGACCGGGTTGCAGGATGTGAATTCCGGTTCGCTACGCCAGGCCTTCCTTCACGCAATATCCAAAACCCAAGGTTCCACATAACCGGAACATGACTCATCCCGAATCTCATGTTTGCCATATCCTAATTCAGGAAGTCGCCGAAAACATGGACAGGGCGGGGTACTCCACCCCCGCCCTGTCCATGTTTTCGGGGTTCTTCGCCAGTTCCAGCCGAAGATCGGCTGGAACTGGCGCTGTCCCTTATCAAATCCGCGTCAGATTAATTTCCGGGTTAATCATGTTCCGGTTACTTGGCTTCGTACCCCCGGCTCCCTTTGGGAGGCGAAGTAATCTGCAGATCGGGCATGTCCATGATGATTGCCAGGTTGCCACCGTTCGAGTCTCAGTTCCAGTCCTTCGCCATCTCAATTCGTGCATGCAGTGGCGGATGTGAATAGAACATGAATACCACCCACTTTTCAGGGTCAACTTCTCCCAGGTTTTGGTTCGCCAGCCTCACAAACGCCGACGCAAACGCCTCGCTTTTGCCAGTGGAACTCAGCGCATATTCGTCTGCCATGCGCTCACGCCATCGTGACATTGCATTATCCAAAGGCATGGTGAGCAGGCCATATAGCCCGATGATCGCCCCGAATGCGGGGAACGCTGCGATATCGCTGATGCCCGAGAAACCGAAGTAGGCCACTGCCAGGTTCATCGCCAGGCTTGCTAGATAGAGTCCTATCATCGTGGAAAGCGTTCCATAGGCAATTAGAACCGGGATATCGTGATGCACCTGATGCCCCAGCTCATGTGCAAGCACAGTTTCGATTTCGTCCGGGGTAAACTCGTTGATGAACGTGTCAGCCAACACAATGCGGCGTGTATTGCCAATCCCCGCCAGGGCAGCGTTCGCGGACTTGGTCCGGCGCGACATATCGAACTGGTATACGCCGCCCACTTTCGTATGAGCCTGGTCCGCCAATTTCAACAGCCGCTCAGCCAGGTCCTTGTGTTCTTCCCCGAGCGGAACGTACTTGTTGAACAGGGGCATGATCAGTATCGGCGCCAGGTTGGAAACCAGCACGTTGAAGACCAACAGCCCGCCTGCCGCCCACAACCACCAGAGGTCGCCCGTGGCGCGGAGTGCGAGATAGAGCAATTCAAGCAGGATCAAGCCCAGCGGCGCGCCGATCATAAAGCCCTTGGCCTGGTCCACGATCCAATCCCTGAGCTTCTGCGTGGACTGTTCGAAGCGGTGCGGCAGGACAAACCCCGAATAGTAACTCATGGGCAGGTCGATCACAACATAGATCCCGCCAAAGATCAGGACGAATGCAGGGACAAGCAGCCAGGGGTTGTGGAGTACGGTCCATCGGGTGATCAGCGCATCGCGCACGCTGATGCTCCAGCGGAAGACGATCCACGCCAGCGTGTACACAACGCTGAGCAATGTATTCACCAGCCATAGCCGCCGCGAGATCCGTGCGTATTCCTTTGCCTTCTTCTGCCGGTCGGGATCGAGTGTTGTCATGCCTCACACCTTTTCCTGATCCGCGGCGAGAAATGCAATGACTTGGTCCGCGGGCATTACCTGCCCGTAGGACTTCAACGCCGCCATGAATGCCTTGTGCACATGGTCGGCGGGAACGGTTTCGTTGCCGTATTTGAGGTCGCGCGTGGCGCAGGCATCCTCTGCCACGATGACTTGAAAACCGAGGTCTGCGGCAGCCCGGGCCGTGGCATCCACGCACATATGGGTCATCATGCCTGTGATGACGGCACGTTCAATGCCGTGACCCCGAAGCAGGTCGAGTAGGTTGGTCTCGCGAAATGAATTTGGGAAATGCTTGATCACCAACGGTTCGCCTTCAAAGTGCGCCGCCGAATCGTGGATATTGACGCCGATGTCGCCTGGCAGGAAGAATGTTGCACCCGGTCCGTTCGACACATGCTGTATGTGCACGTGGAACTGGTCATGCTCGCGACAACATTGCAGCAGTTCATAGGCCTTCTTCGCTGCCTCTAGCGGCCTCACCAGTTCCATCTTTCCGCCTGGAAAATAATCGTTTTGAATATCGATCACGAGCAGTGCTGTCTTCATCGAATTCTCCTTATTTTCGGCCGAAATCTGCCGGGTTCTCTCCCCATGCCGCCGTATCCCATTTTAGTATCTTTGGCCTTCCTGTATCGTCTTTCGAAGAATTAAGCCTTCGCTCGGCTTTGGCGATCAGGTCGAACAGTTTGGCATTGGCGGGGGTCCGCCGCAGTTTCGTATTACACTCTCCTGCTTTTACCCACGCAATCGCGTTTTCTGAATCCGAATAGATTGGCCGGCTCCGCTCATGCTCCTCCAGCCATATCATTGCCTCCACAATTGCCAGGAATTCACCGACATTGTTGGTCCCCTCCGCAAAAGGCCCTTCCTTGAAAATCTGCTTTTGGGTCTCAAGGTCTACCCCGCGGTACTCAAGCGGACCCGGCGAGCCTGAGCACGCGGCGTCTACAACAATTGACAAAAGTACGGGCTTCACTGGAGCAAACAGCCATTTCTGCGAGGACGATGGCTGGCCTTCGAAGTCTGTGTAGACGGCCGCAAAAGCGCGTTCTGCCTCCGTGCGGCTCGCAAAAGCCTTGAATTGTGCACCGACAAACCCTTTTACTTGCGCCTCGCAATCCGGCCAGGTCGAGAATATTCCCCTCCTTCGACCCTTCCACACCACGTAATACCGTACTTTTGACATTTCACCATTTTACATGATTTTGGCTTTGCCCCGCCGGCGCGGTCACCAGCCGTCTTGGAGGGCATTGCCTGAATTCTCAATGCCCCGGAGTGAACGCCTGTGGTTTGCGATTCCTCCCAGGACCTCGCAAATATCGCCCTGGAGAATCTTCTAGCTGGATTTGTCTGAGGTTGAGCGTGCTTTTCAAGGCGTTCCATTTGAAGAATCCCCCTGCAATGGGCCTACCTAAACCCGATGATACGGGATGATCATCAAGAAACCCAGGGCGATGATGACCTGGCCGATCAAGACGCCTGTGGCCTGCCATGGCCCAAAATACGGGATGCCCGGCAACGGCTGTGAGCCCATCCCGAACACATCGGCCATGCCTGCAAACACAGCAATCACATAGCCTGTGCTTACAAGCCGCAAGCCGATGTCCGCCATGATCGTCCGCGGCGTTCCCCGCCACAACGCCAGCAACCCCACGTATCCGCCGATGCATATGATGGCCAGGCCAATTAGAAAGACAGAGATTTGGACGAATCCCACCACCCGGCTGCGGTCCCAGCCGAACCAATCCGGCTTCGCGCCCACCGCAAAGACAAAAAGCCCGAACAGCGTTGTCACCAATCCGGCACGCATGCGAGCGCGCAGGGGTTCCTTTCTGAACGTTGGCGTCGTCTTGACTGCGATGGTAGCCAAAGTAGGCGAGCCGTTCATAAGGGTAAGTTTTCCTGCAGAAAGTTTAGCCAGTTCAGGCCCAGAATTCCAGCTGCATCTGATTCTGAATAGCCGCGGCCGACTAGGATTGGAACGAGCTTCTGTAGATCGGCGATCGTGTCAATTTCTGGCGGCACCGATTGGACCCCAAAGCCACCGTCAAAATCGGACCCCACACCGGAGTGCAGCGCATCGCCGGCCAGCTGGCAGACGTGGTCGATGTGGTCAACAAATACTTCAAGCGGCACTTCTTGTCTTCCCGATCCCTTTTTGCGGTTCCAGCCTGATTTGAGGAAACTGTTCAGGGGCACGTTTCCGATGAGTTCCCCGCGCTCGATGATTCCGCGCAGGACGCGGTCGGAAAAGTGGCGGTTGCTTGGAAAATTGGGAAGGAGTGCCAGGCAATTTACGTGTGTAGCGACGATTGGGCCCTCGTATGAATCGAGAGCCTCCAAAGCGGACTGCTCATCCATGTGGCTCAGGTCGAGCACGAAACCGAAGCCAGTCATGGCCTTGAGCAGCCGTCGACCTTCATCTGTAAGCGGACCCGGCTCCCGTGTGCCGCCTGAATAACGGGTTCCGGCCCACGCCAGGCCGATGAGCCGCACTCCTCTTTCGTGCCACTCCGACAATTCATCCACGTCGCGGATTCCATCCGCCCCCTCCATCAAAGGCACCAGGCCCACAGGCCGTGCTTGCATCGCTGGGTTGCGCCATTCCGCGATGTGTCCTTGCAAATCCTCTTTGCTGAGGATAAGGCGAAACATCTCAGGCTTGGATTCGGTCAACTCGTGGTATAGATCAAGTTGTTGAAGATAGACGCGGTAAGCCTCATCGTACGATGAATAGCAGATCTTGTCCCAATCCCCTTCTTTCGTACGGGCCGGCGCGGCAAACAGAGTCGAAAACACGATTGCCACTTGTCCGCGCTGATAATCGGGCCAGCCGATCAAGCTGTCCCCGTTCTTTTCTACCGTTGCGCCCCCGTGTTCCGCGGCTCGCGTCTCCGCTGCAGACCGCGTGTAGTCGCGCCCAAAGTTGAGCATATTCCAGGCGAGATCGCAATGTGAGTCGATGATGATAGGCATAGTCAATTGTCGGGGAGACCGGCCTTATTCTTGCATTCGATCCGAAAAAAGGGAGTGCGAGCGGGGCTCTGCACCCGCTCGCACCTTATTGCTCTTCACTCAAGTGCGCTTCCCTGCTGCCGGCAGTGAAACGTTCAAATCAACAAAACCGAATAGAGGACACGGTTTAGCGAACGTCATGCTCGTGAAGCGTCGGCTTATTGGTCCTTCTCGAAAGGGGTTTCGCCCTCCGAAGGCGGCTCGCCCCCCGAAGGGCTTTCATCCTCGGTCGACGTATGCCCGAACTCCTCGATGAGCTTCTTGTAATCCTTGTCCGCATACGCGCCGGAGTCCACCTTGCGCAAGCTTAGCCCGATCCGGTGCTGGTCGGAATCGATGCGTACGATTCGCAGGGTGCGTACTTCGCCTTCCTTCAGCACTTCTTTCGGATGCTCGATCCGATGATCGGCCATTTCAGAGATGTGGATGAGGCCCTCAATGTCGCCTTCAAGCCGCGCAAACGCCCCGAACTTGGTGAGACGTGTGATCACGCCTTCCACCAGCTGCCCCACGCTGAATTTCTCGACCCGCGAACGCCATGGATCGTCAGCCAGCGCACGCATCGAAAGCCCAATGCGTTTCTTTTCGCGGTCGATATTGATAACCTTGACTTTGACTTCCTGCCCAACTTCCAACACTTCGCGCGGATGTTGAACGCGGTCCCACGAGAGCTCGGAGAGATGCACCAGGCCATCCGCCCCGTTGATGTTCACGAAGGCACCGAAATCAGAGAGGCTGGTCACACGTCCGGTATATACTTTCCCGACTTCCAATTCGTCGATCACGCGCTCTTTAATGGACTGCCGGGACTCTGTCGAGGCCGCGCGCTCTGAAAGGATCAGGCGCCGGCGCTCGCGGTCCACCTCGATGATGCGGACCGTGATCGGCTGTCCAACCATCTTCTGCCAGCGCTGCTCGGGGGTGTCTCCCGCGGATTGGGCGCGTCGCCCCGCGCTGATTTGAGAAGAAGGAACAAACCCGCGCAATCCACCGACCATCACGATCAGACCGCCCTTGTTAAAGCCCACGATCTTGCTGTCATAAACGCGGACTTCTTCAAGCATCTTCTCCACGTTTTCCCAGGATAGTTGTTCCTGGGCCCGGCGGAAGGAAAGGACAACATTTCCATTCTCATCTTCCGGGTTGACCACGTAAACCGGAACTTCAGCACCCACCTTGAGCGCCTCGCGCTCCTCGGCCGACAGCTGCTCCAGTTCACGCCCCGAGATCATCCCTTCGGACTTCGCCCCGATGCTGACGAGAATCTGAGATGGAGCAATGCTGGCAATCGTTCCGCTTCGGATTTCACCCGCCTGGGGCATATCCACGTTGAGCGTTTCGTTTGCGAGCAGTGATTCCATACTCTGATTATTCTGGTCTCCCTGCTGGCTGGCATCGCTCCCCTGAGGCGGCAGGGTCGTATTCTCATCCGTCACTAGTAGACTCCGAAAAGCATGAATGTTCGTGGAATTATAAAGGCGATTGCGGAAGTTGACAACCCTCGCTACGCGTTGCGTCCTGTGAAGCTTCGCGGCGCGGGCATGCCCTTGCTAGGCATTTCGCCTGCGATATAATGAACGCCGGAGTAAATATGCCTGCAATCTATCCGTTTACTGCTGTAGTGGGTCAGGAGCGCATGCGTCGCGCCCTGATACTCAATGCCGTGGATACTCGCATTGGAGGCGTGCTTATCCGCGGCGAACGCGGCACGGCCAAGTCGACCGCGGCCCGGGCCCTGGCTGCCCTGCTGCCCCAGGTCAAGGTCGTCGAAGATTGCCGCTTTGGTTGCGATCCCGACAAACCGGGTACTTGGTGCACCGAATGCAAGGAACGTTTCGCCGCCAGCAATCATAAACTGCCCTTTCATCAGCGGACCACCCCTTTTGTGAATCTGCCGGTCTCGGCCACGGAAGATCGCGTCGTTGGCACGCTCGATATCGAGCAGGCCATCCAGAAAGGCGAGCGGCATTTCGAGCCCGGCGTCCTCGCCAATGCCAATCGCGGGCTGCTCTACATTGATGAAGTAAACCTTCTCGACGATCATGTTGTCGATGTCCTTCTCGATTCCGCAGCAATGGGTGTCAACGTGGTTGAACGCGAAGGCATATCCTTCTCCCACCCTGCCCGCTTCATTCTGGTCGGGACAATGAACCCGGAGGAAGGCGAATTGCGGCCGCAGCTCCTGGACCGCTTCGCCTTGTCCGTGGACATCGTCGGCATCCGGGATGCCCGTGAACGGGTGATGATCATGGAGCGCAATCTGTCTTTTGAGCGCGATCCTGAGGCCTTCCGCAAGGAATGGATGCCGAAGGAAGCCGAGGTCTCCAGGCAAATTGAGCGCGCCCGCGAACTGGTCGACCAGGTGACATATACCAGCCGCGACCTTCTGTCTATTGCCGCACTCACCGCCTCCCTCAACGTGGATGGTCACCGCGCCGATCTTGTGATCTTGAAGGCTGCCCGCGCCCAGGCTGCCTATGAGGGCCGCACCCAGATCAACGACCATGACATCGCCCTGGCCGCGGAACTTGCCCTGCCTCATCGCATCAAGCGGACACCGTTCCAGCAGGCCGAGATTACGTCCGATCAGTTGCAGGAACGGATCGAGCAATTGGCCGGCCAGTCCGTTCCCAGCGATGCCGACGAGAAATCTGAACCGGAAAAGGCTCAACCACAGGAAAAAAAAACTTAAAGCTCGAAGATGAAGTCCAGGAAGACGAGCAGCAGTCCCCGCCCGAGCCGATGCCTCAGGATGTTTTCGCACACACCGACGCCAAATGGTGGGAGGGCGGTCAGAAGATTAAGACCGGCGAGACCTTTCAGCCGCGCAGGTTAAATACCCCGCTCGATAAGCTGGCCCGCAAACACGCCGGGCGCCGATCGCTGACCAGGACGGAGCGCAAACATGGCCGTTACATCAAGGCCCGGCCGGCAAATAATAAGACCGACGACATAGCCTTCGATGCCACGTTTCGGGCAGCCGCACCGTTCCAGCAACGACGCACGGAAAAACGCAAGCGCCTCGCGTTTGCCATCGAGAAATCAGATCTCCAGCGCAAGGTCCGCGTCAAGCGCGTGGCCAATCTCGTGCTGTTTCTTGTCGATGCCTCCTGGTCCATGGCCGTCGCCGAACGCATGAATGCCACCAAGGGCGCCATCCTGTCACTTCTCACCGATGCGTATCAGCGCCGCGACCGTGTGGGTCTCGTGGTGTTTCAGAAGGACCGCGCCACCCTCGTTCTTCCCCCGACGAATTCCGTCCAGCTCGCTCAAAGGGCCTTGATGGACATTCCGGTTGGCGGCAAGACGCCGCTGTCCGCCGGCCTGCTTATGGCTGCCGACGTCCTCGAGCACGAAAAGCATGTCCATCCGGAGATCGAGCCGCTCTTGATTGTCATGACCGACGGCGCGGGAAACGTCTCCATTGGCCCGCTGCCGCCGCAGGAGGAGTCGTATCGGTTTGCGGAATTGATCGCCACCGAAAAGGTGAAGAGCATAGTGATCAACATGGAACACGCCGCCTTCGATCAGGGCCTCGCCCAGATGCTGGCGGAGCATCTCAAAGCGCCTTGTTTTGCTCTCAGCGACCTAAAAGCCGAGAATCTCTACCACGCCGTCAAGCACGAGATGGCGACGGGGTCCAATAATCTCCACGCCTGAGCGCGCTTGGGTGCTGTTCAATCCATGTGCGGATAGTATCCAGGCGCTCAATCACATCAAGCCTCGGCTGGAGCGGGTTGCCGCCGCGCCACGTTCAGCACGATCAAACCAAGACCTGTGAACACGAATGCGGCTGGAAAAATGTAGAACAAATTGAGCTTCACCAATTGGCTTCCCAGCATCGGCCCGAAGGAAAACCCCACGTTGACCGGAAGGTAGGCAAATGACATCACTCGCCCGCGAATGCTGGCTGGCGCCGAAGTTGACAAGACGTTAAAGGAGATCGAAAAGACCGCCGCCGCGACGCCGCTCACAACGCACGCGATTGCCGCGAATGGGATCAGGCTGCGCGTCCAGAATGGAACAAGCCACAGTGCCGTTTCCAGGGCCGCGCCTGACAGCAGCATCCGCCAGTGACCAAAGCGGTCGGCGAACGCGCCCATCGCCGGCGAGAGCAGCATTGCCAGCACGCCTCCCGCGCCCAGGACATACCCGATGGCGGACGCCGGATTATTCCCTTTATAAAGCGTGGTCACAACCACCGGCAAATAGGAAAAGACAAGCATCCAGCCGGCATACAGCAGAAAGAATGCGAAGAACAAGGTGCGCAGCCGTCCGGCCTGAAATGAAACGCGGATCGAATCTGCGGCCATGCTCAGTATCGGTGCCTGGCTCTTCCCCCGATACGAGTCTATATATCCGAGAGAGAGCGCCACAACGACCACGACCATCAGCGCAACGTTGATCCCCATCAGTGTGCGAAAACCCCAGCGATCAACGATTGGCCCCCCGAGCAGCGGACCGACGAAGGCCCCGATCGGCCCCGCGCTGTTCATAATCGCAAAGGCCAGGCCGTGACGATCAGGGGGCGTGCGTTCCGACAGGGTCGTTAACATGAGACCGGTGTTGCCCAGGGAGAGGCTCATCAGCGAACGCCCGAGGACAAAGATCCAAACGTTGCCGGCCAGGACCGCGATTGTTCCCGCCAGAAGATAGACGACGAATGATCGCACCACCATCGGCTGCCGTGAATACCGGTCCGCCAGCGCACCCCAGAACGGAAGGAACGGAATCCCGGCTGCGCCCACGATTGCCGCGATGATGCCGACCATCGACGGGATCTGCGTCTGAGACATCCCCAGGTCGCGCAGAAAGATGGGCGTGAATGCCGTCATCTGTCCCCAGAAGACTGTCTCCACGAAACTGGCCACCGTGTAGAGTCCGAGCAGCCATCTCCATGAGGTCCGAAGAGTCGCGTTCAAATAACCTTTCCTTGATCGATAAATTTTGCCAATGTTACTCGAAGTTTCAGGCAGTCTCAATCCCCCGATCGACATCAACGAGCCGCTAGGTAAACCTCCCGCAGCGCGTCCAGCGGCTTTCGTTCTCCGTTCTCGTCCTCGTAGAACCAGTGCTCCCAGCCGTTACACGGCGCATCCATCAATTTTCGGCCCACCTGATGGATCGAGCCGACAATACCATCGCATTGAACTGCGCCGTCCGCGCGGACGCGGCCGATAACATCGCCCTTGATGCCAAAATACAATGCCTGGCCTGGCACGATCAAACCCGCTTCCAGCAGTCGCCCAAAAGCAACTCGGGGCCTGTCGCGGCGAGATGGAAATACATACATTTCCTGCGAGAACATTCCTGCGTCGATGGCGTCGAGGCGCTGCCGGGCCAGGTCGGCGTACGATGCGTCCCGCTCTATCCCGATCCAATGCCGCTGTAATTTCTTTGCCACTGCGCCGGTGGTCCCGGTACCGAAGAACGGATCAAGGATTACATCGCCAGGGTTGGAGCTGGAGAGGATGATGCGATATAGCAGCGCCTCAGGCTTCTGCGTCGGATGCGCCTTCTCACCATTTACTCGCAGGCGTTCCGCGCCGGTGCAAACTGGCAGTTCCCAATCGCTGCGCATTTGCAGGTCCTCATTCAACGCCTTCATGGCATGGTGGTTGAAGGTATACTTCGCCCCCTTCTTCTTCTGTGCCCAGAGCAGCGTCTCATGCGCATTCGTAAATCGCACGCCGCGGAAATTGGGTGTCGGGTTGGACTTTATCCACACAATATCGTTAAGGAACCAGTAGCCCAAGTCCTGCAGGATCGAGCCCACGCGATAGATATTGTGATAGGAACCGATCACCCATATTGTGCCCGTATCCTTCAGTACGCGGCGGCTCGCTTCAAGCCAGCTGCGCGTGAACTCATCGTACTCTTCGAAACTTCCAAAGCGATCCCAGGCATCGTCCACGCCGTCCACGCGCGTCATGTTGGGGCGATACAGCTCTTGCGAGAGCTGCAGGTTGTAAGGCGGATCGGCAAAGATCAGATCGACAGATTTTTCTGGCAGGCTTCGAAGTAACTCTACGCAATCCCCCTCGATCACACTGTCGACCGGAAGGCCGGCTTTGCCGGACCGATTTCCTTTTGTGCTTGCATTGGATTGCTGCGACGCGTGCCCGGACGATTCCCCCGCGCCCGTGTTGCTCAGACGCCTAAACAGGCGGATTATCCAGTCGTACGCCATGACCACGGACCGTGTCAATGTAATGTTGATTTGAATCCAGCGCGCCGAGTCGGTCACGCAGACGTCGAATAAGTGCATCCAAAGCCTGGTCCGAAACGCCCGCCGCCTGCTCCTCGCCCCACACCGCGGTTACCAGGTCCGTGCGGCTGATGACTTGTCCCTGATTTTCGTATAGCAGCCATAGTAGTTTGAACTGCTGTGCCGAAAGTGGCGGGACCAAAAGCTGTTGGTTCACCCAAACCCGGCGCGACTTTTGCTCCATCGCCAAACGTCCCGCCTTCCCGGCGCCGTCCGTGAGAGGCACAGTTGCGTCCGAGGTGAAGAACAGGAATTCCTGTACGTAGCTTACCTGTACCGCATCGCCGTCCTGAAGCATGACCGGCGTCGCAAGTGGATTTCCATTGTGATGCGTGCCGTTCTTGCTTCCCAGGTCCTCAAGGATAACTCCCTCGGGGGTTGGCGTAAGGCGTGCGTGGAACCGTGAAACCTGGCGGTCCGCGATGACCACCTCACAGGTAGACTCCCGGCCAAGCACCAGCGGCCGGTTTAGGAGCCAACGTTGACCCTTCAGCGGCCCTTCCTGTGCAACCAGCATTGGGAATTCTTCGGTGCGAACCATCAAACCCTCAAAGGTAGTACACTGATGCAACGCGAGCAAAGACGTTTATAATATAGCATAGAATTGGCTTCTGCGCATCATCCACGCCGACATCAAGTGCGCAGAATGATCGGCACTGCGAATGTCCGTGCCTCGCAGTGCGTCACCTGGCAAGGAGAAAATGACCGTCTCGCTCAAGAATGGCGAGGTTCTGCGCGGCCGCTACAAGATTCGAGAAAGGATCGGACAGGGCGGCGCGGGCTCCATCTATCTGGCCGACGACCTGCGGCTGGAAGGACGCCTATGTGCCCTGAAAGAGGTCGAATATGACCGCGCCCTCCCCGATAACCTTCGCGACCAGGCCCGCGACCAATTCCTGCGCGAGGCCACCATCTTGGCGCGCCTTGACCATCCGAACTTGCCAAAAGTTTCCGATTTTTTCTCCAATGGTCTGCGTGATTACCTCGTAATGGACTATGTCCCCGGCGATGACCTGCGGGCGATCGTGCTCGAGGCACGCCGCAATAAGACCTTCCTGCCGGAGAACGGGGTACTCGGCTGGGCCCATCAGCTCGCCGACGCACTCATATATCTGCACGGCCAGGATCAGCCCATCGTTCATCGCGACATCAAGCCCAGCAACCTCAAGATTACCCCGAGTGGAGTCTTGAAGCTTGTCGACTTCGGCCTCGTCAAAATCATGGCCCCCGATCAAGAGATGACCATCACCGTCATTCAGGGCCAGGGCACGGCGCTCTATACGCCGCTCGAACAATACGGCAGCGACCAGACCCACACAGATGCCCGCTCGGATGTGTACTCATTCGGCGCCACCATGTATCATCTGCTTACGAATGAGCCGCCTGCTGACGCTCGACAGCGCTTTATTCAGCCCGCAAGCCTGATTGCGCCTCGCGAGATAAATCCCGCCATTGGCTCCCGCACCGAGAAGGCGATACTATGGGCCATGGCACTGCATCCGGATGATCGCCCCGAATCGATGGAGGCCCTCGACCGCTATTTGTTCAGCGGTGGCAATATTCCCGCGCGTCAGCGGCCTCCCCAATCCGCATTCGAAATTCCACCGCTTGATCTATTCGGCGACCAGACGGATGCCGCCCTTGCCTACGTAGCTGGCGGCCTGCTGCTTTTGAGCCTCGTCGCCACGCTGATTCGCTAGAAGCACTCATTCACACCTGCGAATTGCGCTTTCTTCTTTTTCATGCGCCAGCTGGAAGGTGACCCAAGACACCTAAGCTATGCGAAATGTTACTGGTACAGGTGCCGCGGTCCATAGAAAGATTCCGGTTGAGTCGTGCGACTGCCTGCCTGGTGCGATGAAAAAAAAAGGGGAACAACCCTGCCTCTGTTTCTTGGTGGAACGGTAAATCGACAAAGAGGTTCACGGAGTTTGCAGTTGGCAGTTGACGGTTCATGGAGCGCGTGCCTTCACAGGCTATTGTACTGAACATCTGTTCGAACTTCAACGCCTTGAAGATTCCATTGCTCCCACTGCTTACTATGGCTTACTGAGTTTTGGGGAAAAATAGAAAAAGCGGACGCCAGTCGGCGAAGAAGTCAAGACGGTCAGCGGCAACCCCGAGATGGTGGGGAATACAAGCGTCGGTTCGATCCACGAGCATGGGCCGGCTTTATACTGTAAAGATGCCATCAAACAATTCGACCAGAGCATAGACGTATTGTGACTTCGATTCCCCTCATACGGGCTACGCGCCGCCCACAGACCCCTGTCCAAATTTGGCGAATGGCCCTAGATTATGGCAATTTTATCTCGCACGTCAAGTGAACAGAGGTCTGATTGGGGTGGAGCAAATCACTTCAGGCAAGGTCTCGTTGCATGTTGTTGTGAAGCAGCACACGCATACCACACCCACTGGTACTGCACGGTGAAAGATACATTGGGGCCGCGAAGCCCGGCCTCTGTTGGAGTCCCCGAACCGCGCCCACAGCATCCCCAGTTGGCATTTCAATCGAAGAAGGCCGAGGCTGTGTTCCGATTGCCTATGTCCCTGGCGGTGCGGTGGCGACGTAGTTCTCATGGATCAGATCACAGTTTACATTGGAGTAAGTCCTGTGATCCGGGCTGAATGTCCAGGGATGAACCTTCGCCTTGCTCGGAATCACTGTGCCCGACCAGCCCGCTGGCACAGTGAAGGAATAGGTGCCGTTCGGATCCGTTGCCACCGTTCCATCTCCATAGTTGATGGTCACGGCTTCCGGTCCCGCGTGACCCGAGATGGTGACCTCGTTTCGCGATTCCTTATGACAGGCGGTGGCGGCCGCGACGGCTCCGACGTTGATCTGAACATATGGATAATCCCCAAACGGTTGCCCGTTGCCATTGTGCATCCGCCAGGTACCTTTGTAGGCGCCTGCCGACATGGGCGCGACCAGGTTCACCGAGATCGACGCTTGCTGTCCAGCCGGAACCGGGCTCTGGAGGGCAACGTCGCTTCCGCCCATCTGGTCACCGCTATCAAAGGCAAGTTGGTAGCTGGTACTCCAGGCACAAGTTCCATTGTTCTGCAGCACCCAGGTCTTGATGAACTTCGACCCCGCAGCGATGACTGTTCCGTCGGGGATGGTTGCGTCCGACACATAAACCGAACTATCGCACGCCGTTTGCCCGCTCGAGGTAACCGCGGGGCTGGCAAGGGCGGTTTGGGCAGATGGTGAGGATGGGGGCAGGCTGATTGACGGAGTGGGCAAGGGTGTGCGCGCGACTGGAGTCAATGCAAACTGCGCCGCCTGAGCCGAGAATGTCTGATAAGCCGCCGTGAAAATCGCTTGCGCGCTCAAAGTAGCTGCGGCGTCAGTGCTTGATGAACCGCAGGCGTTCAGCATCAAGAGCAATGGGGCACAGGCCAGCAAAAGCCAGCGCCAGGGTTTTCCTTTTCTGGTACGCATGATCCAGTCAGGCAGGCTGCCGGGCCTTTGTCCCGGACAAATTCCTCCCGAACGACATGGAGGATCCAATTGACTTATCCCCGGGCTTGTCCGGGAGGAATTTGCTTAGGGTCAACTCCCGCCGATCGTCGCTCGAATAACCTTGTAACCTTCCCTGTCGAATGCCGAGGCGACCGTCTCCTGGAGCTTCTTGCCCGGAGTCAAGGAAACCATGTAACCTCCTCTGCCCCCTCCCGTGACCTTCGCTCCCAGCGCGCCTTTTTCGAGGGCGAGCTTGCACAGGTAGTCCAACTTCTCGTGAGAGAACTCCATCTCGCCCAGAAGCTTGTGATTTTCGGACATGATCTTTCCCACGGCTTTCAAGTCGCCGGCTTCCAGCGCCTTCTTCATCTCATGGGCCTGAGAGGTGATGGTGTCCAGGCGCGACCGGAAGAGTTTCGGATTTTCTTTCTTCTGCCTGTCGCTAAACTCATCCAGGAGAGCGGTGTTCGCCGTGATACCGCTGTTGGCTAAAACAACCTCAAAGGGCTTCGGGGTCTTGATCTTTTCAAAATGCTGTTCGCCCTTGATTAACTGGAAAAGGAGCAGCCCGCCGTACGTCGACGCGGTGTTGTCCACGCCGCTCGCAACCCCGTGATAGGGAAATTCACCCTGCCATGCCACCCGGTTGATTTCCTCGATCGAGCATCCAAGTTTGAATTCCTCGTTCAAGGCGCGCGCCAGCGAAACGCAGCTGGCTGCGCTGGCGCCTACGCCGCTTCCTGCGAGCAATGTTCCTGCATAAGTGATCTTGATCGGATTCTTCTTGACGTCGATCTTCATGACTTCGAGAATTCGGTCGATGGAGCGCGCCTGCTGCTCCTTCTTCTTTTCCTTGTACCCCGGAACTTCGATCCGGTTGTCTTCCAGGACCCACCCTCCGCCGGAGATCCTTTCCACAGTGGCTACCGTTTCGAAGGAAATTGCCGAAACGATCGCCGGAACTTCTTCCAGCACAAACTGATCCCCTATCAGGATTGTTTTTCCATAACCCGTTCCTTTAGCCATTCTTTTCTCCTTGGATGATTTTTTCCATTTCGTCGATCAATTTCTCTTCTTTACCGATGGCCACCGTGGTGGCCGCCGTCAGACTATGGCACGCATCGGAAAATCCCCCGAGCCTGGTGGTCGCCTCGGGAAGCAATATGTTGAGGCCCATTGCGCGGCCCGCCCTGATTTCCGCTTCCATCGCAGGAGATACCCTCATGGAAATCTTGACCTCTTTGAACGAAATCGGGGCAAAGCCCGGGATTTCGTCCGGAATGATCTGAAATCCCGCGAGGTATTTCTTCGGGTCGATGAGATCTGTAACTCTGATTGTGTCACAGAAGGCCCCGATCATTTTTACCCCCATCGGGAAGAGGCGCTTCTCGACATGAAACCATTGAATGTGCGGCGCTTGTTTCATGCCGCCGGCCTTGAGCCTCGCGATCTCTTCGTCAAATACTTTCGTCCTGATGGCTTTTAGGTCCTCTACCATCTTGTCCGACTCGGGAGATACTCCTTCCAGACAGAACTCTCACCCCCATGTCCGGCCCGTTCTTATAATAGCCCACTCCCCCCAGGACATCCAGATAGTCGCCGAATTCAATACAGTCGACCTGCCCCTTTGGAGTTGTCAACAGGTACTGCTCTCCCGCTCCTTGCGGCTTGATCTCCATCCGGCCTTGTTGTACGGCTTCAAGTGCAACTTCGCGGTTTTGGCTAACCAGCCGGCCGTCCACAAAAAAACCGTCTCCTACCGCTCCGACGGCCGCGATATGAGCCAGGTCCCGGTTTACCGGATCAAGCGTCCGCGCAAAAAGATAGCATGTGGTCGAGCCGGAAATATCTCTGTCACCTTTCAATCCAAATAGATCAGGGTCAAGATTGATGACTCTGGGATCGTTGGAAGCTTCGGCTACATGATGATCCAGGATCAGAGTCAAATTCCTTCCCCTGTTCAATTCGGAAAGCATCGGCGCGATTCGACCCGCAAAGTCGGCAAAGATAAGAAGGCGTCCGTCCTGCTCGTAGACCTTCTTCAGCACGGCCGGATATGGCTTTTCGAGGCAGAAGCGCTGGACATGAAGTCCCTGCCTTTCCAATGCACGCGTGAGTATGGCTCCCGAAGTAAGCCCATCGGAATCATTGTGGTGAAAGACCTGAACGGTCTTCTCAGGCCATTGTTGCATTTCCCGAATGGCACGTTCCATGGCGTTGATTAAGGTATCGAGCATTATTCTCCTTTGCCTGATTGATCACCGAGGAATCCCGGAAGACCTGTGACCGGAATCAAGACAATTGAAAAGGGTTCAGGTTGGGGCGTGTGCCCATAGAATCGCACGGAAAAAACAGGGATTGGCGGGTTCCATCATTTCAGATGCAAGGATCCTACTGCCGATGCCATCAAAGGACATCAAGCAGCTCGGAAAACCGCTGGTAAAGCGAGGCGGTTCGTGAAGATGTGAAATTGTCTTCTGCCCCTTCGCCTGCGCTAAATGGCAGGCACACCCGAATCTCAAATCTCAATTGAAAAGCGCTTTGGAAATCCCCCGGCTTGGGAAAATAACAGGATCATTGACGTGCCCCATGCGATAAGCAAAATCGGGCGGGATTATACCCCTCAGGCAGGCTGATTGGCGTTATTTTTGCATTGAATTTCGTCACGATTTGGCTATGACACGTTCAATGTTTGTTTCAACGTGGCAGAAAAGCCGGATGGTTCCCGAAAGCCGTCCCTTGATTCAGCCGCTTCTGAGATTCAAACTCTTCGGTCTCACCGCAAACCGCTACTTTGGCTCACGTTGCCACCAAATCCAGCCCGCTCCCCATCCGGCAAACAATCCGAACAGGGTGACGATCAATATTCCGCCGATTCCGTTTTCCGTCGAAAAGGCGTTGCTGCCCGGCAAGCCCAGGGCAATATAGTTGTAAGTCAATAGCCCGCCCGCCAGCGCGCACAATCCCCATCGAACGCCCCAGCGCGTATTTTGAAGCCGGATTCCGGCCAGATAGATTAACGTCGTGCCAGCCAACAGCAGAAAAACGATCAGCAGCCAGGCCGAGAAGCGCGGCGCGCCCTGTGCCGAAACAAATCCATTTTCGGCGGCCAGTGTAGTGGGCGCGGTCTGTGTCTCAGCCGCCGGTGTGAGTTCGGGAATGATGACGGTCACAGCCGCAGGTTGGCCGCCGCTCGAAACGTCCAGCTGGAGCACGTCCGATACCTTTGCCGGATCGCTGGTGGCGCGTATCTGAAGCAGCCCGGGTTTGTCCAATCCAAATGAAACCCGCGCCGATCCCTGCGTAGTGACTGAGTCTGCCTGCTGCAGGATGCCGCCGCCCTCTCCGGTGAGGGTCATGGAGAACTGAACCACGGTCCCGTCCGGCACCGGCTGCCCGTTATGATCCGAAATGGGTCCCGCGCGGATTGCAATTGTGTCGCCGATCTTAAAAAGTGGCACTGCGGTAGCCTGTGCCGTCGGCTGGTTCGTGGCAGTCTGCAAAGCCGAAATGTCCAGGCTCAATGGGATGATTTGGTTGGGATCGGGTGCGGTGATCGAGATTAAATCGTATCCCAATCCGGCAATCGAGACCGGCGAGGCCCCGGTCGGCGTTAATTCCTGAAACAGCAGCCGCGCCGCGACCTCCACAAATGGAGGCTGTTTGCTGTACAGGGCATAATAAGCTGTGAGCCGTGAAATGTCTGTGGCATCCAGGTAGTACGGCGCTCCAAATGCGAAGAGAATGACGCGCTTATTGCGCAGCAGGTCCTGCTCTTGCGAAAGGAAATTGCTGATCAATTGTTGTTGCCCGCGGCTGGAATCGGTCATAGAGAAAACCACCCAGTCCGCAGGGTTGAGATTGTCCGGCAAATACGGTGGGCTTTTCCCCGCAAGAAAACTGGCGGCATCGTCGAAAGTGTAGGACGACAGGCGGAAGGATGAAGTCTGCTTCCCGCTTTGAGGCCCGTAAAGTTGGACAATAGCCGTCTGGAGCGCATCCACGGCCAGCGGGGCTTCGGTCATACATGTGCTGCACTGTTGCACTTGTGATGTATCGGTGAAGAACACGATGTGGTCCCGGGCCTGAGGTGGGTTTGGCAGTAGTGTCGCAAGGTCCTGGGCATCGGGGCTGAGCAGGGTGGCTGCACGACGGGCCACGTCAAACGTCACCTGCTGCGACGTTCCCAATGCACTCAGATTCGCGCCCGAGGGCAGCACATTCTCGAATCTGAACGAATCGTAGAGATGATTTTTCAGAGTCAGAATCCGCAGGACTGATGCATCCACCCGCTGCGCGAAGGCAGGATCTTCCCGATACTTCTGCGCAAAGAAACCCAGGACTTCGAGGATCGTCGAATAATTGTCTGGCTGGTCGCTCGCCACGATATTTCCCAGGTACAACAGGTCGTTTCCAGCAACGAATGCGTCCCGCGCTACGGTCGTCGCCGGGAAATCGGCGCCCGTCGAATAAAACTCCCTCACGGCCTTCGTGCCCAGGTCATCGCTGACGATGATGCCGCCGCCATCCCTCCAGGATGCCAGGCCTGGCAGGCTGAGGATGGAGGATAGCGCTTGCGCATCGAAGCTCACGGGTTTGGTTGTCGCGCGGATGTTCCCCTGGAAACCCTGATAGCGTATGTGCGAAAGCAGCAGGCCGTCTGCCGTCGCCTGGGGCTCCGTCGCGCCCCCGGTTACAGCAAAAAACGGGGCGAGATCGAATTGCTTCAACTCGTCCAGCGACTTGCGCACCGTTGCCACTTCCTGATCGTCAGAACGGTCTGCGCTGCCGCGGCCCGGAAAATGTTTCGCCACCACAAGTATCCGATCTTGTGAGCCGGCATGAAGTCCACTTATATAGGCGCTGCCCATTGCGCCGACCCAGTACGGATCGCCTCCGAAGACACTCGTGCCCAGGTCATTCCCCGGCATGGGATTTGGCGTCTGAAGCACATCAAGCGATGGACCGAAATACATGTTAATGCCGAGCGCAGAAAGCTCCCGACCCATGACCGTGCCAACATTTTTCGCCAGGTCTGTTGACCAGGTCGCGCCGATGGCCATCTCCGAAGGAAGCGGAGTCAAGCCGCTTAGGATCTGATCCCCCGGCGCGCCGTCACCATCCTGTGATAAGGCAATCAGCAATGGTATGTACGCGTGCGTAATCGGTTGGCCCGTTTGAGGATCGAGGGGCGGATTGGTAGCGCTTGTCCACTCGGTTTCCTGCAAGGCTTGCGTCAGCTGGGAGGCCGCGGCTGTAGTTCCTGGCGCGGCCGCAAAATTATCATTGCCCGAACGCAAGACCACCCCGCCGATGTGATGATTGACGATCAGGTCATAGATCTGCGATTTGTTGCTCGTGTCCGTTCCGGTGAACGTCACGAGGAACAACTGTCCCACCCGCTCTTCAGGAGTCATTGACTGAAACAATTGACGGACCGGAGCGGGTGGCGTGCTGGTCTGCGCTTGAACCTCGGCTGGACTACCGTAGCCGGCAAGCACAAAGGCGGTGACCAGAAGTGCGAGGAAGAATCGTCTCAATCCCATGCCTCTGCCGCGTACTGCCCGATGATCTTCTCATGGACTTCTGGCTGCACATTCCCGCCTGAAATAATCACCACCGACGGCCGCGGCCCTACGCTGCCCTCCAATATGCATGCCAGTCCGACGGCCGCTGAGCCCTCGATTTTTTCATGATAGACATACCACGCAAAGGCGATTGCTCTTGCTATCTCTTCTTCACTTACCACCAGGAAATCATCCACGTATTTCTCGATCATCGGAATGGTAACCGAGCCTTCTTCCACCGGGCCGCTTAGCCCGTCGGCTAAAGTCGGCAAATCCTCAACCCCTTCCTGGCTATGACGATGGAAGAGGCTGTCTGTGAAAGACGAGGCCGCGGCTTGTACCCCGATCAGCTTCGGGCGCGGATTCAGCCTGGTGAACAACGTTCCAAAGGCAGAAATTAATCCTCCTCCGCCCGTTGGGATGATCCAATTGGCTATGGGAACGCTGACGCTCCGCAATATTTCCAATCCGATCGTGCCTTGGCCTGCAATCACCTGCCCATCATTATAGGGTGAAACAAACACCTTTCGTTCCTGTTGCGCGTAACGGCGCGCCGTGGCCTCGGCCTCCGCGTACCCGCCTTCTACAATGTGGATTTGCGCTCCAAGGCTCCCCATCGCCTCGACCTTGGTAGGCACCGCGTGATCCGAGACAAAGACCTCCACGGGTGCGCCGACAAGCCGTCCGGCCAGGGCAACGCCCTGTCCATGGTTTCCGGCCGATGCCGCCACCAGTCCTGCCCTTGTTTCCCATTGTTCCATGGATAATATCTTGTTCAGCGCCCCCCGTGGTTTGAATGATCCGGTCACCTGACGGTTCTCCCACTTCAGGTACACCGCCCTCTCCGGATCGTATGTCAGCGGCGTTTGCCGAATGTGTGGAGCAATGCGCACTTCCGCCTGCTCCAGCCACTCGTAGGGGATCATGTCCGCCTCCCAAGTGTCTGCACCGCCAGTCGCGGATCCTTCGTGATGATGCCGTCTACGTTCCATTCCTTGAGCCGGGCGATTTGCTCTGCGGTGTTTACGGTCCACACGTGAATTCTTCGCTTGAGTCGATGAACGCGCCTCACTTGCTGCGCGTCGACGTCGGTCACAAAAGGGTGCAGGGCAGCATACTCGCCGAATGTAAACCCAAATGAACGCGCCCAGGCCCCCGTCCAACCGCTCGCCGCCAACAGGCCGCGCGGTACGTCCGGGAGCAGGCCTGCGGCTTTCCTGAGATTGGAGCCCAGGAAAGAAGAAAAGAGGATGCGTTTCTCCAACGCGTGTGCTTTGACCAGGTCGCAGACTCTCTCCACCAGTGGATCGCGAGGCGTCATGTAGTTGGTCAGCTCTATGTTGATGTACATCTTCTTTCCGACGGCTTCAAATACCTCTTCGAGCAGCGGGATTTTTTCGCCGCGGAATTTGTCGGAAAAGGAACTGCCGGCGTCCAGCGCGCGCAATTCCGATAGGGTTTTCTGTGAAAGCCGGCCCTTGCCGTTCGTTGTGCGCTCGAGTGTGCGGTCGTGGAATACTATGATCTTGCCGTCTGCGCTCAGTTTTGCATCGAGCTCCACTGCATCCGCGCCGAGTGAGGCGGCGAGTTCAAATGATGCAAGAGTATTTTCTGGTGCATAGGCGGCGGCGCCGCGATGGGCGAAGATTATCGGCGGAGGCAGATCAGACAGCATGCGCCCATTATACAATACACGTTTGGGGATCAATCTCCGTTACTCATCTACTGCCCATTTTGCGCAGACTTTCCCCGCTGTTGCCGAAGCAGTTCGATTGTTCCAACGGTCAAACGCTGTGACGCAACCGCTTCTTGAAATCCTAGGTCGCGCTTTCTCGCATCCGGATCGCCCCCGCGACCCCCCCAGGCTAGATCTCTACGAAGTACGCCTGGCCGGCCCTGTCGATCATTTCGCGGGTCATTGTTGGCGCAACGGAAAGATATGAAGATATATCCAGGATTTGATCGCACAGGTCACGTGGGTGCGATGCGCGCAGCTTGCGATTTCGCTTGATGTACCATTCCTGCAGCAAGTAGGCCAGTCCTTGGTCGCTGTATTCAACCTTCTTGTCGGCCGCAACGCGACGGAAGATTTCTCGATAATCCTCATAGGATGGATCCCCGATCTCAACCTTGTGCCGCAGGCGGCGCAGAAATGCCTCGTCCACAAGGTCTTTCGGCGGCAGGTTGGTTGAGAATACGATCAACACGTCGAAAGGCACTTCCACCTTTCGGCCGGTGTGCAGTCGCAGGAAGTCAACCCGGTTCTCCAATGGGACGATCCAGCGGTTCAGCAGGTCGCGCGGCCGCACTTGCTGCCGCCCGAAGTCATCGATCAAGAGAATTCCGCCGTTGGCTTTCACCTGGAAGGGCGCCTCATAGAATTTGTGCGTATCGTCGAACACCAGATCCAACCCCTCCAGTGTCAACTCACCGCCTACCACGATGAATGGACGGCGGATCTTCACCCAGCGCGGGTCGCGACGCGTACTGGGTCGCAAGCCGCCCGTGGTCGAGCCGTTGGCGTCGGTTTCGGGGGCAAGCTTATGACTGACCGCGTCGTATATCTTAATGACCTGCCCGTCCAGGTAAACGGCATATGGAATGTACATGGTCTGGCTCAGGACCAGATTGCCAAACGATCGCGCAATGCTTGTCTTGCCGTTGCCGGGGGGGCCATAAAGGAATATCGACGTGCCGGAGTTGAGGGCCGGGCCCAGCCTTTGGAAAGTATTCTCCGAGATCACCAGCTGTGAGAGGATTTGGCGCATCGTCCGTGTTGTCACGGTCAGGCGCCCGCTCTTTTGCCGCCGGATGGCTTCGTTGTAGACCTCAAATGGAACGGGCGCCGCGCCCGCATACTGGCTTCGTTCAAGCGCCTCCCGGGCATGGAGGTTGCCCGCGCCCGTGATGCCATACGTATACGCTCCTTCGCCCAGGCCTCCCTGCGATGACTTCACCTCGATCAATTTTTCCTGTTTTAGCGAGACCAGCAATTGATCCGTCACACCTGCAAAAGGCAGGCTGATCTCCTCTGCAACCTTGAACCCCGTCATGTAGCCGCGTGAATACAGAACCTTGAGCACCAGGTCCTGCAGCCACAGCGACGAAAGTCCGGTATCTTCCAGGCTGTTTACTTGCCCGGGGACAAAGGCAACAGTTGAAGAAGGCGCACGCACAAGAGGATTGGTCATTCCACCTCCCCTGCCGAAATGGGGAAAATCAAGAATAAGAACGCGAAACAATCGACATTATAGCATGTGGGCAATTTCTTCTTCCTGACAAACACATTTCGATTACGCCCGGCCGGAAACCGGTCAATCAGCAACCCGCTTCCTGCAACCGCCTCTTGAGGGACACTTCTGCCGCAGTATAATCACCCCGCCATGAAATTATCCGTCGTCATTCCGGTCTTCAATGAGGTCCAAAATATCGCGGAAATCGTGAAACGCGTTAAAGCCACGAGGCTCGCCTCCGAAATCATCGTCGTGGATGATGGTTCAGTGGATGGTACGCGGGACGTTCTCAAGAAGTTGGATGGAAAAGGCAGCGTCCACGTCATTCTACATGAGAAGAATCAGGGCAAGGGCGCCGCGGTTCGGACGGGCCTTCACGCGGCTTCCGGCAACGTCGTCCTCATCCAGGACGCGGACCTCGAATACAGCCCCCGTGATTATCCCGAACTACTTAGGCCGATTGACGACGGGATTGCGGATGTCGTGTACGGCTCGCGTTTTCTCGGCGGCCCGCGGCGCGCTGTGATGTTTTGGCATATGATCGCCAATATAATGCTGACATTTATGACCAATATTCTATACGATGCTATTCTTAGTGACATGGAAACCGGCTACAAAGTCTTCCGGCGCGAAGTCCTGGACGGCATGCATCTTCGCGCCTCGCGCTTCGACTTCGAGCCCGAATTCACGGCTAAAGTATTGAAGCGCCATCACCGCATCTATGAAGTCCCCATTTCATTCAACCCGCGCGATTATTCCGAAGGCAAGAAGATCAAGGTTCGCGATGCGTTTGTTGCGGTTTGGACGTTGTTGAAATACAGGTTCGTCGATTAAGCACGATTCCCGCCGATTTGATTTTTTGATGGACGGAACATGACTCATCCCGAATCTCATGTTTGCCACATCCTAATTCAGGAAGTCGCCGAAAACATGGACAGGGCGGGGTGGAGCACCCCGCCCTGTCCATGTTTTCGGGGTTCTTCGCCAGTTCCAGCCGATCTTCGGCTGGAACTGGCGCTGTCCCTTATCAATTCCGCGTCAGATTAATTTCCGGGTTGATCATGTTTTATATCTATCGTGCATGTTATTTACACGTCCTGCATCTCTCCCGCCTCTAACGCAGGTTCGTTACTACTGCACATTTACCGTGTAGTCGAGAACGTAATCACCGGCCGCATAGTTGCTTGTGCCGTTATTAATCTGGCTGGTGAACGTCGCCGTCGTCGTGAGGTGGTGCGCTCCTACGGGCCAGGCGCTCAGCGCCGTATACCAAATGTGGCACTGCTGTCCACCGAGCGGGGCCTCTGCGGTGGCAAAGTCGCTGACGGGCACGTCCTTGCCGTCGAGACTGAATTTCAACTGGATGCTTTTTAGGTTATTTGCGAGAATATCCGCCGTCATTGTGCACCAAACGTATGCCCACATCACCTGATCGGTTGAGGACAATGTTACTGTGAATGGATAGGTGCCTGGGTTGGGATTATTCGAATATTTCTGTTGTGCCTTGTCTTCCAGAAAAGGCGTCCCGGACGACAAGGCTGAGGCGGCCTCATCCTTACTCGCAATCTTTGGCGCTCCCGTTGCCGCGGCCAGGGTAGCCCCCGCGGTCGGCGCAACGGCCGAAGCTGTGCTTCCTCCGGCGCCTGTCTTTCCCAGAACCGCATCCACGGCCGCATTGAGCACGATGTCATCCGTTGACAGGGCATTCTGCTGGTTGATCGGCACCTTGATCGTGGGCTTGACGCCTTGTCCTTCGAGGAAGAGACTGCCATCCGGCAGCACGAACCGGCCGAACGGGATTTGCAATGACATGCCTTCCGGCAGCAGGAACTGACCCCGCGATACTTCCGCCTCCACCCCTGCTGTCGGATATTGACCTACCACCATCATGCCCGGCACCTGGCTGAATCCGTAGGCCTCCAGCTCGCAGGCGCTGTAGCATGCCGGGCCGACCAACAACGCCATCTTGTCAAAATGAAACTGTTCGACGTTCGGCGTAAATTTCTCCGGCTCTCCCTCGGAAACGAACTTCTTGCTCTCCGTACTGTAGTATTCGAGTTGGCCCAACACGATGTCTTTGTTATAAAGGAAACCGGCCAGGCCCAGAGGGCTGCCTCCGCTATTGTAGCGCAGGTCAATGATCAAGCCGGACACCTGGCGATCCTGGAACTGCTGCAGCGCACGCTGGAATAGGCGAACAATCAGGTTCAAATCGTCGTAGTTGCTGTTGATAATGATATAGCCTATCTGCGACGTGCCCTCATCCATTATCTTGTAGTCTACGGGCAGGAGCGGATCTGTGTTAGCCCCAAAATAAAGGGAAGTACGCGCAAAACTGTTCCGCTCGGCAACGGCTTGTAGTGTGGCTGTCTGCGGCGCACCGCCGGGATTCGTGAATGTCACCTTGGCCTGAGTTCCCACTTTGGTGGCAAGCAGGTAGCGCAATTGCTGATAGCGGATGGCAAAATCGGATGATTGCAGCACGTACGGATGCACGGCCGAAATCGCGTCTTTGATTGGCTGGCCGTTGAATTGGGTTACTTCCGCGCCGACCTTCATCCCCGCTTGCGCCGCCGGGCCGCCATCCATCACGTAGATGACGATGTCTCGTCCGTCATCGAGTTCTCGCAGTGCGAATCCGTACCCGCCGGAGGTGGCATCCGTGAAATCCTGGTTGCCGTAGTTTCCTCCGTCCAATCCCACATGCCCATCCTTGAAAGCCCACGTAAAATCGCGCAGGGCAAGATAATAGGCGTTTGGATCGTGCTTCTGTTCCGCATCTGCCACGCGCGGTTGCAGCGTCGCATACAGCTGGTCCCAGTTCGGTTCTTTGCCCTGGATGCCGTCGAAGGCATAATCTTGTCGGACCAGGTTGAACATGTCATCGAAGGCCTTGGTGTAGGACTCCTTCGAGAAGTCCTTTATCGCCGCTTCCTTCGGCTCGTAAAGCGTTAGAGATGGATCGGGCGTCTGCGTCACCGTAAATGGTTCTTTATCAAGGTTGACGATGGAGTAGCCCGCCGGGATGGGTCCCACCGGGTCATCTGCTGTAAACAGTTTCTTGTCCGCGCCGAATCCGGTTGGGAACTTTTGGTTCGCGTCCGCTGCCCATACCACCAGGTTGCCGCTCAACACCTCATCCTTATTCTCGCTGTCGGTCACGATGGACGCCAGGTATGTCGGCCAGCCCGTGGTCACGTCGTCGCCTTCCGCATACGGGCCGCCGGTCAGATTCGGCCAATAGGAAACCGCGAACACCTGCACCCCGGTAGACTTACCGCCGTCGTGGGCCACATCCACCGTTTGGCCGGTGGGCTTTTCGGGCAATTGCAGCGTATATTTGCCGGTCTTGGCCTTGGGATCAATGGAGAGGTATCCCAAAGTCTGGGAAGACACGGGAATCTTCCAGTCGTGGTTGCGCGTCACGAATCCATACATGTCTACCAGCGCAACTTCCTGCTCGACATAGTACGTGGTGATGATGTCGTTCGTATACGTGAAAGTCCCCGTAATTTCCGTTGGCTCGCCGCTCGAGACGGGTGGTAGGCTGGGCAAACTCCCCGCTCCGCACGCCACGAGCGCCAGGCTCAGAGCGGCTAATGCCGCTGCGAATCGAAACAATGGGTCTCTCATCTTCGCCTCCGTTGTATTTCAGCCTTGTAATTATAATGTACAGTCACGGCGATTCGTCTTTCGTGCCGCCGCTTCGAATACAAACGCTGCAGCTCACGGCGCGCCGATGTTTGCGACCGCGCGCGGACGTATTTGCCCGCATTTTCCAGATTGAAATCCGAGACCTATGAATTCGCAAACGCAAATAGATTCTGAACTTGACCAGGCAGAGCAATCCCGCCTGCGCGGCAACGAAGGCCGCGCCCGTGTTTGCGCCCGCCGCGCCGCCGGCTTGGCTGCCCGCGAATACCTTGGCCGGCGTGGAAAACTCGTCCGCAGTCCCAGTGCCTACGACCTGCTCAAGCTGATCGCCGAAGACCCTGAAGTGGATGCCGCCGTCAGGCAGGCAGCGAGTTTGCTGACATTGCCGGTTGACGAGAATTTCAAATTGCCCGTGGATGTAGACCTGATTTCAGAAGCAAGAAACTTGTGCGAGGTCTTGCTGAAAAACCAGTGAGAGCCGTGCATCCGCCAGGCGAATGGCCCCGAAGGCGGCTGCTCGACTCCCGATATGAACTTTCTCCTGTCCTCGGCCCCTACCCCGGCTGGCCGGCTATTAGCCGATATTGCGTCTCCCCACCAAATGGAACAAAGCCCGTGCCAGTGTCAGGATGACCAACGCACCTGAGAGCACCCCTCCAAAAACGACCAGCAGTGTCTGCCAATCGCGCAGACGCAGGGCGATTTCGCTCCGCTGCGGTATCCGAATACGGCCCCGCAGGCGCTGAACGAAATCCCGCGGTGGTGAAACCGGTCGCAGCGTTCCCGCCAAGTGCGCTTCTATTGCATTCAATTCTTCCGGCTCGGAAATTCTCGTTCGCGTTCTCATGCTCTTACTCGTTTCTTGTATATGGATTAATCACCGAATTGCCGACATGCCGATTCTTAGAGCAGCTACAGCAGCAGACTGCCCACTTTCCGACCGCTCTACCTGTCTGCCAAATTACCCGATCACCACTTTACCAATTCACTACCTTATTCCACTGGGTACAACACCAAACCCACCGTTCCGGGTCCGAGGTTGGCGGCAACCGAAATTGACAGGTCCGTCAGTACCGGCTCCCCGACGACATTGAAATGCTTTGCAGCCTCCACCAGTAGGGCCTCGCCCGCAGGCCGGTCGTCGGCCTGCAGTACACCCAGATAGATTGGGGTCTTTCCAAATTCCTGCTCCGCGAGTTCGATAACCCGCGCGATGGAGGCCTTGCGCGTGCGCACTCTCTCGGTCATGGTCAACACGCCGTCTTTCAGCACTGCGATCGGTTTGACGTTCATAAGCGACGCCAGGGCCGCCTGCATCGCGCCCACGCGTCCGCTCATCGCGCGCATATTCAAGTGTATCCAGTGTGAAGATGGCCCGGACACGCATACGGATGGCCTCCAGCGCCTTTACGATGTCCTCAGCGCGCTTGCCGGTGCGCTGCATCTTGCGCGCCTCACGACACATGAAACCGATCGCCACCGAACCGACGGCAGAATCCACGGGGAAGACAGTGAACAGATCCTTCACATCGTCTGCGGCCTGGACGGCTGAAGCATACGTCCCCGAGAGCTTGCTGGTTACGTGGATTGAGATGATCGTGTCGCCCTTTCGTGCAATCTTCTTGTAGAATTCTGCAAACTGATGAGGCGAGGGCTGGGCGGTCTTGGGAATCGTTTTGGTCTGATCCACGAGCCTGTAGAATCCGGCATTGTCAAGATCGACGTATTGGAGATACGTCTTTTCGCCGAACCGGATGTTGACCGGGATCACCTGGATGTCGAACTCCTTTTCCCATTCGGTCGGCATGTCGGCCGCGCCGTCCGTCACGATCCTCAGCATGGACTAATCTCCTTCGAGGTTGATGTTGAGATCGCCGATTTGGTCACGCAGCGCCAGCAGCGTTCGGTGATACAGGCTCTTGACCGCGCCCTCGCTCCGTCCCATGATCTGGCCGATTTCCGCATTCGACATATTCTCTACAAACTTCAGGATGAGCAGGGTCTGTCGTTCTGATGGCAGTTGGCGTATTAGCTTCAGCAGCGAATCCTGGTCCTGCGAGCGGACCAGCGAGACTTCCGGACGGTCCTCTTTCGACGGCACGACCGGCAGGTCGTTGAGCGGGATTTCCTGCCGTCGGCTTCGGTCCCGGTGCCAATTGGCAACCAGGTTGTGAGCGATTCGATACAACCATGCAGAGAAAGGCACGCCTCGATCCGTGTAGCTGTGGATATGGTTCATCGCCCGTTGGAACACGCGGGCGGTCAGATCCTCAGCGTCGTGGAGATTACCTGTTCGGTAATATACGTAGTTGAAGATGCGCTCAATGTAGTGCTCGTATAGCAGACCGAACGCCTCACGGTCGCCGCGCGAGGCGCGTAGCAGGATGTCGTCTTCGTTGAACTCGGATTCCGGCACGCATCAACCTTACCGGCGAGGTCCATTACGAATAACCCCGCCCGATTGCGAAAGTTGCATAAGGCAATCTTGGAATCAGAGTATAACATGCGTCAATTCCGACCGTCTCAGGACTGTCTTTAAGTCCGTTTCTGCATGCTTACACGTTGTGCAACGCTACCGAAATTCGAGATATGGGTGGGAGAACACGACGAACTGGGCTTTACCGTTTCTCACCGTGTTGGCCGCTTCTGAAACGGTGCTGAACAGGGCAAGGCTCGGCGGCACAAAAAGCTCACGAATGGGCTCGGCAGGTCGGTTCTCCACTCGCCGTTGGTTGCGAGGCGCCAGTGGGTGGTGACGCCGACAGCAGATTGCGCGTGATCGAGCTGCTTCTCGGCGGCGCCAGCTCAGAAACCGGACGATCATCGTCCGGGTTTTTGAGCTGGCGCAGCCTCAAAGAGCCCGCTCGCAATCGTCGGGATCAAAGGAGCGCCCGCGAAGAACGGCAAACAGCTGCCGACCATCGAAAGGTTGCCGCAGACCCCCACACGCGCAGAAAGCGACTCACGGTGCATGAGTGGTACGGCGAGAAGCAGCGCAGGATTGAAATCAGACCGGACTGCGGCATGGATCCACAGTGGCAAACCCAGGATGGTGATATATTCTGCTGGCAGGGATCGTCCGGATCCCAAGAAGAGGCTTAGACCCGCATGGTCGTTACGGGCAAAAACCATTTAAGAAACACTCTCTCAAAAGCCTTCATCGGAATGCATGCTTGGATGGATGCTCCAAGGTTCGCACCAACGCCGAAAACATACGCTGGAATCGTCTCGTATTCTCCGCTTTGCGCCGATCATCCAGCGTAATCCTTCATCAATCAGGCCGTCATTCTGGATATGGCAAACTCTCCACCTACTCGTTAACATTCACAGTTGTCTATTCACGGCTGCGGGCCAAATTCATTATTCCGGGTTTTCGGGTTCGGCTCGATGCGCAGCGTTGAGCCGTGCATCGATTTGGAGCGATTCGATCTGCGAAAATAGTTTTGCCACATTTCCTCGCAGCCTGCGTGACGGCTGGGATTAATCTTTCTGCTCTATAATGTGCCACCTTGTACAGGTGTGGCCATTCCCGCCACGGTGCAGTTTACCTTGCCTGGCAAAAAGGAGATCTTGTCTATGCGCAGCCTAGCTGATTGCATTCGAGGATTCTTGTCCTCGCCAAAATTGAAACCTTCGTCGCGGCCGGCGAAGTCCGTATTGGCCGGCCTGCCCTCACCCAAAACGACCGCCCTGCCGCTGGCAGTCCTGTTATTACTGGCGCTGACCGCCTGCAACTCGGCCGCGTCAAGTGCAACGCCGACCATGGGCGTGGATGCCATCTACACTGCGGCCTTTCAGACCTTCACAGCCCAGCAGGCTACCGAGCTGGCCTCGACTCCGCCAACTCCTACGCCTTCTCCCTCACCTTTTCCAACTCTCGGCTTGCCAATAAGTTCGACAATTCTTCCGTTTGGAACGGCCACATCGGCTGCTGGCGGCGCCGTGGGCTGCGATAGCTCGGTCTTCGTCAAGGATATAACCATCCCCGATGGAACCAGCATGACTCCCGGCGAGACTTTCGTCAAGACCTGGGCAATGCTCAACAACGGCACCTGCCGATGGACTACAAGTTATCAACTCACCTTCGCCAGTGGAGACGCCATGGGCGGCAACGCCGTAGCCATTGCATCTCCGGTAGCCGCAAGCCAGCAGACGGAACTCTCCGTGCATCTCACGGCGCCGGCGACCAGCGGCAGTTACACCGGTTGGTGGAGGATGCAAAACGACAAGGGCCAATACTTTGGTAATGGATTCTCCGTCGTGATAACAGTGTCCGGCTCCGCCACCAACACCCCTGCGGCAGCAACCGACACGCCTGCGCCTACCAACACGCCAACGGATACGCCAACAGCAACACCATAGCAATCTTCTCAAACACAGAGCCGATATCCATGGCCTTCTCAAAGTCCAGTTTCTTTCAACCCTACCCCCGGCCCCGCCCCATTCTTGGGGCGAGGTGTTTGCGAAAAAGTGATGGTTTGCGGGCTTTGCCCGCAAACCATCACTTTTTCGCTTTACTTCAAGATAATCGGGCTTCGGCCACCGACGTTGAGAAACACATGAGCCGATATCAGCCCCGTGTTGCGTTTAGCCGGAGTTGGCCTTGGTATAATTAAAGGTTGTGTTTACCCATCCATGAATGAAACAAATGTGCTACAATGCGGCCGTATTTACTTTCCACAGCCTGCCGACGACTGACAACCGACTACCGACCACCGCCAACTGACCAACCACCATGTCCTCCAACGTCATTCGCGTCGTGGGCGCCCGCGTCCACAACCTGAAAAACATCACCGTCGAGATTCCGCGCGATAAGCTCGTCGTCATCACCGGCTTGTCCGGCTCCGGCAAGTCATCGCTTGCCTTCGATACCATCTTTGCCGAAGGACAGCGCCGTTATGTGGAATCCCTGTCGGCCTATGCCGCGCCAGTTCCTGGGTCAGATGGATAAGCCTGATGTAGATCACATCGACGGCCTGTCGCCGGCGGTGTCCATCGATCAGAAGGGCACGTCTCACAACCCGCGTTCCACGGTCGGGACTGTGACGGAGATCTACGACTATCTGCGCTTGCTGTTTGCGCGCGCCGGCATACCCCACTGCCCCATTTGCGGAAGGGAAGTCGTCCGTCAATCTGCGCAGGAAATCGTCGACGCCATTGAATCCCTTCCGGACGGCACACGGATCATGGTCCTCGCCCCTGTCGTGCGCGGGCGCAAGGGCACCTATCAGGCCGTTTTCGAGGAAATCCGCAAGGCCGGCTTTGCCCGCGCTCGTGTGGACGGGATCGTGCATTCGCTCGATGAGGAGATCAATCTCGATCGATACAAGCAGCATGACATTGATGCCGTTGTTGACCGGCTGGTGATCTCCAATGACGGAGTGGAGGAGGACAGGAAGTCGGCTCGTACGCGTCTGACCGATTCGGTTGAGACCGCCTTGAAATTTGGCGAAGGTTTTCTAACCGTTTCGCCCCTTGATAATCCAAAATCTACAGGCGCAAATCGCAAATCGGCCGCGAATATCGATCCCCGGACTACCGGTAACGATCTCCATTTCTCGGAAAGACTTTCCTGCCCTGTGCACGGACTCAGCCTGCCCGAGATCGAGCCGCGGACGTTCTCGTTCAACACGCCGCATGGCGCTTGCCCCGAGTGTCAGGGACTGGGCAACAAGCTTGAAATCGACCCCGACCTGTTGATCCCGGATAAGGAAGCTTCCCTGAACGACGGCGCCATAGTGGCCATGGAATGGAGCGGTCCAAAGGAAGAAGGCGGCTATTACTGGCAGTCGCTGCAAGCCGCCGCGCGCTTCTTCGGCGTTGACCTCGATAAGCCTGTCAAAGACCTGACGAACGAACAGCTCGACATTGTCTTGTACGGCACGCGCGGTAAGGAAATTCCGATCAAATATAAGAGCGCCAAAGGACATGAGTTTACCTTCGCCCGTGATTATGAGGGCGTGGTCGGCAACCTTGAAAGACGCTACCGCGAAACCAACTCCGAATACATCCGTGAACGGATTACCGAATTTATGTCCGACAAGCCCTGCCCCACCTGCAAGGGCCAGCGCCTGCGTCCCGAAGCTATTGCTGTGACCGTGTCAGGCGCCAACATCATCGAAGTGACTTCCTGGCCTATTCTTCGCACCTTGGAATGGGTTGGCAGCCTGAGCGGGAGTAAGTCCGCGCTCACGAAACGGCAGCAGGCTGTGGCTGAACGCGTGATCAAGGAGATCAAATCCCGCCTCGGTTTCCTCGTGGATGTGGGACTTGATTATCTGACTCTCAACCGTTCCGCGGGTTCGCTTTCCGGCGGAGAGGCGCAGCGCATCCGGCTTGCCACACAGGTCGGCTCAAAGCTGGTCGGCGTCTTGTACGTGCTGGATGAGCCTTCCATCGGTCTGCATGCGCGCGACAATACGCGCCTGCTCAATACCCTGAAGGGCTTGCGTGATCTTGGCAACTCGGTTCTCGTCGTTGAGCACGACGACGAGACTATCCGCGCCGCTGATTGGATTGTTGACCTCGGCCCCGGCGCCGGGGAGCAGGGCGGCCGCATTATTGCGGAAGGGACCCCCAAAACCATCCAGGAGAATACCCATTCGCTCACCGGGCAGTACCTGTCGGGACGCAAGCAGATTCCGGTCCCCGCAAAAAGGCGCGACGGCAATGGCAAAGCCTTGAAGATCGTGGAGGCCCGCGCCAACAATCTGAAGGACCTGACGGTCAAGATTCCGCTCGGCAAGCTCGTTTGCATCACCGGTGTTTCCGGCAGCGGCAAGTCGACCTTGATGACCGAGGTACTGTACAACTCTCTGGCGGCCAAGCTCATGGGCGCACGGACGATGGCCGGCGAGCACAAACGCATCGAAGGCATCGAGTATCTGGACAAGATTATCAACATCGATCAATCGCCCATAGGCCGCACGCCGCGCTCGAACCCCGGAACTTATACCGGCATGTTCGACGAGATCCGCAGGCTGTTTGCCGAATTGCCCGAGAGCAAGGTCCGCGGCTACAAACCGGGCCGTTTTTCCTTTAACGTGCACGGCGGCCGCTGCGAAGCCTGTCAGGGGCAGGGTGAATTGCGTATCGAAATGCAGTTTCTGCCCGATGTGTATGTGCCTTGCGACGTGTGCCACGGCCGGCGATTCAATCGTGAGACTCTACAGGTGCAGTTCAAGGGCTATAGCATTGCCGATGTGCTCGACATGACGGTCGACCATGCGGCAGGTGAATTCGCCGCCTTCCCGGCGATGATGAACCGCTTGACCCTTTTGAACGAGGTCGGTCTCGGTTATGTGAAGCTCGGGCAGCCTGCCACCACCCTGAGCGGCGGCGAGGCTCAACGGGTGAAACTCGCCAAGGAACTCTCTCGCCGCGCTACCGGCCGCACCCTCTACGTCCTCGACGAACCCTCCGTCGGCCTGCATGCCGCGGACGTGCATAAGCTCATCGAGGTGCTGCAGCGTTTGGTTGACGCCGGCAACTCCGTGCTGATCATCGAGCATAACCTCGACATCATCAAAGTGGCCGACTGGCTTATTGATCTGGGGCCCGAGGGCGGCGACCGCGGCGGCGAGTTGGTCGCTGAGGGCTTGCCCGAAGATGTGATGAAGATTAAGGACTCCTATACGGGACAATTTCTCAAGGAGCACCTAAAGCACTTTAACCGGCAGCGCCAGCTCGAGAAGCATTAGCGAGCCCGGGTCTCACACAGTTTGCTATTAGGTTAATCCCAGAACTATTTTGGCCAGCTTTTCGGCCGAGTATTCCACGACGTCCGTAAGACTTCGTGTAATCCGTGCGTTCCGTGTACCAATCGCCCCGTTCCCCAAATACATAAAGTTCAGGTAGAATCTCTGCGACGCGCCTGTGCCTTCTGCGCGCCGCAGAGGAGAATTTCATGGACAACAAAGGGTCCACCGGCAATATCCTGGCTTCCTATCGCAAAAAGCGGCAACAAAGCAATACTCTCTTCGTCTACGGAGCCGCTGGCTTGCTCGTGCTTGCCGGATTGGCGCTGCTGATCATCTGGGTGACGGGTCCTAGTAAACCCTTTAACGGACTTTTTGCCACTGTAACGCCTACTCCCACTCTGACCTTCACCCCTACCCTGACGTCCACCCCGACCGTAACGCCAACGATTACGCCCACGGTAACTGATACCGCCACCGTAACGCCTTCGGGCCCCTTCCTTTATACGGTTCAGGAAGGCGATTACCTGACCTCGATTGCCAAGAAATTCAATCTGGGAGCCGATGGCATCCCCCTCATCCTGCTGCTTAATCCTTATGACGCCACCAAAGGTACCGGAATTGACCCGGCGACGCAGGTCGTTTATCCCGGCGAGCAAATCTTCATCCCGAATCCTGATCTGAAGCTCCCCACGCCCACTCCGATCCCTCCGAACCTGGCCAGAGGCACGCTGGTCAACTACCTGGTGCAGTCCGGCGATTCCCTGGCGGGCATCGCCTCGGAATTCAACAGCTCCGTGGACGCTATAGTGAAGCAGAACAACCTTGCCGATGCCAATGCCATCCAGGTGGGTCAGACTCTGCAGATTCCCGTCAACATTGTTACTCCCACCGCCACCCGTCCTCCTACAAGCACGCCGCGTACGCCTTTGCCGCCCGGCACGCCAACTGCCGCGCCGTCAACTCCATAGCACGTACCCACAGATCACAGACATCGGAGTTCTTGAAGACCTCCGATGTCTGTGAGTGATGCTAGACAAAAATCCACGGCTCATGTACAATTCCGCTCTGCGTGTCTAAGAGAATACCCGAAATTGAACATGGTCGGGGTGTTCTCCCCCGACCATGTTCAATTTCGGAATCCTTGGAGGCAAGGCTTTGGCTAATATCAAGTCACAGATCAAACGTAATCGTCAGAACGAGAAGCGCCGTCTGCGCAATCGCGATTTCCGCGGCGCGGCTCGCACTGCGGTCAAAGACGCGCGTGCTTCACTCGAAAGTGGGCAGGAAACACAGGCTTCCGTGATGGCGGCCGTGAGTTCGCTCGACAAGGCGGCGCAGATGGGCGCCGTTCACCCGCGGAACGCAGCCCGGCGCAAGGGTCGTCTCATGAAACGCCTGAGTGCCATGGGCCTGCTGCCAAAAGCGTCAAAGCTTGAATCCGCTCCTGCCGTGGTCGAGGCGAGGCAACAGAAGCCTGCGAAGGCTGAGAAGGAAGTCAAGGCCAAAGCGGAGCCCGCGAAGAAATCCGCCCCCAGGAAGTCGGCTGAGAAGAAGCCGGCGGCCAAAAAGACCGCCGCCAAGAAGTAAGCCAATACGTTTCTGTCGTCAGAAGCGGGAGCCTTGTGCTCCCGCTTTTTTGTTTCCGCCGCGTTCCTCCGGTTTCATCGTTCACTCTTCATCCTCATCACAATCCTCATCCTTCCTGGCGCGGGTCACAGCTCACTGGTCCCTGATTACTGTTCACTGGTTACTGATTACTGTTCACTGGTTACTGGTTAGTGTTCACTGGCCCCTGTCAACCGCCTCTCGGCCGAGGCCGGGCCACCTGATTCCGAATGATATAATCCCCTCGATGTTTGAAAACGAACAGGGAATCATCGAAGAAAAAATTGGCCTCTACGCCGCACAGAATGACATTCCACTGGCCGACTTGAAATGGTCGGCCATCCCCTTCAGTGGTGAATGGGGAATGTCGACTTCTTTTTTTGCGACGGCGGCTGCGGAGGCCCGTTCCGGAAAAAAGATATCCGTGCCGCAGCGCGCACAGGAGATCGCAGGGCAGGTTCGGCAAAACATTGGGGCAATCCGGGGAATCAGTCACGTCGAAGCGGTGAACGGTTACCTAAATTTCTACTTCACCACGTCCGTTTACGCTCTCCGCGTTGTGGACGAAGTCCTGGCTTCCGGCGCGGATTTCGGGCGGGGCGCTCCCAGGAACGAGCGCGTGATGGTCGAATATGCCCAGCCCAATACGCATCATTCGTTTCACATTGGCCATGCTCGGACAACTCTTCTGGGCGAATCTCTGGCCCGCATTGTGGAATTCGCCGGCTTCGAAACGATTCGTGCTTCCTATCCGGGCGATATTGGGCTGGGCGTCATTACCATCCTATGGGCCTACGACAAATTCTACAAAGGACAGGAACCCCAGGGTGTGCATGCGCGCGGCCAATGGTTACTTAAGATCTATGCAGAGGCCACCGCCCTGCTCGAGCCCACGGATGACGAGACTCCCGCAGAGAAGGCTCGCCGCGTGGCCTACGACGCCGAACGCCGCGAGATGTATCGGAAGTGGGATGCAGGCGATAAATACGTTCGCGATCTTTGGCTCAAAACACGTGAATGGAGCCTCGAGGAGCTTCGCGAAATACTGCGCATGTTGGACGTCAAGATCGATGTGTGGTTCTTCGAAAGCGAAGTGGACGAGCCCTCCAAAGCCATCGTGGATGAGTTGATCCAGCGGGGCATAGCCGAGGATGAACGGCCTCAAGGCGGTCCGGTTATCGTCAAGATCGATGAGAAGCTGGGCCTCTCCAGGGAAAAGTATCGCACCGCGGTCATCCTGCGCAATGATGGCACCACGCTGTACCTCACCAAGGATTTGGCGCTGGCGAAGGACAAGTTCGAAAAATACAAGGTGGATCGCTCCATCTATGTAGTCGACACGCGCCAAAGCCTGCACTTCCAGCAGGCCTTCAAGATTCTTGAATTGTGGGGATTCAAGCAGGCGAAGAAATGCTATCATCTTAGCTACGGATTCATCACCCTGCCCGAAGGTGCGATGTCGGCTCGCCGCGGCCGCGTGGTTCTGTTCATGGACGTCGCGGATGAGGCTGTTCGGCGCGTTCTTGCCGTGGAGTCGGAAAAAGCTCCCGACCTGTCGCCATCTGAACGGGAGCGTATTGCCAGGCAGATTGGGTTGGGCGCGCTCGCCTACTCCATCCTCTCCGTTGACAATAGCAAAGACATTGTCTTCGATATGGACACAGCCCTCAGCTTCGACGGCCACACCGGGCCGTACATCCAGAACGCACATGTGCGCGCCAACTCCATCTTGAAGAGGGCCAACGCCGCATCTTCCGATCCGCCACACGCCGATTTTGACTACGACCTCGATCCCCACGAAATTCAATTGATTGAATTGATGGCGCGCTTCCCCGGGACCGTGCAGCAGGCCGCGGATGAGTATCGCCCGTTATTGATGGCGACCTATGCCTATGATCTTGCTAATGCCTTCCATTCGTTCTACCACGCGGTGCCGGTAATTCAGGCGGAGGTTCCCGCCATTCGAGCGGCTCGCCTGCGCCTGGTGGCCGCGGCCCGGCAGACCATCGCGACCTCGCTGCGCCTTTTGGACATCCAGGCGCCCGAAGTCATGTGATTGGAATATAATTTCGTCTCGTCGTCTTGCACCCTGTCCGAGACAGCAACCGGGCAATGGGGATGCGCAGCGTGATTTAGCCTGCGCATGCCCATTTTCCGAACGCGCAGGTGTCCTTCCTGCCCGGAATTTTCTCCTGCGTTTCCTTTCAGGAAGCACGGGCTGTCACCGGAGATAAGTAGTTTCGCCTTTTGGCGCTTTTGGGCATCACAGCCCCAGAAGTGATGTGACGTGATGGCGTTTTGCCATTGCGAAAATCAGCGAGATCCTGCCACCGGATCGAGTAATACGGCTTTCCCTGGCGCCATTGCAGAGAATCACCTTTGAAGCGCGGGTGATTCTTCGTGGAGCAGTTTCAGGTCTGCGCCGCCGCTGCCGCACCCTCCCGCTGAAATTCATCTTTTCTGTCAAGGAGAAACTGTATGTCCCCCATCCGCACAATCATCATGGGCGCCGCCGGCCGCGACTTCCACAACTTCAACACCTTTTTTCGGGGTAACAAGGATTATGAGGTGGTGGCATTTACCGCCACCCAGATTCCCGATATCGAGGGCCGCCTCTATCCCCGGGAATTGGCCGGAGACCTGTACCCCAAAGGCATCCCGATCTTCGCTGAAGATGAATTATCTGACTTGATCCGCAAGCATAAGGTCGAGCAGGTTGTCTTTGCCTACAGCGATGTTCCGCATGAGGTGGTCATGCACAAGGCATCGCTGGTCAACGCCTGCGGCGCGGATTTCCGCCTGATGGGCACGAAGTACACACAGATCAAGTCCACGAAGCCGGTGGTGTCGGTTTGTGCGGTCCGCACCGGTTCCGGCAAGAGCCAGACCACGCGCCGGGTCTCTCTTGCCTTGCGAGACATGGGCTATAAGGTC
Source organism: uncultured Chloroflexia bacterium (assembly GCA_963846805.1). Taxonomy (GTDB): domain Bacteria; phylum Chloroflexota; class Anaerolineae; order Anaerolineales; family Villigracilaceae; genus Fen-1038. Next base: position 239,532 of record CAWJXH010000005.1, read on the forward strand.
GCTGCCATCCGTCACCCCATGCCATACGGAAATCTCGTGCGTCAGGAAGTCCAGCGTTTTGCCGACTACGACGATCTGGATGAACAAGAGACCACCATCGAAGAGCGCGAGGAATACGAGCCGCACATCGACAATGGGGTCATCGTGTACGCCGGTGTGGACTACGAGAAAATTGTTCGAGCTGCCGAGAAGGAAGTGGATATTGTCCTGTGGGACGGCGGCAACAACGATTTCCCCTTCTATGTCTCTGATTTCCAGATCGTCGTCGCCGATCCGCATCGTGCCGGCCATGAGACCCGCTACTATCCCGGTGAGACCAACGTTCGTCTCGCGGATGTCTTCGTCATCAACAAGGTGGACACCGCCGATCCCGATAAGGTGATCGCCGTTCGCGAGAGCTTGCGCAAACTGAACCCCACGGCCATTCAAATTGAAGCCGCCTCTCCCCTTTTCGTCGACGACCCCGAGGCCATCCGCGGCAAACGCGTTCTCGTGATTGAGGATGGGCCCACGTTGACACATGGCGAGATGGCCTATGGCGCCGGCTTCGTTGCCGCGCGCCGCTTCGGCGCTTCCGAGATTGTTGATCCTCGGCCCTTCGCCGTCAAATCCATCGCGGCCACCTACCAGAAATATCCGAAGACCGGTCCGATCCTGCCGGCCATGGGCTACGGCGAAGCGCAGATGAAAGACCTCGAAGCCACAATTAATGCCTCCGATGTGGACCTGGTCATCGTGGGCACGCCCATTGACCTGACGCGCGTCATCAAGCTCAAGAAGCCCTATCAGCGCGTGCGCTATGAATTGCAGGAGTTGGGTCAGCCCACCTTGGCGGATTTGCTGCAAAAGAAATTCGGCAGGAAGAAATAGTTGCTGCTTGCTCCCTTTGTTTCGAGCGTCCGAAAAAAGGACATGCGCGGGGCGCATGTCCTTTTCGCTCTACTCAGCTCAGTCGACTTACCAGGACTGGCTCGGGATTTCACTGCCAGTTGACGACTTCCGCCTGCATCATTGTGATTATTTGCGAGTACGTCTCCAGCGAGGTCGAGTTGTTATCCTGCGCGGTTATGCGGTTCAGGCTCTCCTCCACTTTTTCCTCGTCTTCGGAAGACAGTGTTTGTTCAAGCAGGGGATGGATCAGCCCCTTCAGCCGGTCGAAATGCTTACGCATAAGGCCTGTGTATTCGCTTGTAGCCCAAATCGCCCCCGCCCGGCCTTCGTCATGGCCGCCTTCCCAATCCTTCGTTGCCTCGTGCAGCATCTTGCTAATTTCAATGCTTTTTTGATGTTCCAGGCGCATACTGCCTACGGCGCCTTCGTCCGCAGGAAAGCCGGACTCTTCGAGCGCATGCAGAACAACTTCTTCTTTCTTGAAGTATTGCGGCTCAAGATAGTCCTGGATGAACGAGCACGCCATGATGAAGAACCCCGGACGGGCTGACAGGCTGCGGCCAGCAACAACTAACCCGCTGCTGAGCACGGCTAGGAAACGGCTGACGAGATCTTCGTCCGAGCTTAGGTTTTGTATGATTTTCATCGCAACCCTTTGTCAGCGCCCGTTGGTGAACACGGCGAATTGCGAACCACAAATTAGCCCACTGGTCATCTGGTGTTAGGCGGAGTATATCACCTCGCCCGCCTCCCGGCGTTGGCCGGATTTGCATGAGACTGCTCCATGTCTGATTCACTCGCGGAAAAGCAGGCTTGAGTTCCCCCGAATCGCCGTCTTGTTGGCAGACGGCCTAGCGCAAAACGAGAGCCGAGAATATGCTGCTGGAATTCCAACCCAGTAGGTGCAGTCCACTTATGCCCAGGAAGATCAGCGCCGAGACCATCATGGTGGCGGGTATGGTCAGTATCCATGCCGTTGCCATTTCTCCCGCCACATGCCAGCGTACTTTGTTCACGCGCTCCGACGCGCCGGAACCCATCAGCGCCGTGCTGATAATGTGCGAAGTGCTGACCGGCACTCCGAGAGCCGACGCCGCCAGTACGACAGCAGTTGAAGTGATTTGCGAGGCCAGCGCGTTCAACGGCCGGATCCGATAGACCTTGCTGCCCAGGTTGCGGATCTGCCGCCAGTCGCCGCGTGATGCTCCGAGTGCGAGCGCCGCTGGGCAGGCCACCAGAACCCAGAACGGTATCGCGAACGTGGTCATCTGCCCTGCCAGGATTAGTCCCAGCACGATGATGCCCATCGATTTGTGTGAATCGTTGGCGCTGTTCGACATCCCCAGCAATACGGCGGTCCCTACTTGCAGGTTCCTCAATAACGAGTTAATCCTGGGCGTCGCATTTCTAAGCGCAATCAGCAGCAGTCCCATCAGGATGAAACCAAGCACCAGCCCTATGATTGGCGCCACCATCAGAGGCAGGATTATCCGAAACAGCCCGCTTGCCAGGATTGCCTTTGGCCCGTCGATGATCAAGGTCGCCCCGACCAGCCCTCCGATCAGCGCATGCGTCGAAGACGACGGGATCGCGGTCCACCAGCAAACCAGATTCCATATTACTGCGGCGACCATGGCAATCACGATTGTACTTAACGTAATCGCCGATGGATTAACCAGGCCGGTGGTAACAGAGCGCGCGACGGCTGCGCCGAAGAAGAAAGGCGCAATGAGCTCTGCCACAGCAACCAGGTACAATGCCACGCGTGGCCGCATGGCGCGCGAGGCAATTACTCCTGCCAGGATGCTCGACGAATCGCGATATCCATTCAGAAACGAATAAACCAGCGCGAGGGCAATAAGCAAGTACAACATGCTTCAAACCAATGAAGGCGGATTTTATCATAAAATTCCCCACTTATTGACGACTACAGCTTAGTAGTAGCTAATAGAATCATAGATCGTTGTTCGCAGCGCCAGCAACCTCGGCCCGATCAATCTCCAAATATCAAAATTCGTCCCTTTACCTTTGGGCAGCGGATGACAGCCGGGAGCCCAGCGAGGCTCTCGACGCCGCCGCATGAATTACCGATGTATTGCATCCATCGTAATCTTCTTGGCATGGATGCGGCAGATGACGCGCCGCTCACGCGCCTGCTGCTCAACGGGATAAACGTAACCGTAATAATGAGGGTGGCTCGTGTACGTTCGCGTAATCTTATCCAGGTGCTGCACAGCGTTCTCGGTAACCAATTCGGCCTCGCCGCGGATCTCAAGGTACCTGCCGGTATCCTCGGGATCCACGATCAACAGGCTCACCTTTGGATTCCTCATCATGTTCTTCCCCTTTTGTCGCTCCATTGTGGTATTGACGCAGGCGCACTCCCCGTCAAAGTCGCACCACACCAGGCTCGATTGCGGCTGCCCATCGGGCATCATCGTGATCAATACGCCGTGCACCACAGATGTCAGTAAGTCAAGATGTGAAACAGGTATTTCAAGTTCAGGTTTCATCCTTCCGCTTTCAACCTTCATCCCGCCACCGGCTCCGCCTCGCTCTTGCGCCTCGCATCCAGAACCGTTACATGTGTCGGCAGGATTTTGCACAACACCGGCGTTTCCTTCTCGCGCAATTCAGCCGCCACGCAGGCGCCAAAGTATGGCCGTCGCCCGGTGTATAGCTCGCTCAATCCATCCAAATGCTCCATCGCGCCTTCCTCGGTCAGCTCGATCACGGTACCGCGGATTTCCAACGAACGTAGCGGTTCGCGCGGGTCATAACAGAGCAATGTCACTTTCGGGTTGAGCCGCATGTTCTTTTCTTTGCGGAAACCGCGCATCGTATTGACCAGAACGTGTGTGCCATCGAAGTTGCACCAAACCACGGTCGTCTGTGGCATGCCATCGGGCATGACCGTTGTCAAGGCTGCCACCCGCGGCCCGTTGATCAGGTCTCTGTGAGAATTTGGAATCTGATTTCTCATGTCCGGCTCCGAAATCATTCTACCTGCCTGTTCCTGCTCTCCTCCAGTGCCGAAGGTAATGGTCCTCCCGTTGGCTTAATCACCTTCCCTGCCCGTCGTTCGCCTGTCCCGCTGATTAGAGAATGACCGGCTATAATGGTCTTTCAGTCGCCGACGGGCTGCCAGAATTATGGGCTATTCCCCTATCCGACTAGCAGACTACTCCCCATGTTCATTGACGAAGCAGAGATCCTCGTACGCTCCGGAACCGGCGGAAACGGCATGGTGCACTTTCCATCGCGAGAAATTCGTGCCTCGCGGCGGACCGGATGGCGGTGACGGCGGCAAGGGCGGCGATGTAATCCTTGAAGTCAGGCCCTCGCTCAACACGTTGCAAGCCTTCCGCCACGTCACGCGCTACATTGCCGCCAACGGCAAGGGTGGCGGGCCCAACGATATGTCCGGCAAGTCCGCCGACGACCTCGTTGTGCTTGTCCCGGCAGGGACCGTCATATTTGATGCCGCTACCGGCGACCTGCTCGGCGACCTGACTCAACCTGGTCAACAACTTGTCTTATGCAGGGGCGGCCGCGGCGGCCGAGGCAACACCCACTTCAAGAGCCCTACCCACCAGGCTCCACGCACCGCCGAACGCGGCGAGCCGGGCGAAGAAAAACGCATCAAGCTTGAATTGAAGCTGATCGCCGACATAGGGCTGATCGGCGTCCCCAACGCCGGCAAATCCACATTGCTTTCTGTGTTGACCAATGCCCGGCCCAAGATCGCGCCGTATCCCTTCACGACTCTTGAACCGAACCTCGGCGTAGCTCAGGTGGATGAGGACGCCGCGGTGGTGCTCGCGGATATTCCAGGTCTTATAGAGGGCGCCTCCCAGGGTAGCGGTCTTGGACACGACTTCCTCCGGCACATCCAGCGGACACGCGTACTGATTCACCTTTTGGATGGCCTCTCTGCCGACCCCGTTGCGGATTACAGTCAGATCAATTCCGAGCTGGCGCTGTTCGACCCCAACCTTGCGAAGAAGCCGCAGATCGTGGCGCTTAACAAGATCGATCAGCCCGAAGTTCAGGACCGTTTGGCCGATATTCAGAAGGCGATGAAGGAGAAAAAGGTCGAGTTCATGACTATCTCGGCGCTGGCGCGGACCAATGTCCGCGAGTTGCTGCTAATGGCTGCAGCAAAGCTTTCCGAGGTTCCGTCGTTGACCGAAAGCGTTCCAGCTCTCCCCATTTACCGTCCCAGGGAGGATCCTCGTGAGTTTCAGGTCGCACGCCAGGGCGACCACGAGTGGCGCATCTCCGGTGTGTCCATTGAGCGCGCCGCCTCCATGACCTTTTGGGAGCACGATGGCTCAGTGCGCCGCTTCCAGAAGATTATGCAGGCCCTCGGCGTCGACGATGCCCTCCGCAAAGCCGGCGTCCACGAAGGCGACACCGTGGCTATCGGCGATTACGAACTCGAGTGGCAGGATTAATCACAGCCATCTTCCGGATTTGCCCCTGCCCAGAAATAGCTCACTCAGCGCGATCACGACCAGGGTGGCAACCAAGGTCAGCACCCAGGTCATGCCTGCAAAAAGTTGTGTCTGGCTCTCTCGCTTCTCCACCTCGCGGAGATTACGTCCCGCCATCACATAACCCCCGTCGTAAGGCACGGCCACAGATGCGATCCGAACGTCGCTCGCCGGCTGCCAGGTGACGCGGTTCTCCCCGCTTACTTTCGCTGAGTCCAGTGCGCCCGTCGGATAATCGGGCATGGTCCCGTGCAGCAGCCCCGAGGAGGCTACAGACTTGCCATTCTCGTCAAAGATCTCCACAAAAGGTGCCAGGCTTTCCGACATCTCGACCTGAGTTGTCGGCAGAACTGCAACCACCTTTTCTCCGCGGTTCAACGCCGCCGCTGCGTCCTCCGCCATTTGGATCTGCGGATCGTTCGCATCCTGCCGTTGTACTTGTTGTACCGTTACAAAAGCAAGTCCGCAAAATGCCGTCGTCACCACCGCAAAAGGAAGCCACAGCCTGAGAATCGTTCCTATCCTATTCATAAAGCAACTCCTTTTCGTGCTCGAGCATACACATCGCGAGCTTCCATTCGCCCGCAAAGAATCTCAAAAAGAATCTCAAAATGAAAGACCTCGGGATTTGCGAAGCCTGATCGCCCATCTCCGAGGTCTCACTGGTGACTGGTTACTGATTACTGGTTACTGATTACTGGTTACTGGTTACTGGTTACTGATCACTGGTTACTGGTTACTGATTACTGGTGACTGATTACTGGTTACTGATTACTGATTACTGATTACTGATCACTGGTTACTGGTTACTGGTTACTGATTACTGATTACTGTCTACTGTTTGCCCTTCTTCCCGACTTTCTCCACCCGGTTCATCGAATCCATGACCGCCACGGCCGCGATCTGCACGATGTTATTGACCTCATCGCCGGTCTGCAGCACGTGCACCGGTGCGCCCATCCCCAGCAGGATCGGGCCGATGGCTTTGGCCTTGCCAAGCCTCGCCAACAACTTGTAGGCAATATTCGCCGATTCAAGTGAAGGGAAGACCAGCACGTTTGCATCCTTCACCGCACTGAATGGATACCGCTGGTCGACGATTTCGGGCACAACAGCCGTATCGGCCTGCATCTCGCCGTCCACTGCGAGATCGGGGCAGCGCTCGCGGGTCAACTGGACGGCCCGCCGAACTTTTTCCGACAGCGGATGCGGAGTGGAACCAAAGTTCGAGAAAGACAGGAACGCTACGCGTGGTTCGATTTCCAGTTGCTTGGCAAAGTCTGCCGCCAGGCAGGCTATCTCAGCCAGGTCTTCCGACGTGGGTTCGATATTCACGGTTGCATCCGTGAACAGGTAGACACGGTCCTCCATGATCATGATGTAGACGCCGGCCGCCCGCGCCACGCTCTTGGCCGTATGGTGAACCTGCAGGGCAGGCCGTATCACCTCCGGATAGTCATAGGTCAGCCCCGAAACAAAGGCGTCCGCGTCATTCAGTTTCACCATCAGCGAACCAAAGATATTCGGCTCGCGCACCTTTTTGACCGCGTCCATCATGGTCAGCCCCTTGCGGTTGCGCAGCTCATAATATGCGGCCTCATATTCGCCAATCCTCTTGAAATCGGCGGGGTCGACGACCTCAGGTTTGTAATCCAGCCCCAGCTGTTTGAGTTGTTTTTCAATGGTGTTCCTGCTGCCGATCAGCACTGGCACGCCGATCTTCTCGTCCTGGACTTGATATGCGGCCCGGATCACCTTCTGCTCCTCGCCTTCCGCAAAAGCGATGCGCTTCTTTCCGCCGCTGGCTCTGGCCTTGTTCATGATGAAGTAGCGCACCTGCGCTCCCAATCCCTGACGGTAGGCGAGTTGCTCACGATATTCGTCCATGTCGATCGTCTTTCGGGCCACACCCGTCTTCATGGCCGCCTCGGCGACCGCTGGCGCCTCCCACAGCAGGACCCGCGGGTCGAGCGGTTTGGGGATGATGTACTCGCGTCCGAATTTGAGGCTGTCGATGTCGTAGGCGCGCAGGACGGAATCCGGCACATCCTCTTTCGTGAGGGCCGCCAGCGCCTTCGAAGCCGCAAACTTCATGTCGTCGTTGATCGCCCGGGCTCGCACGTCCAGCGCCCCGCGGAATATGAACGGGAACCCTAATACATTGTTGACCTGGTTGGGATAATCCGACCTGCCCGTCGCGATGATTACATCCTTGCGCGCGGCCTTGGCCAGTTCATACTTTATCTCCGGGTCGGGATTCGCCATGGCCAGCACGATCGGATCCTTCGCCATCGATTTGACCATTTCAGGCGTCAGCACGTTGGCCACCGACAGGCCGTAGAACACGTCGGCGCCGCGCACGGCATCGGCCAGTGTCCGCGCCTCCGTCTCCACCATAAAGGGTTCCTTGTACTTGTTGATGCCTTCCTTGCGGCCTTTGTAGACCACGCCTTTGGAATCCACCAGCATCACGTGCTCGCGCTTTACACCCCAGCGGATCGCAAGTTCTGCGCACGAAATCGCCGACGCGCCCGCTCCCGAAATGACCATTCGAATTTCGCCGTGCTTCTTTCCGACAATCTCGAGTGCGCTTGCCAGCCCGGCCGACGATATGATGGCCGTGCCATGCTGGTCATCGTGGAACACGGGGATATCGAGCATCTTCTTCAGCTCTTCCTCGATGTAGAAACATTCCGGCGCCTTGATGTCTTCCAGGTTGATTCCGCCGAAACGTCGGCGCGATCGCCGCTGCAACCTGGATGACAACGTCCGGGTCGTGGCTATTCACTTCGATGTCGAACACGTCGATATCGGCAAACTTCTTGAAGAGCACACCCTTGCCCTCCATGACCGGTTTGGAGGCCAGCGCGCCTCGGTCCCCCAGCCCCAGGATGGCCGTGCCGTTGCTGAGAACCGCCACCAGGTTCCCCTTTGAAGTGTATTCGTAAGCTAGCTCGGGATCCTTCTCGATATCCAGTACTGGTTCAGCCACACCCGGCGTATACGCCAGGCCAAGGTCCCGCTGTGTGTCCATAGGTTTTGTGGGGACAACGGCGATTTTGCCGGGTTTGCCTTTCAGGTGATGATACTCAAGTGCGTCTTCGCGCGTGATTTTGGCCATGGAGCCTCCTATTGAAATGGCGAGCCTCGGAATTATGGCACACCAAAATAAAACCATCCAGTTGCATTTGTCATGCTTCCGCCAGTGCAGGTTGGTCAGTCTGATTATCTTACCCCACATACTCCCAAAAGTGGCGTTCCCAATAGCCGTCACCACTCGGAAACTGGAATATTCGAGTTTCAGGGCTTCTTCTTCTGGAGGTCGCGCTCTCCACATTGCTTGCACGCTTCTCTCCCCGAGGAGAGGGGCCCGGGGTGAGGGCGCCAAGCCAGGCGCTATCTATCTGAGCTGGTACAGACTTCCAAGTTCACAAGTGTGGTTGAACCCAGCCCAGGCTGTCTATTGGAAAGAAAACGAGTTCCGGGCAGGAGGCTTGCACTGTTACCTAAATCCCCACAACCAGACGCACTTCGCGACTTTTGCAGATTATTCTGCTTAGGGACGAGCAGCCTCTGTGCTTTCGGATCGCCTTTCCTCGCCCCTCAACCCTTAACAAAACGTTAAAGTATCATGTATAATACAGCCAGATCCCTAGGGATCCTATTGACTACTTTCGCCGCCTAGGCGGCCTGGCTTGCTAACAGAATTCTGGAACCGCACGAAATCCTGGCTTCAGGAGATTTTGAACGTTGCCGTTATTCTTGACGGATTATTTTGAGAGCATATCTCCTCGGATTCAATTACCGGCTACCGTGACTTCGCAGCTACTGACGATCGCGAAGCGCCTTGGGCTTGCCCGTGGATGTCTCCCGCTGGGCCGGCCTTCGTAAGCTGAGTTACTGCTTCCCTCCCGCCGCAAGCGGGGCCTGGGGCCAATCTTAACCAATCCGGATTCTGAATGCAGCTGAGGCCGCTACGGCAGGCTCTCGGCTGCATTTTCTTAATGGCTAAGATCACCGCCATCGAATCCCAAAAACGAGATCCGGACCGGGTGAACATTCACCTCGACGGAGAATACGCATTTGCTTTAACGCGCATCGTAGCCGCTTGGCTTAGGCTGGGACAGGAACTCACTCAGGAAAAGATCGCCTCGCTACAGGAGGCCGATGGTCTCGAAAACGCCTATCGGCAGGCTCTGCTCTTCCTGAGCTACCGCGCCCGTTCCGCCTCAGAGATTCGCCAAAACTTACGCAAGCACAAGATTCCCGAAGGCCTGATCGGGCAAACCCTCGAGCGGCTAAAAGAGAGCCGGCTCGTGGATGATGAGCAGTTCGGGCGGGCCTGGGTCGAAAACAGGAATGCGTTCCGGCCGCGCAGCGTTCGTGCCCTCGCCGTGGAGCTTCGCCAAAAGGGTCTCTCCGATGAGGCCGCTAAGTCGGCGATGGAAGGCCTCGATGAGCAGGCATTGGCCTATCAGGCTGGCTTGAAAAAAATGCGACGGCTCCAATCCACGGAATGGGAAGATTTTCGCAGGAAACTATCTGAATTCTTGGCCCGCCGCGGGTTTCCTTACTCCGTCATCGCTCCGGTCGTTTCACAACTTTGGAGTGAGGCGCATTCGGGGCAGGACAAATCCGAACAGGAAATTGGTCTGCACGCAGCCCAACCCACAGGGACAAAGCCGGGGCATGGCGTCGGGCAGCACACGTCTCACCACAAGGAACTTATATGAACCCGATTAGCATCCTATTTGATGTGCTTTTGCTGGTTGTGGGCCTTGCTATTGGCTATTATTTTCACCGTTACCAACGCGAGCGCGCCCACAAGAGCCAGCAGGACACCGCCGACAACATCCTGAAGATCGCCAACGAACAGGCACGCTTGATTGATACCCAGGCCCGCGACAGCGCCACGAAGATTGTGCAGGCCGCGGAGACCGAGATCAAGGAGCGCCGGATTGAAGTCGGCAGGGAGACTGAGCGCCTCGACAAGCGCCGCTCCGAGCTCGACAGTCGCGCCGATAAACTCGAACAGCGCGAGCAGAATATCAACAAGCGCCAGAGCCTCGTCGATAAGCGCGCCAATGAGATCGACAAGCTTTATGAAGACCAGGTTGCAAAACTTCAAGAGGTCGCCCAGCTCTCGCAGGACGAGGCCCGCAAGGAATTATTTGCGGCCGTCGAGAAGGAAGCGCGCTCCGACATGGCGCGCATCTACCGCCAGATCGAGGCGGAAGCCCGCGAAGAAGGCGAAAAGCGCGCCCGTAAGCTGATTGCCGACGCCATCCAGCGCGTGGCTTCCGAGCATGTCGCCGAGGTTACCTCCTCGGTGGTGCCGCTTCCAAATGAAGAAATGAAGGGCCGCATTGTCGGCCGCAATGGCCGCAATATAAAAGCATTCGAACAGGCCGCCGGCGTGGACGTGATCGTGGATGACACGCCCGAGGCCGTGACGATTTCCTGCTTCAACTCCGTCCGCCGTGAGATTGCCCGCCGCGCTCTCAGCCGTCTTACGGTGGATGGCCGTATCCATCCAGCCCATATCGAGAAGATCCTTGAAGAAGAAGGCAAGGCCGTGGATCGGATCATCAATGAGGCCGGGGAACAGGCGGCTTTCGACGCGGGCATTGCCGGTCTGCATCCTGAAGTCTTGCGCATGATGGGCCGCCTGAAATTCCGCACATCATACGGGCAGAACCAGCTGGCGCATGCCGTCGAGGTCTCCAAGCTGGCTGGCATCTTGGCTGCCGAGATTGGCGCGAACGTCGAGCTTTCCAAGCAGGGCGGCTTCCTGCACGACATCGGCAAGGCCATGGACCACAACCAGGAAGGCACGCATGCCAAGTTGGGCGCGGAATACTGTCGCCGCTATGGCGTGAACCCCAGTGTCGTCAATGCCATTGAATCTCATCACCATGAAGTGGATCAGCTCAGCATTGAGGCCGTCATCGCCGAAGCCGCCGACGCCATTTCGGGTGCCCGGCCCGGTGCCCGGCGTGAGGACCTGGAAGCTTACATCAAACGCATCCGTACCCTGGAAGAGCTGTCCCAATCGTTCGAGGGTGTGGCGCAGGCCTTTGCCATCCAGGCTGGCCGTGAAGTCCGCGTCATCGTCAAGCCCGAAAACATCGATGATCTCGCCTCTGCCCGTCTCGCGCGTGATATTGCCAAGAAGATCGAGGAGAGCATGCAGTATCCCGGCCAGATCAAAGTGACGGTCATCAGGGAAACACGGGCTACGGAGTTTGCAAAGTAGTCACGTTGCGTAACAGTTCTTCAATAGCCCCCTTCCGAATTGGGGAGGGGGCTATTCTTTCCAGTTATCGCCTCATACCCTAATGCGTGATCCCGGGTCTTCAGGTAACATTCACATCTTGATCTTACGATACGTCTCACCAAAAATCAGCCCGTGCACATGATCGGAGGCGAGGAAAGAGGCCGGGAAGCCAAGGTCGATTGGACTGGCGGCCGACAATTGCCGCATTTGATCGAGGGTTAAGTCGAAATCCAGACAGCCCAGGTTATCCTCCAATTGCCCGAGGCGTCGGGCGCCGAGGATAGGCAGAATGCCATAGATACTCTGCCTGGCCCAGTTGAGCGCCACTTGAGACGGCGTGCGCCCGATATCCTTGGCAACCTGCATAACGACCGCGGCAATACTCTTTATGCGGTCACTGGTATCTTTCGAGCGCTTGGGTTCGTCGGTCGGTGAATTGTATTTACCGGTCAGCTCGCCAGCCTCTAACAGCCCCCAACCCAGGCAGGTCATACCCAGCGCCTTGGTCATCGGCAGGATGTCGCGCTCTGGTGCACGGCTAGCCAGGCTGTATTCCCCCTGGTAGGCGATGAAACGCGACCAGCCTCGCAGGTCTGCCAGCATATTCGCCTGCGAGGCCACCCACGCAGGCGTATCCGATATACCGACGTACAACACTTTGCCTGCACTCACCAGATCATCCAGCGACCGCATCACCTCTTCCACCGGCGTCGTGTAATCCCACATGTGCAGCCACAGTAGGTCAATGTAGTCGGTGGCAAGCCGCTTTAGGCTGCCTTCTACAGAGCGCCGCATATTCTTGCGATGATTCCCGCCAAAATTCGGATCAGTCTTACGGTCCGTCAGGCTGTACTTCGTTGCAATCACAAAAGCGTCTCGATCCGCCTTCGTGAACTCACCCACAAATTTCTCGCTTGTGCCATTGGTGTAATTGGAGGAGGTGTCGATGAAATTGCCCCCTGAGTCGACGTAGGCATCGAAAATTCGGCGGCTTTCCTCTTGCGATGCACCCCAGCCCCAATCCTCGCCGAAGGTCATCGTGCCCAGGCACAACTCTGATACACGCAAGCCACTTCTTCCCAATAGACGATAGTGCATGATTGCTCCTTGAACCACAGAATCCCTAGTCGGTCTCCATCGCCAATTGAAGCTCGGTCACAAACGCCGCAGTATCAGACGTCACATACGTGGGCGGCAAATCGAAGCCCAGGCCCTCGGCGCCGTAACGCAAATAGACCTCCCGAAGGGGCCCAGCTATATGGGCGCCGTTTGATTCGACCCAGCCCATCAACGCGTTGTAGGCCTGGTAAAGTGTCGCGTAGTCGCCGGTGTGCACTACGCAGGCCGCACGCGAAAGCCCATCCATTTCGTGCACTCGGATCGTTTCGTTGCCGGGAATGGAGAACTTGATCGGCACTGCAACTTCCGCATCGATATCCCGTTCCTGGTAGCCGGCATCGTGATAGATTGTGAAAGGCGGCTTGTCGGCCCGCGCTTCAGCATACTTCGCCACGTACGCTTCCACTTCATGGAACATATACTGGATGCCTTCATCGTCCGCGACGACCGTCCGTTGCGTGGCGACCAACAGCGGCTCCACTTTCCGTACAACGACGTCGTAATCCGCCGCAACCGCTCCCCCGTCCATTTGTCGTATCCGTGCTTCAAGGCGCACCAGCCGCGCCTGCTCGGCCCGGATGTGCTGTTCTATTTCTGCACGCTTCAGCTTCAGCATGCCGCGTAGTTGCTCTTCGGGAAGGTCATGATCGAGCAAGCCGGCGATCTGCTCGAGCGAGAAGCCCAGATCCTGCAAGGCCAGGATACGGTTCAAGCGCGGGAGCTGGTCGACGGAATAGTAACGGTAGTTCGTGAGCGCGTCCGTCTGTGATGGCCTGAGTAGACCCAGCTGATCGTAGTATCGTAGCATGCGGACGGAGACCTGGCTCAGGCGGGAGAACTCGCCGATCTTGAACATGGGCTGAATATACACTCTTACAGGGTGCGAGAGTCAAGAGGCGTAACCCTGGCTGCCGGACTCGCAAAGTAGCTTATCTGTATTACGGCCTCTAGGTTCGCAATCAGTATAACGGCCGGGCTCCCCTTCCCGTAGAAGAAGGGCTTGGTCAGCGTTTCCCTACGCCACATTCTGGATTGGTTATAATCGGCCAAAGTTCGCGCACGCCCATATCGGTATATTCGATTTTCTCGCTGAAGGGAGCCTTTAATGTTAAACCTTAACTCTGTCATGATCGGAACGAAACAAATCGAGGCGTTGGCCGCTTTCTATGAAAAGGTCATTGGTAAGCCGGCGGATATGGTAGACAATGACAACGGTTTCTATGGATGGCAGGTTGGGACCGCTTACATGTCTGTTCTCGAGCATTCCGCCATGGGCGGTAACACAAAAGATCCCGGACGAGTGATCTTTAATTTCGAAACCGTGCAGGTAAAAGAAGAATTTGACCGCATTAAAGCTATCGGCGCCGTGGTAATAAGAGAACCCTACCAGATGGGACAGGGGTGGATCGCCACCCTGGCCGATCCGGATGGAAACTACTTCCAATTGGTGACGCCGATGGGCTAGTATCCAATATGGGCGGGGACTCGCCCTCCGCCTCTTCTTTCCTCTTCAATCTACAAGTTCCCCGCTATACGACAGGATGCGTGCATGCCGCCCCCTCCTGCCTTTTGGAGTAAACGCATATCGCACCCACTCCGTCCTCGGTAGAGTTCGGATTCGCGTCCCCCGCCCCCAGCCGCCAACAGGTCCTGCCTCCCTTGACAATATTAGAACATTAGTTCTATAATCCGGCTATCTATCGCAAGGAGGCACATGTGAACACCGTCCGTTCCACACGTAATAATGTAGGTGATGGCTTGAGAGCGCTCTGGCGTGACATTACTCGCGGCCGGCGTCTCAGCCGCGGCGCAACTTGGGGCATCATGATCCTCGGCGCCCTGCTCGCTTTCGAAGTATTCAATTACAGCACCACGCAGTTCGCCCTGCGCGACATGCTCGGTGACCTGACCTTTGCCGGGTTCCGCTGGGCTACCATCCTCGCTGTCGCCTTCTGCGGCATCGACTTTGCGGGCATTGCCCGCATCTTCACCCCGCAGCAGGGCCGGGACGAACCTGCCGAAGTTTGGTATCTATTCGGCGCCTGGTTGCTGGCAGCCGGCTTCAATGCCACGCTGACGTGGTGGGGCGTCTCGGTGGCCATCGTCAACCATACTAGCGCCGCCGGCAATGCAGTTATCAGTAACCATACGCTCATTACGATAGTGCCCATTTTCGTCGCCGTGATGGTCTGGCTGATTCGCGTCCTGATCATCGGCACGTTTTCCGTTGCGGGCGATAACCTGTTCTCGACCGGTGACGAGCGCTATAAGAACCAGCGTCCGTACCCTTCCCAGACGATGCGCCCCGCCATAAACCAGGCCGCGCCTTTGCGCCCCGCATCCTCGCTTGTGCGGCCGGTTGCACAGCCTTATCGGCCTGCCGCACCGAAACCTCTTTCTTCTGCTCCTTATGAGGCAGCCGAACCGACCTATCACAACCTCTCATTCGATGCCTCGGCTTCGCCGGATGCCTCGAATGAGCATCGCATGCAGTAAATAGATTCCCCTCGGCCCAACTCTCTGCGCCTTTCGTGTTTAGAAATCGAAAGATTGTAGTTTGACGAGCTTTTGCGACAACCCTGTGCGCAGACCAGGACATTAGTTTTTTTCAGACAGACATTTTTCGAGCCCGGTCTTCCAGCCCAAAACGAAGTCCAACTTCGGGCAGCCTTGAAAGGATCACAATGCCCCGCGCTCGCCACAATTTCCAGCGTACAGCCGCGGCCTACCAATCGCAGGGCCGCGGCTGTTTTTCTGGATTCCTCATACCACCTTTGGTGGTCCTCTTGTTCGGTTCGCTCTTGGCGGCAGTCGTCTTTAATCTGCCGCCGCAGAACATACCCATGCAGGTGCCGGCCTCCTCACCAACTCAGCTCTCCCCCATTTTCACGCCCGAGGTGCAATACTGGAGCGCCTCCATTCCGCGTTGGGCCTCTGCCGCTGGCCTCGATCCCAATCTGGTAGCGGTCATCATGCAGATCGAATCCTGCGGCGACCCCACGGCGCGTTCCAGCGCCGGGGCTGCTGGGCTCTTTCAGGTCATGCCGTATCACTTCCTGGCCGCCGATGATCCGTACGCGCCCGACACCAACGCCGCCCGCGGTCTCGATTATCTTCGGCGCTCGCTCGCTGCCGCAAACAATGACGTCCGCCTGGCGCTGGCTGGCTACAACGGAGGCATCGGAGTCATCTCCAGCAGTGAATGGGCCTGGCCCGCGGAGACAATTCGGTATGCCTACTGGGGCAGCGGCATTTATGCGGATGCTGTAAGCGGTGCAGCTCAGTCAGCGCGCCTCAACGAATGGCTCCTCGCTGGCGGCTCTGGCCTCTGCGCCCGCGCCAAGCAGAAACTCGGCATCAGCGGCTGACTTCTGCTTCGTCCATGGCTGTTGCTCGGGACTCCCCCCCCGAATTCAATGTTTTGCCGAAAAAGAAGCATGCCAGCGGGTAGAACGCCGCCGGCATGCTTCTTTTTCGGCATCGTACTCCCCCTTCCCCTTGGAAGGGGGATGGGGATTGGCGAAAATGGCCTTATCTGTGTTCTTCCGTGGCTAAGGGCGATTTTTCCACCGCCGCTGGCTTGCCCTCCGCCGTCGGCAGCGGCAGCCAGATGGCAAAGGTCGTTCCGCCTCCCTCTTTCGACTCCACCTCGATCGTTCCCCCATGATTTTCGACAATCCATTGCGCGATCGAAAGTCCCAGGCCAAAACCGCCGGCCTTCGACCGCGTCCGCGATTTCTCGGCTCTGTAGAACCTCTCGAAGATGAACGGCAGGTCTTCTGCCGGGATTCCAGGCCCCGTGTCTCGTACAATGATCCGCGCCTGCTCGCCGATTTTGGCCAGGCTCAGGATCACCTCTCCGCCCTGCGGCGTATACTGGATTGCATTCCCCACGAGGTTCAACAACACTTGTTTCAATCGGTCCCGATCCCCGTTGACCTGGATTTGATCGATGTCTGCCACCTTGATACGCACTTTGCCGCCGGCCAGGATTCGCATCTCATGGAAGACTTCCAGCAGCAGCGTATCCAGCTCCACGCTCTTCATGTTCAGAGAAAGCTTCCCGGACTCGGCTTGCGCCAGCAGCAGCAGCCCGCCGACCAGCCGTGTAAGCCGTCCGGCCTCCTGATCGATGCTGGAAAGCGACTCTTCGTCCAGCTGCTTCATTCGGCGCATGAGATCAACGTTGCCTTTGATCACAGTCAGCGGAGTACGCAGCTCGTGGCTGACGTCTGCCAGAAAGCGCTGTTGCGATGTGAACAGATTCTCCAGCCGCTCCAGCGTCTGGTTGAATGATTCGATCAATTCCCCGATCTCATCGCTTGCCGGTCCGCTGTAGGGTATGCGCCGCGACAGGTCATCCGCCCGGTTGATCGCCTGCGCCGTTCTTGTGATAGTGCCCAGCGGTGCCAGCGATTGCCCCAGCACAAGCCATGATCCGAGGGCCGCCAGCGCGGCCGATATGGCCGCCGAGGCCAGCAGGATATTCAGCAAATTTCCGCGGGCCGCGTCCACCACGGTAAGGCTTGTCGCAACTTGCAGTTCGGCAACTCGATGGACACCCACTTGCAGCGGCACCGTCAGGACGCGTAGATGGACGCCGTTGATGGTGTTCTCGCGATACACCGGCTCTTTGGTGTCCAATCCCACCGCATCCAAAGACACGAGCATCCCCGCGATCCCCGGCGAGCTCGACTTGAGTTTCCCGTCTCGTCCCCACACCTGCACGTAGGTATTTGCCGTCATATCCAGTGACGGCAGGTTGACCGCGCTCACCTGGCCTTCCGTGTTTACCCGGGTGACATTGATGATATCCTGCACCGTGGCTGCCAGCGTATTGTCAACCTGGTTCAGGAGAATAATGCTGATGAGGATATAGACAGCGGTGCCGAAAACCAGCAGGATTCCCCCTACGAGAGTGGAATACAGAAGAGTTAACCGCAGTCGCAGAGACACCCTAGCTCACTTTGCGCGGTGCGTCGCGCCCGCAGCTGGATTCGTCCTTGGAGGCAGGCAAAATCGTTGTAAGTTGGATGATCTCATTCAGTAAGGTGCTGCGTGCCCTCTGGGCCGAAGCACGATTATGCAGTGATCTTTGACCCTGACCGGCCTATTCTATAAATATCCAGCGTTGAGATAAGTAGTCTCGATTTTCCGACTACGGATTTTCCCTCATGACGTAGCCGACGCCCCGCACCGTGTGGATCAATCGCAACTCGCCGTCGGCCTCCAGCTTCTGGCGCAGGTATCGTATGTAGACTTCCAGCACGTTGCTCTCGCCGCCAAAATCATAGCCCCACACCCGGTCGAAAATGACCTCCCGGGTCAGCACCTGTTTGGGGTGCCGCAGGAAGAGTTCCAGCAGTTCGTATTCCTTGGCAGTCAGCGGCACTAGACGGCTGCCTCGCGAGGCCTGCCGCGACCCGGTATCCAGCGTGAGATCGGCAAATTTCAAAACGGGTACCCGTTCGGGCTGCGTTCGGCGCAATAGTGCCCGCACGCGCGCCAGCAGCTCGTCCAGGTTGAATGGCTTGATCATGTAATCGTCCGCACCCGCGTCCAGCCCCTGGATGCGATCTTGTACAGTATCTTTGGCGGTTAGCATAAGGATTGGGATCGAGCCGCCCGTTCGCAGGCGATGACACACCTCCAGTCCGTCCATTCCCGGCAGCATCCAGTCGAGGATCACCAGGTCAGGGGTGTGGTCACGCGCCAGGATCAAGCCTGTGCGCCCGTCGGTCGCGGTATCAACCGTGTATCCTTCGTAAGCCAGTCCACGTTGCAGTAGTTTCAGGATGGCTTGATCGTCTTCGATGATCAATATCCGCTCGTTCATAGGTCTCACTCCCAAATAAAATAATACCACATTTGGTAGAATAATCTCATGCCCGCGAGCAAGCGAATTTTCGACCTCATCGCCGCCTCATTGGGTCTCGTGATCCTTTCACCGATCATTTTATTGCTGGCGATATTCGTTCGCATCTTGGTCGGCGCGCCCGTCCTCTTTCGACAGCAGCGCCCCGGCTACAAGGGACGACCATTCTACATTCACAAATTCCGCACCATGACCGATGCTCGTAATTCGAAAGATGAGCCACTACCCGATGCCCTGCGCCTCACGCGCTTCGGGGCCTTTCTGCGTTCCTCGAGCCTGGATGAGCTGCCAGAGCTTTTCAACGTGTTGCGCGGCGAAATGAGTCTTGTCGGCCCGCGCCCACTCCTGATGGAGTACTTGCCACTCTATTCCGCCGAGCAGATGCGCCGTCACGATGCGTATCCCGGCCTGACGGGCTGGGCGCAGGTCAATGGCCGCAATGCCCTCTCCTGGCAGCAGCGCTTCACGCTCGACGTCTGGTACGTGGATCACTGGTCATTTTGGCTCGACCTCAAGATAATTCTCATGACTCTTTGGAAGGTGGTCAGGCGCGAAGGCGTCAATCAGCCCGGCCAGGCCACCACCACATACTTCACTGGGAACAAGGATTGACTTTACCCGCGTGCAGCGTATAATCTGCCGCATAAGACAGCGCGAAGACAAGTAATTGCCGACGAATCGAGCAGAAAGCCGCCGGCTCATGCGAGGCGGTCGATTCGACAATGAAATCCACTTCGCCGGTTCGCCCTCGCAGGGAAATGCACGCAATGCTATCGCAAGAGGGACGCGCGCGCCCGTTACAGCGCAAACCAAGGCGCCTTCGGCCTTCACGTAGCCTGTTCACAGTCTCAGGAAATGAGCCGGAGCGCGCAAGAGCAGGTGGCACCACGAGACGCCCCCTCGTCCTGCGAACGGACCCGGGGCGTATTCTTTTTTTGGTGCCGAATACCCTGTTTGGGAGCACACCCGGAAATGAACACGGTCGCGGTGCTCTCTCCGCGACCGTGTTCATTTCCGGATTCTGCTTCAGCCGGAAGCAATTCGTCGTTCCAGTGCTTCTGACGGGCAGCCTGCCACACCGACTTTACGACGAGGGATGATCCTACACGTGTGCCAGTAGACACCATTTTCTGCTGCCGCCGACAGCCGAACGCTGATCGCCGACCGCTTTCCTGAGGTGCAATATGTTGGATATCAATCTCATTCGTGAACACCCGGATCTCGTCCGTCATGCGCTCCAGAATCGCCAGATGGATCCTGCTCAGATCGATTCCATCCTCGCCCTGGACGAAAAGCGCCGCCTGCTCCTCACACAGGTGGAGAAGCTGAAAGCCGAGCGCAACACCGTTTCCAAGGAGATCGGCGGCCTCGAAGATGCCGCCGCTCGGCAGCCCAGGATCGAGGCCATGCGTCTCGTCGGCGAGGACATCCGCGCCCTGGACAAGCAGGTGGCTGACGTCGACGCTCAATTGGCTGCGTTCGCCGCGGCGCTTCCCAACATTCCCGATGCACGCACGCCGGTTGGCAAGGATGAAAACGAGAACATCGTTATAGATACCGTCGGCGAGCCGAAAAAGTTCGACTTCAAACCCAAGCCCCATTGGGACCTTGGCCCTGCGCTTGGAATCCTCGACTTTGAGCGCGGCACAAAGATCACCGGTTCCCGATTCTACGTTCTGAGCGGCTCGGGTGCCCGCCTGCAACGCGCACTTATCGCCTTTATGCTCGACTTGCACATCCGACAGGGCTACGTTGAGAAGTATCTGCCCTTCATGGTCCGGACTGAGACCGTCTTCGGTGCCGGGCAGTTGCCCAAATTTGCCGACAACCTATACAAGGATCACGAGGAAGATCTGTACTTCGTTCCGACCGCCGAGGTTCCGCTGACCGGGTTGCACATGGACGAGATACTCGACGAAGCCAGTCTGCCGCTGCGCTACACCGCGTACACTCCCTGCTTTCGCCGCGAGAAGATGAGCGCCGGGCGCGATGTGCGCGGCATCAAGCGCGGCCATCAGTTCGACAAGGTCGAAATGTATATCTACTGCAAGCCGGAGGAATCGGACGATTGGCTGGAGAAAATGCGCCGCCATGCCGAAGAGACCTGTGAGCAACTCGGGCTAACGCATCGCGTCAAGCAGTTGTGCACCGGCGACATCGGTTTCAGCTCGGCCATCACCTATGATGTGGAGGTCTGGGCACCCGGCTGTGGCGAGTGGCTCGAAGTCTCGTCGGTATCGAATTGCCGTGATTTTCAGGCGCGGCGCGCCAACATCAAGTATCGATCTGGCGAAAAGGGGAAGCTCCGGCTCGTGCACACCCTGAACGGCTCCGGCCTGGGCCTTCCACGCACGTTGATCGCGGTGATGGAAAACTATCAGCAGGCCGATGGCTCAATTGTCGTGCCCGCAGCGCTTGCTCCCTGGATGGGCGGCGTGGACGTCATCAGGCCTTGAGACCATTCCACAAAGGTCTTCAAGTGCCTGCTGCTGTCAGTTAGGCGCCTCTCTTGCCCAAAGGTTCTTTCTTATTGTTCCCTCGCGCCCTTTGTCGTTGGAAATATCTATCCTGGAAATGCTGCAGCCTGTCTTTCATTCAGACGATGACCTGATGCGCAGTCAGCAATCGTCGCCCGAGCGGCAGAAGGTGCAGGTTCTCTTCCTGCTCTTCCAGCGAGCATCGGCCATACTGATGTCACGGCTCGCCGAGACAATCATAAATCGCAAATCAAAATGCCGCCCCTAAATCCCGAGTTCTGGACCCAGGTAGTCCTCCAAACACTGACATTGTTTGCGCTGCTTGTCGGTTTGTTTGGGGTGCTCATCCCGGTCTTTCCGGGACTCGTCATCATGTGGCTCGCGGCTCTCTTCTATGCCCTCATGGAGAATGCCGCAGACCGCATGCCTTGGTATGACTGGGCGCTTTTCACCCTGATCACCGTCCTGATGGTGATAGGCAACATCATCGACAATATAATCATGACCCGCAGGATGCGCGGTCATTCCATTCCATGGAAGGCGATTGCGTTTGCCTTCGTTGTCGGGATCGTTGCCAGCCTGTTCCTTACGCCCATCTTCGGGCTGGTCGCCTCCCCCCTGGCCCTCTTCGCCGCGGAATTCCTGCGGATGCGCGATGTGCGGCAAGCCTTTAGCTCCGCCAGGACATACATGATAGCCTGGGGCTGGTCATTTGCAGCCGTCTTCGGCGTCGGCGTGCTTATGCTCCTCATCTGGCTTCTCTGGGCCTTCGTTTTGTAAACGCACTGCCGGCAAGACCCGGTCTTGGCTTCGCTCGCGGTTATAATCCACGTCCAACGACAGGACTGTGAAATTTCCTGCGCATCATAAGAAATGCCATATCCCTCAGGAGGAACATATGCCACCGGTCATTCTCGATATTTTCGGTTTCTTGGGAATTCTGCTGAGAGCCCTCGGCTTTCTGGTCTTCGGAGTTGCGGTCGGCCGCTTCTTTTTTGAGACCTATAAGAACAGCGCCTGGCAGGTGCAGATCGCCCTCGCCCTTGGCTTCTTCGGACTCTTGATCGGCCTCACCGATTTTGCCTCTGCCGGTTCAGCCGGAGCCTTCGCCCTCGGCGCGGGTGGTGCGTACTTCATGTCCATGATGCCGATGCCTGGGAAGACCGACGAAGGCGAAGCCAAGTCAAAGTAGAGATCGCACAATTTGAGGAGGCCTTGGTAAACATATGCGCAGGTGATTTACCCTGCGCAGTTCTTTTTCGCGACCTCGGTCGCTCTCCTCAACGTCAGCAAGTCTGCCGATTTTAGAGAGTTGGGCGGGAGTAATCCGCCCAACTCTCTAAAATCGGAATTTCTCCCCTCGGTGAGGGGTTGAGGGTGAGTGCCCCTAAGACTTCAATTCAGTGTTTCGCTCGTTGCCAGCCAATCGCCCGATCTACGACTTCCGATTCCCGCCCGACATCACCCTAGGTTCACCGCCCCTCGCAGCAATGCCGCCACCAGCTTCACCGCGTTTTGCACGTCGTCCATATCCACCATCTCCGACGGCGAATGCACGTAGCGGCACGGTATCGATACACAGCCAACGGGAATTCCGCTTCGCACCAGTTGCATCGCGCGTGCGTCTGTGGTGCCTCCCAACAGCACTTCACGCTGATACGGAATCTTCGCCTTGTTGGCGGCGCGTACCATCCAACTTACGACACGCGGATCCGACAACATGCCTCCGTCGCGAATCTTGATGGCGGGGCCCCTTCCCAACGCCATGTCAAAGTCCCTGAGCCCGGGAGTGTCGCCCCAACCGGTCACGTCGATCGAGAATCCCACATCCGGATTGATGCCGTATGCAGACGTTTGCGCCCCCCGCGTTCCAACCTCCTCCTGGGTGGTGAACACAAAATAGACCTCGTTGGGTGTGGTCGTAAGTCTCTTTAACGCCTCGATTGCCACCGCGCAGCCGATGCGATCGTCCATCGACTTCGCCACTACGCGCGTACCCAGGTCGAGAAACGGACGTTCGAAGGCTGCCACATCCCCGGTTTGTACGGGGCAATCTCCCGTGAAACCTGAACCGACATCGATGAACATCTTGTCCAGCGGCGGGACGTCTGAAGCGTGATCCGTTGGCTCCAGTCCGATTACGCCGCGCGTGCCGTTGACAAAACGCACCCGCCCGCCTGGCAGGTTCCGCGGATAGACGCCTCCAATGCCCGTGAAGCGGGCGAAGCCCTTGTCGTCAATATGCGTCACCATTAGGCCGATCTCGTCCATATGCGCGGCCACCATGATCTTCTTCCCGCCCCCTCCCTTCCGCACGATGAGATTGCCCAAAGCATCCACCCGGATTTCATCCGCCGCCTGGCTGACTTCCTTGCGGATCACTTCTCGAATCGCCTCTTCGCAGCCGGATGGACTGAATGTATCGGTAAGCCTTTGAATGAGTTCCTTCATGGTTGTCCTCGATGCAAGATTTCTGGTTCAAAATTGCAGTCTCATGATCGCGCGAACCGACCTCGGCAATCAATGGCGCCGGTCAGGAATTGTGAAAGGCTCTCCTCTCGCCAACTGCTAGCCAACCCGACGAATACCGATTATCCAATGTCGAGTATCGAATTACCAGATACCCCATTACCCGGGTCTGCCCGCTACCGCAGGGGCACCACTTCGCCCGGTCCGAAAACCTGCTCTCGCCTGCTGGTCAGCAAATGGACTTTGCTTTGTCCCATCACCCTCCATTCGCCGCCGCGATTTCCGACCAGTGCCGTGTTCTCGTCGATGCCCAGCATGTATTGTCCTTCTTTCATGCCGCGTCGCACAAGGTTGACGATATGTTTGAAGGGTCCGGCGTGATCGAAATGCGGCATCACGTAGGCCGCCTCTAGGATGCCAAAGCCGTCAATTGTGCCAATGCCCAGATTCCGGAAATTCGGCAGGCGCTTTCCCAATATCATCGCCCCTGCCGAGCAGCCGGCGAACACGGCCCCTCGCTCCCAGGCTTTTTGTGCCGCTGCCCAGGCACGGCTGCCGTTCATCGTCTGAAACAGGTACAACGGGTTTCCGCCGGAGAAGTAGATGAGGTCGGCGGCCTCTAGCAGGGGTTCATACTGCGGGTCGTCAGCCGAGGCGCGGTCAATAATCGGTAGCGCGTCCACCTTCGCACCCAATGCCGTGAAATGGTCCTGTCCCATCCTCAGCCAGCGCCCTACGCTGTCCTCTCCCTCTTGACCGGCGGCCGTCGGCAGGCAAACTACCTTCGGCGCGCTGCCGTTCGAATGTACCGAATTCAACAGATGGCGATCTACTTCATCCATCACCGGCAAATACTCTCCAGCACCAACTAAAGCTATCAGTCCCTTCATGATCAACTCCTGCTTGCTGCCTGCACCTTGCTACCTGCTCCTCACTACCGATACTTTTCTGGCTACCGCTGACTGTCTATTGCCTTCCGCTTACTGGTCACTGATTACTGCTTACTGATTACTGCTCGCTGATCACCGATTTTCTCTTATCTTCTTCCCGATTTTACCAGCGACGGAGTAATGCGCCTGAGCGCCAGGCGATATAAGGCGAGGGCATTCTTCCAGTCGTCCGCCCGAGATACGCTCATCGCGCTGTGGGCATATCGGTGCGGCACAGACATGGACACCACCGGCACGCCCTCCAGCGCGCGCTGGATCGCCCCCGCGTCCGTCCCTCCGCCACCCGCCTGACGAAACTGAAATGGGATGCCGCCCCGCTGCGCGGTCTCCTCCAGGAAATGGACGAGCCGCGCGTCATCGATTGTGGCGGAGCTTGCCTGGTAAATCGCCGGGCCATGTCCCAGCTTGGTATTGTAGAACGTATTCTCTCCGTCCCGCTGCATGGGCAGGTCGTTGGCGGGCGTGGCATCGATCACCAGTGCCAGGTCGGGATTGAAGTAATGGGCTGCCACCTTCGCGCCGCGCAGTCCGATCTCCTCCTGCACGGTGAACGCTGCCAGCAGATCGATATTCGGCGGCGCCGACTTGACCAGCTCGATCAACGTCGCGACCCCGATGCGATCGTCGATGGCCTTGGACATGATCGAGGGCCCTGCCCGCCGGAAGTTCGGTGCGAACGTGCCGCGGTCGCCGATCTTGGCTTTCCCTCCCGGTCCCAGGTCCACTCGTAGTGCATCGGCGGAGATTGCTCGTTTCAACTCATCGCGCTTTGTCAGGTGGATGGGCTTGGCGCCGATGACCCCTGGTGTGCGGTCCTTGCCGACGACCACCTGCTTGCCGGCAAGATTCCGTGCATCGATCCCGCCGATGACTCGGAATTCATACAGTCCCTCGCCGTCCTCGGCAACGAGCATGAAGCCCACCTCATCCATGTGCGCGTCGAGCATCACGCGCAGGCGCTTCGCCGCCCGTCCCTTTCTGACCGCCAGCACGTTGCCCAGGGCATCGACCATGATTTCGTCCGCGTGAGGCTTCAGTTCCTCCAGGACAATCTTCCGCACCTCGCCTTCGTCGCCCGAAACACCCACGGCGTTGCAGAGCTTCTCAAGCAGTTTGAATTGCGCACTTCCAATGTTCGCCATAATATCCTGAAGAATGCCTGTTATTTGCTGATCACTGGCTACTGATCACTGATTACTGGTTACTGATCACTGATTACTGATCACTGATCACTGATTACTGATTACTGATTACTGATCACTGGTTACTGATTACTGATTACTGGTCCCTCGCTACCGATGACCGCTCTCAGCTCACTCCCTTCTTCTCACTGCTCTCATCCCAGACGATCTTGGATACAAAATCCGCCTCAAGCTCGCTGACGAATTCGGCCAGCAGGCGGCCCGCCCGCTGCACGTCTTTGATGGCAATCATCTCGACCGGCGTATGCATGTAACGCAGGGGGATGCCCAACACCATGGTAGGGATTCCTTCGCGGGCCACCTGGATGGAGTACGCATCTGTGCCCGAGTGCGTCGGCGTGATATCCATCGCAACGGGGATTTCCAGTCTGTCGGCCAGTTTTTTGAACTGTTCATAT
Organism: uncultured Chloroflexia bacterium; assembly: GCA_963846805.1. Classification (GTDB taxonomy): domain Bacteria; phylum Chloroflexota; class Anaerolineae; order Anaerolineales; family Villigracilaceae; genus Fen-1038. The sequence continues at coordinate 265,686 of CAWJXH010000005.1, forward strand.
AAAAATGGATGCATGTTTGCCCCCCAGCCCAGTGTCGGACCTTTTCCCATCGGAAATGTCTGCCAGTCATTTGCTCCCGGACCCTTGGCGAACGTTACGTCGATGACAACTGCCAGATCCGGATGCAGCTCATAAGCGGACGTAGCCGCCCCGCCCAACGTTTCTTCTTCCTGTGCCGTGGCTACGGCTAGGACGTCCCACACATGTGCCTTTGTCTGAAGTTCCTCCAGACAGACGGTCAGCGCCGCCACCGATGCCCGATTATCCAGCGAATGGCCGCTCAATACGTCCTCGCCGAGCGCCGCCGGTTGGGTATTGAACGATACCAGGTCACCCACCCTAACGAGCTCCGCCACCTTTGACGGCAGCAAGCCCACCTCGACCAGCAGATGCCCGAGTTCGATAGCATCCTCTCTCGCAGACTCCGGCAGCGTTTGGAGCGGCGGCAACACCATTATCCCGGGCAGATCCTGCTTTCCATGCACCGTGACTGGCGTGCCCGGTAGGATTCGTGGATCGATCCCCCCGATTTCATCTGTGTGCAGGAAGCCCTCGGTGACTTTGGTGACCATGAGCCCGATGGCATCCATGTGCGTTGCGACCATGATCGTCGGATGTCTGCCCGTCTTTTTTCGAGCGGATGCCGCGGGCCTGCCTGAGCCTCCTGTTCCGTATTTCAGCGCGTGCAGGGAGCCCAGGCGGCTGGTGGATATTTCATCAACCAGCGGCTTCCACTTCTCTTCGACCAGCCGTGCAACCGGCCCCTCATAGGCGGAGAGACCGGAGACCGAGATCAGCGATTTCAGGAAAGGGAGAATGTCTGTCATGGGGTCGGGAATGGAGTTAGTGTTGGCGTGAGGGTTTCAGTTGGTGAAGGCGTCAACGTCGGTGTCGGGGTATCGGTCGGCGACGGTGTGAACGTGGGGGTGTGCGTCGCCGTCGGTGACGGCGTGAACGTCAAAGTTGGCGGAATGAACGGCGTCGGTGTGGTCGAGGGCGTAAGGCTCGCGGTGGCGGTTGTCGTTGTTGTAGCCGTGGTCGTCAAGGTAGCTGTCGGTGCAAGCGTCGCCGTGGCCGATCCTGTTGGTGTTTCCGTTACCGTGGCTGTGGGTGTACTGGTGCCGGGTGGAGGCGCAAACGCCAATGCGATTCCCCCAAGACAGTAACAAGGAACGGTCGCGAGGATGATTGCAATTAAGATCAGGCGTCGCCGCGCGCGTGGCTCCTCGGTGTCGAACATCGCCACGATGATAACATAAAAGAAGTTCACTCACCGCCCGCGCACGGCTGGTCGCTCATTGATTACTTACCACTCATGGTTGACTGCTGATGGCTGTTCTTTTCTCTCGGCCTACTCGTTTCAGCTTTTCGCTTACTGACCACTGGTTACTGATCACTGGTTACTCCTCACTGGTTACTGTTCACTGATTACTGCTCACTGATTACTGCTCACTGGTTACTGCTTACTGATCACTGATTACTGCTTACTGATCACTGATTACTCTCACTGATAACTTTTCCCGCACGGTATAATTCCCTGCATGATCCCTCTCCACCTGCGCATTACCGGTTTTCTTTCCTACCGCGATCCGGTGGAACTGGACTTCACTAGGTTCAATGTCGCCTGTATCTCGGGTCAGAATGGCGCCGGCAAATCCTCGCTGCTCGATGCCATCACTTGGGCGCTTTTCGGGCAGGCCCGCAAACGTGACGACTCGCTGGTCAACCTGCAGTCCAAAGCTGCCGAGGTAATCCTGACCTTCGGATATGAAGGGGACGTCTATCGCGTCCAGCGGGCCTTGCCCCGCGGCAAGACCACCGTGCTGGAATTTCAAATCCACGATCCCGGCCTCAAAGCCGAAACGTCAAATATCGAATCTGCGAATTCGAGCCGCGATTATCGAATGCCGGATGATGGCGCCTGGCGTCCACTCACTGAACGTACGCTCCGAGATACCCAGGCGCGTATCGAAGAGACGCTCCGCCTCGACTACGAGACCTTCGTCAATGCCGCATTCTTTCTACAGGGGAAGGCCGATGAATTTGCCCGGCAGACCCCCGGCAAACGCAAAGATGTGTTGAGCAGCATTCTCGGCCTGGAGACGTGGGAAGTCTATCGCTTGCGCACATCCGAAAAACGCAAGGCTCTGGACGACGAAATCTTTGCGACTAGGGGGCGCCTGGATGAGATCGAAGCTGAGCTGGCACAGGAGGAGCCTCGCAGACAGCGTCTTAAAGATCGGGAAACCGAGCTCGCCCGTTTGGCAGCTGCGCGGAAGACACAACAGGCAGCCTTGGAGAACATCAGAATCCTTGCGGCGTCGCTTGAGCAGCAGCGCAAGTTGCTCGAAACACTGGAGGCCGCGCTCGACCGATCGCGCTCGCAGCTTTCTGCGCTGGAGACGCGGCTCGCGGAACGAGAGTCCGTGCAGTCTGCTTCCGTGGACCTCACCCGCCGTGCAGCCGAGATCGAGACTGCATATAAGGCCTGGCAGAAGGCCCGGGAGGATATCGAGGCCTGGGACAAGCTTGCTTCGGCATTTCGTGAGCACGGACAAGTCCGCGCCCCTCTCGCCGAGAAGGTCGCGGCCGAGAAAGCCCGTCTCGCGGAAGAGCAGCGAGCCTTGCTCGTCGAACAAGCCGGAATGGAAGACCTCGCGGCCACGATCGAAAATCTGGAGGCCGGGAACGAGCGCTCGCATGTGCTTCTCGTCGAGGCCGAAGCGAAGGTTGCCAGGCGCCTCCAGGTTGATAAAGAACGTAGCGCCGCCCGCGAGAAACAGGCCGAGCTGAAGGCCGACAATGAAGCCTTGAAAGCCGACATGGATATCCTCAAGCAGCGGATCGATACCCTCAAGTCCGCCGAGGGTGCCGCCTGCCCCCTGTGCGGACAGCCATTGAGTGCCGCGCACCGAAAGTCAACGCTCTCAAGCCTGCAAGCCGAAGGCAAAGAAAAGGGCGATCGTTTCCGCCGCAACAAGACGGCTTCCGAAAAATTGAGCGCACAGATTCAGGCTCTGGATTATGAAATTTCCGATCTTAGCGGGGCCGAGCGGGAGCGAATCGATCATTCGAGTGCTGTGGCCCAGTGGACCGAACGACTGGAAAGCGTGCAAGCGAAGTCTAGGGAATGGGAGACGCACGGCAGGAAACGGTTGAAGCAGGTGGAAAAGGTATTGGCAAGTGGAAAGGTCGCGCCTGAGGCCCAAAAGCAGCTCGCAAAATTGGACAAGGAGCTTGCGCAGCTTGGCTACGACGTGGCTGCCCACGAGAACGCCAGGCAGGCGGAGTTGCAGCAGCGGGCCGCCGACGACGATCATCGAAAGCTCGAGGCCGCGCGCGCCGCTCTCGCGCCGCTCAACGACGAGATCGCAAACCTGATGTCCGAGATTGCCATCCGCAGATCTGAAATCAAGGGCCAGGAAGGCGAGGTTCGATCCGTCAGGTCGGGCTTCGAGCTCGCACAGAGCCAATCTCCGAATGTGGAAGAGGCTGAGCGGGCCCTATTCGAGCTGCAGGAGCAGGAGAACCGTCTCAATCAGGAAGTCGGCGCCGCGCGGCAAAATGTGGACGTGCTGCCAGGCTTGCGGGCGCGCAAGGCCGAGCTTGCAGCGTGCGTCGAGGATTTGTCGTCCAGGATCGGCCGCTACAAGACGCTGGAACGTGCCTTCGGCAAAGACGGCGTCCCGGCCTTGCTCATCGAACAGGCGTTGCCCGAGATCGAGGCCAAGGCCAACGAGCTGCTCGACCGGCTGAGTGATGGACAAATGTCCGTTCGCTTCGTGACGCAGGCCGGATTCAAGGACCGCAAGCGTGAAGACTTGAAGGAGACTCTGGATATCCAGATCAGTGACTCTGCAGGTTCGCGCGACTATGAAACCTACTCAGGCGGCGAGGCCTTTCGGGTCAACTTCGCGGTTCGGCTCGCGCTGTCCGAAGTCTTGGCCCGGCGCAAAGGCGCCCGGCTGCAGACTCTCGTCATCGATGAGGGCTTTGCCTCTCAGGATGTGGAAGGTCGGCAGCGACTGATCGAAGCCATCAATCTGGTCAAGAATGACTTTGCGAAAATCCTGGTCATTACCCACCTGGAAGAGCTGAAGGACGCCTTCCCTACCCGCATCGAAGTTGAAAAGACGCCTCAGGGTTCGAAGGTCCGTGTTTCCTGATTCGAGTTCTTAGACGTGGCAGCCTCCCTTAAGCGGGATCAGTGCGTGCGTTCTCATTGTTCGTCCTTCATGCACCTCCGTGCACGCTTTGGTTAAGTACGTCCGTTTGCTTTGTTCGTCCTTTGTGCCCCTTCGTGCCCTTTGTGTTTGGATTAGTCCGTCTGATGCGCACCCGGCTTGCCTCACTCCTTTCGCAGTTCCTCGGCCCTTTCCATTATAAGGGCCGGGTGGACCGAGTTCTCCTGGCCGTTTGTTTCCTCATCAGCATCCTTCTCGTCGCGAACGCAGTCCTGCACAACCCCTACAACGGATACGACGCCCACGACCACATCAACTACATTGAGGTGCTGTCATCGAATTGGCAACTGCCCGCCAAAGCGCAGACGGGACAGTATTATTCACCGTCGCTTCCTTATATCTTGCCTGCCGCTTTAACCGCAATTCACTTCGGAATCTGGAAATCCCTGAAACTGGCTCAGCTCTTGAACGCGCTAATGGCCATGGGCTGCGTCTACTATATTCTGAAGATTTGTGATCTTTGCGCCTCTGAGAATCGTTATCTCAAACTCGTTTCGGTCGGCATGCTGGGCATGTTGCCGGTCTTCTATCGGAGCTTTGCCTTTGTGAGAGGTGAGCCATTCCTGGCCTTTCTGGGAGTGTACATCGTCTACCGTGCCGGTGTGATCTTTCTGCAGCAGCAGTTTACGATCCTCAACTTCGTGGTGATCGGAATTTCCCTCGGCTTCGCCATCCTGGCCCGTCAGTGGGGTTTTTTCTTTTTCCCGCCGGTCCTGATTTTTGCCGTGTGGCTTGGCCGCCGCCGTCACCAATGGCTCTCGCGGCCGGTCGCGCTGACTGTTGGAAGCCTCATTATCGCGCTCCTCGTGGGCGGCTGGTTTTATTTGCTGCTGGACCATCGTTACGGCACCCTGACGGCTTTCGATCGGGCGCCGGTTTCGCCGTCCCCACAGTTCCTGTCGAGTCTGTTCTCGATCGACCGCCTCTCGCTGGCCGTCTTCAAAGATCCGATCCGGCCCAGTCTGTCTAATCGCTTCTTCCCCATTTTCTATGCAGATACCTGGGGCGACTACTGGGGATATTTTCTCGTGTATGCAAGGCATATCAACACCGGCGAGTATGATGAAGGCATCTTATTCCAGTACTTGACCTCGATAGGCCGATTGCCGAAGGACATGGTAACGAACCGATTCTCCATAAACAGCTATCTGGGAATCGTCAACGTGGTCGCTATTATTCCATCGCTGATATTCCTCTGCGGCTTGGTCTACGGACTGTTCACACTCGCCAGGTTCCTCCTGGGCAGGACGGCCGCCAATCTTGAGCGTATGACCGCCCTCGCGGCAATGATGGCCGGCGCTACTTTGCTTGGCTACGCCTGGTTCCTGATTCGTTATCAGAGCCCCTCGCAAAATGGAGACCTGATCAAGGCCACGTACCTGCTCCAGGTCTTTCCCTTCTTCGCCTTGCTCGCCGGCGTCGTGATGGAGAGGCTGCGGGCGCGTTGGTCGAAGGCCTGGGCCGTCCTGGTCTTCTTATTGGCCGCCGTCTTCGCCTTCAACCTCCCTGCGCTGATTACCCGCTATGTTCCCTTCCGCTGATGCATTTGATCACCACCTTAGCACACAACCCAGGGAACATGACACACTTTGAATCTGGCATTCCTCGGAAAAGCGGAGAGTGGGCGGAGAAGCCACGCCCACTCTCCGCTTTTCCGCTTATCTTCCTCCCCCATTTGGTCCGTTCAAAATGGGGGAGGTGGCCGCCGCAGGTCCGCCGTTCTTCGCGGAAGGCCGGAGGGGGTTGTGGGTGGGCCAGGCTGGATGTAACACCTCCATCCCCGGGGCAAGCATTCGGCATGTAGCTTTACTATGAGCTTGGCCTTCATCCTTTCATCCCTCCTCTGCCTCGCCTCGCTGGCCGTCACCTACTGGATTCATACTCAGGGTCAGCTCGAGATCGTCGTCGAAGCAAGCAGGGACTTCCCAGCGACTCCGACAAACGTTCCGCTGATCTCCGTGTGCGTGCCCGCGCGGGACGAGGAGCGCAACATCGGGAAATGCGTTGCGGCCGTTCTCTCGCAGACCTATCCCAACCTTGAACTGGTCGTCCTGGACGATCGCTCCGGGGATGCCACGCCCGATATCCTTCGGGATCTTGCGACCCGTGATCCCAGGTTAAAGGTGGTGAATGGTTCAGACCCTCCTCCCGGTTGGGTGGGGAAGACACATGCCCTTGCCCAGGCGGCGCTCGCCGCGACTCATGCACCGGGTCAGTGGCTTTGTTTTGTTGATGCCGACACCTTTCTGGCTCCAACAGCCCTGGCCGGTTGCTATACGAAAGCAACCGAGACCTCCGCGGACTTGTTTACGATCCTTACGTTTCAAGTCACGGGCACCTTCTGGGAGAGAAGTCGTCCTGCCCCTGGTCATGACCGCCCTGGCAGTGGGATTCTCGCCTCGCAAGGTCAACGACCCGGGCACCCGCAACGCTATCGCCAACGGGCAGTTCATCATGATCAAGCGCAGCGTCTACGATGCCCTCGGCGGGCACACGCGCATCAAGGATCAGATTGTGGAAGATAAAGCGCTATCCGAGCTTGTCAAATCGAACGGCTATCGCCTTATCCTGGCCGACGGAAAGCATGTCGCCAGCACCCGCATGTACACTTCGTTCCCCGAGATGTGGGAGGGATGGACGAAGAACATCTATCTCGGCTTGCGCGACCAGCCGGCATTGCTCCTGCTTGGCGCCTTCGGTGCCACGAATTTGGTTTTCGCGGCCCTGATCCTCCCCCTTTGGCCCCTGCTTGGATTACTCTGGTTCCTCCACGGTGGCGGCGGACTCGCCCTCGCTATCATCGCCGAATCCCTTATCGTCTGGGTTTGCCTCTTGGTCGCCCGTGGGGAGGTTGCACATCGGATGCAGATTCCCCGCTGGTATGCGTTGACAACGCCTTTGGGCTCGGCCGTCTTTGCCCTCATGATGCTGGTCTCGGCCTGGAAGGTTTTGTCGGGCCGGGGTGTCACGTGGCGCGGGCGGAAATACAACCCGTTGTAAGAATGGCATCTTGCCGCCGCAGAGCCACATCGCGAACGACCCGCGTGCTACAATCCGAGGCGCTTTATTCGTAATCCGGAGGAGCATGAACTACTTCGTCGAAATTCGCTCACTTAGTCTAAAGCCGGGCTCGCGCGCGGAATTCCATCGTCTCTTTATTGAAGAGTTGTTTCCTCTGCTCAAACGCTGGAAGATCGATGTGGTCGCTCACGGCCCCTCTCTTCACGATGACGATTCATATTATGTCATCCGCCGCTTCGACAGCCTCGCTCACCGCCAGCAAAGCGAGGATGCCTTCTACCATAGCGACGACTGGAAGCAGGGTCCGCGCAAGGCTATTACGGCCCTTATCGAGAATTACATGGACGTCGTCCTCCAGTTGGATGAAGCAGCCGTCCAGCGATTGCGCGGCGGATAAGATTGCACGCCCCCAGTCTCAGGTGATGCCTTGAAAAGATGCGGGCGGCCATTTTGCCGCCCGCATCTTTTCAGACGCTCTCTGTCGCCTGCAAAGAACAAAACTTAGCAACGCTACCGAAATTCGAGATATGGGTGGTGTTCTCCCACCCATATCTCGAATTTCAGTACTCTCCCTCCCCTTTAGGGATCGCGCAGCATCCCGCCGAAGGTCCGCTGCCGTAGGTTGGCGGAAGCGAAGCGGAGGGAGGCCGGGGTGGGGTCGTTACGGGCAAAAACCATTTAAGAAACACTCTCTTAAGAGTTTTCGTGAGAATCGGTGTTATCCACGTACCGAACGTGCTTCAAGTTGGATTTCCTACAGTCGGCGTACGGTCCAGCAGCACCCTGTCCTCGCCGCGGTCGATCTCCCACGGATAAATAATGAAGGCGTCCGTGATCGCAGCGTAGTAGTCGGGGCGGACGCTGCCGAACAGGTCGCGGTAGGGGTTGAAGTGCAGCACGCACGTCTCGGGGAAGCCGCCGGCAGATGAGACGCGATTCTTCACGGCGGTGATCGTGCGGCCCGAACCCCACACGTCGTCCACGATCAGGGTCGGGCGGCCGCGAAGCTTATCGTCAGCGGGGAATTGGATGAACTCCGGCCAGGCCATCAGCTTGGCCTTTTCGCTCAGCGACTGCGCCGGGAAATCCACGGCCGCCGTCAGGATATGTGTGATGTCCATCGCATCCGCGAGCAGCCCGCCGGGGACGATGCCGCCACGCGTGATGATGACCATCGCCGTGAACTCACGCTTGAACTGAGGCACGAGGTGATCGATGAGCCGATCCACCTCTTCCCAGGTGATGATTTCCCGCCGCCGTTCTGGCTGCATTGCTTTCACATGGACCCGGCAGCCTTAGCGCATCGCCGAAGTCAACTGACCCAATGCCGCGGCCAGTGGCGCGGGCGCCGCTACCTGGATCGGTTGGCCTTGAGCCTGGGCCTTCTCCACATCACGCGCCCACAGGAAAAGGCAGGTGTTGTAGGCGGTCATCGTGTACGAGCTGATTACGCTGGCGACCATCGCGAACACCAGGAACATCAGGCCGCCCAGTCCCACGCCCAGGATCACTGCCAACGTGGTCGAGTTGAACAACGAGATCAGGCCGAACCCGACGACCAGGCCGAGCACCAGCCCGATGGCGCCCAGCACAAAGCTGATGAATCCGGTGATCCAGTTCACGCCGACCGTGCTGACGCCGATCAGCAGCAGATTCCCTCTGGCGATCTGGGTCGCGCGCTTAATGCCCGTGCCCAGGTTTGCGTCTTCGATCATCATGGCCGGCAGGATCAGGTATGACGCTTCTGTCCAGACGGTTTGGATCAGGCCGCCGATGGCGTTGCCCACCATGCCGCCCGCTCCGCCCCGCCGGTTGGCTGAGCGGCGCATCTGGTTGGTAAACACGCTCACGACCGTGGAGGCCGCCGCCAGGGCGATGATGTTCCAGAATTCGCGCTGCACCTTGGCCCAGGCCTTGTCCATGCGCCCGTCGCCCTCGGCAAGGTAGCCGTAGATCAGGTACACGGTCATGCCGGAAAAGATGTAGCTCACGACGTAATGAACGAATATGAGCAGCGCACCCAGGACGACCAGGATGCCGCGTCCCAGCAGGCCGCTGTCGCCGAAGATGAGAACCGATGCGATCAAGGGGATGACGCCAATGATCGAGACAATGATGCCGACGATCATGGCATAGATGGAGGGCTTGATCAAGTCCTTGTCCTTGAATGCCATCTGCCATGCTTGTTGCAGGAACGACCAGCCTCGTGACAGACTTTGCATATTCTCTCCTTTTATCTATGGAAGCACGTCCGGAAAAATGAACAGGAATGGGTGTTCCCCCCATTCCTGTTCATTTTTCCGGAAGACCTTCGCCATTCCGTGACAACGGAATGGCGCAGGCTGAATGCTCCTCATTATAGCAAACTCGCCGGCTCGACTTCAATCCGCCAATCGGGGGAAAGGCGCTCGGGCAGCAGTCTTTTGAGATCCGCGCCGCGCAGGACGATCTGCCAGCGGTACTTGCCATCCAACTTCGCAAAGAAACAGGGAGCCGGGCCAATGAGCGTGGACTCCTTCCGGCCCTCCGCTGCCACTTGCTTCTGAAGCCGCGCGGCCAAATTGACGGCCTCCTTTTCGGCCTTCAGCTCATCGAAATGACGAAATTCGAGTCGCACCAGTTCGGAGAAGGGCGGATAGCCCAATCGCCTGCGCTGAGTGATTTCGTGCTCATAGAAGCCCTGCACGTCATGTCCTGCGGCCGCCTGTATCGCGTAATGCTGCGGGGCGAAGGTTTGCAGCACCACCTGCCCGCCGCGCGACGAACGCCCTGCTCGCCCCGCCACCTGAGTCAGCACCTGAAAGACACGTTCGGCGGCAAACGGGTCGGGCAGGAACAGGCCCACGTCGGCGAGCACGATGCCCACCAGCGTCACACGCGGCAGGTCGAGTCCTTTGGCGAGCATCTGCGTGCCGACCAGCACGTCTGCGCGTCCCGCCGCGAAATGGCTCAGGATGATCTCATGCGCGTCCTTCTGGCGCGTCGTCTCCCAGTCCCAGCGCAGCGTGCGCGCGTTCGGGAAGCACGTCTGCACCTCGGCTTCCACCTTTTCACTCCCCAACCCGTAAGCGCGGATGTTCGTCTTTCCGCATTCCGGGCATGTTTTCGGCATCTGGCGCGTATATCCGCAGCGATGGCACCGTAGGGGCGGGGTCCCCCGCCCGTCTGCGACCCGCCCGTCTGCGACCCGCCATCTCTGATCCGCCCGCTACATGATACGTCAGCGGCGTGTCGCAACGCGGGCACCGAAGGACGTATCCGCAATCCCTGCAGAACACGTAGGTCGCAGTGCCGCGCCGGTTCAGGAAGAGGATGGCCTGCTCTCCCCGCTTCAACACGGACCGCAGCGCCTCGCGTCAGCTCTCGGCTGAAGATGCCGCCGTCCGCCCGACTTGAGTTCCTCGCGCATATCCACGACGTGCACCGGCGGCAGGTCCAATCCGCGGGCCGGGCCCGGTTCCGGATCCGATGAAATGCGCTGGGTCAGTTCCAGCCGCACGCTTTGGCCTGCATCCGCCTGATAGCGCTGCACCACGCTGGGGGTCGCCGAACCCAGGATGCACGCGGCTCCACATAGCCGCGCATATTCCTGCGCCGCGATCACGGCGTCGTAGAACGGCGGCTCGGATTGGTAATACGATGCATCGTGGCATTCATCGACGACGATCAATCCCGGATTTGGCAGCGGCGCGAACAGGGCGCTGCGCGGACCGATGATGACCTTGAGCAATCCGAGCCTTGCGCGCCGCCATGTATCGTAGCGCTCGCCCTCCGAGAGGCGCGAATGGATGAGGCCCACCTGTCCGGGAAAGCGCTCGAGGAACCTGTGGACGATTTGCGGCGTCAGCGAAATCTCCGGCACCAGGATGATCGCCTGCCGGCCTCCTCGGAGAACCTCCGCCGCCGCGCGCAGGTAGAGTTCCGTCTTGCCTGATCCCGTCACGCCCTGTAGAAGGAATGGCTTGATGCTTTTCCCGCCGGCAAGATCTCGAATGCCGCTCTCGATCTTTCCCAGGCTTTCCGTTGTTCATCCGTCAGCACCAGCTCTACGCGCGGCGCTCCCAATTTCCCAATTTCCCGATTTACCAATTTACCAGCCTGTGCCACCGGATCCCGCCAGATTTCCGTCTCCCTCAGCGTGATCAGATCGCGCTCGGCCAATTCCTGGAGGTCCGCCAGGTTGCATCCGCTCTCGGCGTAGACCCAGGATACATTTACCGCCTCGGGCCGTTTGATCAGGAAGCGCAGCGCCTTTTGACGGCGCGCACGCGTCGCCTCAGTGCTTCCGAGGTCGGGCAGCGCGGCTTCCGCGGCCTCGGGCGCCGCAGCCAGTTGTGCCATCCGTATGAATTTTGGCCTAACGCTGGCCGGTGGCAGCACGGACGTCGACGTCAGGATTCCGCGTTTGACGAGGTAGGCCGCGGTCCTCCGCCATTCCACGCGGGACATGGCGCGGTCGATCTGCCGGCCTCTAAGGGGCCCGCGTTGTCCGAGGAGCTTGAGCAGGCGAGAAGCGACGGGGGATTGCTGAATGCTGATTGAAGATTGCTGATTGCTGACTGCCGATTGCTGATCCTTCGCATCCCCGTTTCGAATCGCGAACAACGTATCCGCCTGCTGGGCCAGGCCCGGCGGCAGGAACAGACCGATGACCGAAGCCGCCGAAGCGAATGTGCTTGGCGCCAGCCACTCGGCCAGTGCAACCTGGTTCGCCGTCAGCACGGGCGCTGGGTCAACAAATCCCAACAGCGGCTTCACATCTCTGACCGCCGGCTGCTCGACGAAGCGCAGGATGACGCCCTGGACCGTCTGTTTTCCGAATGGGACGACCGCAAGTCCGCCAACGCTCGCCTGGCCCGCGAGACCCTCGGGAACGGCATAATCAAAAACGCCCGCCAGCGACGGGACGTTAACGGCTACCTGGACGAAGGGGGACATGAGGATTTTGGATTGCAGATTTCAGGTTGTAGATTGTAGATTGCATCGGCGACTCATGTCACCGACTAGCCGATGCTCGCTGGATGCTCGCTCGGCCGACGAAGTATGAGTGCCTCTGGATTCATCTAGGTATAAATAAAACCTTAGGTCGTCTTCAGGATCGCGGCGGCGCCGTAGCCCACCACGGCGCTGTAATCGCCTGTAACGTCCCCCGACGTTGCATGCCGCAGCACTTCCACGTGATCCGCGCCCAACTCACGCGCCGCCCACATCACGGCAGTCAGCGCGCCCAGGCCGCAGGCATACCCCTTGCCGCTCCGCTCCGCGTCAAAGGCCCGCTCGGGTTCGAAGGATTTGATCTGCGCCAGCATCGTGCGGTCGAGCGTGAGTGCAATCTGCTGTTCGTAGTAATGAGACAGGTCGGTGCTCGCGACCAGCAGGCCGTTTCGCCCCTTCAGGACGCTTGCCAGCGCCTTGCCCAGCGCCTTGCACGTCTGCGGATCCTGCGCGCGCACCATCACGGGCAGCAGCTTCCATTTGGAAGTCAGGGCACGCTGGAGAAAAGGCAATTCGATTTCGAGCGAATGCTCGGGATCGTTCGTGATGCGAGTCAGCCCCAGGCCCGGCACCGAGCTCAGCGCCGACTCCAGCGCCTCCACCGCCACCCGGTCGATCATGACCGTGCCCAAAGGCGTCGAATAGGCGTCGTGGGATGGAGTCAGCAGCGGAGCCGCGTGATAGTTATGGAAAGGGGCGAGAACCGCCACGAGGTCGGTGTTTGCCGCGTGGCCTCGCAATGCCGCGAAAGCGTACCCCGCCACCGGGCCGGAGTAACGATGCCCGGCGTGCGGGGCAATCACGGCGATGACCTCGCCTTTCAGCTCAGGCAGTTGGGCGCGATCCATGTAGAGATCTACTTCGCGCCCGAGGACTTTCGGGTCGCCTTCGTACCAGTGCCCGGCAATCGGCGAGGGACGCAGGTCCAAGGCCATAGAATCATTGTAGCGCAAGATGGCCTCTCGCGCGTACTGGTGTTTTGCGGACGAACAGGAGAATGGCGCGGTCTCAGAACCGGGAAGAATTCGATATCTTTTTAGATTGCATCGACCCCGCTTCCCCGCCGTTGTTCCGGTATTGCTCTACCAGGAAACCCAGGTTGGCGTAGAAAAAGTGCGGCAGTTTCCAGTTGGCGAAGGCTGCTGGAATGGGCGTGGAGGCAACGTCCGGCTTGCTGCCGTTACCATCCGAGGCCAGCGCCCTGGCGATCTTCTGGCTTTCCTTGATGTAGTCGGCCAGCCGCTCCAGGTCTGCGGGAGCCCCGACCGGACCGTGACCCGGAACGAAGCGCTTCGCGTTTTGGATGCCGGCCGTGCCATCCAGGATGGACCGCAACACCTCCAGCCAACGGTCGGGGTTGCCATCCGCTACGTACGGGTGCAAGCCGACAAAGAGCAGGTCGGCCATGAAGAGGACGCCATCGTCGGGCAGATACACCACCGTATCGCTGCCGGTATGCGCACCCTCAAAGGTAACCAGTTCCGCCCGGCGCTTGCTGCCGTACAGAACCATCCGTTTCTCGAAGACCAGGTTTGGCGGGGTCACCTGCAGGCGGGGAAAATCGTGCGACAAGCCGCTGAAGTATCCAAGCATAAGATCGGCCGTTGCCCGCTCCGCCTCGGTTTTTGCGGCTGCCTTCTGGGCCAACATGGTCTTGAGGCGGTCATCGGTAACCGCGCGGTAGTCGTCGTATTCCTGCTGGCCTGCGGTCTGGATTAGTACACGGGTTTCGACGGTACTGATGATATCCGCCTCGAGTGAGAAAACCTGGTTCCCCCAGATATGATCGTTGTGATAATGGGTGTTGACCACCCAACGCGGGTTTCGACCGGTCAGTCGCTGCGCCTCTGCGCGGAGTTCTTCCGCAGCCGTCGGGGTCAGGAACGTATCGATGACGAGGGTTGCATCGCCCAGGTCAACCAGCCCGGCATTGCCTATAGCCGCGCCCCCATCCCTGGCGATAACGGCATAGACGCCATCGCTTAATGGGTCTAGGCTGTAGTGCTTTGAGGCAGGTGGAGGCGACATACTGGGATCTCCGCCATATTCGACTAGGGTTTGGGACTCCTATAGCTGGAGACCACGTTGTTCAGCGTGTCCATGTAAGTGCTCTGCTGGTCATTTGTCCACTCAATGGTGAACATCAGGAAGGTGGTCTTGCTACGGAGTTCGAAGTAGGAAATCCCCGAATACCCGCCGCCCTTCGAAGTCCAGGTCAGGCGCTCGCTCTTATCCGGCTGAATGCTGTCATTGCTGACTTTGATATCGCCTTCCTTGCCGGTATTGCTGTAGAACGTGTTGAGCAGGTATAGGGCGAACTTGCCGTTGTCCGATCCGTTGAAAGCCGTCCCGTCATCGTAGGCGATGTTTTCCACGATGGCGTTGCCGTCGGGGGCCTTGAACTGGTCGATGTAGTAGTAGTTGTTGGTCTTGTCCTTGACTTGGGAATATTTCCAGTCGCCGGGCACATCGATGGCATAGTAGTTGTTCTGGTCCGTGAAAGTGGTCAGAGTACTACCGCCATTGCCTGTGGTGCTGCCAGCGCTTGTGGCCGCAGGCGCCTGCGACGGCGAGACGTTTCCCGGCGAGACCGTATTGGCCGGTACTGCGGTGGACGTCGGCGATAATGCCGCACAGGCCAGCCCAACAGCCAGCACGAACGCCCCAAAAGCCGATAGATAAATAAGACTCCGGTTTTTCATTTGCATTCTCCTCTTCTCCTGATGGGCCGGGATTATAAGTACTTTGTTTACGGGGCGCAAGGCAACCGATGTGGGATATCATGGGTTTCGCAAAGTCCCCCGCCCCAAGATCCGAGCGAAGCGAAGGAGGCGGGGCCGGGGGAAACTGGACTTTGAGAAGACCCTGTGGGGGATATGGATAAGAGTTCGGTGATCGGACCATGGCGACCGGTGAGCCGATGTGCAACCGCCGTTGGGTGAGCGGCAGGAATATCTATGGATGGTCATAGACGTAGAAAATGTAATCCTGAGACACGGTTTTGACTCCCAAATCGTTCAGGAATCTGAGAAGTTGTGCCCGATGATCCGTGCCATGATTGGCTACGTGGAGAAGCACCTGCCACAGTATGAGATCCTTGTCCTCTCCCTCTGCGAACGGTTTTCCGAACAGCATGTCGTCGCGCAATTTTCCAAGATAATCGCGCATATTTTGCTCAACGACATCCCAGCGTGCGCGTATGATTTTCCGATCATCAAGGTCCGCGGGATCGAGCGGCTTTGGGAATTCTTCGCCTCTCAATGCGCTAAACCATGAGTTATCTGCGCTCATGATATGAACCAGCTGGTCTCTGACAGACCCATAAGAGTAGCCTACGTTTCGGGTGAACTGTTCATCGGATAATGCAGAGACATAGGTATCCCAGATATTGCGATTCTCGCTGAAGTGATAGTCGTAGAAATGGCGAAAGGCATTTGCATTCATGTCGCAACTCACTCCTTTGTATGCGAAAAAACGCATGTATCTACTCACAGTCCTGATGTGAAGTTCCCGGAAAAAAGGATGTGCGGCGGTGCGCACGCACCGCCGCACATCCTTTTTTCCGCTGTTCTTTGCCCTGAACTTGCAGTTCAGGGCAAAGGTGTGAGTAGTTACAAACGCATTCTAGCACAAGTGTTCGATTCAGGTCAAGTATCTACTCACGGCCATTGCGTGAAGTCCCCGGAAAAAGAGTATGCGGCGGGGCGCACGCCCCGCCGCATACTCTTTTTCCGGTATTCTTCGCCTTAGGCTGAAAGCGTAAGGCGAAGGTGTGAGTAGATACGAGGTCAAGGCTATAATCGCGGCGGCCCTTAAGCTATATAATCATTTGGTTCAGCCTGAATTTGCATGATACACACAGTATCGGCCACTGCTCATCCCGCCTGAGATGAGCAGTTCAGTCAAGAAGTCCTGAAGGACGGAAAGATGACCGAATTCCCAAAAACGGACCAAAGCCGAGTCAAACGCAAGCCGCAGCGCGGGATTTACGACCGCGAAACCATCTACCGAATTCTCGATGAAGCGCTTATTTGTCATGTCGGTTTTGTGGAGAACAGACAGCCCTACGTTATCCCGATCAACTTTGCCAGGATTGGGGATACCATCGTCCTGCACGGAGCCAAGGCCAGCCGCCTGCTGGCACAGGTCGGAACGGGGCGGACCGTCTGCGTGGAAGTGACGCTCGTGGATGGTTTGGTGCTGGCGCGCTCGGTGTTCAATCACTCGATCAATTATCGCTCGGTCGTGGTCTTTGGCCCGGGACGGCCTGTGGTAGATGGCGCGGAAAAACTGGCGGCACTGGAGGCGATTACAGAGCACATCATCCCTGGACGCTGGCGTGAGGCGCGCCTGCCGACCCGCAAGGAGATGAACGCCACCAGCGTGGTCTCGATCAAGATCGAGCAGGCCTCGGCGAAGATACGCAGCGGCCCGGTCGGAGATGATGCGCCGGATTACGCATTGCCTGTCTGGGCTGGAGTGCTCCCGTTGCAGGAGATGCCCCTGTCGCCGGTGCGGGACGAACTTATGACTCAGGATATCGCGGTGCCGGATTACGTGACGAATTACTCGCGCAGGAAGAAATGAGATTCCGCAGTATTTGGCGCGGCCACAATAAGAGGCTCCCTGAATGATCAGGGAGCCTCCGCTTTATGGGGCAATCTCAAACTCGAACTCTACGCAACGCCTGCAATCTCAAGCGCCCGCCTTCTTTTGCAGGTACTGGACGATCCCGTTAACTACGCTGGGCGGAAGGAATCCGCCGAACCCGGGACGGCCCCCGCCCTGCCCAAACCCGCCGGAGCCTTGAAATGCGCCGGGTGTTCCGGGAGCGCGCGGCGTGCCGTTCGGAGGCGTGAAGGTGCCGCCATTCTGCCTGAAGCCGAATCCCTGGCCCGGTCCGCCCATCTGGATGCCGTCCTGTTGAAAGACGGTGGCGATGTCCTGCCGGCTCAGATTCATGGCCGTGATCGCCTGGATTTGCGCGGGCGTCATGGCATTGCGGATCAATGTGTACTGCGCGTTCATCTGCTGCATCATGGCGCCGTTAGGCCGTGCGCCGGGAGTCCCCGAGGCGCTGGCCGAGGGCGCCTGCGGTGTCCCGCCCTGAGGTACGGCTGTGGTTTCGATCTGCTGCAACGACTGCCAGAGCGGCAGCAATTGCGCCGCCTGTTGCGCCGTGACCGCATTGGAGGTGCCGTCCAGCTTCAGCATCCCGGCGGCGAGCTGTAGGGCCGAGAGGCCGCCCGCGGGGGCGCCGTTGCCTTGACCCGGATTGGACGAATTGGATGAACCCGAGGGATTGGTATTCACGGCGGCCGATCCGCTCGATGAAGCGCCCTGGGATACGCCAGCAATCGCGCCGCACGCGGATAATGCCAGCGCAGGAATGATCAGGATGGAAATCGGAATAATTCTTTTCACTTGGTCTCCTTCTTTTACAAGGTGCCAAGTATAATGACGGCCCCACTGGCAGGAGTATAGAAATTATATAGGTTGCATCAGTGTTCTTTAATGAAGAAGAAGGGCCCAACAGACTTATCCGCGCCATAATCGATATGTCACGACCTAGGCAACTCTAGGTTCTTGGTAGACAGTTTGATACGAAATCCAAGGGTAACTATATACTTGACACACAAGCGCGGTTTCTTCACATAGCCGGTGGGGTAAAATGGGGGTCATGGACACAGAAAAGAACGGAGAGATGTCTTTCAGAGAATATCATAAAATGGTCTTGCTTGTGGCATGGGATAGCTTCAAGAAAGAACGTTCTTTTTGGGATGCCCTAGTTACAATCTGTGGTTTTGCCTTCTTTATTGGAGGAATTGTTACAGCTATTTTTAATAGACCTAGATCGTGGATTGCTTTTTGGCGGAGCGAACCGATGACAACCGCCATTATTACCGCCCTGGTGTTTGGTCTTGTTTATGTATGTATTTATTTGGTTTATGTGAGAAGACAATTTGTCATCATCTATAATAAACAAGAAGGGGACAAGGAGATTCTCAAAAAGGAAATAGAATCTTCACAAAAGGCAATAGATGAACTAAATAAAAGGTTGAACCCAACAAATGTAAAACTCATGGTTATTCCATCTCCAGATAGTACGTATCCTATTAATAGAGTTGTGATCTTCATATTCAATCCAGCCAAGGCTGATCTTGTAGATTGTAAAATAATGTTGAGGGACTTGGACTGGAATCCTAAAGGAAAAAGAGATGTTCCTGAAGATGTACCTAGTTCAAACCGTCAGTTTGATAAGGGTGAATATTTTTCGGGGATAAACAAAGATGTTATAGATGCCGGGGGGTATGCCTTGGTTTACATTGCAGAGAATCAAAAAAACAAAATCGTATTCTCATTGAAAAAACCATACGAAATAAGTGACGTTCATTATGAAAAAGATGCCCATCACACGACACTAGAAACTACGCGTCATACTTTGGATTTGTTGATTAGTGGAAAGGTCAATGGGGTAAAAATAGAAAAGTTCATAAAATTGAACACTCTCTTTCAAAGAGGGTATCCTTTTTACAATTTTCTTGTTTCCAATGATGAAGGCAAAAAGGAAATTTTGGAAGTCACATCAACAATCCGAATAAGAAAGGCAGAAGATGTCCAAGCAGATTGGGAAAACGAATAAACAGCAAAAAACACCCCCGAAGGAGCGTTTTTTGACCAAAGATGACTTTCTACATCTGGGTACTAGAAAACGCGGTAAAAACAGGGTATGTGCGTCAAGTATATAATCACCAATGCAAGGGGTTCGCAAACTCGGCTTCGTATTTCTCCCTTGATAACTTGTACAAATGAGAGAAGATTAGGCAACGAAGGCAACAGAGCGCCGGGAAAGTTTGGATTCTCGCATTCGAGACCTCATTGTGCACGGTCCACATGAATTGTATAATATGCAAATAAGGGGCTTGGACGAAACGATGCTTGGCAAGGGAGAATGGGAAGATGAAAAAGCTGCTTTATTCAATTGTGGTTCTGATTCTGCTCGGCCTTACGGCTTGCTCAACACCCCCAACGCCGACAGCGACTAACATCCCGTCAACACCTGCGCCGACGGATACACTGACCGCGGTGCCGACACCAACCGCCACTTCAACGCCTTTCCCACCTGCGACATTGAAGGTAAACTGGAAATCCTGCCAATCGCAGGAGATTTCCTTGGGCCAAAGCCTGTTCCTAACACACCTACCAGACCAAGACATCGGTAACGTTTTCAAGACCGCGAACACAGCCCAGTATTTTATTGACCATGTCGTCGTGACCATCAAGATCGATCAAGCGGATCCGATCGTTCTTAAGGATCCAACCCTTTGGAGCGGCCCAACTCCGAAAGCTCTGGGTACGGCCGGAACGTATTATTTCACCGATTTGAACTGGCCTTTTCCCGTCTTGGACGTTGGTCAGCATCAGATTGAAGTCGACCTCAAAGAACCGCTGCTCCAGTTTGCAGACAAACTCTGCAATAACCTAACAGTAGTGAAACCGTAACAGGGACAACAGAGTCGTTATCCTCTTCCAGTCGATTCCGGCTGCGATTCATGAAATAAGTCGGAGATAGTATCCACCACCTGCTTCCGGAGCAGATATGACCCATAGCAAGCCCGATCAGAAGATCGCCGAAGCACCTATACATCAATGCTCTCAGTGCGGCAAACCTGCCATGTACAATGTCAGTGGGCACTTGCTGTGCTTGGATTGTTACGGGAAGTGGGCTTATCTTGAAGACCTCAATCTTTCCAGACTCATAGATGAGCTTAACTACAACTCAGCTTTAATGAATACAACCATAGGCTTTGGCATATCTCCCAAGATGGCAAATTTCAGAGCTCAGCCCCCAAGAGGAACGCTATTTCTGACGAACATATCCATCGAAGGTTCCAACATAGGTACAATCAACACTGGAACAATTCAGGGTCTAGACAATGCAATCACCTTCATCAACCAGCAAGCTCAGCCGGAACTGGGAAACGGGCTCAAAGAAGTGGCGCAAGCCGTTATCCGAACGAACGATCTTGTACAAGAAGTTAAGCAGGAGGTCCTCGAAAGCCTATCGTTCATTGCCGATCAAGTCTCAAAACCAAAACAGGACAGGAAAGCCGTGCTCACGAAGACGCTTCTTGAGCGCCTGCCTACATTGCTGCAAAGCGCCACTGCCCTAATGGACCTCTGGCAACGAATAGAGCCTCTGATTCGCCAGGCACTAAACAAGTAGACCGATACCGCCCTACAAGTCGCCGGGAAAGAGGCCCAGGACGCATCCGCGTGGGAGTCGCCTTTCCTGTCGGTCTTGGCCGTATTTCGGTCACTGCTACCCACGGTTCCCTCGGTATCCCAACCAAAGACCGGTTCACTCAATCGTTCTCGCACAGGGAAACACTATGCCGAAGGTCAGGAAATTAATACGACTCCCAGAAATCCTTGATGAAGACCAGGTTATTGATGCTTTGAAAATTGAGGACTCCGTACCAAAGGCCACGGGATCTCAAACCGGAGTAGAGCCTAGTCGAGAGGTTTTTTGGGAAAGATATCACAAGCAATACTATTGGGTTACACAACAAGTAAGCAATTGGTATGCTTACAGGCAACCCTCAGGCAATATAGATTCTTTCCAAGGCATATATCGGAACTATGTCCATTGTGCAAAGCGCGCTCAGGATGAACCCACCAAATTATGTCATGGTGGAGGTGGGCATTGGGCCTTCAAGGGGTATGAGTACGAAGTCAAAGGTCCTTATACGGAGGATGAGATAAAGCTCTTGATCCTTGAAGATTTCGATAGAGAACGCAGGCTTTTCGAAAAACTCAAATCAAAGTTTGACTCGGCCGACGAATCCGAGCCTTTATATGTGCGCTCTAGAATTCCCGAAGGCGTCCGTATCGAAGTCTGGCGTCGCGATAGCGGCAAATGCGCCATATGTGGCAGTCGGGAGAAACTAGAATACGACCACATAGTTCCCATTTCGAAGGGCGGAAGCAATACTGCTCGCAACATCGAGTTGCTTTGTGAGAAACACAATCGAAGTAAGAGCAATAATCCAGCTTAGCGAGAAATCGCGTCTACCTACTCCCCTCTAGGGAGTTGCCTAGCTTGCAACCATTCGGGTCGCCTTTCCCCGTGGACATCGGTGCAATTGCAGGAGCACTCAGGTTTCTGGAGGCATGATGTATGTGAAAAAAACGACCCTGGTAATATTCATATTATTCTATCTCGTCGTAACGACTGACGCTCTCGTTTTGGTGGCGCTTATTATCAACACATTTGGGGTAACAGGTATTTGGATGGTTCTGGCATTATCTTTACTTCTTGAAGTCGTTGTTCTTTGGACTAGAAGTGACGAAGAAAGGTTGGGACCGATCTATAGGAGGTAGGAGGCAAAATTGGTCGATCTAAATCCTTCCGTTGAACCCCTCAAAAAGGCTTAAATGCGTTCCTTGTCAACATTCCCCGGTTATTGCATGCAGCCGGGGAATGTTGATTGTAAGATGATAAAGGCGTTACACATGGTTTCGTAACTCGACCGCTCGATATAGGTCAATTACGTAAGAAACCCTATTTGATCAGACCTGGAGGAAAGCAATGAAGACGAAACTATTAATTACCGCTTTGGCGGCCGTAACGCTCGTAAGAGTTGCAGGCTGTGCTCCCGGTTCTGTATCACAGATCAATACGCCTGCTCCGAATACAGTGGTCAGTACACCGACTCCTAGCGGTCAGCTCGGTGTCAAAACCATAACAGTCAATACGGCTGGCCCCAACCCACTTGTCAATACTCCCGACGAGCACGGCGATATTTCCGGTATCTTGCGAGGGTTCTGGCATGGAGTTATTTCACCGGCGACCCTTATAACATCTTTCTTCAACAAGGATATCCAGGTGTATGAGGTGCATAACGACGGGAGCCTATATAACCTGGGTTTCTTGCTTGGAATGGCTCTTGTGTTCCTCAGCGTAGGTGCGTTCGTTGGTGTGGGTACGCGATAGTTATGCTGCACATGTCTATCAGTTCTCAGGAGAATAAACAGCCTATCAATGGGTTATTCGCAACACCTGCGGCGCTTGCCCCTACCGGGTTTCAGTCACTGCCTTCGCTTCGCTCGCCATGCTGCGCGATCCCCCAAATACACGACGAATTGATGGGTAGATAACTGTATTCTGGCTCGTGGATTTGGGGGAGGAAGAAAGCGCGAGTGAACGCGTGTCAGGCAGCGGAGGCGCCATGAGGGCGAGTTCTTACCATGATTGCGCCCATGCACGATGGCGATTGGCATGGATTCAGCTCAGGCATGTCTACGACTTTTTATCTCAGATGTTCCATGTAGTAAAGCGTAGAGAACGCCACCACCAGAGCGACAGCAGGTAATCCAAGGCGCTTTGCCACCTTGAGCGGTTGTTGCCAGTCGGCCGTGACCAGGAAAGCCAGGCCCGCCGGGAGCAGCAGTACGATTGCGAGCTGGAAAAGGTGCGCCGCTGTGCCTTCGTCACCACCAGGCGACGGGTTGAACCTGCCAAGCATGGTGAGGACAGTCGCGCCACCGACCAAAGCCATTGAGAACAACGATAGGCCGAGCACGATTCGGCCGCTGACCCTGTTGATTGTCTGGCTGGTCATTTTGTGACTCCTTTCCATTCGCCGCGAGTTCGCTATGCCGCCCGGGTGCTGCCTAACGGTCTGCGTTACCTGCGGCGGGCCGGAATTTGGCCTCGCCGCTAAAGCGGAGCCCTGCCTGGGGGAAGTATAAACCTGATTTGATGGGGTGAATCCCCTGCGTCCGGTGCAGGGTGTGTTGGGCCGCAGTATCCGGCTTCGAAATCTCGCGGCGCAGTTGGAAGAACCCCCCGCCACCGCTTCGCGGCACTGCCTTCGCTGGCCTCTCCACCGTTCGGTAGTGATTCGCGGCCCCACAAATGCTTCCTGGATGCCGAGCGGTATAATTCCAGTGGGTCTAACCCCAAACGCCCGCAGAATCGGCATGTATGCGGCTCAATATCCGTATTGAATCATTGACCTTTAGCATGTGACGGACAAAGTGACGCCAGACAAGAAAACCCAGACGAGCCGCAAGAATTGGACGCCGGAAGAATGGTGGCACATGCTGCTGACCGGAGACGAGCTTGCCATACCCCTGCGGGAGTCGCGGCATTTGCTTTCTCTTCTCCCGGGCCGCCAGCGCTGCAAGTTCTGCAACGCGCCGTTCGACGGCGCCTTCGCTCCGGTCCTGCGCGTGGTGGGCAAGGGGCCCTCGCGCCTGACATCGCAGTTTTGCCAGCAGTGCCAGGCCATGGCAACCGAACACTTTGGCGGCGCGGAGATCGAGCTTAGCCTGCTGTTTGCGGACGTGCGGGGCTCAACGAAGTTGGCCGAGAAGATGAAGCCGGCAGAATTCAGCCAGTTGATCGGCCGGTTCTTTGCCGCGAGCACGCATGTGCTCCTGGATACGCATGCGTGGATCGATAGACTCGTCGGCGACCAGGTCATCGGGATGTATATCCCCTTCTTTGTCGGTCAGCCTCACCAACTTGTAGCCGTTAACGCCGCCAAAGCGCTTCTGCATGCAACCGGGCACGATGACCGTGGCGGACCCTGGATCGAGGTGGGAGTTGGAGTTCACTCCGGTACTGCCTTCGTCGGCACGGTCGGCAGCAAGGACGGGGTCACGGATATTACCGTTCTGGGGGACGTGGCAAATGTCGCGGCGCGCCTCTCTTCAGCCGCCCGCCCCGGAGAGATCCTGATCAGCGAAGGCGCATATCAAGGGGCAGGAATGCCCCTCGAATTGGAGAAACGCTCGCTGGACTTGAAGGGAAAAAGCCAGCCGATCACGGTTTACGTACTGGGCCAATCTGCGCCATCGGGTAATTCCTGAACGGCCGCAAAGCGACTCGTTGCACAAATCCGCGTGCGCTGCGCGGATCGATACATGGATTAGAGCCGCCTTTCCTGCTTCGGCTGGCCGGGGAACGCATCGCAGTAACTATCCATTCCATTTACTGGTAAACTCGATAAGGACGGAGGCTTGGAGTAGTCGAGTGGAAAACGTGCTCGTTTCCTGGAGCGGGGGAAAAGATTGTGCCCTGGCGATGTATGATGCTCTCGTAAGCGGAGAATATCAGGTCGTTGGGCTGTTGACGACCGTCACGAAGGAGTCCGATCGCGTCGATATGCACGATATCCGCTGCAGCTTGATCGAAAGGCAGGCTCAGGCCCTCGGCGTGCCCTGGGAAAAGGTCTCGATATCCAGTCATACATCCAACGCGGATTACGAGCCGAACCTGGTACAGACCTTGAGGAGATACAAAGAATCAGGCGTGACCTCGGTTGTCTTTGGCGACATTTTTCGGGAAGACCTGAGAACATACCGGACCCTGAATCTCGCCAGGCTGGGGATGAAGGCAATTTTCCCTCTGTGGAAAAGAGACAACCTGCAACTGATGGACTCTTTTATTTCGTTGGGATTTAAGGCGATTGTCACATCGATCAACGCATCCCGGCTCGACGATCGGTTTGTCGGCAGGGCCATAGACTGGAAATTCATGCGCGACTTTCCCAGTTCTGCCAATATTTGTGGAGAATATGGGGAATATCATACCTTTGTGTACGACGGGCCCATCTTTGAGAGCGCCATACCGTATACAGTTGGTGACATTTTCGAGAGAGATGACCATTTGCACCATTTCAAGTATTGCGATGTGATACCCGCTTGACGCCCGGCTGGAGATCCGTGCCAGCATCGAAGCAAAGTTCTGAAGGCACCGGCGTTATCGCGCTCTCCGATCAAGATACGCGTTCGGTAAGAGCGGCGGAGGTAGGATTCCTTCTTGGCCTGATTGCTGTTCCCGGGAAGTCAAGAATAGTGCTGTATCTGTCGTTTTACGGCTGGACATGACAGTGTTTTCGCGTTCTTTGCGGCTGGTCGCGCTGCTAGGTTGAATTATCCGCCTTTTCGCGCTCGGTTTCGGGGGCGCGTTTGTCCCCGCTCGCGCCCTGCTCGCCTGGCAGGTTGTTTTTCCAAGGTTGCTCCATCGCGATTGTAGACGGCTTGTGCTTTCTCAGGCCGCAATGCCTCGTAAGCATCGACCGACCGCCTGATTTGTCGTCGTTTCACCTCCGGTATGATCTGGACGAACACGGCCACGACTGCACCGGTCCAGAGGGACCAACCGAGGGCGTGGAGCAGGTCGGCCAAGAGTCCGAGTAGCCCGCTCGGCGCCGACGATAGGAGCACGTATCCCCCCACATGACCAACCAGACCGACCACAAAGCCAAGTGCAAGGCTCTGGTATAGAAGGCGCTGCCCTGAAACCGTTTGCCGTAACTCTGGCAAGTGCTCCTCCATCCATGCCACAGTCCCTTCATCAGCGAACATGGATCCAAATTCCTTCAGTTCCTGATTTTCGGTCATTCTCGAACCTCCTGACATAAGTCCATTCATACTCGCGCTGGCAATCGGTTGCAGCTGAAGAACCCCCGCCGAGCTTCGCTCCACTGCCTTCGCCTCTCCACCGTTCGGTGGTGAGGCGAAGCGGTGCTACGCGAGCATGCTGTGCGATCCCCCAAATACACGACGAATGGATGAATCGATAACGCCATTATGGCGCGGCCACGCTCAGCACCCCGATTTTCGGAACTACTCTGCAAGGTGATGCTATGGTTTTTAACGGACTTCCAGTCGCACTGTCACTTTGTCACCCTGGCGAAGTCCTTCTGCTTCTCGGACAGTCGCTTTGATCGGCACAATGTAGCGGCCATCCTTGGGCCACAAGGAAGTGTTCCACTCGGTTTTGCCAATCACAACGCGTGCGGGAATCATGCCCCAGCCGTAAGTCACGATTCCCAGGATGGACTTCATGTCGCGGGATTGCCTGGCCGGGACCGTAACGAAGTACCACGGAGCGGGGCCCCTCCAGACCCAGATTTTCCCGCTGAACTCGATGTGCATTGGCACAGTATATCAAAGGTCCCAGAACGGACTTGCTTGACGCCCGCGAAAAGCCGACGGGCTGAGTCGCCTTTCTTGTTGCGGTTGCAGCTGGGGGATACGCTCTGCAGCAACTTTCTACTATACAGACCCATTTAGCCTTAGAATCTTCTCGCAGTCGCCGTATTTCCTTTTGATTGGCTAATTCGGGATTGGAGCCCCAATTTGAACGCGCTCGAAGTCCCTGATCTACTTCCTCCTGGTGCAGAATTTCGGTTTCTATGTTCCATTGGCTTTCTTCCGCTTTGGCTCGCGGATCGAAACCGGCATCTTCGCCTACCTTGCCTTCCTGCTCTGGCCGGTCGGTACCCCGATAACCTTGTGGTGCTTCTGGGATTTCACCTTCAAGGGCCGCGGCACCCCCATGCCAATCGATCCTCCCAAGGAATTGGTGGCTTCAGGGCCATACCGTTACGTGCGCAATCCGATATACCTCGGCGTGATGCTGATTCTGGTCGGGCATTTTCTGTGGTTCGGCTCCTGGGGATTGGCGGGCTACGCCGGTTTGGCGTTCCTCGGAACACATCTATTCGTAGTGCTCTATGAGGAGCCCAGTCTGCGCAGACGCTTCGGCTCAAGCTACGAGGACTATCTGAGCCGGGTCCCGCGCTGGGTGCCCCGATTCAAGTGATGGGCCTCGGCGAGTTGACTTTCCTTCTGCGAATTGCCGGCTGGTTGCCCAGCCGAGCTGGAACCATCGGCACCTTTGTGGGAAGAACACCCACACCTTCGGCCTTCGGCCATGTCGCCTGGACCTGCCCTCTTCGTACCCTCCTGGGTATCCCCTAGGAACAGGAACGGGGATTCTATGTTTCGCGAAGGACCTTCGGCGGCGGCCGATTATCAGGGCATTATAATTCTGGCGATATGAACGTAAGTACGAATCGTTCTTTTGCCCGCGGGGCCGCGCAGAATGTGCTGATCTTCGTGTTGCTGGCGCTGAGTGTTTTTGTCGTCCTCAGCCAGGCCAATCCCCTCACCACACCCATGGGGCGCGACTCCGGGATGTACAGCTATATCGCAAGGCACCTCCTGCAGGGCAAGACGCCGTATGTCACAGCCTGGGAGCAGAAGACGCCGGGCATCTTCTTCATAGACGCAGGGGCATTGCTCCTGGGAGGTGGAAGCCGTTGGGGCATATATGCCATGGAGTTTCTATTCCTGCTCGGGGCGGGTCTGGCAGGATTCTTCGCGTTGAAAAACACCTTCGGCCACGGCCCCGCAGTCGTGGCGTCGATCGCGTGGCTGGGCGCCCTCGGCTTGCTGCTTCAGGGAGGAAATCTCACCGAGGAGTACGCGCTGCTCTTCAGCTTCCTCTCGCTTTGGCTTTTCACGCTCATCCAAAAGCGCCCTGCGCTTTGGCAGCATTTCGCGCTGGGACTGGCATTTGGCTGCGGGTTCCTGACGCGTCCAAACAATGCCGGCGTGCAATTTGTGGTGGTTCTTACCGAGGTGTTGCTGGTAATCTTCAAACAGCGGCCGTTTTGGCCGTCGCTGAGGGACCTGCTTGCAACCGGGCTGGGATTCCTGATCCCGCTGGCCGCCGTCTCCGTATACTTCCTCTCACGACATGCGTTTCAGGACATGTTCGACGCGAGCTTCCTCTATAACACATACTATGCGGGGCGGCCTGATCCGGTTGGCTCGTTTCTCAGCGGGCTGCAGATCCTGGGTTACCTGGGCGGCATTGCCCTGGTCGGGATGGCAATGGCGTATGACAGCCTGCGGATGCAGATCAGAGATCACGCCCTGGAGGCTATCACCCTGTGGCTATGCCTCGACTTCATTATAGAGGTGCTGTTCAGCAGCCTCTCGGCGCTCAATTACGCACACTACTTCATCGATTGGCTTCCCTGGATGGCCTTCTGCTACGCATTGATGTGCAGAAGGATCTTCCCGGCCGCGGCGGAGTGGGCCGCCAGATTCCCGGCGGGGACGGCCCTGGGAGCGATCCTGCTCGTCTCGCTCCTTTCGGTACCGGCATTCTTCGACTATGCGCGGAGCTTTGCGGATCCAGTTCCGGTTGGTACTCTTCAGCGCCAGCAGGCTTTGGTCAGGTACGTTGAAGAGCACACGGGGCAGGATCAGACCGTGCTTGGCTGGAGCGCCGAGACCTCGGTCAATTTTCTTGCGGGCCGGGATGCGCCAACGGCGCAATTCCAGTATGGGATACTGGTCGCCTCGAGCATGACCGACCGCCTCTCGGCGGAGTTTTATCAGGACCTCCAGACGCATCCGCCCGCGCTGATCATCGATTACCTCCACGGCGTGCCTCCGCTGTCGGTGAACGATCCGGTGGCGTGGTCGAAGGCTCATGATCAGTATCCCCAGCCGTACATACAGCAAGTCTTTGATTTTGTGCATCGAAATTACAGCTACGAGACGACCGTAGAGGGCCTCCCGATCTACGTCTTGAACCGCTAGGGCGGCAAGGGGCGTTCGACCCTCCGCCAGGCATTGCAGGACATTCCCGTTTTCATTCCATCGTTACTTGTTCAGTGAGCGCACGCAAGCCGATGCCGATCGCGGCCGCGCCCGGGGAAAAGAGGTGGAACGGTTATAATGCCGACGTGGCAAATGCATCGGCGCGCTCCACCGCGGTTACTTCGCGCGGACAGCTTCCACTCATCGTGATCGTCCTGCTTTTGGCGGCATTCATTGCGCTGGGGCAGGCTAATCCCTTCACCTCGTCGCTCGGAACAGATTCCGGCATGTTCGCGTATGTGGGCAGCCAGGTCCTGCGGGGCAATACCCCGTACGTCGCCGCCTGGGACCACAAGCCGCCCGCCGTCTTCTTCATCAATGCGGCAGGCTTGTGGCTTGGACACGGCACGCGTTGGGGTATATGGGGCATGGAGCTTATCTTTCTGACGGGCGCGGCGTTGGCAGGATTCATGGCGCTGAGGAAGATATTCGGACTTGGGCCTGCCATGTTCTCCGCGGTCATATGGCTCTCGGGATTGACCTTCGTGCTGGAGGGCGGCAACTTTACTGAAGAATACGCGCTGCTGTTCAGCTTTCTTTCTCTTTGGCTTTTTAGCAAGTTGCTGGAACGCGGTGATGACCCATGGCTTCAGGCGGCCATCGGCATGGCTTTCGGCTGCAGCTTTCTCACGCGTCCGAACAATGCCGGCGTTCCGTTCGCAATCATCTGTACGCAGGTGCTGCTCGATTTCCTGCACGGACGTCCGCGCAATGCTTTCAAGGTGCTGTTCATCACGGGAATCGGATTGATCATACCCTTGTCCGGCACTGCCTTGTACTTCGCGGCGCGCGTGGCGTTCGGCCCGCTTCTCGACGGCAGCTTCGGATATAACCTGTCCGACACGGGGAATGCCGGGTTCATCGGCTCTCTTCTGGCAGGCATCCGGGACCTGGGCTTTGCCGCGGGCGTGGCCATTGTGGGAATGTCTGTAGCGGTCGTCGAGCTGCTGAAACAGATTCGATCCCGGCGGATCGATCCACTGCTTCTCTGGCTCTGTCTCGACTTCATCGTCGAAGTCGCTCTCAGCGGGCTATCCGGGCGGAATTACCCGCACTATTTCATATCCTGGCTGCCCTGGATCGCAGTCGCCAGCGCACTGGTGGCACACAGACTCTTCCCCGGATTTCGCGCATGGTCTGAAGGCCATGCCATCCCTTTTCTCGCAGCCAGCGCACTTGGCATCGTCGTCGTCTCGACGGGAACGCTGGCAGACTACGGCCGGACGTTCATCACCATCGCCAGGGACCGAAGTCAGGTGCAGCAGGCCGATCAGGTGGCGGAATATGTAAACGAACACTCGTCACCGGGCGACACGGTGCTGGTGTGGGGCGGTGAAGCCGGCATCAACTTCCTGGCGAGCCGGGACGCGCCCTCACCCTATTTTCTGTATGGCACGCTTGCCTCATCCCCAATTACCGATCACCTCTCGGCAGAATTCATTCAGCAGGTCAAGCTGCATCCGCCGGTCTTGATACTCGACGGACAGGCCGGCGATGCCGGCGGCACGTTCGCTCCGCTGTCGACTCCGAATCCGGTGGAGTGGTCGGCCCGCAACCATGTATTTGCAGCGCCCTACCTGCAGGAGTTCTTTGATTTCGTTCATGAGAACTATACGCTAAAGACTACCGTGGCCAGGGTTCCGATATATCGTCTCAAACCATAAGGCGCAGACTGGGATTGTTTCGAGCAGGTGGGTACGTAGGAGACAGGTTGCTTTGCACAAGCAGAATTCCTCGAAATCATTAAGAGACCGTCAAGTGATGGGTGCCTTTGATGTCTGCTAGCCTGGCCCCAATGGGGTTGGATCAATTTCGGCGCCTCTACCGGAGCTTAAGCAAGAAGGCGCAGGCCAATCCTTCAACGGGCTTCATACTGACCTTCTTTTTCTTTTTGGCTGCGGCGCTGCTTGTAGGTCGATCTTCTTTGAACAATCCGTTCTTTTGGGATGACCTGCATCTGATTCGGACGCACACGCAGGCCGAGCTGCTCCAGGTATGGTCCGGGACCTGGGATACGGATCACATCGAGACGCCCGGCTTTCGGCCCTTGACGGTTTACTTCAATCAGATTCGCGCGCTGGCCTTTGGCGAATCCGTCGTTGCTCATCGGCTGTTTCTGCTGGTATTGTTCGCTCTTTTCCTGTCCTTGGCCGGCATGCTGGCACGTTGGCTCTTCTCCACAAGCTATAGACAGACCTTGCTGGGTGGACTGCTGGCCTTCCTGCACATCTACAGTGTCTACCATTATGCCTGGATTTCAGATGGCATCCATCTCTTTAGCGGAATTTTGATCGTCGCCGCGATTTTGTGTCTCATCCAGGCCATGCGTTCAGGAAAATGGGGCTGGCTCGCAGGATCTTTCCTGTGCTCGGTATTGGCAATCCTGACGCGAGAAGATGCCCTTACGGTCATTCCATTATTGTTCTTATTCGGCGCCGGTTTCGTATGGGTGTGCCAGCCGGACTCGACCCAGGTCGCCTTGCGCAAGCTGCCTATGGCGCTATTCGCCGGAGCCCTGCTGGTCGCGGTCGGCGTCTACTGGTTCTGGCGAAAAGTGTCGGTTCCCGATGCGCTGCCGTTGAAGCCCGATCCGTGGGCCTTCCTTTGGGGTGTCAAGCAGGTCGTCCAAAATGTGGGCGACACCCAGATGCTGCTCAACGCCTGGCCCCAGTACGCCTTTCTGATTTGGGTGTGGGATATTTGGCTGGGCTCGCTGCTGGTCATTGCGGTGATTCTGCTCGGACGCCAACTGAAAGCACAAGTGATTTTCTGGGCCTGTGCGGCATTGATCGCAACCTCGCCGCTGCTGGTTATGGCCCGCGCCAATCTGCTGCTGTTGCCGGTGACATTTTGGGGATTCCTGGCTGCTACGGTGCTGGCGGATTTCTGGCGCAGATCGACGACAGCCACGTTGCGCGCATTCGCCCTCGGCATGATTATCTTCGCACTTGCCGCCTCGGCTTATGGGAGCATCGTATTCGAGAGCGAACAGCGTGAGAACAATCTCACGTGGGTGTGCGCCACTACGGAGTCAATCTATGGCTCCGTCGCTGCAATCGGCCCGACGATCCCGGAGGCGCGGCGCGTGCAGGTAACCCAACAGCTAAACCAGTTGCGCATATTCTCGCTTTCGGATTACAACACGCAATGGCCCATGTTGATCGAAAGAGCCATGCACAGGGGACGGTTTGGCCTAAGTCCCGGAGATCTGCCATTTATTCCGAGGTTTGACTTCATACCTGAATATCCCTCGCAATGGCACTGCGCGGCCGAAATGAAATAAGCACTATTACAGCCAGCTCGCCTCCGGCGATGACCTCCAGCAAACGCGTGGCGCGCCGGGCCCGCGCGCCGCAATTGCTCTTGATGCAATATCGACCCTTGCAACACCGAAAAAGATCAGACCCCCGTGCAGTACGCCAGGCCGACCGTCCCAGGCCCGGTGTGCGTCCCGATCGCGGGACTCACCGCAGCCAGTATCGACTCAACCGCCTTCAGCTTCGCGGCTGCCTCTTCGAGAACTGCTCTTGCATTTTCTTCCGCGTTGGCCTGTAGGGTCGCCAAACGGACGTTTGACTTGCCCGCGCATTTCTCCGCAACCAACTCGATCACACGCTGGTAGGCCTTGGCCGAGGTCCGGGCGCGGTCGGAAGATTCCACTTTGCCGCCCTCGATGGTCAGGATCGGTTTGAGATTAAGCGCCGAGCCGATCAGTCTCTGGGCTCCTCCAATGCGTCCGCCCCGTTGCAGGAATTCAAGCGTTTCTACTGCAAAATACACGCCTGTATTCGGACGGACTTGTTCCGCCAACTTCTGGCAATCCTTGAGCGATGCGCCGCCGAGGGCGGCACGCGCCAGCGCCAGCGCCTGGAATCCCAATGCCATGGAAATTGTTTCGCTGTCGAACAGCGCAATCTTGTCTTTTGCCGAGGCGAATTCCTCGCGGGCTTGCCGCGCAGAGTCCAGGGTGCCGGAGAGCTTTTCGGAAATGAAGACTCCCATGACGTCGTAGCCCTGGTCCAGCAGACTGGAGAAGGCCTTGTGCATGCCCACTGGAGTTGCCTGGGAGGTGGATGGCATGACCTTGGCAGTCTTGAGGCGCGTGTAGAACTCCGCAGGCTTCATCGTGATTCCGTCGGAGTATGTTTCTCCCTCCCAAATGACGGACAACGGCACGACGGTGATATTCAGTTTCTGGCATAGATCATCGGGTATGTAGGCGGTGCTATCGGTGACAACAGCGGTTTTTGACATTTTTTCTCCTCGGCCAAGCTTTGATAACATCAACCCCTAAAGTCCAATGGGGATGCACCATACGCTCAGTCTGTAAGCGGTATTTTCCCCAATTTCGGCGCATACGGCTTGTTCCTGCCTGCAGTTCCTCCTGTAATGCTGGATGTGTTATGTCCGGCTGAAGCAGCCGGCCGGCTTCGATCTAAGCCCGATGCATCTATGGCGTTCCGGCTCCGAAACTGCCCATTCCGCTGCCGACAGTGCACCTGAGATGAGTGTGCCGCCAGGGGGACGGCAATCAGGCTATCAACGCGCTGACACCCTCGGATTGCAAAAATTGGGATCGCAATTCATCTCCCTTGATATGATCGGCCATGAATTGTATGATCTCGCGCGCCTGCGCCTTCAAGGCATCGGATTTCTTCATATCAGATTCGAGCCCGGCCAGTGCAGCCAGAACTCTGCCATAAGAGCCGACGCGAGCCGAGGGCTTCGGCCGCCAGGCGCGCTTGCTCGAATGCGGCTTTTGCCAGATCCTGTTCGCCCTTCATCAAATGAGCTTGGCCTTTCAGTAAGAGCGCTTCGGCCAAATATTGGTTGACTTTGAATTGCCGAATATTCTCGAGAACGGTGCCTGCAATAGCAATGGCTTGCATAGGTTCTTTACGAGCCAGGGCCAGCCTGCATTGGGCCAGTTGCATCGGATAGTCCATGACAGTGTTGCTGAGGTGGCGGGCGCCGAGAGTAGAGGCGGCCAGATCAAGTTGCCCCGTTGCGATCTCGCAGAGAGCGAAGGCCACCGCTGTTGGGGTCCAAGACGTGTGCGCGGGCATCTCCTGGTTTGGTATACGGATGGCGCGATACAAGTCCATCCCTTTTTGAATGGCTCCGATCTGGATGTACGCCCAACATAAATTCGAGCTATACCACTTCGTGTGGATAGGCGCATTGGCTTCCACGGTCAGGCGAACACTCGCCTCCAACTCCTCAAAAGCCTTGTCGATCTCTCCGTATTCGAACCAGATCTCGCCCTGTATCTGATGCGGCCAACATTGAGCCCAGCTATTCTTCGTTGTGCGGCTGACAGCAAGACTCTCCTGTGCAACGCCAAGAGCCCGCTCATATTTTCCGGACCAAACGAGATTTAGCATCAAGGTGTTCAAGTTGTCGTTCAGCATAGGCATGTTGCCCAACTCACGCCACAGGCCGGCGGCTTCTGTCAGCCGCGTTTCACCCTCATCGAACCGGCACAACATGTTGTAAGCCCGGCCTACATCGGTAAGCGTGTAAGGGATCTGTTCGCGCAGATTTAAGGAATAGGCAGAGACTCAAGGATTTCTCCCCGTAGTCTATCGCCTGCTCTAGCCTGCTTGCATGCATATTCGCCAGAAGCAAATTCCACAACACTCTGCATTCAACGGCCTGGTCCCCCAAGGCTTTGGCCAGCTTGAGCGTCTCCTCTGATAATGCCTGGCCTTTTTCCGGATCCAGCACGGCGGTGGGAGTGGAATACAGCGTGCTGGCTGCCACCTGCGCATCCAATTCCATTTTGCGATCCTGGAAGCCGCGGGCTGCAATCAGCATTTCATCGTAATTCTTCAATGCCTGCTCAAACTGCCCATTCAATTCCATTGCACGTCCACGGCGCGCATAGACATGGTGGAGCTGTTCCGGGTCGCTGTTGGCCTCTTTGACAAGCTCGAGTGCATGGGTATAAGCGGCAATGGCTTCGTTCTGTGCGTAGACCTGAAAGGCCGAGTCCCCGGCCAGGGTCCAATAGCGTATCGCTTTTTCCGCATTCCCCGCCTTGTCAAAATGGTGCGCCAGTTGCAGCGCAAATTGATCGCTGTGATCGGCTGATAGGGCCTCCAGGATCTCCCCAATTTCACCATGAAGCATGCGCCGTTCTCCCGCGCTCAGTCCATCATAAAGGTATTGCTGGGTCAATACATGTGAAAATCGATAGATGGAAAGAAACTGATTGCCGATTTTTGTTTCACCTTGTTCGAACACCAGAAGATAGCGCTTCTCCAATTCACGCGACAAACTTTTCGCCAGTTCAAGGTCCGGTACTTTCTGAACGCGTGCGATCACCTGGGCAATGAATTCATAGCCCATCACACTGCAAACGTTAAGGGTGTCGCGCAGACCTTCAGGAAGCCGTGCAATTCTTTCCTCGATCACGCCTTCCACCCGCGCGGGCAGTGTGTCCCAATCCAGGGCCGCCCCTTGAATCCAGCAGCCGTCCTTATCCTTGACCAGGGTTCCCCGTTCCTGCAGATTTCGCAACAGCTCAACCGTGAATAGCGCATGCCCATCCGTATGCATAAACAATTGTTCGCGGAAGGCGGGGTCCAGATGATTGGGTTCCGAATCGATCAGCTCACTTGTAAATGCCCGTCTTTCGTTGGAATCGGTGCGCGAAAGATCGAGCACGATATCGCCGTCGTAACGCTTGAGTTCGTTCAGTATCGGATCAAGCGGATGACGGGCATTGTCGCGGCCAAGCGCCACATCGTCCGGCCGATATGTGCCAAGCAGTAGAATGCGGCTGTCTTTGAGCTGGCGTGCAAGATGGAACAAGAGATTCAACGAGCCGCTGTCCGCCCATTGAAGGTCATCCAGTACAAAAATGAGCGTGCGATCTTTGGATAGTTCCTTCAGCACGGCGGCGTATTGTTCGAATATCTTTCCCTGATCGAGGGTGGGATCGATCTTGGCTGCCTTCGGGTCGGTTTTCTTGCCCACCCGCTCAGAAAGCTTGGCAGCGAGATTGCTGTTCATGGCAAGCAGGCTCGGCAGGCGCGCCAAAAGGGAACCGCCCGGAACGAAAATACCGATCAGATCGGGACCGTACATGATCAACGTCTGGGTCGATACACGTACTAATTCTTTAAGGCGGGCCGTATTTTTTGTTTCTGCAATTTCAGCCGAGGATTTGTCCGCCTCAGAGTCTGTGGTCAGGGACGTCAACACCTGACGAAATGGGAGATATGGATCGCCTGAGCCGGTCTGGGCGTTACATACGCCGATTGAGGTAATAAGTGTGGGATCCGATGATTCCTGCTCGCGAATGAATTCTTCTATGAGAGTGGATTTACCTGCACCCGCCTCACCCGCAATGAAGGCAACCTGCAACCGCCCGGCGGTGGCTTTTTTCAGGAATTCCTCCAGCCATTGTAGTTCGGTCTTGCGGCCAATAAAAGTAGCCTTTGTCATGGATCCTCTCAATACCGGTTATGCAATAAGTTCCATTTGTGCCGAACGGCGGGGAGTGTAGCACATTCCTGAGTTTTGCGAAGGCGCTGCTGGCTTGCGGGCAAATCAGTTTCTTGCGCAGATGGTATCGACCACATTTTTCCCCAAGTGTGGCACAAAAGGAAAGGCGGCATAAAGGCCGCCCGCTTAAATCGCGAACGAGACGACGGTGAAGCTGCCGGCCGGATTGAGGCTGGACCTTCAACAGCCCTGGCGCTGGTGCATCTCAGTTGGACGCTGGTGCCGGACGGGACCTATCTTTCGACAATGGTGACTCGCAGCCTGCCAAATTCAAAGTCGCGCCGCGAGGCTCCGGTTATTGCCGGAGGAGGCTCGAATGCGTACGTTACAAGATATCTTCCCGTGCCAAAGGACCGCGCCTGCATGCCCTCCTGGCTGTTGTGCAGGCCGTAGCTCCGAAGTAGCTGAAAGTCGAAGACCCTCCCCATTGTGTAGGGAGCGGGATACCATTTAAGATAGGCCTTCCCAAATCTCGTGACCCAGTCCCATCGCCCCCCTCCCAGGTCATAGTCCACAGGAATCTGCGAGCTGGATGAATGAGCCGCCCAATCCTTGGCGATGAACCCTGTGACCTCAAGCTTGTCAACCACAGGCACATCGGCATCGGATAGCACGTTGCCGCGATAATTCAGGTTGTTGACGATTATTAGCCAGCCGGCCATCAAGCTTACGATTGTAAAGCTCGCGGCATTTACCCATGTTAGGGACCGGAGGAACTTTTGCGCCGGTTGCGGTTGCTCTACGAGCAGCGGAGTCAAATACCAAACGATCAATAGGAAAGGTAGGAATTGGGTGACTTGATCCAGGCGTTGACCGCCGGCCCACACCGGACCGCCAACCATCGGAGCGACCGCGTAGCACAGAATGACGAAGAGCGCCATCAATAGGACGCCGAGTGCCGTGGTACGCCTCTGCGGCGTGAC
The DNA here is from genome assembly GCA_963846805.1 of uncultured Chloroflexia bacterium. Classification (GTDB taxonomy): domain Bacteria; phylum Chloroflexota; class Anaerolineae; order Anaerolineales; family Villigracilaceae; genus Fen-1038. The sequence goes on from CAWJXH010000005.1 coordinate 302,857, forward strand.
CAGATTCGCCAGAGAGCGTCGTTTGAGGAGGAGCGCACCCGCTCCGATCAGTAGACTCACATAGCAGATCAGACCTTGCGCGAAGCTCAGCGAAAGCATCAGTTGGTATCCGGACCATGCCCAGGATGACAGAATGCGCGGCTCAACTTCGAGGATCGGGAATAGCTGCCGACTCGCGTATTGGCTAAGGGACCAAATGGGAAACAGGGCAATGGATTTCATCGCGGCCAGCAGCTTTGCCAATGAGGTAAGATGCCCGTAACTGCCGCTATGCAAAATCGCGGCATATCCTACCTGGTGGAAATAAGGCAGCCACGTTAACCACACAGATCCCAGGATGATCACACCCGATGCCGTCAACGGCGCAAGCCATGCCCGCCAGGCAAATCTGGGAGGGCGAAGCACCAGGACGATCAGCATAATCAATCCATATACGATTGAGTTCACGGCGCCCGCGAGGTAGATGGCGGGACTGAAGAGTGCCGCAGCCACGGATGTCGTAACCATCCAGGGCGTAGGATATCGAATGTAGATGAGAATCCCTGCGCAGAACAGGAGGTTTGCCGGTATGAGCATCCACTGGCTGAACAGTTCAACCGACGCGCCTCGCAAAGTGATCGATGACAACGCAGGCCCGATGATCACTAGAAGCATCCTTGAATCATGCGTCATCGACCAGCACACCCACCCTAACATGGCCGCCTGCAGCAGCCCAAGAAATGTACTGATCATCCAGATATTCGGAAGGCGGCTTAGTAAAACGGATAACAGCACAAGCCCATTGGGATTCGGTATTCCGATGGAACTCACCAATCCCACGGGAATCTGAAATAGGTTCCGGGTATACCCGAGCCAGATATTGGTCGCCTGATCCTCTCTCCACTGCGAGACAGACGCCCAGGCGATGCGGTCCGTAATAACGACGAGTACCGCCAGGGCTATCAAAAGCACAACAGCTGCTTTTCTTCGCACTCGTGGTTCATCCAAGGCTGACAATTTACGCAACATCTGTGGTTGGTTGGATTTGCGTTGCTGAATTTCCTATGGCAGCCGATTAAGCCATTCAGGAGGGTAAATGGTACCATGACGTGCAAGCCTTCAACAGTGTGTAACCCCAATTGCGCCGTCGCAGATCCCGCACGGAGCGCAGTGCAGGCGCGGGACGAGGCCGCATCTCGAGCGAGCCGGCCTCAAGCCAGCATCGCGAGATCCTGAGCCGAAGGCGGCGGAGGACAGCGGCCATCGCAAGTCCTTGGGCACGAGCCCAAGGGCAACTGAATTGCAACCGAAATAGGAAAGGCGACTCTGATCGTTTCGGCCGCAGGGAAATTACCGCCGCTTTAACCACCTGCGTTTTAGTGGCAAATTCTGGGGAGTCTTGTAGACTCTCACGAGCTCTTTACTGCAAACATTGCAGGTTCTGGATTTGGCGCTTCAAATAGACGATATAATGGATATGTCTGAATACATTGGGTGCTCGCAATCGGGGTTGGTTGGGCTCTCACCGCGACAAAGCGTAGTCAGTGTCCGTTTCCCTCCTTTCCACCAAGATATATGTCCCACACGCACGCGCGAACAGTGTTTCGCGCCCCCGCCTGATCGAACGGCTGAATGAGGGTTTGCAGTGCAAACTCACCCTCATCTCTGCCTCAGCCGGTTCCGGCAAAAGCACGCTGGTCAGCGAATGGGTCACCGGATGCGGGCAGCCGGTGGCCTGGCTATCGCTGGACGAAGCCGATAACGACCCCACACGCTTTCTGGCTTACCTCATCGCCGCTTTGCAGACGATCATGCCGAATATAGGAGAGAGGCTATCGGGTCCGCTCCAATCCCCTCAACCACCGTCAATCGAATCGATTCTGACGAGCCTGCTCAATGAAATCGCAACTTTCCCGGATCATTTCATCCTGGTCCTTGATGACTACCACGTCGTTGATGCCAAATCGGTTGATCAGGCCCTCACCTTTCTGGTGGAGCACCTGCCACCACAGATGCACCTGGTCATTGTCACCCGTGAGGATCCGCCTCTCCCCCTGGCTCGCTTGCGCGCCCGGGGCCAATTGACCGAGCTGCGCGCCGACTGATTTGCGTTTTACCCCTGCCGAAGCCGCCGAATTCCTCAACCAGGTGATGGGTCTAAACCTGTCGGCGGAAGACATCGCCGCCCTGGAAGCCCGCACCGAAGGCTGGATTGCGGGCCTGCAGCTAGCCGCGATTTCAATGCAAGGGCACAAAGACGTCAGCCGGCTTCATCAAATCGTTCACCGGCAGCCACCATTTTGTGCTGGACTATCTGGTTGAAGAAGTCCTGGGACAGCAATCCGAAAACGTCCAGACTTTTTTGTTGCGGACATCCATCCTCGACCGCATGTGCGGACCCCTTTGTGACGCTGTTCTGCTAGACCCGTCTGCTCCGGGGCAGGAAACCCTGGAATATCTCGAACATGCCAACCTGTTCATCATCCCTTTGGACAACGAGCGGCGTTGGTACCGCTATCACCATCTCTTTGCTGAATTGTTGCGGCAGCGATTGCAGCAAAGAGGGAGCGTAAATGAATACCACTTGCGTGCCAGCAAATGGTATGAAAACAACGGCCTGGCGTTTGAAGCCTTTCGTCATGCCGCCGCCGCCAATGACATTGAACGCGCCGAGCGGCTGATCAAGGGAGCAGGGATGCCCGTGCACTCACTCCCCGTGGCGACCGCCATACTCGACTGGATGGATTCATTGCCAAAGGCTGTATTGGATGCCAGGCCCTGGTTGTGGGTCAGGTCCGCCACGTCTACTCTCATGGCCGGACAGATAGCCGGTGTCGAAGAGAAACTGCAAGCGGCTGAAGATGCCATGCAAGCCGCCGATCTCGATGACAAGACCCGCGACCTGATCGGGCAAATTGCTGCCATCAGAGCCACGTTGGCGCACCTCCAATACCAGCCGGACGCCACGATCATGCAGTCCCGGCGCGCCCTGGAGTACCTGCGCGCCGATAACCTGCCGTTCCGCAGTAGAGCCACCTGGGCACTGGGGTATGGGTACAAGCTCAAAGGGGACCGCGCCTCGGCCCGTCAGGTCTTTACCGAAGCGCTCCGGCAGGCGTCAGGGAATATCTACTCCACTATACAGGCTACAACCGGCTTGGGCCAAATACAGGAATCTGAAAACCAACTTTATCAGGCGGCCGAATCCTACCGGCGTTCCCTGCAACTGCTTGGTGATCAGGGACCTCCGAATGCCTGCGAAGAGTTCTTTGGCCTGGCCCGCATATTCTACGAATGGAACGATCTGCACGCCGCTGAGCAGCACGGTCAAGAAAGCCTTCAACTGGCGCGGCTGTATGATCGTACGATGGACCGCTTCATCACCATCGAAGTGTTCCTGGCCCGACTGAAATTGGCCCGATGCGATGTGGCCGAGGCGGCCGCCAGGTTGGCTGAGACCGAACAGTCAGTGCGCTTGCAAAACTTTGCTCTCCGCATCCCTGAAGTTGTTGCCGCACAAGTGATAGTGTTGCTTAAGCAAGGCGATCTGACGGCTGCTGGACAACTGGCTCAAGCACACGAACTCCCAATCAGCCAGGCTCGTGTACACCTTGCTCAGGGAGATCCAGCCGCGGCACTTGCGCTACTGGAACCATTCCGTCAGCAAATGGAAATAAATGGTTGGCAGGATGAACGGCTCAAGGTGATGGTTTTACAGGCGGTCGCACTTCATTCGCATGGCAAAAATGACAATGCTGTGAAGTTGCTGGGCGAGGCGCTGGCACTGGCCGAGCCTGGCGGATTCATCCGTCTCTTTGTGGATGAAGGCGTCCCAATGACTCAACTATTGTCCGAAGCAGCTGCTCGTGGGATGATGCCGGACTATATTGGTAAACTGCTGGCCGCATTTGAATCTGAGACGCAGCAGAGCGAAGATAAACCTGATCTGTCCCCTGCCCAGTCCCTTAACGAGCTGTTGAGTCAACGTGAGATGGAAGTATTACAACTGATCGCCCAAGGACTCTCAAATCAGGAGATTGGCGAAAGACTTTTCCTGGCCCTGGACACGGTCAAAGGGCACAACCGCAGAATCTATGGAAAACTTCAAGTTCAAAGTCGTACCGAAGCTGTAGCCCGCGCCCGCGAGCTGGGTTTGTTGTAAGTGCAAGTGTAAGTTCCCTTCCACATTCTCCCCCTCCACAATTAAAGACAACACCTGCAACCAACACCAAAGTGTCTATCGGTGACACTCTGGTGCATGTATATTACTTGTACATTGAGCAAGTGGCACGGACTGTAATGCCCGGCCACAAAAGGCACAGGGTCATGTCAAACGAACTCGAACCCAAACCGACTCCAAGTCAACCCGTGGTCTATCAGATCAGGATCAAGGGCCATCTGGGTAGTCAATGGACAGACTGGTTTGAAGGCTTGACCATCACACTGGAAGAGGACGGCGATACGCTTCTAACCGGCCCGGTGGTTGATCAGGCCGCATTGCATGGGTTGCTTAAGAAAGTGCGTGATTTGGGCATGCCTTTGGTCTCGGTCGGTCCTCTCGAACACGGCCAGGCAGATACGTCGGACGTCAAGCAGTAAATGGATATAAGCCCCTTGGAAAGGAGGTTTGCCTTTGAAGACTTTTCCAGCCCATTTCAATCCCCGGTAACCGGGCGGCGACCACAAATTTATGCACGCTTAGTTCAATGAAACTCATCAAAATTGTTCAAAAGGAGCAAAACATGAACACAAGCAACAAGACCAGTGTACTGGATCGGAAGGTTCTGTTCTCAACGATCTGGATCTTTGCCATGCTCAACTATCTGTATTGCGATGTGATGTCGCTGATGGAGCCTGGCTCCCTCAAGCAGTACCTGAACGGAAATGTGGGCGGCATGGCCATCACGCCAGGGTTCCTGCTGGGCGCAGCGATATTGATGGAGATTCCGATTTCCATGGTTCTCCTGTCCAGGCTCTTGAAATACCCGGCCAATCGGTGGGCGAACATCGTCGCCGGCACCATCATGACGGTTGTTCAAGTGGCTACGCTGTTCATTGGAACACCGACGATCTATTACGCGTTCTTCAGCACTTTCGAGATTGCAGCGACGGCGCTAATTGTGTGGCTTGCATGGAAGTGGACTAACCCTGAAGGCCAGCCCTAATCATGTTGAACCCGGCCCCTCGACTACGCTCGGGACAGGCCAGGCAGATGCGTCAGACGTCAAATAGTAAACGGATATAAGCTACGTGGAAAGGAGGTTTGCCTTTGATAACATTTCTAGCCCATTTCAACCCCCGGTAACCGGGTGGCGACCACAATTTTATGCAAGTCCAATTCAAGGACACTCATCCATATCGTTCAAAACGAGGAGACCTAAAATGAACGCCTATAGAAAGACCGCAATCATCGTGGGGGTGCTGTACATCATCGGGACGGTCGCAGGGGTACTGAGCGTCGTCGTTACAGGGCCTGTTCTCGGCGCTTCAGACTATCTTGCTAAAGTCGCTGCAAATCAAAATCAGCTGACAACAGGTGGCTTGCTTGTGCTGCTGATGGGCCTGCCGCTTGCCATGGTTCCAGTCATGCTCTTCCCGATCTTCAGGGAGATCAATGAAATCCTGGCCGTGGGGTATGTTGTCTTTAGGGGAGCGCTGGAGACTGTGATCTATATTGCCAGTGTGATCACGTGGCAATTCCTATTGATAGTAGGTCGGGAATATGCAGCGGCCGGAGCTCCAGATGCCTCCTATTTTCAAGTCCTGGGCTCTGTATTGAAGGAAGGACACGATTCGATCACGCCCATCCTGGTGATCGTCTTCAGCCTGGGCGCCCTGATGCTGTATTACCTCCTCTACCGATCCAAACTCATTCCTCGATGGATATCAGGTTGGGGTGTCATTGCGATCCTATTGCATCTGGCCACGGGCTTCCTGATCATGTTCGGACTCCAGACTGCTTTTTCTCCAGTCAATATGGCCATGAATCTGCCGATCGGCCTTCAGGAAATGGTCATGGCGGTGTGGCTGATCGCCAAGGGATTCAATCCATCTGTAATCGCTTCTCTGTCTGCGAAGACAGTGCCGAACGCGCCTTTGAGCCCGTCATAGATCCGCCATGTAGGGGAGAGGGAGGGCTGAAGACCCTCCCTAGACCCCTCGGCTCAGCTACATGTGAATGCCCGTTGAATAGACCTGAACCCGCGGACGCAACACATCGAAAGGAACAAACGAGAATGCCAATTCTAGCCAACTTCAACCCCTGGGAAGAGGCTGGCGACCACAATCTCATTCAAGTCCAATTCAACGACACTCATTCATATCGTTCGAAACAAGGAGACCCAAAATGAACACCTATAGAAAGACCGCTGTGATTGTTGGAATTCTATTCATCATTGGGACAGTTTCCGGTGTCCTGGCTGGTGTTGTGACCGCCCCGATCCGGGCAGCTGCGACGTTTCCACTCAATATATCGGGAAGTGCAACCCAATGGATTATCGCAACGCTCCTCATCCTGCTGATGGGATTATCCCTCGCCATGGTTCCGGTACTGTTGTACCCGATCCTCAAGAAGCACAATCAAGTCCTGGCCCTCGGGGCAGTCCTGTTCAGGGGGATATTTGAACAGGTGGGCGAAACGCTCCTGGCGCTTAGTTTCTTCCTGTTATTGACCGTCAGCGAGATCCATGGAAGCACTGGAGCAGCCGAATCATCCAATTTGCAGGCGCTGGGGTCCATGCTCATCGCCGCAGGAAATTGGATCCCTCAGATTGGGAGTATCGTCTTCGGCGTCGGCACGCTGATGATCTTCGCCATTTTATATCAAACCAGGCTCATTCCTCGCTGGCTGTCAGGCTGGGGTGTTATTGGCGCAGTGTTGTACTTCATTGCCAACATTGCAGGCATGTTTAGTCCGCTGCATTTAGCTCCAGACATCGGTGTGGGAATAGGGCTCTTGTTGGTCCCAACTGCCATCCAGGAAATGGTCTTTGCAGTCTGGATGATCGCGAAGGGATTTAATCCATCTGCGATCGCTTCCCTGTACGCGAAAACAGTGACGAACGAGCGCTTGAGCGCGGCTTTGAGCGTGGCATAGCATTGCCTGATAGGGGAGAGGGAGGGCTGAAGACCCTCCCCAAACCCCCGCCCGCGCAACCACATGGTAATGCTCGTGGCAGCGACCTGAAAGAGCGGGCACTGCACATCATAAGGAGAAAGCAGCATGTTGCAAACACGTCCGACCATCCTGTCGAAGAAGCTGTACACACTGACCATTGGGGGCGGAGCAGCATTCTGGGCAGCTAACTTCGCCATTTCCCGGACTCCCATCGCTGCCGAGTATAGAGCTGCACTTTCAATCTCGTATATTCCAATGCTTGTTGAATCCCTGGTTGGCGGCCTGATCATCGGCTTCCTGGTCAGCTATTTCTTGCTTCGTTCTTTTGATAAGCTTCCAACGAGGGATCCAATTCCAAAAGCCGTAATACTAACCTTCATCGTCCTGAGCATCGTCACAATCTTGATTGGAGGTCCCTCAAGTTATTTTGCGACAAGTGACGTCTTGCGTTACTTTCTCATCGGTACAGTATTCAACGTACTAAGGTTTCTCGCTCTTGGAATTGCCATAGGCTATCTACACAAAAGGCTGTACCGGTCAGCCTGATCTTACGGCGCATTCAAAGGAGAATCCAGAGTGAATACGGCCAAAGTAGGACAAACAGGAAGACCGCAAGAGGCGTAGGCGGCTGATTTACGCCACAATCCATCACAACAAGGAGATAAGAAATGAATTCAATCCAAAAGACCGCAAGAATGGCAGGGTTCTTCTATTTGATGTACGTCGTAACTACGATCCCTAGTAATATGGGCCGCGATAGTTTTATTGTGCTCGGCGATGCCGCAGCAACAGCCATCAAGATTATGGCTTCTGAGTGGCTATTCCGCCTCAGTTTCGTGGGCGATCTGGTCTCCGCCGTGTTTTTTCTTTTGGCCGCCTGGGCTTTGTACGTATTATTGAAATCGGTAAATAAAGACATTGCCTTGTTGTTCTTGTTATTGAACCTGGGCGGCGGCGCTGTCTATTCTATTAATTTGGTTAATCAATTTGCTGCTGTTCTGCTTTTGAGCGGCGCCGATTACTTGAAAGTATTCCAGGCCGATCAACTGCAAGCCCTGGCAATGTTCTTTCTCAATCTACGTCAAAATGGATATTGGATTGCCAATTTATTCTTTGCCGTCTGGCTCTTTCCGCTTGGTTATTTGGTTTTCAAGTCGGGCTTCCTTCCCAGGATTTTTGGCATCGTCATGATGATTCATTTTGTTGGCTGGCTGATGACTGTTCTCCAATTCTTCCTTTTCCCGGGCGTCGGAGTAATCATCTATCTGACTGGTCCGCTTGGGTTCATTTCGGAAGTTGGGCTCACTTTGTGGCTTTTGATCAAGGGTGTGAAGGTTCAAAAACCAGCCTTGGCTGACGCTGGCTGAGCAACTCATCAACAAGATCCAAAATGGAGAGAAAATGTCCCGAAAATCACTATTAACCCTGGTCGTGCTGATTATTGGCGTGCTTTCGGCGTCCTGCAGTCCACGTCAAGTTAGCTCCACCCCGGCCGCGAACCTGCCCAATCCTGCCTCGGTCTATTGCGCGCAGAATGGCAACAAACTGGAAATTCGCACTGCTGCCGATGGCAGCCAAAACGGAATATGTGTTCTTCCGGACCGCAGCATTTGTGATGAGTGGGCCTATTTCCGGGGTGAGTGTGGCTTGGCAGCTCAAAACAGTTCTACACCTGCTATCGTAGTTGAGGCAACCTCAACAGCAAGAGGTGGCAAAGGCGGTTACATGCCGCCAGGTACGTCAGAAGAAATAGCAGATTGGTGGGGCGTCATCAAGAGTACGCAGCCCGGCGCACAGTATGATGACTACTTCGAGCGGCAGGACCTGGGACAGGTTATCTACTTTGGCATCGATTCTATCGACCCGGCTGTACAAGCGCAGATCGAGGCGCTACGCAACACTGGCAAGATCGTTCATCTTTATGGCACATTATTCAGTAATGTTCCTGACTACAACGGCTCGCAGATCCTGGTGGATCGCATCGAGGTTGAAGATAGCTATTAACCCTTACTGGTTTGGGATAGGAGGACTCGGATGAGACATTGCATAATCAGGCGTCCCGTTTGGGTTGTGTCAATGCGATTACCATAGTGGTCTTCCTAAAAGGAGAATGCTGTAGAAGAATCGCTTTCGGATGCGGAAGGCGATTTTTTACAGCCATTTACGGGTAATTACTTGTGACCGAGCAGGGACTTGCGCCGCGGGGCCGCTTAAAGCGGCCGCCGCAAGTGCATGCGACATGAATCGCAGGCGAACCCTGCCTGCACTGAGTGCTCTTCGAAGCCAACCCACTGATCAAGAGGCAGAGAGTCCCTCTCCTATCTCCTTTCAACAACCCCGCGGGCAAACTTTGTTATAACTTGCTCAACACGGCCTGCGTGGCGCGGAAGGCCGGCGAAGGCAGGTGCGCCCGGTCGAACCACTCGGCCTGCCTGATCGCGTCGCGGCCATCAGATTTGCTTTCATGAAAGGCTTGATTTCCAAGGAAGAATTGCATTTCACAATATCGCGGCCAGCGTAGCACGCTGATCGACATCCAAAATGGGACATTCTCCGGGTTCACGCTTATTCTGAATTAAGGCAACCGCAAATGCCATGCAAGTAGCCTCGTTGCATTTTCGGCAATTCGTGCGCGGAAGCAGTGTCCACACGTCCAGCGGACGCGGGGCCCGACGTGGTTTGGTTATGGTTGTCAGCTCGGATCGATGTTCCCATGTGGCGTTGATGGCATCCTTGATATCGTCAAGCAGTACAATCCCATGTTCGGTATCATCCACCTGGGTAATCGTCACTCTGTGAGCGTACAGGGTCATGAAACCGTGCGGCCGCCGAAAAGTCAACGTGCAGGTTTCGGGATTGTAGGCGATGATGTCGGGCAGGGTGGCAAGGTATGGAATGACTTCCTCCAGCGAGCGATCTGGAGCACCAATTACGATGATCTTGCCTGGCTCAGCCAGACAGGGGAGGATTTTCACCAGAGCGATCGCTTGCAGGAACATCTTACTTCCTGAACAGGTTGCCGCTTACTTTCAAAGTGCCCGTACCGGGCACATCGATCATCACCTTTCAGCCCCCTTCGAGCAAGTCACGCGCTTTGCCTTTGAAATGCTCTCTGAGGAAATCCAGCGCACCCTGTGTATCACTATCCATAAGGATACGCATCAACTCGATGACGTCCTTATCTTCAAGCAGAACGGTCAGGGCCTTTTTCATCGCCGCCTCCTAATCCAATCGCAGCCGCCACATTGAGTGCAGGGTTGATACTGTCTGATGAAAAACGTCAGTGCAATTCTTCCTTGTGATCCACAATGGTGCCATCCGCAGCCTTCAGGGCTGCTTCGTCTATACCGGCGATGTCCGTGACGATGGGATGAATGCCGATTTGTTCCATGCTGTAGTAGGCGCCCGAACCCATACCGCGCACGAGCAACATCCGGCAATCGCGGATGGCTTCAGCCATGCGGAAATGGCGATCCTGTTCAGCGGGCGCAAAGCCGTGTCCACGCGGATCAGCTTTTTCGTCTTCATGATGTTCGCCTGCAAAGTGGTTGTGTCCCAACTTTTCGCGCTGTTCGCGGGCGATGACCTTGCCATCCTCGATGGTCAGGACAGCGTAAAAGGGGGCGCGGCCAAAGTGTTGGCTGATGGTTTTCCCGTCTTCGGTGATGGCGGCAATTTTGATTTGCATGGGATGCTCCTATTCGGTCCTGGAAAGTTCGGTGAAGTCGAGGCCCAATTGCGCACTGATTTGATCGGCGGCATTCGCCAGAATGGGTTTGAGCGCGCCGAGGGCGTCGTCGCGAGCAATGACGAGCGGGTGAGCATAGTATTCCCGGCGCAGGTCGTAGAAGGGCTCGGTATCCTTGCGGCTTAGGGCCTCGCCTTTTTGCTGGCGGGCAATCAGCCCGGCGTATAGATCCATGAAGCGTTTTTTGAGGCCGGAGGCTCTTGAGTCGCCTTCGAAAGCGGCGACGGCTGATCGATAGTCTTTGGCCGGCGGCTCCATAAGGGCGGCGTCGGCGAGGGCGCGGGCGGCAACCTGAATATCCTGGGGAAGTTCGTTGGGGTTCATATCATCTCCTTGACGGATTATCCACCACAGCCGCAAGCGCGCCGGGCATTGGCGGCGAAGTCCACGCCGAGTGTTTGGCTCAGCAGGCTGTTGACGGCATGGAGCAACGGGGCGCACTTCGCCTTCGGCGGCGCGATAGGCCTGGATGGCGGGGACCGCTTCAAGTTCCAGTTCGAGGCGTTGGAGTTCGGCGGCCAGATCGGGATTGCTATTCCCACCGTAAAGAGCATTGCGTTTGGTCTGGATTTGGACGGAGAGATCCCGCACGCGCGGGTCTTTCTCCAAATCCATGATGGTTTGCATATATTGCCGGCAGCGTGGATGCTTGCTCAAAAGAGCGCCGAGTTTATCCGCGGCCTGTTCCACTTTCTGCTGCGTGGAGGACAGATCAAGAATCGGCAGTACTTCCATGAGAGGCTCCTTGATGTTTTATTGCGTAATTTGTCGGGCGGAGGCGGAAATGACCGCGCCCTGCCCACAGTTGCCGCATTCAAACTGAATGGTGGTGTGTTCAATACCGAAGCCGCGCAAGCGGTCCTTGAGTTGATTCATGACGCCTTCGCTGGCAGCCAGGCTCTGCTCGTTTACAGTGACGTGAGCACTCAGGGCGATATGACCCGAGCACAGACTCCAAATGTGCAAATCATGAACCTCCTGCACCCTGGCTGCCCTTTGCATGGCTTCCCCGATCTTTTCAAGTGAAAGCCCTTCGGGGACTCCTTCGACCAAAATATGCACCGAGTTCTTAAGCACACGCCACGAACTGAACAAGATGAGCACGCCGATGACGACGCTCATCAGCGGATCCATCCATTGCCAGCTCGTGTACCAGATGATGCCCGCTGCCACAATAACGCCAACCGATGAAACCGCGTCTCCAACGACATGCAGGAATGCACTGCGGATATTCAGGTCTTCGCGCGTGGACCCGCCCTCGTGTTCCTCCTGGTCATGGTGATGCTCGCCGAGGACGAAAGCCACCACGAGATTGACGACCAGGCCGATGACGGCGATGACCAGCATCTGCGCGCTTTTGACCGGCTGAGGATTTTGCCAGCGATGCCAGGATTCGGTGAAAATCTCGATGGCGATCGCGCCCAGCGAGATGCCATTTATCAGCGCGGCCAGCACTTCCAGGCGGTGATAACCATAGGTGTGGCGGTCATCTGCCGGCAGGGCAGAGAGGCGCAAGGCCAAAAAACTCGAGCCGAGGGCAAATACATCCATGAAAACGTGCGCCGCGTCCGAAAGTAGAGCGAGGCTGCCTGTCCAAAAACCGCCGATGATCTCCGCCACCAGAATGGCGGCGGTGAGAATCATCGAAATGATGAAGCGGTTTTCAATGGCTTTGTCAGGATGGGGGTTCATGATCGTTCTTTCTGCAGCTCTATTAATGAAGCAAACAAATCTGTTGTATCCGCATAATTTCCCGATGGACGGGCAAGAGTGAAATATTCGTGACAGGCCAGGTTATCCACTTCCCCTTCCGGCTCTCCTTTAAAGGGCGGATTCTGGCTGACATGGCATTGAATGGCGCGGACTTTGGAAATGCGGTAGTCGGTGATATCAATGCTGGCAACGGGTCCGCCCGCGGCTTCCTGCAAGGGAACAACCCCGCAGCCCTGCAGAGTGGCTTCCGAGGGTGCAAGATAATACAGGCGCGCGTTTGGCAAGGCGGCGCGGTCAAACGCCTGGGTGATACGCGCGGAAAGAGCGACATGGTCGGGGTGTCCAGAAATGCCGTCCGGGCCAAAAGTCAACACGGCGTTGGGATGAAGTTCGCGCATCAAGGTGGATAGACTCCCGATCAATCGTTCCGGGTCAACCTGGGCAAGCGTTCCGTCCCGGTAGTCGAGGAAGCGTACGTCATCCAGACCCAGTTCGGATACGGCGCAGCGCAATTCGCCTTCGCGGATGACTGCCGCAAGATCGGGGAGCAACCCTTCAATACCCGCCTCGCCGCGGGTGGCGCAGACCAGCGTTACATGGGTGTGATGGGCGGCGTATTTCGCCAACGCGCCGCCCATCGGAAAACTTTCATCGTCGGGATGTGGGAGGATCACCAGTAAGGACGTATGCCTGTCCATTTTTCACCTTGCCTTTCAAGTGCGCATCATGCAAGCGCCAGCATTAAAAAGCGGATGCCGACCAGCGCAAGAACAGGCGCGATGATCCACGTTACAACCCGATTCAGCTTCGGCGTCCAGAAACGCTCTACGATGAGCGCTACGCCAACAATCAGCACGAAGAGATAGAGCGCCAGCAAAATTTGGGAAACGCTGAGTGCCACGCCCAGACCAATTTGCGTTGCCAAAGCCAGGGGCGCCGAGACGCTGACACTCAGGGCGGCCAGCGCATAAGCCTGTTTGGGGTGACGTCCCAGCGCGATGTTGAAGAGGGGCACCTGGAAGACTTTCGCGCCCGCTGAGAGCAGGCCCGTCAGCACAGATGCGCCAAAGGCAATTGGCGCCAACCAGGCAGGATGCGCCCCAGTTTCTTTTTCGGGCAAGGGGCGGATGAACGCCAGCCGCAAGCTTGCCAGCATGGCGTACATACCCAGCAGGATCAACAAGGCATTGGCAGCAACTTGCAGGCCGATCACCCGTCCGAGGATCGCGCCGACCGCGGCCGGGATGACCACCAGCGGCCAGTCCTGGCGCACCGAGGTCAGCATGTCTGTCTGGCGCAGAAGCATCATCAGCGCTGCGAGCGAAACGACGATCAGGTTGATGGTCACGGCGTCCTGGATCGGCAAGCCGACGATGCCGACCAGCAGGATGACGAGGAAAAAGCGATCCACCCAGGACTGGATGGAGGCAGTCACAAAGCCGACAATCAGCGCGGCGATGAGGCCTTTGAGCAGCAATGCAATCATAAACGTCTAGACTCCTTGATCCACGGAATGTTCGACGACTAGCGTCCCCTGAGGGATGAGGCCGTTGACCAGCGTATTCGTGACCGTGCCCCATTTGACGCACAACTCGTGCAGTTCTTCGAGCTTTTCGCGCGGTTCGGGGCTTTCGAGAATCAGTCGGTAGCGGATCTCGGTCAGGGCAGGCGGTTCGTCACGGCGGCCGGCTTCGAACTCAATGCGAGCTTGATCAATTTGCAGGTGCATTTTTTCGCCGATGGCATTGATGTTGGTCAGGATGCAGGCGCCAAGCGCGGCGAGCAGGGTCTCGGCAGCGTTGAAGCCTGCCTCGCCCACACCCTTCTCGATGTTGAGCGTGAGGCGATGCCCTCGCGTTTCAGCCAGGGCGCGCAAGTTCGTCTTGTTTGGCGACGTTGACATGATAGGTCATACCAGTGTTATTCATCAACCACCTTGTTCCATGCAGTCAGACAACCCACCCCAGCGCCAGCAGCCCGCCCCACAGGGCAATTCCGCCGAGGAAGACCCACAGAATATCAGTCTTGAACCAGCGCACAGCGACAAAGGCCGCGCTGGCCAGCGCAAACGCCGCAGGACTTTTGAGCGTCACAGCGCCCAACTGCAATAAGACCACTGCCAGCAATCCGACGAACGAGGCCATCACGCCTGCCAGTGCGCCTCGCACGGCTTTCAAATTTCGGATGCGGCCAAAAACTTCAGTGAAGACGAGCGTCATGGCAAACGACGGCGAAAAGATGGCAAAGGTTGCCAGCAGTCCGCCCCAAAAGCCAGCCAGTTTGTAACCGATGAAGGTTGCGGTGATCAGGAAAGGGCCGGGTGTAATCTGCCCCAGCGCGATCCCGTCCGCAAACTGGCTGAGCGACATCCAGTGGTGGGCGTCCACCGTCTCGGACTGGATCAAGGGGATGATGGCGGTGCCATTGCCAAACGCCACTGAGCCTATTTTGAACAGGGACAACGCCAGCCCGCCGATTTCAGATTTGAGACTCCACGAGAAGCCGACCATAACCAGAATCGCGGCCACCACTGCCGCGATGCCCGCCCAGCGCTGAGCAGAAACGGGTTCGATCTTTGGCGAGGGCATCCCAGCCCCGGCATTCTTTCCAGTTGCCGGGCGGATGAGCCACGCACCCAGCACCAGCGCAACCAGCACAATCAATATCGCGTTGAGCTTGAACAGCAGGGCAGCGAAGGCCAGAAGCATGATCACGGCCTGGGTCCGTTGTTGAACATTGCGTCCGCCCATCTCCAGCGTGACGTTGAGCAGGACGCCAACCACCAGCGCCTCCAGCCCCAGGAAGAGCGGATGCACCCAGGGCAGGTTGCCGGCAGAAAAGTAGAATGCCGAAAGAACCGACATCAAAACGAAGGAAGGCAGAATGAATCCGGTCGTCGCCAGGATTGCGCCCATCACGCCGCGCAGTTTATAGCCGACGTAGGCGGTGAAGTCCACCATAAGCGGCCCGGGATAAAGTTGCACCATGGCCAGCCCTTCGTTCATCTCTTCTTCGCTCAGCCAGTGATGATCCATCACCACCGCTTTTAGTTTTTGCAGGATGGCCATGCCGAAGGCGGTCAGTCCGACGATAAAGTAGGAGGCGAAAATAGTCAGCAGGGAAACCTGCGGGCGGGATTGAACTTCAGCGATATTGGCCTCATTGGCTACCATCATTTTTCCATTTCAT
Organism: uncultured Chloroflexia bacterium; assembly: GCA_963846805.1. Classification (GTDB taxonomy): domain Bacteria; phylum Chloroflexota; class Anaerolineae; order Anaerolineales; family Villigracilaceae; genus Fen-1038. Next base: position 318,603 of record CAWJXH010000005.1, read on the forward strand.
ACAGTGGCGCGCCGGTGGGCGCGCCACTGTGCACTTCTAAAGCTTGCTTTCCGTAACCAGCGTCAATCCGTTGCGGCGGATCAAATCGCGCACATCGGGCAGGAAGCTCTGGATATCCTCCTGCTCGGTCGAAGTGACCTCGAAGGACATGAAGGCCGGAGTTTTTTCCATTGCGCCTTTTACCGTCGGCACTTCCAGGCGCATGTTGACGAAGTCGTAGGGCTTTTCTTTGATGACCTCTTCCATTTGAACCAGGAATCGTTTCTCACCGAATTCACCGGCCACTTCGAAGCGCACACGCGTGGTAAGCTTGGCGACCGCATCTTCGGCCGCGGCGCGCGCCTTGAGCGCATCCTGCTTGGCCATCTTCTCCCTGGCTTCGCTGGCGCACGACTTTGAAAATCTTATGTTCGCGTTCGAGTTTCCAGATCAGGTCGCGGTCAGGGAATTCAATCGCCTGTGTAGGGCAGACCGTGCCGCAGGTACTGCACCCGACCATGCAACTCATGGCGTTGATCGGCACGGCTTTGTTGTCCTGCATTTCATACACGCCGCGTCCGCAACTGGTGTAGCACAGCGTACAACCAATGCAGGCCTCGGCGTCCACGGTTGGGAACCAGGGAATGTCCTTGCGGGGAATGCCGTGCCACATTTCGTCTTTTGCCATTAGAAGCCTCCGCGGCTAGATTTTCTCCGCACACGGCTGGCAGACGATCTTGCCGTGCTTGAGGCGGGCGTAGCGTTCCACCGTCACTTCGCCGCATTCGGCGCAAATGATCGTATCGAAGGCGTGAGGTGCCATCGGCGGGAGTTTCATCTCCTTGATAGGCTCCACCTTGAACAAGACTTCGGTCTTTTCGGACAGCACCTTGTCAATCAACGGTTCGACCAGCTTTTCATCCACTTGCGAGGCGGGCATGCCCTGCTTGCGATACTTGATGAATTCCGACTCCTGGCTGCGGCGCATGGCTTCGGGAGTGGCGACCAGGCGCACACTGCGTCCGGTCTTGTTATCGATCAGGGTCAGAGCGAATTTGCCGTAGCCCAGACTGCGGATATTGCCCTTGCCGAACGTGCAGCCGGTCACAACCTGCACGCCATCCGCAAAACAGGTGGAACAGTGATTGCGGTCGATCTCGACCAGGGCGGTCAACTGACCATCCGGCGCGTGCGGCACTCCCAGGACCTGCATGGCCGCTTCCCCCGCGCGCAGTCCCAGCGGCATAGCGGGGCACTTGTGGCCGTGCAAGGCCAGACCGACTTTGTAAGCATCGTCATTGCGATTCATGTTGAAGATCTCCTTTGAGTTCTGCCCTCTCCCTTGGGGGAGGGAATGGGATCAGGGCTTTACCGCTCTATCTTTGCGGTTTTCTCGTAACCGGAGCAGGGTATACACACCGGATTTCCGTCTTTCATGCGCACGTAGCGGTCAAAGACGTACTCCCCGCAAACACTGCATTTGGTCTTATTGAAGGAGCCCTTGACGGGTGTGTAGGAGAAATCCGGTTTCGGTTCCACCTTGAAAATAGCTTCGTCGGGCTGGTCATAGACCCACTGGATCACCTCGCGTCGGACATCCAGCGGGATTTGCGATGGCTCAATGCCCTTCTTGCGGTAAACAAAGAACTCGAACTTGCCCATCGCATCGACGAAATCGGGCAGGAGCGAGTAGCGCACCGCGCCCTTCTTCGGATGGTAGAAAGTGGCCGCCAGCTTGCCGTAGAAGGTCTTGGCGAACATAACCTTACCGTAGGTGGCGCCGGTGGCGATCTGCATGCCGTCCATCATGCAGGTTTGCGGGTGGCCTTCGCCCAATTCGGGGAAGACAAAGAAACCGTGGTCTGGTTCCTTCTCGATCCCGAGATAAGCCAGCGCCAGTTTGCCCATGCGATAACCGAGGGGCATGAACGGACATTCGTGGGCATGAAATTCAAATGCCCATTCGGGGGGAATGTATTGCGTCGCCATTTTGAAATCTCCTTTCCAGATTACCCTCACCGAGCCGATGAAGGGCAGAGAGTTGGGCTACATCAGAGAACTGATGCACCCATCGACCATATTAGGGAATGTGCGCTATCTCAGGAGCGTTATCAGAAGTTGTGCTCCGAAAGCCCACATGATCAATCCCAGACCAGCCTTTATCATTTTGACTTTGACCTGCATGCTGATTCTTGCTCCGAGATTTCCACCGATGAGAACGGCGATGCCGGTAACAACAATCAGAGGTATATCGAAATGGTGGGATGTCGCGTGGCCCAGGATCCCGGCCAGGGCAGAAAACGAGATGATCAAATGCGATGAGCCTGCCGCAATTTTTGTCGGGATCTTGCAGACGTAGACCATGAACGGAACGACGAATATGCCGCCGCCTACGCCCAGCAGGCCTGCGAGAAATCCCACTGCCAAACCGAAGACCGCGATGAACGCGTACATGGCAGTGGAGAGGTGCACCGGTGAATTGTCCTCGACCTTTTCCTTTTCCCAATATGTGTAGATCATCCTTGCGCCCACGCCCACCAGGAAAACCACGAACAGCCACAGCAAAACCGTCGTATCAAAGGTTTTTGACAAAGCTCCCCCTACAAAGGCGCCCAGGCTGATGCCCGGTGCAAAAATAAGGGAAGTCTTGAAATCGATCATTTTCTTGCGGTAGAAGATATAGCCGGCAGACAATGAAGTGATCAGATTCAACACCAGGGATGTGGACGTGGAAAGCAAGATCGAATAACCAAGCAGGAGCAGCAATGGGGAGTACACCGACCCTCCACCCTGACCGAACATCGAAAAGATGAAAGCGATCAGAAAGGCAAAGATGACGGCGGTGAGCAGTGCAGAATTAGGAATCATGGTTCTTGATCCTCGATTACTTGATTCTCAGGGTATCAGTCTTGATCCGGTTAAACCGGAGCCGGGGTTTGCTCCCGGACCATCCGGCTTTCATCATTAATGATCGGCTATTGCCGCTCAGGCCGCGCCGCCCTTGCGCAACGCGTGCTCGATCTTGGTTGTGCCGCGGTGACCGACCATCATGATCTTTTCATTGATAACCAGCACGGGTGTTGCCATCACGCCATAGGACATGATGCGCTGAAGGTCGCGCACATATTCGACGTGGATGCCCTGCCAGCCATTGCGCTCGATGATGCGGTTCACGTCGTTATACATGCTCTGGCAAGCTGCACAACCGGTTCCAAGAATTTTGACGTCCATTAGTTTTGTCCTTTCCTGCACTCTCGGGCGGATGGCGAGAGAGTAGATGCAGTTACATAATCCAGCCGAACAAATGCCGCTGATAATGATCGCCGCGGCAATCACGCCGATCAATGCTTCGATCAACCGCAGCTGAGCACGCGCCCCAGGATGATCGTCTCAGGCAGGCAGCGGCCCCCAGGATGAGCAGGCCGGCCATGCGCCACAGGATTCCGAGTTTGTGTTGTGCGGAAAGAGTTCGATCCATGATGGTTCGTCCTTTAAGCCATATTCAATTTATTGAATACCCTGGTGCCGTAAAAAAAAGAACGGGTTACCCGCCAGGGTGTGCACCCCGAAGCTATTCGTCCGTTCGGGGTCTTTGGGTGTTTAGCATATTTCAATTCTGGTTTTGATTTTCCACCTGGATTTCCAACCGATCGGTCATATGCTCTTTGCAGTTCGGGCATGTGCAGGCTACCGGTGTAAGGATTAATTTCGAGGCCTGCGTCCCCGTCATTTGCAGTATCAGTGCCAGCACGGCATAGATCTCGGGCTGAATCACGCGGTAGTACACATTCAAACCATCGCGGCGGTCAAGTATTATCCCTGCATCCCGTAAAACCATGAGCTGCTGGGATATGTACGCCTGGCGAAGGCCTAACGCCGCCTCCATGTGGCAAACACATTGCTCACCGCCTCGGAGAATCCCAAGGATCGCCAGGCGTACCGGATGCGTAAGTGCCTTGAACAGTTTGACTTCCTCAGGATATTGGTACATAACGCGCCTATATTCAATCCTTTGAATGTGAGTATAGCCCCCGTAGCGTAATTTGAAAGGTACATTATGTAATATTTATTGTATTATATTCATCCTTCTGAATATGATCTGATAGGCTTATCTGCCCCCTTCGCCGCCATCACTAAGCTATCCCCCGCTGCATTCCCAAATCGCTTCTGATGCCTCCTCCAGCCGGTCGTGATTGCTGGTTGGACCCGGAAGCGCGGACTAGAGCTGGCTCAACACGGTCTGCGTGGCGCGGAAGGCCAGCGACGGCAAGTGCGCCCGGTCGAACCACTCAGCCTGATCGGCATCGTCCGCCGCCATCGCCAGTGCTGCATCTCTTCCTCCCCCAAATCCACGCTTCAGAATACTCTTCAAGATCAGCCAATTCGTCGTGTATTTGGGGGATCGCGAAGCAGGCGAAGCCCGGAGGGGTTTTCCCAACTGCGCCGGCGCAGATCCCGCACGGAGCGCAGTGCAGGCGCGGGACGAGGCCGCATCTCGAGCGAGCCGGCCTCAAGCCAGCATCGCGAGATCCTGAGCCGAAGGCGGCGGAGGACAGCGGCCATCGCAAGTCCTTGGGCACGAGCCCAAGGGCACCCGCCGCAATTGCACCCGCCTTCGGCAGGAAAGGCGACTCTGATCTTACTTGCCCTTGAGATTCATAAGCGCCTTCCGTTGGTGGCGCATGGCCGGGCGTGGCCTCAGCTTGAGAACGAAAAAAACTTCAAGCCAGAAAAATACTTGAAAATCGCCGGGAATCCGGTTTCACTATCTGCGACATTGGGGAGTTAGCGCGATCACCACTCAGGGTGCCCCAGCCCCGGTTGCCTGACTTTTAGCGCTATCTTCAAACCAGCCTGAAAACTAGGCGCGATGACTTCACAGTGATTCAAGTCAGCAAATATTTGTTTGCGAAGCGAAAGTCCTTTGTAGTTTCGGCTCTGCAACACGGCGGCAAAGCGAAGCATATCTGTTATGGTGGTGTCATCTACCTCTTCCTCAAGTTCGCCTACTGAAAGATAAACATTGGCGGGAAGTTGCTTATGCTTTTTAGCAAATTGTTCTTCAAACTCGAACATGAATCTATTGCCGTAATCAAGCGAAGGACTTCCGATAATGTAATTATTGAATAAGCCAGGCTCACTCAGTAGCGCAAAGGCTGTAAATAATCCTCCTTGCGAGTGCCCTGCGAGTGTGCGTTTGGATGGGTCAACTTGATACTCTTTCTCGACCATCGGGATCAATTCGTTTTTGATAAATTTTAGGAAATTGACTGCGTCGCCCGTTGGCGATGGACGCTTTACTCTTTCGCCCCATCCTTTTTCAGTGCTTTCTGAGCGGATAGGCGTCAAGTCCATGCAGCGACGAGCGTGTTGTTCTCTTATGGCTTCCTGAAAATCCGGGTCCTCTGGGTAACCGATTCCGACAACGATAGCGTCCGTTGTGTTTCCACCCCGTACCATTATCCGAATCGTATCATTGACAGTGCCAAAGTACCAATTGGCGTCAAGCAAATAGACGACAGGCCACCTGGCAGGGACATCATCAAAAGGCCAGCCTTTGATGCGCGGCTTTGGATAAGCATGCGGCAAACCTATTGCGATCCGATAGTCCCTGCCCGTGTGAATGGATTTCATTAAACGGACTTGATTGGCGAGGATTGTGGCTGGTTTTGATGTCATTATCGGCTCCCGTTTCTTGTATTCACATGATGATCAACAGTCAGTCACCCAATTTGTCCAAAGAGGGTTACCCATCTGCAACCGTGTTGCCGCCGAAGCGGAAACGCCGACTCCGGCAGAATCTGTCGGCTTGTACGACATGCGTGGCGTTGGCCTGCAGCGCATAGACCTTCACGCAAAAAAGTAAGGGGAGCAACTCTCACGGGCATTGCTCCACATGCATATATTTCTGGCACTCCTCGGTCGTCAAGGTGCGCGTGACGCGTGTCCTGGCCAAAGCGATCAACTCTTCGATTGGCAGGACGTACACGCGCACCGTGCTGTCGTCGCTGAAGGTTGCCAGCCGCGTCCCATCCGGGCTGAACGCCACGCCGCCAACGACGGCCGTGTGGCCGTACAAGGTGAGCAGCTCTTCGCCGGTCGCGGCGTCCCAGAGCTTGGCGGTCTTATCGGCGCTGGCCGTCGCGATGCGCTTCCCATCCGGGCTCCATGCGGCCCCATAGAGCGCACCAGAGTGGCCGGATAATTCCATAATAAGTTGGCCGGTTGTGGCGTCCCAAACTTTCGCGACGTCGCTCGTGTCAACCGTAAGCAGGCGGGTGCCATCCGGGCTGAAGGAAACCCCAAAGTTCACCCCGGTCGGCATGGGCAGCTTGAGCACGGGCTGCCCGGTGGCGAGGTCCCAGACGATAGCCACAGTGTCATCCCCGCCTGTGATCACCCGTTTGCCATCGGGGCTGTAGTCCGAGCCAGTACACCCCACCGACATGACCGGACAGAGTCAGCAACTCCTGACCCGTCGCAACGTCCCACAATTTGGCCGTTTTGTCCGCGCTGGAGGTCGCCAGCTTTGTGCCATCCGGGCTGAACTTCACTTCGCCAACCAGGTCCGTATGACCGCTCAGGGTGCGCAGCAACTGGCCGGTGGCCGCGTCCCAGATCCGCGCCATGTGATCGACACCGCCGGTGGCGATGAGTTTTCCATCGGGACTGAAGGCGCCGTGTTCAAGCCCCTGATCGCTGGACAGGGTGTAGAGAAGCTGGCCGGTCTCCGCATCCCAGACTTTCACCTTGCCCTCTGCGCTGCTGCTCAGCAGGCGTGTCCCATCGGGACTGAAGTAGCCCCGATACACTTGCCCTGTGTGACCGACCAGGGTAAGCAACTCCCGGCTGGGTGCGGCCTGCCACACGCGGGCAGTGCCGTCGTCGCCGCCGGTCACAACGCGGGTGCCGTCAGGACTGAATGCAACGGCCCTCACTGCGCTGGAGCCTCCACCGAGGGTAAATAATTCCTGGCCGGAAGAAGTGTCGCATATCTTTGTCGTTCCGTCCTCGCTGACAATGGCCAGGCGCTTCCCATCCGGGCTAAAGGCGACGCCAGTATTCATGGAGTTATTGCCTGAAACAGTGAGCAATGCAGCACCGGTTTCGGCATCCCACAGCTTTCGCGGTCGTGTCGTAACTGGCTGTGGCGATCGTTCGTCCATCCGGGCTGTAAGCCAGTGCGAGGACGACCTCCTTGTGGCCGACGAGGGTAAGCAATGCCTTGCCCGTCACGGCATCCCAGATCTTCGCCGTCTTATCGGGCCCCACCGTCGCCAGGCGCGTTCCATCCGGACTAAAGGCGACATCCTGTAGGGCAGAGGCAAGGGGGTCAGGCGACGCAGCCAGGTGTACGGAAAGGGTGAGCGAGATGCGAGACGTGGCGCAGCTCCCATACGCGGACGGTCCCGTCGGCGCTGGCGGTCGCCAAGCGCGCTCCATCCGGGCTGAAGGCCAGTGAGTTGATGGCGGGCGTAGCTCACCGGGTTCGGAGCAGGGTGAGCGACGACTTGCCGGTCGTCGCGTCCCAGATGGTCACCGCCCCGCCCGCGCCGGCGGTCGCCAATTTCTGGCCATCCGGACTAAAGGCAACGCTGTACAACTTGGGGCCTTGCGCAGCGTCGCCGGTGGGAAGCGTCAACAATACCTGACCAGTCGCCGCATCCCAGACTTTGGCCGTGCCATCAAGGCTGGCGGTGGCGACCCGCGTTCCATCCGGGCTGAACGCCACATCGTTTACGCCGCTGGTATGGCCGCGCAGGGCCACGTAAGGCTGCGCCGCCGAGACGGTCCGGTGGAGCGCTTCTTCGGCTTCCCTGGTCCAGCTTTTGTCCACGGAGTAAGTCACCGACACGGCTTGCAGGGCCAGCAGAATGCTGCGTTCAGGATCCACGCCTATATTGTTGACCGCCGCGGCGGCCCATTCGCGCGAGGTGGCGAGGCGCGCCTGCTGGTCGGCGCGGACGAAGTTGGCTTGCGCGGTTACGGCAATGGCTGCGTTTTGCGCAGCAATGGCTGCGTTTTGCCCGGCGAGAGCCTTATTGCGATTGGCAACGACTCCGGTGGCGAGTGCCGCGCCGACCGCCAACACCAGTGCGCCAATGAGATAGAGAGCACGGCGCCGCAATTGGCTGGCCGCGCGACTTTGCTCTTCGAGCCGCTTGCTTTGTTCCTCGGCCAGTTTCTGGGCGGCCTCCAATTCGCGTTCTTTCTGCGCGTCGAGCTCGGCAACTTCACGCTCGGCGCCCGCCTGTGAGGCATCGACGAATTCCCGTTCCAGATCATTCATCTCATCAGAATGAGCAGCGGCCCAATCGAGAACCTGTGTCAGCCGCGCACCGCGATACAACATACCGGGCTCGCGGTTCGATGCAGACCATTCCTGAGCCGCCTCGGTGAGATGCCGGTGGAAGCGCAAACTTTCGCGGTTGTCTTCGAGCCAGCCGCGCAGCGTGGGCCACTCGCGAATCGAGGGCCTCATGCGCCACCTCTGCCGAATCTTCACTGGTGGTGATCAGGCGGGCGTCGGCCAGGGCTTTCAAAACCGCCTGGGTCGGGGCAGCGTCTTCAGGTTTCAGGATCAATTCGTTGAAGGTCGCCCGGCGACGCGTGTCTCCGGTGGCCGTCTCCTCTCCCAATTCGGTCAGCCTCAGGAAGATGCGCCGGGCGATCAGCTGCTGCTGATGGGTAAATTGATCGGTGAATACTGCTTCAGCCGTTTCAGCGATGGCCCCGCGCACGCCGCCCGATGAACCATAGCCGCTGAGGGTCAGGGTCCGTCCGCGGCGGCGCTGCCATGTCTCCAAAAGGGCGTGGGAGAGCAACGGCAAGCGCGCCGGGCTCATGCCCCACATCGTGCAAGAGCAGATCGACCAACCCGGGTTCAAGCTCCCATCGTCCGCGGCGGGCAGGTTCCTCGATCGCTTGCTGCAGCTCTGCGTCGCTCATGGCGCCGATGTACTCCTGCTGTTGCGCCAATGCTTCGCGCAAGTGGGGGTATGCCGCACAATGAGCATAGAAGTCGGCTCGCAGCGCGATTACGGTAATCGTCGGGCCATCCACTTCCGACGAGGCCGTAAGAAGGTTGTCGATAAATGAGGTTCTTGCCTGCTCCGATCGGCACAAGGAAAACAGTTCCTCAAACTGATCCACGACGAGCAAAAAGCGGGAAGTATTGCCCGGCTGCCTCAGGCGCTTGATGAAAAGCTGCAGGCTGCGGGGGTCACGCGCCAGATCATCCATCAGCGTGGCGGTGGCCGAGACCGAGTCAGTCAAGCTTGCTGCGAGGCTCTCGAGAGGTTCAGCCGTGGGCGTGAGCACGTGAATTGGCCAGTCCGCTGAGGCCTTATTCCAGCGCAGCGCGGTCAGCACTCCAGCCCGCAAAAGAGATGATTTTCCACTACCGGACGCACCGACGATCGCCAGAAATCGCGCCTGCGGGGACGACCTGCCTGCGGCGAGCTCAAGCAGCCGTTCCGTCAATTTGGCGGTCAACGCTTCGCGCCCTGCGAAGAGGTCGGCATCGGCTTCGTCAAAGTAATTCAGGCCTTTGTACGGACTTAGGCCGAAAGCTGGTGCGTCTTCGCGCCTCACGTTGGCTGCGAGGTCCAGCAACCGCGCCACAGCCTTCGGCTCATTCTCCAGCCCAAGGGCTGCAACGAAGCGGGCCTCGATCGTAGGAATGTCGGGCAGGCGAAGATTCTGTTCGAGGCGGCTGATCTGCGCATCGCTGTAGCCGACCGCGGTAGCAAGTTCCACCTGGGTGATACTCACGCGCCGCCGGAGAAACCGCAGCAGGTCGCCAAAACTGGTGAATTTCTCCAAGAGTGCGTTCCGGGATTGAGGTGGACATGCGGGCTGCCTTTCGCGCAATCGCAGTGGGCGGTAGGTGCACTACCAGATTAGCACATATTCAGCCTTTTCGGAGAATTTTGGCAGGAAATGGCAAGTGGGGCAACCGCCGGGGCGGTAAAGTAATGGCAAGTTGAAGGAAGAGGGCAATTCCCCTCTCAGGATAGTTCCCCCAGCGTTTGACAAGTTCACAAAGGAGATGGAGAAATGACAAACCTGAAGAATGAAGGCACTAAGACCGTGGCGAAAAGATTCCGACTTTCCAAAGGTTGGGGCATCGCCCTTGCGCTCGTGCTGGTCGCGGCAATTGCCGGATCGGCGCTCGCTTACAGTGGGAGCGCGAAAGGGCACACGTTCGATGACACCTTTACGAAATGGGTGACTGACGCGAACGCGGGCACGATGGTGGGCGTCGTGGGCGGCGATGTGGGCCCGGGCACCTATGCCGGGCAGATTCTCACCTACAACGATGACAAGACCACTACGACCATCCATGCTGCTTACCACTTCAACGGCAGCAAACATGCCTTTACGGCGGACGTCAACATAGTGCAGAGCGACGCATCGGGCATGGCGGTTATCACTGGAAGTGTCACCGACGGCTGGCTGAAGGGCGCCTCCGTGACCGGGGAGTACAACACGCTGTCCGCCTGCACCATCCCGACACCTATTAACGCCTATGGCACGGTGTGTTTCCAGGGTGCGCTCCACGTCCATGTCCCCAAGTAGCAGATCAGCGGCCTGAGGGTGCTGGAACCACGGAACCCTGGCAGAAGGTTCGCCGGATGCGAGCCTTCTGCTTTGTTGATTTGAGCATTGCGGAGTGGCAGCGCGGCTCCTATCATGATGTTCGTTGCCGTTAGGGCCTGACAATTGGAATGGGAAAGCTGAGCGAGACGACAGCGAACCAGCAGTCGAAACGATCCCGGCGACCCAAGCTCTTAAGCAAGTGTTGCGCGTCAGAACGCCCATCTCGTGCAGGCGGGGACGCCTGCACGTGCAGCTAACGATCCGAACGCGCCCGAGATTACAAGGAAATGGCTGCGCCCATCGCGGCGGATTGATTGAGAGGCTTCGTATGCTAGGAGCTAACTGTCCGGTTCTTCCGAGCTATCGTCCCCAAGCTAGATCACCGACCAGGGACTTGCGCCGCGGAGCCGCTTAAAGCGGCCGCCGCAAGTGCATGCGACAGGAATCGCAGGCGAACCCTGCCTGCACTGATTAAGAGTCACGGCGTCTCTCTCTTATCCCCAGTCAGTAACTCAGTGGCACGTCCTGGTTACCGTCTGCTCAACACGGTCTGCGTGGCGCGGAAGGCCAGCGAAGGCAAGTGCGCGCGGTCGAACCACTCGGCCTGATCGGCATCGTCCGCAGCCATCGCCAGTGCTGCATCTCTTCCTCCCCCAAATCCACGCTTCAGAATACTCTTCAAGATCAGCCAATTCGTCGTGTATTTGGGGGATCGCGAAGCAGGCGAAGCCCGGAGGGGTTTTCCCAATTGCGCTGCGAGGCCGCCTCCAGCGGCCATCGCAAGTCCTTGGGCACGAGCCCAAGGGCACCCGCGTTGCACCCAAAACAGGAAAGGCGACTTTGATTCCCGCCGACGACCTTGCTCGATAACGCATCTAGTCTCCGATCGTGTGCACTCACTTGTTGTCAACAGAATCGAGTTTTCCGCCGGGCTTTGTCTAGATCGTCTTGCGCAGCTCAGGCCGCGCGAGCTGGATGTCCTACACCTGATCGCAGCGGGCGATTCCAATCAGTCCGTCGCTGACCGGTCAGCACGCTGAGCGCGGTCAAGACGCACACCGGTGACAGGTCTCGCAGGTTGAACGTTAACAGCCGGACGCAGCCGCTGGCGCGCGCCCGCGAGCTGGGATTGCTGGGCGTGGAGGAGTAGTTTGGTTCATCTTCTAGCTCTTGACAGTTCGATAAAACTGGGTAATATTATGGGTGACCGCCCACCCATAATAAGGAGCGCCAGATGGTCCGCATCAAGTCAATTGTCCGAGAAGAGGTGTTGGGAAAAACCCGCCAAGCCCTGTTGGACGCAGCTGCCGAGGAATTTGCTCTGCATGGATTTGAGCACGCCAACATCAATACCATTTCTACCCGGGCAGGCTTCGCCAAGGGTACGGTCTACAACTACTTCCCTAGCAAGCAAGCGCTGATCCTGGCCCTGATTGATGGCATCGCTGCTGAACATCTGGAGTATATGAAATCCGCGCTGGCGGGCGTTGACGATCCCGCCGTCGCGCTCGATCGATTCTTCAAGGCCGGGTTCGAGTACGTGGTGGAGAACCCACACCGGTCGAGGGTGATGTTCAATGCAGTGAACAGCCCGAACCAGGCGGAGAAGGAATACTGTTTCAAGGCCTACGAGCCGATGTTCCGCCTCCTGACCGAGCATATCCTGGTTCCGGGCATTCAACACGGCGTCTTCCGCCGAGCCGAGCTGCAGCCCACCACAAGTCTGCTGATGACGGTTTACTTGGGCACGGCCTCCCAGGTTGATGCTCAGGGCAAACCCTGGCTGGATCCCAGGCGCGTGGCGGAGTTCGCCTTGAACGGCCTGTGCCAAGAAAAGAAAAACAAATAGAAAGGCAAGAATGGCAAACATCACATTCCATGCAGACCGTTGCAATGACTGCGGCCTATGTGTGGAGAACTGTCATGAAGGTGCCCTAACCCTGGTCCATGGCGATCTCAAGAGGAACCAACTCGTATGCGACGACTGCGCTCAATGCGTGGCGATATGCCCGCAGAGAGCGCTTTGGTGGCAAGGAATGCCGGCAGTCTCATTCGAAGGCTCGCAACTCCCCGCTCGCGACCAGTTATTGGAGCTTTTCCGGGAGCGGCGTAGCATACGCGCTTACAAGCAGGTGCCCATCGAGCGCGCTTTGCTCCAGGAGATCGCTACGTGCGGCGCCTATGCTCCTACGCACAATCACATCTTCACGGTGATCATCATCGACGCCCCAGAGCTCATCGCCGAGCTGGATGGTGCCATCCTCTCGGTCAACAACTGGATTTATCGCCTGATCTACCGGAACTGGCTGCTGCGGAACCCGGTGATCATGGCGCTGACCAAACTGCTCGGTTTCGGAGATGAGTTTCGCAAGGCAGAACCCAAGCTCGAGAATACCCTCCGCCGCGGATCAACATTCTCATCCACTCCGGCGGCTATCCTGCTCGTGGTAGGCAGGAAGAATGTGCCCCTGGCAGAGGCCAGCGCTCAGTATGCTCTGGCAAACATGATGTATTACGCGGCAGCTGAATGGGGTAGGAACCTGTCTGTGGGGCAACGCTTCGCTCTTCTTGGACAAGAATCGATCGATTCGCCAGCGTCTCGGGCTCGCGAGCTATCAGCGCATTTATGGCGGACTGTTCATAGGCTATCCGCGAATTAGATTCTCCAACAAAGTCAGCGGAAAGACCTTGCCCGTCCGGTGGAACACGGAACGACCAGTCTGACGCATCCGCGACCAGGACAGGATTCGTGCCGCCGCGGAACAATGTGCCGGCGCCATGTTCTAAGACCATTACAGGACCATGTTCTCATAAATCAATCGCATTTCCCCTTGGTATCGCGCCGAGAAGGACCCTACTGCCGAGTGGCGTCGCGAGCGCACCGGAATCGATGAATCTCTGTTCCTTGATTCATTCTTGATCCTGTCGGCTCCTTTCTTGTTCCCCTCTTGACATTTTCTGTAAACTAGTTTACAATACAAACTAGTTTACAAGAGGAGCGAAAATGAATATGCAAATTGATTCCACGCTAAAACGCGCTCGGCGATATTGGTTCGTGGACGGATTTATCGAAATGGCTGCGGGTGGATTATTTATTCTTTTGGCAGTGATCCTCCTTTTCGGCGGGAAAGCGTCGCAGTCATCATTCCCCTACCGGTTCCTGTCAATCACCGGTGAAATTGGCATCGCCAAGATAATCGGCATACTGGTCGCCGTCCTGATCCTATGGTGGTTGAAAGACCATTTCACTTATCCGCGTACAGGCTTCGTAAGAGGAAAACGAATTACTGCAACACAGGTATTCGTCATAATCAGGAATGTTATTCTGTTTCTGCTTCTTCCAATACTTGTGCTGTTGGCTATATGTCTGCTCATCGTATCCGCGCGCAATGTTTTAGCCTTCATGCCAGCATGGCTCCCAGTAGGCATCTGCTTGATATGGTCAATCTCGTACTTGCTGGGTGGCGAATGGATGGGACTGCGCCGTTTCCGTCTATTGGCAGTCATGACATTGCTGACAGGAATCGCGATTGGTATTTGGCAGTTTGCCATCGGGTTGCCAACTGTTCCAGTCAATGTGTTGGAAACCGTCAACCGGACTTTGACCAGTCTCAGTGTTCTCATCCTAAGCTCTGGCGTTATTTTGATGATCTCAGGTCTCCTGACCTTCCTGCGTTATCGGAAAGAAAATCCGAATCCATATATGGAGGAATCATGAGCGGCTCAGTTCAAAACCTCTCCGGGTTGGACCGCGTGATTCATGAACCAGCGCGTTTGATGCTAGCGGCATTGCTCTCTTCAGTCGACTCAGCAGACTTCCTATTCCTGCTCAAGGAAAGCGGCTTAACCAAAGGAAACTTATCCGTGCACCTATCGCGGCTCGAGGAAGTCGGCTACTTACATGTGGAGAAGACCTTCCGAGGGAAGATCCAGCATACGGAATACAGCCTCACACCTAAAGGAAGAGCCGCTTTCCAAGAATACAGAAAAAAACTTGACCCAATCATTAGGCAGCACGCAAGGGGTACTAAGTCATAATGTGCAGAAGCCATCTATCGCCTCGCGAAAAAAGGAAATCCTATGTCTGAAACCACATCAACCAATTTAATCAGCTATGTTTGCCCAAAGTGCAAGCGTGCACTCCGCTCAGTTGATACCGCCCTCTACTGCAGTGAGTGTGGCCGCACATACCCAGTCGTCGGCGGAATTCCCGACTTCCTTTCGCAGGCCAGCCTTTCCCCGGCTGTTTCACGTCAGGCCAAGGTAATGGACTTTGTTGCTCCTATTTATGAATCTCGGCTCTTTGTGTCAGCTCTGACGGGACTGTCCGGCGTTCGCCGCGGCTCGCGGTTGATGGACCGCCTCGCGAGTTTCCATTCGGAGACCTTGAAGGGGATAACGGGGGCTGTGCTTGATGTGGCCTGCGGACCGGCCACATACGCTCGCCGCCTGGCGTCCCCATCGCGGGACGTCTACGGCATTGACATCTCAATGGGCGTGCTAAGGCAGGGCATGGCCTACGTCACGAAGGAAGGCACACCCGGGATCCACCTTGCTCGGGCTCGCGTCGAAGAGCTACCCTTTGAGAACGCTGTCTTCGATGGAGTTATCTGTTCCGGTTCCCTCCACCTCTTCCCTGACACCAAGCTCGCCTTGGGCGAAATCGCTCGGACCATGAAACCAGGCGCTCCCATGTCGGTCCAGACATTCGTCGCGGGGAAAACAACATTCAACCGGTTCGCGCAGAAACAGTCTTGGCTTCATACGTTTGAACTCACAGGATTGCAACAATCTTTGACCGACACCGGCTTCGAGAGATTCCAGCCCGAATTGGACGGCATTGTTCTCACTTTCAGCGCCCGCAAAGCGATCAGGAGCTAACGTTTTTGCCGCGCCCAACACCGTATGGGGGCCGACTCCTGCTTGACAATCGGGCGCACCATACTGGGCTTTTCCTGCATGGAACTCCGCACCGGCTTGCGAGTACCTGGAATCCGGCAGAGATTTCTGCTAGCATGAATGCATGTCCGAATCGATGGGAGCCAAGTCTATTCGTTTGAAGCGGTGCCGCTCCCAAGGCTCGTTACTCGTCCCGCAAACTTCATGTTGATGGCTGTGCTGGATCCCTGCCCGTACGGATACAATCAGAACGCGCTGGAAATAATGAGAAGATGGACGCGGCCCAGTATGGGCTTGAAGTCTGACCGCACAGATTAAGAGTCACAAAGTCCCTCTGTCATCCCCTTTCATTGACCTGGCTGGAATCTTCTTTACCGCTTGCTCAACACGGCCTGCGTGGCGCGGAAGGCCAGCGACGGCAAGTGCGCCCGGTCGAACCACTCAGCCTGATCAGCATCGTCCGCGGCCTGCAATTCCCCGCTGACGATCTCACCTGCATACACGATCACAAAGTCCGCGCCGCGCGGATGCTCGCGTCCGGCAATGACCTCCAGCAAACGCGTGGCATGCACGGTCAGGCCGGTCTCTTCGAGGCATTCCCTCTCCGCCGCGCGTGCGGGGTTTTCATCGGCATCCACGAACCCGGCGGGAAGCGTCCACAGGCCGCGGAAGGGTTCGTTGATGCGGCGGACGAGCAGCACGCGCCCCTCTCGTTCGATCAGGATAGCCGCGGCCACTTTGGGATCGGCAAAGTAGATCCAGCCGCAGGAGGGGCACAGCGGTCGCTCACGGCCGAACCGTTCGGCATGCGTGACCGCGGTCCCGCAGCGCGGGCAAAAGTTTATTTCTTGTTCCATTGCGGGTTATCAGGAGACTTCCGAAGTCCGCCGTTTTCTGGCGCTTCGGAAGTCTGGGTAAAAGTGTTAGCCTTCGCGGAATGCACCCCGTTCACTTCCTCGGCTGCGTCTTCGCAGTATGTGAGTCAGCAGTCGCACGGAATTGCTGGCGGAACTTGCGTTCGTTGCTCACGCGCACGGATGCGGCGGCGACGCCGAAGATTATCGCCAAACCGGCGAGGCCGATCTCCCAGGGCAGAGGCACCGCCGCGGGCTTTGCTTCGCTCTGCACGATGTTGGGCGCATTGTTCGCTTCCACTTGAGGACCGGCAGGGGCCGGAGGCGCGGCCTGAAGCGGAGCTTCAACCGTGGGCACACCACTGTTGCCCGTGTTACCCTGCGCGGCCAGAGGCGTCTCAGTTGGGAGGATGGCGGTGAAGGGCATCGCTGCCGGCTGGGTGGCGGCCGGCGCTTGGGTAGCTCCCAGCGCCGGCTGCGCGCTCGATGGCCCACCGCCCACGCCACAATCTGCGCAACCGCCGCCGAGTCCATAGGCAGGCGCGGCGGCCCGCGACAATTTCGCGGAGGCCACCGGTGCCAGGCCATTGACGGCGACGCTCGCGACAAAGAGCAGGGCCGCAAGCACGGTGGCCAGCCGGAAGACCGGATAGGCGCGCGGCTGAGGCGGCTTGAGCCCCGCCATTTTGGGAGTCAACGTAAAGTTGCGCGGCGCGCGGCGCTGCGGAAGTTTGCGGAGCACGCCGCGGGCGGCGCGCAGGTCGTCCATCACCGCGCGCAGGTCCGGGTCCGATTTGAGGCGGGCCTCGAGGCGCGCAGAATCAGACGGGCGAAGCTGCCCGTCCAGGTATGCAGAGAGGAGTTCAGCATCCTTGAAGTTCATGGCTGTTGTTCCTCTTGCAGACGGAATGCGGCGGGCAGAAGTTCCGCAAAGCCCTGCAGGCATTCGCGCAACCGCAGGCGGGCGCGGGCCAGCCGCGATTTGATGGTGCCGAGCGGCGCGCGTACGGCCGAGGCCACCTCGGAATAATCCAGGCCCTGGATGTCGGCCATTACGACCACGGTCCGGAATTCGAGCGGCAGGCCCTCCAGGCAGTGTTGGATGGCGTGCTCAAGCTCGTCGGCTTCCAGCTTTTGCTCCGGCGAGAGACTCTGATCGGCAAGCCAGCGCGGGGCTTCCATCTCGTCCCCGTCGGCGCCATCCGGTTCGAGCGGCGTGGTGGGACGGCGCTTCTTGCGCCGCAATTCGTCGTAGCAGGCATTCGTGACGGTGCGCAGCAACCAGGCTTTGAAGGAGCCGCCGCGATACGCGTTGAGGCCCCGGAACGCGGAAAGGAAGGCCTCCTGCGTGGCGTCGGCGGCAAGTTCCTGATCGCCTAGGATGCGCAGCGCGGTGTTGAACAGGCTGTCCTGATAGGACAAGACCAGGCTGTTGAATGCGTCGAGGTCGCCGTGCTGGGCATCACGGATGAGCGCCGATTCGTCCATATGCGAGGATTCTATCATGGCTCGCTGCAAGGTCTGCCCAAAGCAGTCGAAGAACACACTGCTTGAGCGAAATAAGAATCCGGACCGAGCCCTGCCCTGAGACACTGTTTCTTAAGTCCGTTTCTGCATGCTTACACGTTGTGCAACGCTCCCGAAATTCGAGATATGAGTGGTGTTCTCCCACCCATATCTCGAATTTCGGTACTCTCCCTCCCCTTTAGCGGAGGGCCTGGGTGGGGTCGTTACGGGCAAAAACCATTTAAGAGACACTCTCTGAGCGCTGGAAGACCGCAGCGTTCAGGGAAGAATTCCCGAAGAATGCATGCAGTACGGAATCAAGCGCGTTTCGTTAAACATTGATGCAGGGCGCCGGCTTATCACCAGGCGCCGCTGAGCAAGAGCCAAGCTTCGAAAGGAGTAGAACCATGTCTATATTGTTGTGGATCATCACCGGCATCATTGCCGGCTGGCTCGCAGGTCTTCTGGCGCGCGGCCGCGGATTCGGCATAATCGGCGACCTGATCGTCGGCCTGATCGGAGCCTTCGTCGGTGTGTGGTTGGCAGGTCTGATCGGAATCCACGCCACGAGCTGGATTGCAACAGTGCTGGTAGCCGCCGTCGGAGGCGCGATCCTGGTTTGGATCCTGCACCTCCTCCGGCCCGGCGTGGCATAAGCACTGGCTGCGATGAACGCTGGAAGAACGCAGCGCTCATCGCAGTAGAAACACCTAAAAGGGAACGGCGTACCGCTGGAAGATCTGATGCGGCAGCACGGTTTCAGCAAAGGCTCCTTCTACAAGTGGAAAGCCAAATACGGCGGGATGTCGGTCAGCGAGCTGAAACGGATGAAGGAGCTCGAGGAGGAAAACCGGCGCCTCAAGCAGATGTACGCCAACCTGAGCCTGGAGCATGAAGTGCTGGACAAGCAGAAAGCCTGCCAGTTTCTTTTTTCGGGCCTTCTGGCAACGGTTGTCCGGGGATGCAAGGATAGGAAAGCAGCCGCGAGCCTGCCGCACCTTGCTCATGGTGAAAAGCGGCGTGCTATACTACGCTCATGGGCGCACTGTATTCCGACACCCACCCTGAAATGGAAGACGTGCAAATACAATTGTGGCGGCAGGCAAGCCCCATGCGTAAAATGCAACTGCTCGCACAACTTAATACTTCCGCTCGCAGGTTGGCACTAACAGGCCTGCGGTCGCGCTACCCGCATGCGGACGAAGCCGAACTGCGCCGAAGGCTGGCAGACCTCTTGTTGGGCGAGGAACTGGCCCGAAAGGTTTACGGGGAAATCAGAAGTGGAACTTGAACCCCTGGAAGTCACAATCAAGGTGACAGACGTTCTTGAGCAGCTTGGTGTTCCCTATCTCATCGGGGGTTCGCTGGCCAGCACGCTCTACGGCATGATACGCACTACACAAGACTCGGACATTGTCGCTGAAATGCGCCCCGAGCATGTCAAGCCCTTTGCCGCGTCATTGCAACACGAATTTTTCATTGACGAAGAATTGATTACGGAATCCATCCAGCGAAATTCGAGTTTCAATATCATCCATCGCGATACCATGTTCAAGGTGGATGTTTTCATCCCGCGCCCGCGGCCCTTCGTGAAATCCCAACTCGCCCGCGCCCAACGGCAATCATTCTCCCTCGAAACGGTGCGCAGCGCCAACTTCGCCAGTCCGGAAGATACCATCCTCGCAAAACTGGAATGGTATCGCATGGGCGGAGAGGTCTCAGACCGGCAATGGCGCGACGTGCTGGGGGTCCTTAAGACTAGAGCAGGGGAACTCGATCTGGCGTATTTGCGCAAATGGGCCATTGAACTCAAGATATCCGACCTGCTGGAGAGAGTCCTGAAGGAAGCGGCCTGATTCCCGCTCGGAACGTTGAAATATTCCAACGTTCAGCGGAAATGAGACATGTCTTCCAGGGGATCGACGGCGCGGACGATGAGCGTCTCGCTGTGGAACGTCCAATCCAGCGCGTCCAACTCGGCGACCAGGCTGTCGGCCAGGATGATGTCGTCGTGGATCAGCTCGCCGTTCTCATCCCGCGTCCCATCGGGCACGCCCCAGCGCATCGTCTTCTGCGGCCCCGGTAGGATTTCGGACGTGCACGCGGCGTATTGCCGGTCTACATCCGCCGGCCATATTCCTGCCCTCTCCAAATGCGCACTTTCTTTTGCATTTGGGGAGGGTGGCCGCCGAAGGTCCGCTGCCCTTTGCGGAAGGCCGGGTGGGGCGAACCCCATATTATCCCTGAACCTTCCCGTCTCGATGATGGACAGGAACCGATAGCCGATATCGCTCTTCTTCTGCGCGGTGAATTTGACAGGCATGACTTTCGTCGGGAAGGCCTTGTCCAGCATGGACCACATCCCCTCGCCGACGCCGGTTGCATCGACAACGATGTACTGCGGCCGCCACGATTCGGCCAGGGCTTGCAGCTTTCCCAGGACGGTGACGTGACTGAGACCGGTCCAGGCTGCGCGCTGTGCGATGCGATAGGTCGGCGCCTGCAGCGTTTGCAGCGTGGACAGGTCGATCTGCACAATGGAGAGCGTCGTGGAGTCGCGGCCGGGGTTGCCCATGCCATCGCTGTTCATGCCGGTCAATCCACGGTTCGCCTCGTCCATGCCAGCCACATCAATGAGGAAAGCATAACTACCACTCCGCATACCTGCTTCCTTGGTGTCCTTCGTGTCCTTTGTGTTTAGATTTTCTCCTGCCATAAGTGCCCTCCTCGCCGCATTGAACATGCTCCCTTGCGCGTCGATCTCTTCATTAAAATACTGCGTCTTGACCATCGGATGACCCCGCCCGTCCCGCCGCACCACCGCCTCCACGTGCGCGCCGTACCACGGCACGCATTGGCTCACCTCCTCCGCACCGACCATGAAGACCCGTTTGCGCCCGTCCTGCCGCTCCGCTTCCAGCGCCGCGCGCTTCTCACGCGCCAGCAGCGTCTGCGAGGTCCAGGCCGTGCCGGCGAAAATCCGCGTGGCGTTGGTGCTGGCCGCCATCGGCTCGAACTTCTGACTGTACACGCGCGGCGAGATGTCCTGCGCCTCGTTGATGATGAGCAGCAGCGAGGCCGTCGCGCCGGCCACGCTGGCATGCTTGTCGCCCGAGAGGAAGGCGAGGCGCATCTCGCCCAGGAGGCGCATGTGCGCGCCGTGCCTGCGCCAGCCGCCGCGGGTCAGAAGGTTTGCCTCGAGCGCCCGGTCGAACCGCTGCAGGGCGTTCTCGGTCTGCGGACTATAGGTTGGGTTGACCGCCACGATGCCCAGCGGCAGGACGGAATACAAGTCCGCCAGATAGAGCATGAGATCGAGCAGCAACTCGTCCTTGCCGGATTGCCGGGGGAAGATGATGACAAACGAATCTCCGAGGTGCTTCTCGATGGACTCCTGAATGCGTTTCAGGGGCTCGACCTGATATGCGCGCAATCTCACGCCGAGCGCCTTCTCCACATACTTTTCCGGATGGAGCATGAGGCCGGCCACCTTGAGAGTGAGATGGCTCGGCGCGCGGCAGGCTGGGTTATCTCGGGCATGTTTCTTTGCCCTCAATTGCACACGATGCGACTTTTCATAGTCGTGCTTGTACCCCGCAATGTGCTCGCGATTTGCAGCTTGCCAGGCGCGCCGCTGCTTGGCTACACGCTCGGGGTGGAGCTTACGGTGGCGGTGCTGGGCCTCGGCATTCTTCAAACGCAGCTCAGCGTCTGCTTCGGGGCGCTTCGAGATATTTGAAGACATTCTTCTCCAGCCTCGCTAGGTGTTTGCCCGCATCCAGTTCTCCCTTATACGCCTGCGCGTCCGCGGCCGCCGACGAGTGCCGGCGGATATAGGCCAGCAGTCCCCGCAGCGTTTCGTTGAGCAGTTTCACGGTGGCGCGCGTGTCGTCGCTGAGTGCATCCCGGCTTCCGTATGCCAGCCCATTGTTCTCCAGCACCGCCGCCAGCCGGCCGATTACGGCGCGTTGGTAGGCGATCTCGTTGTCCACGTATCCGGCGGGAAAGGCATTGATCAGCGCCGACTCCTCCCTGCTGATGTGCGCAGAGTAGATATTGTGCTTTCGTCCGTTACTGTTTCCTTTTGGTCCAGCCATGGGGATTTTCGATTTATGATTTTGGATTGTAGATTGTGTATTGGCTTCGCCGGCTCATGTCGTCGAAGGAGGCGACGCTCGCTTGAGGCTTGTTCGCCTGATCATTAGTAACTACTCACACCTGCCCTGGGCAGTGCCCGAAAAATGGACATGCGCAGGGTGATCTACCCTGCGCATGTCCATTTTTCGGGATTTTTTCCCCGTTTCCTGAAAGGAAAACGGGGCGCGAGCAGATACGATCAGGTGAGTATCCCTTGACATCAAGTCGAACATGTGTTATATATCCTCCCATGGAACACAAAATCTCCCATGACCAAGTTCACGCTGAAAGACTTCCAGCAGATGTTTCCCAGCGACGACGTATGCCTGGAATACATCCGCAGTCGGAAGTACCCCGAACGCATAGACTGCCCTCAGTGCAAGAATAACGCCCTGTTTCACCGTGTGGGCGGGCGCAAGTCCTATGCCTGTGACCGTTGCGGGTATCAAATTTCCCCGGCTGCCAACACCGTCTTTGACCACTCGCCCACGCCCCTTACCCTGTGGTTCTACGTGATCTACCTTATGGCGCAGACGCGCGGCGGCATTTCGGCAAAGCAAATCCAAAGAGAAACGGGCGTTACCTATAAGACCGCTTGGAGAATGTGCAAGGAAGTCCGAGACATTCTCTCCGAGGACTTCGACCCATTTACAGGCATAGTCGAAGCAGACGAGGCTTACTTTGGCGGGGAAGAACGGAACAAACACGCCAATAGGAGAACTGCTCATTCGGGCGGGAGAAGCCTCAAAACCAAAACCGCTGTGTTTGGCATCGCTAATCGGGGAGGTAAGTTGGAGGTCCGCACCGTCAAGAACACCAGCTCTGACACCATCCTGCCTATCGTGTGGGCGAACGTCAAGAAGGGCGCAGAGGTTCATACCGATGAGTACGGAACCTACAACCTGCTCCCGCTCATGGGATATACGCACGGAGTAGTCCGACATGCCGATAAGATTTACGTTGATGGGGATGTCCACACAAACACCATCGAGGGCTTTTGGTCTCAGGCTAAGAACGGGATACGCGGCGTCTATCATGCGGTTTCTTCCAAGTACCTGCAACATTATCTGGACGAGTACGCCTTTCGCTACAATCACCGGAAGGACGTTACCCCGATGTTCCTTTCTTTCCTCTCACGGTCGATTTCTTCTTAACCTTACCAGATCACCCTATCTAAGGCTTTCAAGAAACCCTTCTTTTGTGAGGGGTTCTTTTTGTTTCTCGTCTTTGGGTGGTTTTACGACCTTCTTAGTCATGGTTTGCTCCTTATTGACTTACCCATTCTCCTTGCGCGATAATGATTTTACAGAAGAAGGGAGAGCAATATGGCAATTACACAAGAAACCAGGCGCGCTCTTTATCAACGTGCGAGCGGGCGTTGCGAATGTACAATGTCTGTATGTTCGCATCATCGCGCTGGATCAAGATGCCCTCGCGGTTTAGTCGGTAACTGGGATGCGCACCATAGATGGGCGGGAGGACCCGATACGGCAGGAAATTTAATCGCCATGTGTGCAACCTGTCACAAAAACACCAGAACGTACGGGAGACACTAGAAGTCTTTAGGGTGGCCATAACTCGCTTCATGCCACCTGCTCTAATACTTATCTCTCCCTGAACTTCTCCAAAGCTCGTTATTTGAATTGACACAGAAACAACGTCGCCAACTTCACGCGCTAATTGAGTCCCTAAATTACCCAAAACAAAGTTTGCCAAATCTTTCCAGTTATCACCATATTGAAAACATACCCAAGCAGAGTTGCCCGATGCGCCTTGACAGCTCTCTATTGTACGTAATCGTGGTATCTCATTGAGGGTTGCAACCAAATCTGCAACTCCCTTATCTACACACGCATTAACTTTAATCCAAGTCTGAGGGTGCATACCCAATTGCCCTTTGGAACGTTATATCCACTCATCGAACCAGTATTCTCAAGATAGCAGGAATTTGAATCAAACTCGAAAGAAGCCATAGGCATATCGGAGAAACAATGGCAACCACGATCATCCCAACCCAACCCCACACGTAATGATTGACAGAAAGAACATTGTCATCAAATAGCAATATTCCTTCTTTGGAAATGAATTTCTGGCTATTTCCTATGGAATAGTCGGCTGGGGCTATAAAGAACTTGGTATCCCCAGTGTATTCCGCTACGCCCTCAACATCTGTTTCCAGTTTAGTCACCTCCTGTAGCGGTCTGTATGACCTGTTCCCCAACTCAATAAACACCCTGCGGGCATTGCTGAACACCCCCACCTGTTCAGGAATTTTTTCCACTCGCAACGTAAAACGGATTTTGTTCATCGTCATGTATGGCAACGGGCTGTAGCCCGCTACCCTAACTCTACGGAGCAGACTCTTGGGAGTTACGGTAATCTTGCCAAAGTCGCGGTGATGGGAATTGACGAAGTACGGCATATGCCAAGCCATCCTTTCAATCAGGCTAGTCATATTTTACTCCAACTACTTGATTTCATGGGATACTCACCTACGATCATTATAGAGAACACATGTTCTAGAGTCAATACCTATAGATTCCACTGCTCCCACTGCTTACACAGTTTTGAAATTGGTGACATCAAAAAGGGAAAATACCGGAAAAGCTCCGGTTAAACGGAGTGGCCGCAGGCACGGCAATGAAAGCAGACCTCCGAGGCGCTGAAGGGGCGCGGGACCTCGGAGGTCTGGCCTATGCGTCAACTCACACTTGAGAGTTGTTTGGCTATGTGCGAACGGGTTTCATCAAGTGACGGATTTACGGGCAGGTCCCAGTTCGCGGGTCTGGAACGCATGGAGCCCCACCGGAACCACCGCTCTTGCCGGCGCAATCGCCAAGCGCCTCCTTGTAGCTCGTGCAAGACGCCGGATCCGCCGCGTCTGTGCAAAGTCTTGCCTCGAACGTCGTGCCGCCGGTCCCCAGGCATGTGATGAGCTGGGTTCCATCCGCTTTTGTTCCGCCCGGCGTGCAGCTAGCCAAATGGCTTGCCTTGACGTCCACCGACAAACTACTGCCGGCGGGATAGGTAATATTAGCGCCGCCAATATTTGCTGCGTTATTCTGGCAGAACGGGACAACCTTCGGTACCTGGTTTAGCGCCAGACACGCGCCCAACTTCAAGGTGAAGGTCTGACACTTGTACATCTCCTGCACCTTGGCAAAGCACTTGTGTTCACCGGGCGAGTAGCTCGGATAACCCGGCGGGCACGGAGAGGCCAGTTTGTGGGTCACATTGTCTGCGCAGTTTTGCAATGCATTATCGTAATACGATCCGGGTGGGCAAAAATCATATGCTTTGGTTGGGTCGTTTCCACAATATTGCTGGTCAGCTCCCAACCCATGCCCTGGGGAGCATACCCAATTATTCGATGCCGGGGCGTTCGGGACGGTACATGAAGAGCATACTTCAACCTGGATCGACCCGTTCGGAGCTCCCGAGCAAATGCCTATGCTTGTGGTGTTATCCAATTTGCAACTGACGTTTCCAGCCAGGTTATCACCCACCAGCCAGGAATTCGTTCCATCTGCCTGAAGGTTCGTAACATCGCTAAAAGTGACCCCGCCCACGCCCTTGATCGGATTGGCGCAAGACGAGCTGACATCGCCAACGGCGGGCGCCGGCGGAATACAACCCAGTGCCGGTGGCACCACCGTTACAATTACATTGGGCAGTGGGATTGTCTTCTGATTAACCAACCCCGTCGGGGTGGGCGTGGCTCCCCCACAGGCGCTCAGGAACATCAATAATAGGATGGCTATATAGAGACCGTTTCGAAGGTATTTCATATGTCCTCCTGTTAGTGCGCGTTCGCCACGTGGACAGCCATGATTTGCGGACTTATCTTATCATGGAAATATTATTATGCTTGGATGACCGGCATCGGTCCATGCCCCCCTATCCCGCGGCTCTCTTCTTCACAGGACGCTTGAGGCCAAAGTGTTCGAATGAGAGCAGGCAGCCGCGAACGCACACGGATTTCGCGGCGCTACCGAATTTTTAGATATGGGCAGGTGTTCTTGCAGCGCGCAGGCCGGCGGAGGCCCCTGGCGCAGCCCGCTCCAAATGCGTTCTTGCTTTTGCATTTGGGGAGGGTGGGGTGGGGCGTTCTTCTACCCCTCCAGCTGAGCAAGCGCCTCCCTGAACAACTCGAACATCGACCTCAGCCGTTCCACATCCTTGATGAACCCCTGCGCCTCATAACGCAGCACGCCCTTCCTAATGAAGAACGAACCGGACTTCTGCTCCTGCAGCAGCTGCCGGATTCGCATATTCCCAAGGAACGCCCGCACCTTGGCCTCATTCTTCCCGCGGATGGTAAACAGGCGGTCGAACTCCGCATCGCCGATCTCGATGTCCTGCGCGCCCAGCGCCTTGTCCAGTTGGGCGACAATGCCCGTCCGTGAGATGTGGAATTCGAACCCGTCCATGTTCTGAAGCGCTACGCTCATCCGGGTGTACGTGGTGCTGGAGTCATCTCCGAGTGGCACCGAGTAGGTGTCGAGCGTGACCGTCCGGCCTCCCACCTGTGCCTTGACCATTGCGGGCTTGAAGAAGCCCGCCATCGACGAACTGCGCTCCCATTTCGTTCGCAAGCTGCTTCCATGCCTCATTTCGACCTTTTCTGATTATGAACCAGCCGATCACAACGATGACCACGACAACAATTACGATGGGGATTGTGTAATCCATTCCTGAATGTCCTCTCCACTTTTTTGCCTGCCTTGATTATAGCGGAATGTTCGGGATAACCGGGACCTCCGGGGCCTCGCCGCGCTTTGACCGTCGAACATCTGCTTACCTTGATTGCCGTTCCCGAATGTCCCCTCCGCTCCGGAATGAGGTTGGATGCCAACGATGGCCTTGCAGCCGAAGCCCCGGCAATGGCTTTTCACTTCAACCGTTCCTCATGCTACAATTCCCGTCTGTGGTCGAATTCCTTCGAAACCTGATCTCGGTCAACGCAATCATCATCCAGTTCGTTTATGGACTGGCGTTCTTCATACTTGGCCTTGCAATCGCCCTGCAATCCCGCCATTCCTCGCACCTTGACCTGGCGCGCAGCCTCACCTGGCTTGCCGCCTTTGGTTTCGTTCATGCTTTCGTCGAATGGGGGGATCTATTTATCCCGCTGCAGACGACGTATCTAAGGCCGGATTTCATCACCGACCTGCAATACTTCCATCTCTTGATATTGGGAATTTCTTTCGCGTGCCTTTTTGAGTTTGGGGTTGCGCTGCTCGAACCGTTGGAGCATCCGCAGTGGCTGCACATTATCTCAGCGGGCCTGCCGGCAACCTGGTTCTTCGTGACTTTCTTCCCGCTGCGGAGCTGGATCCCGGATTTTCAGAGCTGGTACAACACCGGGAATGCCCTGGCGCGCTACTTCCTTGGCCTCCCCGGGGGATTGTTGTCAGCCTATGCCTTGCGCAAGCACATTTATCAACGCATCCTGCCCCTGAACGTGCCGGACATCGTCCGATCCCTGCGGACAGCGGGGATCAGCCTGGCGGTGTACGGTGTGGCAGCCGGGCTGCTGGTGCCTCCGATAAGCTTCTTTCCGGGCAACTGGCTGAACGCGGATACTTTCAGCCGGGCGTTTATCGTTACGCCTCCGATCGTCCGATCTCTGATCGGACTGGTGATCGCGCTATCCACCATCCGGGCGCTGGAAATCTTCGACGTCGAAACGGCGCGCCAGATCGAAGCCATCGAAGAGCAGCAGACGCTGGCCGCTGAACGCGAACGGCTCGGACGCGAACTGCATGATGGCGCGATTCAAAAGGTGTATACTGCCGGCCTGCTGGTCCAGTCCGCCCAAAAATTGGCCGGGGCGGAATCTCCGCTGGAGGGTCGCCTTGCGACCGCGGTGGGGGTGCTGGATGATGCGATCGTTGACCTGCGACAGAACCTGGGAGAGCTGCACGCCGCCAGACCCAGCGCCGTTCCCCTGGAACAAGCCTTGAGAGGACCTGGCCGCCGATCCGCGTTTTGGCTCATTGGTGAAGATCGACCTCGATCTCGATCTGCCGCCCTCGGCGCAATACTACTCCCGAGCAGAGCTCGCATATCCTGGCCATCGTCCAGGAGGCTTTGGCGAATAGCGTACGCCACGCCCAGGCCCGGCATATCCGGATCCATGCCCGTCAGGTCGACCGCCGCCTGATGCTTGCCATCCAGGATGACGGCGCGGGCATCCCGCAGCAGGTCGCTGGAAGGGCATGGGCTGCACAACATGCGCGACCGCGCCGCCCTGTTGCACGGAAGGCTCGAAGTCCGTGCCGTTGGAAAAGGGCACGTCGGTGATTCTGGACATCCCCTGGGAGGTGGGCCAGTGACCAGGATACGCGTTGGGCTGGTGGACGATCATGCCCTGGTGCGCCTGGGCTTGAAGACCCTGATCGACGATCAGGCCGATATGGAGGTCGTCGGAGAGGCAGACTCGACCGCCGCCGCGCTTCAAATGGTGGAGGGCACCCATCCGCAGGTGGTGCTGATGGACATCCGCCTGCCGGGAGACAGCGGGCTGGAAGCCGCCCGCCAGATCGCGGCCCGATATCCGGAGAGCCAAGGTGGTCATGCTGACCTCCTTTGCCGACGAGGAGCTGGTCATCGGTGCGATCCGGGCCGGGGCCGTGGGGTATATCCTGAAAGAGGTGGGAAACGAGGAGGTTCTGCGCGGCATCCGCGCAGCCGCAGCCGGTGGCTCGGTATTGGATGCCGCCACCACCTCCCGCCTGCTGGCTCGCGTACGCGAAACCGAACTAAAGAGCCGATGAAGATGCATTCCGCGACCTGAGCGACCGCGAGCTGGAAGTGCTCTACGAGGTCAGCCAGGGGAAGACCAACGCAGAGATCGCCACGAGCCTGAACCTCAGCGAAAAGACCGCCCGCAACTACGTCAGCTCGATCCTGGAAAAGCTGCACTTGGCCAACCGCATCGAACTTGCGACGTATGCCATCAAACACAATCTGGCTGAGCGCATGAAACACGAATAACAGCCTTAATCAAAGAAAGGGACGCTGATGAAGCTATCCATCAGCGTCCCTTTTGTAATCGAGAGAAGATCTAGCGGGCCTAGGCGCCTTGGCGAATACCGCTCGGGAACGCCTTGGTGGCTTATCCGGTCGCTCCACAGCGCACCGACGTGCGGCACCAGGAAGTAATCCAGACCGATGTAGCCCGAGACCTTCCAGGCCAGCAGCAGGGTAACTGACAGGACCAGGAACATCGGGTTGACGCTCACCGCGCCGGCCATCAGATAGTTGAAGTTCATAAAGCCGCCGAAGAAGGCCGCAAAGCCGGTGAACATGCCCAGGATCAGCGCAATGCCGACCAGTGTCTCGCCGATGCTGACTAGCTTGGCCATCCAGACATACGATCCGCTGGAGACGAGCAGTTTCAGGAAGCTGCCGTACCAGGCGTAGTAAATCCGGCGTCTTGCCGTTCGCGCCGACTGCTGACGGCGCCCACCAGGAAGCCCTTCAGGCCAGCGCCTGTCTGCAACCAGGCCGGGTTGATGACCTTCTCATAGCCGGCCTTCAGCCACTGCCAGCCCAGCCAAACGCGGATGGGCAGCCACAGCCAGGCAGCCAGCGGATGGTTCAACAGCTTGGTGATAATGGAGGGCTCCTGGACTACTGCTCCCTTGCGGGTTGTTACTACATTGACCATTTTGTATCTCCTATTCAAGTCGGATGCTAAAAGGTTGGTTTAGATTTATCTGCTTTCTACGCTTCCAGTATAGGCATTTCTGCCTGGCGCTTGCAGGGGCAGGTGACCTCAATTAAGGGGGGTCAGATGACCCTCCTTCTATGACAGAGACCTCTGATCTTGCCGCCGCGTGAGTTCCCTCTCCAAATGTGCTCTTGCTTCTACATTTGGGGAGGGTGGCCGCCGAAGGTCCGCTGCCCTTCGCGAAGCACCCCCTTTGGGGGTTGCGGAAGGCCGGGTGGGGTGGCCGCAACTGCGATAGCCGAGGTCCCGAGTCTCTCTGCGCCTTGGACGTCTGGGTTACATTGTGGCGGAGTGTTTCCTAAATCAATCTTGACCTTCTATCAATGCGGCAGGAATTGCTCCCGGACACGGATTTCACGGGAAACACAGATTTTTCAAAGCTTTCTCCCTGTAAATCCGGAAATCCGTGCAATCCGTGTACGGAAAGAGTCTATAAGAAACAGTCTCTAAGGGATTTCCTCTGATTCAAAGTCTGCGCTGGTTTGTCTGCTCCGTCCCCTTCCTGTCACCGCACTGTAAATCAATCTCCCTGGCGGGCCCGGTCATAAATCAGACACACGGCGCCGCTCTCGGTGGGCGTGCTCTGACGCAGAGTCCACGAAGAAGCCGGCAGGCCATCCTCGAATAGGCGCGCGCCGCCCCCGGACACCTCCGGGCACAGCGTGATGCTCAGGCGGTCCAATGCATCCGCCCGGAGCAGGCTCTTGATGATGCTGCCGCTGGCGAGCACGATGATGTCCCCGCCCTGTTGCTGCTGCAACTCCGCGACGACTGCGGAAGGCTCCTTATTGACAATCCGGGAATTCTCCCAGGGGGCTTCTTTCAAGCTGGACGAGAACACGATCTTCTCGACGGAATTCAGCCATTTCGAGAAGGCGCGGTCGCGCGGGTCGGCTGACTCGTCGCCGGCGATTTTGGGCCAGTAATACCCGAAACCCTGGTAGTTCTTCCTTCCCAAGAGCACGGTGGTAGCCGGGGCCGTGACGGCTGCCAAATTTGCCCGTGCTGCGTCCGTGACGGCATGAGGGGCAACCCACCCCATGTCGTACTCACCGCCTGGGCCTGTCACCCTCCCGTCCAGCGATAAGGAGATGTTGCCGATAACGGTGCGGGCTCTCGTGGGTCTGCTCTGCATTGTCATGCTGGCTGCCTCCTGATGATCGTTGTGCAAATCCTTCTCGGTTATCGATAAAGGTCGCGGCTCCGCCAGGGATCATGCGGACAATGGCTTGTGAAGGGTCTATATGAAGTGCCCCATTATAGGATAAATGTCCGAATTCTTCAAGAGGTCCGTTTTGGGGTGCGGGGAAGATGCCAACCGCGGAAAGCGCGCAGGAGTACAGGAATCGACTCGTGAGGCTGCGCGAAGAGCACGCGCCATCAAGAAACATAGTCAATCGCAAGCACATCGCCGAAGCGTTTCGTGAGCCCGTCCGTTTCGATTGCCAATTCCGTGCTATGCCTTTTTTGCATTGAACAGCGTGCCCAGGCTTTTTCGATATTGGTTGAAAGCCGCCTTGCCTTTCGGCGTGAGACGGTATTCCGTGTGCGGAATTTTTCCGCGGAAAGTCTTTTCCGTTTGAACGTAACCCGCTTCCTCAAGCCGCGAAAGATGCACGGATAAGTTTCCTTTGGTCAAGCCGCTTTCCTTCAGCAGGAATAGGAAGTCTGCAGATTCGACTGAGGAAAGTAATGCCATCAGCGTCAGCCGCGCCGGCTCATGGATCACGCGGTCCAACTCAGTGAGGTTCTGAAGTGAGCCGCTCATGATTCCTCCGCATAGGGAGTCGGGTTTTCCATCCGATAGCGGAGGAAAGTCGCGAAACCTGAGATCACCAAAACGACACCGGAGATTAGGACGAGAAAACTGAGACCGGTCAAAGTCCGGCTGATGCTTTCCAACGCGGCTGCCTGTGAGATTCCAGCTTGAACGTTGGCTGGAAAAGCCGCCAGGCCCATCCCAGACTGCCAGATGCCAATCGCTATTCCTGTCAGCAGCATCGCAACTGCCAATAAACGGAAGCGACGCAAACCCAGCCATTCGCCGCCCAGCAAGTACAGGACCGCCCAGATCAGGCCCAATGCAATGGGAAACCATTCGGGCATGTATGCTAGAACATTGCCAGCCGATGCGATGAGCAGAGATACGGCCAACAGCGCAAGTATTGGAAGAAGCAGGAGAAGAATGACATTTCTGAGCATGATAAGGACTTGCGTTGCCGTGAATCGTTTGCCTCTCACGAAGCCCGTGCGCGGATAAGTAAAGTGGTCTTTCAGCCACCATAGGATCAGGACGGCTGCCAGTATACCGATCAGTTTTGCGGCAGCGATTTCACCTGCGACCGACAGGAACCAGGCGGGAAACGATGACTGCGAGGCATTTCCGCTGAAAAGAAGGATCGTTGCGAGGAGGATAAACAATCCGCCGGCGGCCATTTCGATGAACCCGTCCACGAACCAGTATCCTCGAGCGCGTTTCATTGCTGCATCAATTTGCGTATTCATTCCTGCTCCTTTTGTAAACTAGTTTGTATTATAAACCAGTTTACAGAAAATAGCAAGAGGCAAATAAGAAAGGAACCGGCAGAGTCAAGGATGAATCGGCGGCGAGACGGTTTGGTAATTGAGACCTGCGGTCAGGCCGTGGCGCTGGTCAGAGACCACGCGCCATCAAAGAATCGCGGTGCCTCGCGCCAGTCGGCTTCACGCTGTGTTAGCCAGCCACTGGCAGATTCCCACTCTGTTCCTTAATAGTGTATCTCGTCTTTGACCTATTTGATTCTATGATAACAAACACCTGTTGAACATAAGATTCAATTGCTGCCATCACTTCTGACAGTTCACTGGACTCAACGTGTGTATCGGTAGGGCTCGGATAAAGATAATGTGCCGAAATTCTCGTCTGTCCACTTTCATTGTATGCAATTCCTTTGATAGTTCTAGGACTCTGCAGGTGAGCTATTTGTTTATCTCGATAATCGCACACGTGCTTCTTTAGAATGGTTAGGCTTTCGGAGAATCCATCAGGAAAAGTCAAACACTTGGCTGTTTGATATTTTCTGTGATTTTTTGTCAATTTATCATGTGAATTGAGCTTGATCCCGCGCACGTCCCCAAAGTAATTGAGGATGAAACGAGCAATCAAGTCTAAGAAGATCTTCGCAAAGAGGTAAAACGATTCGATCTCCAGTGCAACCTGCTTCATTAAAGCTGTCCATTCCTCGAATAATTGCATTTGTTCCTCGGTCATCGTCTCGCCGCCCTTTGCAAGGAGTGACGTCATCAACTTTGTGTCATGAGACACCAATTTCCGGTTTGCTTCTTTTTGCCGCTCATAGACTATCAAAATGAATTCGTAGTATCTTATTGCCTGACCTAATGAGAAAGCAAAACGATTATTATCGTCGGCCGCATAAAACTCCCTTTCGGCAACGACAAAGTTGGAAAGTGCATTCATTGTTGCCTTTAACAATCCGATATGGGCTGGCTGACGAGGTGTTAACAGACCGTTGGTTTGTTAAGCACCCCATTTGGTATGTTATGCAGCCACTGGCTGTTTAGCCGTTATAGGCCGCCAAAGACTAGAAAGAAATAATATGATTATAGCCCGTTTGACATGGAGGCGCAGCGCGCGAGGGCGAAGCCCGTCTGCAGTGAAGGCAGCCGCGGCGCCGCGGCGTGTTGCCGAAGCCTCGAGCGATCTGACGAATGGAACGAACGGAGGCGATCCGTAGCGCCGCCGCCTTCGCTCCGGACTTGGCCATGCCGCGGCGAACCTCCGAGCCTGTAAAAATCGGTTTATTTGATGAGCAGCAGTACGACGATACTGAAGATGTCAGCCAGGTAGTGAGGGACCCAGGACACGAAGACATTCCTGGAACGCTGGAAGATGATGCCGTAAATCAGGCTATCCACAAAAACGCTGAGAAGATCGACGAAGACAATCAATGCCGGGCCGGAGGAGTAGTGCCCGAGAGCAAAGACGAGGGATACAAGACCGATGGCAACGGCGGGGGAGACGAATGCTCCCAGCCGGTTCTGGAACAAGGCGCGGAAGAGGAGTTCTTCAAGAAATGTCGCAACGGCGAGGCTGATAAACAGGTTGGCGTTAAGCGAGCCGATATCGATTGGGACTCGCGCAATGACGTGGGCGAAGAACTCAGGCAGGAAGAAGTACCCTCCAAATATGAAGAGCGCCTGGGTACCAAATGCAACGAGCAGCAGCCAAAGGAAAGTCTGCCGCAACCCGCTGGGAATGCTTCGAATGCTGAAGCCGTTCTCCGCCCACGTGCGGCGGCGCAGCCGGCTCTCAACGATCATATACACGATGAGGGGGATGGCGAGGATTTGCCTAAGTTGGGGGAAGGTCAGGCTAATACCCGTGTAAACCGCGACTACGATAGCGATCTCCCACCAGGGGCCGGATTTGGATTGGCTCGATTCAGTGGTTGCCGATCCTGAGGTAGTCATGGTAATCCTCCTTGGTGTGGCCAGGTTGCCATTGCCCGGCGTATTCCTGGTCTCTGGTAATAATATAATATCCTGGCCCTTGGAAAATCACCCCCATCTCAGGTAGGGTCTTTAGCCTGGCCAACCGGACAGTACTCAGGCGGCGAATGGATTTAGGAGGCAGAATTGCAACTCGAATGAAACAGGTTGGGACCGAATTCGGGTCATTGAGAATGCCTCCGCGTACATTTTCGTTTGCCCTGCATGATGCGGCCACGCGCGCCTCAGACGATTCCCAGACAGCACCGAGAGGAGATCGGCATCCCATTAGTACCCAATCCCCATTGCTATTTTAACTAACCATATTAGAATACTTTGGATATTGTCCATTCCGGAGGAGGAGATGACGTGAAATCAACCTCATTTTGTGTTGCTGCCGTTATCGGCCTTGTGTTCGCTATTGTCTTTCTGCCGCACCAGGCGGCGCGGGCAGATACCTGCGTCGACCCAAGTACTAAGCAGCCGATCCCCTGTCCCCAATCGGAACCTTTACGAAAGCATCAGGCGCAAAAGACGACGGTCCCCACCAGCACTCCGATCCCGCCGACGAATACGCCGTCGCCCACCCCCACCGACACGCCGACTGTCACGCCAACCGCCACGCTCACTCCCACCATTGCTCCTTCTCCGACGCTCACGCTGACCGTCACCCCATCGCCGACAGCCACGCCGCTGCTGGGGTTATCGATCTTAAGCGCGTACAGGTCGAATTGGCAGGCCTGTGTCCCATCAGGGTCCGGGCCGCTAACCCTGTTTACAGGGCTGGGCCTGCTGGTTGCAGGCATTATTTTGCGAGTCCTGCTGAGGGCCCAGGAAGTCCCGGCCGATCCGTTTGCGTATGGACACTCGGCCAGTCAGCAGCGGACCATCGGCGATGCCTTCCAGGCCGGTTCACCACGTGCCAATGACCGTCTCGGCGGCGCCGCGCCTCAGACCGTAGTCCAGGCAAATTCTGCGGCTCACGGCGTGCTGCATGAAGTCGTCAGGACTTATCTTCCAATAGCGGCGATTACGATAGGAGGCCTGGCGGCTGTCGCGGCCGCAGCCACATATTTTGGTGTCATCCCGTGCCTCTGGTGATCTGCCGCTTGGATTCCGGCGTGGTCGATGCCAATGGAAGCAAGGCATGGCCCTTCGGGCAATCTCCCCGTTTTACGCCTCTTGTGGAGGGTGCCCGGCACGTAAGGCGGCTAATCAATAGACGAATCAGCTCTTTTGCTGCTTGCTCTGGTCCACCTCTTCCTGCTCCAGCCTCGCGATCTCCGCAAGTTGATCGAGTTCTCCGTCGCGTTCCGAGCCGCCGCGAGCCGGGCCGAACGGGTCCAGGCCCGTATAAGGCGGAGCCTGCGGCTTCGTCGATCGCCTGGAAAGCACAAGGGAGAGCACCAGTCCGATCAGCAGGAAAATGATGCCGCTGACGGCAGTCGCATAGAGTGGATAGTAGACGTCGTTAAAGTCCTTCAGCGTAAACGTTTTCGGATTCTGCGGATCGTAGAACAGCTCGACCTTCTGCCCCACCTTGTACTTTGGCGGCTGGTCGTTATCCGAGCAAGCCGCCTGCGCCTCAGATTCGACCGTCGCCCCGGCATTCGTTTGGAAGCGGATCATCGGGCAATAATAGGTGTAAGTCTGGTAAGAGTCCTGGCCGGTATATTGGTAGGGATTATTCCGGGTGACGGTTCCAGTCGACAGCTCGGCCCGATTCATATAGCTCGATCCCTCGATATAGTAATGTGCGGCAAATCCCAGGAGCACAAGGCCCGCCGCCAGCATGAAGATCATCACGATCACAATGATCCGTCTACCCTTCATGGCGCGTTCTCCTGATCAGGGCAGGGTACGAAGACAGCATAATTGTCATTGAAAGAATCGAAATCTGCAACCCCCGGCAGTCTGTTAAGAATCTGCTCGTTTGGCAATTCGAAGCAGCGATTTCGGCACAATCAGCCCTTCTACCGCTTCCTGGCCGCCGGCTGGTCCTGCCTCGCGATCTTTGCAAGCTGATCGAGGTCCTGGTCGCCTCCCGAGGCGCCTTGGCCCGGCCCGAATGGGTCCAGCTCCCGATACGGCGGAGCCTGCGGCTTCGTCGACCGCCTGGAAAGCACAAGCGAGAGTCCCAGCCCGAATAGCAGCAGGATTAAGCCGTCATCGGCAGCTATATACAATGGATAAAACACGTCATTAAAATCTCTGAGCGTAAAAGTTCTTGGGTCCTGCGGATCATAGAGCAGCTCCACGTTCTGCCCCACCTGGTAGTTCGGAGGCTGGTCATTTTCGGAGCAGGCCGCCTGTGCCTCAGATTCGACCGTATCGCCTTTATTCGTGCTGAAGCGGATCGTCGGGCAAAAATAGGTGTGAGTCTGGGAAGGGTCCTGGCCGGTAGACTGGTGGGGATTGATTTGCGTGACGGTTCCGGTCGAGGCCTCGGCCCGACGCAGATAATTCGATCCCTTGACATAATAATAGGCGGCCGCTCCCAGCAGCACAAGACCGATTGCCCACATTGCGAACATCACAAGGACCGTGATCAGCTTACCCTTCATGGCGCATCCTCCTGAGCGACGAGGGGTGCGATAACGGGATAATTTTCATCGAAATAAGCGAAATCCGCAATCCCCCGGAGGGCCAATTCGCCGCCGGCCCTGAATCCCGCCCCAAATCGTTATATACTGTACGCCGACGCATGTCTGAAGATCAACGTGAGCTGAACTCCTGACCGCCAGACAGCATTTCGCCGCTGCATGAGGCGCACGAATATGAACAGCCCGAGCGAACCTCCGACCACTCCCCGTACGGGCGCCCCGCCGCGTACCCCAGGACGAACGTTCCGCAACAGGGTGCGCACCGGGGTGTGGACCACGCTGGCCGGCTTGCTGATCTTCACGCTTGGCGCCAAGCCCGGATGGTTCGGCCTCGACCGCAGCCCCACCGTCGGCTT
The DNA here is from genome assembly GCA_963846805.1 of uncultured Chloroflexia bacterium. Taxonomy (GTDB): domain Bacteria; phylum Chloroflexota; class Anaerolineae; order Anaerolineales; family Villigracilaceae; genus Fen-1038. Next base: position 355,765 of record CAWJXH010000005.1, read on the forward strand.
CATCCAGATCTCAGTTTTCCTGTTTGGCCTGGCCATTATCTGCCTTGGCGGACTGGCAGGCATGTCGGCGCTTTGGAACAGCATGCCGCGTACCATTGTGTCGGACATCGGCATGCGGCTGGTCGGCACCGGTTATTTGATTTCATTTGTTACCGGTATGGCCGATATCCTCGGCTTCGGCTCGCAGCCTCTGCCCGCGAGTCCGTTCTTCGGGCCGGTCGAAGCCACCGGGGTTGTAGTCGGAGAAGTGGTCATCGCCATCGGATTCTTGCTTCACATTCCCTATCACTCCTTCGCCTTGAAGGAGTAAACAAGTATCGTCGCGGAGCGTTCTTTGCGTAGCACCCCCTTGGGGGTCGCGAAGCGTTCTTTGCGCAGCACTCCCAAGGGGGCGGCGCGTTCTTTGTGCGGCACCCCCTTGGGGGTCGCGAAGCGTTCTTGCCGCGTCTCCCGATGTTTCCGAATTCCTCCCTTCGGAAGGCCGCTGGCGTGCGTTGCCATGGCGTTACCAATTAATGTCAGACAAGGTTCTTGAGCCGACAAGATCGCCAGGATCGTAAAGAAAATCATAAAACTTGGCGCACTTGGCGTTCTTAGCGGTTGAAATTGGCAAGATCAAGGACCCGACCCCGACTTTGGTAAAGCCATGGGTGCGTTGCTTTAACGACTTGCGTTGTTTCTGCAAAAAAGATGAATATCAGCTCGATTTCCGGCTTGATGGCTGGTAATTTCAACAGACCACGCGAAAAATCCGCGCACAATCCTCACCTTGCAATCACCGTACAACTAACATAAGTGAAATCATTTTGTCTGGTATTCTGAGGCAGAGTATGTATAATGTAGTCAACTCTAACGAGTTCACGAGTTCCAATAAATCTTGAAGAAAGGAGAAAAATCCAATGTTGTTCGCTCCGAAGGAAAGAGGCCAGGGTCTCGTAGAGTACGCGTTAATCCTTGTTTTGGTTGCCATTGTTGTTATCGCGGCACTGATGATCCTCGGCCCGATTATCGGCAACACGTTCAGCACCATCAACAGCAGCCTTCAGAACGTGTAGTTTCAAGCGTTTGACTGGAAAAAAGGACTCTGTCTTGCGACAGAGTCCTTTTTTTGTGGATGGGTCAGGCTCTTACAGGATGCGGGCAGTTCCCACATTGTCCCGACGCTTTGTCAGCGAAATGATGAATGCCGATGCCGGCATGCGAACCGCTTCATGGCGATGGAAGGATGGGCGTTTGGGCTCAAAGGTCTTCGTCTTTTCCCCATCCGGGTTCAAACGCCCATGACGCCGGCGTTTGCCTCGCAACCAGGTCGCCTTACAAACCCCGTACAGCTTACATAAGTGAAATTATTTTGTCTGGTATTCTGACGGCCAATATGTATAATGTAGGCGATTCAAGCAAGTTCAACGAGCGGGAAGAATTCCAAAAGAAAGGAGAAAAATCCCATGTTGTTCGCTCCGAAGGAAAGAGGCCAGGGTCTTGTAGAGTACGCGCTAATCCTCGTTTTGGTTGCCATCGTTGTTATCGCGGCCCTGATGATCCTCGGCCCGATCATCGGCAACACCTTCAGCACCATCAACAGCAGCCTCAGTAGCGTCTAGCGCTGCAACGTTCGAGTGGAAAACAGGACCCCGTCTTGCGACGGGGTCCTGTTTTTTTGCAAGCGATCTCAATAAGTATCTACTGTCATCGCGTAGCACCCCGCGGGCCTGGCGACCACCTGCTCCTCGCACTTCGTAGGGGCGAGGCATGACTCGCCCTCTGGCCCGCAGGGCCAGTCCTGTTGGGCCGCAGAAACCGCTCTGTCTTTCGATGGAGTCCTGCCTTTTTTACGAGCGATCTCAATATTGATCTGCGGACATCGCGTAGCACCCCCTTGGGGGTCGCGCAGCGTTCTTTGCGTGGCACACCTCGGAGGTGGCGACCGCCTGCGCCGCCGCGCATCGTACGGGCGAGGCATGACTCGCCCTCTGGCCCGCAGGGCCAGTCCTGAACCGATCGTCCATGACCGGGGATTCAACGAATGTCCGCGGAAGACCTAGGCGACCTGTTTCCAGCCGAGCTTCGGGGTCAGATTATCGAAATCAGCCTCCACATCTTTCACGTAAAGTGCGGTGAAGCCGCAAGACTTGCAGATATACGGGATAAGACCGGCTATTATGTTTTCCACGCCCACCGGTCCCTGCAGCCTGAGAACAAAATGGTACGCCTCGTTTGCATACACTTCCGTTGACTTGCACATCGGGCAATGGCCGTCTTTCATGCGCTTCTCTCCTCTTTTGATCGTGGATTATAAAGATGACGAATCTTCCCACAAGGGTACAGCGGTACTGTCGGGCAGGCTTCGGAAGTCGCCGGCAAAAAGGAGATACATGACTCATCCCGAATCTCATGTTTGCCATATCCTAATTCAGGAAGTCGCCGAAAACATGGACAGGGCGGGGGTGGAGTACCCCGCCCTGTCCATGTTTCCGAAGGTGCAGGTGCTCCTTCTGCATGGGGTTCTTCGCCGGTTCCAGCCGAAGATCGGCTGGAACTGGCGCTGTCCCTTATCAAATCCGCGTCAGACTAATTTCCGGGTTAATGATGTATCTCTTTTTATCCGATTCTATCTATCAGTTGTCCTGCTGGATGCCGTCCGCCGGATAAATTCGACTACACGAAACTGTTGGCGGCCTATTGCCCTTTGAGGGTGCTCCCTATCAGGATGCCATTTGCCCAACAGAAGCCCGTACTTTCAGGTTGGGCCTCTCTTCAGGAATCGCCGGAGGATATCCCCCGCAGCTTCCGCCGTAATTTCTCTAGTTCTGCCCCAATTTCCACAGCATCCACGTTCAGCCAGACGCAGGCCCGGTCAAGGTCGTTGAACACAATGGCATTCACGCCCACCGACAGCACGGCAGCCTCAAACTGCTTTAACAGATCCCATTCGGTGCCTGCGACCAGCGCAAATTTCCGGAGGCTAAGATTCTTGCGCCGGCTGCGCAGCAAATCTACAATGCGCCACACTTGCTTAAGCGTGATCGAGGAGGCAATGATCGAAAACCTCTGATCGGAGAGATGCCGCTGCATCGCTTGAAAATCGGGATCGGCCAGCATGCCCTGTAAGTGCAGAAACAATTCATCCCGCTCGATCCTTCCGTGCCAAACAACGACGGAGAGGCTCAGGCGCGGTATGCATGTATATGCAATACCCATGAATTCATTCTATCATGCGGGCCCGCTCCCCATGCACCTCGCGGCACAGCAAGGCAATGGCGGCTCCCCTAATGCCAGGCCTCGGGCGGGCCTTGAAAGAGCAGAAGCGCCAGGAAATAGGCCGAGGCGAAGAAGCTCAGGTAGCCAATGCCAAACACGACCCATAGGATCGGATCGGGTTCGCCTAAATGGAAGAACCATCCCAGACCGTGGCGGACACCGCCGACGATGTTCCACAGATAGAAGAGAGATTCCGCCGAGAGAAAGATCAGCATGGCGTAGTAGCCCAGCTTGTGCTTGGTCATGAGCAGGATAAAGCTTGCCAGGAAAACCGCGAAAATAGCGCCCATCACTACCGCGCTTTGGAGATCGGGCAGCGGGTGCTGCGGCGTGTAATATAGATGATAGAAGTAGAGGACCTGGGCGGCGAAATTCGCCAGGAGGATTCCAAACAACAACCAGGTCTGGAACAGCAAACTGCGTTTCACAAAGCCTCGAATTATGACTGCGACATAGACGACGATGCCACGCATCTGGAAATTGCGTGGCATCCTTTGACGTTATTCAGTCCACGGTTAATGCTCGGGCATGAAGCCAAGCTGCGTCAGCATGCTTACCTGATCCACGGTGGCCCAATGCTCCACGATCTTTCCGCTGGCATCCAGGCGCACAATGTGAATCTCCTGCCAGGTGGCCTTCTTGCCGCTGGCCTTCATCCCCTGGAAATCGCCCTTCATTGTGCCGGTGCCCATAGAGCGATTGACCACCCTGTCGCCCTCGGCGAATTCGTCGTCGATGGTGAAGGTGAGGTCCGGGAATGCCGCACGGAATCCGGTCATGAACATCTTGAACCCATCGCGGTTGCTCGGCACGCCAGGCGGGAGGGAATGATCGACGGCGCTCGGGGAAATGACCTCATCGACCATCGCCCAGTTGCCCTTGTTCAGACCTTCCATAACAAAACGATGAACGATCTTCTTGTTTTCTTCTGCTCCCATTCTTTCATCCTCCGAGAAGTATTCCAGCCTTAGGGGGGCTAGTCGGACAATTTTACTCCGATTTCTGGGGAGCCAGTAGAGGGAGGCTCGTTTTCCGGCAAGCGATTCGGCGTGGCGAGATTTTGTCCTCTCCCTTCGACTTACCAGACGTAGGGGACGAGGCGATAGTGCACCTTCTGCTCGTACTCCGTATACCCCGGCAGATCCTTCGCCAGGACTTTCTCTTCGCCGAGGATGCGGATGATAAGCATAGGCATGGCAATCAGCAGCAGGACGAGCGCCCACCCAGAGCCGAGACCCAGCGCTATTCCGACCATGAACAGGATTCCCACCGAGTACATCGGGTGCCTGACGAGCGAATAGGGGCCGGTCGAGACTACCTTTTGGTTTTTCTCCACCCGGATGTTTGAAGCTCCGAAGCTATTAGCCCTGAACACCAGGTAGTACAGGAAGAACGAGACTACTTCGAGCGCATCCCCGGCCCAAGAGATGAACGACGGCATATGAGACCAGCCGAAGCGACGATCGAGCCCGCCGAAAATGAACAGGGCGACCAGGACAGTGAACGCGAGCGTTGCAACAATCTTCTGGAGCGTGGATTGCTCCGCGCCCGGCCCGGCCTGCTTGCGCCGCTGCATCAGCTCCGGGTCCTTTATGGAGAAGTAGACGCCGAACACGCTAATCGTAATCATAAAGACCACAATAAAGACCCAGGCCTGCCAATAATTGAACGTGCCGGCGGGGAGGAAGAGCAGCAGTCCCAGCAGGATCACGCCCAGGAGAAATGTTCCAATTGATTGACTGAGGAGCTTGATCGTCATTTTGATATGTTCCTATTCCGTTCTTAGATTCCTGTTTCAGACATTCAGCGGATGGCACCTCAGAAATTCCAGCACGACGCGATCCACTTCTTTCCGGAACTCAACAAAGAACATGTGACGCCCACGGCGCACCATGTGGATTTCCGCTCCCGGGATGCGGTCGGCCAGCAACTGAGCATTCGCGGCCGGCACAACCGGATCGTCCGTGCCCTGAAGGATCAACGTCGGCGCCTTGATCGCCGGCAGGCGCTCCCAAGAATCGTGGGCTTCGCTCGCCATAGCGTGCAGCCGGTCGGCGTATTCGGGCACAGGATACTTTGCGGACTCACGCATGCTGATGAAGAAGGCTGGCAGGGCCCGCCGCGTGGAAAAGAACGTATCCAACACTTTGAAGTTGTCACCCTCGAGGATCAGCCTATGGATCTCTTGCGAGCGGCGCACGCCGTGGGCGTCTCCCGGGGAGCTGCAGGCCAGCACCAACGCGCCGAGCCGGTCCGCATGCTCGATACCGAACCATTGGCCTATGGCTCCGCCCATGGAGGCGCCATATACATGTGTGCGGGCGATCCCCAGATGATCCAGGATCGCGACTGCATCCCGCGCAAATCCCTGAACCGTATAAGGCGGTTCCTCAGGCTTATCGCTCTGCCCGGTGCCGCGTTGATCGTAGACGATGAGGCGGTAGTTCTTCGCGAAGTCCCCCTGGGTGGAGTTCCAGAGGTGGTGATCACTGGCGCGTCCCGCGATCAGCAAAAGAGGATCACCTTTGCCACTTTCTTCATAATAAATGCGCACCCCATCCGGTGCAGAGGCAAAAGGCACTCAAGGACTCCAGTTCCAAGTTCTGCCGCAGGCGTACAGCGCAAGAGCATCGCAGGCCGGGCCGACGAGTTGGCTCATTTCCTTCCGACGAGGATGTAGCTCAGCGGGATTCCGGCGCGGGCCTCTTCCACTCTCTTATGACCAGATGAAATATCCGTTTCATACTCGGAAAAATGCTCGATCGAAATGCGGTTGTCAACAAGGGCCATGATAATGTCGGACAATTTGTGGACGAACCAGTACTGGGGCTTATCGGATGCATATATCGTCCCGCCGACGTAGTCCAGGCCGCCGTAGTCAACATACGGCCCGGACTTGAAGTAAGGCTCATTGATGCGCAGCACGTCGTCAATGTCCGAGTGATCGAACGGCAACATCTCAGCGAACGGGTGGATTTCGTGGATGAATACCCGCCCGTCTGCCCTCAACATCGCGGAGGCTTTGGCGAAGAACAGCTTAAGGTCGGGCATCCAGCCCAGGCCTCCGGCGGTGACGTAGACGATGTCAAACCGATTGTTAAATTCCGCTCCGATTTCGTAGACATCGGTCTGCACATATCCACAATCAATGTGGCAGCGGGCTGCGCGGCCAGCGGCTTCCTGGATAGCAATGTCGGATATGTCAAAGCCGACACATTCGCCTGCGCCCATATTCTTCAAGGACAGCAGTTCTATGCCATTGTTGCAGCAAAGATGAGCCACGGCCCTCCCCTGGATCCCCGTCCGGATGAGCAATTTCTGCTCGATATCATCCAGGGAAACGAAGCCAGGCTGCATGAAGGCCAGGTCCCACTTGCCGCCGGCCGCTTTCTGATGTCTCGGAATTACTTCATTCCAGGCTTCCCTGTTGGCCCGGGTGTACTTGCTGATCGAAGATGCCATCGTGATCATCCTTCGCCGCCGGCGGCTTCCTGCCTGCGCGGGAGAACATCAATTTCGGGCGTCTGGCACGCTGCAACCAGCTAGCGATTCAGGCGCCAAATCGTCAGGTTGAGGAACCCAGCAAACGAAACCCATGCAAGATAAGGCAACAGAAAAATGCCAGCCAGTGGTTCCAGCATCCAGAAGGAGATGAGCGTCAGCGCGATCACGACCCACAATGCCTCGATATCGAACAGCGCATCTCGAATCCGGTGAAGCCCGAAGAAAAGCCAGGTCCAGGCCGCATTCAATATCAGTTGAACAATAAAGAGCAGTAGAGGCAGCAACGCGCCGCTGATCCCGTGGGCTCGCCAGACCCACCAAGCGGCAGCAGCTATGAGCAAGTACAGGATCGTCCAGACCGGCGCGAAGACCGAGTTGGGAGGATTCCAGACGGGCTTCTTCAGGAGGCGGTACCATTCGTCCGGGAGAAAGCGCGCTCCCAGAGCGGCGGCCCCGAAGACAAGCACCAGCCAACCTACTGCACCAACGATTGACATAGCAACTGTCATGCGTAAACTCCTTGGACGATGAATGTGGAAGCTACTGGATGCCCCACCTGGTTGAGCGATACACTCCGCCCGCATCACTGACTCTTACCCGACAATTCTATCAGGATCGATGGATCAGCAGAGCTTGCAAAGATCGGCTGAACCTGGACGGTGGTTTTCGCGGAACACACGATCCACGCTCATTTTTCCGGCCGTTCTTCCGGATGAGCAGGTTGTGATTCCAAAGATGGAAGATTCTGAGCCCAAGGGACAACACGGTTTCTGCCCTGGCGTTTGGCCGCATACATGGCCTGGTCGGCACGGCCGATCACGGCCTCCAGCGGAAGCGCTTCACCCGGATCGGTGCAGGCCAACCCGAGGCTAACCGTAACCTGAATTTTCGCCCCATCGATTTGTACGGCGTGCCCGGCGACTGCCTGACGTATGCGCTCGGCAATTCTCAGACATATTTCCTGAGACATACCCACGACTAGGACAACGAACTCTTCACCGCCGTAGCGCCCGGCAACGTCTCCGCCTCGCAGCGATTTTCGGATGCTGGAGGCCACGCCCAACAGCACCTCATCGCCGGCCTTATGACCATAACTGTCATTAACGTCTTTGAAGTGATCGACATCCAACATCATAATCGCCAAAGGACTTCCATCAGCCTTCACCTGTCCAAAGGCCACCTCCACGATCTCCAGAAACCGCCGGCGGTTGACGAGGCCCGTGAGAAAGTCGGTCGCGGCCAGGTCGCGATACAGGTCGGCCTGCTTGCGGGCAATCTCAACCTGGTGCACGATCTCCAAATTCTTGATGCGCCTGTCGGATTGGTCGTTGAAAATCTTCCTGCTGGTCAGGTGGAAAGCTTCGTAATGTTCCAAGGCCGATCTGTAATCCTTTCTTGTCTTATAAAGCTCCGCCAAGCGCTCGTGAATCAGAGATATGTTGGTTTGCGAATCTATCTTCGCGGCAATCTGGAGCGCATCAAGAAGCTCCTGCTCGGCTTGATCCATCAGGCCGCGGATCTGGTGGATGCGGCTGATTTCCAAGACATAGCTGATCTCAAGGATCGGGCTGCTGTTTTGGCGCGCAATTTCGATACCTTCCACCAGGAAGGTCATTGCCTGGTCGTAATTTCCCAGGGCAGAATAAATCGTTCCCAAGGATTGCAGGGTCTCCATCTTGCCGACGGACGTTCCCAACCGATTGAAGAGCGATATGGCCGCCATACCGTAGTCCAGGCCTTCTTGGTCTCGACCGAGCATGTGCAGGGTATAGGCTATATTGTTGTTCGCATCGGCCCGGCCGGTGAGGTCGTCTTCAGCCGCCTTCTGCAGACAAGTCTTGAAGTACTCCAGGGCTTCGGCGAAGTTTTCCAGCCCATACTGGACCAATCCCAAGCCGTTGATCAACGAGATCTCCAGGTCCGGATGTTTCTCTGTTTGAACCAATTTAAGGGCATTGAGATAATAATCCATCGAGGTAGGGAATTCGTCGATGTGCCAGTAGATCCTTCCCAGGACGCTTTGGATGGAGGCGATCAGGTATTTGTCGCCGATCTGCTCGGCCAGCTGATTGGCTTTGACCCCTACGGAAAGCGCCTCCCCCGGTTTGCTCTGCATGTCCAGGCAATAAGTTTGGGTTCTCAGGGATTGAAATTTATCGAGGGGCTGCGCATCGAGGCAACCCTCCAGCAGGGCCTGTGCCTGCCTGGCAAGCTCGACCGCACGGGGACCGTCCTTTTTGCACAGGCCCCAAGCCTGCTCATTCAGTTCTCTAATCTGCTCTAATTTGCCGGACATAAGGCACCCGGTTAGAAAGGCAAACGCCCCGGAGGGACCGCCGACCTGCCGGGCTATTGGGTAGTTTCATGGAGACGGGTCAACAAGAGCATGCGAAGCGGCCCTGACTGTGAAGCAGGTATATCACGGGAAGGCAGGCAGTAAATTCCAGAAACATTGCCGTAAATATCCTGATCCACGGGTATGGGGCGGACAACACCTGATGCCGCTGTCCAGAAAGGCTCGCTGTACTACCCCTGTCTGCTTCCGAGCCATGGCTTGCATTCAGCCGGAAAATTCGGGTACTTAGGCGCAGCCTCTCGGGTTTCTCCTAGGGTTTTTGGCGCAGCTGAAGATCATCGAACTCAAATTTGACCTGGTCGTTCTTGTTCTACAGACCTGCTTAAAGCCCCACGTTCCCCTGGGAGAAGGCACTGTTCTGCACGGAATCGACGGCCGTATCGTTGATGAAGAATGTTATGTCCGTGCGATCGGCGACGACCGCCAGCTGATTGGAGCCACCGGAGTTTATCAGAGAACTCCTGGTGCTGCCCACAAGCTCTGTCCAGTCATTACCAGTGTGCTGATAAAGCGTGTATTGCTCCAAATCGTCAAGCAGGAGGGCGTAGAAGTCATCGCCCTGTCTACGAAAAATAATGCCCCAGTCCGCCTGGTTGACTTCGGCTGCCGGCGGCTGGCCCACGCGTGTAACCTTGACCGAATAATAGAAATCCGAATATGACCCCAAGGAGGCGAATTCCCAGTACCAGGAATCGGACTGCTTAATCTTTATTCCCCATTGCAGCACGCCCTGAGCAATCTGCATGGTCTCGCTTTTCTGAGCATCATCCACATTCCACAGGGTCCAGTTATGATTATTATTGTCAAAGGGCTCCTGAAGAACCAAATTCCAGGTCCGGGCGTTGTCGAGTTTGGCATACAACTGCGCTAAATTGGAAGCGGAGGCTGTAGGTGTCTCGCTGGGATTCTGTGGAGTTGAGGTGGCCGGCATGTTTGCGCCGTTTGATGAGGCGGGCTGGTCTGAGGCCGGTGAACTCGATAGGCCTTGCGGGGTGGGCACGAGCGGCTCGGCAGGATTTCGATTGATTTCCAGCCACATTGCGACACCGATCAGCGCCAATCCGACTACGACAGTGACCACGCGGGTGACGATAGGGAGGAACGGAACCTCGACTTCTCTCGCCTTGATTCCCCCGCCAATGATCCCGAAGAGAAAGGCAATGACACCTGCGATGGCGAAAACTACTGAGACAGTCATTGGCCGCTCCTAATGATCGGAGGAAGGTTCAACGACAGAAGGGACAAGCGCATTTGAGCCAAGAGCCCGGACGGGACACGGCCCCGTCCCAGCTTAATGCATTGGCGAAGTATAAACCAGATTACGAGGGCATACCCGCGTGAACGATCCGAGCTGCGGGTCGCGGCGCTTATTGCACAGCTCTTGCCTGATCCCGGCGATATCTTCCACCCGCCCAGGAGCTGTAGAGATAGGAACTGATCGGCATCAAGAACCAAACGGCGTAAACCGGGTAAACGCTGACTAGGCTAAGCGGCAGCGTAACAAGGATAACGAGCGGAGGATACAGCCACAGACGGCCTATAAGCTTTACCACAAACGGCGGGATGTCTTGATCGAGCAGCCTGCCTCGATGCGAGGCATAGCGCCACATGGCCCAAGAGGCCAGGCACAGGACAGCCGTATTGATGCCGAAGAACGTGAGCGCCAGCGGCTGGAGAGGAAACCGTCCCAAGATATCGGCGGAGGCGGGCATCAGGACCACGAACATGAGCGAGAGGAGATTCAGCCAAACAAACATGCCGTCGGCGCGGCGAATGTGCATCATGGTCCGCTGGTGCACATCCCACTCCTGGGCAATGACGAGAAACGCGAACGCGAAGATCAGAAGTTTAGGGAGAAGGGCCAGAATGCCCTGTGCCAACGCGCCGGCAGCAATTTCAGGCAGCCTAAGGTCCAGGGCCAAGAGAGTGAGCGCGAAGGCGAAGATGGCGTCCCCCAGAGCTTCCAAGCGCGACAGATTCGCCACCTGCGGGGGTCTTGCAGCCGTCGTTTCAGTATGGATCGACATCAGAGTTGCTCTCCGCTGCTGGACAAGTGCCGTCGTATGTTCATCCGGATTCCTGGTACTCTACAGGATCCCCGTCCCGTCAGCCAGGTCCGGCAAGTTCGTTAAGGTTTGAGGTCCCCATAGCGGGCCAGAAAGCCTTTCCAAGCACAAAAGATATGTAGGATATTTGACAATAGAAACCCGTGAACGTTACGGCAACGCCGGGGTGAGCCAACTCAGTCCGCAGGCGAGGGTATATCGGCCAATTTCCGACGATCCTCCCGACCGCGGACCAGCGAGAAACCCGCGGCGACGACGCACAGGGCAGCCGAGACTACAAAGGCATTCTGGATGCCGACGATGAATGCCTGCATGGCCTCCGAACCCAGCGCGACGTTCGTGCCGACGAAGAGATTCATCACGACATCGCGAGGCAGACTGCCGGCGGCAACCGCCAAGGCGACGGCAAAACTGGTCACCATCCCCGTCTGGCGCAGAGTAGCCAGCGCGGCGGAGGCGACACCCAAACAATTCACCGCGGCGCTGTTCATTGCGGCACTGGTGTTCGGCGACCAGAACAGGCCGCCGCCCAGACCCATGACGGCCAAGCCGAGGGCGATCTCCCAATAGGGCGTCACGGGCGTCATGCCGCGCGATAAACCACACCAGCGCGGCAGCATCCACAAGAACACCGGCGGTTGCGGGAATCCGAGCGCCGATATGGTCCGCCAGCAGACCGCTCAGCGGACCCACGATGGCACTCACGATCGGAAGCGGAATCAGCAACAAGGCTGCGGTCAGGGGATCGTAGCCGCGCACGCCCTGCAGGTAAAACACAATCAGGAAATCAACCGCGAACATCGCCAGCGACTGGAGCATGGCGGCCAATACGGAGAAGTTGTAGACGCAATTCTTGAACAATGAGAGATCGAGCACGGCGAACGGCGCGCGCCGCTCCCACGCAAAGAAAACGACCACCATCACCACGAACAGAGCAAACAGCGAGAGGATGGGCAGCGAGGTCCAACTGTACTGGATACCCAATGTAAGCGCCAGCAACAACGAGACCAGGCCGAGGCTGAAGGCTGCCGCGCCGATGGGATCGAAGCGTTCACCCTTCTCCGGTCTGGACATTTCGTGAAGGGCGCGATAGCCCCACACGGTGCCGATTATTCCAATCGGAACGTTGATGTAGAAAATCCAGCGCCAATCGGCCGCACCGAGAATGAAGCCACCCAGGAGCGGTCCCGCAATCCCTCCGAGGGCCCAGGTGATGCCGTTGATGCCAAGGGCACGCCCACGCTCGTTGGGCGGAAAGACCTCGGTAATAATGGCGGGGCTGTTCACCATCATCAGCGCCGCACCTGCACCCTGCAACAGGCGGAACAGGATAAGCTGCGTGGCACTCTGCGAGAGCGCACACAGGGCAGAGCCGACGGTGAAAACCACGAAACCCAGGTTATACATGCGAACGCGGCCGAGCATGTCTGCCACGCGCCCAAAGGTCAGCAAGAAGACCGTACTGATGAGGATATAGCCCATGATGACCCAGACCATCTCAATCAGGTCGGCGTGCAACTTTACCATCATGTCGGGAAGGGCTAAGATCACGATGGTACTGTCAATCGCCGCCATGAGCGCACCGATGGTGGTCACGCTAAGCGCGATCCATTTGTATTCGATGCGTTTGCCTGCGCCAGGATGCGCGGCTTGAGCCATCTCATCTGGTTTTGCCATTTAGATTGGAATCCTTTCAAAGACGGAGAGTAATGGTTTCGGCGCCAGGTAATATCGGACCTGACACGCCCTCAGCGGGAAACACTCGGAAAAATGCCGTGTATCGCGGCATTCCCTGCAAAACGCGGCCCACGCGGGCAATCCATCCCACAAACATATCTTATAACACTTTTCACTTGTTGTGGTTCTTCGCCAGCAGACTTCCGAAGTCCTGGAGGCTTCGGAAGCCGCCGCGCAATCCACCAAGATCTCAAGCGGGCATTCGCTTAAGCAACTCGGCGCCGAGCGACGTAAACCCACCGAGCGCCCACGAGGCGGACAAGCGATCGACGTCGTCGGGATCCAGAACGTAGTCGAGCAGCGCCAACTGTGGGAGCTCGGGATAGCGGCAGACAGCCAGGCCATTATCCGGCTCCAAGCCCAAGCCTGTAAAGTGGACCACGTCCCGTTTGTGCCATGCAATCTCATAGGTCTGACCCGACTGTCGAATATCGAGGCTCCATTGTCCATCAAATGAGCCGTCGGGCAAATATTGAATGATTTCGTGGTTGCCCTCGAACGATCCATTGAACGGCGACAGGAACTTGCCGCTTCCCACGTCGCCCCGCATATCCGGAGTGCAGGATCGGAATGTAACCCGGGAATCTGGTTGAACGAGGAAGATGGAGAGCGCCAGACCGGCGCAATGCTCACCACACGCGACAATGAGATGCGAATTCACCGGCAGGCCCAAGCCGTAGTACCTGCCATCCGAAATGTCCCATTCAAGGTCAAAGATATTACGGTTGCGCTTGATCTCTATCCTACCGGTGTAGCCGGTTTTCCCGTTGGGAAGGGTAGCTTCCAAAACGTCCGAAGACCCGACAAACTTATAGGCAAATTCTTCCATGACTTAGCCTTCCAAGACGGCGGCAGAGGACCGAGGACGGCCTGCATACCTCCATGCACTGCAGAAAGTGGAGTGGGCTTATTATACAGAGAATACAAGGCGAGGGACCGACCGGCATCAGCAACAGGACATTGCAAACTCGCGGGCCTGTTTCCTGCGCAGGAAACAGGGAAAGGAATTCAAGACGATCCACCCCGAATCTCATAATCTGGCTGGTATAGCCCTCCAGCAAGCCTAACCCCCGCCCCCGTCCCAGGGGGAAGGGGGTGTTGATCAGAAAAAAAGGTACGAACGGCGCTGCGCGCCGTTCGTACCTTTTTTTCTGGGGATTATGCAACCTTGGAGCCTGGCAACTTAAGCCTGGAGTTAATGATGTGTCAGTCCCCGATACGAGGCAAGCAGGTGGATCGATTAATGGGCGGCAGGGCAGCTCAGATCCACGGGCGTGATTGCCGAGCGCGCCATTTCATGGCGATTCTTGTCCAGCGCCGCCACTTGAAAATAGCATTGGCCCGCGCGAAGTCCAGCAAAACTCGACTGGGTTTCAAAATCGGTTTTGGAATTCTCCTCGATCAGCCCCAGTGACTGCGGGGAATCCCCGGCATAGAGCTGATAAGAGGCGACTTCGGTCGCGCCGTTCCATGAATAGCCGAGGATGAGGCGATTTCCGTCAACTTTGTATGCGAGCGCAGGCGGGGTATCCGGGAATCCCTGCCACGGAAAGCGAAAGGCGCGGTAGCTAACATAGGGTTGGTCGAATATGAAATCAAAAAGAACCTGGCCATCCGGGGCCACCTCGGTCATCGTGGAAAATATGTAGCCGGTCGCCGTAGCCGGCGCGCCCCAGCCCAGAACGGTATTCCCATCCGGTAATCTCTGCGTGTCGCCCATATATGTGGCGAAGACGGGAGGAACATCCGAAAAGCTCCAGACGCGGGTAGCAGTTTTGGTGGTTTCATCCAACATGTATTCCGCGCCCAAGGAGGCGGCGGGGCTTTCCGGAGTCCCCTGATTGTCGAATACCGTGATGTTGCCGTTCGGAAGCTGTCTCACATCATGCTGGAAGGCAAAAGCATCCCCATCGGCGATCGTGAACATGTTGGCTTTGCCACCCAGGCGCCAAATCATGTCGCCGGTCTGCAGGTTGATCTTCGTGATTTCACTGAGATTCCGGCTGGACAACAACAGGTTGCCGTCGTTCGCCAGCGCCAGGGAATTTCCGTGGACGAGGTCGATTTGTTGATCCGTGAGGTTCACCAGGGAATCGGAAAAGGCGAAATGGTCCCAGCTTCGCCATTCGAAGATGACGTTCTTCGATGGATCCAATTCCTGAATCACGAGGCCCGTGACGGTCGCGTTCTTATTCCCGCCGGGAATGACCTTGCTCATGTCGACCGCCTCGGCATCGTAGATCATCAGCAACGCGTCCCCATTGGGCAGGATCTGGAGATCGTGCAAATCAGCGGTGTAACCATCGCCTGCCTGGTAAGTATTCACCACCTGATAGTGGGAATTCAGCACATAGAAGGTCGAATCCTTCTGATCGTAATAGGACAACGTGCCATCCGGCTGCACCTTGAAATCCCACGCATCCAAGGCATCCGTGACGGACCGAAAGTAGACCAACTGGCCTTCATTGTTAAAGATAAGCAGATAGGACCCGATCTCCGCCTTGGTCCAATAAAAAGGCGCCAAGAAGATATCCCCTTCACCGGTATCGGGCGAGGTCTTGGACAGGGTGTAATGAGGTATGTCCTGAGGAACAGTCAGAAAATCAGGGAAGGCACTGCGCGGGGGACCTTTGGGGAGCGGGGGATCCGCCAGCTGGCCGCTCCCGGGCGTTCCCGACTGTTGATTGACCGCGACGGTGAACGAATAGGAGATGGGCGGATACGTGTTCTGCCCAGACAATTGCAGACCGTTGACGCTTACCGCAACCTTCTCACCGGGCGTAAAGGGGACGGCCGGTTTGAAAATTACCGTCTTGTGATCGTCTGCCAGGACCGTCTGGCCCGTATGGAGGCCGCTCTTTGAGCCCTGCACCGTAAACTGCAAATCCTGGAGATTCTGATTGCTGAGTACGGGACCATAGCGAACCACTATCGTTGCGGCTTTAGAAACATATTGCGCATTTTGGAGTGGCGAGTAATATTGAACCGCAAACCTGGATGAAGGCGCGGGCGAGGGTGAGGGCTGTGGCGCGGAGAGAGACACGAGCGCCAACGGCACGCACGAACCAAGAAGGGCAATACATATGAAACCGGCTGTCAACAGAGCTATGACCTTCCGGGCGTTTAGCGTGCAGGCAAGAGACAGGGGATGGCGAAGTTGAAGCGTCTGCCACAGTTTTGGAATCGAAGCCAATGGTTAGTCCTCAAACAGCCGGAACAATTATAGCAAACGCCGGACATTCCAGCTTAACAGGCCGTGTGGAAAGTATGTGGATTCTAGAATCCTCGGAGATCCTGTTCAACGAATTGGAGAACAAGAACTCCTCCCTGCCTCCGCAGGCGGGCCGCGGGCCGGGTCAGGAATCCCACGGGGCAGTCAATACACGGAGCTGCGGCTCGACCTGCGCGGCCAAGTCTTGCACCTCTTCCGCCTCCCGCAGCAGCCCATCAATGGCGACACCGAGGGCGCGGAGCAACTCGCGGCGCTCAAGCGAAGTCACGAGGGCATTCGCGAAGACGTCCCGGACTTCGGAAGGAAGGTCGTCAAAACCCCGACCATTTCTCACGGGAAGACCGCGGCGAAGGCAAGCGAGGTTCAGGGCGTAGTCGCGCGCACCGCCGATCCAATACTGGGCCTGCCAAAAACGCGCGCGCTCGATGCAAAAGCGAGCGCGCAATGCATGGTGCACGGCGTAGCCAAAGAGCTCGTGCGCAGACGGCGGCTGCGTGTACGGCCTCTCCACGGCATCGCCGAAGATCAGCTTGAACTTCGGGCCGTTGGCCCCGAATTTTGGGGCGGGCGTAAACGAGAGGTCAAACTGAAGGCAGCCCGGCAGCAAGAATACACGATAGATGGAGGGCCCGCCTGGCAGGTCAAACAGAGGCGCCGCATCGAACTCCTCCACTAAGATCGCGCGTCCAATCCTCAAGAACGGCGGCAACAGGCGCATCATCCGCGACCGCGAAGGTGAGGTCAAGGTCGGACCAACGATCTCCCTCGCCAAGAGCAAGCGAACCGACAACGGCCCCGGCAACGAGGCGCGCGTCGGAACGGGCCACCTGGAGCACACGGTCACGAATGCGATCACGGTCGGCGATGCTGAACAAGTTGACAGTAGTCATAGTTGTAGACCATAGCAGTTTGAGCCAGACTTCGTACGTTTTCGAAACAAGAACGAGAAACTCTTAAACACTAAGTGCACCAAGGAACACGAAGGAAAGAACGCTTCATCCAGGCTTATCAAAGGGCAGTTTCCACGAGAAAGCGCGGCTGAGCGAATTAGTCGGCCGATTTCCACTGGTCCGCTTTTGGATCCCAAAAGGGTCCGTCGAGATGAACGTGTGCAAAAATCCGGACCATCTCATCCGGAGCCGGCCTAGGGGATTCTACCGTCAGGCGATTTCCATACCAGGTCACGGCAAGATACCATAGTTGTTCAAGGTTGATGATTGGACGCAGGGGCAGGCGGTTGGCCGCGCACCAGCGGAGCACCGACTCTTCCGACCGGAAGAGCAACATGGTGGCTCAGGTGTGGAGGATGTCTTCCCACCAGCGCGCGGCAGGGACCGCAAAGTGAATGGCGCACGGCTCCGGCAAGGGCCGGCCGTCCTTAATTGCCAGCGTAATCGGTTCGCCGGTTTGTGCGTCCGAGGCTTCAATCACCCCATCCTCATGGAGGGCGGCGGTTATGCCAAGCGCGTCCCAAACACAATTGGCGTAATAGAGCTTGCCGCGTATCTTTACGGAAAAGGGGGTTTCAACCCCTGAGAACGGCGGGGCCATCCGGATGCGCGATGGGTCGTCCGGCTCAGGGACGACCAGTCGCTTCTGGTGAAGTCTCTCAAAAGCGGCTTCCACGTCGGCAACGGAGGCGTTCAAAGCCTTTGCCACCTCGGCGGAAGTGGGAGGCCGCGTGGTTTGGGCAATGGTTCCATAAATATTCAACTTGACGGAGGTGTCGAAATCCATATGCACTCCTTATTTGTATGGCTTCCCCAAAGCCATTGAGGCCTCTGCGATCAAACTAATTTGACCGCCAACCCGTCAGGGAAAAACTTATTGGGATTATAACGGCATGCTCCGTCTCCATATCAGACCCTGCTCAGCAGCCTCCTTCCGAGTCTTCCGATAACAGTTGAACGGCAATTGCCTTTCTTATGCTGAAAGGTCGTGTTCGAGCATCTTAACCCACATTTTGGAGAGCCGGCAAGTAAGATTTCCGGCTCCCGTTTGCATCCAGACATTTGATTCAGACAGGAGACTTCAGCATGGATAAATCAAACAAGTTCATTGTCGTGACAGGCGCGACCGGGCAGCAAGGAGGGGCTGCAACACGGCACCTGCTATCGGAGGGCTGGAAGGTGCGGGCGCTAACGCGCGACGTCAACAAGCCCGCGGCGCAAGCCCTGGTCCAGGCAGGGGCGGAGCTTTTCAAGGCCGATAATGAGGACCGCGCGGCGCTCGAGGCTGCCTTCAAGGGCGCGTATGGCGTGTTCAGCATCCAAAACTTTTGGATGCCCAATGTCGGCGCCGAAGGCGAGGTGAGACAGGGCAAGACCATCGCGAAGGCAGCCAAGGCCGCAGGCGTTGAACACCTCGTATACTCGTCGGTGGGCGCGGCACACCGCGGCATGGGGCAGGCGCACTTTGCGACCAAGTTCGAGATCGAGAACTATGTGAAATCGCTGGGAGTGCCGTACACGATCCTGCGCCCGGTGCTGTTTATGGACAATCTGAACCGGGCGCGACCCCAGATCACGAACGGTACATATATGGGAATGACGCTGCCGCCCGGAAAAACCAAGCAAATGATCGCGGTGGATGATATCGGCGGGTTTGCCGCGCTGGCATTCGATAATCCCGGGCGCTATCTTGGCGAAACCATCGAGCTGGCGGGCGACGAGCTTACCGAGACGCAAATTGCAGACACGCTCAGCAACGTGATCGGCCGCCCGGTAAAACTCACGACAAACCCAGCGCCGACAGGCAATCGCACTTCGGAGGAGATGGCCGCCATGACCAGGTTCTTCAACGGCCCCGCGTACGAGGCGGACATCCCGGTGCTGCGCAAGACCTACCCCCCACTGAAGACTCTGGAACAGTGGCTGCGCTCGACAGGCTGGGAGAACGCAGAGCCGATGCCAATCCCCGAGGCCGCGGGTTGGGGACGGTAGAAGATCGTCGCCCACCGTTGTGGTCCGTCCATTTCCACGAGCTTCATCAAGGAATTCAGTCGGCGAACCCGATTATCAAGTCATCCAAGCTCCAAGCCAAAATCTGCATCTGATCCCGTTCCCCCGAATCCCCTTCCCGATGGGAAGGGGAAGTTAGATTCCGAAAAAGTAGCTGCCAGCGGGTAGAACGCCGCTGGCAGCTACTTTTTCGGCAAGGCATTAACTTTGAGAGGAGAGAAACCGAAAAGAAAGGGAGGGTTTCAGTCGCCGAGCCTATTTCGCCGGTTTCTTGCCGCTAACGTAGGCCAATATCGCGGAGCGTGTCGGCCCGGACGCAACATCCACGAAGCCTGCAGCGGAGAACATCGGCGGGATGGTGTTGATATCCGTCTGCATCATGCGGTGACCGACTAGCAGTGCCAAGGTGACGTGGCTAAAGAACGGTTTGCTCGGCGCCTTGAAATCAGCCACCAGAAGATGCCCGCCGGGCTTCAACACGCGGAATATCTCGGCGAAAGCCTTACGTTTCAAATCGCCGGGCAGGTGGTGGATCACCAGCCGGTTGACGACCACGTCGAAGGTGGCATCCGGAAACGGAAGTTTCTCAACGAGGGCGACATCAAAGACGACATCCGAGCCTGCCCGCTTTGCCTTCCTGCGGGCGACATCGATCATCTCGGGCGAAGCATCGATGCCATTGACCACGCCGCCGGCGCCGGCGACGGTTTTCGCGGTCAGGGTCAGGTTACCGGTGCCACAGCCCACATCAAGCACCCTGTCGCCCGGCTTAACCCCAGCCAGTTCGATGACCATGCGGCTGTTCGGCCGGTTCGCACCCATGCCCATCATCCATGAACAGATATCGTATTCAGGGGCCCAATGAAGAGTGAGTCCGGTGGTCTCAGGACCGTTCCCAGTCCGCGGTTCATTTTTCAGTCTATGCATGCTTGCCATCCTTCTTAGTATGAGAAGATTGGATTTGCCTTCCTGCCTGCGCCAGGTAGCCAAAAGCCGTATGGACAGTCTCACGCTGCCTGGCGTTCATGGTGGTCATCAGTTCCATCAGGAAATGATTGGAGGTAATCACGTTTTGAATCAGCTTGCGACTTATATCAGTCAGTCGTAATTTCGTGTTGCGGCGATCAAGCGGGTCCTCCGTGCGGTCGACCAATCCACGCTGAACCAACCGGTCGACAAGCTGGCTGACGGCAGGTTTGCTGGCATCCGTAAGGTCACCAATTTCGGAGAGGCCGCATTCACCGCCGGGCGAATGGAAAATGTACAGGAGGGCGTGGATCTGCGGAGCGGAAAGGCCCGTCTGGCGCATGAACTGCATGAAATCCTGAATGATACGGACGAGGACGTATTCCAGGCCGGCGTGAGAGGAGGCGTCCTGTGTGTTAATTAATCCTGAGTTCATAGTTCATTGTAAGTTAACTATAAACGATAGGTGCATTTAATGCAAGCGGCGAGATTCCGGAAACGCTGAAGAGGGGCTAGGCGCCTGAGCATGCGTGCAAGGAACTATTCTCGGCGAAGAATAATTGCGCTAAAATTCGTCAAACTGCTCTAAATATGCAAGGGAAAAAAGCAAACATGATTGATCTCACACCCTTCTTATTGTTTGACGGCAATTGTGCCGAAGCAATGAAATTCTACGAATCGTGTCTTGGCGGGGAGTTGACCCTGACGAAGGTCAGCGACACGCCCATGAAGGACCAGGTGCCGCCAGAGAAGCACAACAGGATCATCAATGCTCATCTAAAAAGTGGTGCCATTGAGTTTACTGCCACAGACTGGCTACACCTCACGAGAGCACCGAAACAGGGCAATACCGTCTGTATGTACATCAACGGCGGAAAGTACGGCGAACTGAGAACAATTTTCGACAAGCTCTCGGCAGGAGCAGACAAGCAGCTCCTGGACGATTTGCAAGATATGCCGTTTGGGAGCTATGGACATTTGGCGGATAAATATGGCGTGCATTGGTTCTTCCAGGGCGAGAAGAAGAAGGAATAAAGAGGAGCACGGAATGAGGGGAAAACGCCACGGAGACACGGGGTCACGGAGAATCTATTTGCTGCTTTTACCCGGCCTCTCTGCGCCTCAGCGGCCGGCAGCACGAAGCGGCGCAGGGACGAACACGCGGATAGAATAGGCCTGTGAAACAAGGATCAATGGCGCCGTTGATTTTGGGGGGATTGCTATTCTGGCTGGGCATCCTGTCGCAGCTGTTTCTTTCCGGCGCCATCGCCTGGGCAGAAATCGAAGCCAGGGTGTACACACCTCAGCCCGATTATCCAGCATTGGATCTCAAGTGCCCGCTGATGCTGGCGCGGACAGAATCGGGCACCGTCACGGCCACCGTGACCAACACGATTGCAGAAGCCACTCTCCCGGTGATCAATGCAGATATCAGCAGCGCGGGGGGCGATCAGCAACTGAGCCAAACCCTAACGCTGTCTGCGCACCAAACCCAGGTCCTGCACTGGACGGTGAATGCCGCGAACATCCTGTTCGGACGCTTGATCCTGGTGAATATCACTCAGGCGCAATACGCCGACCTGCCTGCGAGGCAGAGCGCGTGCGGCATTTTCATTTGGGGTGCCCCGGGACTGAGCGGGGTGGTATCTTTTGCGGTGGTGTTTGTTCTCGGTCTAATACTTATCCCGACCGGCGCGACTATGTGGTGGAAAGGGCATGGGGAGCAGGACGAATTGACGCGCGGCGCCGCCTCCGCCGGCAGCGTCCTGGCCGGATTCACAACTGCGGGCTCGATCGCCGCGCTCTTCCGCTTGTGGGGACTGATCTTGTTCCTGGATGTGGTGGCCCTGATCCTAATAGTGGTCATCATCACCGAGTTTCCGGCGCTGCCCGAGCGCAAAAGGCAACATTAGTCAGAATCGGCGAGGCGGCGACTTGAAATTTTTTTGGCGCCTAGCTCACGATAGCCTAGCCCCCTCGATAAGGACCTGAGCCTCGCCCGAAACGACCAAACCCCCCGATGATTCGGCTAGTCTTGGCGCCGGCTGCTCTCCTGAATGAGTGTCAGGATCGCGACCATCAAGGGAACCAGGATGATCACCTGCTGCAAACCGTAGCGCCTGGCATGCGCCAGTTCCGGCTGACCTTCAACCTGCGCCGTCCCGGCACGCGCGATCAGAACCGCGTACATCAGCAGGGGAATATAGTTGGCAGCTATGCCAACGAGCCAGACGCCCGAAGCGGTTTCCCAAGCGGACGCTCGCGGCCCGAAGAAGCCCGAGCGGATCGATATCACCCCAAGGACCAACGGCAGCAACACACCGGCGGCGTATTCTGCGAGGATAATCCTTGTGCCAAGCCAGACCATATCCACGGCAACGAGCTTGCGGATGCTTATCATTGCGGCCTCGGCATCAGATCTTCTGGCACGTAACAGGAGCGCCGGAGACTGTCTCTAAATCCACTCGGGGCTTTCAACGGTCATAGCATCCCTGACATCGCCGGTATTGACAGTTGCCTCAGGCTCAAACATGATCACTTCGCATTCTTCGTCTGCATGGGTAAGATGTTCGACGCCCTTTGGGACAACGAACATCTGGCCCTGCTTTACATAGACCTGCGCCTCTCTCAGGTCCACGCGCAGCACGCCCCTGTTGACGAGGAACAGCTCGTCCGTTTCAGCATGTGTGTGCCAAACAAAATCGCCCTTCAGCTTCGCAATCTTCACCAAATAATTGTTAAGCCGGCCGATGACTTTGGGCGACCAAGGTTCACTGAACAGCGAAAACTTCTGGTCAATATCCGTGGGTGTCAGATTCATGATGCGCTCCTTCGTCGATGCGTGACAGGGAACCGCCGTCGAGACAATCAAACAAAAAGGTCGGCGGCTTTGTATGGCCCCTGGGTTGGGCCAGCGCGCCTCGCGGACGACTCCGACACGGATTCTACCCACTATAGGCCCCAGAGGGGCCGCATTAACGCGGGAGGCCATGGCCTTCTCAAAGTCCAGCTTCTTTCAACCCCACCCCCGGCCCCGGCCCATTCCTGGGGCGGGAAGTCTGCGAAAAAGCGATGATTTTGTGGGCAAAGCCCGCAAAATCATCCCTTTTTCGCTTTTCTTCAAGACAGTCGGGCTTCGGCCAGCGACTTTGAGAAACCCATACGCGGGAGGCATCCGAGGGTTGACAAATAATAAAGTCCGTTTTATAATTAAGTCAGCTTAACTATAAAGAAAGGTGAACTTATGCCGCACAGCGATCCAGTGGTCCTCGTTCTTCAGGAATGGACAGGCATTTTGATGCGCCGGTCTATGCAAAGCCTGGCTCTGTATATGAAAGAGAACGACCTTTCGATGTCGCAGGTCGCGGCGCTGTTCCAAATCAACCGCGGCCGGAGCAACGTATCAGACCTTGGGGAGGGCCTGGGCATCAGCATGGCTGCAGCCAGCCAAATGCTGGAGCGGCTGGTGCAACAGGGACTCATCCTGCGCTCAGAAGATCCCGAGGACCGGAGGGTCAAGAAACTTGTGCTAACGGATAAAGGATGCCGGATCATCCGTGAGAGCGTTCAGGCCCGCCAAGGCTGGCTGAAGGAGATGGTTACCACCCTGACCCCAAGCGAAAAAGAGCAGATCGAGGCGGCAGCAAAAGTCATGATCAATAAGACCAACCTGCTCGATCGACGCTCTTCATCGGAGCGTAGTCATCATCCCTCTTTAAAGGAGTCTTCGTAACCGTGCTACGTTTAGCCAAATACCTAAAGCCTTATCGCCTCCTGGTCCTGATCGCCGTCGTCTTGTTGTTTGTGCAGGCGAACGCCGACCTGGCATTGCCGGACTACATGTCCAATATCGTCAATTACGGCATCCAGCAGGGCGGCGTACAAAGCGCCGTGCCGACCGCCATCCGCCAGAGCGAAATGAACCGACTGATGCTGTTTATGAGCCCCGGGGACAAGACCACGGTGCTGAACAGTTACGTTCTCGTAGACAAGAATTCGGCTAACTATCAACAATACGTCAAGGATTACCCTGCCTTGGCGACTGTGCCCGTCTACGTGCTGAAGCCGGCCGAGGCGGCCGCCACCAGCAAGCTGAATCCGATCATGGGCAAGGCCATCCTGGCCGTGTCCTTCATCCAGCAGGCGATAGCTGATCCATCGAAGGCGAGTGCCCTAGGGCAGGCCCTGGGCTTCGACGTCACCAAAATCCCACCGGGGACTGATGTTTTTGCGTTGATCGCCAAGCTGCCTCCGGCCACACTGGCGAAGATCACCGGCGGCATTGACCAAAAATTCGCTGCGCTGGGCGACAGCATGGTCGTGCAGATGGCCGTGGGGCCGGTGAAGGCCGAGTATGCCGCGCTCGGTATGGACACAGGCAAGCTCCAGACAAACTACATCATCCACACGGGGATGTCCATGCTGCTGGTGACCTTGCTGTCGATCGCGTGCACGATCGCAGTAGGCTTCCTGTCCGCTCGCACGGCCGCCGGCCTGGCGCGAGACCTGCGCCGGAACGTCTTCCGGCGGGTCGAGAGTTTTTCCAGCACCGAATTCGACAAGTTCTCAACCGCTTCGTTGATCACGCGCTCCACCAACGACGTCACCCAAATTCAGATGGTCGTCATCCTGGTGATGCGCATGGTGATCTACGCTCCCATCATCGGGGTAGGCGGGATAATCCGGGCGCTGGCGAAATCCACGTCGATGTGGTGGATCATCGCCCTGGGCGTCATCGTGCTACTCGGCCTGGTCCTTACGATATTCTCGATTGCCCTGCCCAAGTTCAAGGTCATCCAGAGCCTGATCGACCGGCTTAACCTGGTGACGCGCGAGAACCTGTCGGGCATGATGGTCATACGGGCTTTCAACAAGCAGGGGTTCGAGGAGGAACGTTTCGACAGAGCCAACCTGGACCTGACCTCGGTCAGCTTGTTCATCAACCGGATCATGGTGGTGATGATGCCGGCCATGATGCTGATCATGAACGGCATGGCTGTGCTTATCATCTGGGTGGGCGCGCATGCGGTGGCCCAATCGCAGATGCAGGTGGGCGACATGATCGCCTTCATGCAATATGCGATGCAGATCGTGATGGCCTTCCTGATGCTGTCGATGATGTTCATTATCCTGCCGCGGGCAGCGGTGTCAGCAGACCGCATCGCGGACGTGCTGGAAACCGAACCAGCCATCCGGGACCCCGAAAATCCGCGCCAATTTTACACGCCGTTCAAAGGCACCATCGAGTTCCGTCACGTCAATTTCCGCTATCCGGGCGCGGAGGAAGATGTGCTGCACGACATCAGCTTCACAGCAAAGCCCGGTCAAACCACTGCCTTCATCGGAACGACAGGCTCCGGGAAATCCACAATTGTCAACCTGATCCCGCGGTTCTACGAGGTGACCTCCGGCGCGATCCTCGTGGATGGCATTGACGTGCGAGAAGTCACCCAGCACGACTTGCGCGAAAAAATTGGCTATGTGCCGCAGAAGGGCAACCTGTTTTCGGGCACGATCGAAAGCAACTTGCTGTACGCGGATGAGAATGCCACGGACGAAGAGCTGGAATCGGCAGCAGACGTTTCCCAGTCGAGCGAGTTCATCTGCGCCAAGCCCGAAGGAATGCAGACGGAGATCGCCCAAGGCGGAATGAACGTTTCGGGAGGGCAGAAACAGCGCCTCTCCATCGCGCGGGCCCTGGTCAAGAAGGCGCCGATCTACATCTTTGACGACAGCTTCTCCGCCCTGGATTTCAAGACCGACGCGGCGCTGCGCAGGGCGCTCAAGGAGCACACCGGCGACAGCGCGCTGCTGGTGGTCACACAGCGCATTGCAACGATCAAGAACGCCGAGCAAATCATCGTCCTGGATGAAGGTCAGGTGGTGGGCAGGGGAAATCACGAAGAGTTGATGCAAACCTGCGGAATCTATGAAGAAATTGCGCTGTCGCAGCTGACTCAGGAGGAATTGGCATGACGACGCAAAGCGCAAACCCGCCTGCCGACCGCCGGCCCACAGGGCTCATGGGAGGCCGCGGCCGCGGCATGATGGGTCACGGCGGCCCAGGGGCGATGATGAAAGGCGAAAAGCCGCGTGACTTCAAAGGCACGATGAAGAAGCTGATCGGATATCTTGGATCGTACAAGACTTCGATCGTGATCGTGATGAGCTTTGCGATGGCTTCCACGTTATTCTCCATCGTCGGCCCAATGCTACTCGGCAACGCGACCACCAGGCTGTTTGCAGGCGTGATGGCCGTGATCGGCGGGACCGGCTCGATCGACTTCGGCTTCATCGGCCAGATGATCCTGTGGACCCTGGGGTTGTACGTGGTGTCCTCCCTGTTCGCTTATATCCAGGGATGGATCATGTCCGGCGTTTCCATGAACATCACCTACCGCTTCCGCAAAGATATTTCCGAGAAGATCGACCGCCTGCCGTTTCGCTACTTCGACGGGACCAGCCACGGAGAAGTGCTCTCACGCGTGACCAACGACGTGGATACGGTCAGCCAGACCCTCAATCAGAGCCTGTCACAAGTCGTCACTTCCATTACGACGGTGGTCGGCGTGCTGGTCATGATGTTCATCATCAGCTGGGAAATGACCCTGGTGGCGCTGGTGATGGTGCCGATCTCCCTGGGGATCATCGGCCTGGTGGTCAACCGGTCCCAGAGCTACTTCAAGCAGCAGCAGGATTATCTCGGTCACCTTGACGGCCACATCGAGGAAATGTACGGCGGCCACGTGGTCATGAAGGCCTTCAACGGCGAACAAAAAAGCGTTGAAGAATTCGACCGGATCAACACCACGCTCTTTGGCTCGGCCTGGAAATCCCAGTTCCTGTCGGGCCTGATGTTCCCGGTGATGAACTTTGTGGGCAACCTGGGATACGTCGCCATTTGCATTCTGGGCGGCTACCTCGCCATCAAAGGTACGATCTCAATCGGCGATATCCAGGCCTTCGTGCAGTACGTCCGCTCCTTTACACAACCACTCACGCAGATCGCCAACATATCCAATATCTTCCAGCAGACTGCGGCCTCGGCCGAAAGGGTGTTTCAGTTCCTGGCCGAGCCCGAGGAGGTCACGGAAACGACTGACCCGGTGAAGCTGCAACAGGTTGAAGGCCGTGTGGATTTCAAGCACGTTCACTTTGGCTACAGCGATGACAAGATCATCATCCATGATTTCTCATTCTACGCAGAACCGGGCCAGAAGATCGCCATCGTCGGGCCCACAGGCGCCGGCAAGACCACCATGGTCAAACTGCTGATGCGCTTCTACGACGTCAACGGCAGCGGGGCGATCCAGGTGGACGGCCACAACATCAAGGAATTCACGCGCTCCGACCTGCGTCACATGTTCGGCATGGTTTTGCAGGACACCTGGCTGTACAACGGTCCGATCATGGAGAACATCCGCTACGGCCGCTCCGAGGCCAGTGACGCGGAAGTGATTACTGCCGCGAAGACCGCACACGCCGACCATTTTATCCGGACCCTGCCAGACGGCTACAAGACAGTGATCAACGAGGAATCGAGCAATATTTCACAGGGCCAGATGCAGCTTCTGACCATCGCCCGGGCCATCCTGGCCGATCCGCGGATCCTCATCCTGGATGAAGCCACCAGCTCGGTGGATACCCATACGGAAATCCTGATCCAGAAGGCGATGGATACGCTCATGCAGGGCCGTACCAGCTTTATCATCGCCCACCGCCTGTCCACCATCCGGGACGCCGACTGGATCCTGGTGATGAACGACGGCGACATTGTCGAGCAGGGCAGGCACGAGAAGCTGCTGGCGAAGAACGGCTTCTACGCCGAGCTTTACAATAGCCAGTTCGAAGGAAAAGAGATCTGAGCTAAAGAAGCAGCCATCAAAGCCGTTTGGTAAAAATGATATTCCTGCTGGAGTTCGAGCGTATACATGGCGGATCGGTCCAGCGCCCGCGCCAAGGTGGAGATCGGTTTGCGTATGCCGGCAAGGCATGCCTCGCCGTCTTGATGCTCGCCTTGTTATCCGCTTGCAATGCAGCCGACCTTGCGAGATTAGTCAGCGGAAAACCGTCCGCCCCGGAAGAACTAGTGCCTGAGGTCCTCAAGGTATGGCCGCACGATCCAGACTCGTTCACGGAGGGGCTCCTTTGGCATGACGGCCGGCTCTATGAAAGCTCGGGGTTATACGGGAAGTCGAACTTAAGAAAAGTCGATCTGCAAACCGGCTCGTTACTGCAGCGCGTGGATGACCCGCCGGGTGTTTTCGGGGAGGGCATCGCAATTGACGGAAACCGGCTTTTTCAGCTCACCTGGCGCGAAAATGTCGGCTATATCTACGAGCTGGATAGCCTCACTCGGGTTGGGACGATTGCCTATGACGGCGAAGGCTGGGGATTATGTTTTGATGGCCAGCACTTCTTCATGTCGGACGGCAGTGCCTATATTACAACACGAGACTCAAAGACATTCGCGGCCATCCACCGCGTTGAGGTAGAGCGGGAGGGCGAGCCGATCAACATGCTCAATGAACTAGAATGCGTGGGGAACTCGATCTATGCGAACGTCTGGCTGACGAACAGCATACTGCAAATCGACAAGGCAACCGGCAAAGTGACCGCGGTCATCGATGCATCGGGACTCTTAACGGCTCAGGAGCTCGCCCAAGCGGGACCCGGCGGTGTGCTGAACGGAATTGCCTTTGATCCTAAGCAGAACGATTTCCTGATTACCGGGAAACGGTGGCCGAAGCTATTTGAAGTAAAGTTCGTGCCGAAGGGCGGCAGGTGAAGTCCAACTCAGCTTACGATTCTTGATTCAGCCAACGTACTTGAGCACCCGAACAGCATCAAGCGTAATCCATTTACTGGGCTGATTGCGCTTCTCGATGGGCCAGGTGCGAGAGACAGAACCGCAGAACCATCGTCCCTGACCATCCTGCAGACTGAGCAGCAACCTGAGCAAAGGCGCACACCGTGCATCCTGGATATAACCATGCGCGGCAAGCGCTTTTAGCGCAGCCAGCAAATCCCAAGCACGGGGAACCCCGAACGTAAGCCAGCGTCTATGTTCGCCTTCGAAATCATAGGTGGCATCCAGCAGCGTGTCAGCTAGTTTTCGCACCAATCTTTTGGACTGAGTTGACTCCAAGTGGGCTGGAAGGACTGTCAGGCCGTTGAGCGTCGCAATTGCGCCCCATAGACAATCCTGGTGCTGGTATCGCCCACAATCAAGTGCGTCATCGGTGGACATATCCTCAACAAGAAAAGCAAAGGCAGCTCGCACACGAGGATCGTTCTGCATGCCAAAATAGACCAGGAATCGGAGGTGCTCACCGGTGGTGCAAGGGAAGATTCCGCTTCGAAGTTTCTTTGTCAATGATAAGCCGCCGGTTTCATGTTGGCTGAACTTCAGGAAGGAATCGCAGCCGGCGGCGGTGCGATGGTCAGGTGCAACCCCCAGCATGTGGAGCAGGGTAAGCGCGGTTAAGGCCCCGTGTGCAGTGTAAGGCTTGGTTTCGTCCTCGCCCCAATGGCCCTTCGGATGCTGAAGGGCAAACAGCTCCTTCACAATTGGCTGTTGGGCGATGGCGGCTCTGGCTTCTCGCACTTCGCGATCATTGTGGGGTCGGTTCAGGATATCCACAAGCGTCCAATAGCGGACGGATGGATTTTCTGGATCAAGCAGCCAAGGAAGTGGATCGCTGTTCAGGCTCTGCACTGAAGACCCTCCAGAATGTGCCTACCGCTTTTAGCGAAGAGAACTGCCGGCTTGACTGGCGCGCCGCCATGACGCATGTTGGGCCCAGATCATAATAGCACGAAAATCAGGCTAGCGAACCCCCGATGATGCGGTGGAAGATGCACGGGAGGGTCTTTGATCACCGTTTCCTAGGCGCACTGAACGCATATAGCGCGCGCCAGACGACTAATGCCGCAGCCGAGGTCGTGCTCAGCACGACGGCGAAGATCGGAATGATCGGTGCATTCAGAAGCAGTCCGCGCAGCACGACCGCCAGCGGCCCCGCCAGCAGCATGGCCAGCGCAGGCCGCCACAAGAGGCGCGGCTCCCGGACGACTTCGGCTGTGAAGAGTCCGAACCAGGGGGCCAGCAGGAACCACGACACGGTGAGGGGAAAGAAGGCGGCTGCCATGCGCGGCAGGAATCCAATGCCTGCCTCGCCGTGGGTGGCGAAGCCGATCAGAGTAATGACGAGCAGGGGGAGCGTGTCGCCAAGTGCAAGCACGGTGAGACGATTCCTGATCACAGCATTGTATTCCATACGCACCGTTTGTGCGCGGTTATCACCCACAAGGCGCTCCTGCACGGATTGCGAGCACAAATACATATGCCCCGGAGACATGGAGTCGCAAATTCCTGGAACTTGCTCACAGTTGGGTCTCAGGCCTTCGGCCTAGGACCGAAGAATTCTGAAAAAAGGACGTGCGAAGGGCCCTACGGCACCTTCCTTCGCACGTCCTTTTTTCAGCTACTCTTCACAGCAGCCCTGGGGAGATACGGCTTTGGGGGTTGCCCTATTGGCCAGAACCGACTTTAGTCCGAAGCGCGGGGAACAGCAGCACTTCGCGGATGGAATGCTTGTCCGTGAACAGCATGACCAGCCGGTCAACGCCCATGCCAAAGCCGCCGTTGGGCGGCATGCCGTAGCGCATGGCACGCAGATAGTCCTCGTCCATCGGATGCCGCTCCTCATCGCCCGCCGCATACTCGCGGCCCATCTCAAGGAAGCGCTGCTCCTGGTCGAGCGGATCGTTCAACTCGGTGAAGGCATTGCACAACTCGAAGCCGGCCACATAGCCCTCAAAGCGTTCCACGGTCAGCGGATCGCCCGGCTTTGACTTTGCCAGCGGCGAGATATCACGCGGATAGTCGTAGAGGAACGTCGGCTGGATCAGAGTCGGCTCGAGGAACTCTGACAGCATGAAATCGATCAGCTTGCCGCGCGTTGCCTTCGGGTCGGGAACTTTGCCGGTCTTTGCAATGGCCTTGAACAACGACCCGGCGTCGGATGCTCGGCGATGTCGATGCCGCTGACTTCCTTCAGGCCTGCCGCGCATCTCCAATCGCCGCCAGGGCGGCGTGAAATCAAGCTCGTGCTCGCTGATACTTCACCTTCTGCGTCCCGAGCACCTGCAAGGCCACATAGGAAACCATCTGCTCGGTCAAGTTCCATCACCTGCAGATAGTCGGCATAGGCCCAGTAGAACTCGAGCTGCGTAAATTCGGGATTGTGCTTGAACGAGACGCCTTCGTTGCGGAAGTCGCGTCCGATCTCATAGACCCGCTCGAGGTTGCCGACCAGCAGACGCTTGAGATACAGCTCGAACGAGATGCGCAGGTACATGTCCTGTTCCAGCTCGTTGTGATGCGTGACGAACGGCCGCGCTGCCGCGCCGCCGTAAATCGGCTGCAGGATGGGCGTCTCGACTTCGAGGAAGCCCTTGTCGTCGAGGAACTCGCGCAAGGCTCTTGATGGTCGCCGCACGCTTGCGGAACACCTCGCGCACCTCGGGGTTGACGGCCAAGTCGGCGTAACGCTGGCGGGCGCGCAATTCGGGGTCTTCAAGCGCCGCGTGTCGAAGCAACGTGCCGTCGGGCAGCGTCTCGTCCTTGGCGGCCGGCAGCGGACTGACCGCTTTGGCCAGCAGCCTGAAGTCATGGACGTGCAGGGTTACCTCGCCGGTCTTCGTGCGGAACATCACGCCGCTGGCCTGGATAAAGTCGCCGATGTCGAACATCTTGTTGAAGAAGTCCACTCGCTCCTGACCAAGCTCGTTCATACGGAAGAACAACTGCACTTTGCCCGCAACCATCCTCGATGTGTGCGAACGAGATCTTGCCCATGGCGCGCGTGGCGCGGATGCGGCCGGCCAAGCGTGACCTTCACCTCCGGCCGCTTCCTTCTCCGCGGCCTCGAACTGCTGCGATGGCCTCGGCGCTGGTGTGCGTCCTCTCGGCGCGCGTGGGGAAAGCGTCCACGCCCTCCGCGCGCAACTCTTCTATTTTCTGCAAACGGATTTTTTCGAGCGATGTATATTCCGTCATTGATCCCATCCCGGCCCTCTCCCGTCCTTGGTGAAATGGAGAGAGCAGAAGAACAAAAAAGCCCCGCGCGGCCCGCCTTTCAGGCGTAGGTGCGCGGGGCCGCGTGAACGAAACCCCTTACTTGACCTTGATGATCTTGACTTTGTACGTACCGCTCGGCGTCTCAACCGGCACGGTCTCGCCGACTTCGTGGTTCAGGATAGCCTTGCCAATCGGCAACTCATTGGAGATCTTGCCTTCGCGCGGGTTGGCTTCGGCGGCTCCGACAATGGTATAGGTTTCGGCCTCGAAACCCTGCTCCTGGATGGTAACCGTGGAGCCGACCGCCACCATACCGTCTGGATGGGTTTTTTCCTCCGGTTCGATGACGCGCGCGGTTGCCAGCAGCATTTCCAATTCCTGGATGCGGCCCTCAACAAAGGCCTGCTCGTTCTTGGCGGCCTCGTATTCTGCGTTTTCGATCAGTTCTCCGCCTTCCATCGCCTCGTGCAGGCGGTCGGCCACTTCCTGGCGCTTGACCGTCCGCAGATGATCGAGCTCGTCCTGAAGCTTCTGGAAGCCTTCTTTAGTCAGGAACTTGGTTGGCATATTTCTTTCCTTACAATAGAATTTGCATCCCATACTGGGATGCAATATGACCCTCTGAGTGGTCCAAAGGCGCGCATACTATATCATGGATTTAGACCGGAATCAAGTCCCGCCCACGGAATCCCCATGGCCTTCTCAAAGTCCAGTTTCTTCCAACCCCACCCCTGGCCCCGCCCCATTCCTGGGGCGGGGAGTTTGCAAAAAGGTGATGATTTTGCCGGATTTGCCCGCAAAATCATCACTTTTTCGCTCTTCTTCAAGACAATCGGGCTGCGGCCAGCGACTTTGAGAAACCCATGCAGATAATCCCACTCCAATTACTAGTACATAAGTACCAGGCTCCAGTATTCAGAATTCTCCGCCCGACCTCGTGACTTTTCGCGGATAAGAGCTGGTGCAGAAGAAGCGCCTGTGAGACCTGCCAGTTTTCGCCGGGGTCTCCTAAAATAGAATGTCTATACTATTAGTTGCCAGTTTCAGCCGTCCAGAGCCGAATGCCCCCAGCCTCCGACCAATATGCGTGCAGACGTTCCCGCATCGAGTCCCGGCTATCAAAGAGCGAGCTTTGCTGCGAGGCGTAGGCCTCAATGGCGGCCAGCCAGGCTTTCAGCCCAGACTGTGAGACGGGCTCAAGCGTGTGCTCCATGCCGACCGTTCTGGGAGCTAAGTCATCGGGGGCATTCAAGA
The DNA here is from genome assembly GCA_963846805.1 of uncultured Chloroflexia bacterium. Lineage (GTDB taxonomy): Bacteria > Chloroflexota > Anaerolineae > Anaerolineales > Villigracilaceae > Fen-1038. Next base: position 389,183 of record CAWJXH010000005.1, read on the forward strand.
AATAGGGAATATCCGCGTCGTAAAGCAGAGGGCAAAGCCGGGGCGAGGCACGTACGGCCATCTCGGCGGCCAGCCGCACCAGCAGGTGATCTACATGCCCGCCGATCCCCAACGGGCAAACGACAATGTCGTCCGGCTTCAGCCAAGCGACCATGGCTTGCGCGATCTGGGCGGGCAAGTCGGCTTCCTGATCGTTCAGGGGGACAAAGACACTTTCTGCATACAACACTTCGCCGTTTCTGCCGCGTCGGTACAGACAGTCCAAGAAATCGAAATGGACGGGCTTTGCGCCGACGAGGCCAGCCGCCCGCAGGTCTTCCTGGCGACGGATGCCCACGGTTTCCTGCGCGCTCCCCGTACCCCAGATCGTGTGCATTTCTTTGGCGAAGTCCGACAATTCTTCGCCCTCGCCATCATCGACTGTGGGGAATCCGCACATAAATGTCCAGATTTCCACGGCCTTGCCCGACGTAGTCTGATCGTAGATCAGCCCGCCGGCCGACAGGACGGCATCGTCCAAGTGTGGCGACAGATAAACGGTACGCATATCTAATTTAATCACAACAACATGCAAAATGGGAGAGTTGTGAAACAGATAATCGCATTTGTTTGCACGGCGGATGCCAGCCAGCCCCCAGCCGAGCCTGCCCCCTTCGCATCCGCAAACCGAGAGCAAGGACGTTCAGCGGCAAGCCAGGCGACCTCGTTTGGAAGGTCAGGGAGTGAGGTCGTAGGTGTGGAGTATACAAGACGTATGCCAAGCAGTGGGTTAATCATGGCCTTGCAATTAACGCCAGAGCGTACTTTTTAAGGTTGTGAGCGTATACTAAAAATGCACCGGAGGATCAACGCAGACGGCGTCGATTTTCCCAGCCGGTAAAACCTAAAGATGCGTGGGCAGTTGCGGGGGGAACACCGACAGCACGTAAGAAAAAGTCCAGCAAGCTGCGGTGCAAACCAGATCTCAAGCTCGATGCAGGAGAATGCCTAGTCATGATAAAGCTACGACCCGTTATTGCCGCGGTCAGCGCGCTCGGCTTTTATACGGCCACAGACATCCTGGTCTGGCAACGTATTTTCGAGCGCCATCGATTGCTGGAATACGCCGATTCGTATCACACCGGATGGTTTGTTTCACTAGCAGGCTATGCAGTTGTTGGCCTCATCCTACTATGGGGCAAGTGGAAGGATTGCCTTTACTATCTCGCCGCCCTGTTCATTTGTGCCTTTAGCGGTCTGGAGGATATGCTCTATTACATCTTCGACCACAAGCCGATCCCGGATTCGCTACCCTGGCTGGGGGGAAACCCGATGATTTACGCCAGCACGCGAGTCGGACTTATATCTTCAGTGGCATTTTGGATGGCCGCGCTGATCCTCCTATATATTGCGCTGTTTATGCTGCAGGAGCAACCGACGAAGTCGAGTGGCGCCATCTCCAGCAGCGGTCCGCGCGCCAAAGGGGCCCGGATAGACCAATAAGGCAGGGGGCCTCGAGCCCGCATTCCATCGCCTGTACTTGTCCATCAACGGAGAGCGAGCGGAGTCCGATCCGCACGCTCTCCGCTTTTTTTGTCGCGGCCTTGAGCATTGAGCAAGTGATAACCCGACTCAGCGGCGGAAAGTTGCGCGTTTGACCTTAGCAACCTCTAATCCGCACTTAAGACGGCATTCACGGAAAAAAGTAATACTTACTGGCAATTTGTCGTTTTCCTTTTTACAGCCGCAACTGAATGCGGTACACCGAAATACGCCGAAATACAACATCAAACTGCAAAGAGGAGAGAATATGATTCAGGATTATTTCGTATTGACCAGGAACCTGGCGATACAGGTACTTATCGATCTCATGGGCTTCGCCTACCTTGTGATCCTTGTGTGGCTGGCGCTGTACGGTGTCGCCAATCTCGTCAACACTGTTCTATACCTGCGGGTCCGGAAAACGTTGAAGCGCAAGACGGAGATGCCAGCGCCAAAAGAATGGCCCCCTGTCACTATCCAGCTGCCAATCTTCAATGAAAAGTACACGGTCGATCGTCTGCTCCGGGCGGTTACACAGCTGGATTACCCGGCGGATAGGCTGCAAATCCAGGTACTCGACGATTCGTCGGATGACACGGCCAAGCTGGTCAGCCAGCTCGTGGATGGTTACAAGGCCCAAGGGATAAACATCGAATGGCTGCACCGCGAAAACAGAAGGGGGTACAAGGCAGGCGCACTGGCTGAGGCGCTGACAACGGTAACGGGAGAGTTAATCGGCATCTTCGACGCCGACTTTGTCCCCAAAACGGACTGGTTACGGAAGACCGTCCCGTTGTTCCAAAGCCGAAAGCTTGGCTGCCTGCAGACCCGCTGGGGTCATACGAACAGGAAATACAATTCGCTGACCCGGGCCGAGGCCATGGCCATTGACGGCCATTTCATCGTGGAACAAAGCGCCCGCTCGCGGAACGACCTGTTCCTAAACTTCAACGGGACGGCGGGTTTATGGCGCCGGGCCTGCATCGAGGATGCGGGCGGCTGGCAGTGGGATACGCTGACGGAAGACCTGGACCTCAGCTACCGGGCACAGCTGCGCGGTTGGAGGATCGGGTACGTACCGGACGTAGTCGTGCCGGCCGAACTGCCCTCTGAGGTGGAGGCCTTCAAGAAACAGCAATTCCGCTGGGCCAAGGGCAGCTTCCAGGTGGTTCGCAAAATGCTGCCCGTCGTGTTCCAACGCGACGACCTGTCCTGGAATGTGCGCTTTATGGCATTCCTGCACCTCACCGGATATATGGTGCATCCACTGATGCTGGCCCTGCTGCTGCTCACCCTGCCCGTTGGGCTGCTCGTGCCGGCGGCATTCAAGATATTTCCGTTCTCCGTGCTGGCCGGCTTCGGACCGCCGCTGCTCTACCTCTTCACCACCTCGCGGCAGACCCCGCCCCTGCGAGAACGGCTTAAGCTGATACCGCTAATGACCATTACCGGTTTCGGCATTTCTCTCAGCACTTCGATTGCGGTGCTGCAAGGCCTGACCGGCACAGGCAGCGGCAAGTTCGTGCGCACGCCGAAACTGAACCAGGGTAACCTGCGCAAGGACGGGCAGAAGATTGACCGGGCCTATATCGAACCGGTCAGCCCGATGGTGTGGGCAGAGATTGCGCTGGGCATCTACGCACTGGCAACAGGCCTGCTGCTTGCGGGCTATGTAGGCTGGGGCATCATTCCGTGGATGCTGATCTACACGGCGGGCTACCTCTACATTGCCGGTCTAAACCTTCTGCAGCATGCGCCCAAGGGGCATCAGGTACTCCAAAGAGCATGAGGAACAGAGCCGTATTCGGTGATCAGCAACCAGTAGCCAGTGAGCAGTGATCAGTAAGCAGTGACCAGTGATCAGTGATCAGTAAGCAGTGACCAGCGACCAGTAAGCAGTGACCAGTAATCCGTGATCGGTGCCGTGGCTCGGTGGCGAGCAGTGAACGCGATCACCTCGCAAGAAATAAATGCGAGGTGATTCTTTTTTAGAATTGGTCTGAAAAATAGCCGCTTGTCCACGTGCGAGATTGCTTCGCTGCGCAGGCGACTCCAAGGGGGTGCTACGCAAAGAACGCTCCGCGATGACAGTAGGCCATTTTTGAGATAGCTTGTAGTCTTGCGGCTACCGCGGAGACTTTCGAGAACCGGCGGGCGCCTTTTTCGAGGATTTCTTTGTTGACTTAGGCCCGGCTGGCTTCAACACAGGCTTCTTTACTTCGCTCTTCTTGCTGACTACCTCACCGGTTTTTGAAGCTTGTTTCCCGCTCTTTGATCCCCTGCGCAGTTTCTTCGTAACGGCTAAAACGGGTGGAGGCTCTAACCGCTGCTCGCGAGCCAGGACCTCGGGGTGCTCAGGCTCAGCCTTGCCCGTTGCTTCCTCGAACAATTCGCGGCGGGCGGCGTCAACGCTGGCGACCCCCTTGCCGTTCAACGCCTCATGGATTTCCTTCCATGCGGCGTCCACAAACCGCCAGTCAAGGAAGGCATGGTGCTGATATGCCCCAAGCTCCAAGTACAACCCTTTTTCCCAGAGTTCGGCACACGAACGAATATATTCGAGATGCGTGACGGTATCCTGGAAGACGGCATAGCCGTCCCGGGGAAGGTCCAGTCCCTGGCCCATAGACTTTTGGAGAAGCTGGCCCGAGTCTTTTTGCAGACAGGCCGCGGAAGTTTTGATCCAGCCGCGTGTTTCGGCGAACTTATTATGGTAAACGACCAGCCCGCGCTCCGCTCCCATCCGATTTGAATAGGCGAAGACGTTCTCATCCACAACCCCCTGTGCGGTGAAAAGATCGTAGAGCAAGAAATGTTCCACGTCCGCGAATAAGTAGCGGCGATGCAGGAGCGGGAAGATTTTCCACTCGTGGCCGCCGACAAGACCCTCATCGGGAGACTCGTCCCACTTGGGCATGCGAAATTCCATGCCGTATTTCTCTCGCAGGCCCTCGATCTGTCCGTGGCCGAACATGGGAAGGCCGGGGAGAGTCGCCAACAAAGTGCAAACGCCGAAGTATTTGTCGCCGGTACCGAACTGCTCAATGGCGGTCTTTTCATCCGGGTTGCTCATGAAATTGACATAGCGCCTCAAGATCTGGGGGTCAAACTCAAGCGTGTTCTTGATGGCCATCCGATATTTGGCATTATCCTCGTCACGCAACATGTGCATAAAGGCCGAGTTATACACGCGGTGCATCCCAAGAGTCCGGACGAAATAACCCTCCATCAACCAGAAGGCTTCGGCAAGAAGAAGCGTGTCAGGGACCTCGGCAGCCACGCGATCAACGACCTCACGCCAAAACTCGTTGGGAATCCTGGCGTCGAACGCGGAGCGGGTCATGCCGTGCTCGGCGCGGGAAGGAATCGCACCGCCGGAACCGGGCTCCGGAAACCATAGCCGTTGAATATGCTTTTTCGCCAGAGTCATGGCCGCATCGAAACGAATCACCGGAAAATTTCGGGCCACGTGAAGAATGGTCTGGATAACGGCCTCGCGTACTTCCGGTTTCGAGTAATCGAGCTGGGCAGTATCGTTCCAGGGGAAGGAAGTGCCATCGTTCCCATGATAGATGTATTGGGTTTGATGCGTCTGATAATTGCGCAGTTGGAAAACAACGGCCGCATCGGTCTTGTTGTAGTAGTGGTCCTCAATGAAGATGCCGGCCCGAGAATCATCGGAAAGGTTTTCGGAATTGAAAGAATAGGAGGGATATGGCGGGCGGTCAAGTGACAGAAACCAATCCGGATGTTCGATGACCCAGTTCGAGTCGATGCCCATGTGATTCGGAACCATGTCCGCGGAAAGCCGGATGCCGCGCTGCCAGGCGCGGGCACGAAGATTGTTCAACGCGCTCCAACCGCCAAGATCGGAGGCAATGTCGTAGCTGTGCAGCGAATAGGCCGAGGCAACAGCATCGTCCTGCCCCATTCGCTGCTTGATGCGCTGACTGGCGCGGGAGCGCTCCCACAGCCCGATCAGCCAGAGTCCGGTGAAGCCGCGGGCTGCGAATTGGTCGAGCTCCTCGTCCGGGATCTGGTCGAGGGTTTTGATCCAGCGTTGATGCTTGCGCGAGAGCTGCTCCAACCACACGTAGGTATTCTTGGCAATGAGCACCAGCCGGGGCATCCACTCCTTGTCCTGGCTGTAACGCTCATACTCGGGCTCGCTCCGAAAATCAATTAGGGGAGCCGAGCCAGCGAAGCCTGCGGGCCCCGTATGACGAATTATCTCTTCACGGACATAATCCATGGCCCGCAACAGCCGCTGGACAAGGTCCTGCCCGATGATGGCACCCCACTTATCCAATAGAAATTGGAGCTGCCCTTCAAGGGAATAGGGCGAGGCGCGGCTCGGGGCAAGCAAGGCTTCGTAGAGTGTCTCTCCCCTTCCACCAGCGGAGTTTCCGAGGGCGGGCTGCTGCGACAAGAAATCGCCCAGCAATCGAATGGAATCCCGATAGGCTGTAGGGTTCAGGACAGAATCGTCGAAGAATTCCTTGTAAGGTTCGAGTGCAGGATTGCGGTTAGCGACGCTCAACAGCAGCATCTCTTCGAGAGATAGCTGTCGATGGGCAAAACCGTTCACGGAATCACGCAAATAATCCTGTGTGGTCAACTCGCCGCGATAGACGGCCACCGGAGGAAACTCATCGGTGAAGCCGATAAGGGTTTCATCCAAGCGGGGACCGAGACCCGACTCCAATGTTCCAAGGGCGCGAGAGAGCAAGCCGGGATTCTGCCTCTCATATTCGCGCACGAGGAGGTGCAGGATCTCGTCCATCAGCCCCATTGCATATATATCAGAGGCAGGGATGAGACGACCACTGACAGCGTAAATGCGGTCAGCAAAACGCCGAGCCGCCGCAAAGTCCGCGAGAACCAGGCGGCCGTCGGTGGCAAACAGCGTATCATCAAACTGATAGCGATCGCGCGAGCGGCGTGAGATATGAAACTCGAATATCAGATGCACGGGGCAATGATATACCAGTTTTGAGAATAGTGATTAGGGGATTGGGGGAGGCTGGTGTCAGTTGGCAGTTGGCGGTCGGTAGTTGGCGGTTGGTAGAAGGCGGCAAGCATATGGAAGAGGCATGAGGGCGCAATGGACAACGGACCGGCGAGCAGCGGAACGTGGATCTTTGAGCAGCACGAAGCCCGCCACTCCCGGTTCCCGGGGTTCCGACCAACATGATAAATCGGATGGAATATGATTGGGGAGCGACATCCGCCAACTTCGTGAAGATAAATACTAGATTAATTTCCTTGACTGTTTACGGGATTAAATGTATGATGGGATTTGCAAGATGCCAGTACGTTATCGTGGGAATATGGACAAAATGACCCGAGAGAACGTCGGCGGGTCATTTCGTTTACACCGTTCGATCGACGTGCGACATCATCCTATTTTTTCTTTTTTGCCAAAAGGAGGCAAAGCAATGTCCGAACGTATCGTCGGAACGGTCAAGTGGTTCAATGCGGAGAAGGGCTACGGCTTCATCTCGCGCGACGGCGGCCCAGACGTGTTTGTCCACTACTCGGCGATCCAGAGCGACGGATTCCGCAAGCTCGTGGAAGGCCAAAAGGTGGAATTCACGGTCGAGACGGGGCCCAAAGGTCCGCAGGCCGCCAATGTGATGCCTCTGTAGTACATTTTCCCCAGACCAACCGAAATCCCCATCCAGGATTGGATGGGGATTTCTTTTTGTCAAGAAAGCGAGCGTACAAGAGCAAACCAGGCCCTCGAAGGGTGGAGTATGGATGGCAGCGGGAAACCTCAAATAGATTTGTGATATACGCGATGGTTCTTGTATTCCACGCCGTTCAGATTCTTCAGGTCCGCGCGCATCTGGCGAGTGGTCTCGGCGACCTGAGTCATTTCCACGTGCTCAAACTGATCGAAGCTGAAGACAGTCTTCGCCATTTCCGCTGTAGAGCATGGCGTTGCCGCCCGTACCTTGAAACTCGGGCAAGATGCCCATGCCGTTGCCTGAAACGGTCTTGGTGCGCTTCGTCTCCAGGAGCATGTCCACCAAGCCAAAGGGGAAAAGGTGGCCCTTTGCGCGCTGCATAGCGGCCGAGACATCGGGGAATGCAAAGAGAAATCCCACGATGTCGTCGCCGTGCAAGATGACCTTGATGAGCCGGTGATCCGCAAAAAGCAGCACGTTGTCGACGGCGTATTTGACATCGCCAGGGGTAAACGGATAGTACTCCCAATTGTGGATGAACGTCTTGTTATACGCTTCGCCAATCCGCCACGCCCACTGCATGAGTTCCCGCTTGCTTTTGAACTGCTTGACTTTCAAGTTTCCGCGTGCCGTGGCCCGGTCGGCGATGCGGGCTACACGTTCGGGCAGCCTGAACGATTCAGCAGGAAGATAGCAGGACACGAAATCCACTTCCTTTTCAAAGCCGAGCGCCTCAACCAGTTTCGGATAATAATCATAGTTGTAGTTCATCATGGTCATCATCTGGCGATACTCGAAGCCTTCGACCTGTATCCCGTAGCCGTCAAACGGAGAGAGACCCTTGGGACCTATAAGAGTGTCCAGACCCCGGGCACGCGCCCATTCGATGACTGCATCGAAAAGGGACCTGGCAACGTCCAGGTCATTGACCGAATCGAACGCATAGAAGTGAGCCTTTTTCGTCTTATGGTAGGCATTGAAGGGCTTGTTGTCGGCGGCACAGATGCGCCCCACCACCTTACCATCGCGTACAGCGAGGAAGAAATCTGCGTCTGAATGCTCGAAGAAGGGATGCTTCTTTCGATTGAGCGGGAGATAGGCATCTCCAAAGGGCGGCGGAACGAACTGCGGGCAATCCTTATAAAGATCATAATAAAACTGAACAAAGCGCTTGACTTGCAGCTTATGGCCGGTGTCCACCTTTTCAATCGTGAGCATGGAAGTCTCCTCAAAAGGAAATGAATGCCTCGTTCAATATAACACAGGAGAGAGAGAAAAGTCCCACGGTAAAGGCCAGAACCGTCGGCAAATGGCCCTTCGCACATGTCTCAGGCGCTCGCATCGGCGGTAGAGATCAGTATTGGCCCAGGCATTCTCCAAATCGAAATACCCAAAATTGGTTTCCCATCTGCTTTTCCAGACGACCAGCAGCCAGCCGGGCCCCGGCGGAAATCTATTCCGCCTATCCGAGGCGGAGGGGAAGCCGCCGTAACATGAAAAAGGCGAAATCGTTAAGCGGAATGAAAGACCTCCCTGACGAAATACAATTTATGCGAAAAAGCATCAGTACCTTCACGGTAATTCTTTTCGGTCTCCTTGCCGCTGCTTGCGGACCGGAGGCCGGTCCACTTCAGGGCCAGGAAGCCATATGGTCGGCTGCCAGCACGCCGATCGGGGCAGGTGACGGGGCTGCCCCGGAAGCGATAGTCTCCGAATCAGACGTTTCGGTGCCGTCCTCAACCATGTCCGCAATGCAGGCATATTCCAAAGTAACGCAAATGTGGTTACAGAAAGACGCAGCCGCGTCTACAGCTACTCCTGCCGCGGAGGATGAAGTCATCCCGATCGCGGGAGCCCTCACGATCCCGCTGACCCAAACGGGACTCGATGGCAAATGGCAAATTACGGGCTTCGTATCAAGCCTTGATTCAGCGCCGGGCGATGCCGGTGGTCAGGCATATCTTGGCAGAGAGGCGACCTTCCAGGAAGACAGCATCGCGTTCCGTGGACAAACCTGTACGCACGTAGGTATGCAACGGCATCCGGCAAGCGTAGAGAGTTTCTTTGGCGTTGGCTATGCCAACCTGGCAGCGAAACTTGGACTAATCCAAGATCAGATCGAACTTATCGATTCGACCTGTGCGCTTCGGGGATTCCAGAGCTTCATCCAGGCCGATACAAACACGCTCGTCATCAATCTGGATGGCACTTTCTACGTCTTGCGGAGGGTCTAGGGCAGAGACCCGAATGCCAACGTGTGGTAGTTATAACCAGCCCAAAAGGCTGTTAATCGGAGCGGGGCACAACGTTGCGCCGCTCCTCACTTAAGTAAAGTCTTGATTCTCGGGGTAAAGCGGGAAAAGAATGTCTATGCCCTTTTGAGCCTGCGAGCCAGAGCATCCAGGGCGGTAGCCAATTCCGGAACTTTGAGAACCCACATCGCCAGCCCATACGCCGCGCCGCCCAAAGCTACTCCGCCCAGGCCAAACAGCCAGACGGAGCCGCTCGCTCCGGACCAGAGGAGGATAACCAGCCCCATGCCCAGCGTGCCAAGCGCCGCCTGCGCGAAGCCGCGCCAGATGGTCGATCCATCGATCCCCTTGAGGCGGCGGCGCATGAGAATGAACAGGGCAGTCATCTCCAAGGCAGTAGCCAGCGAATTGGCCAAGGCGAGTCCACCGTGCGGCATCCAGCCGAGCCGAGCGAATCCAGCGGCGAACGCAAAGCTGAAGACTACGTTTAGCGTCATGGCAGCCGCACCGACGAAGACCGGCGTCTTCGTGTCGTGCAGCGCGTAGAATGCGCGAGAAAGAATCTCCACGACGTTATGACCGATCAGGCCGGCGGCATACCATAACAGCGCCCACGCCACCAGGTCGGTGGAGTGGGCGTCGAACGCGCCGCGTTGAAACAGCAGCGCAACCAACGGCCGGCGCAGCAGAATAAGGCCCAGAGAAGCAGGCAGCGAAAGGAATACCACACCCCGCAGCGTGGCAGCAAGCGACGAGCGCATTTCGCCTGTTGCGCCGCGCGCGGCCTGTGCTGAAAACGTGGGCAGCGCGGCGATGGCGATTGCCTGCGCAATGACCACCTGAGGCATGGTCATCACCTGCCAGGCAGATTTGATAGCAGAAAGCGAACCTTCCGCAAGCCCGCTGGCAATGATGACGTTGACAACAAAATTGAGTTGAACCACGGCCACACCCAAGAGCCGTGGTCCCATCAAGCGCCCAACCTCGCGAACTGAAGGGTTAGCAAAGCCCAAGCCAGGCAGATAGGTGCGAGCTGGCAATTTCAGCAAATCCGGGATTTGGACGGCCAGGTGCAGCGCCGCTCCCAGCACCGCTCCCCAAGCCAAACCGAAGATGTGCATGGAAGGCACGAGGAATATCATGCCAAAGATCATGCCGAGCCAGTACATGCTGGGAGCCAAAGCCGGCAGGAGGAACCGCTGGTGCGAATTCAGGATTCCCATCAGGAGTCCGCTTATGCCGAATATCGCCGGCGAGACCAACAGGACACGTAATAGAGAGGCGGCCAACTGTTGTTCGCTTGCGGAAAAATCCGGGGCAAGGATATAGCGGATGATCTGCGGCGCCAGCCAGGCCGAGATGAGGCTGAGTCCGGACAGGGTTAGCAGGATGAGGTTCGTAATGGACGAGGCGAGTTTCCAGGCCGATGCGCGATCCTCTTTTGCCAGGAAGCCGGTGAAGGTCGGGATGAAAGCGGATGCCAGCGCGCCTCCGGCCACGAGACTGAAGATGAGATCGGGATAGGTGGAGGCTGCATAGAACGCGTCGAGAGCACGGTCTGTGCCGAAGGGCGCGCAGGATTAGGATTTGACGTATGAGGCCAATAAGGTTGCTGAGCGCGAAGGCCAGCATGACGGTTCCCGCCACGCGTGCGATCTGGCGATTGGCCGAAGTCGGTATCTCAATTTCACTCATGGACGGAAGGATTATAGCTGAATTGCAGGTTGGGTTCTGAGCGCAGGCCGGATTGTCTCAAGCGCTCGAAGAGAATGCAATTAGACAGCCATGGTCGTATCTATGCACAGTACCCCCGGCCCCGCCACAAGCTTCTGGTCAGGAACAACAGCTGGCGACCGAAGTGCTTCGCGAGGGAAGGGAGCAATCCGAATTTTTAGATAGGGCGGGAACGCTACGCGGCATCCGCCGTATCTAAAAATTCGGCAAAACCAGGAAAATCGTGAGCAGGTACCCCTGGTCGGTAGAACATTAATGCTATAATCCCTTTTTGAGGGTACTCCCTACTGGGCGATCACCGATGACTGAATCAGAACACCGGTACGTTGCGCTGTTGCGCGGAATTAACGTGGGCGGTCACAGCCTGATCAAAATGGCCGATCTGCGGGAATTGTTTAAGTCGTACGGCCTGACAAACGTCACAACTTATATCCAATCCGGCAACGTGCTCTTCTCAACTCCGAAGTCAGATGCGCGACTGTTGGCGCAGGACATCGAGGCAAAATGGACAGCCTCCATGGACCGGAAGATGGCGGTGTTCCTGCGCACCCGAGCAGACTTGCAAAGGGCTGCCAAGAACAACCCATTCGAACCCGAACGCCTGGCAGCCGACCAGCGCTGTCATTTGTACATTCTATCGGCGGAGCCGGAGGCGGCGCGGCGCAGCGCACTGATGAAGCTTCAGGGAGAAGATTATCGGTTTCACGTTCAGGGCAAGGTCTTATATTATGCCTATCCAGAAAAATATGTGGGGAATCGCCGAACGATCGACTTTGAGAAGGTGCTTGGGGTGACGGGAACCAGCCGCACCTAGCAGGTCGTCGACAAGCTGATCGAGCTACTGGGTTGATCCGGCCAAAGCGTTTGACCTCTCAAACCCTGAACAAGCCGGTTGTCCGGTGCACCTGACCGCCAATCCTACAGCGGGGCAGAGGAGACTATCGTGAAACAATCCGTTGCATGTCTCGTCGCAGCCTTCCTAATGCTGCAAGCATGTGGCACGACATCCGAAGGATCCACAATCATTTCGGGCGGGTCTGCGGGCGGCATCGTGCCCGGAGCGATAGCGTCGGCGGCAGCGCCGACGGAATCACTGAGGCAGATTCCCATGCACGTAGGCTACGGCGTCAGCGAACCATGGTTTGACCTGTATTTTACGGATCCGACTAGCCCGGCCGCTGCGCAACTCACGGGCGGCCCGGATTCCGCCCTGGCAGCAGCCATTGACTCGGCACGGCTCAGCGTGGATGCCGCTTATTACAGCCTGAGTTTGCGGAGCATCCGCGACGCACTTCTGCGAGCCAACCAACGAGGCGTGCAGGTACGCATGGTGATGGAGAGCGACAACATGAGCAGCCCCGCTCCGCAGGTGCTGCTAAAGGCCGGCATTCCGATCATCGGGGACGACCGCACAGGATTGATGCACGACAAATACCTGGTGATCGACCGGTCGGAGGTTTGGACGGGTTCGATGAATGCCACGAACGAGGGCGCCTATTCCGACAACAATAACCTGATGCGGATACGCTCTACAATGGTCGCCGCAGATTACGAGACCGATTTCAACGATATGTTCCTGGACAACAAGTTTGGCACCGATGCGGTGCCCGATACGCCCTACCCACGGGTGACGATAGACGGCACACCGCTCGACATCTATTTCGCGCCCGATGACGACGTTCAAGCCGCCTTGGTCGAATTGCTGAACAATGCCCAAAAGAGCATATGCTTTTTGGCGTTTTCCTTTACGGCGGACCCACTGGGCGAGGCAATACGTAAGCGGGCCGCCGACGGAGTAAAGGTGGAGGGCGTAATGGAGGCGGACCAAGTAGCATCAAACATCGGCACGGAGTTCGATCCGTTCCGGTCGGCGGGACTGGATGTGCAACTCGACGGCAATCCGGGTGAGATGCATCACAAAGTCATGATCATAGACAATCAAATTGTGGTCATGGGTTCGTATAACTTCACGGCAAGCGCCGACCAAACGAACGATGAGAATTTGATCGTGATCTATGATGCGAGCATCGCCGGACAATACACCGAGGAATTCCAGCGTGTCTACGCGCTGACGAAGCCTTGAGCTGGGGGGATTTCGAGGGGCTGGCGCCCAAATTCAAGGAACCGAATGCGCAGGAAAATCGACAGAGAGTGCGGAGAGCGAATGGGAAAGCCCCACTCGCTCTCCGCTTTTCCAAGAAACAGGAGATTTGAGGTAAATCAGCTTCTTCCGGAGACCTATGCCTGAGCCAGCGGGAAAGTAACTTTATCGGCACTTCCTCGACTAATTGGATGTATTACATCCTTTCGGAGGTAGCGCAGAAATGAAGAAATCGGTTCGTGGGTATTTAATGGTGATCCCAGTATTGGCGGCTCTCGCTTTCAGCACGTACGGCGTGGCGCTGGCGGCGCCCAGCCTCCACTTCAACGGGATATTGCAGAAGATGGCGGTTGCCCAATCCGACTCGACGGAAACGGTCACGGCCGCGGTCTCGCCCGAGGTGACAGATACGGCTGAGGCCAGGGTCAACGAATCCGCGGGCATTAGCACGCCGGAGCCAACAGAGGCACCGAATTTACAGGGGAGGGATTCACAAGGGGCAGGAAAACCGGAGGCTACGGAGTCGCCGAAGTCAGGGTCCGGAGCCGACAATAACGGCAATCAGACCGGAGGAAGCAACAATTCGGACGGATCCGGCGGCAATTCCCAGGGCGGCAGCGGCAGTGGAGACAATAATGTCGGGAGCCATTGATCCGACAATCAGACTGCAACCCACTTTAAGCCTGAGCAATCTCCCCTGTTGGGGATTGCTCTATTTGCGTCAACATCCCATCTTGAAACGCAAAGCGCACCGGCGGCCGAAACGGGCATCATTGTTTTGTGAAACGACGGCTATGTCTCTGTCCCGCGGGCTTCTGCCTGACCTGCAACAACTCTCCGTCGCGAACCGGGATCGGCAGGCGATTGGACCGGGGCTAATCCCTTTTAGACGAACTCATCCATCTTCGAGAGTCGCGAAGCGTCGCGGGGGCCAAGAGCAACCTTCCCGCATGCGGTTTCCTTTAGCCAGTCTGCAAACGAGTGGCGAGGGTCTCAGTGGCAACATTTATCGCGCAGCAGCCTGACACCTGGGAGCGCCGGACGCACGGCGGAGGATGTTATACTGACCGTGAACCCGCCGTCGCTGCTCAAGAACCGCAGCGCAGACCGGCAATCATCCACATGGAAAACATTGATGAACAAGTGCCAGACGGCCTATGGAATCTCGATCCACAGGTCATCGGCGCGATTTACGACAAATACTTTACGGAAGTCTATCGCTACGTGCGCTACCGGCTTAACGACGAACACGTCGCCGAGGACATTACGAGCGATGTCTTCGTGCGCCTGCTAGAGGGAATACAGAACAGACAGGGTCCGCAATCTCACCTCAGGGGCTGGCTGCTGGCGACGGCCTCACACATTGTGGCCGATCACCTGCGGCGCTCGTACCGGCGCCCCACCGAAGCACTGTCAGAAAACGTACTGGATCAGACATCGCTTCCAAGCGACGAATTTGACCGACGGGAGGAGACGCGCTGGTTTCAGGCAGCCTATGCGCGAACTCACAGCCGAACAACAACACGTGCTGGCACTGCGCTTTGGCGAAGGATTTTCGTTGGAACAGACGGCGTCCGTGCTGAAAAAGAAAGTCAACGCGGTGAAAGCCCTCCAGTTCCGGGCGCTGGCTGCGCTTCAGCGGAATATCGGGGAGGTACCTTATGAATGATCTACATGTCGTCCTGGAAGAATGCCTAATTGCGCTGGAGCAAGGAGAAAGCCTTGAGAGCGTGCTGGCAAAATACCCGCGATTCTCGAGCGATCTCCGTCCCCTGCTTAAGACGGCCCTGCGAGCACGCGCGTCGAGCCGCGTAACGGTTCCGGATGACGTGAGGCGACGCGGGCGCGTCCGCCTGTTGCAACGCGCGGCGGAGATGCGTACCGCAAAGAGCGCCCCACTGCGCCGAAGATTCCCGATTTTTCCGCGTCTGGCGGTTTCTCTCGGGTTGGTGGTGCTGCTGGTATTGACCAGCACCGGATTAGTGAGCGCATCCTCGGGAGCATTACCTGGCGACCAGCTTTACCCGGTCAAGCGGACATGGGAAGATGTGCAACTCTTCCTGGTGTTCAGCCCGCAAGGGCACGACCTGCTGGAGAGTCGATATGAGCAGGAGAGACTCGACGAGATAGATGAACTGCTGCTCTCGAAGCGATCCGCGGCGATCATGTTCTCGGGACTGGTGATTCAGGAGCAAGGGGGTCAGTTGATGGTCTCCGGAATCCCAGTTGTGCTAGACGCGTCCACACGCAGACCCACCGGCGCACCCCTGTACGGGGTGCCGGTCGTTGTGTCCGGGGTTACGGACGCCCACGGCGTGGTCAATGCCCAGGAAATTCAAATACTGCAGCCGGGCTCGCCCCTGCCTCCCCTGGAGCCTTCGGAGCCGGAAGGACATCTCTCGGTCGGTGAAACCACGCCGGTCGCTACTGCGGGCCCCGCCAGTACGGCCGCACCCGGTTCGCAGCAGCCATCCGGAGCTGTGGTCCCGCAAATCGTTCCGCTGAGCCAATCGTATACCTTCAGCGGAGTTGTGGAATCCATGCAGGGCAGCGTATGGAACATCAACGGGCAAACGGTATCCACTGCACAGGCCACGATCAACGGGGCAGCGGCCGTTGGATCGGTTGTGAAGTTCCAGGGTTACTATGCCTCGGACGGGAATTTCATTGTCACGACCGTGCAAATTCTGTCCAACCCGGCGCGGGTCGGCAACAACAGGCAGGGATCCGGCGGTTCCGGCGGCAGCAGCGGTGACTCGGGTGGAGGCACAGGGGGCGAGGGTGGAGGCGGTGGTGAGGGCGGTGGGAGCGGGGGCGGCGGCGATGACGGTCCGTAGGGATCAACATCGCCAACCCACTGCAATCCCAGGATGTTCGACAGCAAGAGGATGCGCGCGGAGAGAAGGCCGCGCGCATCCTCTTTTTGGGCCTGCCGGCGCAGGCCAGGCCAGTCGAGGTGCACGTGCGACCCAGATAACATTCGTCATTAGAGCCGGGAAGCATGTAACTGGACAAGAAAGATGCTTTCAGTTATCATTGCGGCGATTGTTACCAATTACACAACCCCCGGATATGTTGGGGCGCACATGCTTCGCGGCCGCAAAGCTTCCGTCAAAAGACCGCGAAGCGTGTGGATGCCCGCCTATCCGGGTTGTTTTACGTAGTAGATGGGACAGGCAGGAGCCAGATTCAATTTGAGCGTGGAGGCGACATGACGGATTTGATCAAGCAGATCACCGGTGACCTACAAAGACAAATTCAAAGCTTTGAGCCGCAACTCGGCATCACCGACATCGGGGTCGTAGTGGAGGCAGGAGACGGCATTGCCCGCGTGCGCGGCCTGGCGAATGTCAAAGCGCAGGAACTGGTGCAATTCTGCGAACGGCGTGATCGGCACGGCGTTCAACCTGGAGAAGGACAGCGTCGGCGTAATCATCCTGGGCGATTATGCCGGAATCACGGAAGGCATGACCGTCCGTGGCACGGGACGGATTGCCTCCGTACCTGTCGGCGACGCACTTGATCGGGCGGGTGGTCAACGCGTTGGGCGAACCGATCGACGGAAAAGGTCCAATTCTAGCTTCCGGGTTCCGCCCAATCGAGCGGATCGCTCCCGGCGTTGTTCAGCGCCAGGACGTGGATACGCCGGTTCAGACGGGCATCAAGTCCATCGATACGATGATCCCGGTCGGACGCGGTCAGCGCGAGCTGATCATCGGGGACCGACAGACGGGCAAGACGGCCCTGGCGATCGATACAATCATCAATCAAAAGGGCAAGGACCTGATCTGCATTTACGTGGCCATCGGCCAAAAGAAGGCGGCTGTCGCCCGAACGCTTGGAATCCTGGACCGCCACGGCGCGCTGGAACACACCATCCTGCGTGGTGGCTGCCGCCGATGAATCGGCGGCAATGCAATATATCGCGCCCTATGCAGGCTGCGCCATCGGCGAGGAATTCATGGAGACAGGGCGAGACGCACTGATCATCTATGATGACCTGTCCAAGCATGCCTGGGCCTATCGCCAGGTGTCGCTGCTTCTGCGGCGGCCGCCCGGGCGCGAGGCTTACCCCGGCGATGTTTTCTATCTGCATTCGCGCCTGCTCGAACGCGCGGCGCGGGTGGCAAACAAATATGTGATCACCAAGAAAGATTACCCGGAAGCATTGGCTGCCGAAAAAGACGGGGTGGACGGCAAGGTGTACGGCGGGCCGATATCGAAAGATGAGGCGGAGCTGCTCCAGAAAAGCGTTGAGCAAGCCCGAGGATCATAAGATCGTAAAGGTGCAGGGCACGGGCGGTTCACTGACGGCATTGCCGATCATCGAAACCCTGCTCGGCGATGTTTCGGCCTATATCCCGACCAACGTCATTTCCATTACCGACGGTCAGATCTACCTTGAGTCCAACCTGTTCAATGCAGGCATCCGCCCGGCAGTCAACGTGGGCATTTCAGTATCGCGGGTAGGCGGCGACGCGCAGACCAAAGCGATGAAGCAGGTTGCCGGTCGTTTGCGACTGGATATGGCCGCCTATCGCGAGCTGGCGGCTTTTGCGCTGATGTCTTCCGACCTGGATAAGACCACGCAGCAACAACTCGGCCGCGGCCAGCGCATGCAGGAAATCCTAAAGCAGCCGCAGTACTCACCCATGTCGCTCGCCGACCAGGTGATCGCCATCTTCGCCGGCACGAACGGCTTTGCGGATCAGGTGCCTGTCGAAAAGATGGGGTCATGGCAGACCGAGATGCTGCGGTATATGGACTCGGCATACCCGGAAATTGGCAAAGACATCGCGGAGAAGAAGATCATCACGCGATGAGAACCGCGCGAGGCTGATGAAGGCCCTCGACACGTTCCGGAATGCCTGGAAGGCATAGAGCATGGCTTCTGCACGCGAGATGCGGCTTCGCATCAAAAGCGTAAAGAACATCTCGCAGGTGACGCGGGCCCTGGAGGCCGTCAGCGCGGCGAAGGTTCGGAAATCGGTGCAGGCCGTGACAGCCACACGCGCATACGCCACGCAAGGCCTGGCAGGTGCTGACGCACGTTGCGGCGCAGCCGGGCCGCCAGAGTCTGCACCCATTGTTGACGGAACGGCCGACCCCAAAATCATCGCTGGTCATTGTCATCACAAGCGATCGCGGATTGGCTGGCGCATACAATACCAACGTCATTCGATTCATCGGCCAGCACTTCGACCAATACCGTCTTCCGGTCAAATATATCGCCGTCGGACGCAAAGGGCCGCGACCTGCTGGTCCGCCGCCGCAAACCACTTGTGGCGGACTTCAGCAACCTGCCCGCGGCACCGGCCTTTGCGGATGTCTCTGCCATCGGCCGGCTGGCAGTGGACGAATTCAGGAAAGGCGCGACTGACGAGGTCTATCTGGTCTATACGGATTTCATCAATACAGCCCGACAGGTGACCACGATGAAGAAGCTGCTGCCGCTGGAGCTAGGCGGAACCGAACGGGTGATGGAGTTCGAGAAGCGCAACGGTCCCGTCGCGGCCTACGAATACGAGCCCGACATGCGCGAGATCCTGGACGAGATCATCCCGCGTTTTACAGCGCTGCAGGTCTATCAGGCCATCCTCGAATCACAGGCGAGCGAGCACGCGGCACGCATGGTCGCCATGCACAGCGCAACCGATAATGCGAGAGAACTGGCCGAGGCGTATGAGCTGCAATACAACAAGATGCGCCAGCAGACGATCACGAACGACATTCTGGACATCGTTGGCGGCGCTGAAGCACTGACGCAGGCCTGAGGGCGTCTTGCTGAATTTCGAGGTGACGTTCCTTTGGGCCTGCCCCAAAAGCGGACGTCTCCCGAATAACGTTACAGGGAAATCCGGAGGTACTGAATCGTGGCAAACGCAACTGGCCGTGTTGTACAAATCCTTGGCGGTGTGGTGGACGTGGAATTTCCCGAGGGACAACTCCCGGAGCTTTTCGAGGCGATCGAGGTGGAACGGCCCGGACAAGAGGCGCTGGTCCTGGAAGTGGAAAAGCATCTCGGCAATCACTGGGTCCGCACCGTGGCCATGGATGCGACGGATGGACTGCAGCGCGGGCTCCCCGCTCAGGCCACCGGCGCGCCCGATCCTGGTTCCGGTGGGTCCCGGCACGCTCGGACGCATCTTCAATGTGCTAGGACACCCTGTCGATGAAAAGGGCGAGGTCGAGGCGACCACGCGCTATCCCATTCACCGGCCTGCGCCGTCGTTCGCCGAGCAATCCACACGAGTGGAAGTCTTCGAGACGGGCATCAAGGTCATTGACCTGATCGCGCCCTTCACCAAGGGCGGCAAGACCGGTATTTTTGGCGGCGCGGGCACAGGCAAGACCGTGATCATCATGGAGCTGATTCGTTCGGTGGCGACGCGAGCACGAAGGGCAATTCGGTGTTTGCCGGCGTGGGCGAGCGGACGCGCGAAGGCACGCAGCTCTACCGCGAGATGCTCGAGTCCGGCGTGATGAAGGACACCGTGATGGTCTACGGCCAGATGAACGAGCCGCCAGGCGTTCGCCTGCGCGTGGCGCTTTCGGCGCTCTCGATGGCGGAATACTTCCGCGATCAGGGCCGCGACGTGCTGCTGTTCATCGACAACATCTTCCGCTTTTCGATGTCGGGCTCGGAGGTTTCGGCCCTGCTTGGACGCATGCCATCTGCCGTGGGCTATCAGCCGACGCTGGCGACGGAGATGGGCGAGCTGCAGGAACGCATTACGTCGACCCGCACCGGTTCCATCACCTCGATGCAGGCCGTCTACGTGCCGGCCGACGACTATTCCGACCCGGCTCCGGTTGCAACCTTTACGCATCTGGACGCGACGATTGCCCTGGAACGCTCCATCGTGGAGAAGGGCATTTATCCGGCGGTGGATCCGCTGACTTCAACCTCGCGCATCCTCGATCCGAACATTGTGGGGCCGGATCACTACAACACGGCCCGCGAAGTCCAGCGCGTTCTACAGCGCTATAAGGACTTGCAGGACATCATCTCCATTCTTGGTATTGACGAATTAAGCGAAGATGATAAACTGATTGTGGCGCGCGCACGCAAGATCGAGCGCTTCTTCTCACAGCCGTTCTTTGTGGCAGAGCGTTTCACGGGCATCCCGGGCCGTTACGTCCCGCTGAAGGAAACGGTGCACGGTTTCCGCGAAATCCTGGACGGCCATTGTGACGATCTGCCGGAGCAGGCCTT
This sequence comes from uncultured Chloroflexia bacterium, assembly GCA_963846805.1. Lineage (GTDB taxonomy): Bacteria > Chloroflexota > Anaerolineae > Anaerolineales > Villigracilaceae > Fen-1038. The sequence goes on from CAWJXH010000005.1 coordinate 409,697, forward strand.
CATGATGGCCGGCACGATCGAAGACGTCCGCGAAAAGGCGGAGACGTTGGAGAAAGGTTCATAGCGATCAGCACCATGAGACGCTCGCGCAATCGTTGAGACGTAGATCAGCATGCCAATCCGTTGCGAAATCGTTTCTCAGGATCGTACCGTCTTTCAAGGCGACGTGGACATGGTCGTCCTGCCGGGCGCGGGCGGGGAGATGGGCGTTCTGCCTCACCACGCGCCGGTGCTGACGACATTGAAATTTGGCGTCGTCAAAGTCCGGCACGCCGGCAAAGAGGAGATCTTTGCGGTTGCAGGCGGCGTGGCAGAGGTACAGCCGACCGTTGTGACTGTTCTGGCGGACGCGGCCGAAAACGTGGAAGAGATCGACGTGGCCCGCGCCCAATTCGCCAAGAAGCGAGCCGAAGAGGCCCTCGCAAAGGGCGTCCCGAAGGAACAGGATGCCCTGTTGAGCGTGGAAGCTGCGTTGCGCCGCTCCAACTTGCGCCTGGATGTCGTCCGGCGCTATCGCAAGAATCACATCTCGTTTCTCCGGACAATAGCCGCCGTGGCTGTATTCTCCAAAGACCTTGGAATTGATTTGGGCACCATGTTCACCCGCCTGGCCGACAGCACGCAGGTGCTGATGCAGGAGCCGACCATCGTGGCCATCGAAGTGGAAGAACAGAAGATGGTGGCGGTCGGCCAGGAGGCCCGCGACATGTTGGGCCGCGTCCCAGAGAACATCGAGGTCGCACGCCCGCTCCGGAACGGCGTCATCGCAGACTACGAGATCACGGAGACGCTGCTTATCGTATCTGTTGCAGCGTGTCAGCGGCTCGCTGCGCGTATTCCGCCCGCGGGTGATGATTTCAGTTCCCTACGGCGTCACCAGCGTCGAGCGCCGGGCGGTGTACGAGGCGGTGATGGAGGCCGGCTCACGTGAGGCCAGCCTGATCCAGCAATCACTGGCGGCCGCGCTCGGGATCGACCTGCCCATCGGCTCACCTTCAGGCAACATGGTCATCTGCCTGGGCGGCGGATGCACAGAAGCCTCCATCATGGCGATGTATGGCATCGTCTCGGCGGATACGCTTCGCAAGGGCGGGCTCGATCTGGATGATGCCATCGTGAATTATGTGCGCCGAAAATATGGCGTGATCATCGGTCAGCTGACAGCGGAACAGCTCAAGGTCAAGATCGGGGCGGCCGTTCCACAGGACACCGAGAACAGCATGGAAGTGCAGGGACAGGATCAGGTGACAGGCCTGCCACGTCCGGTCACGCTGACCACCGGAGAAATCGTCGAGGCGTTGCAGGAGCCGCTAAAGGAAGTAACGGAAACTTGCCGCCGTGTGCTGGAGAAGACCCCGCCTGAGCTGGTGGCGGATATCATCGATCGCGGGGTGGCGTTGTGCGGCGGCGGTGCACTGCTGCGCGGCGTCGACAAGCTGCTGACGAAATCGCTCGGGATACCGGCTTATCTGGTGGATAATCCGATGACGTGCGTGGTTGAGGGCGCGAGCCGCGGCCTGGGGATGATGAATATTCTGCGGCGCAATCTGCCCCAGGTTTGACATTTTCTCCCTTCAATTGAGAAAAACCTAATACGGAGACTCGGCGTGGTCGCCAGTGATGGTGGCGCCCCGCCCGCCGAGGTCGTATGCGGGCGGGTTTGAACACATGTGCGTGGCTGCAAGCCCTGGAGGAACACAGGGCTTGGAGTCGAATAAAGTCCGGAAAAGAGATGGGGTCGGGGAAGAACTCCCGACCCCATCTCTTTTCTGGGTACTTCCAAGCCAAGGTACCAGCAGGCCGATGGCACCTGCCCGGATCCATTTTCCGGATACTTGCGGGCCACGGTATGGGCCGCTAGCTATGAATTCAGTTGGAAGCCGGAGGCTCAGCTGCGGGGATGCGGAGGCTTAGCCTCTAGCCCTGGAGGAACGCAGGGCTTGAGGCTAAACAAAGTTCGGAAAAGAGACAGGCTCAGGGAAGAACACCCGAGCCTGTCTCTTTTCCGGATCCTTGCAAGCCAAGGTAGGGGCAGGACAATAGCACCCGCCCTGATCCATTTTTAGGACCCTTCCACGTCAAAGTACGGGCAGAAGGATAGCACCCGCGCCGATACATTTTCCGGATCGTTGCACAGTTCACAAAAAAACGAGTATGTCGTGTGCATACTCGTTTTGTCCAGGATTCGGAATGGAACGTACGGTACTCTAGTCCATGTAGTAGGCCATACGCTGCAGATGCGCGGATGGATCAATGTATTGAACATGGACATGATTCGGTACGTTGATGCTGGTCGGCGCGTAATTGAGAATTGCCCGCACACCAGCCTGAACCAGCTTGTCGGCAACTTCCTGCGCGGCTGCAGCCGGCACCGTCACCATGGCTATTTTGATCTTGCATAACCTCACGCGCTCGACCAGCTTGGATGAGTCCTCGACGACATACTCGCCGACCTTCTGCCCCACCTTGGAGGCATCAACATCGAAGATCATGGCGATGCGAAAGCCGCGATTGGCAAAACCGGGATAGCGTGCGAGGGCGTGGCCCATGTCTCCGACACCAACGACAACTACATCCCACATGCGATCCACTTTCAGAATCTCGCGCAGCTTGTCAATCAGGAACGGGATGGAGTAGCCCGTCCCCTGCTTGCCAAACTCGCCAAACTGAGAGATATCTTTGCGTATCTGCGCGGCGGAAATCCCCACATGTTCGCCCAACTCCTGCGACGAAGTAGTCTTCATGCCTTTTTCCGACATGCGCTGTAAGGCACGCAGATATATGGGCAGGCGGCCAATGATGATATCCGGAATCTTGTCTGCATTCATATTGTTCCCTCGCCACTCAGGATTCAATTACTAATCTACCATAGAAACAAATTTTGTGCAAATCTCCACAAAGAGATTCGGGGTTCCTGGTTAAACGGCAGGATGCGCCGTGTGACCATTCGGCGCATCCTGCCACCCTGATGCTTCCTTACACATTTATCGGCCACGCGCCTGCTGAGTGCGCGAGGCTTCAGAGGCGCGCAGACTACGGCGGAACCTGGATACCGGGTGGTGGCGGAGGAGGAGGCGCTCCAGGAGCTTGCCTGGGCGCAACGCTGCTGCACATTCCGAGAGACTTGCTGTTGGGTGCGAACCCGATCGCCAGGCGACAGGTGTTGTCAATTTCAGCCAATAGTTTGATCGGGTAGATCTGATCGCCTGGCATGGGTGAGCCAGCCTGAGCATGGGTCATATGATCGTTGAAGTCGAACATCGCAGGATTCAGCGCGTCCATCCCGGCCCAGGCGCCCATCGCATAGGATTTGGGATCCCCAAGCATCGAGAGCTTGAAAGCCAGCAGAACGGTCTTGGGATCGTTCGCATTGATGCGCACCCAGGCGCCGTCCGGATTCGAATTCCTACCCTGATCGAAGACCAGCGTCTCGTATCCATCTCCGTTAGAAGGCTTGCTATCCGCCACCAGCGGGGTTTGGCCGCCCACGTCGCCGTCGGTGTCCTTCCAAGCCTGAACGCCAGCGGTCGTCCAATCGGTCGAAGTCGGGTTCGAAGCAATGATCAGCCAATCGCCGCGGCCATCCTTATTGAGATCCAATTCGACCGCATACTTGCCGGGCATATGTCCGTTTGCATCCGTGCCAGACATCGTGAGCGTGGCGTAACCCCAGGTGTCGTCTTTGAATCCCTGTGTTTCGACTATGTCCAAATAGGGGAAGTAGGTGTCCATGGTGTTGGCGTTGAACGGCCGCTCGTAGAGCCCACTTACAAAGTTGTCGCCGCCGGGGGCCATCTTCCGGTTCGCATCCACGGAAGAATTGGGGTCTCCCCCCTGGTCGGCTCTCTTGGCCGGCAGGTTACCGGGGGAAACACCTACTTGTTCCGGCCCGTCAGGCGAGGTGGGAATGACGGTTGCAGGCTCTGTTGTCGGAGTAGCCGTTGCAGCCGGCGACTGAGGGAGCTGGCAAGCCAACGCCGAGACAAGCAGCACACTACACATCCAAAATATACGGCTTGGGATCTTGGGCCTCATAGTATCCTCCTCTGAGCTTGATCAATGAATCCGATATTCAAATTCATTGTACCTTTGCGACCAGATATCGAGAATAGCTATTAGGTCATGTTTAACGGATGGTACTTAAGTCCTTGCGCGAAGGAATGGATTCGTGGGATTCCATGTTTCGCGTTGCACTACTCATGCCCGCGCACGAAAAAGACGAATTGCCTTTTGAAATAAAGTACACAGGGCCAAGGTCAGAAGATCAAGGCAAAAACAATATTCGCCTTGAATCGAAGCTTCGAGTTGAATATTGCATTATCCACCGCCCAACCCCCCCTTCCCGCGGGAAGGGGGGGTTGCTTAAATTCGGTGTACGGGATGTCTCCCTGCAACGGTGAACTCTGTAAGCGGCCCATGTCTGATCCATGAACCAGATTCTTTGCGACCCCCGGTAACAGAAAGTCTACGGCTGCAGGTTTTCAATACTCAGCGTGTAATGGACATATTGCAGGGCCTGCGCGCCGGATTCAATGTACAGCCGTAGGAGGACCGGGCGATTTGCAGAAAGGGCGAGCCGGGTAGTTTCACCGCAAGATGGTCCGACAAGGCCCGGAAGGACGGTGCCGTTCTGCAGAATTTCCATCTTCAAGGCACCGGGGCCGACACACATCACGCTCGCGCTCACGGCCGCGCCGTACGGCGTGAACTCGATCCAATCTTCGGGATCACCCACCGGCGCGGATACGTCACTCGAATAGATCAAGGAACGCACTCCAGACGGCGAGAAGGTGACGTTGACCGCAGGCGACTGGGCCGAATCATTGTCCAGCGGAGCAGCGACCAGAGTGGGTGTAATCGTGAGCGGGATTGTAGTGGGCGTGCCCGTGCCGACCACCTGTCCGCTCGAGGCGACTATGGGCAGCTTATCAGCACCGTTCGCCTGAACGTAAGCGGCGGTGACCCAGCCGAGGCTTTGCGCCCCAGGCGGGTATTGGATTTGCAGCCAGATTCCGGTGGGGTCCTTGCCGGTAAGTGTGACAACGTCTTTGGCATTCAACGTGCCCAAGGCGTTGAAATCCATCCCGGGACCGCTGCGGACATTGACCTGTTGAATAATCACACCGCTGGCACCGGAGGCGGATGGCCCTGCACCGACAACCCGGACCTCATCCTGCGCACTGAGGTTCACATACTGCGCGGTGACCCAGCCATGTCCATCGTTGCCGGCCGGGTAGAGGATCTCGTACCAGTTTCCCCCGACGTCTTTGCCGACGATCCCCAGTTTGGTTCCGGGAGTAATCATTCCCAGCAGCGCGCTGGAGGTGGATGGCGCTGTACGCACGTTCAATTGCGTGGCCGCGGTTCCTTCTATGGGCGCGGCAGTCGGGGAGGAAGGAGGCGGCGAAATTGTCGCGGTGAACGAGGGAACAGCGGTTGAGGGAAGTGTGGCTGTGATCAGTAAAGCTGTGGAGGTCGCAGGCACCGCGACCGAGGGATTCACGCTGCACCCGGCATTGAGAATCATCATCGCGATCAAAAGAAATGCGATCTTATGCACGAAATAATTGTAATCTATAGGGCTGGCGACAAGAAGAACCGCCTCGCGGCGGTCAGGTTTAAGGTGCAGCGCCCCTGGAGAGACTCGAACTCTCGCTTTCGGCTCCGGAGGCCGACGCTCTATCCACTGAGCTACAGGGGCGGGCGCTGGAATTTTATCATACGACCGAAAATGCGGAGGCCTGCATCGCAGCCGGGAGCAGGGCCTTCTCAAAGTCCAGTTTCTTTCAACCCCACCCCGGCCCCGCCCCATTCTTGAGGCGGGGAGTTTGCGAACAATTATGAATTTGCGGGCTTTGCCCGCAAATTCATAACTTGTTCGCTTTTCTTCAAGACAATCGGGCTTCGGCCACCGACTTTGAGAAACCCATACAGCCGGGAGTGGCGAATTCAGTGGACCTATTCTGCCCAGGAGGGGATTGCTTCGGGGAAAAGAACCCCTCCGCGAAGCGCAGCGGACCGTCGGTCGCAATGACAGAAGCCGACGATTTCATCCACTCCTTCACAGCGGCCGACTATTTCACGCGCGGGGCCAAGGTGAGCAATTCGCTACGGAGAGACTGGACACGTGCCGTGTTGCCACCCTCATCGCCGAGCATCAACAACTGTTCCTTCTTGTGAGCCAGTTCACCACAGTCCTGGTAGAACCGAGAAGCAGCGAAGCCGCCGGTGAAGAAAGCGGTACTCATCGTGAAAGGTGATAGGGCTTTCCGATATTGTGAGGCGGAGATCACGCCGGTAGAGACCTCCTCCATCAGTTGCTTCTGTAAGAGACTACGCTCGCGGGCGATCATGAAGACGATGAAGATCGCCATAACAAACCAGCCGAACCAGTCAGCAAGGCTGCCCAGCGCGAAGCCGGCCAAGCCGCCGATCAGATTACCAAAGCTGTTGTGAAAGGCATGCGCAAACACAGCGAAGGCATAGCCTGTGGCTACCGAGACTATCCTCACCAACGCATTCCGATTCATGCGGGCCACTGCCAGGCCGATCCCGGTAAAGGAAGTGAAGAAGGGATGCTGCCATGCAACCACAACGTCACGGACAAAAACCAACTGCCAGAAACCGTTCCAGCCGCCCTCAAGATAGCCGTGCTGATATATATAGAGCACATTCTCGGTGGCGGCAAAGCCGATGGCGGTGATTCCGGCATAGATGATGCCATCCAAAATGGAATCGAACTCCTTGCGGAAGAAGAGGAACACCATCAGCACGGCCAGGCCCTTCAAAGCCTCTTCCACAAACGGCGCGACCAGAGAGGCCGTCGCCTGATCGGCGAGGTCGCCCGAACCGGTCAGCGCATAGATGCCAATGCCCAAGACGGTGTTGATCAGAAACGCCCCACCGGCGGCAATCACGGCCCCCCAGAAGAAAGCAGCACCCAGCAGGACCAGCGGCTCCTTCTCATAGCGGTCCAGCCAATAGACGAACGCTGCCATCAGGAAAGCGGGAACAAATGCGAAGACCAAAGAAACAATGAATGCCATGATTTTCCTCCGAAGACCCGGATTGAGCAGACCCAAAGGTATTGTAGCGATTATGCGGGAAAAATCAAGCGGGTCCTTTCGATTTGGGCGCCTGCCGAGGCAATGCCCAGCGCATCCAAAACCTCTTCCGGGCGACCCGTGGCCCCCTCGCGAGCGGAAAGGCGCATGCACAAGCACGTTCGACGGCCTGCCGACGGATGCTCAAACGACGGCGGGGCAGCGGTACGTAACTCAAGGCTTTCGATCAACGGACGGAGATCATACGCTTTTCCCCGACGTTCGCGCGGAGAAGTGGAAGCGGCCAAAAGTTCTTCGATGCGGCGTTCCAAGCCGGCGGCGTCTGTTTCATCCGTCCAGGTCACCTCGTACTCCGCGGCGATCAGCCGGCTCTGGAGAGCAGGAGCGCTCTCATCAATGGCTTCGACGCCGAGTATACCGATGCCAGCGGGCATCGCCGCCTGCAGCCGGGCAGCCAGTTCGGTCAACTTCACATCGGCTGTCAGCCGAATATCTGCCAGTTCACAGCGCGAGGTGTATCCCAAAGGCAAGGCAGACGCAAGGTGGATCTTTGGCTGAGGATGAAATCCCTGCTTGTATGCCAGGGATAGTCCCGCGCGGCGCGCAGCGCGTTCCCAGATCGTGTTGAGATCGAGATGCCCAATGTATTTCAAAGCGCCGGTCTTGGAAAAAGTAATCTGGATTCTCTGCATGTAGTCCACAAGCCATAGCCAGTTTTCGAACGCATCTGTCGGCTGGGCGCATGGCATAAATCTCGCCGGTGTTTCGGAAACACGGTCCTCATCCGAAAAGCGCGAGCAGGCATGCCCATTCTATCCCATTCGCTACCAGCTAATCACGGGAGATCGACCAGCTCATGATGAATCCGTGCCAGACTGCCATGAGAACCGGACTAACGCAGTTCTCGCGCGGTAGGGGCCCAGTGCAGGTGGCAGAAGAAACGACCGCGCAGGAAGGGCACCTGCACCTTCGGAAATGAAGATGGTTGGGAAGAGCGCCCAACCATCTTCATTTTTCGGCTGTTCACCTGACCCGGACACTATAAACTGTCGTTCAATCACCTACCACCGGCAGCTCCATGCCGGAAACGGCAGGCTGCTTCGTCCTGGCCGGGGATCTCACATCGGGGCATTTCCATCCTTCGCCGGGGTTCTCGCGGCGTAAATTCGAGAACGTCGGAAGGATGCCACAGGCAAAGCAATTCAGCCGGCAATCCACGCGGATTTGGCCTTCGAGCGATTGACGAAAATCCTGGAAGAGGAAGTTCTTACGAAGGGCGGCGGAGATATGATCCCACGGAAAGACCTCATCGGTGCGACGCTGGCGATAGGTGTAAAACGCCGGATCGAGGCCATGCTCGGCGAATGCCGCGGCCCAAGTGGCAGCCTTGCGCCGGTCATTCCAGGCATCGAACCGGGCGCCGTTCTTCCAGGCGCTGTAGATCACCTCTGAGAGGCGGCGGTCGCCGCGCGAGAGCCAGGCTTCGAGCAATGTATCATCCGGCTCCGTCCAACTCAGCTTGATGTTGCGATCCTTCAATTCGCGTTTTAACAATGCCTGCTTCGCGAGCATATTCTCGCGGGTGTCAACGGAAACCCATTGGAAAGGAGTCTGCGGCTTCGGAACAAACGTGCTCACCCCCGCATGCAATTTGACCTTCCAGCCGGCGACCTTACGGCCCTCGCTGATCACACGCTTGCAGAGGTCGGCTATGGCCTGCACGTCTTCGAGCGTCTCGGCAGGATGGCCAATCATGAAATACAACTTGATGGTCGTCCAGCCGCGGCGATAGATCTCGCGCGTGGTGTTGATGATCTCTTCATCCGGGATGTACTTGTTGATGATCCGGCGCATGCGCTCAGTGGCCGCCTCGGGCGCCAGCGTGAACCCGCCCGAGTAGTGCTCCCGCAACTTGTCCATCAGGTCGACCGAGACAGACTCAATTCGCAGGGATGGCAACGAAATAGTCAATTTACGACCTTTGAAGCGCTCGCTAACCTTGTTCACCAGATCCACTACATATGAAAAGTCAGACGATGACAACGACAGGAGCGCCAGTTCCTCGAAGCCGGTCGCATTCACCGCGGCTTCTGCGGCGTCCACAATCTCGTCCACGCTCCGTTCACGTACGGGCCGCGTGATCATGCCAGCCTGGCAGAAGCGGCAGCCGCGGGTGCAGCCGCGCATGATCTCTACGGAGACACGGTTGTGCACGATCTCGATGTTGGGGACAATGAAGCTTGTCGGAGGAGGCGGCAAGTGTGCGACAATGCGCTTCACGACGGGATTGGCCAAACCCTCGATCAACGTCTCCACGTGGGAGAGCGTGCCATCGTCCAGGTAGTGCGGCTGGTAGAACTGCGGAACATACACGCCGGGAATCTTTGCGAGCGAACGGAGAATTTCGAGCGCGCTTCAGGGTTTGAGGGTTCGCTCGCTTTACCGCCTGCAGAGCATCGATGATGTCGTGAATGACCTCTTCCCCTTCGCCAATGACAAAAGCGTCAATGAAGCCGTGCATCGGCTCCGGGTTGGTCGCGGCGTGTCCACCGGCGATGATGATCGGATGTGAGGCATCCCGGTCGGCCGAACGAACAGGAATACCGGCTAGGTCGAGAATGTTGAGCGTATTGGTGTAGAGGGTCTCGTAGGGCAGGGAGAAACCGATCAGGTCGAAGCTGCCCAACGGCTGTTTCGATTCGAGAGAGTAGAGCGGGATGCCCTCCTGCCGCATGAGGTTCTCCATGTCTGTCCAGGGGGCATAGGCACGTTCTGCCAGCGCGTCGTCGCGTTGATTAATCTCGTCGTAGAGGATTTTCAGGCCGACGTTGGAAACGCCGATGTCGTAGATATCCGGGAAGACCAATGCTACCTTCGTCAAGCTTTTTCCCCAGTCTTTGACGACAGTATTAAGCTCACCCCCCACGTAGCGGCCCGGTTTCTCGACCTTTAGCAATATTCGCTCGAGGCCGGCCTCGATCTGTTCGGGTGAGAGCATGGCAGGGATTATACCTGATAAAAACTATCAAAATTGCAAGGCGCGAGAGGGTATCCGGCGGACGAATCTATAATCATTTTGCAGATTCGTACGTTACACAGAAAGGAGATAAGCCCATGAAGAAAATCCTTGTCCTAGCCCTTGCATTCATGCTGACGGGCTGCGGGGCCCTGGCACCAGGCGCCACCCCGACCTCCGCAGCCACGTCCACGCCGGTAATCGTTCTCCAGACAGTCATTGTGACCGTAGTTCCCACGGAAATGCCGACAGAAGTAGCCACTAATACCGTAGCGCCAACCTTGACGCCCCAGGTGATCGTTGTCACGGCCACGCTGCCTGCTACGGGGCCAACGAGCGCGGCGGCCTCCAGCGCCCCTGCGGCCAGCGTCCCGGTCACCGGCGGGGCGGCGACGGCGACCCTCCCTGCCAACGCGGGCGGCGATATATTTACCAACCTGACCCGCTCCAGCGACCACTTCGCCTTGAAATGCCTGCCGGAAACAATCACGTTTGGCGTTTCCACCGCCAACCCCTACGTCACCGAGGTGGATTTGTTTTACCGCATAGAGGACCGGCTGAGCGTGTCAATCAGCAACTGGAAGGATGGCGGCGCGATGACCTCGGACAAGAACGGGAATTTTACCGTCGACTTTGCGGCCGCGACCGTCAGTCCCGATCTGCGCAGTCATAAGGCCTGGTTCGACTATGAATTTGTCGGGATCAGTAAGCTCGGCGATGCGGTCGGGCGAAGTGCGAAGATTGTCCAGCAGATAACTTATACGATTGACTGTTCGGATTAATTGGGCCGAGAGGGCAGCTGAGCATCAACGAAGAGCGGGCGGCCGCATGTGCGACCGCCCGTTTATCTTGTCTGGTGAAATACCAGCTTAGGCGTGAGCCAAATTTCGGCAGAACATTAATGTGGAAAGCGTTATTTCGCAAAAGCTTCGCGGCCTCGCAGCCATAGCGCACCCAAGCCAAACAGAATAATCATGAAGTCAAGCAGCCCGCCAAGGATGCCAGGCACCAATGGGAAGGATAACAGCGCGATCACCACAACTGTTATCGCCAGGCCAATTACCATCGGCCAGTATCTGTGCTGGGCCAGCGGCGAATTGAGGCGTGCGAGCAGCCAATTGCCGAGAGTCATGCCAAAAACGAGCTTGGCAACAAAGGACGTCGCAAGAACAAAGCCGACGATCAGCGCAAACAGAGCCAGGATGCCGAGGCCAACCACTGCACCACTCAAGCCACCCAGGGTCACGAGGCCGAAGAGCAGCGCGCCCAGGATAGTCACAAAGATGATCAGCAGCAGCGAGAAGAAGAAGCCAGCATAGCTAATCACGCCCCAAAGAAGGCTTGGCCACGGCTGCGCGCTGGAGCTTCTCACTGACGGACTTCAAGAACAGAGGGAACAGCCAGGCGAGCAACAGGCCAAGCAGGATCAGGGTGATGAGCGAGCGAGCCGAACCAAGCACCCAAGCACCTACCTTCAAACCCAAAGTCTGCTGCGGAGTAGGCTGCGCCTTTTCCACGGGTCTCGGCACGCGCGTGACGCTTCCGCTGATCACTCCCGCGGGAAAGACCAGATCCGCATTCTGTGTGTACTGCAGATTGCCGGCAATCCTAGCAGCCGGATCGACGGTCAACCCCTGCTTCACCAGAGGTACGGGCACGGTGGAGGGGCCCATGAACATGCCGGGCGGAGGTCCGGCTTGTGTCTGGTTGGTCTCGCCGACCTCGGCCTTGACGTTGCCGCCGACAGTTCCATCGATCTGAAGCGCGCCGGTGTAGGCTGTAACATTACGAGTGGCATCCCCTGCGAGCAGAGTCTGCCCACTGGCGACGACGATGTCGCGGCCGACGGAGCTTCCCGGCCGGGTTTCCAAGCTGTAGCCCGCGGCGAGCAGATCCTTGCCAATCTTCGCCTTTTCGCCAACGAACAATACCGAGCCAGCTGCCCTCACGGCGCCCGTAATGGTGCCGTTGATGACAACGGTCTGCGCGGCGGTGATCAAGTCGCCATTGACGGTCCCGTTGACGGTGACTATTTGCCCGAAGGCAACCAAGTCGCCGTTTACAGTCCCATCGAGGACGAACTGGTTGGCGCCGACGTACAGGTCGTCATTCACAACCTGCCCCGATTGAATGACCACTTTGTCGCCGCCGCGGCCATCGAAAGCATAAACCGGCGTGGCGAACGTGAGCGCCAGAAGCGCACAAAGTGTCACTATGCTAAGAATTCTGTAGGTTCTTGACATCACATTTTCCTTCCTGAAAGAGGTGTCTCTGTGATGTCATATACGGGGAAGCGCGACAAAGGTTCCAACAGAAAATGGAATTCGAGGGGTGCAGCTGGCAAGGGCCGGAGCACTGGCTGCACACAGCGCTCCGGCCAGATACTATCCGGAAAAATGAACCCGGCGGGAAGAACTCCCTTTTTCGGATGCTTGCAGAGGGATCGTGAGTGAAGTCGCTTCGACTTTGGTTACTTGACAGTGACCTTGCCGTTCCTGTAGAACAGGTCACCGTCCACGGTGATCTCGGCATGAGCCATGTCGCACAACAGGTCCCAGTGCAAGCCGGAATCATTTTTGGAACCGCTTTCGGGGTAACCCGCGCCGACCGCAAAGTGGATAGTGCCCCCGATTTTTTCGTCGAAGAGCATGTTCTTCGTGAAGCGTTTGATACCGTAGTTGGTGCCAATACCCCATTCACCGAATATGCGCGAACCTTTGTCCGTGTTCAGAAGGGAGGTCAGCAGCGCCTGGTTCCTGGCAGCCTTCTCCTTAACGACACGGCCGTCTTTGAACCATAATTCGACGTCGGTGATTTCCTGTCCGTCATAGATCGCAGGATATCTAAAGCGGACCCAGCCGTTGACCGAATTCTCAACCGGGCCGGTAAAGATTTCGCCATCCGGAAAATTCTCCTTGCCTGCACACTCGATGAACGTGCGGCCCTTGATGGAGAGGCTTATGTCGACATCGGAGCCTTTCAGAATAACCTGATCCCGGCCCTTCAGCCATTTGATCAGCTTCTGCTGTTTGGCAGCTTCCCTGCGCCAGAAGGTAACGGGGTCCGGGAGGTTGAGCATGCCGGCGCCGTAAACAAAGTCGGCATAGTCGGCAAGCGACATGTCGGCTTCCTGTGCCATGGCGTTATTGGGGAATGCCGTTAAGCTCCACTTGAAGACGCCTTCGGCGGCCCGCTTCAGAAAAATCCTGGTCAAGGGTGCACTCGCTTTGCGGCTGCGCGCAATGCGCTTTGGATCAGCACCGCTCAGATTCCGGGTGTTGAATTCGGTCCAGATCGTGATGCTGGCGTCAAAGGTCTGGTTGATCAGTTTGCGGACCGGTGAGACATACTCCAGCTGAGCGTTCGATGCGTATTTGAAGAAGGCCTCCTGGAGGCCCGGCACCTCATTAACTACATAGGGGTGAGCGCCGGCCTTGAGAGATTCCTCATAGACTGCCAGCGTCAATTCGTCGGCCAAGGGACTGGTGCGGATCGCAACCTGCTCGCCCCGCTTGAGGGCGACCGAGTAATTTACGAGCACCCTGGCAAGGTTTGAAACGCGTGGGTCAGTCATCGGCTATGCGTTCCATTTCAGCGGCAACATGCGCGGATTATACCCTGCTCGCGTCCAGGCCCGCTCAAGCGCGCTTGAAGTCCGACGCAGCAGAATTTATGAGGCTACGACACGGCCAAAGTTGAAGCACGCTGGCCCGGCTCAGCGGGAAGTCAGGTAGAAGAAATCACGGGGGTTGGGCGTGAGATACAGGTGAGGATTGTTGATCATCTGATCGAGCAAGCGCTGGCCGGTCGAGGTGAAGCCGCCGGAAGCAGCCGGTGCAGTCGGCGAATAGGTGTAGAAATGAGCGTAGAACTGATTAATATCCAATTGCATGGCGTTGTAGGCACCTGCTTGTTGAAACGCCTGCGCCAACGTCTCTGCAGTGGTGCCATTTCCAACGGCATAAATGAGATAGTGCCCATCCTGTGTCAACCCCAAACCTGTCCGCCAGGTAACATCGGTGTTGTTTGTGAAACCCCAGGCTTTGCGGTTATCGCCCGAGAGGGCCGGGTTCAGTTGGCCAGACTGAATCAACGGTGGGCAGTTCTGGCGGAACGCAATCATATCGGGCGATGGAACCAGGTCCTGTCCCCACGTCCCAAGCTGAACATGACCGTCACGGTAGACTGCAACAGCAGCCAAGCCAGGGATAGGCGGAAGCATGGGCACACCGGCCGCCATCATGCCGTAGTGTCCATGCAGCGCTTTGAAACCGCCATTGAAAGCTGCAATCAAATTTGGCTGATCGGCAGGCGGTACCATCCCCAGATTGGGGATGGACTGCATCACCTGGGCGGAATGAGAGGGCTCGAGATAGCCGGGCATGATGTGGAGCTGAACCCTGGAAAGGTCAATACGAACCAGGGCCACGCCTGCATACGATCGTTGCGGGTCAAGCAAGATCAGGGCCCGCGACATGAGGGGACGTCCCTCTAGATTCGGACCGTAGGCCTGCCAGCCGATTTGCGGCGCGTCTGCAACAACGTCGGGACCGGGCGCCGGAGCGGGCTGCGCCTGCGAGATTACTGGTGAGGCGGAAGGAGTGGCCTCGCCGGTCTTGGCGGAATTGCCGAGACTTCCCGGCGCTATAGATATAGTTGATGAAGGGATCTTTGTGGGCTGAAGATTAGTTTGGGGTTGGCTGGACCACGAGATTAACGTCCGCCCGCCTTCTAGATCAGAACGCAGGCGATTTAGTGCGTCCTGCATGCGAAATGACACACTTTCGAGCAAGGCGACAGGCTGCGGACCGAACACCGTTCGCAAAAGATCTGCCGTCTCCGCGCCCGTACCTGAGAAAAACGCGGGCACGATTACAAGCACAGCGGTGAGGAGCAATGCAAAGCCGAGGGCCAAAAGCACGAGGGCCTGCCGCAGCTTCTTGCGGCCGTATCTCGCCCTCCTCCGCGGGTTCGCATCGATGTGGTTGTTATTCCCAGCCATCGCAGGACTTGCCTTTCAAATGACGGAATACCCGGATGGACTTTCAAGAGGGGCCAGCCGTCAATAACCGGTAAATGTTACTGCCTGCGACTTAGAAGCGAATGAAAGTGACTTAATCCCCGATAATCTTCACGAGCACGCGCTTCCTCCGACGGCCATCGAACTCTCCGTAGAAGATCTGCTCCCATGTGCCAAAATCGAGCCGACCTTCGGTCACGGCGACCACGACTTCGCGCCCCATGACCTGTCGTTTGATATGCGCGTCCGCGTTGTCCTCGCCGGTCCGGTTGTGCATATACTGACTTACCGGCTCATGCGGGGCAATACCCTCCAGCCATTTCTCGTAGTCCTGGTGAAGGCCACTTTCGTCATCATTGATAAAGACCGAGGCGGTAATATGCATGGGGCAAATCAGCGCCAGACCTTCCTGAATGCCACTTTCCGCGAGGCAGGTCTCCACCTGTGAGGTGATGTTCACGAAACCGCGACGAGTAGGGACGTTAAACCAGAGTTCTCTGCGATAGGATTTCATAATCTTCGACCCATCCCAGGCTTAGGCACTATTGAGGATGCCGCTTGACTTTATTAACAGCCCTCCGAGATTCCAGCAGACAGCACAAATAGTAGACGCATTCCGCAGATTTTTTTCGCGGCGCAACAAGAGGGCAAGCGCACAACCATGTGGCTCAGGCGGCCTGAGGTCTCAAGCGAGCCGAATTGCGCGATGCCTGGCACGACCTCGGCGCGGCGGGCAGGGTAAAGTAAAACAGGCTGCCTTTGCCGACTTCACTCTCCACACCGACCTGGCCGCCCAATTTCTCCACGATTCGCAGTACTATTGAAAGGCCCAGACCGTGTCCTGCCTTGTGAACTTTGCGGATTTGGTTGAAGGGCGTGAACAAACACGACTGGGCGTCGGGTGGAAGCCCCGGGCCATGGTCGCTCGTCCAAAAACGTATCATACCGTCCTGCTGGGGCGTAGCGCCAAGCTCGACGCACGGCGAGGGGCCGCCATACTTCAGGGCGTTGCTAATATAGTTGGCCCACACTTCCTCGATCCAGGGTCCATAGCCCATGGCTGTCGGCCAGACCTCAGGCCGAATCAGCCGGCCTCGATGTTCCTTGACAAGGTATTTGAGACGATTGCCGACGTTCTCCACCACCTGGGCCATGTCCACCGGCTCCAAGGGCGAATCCACTTTTCGGACCTCGGAAAGCAGGAGCAGGTTATCGATGATGCTATTCATTTCGAAGGCAGTGGTCTTAATCTGCTGAAGGAATTCCTTCATTTCCCTGCGCGTTAGATTGGCTATCTCATTGAGAACGTCGCTGGTGGCGATGATGACAGCCAGCGGGTTCTTCAGATTGTGTGCCACCGTGTGGGCATAGGCGTCCAGTTCCTCGTTCCGGGCTTTCAGGGCGAGGGCATCTTCCCGCATCTGTTTCTCCGACCGCTTTAGATCCTCATTTTGAGTTTGCAGTGCGGCCGCGTAGTTCTGCAACTGAACCTGCGAGCGCTTCAGATCCCGGAGCAGGATGGCGTACGGCTTCACCAGGCCAGTCTCGATGATCGCCTTGTACAGCAGGTAGAAGGCGAACAGCCTCAGCAGATGACCGATCAAGTTGGCTCCCCCGTAAACGCTGACATATTCGGTAAAGGCAATCTCCGAGCCGATAGTAAGAGCCAGCGAAACCGTCAGAAGGCGCGCGACCCCGGGATCGAATTCCTGGCGCTTCCACAACAGCAATCCAATCGAGCCAAGAAATAACAACGATATTACGTACTCGCTGATCTTCTTGAAAGCCGTCAGGCCGATTCCGGCCACGTAGGCAACCGGAAACACATGCCAATAAAAAACGGTCAAGAGCACGAAACCAGTGACCAGGATATACGCGGCAAATTGAACGGGGAGCCGGAGCCTGCGTCCCAGAAAGAACGGTGCGGCAAGCCAGGACAGGCTTTGCAGATATCGACCGGCGACCCATAATTGAGTGGCGAGATTCGCGGTCTTATCCGGGAACACGCCCATCCCCTGATAGGCCAGAGTGTGGAGCAGATCCAGGAAGGCAACGAAGACAGAGGCGATTCCGATGAACAGCAGGTAGTTGTTGTTGATGAAGCCGCGGGCATTCCAAGCGATCACAAAGATTCCCCCAGCCACGATGATAGTAAACAGTTCGATCAGGCTGTGAAACAGCAGATAGCTCTGAAGGCTGGTGACATAGAGAGCAACCAACACCAACAATCCGATGAAGACCGGCCATGCATTTCGGCGAACCCAGGACTCTTTGTCCACAGGCATACCCCTCCCATGCTGAAAGTCGCGCGGCAAACCCTGTTTGCCGGCAATCCACCGTGCCTCCACGAAACCCTCAAAAGCATTGTACAACGGAGTCAACGGACTAACAAGAAGTCCGGCAGGGATATGCATGGTCTTCTCAAAGACCAGTTTCTTTCAACCCCAGCCCCGGCCCCGCCCCAAGAATGGGGCGGGGAGTCTGCGAAACCCATGCAGGGATATGCGATTGCCGGTTGTCCAGTTCGCGCCGGAAAGAATCGCTCGGCGATGGCCGCAAGGCTATCGCCGAACCAAATGAAGCAGAGAGCAGATCGCAAAGGCCCGCTAGCGAACTGCGGCAGGAACGCGTTTGCGGCCGAACGTTCTCTGCATCGATACCACAACGAAAGTGACCACTGCGACCAGGAATAGATTTCCACCGATGCCAAACAGCCCACCCATCAGGCTGAAGCCGCCCTCCCTGAAGTCCCGCTCGCCGCCAAAACCTCTGGAGAGGTCGCCGAAACTATTCATGCCGGCCCTGAGGGATGCCGCACCTGCAGGCTGATTAAGATGATATACGAAGAAACCCAGGGCAATAGCCACCACGGTAATGATCAGAAAACGCAGAACGATCTTTAGCATGATTTACCTCGAATAGCGTTATTGAACCTTGATCTGATTCAGGGGGACCGGCAAAGGTTGAGGCTGAGTCCGCCTTTGCAAAGCGGGGCGTTTGAACGGCAGCACAAGGAGGCGATTGAAGGTATTCCTGACCCACGACCAATGCAACGCAAAGTGCAGAGCAACGAGCAGAAGAGTAAGATTGGACGAGGCGTTGTGGATTTCAAGCCAACTGCGGCTCGAGAAAACCTGCAATCCGAACGCGGGCATGACGACGCGCGAGATCACCAACCCGCTAGTAATCACAACCGTGAAAGCCACGAATAGGAGCGCATCCACCAGATAGTTCAACCTCGAAACGTGGAACAAGTTCCTGAAGAAGGCGCGGGTTACACCGACAGCCCAATCCCAATGCAGAACGACGTGCAGCACCAGGGTTCCCGCCGCGGCCAGCGTGAACCATTCGTGGAGGGCAATGCCGGTCAGGCGCGGCTCCAATGTAA
Source organism: uncultured Chloroflexia bacterium (assembly GCA_963846805.1). Lineage (GTDB taxonomy): Bacteria > Chloroflexota > Anaerolineae > Anaerolineales > Villigracilaceae > Fen-1038. The sequence continues at coordinate 428,185 of CAWJXH010000005.1, forward strand.
CGAGAAAGCCGACAAAGATGATTACGTCGAGCCAAAAATTCGTTTTCAATGATTTCATTTGATCTCCGCTACACTTGGTTTGATAAGCCAATTCTAGAATCTGAATGTGAACCTTCAGTTACAAAATTGTGTAGGGAATGTGTGCTGCCCAACCCCCGTCGCAAAATCAAGTTTATTGTTTCCTGCGTGATTACTAAAAGACGAGACTCCTCCAGCAAGGCTTCCTGTGGACCACGTTACGACGACCACGCCGCGCCGTCGTGGAATCAGTGAACTATCGGCGCCCCTGAGAGGATCTCAATCGCCGGGCTCCGTTGGGTGTTCAACGGTCATCTCTTTGTAATGGATGTCGGACAGGGAACGAAGGCGTTCCGCCGCGGACTCCGGCGTAATATCCCGCTGGGGCATAGCAAGCATCTCGTAACCGACCATGAACTTACGAACAGTGGCGGATCGGAGAAGCGGCGGATAAAAGTGCGCGTGGAGAACCCATTCGGGATGCGGCTTCCGGTCAAACGGCGCCTGATGAAACCCCATCGAATAGGGGAACGAAATTTCGAACAGGTTGTCGTAGCGGGTGGCGATGCGTTTGATGATATCCGCCAGGCTGGCGACTTCGGAAGCGGTCAAATCAGACAGATAGGCGGCCGGTCTGTGTGAAACCAGGAGCACTTCAAACGGCCAGACCGCCCAGAAAGGCACGAGAGCCGTGAAATCCGCGTTCCGTACGATGAGTCGATCTGCATGCCCCTCTTCTTCCCTCAGATAGTCGAGCAACAACGGATGTCCATACATGCCAATGTACGCAGTCTGAGAGGAGAGTTCCTTAGCAAGCTCATTGGGCAATTGCGATTGCGCCCACACCTGGCTGTGTGGATGCGGGTTCGAGCAACCCATCATCGCGCCCTTGTTCTCAAAGACCTGCACGCTGCGGATGTAGTCGCGCGCGCCCAGATCTGAAGATTGCTCGGTCCACGTGGCAATTATCTTTTCAATAGCCCCGAGATGCAACTCGGGCAGGGTAAGGTCATGGCGCGGCGAGAAACATATCACCCGGCACAAGCCGCGTTCCAAGGCGGACACGAGCAGCGAAGCATCGGCGGAGGCGGCCTGCGAGTTGAGGTCGGGCGAGAGCGATGAAAAGTCGTTATCGAATACGAACGTCCCGGTGTACTCGGGATTCCGGATGCCCCCCGCCCGTTCATTTCCGGGGCAGAGATAGCAGGCAGCATCGTATCGAGGCAAGTCTTCGGACGGCGTTTTTTCGACCTGTCCCAGCCACGGACGCCCAGAGCGCTGAGGGGACACCAAGACCCAGTCGCCGGTCAGCGGATTCAATCGACGGTGGGGAGTATCAAACATACGCCGACTTCACTTCGGATCCACCTTCTCCACGACGACGGTGGCTTCCGTCAGGAGGGCAGCCATGGCGCCGACGGCGGCAAGCGTGGGTGCCAGCAGCGCGCCGACCACGCCGATGGTCATGGGGATTTCGACAACCGTGCCACCCTCCTTGTTCTTGATGATGATGCGACGGATATTGCCTTCGTGGACAAGCTTCTTGATCCTTGCAAGCAATTCTTCGCCGCTCACGCGAAATTCTTCCGTGCGAAATTTCTGTTCGTCCATTTCACCTTCCTTGGATGGTGCCATTCCATCCATCGATTATCCAGCGACGACAATCCATGGGACTGTCTGGCCAGTTCCTGGCAATTCTCCTTACCGCTGCAGGCTGCGATGCGAACCTCATAGATCGAGGTGTGCGGGAGCTCCCTGCCGGCGACAGGGCGACAATCCTAGAGGTGCTGCATCTCGACCTACTCGGGCATGCGTTGATGCGCGGTCGAAACAGCTTGTGCGAGCGCATGATCTCCGGTCATGTTATTTACTCAATTCCAGCTTGTAGATCGAAAGCTGCAACAAAAAGGCGAGAATGCCGAAAGCCACTGTATAGGCCCAGTTGCAGGACGGACAGTTGTAGCTGATTCCCTTCTGGAAGAAGAAGACCGCGGCTCCAAACGTGATGCTACTCAACAGCGCAACTTCGGCTGTCTGAAAGAAGGAAACGCTGTTCATGCGGTACTTGCGGGGCAGCGTGCGAGCATCCCAGCGAAACGCCTTGCGGAGGTTCTTGTCACGGGACTGAAGAATCCAGTAATCCTTCAGCTGATTCATGGCCTGCATCGACTCATGCCAGGCAGCGCGCAAACGAGCCAGCTGCAGGATGGTTAACGTGCCAAGGACCGTCAGGACCAAGAACAGGCCACTAAAGGCCCGTGCAACGAAAATCGGATCCAGACTTTTGTCAAGCAATTGGGTGCTCAGAAGGGCCGCGAGGAGCGAGCCCACCGCGACGAGATAGAAGGACGAAACGCGGGCGTGGTCCTCATCCGCCTGGACAGCGGTCTGCGCAATGTATTCGAATTCCTCCTTGAGAATATCGGCGCTACCCAGTGTATCGCTATGACTTGCCTTTCCAGGCATGGCATGCTCCAAGTGCAAGGGTGATCTGGATTGATTATACGTTAGAGACTGTTTCTTAAACACTGTTTCCGTACACGGATGCCAAGGATTTCACGGATTTACACGGAGAAAGCTTCAAAGAATCTGTGTTTCTCGTGAAAGCCGTGTCCGGGAGCAATTTTCGCCGTATTGATAGAAGGTCAAAATTGATTTGAGAAAAACTCTCTTTGGACGATGCGTTGGAAGAAAGATTATCGCCGAAGTCTGAACGTTGGCCGGACACCCCGCGACCGTACACAACCCCTCAATCCTGGGAAGTTCCTCCAGAACGCGTACTCACACAGCAGGTCGCAGGTTCTGCAAAAGAACCGTCTATTTCTGAACTGAGGACTGGAAGAGCGCAGTTCTCAGTTCAGAAATAGAGTCCGTCAAAGAAGGTGGTCGGGGAAAAGCACCCTGACCACCTTCTTTGACGGATATGCTTCCAACTATGTGAGTGAAGGCCTGGAGAGGATTCAAACGCATGGCGCTTGCTTATTTCCAGAGGAGCCAGATGAGCGTTGTGATGGCAAGGCCCCATAGGATGCCGCCGGTAACTTCCAAAGGAGTGTGGCCGAGCACCTCACGCAATTCCTCCTCGTCCCACAGATGGCCTTTCAACAACTCATCGAACAGGACGTTGATCCGTTCGGCGTGCATCCCGGCTTGCCGGCGGACGCCGGCGGCGTCATACGTCACGATCATGGCGACGGCAACTCCGAGCGCAAACATCGGGTTGTCGTAGCCAAAATACAGGCCGATGGCGTTGGTTGCTCCGACAATCAAGGCAGAATGCGAGCTTGGCATGCCACCCGTGGTAAAAAGCAGCCCCCAGCGCCAACGATGGGAACGCAAATACTCCAGGGGCACCTTGACTATCTGCGCAGTTCCCCAGGCGGCAAGCGCGGCAACCAGCACACGATTGGCAAACAGGCCCGCAAGATTCACTCAGTCCTCTTCAAACGCCTGCAGGACATTTCCCGACAACTCTTTGACTTTCAGCTCGGCTTTATCCAGCAGTTCCTCGCAGCGTTTGACGAGGGCCTGGCCGCGTTCATAAAGGGACATGGCATCGTCCAGAGACCGCTGTTCGCTTTCGAGGGCGGCGACGGTCGCCTCGAGTTCGGCGAAGGCTGCCTCGTAGGTCAATTGATCAACCGGCTTGGGTGTCGAGGATTTAGGCATAGGGTCTCCGGAAGAAGTCAAGTTACGATTGCTTCGCCGACGCACGCCGGCGAAGTGGGGGTTCTACGCTCGATGCTTGCCCGCTCGGCGATCTAAGATCGGAAACTTGCGCGTCAAACTCTCCGTCGGAGACGCGGATCCGAAGCCCATCCCGCGCCTGAGCGACTTTGTGCACGATCACCCCATCCTGCCGGCGGGTGACCACAGCATAGCCTCGCCCGAGGACCTCGAGAGGGTTGAGTGCATCGAGTCGCCTAGCAAAGCCGTCTATCTGACTTGCCTGCAACGCAAGTCGATGAGCCAGCCCCGCACCGGCACGACGTGCGAGGTCATCGAGTCGCTGACGATCGGATTGGATACGGCGCTCGGGGGAGCCGAAGCGCAGATTCTGCGCAGCTGAGATGATCGCATTGTGATAATCCAGGAGGGCGTTGGAAACAGAAACATCAAGCTGCTGACCCAATGTCTTTACGTTCTGCTGCAACTCCAAAATCGTCGTCTGCGTCGCCAGCTCAGCAGCGGCCGTGGGTGTGGGCGCGCGCAGGTCGGCCGCAAAATCAGAGAGGGTGAAGTCGGTTTCGTGCCCGACGCCGCAGATGACCGGTATAGCGGAAGCCGCCAAGGCGCGCACCACACGCTCATCGTTGAAGGCCCACAAATCCTCAATGGAACCACCGCCGCGTCCAAGGAGGATTACGTCCGGCGCGGGCTTAAGCCGGTTGAGCCCGGCCAGCGCCTCGACCAACCTAGGCGGCGCCTCCTCCCCCTGCACCGGCGAGGCGGCAAAGATCACCTCCGCTAAAGGCAGACGCCTGCGCAGTGTGTTGAGCATGTCCCTCAAAGCGGCGCCGGTCGCCGAAGTCACGATTCCGATACGGCGAGGAAGAATGGGAATGGGCCGCTTGCGCTCCCGGTCAAAGAGCCCCTGCGCTTCAAGGAGCGCCTTCAGGCGTAGGAACTCCTGGTAGAGCGCACCTTCACCGGCCGGCCGAATTTGATCGGCATAGAGCTGGTACTGTCCCGCAACTTCGTAAACGCCAATGCGGCCATGGGCAACGACCGCCATCCCATCCTCCAAGGCGAAATTCAGGCGCATCGCACCCGTCTTCCAGATCACGCTGCGCAGCGAAGCGCCCCCATCCTTAAGAGTGAAATATACATGCCCTGAAGCAGGATGCGATAGATTGGAGATTTCCCCCTGGACCGATACGTCTTGAAGCGACGCATCAGATTCAAGCACATCACGGATGTGCCTGGTGATGCCGGAAACCGTCCACTGGACTGACGAAAAAAGGGTAGGCTGCATGCAAGAGTAGCATACTCAATTGAGAGTGGAATGTCAACAAATTCTTCACAGTTCCGATGTCTCATTTTCCACCGGGGACGAACATATGAGAGCAAGGATCAAACAGGATTTTGGACAGCAACTCGGATCGAAGAGCACCCAAGCATTCTTCATCGTTGGTTATCCAGGGCAGCAGAACACCGGATGAGCAGACAATAAAATCAAGCCGCCGCTCCTGATTTATCTGTTAGAATTCTCGCATCAAATGAAGCATATCTGGACACCCTGGCGTATGGAGTACATTGAAAATCACGGAAAAGAAGAGGGCTGCGTATTCTGCAAAGCGGCCGCAAAGGCAGACGGCGCAGAGAACCTGATCGTCCATCGCGGCGCGCTGGCGTTTGTCATCCTGAACCGATATCCGTACACAAGCGGACACGTAATGGTAGTCCCATTCCAACACAAACCCAATCTGGAGCAACTCGACCCGGCGACGCGGGCTGAGATGATGGAGCTTGCGTCGAGCGCCACGGCCGTGCTGCGGAAGATCTACAATACAGAGGCGTTCAATGTTGGCCTGAATATCGGCGAAGCCGCGGGAGCCGGTGTGCGGGAGCACGTGCACATCCACATCGTGCCCAGGTGGAACGGCGACACAAACTTCATGTCCACACTCGCGGACACCCGTGTGCTGCCCGAAGCACTGGCGGAGACCTGGCGGCGAATCCAGGAGGGCTTTCAAGACTGAGCACCGCGTGGAACAACATGGGGGAATGATGCAGACCAGACGCCAGCTGATTTGGAGGTCAAGCTTCGATGAGAAAAATGAGGCCCGCTTATTGGGCAATTGCGGCAACTGCCGCATTACTGTTGAATGCATGTAGCCCGACTGCAACGCGGGCAGCGGCACCGTCCAATCCTGGCAGCGCTCCAGCAGCGGCTGATGCCAGCACGGCGAGAACCAATCCCCAGGCAACCATCCCCAGCCCACGGGCGACGTCGACTTCAACCACGTTTGGACCCGACGAGATCGATTTTCCTCCGGGCGTCAATCCATTGACCGGTCAACCGGTTGTTGACCCATCTCTATTGAAGATCCCAGCGATGCTCGTTTCCATTTCGAATTTCCCGGTGACGGCGCGGCCGCAGGCGGGCCTATCGTTTGCGCCGTACGTCTTCGAATTCTCCATCACCGAGGGCCAGACACGTTTTCTGGCAGCGTACTACGGGGAATTCCCTGCACCAGAAACCCCCGTTACCGGCGATTGTGCAATCCGCCAGGGCGTATTCGAGCAAACAGATTCGTTGCTGGGTCATCGCGTCTGGTTGGACGCAAACCAGAACGGCATTCAGGATCCCGGCGAAGCGGGCATCGGCGGGATATGCGTGAGCCTGTTCGACGGCAAAGGCGACCTTCTGCAAACGACGACAACCGACTCAAATGGTTACTACGGATTCAATGTCAAAGCAGGACAAACCTACGTGCTACAGTTCGGGATACCTGCCTACCTTGAATTTACAAAACCAAACGCAGGCGACGGAGACCACGACAGCAACGTGGATCCGGCCACCGGTAAGACTCCGCCGATCCTGCTTCGGGTGAACGATCTCTCGTGGGATTCAGGCCTTGTACCGAACCCGACTGTGGGCATGCCGACGCCCGATCCCGCCAGCACGCCCAAGCCTCAGGTGGGACCGGTGCGGTCGGGACGATTGCTATACGCGTACATCCAACGCTTCTTTCAGGATAGCTGCCTGCTATACGCGTTTGCATCGCCTGAAGTCCTGGCAAAAATTCCCCACTGTTCCTTCGTGGCTCATGAGGACTCCGGAGGCGGCTCCATGCTGGAGATCGACCGCATGAAAGCCATCGCAGAAGACAACATGCGGCACAACACGAGCCGGCCATTTGACTACGCGAGCAACCTGTTTTCTGATCGTGTTCCCAGCGGCGGCTATCCCGCTTCACAGATCAAGGTTTTCTTTGCCAACCTGGACCAGTCGGGCTGGAGCTACGATCCGCTTTACGAGGCTTACCTGCACTACGTTGACACAGCCGATAAAAATGCCGTGGGGGTGCTGCACGCGGACGTCGAGCGTCTTACCGGCCGCCAGATCCACTTTGAAAACGTGATCGTCGTCATGGCAGATACTGATGTGGTGTCACCCACCAACCTAGATATCCACCTGGATGAGGGAAACAGCGGCAATGCCTATTTGTTTCGCGACGGCCAGATGTTTCCGATCCAATGGAGCACAAGATCGGGTGCATACGAGCAGCAAACCGGTTTTCGCCGGCCCATCCAATTCTTAAACTCGGACGGTTCACCGGCAGCGCTGAGACCAGGGCACACGTGGGTCATCATCGTTACGCCATTCAGCCTGGTTCAGGCACAAAGCAACGGAGTCTATCTTGTCAGATATGCCCCGCCGGAAGGTGAAGCTCAGTGAGCCAATTGATTTCTTCGGCTATCAGCCCGAAAATCCAATCTTCGGGCGTTGCTCATACGGGCTTTGAGTCTACTCCCGAGGTAACTGGCCGACATATCGCCAAATTTCCCAGAGACCTGGAAGGGGGCAGGTCTCTGGGAAGAGGTGAGGACCGAAAAATCAGATGCGCAGGGGAGATCACCCTGCGCATCTGATTTTTCTGGTGTTTCTGACAAAGGCGTGAATGGGTAGAATGGATTACAGGCAACTGATAAAACCGTGAAACGATTTGTGCTGCTCGTAAGTGTTGTTTTACTATCGGCCTGCCAGTCCGCCGGGCAAGGAAATACTCCGACGGCTGTCAATTCCACCGCTACGCCAAGTCCGACATCGGGACCGCAGAGCAACAGCCAACAAGACGTTAACCCTCTAACCGGCGAACGGGTTGCCCAGCCATCGCTGCTGAAGATTCCAGCCCTTCTGATCTCCATCTCGAATTTCCCGGCGACGGCACGACCCCAGGCAGGACTATCCTTTGCACCGTTCGTCTATGAGTATTACATCACGGAAGGCGCCACACGTTTCCTGGCGGTATTCTACGGCGAACTCCCGTCGCCGGAAATTCCACAAACAGGCGGATGTGAAACGCGAACGGGAGTATTCATCCAGAGCGGAATCCTGCTGGGCAACCGCGTGTGGATAAACTCAAATGCAAACGGAATACAGGACCCGGGCGAAGGCGGGGTCAGTGGGTTGTGCGTTAATCTCTACGACGCGGCGGAGCACCTCATCCAAGAGACATCGACCAACTCGAACGGCTATTACGGCTTCAACGTCCAACCGGGAAATTACTCCGTCGAATTCGTGAAACCAGCGGGTCTGGAATTCACCAAACAAGGCGCAGGAGATGTTTCGCTGGATAGCGATGCGAATCCCCAGACGGGCCGCGCAGACGTGCAGGTTGCCAACGACCTGCTATCGGTCGATGCCGGATTGGTCCCAGCGGCGGGCGCGCCGCCGACGCCCAATCCGTTGATCACGATGCCGCTGCCTCAGGTGGGGCCGGTCCGATCGGGGCGGCTGATCTACAGCTACATTTCGGACTATTTTCAGAACAGCTGCCTGATCTACACGTTCGCCTCACCCGAAGTGCTGGCGCGCCTGCCACAATGCCACATGGTATTCCATGAACTCACGGGCGGCGGCTACATGATGGAAATCAGCGAAATGCAGGCGGTGGCAAAGCAGAATCAACGCAAGAGGGGTTCGGACTTTAATTACGCAAGTAACCTGTACTCCGAGCAGGTACCAGGCGGCGGCGTGCCAGCATCTCAACTGAATGTATACATTGCGTATCAGAACCAATCAGGCTGGTTCTACGATCCGCTGTATCAAGCCTATCTCCACTACGTGGACACGTCCGAGTTTGACCAGGCGGGCATCCTGCATGCCGACGTGGACCGGTTGACCGGACGGCAACTGTATTTTGAAAACGTGATCGTGCTCTTCGCGCGGCACGACGTGGTTTCCCCCACCAATCTGGATATCCATCTGGGCCAAGGCAAAACCGGTCCGGCCCTGTTGTTCCGCGATGGAAAGATGTTCAAGATCGAATGGAGCACGATGCCCCAGGACAACAATGCGGGTACTCCAAGACCGATGCAATTCTTCAATCTGGATGGCACGCCGGCGGCGCTACGGCCCGGTCACACCTGGGTGCTGGTAGTCACGCCGGACTCAACGGCGGCAGAAAAGGCACCGGGCCAATGGCTGATGACATTTGCGTTTCCGCCGGGGGCACAATAATGGCGGGCAGGCCCTTCTTCGGCAGAGCATTAAATTCGGGGCGACGCATGGCCCGAAGTACCACTACGCCGAAAGCCCGCACCGGCAGCGCGTGCGGCTATAATAACTGTGTGACCTTCGGAGGGGGCAGGAAGACCACTTGCACGTGGCGGCAGGAAGATAACTGCGCTACAGGCAGGCAGACCGCTTGCACCCACGTGCACCTTCGGGCACGCAGAGCACGTGCACCTTCGGGAAGGAGGCGATATGAACAGAGAGAATGAGGCCGTGATACTGAGCGCGGCTCGCACGCCGATCGGAAGGTTTCAAGGCGCGCTCAGCGGCGTCCCGGCGACGAAATTGGGATCCATTGCAGTCAAGGCTGCGATCGAGCGCGCCGGCGTAAACCCTGAAGAGATCGAGGAAGTCATCATGGGCAATGTGGTGCAGGCGGGCGAAGGACAGGCGCCTGCACGACAAGCGGGGATTTGGGGGGGCGTCCCGGCGACGGTCGGCGCAACCACAGTCAACAAGGTTTGTGGATCGGGATTGAAGGCGGCGATGTTGGCGTCGCAAGCCGTCCGTGCGGGCGATGCAGATTTGTTCGTAGCCGGCGGATTTGAATCCATGAGCCGCGCCCCCTATCTGGTTTCAGGCCGCTCCGGTGAATTGAAATTTGGAAATCAATCCTTAACGGATGCGCTGCTCAATGACGGACTTTGGGACCCATTCCAGAACTGGGGAATGGGTAACGCTGCAGAATTCATCGCCGATGAATACGAAGTCACACGCGAGGCCATGGACCGCTTCGCGCTCGAGAGTCACCTGAAGGCGTCTGCGGCGACGGAGGCGGGCAAATTCAAATCGGAGATCACGCCGGTTGAAGTCCCAGCCCGCAAGGGTGAGGTCAGCATCGTTGACCGAGACGAGGGACCCCGGAAAGATGCTTCATTGGAATCGCTTTCGAAGCTAAAGCCATCATTCAAAGCGGACGGAAAGGTTACGGCGGGCAACGCCTCGAGCATGAACGATGGCGCAGCCGCAGTGGTGATTGCGGGGCAAGGGTATGCCGAAAAGCACCGGCTAAAGCCGCTGGCCCGCGTTGTCGGCTATGCGCAAGCTGCGGTGGAGCCCAAATACCTCTTCGCCGCCCCAGCCAAGGCGATTCCCAAACTATTAGAGAAGACCGGCTGGAAGCTAGCGGAGGTCGATTTGATCGAACTCAACGAAGCGTTCGCGGCGCAGGTACTCGCCGACGGCTATGCACTGGCCGACCAAGGCTGGGATTGGAAGAAGGTCAACGTTAACGGCGGCGCGATTGCACTGGGACATCCATTGGGAGCCAGCGGCGCGCGGGTGCTCACCACACTGCTCTTTGCCCTGAGAGCTCGCGGCTTGAAGAAAGGCATTGCCTCGCTCTGTCTGGGCGGAGGCGAGGCGGTGGCGATGGCAATTGAGGTGGAATAGAGATCAGTGAGAAGAAGGCATGCCCTGGAAGCAACATGATTAGGCCGGGTATGCCAGTGGATGCGATTGACGGAGGCCGGAATGAATAAGCAGGAACGCGATGAGAAGATCGAGCAGTACGGGCACGGCTACGAACTGTTGACCAGCGCCCTTGCTCCACTGCTGAAGGCGCCAGGGGAGGCCCGGACTTTCAAGGCCTCGCCGAGCGATTGGTCGGTACATGAGATCATCGTACACATGGCCGATAGCGAGTCCATGGCTGCGTTACGCGTTCGCAAGTTGATCGTCGAGCCGGGCAGCACGCTGATGGGTTACGAAGAAGCAAAATGGGCGGATGCACTCGACTATCAAAAGCAGGATCCCGAGGACGCGCTGCAGATCATCAAGCTTGCGAGACAAACCACCTACCGCCTGCTCAAGACACTGCCGGATGAGGTATTCTCGCATGCCGTCAAACACGCGGAAGACAGCGAGCCATATACTTTCGACAAATGGCTCAGCATCTACGCACGACATATCCCGGATCATATCGAACAAATTAAGAAATGTTACGAGCTATGGCGGGCGAAGAAGGGTAAGTGATTCCAGGTCATAGAGCCGCCACCCCTCCCCCACTTCGGGGAGGGGAAATCCGCGTTACAAGATAAATGAGGGCTCATGGAGGTCAGATGATCAAACATGTCTTCGTCATCGGCGCGGGCACGATGGGCAACGGCATCGCGCAGGTCGCTGCCACCTCCGGCTACAGCGTCTCCTGCATGGACGTCATCCCCTCCGCCCTTGAGAAGGCCAAGGCTGCCATCGACAAATCAACTGCCAAATTGCTCGAGAAAGGCGCCATCACCCAGGAGCAGAAGTCCGCGGCGAACGGCATCCGATTTGTGAACAACCTGGATAGCGCACAAGAAGCCGACCTGGTGATCGAGGCTGCCACGGAAAACCCGGAGCTGAAATTCAAGGTCTTCAGAGAGGCCGAGGCGGCGGCGCGCCCGGAAGTGATCCTGGCTTCCAATACTTCATCCATATCCATTACGAAAATCGCGGCAACAACGAAACGTCCCGACAAGGTCATCGGCATGCACTTCATGAATCCCGTGCCGCTGATGAAACTGGTGGAAGTCATTCGGGGACTGGTGACATCGGACGAGACAACCAAAACGGCGCTTGAGCTATGCAGGGCCATGGGCAAGGAGCCGGTCGAGGCGAACAATTCACCGGGCTTCATCTCAAACCGTATCCTGTGTCCCATGATCAACGAGGCGATCTTCGCCCTTCAGGAAAACGTAGGCACACCGGAAGCCATCGATACCGTGATGAAGCTGGGCATGAATCACCCGATGGGGCCGCTGACACTGGCAGACTTGATCGGCCTGGATGTAGTTTTGTTCGTGATGGAAGTACTCCAGAGGGATTTGGGTGAAGACAAGTACCGCCCCGCCCCTCTCCTGCGGAAGATGGTGGATGCAGGATATTTGGGGAGGAAAAGCGGGAGGGGATTCTACAAATACTAGCGGTCGGCTATCAGCGGTCGGCCTTCAGCCATCAGTTCAGAGCCATTGCCGGAATGCGTGAGCCCCAGTCAGTCTCGCGCTCGTAGGCTGCAGCGGCGCGCAGTACGACGAACTCATTCCACGGACCTGACACAATCTGCAGTCCGAGGGGCAATCCCGCCGGCGTAAAACCGCAAGGGATGGAAATTGCAGGCAGGCCCGCCAGATTGAACGGGGATGTAAAGCGCGTAAGTCGACGGGCTTGCTCTACGGCGTCATTTCCCTCTATGAGCGGAGCAGGAATGGGCGTGGACGGGAGCAGGAGGAATTCGTATTGCCCGAAGAGTTTTGACAGACGATGTTTCATTTCGGTCTGGGTCCGACGAGCCAGAATGTAATCCGTGGAGGTAAGGCTGCGCCCCAACTCCAAACGCTGACGGATGTCCGCGCCGAACCAATCGGGATGTTCCGCAAGTCTTTCACGATGAAAGGCTGCACCATCGGCCGGAGTCATCTGACCGTTTGCCAGCGCGGCCTCACGCAGGAACGACACGTCCACCGTTTCGACCTTGGCGCCAAGCTTTCGGAACACGTTTGCCGTCTGGCGAACAGCCTCAAGAACCTGGCTGTCGGCATCCTCGACGTAGTTACCAATCGCCAGAGCGACATGTTGGCCCTGCACGCCATCCTCAATGTGAGCAGAATAATCATTCACGGGCCAGTCGATTGAATATGGGTCGTCTGAATCATAGCCAGCGATAACCTGCAACATCAGCGCGGCGCCCTTGACGGTGCGCGTGAGCGGCCCAACATGATCAAGATTCCATGAAAGCGGAAAGACTCCGCGCAGGCTGACGCGTCCGTATGTGGGTTTAAGTCCCACCACGCCACACAGGGAGGCCGGAATGCGGATAGAACCGCCAGTGTCTGTGCCGAGCGCCGCCAGAGCCATGCCGGTCGCAACTGCAACGGCAGAGCCGCCCGAAGAGCCGCCAGGGATGCGGGTCTTGTCCCATGGGTTGCGGCACGCCCCATAATGCGGGTTGTTCGTCGTGACACCCAGGGCGATCTCGTGGGTGTTGGTCTTGCCGGGTATGACGGCGCCGGCAGCCTTCAGCTTTTCAACCACCACAGCATCCTGGGAAGGAACGTAATCCTCGAAGAAGCGCGAACCGGCGGTGGTCCTAATCCCCCTGGTTTCAAAAAGATCTTTGAGAGCAACGGGAATACCGGGGAGATGAGATTGCTTTCCTGCCGGAGGCTTTGCGGCCGAGGCTGCGGTAGTTACGACATCAGGGCAGACAGTGATGAACGCATTGAGTATGGGATTGAGGCGTTCAATCTGGCGAAAGCAAGCCTCAATCAAAGTCCGAGGCAGGAGCTTGTCCGCCTTAATCCGGGTAACTGCATCGGTCACAGCAAGAAAATTGGGCTCAGTCATGCATCCATTATAATGTCCTGCATGCTTAGAAGCCTCACGGCGCGGGCGAAGTTTCGAATCTTTTTGTCGGTGCTCGCCTTCGCCGGACTTGTTCTTATTCTGTTGACCACGTCGAGGTACGGGGCAGGCGTCTCATCAGATGCGGCGAGGAACCTGTCAACGGCAGATAATCTGCTGGCGGGCAAGGGTTTTGTGGACCTGGCGGGCGCGCCGTTTATCCTGTGGCCGCCCCTTTATCCCCTGATCATGGCTGGGTTGAGCCTGCTCACAAAGTGGAGCGTCTTCCAAGCCGCGTGGTTTCTTAACGTGTTCCTGTATGTCCTGAACATCTGGCTTTCAGGATGGTGGCTCTACACCATCTTCAGCGAGAAGGCAAGCTACGCGGTCGTCGGCGCGCTGATGGTGGTGCTCTCGCGGTCAACACTGCGGATTTACGCCAACGTCGCCTCGGAACCGTTGTTCGCCACGTTCATGCTGCTGTTCTTTCTTGCAGCCACCGGATACCTGAAAGATGCCCGGCGCAGCGCGTTATGGCCGATGTTCGCCTTTGCCGGCCTGGCGACGCTGCAAAGATACCTGGGCGTGGTGCTGATCGGCGTGGGCGGATTGGTGGTGCTTTCAAAAGAAGGCATGCGAGGCGCGTTGCATGCGTTGCCACCGGCCGTTGCGTCCATACTGCCCATCAGCGCCTGGGCAATCTTCCACAATGAGCCGGTCAGCGGAACGCTGTTCGGTCCGCGGGATCTCGGAGCGATGCTGCCGCTTGAGAACATTAGCCTGTCCCTGACCAAGATCCTGTGGTGGTTCATTCCCCGGGTATCGTTTCTGGATCCGCTACTGCTGCGTCCGTGGATCATTCTAACGATCCTGGCCCTACTGGTGATCGCAATCAACCGAAAAGCAGACTGGCTGGCCTGGTTCAGAGATTGTTCGAGGATCAGCGCTTGGCCTGCAATCGCTTTTTCGATAACATATTTCTTCCTGCTGGCTTTCACGGTGGTAACCGCAGATCATCTCGACCTGACATCCGACCGCTACTATGTGGTCATTCTGCCGGTTGTCCTGGCGTTCCTGTTCATCACCCTGGACAAATTGATCCTGAATCACCTTCATGCGAATCGTCGGGCCGCTTCCCATGCGTTGACGGCTGTGGCGCTGCTATGGTTTGTCTACCCGGTTTACAGCTTGCAGGCTTACATTCGGCAGGCGCTAGTCCAAGGCGAGCCCACCAACTACAACATCGCCAATTCGGCACAGTTCAGAGAGATGAAGGTGGTCAAAGCTGCGGAGCCAATTCTGGAGAACGATCCATCGGCGGTTGTGTACAGCAACTACACGAATATCGTCTGGTTTATTTTTCATCACCCGGTCGATACTTTGCCGTTCGAGGACGGAAGCCTGCCTCGGGATCAGAGACTGCTGGCGCTGCAGCAGTATTACCCGAACTGGCCAAAGCAGAGTGGATATATTATCTGGTTTACGCCCAATCAATACCATCACATCGTGGCGCCGGATGAACTCGCCACGATCGCCAAGCTAACGCTACTCTACCAGGATAAGACCGGCGAGGTCTACTTCGTCCAGGCAAATTCCCCCTAGCATCGTACAAGGACTGACCCGGCCACGCCTGCATATCCGGCTGCCTGACAAAGCCTGGTGAGCTCGTCCGTCTTCGCACGGCTTTCATTGAGCCACCCTGGGGAGGCATATTGGCTACTGAGAGACCAACCCCCATTTGGACAAATCCTTCAAGGCATGCCCAAGACGGCGGCCCTCAAGCTGGGCAGACGATAGCCGTCTCCTGCCATATGTAATCGGCAGCGTGGTCAGGTCCCGGCGACCCCCAATGACCTATCAAAAGTGCAAGGCGCGGAGGCAGTCCAAAAAAATTTGTTATAACGAATTTGTTCAGCGTCTCTTTTACTTCAAGGAGGAAGAAATGCGAAAGATACCTTATTCTCTGATGGGGATCAGCGCTGTGCTGGTCCTTTTGGGCGCGGCCTGCTCCTCCGCAGCCCAACCGACGGCCGCGGCTCCCAGCGTACCGCAACAACAGCCTGCGGCAGCGGCTACGATCCAGCCGGCGCCCACTGTTGCGCCCAGCGTCCCTCAAACCGGCGCCGGCGCTCCCATTTGCCAGGCCGCAACCAGTTGTCAGGCACCGACGGCCGATCAGACCGAAATTGGGTGCGTGAAAAAGGTCCCATATACGAACGTAATGGTGCCCACGGGAACGACATTTGAGGTGGTTGATAAGACCGGTAATTTTACATGTGTTGATACCGGCACGGTGCAAAATGGGAAGGAAGTGCTAACCTGCCACGGCAAGCCGTTGTTCAGCTTCGATCTTAAGCTGACGAGCGCTACATGCAGCGGCGCAGCCTTAACCACGGGAGGCGGTCAATGCCAACAAGGCTACGGCTATGATGCGACGCAGCAGTGCTGCGCACCCCTCACCGGCGGCGGCTCGGGCGGATCAGCAACGGTCACCGTGAATTTGCAGGGATGTCCCCTGCCACAGTCACCCTAAGATTACAGACTGGACGGTGGAAGAAGACAAAAGATGCACGTGCGGTGACTGCACGTGCATCTTTTGTCAAATGAACCATGGGCTTCGGCGTTAGCCAGTGCATCTTTCGCCGAGGGCCCATTCTCTGCAGGCGGAGCACTGGAAGCCGCTTAGAACAACCCAACCACCTTGCCGGTCTTGAGGTCGAGATCGACATCATAGAACACCGGACGTGTAGGCAGCCCGGGCATGGTGCTCATCTTGCCCAGCAGCGGAAACAGGAAGCCTGCTCCCACCGAAGCTCGTACTTCGCGCACCATGATCCGGAAACCAGTGGGGGCACCCTTAACGCTTACATCGGTGGTGAAAGACAGATGGGTCTTCGCCATGCAGATGGGCAGCTTGTCGAAGCCCAGGCGATTATAGCGAGCGACCTGCTCTTCCGCCTCGGGGCTGTAATCGACGCCGTCCGCGCGATAGATCTCTTTCGCGATGGTCTCTATCTTCTGCTTGATGGACATCTCGAGCGGATACAGGAACTTGAAGCTGGCAGGTTTCTGCGCCGCCTTGATGACCGCTTCGGCCAGCTTGATGGCACCCTTGCCGCCATCTGCCCAATGCGTGGCCACGACCGCATCCATCGCACCGAAGCCCAGCGCGGCTTTGCGGATGAGCTCGACCTCTGCCGGTGTATCGGTCGCAAACGAGTTCACTGCCACCACGACATTGACACCATATTTCAGAGCGTTCTGGATGTGGCGCTCGAGGTTGGGCAGGCCCTTCTGAAGGAGGTCCAGGTTTTCCTCCGTGTATTCAGATGCCAACGGCTTGCCGGCTACGACCTTGGGGCCGCCACCGTGCATCTTGAGCGCCCGAACGGTCGCGACCAGGACCACCACCTGCGGGATCAGACCGCTATAGCGGCACTTGATGTCGAAGAATTTCTCCATCCCGATATCCGCGCCGAAACCCGATTCGGTGATGACGTAGTCCGCCAGCTTGAGGGCAATCTTATCGGCCAAGATCGAGCTGTTACCGTGGGCGATGTTCGCAAAGGGCCCGGCATGCACGAAGGCCGGCGTTCCTTCAAGCGTTTGCATCAGGTTCGGCTTGATGGCATCCTTCATCAGGACGGTCAGCGCGCCGGAAACGCCCAGGTCCTCCGCGGTGACGGCCTCGCCGCGCTTGTTCGTCGCCACCACCATGGCGCCCAGTCGATCGCGCATATCCGCAAGCCCGGTGGTCAGCGCCAGGATCGCCATGATCTCGCTTGCGACGGTGATGTCGTATCCAGAACGATGCTCAAAGCCCTTCTCGTCGGGCCCAAGTCCCACTTCGATCTCACGCAGCATGCGGTCGTTCACGTCGATGACGCGGCGCCAGGTCACTGTGGCCGGATCGATATCGAGCCGGGCAAAGCGGGTACGCTCTTCCGGCGTCAGGTCGTTGGGGTTAGTCTTATTGATACCGAGCTTCTTCAGACGCTTAAGCATGGTGGGCGAGAACTTGCGTCCGCCCTTCTTATCCGGAGGGCACAGCGCGTCGAACAACTTGGCATCGTCCTGCATGGATTCGTGCAACATGCGAGCGTCGATTGCGGCGGCGCACAGGTTGTGTGCCGCCGTGATGGCATGAATGTCGCCGGTCAGGTGCAGGTTGAAATCTTCCATGGGGACGATTTGCGCATACCCTCCACCTGCCGCCCCCCCTTTTATGCCAAACGTGGGGCCCTGTGAAGGCTGCCGAATGACGGTGAACACCTTCTTGCCGAGGTGTGCGCCCAGAGCCTCGCACAATCCCACGGTTGTGGTCGACTTGCCTTCGCCGAGCGGCGTGGGCGTAATGGCTGTTACATCCACGTACTTGCCGTTCGGGCGGTTCTTAAGGCGCTCGAGGATCTCGAGTTTCACTTTGGCCTTATATGGGCCATACAATTCCAGCTCATTGGGGCGGATGCCGAGTTCCTCGGCAATCTGCAGGATGGGCTTCAGCCTGGCTTCCTGAGCGATCTCGATATCACTCGGCACGGGGTGGCGGAGCTTGATCCTGCTTGGGACGAACTTGACGGTCTTGCGGGCTACGCTCGCTGGTTTTCTTGCCTTGGCTGAAGGCCTGGTGCCCGCCTTCTTGGCCACGAGCCTGGTCTTGCGCGGTGTCGCTTTTTTCGTTTTGCTTGCCATATCTTCTCCTTTGTTCATAGGACTGTGCAACTTGAAAAGATCGATGATTCGAGTTCAAAGACGGCTTGTCAGCGGGCCAAGTTCTTTGATCCTGGCTTCTTCCGGCCAATTATCAAGAATCTTCACGGTTTTTACAATGGATTTCCATCCGCGTTTTGTCATGTTAATCGCGCTGCACCACCGTACCCAGGATTTCGCCGTTCAATGCTCTTTCCAAATTACCCGCCGGCTCTCCCGAGAAGATCTGAACGGTACAATCCGGGACTTCTCCGACGAGCTGAAGCATTTCCTGCACCTTGGACGCCATACCACCCGTAACGTCCGGTCCATGGGAGCCGCCAACCTTCCCCGAAAGAGTTCGCGTACGTGGCAGGTGTGATTTTCACCACCTTTTGCAGCCGGTGAGGATAATCAGCCCACACGGCCTGCTCCAAGCCGGCAAGCAGAATTCGCCGCGGCGGCAGTTTCTGCGCCAGATAGAACATCAGCTTTTCGGTTGACAGGACAACACCGCCTCGGACCGCGTCGAAGACGATGTCCCCGTAAATGACGGGCAGCAGACCAGCTTCCAGTGCCGCGTGGAGTGAAGCCAGATCCCAATGGACAATGATGCCGTCCTCCGCAGAGGCCAGCGCCGACGGCGATAAAGCGATGGCCGGAACATCCGCGGAATGCAACGCGTCTATCACGAGGCGGTTAAGCTGAGAGGCACGATACCAAACCTCGTTAAAGCCGTGCCAGTATTGCCGGCGGTCATCAGCCCGTCCAGTTCCCGCGACCTGGGGGAAGGCATACTGCATCAGATGGTCTTTGACCGCAGAGTGACCGAAGGAGCCGGAGCCGTGACCCAATACAAGGCGCAAAGGCGCCCCACTTGTAAGGACAACTTTGATCTCGGCGACGAGTTGCGTCAACTTGTCAAGTCTAGGGGTATAGGGTTGAGTTTTGTCGGTGATTAGCGATCCGCCTAACTTCAAGAAGACGAGTTCATGCATATCCGTGATTTTACCCCTTCCCATGCCAGCGACAACTTTGTGCTGAAGTTGAATCCGAGAAAAGGAGTTCACATTGGAAACATTAGGCGGACGACCGGGCCAGAATGACAATCATATGTCACTGAGACATAGAGACATCGAGAAATGCCACACGACAGGAATTCGGTGGCGAAACCACACCCGTTAGGGCTTGAACTCTTAGGGGAACGACACCGGGAACAACACCGGCAGCCGCATCCTTCGCCTGCCAAAGAGCATGAGGGGTCATCGAGAGGCACTCGAACGTGGAGGTTCGTGAGCCCATGCTATAATGCCGCGCATGGATCTGCAGTCAGGCACCATCGCGTTAGTATTTCTGCTGTTGGTCTGGACTGTGCTCAGCATACGCGGCGGACTGCGCGCGATCCAGTCTGCCAGGAAGATGACGTTTTATCGCCTGAGACGACAACGCGAAGCCGGAGGATGGCGATTATTGGGACTGGCCGTGCTATTGGCAGCTATTGCGGTCGTCCTCCCGATATATGGGTTGCCCATTGCGTACGAATATTTTCCGCCTTCGCCAACTCCGACGGCCACACCGACCAAGACCCAATTTGCCACAATCACCTTAACTCCCACCATAACATCGACGCCGACGATCACCGATACGCCGTTGGTAACCAATACGCCAACCGCCTCCCCGACGCCCTATATCCCTCCGGCAATCGAAGCGTTGTTCCAAAGCGATATCACTCCTAACCCAAAAACCGCCTTTTCACCCCTCACGTTTTCAACCGAAATCAGCAATTACCTACCGGTAAATCCGAGTACCGTCTTCCAGAATCCGGTCGGACATATGTATGCGACCTACAATTACAGCGATATGCAGCCGGGAGCGCAGTGGACAGTGCTGTGGATCCACGATGGCCACTTGGTCCACTACGAGACTCATCCCTTCTCCGGAAACAGCGCCGGCGGCTACGATTTCGCCGACTGGAATCCGCCGCCGGATCAATGGCTGCCTGGAATATACGAGGTGCAAATCTTCATCGGCCTGGACTGGAAAGTGATAGGACGCTTTCTCGTGCAAGGCAACCCACCAACGGCCTTCCCGACCGTGACGCCCACGGAGACGAGGGCGCCGACGCGCACACCGATCCCGTCTGAGACGCCTCGACCCAGCAGCACGCCAATCCCCTCTGAAACGCCTCGACCGAGCCGAACGCCTCTTCCATCCTCAACTTCCACTCCATAACAGGAGCGACAACACCATGATCGAAAAGTCGTTTCAAGATTACTATCCAGACCACATGGCCCATTGCTATGGCTGCGGCCGCCTCAACGCCCATGGCCATCAGATCAAGAGCTTTTGGGAAGGCGAAGAGTCGATCTGCCATTTTCAGCCCGAGCCGTTTCACATTTCAATTCCCGGTTACGTCTACGGCGGGTTGCTCGCATCCTTGATCGACTGCCACGGCACCGGAACCGCGGCTGCGGCAGCCTACCGCGCGGCAGGCCGACCAATGGATACGGAGCCCGCCCTGCGGTTTCTCACGGCATCTCTACACGTGGACTATCTCAAGCCAACCCCACTGGGACCGACGCTCGAAGTGCACGGCAGGATCAAGGAGGAGGTCAAGGGCCGCAAGGTCGTTATCGAGGAGTGGATCATGGCCGGCACTGAGACAACAGTGCGGGGAGAGGTCGTGGCCGTCCAGGTGCCTGACGAGATGGTGCAAGGGCTGCTGTTGGCGCAGCGGAATGGCCCGGAGGGAAGAGCTGCCAAAGAGGCCCGCCTGGAAAAGGAACGACGCAGACGCATGTGACACTCCGGAAGACAAAAGCGGGCGGGGCTCTACGGCTTTCCCGTCCGCTTTGATTATTTCTTTGTCCTATTTCAAACTGCTCAATTACTTTTTCGAAGCCTTCTGGAAATATTCCTTCATAGGTTGAAAATAGCTTTCATCCCAGCCGCTTTCATAACTGTCCGCCTGGCCTTCGGGGATGTCGGTATGAGTGAGGGTGAGTTTGGTCCCGTCTTTTGCGGCCTCCAGTGTGATCTCGAGGCGTGAATCCGGGCTTTCCGCGGGAAACTCTGTGGTTCGCCAGGCCTGAAGGATGCGGTTGTACGGCTTTAGTTCCAAGGTCTTGCCCGTGATGTAACCGTCCCAGGCGGTAAAGGCGCCGCCCACCCGGGGTTCGACCTTTGCCGGACTGCCCGTCATGGCTGAATGGCCCTCCATCGAAAGCCAGGCGCGGAAGACCGTTTCAGGTGCGGCAGGCAGAACAGTGGAAATGGTGAATCCGTTTTTCATGGTTCAGCCTCCTTTGATGCGGCGAGTTCAAGACCCAGCACGTGACAGTTCTTAGAGATGAAGGAAGAGAGTACACGGATTTGGCGGTATACACGGAGATCCACTAACGCTTCTGGAAGAAAGAGGGGAAAATCTTTCAGGGATGACCATCACCATAAACTGCCGGGAGACTAATTTGGGACAGGTAATTGTCTGTTTGATGCAGGTAGATGCTCAGAATCAATGGATGTTCGTCAGAGCGACGGCAATTTGTGCTGCAAGGCGCGCATTGTTGAGGAGCAGGGCCAGGTTGGCGCGGAGAGACTTTTCGTTGGTCAGCTCGCTGACGCGTTGAAGCAGAAACGGAGTGAGGGCTTGACCGTGAATTTGCCGGTCCTGCGCATCCTTCGAGGCCTTCGCGAGAATTGGCTCCATTTCGGAGCGCGCGATGGCATCCGGCTCAGGAATTGGATTCGTCACGAGGACGGCCGTCCAGAGACCCAGGGCCCAGTGCGTACGGGCAAATTGTGCAATTGCCGCCGGCGATTCCAGCCGAATGGAAACCTTCAACCCACTTTCACGCGAGTAGAAGGCCGGGAACGCATCGGTCTGGAAGCCAATGACCGGTACCCCGGCGGTCTCCAGATATTCCAAAGTCGCCGGCAAGTCCAGTATAGCCTTGGCACCGGCACACACGACGATGATCGGCGTCTCCGCCAAGGCAGGCAAATCCGGAGAAATATCAAAGGAAGTCTCTTTGTGGACTCCTCCGATGCCCCCAGTGGCAAAAACGCGAATGGTAGCCTGGGAAGCCGCGTACAACGTCCCTGCGACAGTCGTCCCCCCGGTGGCCTTGCTCAGGATGGCGGCGGCAATGTCGCGGCGGCTCACCTTCATGCTGGATTTGGAGCGAGCCAGCCTGGTCAATTCATCGCCGGTCAGCCCGACGCGAATCTTTCCGTCCATGAGGGCCACGGTGGCTGGCATTGCCCCACCGCGACGAACGGCGGATTCCATGTCACGCGCAAGCTGGGCATTCTGCGGATATGGGAGCCCGTGAGTTATTACGGTCGATTCCAGAGCGACAATCGGCAGAGAGTCCCGGAGTGCCCGTTGTACGTCGGCGGACACAGCCAAGAAAGAAGGCGGCGCCGGAGCTCTAGCGGCCATAACTCTCAAAACGCTTTACGATGCGCTTAATTAAGGCTTCCCGGCTCAGGCCCGGATGACGATTGGCTTCATTTAGAAGCATCCCCTCCGCTACCCTATAGTTGCCCTCGAGCTTGCCCAATAGAATCCGATATTGTGCCGCCTCCTCATGGGTGGCCGGCGCAGGAGGCGCGTCAGGTTCCATAGATGAGGTAGTCTTCGGGCGAAGCTTGCTTATCGTGCTGCCGCCGATCACATGCTGACCGCGCGGAATACCCAGCAGCCTCTCGACGAGCTGCACGGCCTTTTCGATGGTGTCAAGGTCAGCCGCATCGGCACCATTCTTGTAATAGATTTCCAGCGCGTCCCCCAACTGTTCCCAGTAGTCCTGCAGCAGGCGTTCGATCAGGTTATCCTTGTCGTTGTATTTCGCCTGATTCTTCTGCTGCGCGGCAAGTGGAACATCCTGAATCAATCGCACCTTTTCGCCGAGATAAGCTTCGCCGGCGATCGTCTGGACCGCCTGGGGCTCGAACCGCGTGGTATTTTCCTGATTGAGGCGCCAGGCCTCAAGGTGCTGATCGTCAATGATCTCACGACTGATCTCGCTCGGCATCTGCCATGTACCCACATCGATCCAGTGCAGCTCAAGGCCGCGTTCGCGGGCCTTTTTGGAAAATCCCTCAGTGTATTTTGTGAATCGATCGCTTAGCTCCGTACGAGGATGGAACTTTGGCCTCGGGATCGGCTGAGCCGTCGGTTCGGGCAGCTCATTGGTATATTGTATGGTCTTCGACAGGATCGTGTCTTCACGAAGCTCTGAGAGTTCGGCCTCCACCGCGCCAATGCTGGCAAGATATTCGGCCAGATTGTTTTGGTTCATGAACTCGCTGAGGGAACCGCGAATAAGGCCCTGCATGGTATTGGTCCATTGCGGCGGCAGGCCGGAAGGATAGGGGCCGTCGGTCAACACCGGGACGGACTGCCTGTAAATCAGGTTCTCGACGTCCCCGGGATCGAACGGATACGGCGTCTGAATGGACGGGCTTTGAGAAGCATCTTCGACATCGCGGCGAACGCTAAATACGGCGCGGACATCGGCAGCGCTCACAGTGATGCCGTCCATACTGCGGCTCACAACGGTCATCGATCCGCCAGAGGGACCGCCAATATACTGATCGCGAAGATTGACCAGCGGCTCGCGCAGGCGCTCGAAGCCATCGAGGACATAGCTGCTCATTCCAGGGGTCGGTCTGGCATTGGCCAAACCGATGACGTGGGGAGTTCCGTCGGGCTTCTCAAACAGGGCAGCCGAATCAAACTCCGCCAGAACGCGGCCGGGGCCGCCAATCAGCAAGATCGGCGAATTCAAACTCTCTTCCGAAATCTTTCCGTCCCGAATGTGAATGATCTCGTCGGCACCGCCGAGTGAAAGCTCACGGATGTAATCCCACGCAGCCGTTACATCCTTCAATTCAAAAATATCCGCCAGATAATTGCCAGCCATCGTAATTGCAATGTAAGAAGGGATGAACAGGAGGATCACCAGCCTGGCCACCGTGAGCACAAAGAAGAGCGGGAGGGCCGACAGCTGAAACTGGCGCGCAGGCGCCAAGATTGGGGCATAAAACAAGATCGCGTGTACGATGAAAGCTAAAGCAATGAAACCGGCTCCGAGGGCCGCTATCCAGTATCTTCGATAGTCGGGGCCCTGGATACTCAAGTCAAAGAATCTGTTCAGGCGATAATCGAGCCAGCGCTCCAGCAATTCCCTGAAGCGCTTGCGCTCAATCTCCCAGCCGGAGGCCGGTTTATAAAGCACGCGGGCGCCGGTCTTCATAGGTCTTTTCCATCCACCCACTTGACGAGACCGTCCAAATTCTCCATGTCACTGCCCATGCGACTGAGCAGGCGGTCATTCAACTTGATTTCTGCCTCCGTCTTCTGGAGAAGAGTCATCACGGCGGTGGCAGGATTGGAGGGTTTCTCCTGGGCTATCGCCTGGCTCAACGCAAGAGCATGGTCCACGGCCGCTTTCTGCCGGGCTTGCTCGGTATATGCAAGATTTAGCCGTTCGACGCGGCCGCGATCCGTTCTGGCATGAGACAGCCAATTGGTGGTCCACCGGTCAAGAAGCTGGGCCTCGAGCACCTCATTGAAATAGAGGGCGGTGACCCCGACCGCCAGAACTGCCACACCCCGATCCTTGAGCTTCTTGTATTCGGCGCTGACCTCCAGCCCCTCCATCAGGCGACCGCATTCATCGAGTTTGGACACGACGGCTTGAGACATCCGCGCCTTCATCATTTGGTTAATTATCTGCAGGGCATTGTATTGTACGGATTCTCCAGGCTTCCTGGCCGGGGAGGGATTGCCAGCCAGCACCTCTACTTCGGCGGCTGGCGCGTCCTTCGGTATCATCCGCTCGAGCCGGCGTTCAAATGAGTTATTGATATTCCGAAGGACGCGCGTGGCAAAACCCCGCTTGGCGAAGAGCGGCGTCTTCGGCAGCGCGACCGGCGCGGGCGGAACTTCGGGTTGAGGAACGTCGGGGAGAGCCGACAGATGCGGTTCGAACAATTCGTTCAACGTGAACTTACTGATATATTCGCGCCAGAGATCCGCGGCGATCAGGGCGGGCAGTTGATTCCAGGCAACCCGCCGTTTTTCTTCAGAGGTTGAGTTCGGGTTAACCCCTTCACTGCGGGCAGCCTTTTCGACAGCCTCGGAATTGAAGCCGAAACGTGAGCCCCTTTCACCTGGCAAGGTAGGTTTTGCGTCAATCTTGAAGGAGACGCTTATGTTCGGGATGATTTCGATGCCGTCGCGGGTCCTAGCACTCACCGCCATGCAGCGGCTACGGGTTTCCTCGAACTTGCGTCGCACATCTTCCCCCGCATCGTCCCGAAGCTTTTCGAAAGGCAAGTCACCGTGCGCAGGGCCAATGGTCTGGGTTTGCGCGTGCAGACTAATGACGGTAGCGATCTTTTCATTGGCCTCCACGAAGTGCACGCCGGGGCGCAGCACTCGATCAAAGGTGGTAAAGGTCCGGGTGACCACGGCGCTGGCCGTGTCGACCCAGAGGACACCGGGTCCCCTAATCTCGCTTTCGCCTTCGCGCTCCACTTTGCGGCCGTTCTTCACAAAGATGGCCGGCCCGTGCGCATGCCGGGCGTGGAGTCTCAGCCGATCCGCTATCTTCCTGCGGTCGTCCAATGTACGGACAGGCAGCGTAAATTGGGCATAAAAAAAGACACAGATTTGATAAAGAAGAGCGAGGAGTATGAGGTCGAAAACGATGCCAAGAATGTTTTCCCAAACGCCCCCGTTCCAGATAATATTATAGAGATAGATGCCTGCCAGCAATACCGCCAATATAATGCTGCGGAATGACGGCCGTTGGGACAGAGGCATTTCGTCCATATATCATCATTGTATAAGAAAAGGGAAAATCGAGCAACCGGGTTTGTCCATTAGAAGGTGGGCTGCATGCCGGGGCGGAAAACGCACCGAACCACGAAACGGGCGAGCGCCGAATTAAGTGGGCTTACTCTGCCCAGGAGAGGATTGCATCGGGGAAAGGAACCCCTCCGCGAAGAGCAGCGGACCCTCGGTCGGAATGACAGAAGCCCACGATTTCAGCCACTCCTACGAATGAAAGGAACAGGGCTGCAAGCGGTTACGCATTAGAATAAGGGAATGTGGCGCGTCGAATTTCACTGTCATACGGACCGGTCAAAAGATTCCCTGACCAGCCCGCAACGCCTGGTCGAAGCCTGCCGTCGGAAGAGGATTGACCGGGTGATTGTCACGGACCACAATTCAATTGCCGGCGCCCTCGCCGCGAAGGCGCTGGACGTCGACCACGTGATCGTGGGCGAGGAGATCATGACCACCCACGGAGAAATCCTGGCGGCGTTCGTGCGGGAGCAGATCCCGGCAGGACTCTCGCCCCGGGAAACGATAAGGGGCCTGCGCGAGCAGCGTGCGTTTATCAGCGTGTCGCATCCGTTCGACGCCTGGCGTGCGGGCGGCTGGCTGGAGGAAGATCTCCGGGAGATTGCGCCGCTGGTCGACGCCATAGAAGTCTACAACTCGCGCTGCATGCGACCCTCGTTCAACCGCAAGGCAATGGCCTTTGCACAACTGCATGATCTGGCGGGGACAGTCGGATCGGATGCGCACACGACGTACGAGCTCGGTCGATCCGTGTTGTTGTTGGAGCCGTTCGAGGGGGCGGAGGGCCTGCGGAGGAACATCCGCGGGTCGCTGGCGCAAACCCATTGGTCGCTGCCGTGGATTCACCTCACTTCGCGCTATGCGGTTTTCCGCAAACGAATTAATTTGTGGCTTGACACCTCCGAACGGCCGTGATAATCTTGCACTCGCGTCCCGTGCTCGTCTGATGTGAAAGCGACACCAGATGCACGGGAAAAATTCTTTAAGCAGGAGTAATGTAAGATGTCCGAACGTTATACTGGCACCGTCAAGTGGTTCAACGCCACCAAAGGCTACGGCTTCATCGGCCGCGAAAGTGGAGAGGACGTTTTCGTCCATTTCACTGCGTTGCAGATGGAAGGCTATCGAAAGCTGGAACCTGAGCAGAAGGTGGAGTTTTCCATCGAGGAGGGCCCGAAGGGCCTGCAGGCCGCAAACGTAGTCGTGATTCCATAATTCGCTCTTTTTTGAGTTTCCTAACAACGAACAGGGCTGCATTTGTTGCAGCCCTGTTTTTTTTGACGCCATCAGGAGGATGAAGCGGAATCAGTTTGATGAACTCGTGGATTCCGCGCAGCGAAAGCCGCGGCTCAGCCCGGCCGACTGCGGCTCATGCGCGAAACGCCAGAATGCCCGGATCTCCAGCGCGCTTTCGTTGAGGGAGCCGCCCCGAAGGGAGCGTTGCGTGCCAGCGTCCGGCCCTCTTGGGTTTGCATACGGCGAAACGGCGTAGTATTGTGGATCGAACCAATCCCATACCCACTCACGAATATTGCCAACCATGTTGAGAGCGCCATACGGGCTTGCGCCCAGCACATATCGATAGGCCGACTGGGTTTCGCCGAGCAGGCCCCCAAAATTGGCGAGCCGGGGCGTGGGGGATTGGTCACCCCAGGGATAACGGCGGCTGTCGGTGCCTCGCGCTGCCTTTTCATACTCGGCTTCGGTCGGCAAGCGCCTGCCGGCCCACTGGCAGTAAGCCTGCGCTTGCGTCCAGTTCACAAAAATGACCGGATAATCCCGGTAGACCCAATTGGCAAAGTACGTGTTGTATTTTAAAGCTGGCTCGCTGCACACGCCTGCTCGATAACAGAGCGCATACATGCTATTCGTGACCGGTATTTGATCGATCCAGAACGCGTCAAGATAAACCTTGTGCTGAGGATAATCATTGAGGCCCGGATGCGAAGAATCGCCCATCATGAATTCCCCTTGCGGGACCAGGACTTGATTCATATTATCGATCGGCGATCTTTTCGCTTCGATAACCGCCGGCATTCCCGGCGCTCCAATATCGAAGGCATCCAGCTCCAGGCGGACCGCCTGACCGTTCAGCGTTCCGTCTTGAAACCTGTGAAAGAGACGCAACACAACGTCCAGATTCCAAATTGCCACGGCAGCAACAGCCGCCGCAAGCACGAGCCCGGCTGCCAGCAGGATGAAATAAGCGGGACCTCTCCCGCGATTCGACCTCTGCATTTCTGGAATCACCTAACCAACGAATAGCAACCCGCGGAGCGCCTCAAGCCTTGACAAGAGGCCGGTTGAAATTTGCTCCAGCTGTTTTTGCACGAATTCGAGTTCCGGTACTATCTACGCCTATGCCGCAGCAGCTCGGAAAACCATAAACCCAGTCAACGGGTAGACAGCGCTACTTGCCTAGTTTCTTCTTGAACGCCGCCGTTAGCGCCGGGACAACCTGGAAGAGATCGCCGACAACCCCATAGCGAGCCACCTTAAAGATCGGTGCATCTGCGTCCTTATTGACAGCCACCACCAACTTTGCCGAACGAATTCCGACGATATGCTGGATAGCACCCGAGATGCCGCAGGCGATGTACAGATCGGGGGCAACCACCTTGCCGGTCTGCCCCACCTGATGGGAATAGGGTATGTAGCCGCCATCCACCGCCGCCCGGCTGGCGCCGACTGCGCCTCCAAGCACGTTGGCGAGCTCACCGATAATCTTGAAACCTTCCTGGGCCTTCCAGATTTCGGCCTGCTTCTCATCCATCCCCGCGGGCGGAGTGAGGGCCGGGTTGTTCGAGACACCGCGGCCGCCGGAGACGACAACACCCGCGTCCGACACGCTGACGGCCTGCTCGGCAACCTCATAGCCCTCGACGCTGGTAAGCGCATCGGCTTTGGCCGGGGCCTTGGTGACTTTTCCGCTGCGAGATTCATCCCGAGCAGGACGCGGAAAGGCACGGGAACGCAGGGTTGCGATCACAGGCTTGACCGAGCAGGTAACCTTCTCCATCAACTTGCCTTCGTATATCGGGCGGGTAGCAATCAACTTCTCGCCATTCAGCTCGAGGCCGGTCAGATCCACCAACACACCGGTCTTCAGGTCGATCGCAATCATGGCGCTTAGTTCACGCGTGCGTGCCGTCGTTGGAAAGAGCAGCAGGTCGGGGGAGGCGGAAGATGCGAGTGCAGACAACGTCGAGGCGTAGGCTTCGGCGCGATAGTCGGTCAAAGCGGGATCATCTGAAACGAACGCCTCGTCGGCACCGAATTCAAAAGCGGTCTTGACAAGAGCATCGAGTCCAGAACCCAGAACGATAGCGATGGTCTCACTCCCTGCGCCAAAGCTTTTCGCGACGCCGAGCGCCTCCCACGAGGCCGGTTGGACCGCGCCCTTAAAATGGTCAATGTACACGAGGGTTTTCATAACACCTTCTCCGCAAGGATCTTTTCGACGAGCGTTTCGGCAATTGCCGCGGGGCTGTCACCCTTGATGATCTCGCATGTCACGTCACGACTGGGCGGTGTGACCAACTCCGCGCGGGACACGATCTGCTGGGGCGCGCCAATCCCGACGTCGGCCAGCGACCAGGTGGGAATCTGCGCCTTGGAGGCCTTTCGGATGCCCATGAAAGACGGATAGCGCGGCTCGCCGATGCTTTGGACGATGCTGAAAACGGCGGGCAATTTCGCCTTCACATTCTGGCGGCCCTCCTCAATCACGCGGGAGACGACCACGGCGCCCGCGTCGACTTTGATATGCCCGACCAAGGCCAGCATTGGCCAACCCAAGACCCGCGCGGTTTGTGCGGCAGTGAGCCCCGAGCCGTCATCGAGAGTCTGGCGGCCGAACATGACCATGTCCACGCCGCCGACCTTGTTGATGGCGGCTGCCAGAACATGGGCGGCGCCTTGTGTGTCGAGCGAGTTAAGGGCAGGATCGGATATGAGCAAGGCATCGTCGGCACCCATCGCAAGGGCATGCTTGAGCGCCTCTCTACCCGCCTCCGGTCCGATGCAGATAGCAGTAACCGTACCTCCCAGCGCTTCCTTCTGCTGAAGCGCGCCTTCCACGGCGTATTCGTCGAACGGATTGATGACCAGCGGGGCATCGCCCCACGAGATCTGCCCGCCGGATGCCGATACCTTGGCTTCGCTATCGGGTACCTGCTTGATACATGCGATGATTTTCAATGCGTTCCTCCATGAAGAATTAATGATATCTTTCAAGCATCTTCCAGCGGCACAGGCCGGATATTTGGAGCACCGGTCATTGAGCCGCCGTACGAATAAACTGGGCTGCAGAAGAGCGCTTGGTTACACAGATCGATTCGGTTGTTCTTCCGCAAACTGTAATCGAGCGTGATTCAGGAAAACCAGAAACGGGTCCAACACTCTTCAATTCGCACCCGCCCTGTCCAACTGGAAGTCGGGGCGCGATTCGCCCAGATTATACGCTCCATTACTGGGGCGCGGATTTGACGGATGACACGGATTAGCCCGGATTTCGTCTTAAGAATTGGCGCCCGGCGACCAGTCTGAAATCAGGCCGCCTTCCGAACGTGCCTGCCGCACTGACATGCGGCAGGAAACGGCACGGCCTTATTTGAATTCAATGTGGCTGAGGAGCTTACCGGACTTCAGATCAATTTCACAGGCGTGCCTGCCGGTTGTATAGGCAGAAAGCGTCTGGCCGTCCTCATTGAGTTTCACCCGAATGTAGTGCGCATCCGGCGCGGGCCGCTCCGCTTCCCAAATGTGTTCACCATTTTCGGAAATGAAGTAGAGATTGGATTCGGTCAAGGGATATCGGCTATGATCTTCGAGGATGGCCTTGCCGGTCTTTACATCGATGACTTTCTCTATTTTCGTGTGCCGCGGCCGAAGCTCTTCAAACATGTTCCCTCCTAATTCTGCCAGAACTCTGGATCGTAGGCAGGCAGCTCACAGCGCAACGGCTTGTCGCTGCGCTCGCCGAGAGCATAGCCCGCCTGGATCAAGGTCTGAATTTCCGAACTGCCCTCATAGATCATGGCACCTTTGGAGTTCCGAAGATAACGCTCCACATCGTACTCGTCGCTGTAGCCGTACGCACCATGGATCTGGATGGCTTCGTTGGCGGCGCTGAAGGAGGCTTCGGTGGCAAACTTCTTGGCATACGAAGTCTGCAAGGTGCTACGCTTGCCCATGTTTTGCATCCAGCCCGACTGCCAGTAGAGCAGGCGCGCAATCTCGTAATCCTGCGACATCTTCGCGATCTTTTCCTGGATCAGCTGATGCTGAGCAATGGGTTTTCCGAAAGTCTGGCGAGTCAGGGCGTATTGCACGCTGGCATCGCGGCAGGCGCGAATTATGCCTGTTGCGCCGGAAGCGACCGTGTAACGGCCATGGTCGAAAGCCGACATGGTAATCTTGAAGCCTTCGCCTTCCTCGCCGATCCGATTTTCCATCGGCACGCGCACATCCTGGAAATGAATCCACCCCGTGGCGCCGGCGCGAACACCCAGCTTGCCATGAATATCGCCACGAGTCACACCGGCAGAGGAAAGATCCACGATAAAGGTGGAAAGACCATCGGAGGCACGGCTCGATTTTGGATCCGTTTTGGCAGTGACCAGCGCGAAATCGGCCTTGGAGGCAAGGGAAATCCACATTTTCTCGCCGTTCAGGATGTAGCTGTCGCCCTGGCGTCCGGCAGAGGTGCGCATCGCCGCCACGTCGGAGCCCATTCCCGATTCCGTGAAAGCGCCGCAGCCGACCTTTTCACCCTTGGCCAAAGGCTGAAGGAAGTGCTGCTTCTGAGATTCGGTCCCCCACTGGAATAGGGTCATAGCACACAGGCCGACATGAACGGACAGCACGACTCGCAAATGGGTATCCACGGCTTCAAGCTCTTCACAGGCCAGGCCTAGAGCCAGATAGTCCATGCCCTGCCCACCGTAGCGGACAGGGATCGGCAAACCCAGGATGCCGAGTTCGCCCATGCGCCCCAGTACCCAGGGAATCGGCTCCTGCTTGCGGTCAAATTCCTTGATGACGGGGGCGACTTCCTTCTGTGCGAAGTCGCGCACCGTCTTTTGCGTCATTTCGTATTCGGGGGAGAGGGAGAAGTCCATATCTCGATTATATCGTATGGATAAATCACCTGAACCCGCAGGGAAGATTAACAAAAAAGCCCGACGCTGCGAACCGCGTCGGGCTATGGGGAAAGGGTATCATCCTTCATGTTTTTCTTTCGACACCCATGCTGCTCAATTCGTCCGTGCTGATATCCGAGACGAACATGTCCGCGCCGGAAAGGGCAAGGAGCAGGAGCATGAAAATTGCACCCACAACTGCGAACATAGGCACCTCCTTTCTCTTCATATGGTTTAACGCCGGCGATGCAGAAAAGGTGCATCCCCTAACGGTACTGTAATGTCCCGTCCGCAAAGCGGGGCTGGATCTCCAGGTCCCTGCAGTTGAGCCGTGGAGAGGAAATTATGGCGATGCAGCCGTCATTGCCGAGGGCCGGCATCGCTCGGATGGGCGTTTCAGCCCGCCGGCTGACCGATGTTGAAGGCCCCAGCACAGCCGGATTTGACAAGGGAGAATGGAAAGAATCGTCCTGACGGTTGACAAGCATACTGTTTGCGATAAAATACAACCCGCCAGCCGAAGTGGCGGAATTGGCAGACGCGCTACGTTCAGGGCGTAGTGAGGGTTCCCTCATGTGGGTTCAAGTCCCACCTTCGGCACACGAACAGAACCTGCTCCGGCAGGTTTTTTGTTTCCCGCAGCGCACCCTTCGGTCCCGTTGTGGGAACCGCAGGCAGACCCCGAATATAATTTGGGGAAAATTCCAGCGATGTGAGAATATACGCAAGTGGTATAATTAGCTTGTTTGAAGCACACGCTTCATTTAATGGGACACGAAGTCAAACAGCAAAGGCCTTCGTGTCTTTTTATGCCCAATTTTAGGAAAATCCATGGACATTGGTACCGTTCAATCAGTCGACATTGATGCCCAGATGCGGACC
Organism: uncultured Chloroflexia bacterium; assembly: GCA_963846805.1. Classification (GTDB taxonomy): domain Bacteria; phylum Chloroflexota; class Anaerolineae; order Anaerolineales; family Villigracilaceae; genus Fen-1038. Next base: position 461,360 of record CAWJXH010000005.1, read on the forward strand.
GCGTACCTCGACTACGCTATGAGCGTAATCGTGGCGCGAGCACTGCCGGACGCACGCGACGGCCTCAAACCAGTGCACCGCCGCATTCTCTACGCGATGCAAGACATGGGCATCCGGTCCAATTCGTCGTACAAGAAATCGGCCCGAATCGTAGGCGAAGTGCTCGGAAAGTACCATCCGCACGGTGACGCAGCGGTGTATGAGACCATGGCAAGGCTTGGCGCAGGACTTTTCCATGCGCTACATGCTGGTGGACGGCCAGGGCAACTTTGGCTCGATTGACGGAGATGCGCCAGCCGCGATGCGTTACACCGAGGCCCGCCTGCACCGGCTGGCCGAAGAAATGCTCGCGGATATCGAGAAGGAAACCGTCGATTTTGGGCCAAACTTCGACGATTCACTCGAGGAACCGCTGGTTCTTCCGTCCCGCATTCCAAACCTGCTGATGAACGGTTCCGCGGGAATTGCTGTAGGAATGGCGACCAATATCCCGCCACACAACCTGCGCGAGCTGGCAGATGCGATTATATTCCTGATCGACCACTACGACACGATTGAAGACATATCGGTTGAGGAGTTGATGCAGCGGGTGCCCGGACCCGACTTTCCAACGGGCGGCATCATCGTCGGGCGCGAGGGGATCGAATCGGCGTATGCGACGGGACGCGGGCGCCTGGTGGTGCGCGGCATGGCGCACATCGAGGAGGGCCAAGGCAGCAAACATGAGATCATCATCACGGAGATCCCATACCAGGTAAACAAGTCCACGCTGATCGAACGCATCGCAGAGCTGGTGCGCCAGGACAAGATCGACCAGATCGCCGACTTGCGGGATGAGTCCGACCAGCGCGGCATGAGCATTGTCATCGAGCTGAAACGCGGCGCACAACCCAAGAAGGTGCTCAACCAGCTATACAAATATACGGCACTGCAATCCACTTTTGGCGTGCAGATGCTGGCGCTGGTGGACGGCGAGCCGCGCACCCTGCCACTGAAGCGGGCATTGCAAATCTTCATTGAGCATCGCCAGACTGTCATCGTCCGCCGCTCGAATTTTGATTTGGCAAAGGCCCGAGCACGGCAGCACATCCTCGACGGCTATTTGATCGCGCTGGCGCAATCTGGACGCGGTCATCAAGACCATCCGGGAATCCCAGGACGCAGACGTCGCCAAGACGAACTTGATGAAACGCTTCAAGCTCAGCGAGCTTCAGGCCCAGGCGATCCTCGACATGCAACTGCGCCGGCTGGCCGCGTTGGAACGCAAGAAGATCGAGGATGAACATAAGCAGGTTGCGGAACAGATCACGTTTCTGGAAGATCTACTCGCCCATCCAAAGAAGATCCTGGCACTGATCCAGACGGATCTGAAGGAATTGGCCGAGAAATATGGGGACGACCGGCGGACGCGCATCGCAGCGGACGCCACGGAAGAGTTGAGCGAAGCGGACCTGGTGCAGGACGAAGCCGTCTTGATCAGCCTGACCGAGCGAGGCTACGTCAAGCGGGTGGCTGCGACTGTGTTCCGTTCGCAGAGCCGGGGCGGTCGCGGGGTCATGGGTCACACGACCAAAGAAGAAGATGAAGTTGTGATGCTCATCCCCGCCCGGAGCCTGGACTCGATGCTGTTCTTCTCTGACAAGGGAAAGGTCTACTCGGAGAAGGTCTATCAAATTCCGGACGCCGACCGTGCCGCGAAAGGCATCCCGCTCGTCAATGTACTTGCGCTGGACGCGGAGGAACATGTCACCGCCGCCATTGCCGTTTCCAATTTTTCGGCACATGGATATTGCATTCTCGCAACGGCGCGGGGCAAGGTGAAGCGTGTGGTTATGGATGAGTTTGCGGCTGTGCGGCCTTCCGGCCTGATCGCGATGAGCCTGGAGGACGGCGACACACTGGGCTGGGCGCGCGTGACCTCAGGGAAGGACGAGGTGATCTTTGTGACCGAGAAGGGGCAGGCGCTGCGCTTCAGCGAAGAAAAGGTGCGTTCAATGGGGCGGCCGGCCGCTGGCGTGCAGGGGATCCGTCTGGCGGAGGGAGACGCAGTAACCAGCATGGACGTCGTGGACAAGGAAGGTTCCTTGCTGGTTGTGACGACAGGCGGCTTCGGCAAGCAAACGCCACTCAAGGAGTACGCACCGAAGGGACGGGCGACCCGCGGCATCTCGACCATCGACCAAAAAGCACTCGACGAAATCGGCAAGATCGCCGCGGCACGAGTAGTGCGCATGGACGACGACCTGACCATCATCACGGCCAATGGCGTTGCGCTGCGGCTCAAAGTCAAGAATGTCAAACAATCCGGGCGCGCTACGAAGGGCGTGCACCTGATCAAGCCACAGGAAGGGGATTCCGTGGCCTCCGTTGCGCGCATCGCGGCCGAGGACCTGAAGAAGGCCGGGGCGAATGTCGATGAAGAGGGCGACAAAAAGGCTGACTAGCAGGAAAAGAGAGCATATCCAATCGCTTGCAAGCAGCCCCACGCTTTTGGCCTGCGGCTGAAGAATTTCAAAACATAACCAGCCTAGAATCCAACGGTCCAGTTGGATATGCTTGCTTTGGCCCTCCCCCTGCCCGCTTCCGGTGCGAAGGGGGAGTTAGCTGCCGAAGAAGAAGCTGCCAGCGCGGTTTACCCGCTGGCAGCTTCTTCTTCAGCAAAGCCTAAAGTCTGGTGAGGCAAGGCATCGGGCGAGGCTCGAAACCCTGACCGAACGTTCTACATGAAAGCGATCCGTCCGCTGACCAGTAACAGCATGGCCCCGAGAACACACACTACCATCATCAGCATGACTGCCACGATGAAGCGCTGAGGTGCCGTCATACCCATGAAAGGTCGATTGGAGGGGACGCTCGGCGGCTGAACGCCGATGCCCGTGCCCTGTTGGAATTTGGCCTCGTCCTCATAAAACGGACTGGCGTTTGCCTGCTCACGCAAGTTGTCAAACATGCCTACCTCTTTATAGTACCGTGCGAGCATTCTATCACAGCACTGGTCGCAGATGAATCTCCCCAACCTGCACTGTAATGAGTTTGCCATCCACCAGGAGTCGCAAACTCCCGTCAGATTCGAGGCCCGCCAGGCTACCCATAAGCGGCGAGCTTGGGTCTCTTCTGCTTATCTGCACCTGTTTGCCCCGAAAAGCCAGAGAAGATTGCCACTGCCTGATAAATTCGTCGGTTGCAAGCCCTCGGCGCCACTGCAGAACAGCAACGAGGACATCCTTCAGCAGTTCGGTTCGGTCGAGCGCATTTCCCAACTCGTGCTCCATACAGGTCGCCGGAAAGACCAATTCGTCCGCGGGCGGCACGGATGCCTTCCGCACGTTGACGCCCATACCCAAAACGAGCGCCTCGAGATCGGCGCCCATCCAGACAGATTCCACCAAGATCCCAGCCACTTTACGCTCATTGAGCAGAACATCATTGGGCCATTTGATCTGGGCCTTGATGCCAAGCTTGTCACAAACCTCAACCAAGGCCAATGCGCCCAAGCCGGTTATCCGAGCAGGATATATTCGCTCAGCCGTCGTGGGCCGCAAAATCAGGCTAAAAGCCAGGGCGGCTCCGGGCGGCGTAAACCACTTGCGTCCTGAGCGCCCGCGGCCTGCTATTTGCTCGTCCGCCGCGACCAACGAAAGATCTGGAGCGCCTTCCCGCGCCCAAGCGAGCGCATGGTCATTTGTGGAACCAATGCTGCTGAAGAAACGGAATCCGCCTAACGGCAGTTGCGCGAGAGCTATCTGAATCTCAGTCTGATTCACGCGTTGCATCTCCTCACTTTCCCACGTTGGCATCAATGGTGATGTGTGACTGTGCGTCCCTAGCTTTTAGCCCAGGACCTCGAAGAATCCGAACATGATTAACCCGGAAATTAATCTGACGCGGATTTGATAAGGGACAGCGCCAGTTCCAGCCGAAGATCGACTGGAACTGGCGAAGAACCCCGAAAACATGGACAGGGCGGGGGTGGAGCACCCCGCCCTGTCCATGTTTTCGGCGACTTCCTGAATCAGGATATGGCAAACATGAGATTCGGGATGAGTCATGTTTGCACATGATCCAAGAAAAGTGTGGCTGCATCCGAGTTTGGGAGGCTTATTGAAGCAGCTCCCACGGATTGACGCTCGAGCCGCCTTTTCGAATTTCGAAGTGAAGGTGCGGGCCGGTTGAATTTCCGGTAGAACCAGAAATCCCAATCACCTGCCCCATGGCGACACCCTCGCACACCGTGACATTGATCTGGCTTAGGTGTGCGTACACAGTAGCGTAGCCATTCCCGTGATCGATCTCAACAAAGTTGCCGTATCCATAGTTGTAGCCGCCCTGGGCGATCACAACGACGCCCGCGGAGGCGGCCAGCACGGGAGTGTACACTGCGGTAATATCAATGCCCAAGTGGGAGGGCCCGTAGTCGTTGCCGGAGATGGTATGCGGCCCGTTAGTCGGCCAGATGAAACCTGAACCCACCGGCCCGCCTGAACAGGCATTGGTGCCGATGTTGGAAGTGCCTGTGCCCGCACCGGTTGCACCGCGCGATATGGTGGGAATAAATTGCGTCCAGTCGACGAGCTCCCGGCTGCCGCCAGGGATCATTACGACCGTGCCAGGCTTTATCTGGGGATCAGTCAGATCAATGTTATTGCCGGGGAAACTCAAGATGTCGTCGGCCTTTGCCTTGAATTCGTCTGCAACTTTTTGAACGGTGTCGCCCTTGCCCCACGTGTAAAGCAGTCCGTCCGTAGGCGGGATGGTCAGCGTCATGCCGGGCGTGAGGTTTTCAGGATTATCATTTAGTACACTTTTGTTGGAAAAAAGGATGGACTCCGGCTTGACGCCAAATTGCTTGGCAATGGAAAACAACGCATCGCCGGCAGTCACCTGATACGTTACGGGTGAAAAGCGCGGACGTTCTGGGATGTTCGTTTTCAATTCCAGATTTCGACCGATGCCCGAATCGCCGGCAGCCACATTGACCGGCGGCGGAAGACTCACCGATGGCTGATTAGCATCGGGCGCGGAGGTGGGTTCAAAGCGTGTGGACAGCCAGCCCGAGGCCGCTTGAGTCTGGCCCAGCGCAAATCCGAGAAGCGCGACGACCAGCAGGCCTGTTGTACCCCAGGCGACAATATTGAATCGATGGGCCCGGTAAAAACGCGCGAGGTTGTCTAATAGTTGAGATAAAGGCATTGCGAGAAATACTCCCAAATAAAATTGGTGCCCGAAGCGTAGCAGCAGGCCCCCGCTTTCCGTTGCGGAGCGAACAACTCCAAACAATGGACCAGCGCAGGGAAAAAGGACCGGCCCTGATTCGTTATTCGGGCGCCTCCGACGCAGGATGTAAATCGAAACCACTAAAGCCGCTGGTACTAGGCGTCTTCGGTCAAAGTCTCCAGGAACATTTGATTATTCTTAGCGCGGTCAAGACGGTTGAGAATGGCCTCTGTTGCAACCGTCTGATCCATACCCGCACCGCCGGGGGGCGATGACGTCATCTGGCCATACATGCGGCGCATCAACCAAACGCGCTGTAGAATATCGGGGCCGAGCAACAGGTCTTCGCGACGCGTCGAGGAGCGTTCAATGTCGACGGCGGGGAAGATGCGGCGTTCCTGCAGTTTGCGGGACAGCAACAACTCCATATTGCCGGTACCTTTGAACTCCTCATAAACAACATCGTCCAGACGGGAACCGGTGTCCACGAGGCAGGTGGCGATGATGGTCAACGAGCCGCCTTCCTCGATATTGCGGGCGGCGCCAAAGAAACGCTTGGGCGGGTACAAGGCAGACGGATCCATGCCTCCTGATAGTGTACGGCCCGAGGGGTTGACAACGAGGTTATATGCCCGGGCCAGACGAGTGATCGAATCCATCAAGATTACCACGTGGCGGCCAATCTCCACCATTCTCTTAGCCCGGTCTAAGGCAATCTCCGCCGTCCGCACATGCGAGGTAACAGGTTCGTCAAAGGTAGAAGCCACAACTTCGGCATCCACCGAACGGTCCATGTCCGTGACTTCCTCGGGGCGCTCACCGATCAAGGCTACCATCAGATGCACGTCGGGATATTTGGTCGATATTGAATTGGCTATGTGCTTCAGGATGGTGGTCTTGCCTGCCTTGGGCGGGGAGACGATCAGCCCGCGCTGCCCGCGGCCGATGGGTGCAACCAAATTGATCAGGCGCGAAGAGAGCGTATCATGATCAATTTCCAGGTCAAAGCGCTTGTCGGGAAAGATGGGCGTGAGGCTTTCAAAAACGGGCCGTCGTGTGGCTTCTTCCGGATCAATACCGTTGACGGTCTCCACCTTAAGCAGGCCGAAGTGGCGCTCTGACTCACGCGGCGGGCGAACGTGGCCGATGACCAGATCGCCGGAACGAAGATCATAGCGGCGAAGCTGCGCTTGCGAAACATAGACATCCTGATCGCTGATGCGATAATTGGCAGCCCGCAGGAAGCCGATGCCCTCGCTCATAATTTCCAGGACGCCGCCGCGCAACTCGATGCCGTCTCGCTGCGCCTCCGCCTGGCGGATCTGGAGTATCAAGGCTTCTTTCTTCAAGCGGTTGAAGCTGCTAACATTGAGTTCCTTAGCAACGGTGCGCAGTTTTCCCAGCGGTTCGTTTTCTAACTCCAGGATTTTCATGTGGATGCATGCCTTTTGGAATGAGGATAGAGCCGGCGCCCCCATGGGTGCGGGCCGAATTCACAACACGTTGTAGAAATAGGGGAAATCGTTCAATATGAAGGGGCAGGGTGGGATGATGAGATGGCGACGCTTGTCAAGATGGACTGTCAAGAAACGGGGGATACGTAGGAATTATAGCACGTTCGTTCAGGTAGTGCAAGGCACTTCGGCTAAGAGTACTTGGTTTTCTCAAAGTCCAGTTTCTTTCAACCCCACCCCCGGCCCCGCCCCACGAATGGGGCGGGGAGCTTGCGAAAAAGTGCTGATTTTGCGGGCTCTGCCCGCAAAATCAGCACTTTTTCGCTTTTCTTCAAGACAATCGGGCTTCGGCCAGCGACTTCAAGAAGCCCGTGGTCAAGAGTGCTTGGGCGACCAAGGAAGGCTGCCGACGGCGTTCATTGCTGGCTTCTACGACGTCTCCGCCAGGAATCGATTCTGCAGATCCCAAAGGCGGCGAAAGAGGCCGTCCGAGCGCAGCAATTCGGCCTGCGAACCGTGATCGACAACGGAGCCTCGATCCATGACCAGAATCTGATCCATGCGTTCGAGGCCAATCAGCCGATGAGTGATGAGCAGCGAGGTTCTTGCGCGCATTATCCCGAACAAAGTCTCCAAAATTCGCGCTTCGGTCAGGGTATCAAGGTTGGCGGTGGGTTCGTCAACGATCAGGATTGGGGCATCCTTCGCGATCGCACGCGCGATCGCCAGGCGCTGACGTTCGCCACCGCTCAAGCGCAATCCCTTTTCTCCAATAGGCGTATCGTATCCCTTGGGGAGGCCCAGAATGAAATCATGAATCTGGGCAGCCCGCGCGGCAGCTTCGACCTCTGCCCTAGAAAGGTTTCGGCGCGCCATGCGAAGGTTCTCAAAGATGGAAGTGTTGAAGAAGTAGGCGTTGGGCGAGACATAGGCGATTCTGCTTCGAACTTCGTCCGACGCATATGCCTTCAGCGACATGCCATCAAGACAAATATCTCCGGAAGCGTAATCCCAAGATCGCAGCAACAGGCTGGCAAGGGTGGTTTTTCCGGCGCCACTCGGCCCTACTATAGCGAGGTTGTGACCCGCTGGGATGTCAAAGGAAACATCCTGTAAGGCAGGCATGGATTGGCCTGGAAACGTGAAGGAGACGCGGAAGAACTCGATACTGGAAGATTCGATATTCGATAATCCGACATTCGATGATTTGAGATTCGAAATTCGGGAATCAAAAGTGAGAGATGGTGCCGCCTCTTTTACGGCAGGTTCAATATCCACCACCTGAAACAACCGGTTGGCGGCGGTTTGTGTGGCAGACCACATCTGGGCGGTGAGCGGCAACGGCGTGACCGCTTCAACGGCTGAAAGCATGATTAATGCGAGGGGTGCGAGCATCACGCCATCCAGGCGGCCAACCGTACAAAGAGGGATGGCGAGGAGGAGCACCGCCCACAGGGCGAAGTTCGTGAGAAATGACGAAACGGCGGAATGAAAGCCATTAACCAGGGCTGTGAGTTGCTGCGCATCGCCAGTTTTCCGGCCGGTTGAGGTTAACTGCTCTAGGCGGGCCTGGCCACGACCAAAGGCCAAAACGTCGGCAAGGCCCTGAATGCCATCCACAAGCTGCGTGTGCAGGTCGGCGTTGTTGATGACGACCTGCGCACCGGGGCGACGACCGAGCACTTGGGCCCCCGCCGGGAGAATCAGGCCAATCAGCACGAAGAAGGTCACGAGAAGCAGCGCAAAACGCGGGTCGCTCGAACCCAGAAAAAGACCAGCTCCCAGGGCCACGAGCAGGGCAATCATGGGCGGGGCGACAACGCGGACGTAGAAATTTTCGAGCGCGGCGACGTCGGAAATGATGCGCGCCAGCAGGTCACCCGCGTGGAAGTCCATCAGACGGGCGGGCGCAAGCGGCTCCAGTCTTTTGTAGAACCAGACACGCAGTTGTCCCAGCAGGCGAAAAGTAACGTTATGCGAAACAAGGCGCTCAAGATACCGGAAGACGGCTCGGGCGATCCCAAAGAACCGCACACCCACGATGGATACTTCGAGGACGGCGATCGAGGGATGGAGGGCCGCAGTGGAAATCAGCCAGGCAGAGGTTCCCATCAATGCAACATTGCTGCCGACGGTAAGGGCGCCAAGCAAAACCGAGAGCGCAACCCAACCCCACTCACCTTTGAGAAATTGAAGGAGGCGCAAGAAGGTGGAGTCCTGCTGATCTTGAGTCCTGGGTTGTTCGTCCGACGGTGCCCGCGGGGATGCCAAGTTCGCGGAGGGGTGATGTTCGGGGCCGGCAGGCTGGAAATATGGGGTCCGTGGGAGGTCCCTCGCTGGCGGGGTCATATGGTTTCGGCCCTCGATCGCGGATCGAGAAGCGGAGGTCATGCCGACGCCTCCCGATCTGACCATTCGTGCATAAATGCCGTTCCGCGCAAGCAGTTCCGTGTGCGTTCCGATTTCTACAATCCGCCCCCGGTCCAGGACGACGATCTGATCGGCATTGAAAACGGTGTTCAGCCGGTGAGCAATCGTGAGGACTGTCCGTCCGTGCATAAGGTGACGCGTGGAGCCCTCCAGCTGAGATTCGAGTTCTGGGTCAAGGCTGGAGGTCGGTTCGTCAAGTATCAGGATGGAAGCATCTTTGAGGTAAGCTCGGGCCAGGGCGAGGCGCTGAGCCTGGCCGCTTGATAAGCGGGCGCCGCTTTCGCCGATCACAGTCTCGTACTTCTCCGGAAGAGTTTGAACAAATTCGTCCAGATGCGCGGCACGCGCCGCGGCAAGGACCTCCTGCATGCCGGCGGCGGGGTTGGCAAGACGTATGTTGGCCGCAAGGCTTTCATGAAAAAGGTGCGGGTTTTGCGGAACCCAGGCAATCTTAGAGCGCCAATCATCAAGAGCGATACTTACCAACGGTTCAGAGTTGATGGTGACCGTTCCGCTTGTTGGCTCAATGAAGCGCATGAGAATGCCGGCGAGCGTCGTCTTGCCGGCGCCGGTGGCGCCTACCAACGCGAAGTGCTGCCCCGCTGGAATTGAGAGCGAGATATTCTCAAGGGCAGGCTGCGTTTCCCCAGGGTAGGTGTAAGAGAGATTAGATAATTCGATATCCGATATTCGATATTCCGGTACGGAGCGGCGGGAAGGCGAGGCAGATTTCGGATCATTGACAATAGACGGCGGGGTGTCGAGGATGTCGAAAATGCGCCGGGCAGCACTGGTCCCGGCCATCCCCGCGTGGAAGCGCATGCCGAGCATCCGTAGAGGCAGATAGAACTCGGGGGCCAGGATCAGCAGGAAAAGGGCTTCCCGAAACTGCATCTGCGAATAAAGCAGCCGCAGACCAACCTCCACAGCGATGATGGCCGTGCTAAGAGTAGCCAGCAGCTCAAGCGCAAAAGCCGAGAGGAAGGTTACTTGCAGGACCTTGAGCGTGGCATCGCGGTATCCATCGCTAACCCGGGCAATGTTCTGCACCTGTGCCTTGGACTGACCAAAGAGCTTAAGAGTGGTCAGGCCTTGAAGGCTGTCAAGAAAGTAGGCTGAGAACCGGCCAAGAGTTTCGTACTGCTGCCGAGTTACACCTCCACCGGCGCGGCCGATCAGATACATGAAGAATGGGATGAGCGGCGCCGTGAGGAGCAGGACAATTCCCGACAGGAGATCGATGGGAAAAACCACTATCAGGATGCTGACAGGCACGAGGATGCTGATGGCAAGCTGCGGAAGGTACTGGCTGAAGTAGGCATCCAGGGCCTCGATGCCCCCCGCCGCGACGGTGGTCAGCTCACCCGTACGTTCGCCGCGGCTATAGCTCGGGCCAAGGGCAAGAATATGCGCGAAGAGCCTCGAACGCAAATCGGTTTTGACGCGCACCGCAATGGCGTTGGCGGCAACCTCATTGACCCAGACCATTGCCCCGCGAAGCGCAATGACCATCAACAGCAGTCGCAGCCAGCCCCAAACCTGGATCAATGTCTCCTTGTGCAGGAAAACTCCATTTACAGCGCTACTGAGAAGATACGCCTGGGACAGCGCCAACAGGCCAATTAGCAACCCGGACAGGATCGTGATTGACAGGGCGAGCGGTGATTTGCGAGCGAGTTGAAGAAGCCTGAGATGCATTGCGTTACGATGTTTCAAAAAACCGGGCAGCACAAAAAGACTTCGGAGGTCTTTTGAGCTTCATGCTGGCAAAGCAGCCTCTGAGCAAGACCTCCGAAGTCGGGCGTATCGGCTGCGCACAAAGGTCAGTACACCAGCGATTCCTTCTTGAGGCTGATGCGCCGCCGGAACATATAGTATGTCCAGCCCTGGTAGACAAGGACGATCGGCACGAAGATCAGGGCAATGATGCTCATCACGCCCAGCGTGTATTGAGAGGATGAGGCATTGTAGATCGTGAGACTCCATGCGGGGTTGGTGCTGGAGATCATCACCCGCGGGAACATGAGGGTGAAGAAGGCGATTTGGGTCAGAACGATGTGCAGGCCGGTGAATGCAAACGCCCAGCCCTCAAAGCGGCGGTTGATGAAATAGATGGTAACCAACAGGACGACCAACGAGGCAATCGGAACGGCGCCCGGGTTTATGCCAATCTTGGTGGAGATGTCGGTGAAGATGTAGGTGGTGACGGCCAGAGCGACAACCATCACCGCCGCGAAAACGTAGACTTTCCGGGCGGCGAGGCGGGCACGCTCACGCAAATCGCCCTCCAATTTCAAGGTCAGGAAATTGGCGCCGTGCAGAAGGAATACGGATACCATGGTCAATCCGCCGATCAGGCCGTAGGGATTGAGCAGCGTGAATAGATTGCCCGTGTACATCATGTTCTGATCGATCGGAACACCGCGCGCCAAGTTGGCAAATGCAGTACCCAGCAATAGCGAGGCCAGGAACGAGCCAACCGCGATCATCCAGTCGAAGGTGCGGCGCCATTTCGGATTGGGGTCTTTCGAGCGATACTCGAATGCAATACCACGGATGATCAGGCCGACCAAGAGAAGAAACAGCGCCAGGTAGAAACCGCTGAACATCGTGGCATACCACTGAGGAAAGGCGGCGAAGGTTGCGCCTCCGGCCGTCAGGAGCCAGACCTCATTGCCATCCCAGGTCGTGCCGACGGTGTTTATCAAAGCACGGCGCTCATCGTCGTTCCGTCCAAGGAAAGGCAGGAGCATGCCCACGCCAAAATCAAAGCCTTCCAGAAAGAAGAAGCCGATCCACAGGACCGCGATCAAAATGAACCAGAGTGTTTGGAGAAATTCATAGGACATGTGATCCTCCGGGTTAGTCTTGCGCGCCAATGGGAACCGGGGCGACGTCAACCGATTCCGTCAGGGTGGCATCCGGACCGGCAATCGCGTATTTCTTGATCAGATATACGTCTGCAGCAGCCAAAGCCCCGTAGAGCAGGACAAAGCCGATGAGACTTATGAGCAAGTCGACCGGAGTCAGGTTTGGTGAAACCGCATCCTGCACCTTGAGCAAACCCTGCACGATCCACGGCTGGCGCCCCATTTCGGTCAGTATCCAGCCGCTGATGTTTGCGACATATGGCAGGACAATCACCCACGGCACCCACTTCATCCATTTGGGCCTCTCGATGTCGCCGCGCAGCGCCCAGAGAAAGATGGCCGATAACAGGATCATGAGGAACCCGGCGGTCATCATCAGGCGGAATCCCCAATAGGTGAAAACCATGAGGGGCACGTAATCCCCGGGGCCGTATTGCTGGACGTACTGAGCCTGAATATCGTTGACGCCGCGAACCTGGCAATTGAAATTATTGCAGGCCAGGAAGCTAGTAAGCGCCGGGAGCCGGAGTGACCACACTTCCTTTTTGCCGCTCAGATCGCCAATGGTGAGGATGGAAAACGAAGCAGGCTGCTGCGTCTTCCACAGAGCCTCAATCGAAGCCATCTTCATGGGCTGCGTTTGATAGATATACTGGCCCTGCGTGTGGCCGCCCAGGAACACCAGAACCCCGGCTACAAGGCCAACGATGGCAGCCATCTGGAAAGAGCGCCTGAACACGTCGACGTGGTTTTTGCGGACGATATGATAGGCGCTAATGCCAAGGATCAGGAAGCTGGCAGTGGCAAAACCGGCGGAAATCGTATGCCAGAAGAAGATCCAACCCTTGGGATTGCTGACCAGCGCGAAGAAATCGTTGAGCATGGGCCGGCCCGTAGCCGTGTCGATAACGTACCCTACCGGATGCTGCATCCAGCCATTGGCCAGGAGAATCCACAGCGCCGAGAGGTTGGAGCCGATCGCCACCAACCAGATGGAGGCCAGATGGACCTTCTCTGGGACACGCCCCTCGCCAAAAATCCAGATGCCCAGGAAGGTCGATTCCATGAAGAAGGCCAGCAAGGCCTCTATCGCCAGCGGAGCACCGAAGATATCGCCGACGAAGCGAGAATACTCCGACCAGTTCATGCCGAACTGGAATTCCTGGACGATGCCCGTGACCACGCCGATGGCAAAGTTGATCAGGAAAAGCTTGCCCCAGAACTTCGCCATCGTGCGATAGGTCTCGTCCCTGGTCTGGTAGTAGCGAGTTTGCATGTAGGCCACGAACCATCCCAGGCCGAGGGTCAGGGGGACAAAAAAGAAATGGTAGACCGTTGTCAGACCAAATTGCCATCGCGAAAGTGTGACTGGATCCATAACTCCTCCTCAAGAAGTGGTTTCTATGTGCGCCTTCCGGCGAGCGAGCTCACGCGACCAGGTCTGGCACGAGCATGGGGGCACCAAGCGCCTCGTGTGCCAAATCCTCCAAGGTAATGGCAGCCATCTCGCGCAACATGGCGACCTGAACACGGCCCCATTTCATCCGGACCGGGCAATTGGCCTGGAACGGGCAATCACCCTCCCCTTTCACCTGGAGACATTGCGACAGAAGAATCGGGCCTTCAAAGGCCTCGACAATGTCTTTGAGCGTGATTTCTGATGCCAGACGGGAAAGCATCAAGCCGCCTTCGCGGCCAGGAAAGGTATTCAGGACGCCGGTTTTGCCTAGCTGCGCAACGATGCGCATCATCAACGCAGGCGGAACTAACATCTCGCGTTGGATCTCGCCAGTAGAAAGCCTGACGCCCTCACCGCGTTTTGCGAGCGCCAAGACTACACGAACAGCATAATCAGTCTTACGGTTAATACGAAGCATGGTCTACCTTTGAATTGACTGACCCTTTGGCCTTCCGTTTGCATGGAATGTAAAGGGGATTCCGATAGTTGAACATGGACCGGCGACAATACCCAGTCGATTTTCAACTTTCAGGTGTCTTTCGACCCTTTAAGAACGAATACCTTTACAGAATCGGTAATGGTTAACCACACTGTAAAGATATTTGTGTGTGAAATAAAGTACAGAATGTAATTTTTTGGATGTGACAAATATCACGTGCCGCAGGAGCCAAACTGGAAGGAGGCGATCGGCTTCAGTTTGCGTTTCCACCCGAAGTGAGGCCTGATTGATGCCCGCTTATCTACCCGCAAGCCGCGATAATCTGCCCTGCCAGGTCAGAACCCATTTTCGGTCCATGTTGACAAGCCGGTTCTTCTTCAGATTTTCCTTCATGATCCAGCGAACATCCTGATTGCTGTCGGTGAGCCACTTCTCCATGGATGGCTTACCGTCTTTCGGCGAGGCCGCGACGGCAACGCTCTAGCAGCAGCCCATGCTCTGACGAAGGACGTTGAATGCCTCACTGCGAGGAGTGTCCGAGGATGCGATGGCCTCAGTTATTCCGTCGAAGATTCTCAAGAGCTTGCGCACAATTGCCGCATCTTTAAGCAGTCGAGGCTCAGCGAGGGCTGCAGCCGCCGCCCGCTTTTCATACCAGTTGCCGCCGCTCCAGAGCTGCATTTGTGTCAACAGGAGCTCTATGTCGGCATCGCCGACATATTGCAGCGCGATCGCGACCGCTTCGCGGACTCGCCATCGAGAATCAGAGGCATAGAGTTGAAGCTTAAGAAATTGCTGACGATCACCGCGGGCAGCAAGCTTTCCGAGGGCAGCAACGCCGCAAAAGACGAGGAATACCTCGGCGCTGTTCTCGGGAGCCTGGTCAGGAGGAATGGATAAGAATCCCTGGATCTGCTCTTTGCTGGCTGCCTCGGCCACCGCTTGAGCAAGCTCCAAATTGCCGCGCGGGCCTGGAAGACCCGAGTTCTTTAGGAGGTAGGGTGTCCAGTGCCTGAGTTTGCTTAGAGTTTGACGGTAATCGTCGATCTTTGGCATCGGGCTGCGCCGGATTCCTGGTCACTTCTTTCAAAATGAGAGAATACGAATACCATTGGCAATCTTCATTGCACAACGACCTGAACATAAACGGTATCGCCGAAGGCAGTCCCATCCGGCGCGACGGCCTGCCAGGCGCTCCGGTATGTGCCACTCATCTGCGGCGCAGTGAAGACGACGCGCAACGTGGCCTGAGTCCCGGCACGGGCAGGATAAAGTGCCTGCTCGGCCGGAGCGCCCATCGCGTCGCCGCCGATCCATTTGAGGCGATAGCGAACGTCCCAGTTGCAGGTACCGCTGTTGTTTACCAACCATTGCTTGTCAATGGACTGACCCGCCGTGACAGCCGTTCCATCAGGTATCGTCACGTCGGTGACAAAGCTCAGGTTATCTGTGCAGGGCGGAGTAGGCGTGGAAGCGATTATTGTCGGAAGAGTAGTTGGTGCTGAAGCTGGCGAGGAATCTGCCTGCGGAACGCCATTGGCCGGCAAGGACGGAACCGGCATGGCGATGGCAGCCTCAGTCGGTGGGACGAACAGCGTGGGGGTAGCCTGCGGCGCGGCAGGCAGTTAAGATCAACAGGAATGCCGAAGCCGCCAGTGCAGGGAGGGACTTTATGCGGAAAAAGAATGTGCGGGCAGGCACGCTCGCACATTCTTTTTTGCACGAAACACGACTACCGGATGAGTCGTGCATACAACTCATTCTTCGGCAACGGGCGTGGAAGCGGATTCGTCCGCTCCGTCGACTCCCATGTCGAGTGGAAGCGCGACCTCGCCGCTGAGCGCCTTCTGACGGATAACGTTTTCGATCTCGGCCAGCAGACTGGGATTCTGACGAATGTATTCCTTGGCGTTCTCGCGTCCCTGGCCGAGGCGGGCATCGCCATAGGAGAAGAAGGCACCGCGCTTTTGCACGATCTCGAATTGCGTGGCGAGGTCCAACACATCGCCAGACTTCGAGATGCCCTCGTTATACATGATATCGAATTCCGCCGTACGGAACGGCGGCGCGACCTTGTTCTTGACAACCTTGACTCGAGTGCGATTGCCAATAATCTCGGCGCCGACTTTGATGGCTTGAATGCGGCGAACGTCGAGGCGTATGGAGGCGTAGAACTTGAGGGCCTGACCACCGGTAGTGGTTTCAGGATTCCCAAACATCACACCGATTTTCTGCCGCAGCTGGTTTGTGAAAACCACGGTGGTCTTGGTCTGATTGATCGCGCCGGAGAGCTTGCGCAGAGCCTGGGACATGAGGCGGGCATGCACGCCCATCGTCGGATCGCCCATGTCACCTTCGATCTCGGCGCGCGGGACGAGGGCGGCAACGGAATCAATCACGACCACGTCCACCGCTCCGGACCGTACGAGAGTCTCCGTGATCTCCAATGCCTGTTCGCCGGTATCGGGCTGGGACACGAGCAGGTTGTCAATGTCCACACCACATTTGGCTGCATAGCCGGGGTCAAGGGCATGTTCCATGTCTATATAGGCGCCAGTGCCGCCGCGCCTCTGAGCCTCGGCGACAATGTGCTGGCAGATGGTGGTCTTGCCTGAAGACTCCGGGCCGAAGATCTCAGTGATGCGGCCACGCGGCACGCCGCCGACGCCAAGAGCGATATCAAGCGAAAGCGAACCGGTCGAGATCGAATTGGTGTTAAGCATCGCCTGCGCTTCACCGAGCTTCATGATGGAGCCTTCGCCGTAGCGCTTTAAGATGTCGCCGACGGCCTTATCCAGGACGGCCTGTTTTGCACCATCGGGATGAGCAGGCGCTTCGGCTTCGGCGTTCTTGGCAGCGGATGATTTTCGAGGGGACATGGTCTCTCTCCAAAAGAGAAGTTATCAGTGATTAGTAATCAGTAACCAGTTGTCAGTTGACAGTGGGCGTTAGGCGGTGAAAAAAGAAAGAACAAGCAAACCTATGCGAAGTGTTACGGGTACACGTGCCGCGTTCAACAAAGAAAATTTTCCTGGTTCAAGATGACGAATTGGAACACGGCGGCATTTCTTCCCTGAACCTCCAGAACATGATCTGGCCTCTCGCCGACTGTGCGGGGAGCACATCGCCTATATCTGAATATTCGGAAAAATCGAGAAATGCGTGAGCAACCACAGACAAAGTATAGCACATATGTTCAGTGCGTCAAGGGCGAGGACTATCAACCTCATGGCCTTCTCAAAGTCCAGTTGCTTTCAACCCCACTCCCGGCACCGGCCCAAGAATGGGGCGGGGAGATTGCGAAAAAGTGATGGTATTGCGGGCTTTGCCCACAAAACCATCACTTTTTCGCTTTTCTTCAAGACAATCGGGCTTCGGCCACCGACTTTGAGAAACCCATGCTATCAGCCTCGGGCGATGGGAACGAGCCGTCCGGATCCGAACGATCTATCGCTGATTTTCAGGATGATGCCAAACTGACGGCGCTTATGCTCGCTCGCACGAATGGCCGGATTGCTTCGGTTCCCCAGCACCAACTGTTCCAATTGCGGTGCAAGTTCCGCGTAATCAAACGGGTCCACCTGAACCGGTTTGAGTTCGGCACTGGGTGCGCGCTCCAGTGTAAAAGGCGGAATGACATCCCGCCCCATACAGGCGTTGATATACTTCGCCAGCGAATAGACTTCGGGTTTGGTAAGATCCCCCAGCGGGCTGATTGCACCGGCCAAATCGCCATACAGCGTTCCGTAGCCGAGAGTAAGTTCGGTCTTGTTACTGGTGTTCACCAAGAACCCTCCAGACTTGTTTGCAAAGGCCATCAGGATGAGCATGCGCAGCCTGGCCTGAACGTTTTCGGCAGCGCTTCCTCCTTCCAGCAGATTCCCCAGACTTGATTCAAGAGCCGAGTGGACCGATTCCATTTCCACGGCCTCCAACTTAATCCCAAGGGCGGCCGCCAATTGCCCGGCAGCCGCGGTCGAGCGCGGGTCGGTGTAGCGTGAGGGGATGGTTACCGCGGTCACGTTGCCGGCACCGAGGGCTTCAACGGTCAATACCGCGGCCACGGAGGAATCGATTCCGCCCGAAAGGCCAATCAAAGCCTGTTTCAGACGATTCTTCCGGGCAAAGTCACGCAGGCCCAAGACAAGGGCGCGGAAGACATCGACCTCGTCTGTGGTATCCGGCCCGGCATCGGCCCCAGACGCCGCTGAAGCACGCCGAGCAGGGATTTCCACCACCCGGACCTCTTCTTCAAAGCCTGCCAATTGCGCAGCCAGCTGCCCACTGCCGTCGAGCACAAAACTATGCCCATCGAAGATGAGTTCGTCATTGCCCCCCACCAAGTTGACCAATGCAAGAGGCAAGCCGTGTCTTCGAGCATGGTACAAGCGCGTCTGAACTGTCCCCTTGCGGAATGGAAGGTCAGAAAGGCACAACAACAAGTCCGCGCCCGCGTCGCGGAGATCCTGCGGGGGGTGAAACGGATAGCCTTCGTCCCACATATCTTCGCAAATGAGAACTCCAACGTGCATTCCGCCAATTTCCAGCGGCGGCATGTAATCTCCGGGAAGGAACCAGCGAGGTTCGAGGAAGACATCGTATATAGGCAACAGGCGTTTGGTTGCCGCCAATGTGGGTCTTCCGTCCTGCAAAAGAATTGCGGCGTTGTAGAGGCCGGGATGCCCCGGCAAAGTCCGCCCGGAGGCAGCAATCGAACCCACCAGAACCGGCGGAAAGTTTCTGGCTGTGGAGGCCAGGTCGGCTGTGGCAGCGAAGGCGGCTTCCACGAATGCGGGATCATAAAGAAGGTCACGCGGCGGGTAACCGGGGACGGCCATCTCGGGCAGCAGAATCAAATCTGCGCCCAACGCCGCTGCCTGCGCGATGGCATCCAGGCAACGAGATACATTGCCCTGCAAATCTCCGACCGTGCAATTGATCTGTGCCAATCCGAGTTTCATCGATATCCTGCATGGGGCCTCGTACCAAAAGACCCGCCGAAAAGAGAGGCGAGCTATGGTGTGGCTGTCGGCGAGAGATTCAGCTTCGGCGCGGGGGGAGGTCCTACATTGAAACCGTGGGCGCCGCGGAAGGTGAAGTATGTTACCTGGCCCGCATAGATGGTCATCCAATCCTGCTCGGTACGGGCGTTGTCATTCTCCCCCTTGTAGCTGAAGGTAACCTTATACAGGCCAGCCGGCAGATCGCTCAACACCATATTTTCGTCATAGTAAGGATCGTGATTGACGGGCCCTGGACCATAAGTCTTAACCATGCGCGTGACATTGGTGGTCGTGTCGGTTACATAGACTTCGAGCTGTTGCAGCGTGTTATCGGACGTATCGGCAAGGCGCCCCACCAAAACGCCCCAGCCCTCGGGAGGGACCATCCACAGCTCCGGGTTGTACGTGTAGAAGAAGGAGTTCTGACCCAAACGTACTTCGAAATGTACGTGCGGCCCCGTCACATGGCCGGTCGCACCGACGAGCCCGATCACATCTCCGGTCTCCACGTGCTGGCCGACGACGGCAATAAGCTTGCTCATATGAGCGTAGACGGTATAGAGCTGCTTGTTGTCGAAACCGAAACCCATACGAATCACCACTGCCTGCCCGTAAGAATCGGTATGATCTCCCGCAACGCCCGAAAATAGCCCCCAGTCTGACCATATAACGGTGCCTGGGCCCGCAGCAAGTATCGGCGTGCCGAACGGCGCATCGATATCTACGCCGGTATGGACGTAGGGTGGAAAGAAGATGCCGCCATAGCGATAATCGGCCAGCGGCCAGTTTACCTGATCGGCACCGATGGGACGCGCAAAGTAGAAATGGTCATACGGCGAGACGGCCCACGGTATTGGATAGAGCGGCGGGCGCCACCCGGAGATGGGAGCCGCGCCCGGAGCAGGCAGGTCGAAGCGGAAGGGCTCCAGGGTGGGCGTTGGCGCCTCAGCCGGAACGTCGGTGTTCGTGTCCAGTGGGCCAGCAATGAGGGGCGTGGGACTGGCGGTTGCGAGGCGCGCCTGGCCGCCGTTTGCCGGCAACCGAAGACCACATGCGGAGAGGAGGAGGCTGATGACACCGCACGCAGCACCGAGGCCAAGAACAACACGTGCTATGTGTTCTTTTGTCCGTAGAGCTTGTTCGGGTGGCGTCATCCCATGTATTCCGTTCATGGCTTAAAGGTCGGAATAATGGTCGGCGGTGTGGATGTAGGAAGCGGCGTATTGGATGGCAAAGGCGTATTCGTCGGCGGAGCCGGTGTGGGTGTCAATGAAGGAGGGAGCGTCGCGGTGCGCGTGGGCGAAGGCCCAGGGGTGCGCGAAGGAACGGGAGTTTCAGAAGGAATTGGCGTCCTGGACGGTGTGGCTGTGGGGGGCAGAACGGGCGTCGCGGTGAAGAGGGCGTCCGCCGGATATAGCTGCAACATGGCTGAATACCAGTCGAGGCCGTCGGTGCGCGCGAATTCGGTGAAGCGCGCCCCCGGATAGTAGTTGCGCCAATTCGGCAGGGCCGGCAACCGATCCCAACCGTAAGCGGCCGCGAGCGACGTGAAATCAATCCAATATCCCGGGGGCGCGGAGGCGTAGCCTCCACCGGCCTCGTAGGTTTTCGGATCGAGCTGATAGCGGGCACTGAGGTCCCAAGGGGGATTTTAAATCGGCTCGCCGCGAGAACCATCCTGACTTTGCGCGCGCAAATACAACCGCCAGTATGATTGCTCTCCGATGTCTTCGCGAGCGACCACCATCCATCCTGCGTTCACCATCAAGGAGTTGATGGCGAAGGCGCGACCCGTATAGAGCCAGTCCTCGCCGAGGCCGGGATCCAGAGCGGTGGTGAGAGGCACGTAGGCGTTCTCCAAGCTGCCGAGCGCGTCCCATCCGGCCTCGGTGATCACACGCTGGCGCAAGGCAACGAATGAACTCTCCACCTGGGCATGGATTTGCGGATAGGGCGCCTGGACCTTTTGCAAAGGAACAACATACCAGCGCTTCGAAGGAACGCCGGACGCAGGCGTGACGACGCTGGCAAAGAGAGCCGCCGGCGTTTGGACCGCGGCTTGTTGATAGACCTGCGGGAGCGGATCCGGAAGGCCGGCGTCAGGCCAAACCACACCGCGCAGACGTCCGGGCATGGGCGTGGGAAGAAGCAAAGGCTGGCCAGACAATGTGTAGGCCGCCAACAACTCCTGGTTGGGTGCATCCACGGAGGTGACGATTGCATCGCCGCTCGCGTCCCAGGCGGGCCAATTGCCATCTCCGACCCATACGGCGCTCCTTTGAGGCTGGCCGGAATCCCAAACATAAATGCCGCTATAACTGGCCGATTGAGAAGACGAGGCCCATGCAAGATGGCTACCGTCCGCACTCCAAACCGGGTGGCTCTCGGCGACCTGCGGAGACTGACTAATATCCGTGAAACGATCCTGAGTCTTATTTAGATCAGCCAGCCAAATATCGGCGTCGCCGGTACGATCAGAGACGAATGCAATCTGCCGGCCATCCGGTGACCACGCGGGCGAATGATCGGATGCGGGATCGTCAGTGAGAAGGATGGGCTGCGCGCCCGGATTGGTAAGCGAGAGAATCGCTATATCCAGATTCCCCTTTTGATAGGTTTCAAAAGCAATCCAGGCCGAATCGGGTGACCAGGTGGGCGATGAATCATATTCGGGTGTATTCGTAAGTTGTGAAACCTGCCCGCTGGCGAGGTCGAGGGTAAATATGTCCCAGAATCCGCCGCGATTTGAGGCGAAGGCAATGGTTTTCCCGTTCGGACTCAGAGCCGGGGTCACATCGCTCCAATTTCCGGACGTAAGGCGCGTGAGACTCAATTTGCCCGGCGTGTATGCAAAAAGATGTGCATATCCATTCTCCTCGATGGAGAGGATCATGACGTCGTTCCGAACTGCGGCGGGCAAAATTGGCGTGGGTACGGTCGTGGGGGGCAACTCCGCCGTCGAGGATGAAATTGGAGCAAACGTAGAGGGACTGGTATATTGCTCACATCCGGACAGCGCCAAGGCAAGAGAAATGGCAGCCAGGACGAGGCTTGAGCGAGGGCGAAAGAAACAAGGCATAGACATGCTTACTCGGCCGGCACCACTTCAAAACTCCGTGTAACGGGCGCGGCCTGCGGCCCGTCGGGATAAAACAATTTGGCTTCGAGTTTGAAGGGATTGCCGCGGGCACCGCGCAAATGCAGGGTGAACTCAAGTTTCCAACCCATGGGTTCGACGATGCTGGCTGTGGCCACCTCGCTGCCGCTGGCATCGGTCAGCGTGACTTCGAGATACGGGCGCTTTTGAAACGGCGTCATCTCGATATCCACGCGAACACGTTCGCCGTCAGGGTAGGGTTCGGCAGTGAGGGACGTGATGCGGGTTTCTTCGGGCACAGCCCGTTGAAGGTCATCTTCGGGGAAGAAGAAATCCATGGAGTAATTATATAACCAATGGAAAATGCCCGGCTTTAGGCGAAACCGGGCATTTGGATTGCAGATTTGCCTGAGAAAGGCGAGACTTACCCGTGCTTTTTCTGGAACTCACGCATGAAGGTCGCCAGGGATTCCGAAGCCTTGATGTCCAGCGCGTTGTAGAGCGAAGCGCGCATGCCGCCTACCGAGCGATGGCCCTTCAGACCGATCAAATCACTCTTCTTGGATTCAGCGGCAAACGCCTCTTCAAGCTCCTCGGCCGGCAGGCGGAATGGAATGTTCATCATGGAGCGGGCCTCGGGTGCGGCGTGGCCGCGATAGAAACCGCCGCTGGCGTCGATGGTCTTGTAAACCAAGTCGGCCTTGGCATGGTTCCGTTTGGCAATTTCGGCCAGGCCGCCCAATTGCTTGGCCCACTTGAAGACCAGGCCCGCAATGTAGATGGAATAGCAAGGAGGTGTATTGTGGAGAGAACCGCTGGCCGCCAGCGTCTTGTAGTCAAGCATGACCGGCGGGTTGGCGGGCGTGCGTTCCAGCATATCTTCGCGCACAATGACGATCACCAGGCCGGCAGGGCCTGCATTCTTCTGCGCGCCGGCATAGATCAACGCATATTTCGAGACGTCGATCGGATGGCTGATGAAATCCGAAGAGGCATCGCATACCAGGGGAACGCCCGCGGGCGGTTCCGGTTCCTTGAAGAATTCGACGCCGTGAATGGTCTCATTGGAGGTGAAATGCAGATAAGCAGCCTTCGGATCGAGGTCCAGTTTGGCCGGCAGGGTCTTGAAGCCATCGGCTTCCATGTTCGCGGCCGCGCGGGTCGTGCCGAGCTTCTGCGCCTCTTTGAAGGCGGTCTTGCTCCAGGTGCCGGTCACAATGTAATCGGCCGAGGCCCCGGCGAGGCGCAGGTTCATCGGCAGCATGGCGAACTGCAACGAAGCGCCGCCCTGCAGGAACATGACCTTGTAGTTGGCGGGGATGCCAAGCAACTCGCGCAGATCGGCCTCCGCCGTCTGGATCACGTTCTCGAATTCCTTCGAGCGGTGGCTGATCTCCATCACCGACATGCCGGTGCCTCTGAAGTCCAGCATTTCGGTCTGCGCCTGCTGCAGAACTTCCAAAGGCAAGGCTGCCGGGCCGGGATTGAAGTTGTAGACGCGCTTGTAGTCAGTCGACATTTGTGGGCCTCCTCATAGGGCTTTACCTGCAAATTTCGGGAGAGCTTGAACCGGGGCTAGTGCATTATTTCACCCATTATAGCTGTTTGTCAGACAAACCATCAAGACCGATTTGCACGAATCTTCACTGATTTATGTCGTTGACAAGGCATTTTTCGGTGGTTAGAATGACCGTACGTACTCATCCTTTTCGCAGCCGCACATACGCTCGGCGCCTGCAAAATCAGGCTGCAAAAAGGATTCCGAGCAAGGACCTGAACCCAGGAGAAGGACGGTACGAGGTACCTGCGGCGGCCCATCCGGCCGTTCTTAAGGCATCCTTCCATCGGATCTGAGCAGATGCGAAAAAACAACGTGTCGAAGCCGTTTGTGTAAACAGGGACCCGCCGGCGGGCCGGTAGGATCCCTGTTATTTGTTTCCCACCCTGTAGAGGAGGCTCAAGATGAAGATTCTTGTATGCGACAAGACCGAAAAGGAAGCGATCGAACAGATGCGATCTGCCGGGCTGCTCGTGGACGTTCGGGATGATATCACGCCTGAGGAACTCCCGAAAGTTCTGCCGGCATATGACGGGATGGTGGTCCGATCACGGACCAAAGTGCGCCAGCCGCTAATCGACGTCTGCCCCAACTTGAAGGTGATCGTTCGAGGCGGCGTGGGGCTCGACACGATTGACGCCGACTATGCAAAATCCAAGGGCATCACGGTCATGAATACTCCGATGGCCAGTTCCGCCTCGGTGGCCGAGCTGACGATCGGATACATGTTTGCGCTGGCGCGCTCCATGTTCCAGGCCGCTTCCTCGACCAAGGCCGAAAAATGGGAGAAGAAACTCTTCGAGGGCGATGAGATCGGCGGCAAGACCCTCGGATTGATCGGCGTAGGAAACATCGGCAAGGAGGTCGCCAAACGCGCCAAGGCGCTGGGCATGACAGTGTTCGCTTATGATCCGTATGTGAAAAGCGTCGACGGCGTGCAGATGATCACGCTGGATGAACTGCTGGCGAAGGCCGACTACATCAGCCTGCACCTGCCCAAGACCAAAGAGTCGGCAGGCATGATCGGCAAGGACCAATTCGGCAAAATGAAGAAGGGTGTGCGGATCGTCAACTGCGCGCGCGGCGGCATTATCGACGAGAACGCCCTATACGATGCGCTGGTGAGCGGCCAGGTGGCAGGAGCGGCGTTGGATGTCTATGCCGAGGAGCCGCCCACCGATTGGAAGCTGCTCAAGCTACCGAACGTCATCGGCTCCCCGCACATCGGCGCGGCGACGAAAGAGGCCCAGGGGCGCGTCGGAGCGGAAGTGGCTGAGAAGCTGATTGATTTCGCAAAGAAGATGCAGCCGGTGTGAGGAGTGAGAAGTAACCAGTGAGCGGTGAGCAGTAAGCAGTGAGCAGTAAGCAGTGAGCAGTAGGCGATAAGCAGTAAGAGAAGCGGCAAGCTAGCCGGAGAAGCAGACATTGAAAATCTACGACGACATCGGCGTGTTGATCCCTGAAATCTATCTGCCGAAACAGGGAACAGACCTGAAGAAATGGGCGGTCATCGCCTGCGACCAATTCACGTCCGAGCCGGAGTATTGGCAGGAGGTGGAGAAGATCGTGGGCCATGCTCCATCCACCTTGAACCTTACCTTCCCTGAAATCCACCTGGAAGAACCGGGCAAGGAGGAACGCATACAGCGTATTCAGGCGGCAATGCGGAAATACCTGGACGACGGCTTGCTGCAACCGCGTGAAGGGCTGGTGTACGTGGAGCGAACCGTCGGCGGAAAGAGGCGCAAGGGCCTGGTCCTGGCGCTGGACCTCGAACGCTACGATTACAACAAAGGCTCCTCCAGCCTGGTGCGTGCGACTGAGGGAACGATCGTGGATCGCCTACCGCCGCGGATGAAGATACGGTCAGGGGCGGCGCTGGAATTGCCTCACATCCTGGTGTTGATCGACGATCCGAAGTGCACGGTGATCGAGCCAACCGGTGCGGCCAAGTCGAAGCTGGAAAAATTGTACGATTTCGACCTGATGCTCGACAGCGGGCATCTCGCAGGCTATGCCGTCAGCAAGGAAGTGGAAGAAAAGATCGTGGCGGCACTGCGTGCACTTTCCAGGCCGGAAACATTTGCAGCGAAATACGGCCTGGACACCGATAAGCCTGTGCTGTTGTTTGCCATGGGCGACGGCAATCATTCGCTGGCGACAGCCAAGGCGACGTGGGAAAAGATGAAGCCTCAGGCAGGGATGGATCATCCCGCGCGCTATGCGCTGGTGGAAATCGAGAATGTCCACGATGAAGGCCTGGAATTCGAGCCAATTCATCGGGTGCTATTCGGCTTGAAGAAGGATCTGCTGGCGGCCCTTCAGAAGTTCTTCGAGGGCAACGCGAAATACACGCCCCTCGCCAATGCGCAGGAGATGATGCAGCGCGTTGATTCGGCCAGGAGCGACACGCAAGTCATTGGCCTGGTAGGAGGCGGACCAGATAAGAAGTTTGGGCTGATCGAAATTGCGAATCCATCGTCCAATCTGCCGGTCGGCACAGTACAGGCTTTCCTCGACCCATTCCTGAAAGAAGGAGGGGCGGATAAGATCGATTACGTGCACGGAGGCGAGGTGGTGGTGCGCCTGGGGTCGCAGGCGGGCAATGCAGGCATCTACCTGCCCGGCATGAGCAAATCTGCGCTTTTCAAGACAGTAATTCTAGATGGAGCGCTGCCGCGCAAGACGTTCTCTATGGGCGAGGCACGCGAGAAGCGTTTTTACATGGAGGCGCGAAAGATCGCTTAACAAAGGAGGGCACCGGCATTAATGGCCCTCACTCCGCGGCCCCTCGCTCTTTGGGTGAGGGGAGAGGCTCCGAAACAACAGGATGCAGGCGGAAATATACCGCCTGCATCCTGTTGTTTCGAGGCGAGATGGTAATCGCCATGAGTCAGGTTAGGCTTTCGAGGGCGCGTTCAAAATCGGGGGGATAGGGGGCCGTGAAGACCAATGGCTCATTGCTGAGCGGATGAACAAACGAGAGCGAGTAGGCGTGCAAAGCGGGACGCGCAATGAGGTCAGTGGCGGCGTTGCCGTATAGGATATCGCCCAACAAAGGATAGCCAAGCGCGTATGCATGCGCGCGGACCTGGTGCGTGCGACCGGTCATCAAATTGGCTTCAACCAAGGAGTGCGACCGATAACGCTTCAACATGCTGAAGCGGGTCTCTGACGGTTTGCCATTCCGGTCGTCGACCATGGTGCGATGCTTGTGTCCAACGTTTGCGCGCAGCGGATGCCGGGCAACCTTCTCGTCCCAGACGGGGACCCCGATAATTATCGCATGATAGATTTTGCGGGCTTGATGTCCCTCGAACTGGATGTTCAGTGCGCGATGGGCCTCCGCCGTGCGGGCAAAGATCATGACGCCAGTGGTGACCTTGTCAAGGCGATGGACAATCCAAATCCTGCCATATTGCTCTTCGAGCAATTTGACCAGATACGGCGCATCCTGTTCCCAGCCGTCCGGGAGGACCGGCAGGCCGGAAGGTTTGTTCAGCACAAGAATATCGTCGTCCTGGTAGAGAATTTCCATCTGAAAGATTCAACCACAGATGAACACGGATGAACATAGACGGTTCCGAGACAGGAAGAGTATGCGGGAAGAGCGCGCAAAATCATCACTTTTTCGCTTTTCTTCAAGACAATCGGGCTTCGGCCACCGACTTTGAGAAACCCCTGACAGCCTACCCTTTACCCTTGACATTAACGTAACGTAAGGGTTTATAGTAGCACGCGAGGCAATGGATGTACACGGTAAAACGACTCTCAGACCTGGCGGGCGTGACGGTTCGCACCCTGCACCACTACGATGAGATTGGGCTGCTCAAGCCTTCGTCGGTCGGCGCAAACGGTTATCGATATTATGAAGAGGAGGCGCTTTACCGCCTGCAACAGATCCTGTTCTATCGCGAGATGGCAATCCCGCTGAGCGAGATCAAGGAATTGATGGCCAGCCGCGACTTCGACGTGATCGCCGCGCTCGAGTCACACAAAGCCGCGTTGGGAAACGAAATCCAAAGGCTGAGCCGCCTCACACAAACGATCGACAAGACCATTCTCCATTTGAAAGGAAAGAAGAAAATGAGCCCAAAGAATCTTTTTGACGGATTCACCGCCGAAGAAGAGCAGCGCTACGAGGAAGAAGCCGCGCAAATGTACGATCCCGAAATTGTGCACGCTTCCAACAAGCGCTGGAAGAACTACAGTGAAGCAGAGAAAAAGCGCATGCTTGATGAAGGCAAGAGGGTGTACCAGGACATGATCGCCGTCATGGACAAACAGCCTTCGGCACCCGGGGTCCAGGCAATCGTGGCCCGCTGGCACAAGCACATGCAATACTTCTGGTCGCCTAATGATGAGCAACTGCTCGGCCTGGCCGACCTCTACAATACGAACCCGGCTTTTCTAGAGAGATATGAGAATATCCGGCAAGGGTTGGCCTCGTTCATGCGCGAGGCAATCAAAGTGTATGTGAAGAGGCGCAAGAAGTAACCTGCCCATTCGTCCTTTTTTCCTTCCGTTTCCACGGAAGGAAAAAAGGAATCCCGGAACTTCAAAAGGATGTCATGATCCACGATACGATTGGAAACTTATCAAAAAGGCGACGAGTTGTCGCCTTTTTCATTATGTTAGAATCGCTTGACCACATAACAACGGAAGGCAGCGGATGATAACAAAGAAATACCTAATGGATGAATTCTGTTCTCTCGGGATGGAAGCCGGGGACACGATTTTTGTTCACAGCGCCTATTCTTCTCTTGGACGCGCGCCGGGCGGAGTGGAAGGCGGACCACAGGCCGTGGTGGATGCGATATTGGACGTGGTCGGTCCGACCGGCACGCTCATCATGCCGACATTCAATTACGACTTTCTCAAAGGCGTGCCTTGGGATATCCGCACCACGCCGTCGCAGATGGGGGCGATGACGGAACTCGTCCGCACCGACCCGCGCGCCAAGCGCATGTTCCACGCAATCTATTCGATGGCTGCGATCGGGAAGCACGCCGACGAACTGGGGGCACATACCAGCGCCGACTGCTTCGGCGAAACCACAATCTTCAAGAAGTTTCGCGATTGGGATGCGAAGATCCTGATCATCGGCCTGCCTTACAGCAAGAGCATCACCTTCCTGCACCATTGCGAGCAGGCCGCCGGGGTGGACTACCGATTCCTTAAGGATTTCAAGGGCACGGCCATTGACTATGGGGGCAGGGCCCACGAGCTCAGCTACACCATGTTCGTGCGCGACGTGGATCGCGGCGTGGTGCTGGACTTTGAGCCGATCGGCGCGCTGCTGGACAGCCAAGTGGTCACAATGAAAAAAGTCGGCCTGGGCGACGTCCGGCTCATGAAATGCAACGATGTGTTCCGGGTAGCCGTCAAAGCGATGAAGGAACATAAAGGTCCGGGACTAACCTACATCCTGGAGACACCTGAAAAGGCCAAGGACTGGATTCCGGCGATGAAGCCCATCGCCAGCCTGAAGGACGTGCTGGCCGAGATCATTCCACTGCATCGAACGCTTGCATCGGATGGATTGGACCAGGCCCTGGAGATCGTCGGGGCCTATATGCCCGAGAACGCGGACTACAGGATCGAGACCTATGAGCCGCTCAAGAAGGTGTGGACGTGGTACATACCGGAACGCTATGTGGTGCACCAGGCGTATCTCGAAACCGAGGACGGGCAACGCATCGTCGACTTCAAGGACAATCCGCTGCACCTCGTTTCATATTCATTGCCCACGGACAAGATCGTCTCCTGGGACGAACTGGCCCCGCATTTGCATTACAACGAGAAGCGGCCGCAAGCGGTGCCGTGGATCTTCAAATACTATGACCGTGATTGGGGCTTCTGCCTGCCGAAGAACGTGTTCGACAAATTGCCGCGTGACAAGAAATATCACGCGGTAATCCAGTCCGAATTCGTAACCGATCCAGCCCAAGGCTTCAAGGTGGCAACCGCTGTCTTCCACCCGCTCGGCGGACCGAACCCGGCGGCGGGCGAGATGTTCATCATGGCGCACATCTGCCATCCCAACCAGGCCAACGACGACGCGGCCGGCGTGGTGACCGCGCTGGAAGTCGCACGAAGGCTGGCGGCCAAACCCTTGCCCGCAGGCTCCATGAGTGTGCGCTTCTGGTTCGGACCCGAGACGATAGGCACGATCGCCTACCTGGCCCATCACGAGGACCTGATCCCGCGGCTGCGGGGAGGCATCTTCATCGAGATGACGGGAAACAATAATTCGATTGGGCTGCAGCACACGCGCCAGCATGAGCATACGCTCGACCACGTGGGGCAATACGTGCTGCGGAAGCGCGGCCGGGAATTCCGGGAGGGCACCTTCGCAGACATCATCGCCAACGACGAGCGCGTGCTCAACGGCCCGGGCATCAACGTGCCGTGCCTGTCGATCAGCCGCTACCCGTATCCCGAGTACCACAGCACCGACGACAATCTCGGCATCATGCACGAGGACAAATTGCAGGAAGCCGCGGACGTGGTCGAGGAGATGATTCGAATCTACGCCAGCAACTACGTGCCAAAGCGGAAGTTCCGCGGCCCGATTTTCCTTTCGGGCAATGGCTTGTGGGTGGATTGGCAGACGAATTGGTCGCTCAACCGGGCCATCGAGAAGATGACGATGCGCTTTGAAGGCACGCAAAACGTCTTTGACATTGCAGACGAGCTGGGGTTGGACTATTGGGAAGCCCGCGAATATATCGATAAGTTCAGGACGCGGGATTTGATCGCCGCGCTGCCAATCCCGGAGCAGGCGGAAAAGGAATGATGAGCCGCAGATGAAGCAAAAGCGCCCTTCAACATAAAGGGTGCGGTAGCGAGACATTGGAGCGCTACTGGCCAGGTTGCCAACGGCTCAAGGGTGTGAGCTGTATTTGCCTGGCAAGTCCATAGGCAGTCGGAAGATCGCTGTCGCTCTCGACAAATACACGGCCGAGAACGAGCACTGAATTATTGGGCGAAAATATTTGCTTCATCCCATCGGGCACCGATCCTTTCCAGCCAGGCCCGCTGATGAGATATTCACCAACCTTGGTTCCCGTGGTGCGTCTGCCGACGTAGGCAAAATTAGTGTTGTTCGACGGATCAGTGAACTGCACGCTGTAGTAGCGTCCAGCCATGTCAGGCACGTGCAGGATTTGCGGTCCTTTTTTGAGATCGAGCCAACCGATCGTAATGAGTGTGTCGCGGTTCATGCCGGCCGTCACCGAATTCGAGCCCGAAGCGGCTTGCCAGGCAATAGGGTCTGCAAAAAGTTTTTGCGGCGTCGTGTAGAGCGTATTGATCGGGACGGGGCCCTCACCGAATCCTTTGACGAGAATCGCTCTCTTATATGCGGACAGCATGAGGCGCGGCAATAGGTAGGTGACGAGAAGCCACGTTGCGACACAGATCACGCCGAATATAAGCAAATGTTCGTATTCCATAGGCATCATTTCGCTTTAACAACCGGTGGCACCGTGTATTTGCGGTCGAGGATTGCCGCGCCGGGAATATATACGCGCAACCAAAGTATGAAGTTGCCCGTCGGCGCGGGAAGCCAGTTGGATTCGTGGCCCGCCGGAGCGGTGTTCTGCATGTAAATGTCGACGGAGCCATCGGCGTTCGGCACAAGGCCGGACCGATCACTGACACTGTAGCGAGTGATCGGGTTCGCCACAAAGCGATTTTTCGCATCACCCATCGTCAGCGACCAGAACGCATCGTTCGGCGGGAGCTGTCCTGCCGGGAAGTGCATTATGTAGTTCTGCTGACCGTCGAGCGCATGACCCGCGCCGTCACTGTTCGCCCACCAGTACATCGCTTCTTGCGGTACGTTTATCGGGCCGAGAAATACCCACGCGTGCGCGGCTCGCAGGAACATGCCGTTGCCGGGCTCGCCGCATCCGTACATGGTAACCCAGCCGTTGACCTTCGTGCCTTTGATTCTCCCGTACGCCTGGGCCGTGGCAAGCGCCAGCCCGAAGCCGATGAGGACGCCTTGCACCACATCGCTCTGCATTGTTCTCGTACTCAAATCGACAAAGAAGAACAAGCGGATGACGAAAACGACGCATACCATGCCGATGATTGCTATGAAGTACCTATAGAATTCTGCTCATGTTGTTATTGTATTACTTTTGGCTTAGCGGCGCGAGCTGTATCTGCTTTGCAAGGCCATAGGCAGTCGAGAGATCGCTGTCGCTGTACACAAGGATGCGCCCGAGAACGAGTACCGAATTGTTCGGCGAGGATATCTGCGTCATGCCGCTCGGTACCTGTCCCTTCCAGTCAGGACCGGTGATGAGGTAGTCGCCCGCCTGCGTGCCGGTGGTGCGCGTGCCGACATAGGCGAAGTCGACGTCAAACGGATCGGTGAACTGCAGGCTGTAGTAGCGGCCGGAGAAGTCGGGCACATGCAAGACGAGCGGCCCCTTGCTTAGGTCGAGCCAACCGCCCGTAAGCAGCGTGTCATGGTTCACGCCAACGGTCATCAAATTCGAACCCGAAGCGGACTGCGCAGCGAGTGGCTCTGCAAAGAGCGCTTGGGGCTCGGTATAGAGGGTATTGATCGGGACAGGGCCTTCGCCGAACCCTTGATCAAGGATCGCCTTTTTGTACCTATTATTCACGAGGTGCGGCCAAAAATAGACGAAAAGGAACGTGCCAAGCACCCACGCCACGACCATAGTCGAACCGAATGTTACGAGATGTTTGTGTTTCATATGCGGCATCATCGTGTTTCGACGACTGGCGGCGCCTTGTATTCGCCGTCCAGAACGGCTTGACCGGGCAGATACACACGCAGCCAGAGTATGAAATTACCTGCCGGCGCGGGCAGCCAGTTGGATTCATGACCCGCCGGAGCGGCGTTCTGGATGTAAATGTCGACAGAGCCATCGGCGTTGGGCACAAGTCCTGACCGGTCACTCACGCTGTACCGATTGATGGGATTCCCCACAAAGCGATTTTTCGCATCGCCCATCGTCAGCGACCAGAATGCATCATTGGGCGGGAGCCCACCTGCCGAAAAGTGCATGATGTAGTCGTGCGCTCCGGAGAGCGTATGGCCCACGCCATCTACGGACGTCGTCCAATACATCGCCTCTTGCGGCACGTTTATTGGGCCAAGAAATGTTACGCTGCAAGCGGCTCGCAGCAATATGCCATTGCCAGGCTCTCCACATCCGAACATGGTGGTTCAGCCGTTAATTGTCGTGACATAGGTGTGCCCAAGAATCAGGAGCGTGATGAATGCCAGCACCCCGCCAACGATAATTCCCTGGACTATGTCCGTAAAGACGGTCCTTCGAAGCATGACGGCGTACATTCTTTCGCGACCCTGGATTTGTTTCATGGTTGGATTCTTTGTAGCTTGGATCGGTAATATTCAGGAGCAGAAGGGTCGCGGTGGTTTTGTCTGCGCAGTTTTGGCCCACACATCCGGTGATGGAGCCGGTCGGGGCAAGAACACCCGACCGGCCACATTTTCTGAGTATTTTCCCTGCGGCTGTGAGTAGATGGTTCCGGGCGGTTGGACTTGCGGTCAGCAGGCATCAGGTCACCTGCAAGCGCTGCTTCGGATATTTCTCATAACGTTTCTCCTCGACCGCCCTGCGAATGCGGTCGAATCCCTCCCAAACGTCACAGAAGGACGTGTAAAGCGGGGCCAAGCCGAGGCGCAAATTGTCGGGGTCGCGGAAATCGGGAATGACATTCATTTCCTCAATCAATACGCGGTTGATGCGGTAACCGTCCGGATGGCGGATGCTCACATGAGAGCCGCGTACGCTGGCCTCGCGCGGGGAGCCCAATGTGAATCCCATGGGCGCCAACATGGAGTCGCACAAATCGATTGCAAGTTGGGTCAGGCCGACGGATTTCTGCCGCAATCGCTGAGTGCCGGCCTCGAGCATGGGCGCGAGGCCGGCTTCGAGGGCCGTCATGGAGAGTACAGGAGCGGTGCCCACAAGGAACCTCTGCAGCCCCTGGGCGGGGCGGTAATCGAGATCGAAACTAAAGGGCTGGGTTTGGCCCCACCAACCCCAGATCGGTGAGACCGCCCGATCCTGGCATGACTTGTTAATGTACATGAAGGCGGGCGCACCCGGCCCGCCGTTCAGGTACTTGTAGGTGCATCCGATGGCAAAATCAACGTGGCAATCGTCCAGTTGGATTGGCAGCGCCCCAGCCGAGTGACTCAGGTCCCAAAGCACGATGGCGCCTTTTCGGTGAGCCAACTCCGTGACGTGTTTCATGTCATAGAGATAGCCGCTTTTGAAGGTCACATGAGAGAGCGTCACTAGCGCAGTATCATCATCAATCGCAGATTCCAAGGCCGAAAGATCGGGAGTGATGTCATCATCCCGCGAGCCGATGCGGATAATTTCGTGCCGCCGACCAAGGAGCTGAACGATGCCTTGCAAGATATACAGGTCAGATGGGAAGTTGAAGCTATCGGTGATAATGCGCCGCTTATCGGGTTGCAGAGCAAGAGCAGCCGCCGCGAGCTTGAACAAGTTCATGGAAGTCTGGTCGCCGACAATCACCTGCCCCGGTGCAGCTCCCAGCAACGGCGCGATTTGCTCACCCAAACGCACGGGCGCATCCCACCAGCCTTTGTTCCAGGCTCGGATCAAGTCTGTACCCCATTCCGCCTCGATGGCTTCGTGCATGCGCGGTATCACGCCTTTGTGCAAACGGCCCAGCGAATTGCCATCCAGATAGATGAGGTCGGGGTCAGAGATGACAAACGCCTTCCTGAAGGAACCAAGCGGATCCTGCTGATCGAGCCGAAGTGCGTATTCACGAGTCAACGAATCCACCGGATTATTTCCCATTTTGGTCCTTTCCCTTCTCCCTGATGCTGCTCATCGCATACTCCGCCAGCGCCGCTATCGTAAGCGCCGGATTGACCCCCGGATTGGCGGGGACGACCGATCCATCGATGATGTAAAGACCGGGATAGTTATGAACCTCGAAATTCTGATCCACGACCCCTGCCGAAGAATCCCGCCCAATCGGCGAGCCGCCGAGGATGTGAGCCGTGGTCGGCAGGTTCAACAGATTTTCACCGAGTGAGCCGAGGGCAATACCGTTCGTTCGGGCAGCAAACTCCCGGGTCAATTCATGTGAGCCCTTTACTTGGGCATAGATTTCGAAGCCGGGCTCGGATTCGGAAACCAGGCCGCGGCGGAAGAGCGTGAAGGCGCTGCGACCGATGCGGAAGCGCATGCGATTGTCGGCGTGCTGCATAACCAGCAGGATGGTCACGTTATGCGCCCAACCGGGCAAAATCAGGGCCCGGGCAAAGTCCAACGGGTGCGCGACGGCCCAGCCCAGAAATCGCAGCAGGCGCACGGGCACAATGACGTCCGTGTCGATCAACGGCGCGGCGAGAAAGCGCATCAGGGAGGAGCCAGACGGATAACGCACCGGCTCAACGCGTGTGATCTCGTCCTGGTTATAGATCGATGAAATCGAAACCCCTTCCGAATAATCGGTCCGGGAATTCCTGGCAACGGAACCGAGCAGCGCCTCGGAGTTCGTCCGCACCATATCCCCCAAGCGCGGAGAGAGGGCCGGCAGCAAGCGCGACACGTCGCGCAGATGCAACAAAAGACTGAGGGTGCCCATCACGCCCGCGGACAGGATGACGGATCCCGCCATGAGGCGGCGAGGGGCATGGCCAATCAGCGAGGTAGGATTGCGGTAAGTAATTTCGTAGCGTGCGGTTGAGGGTGCACGAGCAGTGGTCCTGTCTTCGACGTTCGCCATCAACGGGCGAATGCCGGTGACCTCCGCCTCGGCCACCACCTCAACCCCGCGCTTTTCGGCAAAGTACAAGTAATTCTTGGGCAGAGTATTCTTAGCGTTGTAGCGGCATCCGACCATGCAGCCGCCGCAGTGACGGCAACCCGCCCGGGCCGGTCCGTGTCCATTGAAGTAAGGATCGGGCACAGTAACGCCCGCCTCGCCAAAATACGCGCCGACATCGGTCGCGCGAAAGCTGGCGGCCCGGCCCTGCTCAACGGAAAGCTGCAGCAGGACGTCGTCCGCTTTCCACAACCTGGGATTCCGCGCAGCGCCGAGCATTTTCCGAACCGTTTGATAGTGCGGCTTCAGGACCCGGCCCCAAGGCAGCGGCTGATTCCAAGCCGGCGTGGCAAAGGTCTCGTCGCTGGGAATTTCCAACACGTTGGCATAGCCGAGGCTGCCACCGCCTACGCCAGCTCCATGCAGGACCATTACGCCTTTCAGAAGGCTGATCTGAAGAATCCCGAAGGCCCGGATAGCCGGCAGCCAAAGATATTTCCAATACTGCCAATTCGTCCGTGCAAAGTCGCTGTCCCCATATCGCCTGCCCTTTTCGAGAACCAGAACCGAATATCCCTTTTCCGATAGTCGTAACGCCGAAACGCTGCCCCCGAAGCCGGATCCAATGATGACATAATCGTAGAAAACAGGCATTAGATACCAGAGAGTCGGTACGGGACAGCAGGTACTTCCAGCCAACGCCGTCTTGCATGTGCAAAATCAGCCGTCAACATTGACTTACGGACGGCTGATTGCTATTAGCTATGCGGTTGTCGATGCCCTGCGCCGGCAGTCTCAGCCCGACTTTTCAGGGATTGTGTTTTAGCGGAACGCAGAGGCTCGTTCTGCTGTCCCAACTGCAGGCATAGCTTTGGCGAATGCAAGCCCGCTCCTCCAGCCCGGTGCATACGTCAACAGGCTGACTGCAGCGGGCGATGTTCAACGCGACGCTTACACAGCCAGGGCCGCTCAAGCGAACCTGAGCAGGGACACAGGCTTTCTGCGTGCTATCGAAGGTGAATCCGAGCGGACATCCCGGATAAGCACCGCCGGCATTCGCCTGGCAGCATTGAGTATTTTGATCATACGTATAACCCGGAGTGCAACCCTGGTAGGTCTGCGAAGCCAACGCCGGGTCATTGATGCCGTACGGGGCAATGGGCGAGCCGGAAGGCGAGACGCAGGCGCCGTATTGACTGTCAAAATACGTTCCAGCAGGACATTGGCCGTTTTGATTCTGCGCAATCGTGCAGACTTTTTGACCGCCCCGGTCGATCAGGTTGTAGCCCGTGGGGCAACCACTGACGCCGGGCTGCGAATTGACCGGAGCATAGGTGCATGCGCCGGTCGAAGCGTCGAGGGTGTAGCCGGGATTACAAAGCGCGGCAGCGCCGGTCTGAGTTGGAGCGCCGCTGCAGGCGGCGTTGCAAACCTTTACCTGACCGCTTGAATTATCAGGGCCGTTGCAGGTCAGGATTCGTTCACCGTTAACGACCGCATCGGTGCACGTGAAACCTTTTGTGGCAACCTGAAAGGTCGCGCCCTCGGGAATCTTGACGGTTGTAAAACCTGAGTTGGCAGCACAGTAGTTCCCGCGCACGGTGGCTTGCGGCACCTGGCAGGTCGAAGTGGTTGCGGTGGAGCCCGTAGGAACGAAGGCGCTGGTCTGACAATAAGGGGCGATCGCTTTGGGCTGGTTCACGACGCAGCGAAAGCCCAGATCGCGGCTGTGATACGCCGACACGCCATAATGCCTGAGGCCCGCCAACGTTTGCGTGGAGTCGCTTTCAAAGCTCGAGCCGCGGATCACGTGCGAATCGCCGGCCGTCGGACCCGTGGGGTTTTGGGCAGGCATATTGTCGTAGTAGTTTGCGTCGTAGAAATCGTTCACCCATTGGAATACATTGCCAGCCATGTCCAACAGGCCGTAGGGACTCCTGCCAGCAGGATAGTCGTTTACGCCGCTGGTGTGGCCGAGGCAACCCTTATAGTTCAGCAGGTCACATCCTGGATTGTCGTTGCCCCAAGGATACACGCCCCCATTCTGGCCGCGGGCTGCCTTCTCCCATTGGGCCTCCGTGGGCAACTGACCCTGCATCCACTGGCAATAATTGGAGGCCATGTCCCAGGTCACGCCCACGACAGGATAGTCACCGTAATCGGGGTTGGTATAGACCGGAGTTCCCAATTCCTGGGCCGGCGCGGCGCAGTTGCCGGTCGCTACACATTGAGCGTACATCTTGTTAGTGACATCCGTCTCAGATATCCAATAGGAATCCAGCGAGACATTCTTTTGCGGCGCATCACCGACCCCAATGCCCATGATGAAATCCCCGGACTGTACGTAATCCAGCACGCTGCCGTCGGTCCAGACCATGGTCGTTCCGGCTTGTGGACCGGCAAGAGAAACCGGAACCAGCGTGGGCGAGGCTGTTGCAGCCGGCAGCGAGGTAGCAGAAGGCGCAACCGTTGGAGGCAGGCTTGTCGGAGTCGGAACGGAAGCCGGGGCACAGGAAACCAGAAGCAGTGTAACCGCCAGCATTATCCAGGTGAGGCGTTTCATTCATTTTCTCCTGTCGGCCTAGGATTATACCTTGTTGGGAAAAGCGGGCCTTGGTACACGGCAGAGGCATGAAAGGGCTGACTGCGACAGCGCAAGACCGAGAATTCGCCGCCGAGACGCGGGGTCACAGAGAAAGAGTGAAAAGAAGACTGCGCAACCCAATGGCGCATTGCTTTGACATGTCCATTTGACGAGGGAACGACGGATGCTCAATGGGTGGGACATTTCAGCCCGACGGAAATGCAGGTACAGTTTGTCGAACAAAATACCAGGTTTCGAACACCGCAGCTCTCGACAGAGAGGTTACATGCATTGGCGCAAACGGGCGGATTAATGCCTGCCACCTGCTCGGGAACACTAAGGGCATTGGCCGCGGGAAGGCAGACATAGTGCGACTTGCTCTGCTGCGTCAGGATGGTCCCAACCGGGCAGGCGGAGTCTTCCGTCAGACCGCCGGTCGCGCTTGAACAGCAATGATGCACCGGATCGTAGAAATCGCCGGCGGGGCAATCGAGGCCAGCAGATCGATTCCCGTCCCATTCACAGGCGCCCGTTACGCTATTCAGATTGTAATGCGGGGGGCACGCCGTGCTGTTGAGGCCGGAATACGTGCAACTGGAACTCATCATTGCCGTGGAGGCGGTCTTGCACTGGTAAGTCAGGGGGAAGGAGCCCGGTGTACCGGACATCAGCGTGCAACCGACGATGCCTCCGAATGATGCATTGGGGTCGTGGGGATGGTCATCATTGAAAGTCACGATCGCCCCGCCCCCGTATCGGCAATCTTTCGGCTGCACGTCCACAGAGATATTCGGACAGTCAACGACGAGCGAAGCCTGATCGACGCTGCCCACAACGGAAGCGAGCTGGCAGGCCGGGGCAAAATAAGCCGGGTTCTTGATCGCACAGCGAAAACCCAGGTCACGACGATGGTCGCCCGGCGAGGAGAAAGATCGGGCGTACGCCAGGGTTTGGATGGCATCGCTGCGATAACCGGACGAGCGGATCACGCGGGCGCGGCCGGTATCCGGGCCTGGCGGATCACCGGGAGGGCTATTTCGATAGTAAAGCGGATCATACCAATCAAGCACCCATTCATAGACATTGCCAGCCATATCGAACGCACCATAATAGCTCTTGCCCTTGTCATATTTGCCCACATCTGCCGATTGCTTGACACAATTATTGAAATTCAATAAGTCACAAGAGGGATCAGCGTTGCCCCAGGGATAGAGGTTGGCATCCGGACCGCGGGCAGCCTTCTCCCACTGGGCCTCGGTTGGAAGGTCGCCATTCACGTAATTGCAGTAGGCCTCGGCTTGAGCATAGGTCACACCGACGACGGGCTGATTTTGGCTGGCAAAATCCGAATAGTTCAGAGCGTCAGTGGCGTCCGGCGCCGTGCACACACCCTGCGTTACACACAACGAATACTGCCGATTCGTGACCTCGGTGGCATAGATCCAATAGTCACTCAGCGTGACCGAATGTTCAGGATCATCGGCATGCCCGTGTCCCATCACAAATGAACCGCTGGGCACGGCTACCAAGGTGGCGCCGTCGACATAAATCAGAACTCGCGCCCACGGTCATCGGCGGGGCCAGATTGACCGGGGCAAGAGTCGGCGTCGGCACAGGCGCTGTCAAGGTCACGAGCGGCGCAGCGGTCGGCGGCGCGCAACCGGAGAGGACCAGGGCTAGCGACAGAGTTATCCACAAAAGATGCTTCATGCGATGTCTTCTGCTGCATTATATCGCCCAACGAAAAAGCCCTCGCGGCTGCGAGGGCTGTGTATCTGTTGTGCGGGGATCGAGACAATTCCTAATGGCAACTGCCTCCCTCGCGCGTGATGGAATATACCCATGTGCAGCCAGCGGCCGCACATGACTTGGCATCGCCGTACTGGCTTGCATTCGTGCAGCCCGACGATCCACCGCCCGGCGTGCAGGTCTTCCCGCTTTGAGTCACGACTAAGTCGCCGGCGACGTTATAAAGGCCGCTGCCGTCGGATACGCAGGCGCCCTGATACTCGTGAAAGCCGGTTGAACAGATCTTCGAGGCATTGCCGGGAACAGCCGAGCAACACATCAGCGCCGGATCGTAGGAATAGCCCGGCAAGCACTGGCCCGGACTCCCCTTGGCCGTGCAGGTCTTTCCATCAGGGCTTAACGTATATATGTTGGACGGACACGAGGCGGCGTCGGCGGTTTGAGGCGAGACATCGCATGCAGCCGTTATAGTAATCGTGAGGCCCAGAGGGCAAACATGGGTGCTGGTGTCGCCTAGGCCGGTAAAAGCCGGTTTGCATAATCCGCTTGCATCTGATCCATTGGCCGAAACCGTCACACCGGTAATCCTGGTGGGCGGCGAAGCCTCCAGATGCACGTTGTTGACGGGCGTATTTCCTGTGGCGCAGTCCTCGAAGGCGACAATCTTCGCAGGCTGGCATTGGCTGCCGGAGCCGCCTGAAGTATTACCCCCCGAGGCGCTCTTGCCGTAGTCCACCATCGTCTGGCAGAACGGGGCAAAATAGGTGGGATCTGCCACGACGCAGCGGAAGCCCAGATCACGGTGGTGCTCGCCGGGATTAAGTTTGAAGCGCACCGCCGCCTGAACCTGATCG
Organism: uncultured Chloroflexia bacterium; assembly: GCA_963846805.1. Lineage (GTDB taxonomy): Bacteria > Chloroflexota > Anaerolineae > Anaerolineales > Villigracilaceae > Fen-1038. The sequence goes on from CAWJXH010000005.1 coordinate 501,897, forward strand.
CTATTGGCCTTATAGCTCGCTGAACGCACCGAGCGAGCCAGACCGGAATCCGGACCCAGCGGATCTTGAGCGGGGCCATTCTTGTAGTAGAGCGGATCGTACCAATCCGCCACCCACTCAAAGGTATTGCCCTCCATATCCAGCGCACTGTAATAACTTGCGCCCTGTGGATATTTGATCACGGTCGTGGTTTTCCCAACACAATTGTTGAAATTGAGCACGTCGCAGATCGGCGCATTGTTTCCCCATGGATAGATGTTGCCATTCGGACCGCGGGCCGTCTTTTCCCACTGCGCCTCCGTGGGAAGCGTGCCGTGAACAAAAGTGCAGTAGGCCTGGGCCTGAGCCCACTTCACTCCCACGACTGGAAAATTCGATCGCGAGGGGTCGTTGTAACCCTGGTTATCCTGCAAGTCCGGCGGCGTACATTGTCCGAGGCCTACGCAGAAGGCATACTGCTGATTGGTAACCTTGGTGCTGTAAATCCAGAAATCCCCGACGTTGACTGTATGCTGCGGATTATCCTGACCGCCGCGTCCCATCGTGAACGGTCCGCCGGGCACAGCGACGAGTAAGGTGCCATCCACATAGGGATAGGTCGAACCGACCTTCATCTCAGGGCCGGCCAACGCGACGGGTACGAGCGTGGCGGTAGGGGCTGCTTGAATGGCGACGGGCACGAGTGTGGCTGTGGGCGGCACGGCAGTAATGGGCTGTGAATTTGGGCCGCAGGCTGCCAGCAGGACCAAGAGCAGCAATCCCATGTAGAAACTTATGCGCAAGGATTTCATTCGCGCTCCTCTCTCTATAGGGCGGACTCTAGATATGAGACCTCAGACCTAACAGATCCGCAGCGATCGGAATAACATCGGTTGGCGTTGACTGACCCTCTTCCGTAGGCAAGAAATAAAGCCTGCCACGGGAAACGGAACTCTCGAACGAAGAAGCTGTTGGCCGGGAAGAACGCCGCAGCGATGCGCATAATTCTTGGACAGTTCTTCCATGCAATCGGCCACTGACAAATCCATTATAGCCAGTTCCGATGGGGGTTCGGCCTCCCCCAAAGGTCGCCATGACGCATATAGTGACGAATGCAAGGTGAATCCACCAAATGAACTATTGTTATAGCAGGCAATTTGAGCTAAATTTGTCTGGAATAATATTCACAGGTGTCAGCTGTAGTCGAACGGAGCGCACCACGAATCTCACCAGACTGATCTCGCTTACCGTGGCTGTCGCGGCTGTGGCCATTACCGTTTCCGCATTCATGCCACAAACCGTTTACGCAAACGCGGAGCAATGCGGATTGCCGGGTTCACCACCGTGCTCCCCTGCGGGCGGTGGTCAAGACGCAAGGAGGAAAAGGCCAACGCCGACCGCCACAGTCATGCCGAGAGCCACAGCCACCGCGATAGTGGACCCGGTGGCGTCGGCTGCGCCCGCAAACATCCCGCTGACAGGAGGCGGCTCGGGCCCGCAAAACTCGAGCATACCGGCAGTACAGAATCCCGGACAGGGATCCGGGCCTTTGAACCTGCCAGGCCCGCTCAGCATGATTACAGCGGTGCTGATCATCATCGTAGCTTTCGGAGGATTCCTCATCGTCGTTCGCCGATTCTTGAACGGGGGCACAAAACCTGAGTTGGCCAACCAGATCGGAGACGGTTCAAATCAATTCGACAAGGCGTGGGTGAACCCCGGCCAGGTTGGGGATGCCAGCAACCAGTTTGATAAAGATGCGGGCGGTCAATTTGACAAGGCGTGGAAAGGCCCCGGCCCGGTTGGCGACGCCGGCGATCAATTCTTGAAGCTCGACGGGTAGCCAATCGCTGCCTCGGACAAATAATCGTTGCAGCAAGTTCGACGAGGCCCGAGCCATCCACTATGCGACTCATATAATTTATGCCAAATGAAACGAAAGGGTTTGGAGAATAGGCACAGATTGGAATAAGATACCTGGAGTTTCGAGCGTCCTAAAGGTCCTAAAAATAACGGAGCGCCGCAGGCAGGCGGAACGGCTGCTTGCCCCGCCAGCCCCGGATCTCACTGTGCTGGGAACGAGTAACCTGAGGCTCTTGTGGGAGTTGTTCCAGCGGCACCGGTACGCCGAGGAGCCTTCCGTGGACGACAAAACCGGGCCTAACGTTCTCAAGATGCTATTCGCACGCGGGCTGCCCGTCAATCCAGACCGCGCACGCGCCGTATTTCGGCCAATCAACATCGACACGCTTGTTAAAGCGGGATTGCTGATTGAGGAGGAAGAAGGCGGCGTAAAGGCGCGCTTTCAGGCGCAGCCCTATGGGGGTTTGATCTTCTTTTCCGACTTCATCCAGTGGGTAGATGCGGCAGATTTTGTTCTGCCCATCGGGCCGGCGAGCCACTATCTGGCGCTTCTTACGGTTCGAGGGGACAACGACGGCAAGCGCACGGACTCCACGCTCGATTTGGGGTGCGGTTGCGGCATCCAGGCATTGCTGGCCGCGCAGCACAGCGCCAGCGTGACCGCAACGGACATAAATCCGCGCGCCCTGGCCCTGACCCGCTTCAATGCGGCGCTCAACGGAATCCAAAACGTCGAAACACTCCAAGGCAGCTATATGGCGCCGATACGGGACCGAAGGTTCGATCTCATCGTCGGCAACCTGCCCTATGTGATATCCCCTGCGGCGCAATTCCCCTACCGCGACGCCGACCTGCCCGGTGACTCTGGCATATATCGATGGCTGGAGCACGTGCCAAGCCATCTGAACGAAGGCGGCATGGCACAAGTACTGATCAATTGGATCCGCGGCGAGGGCCAGGATTGGTCCGAGCCCATTCGGGAGGCCCTGTCCGGGCGCGGTGTGGACGCCTGGCTGATCCACAACGGGTCCAAGGAGCCGGATGAATATGCGGACAAATGGATCGATCAGCGGACGCGCCAAAATGGACGCCAGTTCCGACTCACCAAACAAGCCTGGCTTAAATGGTACAAAGCGCACGGAATTGCACGCATCGCGCTCGGTGCTCTGGTGCTCAGGCGGCGTTCAAGCAAGGAGAATTGGTTCGAGGCTGCGGAGGTGAGGACGAGCCTGCGGGATTCGGCCGGCGAGCAGTTCCGGCGTTTGTTCGCGATGCGAGACTGGCTAGGAGCCCTGGATTCCCCGAATGCCATGCTGCAAGAGAGACTCGTGAGAGCAGACGTGGTAATCTCAATTGATTCTCAAACCGGCGAAACGATGGCGGCGGCGACAAAAGGCTTGCGCCTGGAACACAGAATGAGTCCGGCAACGGCGGCGGCATTCGGCCAACTCGACGGCAGCACTGACTTAGAAACGATCATCCGACGCACCGGGGCGCGGCCGGAGTTCGTCGGGGAGGATGTTCTGAGCGAGGTATTGGAAGACATGTCAGCCTTGATGCGTCTGGGAATGGTCGTGCCCGGCGAAACGCCTGAATAAGTGGTGGTGCAGCAGAAACCTGCAACTTGAATTTCGTTGGGATCACGCGCCGCGTCGATATAAGGCCATCTCCCAGACGAAAAGGCGTTTGAGGGCGAGCCGCTGGAATCCTTCTTTCTTCAGCAGTGAATCCATGTCGGCAACGGGATGCAGGAACATGCGGAATGGGTCGCGGCGGAGCCGCTGAATGAAGTTCGCGATCTTAACTCCAAGGCGCAGATACCAGGTTTCGCGCGGATACGTCATTGCCAGCAGGCGTTCACTGCGACCCGCAGCGGCCGTCAAAAGGCTGTGGAAGTCGGGATAACAACAAACAACCCTGTCGAGCGTAACGATGTCGGCCGGGGAGAGATCACCGGCAACGTCGGTAAAATCCGCATGAATGAACTTAACGCGTGCAGCCCGCCCATAGCGAATGGCCTGCTCTTCGGCGGCCTTGAGAAAAGCCGAAGAGGCATCCACATGGGTTGCCTCACGGACGATATCGTCCAACAACTCATGATGGATGGCCCCAATTCCCCCGCCGATGTCCAGCAGCGTGGCATCCTTCAAGCCGGTGGAACGGACAGCCCGCAGGATTGCACGCGTGTGGGCCGCCGGTCCGCGCCGCCGATACTCCCTCATATCGTTGCGGGCATCTTCTTCGCCGAACGTCCGGTCTGTTATTTCACAACAGTAGCAAGGCAAAAACCGCTCCTTAAGCACCAACGCAACTGGGAAAATGAAGCACCCCTATCCACTGGACCGGGGTGCTTGCGCCATGGCTCGTCAGAAGCCGGCGCGCACATGCTTGATATTCCAAAGGTACATTCGGCGAGCAAATTCAGGCGGAAATCCCGCGCCCTCGCGCCATCTCATTGGCCCTGGGAGCAAACCGCCGGCTCCTTTCCTGACGGCACAAAGCCGATGGCCACACGGCACGTGTTATCCAACTCGGCCAACGCCTTGATTGGGTAGAAACTAGTGCTATCGGGATTGGCTTCACCGGCCTGTTCGTGCGTGTAATGATCGTTGAGGTCAAACTTGGCTGGATCCAGGGCATCGGTGCCTGCCCAAACGCCCGCGAGATACTTCGAATGCCCATTCAGCAAAGTGACCTTGAAGGCCAGTTGCAGGCTGTTAGGATCGCTGGACGAAAGCCGGGCCCATGCGGCATCAGGGTCTTTTCCCACTCCTTTATCGAAAACCATGTTTTCATACCCATCACCGTTCATACCCACGCTATCCGAATTGATGACCGTATGGCCTCCGACGTCTCCGTCCGGATCGGTGAACACCTGCACCCCATCGGTCGACCAATCGGTGGAAGAGGGGCTATCCACCATCACCAGCAAATCTCCGCGGCCATCCAGGTTATTATCGACCTCGACGGCGTATTTGGCTGGAAACGCATTATTGGCATCACGGCCCACGAGAGTGATCACCGCATATACCCAGGTTGCATCCTGATAGAAATTAGCCGACACGATATCGACAAACGGATAATATACGTCCATCGTGTTTGCATTGTAGGGACGTTCGAAGCGGCCAAGGGTGAAGCGATCACCTGTAAGGGCGCGTGCCTTATTGAATGACGAGACGGTGCTCTGATCACCCAGGAATACCCCTTTTCCGGCAGGCAGTTCGCCGGGAACGTCGGTGTGCTGGATCGTGGCCGCAGCGGCCGTCGGGCTCGGTTGGGGAACGGCCGTCTCGGTTGCCTGGGGGGCGCTTGCGGGCACCGTCGCCTGAGGCGCCGACGGCTGTGTTGCAGGCGACTGTGGTACCTGCGGCGCGCATGCCGTGAGAATTACCCCGCCAATCAAAACTATGGAAAACGCAGCTGACATTTGTTTCATGAGCATCCTCCTCCTACATCATGTGCCAGTGTCAATTTTAACAGCGGCAAACGCAAGAGTGTATCCCCCATTCTGGTGATCGGAGGTGTTGTTCTAAAGAGAATCCAGGAGGCAGTCGAGGGGTGCGCGGCCCTTTCCTTCCGGTCTTTCGGCGTAATTTTGCCGCCACCGCCATGCTCGGCCAAGCAGAATCAATCCTTCAGTTGCGCAGCGACCTGCCGGTAATAATCGAGCGAGCCAGGATTAATTAACGCATCTCGATTTGCCACCGGCCGGTCGTTGAGGATGTTGGTGACGGCGCTTTCGACCTTTTTCATATTGAGTGTGTACGGAACATCTGGGGCTTCCAGGATTATTGCCGGGACATGGCGGGGTGACGCATTCTCGCGCAATGTCCTACGAATCTTGTCCTTGAGACCATCGGTCAGGGCGAAGCCAGCCGCCAGCTTCACAAAAAGGATCACCCGCTGATCCTCCTGCCAATTCTGCCCGACCGCAAGGCTGTCGGAAATCTCGTTCAGTTTCTCAAGCTGGGCATAGATTTCCGCGGTGCCAATCCGCACACCCGAAGGCTTGAGGACCGCGTCCGAGCGACCATAGAAGGTAATTCCCCCGGTGTCTCCATGAATCAGCACATGGTCGCCGTGGTGCCAGACGTGGGGATACACGGTGAAATAGGCGTTCGTGTATTTCTCGCCCGCAGGGTCATCCCAGAAATAGAGGGGCATCGATGGAGTCGGGGCTTCACATACCAACTCTCCCTGCTCATCTTTAACAGATACACCTTTGGCGTTATAGGCCTGGATCTTCATGCCAAGAGCCGGGCTTTGGAGTTCGCCCGCGTAGACGGGCAGGATCGGGCTGCCTGCGGCGAAGCAGCCGTTGATGTCGGTGCCGCCGGAGATGGAATTGAAATGCAGGTCCGCCTTGATTTCCTGATAGACGAACTCAAATCCTTCCTCCGAAAGGGGCGAGCCCGTCTGCGAAATCTCGCGAAGCGATGAAAGGTCGAAGTGGGCCCGCGGGGAAAAACCTTCCTTTTTGAGAAAAAGCAAGTAACTGGCGCTGCAGCCAAAGATTGTGATGCGCTGGTCGTCAATCAATTTCCACATCGCGCCCGGGTCAGGGTGATTGGGGAAGCCATCGTACAAGACGACGGTCGCCCCCACCGCAAGCGAACTCAGAAGCCAATTCCACATCATCCAGCTGCACGAGGTGATGTACATGATCCTGTCCTGGCGCTTCAGGTCGGTATGCAACAGCAATTCCTTCAAGTGGTTGAGCAGCACACCGCCTGCTCCCTGCACAAGGCACTTGGGCTTGCCCGTCGTCCCGGACGAGAACATAATGTAGAGCGGATGATCGAAGGGCAGCTGCTCGAATTGGATGTCCAGACCCGATTCCTTCGCCAGGAAATCGTCCCAATGGACTGCCTGCGGGACCTCCGCCAGATCGGGCCGGTCTCCCGTGTAAGAGACAATGATGACTTTCAAGAGGGATGGTATACCGCGCGCAACCTCCGCAGCATGCGACAGGGTCTCGAACGTTTTCGCCTTATAGAAATAGCCGTCAGCGGCAAACAGCACTTTCGGCTGTATCTGCCCCAGCCGCTCAAGGGCTGCGGAGGGTCCGATATCCGTGGCGCACGAGGACCACGCCGCGCCGATGCTGGCCGTTGCCAGCATCGCAATCGCAGTCTCGGGAAGGTTGGGCATGTAAGCGGCCACACGATCGCCGGCGGTGACGCCCAACGCACGAAGGGATTTTGCGAGCCGCGCCACGGCATCGTGAAGTTCGGCGTAGGTGAGGCTGGACGACTTTTCCGTCTCCCCTCGGAAGATCAAGGCGGGCTGGTCGTCGCGATATCGCAACAGGTTTTCTGCAAAATTGAGTCGCGCTCCCAAAAACCACCTGGCGCCTGGAAATCTGTGTACATCATCCAGCACGGCATCGTAGGAGCGCGAGGCTTTTACGCCGGCGAATTCCCACATGACAGCCCAGAAGTCTGCGATCTCGGTCACGGACCATTTGTAAAGCTGTGCGTACGTCTCGAGCTTTGTGCCGTGTGTGCGGTTGATCAGATCAATGAAACGCGTTAGATTAGCCTGTTGTTTGCGTTGGGGGGACGGAATCCAGAGCGGTTGCCGCATTGGCCTCTCCTCGGAGATTGGCTCCGCCTATTATATTGCCAATGGAAAGAGCAGCGTGCCAGCGGAAGAACGCGGTTGGCACGTTGCTCTGTTCGCATAAATCGAATCCCAGCTCGCGCCGCTTCCTGGCAGGAGCAGAGCAGGAACCCTCTGCCTACTTTTGTGACAAAGCCTCGTGGCGCGCCTGCGACAACAGCTTGCGAAACAGCCCGGCCTGCAACCGTGCATCCGCGAGCGAGTCAGGAGGCAACGCCTGACCCTTCAGGAAACGCGGCGACAAATACAGCATGGACGTCTCCTCCCAGGCGCAACCGATCAGGCCCATATAGAACGCCTTGATATCAATTGCGCTGCGGCCCAGCGGATTCTCGCCAACGTATTCGAGGAAGTAGTGGTTGATAAACGCCCAATCATGCGGGGCATTAAAAGCCACCATCAGCGGGCGCCGTCCGTTGGGGGCCACCTGGTGAATCCAGTCGGCGAATTCCCGCATGGCACGCACGGGCTCGACGCCCTCCCGGCTGAGTTTTTCCACGGATAGGTCGCTGGCTTGCAGAACAGATTCCTGCACTTCGGTCTTGACCGGTTTGATCTCAACGTAGAAGCCCTGCTCAGGGTCACTCACCAGGCAGGCGCCCACGGAGAGCAGAGAATATCGCTCAGGGTAGGGACCGGCAGCTTCTACATCTATGGATATATATGTTTCAGTGGGGGCACTCATGATAGGTTCACAAAACTCACTCGCAGTAATTGCCCGTAAATACGAGCCAAGTAATCCAAGCATTCTATCACCAGAGAACAAGAACGTTTTTCCCCCATTTGGGTGAGGCGCCGTTCCTCCCAAGGCCTGTCTAGGGGACTCGTGCCAGCCGTAGACAATCAAAGTTGAACATTAAACTCAAGTAAAGGCGGGGATTAATGCCAGGCCGGGCAATCTATTTGCACGGGGCAAGTTGGAAGAAGGAAGACTCGCATGTCCCTCTACACCATGCCCAAGTCAGATTGGGCTGGGATCATTTGCCCGCCTGAGCGCAGGCGAGGAGATCTTTGACCGCCCCCTGCGGTTCGGTTTTCGTGATTGCCAGAACAGGCACGGAAGCCGCAGTGTAGACGTCGCGAACTTTGGCGTCCAGGGCGCGTCGGGGCAGGACGCCGATGGAGCCGGAGGTCGAGCCGATGGCATCGGACATAAACTGGACCGAAACCGCCAACCGCGCCAGCGAGGTAATCGGCTCCCCCTTCAAGACAATGTCATCGAAGATACCTTCCACATCGGCGTCAGCCGAGTATGTCCATACTTGCACCGGGAGATTGCCCCCGCCAACCTCCTGCCAGTTTGAAACCCGACCCGAGAAGATGGATTGCACCTGGTCCAAAGTCAGCGAGGTCACGCCGGCCGTGGCGGGCACAACCACCAGCAGATCCTCCTGGCCAATCTGAAACGCGGGGCCGTTGAGGCTTGCGGGTTCGCCGAGGCGGATCGAGATTTGGGCCGATTGCGGATCGGAAACGTTTATGGCAACAGGGGCAGCCGGACAGCCGTATAAATCAAGCAGCCAGGGGTAAGCAGCGGAAGAGGCATATACGTTTACAAGCTGCGGCGTGGCTGGCGGCGTCGCGGGTCCACAGGCTGAGAAAAGCACACAGAGCGCAAGCAGGGCAACAGAGTATTTCAAAGCGTGCCAGTGGCTAGTGGTTGGGATGCGCGATGGATCAGAAAAGCTGGAAGAGGAGCGCGGCGAGGCCCACAATGGCACAGTAAGCAGCAAATACATACAGGGAGTGTTTGCTGACATAGTTGATCAACCAGCCGATCGAGAGCCAGCCGAGGATGGCGGCCGCGATAAATCCTACCGCAAGCGGCGGCAGAAGCGTATGCAGGATATGCAACTTGAGAACCGACAGCGACTCGTACCCGCCCGCGGCCAGCATGATCGGCGCCGATAGCAGAAACGCAAAACGGGTAGCGGAGGGACGGTTGAAACTGCGGTACATGCCGCCGCTAATGGCACTGCCCGAACGGGAAGCTCCGGGGAAGACCGCGAGTATCTGGCAAATTCCCACGATCAGAGCATCGAGCCAGGTCATGGAATCAAGTTTGCGGACTCGTTTTCCGAGCCACTCGGCGAGGAATAGAAGTATGGCGGCAGCGAACATTCGAATCGCCGCTTCTGTCAGGGGGCTTTGAAACAGGCCCTGGACAAGATCCTTCAGGAGGAAACCGGCCAACAGTGCAGGCACACTGCCGATAATGATGTACCAGGCGAGTCTATTTTCCGGAGTGGAGAATGGCCTGGCAAAGAATGCCTTGATGAGCATCCAAAGATCCTTCCAGAAATAGACGATCAACGCGGCCAGCGGCCCGAGCTGAACCAGGACCAGGAAAGCAAACATAACATTGTCCGAGGGAATATTGAATATCCGTTGGACAATCAGCATATGTGCCGTCGAAGAGACCGGTATGAACTCAGTAAGACCTTCAACGATGCCGAGCAGGAGGGATTGGAGGAGTGTCATGGTTGCCTTTGAAGAAGAGAGATAAGGAGTGGAGGAAGGGCGTGGCTAATGAGTGAAGGATCTCAGTCATTGGGGTCATCATCTGGAGAAGTAATTGTGTAGGACCCGGGTTCTGCCCGGCCAGTATAACCTGAGGGATGTCCTTTTTGCCACCCGCGCACTTCCGATTTATTGAATTAGCTGCCGCCATCCAGACCAGCACTTCCTGTTAACCAGGATCAGGCGTTTGCTGTCTACGCTCAGCGTTTCCGCGCCATTGCTGCAGCAATGGCGGCACACGCGAACTCCAGCGAGCCGTCGGCAATGTAAGCGCGCAAATTCTCCGTGAGCCGGATCAACGCCCTCAGGTTGTGGATCGAGATCAACGTGCCTGCCAGCAATTCACCGGCCACTATCAAATGCCGAAGGTATGCGCGGGTGAACGTGCGGCAGGCATAGCAGTCGCAGGCCGGGTCGATCGGACGCTCATCGCGTGCAAACGAGGCGTTCATCAGATTGAGCCGGCCTTCGGACGAAAAAGCAGCATGATGCCGCGCCAGCCGCGTGGGCAGGACGCAGTCGAAGATATCGACGCCGCGCAGCACCCCATCAATCAAGTCCTCGGGCGTGCCAACGCCCATAAGATACCGCGGTTTCTTCGACGGAAGATGCGGCTCGATCACGTCGAGCATGGCATGCATCTCGTCCTTGGTCTCACCCACCGAAAGCCCGCCAATGGCGATGCCGGGCGTGTTCAGCGAACTTATGAAATCGGCAGAGGCGGCCCGCAAATCCGTGCTGACGCCGCCCTGTATGATCCCAAATAGGGCCTGATCTGAACGGGTCCTGGCTTTCAAGCAGCACTCGGCCCAACGATGAGTGCGCTCCATGGCCGTCCTGGTGTAGGCCCCGTCATTTGGATCGGAACATTCATCAAAGGCCATGATGATGTCTGCGCCAAGGTTCTCCTGAATGGCAATGGATTTCTCGGGGGTGAGACGATGAGTCGAGCCGTCAATGTGACTCTTGAACGTCACTCCGGCGTCATCAATCTTGCGAAGTCTTGGCGAGCGAGAACACCTGATAGCCGCCAGAATCCGTAAGCATGGGACGCGGCCACTGCATGAACTTGTGCAAGCCCCCGAGGTCACGGATGAGCTCATCGCCCGGACGGAGATGCAGATGATAGGTGTTCGCCAGGACCAGCGAAGCACCCACTGCCTCCACCTGGGAAGGTGTGAGTGTCTTCACGGTTGCCTGGGTACCGACCGGAGCGAAAACGGGCGTTTCCAAATCGCCATGAGGCGTGGAAAAGACCCCCAGGCGAGCGCGGCCCTGCGTGGCCTTTATGGTGAATTCAAACATCCGGCTGATTATAACCAGAGATGGACTCGGAAAAGGGAGAACTATCTGCACGCGCCCCCGGGGCCTTCTCAAAGTCCAGTTTCTTTCAACCCTACCCCCGGCCCCGACGCATTCTTGGGGCGGGGAGTCTGCGAAAAGGTCGCACAGTCCGCCTCGGCCTGGTCCAGGCGCCGCCGCCGGATGATATTGCCAAATTCACTGCCGCGGCCTGTCTCTACTCGCTTCTGTAGTGCCCATTCACCAGTGCAACTTGCGTGGCTATTGGTGTGGTCGTAGAAGTGGGGGCTCCGGTCTGGGTGGGAGTTTGCGAGGGCGCGACAGTCGCAGTCGACGTGGCGGTCGCAGTCGGTGTAGCCGTTGCAGTTGGCGTGTAGGTCTGAGTGACAGTCGGAGAGGCGGTGACCGTTAATGTCGGCGTCCATGTCGCCGTCGATGTGGACGTAGGCGTGCCAAAGAGGCTGCCGTCTCTCTGAGCAGCATACACTACAAAACCGAGCGCTGCCAGCAAAATGAGCACGAGGACCAGATCAGCGAGCTTTTTCATCGAACATCCGTGATCCAGGGATTATCAGCAAGCCGAGAGAGGAACGCGCGGCGGCGCCTAAGGTCGAGCTCCATCAACTTGGATACCAAAGCTTACCTGTGCAGGGCTGACCAGCAACATCGGAACGTGAATGGTCGGCATATTGGGCAGGAACGGATTCGAAATATCTGCATCGTAGACGGAAAGCCACGTCATGTGCGACATTTCGAGGTTTTCCCCAAGACCCAATTGCATCGACACGCGCACCTTGCCCTTTAGCATAAACGCGCCCAGGATCAGTTCCACATCTACGTTGCCACGGTTGGCCACTTCAGGATCGTAGTCGAGCGGCTCCGAGGCCGGCGGCGCCAGGTGGTAACCGATGATGCGCGTCGCAGGGAAGAAGTACTCGGTGTATTTCAAAGATTTTGGCGGCACGCCGCCAAGAAGTAGCAGCTCGGCATTCAGAAAATGGATGTAATTGCCGGTATCCTGCATTCTGGGCCAAATGCTGACGCGCACATCTTTCTTGGTCACGAGCTCGCCGTGGATCAGTTTGCTGCGGGAATACACCATTACGGTGGTCGTTTTCTCGTCAGGAGCAAGGTTATACATGTAAGGCTCTCCGGATCATTCTACCTGTAAGCGGGAGGAAACCAGCCTTAGTATACATCGGTTCATCGGCTTCCCCCTTACAGATGCCTACCCTCCCGCTTATACTAAACCATCTGGTTCGCCGCGGCAGAAATGCCCTTGCCTCTTTCATTATTCCGCAAGTTGATGCTAACATGATTAAGTCAAAACGCTGGCTTGTATCACCCACACTAACCCCCGAAGCCGACGAAAACCTTTCGGCCTTTTCCCCGGAGCTGCGACAACTTCTATTTAATCGCGGCTACGCCACCAACGCACAAGCACAGGCCTTTCTAAGAGCCGAACCGGGCGCTTCACAGGATCCCTTCCAGCTAACCGGAATGGAACGTGTCATTAATCGCCTCTGCTTCGCGATTGACCACCGCGAGCCGATCGTGATCTATGGCGACTATGATGTGGACGGAGTTACCGCGACCGCCCTTTTAGTCCAGACACTTACGGCTCTGGGGGCCAACGTGAAGGGTTATATCCCCAATCGTTTCGACGAAGGATACGGGCTCAATATCGAGGCGCTGGACAAACTTAAGTTGGAGGGCGCCAGGCTGGTCATCAGCGTGGACTGCGGCATCCGCTCGCCGAACGAGGCGCAGCACGCCCGCGACATCGGATTGGACCTGGTGATCAGCGATCACCACCACCCGGCTGAGGGAGACCTGCCTGGCGCCTTTGCCGTGATCAATCCGAAACAACGGGGCGACGCGTATCCCGACAAGAACCTGGCCGGCGTGGGAATTGCCTATAAGATCGCCGAGGCGCTCCTGGGCCGACAGCCCTCAGCAGTCGGCATTCAGCCGACAGAACTTCTGGACTTGGTTGCGCTTGGCACCGTGGCAGACCTGGCTCCGCTGATCGGCGAAAATCGAACGCTGGTGCGGGAAGGCCTGAAACAGATTCGTGCGACCCGGCGGCAGGGGCTTTTCTCTCTCGCCAACGTGGCCCAAATACCTATAGGTAAAACCACAGCCAGCCAGATCGGATTTGTCCTGGGGCCGCGACTCAATGCCGCTGGCCGGCTTGAGTCTGCGCTGGATGCGCTGGAACTGCTGACCACGACGGACGTCATGCGCGCCGGGCAGCTCGCGCAGCAACTGGACGTCCAAAACCGCCAACGTCAGGTATTGACGCACAGCACCCAGGAGAAGGCCGAAGAGCTGGCCGCCGCCGAGGAAGAGAATCCGCTTTTGCTCTTCGCCGTAGATGAAGCTTTCAACCCCGGAGTAGTCGGCCTGGCGGCCTCACGCCTGACGGAAAAGTATTATCGCCCGGCGATCGTGGCAGCGAAGGGCCCCGAAGAGACGCGCGGCTCATGCCGCTCCATCCCCGAATTCCACATCACGGATGCCCTGGATCAATGCGCCGACCTTCTGGTTCGGCACGGAGGCCATGCGGCAGCGGCCGGATTCACCGTCCTCAATCAGAAGCTGCCAGAGCTGATAGGCCGCCTGAAGAGCATTGCGGGGACCAAGCTCGAAAGCCTGAGCCTGCGCCCGACGCTCGCTGCTGATATGGAAATCCCGCTGTCACATTTGAACTTCGACCTGCTCCGACAACTGGCCGATTTCGAACCCACGGGCTACGGAAATCTGGATGCGGTGTTCGTTTCCCGCGACGTCCGTGTAAGGTCTTCGCGCACTGTTGGCGCGGAGGGGAAGCATCTCAAGCTGGCGCTGGAAGACGAACGCGGCATGACCGTCGACGCAATCGGCTTCCGGCTGGGGCAGCTGCAAGCAGCACTCCCGCCGCGAGTGGATGCGATCTATTCATTTGAAGCCAATGAGTACAACGGCAGAACAACGCTTCAATTGAACTTGAAAGACATCCGACCGGCCGGAATGCTGGATTCATAGGCACACCCGAAACGGAAGACCCTGGGGGAACAACTTCTGCTCGCGGCCGCTTCAAGCGGCTGCCTCGCGCACGCATTTGGCCTTTGAGAACCCCGACTGCCGCTCAGCGATTACATACCTCTGGAAGACGCTCCATGTCTAGGCTGGTTTATAGCAAAGAAGAACGTTCCCAGATTCAAATTGTCGCACCTGCAGGAGCTTGAGCTTGACGCTGCCGCTTATGCTGCCAAACAAGGGTGTTCCGCCGCCCAAGATAACAGGATTCACCATCAATCTATACTCGTCCAGCAAGCCACGCTGCATCAACGTCGACAGCAGGTTCGCACTACCGAATACCCCGATGTCTTTTCCAGGCTTCTGCTTTAGACTCTATCCGTAAATTAGATATGCACGCACATGTTCCACAGGACAAAGGCTCGGCCGCAGGCAAAACCCCTGCATCTGCGAGAATCGCGCGCCGTTTCCCAAACAACGGGCAGGAAGAACACCTGCACCTTCGGGGAACAACTCAAAAAAGTGCACACCTGTGGGAGGCCTACGGGAAGGGGAGCAATGAATGGCTATATTTGTGCATTGTTTTTGGAAAACAGCCAGGCTGGCCCTGCGGGCCAGAGGGCGAGACGTGACTCGCCCCTACAATGCGCGAGGTGCAGGTTGTTTGTTCAGCACTTACAATTTTGCATCAGGAGTGTCATTTTGTTAAGATTTCATCGGCTTACGAATAGAGTCTTAGCATCGATATTTCTTCCGGAACATCCTGCTTAACGAGCCGCGTATTGGTCCAATCCGCCTTCTCAAGACTCCTGGAAAACACCACCTTCTGCACCGAGTTCATCATGCCGGCCACCTCCGGATCGTTCTTTATGGCTATCGGCGTCGGCCAGTAGCTGGCCATGCCCTCGTATGTCCGATGTCCGAACAAAAAAAGGTCAGTTGCATGCAGCTGGTCAATCGCAAACCGATTGAATTCTGCATCGACGTTGTGCCAACCGATGTCTCCCTTGGCCGGACCCTCAAAGAAGCTGTCGATCGTTATCATACTGAATACATATAATGTTCGCATGGCTGTCCTGCCTTGTCCATGATGGTTTCCAACGAATAGTCGCGTGACAAACGATCGCCAGTTTTGCGGGGGATGATCTTGCTTCGGTTCGCCTATGTCGAGGATCTCATTATGAATTCCCGGACCGACCGAAGCGCGAGCCAGGAATCCTACGGCCCCCATCTTGGCTGATAGTCGCAATAGTCGTTATTAGTCAGACGGCGTAAGTCCGTTCCGTCTACATGAATCACGTAAATTTCGCAGCCGTTGATGTCATTGGGGTGGTCGAAATACGCAGTGAAGGCGATCCATTGCCCGTCCGGAGAAAAGCCCGGCCCCTGGCTGTTCCCGCCCGGGGGTGAAACCTGGTGCACGCCCGAGCCATCCGGATTCATCACGTAGAGCTCGTGCCCCCACGCTGCCCCGGAATAGGTCACGATCAGCCCCTGAGGAGACCAATCGCTGCGACCTCGCAATGCAGGCAGATTACTGACCTTGTGCAGACCCGATCCATTCAGATTCACGATGTACAACTGATTCGAACCGCCCATATCGGAGGCGAACAGGATTTGCGTGCCATCCGGCGACCAGGTCGGGTCCCAACCCGTGCCGTTGAAAACGCGCTGCGGATTGCTCCCGTCACGGCCCATGACCCAGATCTGATCCTGATTGGATGCAACGGTCCAACGCATGAAGACGATGGTCTTGCCGTCCGGCGAAATCTCCGGGCCAGTCAGGACGCCCCATCTATCCGTTAACCGGGTTTCCTTGCCGTCGGCCAGAGTGAGCTGATAAAGCTCGTACACGTTGTCTTCACGATACTGCGAATACACAACGGTCTGCCCGTCGGGGGAAAGCGACGGATAGAAGTGGTTCACACCGTCGTCGGTCGTCAGGCGCCGGTAGCTTGAGCCATCCGGATTCATGATACAGATCTGTTCGGAGGATTGGAACTTGTAAAGCTGGCAGGTGAAAACGATATGGCCGGCGGGGTGGCCGGTCACAGCCGCAGCAGGCGAAGACGCTGCCGGCTCCGACGTTACGGTAGAGATCAACGCCTTAAATGTACCTACGACATCGGGGGTGGGAGTTCCGGGCGGAGATAAGCGCGCCGCGGCACCAGTCGCAAGGACTCCAATACATAGCAAGAAGCCGCAAGCCAACAACAGGCCTGCGGCTACCGCCAGCCATTTCGAGTTGGTCATGTATTAATTGTAACGCGTCCGTACCGGTAGTAGGCGGCGCAAGCGCCCTCCGATGAGACCATCGTCGCGCCCAAGGGATGCTCCGGAGTACAGGCCGACCCGAATGCGGGGCAATTGTGGGGCTTCTTCAGGCCTTGCAAGATCTGTCCCGCGATGCACAAGGGAGATTCTTCCGCCCTGATCTCGTCCACATCGAATCGCTTTTCGGCGTTGAATGCGTCAAATTCAGGTCTCAGGCGCCAGCCGCTCATGGGGATCGTGCCAATGCCGCGCCACTTTCGGTCACATTCTTCAAATACCTGGTGAATGATCTTCTGGGCCGGCAGGTTCCCCTCGAAAGTCACCGCGCGGGAGTACGCATTGACGATTTCGACCCTGCCCGCTTCCAGCAACTTTACCGTTTCCAAAATACCCTGGGCAAGGTCCAGCGGTTCGAAACCGGTGACTGCCATCGGTACCTTGAATTGTTCAAGCAGCGGAGGATATTCATGATAGCCCATCACGGAGCATACGTGACCGGCCAGGAGAAAACCCTGCACTCGGCTGGATGGCGACGAGAGGATGGCATTGACGGCGGGAGGCACACGCACGTGTGAAACGAGAATGCTGTAGTTGGTGAGGCCGAGCGAACGGGCCTGAACCACGCTCATGACATTCGGCGGCGCGGTGGTCTCAAAGCCGATTGCGAAAAAGACAACCTGCTTGCCCGGGTTCTGCCTGGCAAGCTCCACCGCGTCCAGCGGCGAATATACGACGCGCACATCTCCCCCGGCGGCCTTGACCGAAAAGAGGTCGCGGCCGGAGCCCGGTACGCGCAACATATCACCATACGAACAGAAAATAACATCCGGAATCGAGGCAATCGCCAGGGCCTTGTCGATGAGCTCAAGCGGCGTCACGCACACCGGACAGCCCGGACCGTGAACAAGCTCGATTTCAGGCGGAAGAAGCTGATCAATTCCGTAACGGACGATGGAATGGGTCTGTCCGCCGCAAATCTCCATCAAGGTCCAGGGGCGCGTGACCGTACGGCGGATCTCGCCGATCACACCATTTACCAGGGTGGCGTCACGGTATTCAGTAACGTATTTCATGAGAGATAAAGGATATCCGAGATTCGAAAATCGACATTCCATGCACGGGAGTCGAGATTCGGGCGTTGCGGGCGCGCTGACGACTCTCGATCAACGACTCTAGGTCTCCGGACCAAGCTCCTGGTCGAGGTCGACGATTTCCTGCAACAATGCCAGCGTCTCCTGCGCCTCACTCTCGCTCAACAGGCTGATAGCAAAGCCGACATGGATAATGCAGTATTCTCCAACCTGAGCTTCAGGGACGTAATCCAGACAGACGTCGCGGAACACACCCCCGAAATCAACGCGCGCCATCTTCAGGCCGTCTTTTTGGTAGATCTCTTCAATTCTTCCCGGAACACCGAGGCACATGCAATTTTCCTCGTAGGGATGGCCTCAGGCAGGCTGCATCAGGAGGTCGCCGCTACATCATCAATCTCTGAGCCGCAATCGCGGCCTGTCCGAGCGACAAGCCGCCGTCATTGGCAGGCACTTCTCTATGTATGTATACCTGAAAACCTGCCTTTTGCAAAAGTGACAATGTTCGTCCTAATAAGGTGATATTCTGCCAAACTCCCCCGGACAAAACAACTTCTTTTATCCCGTATTCCCGGCCGATTTTCGAACTGGCCGCGAGCACCATTTGAGCGAGCCCATTATGGAAGCGTGCCGACACCACCTGGCCAGGCACGCCGGCCAGAACATCCTGTGTCAGGGCGGCCAGACCACGGGCGACTCCGATCGTGGTTGTGTTCACCTCGAAGGGATAAGCAGCCTGCTCAGTTTCGTCTGACAGCGCTTCGAATTCAATCGCCGCCTGGGCCTCATAATTGACCTTTTGACGCACGCCCGATAGGGCCGCAGCCGCATCAAACAAACGCCCCATGCTGGAGGTGAGCGGTGCATTGATCTTTCGCTCCAGTTGCGTGACAAGATTCGCGCGATCAACGGCCGGAAATTCTGCCACAGGCGCCAATCTTTCATCCCACTCCAAGCCGAGCGACCAGAGCAAGGCCAATGCGATTCGAGCGGGCTGCCGAATAGCCGCATCACCGCCGGGCAGCGGGAAATACTCCAAATGCAAAGCGCGTTGGTAACTCCTGTAATCCGCCACGAGGAATTCTCCGCCCCAGATGGCGCCATCGTCGCCGTAGCCTGTCCCATCGAAGGCGACCCCGATGATGGGATGGGAACCGTCCAATCCATGCTCGGCCATGCAGGCGGCGATATGTGCATGATGATGTTGAACACCGATGGTCGGCAGGCCATCCCGCTCGCCGCGTTTCAAGGCATAACGGGTCGCAAGGTAGTCCGGATGCAGATCATATGCAATCGCTTGCGGCTTGACGCGGAAGAGTCGTTCGAAATGTTCGACGCCCTGCTCAAAAGATTTCAGCGTTTCATAGTTCTCCAAATCGCCGATGTGATGGCTGAGGAAGCCGTAGCTGCGATTCGTAATACAAAAGGTATTCTTGAGTTCGGCGCCCGCCGCCAGCAAAGGAGGCACCTGCCAAGGCAGTTTCACCGGGAACGGCGCATAACCGCGGGAACGGCGGATGGGATAAACGGTTTTGGAGTGCGAGATTTCGAGCGTGTCGCCCTCTTCGAAAACCCTGACGACCGAATCGTCGCAACGAATATGGATATCGCGGTCATGCATGAGAAAGGCGTCGGCGAGCGAGACGAGCCGCCCTCGCGCCTCATCATTGTCGATGGCGATGGGTTCTTCACTTATGTTGCCGCTGGTCATCACCAATGCCTCGGGAAATCCGGATGATTTCTCGAGCAGCAGG
Organism: uncultured Chloroflexia bacterium; assembly: GCA_963846805.1. GTDB lineage: Bacteria > Chloroflexota > Anaerolineae > Anaerolineales > Villigracilaceae > Fen-1038. The sequence goes on from CAWJXH010000005.1 coordinate 521,323, forward strand.
TAATGCAGCGGCGCATACGGCAACATCACGCCGATCCAATCCTGCCACGGCGCCACTTCCCTGGCGATATTCGAATTTGGCCTACGACGCAGCAGCAGGATGGGCCGCGCCGGAGAATTCAACAGCTCGCGCCCGGTGCGATCAACGACACAGTGCGCCTCCACGGTTTCAAGGTCACGCATCATGATGGCAAAAGGTTTGTCCACGCGAAGTTTGCGACGGCGGAGTTCCCTTACCGATTCAGGCCGGGTCGCGTCGCAAGCAAGATGGAAACCGCCCAGCCCTTTGACAGCAACGATACGTCCCTGCGCCAGCAAGGCGCGTGCCTCTCGTATTGCATTATCGTCGCTCGATGAACGCTCAAACGCTCCATCCTTGCGCAGCTCCAGCCAAACGCGAGGCCCGCAAATTGGGCATGCAACAGGCTGCGCATGGAATCTCCGATCCGTCGGGTCGGTGTATTCCCGCGCGCAATCCGGGCAGATCTCAAAATGCGCCATGGTGGTCTTCGGGCGGTCGTAGGGAATATCCTTGATGATGGTAAAACGCGGACCGCAATTGGTGCAGTTGATGAACGGATACCGATAACGGCGATCGTGCGGATCAAACAACTCGCGCAGGCAATCGTCACAGATGGCCACATCCGGAGAGATCGGCTGAAAGGCCTCGGGAATTGATTCAGATTGGAGGATTTCGAAGTCGGCGAATCCGTATGTATCCCCATAGGAGGCATTGAACTCATCGATCCGGGAAAGCGGAGGCGCCTCATCGCGCAACGCTTCGATGAAGGAGCCCAGGGCCGCCTGCGCGCCGTCCACCTCGATATCCACCCCGGCAGAGGTGTTGCGCACCCAACCCGTCAATTGAAAGCGACCGGCGAGGTTGTACACGAATGGGCGAAAACCAACCCCCTGCACAATCCCCGAGATATGGATGGCTGCGCCGCGCTTCATCTCATTCTACGTCGAGGGCTTCCATGAAGAATTCTTCGCCCGCCACGATCTTGGCTCCCGTGCTGCCGCAATTCGGACAAAGGATTTCCCCCTCCTGCGGCTTGTATTTCGTGAAGCAGGCCATGCACTGCATTTCGGCATCGCACATGCCGAAAGTGCAGCTTGGCCGCTTCCGCAATCGTGCCTTTGGAGATCTCGTCCCAATAGAATTGAACCGATTCATCGCTGTAGGTGGAGATCTCACCGACTACAAGATAGAGATTCGTGATCCGCTTTGCGTTTTGCTCACCGCTTTTTGAATGGCCTTCTCAAGGATGGCTTGTGTTGCATACAGTTCGTGCATGATCCATTCCTAAAATCGTGATTGAATGAGGCCCCAAGGGCCGAATATGCAAAGTCCTCAGGTCGGTCTATAAGCCGCATTTTGTCCGGCGAATCGCACAGGTTTACGCCGAGCGCCTGGCCTTTCGGCCGGACGCCCGTTTCATCCCCGCCGGCTCGCTTCAGCGATCATCTATCTATGCAGTCTACCCGAGACTTATCATCCCCAGATGAGGACGAAAGGAGCGGGCCGCTCCATTGTCTCTGCTTGACCTTGCTCCCGACGGGGGTTGCCTGGCCGCCCACATTACTGTGAACGCCGGTGGTCTCTTGCACCACCTTTTCACCATCACCGCTTGCGCGGCTACCTGTTTCTGTGGCCCATCCGACAGATCGCTCCGTCCCGGGATTTCCCCGGCGCCGTGCCCTGCGGAGTACGGACTTTCCTCGACTACGCGAACGCGGAGCCGCGATCGCCCAACCGGCCTGAGGCGCCTTCATCATACACGCGAGCAAGATGGGCGTCAACACCGGAAACCTCGGCTTTTTAATGTAAAATAGCTTTGCAATCTGATCATAATCGAGGTTCGCGTTGAGCAACTGGCCGGGAAAATATGTAATCGGCTTGACCGGAAATATCGGGACCGGCAAGACCGTGGTCCGCAGAATGCTGGAACATTTGGGCGCATACACGATCGACGCCGACGCGCTCTCTCATCGCGCCATTGCCAAAGGTGCGCCGGGCTACCAACCTGTGCTGGATCATTTTGGCAAATGGATCCTGGATGCGGAAGGCGAGATCAATCGCGGCAAGCTCGGCAACCTTGTCTTTCGCGACGCGGACGCCCTTGAAGACGCTCGAAGGGATCGTGCATCCGCTCGTGCGGCAGGCCATTAATGTCCTGATCAAACGCGCCAGCCAGCCGGTGGTGGTCATTGAGGCCATCAAACTCCTTGAGGGTGACCTGCTCGCCATGTGCGACAGCATCTGGGTAACTTACGCGCCGCAAGTCGTGCAGATCGAACGGCTGACCCGCAAACGCAATATCAGCCGTGAGGACGCACTCCAGCGCATAAATGCACAACCGCCGCAGACACAAAAGCTCACCGCGGCCAATGTAGTAATCCGCAACATCGGTTCGTACGACGATCTGTGGAAGCAGGTCGCGCTGGCCTGGAGAAAGAGCGTTCCAGCAGGCGAGCCGGTGGAGGCCGTGACAAAGAAAGAGTTCAAGGCCGGCGAGTTCAGCGTCAGCCGCGGCAAACCGCGGGATTCCGCAGCCATCGCCAGCCTGATAAGCCGTCTGAGCGGGGGCAAGCAGAAGCTCACCGCCGACGACGTCATGGCGCAATTCGGGGACAAGGCCTACATGTTGCTGCAGCTGGGAAGGGACCTCGTGGGCATCGCAGGATGGCAGGTTGAGAACCTGATTGTCCGAACGACAGACCTGTACCTGGAATCCGGGATCAATCTCGAGCAGGCCCTCGAGAAACTCGTCCGCGAGATAGAAAAGGTCTCCGCTGACCTGCAATGCGAAGCTTCGCTGGTGTTCCCCACTGCCGAAATCACCGTCCCGGAGCAACTCTGGAAGAAACTGGGCTATGAAAGCCGGAAGCCGGAAGCACTCGGCGTGCAGGCATGGACCGATGCAGCAAGAGAGTCCATGCCGCCCGAAACGGTGCTATTGTTCAAGCAACTGCGACAAGAGCGAGTACTGCGGCCCATCTGATGAGCAGGGCAGCTCGGGGGCGGGAACGGCTAAGCACGCCTTAAGTAATTTGTCGCATAATCAGGATGAAATCAGACTTCATCCTGGCGTCTGACGTTGAATCGCGAAAAAACGTGACCGAATTCCTGAACAACCTCCTCTTCATCTTTCAGCGCCTCAACTGGCTGAGCGCCATTGATATTCTGATGGTCACGTTGATCTTCTTTGGCCTCATGTACTGGCTGCGCGATACGCAGGCCATGGTGCTGCTGCGGGGCGTGATCGTAATCGTGGTTGGGCTCGTCCTGGTCACGAGCTTTGTGGACCTGCCGGCATTTTCCTGGCTTGTGCGAAATTCCGTACCGGCCATGCTGCTGGCCATACCTGTAATTTTCGCTCCCGAGATACGACGGGCACTGGAACGCATCGGGCGGGCAGGATCGATCGTTCCGAGGTTCGGGAGAACGACCGAAGCCGAGTTCGAGCACGCCGTCCACGCGGTGGTCACGGCAGCAGCCCGGCTTTCGGCGCGCCAGCACGGGGCTCTGATCATCATGCAGAGACTCGATAATCTCGATGAATACATCGACAGCGGCGTCCGCATGAACGCGGTGGTCACGGCCGAAGTCCTGCTTCAGATCTTCTATCCGAACACACCGCTGCATGACGGTGCAGTGATCCTTTCCGGTTCGCGTTTGATCGCCGCCGCGTGTGTGATGCCTTTGTCGTCCAGTGGAATCCTGAACCGGTCCCCTGACCGCCAAATGGGCCTCCGCCATCGGGCCGCACTGGGCATCTCCGAGGAGAGCGACGCCATCGCGGTGGTCGTCTCGGAAGAGACCGGCGCAATCTCGATTGCACACGCCGGCCGCATGATCCGCCGCATTGATCCCGAGAGGCTGGAAAATATCCTCGTTGCCTTCTTCCGGCCCTCCGCCATGGAACCCAGTTCCAAGTGGTACGGGCGTCTGTTCCCCTATTTGTTCACCCGCAAGGATCAGCGCGATGTTAAGTAGTTTTATGCGGAACTTGCGCACATTCCTGTGGGCCTTCGTGCTCGCCCTGGCCGTGTGGGTGGCCGCGGTCAACGCCGCAGATCCGGACCAGGTACGAATCTATCCGACTCCGATCAACGTCGAGGTAGTCGGCCAAAATCCCGGACTCGTTATGACGGGTGCCGTGCCCAAGACGGTCCAGCTAACGCTGCGAGCCCCGCAATCTGTGTGGGACCAACTGAGGGCCAGGCCCAGCAGTGTAAGGGCGATCCTGGATCTCTCCGGTTTTGGGGCCGGGTCACACAAATTGGATATTCAGATCCAGGTGGATGCACGGCCTGTCCGTATCGAATCTTACAGTCCTGCATCGGTAGAACTGAACCTGGAGCCCCTCGTCACGCGGACGCTGCCATTGCAATCCACGCTATTGGGCCAACCAGCCATCGGATATCAGGCCGGCGATTTGGCCCTCGATCCCAAGCAAATTGTGCTCGCGGGACCCCAGTCCATTGTGGAGCGCGTGACGCGCGTGCAAGTGGTGTTGAATATCAACGGCACGCGTGAGGGCGTGGATCAATCGCTGCCTGTTCAGGCGTTGGATCAGAACAATGCCGTCGTAACGGGCCTGTCGCTGCAACCTAATGCCGCCCACGCCACGTTGCCCATCGACCGACAGGGCGGATTCCGCGACATGGCAGTGAAGGTGATTGTCCACGGCGAGGTAGCCAGCGGCTATCGCCTCGATAGTATTTCCGTCTCTCCGCCCGTCGTCACCGTCTACTCCTCCAATCCGGATCTGGTGAACGCCCTTCCGGGCGCGGTGGAAACCGAGCCTCTGGAATTGCAGGGTGTCAAGGACAATTTGAACACCCGTGTATCGCTTAACCTGCCCGCGGGTATTTCCGTCGTCGGCCAACAAACGGTGCTTATTCAGGCCGGTATCTCGGCCATCCAAAGCAGCCTCACGCTTTCAGGCGAAAGAGTTGAAGTAACCGGCCTGCCTGCGGGTCTTACCGCTCAAATCTCTCCGGCCACCGTTGACGTAATTCTTTCAGGCCCGCTGCCCATTCTCTCCACACTCACACGCCAGGACGTGCACGTAACGGTGGATGCGACCTCATTGGGCGAGGGCTCGTATCAATTGACCCCCACGGTGCAGGTCCTCGCGTCCAACCTAACCGTTGAGTCGCTCCTTCCAGGAACGGTTGAAGTAGTGCTCCTACCAAGCGTCACGCCTACCAGCAAACCATAGGATCCAGTCTCATCATGCCCAAACCCATCGTGGCCCTCGTTGGACGACCCAACGTGGGAAAGAGCACCCTTTTCAACCGCCTGATTGGCGAAAGACTGGCCATCGTGGATGACGTACCCGGAACCACGCGTGACCGCCTGTACGCCGAATGCACCTGGAATGGACGCGCCTTCGGCGTGGTAGACACTGGCGGCATCGACCCGACGCATGGCGGAAAGAGCGTGCTCTCGGTGGGTTCCGCGGATTTCATCCAAGACATCAAGGCGCAGGCGCTGGTCGCCGCGGAGGATGCGGACGTGATCTTGCTGGTGGTGGATGGCGAAACTGGCGTCATGGCACCCGACCGCGAGGTGGCAGAGCTCCTCCGCCGATATCAACGGAAGAACGATGGAAAATTGCAGCCGCCGATCTTCGTGGCGGTTAATAAGTGCGAGTTGGCGGCGCGGCGCGCAGCGGCCCACGAATTCTACGAACTGGGACTGGGAGACCCATATCCGATTTCAGCCTTGCACGGCACGGACGTTGGAGACTTGCTGGATGCGCTGGTGAAAAGCTTCCCAGAGGGTGGGGAGCAGGAAGACGATTCGATCAAGATCGCGATCGTTGGCAAACCCAACTCTGGAAAATCGAGCCTGCTCAACAAGCTTGTCGGCGCCGACCGAGCCATAGTCAGCCCGATCGCCGGCACCACACGCGATGCCGTGGATACACAATTCGAAATCGGAGGTTTGCCGATCACCTTGATCGACACGGCCGGAATCCGCCGCCGCGGCAAGATCGAACCGGGTGTGGAGAAATTCAGCGTTCTGCGGTCGTTCAAGGCAATCGAGCGCGCCGACGTGGTGCTACTGATGATCGACGCAACCACCGGCATCACGGCCCAGGATGCGCACATTGCGGGCTTCATTCTGGAAGAGTGGAAATCGTGCGTGGTGCTGGTCAACAAATGGGACGCCGTGGAGAAGGACAACTCCACCATGGACGAATACACGGGCAAAATCCGCGTCGATTTGAACTTTATGGACTATGTGCCGCTTCTCTTCATTTCGGCAAAGACCGGGCAGCGCGTGGATCAGGTTTTGCCGCTGGCGCTGCAAGTACAGGAGGAACGGCTGGCGCGGCTGACAACTTCAAAGATCAACAAGGTGCTGGTCGAGGCGCAGGATGCGCACGCAGCGCCCGCGCGCGCAGGGCGCCAACTGAAACTTTTCTATGGCACGCAAGTACGGTCAGACCCGCCGACGTTCATGATCTACGTGAACGATCCAAAGCTCATGCATTTCAGCTACATGCGTTTCTTGGAGAACCGCCTGCGTCAGGAATATGGTTTCCTCGGAACGCCGATCCGAATCGTCACCAAGGGCAGAAGAGAAAAATAGGCGAAGGCCGCCAATCAATAAAAAGACAAGGCGGGCAGTGAGAACACTGCCCGCCTTGTCTTTTTGTTAGAGGCTGATGAGTACTACGGCTCCCACTGGAAGTTTATCAAGGAAAACAAGTACGGCTGGCCGTTCACATATTCGATCCCAACCAGGAAATCACGCCAATCCAGATCCACGCCGGGTGTTGCCGGCTTATACACCGAATAGAAATTGATGGAGGTGTAGGAGTTCGGCCACGGCCCACTGATGGAACCGACTTTGCTGGTATCGTTGCAAGTCAACTGGTAGCTGGAGTTGTAGACTTCGACCAGCTTGGGCAGCATCACGTCCTTGAAAGTGCCGTTTACATTCTGGCCGCTTCCGGGCGCCGCGCCCCAGTTGTAGGTCGAACTGCTGCTAAAAATGGAATTGACTCCGGTTTGGCTGAAATTCACCGGGTTATCACCGTTGGCGAGGCGCATATCCACGCCGTGCTTGGGACTAACAAGGGCCGCAAATGCGGCCCCGTCAGAGTTTTTTAGCGCCGTGCCCAGGTTTGTGAGGAGGGTGCTCACCCGAGAATCAGCACAGAAAGTCCCGGTGGGCACATATTCCGTCAGGTAGAAGGAATTCACCCAGCCGGTTCCACCTCCAGGTTGCTGAACCTGCCACCATTCTGCCGAGTTCACCACACTGGAGGCGCCGGTGCGGGTGACGTTATTAGCATTGTAGGCAAAGGACGACACCACGGGATTGGTCACGCCGGCGCCGGATCGAATGTTCAATACGTCATTGGCGGATATGCCGACGACTGCATACGAACCGGTGGACGCCGAGCTGAGCCACCCAAACGTGGACATGATCGTCGAGAACACGGCGGACTCGGCAGCCTTGTCATATGTCGGCGGCATCGTCGGATAGACGCCGGGGTCGATTGAATGCAGGACGAAAGTCAGGCTGATACAGGCATTGCCGCTGACGGTCGAGTACCCTACCCAATCGTAGAAGTTCCCGGCCGCGCCGTCCGAGCCGGTCTCCTGCAAGAAGGAAGTACCATTGATGGTCACGTTTGCTGAAGTCGCCCCGCCCTGGCTGTGAGGGCTTTTGCACGTGCTGGCCCCTTCCACCACACTGACATCAATGTACTTTTCGACCAGGTTTGTGCCCGCTGTAAAGGGCAGGAAGACGCGTCCTGCATTGTCTGATTGACTCGCCACGGACGAACCCGGCGGGAACTTGAATGAAAAATTGTATTTTACGTCCTGATACGTATTCCAGTTGCTTGTGGCCGTTCCGGTCGCGGTTGGCGTCACGGTGGGGGCCGGCGTGTTCGTCACGCCGGGATTGGAGGTAGCCGTGGGAGTCGTGGGAGTTGTGGTGACGTTTGAAGGGTTATAAATCATCGGCGATACCCACAACGCGCGGTCGCCTACCGGCGAACCCGTGGACAGTACCGTCAGTATGAACTTGACGTCCTTGCCCACCAGCGGACTTAAGTCGAGGTCGGCCTGATAGTACTGGCCTTCATATTTCTCCACAAAGGCCCAGAACGTCGTGATGGATCCCGTGCCGGTTTGATAGTCGAGGCGGAAGACCACGTAGCAGGTAGTGGCGCCATAAGCGCAGTTCACGATCGAGCGAAAGCGATCGCCGGGCTTCACCGTATACGAAGGATAGATGCCCTGGATGTACCCATTGAAGATGTTCTGTGGGTAGGTCAGCAGACCGAGGCCCGAACTAACCGTCCCATTCTCAAGCTGTGGATTCGTCAGCTTCAGGACAAAGCCTCTCTGATCCCCGTCAGTTCCCGGGCATGGCAGTTGATTGGGCAGTTGCACGGCGCCCGATAGCCAGACAGCCGAACAGGCGTTGGCGGCAAAGTCATACATGACCCCGGCAACCGGCGTGGGAGATGGCCCCGGCGTGACTGGAGTAGACGTGCCGGGCGTGGCCGTTGGCCCGGCGACATCGATGTCCACCCACCAGGACTTGGTTCCGTCGGCGCCTATACCGAAGCGGATTCCACTGGCATTCTGGAATTTCCAGTAACCGCGATACGAACCGCCGGCGCTCGGCGCTGTCAGGTTGATGGTTATATCCACGGTTTGGCCTGGCGTGACGGTCATTGGTAAATTGACTGAACCTGGACCGCCCATCTGGTCGCCCGAATCAAATACGAGCATGTAGGAGGTCGTCCACGTGCAGGTTCCCACGTTCTTCAAGCGCCAGGTCTTCGAGAAGGTCGTTCCAGGATTAAAGATGGTACCGTCCGGAACTGTAACGTCTGCTATGAATTGCGCCCGGTCGCAAGAAGACGGAGGAGGCGATACCGAGCTGATCGAAACGCCATTAACCACCCAAGTGGGATCTGTTCCACCGGCATCAGAGAACTGGAGCGATAACGACCCGCCCGTAATCGTCACATTGAACGTATTGACGGCGAAGCCGCCCGCTGCCGTACTCACGCCAGAAAGAACGGTAGTGCCGTTGGCTTTTACCACCATATTATCGTGCAGATGGCTGAAGTCTCCCATGGTGACGGTGACCGCATATGTCCCATTTGCCATATCGGTCCTGAAAGTCCTGGCGGCAGAGCTGTCCATGACAAAATCGCGTCTCAAATCATCCGCGGGGGCGCCCCGATCGCGCGATTCAAGGGTCGAAGTGTCAGTCCACCCATAGCTGCCCGGTGTATAGGCAGTCGATTCCGTGACTCTGGCGTAGCCTGAGGCAACAGGCGAGGTAGCAGTACCAAAGTCAAATTTGTTGCTGGACGTGGGCGGAGGAGGAGGCTGCGTGCCGGCACGGGCAATGATGGGATTCGACCACAGGGCACGGTCCCCGGCGGAGGAGCCGGTAGCCAAAACTGTCAGAATGAACTTTACATCCTGACCGGCCAATGCACTGAGGTCGACATCGGCATGGTAGTAAAGCCCCTCGTATTTTTCCCGCCAGGTCCAATACGTATTGATCGGGCCGTTGCCGATCTGGTAATCGAGGCGGAACGTTACGTAGCAGCTGGTTGCGCCAAATGCACAATTGACGATGCTTTGGAATCTATCTCCGGTTTGGACATGAAAGGAAGGAAACGCGCCATGAATGTCTCCGTTGTAGACATTCTCGGGCTCGGTAATCAGGCCGGCGCCGGTATCAAATGCGCCATTCTCAAGCTGCGGATTGTTGACCTTCAAAACAAAGCCACGCCAATCGCCGTCCGTACCCGGGCAGGGCAGGCTGCCCTGAATGCTGTACCAGGAGGCGGAGCAATAGTTCGCGGCAAAATCATAGGCTACGCCGGTGGAACTTCCCGAAACGTTGATATCCACCCACCAGGGTGAATTGGCGGTGAAGCCAATACCGAACAAGACCCCGGAAGCGTTACGAAACTTCCAATAGCCGATGTAATGACCCGCGGTGGACGGAGCGGTAAGGCCAATCGAGACATCCACCGTCTGACCAGGGGCAACGTAGTTGGGCAGGTTGACGGAAGACGGGCCGCCCATCTGGCTTGCGGAATTGAAAACCAATGCATAGGATGTGGTCCATGTACAGGTGCCAATGTTCTTAAGGCGCCAGGTCTTCGTAAAAGCCGCGCCCGGGGCGAATGTAGTGCCGTCAGGAACCGTCACGTCTGCGATGAACTGCGCCCAATCACAAGTTGACGAGGCGGCCACCGGCTGCGTTGACACTGTGGCCGCGGGGATAAATGAAAGTGCCAGCGCGGCCAGCATCATAACCAAACCTGTTGAAATCCTGGATCTCATAACATTCTCCTTCGTCGAAGCATTCCTGCGGTGAGGCCTTTTAGAGGACGTCTGAGGCACCCATAAGTTCCCTATTGACTATGCGCTATGATTAGTATAGCTTTTCTCAAGCCAATATTCAATATCCGTTCAGAGCAAAACAATATACCTGACAAGAATAGATTTGGCTTCCCCTGAGGCCCCAAGGTCGCCAAGATTATTCAATTTCCGCTCCGCATGCTGCTTGCCTGGGTGTCCCCGGAGCGCGGGACCTCGTAAACTGGACAAGCGCAGGGAAGATCACCGTGCGCTTGTCCAATTTATCAATACTATCCCAATGGGATGTAGGTGAAGCGTTTGCTTACCAAGGCCTTATGCCTACTGGGGAGTGCCCGTCGGCGTGGGGCTGTCCGAAGGGAGCGGCGTGGCGGTATCCGGGGAAACCGGCATCGGTGTATTCGTGACGATCACGACCGGCGTATCCGTCGCGACCGTTGCAGGCAGAGAGGCGCCACCCACCGCGACGCTGTGCACGATGCGCGGTGCCACCCACAACGCACGGTCACCGGTTGGCGAGCCATTCGCCTGCACCGTTAGAATCCAATTGACGCTCTTGCCCGCGAGCGAACTGAGGTCGAAGTCCACGGGGTTATAGAGGCCATCGTATCGTTCCGCGAAGGTGGCGATATTCTGCGTCACACCCCCGGCCATTTCGGCGTCGACCCGGAAGATCACGAAGCATTCGGTCGCACCGAATTGGCAGTTGATAGTTGCCTGGAAGTGATCCCCGGATTGCACCGTGTAGGTCGGATAGATCCCTTGGATATAGCCGTTTAATACATTCTGTGGGAACGTGACCAGTCCGGGTCTTGTATCAGTGGTCCCGTTCTCCAGCACAGGATTCGCTGACAGTTAAGACGAAACCGCGTGCATCGCCGTCGGTACCGGGGCACGGCAAGGTCGCTGCGCCATTGGTCCACTGCGCGGAGCACACGCTGCTGACGAAATCAAGCGCGGTGGTGCCCGCCGAGCCCGAGCCGGAAACATTGATGTCCACCCAGAACGGCTTGTCGAAGGTTGAGCCAATGCCGAACACGGCGCCAGAGGAATCCTTGAGTTCCCAATAGCCTCGATAAGAGCCTGCGACGCTGGGTGCGGTCAAATTAACACCCAGATCCACAACCTGGCCGGGGACGACGGTTTGAGGCAGCAGTGTGTCCGTACCACCCATGCGGTCCCCGCTGACAAATACCAGGCTGTAGGCTGTGGTCCAGGTGCAGTTTCCAACGTTCTGGAGACGCCATGTCTTTGTAAACGCGGCATTCGGGGCAAAAGTTGTGCCGTCCGGTACGGAGACATCGGAAAGGAATTGAGCGCGATCGCAGCCTACCGACGAGGTCGGCGCCGGCGTGACCGTTGGCACCGTGGAGGTAGGCACCACCGGGGTCGGCGTAATGACCGGTGCAGCGGAGGATCGAACGATCTGGGGGTTCACCCATAAGGGTTGATCACCCTCGAAAGGTCCCGCCGACGAGACCACCAGTACGAGATTGGCCTTCTTGCCGGCGATCTGCGTCAGGTCAACATCCGCGTTGTAGACCAGGCCATCATACTTTTCTTTGAACTTCCAATAAGTCACCTCGTTGTCGCCGACCTGGTAGTCCAATTCGTAGGTAACGTAGCAGTTAACCGCGCCGTACTGGCAGCCAAGTGTGGCCTGGAAGTGGTCACCGCGGAAGATATCGGTCACCGGGAAGGAGCCGCGGATGATGCCGTTATATTTCTGCTGAGGGATGGTCAGCAGACTCGGCGCGCCGGCTGGCAGACCATTTTCCATGACCGCGTTGTCCAATCGCTCAACATGGCCATACTGAAGCTTATTGATGTTGGTGGGACAGGGAATTGGTCCGCCATCATAGCTCCACCCAGCCTCGCACATATGGTCGACAAAGTTATAGGCTACAGTGGTCTGCTGGGGCGTGGTTACATTGATGTCTACCCAGAATGTCCCCACATGCGAGGCCCCGATGCCAAAGAGCGCGCCGGAGGCGTTCTGCAATTGCCAGAATCCGCGATAATGCCCGGCGGCGGCGGGCGCGACCAGCGTGACGGTCAGGTCAACAGTCTTACCGGGAGCTACCGTGGTCGGGAATGCCGCGGAGGTGGCGCTGCCCATTTGAGTTCCGCTGGAAAACACCAGATTGTAAGACGGCGTCCATTGGCATACCCCGACGTTCTTGAGGCGCCAGGTCTTGACGAAGGTCGCGCCCGCAGCTATGTACGTGCCGTCGGGTACGGTGACATCCGCCACAAACTGGGCCGCGTCGCACGTCCCGAGTGCATGAACGGTATCAAAACTCGCTGTCGATGTCAGTGACAAAAGGAGCAGGAGTACAATAGCAAAAGTAGAAGACAATCGAATTTTCATGATTTCTCCTTGCGTAGACAGCCCGACAGCGTTGATAATGCCGGGACGTGGTGCGCGGTTCATTGTCCGGTTTATCACATTGTATGACTATACGCCACAAACAGTATAGCGATTCCCTGACAAATCTTCAATACCAAAAATGACCATATTTACTGCGTCCAGAATCAAAATTTTCGGCTGATTTCACCCTGCTGGGCATGGCTCGCATAATCCTCCACCTGGACCTGGATGCTTTCTTCTGCGCCGTCGAAGAAACGCACAATCCGCAACTGCACGGCAAAGCCTTCGCCGTCGGAGGCAGGCCCGACGAACGCGGCGTGGTGGCGTCATGCTCGTATCCGGCGCGCCAATTCGGCGTCCGCTCTGCGCTGCCTATGTCGCGGGCCGTCCGGCTGTGTCCAAGCTTGATCATTGTACCCGCCAGGCACAGGCTTTATGGTGAAGTCTCCAGACAGGTGATGGACCGGCTGCAGCGCCTGACTTCCCGCTTCGAGCAGATTTCAATTGACGAGGCCTTCCTCGACCTGTCAGAAATAAGCCAATCTCCCGAAACCGTCGCGCGCAAGCTGCAGGCGAATATTCGCGACGAACTGGGTTTGCCCAACTCCATCGGGATCGCATCAAACAAACTCGTGGCAAAGATCGCCACTGAAGTTGGCAAGAAAGCCGCCAAGGCAGGCGGGCCGCCGTTTGGGTTGACGATCGTTCCGGCAGGGGAAGAGGCGTCCTTCCTGGGGCCGCTGCCTGCCGATATGCTATGGGGAGTAGGTCCGAAAACCTCCGCACGACTGACTGAGCTGGGCATATATACGATAGGTGACATCGCTCGTTGGCCCGAAGGTGAGTTGTCGCGCCTATTCGGAGAGAACGGACGCGACCTGGCGCGGCATGCGCGTGGCATCGATGAGCGACCGATCGTAACCGAACATGAGACCAAGTCGGTCAGCCAGGAAACGACGTTCGCGCGCGACGTCCGCGACGACAAGGCCCTGGAAAAGACTCTGCGAGAGCTGGCTGCCGAGGTCGGAAAGCACTTGCGAGAATCCAACCTGGCAGGCACAACCATCAAATTGAAGATCCGCTGGCCGGATTTCGCCACGTTGACGCGGCAAACCACATTGCCCAACCAGATCGATGAAGGCCAGGAGATCGCCAAGGTCGCGCTCAGCCTGATGAAGGCCGTCCGCAGGCCGGGCCAGGCAGTGCGGCTGATCGGCGTGGGCGTTACCGGACTCGGTCCGCCAATACGGCAGCTTGCCTTATGGGATACGGACGCGGTCAAATCGCGCCGACTGCGGGACGCGATCGACGAGCTGCGCGAGAGGTTTGGCGACGAGGTGATCCAACAAGGCAGGTCGTCATGACAGTCAACACCCAGGCGTTAAGAAGCACGTCCTATCATAAGATAGAACAGGGAACTCCTTCGTGGAGGATGCAATGAAGACTCTTGATCTGAAGAAAGACTTGAGATATTTGTACGTACCATCAGCAAAGAAGGTGGAATTTGTGCAAGTGCCAAAGCTGCAGTTTGCCATGATCGACGGCACGATCGAAAAGGGCAAAGGGCCGGGGACATCACCCGGTTTTGAGGAGGCGACCAGCGCCATGTACGGGATTGCGTACACCCTCAAGTTCATGCTAAAGAAGCGCAAGACGAATGCCCTCGACTTCCCGGTGATGGCATTGGAGGGCCTTTGGTGGATAGCGAACGGAGCGTTCGAAATCACCAGGAAGGATAACTGGCTGTACAGCTTGATGATCCTGCAGCCAGAGCCGATCACAAGGGACATTTTCGAGGAGGGCTTGACGGAAGTCCGCCGCAAGCGGGGTGACAGTCCATCGCTGTCCAGATTGCGCCTGGCCTCCTTTGAAGAAGGTCCGTGCATGCAGATCATGCACGTCGGTCCCTACTCCGAAGAGCCGGCCACGGTGGAGCGAATGCAGGCGTTCGCGGCTGAAAATGGTTATCGAGACTGTGTTGGACTGGGCGGCAAACATCATGAGATATACCTGGGCGACCCGCGCAAGGCCAATCCGCTGAAGCTCAAGACGGTCTTGCGGCATCCGCTGGAGAGGATGAAGGCATGATCAAGACAGCCGGCATTTCCCTCGGCACACGCGGCAACGCCGACATTCATGACATCACCGACGACGTTGCCCGCGCCGTGTCCCAAAGCGCCATCCACGATGGCACGGTCACCGTCTTCTGCCCCTCCTCCACCAGCGGGCTGACCACCATCGAATATGAAAGCGGGGCTCTCAGCGACCTGCGCCGCTTGTTCGACGAGATTATTCCGCCAAACCGGGAGTATGCACACAATGCCCGCTGGGGCGACGGCAACGGTCACAGCCACGTGCGCGCCGCGCTACTGGGCGCCTCGCTCACCGTTCCTTTCGTTAACGGCAGGCTGAGGCTCGGCACATGGCAGCAGATCATCTACGTGGATTTCGATGTCCGGCCTCGCCAGCGAGAACTCGTCTTGCAGATCATGGGCGAATAACATGGTCTGTTACTATCATCCGGACAAACCCGCGGTTGGAGTGTGCAAGCACTGCCAGCGAGGCTTATGCATGGACTGCGCCGCGCCGGTGGATGATTCACTGGCCTGCAAAGATCGGCACGAGGAACAGGTTCGCGCCGAAGACCAAATGACCCGGCGCAACCTGCTGCAATCCAGGCGGGTGGGATCCGGATACGTTCGAAGTGCAATCTTCTACAGCCTGGTGGGCCTGCTGTTCACGGGATTCGGCTTTATGCAATATCGCTTTCTCGGCTTGCAAGCATTATTCTTCATGCTGATCGGAGTATTCCTCCTATATGCTGCCGTTGCTAACTACTTGGAGGGCAGAAAATATAGATAGGAGGAGCAGGCCACCAAAGCGCGATCTTCGCGCCGCCATCGTCGCGGCCGCGGCTGCAACTTTTGTAGTCGCGATATATGTCTTTTTTGCCAGCGCCGGCAAGTGGACCAGCCTGCCTGACTCAGGCAATTATTATGATGTACTGGCCACGGCGTTTCGAGCCGGACGGCTGGATCTGAATGTGCAACCTCCAGCAGCGCTTCTCGCGCTTGCGGATCCGTATGACCCAGCCCTGCGAAATGCGAATCCCGCTCTAGGCAACTTCACCGGCACGGTCTGGGATATGTCATTCTACAACGGGAAATTCTATCCATATTGGGGGCCGGCTCCCGCGCTGCTCCTGACGGTCATCAAAGTCTTTTCCGCGCGCGAGGTGGGCGATCAATTCTTCGTCCTGATCTTCAGCTGTGGAGTCATTGTTTTTCAGACCCTCTTGCTCGGCAGGATTTGGATGCGGTTCTATCAGAATCTTCCGCTGTGGGGACTCTGGGCCGGCGTAACGACTACGGGTCTGATCCTGCCGTCATTGTGGCTGCTCAGTTCCCCCCGGATATACTCCGCCGCCATCATAGGCGGCCAGTTCTTCGTTATCGGTGGTCTGTTCTTTGCCTTTATGGGAGTTGAAGGCGTATCGCGTCGAACGGGAAACCTCTGGATGGCAGGAATCTTCTGGGCGCTGGCAGCCGGAACGAGACTCTTGACGGCTGCCCAGGTTCTATTCATCTCTAGTACGGTCGTGGTGGTGCTGATTCTTTTGTCCCCGAGCGAGCGCAGGCTCCCTGAGGTACTGCGAGCGGCGGCGGCAGTTGGGATTCCCCTGTTGCTTGGCTTCGTTGCCCTGGGGTGGTACAACGCGGCGCGTTTTGGTTCTCCCTTCGAATCCGGGCTTCGGTATCAACTGACCTGGTCAAATCTGAACCTGAATCACGGGCAGTTGTTCGCCTTGAAATATGTCCTGCCGAATCTCTACAACTACATTCTCCTGCCTTTTGCAACACAAGCGGGTTTCCCTTTTGTGGCAGCGCGCTCCGCTATTTTTCCACCTTTTTTCGACCCGTCGAATTTTGCAGCATACCATGCAGAAGCGCTTGCGGGTTTGATCGTGGGCGCTCCATTCCTGATATTCGCACTGTTGCCATGTGCAGCCATCTTCCAGAAGCTCAAGGCGTCGACCGCAAAGCTTGAAAGACAGAATTTGAAACCGGCCTCGACACTTCAGGATTGGATTTGTATTGGCTTGTTGGGTTCTTCGCTGATATCCCTCCTCTCGGTGTCATTTTACTTTTACATCACCATGCGGTATCTGGCAGATTTCACGCTGACCCTGGTTCTCGTGGCCGTAATAGGTTTTTGGCAGGGGCTTTCGCTTCAGCCTGCATCCGGCATCAAACGAACTGCTTATTCAATCAGTGCGGGCGCATTGGCGCTGTGGTCCATTGGCATGAGCATCCTGCTAGCCGCGGCCGTCTCTAACCCATTTTCCACTCTGAATCCGCACCTGTTTCAGCAGATACTCGCGTTGGCGCGTTTGCTCTCCGGACATTCATGAAATCCCCGTTTATTCCGAGTGCCGTCGCGTCCAGGTTGCGAGAAACTGATTCGCTTTGCGACTTTGCGCCGCCTGCTGCGTAGTACTCCTTAGAAAAGCTATGAGGAGCAAAGTCATGAATACATCTTACAAACAGCTCACCCGCAGCACCACGCACCGCGTATTCACCGGCCTGTGCGGTGGTTTGGGCGAGTACTTCAATATCGACCCGACCATCGTCCGGCTGCTGTTCGTACTCGGATTCTTCGTCGGCCTGCACATTGGAATTGTCATTGCGTACATCGTCATGGCGCTGATTATCCCCGAGGCCAGGCTCCAGCAAACAGGATGAATTCAGAGTTCGTAGAATCGTCGCCTTTACCCCTGACAAGAACGTACGTGTCGGGGGTATGGGGATTCCGCGCGGCCGAGAGTCGACATCGAAAGGTATCTAGCGCGCCAACGAGAGGAACACATCTTCCAGCGTGGGCTCACCCGCTGCAACGTTTCCGACATTGACGCCGTTTGCTTTCAACGCATGGACCAGACTTTCCTTCGCCTTGCCTTTTTCCGTAATTGTCCGGATATGGTCGCCTGCCAAACCGACGCGCAATACTCCCGCCGCCTCGCGAAGCACCTCCAGGCCACCCTCCAGAGGTTCAGCATATACTTCCCAGACATCGCCGGGAATTACCTGTTTCTTTAGATTCTGCGGGGAATCCAGAGCCAGCAATTTTCCGTCTCGCATAATGCCCACCCGCTCGCAATATTCTGCCTCGTCCATGTAATGGGTAGTCACCAGAATCGTTACGCCGCCTTCCGCCAGATCATAGATCAGATCCCAAAATGCCCGGCGCGCGGTTGGATCAACGCCGCTGGTGGGTTCGTCGAGGAAGAGCAATTTGGGTTGGTGCACCAGGGCAATGCCAAGAGCCAGCCGCTGCCGCCACCCTGCAGAGAGCGAACGCGTCATCTCGGAATCGTGCCCGGTGAGGCCCACCATTTCCAGAGTGTCCTGGATGCGTCCTCTTTTGCGAATGCCGTAGACCCCGCCATAGAATGTGAGGTTCTCGAGCACCGTCAAGTCGTCGTACAGGGCGAATTTCTGCGACATGTAGCCGGCGCGGGTGCGCACCTGTTCCGACTGACGAAAGGCATCGAAGCCCAGCACGGTGGCCCGGCCCTCGCTGGGCTGCAGCAAACCCAGCAGCATGCGAATCGTCGTGGTCTTGCCCGAGCCATTCGGACCAAGATAGCCGACGACTTCGCCGGCTTCAATTTCAAAGTTGACGTGATCCACCGCCACGAAGTCGCCGAAGCGTCGTGTGAGGTTCTCGACCAGGATGACCGGATCACTCATAGGCTTGTTCCGACAACTCGATGAAGACGTCTTCCAGGGCGGGTGGGATCGGCCGCAGGCTGTCCATATTTGCCCCTCCGCGGTCGATCTCCGAAGGCAGGCGCCCCAGCACGGCATCCGCCATCTTTTCGCCCACGCGCAGGTGCAGCCGATCTCCAAAAGCCCGCACGTCCTCGACATCTGTGTCCTGCTGTGAGATCTTCCTCAACAGCTTGAGGGGCGACCCGCGCAGTTCAAGAATGCGGCCCACGAGGCGCTGACGCAGTTGCGAGGGTGAACCTTCGGCGATGATCTGTCCATTACGCATGAAACCAATACGGTGGCAGCGCGCAGCTTCGTCCATGTACGGCGTCGAGATAAGGACAGCCACATCGCCTTCGCCGGTTTCTTGAGGAGCAGGTGAAGCGAGGTGAGAGCCAGATACCAGGCGAATAAGCAATTGCCAGAAATCCTGGCGTGTGACCGGGTCCACGCCAGTTGTCGGTTCATCCAACAGGAGCACCTGAGGGCGCGTCACCAGTGCGGAGGCCAACCCGAGCTTTTGTTTCATGCCTCCTGAAAGCTGGCCGGCGCGGCGGTCCTTGAAGCCTGCCAGGCCGACAAACTCCAGGATATCCATGCAGCGCGGCAGCCATTCATTGGATTTCAGGCCGCGAACTTCGGCGAAGAACCGGATGTTCTCCAGGACCGTGAGCTCCTCATAGAGGGAAAAACGTTGTGAAAGATAGCCAATGTGGGCGCGAGCCTCTTCGATCTTCTTTTTGAGGTCGTAGCCGTAGATGGAGCCCTGGCCTGAATCGGCCTTGAGGGCGCCGACCAGCAGGCGCATGGTCGTCGTCTTCCCGGCGCCATCCGAACCGACCAGGCCATAGATCTCTCCCGACTTGACCTCCAGAGAAACGCCATTTACGGCGCGGGTCGCGCCGAAGGATTTATGCAACTCAACTGCCCAAATTGAAGTATTCATCTAGAACAATTCTCTGCCAGATCTGCACGTTCCAACCTTCTATTGTGCGAAGATGACATCCGCCGGCATGCCCGGTTTCAGCTTGCCCTGCGGATCCGTCACCTTCAGCTTCACCGCATACACCGTGCTCGAGCGCCCCTCCACCGTCTGCACATTCCGCGGCGTGAACTCCGCCTGGTCCGAGATGTAGCTTACCTGCCCACTGAACTGCTCTCCGGGGAACGAGTCCACACTCACGCTCGCCTGCTGCCCCAGATGTATCTGCCCGTAGCGATCCTCCGGCACATACACCGTGATCGTCAACTGGCTGATGTTCCCCATCGTCAACGCCGCCGCCCCAGGCTGCACGTATTCACCCGGCTCCACGTTCCGGCTCAGGATCACCCCGTCCAGCGGCGCCACCACCGTCAGCTTCGCCAACTGCGCATTCAATAACCCCAGGTTCGCCTGCGCCTCCGCCACCGCCTTCTGGCTCTGGTCGTACGCCGCCTGCGCCTGGTCCACCGCTCCCTGCGCCGCCGTCACGCTCGGCGACTGATCCCCCACCTGCAGGCTGTGCAGCCGGTCCAGCGCCGCATAGTAGCGCTCCTGCGCCACGGAGATCTCCGCCCGCGCAGCCAACACATCCTGCGCCGCCTGCGTCGTCAGCAGCTTGTCGTACGCATTCTGCGCATTCACCAACTCGTCCTGCGCAGTGTTGTACAGCGCCGTCCCCGCCGCCGCCAACTGCTTGTCCTCACTGCACGGATATTGCAGGTTCGTCAGCCGCCCCGTTGCCAGTTGGTACCCCTCGTTCGTCCCGCAGTGCGTCTTGTTGTACAACCCCACCGGGTTCACCGCACTCACCGAGTTCTGCGCCTGGTCGTTCACATCCTTCCCCACCTGGTACGCCACCCGCGCATTCAGCAGCCGCTGCTCCGCCGCCAGATACTCCGAAGCTCCCAGCGATTGCTTCAGCCCATCCAGCTTCCCCTGCGCATCCGCCAGCGCCTTCTGCGCCACGTCCACCTGCCCCTGCGCCGCCTGCGTCTCCTCCAGCCGCGTAAAGTACCAGTTCGGCTGGTCAAATTCCTTCTGCGTCGAGAACCAGTCCGCCAGGCGACTCTGCTTGTCCGCCGCCAGCGCACTCATCAGCGTCTGCTGGTATTGCGCCTGCGCTATGTTCAACGCATTCTCCGCCGTCATGCTCGCCGCCTGCGCCGAATCCAGCCCCGCCGAAGACGCCTTGATCTGCTCCAAAAGCAGCGTGTCGTCCAGCACCAGCAGCGCCTCCCCCGCCTTCACGCTCTGCCCTTCGTCCACGTTCACCGCCTGCACTTTCCCCGCCAGCTCCGGCGAAACGTCCACGTTCACCGTCTCGATCGTCCCCGAAGCCTTCAACTGCCCGTTGTTGTTCCCCGCCAGTGCCCGCACCCCATAGTATCCCCCGATCAGCACCGCCAGCACCACTACCACCCCCGCCATCCGCCTCCGCCCCCTCAGGTCCTTTAGTATCTTCTGCATTCCTGCGTCCTTTCCATTTGCCTAATTTTCAAGTCCGGTGTACTAATCGAGCCGCTTGCGGAACCGTGCGGCAGCTGCACCCATGATCACGGCGGCGAAAATCACCAGGGCAATGATCTGGTTCTGGAGGGCTGGCACACCGACCCCTTTAAGCAAAAGCGCTCGGATGATCACAAGGTAATATCGCAAAGGCACGATGTATGAGACGATCTGCAAGAACCCGGGCATTGCATCGATCGGGAAGAAGAAGCCCGACAGAAAGATGCTTGGCAGAAGTGTCATCATCACGGTCAATACGGCCTCCTGCTGTGTATTCGCGATGGTGGAGGCGAACAGACCGATGCCCAGGCTGGACAGCACGAACAGACCCGACAGCAGCAATATGAGACCCAGGTCGCCCCTGACGGGCACGCCGAACCACCAATGTCCGATAATCAACACCTCGAGCACGTCAACGAACGCCAGGATTACATAGGGCAGGATCTTCCCGACGATCAATTCCCACGAACGTATGGGGGTCACGATCAATTGCTCGATGGTGCCACGCTCGCGCTCGCGAACCACCGCGGACGCTGTAAGCAGCGCCGTGATGAAAGACAGGATCATGCCGATCACGCCGGGGATATTGAAGTAAGCCGAGATCAAATCCGGGTTGTACCAGACCTGCGTACGAACTTCCACCGGCGGCGTCGCGGACAAACTACGGCCCGTAAGCATAGTCTGGTCGGTCAGGACTTTGGTGGCGAAGGCCTGGCCAATCAGATTTGCGGCAGAGAGAGCGGCTCCGCCAACGGTGGCATCGGAACCGTCCAGTACCATGGAAACCTGAGCATCGCCTTCGGCCAGTCGGCGATCGTAATCCGGCGGGATGATGAGGGCGGCGCGGGCATCGCCTCTTTCGATCAGGCCTCGGTATTCATCTGCCGAACCGACAATGTAATTGATCCGAAAATAATCGGCGCCGCGGAACGCGTCCAACAGGGCGCGCGATTGAGACGTCTGGCTCTCGTCCCAGACCGCCAATGAGATGTTCTTGACGTCGGTCGTAGCCGCGTAGCCAAGCAAAAACAATTGCAGGATCGGCATGACGATGATCAACATCAGCGTACGCGGATCGCGTATGATCTGTATGAATTCCTTACGGATAAGCGAGGTGAGACGGAGCGTCATGCTGTCTCCTTCATCAGGATGCCGTGCAGGAAAATGTCGACGAAATAGTCAAGCGCGTTGTTGCGCATCTCCGGCGGCATGGCCGGCCCGATCAGAGTCTCGGTTACATAATAGAACAGGAATGTGCCGGCAAATGCCCGCAGCATCACAGGATGCGGAATGGGCCGCAGCTCGCCCTCCAGGTGTGAAAGCCGCTCGGCAACCTGCAGCATGGTTGGAAGCATTTTCGCGAAGACAAGCGGCATGTGCGCGCCCTTGAATTCGACAATCTCAGTCAGCATCAGATTTACAAACTCCGGCTGGTGGCGTCCGAGTTGCTCGATCAACGCCTGCGCGGCGTTCTGGACGAACTCTTCCACTGTCCGCCCTTCCACCGTCGTCATGATCGGGATAATCTGAGCCATCGGATGCCGCTCCAGAACGATGGCTCGAAATACCTCCTCCTTGGACGAAAAATGGTTGTAAATGCTCCCCAACGCCAAATCGGACCTTTCGGCAATCTGGCGCATCGAGGTGGCCGCGTAACCCTGTTGGATGATCAAATCGTAGGCCGCGTCGACTATAGTCTGCCGAGTTCGCTCTCCCTTTGAGACTGTTTCTGCTTTGTCCATGCCTGCCTTCTTATATGAACGAACGTTCGTTTTTATTCTATACCGCCATAGGTATTTTTGTCAAGTGATAGAATTCCAAGCATGCCATCCCCCATCGATGCCTACATCCGAAAGCACCTCAGATTCAATTTCATGATCGGCATGTTCGATGGAGGCTTCTTTGGTCTGGGTATGGGATTCGCATCCTTTTCGGCCATCATCCCCCTTTTTGTCAATCACTTCACACATTCGGCGCTGCTGATCGGCCTGGTGCCAGCCATTCACAATATGGGCTGGCAAATGCCGCAACTGTTGACGGCAGGCTGGCTGGCGCGCGCCCGGCGCTTCAAACCACTCACCCTGTGGATGACGATCAATGAACGTCTCCCGTTCCTGGGGCTGGCGACGGTGGCGTTATTTGTCCCGCGGTTGTCCAACACCGGCATCCTCATCCTCATTTTTCTGCTGCTCTTATGGCAGGGCTTCGGCGCGGGGTTTACCGCAAATCCGTGGACGAGCATGATTTCCAAGATCATGCCACCCGAACTGCACGGGACATTTTTTGGCACGCAGGCAGCGGCGTTCAACGGCCTTGCTGGTTTCTCGGCCATAGCGGCCGGTGTCATTCTGGACAAGGTGCCGGGGCCATTGAACTTCAGTGTTTGTTTTTCTCTGACATTCTTCTTCATGCTGTTCTCGTATGTATGCCTTGCCCTGACTCGCGAGCCCGAATCGGCGCCGAGTCAATCGGATCACGCGTCCGGCTTCTGGAGAAATTCGCTGACCATCCTGCGCAGGGATTCAAACTTCCGCGCCTTTCTCGTGGTGCGAGTCGTCAGCCAGTTTGCGGGAATGGCTTTTGCGTTCTACATCATCTATGCCGTGCAACAATACGCCTTGAGCGACGCCGCCGCCGGAATCATGGTGGCAATGCTCCTCGTTGGTCAGGTTGTCTTGAGTCCGCTGATGGGACGGTTGGGCGACCGCTGGAGCCATCGAGGGGTGATGAGCATCGGCGCCATCGGCGCGGCCTTGAGTGCTCTGGTGGCCTGGCAAGCGACCTCGGCCGGCTGGTTCTATTTTGTATTCCTCCTGGAGGCCATAGCCATCGTTGCCATCTGGACCATCCCTCTGGCGTTGAGCGTGAGTTTTGCCCGAAATGAAGATGAGCGCCCGCTCTATATTGGAATGGCTAATACACTGCCGGCGCCGGCAGCCATTCTGGCGCCAGTCCTCGGCGGAGTTCTGGCCGACGCTGCCGGATTTCAGGTCACATTTGTACTGACGGCGGTCTTCGGACTTCTTATGGCCGGTATCCTGTGGTTTGTGGTCAAGGATCCGACGAAGTTGAAACCATAGTTCCCCATTAAATAAGAGACGGATGGGTGTTACCCATCCGTCAAGTATTCTTGCCCGTGGCAAGGGAAAGACCGGAGCGGGACTTTTCTCGTTTCAAAACGTCTGGAGCAAAATTACGGTTTTGTCCAGTCAGTGCGCGCCCGTCTTTCCGTGAGGATGCAGTTCAGGCGGCGACTCGATAACGCACCTCCTTTCCTAACCTGACATTATCATACAACGATATCCCATGCTTTGCATTAAATCCAGATGTCAATTCTGTCATGAATTATTCAGGGCGCCCGCGGGACCCGGCCGGAAATCCAAAACATGATCTCCGCGGGAAGAGGATATAAGGGCAGCAAATCCACCCGATAAGCGTTGCCCGCATACACCCGCATCAGTTTCCGCGCTCGATCCAGCCCTGATCTGTCCCAACCAGATGAAATGGACATGAGTTCTTCGATAATTTCATTCTTGTGCGGCACTTCGTGATAACTGCCGAACAATGCCTTGTGGAAAGAAAACTGCTCCTGCCACGCCTGCCATTCACCGTAGACCGAAAGCGCCTTCCACATCGCCTGCTGAAGATGGCAGGCTTCATGGACAATCAGGCTGAGCGGATAGGCGGCGTCCGGCGGACCTTCGGCATATCGCGGATGCAGTTGGATGCGTCCCGTCGCCGTCCAGCGCGCGCCCGTAGGCTGTTCGTGAAGCTCGACGCGCACCCTTTTTTCCTTCAGGAACTTGTACGTTGCGCGGCCGCTTGGCCCGGATCGATCCAGGTTGGCGAGTAATTGATCAATCCAACCAGCATTGTCTCCCATGGTATTTATTCGGCCTTTTTGCTGCATCGCAAATAGATGGAGAACTCTCACACATGAATGCCGGAAAACGGACATCCAGCGTAACGGCGGGAACAACGCCAGGCGTCACCGTATGGCCGTTTTCGGACGCTGCACCATGCGCACGAGGAGTTTCGGGCGTCTATGGCTTCGCGGCCAGGGCGTTATCGCGCAGCTTTTGCAACAGGCCAATCAGTGAAGCCGCGCCGGAGTCGTTCAGTGTGACATCATCCGCGTGAACCGTGATGATGCCGGAACCTGAGTGAATCTCTAGATCGTAGATAAAGCAATCCGCACAGCCCGATGACGCTGAAGGATTGGAGGGAGTCTGGATGCTGGAAGCGAGCTGACGCAATTGCGCTATGGTGGCCGGGGTCAAAGTCTGATTTTTACTGCGCCCAGAGTGTTGATCTGCAGCGTAGAGCCGGCCGTCGCTGGCAACGTCCACCGTTAGTTGCACTCCGGCTATGCCACCGGATTGGTTTAGCTGTATGCTCCAGTTGTCAGCAGGGGACGGCAGGGGCTCAGGGCTAGGGGCCGCAGGTTTTAGCAGCCCGCACGCAGAAAGTAACAGCATTGAAATGAGGGCGTATTGAAGGGCATTTTTCTGGCGCATGAATTCTCCTCTTCTTTTCACTAGTATACACAACCAAAGACGATATTTGCCCGAATCCGTTCCCGGCGGGCATCATCCTTGTGAGTCTTGATAGAAGCTGATAGCGGCCGCTGGTAAAATTCAGCCATGCAAAAAGTAGCCATCCTTGGTATCGGACAAACGGCCATCGGCGAACAGTGGGAAAAATCCCTGCGGGAAATTGGCGGCGAGGCTGCCCTCAACGCCATGAAAGACGCAGGCGTCAGCCAGGTGGACGCCCTATTTGTGGGAAACATGCTCTCCCCGTTGATTGACGCGCAGAATCAACTCGGGACCTTCTTCGCAGATTGGGTTGGGCTTTGGGGCCACGAAGCCGTGAAATTGGAGGCCGCCTGCGGCTCAGGCGCCGCGGCGCTGCGGGCCGGGCTAATGGCGGTTGCATCCGGAGACGTGGAATCTGCGCTGGTGGTGGGTGTGGAGAAGATGACCGACAAAGCCGGACACGATGTGACGGCGGCACTGGCAACCGCCGCCGACGCGGACTACGAGGCCGAACAGGGCGTCTCCTTTGTCGGACTTAACGCGCTGATCATGCAGCGCTATATGTTTGAATTCGGTTGGAAGCACGCCGATTTTGCGCCATTTTCGATCAATGCACATGCCAACGCCATGCACAACCCCTTCGCTCGCCTGCACGAAAAGATTACCCTGGATAGATTTGAGAAATCCGCGATGGTCGCAACACCGATCAACCTCCTGGACGCCTCGCCCATCGGCGACGGGGCCGCGGCTGCCGTGATCGTCCCGGCAGACAAAGTCGCCTCGCTACCGGGCCGGCCGCGAATCGTGATTGCCGCTTCGGCCTCGGCCACCGACACGATCGCCGTGCATTCGCGCAAGGACCCTTTGTTCCTGGCTGCGGCGCATCAGTCGGCAACACAATGCTATGACATGTCGGGAGTGCGGCCCGAGGACATCGACGTATTCGAACTGCACGACGCGTTCTCGATCATGACTGCGCTTTCGCTGGAGGCCTGCGGTTTCGCCGAGCGGGGCCAGGGCGTGCGCCTCGGCCTGGATGAGGCAATTTCCCCCAACGGCCGCCTGCCGATTTGCACCCGCGGCGGCTTGAAGGCGCGCGGCCACCCCGTGGGCGCAACAGGGATGTACCAGATCGTAGAAATTGTCCAGCAACTTCGCGGAGAGTGCGATGGCACGCAGGTGGAAGGCGCAAAGATTGGAATGGCGCAAAACATCGGCGGAAGCGGAGCGACCGTTCTGACGCACATCCTGGTAAGCGAGTAGCGGCCGCCAAATCTGTCTTAAAAACAGCCTTGATTATTAAGCCAGAGCGTTATATACTTTTATCAGACGATGTCTGCCAGCCGGAAGGATAAGGACATGGAACGACGGAAACGAGACCGACGAGGCTTCTCCGAATATATGCGTCTCATGAACGAGAACACCGGGGAGCTGGTAGGGCATCTTGCAGATATCAGTCACGAGGGTTTCAGGCTCGAAAGCAAGCGCCCCATCCCGCTGAATTCAGACTACGCATTCCGGATTGAACTCCCCAGCGATATTGCCCAGAAGCCGTACATGGTGTTCATCGCGCGCAGCAAATGGTGCCAGCCGGATCGCATTGACCCCACATTGTACGACGCGGGTTTTCAGATTGTAGACATGAATCCGGGAGATGCCGACGCCTTCAGGGCCCTTTTCGAGAAATATGGTTCCACCGGCTACAGCAGTAGTTCCACTTCCGCCGCCGACTATTTGTGGGGCAGGTAATCAGCGCAATGCCATTCAACCATGACCCTGCCGCTTGAGAAGCGGCAGGGTTTCTTTTTATCCGCGGGAGCAACGAAAACTGTTTCGTGTAAAATTGGCCTATGCGCAACATCATCCGCTGGTTGATTCGGGTGCTGCTAAATCTGATCGCAAAGGTGGAAATCCGCGGATACGAAAATGTGCCTGAAACCGGCGCCTTCGTTATCGCCACCAATCATCTTGGCATGCTGGATGCCACCATGCTTTTCTATGCGATTAACCGCTGGGACGTGTTCATCCCCGTTGCGGAGAAGTGGGAACAGAACCCCTTCCTGAAGTGGCTGGGCAAGTATTTGAACTTTATCTTTATCGATCGTTTCAAGCCGGACCTGAAAGCCATGCGCAAGATCATCGGGTTGATGGAAGAAGGAAACATCCTGGTGATAGCCCCCGAGGGAACACGCTCGCGGGCGGCGTCGATGATCGAGGGCAGGCCCGGAGCCAGCTACCTGGCCGCCAAACTCAACCGCCCCATCGTACCCGTGGGGCTGGCAGGGACGGAAGATAGGGCAGTCCTCGACAATCTCAGGCATTTCCGCCGCTCAGAGATCGTGGTGACGGCAGGCAAGGCCTTCTCACTACCACCGTTGCGCGGCACGGCCGGCCGGGAACGCGACGCGGCCTTGAAGCAATTCACGGACGAAATCATGTGCCGCATCGCCGCTCTCATCCCCGAACGCTATCGAGGCGTCTACGCGAATCATCCGCGTCTAAAGGAGCTGCTGGCCGTTCAGTGAGCGCAGCAGCAGCCCCGGTCTGAAACTAGAGCACCTCGCCCTCACCTCGCTTTAGAAAAGTCCCCTGCCCCGACCTCCCCAACCACTTGTCGCCGTCCACGATCAGCTTCCCGCGCAGGAATACTTTCTCCGGGTACCCAACGAGGTCCCAACCTTCATACAGGTTATAGTCCGTTCGCTGGTGCGACAACGCCACACCATAGTTCACCTTCTTTTCCGGATCCCAGATAACGACATCGGCATCCGAGCCGGGCAACAAGGCGCCCTTGCGCGGATATAGTCCGAAGATCCTTGCCGGATTTGTGCTGTTGTATGCCACGAATTGATTCGCGGTTATCCTTCCGGCGCGCACACCATATGTCCAGAGGATCGGCATGCGGTCTTGTACGCCGGGAAGGCCGTTCGGGATTTTGGTGAAATCGTCCTTTCCAAGTTCCTTTCCCGGGATCTTGACTGCGCGGCCCTCATATTGTATCGGCCGGGACCCGTCGAAAAAGAATGGACAATGATCCGTGCCGATCGTTTGGAGGGCGCCGTCGTGCAAGGCTTCCCACAACCGCGTATTGTCCCGTTCTGTCCGCATCGGCGGAGAGCAGATCCACTTTGCGCCGTCGGGCCGCCGCAGATGATCGATCGTGAAGAACAGATATTGCGGGCAGGTCTCGCCCATGGCTTTGATGCCATGCTGACGCGCATAACTCAGCATGTCAACTTCGCCGGCTACATTCATATGGACGATATATACGCTCGCTCCAGCCTCGGACGCGAGCGCGGCCATCCGTAGTGTGGATTCGACCCCGCCCCAATCGGGACGTGTCAAGGCGTGCCATTCGGGCGTCGTGTGTCCCGCCGCCAGAGCTTCAGGCACGAGAGCATCGATAACATCGCCGTTCTCACAGTGGGCCATTACAAGCATGCCATTTGCCCCCGCAATCCGCAAGGCCCTGAAAATGCCACCGTCATCCAGGCGCAAGCGGCCATTGTAGGCAGTGAAAACTTTAAGCGTGGTAATGCCCAAATCCCTCAAAGACGGGACTTCTCTCGCGATCGCCTCGTTGAACTTGGTCAAGTTCATGTGGAACGAATAGTCAACGGCAGCCTTTTCAGCCTTCTTGTGCCACGCGTCGACGGATTCTCCAATTGTGTCGAAATCGAAGGATACAAAGTCCATGACGGTGGTCGTCCCGCCGAAAGCAGCAGCTTTGTGGCCGGTGTAATGATCATCTGAAGAGACGGTGTCGAACATCGGCAGGTCGAAATGCGTATGCGGGTCAACCCCGCCGGGCATCAGTAGTCTCCCGGTCGCGTCGAGGATCTGGGCGGAATCTGCCTCCAGATTACGACCGATGCGGGAAATCTTTTCGTCTTCAATCAGAATGTCCGCTTCAAATGTATCGGACGCCGTTACGAGGGTTCCATTTCTTATCAGCATTTTCATGGGAGCTCCTACAATCTCCAGAAGAGCATCATGCCGGCCAGTAACGCCAGGAATACCACCAGCATCAGCCCCCAACCGACGCGAAAGAAATCGCCAAAGCGGTAATTGCCGGGTCCCATCACAATCAGATTGACAGAATGCGCAATGGGCGTCAGGAAGGAGGCGGAACAGCCGATTGCACAGGCCACGGCAATTGCCTGAGGATCTGTATGGAGATGGATGGCTGCGGCAATCGCAATCGGCCCGACCACGAAGGCGGTTGCCTGACTGGCCATCAATTGCGTCAGAGCCGCCGACAGCAGGAATATCGCGGCTGCCAGTCCGAGTGGACCGGCGCTTCCAAGCAGCCTGATAACGCCATTCCCAATCAAAGCCGCCAGGCCGGTGTTGATCATAGCCAGGCTTGCAGCATACATGCCTGCGATAAAAAATATGACCTGCCACTGTA
This sequence comes from uncultured Chloroflexia bacterium, assembly GCA_963846805.1. Taxonomy (GTDB): domain Bacteria; phylum Chloroflexota; class Anaerolineae; order Anaerolineales; family Villigracilaceae; genus Fen-1038. The sequence continues at coordinate 551,293 of CAWJXH010000005.1, forward strand.
CCGAATGATATGCCTCTTGAATTGGAAGGAGTCCCAACAAAATGGCCAGCAACGCCGCAATGAGAACGGCGAGATAGACGGGCAATCCCAGCAGCGAGAGAACAATAGCACCGGAAAACACCAGCACGCTGACGATAGCTCGCCTGCGAGGGATTGCACGCGTTGCCGGGTCAGGCTCGAATATGATGATCTCCGGATTGACCCGCAGATCACGGATCCTCTTATGCGAACCTACAATCAATAGGGAATCGCCAAGTTCAAGCGGAATGTCGCCGACATCGGTGCGGTAACTGCGCCCCCCGCGCAGGATTGCCAGCACGGTAAACCCGTACTGGCTCCGAAAGTTCAATTCTTTAATCGTCTTGCCGGCATAATCAGAGTGAGGCGCAAGGATTAGTTCTATAAGGGTCATACCGAAGGTCGTGATGGTGTGAGTCTCCGGCTTCACTTGCAGGCCCAGGGCAGACAGTTGGGAAACGCGCTCTTCACGGCCCACAATCAGGATAGTATCCTCCGTCTGGATCACAGCCTCGGGAGGCGGGGTAAAGAAGGCCTGGTAGCCGCGGCGCAGGGCAACGATGGCAATGCCGAATCTTTCGCCGATGGAGCTTTTTCGAAGCGTCTGCCCGGCCAGCGGTGAGGATTGCTCAACGCGCGCCTCCCAAAGGCGTTCACCCACCTCATAGAGACCCTCCAGTTCATCGCTCGGTCGACGGGCAAGCGCCTGCTCCGGTCCGGGCTTTCGAACCGGCATGAGGCGCCGACCGACGAAGGTTATGTACGCGACGCCGGCGATCGCGATCAAGCCGCCGGTTGCGGCAAACGACAACACGCCCAGCGGAGTCTGTGGAGGGTTGGCAATTGAAAGCAGGTTGCTCAGAACGATATTGGCGGTGGTGAAATAGGTTGCCATGCCGCCCAGCTCCACCCCGAAGGCGATCGGGATGAGCAGCTTGCTGGGCCGGATGCGGGATTTGCGTGCGACCTGCATGGCGCTAGGCAGCAGCAGTGCGCCGACCGCCACGTTGTTCATGAACTGCGAAAGCACTGCACCGGAAAACGTGAACAAGAAGATCAGGCGACTGACCGAGTTTGCCGCCGCGGCCGTCAAGCGCTGTCCCAGCCAAAGCATGACCCCGTTGTTGGTGAGCGTTTGCGTCAGGATGAATAGTCCGATCAATGTGACCACGACAGGCTGGCCGAAACCTGAGATCGCAAGCAGAGTTTGGCCTGGGGAGTTTCTGGCCCCCAAAACCCCCACGCCATAATACTGCGCAAGGCCCAGAACAACAATCATGAACAGCGCCGCCACATCGACCTGCCAGCGATTCAACACAATCAGAGCCAGTGGCACGACGATCACGACAATTACAAAAACCATTTCGGGGGTCATTCTGTTCCCTTGATCCCCAACAATGCCATCAGGACTTCAGGCGGGATGTCCGCATCTGGCAGTTCCGTCTGATAGATGCCGACGCTTTGGGCCCGTTCGCGAAGCGACCGCCACAGAGTTGCGCGCTCGTCGGAGTTAACCACCAGATCATTCAGGGTGTTGGCCTTCAGCAGGTATTCCCCCGTCGTGTAAAGAAAGGTCAATCGTTTCCATTTGTCGGCAGCAATGGGCCGGGGCAGTCTTTCCAGGCCGCCCAGCTCGATCTTGTAATACTCTTCATGAGCACGAGGGTGATCAGCCTCCTCCTTCAGCAATTCACGGCGTCGGGTCAATTCATGGCCGCGCACCGGAGCGGTGAATTCGATGCGCCCGCCGGCTTCGCCGAAGCCCGAGGGCTGATAAAAGGCCAGTCGGTCCACGGCGACGACTTTGGGAGCTGTGCGCAGCGGAATCCGATACCAGCCAAGAAGCCGCGCAATTTCCAGATCACGCGGCTCAGGCAGCACGCACACCAGGATCAGATCGGTCGGGTGAATCATGACACCGAGGCAAACAAACGGGCGAGGCTGCCCTCGCCCATGAAAAACCGGCTATTCTCTAGTGTTTGGCCACGTACCCGTTGCGATCGAATTCAAATCGAAACCTGTGGTCACTGCTTGGGTGTTGATGCTTGCAGTTTGGCTGGGTCGGGGCCATGGGTTCCATATGAGCGGGACTTTTTCGGACGGATTCTACACTTAAATCGTAACAGCCATCCGGCCTATGCCGCCACCTCGTTATTGAACTCAACGATAAGTTCGTCAATTTCGTTGGCCTGTTTTTGGACATCCGTCCAGTAGTTCGGCTGATGCCATTGCTGCTGAATTTCCTCATATGTGCGGCCCTGCTGCTCTACCCAGGTGTAGTACTTGAGGTTGTGCACGCGCCGGCGGTCTGAATAGCGCAGTTCAAGCAGGTTGTCCGTGGACTGCCCTTGCAAATACTGTGCAAAATCGGCCGCAGCATTCGACTCCGTATATTCACCAAACTCGGCCTGCATCTCATGCAGCCGCGAGCGGTAGAGTTCCATCGAATCGGTCAACACCGTGATCATGATGTCATTTTCGTCCATTTCGTAGTATTTGGCGGCCTTGATGCAGCTTAGCACGTTCGAGATGCCGGAGAAGCCGAGCAAATCGAGCTGCGAGACCAGCGCTTTGGGCACGCCCTTTTTCACCAGATAAGCCCGGCCCTTTTCTTCATTAAACAATCGGGAAAGGTTGACCACGGCCTGATCGTCAATCGCCACGACCATGTCCGTATTCTTCACGTTGTGGATCCACGGCACGTGCTTGTCACCGATGCCTTCAATGCGGTGCGAACCGAAACCGTTCTCGAGCAGCGTGGGACATTGCAGGGCCTCGCTGGCAACGATCTTGCTATCGGGAAAGCGCTGCTTCATGTAGTCGCCGCTGGCAAGGGTCCCAGCCGAACCGGTGGCGGAAGCCATGCCGCGATACCGGCCGTTCTTGCCCAGCACCCGTTCGACGGCCTCCTCCATTGCGTGACCGGTTACTTCGTAGTGCCACAGATAATTGCCGAATTCTTCGAACTGATTGAAGATCATCAAATCCTGGCCGGAAGCTCGGAGTTCCTTGCACTTGTCGAAGATCTCTTTGACGTTCGATTCGGAACCCGGCGTCTTGATGGTTTCGCCGGCAATCTTCGCCAGCCAGTCGAAACGTTCCTTGCTCATGCCCTCCGGCAGGATGGCGATTGATTCGCAGGATAGCAGCGCCGAATCATAAGCCCCACCGCGACAATAATTCCCGGTGGAGGGCCAAACTGCCTTCTGAGTGGTCGGGTCAAACTGGCCCGTAACTAGCCTAGGCACCAGGCAACTGAAGGCCGCACCAACCTTGTGCGCCCCCGTTGGGAACCATTTGCCCACGAGCACAACGATGCGCGCGGGGACGCCGGTCAGCACGGTTGGCAGTTCGAGGTAGTTCACCCCGCTGAAGCCGCCGCCGCTGGCCTTGGGCTCGTTGTGCCAGGTAATGCGGAACAGGTTGCGCGGGTCTACGTCCCATAGGCCAACCCCCTTGAGATCCTCCTTGATTTTTCCAGGAACCTTGGAAGGATCCTTCATCTGGGCATAGGTGGGAATGACAATCCTTTGTTCCTTCGCACGCTTGATGGCATTCTTGCGGCGGGACTTGTCAACTCTGAGGTCAATCATAGTCATATGAGTTCTCCTGGGAAAGTTGTCAGACAACTTTCATTATATCCCACAACAGCGGAGTGACCAATAGCCAATGGGCCGGTGCATCCAGGCAACAGAATATTGCAGGGCCAAGGACAGCAGAAGATGATCTCTACGACCTTTGGGGCAGTCTCCGGCTTCGCTGTCTGGGCCATTCTCTGTGCCGCCATCGGCGACTGCCGCTTGCCGCTCGACGCGAGCATGCGCTTATTTTTTGAAAGCCAAAATCAGCCCATCGCGTACCGGCGCCAATGACACGATCCAATCCGGGTCCTTCGTGATGAGGCGGGTAAATCCACGGACGCCTTCCGTCGCCGCCGAATGATCCTTCTCATCGAAGATACGACCGCTCCAAAGGGTGTTGTCAATGATCAACAGACCTCCCCGACGAAGCTTCTCCTTGATGATGGGCAGGGACGCTGGGTAGTCCTGCTTTTCGATGTCATTGAATATGATATCGAAGGGTCCCGGCATCTGGCGGAGTGTCCCGACGGCCTCCGCCACATGAAACTGAATCATCCCGTCGTATCCGAGCCGCGACAGATGCCCGGTCGCCATTTTTGAAAGCTTTTCGTCCCAGACGACATGATGCACCACACCTCCACCATTCTCTTTCACCGCTCGCGCAAACCAGGCGGTCGAATATCCGTATCCCGATCCCATCTCGAACACAGACTTCGCGCCGATCAACCGCGCGGTCTGATAACACACATAGCCGGCTGCCGGGCCAATGATCGGAAAGTCGGTCTTGGCCGCGTATTTCTCCATTTCCTGCATCTCCGCCTCCCTGGGCGGAACGAGGGAAGTGAGATACTCCTGTACGGCCGGATAGGTCAGTTTTGCCACGGTTACCTCCTGTAAAGTGCTTTCTCCATTCGCTCTAACGCCTGAATCAACGTACTTCGCGGACAGCCGAAATTCAGCCGGACAAAATCCTCGCCCCCGGGGCCAAATGGGACGCCGTTGTTCAAAGCGACCTTGGCCCGAACCAGAAAGAAATCAAATGGTGAACCTTTAATGACGCCCGGAGCAACCAGATCGCCGCAATCCAACCAAGCCAGGTAGGTCGCTTCCGGAATCGTCGTGCGCATTCCGGGCAGCCGCTCCTGGACGAAACGCACCTGAATGTCCCGGTTTTCCCGCAGATAGGTGCACAGCTCAGCCAACCAGGCATCACAGCTTCCGGATAGAGCCGTTTGCGCCGAGACTATTCCCAGGCTATTGACGTGCAGAGTGAGGCGCTCCACTTGCTTCTTGAAGCGCTCGCGTAGCTTCTCGTTCGGAATGATCGCCAGGCCGCAAAAAAGGCCGGCGACGTTGAATGTCTTGCTCGGCGCGATCAGCGTAATGGTACGGTCGGCGATTTCCGCCGAAAGCGATGCTATCGGAACGTGATGGCGATCACTTAAGACCAGCTCACTATGAATTTCATCGGAACATATTAACACATCACGTTCCAGGCACAACCTGGCCATTTCACTCAACTCGTCACGGTCAAACATGTTCCCCGTGGGGTTGTGCGGATTGCATAGCAGGAACATGCGCGTTTTCACGCCTCCGGAATGGATCGCGCCTTTGAAGGCCTCGAAATCCAGGTCGTAGCGAATGGTGGATCCCTGCCGAACCGGGCGCAGAGGCGCCGTCTGCTGTACAAGACCAACGTTCTCGCCGACCGAGAGGAAAGGGAAATACACCGGTACTTGCATCAGGATCCCTTCGCCCGGATCGCAGGCCGCCCAGGCTGCTGCATTGAAGCCGCTGACAATGCCTGGCGTCGCCACGATCATGTCGGGATCTACGTGCCAGCCGTAGAGTCTTTCCATCCGGGCCGCGGCGACTTCTTGCAGAGCCTTGACCTGCAAATCGTAGCCCAGAATGCCCTGGTCCAGACTCGCGCGGAGCGCGTTCGAGTATCGGCTCAGGAGTTCGAAAATCCATGTCTGCCACCCAAAGCGGCAGCACATCTTCGGGATATTGATTCCATTTGGTTGAATTCGTGGGTCGGCGGTTAAATATGAGGTCAAATTTGTAAGTCATTTCATCTTTCAGTTTTGCACCGGCATGCTATTCCTCCGGCCCTTCACGTACAACATATAGAGGCCGGCCCTTGGCTTCATCATACAGACGGCCGATGTACTCACCCAACATTCCGAGCGAGATCAACTGGACCCCGCCCAGGAAAAGCACGGCGATCAAAGTGGTGGCCTGACCGGTAAATTGCGGAATGCCGGCCATGCGCAGGTAGACTACGATCGGGATCGCCAGGATCGCAAGACCCGCCGAGAAGAAGCCGAAAAATGTAGCGACCTGCAGCGGGAAATACGAAAAGCTCGTGATGGCATTCAGCGCCAGCCGGAACATTTTGCGAAACGGGTATTTGGTCACACCCGCGTAGCGTGGACTACGTTTGTAATCCACCCCCACCTGGCGAAAGCCCACCCAGGCCGACATACCCCGCGGGAAACGGTGGCGTTCTCGCATTTGTTTGAGCACATCTACGACCTTGCGATCCATCAGACGGAAATCGCCGGTGTCCAGGGGAATCTTGACGTCCGTTATGCGATAGATGAGCCGATAGAACAGGGAGGCCGTAAATTTCTTGAACCAGCTCTCGCCTGCACGTTCCGCGCGCACGGCGTAGACCACCTCGAAGCCTTCTTTCCATTTCCCGGCCAGCTCGAGGATGACTTCCGGCGGGTCCTGCAGGTCTGCATCAAGAATCACCACCGCCTGGCCGCGTGCATAATCCCAGCCTGCGGTGATGGCAATTTGGTGTCCGAAGTTGCGGGCAAAGATCAGCGGGCGCACGTGCCGATCATGTTTCGCCAGTTCGAGAATTTTGTCGGTTGATCCGTCCGTTGAGCCGTCATCCACCAGCAGGAGTTCCCACGATTCGCCGTTGGACTGCATAACGTCCCTGATGCGGCGATGCAGCTCGGGCAGGTTTTCGAGCTCATTGTAGATCGGAGCCACAATGGAGTAGGTGATCTTAGTTTCCCGGTTACGCGGCATTCTTCAGGACTCGTTTCAGGGCTTTGAGTGTCGGCTCAATGACCGGCGCCTCGACTACCGCGCGCATGGCCGCTTTGACGTCTTTGAGACCGCTTCCCGTGTTCAGGACCATTATGGGCTCATCGCTTGCCACGATGCCGTCGGCCGCTGCACGGCCCAGGCCGGCATAGGCTGTGGCGCCCGCCGGTTCAGCAAAGATCCCAAGCCTGCCGAGTTCGGCAATCGCCTTGAGAATCTCATCGTCTGACACAGTGATGTACGTTCCGCCCGTGTCGCGTGCCGCACGCACTGCCCGCACGCCATCGCGCGGCAGGTCCACAGAAATGCTATCGGCAATCGTCCTGGCCGAAACAGGTGTGATCTTTTCCGTGTTGGCGAGGAAGGCGTTGGCAATGGCTGCCGACCCCTTGGCTTGCACACCTATAATGCGGGGGAGGCGCTCCAGCCAGCCCAGCTCGAACAAGTCCTTGAAGCCCTTGTGCAGTCCTGAAATGATGTTTCCATCGCCGACGGAGACAAGAACTGTCAATGGCGGATGGTCAACGTCCTTGCCAATCTTCTTGTGCCACGCCTGGTGCTCGCTACGCCACCATTCCCAGATTTCGAAGGCGGCAGTCTTCTTTCCTTCCGCGGTGAAGGGGTTGTAGCCTGTGTTGCGGCAATACCAGCCGAACTCATCCGCAGCCTTGACGGTGAGGTCGAAAGCCTCATCGTAGGTGCCGTCCACCAGAATAACCGTGGCCCCGTAGATCAGCAGCTGCGCCACTTTTGCAGGCGGCGCCGTCTTCGGCGCAAGAATGACAGCCTTTTGCCCGACCGCCGCCGCCATGCCCGCCAGTGCCGCTCCGGCATTACCCGTGGAAGCAGTCACGACGACCTCCGCCTCGATTTCACGCGCTCGCGCCACAACGACCGCGCTGGCGCGATCCTTGAAGGAGGCTGTCGGGTTGCGACTCTCATCCTTAAGCCAAAGTTGCTTTAGGCCGAGCTTGGCGCCGAGCCGCGCCAAGTTGAACACGGGCGTCCAACCCGCCGCGTGAAGCGGCGTGGAATCTCCCGGGTACTCAGCGACGGGCAGGAGCGGAAGGTAGCGCCAGAGAGAGAAATCCGCTCTGGATATGATGTCCTCCGGTTGATATTTCGCGCGGATGGCCTTGTAATCGAGGACGATGTCCAGATTCCCGCCGTCTTTTGGACATGTATAGGTTATGTCGCCCGGAGCGTATTCCGTGCCGCACAAAGAACAACGATAGCCAACGAATCGATTCATGACCTCATTTTACCCGGTTAGTCATCGGAACGGAGATGTAGAAAATGTCAAACACGATCTGGCGAGAACGGGATGAGGTGTTGTGGATGAAAAGGTCTCGCAGGAAACAACTCCTGCGAGACCTCCAATCATTTCTCTGCTGTCAGCTGGCCGGGATTGCTCAGCGCCTATTTCTTCTCACGCTCCCACAAAGCGCGTGCGATCTTTTCCTGATCCACAGGCAGCTTATCAAACCGCACCCCGACCGCGTTATAGATGGCGTTGGTAATGGCCGGAGTGGTTGGGATGCTGACCACCTCTCCCACGCCCTTCGCTCCATAGGGTCCTTCCGCCGTTGGATGCTCAACGATAATGGAAGTGATCTCAGGCGTGAGCATAATTCCAGGCACGCGATAACGCGCCAGATGGTCTGTGACCACATTGCCGTTCTCGACGATGAACTCTTCCGTCAGGCAATTGCCAAGGCCCATCATCACGCCGCCCTCGACCTGTCCCTGCAGGCCGAGCGGATTGACCGCCATGCCAACGTCATTGGCGGCAATGATGCGCAGCACACGCACTTCGCCGGTTCGCGTGTTGACTTCCACTTCGGCGGCCTGCGCCGCAAACGAGAACGCAAAGTGCATGTCACCGCCTGTGCCCAGAGGCTGCGTCTTCGGAGCCTCATATTTGTACAGGGCACGCGGTTGCTGTCCTACGGACTTCATTTCTTTCGCAGCCTCTCCCAACGTCATCGAATGTCCGTTGGCATGCACGATGCCATTTTCAAATCGAATCTGTTCAGGCTTTACATCGTATTTTTCAGCCAGCGCGGCGGTGATGGCATTGCGCAGCGTCTTGGCCGCAAAGCGTGAGGCATTGCCGGTGACATAGGTCTGGCGGGAGGCCGTCGTCGGGCCGCCATTTGGCGTCAAGTCGGTGTCCATCACGAGCACGCGCACCTGCGGCGGCGGGACCGACATTTCCTCGGCGACGGTCATCCGCATTACCGTGACCAAACCCTGGCCCAATTCAGCCGCGGAACTCCGCACTTCAAGCGTGCCGTCTTCGTACAGTTCGAGGTCCGCGCCGGATATGTCCGGTGCACCGCCGCCGAGGCCGGTGTTCTTGTAGGCGGCGGCAAAACCCCAGGCTCGAACAAGATGGCCTTCACGGCGCGGCTCGAACGGGCGCGAATTCTGCTTTCGCATTTCGGCATCCACTTTGTCAATGCATTCTACGAGACCCACCGACTCGCGCAGGAGCTGTCCGGTGTTCGTGATGCTCCCAACGTGCAGCGCGTTCATACGGCGCAGTTCGACGGGATCCAAATTCAGCTTCTCGGCCAGCATGTCCATCATGCTTTCCACTGCAAAAGCGGATTGCGTAACGCCGAAGCCGCGGAATGCCCCGGCGGGCGGATTGTTTGTGTACATCGCGTAGCAGTCGGCTCGCACGTGCGGAATATCATACGGCCCGGCCGAGTGCGTGGTGGCTCGCGTCATCACCTTTTCGCCGAGCGAGGCGTACGCGCCGGTGTCACCGTAGAGTTCGGTCTCCACCGCCACCAGCCGACCATCCTTCCTCGCGCCAATCTTGACGCGGATCTGCGTGGCGTGTCGCTTGGGATGCACCAGCAGGCTTTCGTGCCGGTCAAACAGCAGCTTCACCGGGCGTCCCGTAGCATTCGCCAGCATGGCCGCGTGGATCTGGCCGGCGATGTCTTCCTTGCCGCCAAAGCCACCGCCCATCAACTGGCCGACAATGCGCACGCGCTCCTCAGGCCAACCCATAACGCGGGCCACCTGCTCGCGATCCTGATATGGGATTTGCGAGCCAACGTAGATTTCCATACGTCCATCGGGGGTAGGCACAGCAATACTGCATTCAGGCTCGAGGAAGGCGTGCTCGGTATATGGGCGTGTGGAAGGTATGCTCCAGGATCACATCCGACTCGGCAAAGCCCCTCTCCATATCACCCTTGCGGACTTTGATGTGCTTGAGCAGGTTTCCGTTGGCATGGATTTGCGGTACGCCCTCCTGATGTGCCTGAACGGGATCCGAGATCACCGGCTGCAGGTCAAACTCCGCTTCGATCAGGCCTGCCGCCTGCTCTGCGATCTCCTGGGTTTCCGCGGCGACAATGGCCAACGCGTCGCCCACATAGCGAATCCGTTCCCCAATGCCGATCATCACAGGCCAATCGTAGATGACCAGTCCGTGATTGTGTTCGCCCAGGATATCGGTGGCAGTTAGTACGGCCACTACGCCCGGGAGCGCCTTCGCCTTTGAAGTATCCAGCTTTTTCAGAAAGGCGTGCGGCACCAGCGCGCGCCGGACTTTGGCGTATAACATACCCTCAAATTCGAGGTCATCCGTATAGATTGCCACACCCGTCACCTTTTCCACCGCGTCGGGCCGCACATGAGAATGTCCCACGATGTTGTGTGTATGAATCGAATCGGGAATCTTGGGCGGCGGAATCGGTTCGCCTGTCCTCAACGAATGTGCGGCAGCCAGGATTGCGTTCTCAATCGTCGGGTAGCCCGCGCAGCGGCACAAGGTATCCTTCAGAGCAACGCGAATGTCCTCTTGCGAAGGATTCGAGTTTCGCTGGAGCAGTGCATATGCCGTCATGATTTGCCCGGGGATGCAGAATCCGCACTGTACCGCCCCGTGCTCGATGAATGCTTCCTGCAGAGGATGAAGTTGCACTTTAGAACCGCCAGACTCGCTTGCGGCAGGCGCTCTCCGATCTTTGTCGGCGCCTTTCGTCATCGCGGCCGCAAATTCTTCTGCCAGGCCCTCAATCGTGACAATCGTTTTGCCAGCCGCGCGCTCGGCAGGATACATGCACGAGAGAATGGGTTCGCCATCCACGAGGACAGTGCACGACCCGCACTCGGACTCTTCACAGGCAATCTTTGTTCCGGTCAGGTGCAGCCGATGCCGGAGCAGGTCCGCCAGGGTTTCGCCAGCGACGGGTGGGAGATGGTAGATCGCATTATTGACAGTCAGAGTAAGTTCGTCCATACCGATAACCTTTCTACGCGGCACGTTCCCATGCAGTTTGAAGCGTATCGCTAAATAATCCGTGTGCCAGATACCGCCGATAATCTGCACTTGCACGCCGGGCGCTGGATCGAAATCCGACCTGGGCCAGCAGAGCCTCCCATGCAAACTTCACGGTCTCATCGTCTGGAGCCTTCCCAAGCAGCGCCTGCTCGGCCGCGCGTGCACGCCAGGGCGTCGGGGCGCCGGGGCCGACGGCAATGCGAATGGTCTTCACGGCATCCCTGGCGCGTTCGAGCCAGACCGCAAGATTGATGATCGGTAATGCCACGCCTTGCGGCCGCATGATGCGCTTGAAACACGAAGCCTGTGAGACCTGGCCGGACTTAATCCACGGAAGATAGAAGCCGACCAGTAATTCTTCGCCATGTTTGAGCGCCGATTTTCCCGGGCCGAGGAACAATTCACCAAATTGCACTCGGCGCGTGCCCGCGGCACCGGCAATCTCAGCTTCTGCATCCAGGGCCAGCAGGGCGATCGTTCCATCTGCCGCCGGAAGGGCATGCGCCACGTTGCCGCCCAGGGTCGCAACATTTCGCACCTGCGGCCCTCCCACGAGGTCACAGGCCTCGACCAAAGCCTGCGCATGTGTCGCCGTGAGAGGATCACGAGCCACGCGGTTTAGCGGCACGGCCGCGCCGATGAAAAGCCTGTCCCCACGCCGCTCCAGAAGGTTCATCTCGGCCACGGTTGTGAGGTCTACGAGTGTGTGTACGGGGGAATGGTGGCCCTGCTCCAGGTCCAGCAACAGGTCGGTCCCGCCGGCGATGGGAACCGCCGGGCCGGGAGGAGATGTCAGGGCATGTATAGCTTCTGAAACCGAATTGGGGCGGATGTATTGCTGCCAAAGGTTCATTGGTGGTGCGACCTCTTTCAAGGACGGCGGCACTTTTCGAGGGGCAGCAACCCCACGCCGTGGCGAATCTGCCGCCACGACCACCGAACCAATGGAATTAAATTGTACTACGTTTAGTTAAGGACCCCGTAAGTCTGGTATCAGGCGGCCTGTTCAGTCCGGCCTCTTTGAGACTTCCGGCGCCCCGAGGTTGCTTTCTTCGGGCTGGACACCCGCCATGAGCAACCCGATCTTCTCGGAAACGGCATCCTGGCGGGAAACAATATCCATGATCCTGCCTTCATAAATGACCGCGATGCGATCCGAGAGAGCAAGAATCTCATCCAGGTCTTCTGAGATGAGCAGGATGGCCGTTCCGGCTTCACGCTGAGCCAGCAGGCGTTGATGTATGTATTCGGTTGCGCCGATATCCACGCCGCGCGTCGGCTGGGCGGCGATCAAAGCTTCAGGACGGCGCGACAGCTCGCGCGCCATGATCAGTTTTTGGATGTTGCCGCCGGAGAGATTCTTCAGAGGCGTATCCAGGCTGGGGGTTTTGACCGTAAATTCATTTACCAGATCGGTGGCATGAGACTCCATGCTGTGAAAATCGAGGAAGATCCCATGTGCATATTGTGGGGCAGAATGATCGTGTAAATAAATGTTCTCTTCCACCGAAAAATCGCGAATAGCGCCGTCCCGCATACGCTCTTCGGGAATATACGCCATGCCCGCATCTATTCGTTGGTTTAGCGTCGAAGTAGTAATATCCTGCTGTCCGATGTGAACTTGCCCGGCGCTTGCCTTGCGCATTCCCGCCAGACATTCCGCCAGTTCGCGCTGTCCGTTGCCGGATACGCCTGCCAGGCCAAGAATTTCTCCGGCATGGATTTCCAGGTCCAGCCCGTGCAAGGCTTCGGTACCGCGGTCGCCCATGGTCTTCAAGCCTTCAATCTTGAGCGTGACCGGCCCCGGTTTGATGGGCCGCGGTTCAATCTGTTTCAGTTCGCGCCCGACCATCATCTTGACCAGTTCAGCACGGGTCACCTGCCGCGTCAAGCGTGTGCCGATCATCTTGCCGTCGCGCAGGACCGTGACGCGGTCGCTGATATCCATCACTTCATGCAGCTTGTGCGAGATGAAGACCAGCGAATGCCCTTCGCCTACCATGCGCCGCAAGGTGGCAAACAGATCATAGACTTCCTGCGGGGTTAAGACCGCGGTGGGTTCGTCAAGGATGATCAAGCCCGCGCCGCGGTACAGCGCCTTCATGATCTCGACCCGCTGTTGTTCTCCCACAGAAAGCTGCCACACATACGCACGCGGATCCACTTTCAGGCCGTAGGCCTCCGCCAGCTCATTAATCCGGTGCGTGACCTTATCGAGGTCGAGCAGCGGCTCCCGTGAAGAACGAAGCCCGAGAGCCGTATTTTGCGCCACGGTCAATGTGGGAACAAGCATGAAATGTTGATGGATCATCCCGATCCCGGCGCGGATTGCATCGGCCGGTGAATGAAATACCTGCGGTTTGCCGTCGATGAGGATCTCGCCTTCGTCCGGCTGATATAGACCGTACAGCTGCCGCATCAGCGTACTTTTTCCGGCGCCATTTTCTCCGAGCAAGGCATGCACTTCGCCCGCCTTCACATCCAAAGAAATCTTATAGTTCGCCAATACCCCTGGAAAGCGCTTGACAATATCGCGCATTTCAATGTGCTGGATGCGCCGGGGTTGGGGTATGGGGGTTTCAGATTTCATGGTTTGCCGGAATAGCGATTGTGCGGGAAGTCAAATCCGATGCCTTCCCTTCTCCCGCTCTTGGCGGGAGAAGGGAAACTACGTACTATGGATTATGGTTGAACAGAAATGGTCGATTTCTGAATGCCAGAGATCGCAGCATCGCCGGCCGCTTTTACATCTGCGGGCAGGCTATAGCCTGAATTATAGACAATGCTCAGACCGCCATTGGACAAGGTCAGAGTATAAGTCTCTCCGCCCAAGGTACCGGCCTGATGCTTGGCTATCATATCCTTCAACATTCCGGTCCAATCGTAAACCTGGCTGGCAACGACCAGGTTGGGGGCCAGGGAAGACTGATCGGCCTGCGTGCCGAACCACAGGACGTTTCCGGCATCCTTGGCAGCGCCGATCGAACCGACTACAGATTGGGATGACCCAGTCAAGATATCCGCACCAGCCGCAATGTGAGTTTTCGCGGCAGCGGTCATCAGTGCCACATCCGAGAAAGAGCCGGTCCAGGTCTTGTTGACCTTGATGGTCGGATCGACGGAGGCCACACCCTGAACGAAGCCATCAATATAGGTCTTGGCATCGCCAACTTCAACAGGTCCGGTCACGCCGATGATCTTGCTCTTGGTCAGCTTGGCCGCCATGACGCCGTTGACGTAACCGCCCTCTTCCGCAGCGGCGGTGTACGCGTAGACATTTTTCATGCCGAAGGTATTGACATCCGTTCCCCAGGCAAAGGTGGTATTGGGGAAGTCGGGGGCAATATCCTGAACTGACGAGCCGTATTGCGAGCCGTGGGCAATCACAATATCATAGCCTTTGCTGGCATAGTCTCGGATGGCCGCGGCCGCATCCGGCACACTGAACAGGTTGTCGGTGTAGGCAATCTCGAGGGCCGAGGAGCCGCCCATATCTTTTTGGACCGACTGCAGTGCAGTCCACATGGACTGGCTGAAGGCCGCATCATTTGTGGCGCTGGGCATGATGACGGCAATGCGGAACGGCTTTGGAGTTGGTGTGGCGGCCGGTGCGGTTGGCGCTCGGTGCAGCCGGAGCCGAGGTGGCAGGGGCGGCAGCTGGCGTTGCGGTCGCTGCAGGACCACAAGCTGTGGCCAGCATTGCAATCAACAATATACCTACGAACAGTAAACTTCTTGTTTTTCATTTTCTTTCTCCTATTCAAGAATTGGTTTGACGTTCACATTATTCAGATGGCTGATCCAGATTAACCAGCTGTCCAGCAGATGCGCACCTAGCTCTTCATTTCCTGGCCATTCACCTCCTTGCTGTTTTGGATTAACTCTCGCCTCGTTCAAACGGCTTGTTGAGTGCCGCCGGTTGGCGTGCGCGGTTGACGGTGACCGTCAATGCGGCAATCGTCAACAGATAAGGAAGCATGACTGCAACATCCGACGGGATCTTTACCCCCAGCACTTGCATCCACAGTTGGATTGAATTCACGACGCTGAACAACAAGGCGCCGCCCATCACACCCCAGGGACTCCAGCCACCGAAATAAACCAGGGCCACAGCAATAAAGCCCTGCCCGGCTGTAAGGTTATCCTGAAACAGGTTGACTAATGCAATGGACAGGGAAGCGCCGGCAATACCCGCCAGCATGGACCCCAGGCAGACGCTGAAGTAACGAATCCGGTCCACGTTGATCCCCACCGAATCCGCGGCCGCAGGATTTTGTCCGACAGATTTGATTTTCAGTCCGAGGGTGGTCTTCGACAGCACCCACCAGGCGATCGGAACCAGCAGGAACGCGCCGTATACCGGCAGGCTGTGCTGGAACAGAATGGGACCCACGACGGGCAGGTCGCCCAACACAGGAATTTTGACGGGCTGGAAACCGTCAATCGTTTTGACGGTTCCAATGGTGGTTTTGAACAACAGGCTCGACATGCCGAGTCCGAACATATATAAGCCAATGCCGCTGATTCCCTGTTCGGCCTTCAGCGTCACGCTAATGAGCGACATTAATAGGCCCATCAACAATCCAATGACCATCGCAGCAAGCATGCCCAGCCATAAATTGCCGGTATTGAGCGCCACATAAAAGGCCCCATAACCGCTCAAGAGCATGATGCCATCCACGCCCAGGTTCACGACGCCGGAGGTTTGCGCAAATGTCTCGCCAATGGCAGCGTAGAGGAACGGCGTGGCCAAGCGGACCATCGAAATCAGAATCCCGACCAGGACGCTGGAAGAAATGACATCCTTCATGATTTTCCTCCTGGTCCTGTGCGCCCAGTTTGCGTCGGGCTTGCCAACGTCGCGACCAGAGCGCTGATCCGGACACAAACAGCACCACCAAACCGAGAATGGCATTGATTAGCGAGGAGGGTACCTGCACCGCCCGCTGCATTTCATTCGCGCCGACCAGCAAGCCGCCGAACAGGATCGCCGCGGGAATCAAACCCAGTGGATGCAGGCTGCCCAGTAAAGCGGCGACGATACCTGTAAATCCATAACCGCTGGTGATGCCATCCAATAAACGATGCTGTACGCCGATCACCTCGATCACACCCGCCAAACCCGCGAAACCTCCCGCCAATGTCATCGAAAGCGCCTGATAAAAAGGAACGTTGATCCCCGCATAACGTGAGGCGTCCGGGTTCAAACCGACGGCTCTGATTCGATAACCAATGGTGGTGCGCCACAAGAAGAAATAGACCGCCAAAGCCAACAGGACTGCCAGGATCGCTCCGGCGTGCAGCAGAGTCTGCGGGATTAAGCGCGGCAGCCAGACCTGCTCGGGGAGCCGCGCCGATTGAGCGAGAAAGGTTCCGGCCGCGATGCCGGCCGGATCCATGAGCGGGCCGCGAATGAGCAGATACATGAGTTGCTGGGCTATGGAGTTCATCATGATGGTGCTCAGAATTTCATTGACGTTGAGGCGTGCTTTCAGAATGCCCGGGACAAAACCCCATGCGGCGCCGGCCAGGAAACCCACAATTAGGGAGGCCGGGATAAGCAACCAACCGGGCCAGGTATTGAAAGTCAACGGGAACCATGTGCCCATGATCGCGCCGACAATGATCTGGCCCTCGCCGCCGATGTTGATGACATTGGCCCGGAATGCAATGCAGATTCCCAACCCCACCAGCAATAAAGGCGTAGCCTTTACCAGAGACTGTGTAATTCCCGAGACACTGCCGGCAGCGCCATTGACCAGCGTGCCATAGGCCGCGATGGGGTCGGCCTTCAGGATCACCAACATGACCGCGCCGATCAACAGGGCAACCAATACTCCTGCGAGCGGCAGCAATATATGAAGCACAATATTGCCCCAATCAAATGCTGGTCGATTGAGGGGGGTCGATCCGCGGGCCTTATTCGTCGCCGACATAGCTTTTTCTCAGATGAATTTCTGAAACGTCAGCCAGGGACCCGGGTCAGCACCGGACCGCTATTGACCGATATGAGTCTTGCTGGAATGTTTTGGAAAAAAAAGGCTGGCGCACACAGCCAAGCCACGTCCGCGGTGCGAACGCCCAAGTCCCTCGTAGCCAAAACTGGATTTGCCTTGAGGAAGTCCTGGGCCGAAGCCCTTGTCGCCAATGAAGGCAGCAGTTTAAACGGGAGCAGGAGTGCGTTGGTCAAGTGGAATATCCGTACACTGTGTGGGAATTTCTTCATCCTCTGACCGTTTGACTCCTGTGCTGTCAGTATACAGGAACGCCGCGAAAGTTGTCAGACATTTTGTAATCGAAATGGTATGATAATTGTCCGGAATCCAAGCCCAAGCCGCACAGCGAATCATTCCGACTCAAAGGGCACGCCCAAGGCTGCGGGAGGTGAGGATCGAAGCGCACGCAAGATTTTGGCAATCAACCGGCGCGTCGGCTCAGGCAAAGACGCCAATGCTCGCTGGACCCATTCGGCATCGCCGATATTCACGAGGAGCAGCGTCAAGATCATTAGCGGGAAAGGTGCGACTTGCAAGACTTGCGATGGAATGCCCGGCAGGCTGGCTTGAAGCACGAGGCCGAGCCACTCCAGCAGTGAGAACAGGTAGGCGCCGAATGCCGCTCGTAATGGGTTCCAACCGCCGAAGATCGTAATCGCCAGGGCAATCCAACCAATTCCATCCAGGCCGGTCTGCGTCCCCATCCATCCGGCTTTGACATTAAGCGTGAAAGCCGGCCCTGCAAGTCCTCCAATCGCTCCGCCAATTACCGCATACATATAGCGCAGACGATTGACATTGGCGCCTCGCACGAAGGCAGCAGCCGGACGCTCGCCAATGCCCTGCAGCATGAGCCCGGACCGCGTTCGATATAGCCAAAGCCAGGCCAGGATGATGATGGCGTAGCTTAGATAGGTGATCACGTCCAGCCTGAAGAACAGCGGACCGAGAATCGGTATATCTTTCAAGACAGGAATGGGCCAGGTCGGCAGCGTCGGACCGGATTGATTCATATATGGGACGCCGAGGAAATAGGCGAGATCGCGGCCGGCCAATGCCAGCACGAAGCCGACAGCCACCTGCGATTGATGGAGCGTGATGCTGCCGAAGGCCACGATAAATGCCACAAAAGCGCCGATCAACATGCCAGCCAGGAAACCCAACGCCAAACTCCCGGTAATATATGCGACGGCAAAGCCGCCCATGGCCGAGAGCAAAACCGTCCCATTCAGGGAAAGATTGATGATGCCGGCGCGTTCGGTAATCGTCTCGCCGATCACTGCAAATAGAACTGGCGCTGCGGCTGCCAGAACTCCGGCCAAACCGATCAAGATGTCTGTCTGCATAGCAGCTCCTACGCCTTCCTCAAAAATCGCTCGCGCACACCCTGTCCGAGCACGACAAACAAGACGAGCAGATCCTGCAGCACGCCCGCAAAGGACGAGTCCATTTTATAGATGATCTGGAGTTGGACGCTGCCGACATTAAGCGCCGCGAAGAAGAAGGCGATGGGAATAACCCAGATCGCCTGATAACTGATCAACATCGCAACGAGCAGCCCAAGGAATCCATAGCCGTTCGAGATGTTCGGCAGCAATCGATGGTAAACCGCACTCACCTGGATGGCGCCGGCCAGGCCCGCAAACGCGCCGCACAAAAGGAACGAGAACATGCTGTATTGCCAGGTCGGAACGCCCAGGAGAAAGGCCGCTTTCATGTTCTTGCCCACTGCCTTCAACTGCAGGCCGAAGTAGGTGTCACGGAGCAAGAGATACACTACTGCCACTACCAGGATCGACAATCCCAGGGCCCAGGGACTCAATGCGGTATTCGGCAGAGTCGGAAGCCATAGCTTCTCGTCAAATGGCTGGGTGCCGGACATCGAACCGACGCCTGGGCGCTTCCACGGACCGAAGACTAGATAGATCGTCAACGCGGTGGCGACGAAATTGAGTCCCAGGCCGCCGAAGATTTCGTTGACGCCACCAAAGGTTTTCAGCGCTCCTGCAAGAGCCGCCCACAGTGCCCCGCCAATGACTCCAAAAAGAATGCCAAGAATTATGATCAGCGCGGGCGGCGTGCTCGTGTCCTGAAGCAGGCGCAACATCCACGTTGCAAAGATCGCCCCGAGGACCATCTGCCCTTCCACACCGATATTCCACAGCCCGGCAGCAAACGTGATCAAAACGCCTGCGGTCGTCAACAACAGCGGCGACCATGTAATGAGGACCGCCGTCAGATTATTGGACGAACCAAAGGCGCCGCTGAGGATGCTTCCATACGCCTTGAGAGGCGGCGCCCCCGCGGCCACCAGGATGAGCGTAGTAACCAACAGGGCCAGGACCAGCGCGCCGACTTGAAATCCGATGTTAATCCATAAGGTCTTCTTCATGCGCTCTTCCCCGGACTGAATTTTGTCCAACCCATCCCGCCGATCAGCTCTCCGAGTTTTTCCGTAGTCAGAGATGCCGCGTCCAGGGCCGGAGTGACCTTGCCGCTGAAAAACACCAATACGCGATCGCTGTACTGCAGGATCTCTTCGAGGTCGGACGACACGAACAGGATTGACGTTCCCTGCCGGCAGCGCTCCTTGAGCTTGCTCCAGATGTAGATCGCAGACTCCACGTCCAGGCCGCGCGTCGGATGTTCCAAAAGGATCAATGAAAGCGGCGTACGGAGCAAGGCCAGCAGCGCCCGCTGTTGATTTCCGCCTGAAAGCGATTCGACCGTGCTGAGAGGCGTGCCCCGAATATTGAAGGATTTGATTCGTTCTTCTGCAAGTTTATTTCCCTTATCACGATCGACAAACATACCCTGGGCATCCTCGGCCAGCAGGAAGTGTTCCGTTAGTGTCAGGCCGGGGACCAATCCTTCCTCCATGCGCGAGGCAGGCATAAATGCCACACCGGCTTGTTTGAATCCATGATAGGACCTGCCCGTCAGGTCACGATCGTTTACCAGGACTCGACCGCTGACCGGGCGGATCAGGCCGGAACATGCCCGGATGAAGGGCCCCTGCCCGCTGCCCTCCATGCCGGCCACGCCGATCACCTCGCCTGCGTGGACCTCGAGATTGACTCCCGAAAGATGCAGGCGGACATCTTCAATCGCCAGGTCGTCGAGCTCGAGGACTTTTGCCCCAGGCTTCAAAGGATGCCGCGCACCCAGCGAAATTTCCTTGCCAAACATCATCTCCACAAGTTTGCCGGCATTGAAAGGCGCAGCCGTTTCTCCAACCAGCTTTCCGCTCCTGAGGACGGCCACCTTTTGGCACAATACTTGAACGTCTTCCAGCTTGTGAGAAACGAAGATGACGGTCATGCCTTGCTCGGCCAGTTTGCGGAGCGTCGCAAACAACTTGTCCTTTTGGCTGGCGCTGATCCCGGTGGTGGGTTCGTCCAAAATCAGAACATGCGCCCCCAGCCAGAGCAATCGTAGTATTTCCAATTGCTGCCGTTCGCCGACAGTCAGCGAATCGACATATGCATCGGGATCGAGGAAGAAGTCAAATTGAACGGCCAGGTCGTGAATGTCGCGGGCGACCGCTTTGCGGTCCGGAAAGAGGCTGCCCGCCGCGACCGAGCAAAAAATTGTCGACCAGGCGCATCGGTGGAAAGTCAAGCGGATCCTGATGCAACATGCCGATGCCATATTGAATGGCATCCGCCGGCGATTTGATGATTACTGCTTTGCCATCCAGCAGGATTTCTCCCGCTGTCGGCCTGAATAAAGCCTGAAAGGATTTTCATGAGCGTGCTTTTGCCCGCTCCATTTTCCCCCAGGATGCCTTGAATTGTGCCCGCAGGAATGTTGAGCACGATGTCGTCATTGGCGTGGACTTTGCCAAAATGCTTGTGGATATGGCGCAGTTCAATGTTCATGGCCCAATTCCTGTATCCCAGCTCATAGCAATAAGAAGCGGGGGAAGGTAACCCTTCCCCCGCCTTAAAGTAACTTACTTGGAAACGCTCTGGCCTTCCATGCCTTCGAGCAGTTGCGGCAGGTACCAGATTTGATTATCGGTGGCCGCCGTACCAGCCGTAAGATAAGCAGTCTTATCCTGCAGGTTGATCGGGCCAGTCCACAGATTCAGACCGCCAGCGAGTTGGGCAATGAACGAATCCAGCTGCGTGGAGGCAGTGGCGCTCAGGCCATTGCCTTTGGTGAAGCCAACGGCGCTGGTGTCAGGATTGTTGATATTCGTCCAATCCGGTGCGATTCCATTGGAAGTTTTCCTTCCAGCTGCCGTCTATGGCTGTCTTGACAGTGGCCGCGAAGGCGGGACCCCAGTTGAAGTACGGGACGCCCAGGCAGATATCGGGAGCGACGTTGCAGTTGGTCTTGTAGTCGTAGGCAACAGCCCAGGTTTTCTTGCCGGCCGCCTGCATCTTCTTGGCCTCGACGAGTGCTTCCGTCGTGTCGATGCCGGACATAACCACATCGTAGCCGCTGTTGAAGAAATCGTCGGCGACCTGAGTCGGGTCGGAGGTCACACCGGGGATGTTGAACCAGAAGCCGATCCAGGTGACTTTGAAGGACAGCTTGGCCGGATCATTCTTCAGGATATTGGTCCAGCAGTATTTGGCGCCGAGGTAAGCCGAGGAGGAAAGGCGGCGGGTTTCGTCGTTGATCAGTGGGCCAAGATAGCCGATCTTGCCGGTCTGGGTCGTCAGGGCAGCTGCGCAGCCGCCGATCATCTTCATGTATTCCATGCGGCCCATGATATCGACCTGGTTGGCCGAATCCTGATAGTTCTTGCCATCCTGCCAGGTCCAATCATCCGAGGCGCCGATGACATAAACATTGGGATTGGCCTTGGCAAACTTGAGGGCCTCATCCTTCATATCGTCCGAGTTGAAGATGACCAACTTGGCGCCCTGCGAAACCAATTGATCCGCCAGTTGAGAGGCCGTCTGGCCCGGGATATGAGGGGGAACCGGAGTAGACGTTCTCCAGGTAGACCATCTTGGTATTGGGCACGTTCTGAACAACGTACTGAGCGCCATCATAAGTAGCCTGGCTCCAGCCGTTGTCGTTATGCGCTCCTACCAGCAGTATGCCAACGGTGAACGGGGCCGCTGTAGCGGCCGCGGTGGGTACCTCAGTTGCAGCAGGCGCTTGCGTTGCCGCCGATGGCGGGGCCGTGTGGCCGTTGCGGCAGGGCCGCAGGCCGCGAGGAGTAGAACCAAAGCCATCGCAGGGAATGCGAGGCGCATTGTAAATTTACTCATTGTCTTCTTCTCCTTTTTCTTGTTTGGATTCCAGGATCAAAGTGGGAATCGGGTGCACGATTAGATTAAGGTTTAACCTCCTTTCAATTTGTCTGGACAATTTTATCACGGGCCTTGGATATTTCGTGAAGAAACATACATATACATTTTACGGCAAACAAGAGAACTTGGCATTCAAGTCGTTCAGACTACTTTCCTTAACATTATTGGCTGGGATATCACGGTCCATTCGCTTCAACAACGCGCATAACAACGGCCTGACATAATTGGGTGAGACTTTGTACGATTGCATCGCAAGATCTTTTGCACGCGTCCAGTTGTTCTCGTACGCGTAACCCTCGATGAACACGAATCGCTCCACCGGGTCATTGGGATAATCATTGAGGCTGAAGGCCTTGTCGCCCAACTCGACCACGCGCGCCCAATCCCCCAGCTGACCGGCAAGGTCGGCTTGTTCAAAATAGTAACACCAGCCATGTGAGATCTCCGGCGCATACAACGAGGCCGGCATCGCACCGGATGGCACTGCTTCAATCATCGATGAATTGCTCAATGCGGCGGCCTCACGCAAAAGCTGAGGCAAGAGTTTGTTGTCCGGATCCATCTCCGGATCGAGCACCCGCAGGCAGCGCGGAGGAGCGAAGTTGATCACCACCATTTTGGACGTGTTGCCGTGGAAGACCGTCGCCAGATAATTCTGTTCAAACGGCAGATCGGGTTTCAGATCCGGCAACGCGCGATCTACGCGGACGGATGCAAAGAATAAGATGTGATCCATTTGACCGGCCGGACTATAGATCCAATTCAGCGGACCGGATAAGGAATTATCGCTGAAATAGGTCACCGGCAGGTCATTCGTGACGACGGTCGAACCCGGCGCCAGCCCGGGTATCCGCCAGGACATTTGCCAGAACAGGTCTCGCTGCGTTGCCCAGTCGCGCACGTAGGCGCTGTTGGTTTGGAATTGTTTGCCGACAGAGAAACCGACGAGCAACGCCAGCACGGTGTATTGCAGCCTCGGCCGCGCAGCCAGCAGACCCACCAAACCCGCCACCAGCAGGCTCGAACCCAGCATGAACGGCAGGGTAAAGCGATCCAATGAAAAATGCAGTTGGGTCTGGATTCCCACCAGCCAGAAAGATCCACCCGCGCTGATCCAGGCGCCGGCGCCCAGTATGAAAGCCTGGCGCGTCCAGGCACGGTCTGATTGAGCAGGCCGGACGAACGCGTAAAGATAGATGCCGATTATTAGAAGGGCAACAAAAGCGAGGCCCAGGGCCGCAGCCGTGGTACGCGGGCCGAGTGTTGAAACATCCAGGGGCTCAAAAGGAAAGAGCCAGGCGTGCGGCACGGTTTCCCAAAAAGTTGAAAGAACATTTTGCAGCAGCGCCCACGTTCCCGACAGCGGGTTCTTGCGGATCTGATTTAGCGCAACATATCCGTAGCTTGCATTCTGATACTTGAAAAAGAATGCGCGCCATGCCGAAACGCCGGCGAACAGGGCCAGGTATGGCGCATAAAAGAGGGATACACGGCGGAGTTTTTCCTTCCACGGCCCGTCCAGGATCAGCCAGAAGAGGAAGATCCGTGTGAATTCAAGGAAATAGAAGTATTCCATCGTAAGCAAATTGACGAATGCGAATACGAGAGCCAGAAGCGTGTAGAGGAACCGCCGGGTTGGGTTGCGCACGGCGAGAATGGACAGATAAAGAGATAGCAGGAAGCAGCTAAGGACGATGTAGAAATGCGTGTACATCAGCGCGATGAAGTTCTGCCCTAGCCCCGGATAAACCAGAAACAATAGACTGGCCCACAGGGCGGGCCGCGAATTCTGCGGCCAAACCTGTCGCAGCACCGCCCATACCAGCACGGCAGTCAGCCAGCGCATGACCACCATCAGCAATTGCCAGCGCCAGGGATAGGGACCGATCACCGGCATGGTCATCTGATAGATCAAGCCCCAGAAGGGCCGGCTCGTTGCAAAGGTCTGCGTTAGCGCCGCGGGTCCGAGACGGTAGTAGATCCACGTCCATGGGGCTTCATCCCAGTAGAAGCCGCGCACCCAGAATAGCAATCCGTAGGTCAGAACGGCAATGACGAAGAGCAAGCCCGGCACGCTTCGTTCCGAGAATACGGGGAATTTGAACTTACTGGCGGACTCGGAAGCGGCGTTCCCGGCGCGCTGCGGTCTTCCCAGGAGACGGCTGATCATGCTGATAGCACCAATTCCATCCGCTGGCGCTCGAACCGGCCTTCTGTGAATGTTCGCGTCACCTCGAAGCCAAACTTTTTATAGAGTCGGATCGCCCCTGTATTCTCTTTTTCGACGCTCAACGCAATCAACTGATAACCCATTCCGCGGCTGGCGGCTGTAAAGGCATTCAATAGCGCGCGGCCCAATCCCTTACCCTGTGCCCCTGGCGCAACGCCGATATACGTCAGCTCAATGGCTCCATCCTTCTCCATCTCGGCGGGCGCCGAAAATGCGGAAAAGCCCAACTGCCACAGGACGGAGGGGCGTGTAAAAGCAAGTCGTAGGACTTGTCCGGCAAACCATATGAGGGGCACCCGCAGCCCGGCAGTCAGGGCGCTGGGGTGCGGCGAGCCAATCGCCCACCCCAGCGGGGCTTCACGGGGACTGCAAGAGTAAACGCCGATCACAGTCGCATCACGCTTTGCAAGTTGATAATAACGCAAAACCAAAGGGAAGCCCAAATCCGTCAGCAAAGTGGGCATCACAGACATGTGGAGACGTGCCAACTGCTCCAGCCCGGCCTCCTCGAGCTGCGAAAGTTCAAGTATCTTATACTCCATGTAGCTACGCCAGGCCTTTGATCAACAACGGTCCCAGTGGCCGTACGACAAACGCTGGAAGATGCTTCCACGTCCAGATGGCCGCCTGGAACTTTGGGTTTTTCTGGTTCAACTCCGGCAGAGATGCACCACGGCGCAACGAGTACCAATAGGCCAGGATCTGTTTGCGCGGTCCCCATTTCGACTTGAAGACTTCGTTGCCGGAGCCGATGAGACTCCGCCCCATATCGAAGACTTGAAATCCTTTCTCGCAATAACGCAGGATTACCGACCAATAGAGGAATTCCCCGGCATAGTCGGGGCGGAACTGCTTGAGGACGTTTGCATGAAGATTCGTTACGACGCTTCCCTGTGAAATAAACACGCCCGCTCCCGCCAATTGACCACGCGGGGCATACATTACGGCGAATTCAAGCGCATCTCCCAGGGACTCCGCCATCGCACGCAGATATGCCTTGCTGTGATAGGGTGACCCCAGCTCGTGCATGCTGCGCGCCAATCCCTCGTATGCGTCATGCAGGAGGTCAAGATGTCCGAACTTTATGGACAGGCCCTTCTTCAACGATTTCCGAACGTGATTTCGGTGATCGGAACTGTACCTCATCAGAAGCGATTCGGGGTTGGGATCCAAGTGTGCCAGATATGTAGCATACACAGGATGCTGTATCCAACCTTCGGGTGGAGCCAGTTCCGCATCGGCGAAACGGAGATTCACATAGTCTGCATGGGTCTCATGGGCCAAATCCTGGGCGACATGCACGAGTGCCTGATGATCCGCAGCCGAAGACCAGGCAAATCCGCCATAGGAACCAAAGGGGGCCGTGGTCAGGTAATTCCCAAATATCGGATGCTTCACATGCACCAATGCCAAAAGACCTGTGACCTTGTCGCCCGTTTCAGAGACCAGGCGAAAAAGTTCGAACCCGTAGACCTCGCGCACAAAATTCATCCACGAGTCCATGCCCACAAAACCGGCCGAAAACGCGACCGGCGCAGGGCACGCAACAGGCTCGTGGGAGCCCAGGATTTGGACCACGGAATTCGGCATGGGGAATTCTTTTCACCGCTGAAAATTTCAGGGCTCCGAGTCTCAGGCGTCGGTCGCAGCTTATGATGCGCCCGTGAGCATCATACTTCTGCTAGTGGCGCCGGTTCTTTCACGACTTCGTCCAAATATGTTCCGAGCGGCGAGACGGGAAAGTTGCGCAGCAGGTCAGCCAGGAAATTGGCCTTGTTCCAGGTGAACGGCCACAGCAACGGATGCAGCAGAATGTCCCCGGCAATCCGTGAAGGCCAATTTGCAGGGGTGACCAGCTCATAGGGATGCAAAATAATCACCGGGCTGAATCCGGCTTTTAGTTCACTTTCCAGGATCTTAAGGATGATCCGGCCCATAACACCGATGCTGAAGCTGGAGCCGTACGGCACTTCCCCTCCGGCAAGCAGGCCCAGCGAAAAGTCGCGCGGCGCGCTGTAGGCCCTGGTCCGTGTGAACAACTTCAGTGTGCTCACCGGAAGCTCCCAGACCTTGCCTTTCCGCAGCAGCGTCCCCGCCGGCGCATAGATGGAGGAGCTATATTGGAAACCCGCCGCCTCAAGCAACGAATACGCGGCTTCGCGAATGCCAACCATCGGTGCACGATAACCGCGTATATCATAGGCCCTGCACCATGAGGCGGTCGCCTTGATGTCGGCGGCAAGTTCATCAACATTGACCAGAGGCCGATGGATCTGGCAGTGCAGCCCCAGCTCGTGCCCGGCGTTGAGAATTCTCGAGGGCACATCGGGATACCAGCCCGCAATTTCTCCCACCAAATAGAAGCTGGCCTTGGAGTTCCCGAGTTGCTCAAGAATTGAGTCCAGCGCCGAGAGGGTAAATCCGGCATCCAGGTCGCGCCGTTGGATCGGGTCTGTGAGGACATCGTAGCGGCGAATAAAGGCGAACCACGGCTCATAATCTATGCTAAGAAGTACGCGTGGGGAAGGCGGCATTGTGGGGTATGGTACTTGCTCAAGGTACCTATGTCAAGCAAAGCTGCTTGAACACCTTTGGGTTTCTCAAAGTCGCTGGCCGAAGCCCGATTGTCTTGAAGAAGAGCGAAAAAGTGATGATTTTGCGGGCTGTGCCCGCAAAATCATCACTTTTTCGCAAACTCCGCGCCCCATTCTTGGGGCGTGGCCGAGGGTGGGGTTGAAAGAAACTAGACTTTGAGTAGGCCATGCTTGAACACCGCCGCTGACCTGGCACGCCGTTAGATCGCGGCGTGCCAGATGGGCATGTAAATGTAGCCGGGCGAAATTAGGAAGGCAGGATTTCGTGTTCCGGTTTCGCCTTTTAGAGCGCGGCCGATATTTTCAGGATTCGTAATCAGCGCCTCTTTGCCGCCTGCTTCCAGGAAACGGATGATGGCTTGGACCTTGGGCGCCATCGAACCTTTCGCAAAGTGCGTGCCTTCCGCCAGATAGGCCTTGGCTTCTGCCAGCGTGATCTTGTCCAGCCATTTTTGGTCCGGCTTCCCGAAATTGAGGGCCGCCTTCTCGACCGCCGTGGATATGACGAACAGCTCAGCGCCCACGTTGTTCGCCAACAAACTGGACCCGAAATCCTTGTCGATGACCGCGGCCACACCCTCGAGGTTGCCGGCCCCATTGCGGACGACGGGAATCCCGCCGCCGCCCGTCGAGATGACGATGACGCCCGCCGCAATCAAGGCTTTGATCGCCTCGATTTCGACAATCTCCTTCGGAAGCGGCGAGGCAACGACGCGGCGCCAACCGCGGCCGGCATCCTCCACCACCGTCCAGCTCATTTCCTTTTCGCGGCGTTTGGCTTCGGGCTGCTCCATAAAACCGCCGATCGGCTTGGACGGATTCTTGAATGCCGGATCCTGGCTGTCGACCAACACCTGCGTTACGACCGTCGCAACCGGCTTCTTGATGCCGCGCCGCCGCAATTCATTTTGCAGGTTTTGTTGCAGCGCATATCCGATGGCGCCCTGGGTGTCGGCGCCGCACACATCCAGCGGAACCTCGTGCATGCCTTCGGCCTTGGCGGCGATCTCGGAGCGGCGCAGGATAAAACCCACCTGCGGCCCGTTGCCGTGGCCGATGACGACTTCGTAGCCCGCTTCGATCATGTCTGCAATATGGACGCAGGTTTCCTTCGCGGCCTCGTATTGATCCTCTACGGATTGGTGCTTTGAATCCTTGATCAGAGAATTGCCGCCAATTGCAATCACGGCTATCTTCTTCTTTGCCATGGGTCTCCTCATGTAGGTTCGTTTCTGTGTATGTGATTACTAATTTACCAACTCACCAATTTACCGCTTCACCAATATATCATTGGCCGGGAGCTTCAGGCAACCATCGGCCACTTCGACGGCCTTGGCCGTCGAAGCCATCACCGATCTTCCAATCTACCAACCACCGGCTTCTATTTCATTGTCAAGGCCATGACGGCCTTTTGCGCATGCAGCCGGTTCTCGGCCTGATCGAAGACAACCGAATGCGGGCCCATCCATCACTTCGCTGGTGACCTCCACGTCGCGGTCCGCAGGCAGTGGGTGCATGTAGATTGCATCGTCCTTGGCGGCCTTCATCTTCTTGGCATCGGTGATCCAGTGCTTGTACTTCTCGATGATCTTGGCGCCTTCGTTGGCGTCTTCTGTGGTCATCATCGCGCCCCAGGATTTGGCGTAGACCACGTCCGCATCCTTGAAAGCCTTCTCCATGCCATCCGGATCGGAGATGACCTCGAAGCCGGTGTGAAACTTCCGGGCCTGTTCTTTGGCAGCATCCATGATCTCAGGCATCAGCTTGAATTCCGGCGGATGAGCCAGAACGACATCCGTCCCAAAGCGGGGCATTTGGAGGATGAGGGATTGCGGCACGGAAATTGGCTTCTGATAGGATGCGGCGTAGGCCCAGGAAACAACCATCTTCCGCCTGCGAAGATCGCGGCCTTTCTTCTCGATGATGGTCATCAAATCCGCCAGGCACTGGAAGGGATGATAGATCTCGCATTGCATGTTGAGCACGGGCACGCGGGAAGCCTTGGCAACATCGTTCATATACTGGTTGCCGATCTTCCAGTCCACGTGACGGATGGCAATGCCGTCGAAGTACCGGCCGAAGATCTCGCCAATTTCCTTGGGCGTATCGCCGTGCGATATCTGCGTGGTCCTGCTTTCGATGAATGCGCCATGCCCGCCCAATTGAGCGATGCCGGCTTCAAAGGAACCGCGCGTGCGGGTGCTGCTGAAGAAGAAGAGCATGGCCAGCACCTTGTCGCGCAAGTAGGCGTGCGATTCGCCCAACGCGCGTTTGCGCTTCAGGTCGAAGGCCACGTCCATGACGGTTTCGACTTCTTCCTTGCTGAAGTCGAGATCGCCAATCAGATCGCGGCCGCGTAGGTCAGTTTGCATTGTTTTGTCTCCTATTCCATCGCGCCCAGCACGAGCGCCAGCAGCGCCATGCGCATGACGACGCCGTTGAAGGCCTCCTGCCAGTAGCGCGACCAATGCGTGATGTCCACATCGGGCGGGATTTCATCCATGCGCGGCAGGGAATGCAGCAGGATGGCGTCGGACTTGGCCTTCTTCTCCAGCAGTTCACGCGTGATCTTGTAATTGGCCGGGGTCATTCCCACGTCCTTGCCGGAACGCTCATCGCGGGATTTAGTGTAATCGGGCTGCACCACCGGTTCGACCAGGATCACATCCGCCTCGGCAATGGCCTTCTCCACGTGATCCACTTCCTTGTAGTTCAAGCTGAATTGCTTCAGCTCTTCCTTGAACTCAGCGGTCAGGGACATTTCGGGCGGTGACACAAACGTGATTGGGCAATCGAACTGGGTCAGTGCATACGCCAGCGAGTGCATCGTGCGCATGCGCATATCGCCGACCGCCAGCCATTTCAGACCATCGATGCGTCCCTTTTCGCGCCATACCGTGTAAAGGTCGGTCAGGATTTGCGTCGGATGCTCGCCCCAGCCGTCACCGCCGTTGATGATCGGAATGCTCGCCCATTTGGCCGCTTCGTGCGGCGCGCCCTGCTGGAAATGGCGCATGACGATCACATCGCCGTAGAATTCCAGCATCTTGACCGTGTCCTTGATCGACTCCTGGTAGAAGTCACCGGCACGCGTCATCTTGGCATCCGAGAAGCCGGTCACGTGTCCGCCCAGGCGGTGCATGGCGCCTTCATGGGCCAGGCGGGTGCGTGTGGACGGCTGGTAGAAGGCCGTAACCAGCGTCTTTTCCTTGAGCATGTCCACGTTCTTGCGGGCGCGGGCGATCGGCTCCATCTTCTCGCGCCACATCGAGCACATGGAAGAACTCATTCCGCTCAAATTCCTTTAGTGACAGAATGTCACGACCAGCAAAACTACGCATATGAACCTCCTGTTCTAATTGACAAAAGTTACTGACGAGTCGTTAACCACCCACGCGGCGCACCACGTGGAAGTGGAAATAACCCGGAATGAAATAGCTGGAAGAATAATCAAGCACTTTCCCGCTGGAGTGGTAAAGCTTCGAGACGAATTCCAGGAGCACGTCGCCGCGCTGGATTTGCAGCGCTTTGGCGACCTCGGCCGGCGCACCGATCGCCGAAATGGCAGCCTTCGACACGGTGAGCGGGTCGCCGCGCCGCAGCAGGAAATCCAGCACCGATCCCTTGAAATTGGCCGGCAGTTGCTCAGGCTTGAGAACGTCCTCAGGCAGGGTATCCACCAGGTAGGCCACCGGCCGCGTCTCCTCACGCATCACGCGCCGGATGCGGGTCAACCGGCGTGCCCACGGCTACACCCAGGCCTTGAGCATTTTCGCCGTCGGCGGACAACGTCTCGATGCGCAGATCGCTGACCGAGACCTCCAGCCCAAGCCGTTCCGCCATGGTCTCAAGGCTCTCGAGCACTTCCAGCCCGGCCTCGATCACCGGCATCTGCCCAACTACAAATGTGCCCGATCCCTGGCGGCGACGGATCAGGCCCTGCGCTTCAAATGTGCGCATGGCCTCGCGCAAGGTGGCCCGTGAAACACCGAGTTTCTTCGCCAGGTCGGGCTCGGACGGAAGGCGATCGCCCGCCGTCGGTTTTCGCAATCAGTGAAGCAAGATCAGATTGCAGCCGTTGAAAAGGAAAATTTGCCATTGCGATCACGCTTTCTCCAGCACAGGCACGAATATCAAATTTCGTGACGTCCACCAGGCCCTTGATCCGAGATCCGCAGTTCGGGGATGACCACCAGCGCCAGCAGGGACAATTGCATGTTGGGATTATTGAGCTTGCATCCGCAGGCCTTGAAATCCTGCCAACACGGTTTCGGCTTTCCTGGCCACAACCTCTGCCCGTTCTGCCGACATCAATCCGGCGATGCCCAACTCGACCAGTCCAATCACCTTGCCGTTCTTTACCACCACCTGCCCGCCGCCTACTTCGGCCAGCTTGTTGGCCGCGATCGCCATATCCTCCTCATCCGTGCCCACCACGATCATGTGATGGCAGTCGTGGGCCACTGTCGACGCGATGCCGCATCTTTCGGTGAAGCCAAATCCGCTTACCAGCCCGACGGTAATGCCGCTCATACCCCTGTGCCGCTGGACCAAAGCCAGCTTGGCAATGTCTCGGCCAATATCCGGCCTTGACTTCGCCATCTTCAGGCTGAACGTCGAACATCAGGTGACGAGTTGGCGCCTGATTCTCGATCACGCCGATTACATGCGCCTTGACCTTTGACGTATGATTTTCCGACTTCAGGACAAAATCCTCGGCCTTGAGTTTTCGCTTCAAATGTACCGAGTTGGTTACCCACGCCGGATAGCGTCAGGGCCGGCAGGTCCACTTTCCACTTGCCGTTCTCGGCGATGACTCTGTCCCTTGGCAATTACCAGGTCCGCCTGGAAATTCTTCAGGTCCTTGACCAGCACCACATCCGCCCAGCGCCCCGGCGCGATCATGCCCATCTCGCGCGTCAGGCCGAAGTGCTCGGCCGCATTGATGGTCATCATCTGTATGGCCGTCATTGGCGCCAGGCCCTGCGAGATGGCATGGCGCAGGACACGGTCCATGTGACCGTCAAAGGCCAGGGTCTGGGCGTGCGAATCGTCCGTGCACAGGATGAAGCGTCGCGGGTCGATGCCCTTTTCTGTGATCGCGCCGACCTGCGAGGCCACGTCGTGCCAGGCCGAACCGTAACGCAGCATGGGCGCCATTCCCTGACGGACCCGTTCGACGGCGTCCTCAAGCCGGGTGCCTTCGTGGTCATCTTCAGCGCCTCCCGCAACGTATCCGTGAAAAGGCAGGCCCAGGTCCGGCGAGGCATAATGCCCGCCGATGGTCTTGTGGGCGGCATGCGTGACAGCCATCTCTGCCAGCATCTTCTCATCGCCATTGAACACGCCCGGGAAATTCATCATCTCGCCCAGGCCGATGATGCCCGGCCATGTCATCGCTTCCGCGACTTCTGCGCGGTCCGATCGACGAGCCCGGGGTTTCGAACCCCGGCGCCGACGGAACGCACGACGGCATCTGCACCCAAACGTGGATCGGCTGCTTGGCGGCTTCATCCACCATGAGCTTCACGCCTTTGAGTCCGAAGATGTTGGCCATCTCGTGTGGATCTATGAACATGCCGGTGGTGCCGCGAGGCGCAACGGCGCGCACGAACTCTGTCACTGTGACCATGCCCGACTCTACGTGCATGTGCGCGTCGAGCAACCCAGGCACCAGAAAGCGGCCCTTTGCGTCAATGACTTTCGTCTTCTTTCCGATGGTGTGCTGTGCGTCGCCGCCAACAAAGGCTATATGGCCGTCCTTCACAGCAATGGAAGTGTTCGGAATGATCTCACCGGACTGCACGCAGACCCATTGACCGTTGCGAATCACCAGGTCAGCGGGTTTGCGGCCCATCGCGACATCCACCAGAGCATGAGTGAGTTCTACAGATGAGGACATGGATTCTCCTGCAACGTGTCGAACTTCGATATTGCTTGTCCAATGACGACCGACTCTAATCCTTCAAACAAGGAAACCATTTAGTTCTCCAACAGCCTTCTTGCAGCCTGATTATGATGCTCCATCAATTTTCGCAAATCGACAGTCGCCAGGGAGCCTTCCCTCACGACGAACTTGCCGCCCACCAGGGTGTAATCCACCGTTACGGGTTGGCAGAAGACGACGGCAGAGACCGGGTCGTGCAACGCGCCTGCATAGTCGAGACGATTGAGGTTTATCGCAAAGAAATCTGCACATTTTCCGGTTTCAAGTGAGCCAATGTCAGTGCGGCCCAAAACTGCGGCGCCCCCGCGCGTGCCCAACCACAGCGCTTCGCGGGCGGTCATCAGTTTGCGTTTCGGATCGTTGGACAGGGAAAAGCCTGTAAGGCCTTCCTGCACGCGCGATACCAGCATTGCCTGGCGGACTTCACCCAAAAGATGGGAGCCGTCGTTGGAGGCTGAGCCGTCCACACCCAGGCCTACTTTTACTCCCGCCGCGCGATATTTCCTGATCGGTGCGATTCCGGAGGCCAGCCGCATGTTCGATGTCGGGCAATGCGCCACACCGCATCGATTCTCGGCAAAGACCTTGATCTCTTCTTCATTTACCCATACAGCGTGCGCGAACCACACGTCCTCACCCACCCACTGAACTTCCTGCATGTAGCCTACTGGTCGGTGGCCAAATTTCTGCATGCAGAACTGCTCTTCATCCTCGGTCTCCGCCAGGTGTGTATGCAGGTGTATGCCGTACTCGCGGGCCAGCTTGGCGGACTGCTTCATCAGCTCCCCCGTAACACTGAACGGCGAACAGGGAGCCAGCACAATCTGCACGAACGCGCCGGGATTGGGGTCGTGATACCTCTCGATCAGGCGCTGCGAGTCCTTCAAGATCGAGTCTTCAGTGTCAACAACTGAATCCGGAGGCAGGCCGCCTTTGGATTCGCCCAGCGACATCGAGCCGCGTGAAGCCTGAATGCGAAGACCGACCTCCTTCGCAGCTTCTATCTCATCGTCCAGCCTGGAGCCGTTCGGGAAAAGATAAAGATGATCGGAAGCCGTGGTACAGCCGGACATCGCCAACTCTGACAGAGCGGTCTGGGTTGAGGTGAAGATATCGTCCGGTGTCATTCGCGCCCAGATCGGATAGAGAGTCCTGAGCCAATTAAAGAGGTTGGCATCTTGCGCGGCGGGAACCGCACGCGTGAGTGTTTGATAAAAGTGGTGGTGTGTGTTGACCAGCCCCGGCAGAACAACGTAGCCCTTGAGATCCAGAACCTCGTCGGCCGTCTTCGGAAGCTGGCTCGCCGGCCCAACCTGCTCGATGAAGCCTTCACGCACAAAAAGACCACCATCGGGGATTTCCCGCTGGTGGTCGTCCATCGTCACGATCAAGGCATTCTTGACAAGCAAAGTGGTCATTTGGACAAGCTGTATACAATTGTGTAGTTGTCTGACAACTTGTGCTCATAGTGTAGCAAAAAGGGTGATGAATGTCAATTGTCAGACAGGTGATAAATGTCACCTGTTGTCATAGCCGTTTTGCCGAGCCCCCAATATCGCTAACGCTTCTTGACATGGGTTTCTCAAAGTCGGTGGCCGAAGCCCGATTGTCTTGAAGAAAAGCGAAAAGTGATGATTTTGCGGGCTTTGCCGGCAAAATCATCACTTTTCGCAAACTCCCCGCCCAGAGAATGGGGCGCGGCCGGGGGTGGGTTGAAAGAAACTGGACTTTGAGAAGACCATGCGCTTCTTGAACAGTCAGCTTAAAAACGGAATAGAATCGTGGGCGAAGACGGCTATGTTTGCCGGGTCTGTGTAATCTCGAATTCTTGCCTGTCTCATTCGGCACTCCAGCGGCATTATTAGAATGGAGAGGATCACAAGCTGGATGAAACTTGGCCAACCCGAAAGTATTCTGCCTCTGATGAAGCTCCGCAAGACCAATCCAAGCCAGGAAGCCGGTTTGCCGGATTTTGAAGGGTACTTCGAGCAGCACTGGGCATCGGTCCACCGCCTGTTGGAGCGCATGCTGGGTGATTCCGCTGAAGCCGAGGACCTGGCACTGGAAGCCTTCTATCGGCTTTATCAACGGCATCCGCGTCCGAGCCTGGATTTCAATGTCGGCGCCTGGCTGTATCGTGTTGCGGCCAATCTGGGCCTGCAGTCCATCCGCAGCTTCAAGCGCCGGGAACATTATGAGACCCTAGGCGGAAAAGGTTCGCAAGGAGAAACCTCTGAAGCCAGTCCAGCCGCCATCTTCGACGCGGAAGAAGAAAAGCGGTTCGCCCGATTGGCACTGTCAGAGATGAATTCGCGGCAATCCCAATTGCTGGTCTTGCGCTACTCAGGCATGGCGTACAAAGACATCGCCCGCGCGTTGAACCTCTCGCCGACTTCCATCGGCCCCTTGTTGCTGCGTGCAGAACGCGAATTTGAAAAGCGCTATCGTGCTTTCACAGAGGAGGACCTATGAACCGACATTTGAACGATGGTCAGTTGCGGGCAGCCCTCGATGGCGAGTTGGACACCGCTTCGCTCCGGCACTTTGAGAGTTGCACCGAGTGCCAGGCACGACAGCGCACAGTTCAATCACGGGTCGAGGCGGCAGCTCACGCTTTGGCTTTTCTGGCCCCTCAGGGGTCGGAAAGCGCCCCGTCGGTGCAGTCAAGCCTGAAGGAATTCTATGCTCGCAAACTTCCGCAAAAGGAGACATCCATGTTTAAGAGATTGTTTGGTTCCCCAACCGTTCGCTTTGTGGCCATCGCCGTGTTATTGCTGGCCGTGATCATCGTTGTCCCCGCCACCCGCGCCCTGGCCGACCAGGTGCTTAATCTATTCCGCGTGGAGCAGGTCACCGTGGTACCCGTCGACTTTACGGGCCTGCAACAGCTCAGCGGCAACAGCGCCCTCGGGAAACAGGTGAGCGAACTCGTATCGTCTTCGGTTACAATGACGCAGAAGCCCGGCGATCCTGTGAGTGCCGCGGGCGCAGCCGACGCAAGTCAGAAGGCCGGTTTCACGGTTCGCCTGCCGCAAAACGCGACGGCCTCGAGCCTTAGCGTTCGCAACGAGTCCGCGTTCAACTTTACAATTGATCGAACCAAGGCGCAGGCGCTTCTTAATGAAGCCGGCCGCAGCGACCTGGTCCTGCCCAATTCTATTGACGGTGCGGTGATTTCGGTGACCGTCCCGGCTTCGGTTCAGGCAGATTACGGCTCTTGTCCGGCTCCCACCACCAACGATTCAACCCAGAACGGATCGATGAGCCGCCAATATCCGGATTGCATTATCCTGTCGGAGATCCCCAGTCCCACGGTTAACGCTCCTGCCAATGTGGATGTAGCCCAGTTGGCCCAGATCGGCCTCGAGTTCACCGGTATGACCAGCGACCAGGCAGCCGCCTTCACCTCGACGGTTGATTGGACGTCCACCCTGGTTGTGCCCATTCCAAAGAACGCAGCCACGTACCAGCAGGTTCAGGTGGATGGTGTGACGGGCTCGCTCATCCAGCGCCCCTCGGACGATGCACCCCAGTTCGTTGTGCTGTGGGTGAAGAACGGAATCGTATACGCCATTGGCGGCCTCGGCACAAACTCTCAGCAGGCATTGGACATGGCCAATTCCCTTAAATAGAATCCATCTATGCCAGATTCTCCCGCCATAGAAACTCACGACCTACGCAAAGTATACGGCGAGCAAGCTGCCGTGAAAGGCCTCACCCTGCAGGTTTTGCAGGGTGAGGTGTTTGGTTTCCTCGGCCCGAACGGCGCCGGGAAGACAACTTCCATAAAGATGCTCCTGGGCTTGGTGGCCCCCACCGCGGGCACGGCATCCCTTTTGGGTGCTCCGCTCGGCGATCGCGCGATGCTCAGATACATCGGCTTCCTGCCCGAACATTTCCGCTTTCAGGAATGGCTCACGGCTTCCGAGTTTCTCGAGCTGCATGGCCGGCTCTATGGCATGCCGTCCCACGACTTGAAACTGCGCATCAGCGAATTGCTCGAACGCCTCGGGCTCTCGGATTTTCGCGCCAAGTTGCTGCGCACATTTTCCAAGGGGATGTTGCAGCGCATCGGCCTGGCACAGGCGCTGCTAAATCGTCCCCGCCTTGTATTCCTGGATGAGCCGACTTCGGGGCTGGACCCCGTGGGCCGCCGCCTGGTGCGTGACATCATTCGCGAGTTGCGCCAGCAGGGCACGTGCATTTTCTTGAATTCGCATCTGCTCAGCGAAATAGAAGTCACCTGTGACCGCGTCGCATTCATCCGCCACGGAGAAGTCGTGCGCGTACTGGAGCTCGCCTCTCTCAACGATGGCCAATTTGGCCTGATCATACGCGGCGAAGGCCTGTCGCCGGCGATCCGCGACGGATTGTCAAGCTGGGGCCGGGACATCCATCTCGACGGCGAGGACCTCAGCATGACCTTACTCTCTGAATCGGTCGTGCCCGAAATTACGCGCTACCTTGTCGGGCACGGTGTGCAAGTGCATGCCATCACGCCCCGGCGGGCTTCTCTCGAGGAAATATTCATCGAGACTGTTGGAAAGGACGGCGGGCTGTGAGGAATATCTGGACCATCGCCGGCATGACATTTCGCGAGGCAATCCGCCGCCGCATCGTGATCACCGGGATCGTGCTCGGGCTTTGTTTCCTCACCATCTACTCCATCGGCTTTCATTTCATTACGCGGCAGATCCGGGTTAGTGCCGCAACTGCGATTCAAGCCGAGCAGGCTCAGCAGGCGCAACAGCAGGCATTGACGAATATCGCCAGCACCGAAGGCGCCAACGTGCTCTTGTTGGCCGGATTGTATGCTGTCGCCTTCCTTTGTATTGCGATGGGTGCCCTGTTGGCGGCGGACACGCTGGCCGGCGAGATCAGCTCCGGCAC
Organism: uncultured Chloroflexia bacterium; assembly: GCA_963846805.1. Taxonomy (GTDB): domain Bacteria; phylum Chloroflexota; class Anaerolineae; order Anaerolineales; family Villigracilaceae; genus Fen-1038. The sequence goes on from CAWJXH010000005.1 coordinate 589,194, forward strand.
TATTCAGACGATTGTCACCAAGCCCATCCGGCGTTCGGATGTGGTGCTGGGCAAGTGGCTTGGCTTTGCCATCCTGCTCGGATTCTATTTCCTGTTGATGGGAGGCGGCACGCTGCTGAGCGTACTGGCCCAATCCGGATATGCACCGAACAACTGGCTGCCGGGACTCGGATTGATCTACATGGAAGCGCTGCTGGTCATGACAATCTCCATGGCATGTTCCAGCGCGTTCTCGGCGCTGGCCACCGGTGGCATCGTATTCGGCCTCTACGGCCTGGCGTTCATCGGCGGTTGGATCGAGCAGTTCGGCGCCATAGTGCAGAATCAGACCGCCATCAAGGTGGGGATCATTGCCAGTCTGATCATTCCCAGCGAGTCCTTGTGGCGCCGCGCCGCCTATGAGATGCAGTCGCCGCTGGCCGGGGCTCTGGGCATGTCGCCCTTTGGCACAGTGTCCGTACCCAGTCCATTGATGATCGCCTATACGGTGGTTTATCTTTTGGCCGCACTCGGCCTTGCAATACGAATCTTCAAAGAAAGAGATTTATAGCCGGTTACGAAAGATTTTGTCTCGAGGGTATGGCATTCGTAGGTTTTTCAGTGGGAATGCGACCAGTACCCAACTGTAGAAATACCTATAATCATGAAGTCAAGTATTTCCGGCGGGTGGAGAAGAAATTCACCGGTTGACCCTGTTGCTGTCCGGGTTAGAGCGCTCGAGTTGTCAAAAGGAGGTATGGATATGAAGACCATCTCGATCCTTCTCGCACTGATGAATTCTCTGGCGGCCGGCTTGGTTATTACAGGTTCCCTGCCGGCGATTCAAATCCTTCGCCCCGCATCTTCGCTTTGGAACGCGACCAAGGTCGCCTTCAGCCTTGGCATTATCACCGCAGGCATTCTGACCTGGGTCGCCGCCAGCCGTACCACCAATCCGGCTCTGATCCTGCTCGTGGGAATATTTCTCGTGGCCCTGGGCACAGCTTCCGCGGTCTGGACTATACATTTGGCGTTGGTCAGCGGAGACATCAAGGATCACATGATTCTCTTTGGAGGCAGCCTCATGGCGCAGGGAACTGCATCGATCTGGAATCTGCTGCCGGCCGGCAATGGAGCGCCGGCAGTTTGAGGCCTCCGCCCCGGCCCCTAAGGGGCGGGGCTTTTGTTGCTCGGCGCTATAATTCGGACGGATATCCTCTGAGAGAGACGATGAAGATTCTTGCAATGGAAAAAGACTTGCCGGGCGCAACGCCCGGGAAATTTGCGCCGTTGCTCAAGCCCGAGGCCCGCTGTGTCTGGGAGCTCTATCAAAGTGGCCTGATCCGCGAACTGTATTTCCGTGGGGACTGCCCGCAAGCCGTATTGATGCTGGAATGTTCAAGCCCCGATGAGGCGCGTAAAGCGTTGGATGCTCTGCCATTGGTCCAGGCAAACCTCATAGGTTTCGACTTGATCCCCTTGGTTCCTTATCCGGGATTTGAGCGATTGTTTGGTCATTAGTAGTCGCCGCCTGTGCGTCGCCCGGCTGCACCCGTAGCCCATTTCGGCGAATCCACAATGGGCTCCAAGCCGGTTGCGTCGGAAGACCGCCGCTTGCACATCTTGAAATCCGTGCCAGCCCAGTGCTATACTGAAATCGCAAGCCTTCCAAACGGTCTTGGGCGCCGTACTTCTTAGCCGGCGCTTTAGAGGCGCAGCCGGATGGGTGAAACCAAAAAGGGCGCGAGCGTTGAATTGTTCAAGGCCAGCCTGGGTTGTTTGGCGACCGTAATGGCCGCCGTGATTGGGGGAGTCTTCTTACTCATCAGCACAGAGAGGGCAGCTAGAACGCCTACGCCGCCAGCATCAAATCCCAGTCCGCCCGCAACGGAGGGTGCCTTTTGCGGCGGAGAGCAAACCTGGTTGAAAAGATCATACTTTCCCGAAGAAGAAATCGGACAATGCTGGGACAAAGATCACTATCTCACCGGCCTGGCTCTCGGCAATGGCGAGTGGCTGGCCGTGATGAGCAAGAGTGTTGGCCTTACGGACCAGTCATATATCAGGAATTCCACGTTCCCCAAGGACAAAGTCCGGGAATATTGGGATAGGAATTTTGATATCACGGATGTCTATTATGGGGATAATCAATGGGTTGTGGTGATGAGCGCGGGCACCGGCTTTACAGATCAGGTCTATTTCATCGATCCAACCTTTCCGGAAAATGATATTCGGGATCAATGGGCGAAAGGATATTGGATTAGTTCGGTCGGCTATGGCGACGGCGTTTGGGTTGTAGTGCTATCTGAGGGCATGAGTTATCAAAATCAGCTTTACTACGTCGAATCATCGTTTCCAAGTCACAAGGTCGCCAATGATTCGAAGCAAGGATACGATATCACCGGCGTGGCATATGGTGATGCAAGTTGGTTGGTTGTCCTGTCACAAGGGACGGGTTATGATGATCAGAAATACCTGATGGAATCAGACTATCCTCTGAACAGCATCCGCAATTATTGGGACCAGGATTTCGATATCACATCCATCGCCTATGGCAATAATGCCTGGATGACTGTGATGTCAAAATGACGCCTCGCACAGGATGCACCCGGGATTTCCCGTTTCGAGTGACCTCCGGCCATGCCCGCCCTCGTCCGAGTTAGCACGAAGGCTTTGTTTTGACTGGCGTTGACGCTAAACTTGTTCTTCCTGATGAGTACTGCGCGATAGAGGAGAGCAGCCATGAAGGATGGAAAATGCCCCCAATGCGGTTCTAGAGACGTGATGGCGGATGTCGAAGTGCGGGACGATGGCCGCAGCAGTAGTCACCCTCTGCGCGTGGTGGTGGAAGAACCGGAACCGGCGAAGCACGGCGCTGTCTGGGTTCAGGGACAGTCAACCGGGGACGTGCACGCCTGGATTTGCGCACGCTGCGGCTACACCGAACTCTACACCAATAATCTTGTCGAGCTTTACAAGGCGTATCACAAGGGTAGTTAGCGGACGTGGTCCGCTCTATCTGCTCACGCCTTGGCTTCCGGAAAATCCTGGCTGGGATTTGAACAGGTACATTTTAATTTCTCTCTCTGTGCCTTCGTATCTCCGTGGTGCGAGCACCTACTCGTCCCCAAATGCGATCCCCAAGCCTCGCGCCGTGCGCATGGCATCGCCGTCCAGGTCAACTCGTTTGGGCTGCTGCAAAGCCTCTTCCAGAAGCACGTCCACAACATCCCCACGCTGCAACGCCACCATCCGGTCGAACTTTCCCTGCGCCGCGAGCCGGACTGCGGCCGCGCCATAACGCGTCGCGATCCACCGATCATAAGGAGTGGGCGTCCCGCCGCGCTGCAGGTGACCGAGCACAGTCACGCGCGTTTCGAAGCCCTGGCTTTCCATAAATTCCCCAACTGACTGTCCGATCCCGCCCAGCCGAGGCACAAATACCTGATCGCCGCCGCGCGAAAACCTGGCCGCCGCCGAGCGGCCTCGCCCCTTCAGAAACCGCAATGATGCTGAACAGCCTGCCTTGCTCTCTGCGCTCATGGACTTTTGCAGCCACCAGCTCAAACTTGAACGGGATTTCAGGAATCAAAATGACATCGGCCCCTCCCGCCACACCCGCCTGCAAGGTGATGAAACCGGCATCGCGGCCCATCAATTCCAGCACCATGACTCGATGCTGGGCCTCGGCTGTGGTGTGCAAGCGGTCGATGGCATCGGTTGCTATATCGAGCGCGGAGTTAAATCCGAAGGTGACTTCCGTGCCGCCAATGTCATTATCAATCGTTTTCGGCACGCCGACTACGGGCGCGCCCTTTTGATAAAGTTGGTGTGCGATGCGTAGGGTGCCATCCCCGCCCACGACTAGCAGGGCATCCATATCCAGCCTTTTGATGCCGTCCACGATCTCGTCCGATATGTCGATGGTTACTTCTTTCCCCTCCTGCATGACCTTGCGCGCGTATGGATTGCCGCGGCTGGCGGTGCCAAGGATCGTCCCGCCCTGCGGCAGAATGCCGCGGACTTCCTCAGGGCCTAGGGGAATGACGCCCTTATCGTTGACGAAGCCATCAAACCCATCGAGGATGCCCAGGACCGTGCAACCAAATTGATTGACCGCCGTTTTAACGGCCGCACGAATGACCGCATTGAGGCCCGGCGCGTCGCCGCCTCCCGTAAGGATGCCCATCCGTTTCATATCAAAGCTCCCTCCGTACTTTGTTTTTTCCATCATACACTGATTTGCACAAGTGCAAGCCTGATGCTGCCGCCCTACTGTTAAGTTCATAACGGCAGCGGAGCCATTCCGTTAAACTCGTCATGGGCTGACGAGCCATTCGGTGATCACCCCGGTGCTGCGCCTGTCCGCAAAGGAGGTAGACGTGAATACAAAGAACCTGGGTCACAGGTTTTACGATACTACTCAATCGCGCTCGCTGCGTCCGCGCACAGATCTGCCGGAAACGGGGCCATTTGGCACCAGCCAGGCCAGCCTGCGTCGCTTCACAGGCTTGATTGAGCTGGGCACGTTGATCGTCAACAGTTTGATCGGTATCAGATTCCTGCTGAAGTTGATGGCGGCCAATCCGGGCAATCCCTTCGCCGAGCTGATCTATTTCCTGACGACGCCGTTCCTGGCGATCTTTTTCGGCCTGACCCGAACGCCTTCCTTCGAGGGCATCGTGATCGAGTTCTACGATTTGATCGCGATCCTGGTCTACTTCGTGCTGTCCTGGGCGATCATCCGCCTGCTGTGGATTCTGTTCGCCAGGCTGAAGTAACAAATGATTCCGCTCAACGTAACCGTTGAAACGTTCTACAAAATAGCCGAGGCCATTGCGTGCAATCGCCTCGGCTCGCGCGATTCTATCTGACTGATTTTAGGCTGGTACCCTAATCCACTGCGGTTCCACGTTCCAACGTTCTACTGTGCGAAGATGACATCCGCGGGCATGCCCGGTTTCAGCTTGCCCTGCGGATCCGTCACCTTCAGCTTCACCGCATACACTGTGCTCGAGCGCCCCTCCACCGTCTGCACATTCCGCGGCGTGAACTCCGCCTGGTCCGAGATGTAGCTCACCTGCCCACTGAACTGCTCCCCCGGAAACGAGTCCACACTCACGCTCGCCTGCTGCCCCAGATGTATCTGCCCGTAGCGATCCTCCGGCACATATACCGTGATCGTCAACTGGCTGATGTTCCCCATCGTCAACGCCGCCGCCCCAGGCTGCACGTATTCACCCGGCTCCACGTTCCGGCTCAGGATCACCCTACCCAGGGACATGGTAATGTTAAAAGTGACCCTTCCCATGGTAGTCTCCGTTCCTCTATCCTTGATGTGGCATGACGATTTTGCCGCCTTTATTCGTAATTTGTGACCAAATCGCCACGGCTGTTGCCCACACGCTGATACCCCATCCCAGGGACATCAGCGACAATACCCAGCCATAATGTCCGTAGGCATATTCATTCACCATGCGCCATGCAGGATCGAATTCTGGGCTCAGTATGTGCAGGCTGGCATGCAATAGGAGAGCAGCAACCGCAGTTGCGATCACCAAATACGCCGCCGGCAGCGAAATGCCGGCATTCGGTTCAAAGGCAGGACTCAACGGTTTTCTCGCTTACTTCATCCGAGTATACGTTACATCAAAATCGTGTTCCCAGTTCAGGCCGTCGCTGGATTTCTCCCAGTGTGCAGCGATGGCGTTCCCATCGCGGCTGATCTTGCCCTGGAAGCGTTGTGCAAAGTCCGGTGATTTTCTCCAAAGCTTCCATGAGCTGTCAGAGAAGCTCATCTCGTAAATCCTGGAGACCTTTCGGTCGTCGTAATAAAAGGCTCTGTATTCGGAGCCGGATTCATCCCGATGGATCAGCCAGATGGCGCTCGGCAAACCTGATGGTTTGCCGCCCATGCGCGAGGCCAGAAAGGCGCTCAACCCATTCAAAGGAAACTGCGCCTTTAACGGTAGCTGAGCGGTCAGGGAGAAAGGCCGCGTTGGATATTTCCATCTCCCATTGGCCAATCAAGATCTGCAGATCTTTGAGCGCGGGGTTCGGTTGGGACGAGTCACTTTTTTTCATACTCAACTCTTCTCGAATTAACGCGGCTTATAGCAAACCCGCATAACTCCAGACCTGTACGTCTTTGTATTTATCAGTTCCAGGCTCGCTTTGCTCGTGAAAACGCGCTTTCCATTACCGATAGTTACCGGATGTACCAAGAACAGGTACGCATCGATAAGGCCAAGTCGAACAAAATTTTGCGCTGTGCGGATACCCGCAGTCAGCCCCAAATCCCTACCCGGCCGCTCTTTTATCCTCGTCACCGCTTGAATGAGTTCGCGATCGTCCTTCGCAACAATCAGCTCTGCGTTATCGATGGCAAGCTGCTCTTCCCGGTTAGAGACCAGGATTGGATGCAGTTTATTCACTGCCTTCGCAATCGCCTGTTCATTTTCCGCGGCCGAAGGATTCTTCTGGATATTAGTCCAATAGGCAATCATGCCCATGCCTGTGGGGTAGCCGATAAAGCCCTCATCAAACGAGTCGAAAAAGGCAACCGAATCCGCCGTAAGTTCTGGGTCCGGCGTTTGCACCATCCAATCCAACTCACCATTCGGCCCGGCAAAGAAGCCGTCAAATGTCATAGTCATATACAAAGTCAGTTTGCGCATCCTGATCACCTTTTTTAATTATCGTCAAGAGAACGTGTAAAGTTATACTGCCCACGAGGAATGCTATTGTTGCATCTTCGCGAGCAGCTCGTCGAGCCGTTCATTGCCCTCGACCACGCCGCGCTCCATGCCCAACTCGATCATGTTGTCCCGGTCTGCAACCGACTGCAAGACGGATTGAATCGTGACCCGGGTCCGGTTGCCCGGCAAAGCTTCGAATCTCACCGTTTCCAAGGCGACATGCCCGGTTTCCGGAAGTCCCTCATATTCAAACGTGTCGATCAGCCTCTCCGGGGCCTTGACCTCATGATTCACACCATGAAATCCATGTTCGCGGCCTTCTGTATCGATGTGGATGTAGCGCCACCTGCCGCCGCTCCGGGGCTCAAACGTCACAAGCCTCATCTGAAACCCTCGGGGGCCAAGCCACTGAACATAAAGCTCCGGGTCTACAAAGGCCTTGAAGACAAGCTCGCGCGGCGCCTCAAATTCGCGGGTGATGAATATTTCCTGCTTGCCGGGTTCAGCGGTAAGAACGGTTTTGTTCTTTTTTTGTGACATGTTATTTCTCCTTCTTTTGAATATCCTGTAAGACTTCGTCCAACCGGTCATATCCTTCACTCCAATAACGCTCGAATGGCACCACCCAATCGAAAATGGGTTTGAGCCGCCCCGGGTTGACACGGTACATTCTTTGACGGCCGACCCGCCTTTCGCTCACCAAGCCGACCTGCTTCAAGACACCCAGATGCTTGGATACCATCGGCTGCGGCCATCCAAGCAATTCCACAATTTCATTGACTGCGAGTTCTCTTGTTCCAATAGCCGCAAGAACTTGGCGCCGTTTTGTTTCGGCTATCGCGTTGAAAGGGTCTGACGTGGTTGGCGTTCTTGCCATGAGCGTATTATATTCCGATATTGGAATATGTCAATCCCTTTCTTAGAACTTGCGTTCTATCTTGTCGACGGGAAAATCATTGGATTTTGGAGCTTTCCGATCTCGATGACTGGAGGAACGTCCTGACAATTCCCGCCAAAGCTTCCCCAGGCTTGTCTTCGCTCAGCATCTGATGATCCACCCGTGGCAGGTTTACATTTCACCGAGATGGTAAGGGAGTTAGCCACAATACTCAAGCCACTTACGGTAGCCGTGCGTTATAGGGAAATCGACCCCCCTATCATCGCGGTGCGGATCCGCCTACGGAATATACGATCTCCGCGATATTTGAATGCTTCGATTTTGGAGAATGGCGCCCTCTGGTTTCAGCTCTAAGCTCGATTGCCCTGGGCGCCGGCCTGACTAAACACCTTCAAGCACGCGGCTTCATGCGTCTTGCTTACTTGGACATAGGGCGGGTCGCTAAGTTTACATTCGTCGGTCGCGATGGGGCAGCGCGGGTGAAAGCGACAGCCCCCAGGCACTTGGGCGGCATTTGGGGTTTCCCCTTGCAGGATGATTCGCTCTCTTCGCAGGCGAGGATTGGGCACGGGCACTACGGAAAGCAAAGCCTTCGTATATGGATGTTGCGGCGATTTCAAGACATCATCCGTCAGCCCGCTTTCCACAATTCGGCCCAGATACATTACTGCAATTCGGTCTGCAAAATAGGCCACCGTGCTCAGATCATGAGTGATAAAAACGATGCTCACGCCGCGTTTCTGCTGCAACTCGCGTAGCAGATTCAGAATCTCAGCACGGATGGAGACATCGAGCATCGAGACGGGTTCATCGGCAAGCAGTAGTTCCGGTTCCAGGACCATGGCAGCTGCGATGACCACCCGTTGGCGTTGTCCACCTGAGAGCTCGTGAGGGTAGCGCAGGAGGTAGTCCTCTGCTGGTCGGAGCCCGGCATCTTCCAGAGCGGTTTTTACGCGTTCAACTCTTTCGGCACGTGCACGGGCCAATCCATGCACCACAAGCGGCTCGGCCACAATCTCGAAGATGGTCGCACGCGGATTAAGGCTTTCGTAGGGGTCTTGGAAGATCATTTGCACCCGCTGCCGGAGTCGTTTCAGGGAAATATGCGGCAGCACGGCGAGCTCCCGCGCTCTCACTTCCCCGCCCGCTTCCAGCCGCGCCAGCACGGCGCGGGAACGCTGTTCGTGGACGCCTACGATTTCCCCATGAAATCGAATCTCGCCCTCAGTCTGTTCTTCGAGTCCGATCAACGTGCGTGCGATCGTGGTCTTGCCGCAGCCAGATTCCCCGACAATCGCCAGAACCTCGCCGCGCCCCAGCTTGAAGGAGACATCATCCACTGCCTTGACAAATATATCCGCACGCTGCAACAGCGATTGCTTTACCGGGAAATACTTGAACAGGCGGCGTACTTCGAGAACCGGAGTCGCGTTCATGGGAAGTGCGCCTCCTTGCCCTGGCATAGGTGACATGCCACGTAGTGCTGGATAGTCGGTTCGATCAAGAGCGGATCGATCTCCGCGCACTTGGCGAGCTTAACATCGCAGCGCGGTTCGAAGCGGCAGCCGTGCAGCAAGCCCGTCAAACGCGGAGGGATTCCAGGTATGGAGACCAGCGTTTCGGCGGGCTTATTCACATCGGGAAAGGAGGCCAGCAGCCGCTTTGTGTACGGATGCTGGGCATGGTTGTAAATCTCGTCGGCGCTCCCATATTCCGCTACTTTTCCGCCGTACATCACAACGACCGAGTTCGCATACCTCGGCAACCACGCCGAGATCGTGCGTAACCAGGACAATGGCCAGGCCGAGCGATTTTTGGATTTCGCGCAACAGTTCAAGCACCTGCGCCTGGATCATCACGTCCAGCGCGGTAGTCGGCTCGTCCGCAAAAAGCAGATCGGGTTGGCAGGCCAGCGCCATGGCGATCATCGCGCGCTGACGCATGCCGCCCGAGTATTGATGCGGATACTGGTCCCGGCGGGACCGCGGGATGCCCACCATTTCCAGCAATTCTCCGACTCGATTTTCTGCATGCCCGCGATCCATCAGGTTGTGAAGCAGGATTGCCTCGCGGATCTGGTCGCTGATCTTGATCACCGGGTTAAGCGCGTTCATCGCGCCTTGAAAGACAATCGCCATTTCCTTCCAGCGATAGCTCCGCATCTCACGTTCGCTCAGTCTTAGCAGGTCTTTCCCCTGGAAGCGCACTGAGCCATTTGCGATTCGTCCACTGGAGGGCAGGAGCCGCATGATCGACATCAATGTCGTCGTCTTGCCGCAGCCCGATTCACCAACCAGTCCCACGGTCTGTCCCGGCATTACATCGAACGAGACATCTTCCAATGCGCGGGCGACTTCGCCTTGCGACAAGACAAATTCCGTGGTGAGATGTCGCACACTCAGGAGCGGCTGTTCGTTCATTTTTTGGATTGGGATTGTGCTCCGCCTAACATGACCATGTTTTCACCGCCTTCCAGGTGGTGCCCCGCAAAGCGCGGATTGAGCATTTCTTCCAGGACATTGCCAAGCAGCACGCAGCCCAAGCTTACCCATACAATCGCCAAACCCGGCGGAAGATAGAACCACCAGGCCCCGTTTGTGATGGCGTTTCGATCAAACGCGAAGTTCAGCATCGTTCCCCACGAGGGTTGTGTGGGGTCGCCAAGGCCGAGGAAGGCCAGGCCAGACTCAACCAGGATCGCCGTGGAGATTACCAGCACCGTGTTCGCGACGATCAGCGGCATGATTTGCGGCAGGATGTGTTTGCGGATGATATGTCCGTGCCCTGCACCGATGGCCCGCGCGCGCGCCACAAATTGACGCTCTTTGATGGTCAGAACCTGTGAGCGGATGAGACGCGCGGTGCTGGTCCAGTAAAGCAGACCGATCACAAGGATCAGTACGATCAATGGCGAAACGTGCAGGTTCATCTGCCGCAATGTGGCTACCAGCACCAGCATCAACGGCAGATCGGGGATGACCAGCAGCACGTCGGTTGTCCGCATCAGCAGATTGTCGATCCATCCGCCAAAGTAGCCAGCCGTGATTCCGAACAGGCTGCCCACAAACATGGCAATGAAGCCCGCCACGAAACCAACCGTCAGCGAGATGCGTGCCCCGTAGATGAGTTCCGTCCAAACGTCTCGGCCGGCATCGTCCGTGCCCAGCGGCGGACTGGCCGCCGGTGGCGCGAACGTCAGGCCGCGTCCGGCTGCGTCACGGATCACGTCGGTCGGCTGATGAGGGCTTAGCCCCGGCCCGAAGACGGCCGCGATGATCGCGGTCAGAACCAGGAAGCCGCCCAAAAGTCCAAGTTTGTTGCGGCTGAATGTCCGCCAAAAATCGAGCAGGTTGCGCTTGAAAAGAATCCAGCCCTCGTCCATCTAATTGGCCTTGACCCGTGGATCGAGCGATGAGTACAGAATGTCCGCCAGCATGTTGGCCAGGATCACACTCACAGCTAGCAGCAGGAAAGCGCCTTGCAGGAGTGGATAGTCTTGCTTGGTCAGCGCGTCCTGAAAAAGCTTGCCCAGACCGTCATAGGAAAACACTGCCTCGATGTAGATCGCGCCCGAGACCGTGAAGCCCAGGTTGAGTGCGATCAGAGTGACAATCGGCAGCATTGCGTTTTTCAGGGCATGGCGCATCAGCACCTGCCAATGACTCATGCCCTTGGCCTTGGCCGTTAGGATGTAGTCCTCGCTCAGCACTTCCAGGATGGAGGAGCGCATGATCAGCATGTACTCGCCCAGATAGAGGATGGTGAGGGTCAAAGTGGGGAGGATGAGATGATGAGCAACATCTGGGATGATTGAGTACAGCGGCTTGCTAACGTTGGCTGGGCTGACAATTCCCCCTGTGGGCAGCCCTAGCCATGTGCTGCCAGCCGCCAGTAGCATGATGCCAAGCCAGAACGTTGGCGTGGCCCAGGCGATCAGCGAAAAGGTCAAGCGCGCCCACGTCAATCGGCGTTTTGCGCTTCCAGCCTGCCAGCAGGCCGAGCACCACGCCCAGGACGATGGAGAAGACTTGGCCGAGGCCGATCAGCACCAGCGTGTTCCCGAGCTTTGCCAGCAGGATGTCCTTCACAGGCTGGCGCTGCGACCATGAAATCCCGAGATTGCCGTGCATCCACTGGCCCAGCGTGTCAAGGAACTGATCGGGGAATACGGGCTTATCCAGTCCAAACTGGACGCGCAGTGCCTGCTGGACTTCGGGAGAAATCCGCACATTGCGTCCGATCACCGCGCGCACCGGATCGCCGGGCAGGATGCGAAACAGCACGAAATTGATGACCAGCACGATCAGAACGGTGATCAGCGAGAATCCCAGCTTGCGGAGGAGATAATCTCGACGGCTCATCTTGGGATTACGTAGCTCAGGCCCCCTTCCTAAAGGACGAGGGCCTGTGAGTGCAACATGGCTATTTTGCAGCCTTGACTTGCATCAGCGATTGTGCTGCATCAATGCCCAGCGGGGACTCTATGAATCCAGTAAACCTGTCTGAGCGGTACGCTTGCAGAAGTCTTTCGTACCACAGGACAATATAGGGCCGGTCATTGAATGCTATTTCCTGCATCTTCCAGATGATCTGCTGGCGTTGGTTCTTGTCGATCGCTTTCTGTTGGTCGAGGTATAGCTGATCGTACTCCGGGTTATGGTAGCCGCTGTCGCTCCACCCACCCGCGACAAACTGATCGGTGGTTAGCACGCTCAAAATGAAGTCGGGGTCAGGATCTGGCCCCCAGCCCCAAATGACGAGGTCGTAGTCGCCGGTCGGGGTCATGGCGGCTGTCAGGCTGTCCGAATCAACGGCTTCAACATTGGCTTTGACTCCGATTTGCTTGAACCATCCGGCTAGCATATCCGCAATGCGTGGGTACACAGGGTTGGACGTGGGGAACTGCAACCTCATTTCGAGCCGGGTCTTCCCTTTTGCCCTCACGCCATCAGATCCCATTTGATATCCAGCCGTTTCCAGGATATTGTTTGCGGCGGCAATATCGAATGCAACCTCTTTGATATTCGGGTCGTGCCAGAAGCCGCCGCCCAGAGTAGGTGGGACAATCGTGTCACCGGGCGCACCCAATCCCTGCAGGACGATATCCACCAGGTCTTTCTTATTGATGGCTGTTGCCAGTGCCAGGCGCACCTGGGGATCTTCCAGTGCAGGGTTGCGCTTTGGAGCGGGGTCATTGGTGGGCGCCACCGAGTTGATAATTAGCTCGTTGAAATAGCTGGCATTTTCATTCACCGCCTTGACGTTTTCGAAGCCCTGGACGGCTTGGAACGCAGTGGCGGGGACTTCACTGATGACGTCAATATCTCCCACCTTGATCGCTTGGATCATGGCGTCGGCATTGTCGAATTTCTGGAAGATGACCTGATCGACACTTGGTGCGCCATCAAAATAATCCTTGTTGGCATCCAGGATCAAGATACCTTTGTCTTTGTCAAAAGTATTGATCTTGAAGGGGCCGGTGCCAATCGCATTGAAGTTGTTGAAGTTTTGCAGATCCTGCGCCGTTTTGAAAACCTGAAAGTCCGGCGGATAGACCGCATACAGGAAGGAGAGACGATATTCCATGTTCGCAATCGGATAATCCGTCACGATCTGAATCGTGGTGTCGTCCTTGGCGGTGACTTCCTTGAAGCCGTTGACATAGTTCGACGAGGTGGACCACCCTTCCGGATCTTCCATAACGGCGTTGATGGCCCAAGCGATGTCGCTTGCCTGGAATGGGTCGCCGTTGTGCCATTTGATCCCATCTTTCAGATGGATGGTCCAGGTTACGTTGTCGGAAGCTACTGACCAGTCCTTTGCCAGTCCACCCACGTAGGTTCCATCAGCCGCTTGCGCCGTCAATGTGTTGTAGATCAGGTCGAATATAGTATAGGATTGAGTCAGGAATGCGTACGCCGGATTGAGAGTGTCCGGGTTTTCAGTCCAGCCTTCGTGCATGACAACCGGGCCGCTGGCCGTCGGTGCCGCCTGCGTCGCCGACGTTGGCGCTTGCGTCGTGGACGGCAATCCCTGCCCCCCGCAGGCTATCAACATCAGCGAAGCCAGCACGATCATGGAAAACAGTTTGACTCGCATCACATCCTCCCGTGGCAATTAAAAGCACCAGGTCTGTCTTACCTGGTGCTTACGAAAAAGGTGGAATTTCTCGCATTCTCAATTACATGCTCCGCGAGAAATTCTACTTGAATATCTGGCTTTTTGCTATACTCTGTGCCATGGATAAAGCGATCAGACTCACCCAAAAATATGAGAACAACGGCTGGCCCTCGATCCAAAGGCCAGACATCAAGCCGCCGCAGGGTTGGAACCTATCACTGATCACCTCCGTGGAGCGGGTTCGCAACCATCGCCTCTCGCCGGATGGAAAGACGATTGCCTACATCAAGGACGGCGAATCACTTTCAGATGTGTTCACCTTGCCGGCCTCTGGTGGCTGGCCGGCTCGTGTTACCACGGATCGCGGCCTCGTGGCTTACTGGGACGATGAGGTGCCGCAGTGGTCGCCCGATGGGCAATGGTTGTGCTTCACAATTGACGGGCACGTCCATGTGGCCTCGGTGGCTGGAGGTTTGCCCCGAAAGATCACCGATTTCACGGACGGTGCCTTTGGCCCCAAATGGATGCCTGACTCTCATGGCGTGATTGTCTGTGTTACACGCCAGGAAGCGGATCAATTGCTCCTCACGGACAAAGATGGCGCCTGGCCGCGCCCCCTCACGAACAAATCGGATGGCGACCATTGGGACGCCCAGCCTTCGTCCGATGGCAAGTCCATCGCATATACCTTTCGCCCTTTCGATGATCTGAATCGTACTGACATCTGCCTGGTTGACATGTCGAGCGGCAAGATGAGGACCGTCTATGGCAGACCCAAGATCCGCGCTTGGATGCCCCGCTGGTCGCCTGACGGCAAATGGATCGCGTTCATCTCGCAGGAGGCGGGTTGGGATGATTTGTGGTTCAGCCGGCCCAATGGCGAAGCCGTGCACCAGGTTTCGAAACTCGGCGCGGATATTTCTGATATCGAATGGTCCCCCGATGGCATGCATATCGCTTGTACCGTCAATCGGAATGGCTCGTTCGATCTCTACAAGGTCGAGACGGAATCAGGCAACGCGGTTGAATTGCGCACAGGGCTGGGCTATCATTCACGCCCGCAGTGGATGCCCGATGGGAAATCACTGACATTCGAGTACGAGTCGCCTGTTGAGCCGCCTGACCTATTTCGCATGGAACTCGCCAGCCGCAAGGTCACGCAGCTCACCTTTTCAAATTCGCCGGGGCTTGCGCACAACCAGCCCGTCATGCCTGACCGCGTTTCGTACAGAAGCTCCGATGGACTTGAGATTCCTGCATTTCTGTTCAAACCAAAGAAATCAAACAGGGCCGCGATCCTTCATCCGCATGGCGGGCCGTCGTCGCTCTACGCCGCGGAGTGGGACATCCTCGCACAATATCTGGTTGCCAAGGGATACACTTTTATCGCCTCCAACTATCGCGGATCGACCGGGTATGGGCTGCAATTTGAACATGCCAACTACGGAGATTGGGGGGGCGGGGATTTGCAGGATTGTCTCCACGGCGCAAAATACCTGTCCGCCCTTCCCGGCATCGATCCCGCTCGGATTGCCATCATGGGTGGCAGCTACGGCGGTTACCTGACGGCTTGTTCCATGTCTTGCGATCCCGAATATCTCTTCGCGTGTGGAATTGCGAAATATGGTGATGCGAATCTGCTTTCTTCATGGGCGCAATGCAAACGCGAGCTTCGTCTATATACAGAGATCTTCCTTGGCCATCCCTCTGAGAATCGCCAGACCTATTTGAACGGTTCGCCTATTCATCAGGTTGAACACATAAAGAAACCTGTACTTATCCTTCATGGTCTCCTGGACGATGTGGTTCCACCCGAGGCGTCCGAGGAATGGGCTGCGGCCCTCAAGGCCCATGGCAAGACCTTCGAATACAAAACGTATGCGAACGAGCCGCATGGATTCCTGCATCGCGAGACTCAATTGGATGCCTATGCACGCATCGAGAGATTCTTGGATTGGTATCTCTTGCCGTAGATGCCCGTGATGTGGATGCCGCGGACACGGAGCCGCCGCGCATGAACCGTCGAGGTTCACCTCCCGGCGAACCAGCTCCTAAAGCGACTCCCTGGCAGTTTGTAGCAGCCGTGGGACGCTGATCGGCGTTACGCCCTTCTTCAGTATTATGTTGCCGTAGGTGCTTGTCTCGCCGGTCATCACCACCGCAAATGCTCCTCGCGCCCTTTCGTAGAACGCAGATCTCTCGATCCTGGCGATGGCTGGAGCATCGGACCAATATTTGATGACTTGTTCCCGGTAGGACTGCTCAACGATCGGGTTGGCAGTATCCCCTTCAGAGGCAGCCATCATAACGAGCGGCGCCTCAGCGGATTTGTCGAGTGCAAAGAGCGGCAGGATTGCGTCCAGCAGTGGCGCGATATTCAATCCATCCGCGC
Source organism: uncultured Chloroflexia bacterium (assembly GCA_963846805.1). Lineage (GTDB taxonomy): Bacteria > Chloroflexota > Anaerolineae > Anaerolineales > Villigracilaceae > Fen-1038. The sequence goes on from CAWJXH010000005.1 coordinate 605,281, forward strand.
GTACTATGCGGGCGTTGACGCTTTCACCTGGGAAATGAACATCTGCCAGCACTATTTCGTCTCCGTGCCCCATGCGATAAAGGGCGCAGAGCAGTTCCGGACCGATCAATGGGGATATCCCAATTAACATATTGTGGCTTCCGTTTCTGAAACACAAACTTGGTTCCTGCGTCTTCACCTTCGCATGTACAGGGGCCCAAAATTGCCGCATGCTCGGTAGTCAGCTCCTTGAGGGTCCATCGCGCCAAAAGCGCTCCACGCACTTGGCCGGAAGATATTTTCATCCGGCACATTGTGCATTGTCACGGGGATTCTCAGTTGCGAGGCAAGTGTCAGCAGATCCGCGCCGATATGCCCGTAACAGATGGCGGCATGGTTGGCGCCCCAGTTCGACATTACGGAGTAAACATCGCGGAAAGGTCCCATGCCTGTCAACCGTGGCGCAAACCAGGTGGTGGGCCACGTGGGGTCGGTGCGGTCATTGATCTTTTCGTGGACGTCGTCCGGCAAGTCCACGGACCAGCCTTCTGCAAGCTGCAGCACAGGCCCAAGCCCCTCGACCAGATTGAGCCGTGTCATCGTGAGCGGCATGCCTCCTCGGCTTTTGAATCCCGAGGAGTAACCGCCGCCGCGGAAATATTCGGTTCGGCTGGTGTACCAGGTCGTGGCTTCCAGGCAGGCTTTTTCCTCTTCCGGGGTGACCTCCCACCAGGGTTTCATACTGGGTTTACCAGCAGAGTCTTCCAAACCGGTTCCATCCAACGCGGCCGCACCCGAATTGATCAGGTGAATAATGCCCCCTTCTGCACGGTCGGCAAGCGTGTAGCCTGTGGCTCGTTTGAGCGCCGTCGGACTCCAATAGGTGCGGACGTCGGCAAATATCTGCGCCGTACCGGTAAGCAGATGACCGAACAACATCGAGACTCCGTTCAGCGCGTCGTTCTCGGTGGCGAAAACGAAGGGCTGCCGGACCCCAGTCCAGTCAAATGAGCTGTTCAGCATGGCTTCCATAAAATCGCCGTTAGGGAAGTGGTCGGTCCATTGGCGCTGCCCCTGAAAACCCGCAACCAGTGCATTGTGGCCCAGCGCCTCTTCGCCATATCCCAAATCGCCCAACCGCGGATTGCCGACCATCAGGTCACGTCCGATCATTGCCATCTTGACCACAAATGCCCAATCGCCATCCTTCTGCATCCGTGTTCTCTGTCGTTCCGGCGGGTTGTAATCCCTTCCTTCCCTGCAGTACATCTTCACCCAGGCTAGCGCGCGCTGATACTCGTCCGGATCGTAGATCCTTTCATCTATGCGGCGGTTGAATTCAGACATATCGATCATCTCGACCCGCATCCCCAAATACTTCTCAAAGAAATCGGGGTTCAGCATCGATCCGGCAATCCCCATGGATACCCCGCCCATGGACAGGTACGATTTGCCTTTCATGGCGGCTACCGCGATTCCCGTCCGGGCAAAACGCAGGATCTTTTCCTGCACGTCCTCAGGGATCCGGGTATCGCCCGCGTCCTGCACGTCCCGGCCATAGATGCCAAAAGCGGGTAGCCCTTTCTGGTTATGGGCGGCCAACACTGCCGCCAAGTACACCGCGCCGGGTCTTTCTGTGCCATTAAATCCCCATACGGCCTTTGGGATCTGCGGATCCATGTCCATGGTTTCCGATCCATAGCACCAGCAAGGAGTCACCGTGATTGAAAGCCCAACTCCCTCACGGGCGAATTTTTCCGCGGTCCGGGCAGCTTCAGCTACGCCGCCGATACACGTATCGGCCAGCACGCAATCCACGGTCCGGCCATTGGCATGGCGCACGTTATCCGAAAGAAGCCGCGCCACGGAGTGCGCCATCGCCATCGTCTGCTCTTCCAGGGATTCACGAACGCCATTGCGGCGTCCGTCTATGACCGGGCGGATCCCGATTTTGGGCTGTCTGGTCAGCATTCGTTCCTGCCCATGATTGAGCGCAGCAGCTTCTGTTTTTGCCATTGGAACATTCTCCTTTTGGGAAGGTAGCCGGCATTGTCCGTGTCGGTTCTTCGCAGAATCATCATTGGATGGGGCGGAGCACATCTGCCAGCCCGTCCCCCAGCAGACTGAAGGCGATGCCGCAGATAACGATGCACAGCCCCGGATAGGTGGCAAGTCCCCAGGCATCCAGCATGAATTGGCGCCCATCGGAGATCATCGATCCCCACTCCGGTATCGGCGGCTGGACTCCGAGGCCCAGAAAACTTAGCGAGGAAACCAGCACTATGTTTAGGATCATGTCCGACATGGAAAAAATAATGGCTGAGGAGATTACGTTTGGTATGAGATGCCGGATAATGATGCGGCTGCCGGAAGCTCCGAGCGCCCGGGAAGCTTCTACGAATTCCGCCGATCGCAAGAGCAAGATCTGGGATCGGATGAGGCGCGCGTACGCCACCCAGCCCACCAGCCCGATCGCGATGTAGACGTTTCTGATACCCGGGCCAATCATTGCGACGATACCGATCACCAGGACCAGCAGGGGAAACGTCATGACGACATCGGCAGTCCGCATTGCCAGGGTGTCGAACCAGCCAAGGTAGTATCCGGCGAGGGCCCCGACGATGCAGCCTGTAACGAAGGTGATGCCCGTGGCAATGATGGCAATTTCTAGATCCGTTTGGGCGGAATAGACTAGCCTTGTAAGGATGTCTCGACCGAGATTATCTGTCCCCAGCCAGTGCAGTGCGCTTGGTGGGGCAAGCGCGGCATTTAGATCCTGCGCGATTGGATCGTAACGGCACAGCAATGGACCCGCGAGGGCGACCAGGACGATAAGGGTCACCAGGGACAGGCCCGCCACCAGGGAAGGGTATTTCTGAACAAAATGCCAGGCCTCTTTGGCAGGGACGAATCTCGCGACGGTTCGCTTCATAAGTATCCGATTACTCTAAGCTTACTCGTGGATCCAGATATGAATAGGTAATATCGGTTGCCAGGTTGATCAAGAGCACTAATATTCCCAACATCAGGGTAATCCCTTGTACCATCGGATAGTCCCTGGCAAAGATCGTGCTTACCAGGAGCAAACCGATCCCCGGGATGGAGAATACGGTTTCTACCAATACCGTTCCGCCGATCAAATACCCGATATTCAGGCCGAACAAAGTGACCGCAGGGATCAGAGACGTGCGCAGCACATGCTTGGTAAAAACCTGTCTCCGAGTTAGGCCCTTGGCTCTCGCAGTTCGGATGTAATCCGCCGAGAGTGTCTCGAGGATAGTGGCCCGCAAGGAACGAATCACGATCGTAGCGATGCCTAGGGTAATGGTCAGGGCCGGCAAAAAAAGATGATAGACATGTCCGGCAAAACCTTCACCCCAGCCGCTTACAGGAAACAATCTAAGTCTGAGGCTGAACAGCATCAGGAACAGGATACCCAGCCAAAACGTTGGCATTCCCAGTGTAAGAACCGACAATGCTCGAACGAGCTGATCGATCCAGGAATTGCGGCGAAGAGCGGTCAAGACTGCCAGCGGCACGCTAAGCAGCGCAAGCAATATTGCGGCGTATCCAACCAGGAATAGTGTGGGCGCCAGACGGCTCAGGATCAACGACAGGACCGGTTGATTGTAAAAATAGGAATCGCCAAGATTGCCCTTGAGCAGGTTCCCCAAAAAAGATAGAAACTGGATCACCAGCGGTTTATCCAGTCCCAACCTGACGTGCAGCTTGGCAACAGCCTCCGGCGTCGCCTTCGTGCCGAGCATCATCAATGCCGGGTCCCCCGGAATGAGATGCAGCATCAGGAAGACGACCAACGAGATCCCCAGGAGGACAGGGATCATCGAGAGCAGTCGCTTGGCGATGTAGGTGGTAATAGGAACAGCCTCCCGGCGGATTTTCGTAATTCTTCGAAGACTGTGCAGGCAGAGGCAACTCTGCCTGCACAGTCGTTCGGGCTAGCTCTCGATTATTGTTTCCAGACCAACCAAAGTCGATAGTTCCCAGTGGGTGGAATTGCAAAGTCATGGACGTGCTTGCTCACGGCGGTCCTCGGCGGCGTGTAGTACATCAGCAGCCCTTGCGCAGCATTTGTGCTCATCTCCTGGATCTGGAAGTAAGCATTCTTCCGATCCGCCGGATTCATCATCTGTGATGCTTGCGCAGCCAGCTTGTCGATCGCAGGATTGTCGTACCCGCTCCAGTGGGCATTCGTGCTGCTGGTGCCCACAAATGCATAGGTGATCAGCTCATCCGGATCGATGATATCCGTCGTCAGGTAGGTAAAGATCATGTCGTAGTCGAGCTTGGTCTGGTTGGTAAATACAGTTCCGCCATCCAGCTCATCCACCTCGACATTGATGTTGATCTTGCTCAGCTGATCCTTCACAATCGCGCCTACGGCCCGAGCTACCGCGTCCCCGGCCCAGATTTGAAGGGTCGTGTTGAAGCCGTTGGGCATACTCGATTGCGCCATGAGGTCTTTTGCTTTCTGGAGATCATAAGGATATGGCTGCAGCTGATCGTTCCAGTCGAGCATCGGCGGCAGGATGCTGGACGCAGGCTGGCCATAGCCGAAAAGCACGGTCTTGATAATGGCCTGTTTATCTACGGCATAGTTCATCGCCTGGCGGATCTTCTCATCCTTGAAAGGCTCCCGCGTATGATTCAGCACGATGTAATCCATGCGGTACATCGGCCCGATCTGCATGTCGACGTTGGAATCCTTCTTGAGCGCATCGATCTGATTCCACGGCACATTCGTCGCAATATCCAGCTCCCCACCCTGGAACTGGAGCATTCTGGCGTTGTCGTCCGGCAGATAGAGAAAATCGACTTCGTCCAGAAGCGGATAGCGGCTGTCCCAATAATTGGGATTCCGCTTCAAGACGATCTTGCTGCCTTTATCCCATGAAATGAACATGAAAGGCCCGGTGCCTACCGGCTTCTGGAAAAAATTGTCTCCCTGTGCCTGTACTTCCGTTGCCGGCAGGATCGAGGAGGCAAACAGCGCCATATCCGCAACGAATGGGGCCCATGGCGTGGCAAGGATGAATTTCACCGTATTCGCATCCGGAGTTTGAATATCCGTCATCTTCGGATAGATCCAATTCCACCCGGATTTATCACCGGCGGCGCGCTGGATTGAGAACTTGACATCGCTGGACGTGAGCGGCGTCCCATCGCTGAACTTCAAGTTCGGGCGCAGGTGGAAGGTATATTCGCTTCCGTCTGTGTTGACGTCCCAGCTCGAGGCCAGGTCTGGTTCGACCGATTTTCCATCTGCAGCTACCCGCACAAGTTGGTCGTACACCTGTAGGTTCACCCAGATCGACGAGTTCTCGAGAGCCTGCGTCGGATCAAACGTGCGTACGTCGCTATCAGTCAGGCTGATCGTCAGCGTTCCACCCTTTTGTGGCTGTCCTCCGCTGGCGCCCGGCGCGGCCGCCTGGGCGCAGCCCGATACGAGCATCGACAGCAGGACCAGGCAGACCACGATTTGTTGAGGAATGGTTTTGTGGCCAGTCCTCAAATCAATTAAGTTCATTCTCGCTTCCTTTCTTGACGGTTGATACTCTATTGAAATATGAACTTGCTGCGGAAACTGGGTTTGGACGAACGTGGATTTGTCCCCGGTCAGTTCACCTCCGTAGGATTGTCCGTGGAAATTCTCGAAGAAATTGATTTCCTTATTTCAAGCCGCGAGGCAAATACCAGCCTGGACGTCGGTTTCTCAGGCTTAGCGATATGCTCCAGGATGAGGTCGACGGCTTTCTGCCCAATTTGATAGATCGGCTGCGATACGACAGTAAGCGGGGGGGTAACCAGAGAAGTCCACTGAATGTCGTCAAACCCAAAGAGTGAGATATCCTCGGGAATTCGCAATCCCGCCTCGTGTATGGCGCGCAGGGCGCCGACGGTCAGGAGATTGTTCCCCGTAAAAATTGCCGTGGGTCGATTCTTCTGATGCAGGAATTCCTGGGTGAATTCATATCCCAGCGATTCCCTCGGTATTCCAAGGCGAACAAGGTCGGGGTCAATCGGGAGCTTCGCCCGCTCAAGCGCTTGCTTGTACCCCTGGTACCTCTCTCGCCCGGTGGTTATCTCAAGTGAACCCAGAATTGCCCCAATGCGAGTGTGCCCCTGTCCGATCGCAAAGTTGACGAGCTCGAAAGCGGCTGAGATGTTGTCGAGCAGGACCGTATCGACATCCAGGTCAGTTATGGACCGGTCGACTGCCACCACCGGAACTCCTGCTTGAACAAGCTTATAGATCTTGCTTCCAGATTCGCTGGCGGGCGTTATGATCACGCCTGCGACCTTCTCCGCCAGCATCAGGTCGATATACAGTTCCTCTTTTTGGCTTGTCTCGTCGGAGTTGCACAGAAAAATGGCAAGGTTATGAAGGTAGGCTTGATCCTCCACGGCCCGTACCAGAGCCGTGAAGAACGGGTTCTGAATGTCCGAGATGATCAAGCCTATGATCTGTGAGGACTGGACTCGCAGCGTGCGTGCGACGCGGGATGGATGATATTCAAGCTTCTTGGCCGCCTCCAGGACGCGCTTCTGGGTTTCCTCGCGTATGTGGGGCTTGCTGGAAAAGACGCGCGATACGGTGGCAACCGAAACATTGGCCAATCGGGCAACATCGCTGATTGTAGATGCCATGCCTTCTTCTCGCGGTTTTCTGTTTTGAGGATGAGTTGACAACCTTCGTTTGTAATCGATTACATGAAGTGCCAAAAAAAATACGCCTAGCCTTGTGGTATTGTAATCGATTACATTACAATTATAGGCACATTTTTGGATTTGTCAATCGACAATTTGTCTGGAATCCCCCTGCTTTTCTGGACGAATCCGAGAGCCTCAGGGATGAGGGATGGGCGTCAACCGTGCCTTGTGTCGCTCTTTCCCGGGGCCCGCTTAACTGGGCCAGCCGAATCGGCGGCGTCTGGCTGGACACGCCAGCCCCTTGGCCATAAGGGAGCTTGGTCTCAATCCAGGTTCTCGATCCTGACCGGATCGATTGGCTCCGCTAATTCCAGCTGGAAGACTCTTGAGTAAAAGTAGAGTTCAGCTTCGAAGGAGCGAGTGATGTTCTCCGCCTTGCGGAAGCCATGCTCTTCCCCGTGAAACAGCAGGAATGCTACCGGCATGCCTTGCTTGCGGACTGTTTCAAAGAGCCGTTCGGTTTGGCCGGGTGGCACGATCGGGTCGGAGTCGCCCTGGAGCAGGATAACGGGCGTCCTAAGTTCTCGCGCAGCATGGATTGGCGACCGCTCGCGATAGAGATTCTTGAACTCAGGGTAGGGGCCGATCAGATGCTCAAAATACCGCGACTCGAACTTGTGCATATCCTTAGCCAACGCTTCCGGATCGCTGATGCCATAATAGCTGGCGCCGGCCCGGAAGATATCCCTGAAGAGCAAACTCGAGAGCGTGGTAAACCCGCCGGCGCTACCGCCCGCGATTGCCATTCGGTCCGCATCTGCAAGCCCCTGCCCCGCCAGCCAGCGAGCCCCGTTGCAGCAATCATCTACATCTACAATCCCCCAATTGCCCTGCAACCGTTCGCGATAAGCGCGTCCGTATCCAGTCGATCCGCCATAGTTCACGTCCAGTACGGCAAAACCGCGACTGGTCCAGAACTGGATGCCGTAGTGTAGAGCCGTGCCGGCTGCCAGGGTGGGACCTCCGTGGCACATCACTAGCAATAGCGGACGCTCGCGGCTGGGCGCTATGTAGTCGGGATTGATTGGCGGATAATAAATCCCATGCGAGGTCAAACTTTTCTCAGTCGGGAACTCGACTGGCTGCGGCAGCGAGAAATAATTCTGAGCCACGGTTGGCTCGAAGGAGCGCCTCAGGGTTTCTGTGTTGTTCGTGATCGGATTCAACTTGTGCAAGGCCATCGGCTCCTGCGGAGAACCAGCCTTGAATACAGCGAAGCCGCTGCCTGTGCAGGGATCGGCGATGTCAGTGTAGGGCAGGTCAACCACCGACAATTGCCCGGTTACGGTGTTTAGCCGGCCCAACTTCCACGTGCCGTCCTTGGTAAAGGTACAGAGAATCTCCGCCTCGGATAGAAATGCATAAGTGCGCTCCGCAAAAACCCACTGCGCTACGCCGAACTCAGCTTCCATCGGGCAGAGAACTCCACACCGCCTTGCGCGCGGTAGATGTTCCACCACCCGCTGCGATCTGAGACGAAGTGCAATACGCCGCCCGGCGACCACTCGGGCTGGAAGATGGCCTCTCGCTCGCCTCCCGCAACCAGCTCGCGCTGCCCCACTGTGCCGTCGGCAGCCACATCCGCCACCCACAGTTCGCAGCCATCCCACGGCATATTCGGACGATTCCAGCACAGCCAGGCCAATTGTCTTCCATCCGGGCTGAGGCGCGCCGTAGAGAAGAAATCATATCCGTCCGCAAGGATTTGCCCGGTCCCGCCCTGAAAAGGCAATCCCACAATCGTGTTCTCTACTTGTCCTGGCTTTGTATGATCTTCGCGAATGCAGATCAGTCGTTCCCTCCCTCGGTCGCAAACGAGATCGGCATACCTGCAACCGTCGGTCTCTGTCAGCCTTCGCGGCGTGCCTCTCCGCGGTTGCATATAGAGATGCTGGTCGCTGAAATTGATGAAATAGAGGTTATCTCCGGCAACGGCAAAAGCGCCGCCGCCGTATTCGTGAACGCGTGAGCCCACGCTGAACTCAGGCGGAATGCACTCGCTCGGTGGCTGGGCCCGGAGCCAGCCTCAACACGGCTACTCGCCCATCTTCATCCGGACGCCCTTCGGTCCAATAGATCGTTTCCCCATCGATGGCCACTTGCTCCAGGCTGATGGCCCGCCCGGCGATCATCTCGGCCTTGATCGGGGATTTCCAACTGCCGTACGGCGCAACTATTTGTCTGGTCATTTTTTCATGACTTCTCTCGCTCGGCGAGGGTCTCCCGACCCCGCCAAGACCTGCCCCGCGAAGTCTCATCACGCCTTGCCGACACCTGAACCCTGAAAGCTGAACGCCTAGAATGACTGGTGTTCAGTCCTGTTAATGATCTCATCCTGCAATGACTTGCCTAGGTCGCAGAAGTAGTCACTGTAACCGGCGACCCGCACGATGAGATCCCTGTATTGCTCGGGGTGGCACTGTGCGGCCCGCAGGGTCTCGGAATCCACTACGTTGAACTGAATATGGTGACCATCTAACTTGAAATAGGTGCGCACCAGATGCACCAGCATGTCCAGGCCTGCATCGTCTTTCAGCAATTGGGGCGTGAATTTCTGATTTAACAGAGTGCCACCGGTACGCGGCATGGTCCATCTTGGCCGCTGATTTCAAGGCGGCGGTGGGGCCGTGGCGGTCTGCCCCCTGCACCGGTGAGATGCCTTCCGACAAGGGCGTCCATGCCTTTCGCCCGTCCGGCGTTGCTTCGCAGACCGACCCGAAATAGACATGACAGGTGGTTGGCAGCAGGTTGATATGGTACCTGCCCCCTTTGGTATTTGGACGGTCGTCTATGGCTTCAAAGTAAGCCTCGAAGACCGCCCGCATGATCTCATCGGCCTCATCATCGTCATTGCCGTATTTGGGCGTTTTGTTCAAGAGCATCTGCCGCAGACGATCGTAGCCATCAAAATCCGCATGGAGTGCCTTCGATAGCTCGGCCATGCTTACCGTCTTCTTCTCAAATACTTGGACTTTGAGAGCGGTCATGGCATCGGCCATCGTACCCAGGCCGACCCCCTGGATATAGCTCGTGTTGTATCTTGCACCGCCATTGTGATAATCCTTGCCGGCAGCAATGCAGTCGTCGATCAGCACCGAGAGGAAGGGTGCCGGCATGTAGGCGGCGTATAGTCGCTCGATTACGTTACTGCCCCGCACCTTGACCCCAACAAAATAGTTCAGCTGTTTTCGATAGGCTTCAAAGAAGTCTTCGAAGTGCTCGAACTGGGTGGCATCGCCGGTAGCAGGACCAATTCTCTTGCCGGTACGTGGGTCCACCCCGTCATGCAGGGTCAGTTCCAGTACCTTGGGCATATTGAAGTAGCCGGTCAGGTTGTAGTTCTCCTTGCCGAAAGCGCCTACCTCGACACAGCCGCTGGAACCTCCGTTCCGGGCGTCGGCCACGCATTTGCCCATGCGCACCAGTTCCTGGACGATTAAGTCGCTGTTGAATATCGATGGCTGACCGAAACCGGTCCTGATAATGCGGGCTGCGCGCTTTACGAAGCGATCCGGGTTCTTCTTGCTCACCTGGATCGACGAACTCGGCTGCAGCAGCCGCATTTCTTCGATGACGTCCAGGATCAGGTAGGTGACTTCGTTGACCGCATCGGACGAGTCCTCTTTGACCCCGCCGAGGTTGATCTGGGCAAAGTCTGTATAGGTATTGCTTTCCTCGGCCGTTACCCCAACCTTGGGTGGAGCAGGCTGATTATTGAACTTGATCCAAAAACACTGCAGCAGTTCTTCCGCCTGCTGCTGCGTCAGCGTTCCCCGCTCCAAACCCTCCCTGTAGAATGGATACAGGTGCTGGTCGAGCTTGCCGGGACAGAAGGCGTCCCACGGATTCAGCTCGATGGTCACGCCCAGATGGACGAACCAATACGCCTGCAATGCTTCCCAGAAATCCCTGGGGGCGTGGGCTGGCACGTGAGAGCAAATCGCGGCAATATGCTCGAGCTCTGCCTTTCGCTGGCTATTGACCTCCTGCTCGGCAAGTTGACGCGCTCGTTCAGCGTATCTCTCGGCAAAGTGGATGATTGCCCCCGCAACAATGTGCATGGCCTTCAGTTGCTCCTGCTTGGCATAGGCATCGGCATCGTGTAGGTAGTCCAGATTCTGTAAGCTCCGCTCGATGTCCAATTGAAAATCCAGCATTCCCTTTCGATAGATCTTATTGTCCAGGACGGTATGCCCTGGTGAGCGCTGTTCCATGAATTCGGTGAAAATGCCGGCTTCGTAGGCGTCTTTCCACTCGTCCGTCATTTCGCGAAAGATCAAGTCCCGCATTGACTTGCCTCGCCAGAACGGGATGATGACATCCTCATACAACTTTCTTGCCTCAGGGCTCACTTTGAAGGGAACCTTCTCTCGTGAATCCAGAATGTCCAGGTCTTGCAGGCTGTGACAGCACAATTCTGGGTAAGTCGGCGTCGCTTTGGGTGCCGGACCCTTCTCCCCAACAATGAGTTCCTCCTCACCGATATAGATGACTTTGTTTTCCATGAGGTAGCGAAATGACTCGGCGCGGACAATCGGCGGGGAGGTCACGGCTCTCTGCTGACGGTAGAAAGCCGTCATCAACTCAGCCCTCTCCGTAGAGACGGTGGGGATTACTGCCAGGCTTTGCTGCCTTAATCGGTTTACTCTCTCGCTCATGACCATGAATTTAGCCTCCAACCTTTACACTTACGCCGTAGCCTTCGATAACCGAGGCCACTTCTGCCATTTCCCCATCCGAGGGTGGCAGGAGTTCGGCAAGTTTGTAAGTGCGGTGCATCCGCTCGTATTTATTTGCGGCAGCCCGGTGATATGGCAGTATATCCACCCGATTCAGAGAAGGCAAACCCGCCGCGAAAGCCGCGATCCCTCGTATGTTGTCCATATCATTATTGATCCCTGGAATAATCGGTACGCGTACTATGATGTTGTGCCCATATTTCGAAAGCCTTTGCAGGTTCTCCAGGATACGATTGTTGGAGGCGCCGGTATGCCTCTTATGCCGGGCCGGGTCCATGAATTTCAGATCGTATAAGAAGAGGTCCACATGGGGACGAATCCGGTTAATGGTTTCCCATCTGGCAAAACCACACGTGTCCAGCGTTGTGCTGATTTCCGATTGCCTGCAGGCCATCAGGAGCGCAAGCAGAAAGTCTGCTTGCATCAAAGGCTCGCCCCCCGAAAACGTGACGCCGCCGGTCGATTCGTCATAGAAGGCCCTGTCGCGTTCTACCTCCGACATCGTCTGGGGGACGCTCATTTCGCTCCCTGCAATCTGTCGGGCCTCGGCATAGCAAACCCCAATGCACGCCGCATCCAGGATGCACTTCTTGGAGTCCGTGATAATGTGGTTCTCAACCAAACTGATGGCGCCTTGCTTGCAGGTGCTGATGCAAGCCTGGCATCTCAGGCAGCGGTCATCCCAAAAGATCAGCTCCGGCCGCCGCGTCTGGCTTTCGGGGTTGTGGCACCAGGAACATCTGAGCGGGCATCCCTTGAAAAACACCGTGGTGCGGAGGCCCGGGCCGTCATGTATGGAAAACCTTTTGATATCAAAGACAATTCCTGAAATCACGTGATCCTCTAAAGGATTTACTCCAATAAAACCCGTATTCTCTATCGCCTGCTCGTCTGGATCTCGTCCAGATGGCGAAATGACTCAAACTCCGATGACCCTCAGTTCACGGCCAAAACTGCTCAAGCACTGGCAGCCGCCTTCGCTCACCACCACGTCATCTTCAATGCGAACCCCGCCCCAGCCTTCTATATATACACCCGGTTCCACTGTTACAGCCATGCCGGCTTCCAGCTGCATCTTGTTTCCGGCCACCAGGAATGGCGGCTCGTGCACCTCAAGCCCAAGCCCGTGACCGGTGCGGTGGATGAAATTCTCACCGAATCCCGCGGACGCAATTATGGAGCGCGTGGCCGCATCGACTGACTCACAGGTTGAGCCGGGAGCAATGGATTTTCTTCCGGTTTGGTTTGCGGCAAATACTGCCTCATAGATCTGCTGTTGTCGTTTATCCGGCTCCCGGCCAACCCCGAATGTCCGGGTTATATCGGCAAAGTATCCATCGACCTTTGTGCAGAAGTCGAACAATAAGAAGTCTCCAGGCTGTATCCGGCGTTCGGTCGGCCCCCCGTGCGGCAGAGCCGAACGCGGCCCACTGAGCACCTGAGGCTCGAACGGTATGCTTTCGCCGCCGTGCTGCAGCAACGCGCTGCTTAATCGGCCGGCGATCTGCTGCTCGGTCATATCTGGTTTGATCCCCGAGACAACTTCTTCCAACGCGGCTTCACATATCTCAACCGCCGCCCGCATGGAAGTTATCTCGCCGGCATCCTTGCACAGTCGTAGGGGAGCCAGGACATCCTCTGCTTGCGTGATCTTCACATCCGGCAGGTTCCGTTGCACCAACCGATATTCCATCACGCGCATGCACAGTTCTTCAACGGCCAGAGTTCGCAGACCGGGCAGCGCTTCGGCGGCCTGGCGGACGGCGTCTTGGGGGCCGTTGGCATCCTCCCAGGCAAAGGAACGGGATGGGAATTCAGCCTGGCTGTCCCACTTGATCTTTTCCAGAGCCGGGAGGACGACGACGGGCTCCTGCTCGGCAGGGATAAAAAAGATCAGTGCACGCTCCATCAAATGGAAATCCATCCCTGTTGCCCAACGCAGGTTCGAACCCGGAATGAGGGCCAGGCAGTCTATGCCATTCGTTTGTAGCGCTTGTTGCACTTGTAGCAGACGTCTATGAGTCAATTCCATTCTTTTCACTCCCTATTTCACGAGTCCCGGGTGCCATCGAACTGCACATGTCTATCTGCTCCTCCCCTGCTGCTCGTTGAAAATATTCAATAGCTCCGTCACGGTAAGTTCCAAATGGATCCGCACCAGGCGTCCAATTGCTTCCGCATCGCGCTTCCGCAAAGTCTCCAGGATGTCTGTGTGCTCTTTGATGGGATCATCCGCGCCCGCGCCCTAAACTCAGGGCCATGCGCTGGTACAGGTTGGTCAGGTCAAGATATTGAAGGATGTGTTCATACAGACGCTGCTTTCCGGCAATCGCGTAGATGCCTGCGTGCAGCTCGTGATGGGCTTCCAGTAAATGCTCGAAATTTTTGTCTTGGAAGGCCATGCCCATCTCCTGCATCATCGTTTCCAATCGCCGCAGATCCTCTTCTGTTACTCTCTCTGCGGCTAGAGAAGCCGCGTAGCTCTCCAAGGCGATGCGGACTGAATAGGTCTCGATCATTTCGGGTGCTGAAAACCTCGCCACTGACGCCCCCTTATAGGATGAGATATTCACAAGTCCTTCGTTGGCCAGCTGCTGCAAGGCCTCTCGAATTGGAGTACGGCTTATACCCAGCTGTTCAGCCAGTTCTTCCTGCAGTAGTCTCTGGCCCGGCTCTAATTGCCCGTTCAATATCAAGTTACGGAGGTGTCCAACTGCAGCTTCCTGCACTGTCTGGATAACGAGTGTCGATCGTTCCATCACCTGGCGTTTCATGCGGAATTGGCCTGGGCAATCCTTGGCCAAAACAGGGTTGTCTTTCTTCGTTTTGAGTTTTCCACGCAGCCTCCAGACGGCGTCGAGTGGACATACTCCAGGAGAGGCGCTCGGATGATAGACGTCATGTTCTCACTCCACATATGTGTAACGGGTAAGTTCCGCTGCATCCTCGAGTTTCCTCAAAGCTCTCATAATCCGGGTTGCGAAAACGGTTTCGCCGATCATGGATGCTCAAGAGGACGTAATCGTGGTCGGTCAGAGTTGTCCCGGATTCTTTTGTATTGGAAAGCCATTCAGTGAGCGGCTCGAATAGGCAGCCTCGCTTTTCCGCGCAAAAAAAGCGGGATGCGCTCGAGCGGTGCCTCGGCTGTGATCATCTGTCCGCCATCAAAGAACTGGTCGCTCCACGCCTCCGTCCAATCGGTTCCGGTTGGCAGGTAAACGGATCGCTGCCTCGCACCTTGATGCAGCACCGGTGCGACCATCAGATCTGGACCGAACATGAATTGATCCTCTATTTTGAAACTTGCGACATCTTGTGCAAAATCGAAAAAGAGCGGTCGCATTGGTGGAATGCCTTTTTCGTGTGCCAGCCTCATTTGCGCCTTGATGTAATTTCCCAGTCGATCACGTAGCAGTACATAATCGCTGAGGATGCCGTACGCTTCATCACCGAATGACCATAGTTCGTTGGGACCGCCGCTCGGTATGGGATACCGTACTGCGGGCTCGCGCCAGCCGTGCAGGCGGAAAACCGGGCAGAAGGCGCCAAACTGGAACCAGCGCACGATCAGTTCGCGAAAATAGGGTGAGTCCGGGTCGCCGCCATAGAAGCCCCCAATATCTGTGCACCACCAAGGAATGCCGCTCAGCGCCATGTTCAATCCGGCTCGAACCTGTGCCTGTAGAACCTCAAAGGTGGAATCGATATCGCCCGTCCAAACCGCCGCGCCATAAGCGTTGGCTGCCCGCCCAGGCCGCACGACAAAGCAGGAGAATTTCCTGTTCACCCTCCGCTTGCATGCCCTCATAGAAGCCGCGAGCATGCATCATTGGATAGATGTTGGCCACGGCCAGTCCGTGGCCCAGGTGATACCGCATATTGTCAAAGTGCATCGGTTCAATTTCCGGCTCAGTCTCATCCAGCCACCAGGCTTTTACGCCATGCCGGTAGTACCCCGCCCGTGCCTTTTGCCAGATATATTGCCTCGCTTCGGGGTTGGTGGCATCGTAGATATATAGATTGACCGCTCCCTCCGGTTTGTTGTCAACGTATGGCATCAATACCGGGATTCCGCGTTCCGTGCGGATAAGCAAGCCCCGCTCCTGCATCTCCCTGAAATTGGGGCTGAGGCCATTGACCGTGGGCCAGATCGAGACCATTAGTTTGGTGCCCAGCTCTTCAAGCTCGCGCACCATGGCTTCGGGATCGGGCCACTTTTCCAGATCGAATTGCCAATCGCCCTGGAGGCTCCAATGAAAGAAGTCGGCGACGATTACCGCGAGTGGTAACCCGCGTCGTTTATACTCGCGGGCCACCGAAAGCAATTCCTCTTGGGTGCTGTACCGCAGTTTACATTGCCAGAAGCCTACGGCCCAATCAGGCATCATCGGTGAGTGCCCGGTGGCATCGGCGTAATGTTCCATGATCTCAGCCGGCGTTGCGCCTGCCGTGATCCAGTAGTCCAACTGCAATGTGGCGAGGGCAGTCCATCGTGTGCCGTTCCGGCCCAGCTCGACTCGTCCTACTGCTGGGTTGTTCCACAGGAAGCCGTATCCGCGGCTGGAGAGCAGGAATGGCACGCTTGACTCGGTGTTGAATTGAACGAGCTCGATCATGCAGCCTTTTTGATCCAAAAGACCGTGTTGGTGCTGGCCTAATCCATAGAGACGCTCGTCCTCATAGGCCTTGAAGCGTGCTTGTACCTCAAAGTGGTCGCCGCCAGCATGTCGAAAATTCCGGGCCGGAGACCAATGCCGCGGGGCATCTTCAGCCAGATATTCACTGCCCGTATTCGTATTGATAAATCGAATAGTGTTCTTGTCGAGCCGCACCTCAGCCCCCATGCTGCCGTTGTGAATTGATGCGCGCTCTCCGTTGATTTCGATCTTGGCGGTTGTAGCTGGGAAATTCAGCAAGGCCTGCGGCAGGTCGTCGCGGATCTCGGCATTCTCAGTGGCCTGCACGCGCAAACTGTCAGGTCCCCAGGGTTCGATCCGAACAATCTGATTTCTCAGGTTCCAGACCAGCGCCTGATCTTCACGCTCAAAACCTGCCAAGATTTACTCCTTAATCTCTACATGCCGGAGCCTGCATACCGGTCAGATGTTCAGTCGTGGGTCCAGGGCGTCACGCAGGCCGTCGCCAAGCAGGTTGAACCCCAGTACGGTAATGACGATGGCAATGCCGGGAATGAATAGCAGGTGCGGCGCATTGAACACGTTGTTACGCTCTTCGCCCAGCATCAATCCCCACTCTGGGGTCGGCGGCTGCGCCCCCAGACCTAGGAATGAGAGCGCCGCAGCATCCAGGATGGCTGTCGCAATGCCAAGTGTTCCTTGAACGATGAGAGGGGTCAGGGCATTGGGCAGGATGCGGCGGAATAGGATACGGGCGGGAGATGCGCCTAGCGCGCGCGAGGCGGTCACAAAGTCCAGTTCCTTTGATGGACAGCACGCTGACGCGCACGATGCGCGCGTATTGCGGAATCGAAACGATGCTGATCGCCAGGAGGGTGTTGATCAACCCCGGTCCCAGGACAGCGACGATGGCAATGGCGAGCAGCAGGCTCGGAAATGCCAACAGTACGTCCATGACGCGCATGATCCCGTTATCCAGCCAGCCGCCCACATAACCGGATACCATGCCGAGCAAGGTTCCCACCACGATGGCAAACGTTACGCATACAAACCCGATCTGCAATGAAAGCCGGGAGCCAAACACCACCCGGCTGAAAAAGTCCCGGCTGTTGCCGTCAATGCCAAAGTAGTGTTGGGTCTGATCGGCCGGACATCCCAGCAAATGGATGCATGGAGGGGTGTTGCGCTTGGCGTCGTCCAAAATTTGGGCCGGGTCGTACGTGGCGATTACCGGCGCAAAGATCGCGATCAGGATCAGTGTGCCCAGCATCACGAGCCCTGTCACGGCGGAACGCTTCTTAAGTAGATGGCGTAGCGCGTTGTACAACAAAGTATTTGGCGGGCCGGCCGATTTCGTGGTTTCCTGCGTGCTATCGAGTTCCATTCAGCACTCCACTATTGAAGACGAATGCGCGGATCGAGATATGCATAGGATGCATCCACAATGAGATTAACAATTACAAATATGAGAGCAATGATGACAGTGAAAGCCTGCACGACGGAATAATCTCGCGCAAAGATGGAAGCCACCAGGAACGTACCGACACCCGGCAGGCCAAACACGGTTTCCGTCAGGACAGCCCCGCCCAGCAGGACGCCGAGCTGCAGCCCCACAATGGTGATGATCGGCAGCATGGCGTTGCGCAGGGCATGGCGAAGGATCACCGTGCGTTCGCGCAGCCCTTTGGCGCGCGCAGTGCGAATATAGTCCAATCCTATTACTTCCAAAAGACTGGAGCGGGTCATGCGGGCAATGATGGACATGGGGATTGTCCCTACTGCTATGGCGGGCAGGATCAAATGGCGAAGTGCATCCGCCAGCAGCTGGCCAGTTCCCGGAGATGATCGCGTTGAACACGACAAGATTTGACGCAAAGGTGACCAGAGCCAGCGGGAGGCCGCTCAGGTTTTGGAGATGAAAGGTGACCATGAGCGGCGTTACACTCGTGCCCGGGGTGAGCCGGCCCGAGGGCGCCAGCCAGAACGGTGTACCTTTGAGCATGATCGCGAACAGATACGCCAGCATAAGTCCCAGCCAGAATACCGGCATCGAGACGCCCAAATTTGCAGTGATCATCGTCAGCACGTCCACAACTGAATTGTGCCGGGTGGCGGAGATGATTCCCAATGTTACGCCAACGATGGTGGCAAACAGCATCGCACAGACTGTCAACTCTACCGTCATCGGCAGGCGGAGCAGTACGATACCAAGAACAGGCTGGCTGGTGCGCAGCGAGGTTCCCAGGTCTCCGCGTGAAAGACTGCCAAGGTAACGAACAAACTGAACGGCGATTGAATCATTAAGGCCGGTGCGTTCGCGATACAGAAAGCAGCCCTCGGGTGTGAAGTGCTCCCCCAGTGCCATCGCACACGGGTCGCCCGGAATCATGCGTCCCAGGGCAAAGGTCATGAGCAAAATGCCAAACAGGACGGGGATGACCAGCAGCAATCGCCTAACCAGAAAGCTTGTCATTTGTCGGTTCAACCTCCAATTGAGAGTAGGGAGCGGTGGGGCATTGCCAGGGTGCAATGCCCCACCGCCAACACGATCAATCTGGAAGCAATTTATTATTTGGGTGCGTTCAGCTGCTTCGCAAAATAGCCGCTGAAGTATTCAAAGACGCCCGTGTTTCCTTTGTGCAGCGGACTAGTAGCGTTCCACATGACCACAAACGTCTCAACGACGTCGTTCGCATCCATGGCCGTGCCGTCGCTGAACTTGGCATTCTTGTTCAGGCTGAACGTCCACTCTTTCAGGTCTGCACTGGCCGTATAGCTGTCGGCAGCCGCAGGCACGAGTGTGGTCGTATTGGGTTTGTACCAATACAGCGTGTCAAAGATGTGGTAGCAGGGACGCAGAGTCTCACCGTCGGTTTCATCGTTGCAGTACAGGCTGATGGGCTCACCGTTCTGGATAAAGTTCAGTGTGTCCTGGCCTGGAACCGACATGAGGTTGAACATTTCATCCGCCAGCGGGCTGGCCTGAGCGCCCTCGACTGTCGCCAGGTAGGCAATGCCGTTGGTGCCGTGTGCAATCGGGACCATCGGAACATGCTGCTTGACCAACTCGGCAACTTTGGCATAGAGCGTGGTGCGCTGCGCGGGGTCGGCCACCTGGCCGGCGGCGTGGATTGCATCGACGAGGTCAGGATATACGTCGCCGAAGTTCTTCGACGCCCCCGTAAAGTGGAAGTCATAGAAGTTTGTCGGGTCCGGATAATCTGCGCCCCATCCCAGCATGAACATGCCCTGCTCGCCTGCTGCAACAGAGGCCAGGAATGCGCCGGATTCGATCGGTTTGAGTGTGACCTTGACGCCGATCTGGGCCAACTGCGACTGGATTTCCTGCCCCACCTTGCCGGGCAGCGGCAGATAAACGCGCACTACGTCGCGATACGACAGGGTCGTCGAGAACCCGTTGGGGAAGCCCGCATCGGCCAGCAATTTCTTTGCCGCGGTAACATCATAGTCGTACCATTTGTAGCCGTCGATGTAGCCAGGCACCATTACGGGCGGTACGAACTGTTCAGCAACGATCGAGCCCGTCGGGAAATAGTTGTCTACAATGCGCTTCTTGTCGATCGCCATCGCCAGCGCCTGCCGCACTTTTTCGTTATCGAAGGGCTTGATGGTATTGTTAAAGCCCAGGTAGAAGCACATTGAGGCCCGTCCTCGGGAGCAGCTTGAGGTTGGGATCTGCATTGATCTTGGCGAAGTCATCCGGGCTGGGGTTGTCGATGACGTCCGCAGTGCCGGCCTGCAATTCCAGCAGCCGGGCGGCAGCCTCACTATTCCAACGCAGGACGAACTCCTTGTTCATCGGCGCGGGACCCCAATAGTTGGGATTTGGAACAAGGGTCAGGTGATCCCCACGCACCCATTCTTTGACCATGTACGGGCCGGTGCCGAGGGGATTGTTGAGCAGATCAGCTCCGCCGCCCCCGGTTTTTTCCAGGTGGGCTGCACTCTGAATGCCAAATGCCGGGAAGGCCACCTTGGAAAGGAAGGCTGGGTCCGGCGTGCACAGTGTGAACTTCACCGTGTATTGATCGACGGCTTCGATGGACTTCATCTCACCGCCATACGAGCAATCGGGAGCGCTCAAGTTGTACTTGGCCGTGAAGGCGGGCGCAGCCGTTGGTTGCGGAGCCGCCGTGGCTGGTGCAGCCGGAGCTTGGGTTGGTGTGGCAGCCGGTGCGCAGGCCGCTAGGAACATACTGGCGATCATCGCGACCGCAAGTAGTTTGTAAATCATATTGCTTTTCATTTGTATTCTCCTCCAGAGAATATTGGATCTGAAAGAATTCCGAACATCGCGGTGGGGTAAATCCTTTCGGTTGCTAAATCCCAGGCGCCTCCTTCCCTCTCGAAAGCAAGAATCGTGTTGATCTCAGGCTAAAGCATGAATGCCTGCATGCTCCGCACTTTACGCAAGGTACTCCGTAATCTCAGCTGCCAGCCGAAAGTCAATTTCTCAGACTGAAATTGACGCAGTTGAATCGCCACGTCGCGGCGGAAATCTCCGCCATATTCATATTGCCATATTTGTGAACCACTACCGATAGGGTAAGTAACAGTCAAGCAGTTGGCTCCCGCCTTTAACTGGAAAGCCTTGTCGAGTTAAACGTTCTCCAGAATAGCCCGAATTTCATGCTCGTGACATTCGTCAAACGTTTTCTTTTCCTGCTTTGATTTGGCCTCTCTGGTTAGGCTGACCGCTAGCTGGCTAGACAAGCTGGCTTGTATCCAATGTACAGTATCCAGATTGGCTTGTCGAGTAATAAATGTCATATTACCAATGACTTCAGCCAGTTTGAATTTGTTCAATAGAGACCTTTTAGAATAATCTTCCCCATTTTGTGCGAATTTGATTTAGATGTTCCCCCTCAACTCGGCTCCCATGATTGTCGCTCACTCGTTGCCCTGCCGGACACGCTGGGCTCCACATCCTAAGCAGATGCTACGCACACAGGGCAGTTGCTGCACTTCATTTTCGTAGCCGTTCTTCAATCATGAATCTGCGGTTGGCAATTCGCAGGCTGAAACCCAATGGCGCACAGCTGACCGCCGATTGATCGGGCCAACCGAAAGAGATCATTCCAAAGGGCCTTTTTTGTCGATACGATTTTCCAGAGGATGGCTCAAACATGTCTGTTTAAGATCAATCTGATAAACAGCGCGGAGGCGCCGAAGGCCAACAAAAGCCCGCTGATCACATCGGCCACGTAGTGCTGTTTGATGAGCACTGTCGATGCGACGATTAGCGCCGTCCAAATGGATGCCGCGATCCCGGCACGGCGGTCAAACCGAAACCAATGGATGGCGAGGATGGTAGAGATTGACGTATGCAGGCTTGGAAAATCGTTAAAAGGATTGTCGCCGGCATATACGTTCTGTATCATCCTTGTGAACAGGTCAGTGCCCATTAATGCCGGCCGGATCACTTCGCTTTGCAGGAAGAAGTAGAACAGGTAACTTACGAACCAGGCTGTGATCATGGCCAGGCATGCAGATTGAAAGATCTTTGTCTTGAAAACCATGAATACGATGAGCGTAAAATAAACCAGCGGATTGAGAGATACGTAGGGGATGACGAAAGGCCCGACCACCGGGAGAGCTGCATCGAGCGGAGTTCTCAAATTCAAAACTGCCGGGCCGTGGTTCAATACGTCATAAATCAGGTTGGTAAAGTAGACGGCCACTGCCAGGGCTGCACAAATGATGGCGTTCAGCCAGCCGGTCCCGAAGATGCCGTCGCCTAGATATTTTCTCAGCGTGGTATTCATCCTGGCAATTCTCCTCAAGCGTGGTTACGAATCTTTGGATTTATAGGGCTTTTTTTCCCACATCCAATCTCCGTATTCTATCCCCTGGTCGTCCTCAGCCCGGGCGCAGCCTGCCTATGGCAGACTTCTGGGACGATACTGCAGCGCTTCCGCCAAATGTGCCGCCTGTATATCCTCGTTCCCTGCCAGGTCCGCAATCGTCCGCGCCAGCTTCAGCACCCGGTGATAGCCTCGCGCCGACAGGTTCATCTGTCCCATCGCCGCCCTGACCAGGCTCTCCCCCGCCGCATCCAGCTTGCAGAACTGCCGTATCTCCCCCACCCGCATGTCCGCATTGCAGACGATACTCAGCGCATCGAACCTTGATCTTCGACTGGTGAACGAGCGACTACTCGACTCATTGTCCTTGGAAAATCTCTGCCTCTGCCTCCCCCTCGCCGCCTCTACCCTGCCACGGATCACTTCCGATGCCTCTCCCAGTCTGTCGCTGCTCAACTTCTGATAGTCCACCCGTGGCACTTCAACATGGATATCGATCCGGTCGAGCAGCGGACCCGAAATTCGTTTTTGGTACTTCGTCACGGTCGATGGCGCACAGGTGCACGCCTTGACTGAATCTCCAAAATACCCACAGGGGCACGGGTTCATCGCCGCCACCAGCATGAAATTTGCCGGGAATGTCAATGAGCCTTGGGCGCGGCTGATCGTCACGACTTTGTCTTCTATGGGCTGGCGCATGACTTCCAGCACCCGCGTCCCAAATTCTGGTAGCTCATCCAGGAACAATACACCCCTGTGAGCCAGTGATATTTCTCCCGGATGCGGCCAGTTGCCTCCGCCCACCAGGCCCGCGTGGCTGATCGTATGGTGTGGCGACCGGAAAGGCCGTGTCCTGATGATCATCTCAGGTGGCAGCGCATCCGCCACCGAATAGATTCGCGTCACGTCCAGCGCTTCATCGATACTCATTTCAGGCAGGATGCCTGGCATGGCCCGCGCCAGCAATGTCTTGCCAGCTCCTGGCGGTCCGATCATGATCACATTGTGTCCACCTGCAGCCGCAATTTCCAGCGCTCTTTTTACGTGTTCCTGGCCCTTGATCTCACGGAAATCCGTGGGTGCCGGCCCCAAAGTCGAACTCGGCCTCCACATGCGGTTGGACCTCGATGAGAACTTGCCCCGTCAAATGCAGATAGAGATCGCGCAGTGAAGCGACCGCATACACCTCGACATCCGGGATCAGCGCCGCCTCCGGCGCATCCGACACGGGCACAAAGATCCGTTTGAACCCGTTCTGGCGCGCGCTCGCCGACATGGGGAGTATGCCCCGCGAATGTCGGACACTTCCCTCCAGCGACAATTCCCCGATCACGAGCGCATCCTTGAGAGAGGTCGCTGGAACAAGCCCCTCCATCAACAATACGCCGACCGCAATCGGTAAATCGTAGGTCGGGCCTTCCTTACGGACTGAGGCTGGCGCCAGGTTGACGACGATCCGTTCTCGTGGATAACGCAGGCCTGCGTTTTTCACTGCCGTCTGTACTCGCGACCGGCTTTCCTGCACGGCCTTATCGGGCAGGCCCACGATGTCCGTGCCCGGCAGCCCCTGCGTGGTGTCCACCTCGACTTCCACGATGACACCCTCAAGTCCAATAACCGCGCAGGAACAGACTTTCGCCAACATGGAAAGAGTGTAGTCGAGGCCACATATAAAGTCAATCGTGAGCTAATTCTCAAGTTATTTGGCGTTGAATCAGCGATTCGGGGAGCGGTTATAATTCCTCGACGGCCGGTTAATGAGTGGCATGATGAAAATACCCATGAAGCCTCTTCGGCTTATCCTGCAATCCTTCTTCTATCTTTTCACATTGATACTCTTCATCAGCCGGAGCGCATGGGTGGGCTTTAGCCACGATGAGAACCAGTTCATCGCCGCCGGTCAGTTGCTCGCAGATCACGGTTTGCTGCCGTATATCAACTACCCATATACGCACATGCCCTATGGCGCGCTGTTCTACGCAATTACCGCCAAACTGTCCGGATATGATTTTCTCGCGGGTCGGATTCTTAATGCGTTTGGCTTCCTGATTTGCGGCCTGCTGATCGTGCAGGCGTTCCGGCTTTTGTCTGGTACCAGGCCATCCCTTCTTCAATTATTGTGGGAATTCGCCGTTGTCTACATATTCATCAATCACCCCGTCACAAATTACGTAATCGGCGCCGCGTTGAATCATGCCCTCGCCGCGTTGTTTGCCCTGCTCGGACTTCTCTTTTTCATCGCCGGTACGCAGAAGAACCTTCCGCTTGGCTGGGCGGCTTTCTCCAGCGGTGCGCTCGTCTGCATCGCCGCATTGATCCGCTTCAACTATGCCAGCCTTATCGTCGTGGTGTTGTTCCTTTGGATGCTTTATCAATTTGCTCTCACCCGGTCGCAATGGATCGCAACCCTTAGGGCGTTCGCCGCCGGAGTGGTGGGCGCTGCGCTCCCGGCGCTCGTCCTTTTCGCCTTGGCCCCCGGCGCATTCTATTATGGAAATATCGTTTACATACGGCTGAACACCATCTATTACCAGCAGGTGCTTGCAAGAGCGCCTATGGACCTTGTCTCAAAAATCAATTCTTTTCTCGCCGGTATTCTTGCTCGGCCGCTCGATCTTGTGCTTTATCTCCTGTTGCTCTACGTCGGCATCAGGTCGCTTTTGGATTACCGAAAGGGCCGTGCGTCAGCTGACATAAACCGGCTGGCTGTCGCTTCTTTCGCTTTCACCTTGTTCCTGGCGGCATTCGCGCCCACCCCAACTCAGCAGCATTATTTCTTCGACCCTCTGCCTTTCCTGCTTGTGATCCTGGCCCTGCTGGGACATGACCTTCAGCAGAAAATCCGCTGGGGTTATGCGCTGGCCTGTGTCGCCTCGCTCGCGCTGCTCTTTCTCAGCACCCGAGTGATTAATCCCCTCGATGACCTGGCACGCTTATCGGATCCATCTGACTGGACGCCCCTCCAGGTGCACGATTTTGCCTGGAAGATGAAGCAGTATGTGCCTCAGGGAAGAATCCTGACACTGCTTCCAATGATTCCGCTCGAGGCTGGCTACGACGTCTATCCGTTCACCGCCACCGGCCCATTTTCTTGGCGCACGTCCTTGCTCTTGACTCCTCAGCGTCGCCTCCAATATGGCGTGACCTCGCCTGACGAATTAACTGCCCTGTTGACAAAGTCGCCGCCTGCCGGGATCTTGACTGGATTCGAGTCAAGCAATGCCGGCTTCACATTCGCCGCGCATGGACAGGGAGGCCTCGAGGCGCCCTTTGTTGCCTATGCGCAAGCTAACGGCTACAAGCCCATTCCTATGGCCGCACCTTTTTTGGAGCGCACAGTCACATTATGGGTCAAAGGTCCATAATACTGGTCGGCATCCATCTACTTGATGTCAACTTTCTTCTTTGCCTTATATTTCCCCTTGGCAACATAGACCTGACTGCAAGCACACTTAGAGGAAGACGGGCTTACCCGTTCGCGCCAACTCGATCAGCCCCAGAATGGTCGCGGTATTGGCGCGGCTGTCGGCCAGGCTGATCCGAGGTCGCTTTCCCATGAGGGCCGCATCCGCCATATCCTCGACCTCGCCGATATAAAGCTCCCCGCCTCTGACGCCTATCGTCTCAGCCTTCTTGGCCCGCTTCATGAATATCTTCTCATCTGGGCCGGGCTTGAACGGTGCAGGGATAGTCAGGACGCCCTCGGTTCCGACGATCTCCATATAGGACCTTGAGGGGGATTTGAAGCCGCAGTCGAACTCAGCAAATATGTCGTTTGGAAATCGCAGCTGCCCAACGAATGTCTCGTCTATGCCCGCGGGTCCCTCGACTTGTTGTCCAAATACTTCAACCGCTTCCGCGCCGGCGAGTGTGCGGGAGTAGCCGATCGGATAGCACCCGACGTCCCAGATGCTGCCTCCTCCCATCTCCTTATCTAGCCGGATGTCCCCTTCGCGTTGAATTGTGAACGTAAAAGCCGCCTTGATCAACTGCAGCCTTCCCAAGGCCCCGCTGTCGACCAGCTCCTTGACCTTGAGCGTTTGCGGATGGTGCCGATACATGAAAGCCTCTGCCAGCACCTTCCCGCTCCGCGTCGCCGCGGCCGTCATGGCATCCACCTGCTCGAGGGTTATCGCAAGCGGCTTCTCGCACAGCACGTGCTTGCCCGCATCCAGCGCTTTGATGCTCCACTCGGCATGTAGATGGTTTGGCAGGGATATGTAGATAACGTCGATCTTCGGATCGGCCAGCAATGCTTCATACGTTCCTAGTGCTTGGGGAATCTTCCACTCGCGCGCGTACGCCTCTGCGGACGATTGGTTCCGGGAGGCCACCGCAGCTAGTCTGCTTCGCCGGGAGACCCTCAGCGCTGGGATCAACGCGCGATTTATTCGCGCTGTCGATAGCAGTCCCCAGTTCAGAACCTGCTCGCTCACGGTTCCTCCTCCGCTAGTTCATAAACGTACCGGCCTGCCAATTATCAATGTACCAACTTACCCGCTTCCCAACCTACCAATAATGATGCACCAGCTCCCGGATGCGGGCGTCGTAAAGTCGTTGAACTCGGGCCATGGTCTCATCTGACAGCGGCTGCAACTCCGCCGAACGCATATTCTCCTCGGCCTGAGCGGGATTCCTTGCGCCCGGTATGGCGCACGTCACGGCCTCGAACATCAGGATCCAGCGTAGTGCAAATTGCGACATCGTCTCCCCTGCCGGAACCAGCGAACGCAATTCATCGACGGCATCCAATCCGGTCTCGTAGTCTATCCCGGAGAACGTCTCGCCCCGGTCGAAAGATTCACCGTGCCTGTTGAATGCGCGGTGGTCGTCGGATTCGAATTTCGTGCTCGCTTTCATCTTGCCGCTGAGCAGCCCGCTCGCCAGTGGCACCCTCGCCAGGATGCCTACTCGGTGCTGCTTGGCCTGCTCGAAGAATAGGTCTGCCGGCCGCTGGCGAAACATGTTGAAGATGATCTGCACCGATTGCACGTTCGGATACTCGATTGCCTTCAGGGCTTCTTCCACTTTTTCGACGCTGACCCCGTAGTAGCGGATTTTTCCTTGCTTTACCATCTCATCCAGGATTCCGAAAACTTCTGGATGGTAATACACTTCTGTCGGCGGGCAGTGCAATTGCAGCAGATCCAGCGCATCCGTGCCCAGGTTTATCAGGCTGCGCTCCACAAACTCGGTTAGGTTCTTGCGGTTGTATCCGTCTGCCGTGTGCGGATCGAGGCGTCGCCCCGCCTTGGTGGCTACGTAGATCGTCTCAGTGCGTTGTCGCCGCAATTGAGCCACGAGCCGTTCACTCCGCCCATCGCCGTAAACGTCGGCGGTATCGACGAAATTCACGCCCAGGTCTATCGCACGATTCAATGCCGCCAGGGATTCATTGTCATCCGCCGTCCCCCAGCTGCCGCCAATCGCCCATGCCCCGAAACTTACCTCAGAGACTTTCCATCCGGTCCTGCCCAGATCCCTGTATTTCATCGCTCCTCAGCCTGAACGGCTATCTGGCAGATGCAAAGCGGCAATTCAACCTTGGGCTGCCCCGCCCGGTCTGCACGCAGCCGAACATTCCGGTTTCAATATCCATTCATCAATCAGCAATCGACAATCCACGATCTGAAGTCCCTGCCTCTATGCCCAACTTCGATGCAACTAATTCCAGACCATCAACGGCCGGTTGCTTCACGCCGCTGTCGCGAAATAGCTTCGATCGTAACGGCAACCAATAATACGCCCCCGGTAATCATGAACTTGATCGGTGACGGCAGAGCCAGCAGGTCCATGCCGTTGGAGATCGATCCGATCACGAGTGCCCCCAATAACGCCGACCAAACACTGCCGCGTCCCCCAAACAGGCTTGTACCTCCGATCACCGCTGCTGCGATTACATTGAGAAGCAAATCACTTCCGCCCGAAGATTGATTTACCGCCAATAGGCGCGAGGCCGCCAGGATACCTCCGAAAGCCGCCAGCGTAGACGCCAGTCCAAAAACTGTGATACGTATCAACGACACGTTGATGCTGGCCCGGCGCGCGGCTTCGGTATTTCCGCCCACCGCATAGATATGCCTTCCGAAGGTCGTCCGCCTGGTGATGAAATCGAACAGCACCAGAACCGCGATGAAGAACACCATCGCCGACGGCAAGCCCCGGTCTGCATTTGTGATCAAAAGGGTGCCGCTCACCAGCACAGCCACAACCACAACTTGCATGATCAGGCTGCCGATGGACCGGAACTGCAGGCCGGCGTCTTTGCGACGCTGTCGTTCACCGATAAATCCTGCGGCATAAACCGCGATGAAAATTACGCCAACCACCCAGGAAAATAGTTCCCCGTTCGGGATGTCTCGTTTTAGGAAAGTGCTTGCCAGGCCGACAATGAATTGATCGCGCAGGTTAACAGTGCCCGTATCGCCCAAAACAAAGAGCAATGCCCCCACCCAGCCGATCAGACCCGCCAGCGTCACAATGAACGAAGGGATTTTGAAACGCGTGACCCAAAAACCTTGGAATAGGCCGATCGCCAAACCCGTTAGCAGTCCTACGAGCACGGCCACCGGACCCGGAACGCCGAATTTGACGTTCAAGACTGCCATCACGGCCGCGCACAAGCCGCTGACGGAGCCGGCAGAAAGGTCTACCTCCCCCAGCAGCAATATGCATACAGCCCCAACCGAGATGGTGCCCAGCGCAGAAATCTGCGCCATTAGGTTGGTCAGATTCAGGGGCGAGAGGAATTTGTCGTTGGCCCGCTGGAAAATGAGCCAGATGATGATCAGCCCGAATACGATTGGCAGCGGACCCAGGTCGGAGCGCAGGGTGCGCCGCCACCATCTTTGAATCACACTGCCCGATTCATCTGATTCGAGCCGCGGGTCTTTCGTGAGGGTGCTCATTTTTGTGACCCCGCCTTCTTTGAACTGCTCTTCGCAGCGTCCTGGTTGCCGTTTCCGAACTCCGCGCCGGTGATGGCCGACACGATTTTCTCCTGGCTGGTTCCGTGAACGTTGAAAACGCCGTTGTTACGTCCGAGGTACAGTACGCATATACGGTCGACAACTTCGAATATATCCGCCAGGTTGTGGCTGATGACGATCACGGCCAGCCCCTGTTCGCGCAAGTTCTTGATCAGTTGCAGCACCTGGTGAGATTGCAGCACTCCGAGCGCGGCCGTAGGTTCGTCCAAAATCACGAGCTTCGAATTCCACATTACCGCACGTGAGATGGCTACGGATTGGCGTTGGCCTCCGGAAAGTGAGGCGATGAACGTCCGCACGCTCGGGATGGAAACCGAAAGACTCTTCAGAACTTCGAGCGACCGCTTCTCCATGTTGACTTCGTCGAGCGGCAGGCGGGTCGTCTGCTCGCGCCCCAGAAATAGGTTGGCCACCACATCCAGGTTGTCACACAGGGCCAGGTCTTGATACACGGTTTGAATTCCCAGGTCCGCGGCATCCTTCGGATTCTGGATATCGACCTTTTTGCCTTCGAACAAGATTTCGCCTTCGTCAGTGGGATGGATTCCGGCCACGCATTTGATCAACGTGGACTTGCCCGCGCCGTTGTCGCCGACCAGGCCGACGACCTCCCCGGAGTAGGCTGCGAAATTAACGTTGGAAAGCGCCTGCACCGCGCCAAACCGCTTGCTTATGCCGCGCATTTCAAGAATGGGATTCTGAGTGGAGGCTTCGGCCATGGAGTCCTGCCTGCTCAACGGCAGGAAGCTTGCGCTTCCTGCCGTTGCATTATGGAGCTTTGAGCTATCTTATCTTATTGTACGCCGATTCTACTTCACACCGGCGGCAGCGCAAGCGGCCGCAAAGTCGGCAGTGCATATATCGGATACCTTCCAGAAGCCGTCGGCGATGACGGTGGTTTCGACGTTGTCCTTGGTTACCGCAACCGGGGTCAGCAAAATGGACGGAACATCCACGTTGCCATTGTTGGTGGTGCCGGTTACCATGGTTGATGGCACGGCCGTGCCAGTGGCAAGATCATACGCCAATTCGGCAGCAGCTTCAGCTTCGGGTTTGATGGCCTTGTAGACCGTCATGTACTGCTGGCCGCTGATGATGCGCTGAATTCCATCCACCTGCGCGTCCTGGCCCGTAAGGGGCGGGAAGGTTGTCAATCCCGCGGCCTTCATGGCTGCAAAAGCGCCGCCCGCTGTGCCGTCGTTGGCGCAATAAACACCGTCCACCTTGTTGTTAAGCGCGGTGAGGGCCTGCGTCATTTCGGTTTGGGCCTGATCGGGGCTCCAATCCGGCGTGTCATATTCCTTGGCAATCGTCAGTTTCCCGGCGGTAACCAGCGGATCGAACACGCTGTGAGCGCCCTGCTTGAACAACGTGGCATTGTGATCGGTCGGTGAGCCGTTGATCATGACAATCGTTGGATTGGTCACACTGGCTAGGGCTGTCATCAATGCAGTGGCTTGCAGCTTCCCAACCTGCACATTGTCGAACGAGATGTAATAGTTCACGTTGGCCGAGCCGGTGATGAGACGATCATATGAAATGACCGGCACATTCTTGGCTTTGGCCGCATCGGCAATGGCAGCGGCGGCGGCGGAGTCAACCGGATCTAGCACGAGGACTTTGGCGCCGTTGGTAATCGCGGCTTCAGCCTGCTGCTGTTGGGCCGAGGCGTCCTGATTGGCGTTGCTGTAGATCATGTTGTTGGCCACGTCGAATCCCAGGGCCGTTAACTTGGCCTTGAAGTTCGGCAGGTCCTGAGTTTCGTAGCGAGCGGTTTTGGTCTCTGGCAGGAGGATGGCAATCTTGCCAGCTGCACTTGCAGCCGGAGCCGCCGGTCCGCAGGCCGAAAGCGCGGTTGCGGCGACTACGAGTACAGCGATCAAACTGTACAGATATTTCCTTGACATGATATTCTTCTCCTTTTCTGAACACATCGGATTCCGACATTCAAGCAGCAATCGTGTGCAATCGCGCCCCTGCTACCACCTCCTTTTCAACGTGCGTAGGATTTGTCAGGATGTCGTCAACCACGACGGCGGCCGCGCCGATCAGGCTGGCGTCCGGGCCAAAAGCCGAGAGATTGATTTCGGTCTGCACGACGATCTCACGCATGCCGTGCTTGTTCACGCTTTGCCGGATGGAAGGCAACAGGTGCTCGCCGGCGATGGTGATTGGCCCGCCAAGGATGATCATTTCAGGGTTGAATATATTCACCAGCCCGGCAAATCCATTGCCCATCGCCGTACCCGCTTCGGTCAGCGAATCGATCGCATCACGGTCCCCCGCGTCAGCAGCCTGCTTGATGATTGAAATCGTAAGCGCCGACTTCTGCGTATCCATCAACGAGGTAATCAGGGCGCTCGGCTTGTCGTCCAGGCGCCTCTGCACGCGTTGGATGATCGAGTATTGATTGGCGTAGGTTTCCCAGCAGCCCAGATTGCCGCAATGGCAGGGCATCTGCAGCGGTTCTGCCATGATTGGCGTATGCCCGATCTCGCCCGCATACCCGCCTCGGCCGCGGTACAACTGTCCGTTGAGATACAAGCCGCCACCCAGCCCCACGCCTGCGAACACCACGACAAAGTCCTTGAGGTTTTGCGCAACGCCGAACAGGTGCTCCGCGATCGCGGCCGCGTTGGCATCGTTCTCGATGAATACTTTAAGTCCGGTTGAATTGGAGAAGATTTCGCGAAAAGGCACGTTGTGCCAGTTGAGGTTCGGAGCGAAGATCAAGATCCCCTGTTCCAGATCCACGGTCCCCGGGATCGAAAAAGATAGTCCTAGGATCGGCAATCCGCTGGTCCCATGCTCGCCGATCGTTTCCTCGACCAGTGTCAGCGTCTGGTTCAAGGTCGTATCCTGCGTGGCCGCCGGATCCGCAGTGATTTGCTTGCGTCGCAGGATGTGTCCCATGAAATCTGTGACCACGACTCCGATGAAATCAACGCCTAACTCGACTCCGATCGCGGCGCCCACTTTCGCGTTGACTTCCAGCAGCGTTGCGGGCCGGCCCGCGCCGTTGGAATTGACGCCCGTTTCATGGATAAGCCGCCTCTCAAGCAAGTCCTCAACCAAGCTGGATATTGTGGATTTATTTAGTCCGGTTTTTGTAGCAAGTTGAGCGCGCGAAAGCGGCGCTTCGCTGTATAGCAACTGAAGAACCGATGACAAATTCTTTTCCCGAAGGAATGTTTGATCGGCTGTGCTTTTAGGATCCATTGGGAAATCGGCGGGCTTTTTCTCTGTCTGAGTTAGTATGTTGCCGCAACCAACTAATTACATTATATGCCAAAGAATGTGTTTGTCAATAAGCGGAACCGATGATGCATCGAAAATCGGTATAATCTGGCTATCTTTTGTCCGCGTTCCATGGCCTTCATTCACTCAGCCGTCCAACGGCTGAAGGCAACTGCTCGCTCCACAAAACATCAATCAGCAATCTAAAATCTGCAATTTCCAATTCTTCCATGCAACGCCGCCTGCCTCCCCTCTTTCGCTGGACCCGTGCCTCAGCCATCCTCCTCAGCGGCTTCTTTCTTGTGATCTTCCTCATTATCTACATTTGGTGGCCGCTGGCTGAAGAGTACCTCGCATACGTAAACTGGAACGGCTCATGGTGGCTCTACATGGACTGGCTGCTCATCGGTCTGTTCCTCTTCATGTCCTTTACGATCATCGCCCGCGCCGATCTTCGCACCGATGGCCTCATTATCTTGGTTGCCACCATCGGCGGACTCGTAATCGAGGCGTGGGGTACGCAGACCAATCTCTGGTTCTATTACACTAGTGAGCGCCCGCCGCTTTGGATCGTGCCTGCCTGGCCGATCGCCACGCTTTCTATCGACCGCATCACTCGCCTGCTGAACTGGTTGGTCGAACGAGCTCAATCATCCAATCAGTCTGCCAATCCCCAATTTACCGACTCCCTCTTCTCCATCCTCTATCGCCTTACCTTCACCTCTTTCTTTATCTTGATGCTATTCTTCGTGGCTCCCACGTTTAACAAGCCCTACACCCTTCTCGCTCTCCTGCTTTGCGCCCTCGTGATCTTGAGCCCCACGGATTTCCGCCGTGCATTTCTTGTCTTCGTGGCGGGTGTGGGACTCGGCTACTTTCTGGAACTTTGGGGCACAACTCGCCAATGCTGGACGTACTATACCTATCAGACACCACCCTTGTTCGCCGTGCTTGCCCACGGCATGGCCGCTGTCATCTTTTGGCGCACAGGACTCATCCTCAAAATAATGGCTGCGAGATTATGGACATTGATTTCGCCGAGGGTCGGAACTCAAAACGAACAACCCTGACCGAATTCCGACCCGTTCTAACAACGGAAAACAAAAGGCGGACGGCGTAGGCCATCCGCCTTTCCTGAAAAAGGCTCGGCCTAATGGAAATACCCCAGGATCGCTCCCATGAGCACGAAAGTGACCAGGTGATTTCCGGCTTCAATCATCCACGCCGTCAACTGTCCGGCAAACAACTTGTTCGTCAGACTGGTGGAGGCCACAAAGCCAAACCACAGGATAAGCCCGGCCAACGCCCCGGAGGCAATGGTCGTGCCTCCGGCCGTCATGCTGCCCATGGCATTCACCATGAGGGCCAGGAACACCGCCTGCACGATCGCCGACAGGATCGTCAGCGGCCAGAGCACCGCCGGACTCAATCCTCCGCCCATTGCATCCTTTTCGGATTTGCCTATGGCCTTCAGCCACGCTGGATAGAATGTTTTAGGATTGAACCAGAGCGACCCAATAACCATATTGACCACAACACAGATGACAACGCCTAGCCAATTAATAGAACTAAAACTCATCTCAGCCTCCTTTGACAATTTGGATTGGCCCGCGCCAACCTCGCCCCGATTCTACCAGAATGTTTGTTCTATTACATACCCACATTTACTCACACTTTTGCGGGTAAAGGAAGAGCCGGAGCTTGCCCTGGCACGTATTCGCCACAAACAATGTGTTGACAAACAGGAAGCCGCACCACTGGCGCATAGGTTGGCCTACGAAAATTGTTCGCGCATTACCTCGCCATGATTTCCGCCCTTACCCATCGGAATGCCGTCTTGGGCAGGGACGACAAAGCCCCCTTTATGACCGTCATGGAAATGATCAACCAGGTCAACGAAGAGCAGGATGTCAAATGAACGATTTGAACCTCATTCGAACCTCATTTGAACCTGTCCCTTAGGAGCGCCTGATTACCCGTAAGAATCCCACTTGAACCTCGCCATTTGAACCTCTATGATTTCTACTCAAAATTCTGGTACGCTGGTGTGGACTAAGAGACAATATGAAATACTCCTGCTCCCTTCGTAAAGCAGCCCTCGTCCTCATCACAATGAGTTCTGGCCTCTTGCGCCCCTCCGCCTGCTCCCGAGCCGGTTTCGACCTCCAGCCCTCCAACCTCGGTGCCATCAACACGACCCACATCCTCCCCCTCTCCCACTCCCTTGCCGTCTCCGACCTCGACTCCCACGGTAACCCCTGTTCCTCCCGTTGCGAGTTTGAAAGCCACCGTCACCGCTGACCTGTTGAGCTGTCGTTACGGTCCGGGCCCGAATTACCTGTTCTTATATGGTTTGCGGAAAGGCGCAAATATCGTACTTATCGGTCGCACCGATGGAGACAATTGGCATTGGGTCTACGTTGAGGGCGCCAACAAGTGTTGGGTGAACACGGGGTTCATCGACATTCATGATGGCAACTGGCTTGGCCTGCCTATTGTCTACCCCGGGATCGCCAAACTGCCGGTCTCGCCCTATTATCCGCCGACCACTGTGCGGAGTATACTGCGCGACAAATACCAGGTTACCGTCCAATGGGCCGACATCCCTCTGAGGCCCGGCGACGAGGAAGACCAATACATGCAGCATTACTTGGTCGAAGTCTGGCATTGTGTAAGCGGAAAGATGCTCTTCGAGCCGTTGGCCACCAATGATCTATCCGTAAGCTTTGTGGATGAGCCTGGCTGCGCTGTGCCGTCGCACGGGCGTATCTTTGTCCAAGAAAAACACGGGTTTTCCGGGCCGACCCCCATCACTTGGCCTCCCTATCAATAGCTCGCCGCGCGCACTCCCTGGGCAGCTTTCCCGCTCACGGTCATTGCGTTACACTCGGCTGTGCCTGGAGTTCCGACCAAGAGATGCCCTGCGCGGGGCGCGCATCGTTTCTTGTGGAACTCTCGCCCCCAAAGGTGCGGTTGTTCCACCTGCTGGCTGAAGACGTGGGGCGAACGCACAAAGTGTTCACATCTCTCATTCCGAGGACTAGATGATCAAAGAAGCTCCGTACGGCACTTGGAAATCTCCGATCACGACCGACCTGATTACGGGCCAGACCACACCTTTGATGGAGTTGGCCATCGACGGTGAAGACATCTACTGGATCGAAAGCCATCCGAAACAAGGCGGCCGATATACCGTCATGCGCCGCACTCCCGACGGATTCATCGCCGAATGTACGCCCCCCGATTGCTACTCCCGCACCACGGTTCACGAGTATGGCGGCGGCGCCTTTACGGTTGCGGACGGCGTCATCTACTTTGCGAATTTCAAGGATCAGCATCTCTATCGACAGCGGCCGGGCGCGAAGCCGGCAGTCCTCACGCCGGCAAATGGTTATCGCTACGCCGACCTCATCATGGATCGACGAAGGAATTGCCTGATTTGCATCCGCGAAGATCATACGGGCAATGGGCAAGCCGTTAACACGATCGTCGGCGTGAGCTTGGACGGCGGAGACAACGGACAGGTGCTGGCGGCGGCCAATGATTTCTATTCATCCGCCCGCCTCAGCCCCGATGGCGCCCGGCTGGCTTATCTGACCTGGAACCATCCCAATATGCCGTGGGATGGATGCGAACTCCGGGTAGCCGACGTCCGGCCGGACGGCACGCTTGGCGCGGGGCGGGTCGTGGCCGGCAGCCGATCCGAATCCGTATTTCAACCCGAGTGGTCACCCGACGGCATTCTGCATTTCGTTGCAGAGTCAACCGGATGGTGGAATATCTACCGCTGGAAGAATGACAAAGTCGAGGCCTTATGCCCCATGCAGGCTGAATTCGGCAAGCCGCAATGGGTATTCGGCATGTTCACGTACGATTTCGTCTCGGCAGATCGGATCCTGGCTTGCTATTCTCAGGACGGCACGTCGCACCTGGCCTGGCTCGATTCGACTGCCGGGAAACTGACACCCATCGCCACGCCCTACACTGAGATCTCCGATATACGCCTCGGAAAAGGGTTTGCGGCTTTTATCGCCGGTTCGCCGACCGAGACTGCCTCTCTTGTGCGCATGGATACCGTGACAGGTCAATTAGGATCGCTCAAGCAAACGTTGGAAGTCACTGTGGATGGCGGCTACCTCTC
The DNA here is from genome assembly GCA_963846805.1 of uncultured Chloroflexia bacterium. Taxonomy (GTDB): domain Bacteria; phylum Chloroflexota; class Anaerolineae; order Anaerolineales; family Villigracilaceae; genus Fen-1038. The sequence continues at coordinate 641,560 of CAWJXH010000005.1, forward strand.
GATTCCGCAGCCCATCACCTTCCCCACGACGGGCGGCAAAGAGGCGCACGCGTTTCACTATCCACCGGCGAACAAGGATTTCATTGCACCAAAAGGCGAACGGCCTCCGTTAATCGTGATCAGCCACGGCGGGCCAACCTCCGCCACCGGGACGACCCTGCGCTACAGCATTCAATATTGGACCAGCCGCGGTTTCGCCGTGCTGGACGTCAACTACGGCGGCTCAAGCGGCTATGGTCGGGAGTATCGTCACAGGCTGAATGGCAACTGGGGGGTGGTGGACGTCGATGATTGCTGCAATGCTGCGCTTTATCTTGTAAGAGAAAGCCTGGCGGATCGCAATCGCCTGGCTATCCGTGGAGGCAGTGCCGGAGGCTATACCACGCTGGCGTGCCTTACTTTCCGGAACGACGTCTTCAAGGCCGGCGCAAGTCACTTTGGCTTGAGCGAACTGGAAGTATTCGCGAAGGACACACACAAGTTCGAATCGCGTTATCTCAGTTCGCTCATTGGTCCCTACCCTGAACGCAAAGACCTGTACTTCCAACGCTCGCCGATCAATTTCACCGCGAACTTGTCCTGCCCCCTGATCCTGTTCCAGGGTGATGAAGACAAGATCGTCCCGCCCAGCCAGTCGGCAATGATGTTCGAGGCCGTACGGGCCAAGGAGTTGCCCGTGGCTTACCTGCTTTTCAAGGGTGAGCAGCATGGTTTTCGCAAGGCCGAAAACATCAAGCGGTCACTCGAAGCGGAATACTATTTCTATTCGAAGATCTTTGGCTTTGATCTGGCGGACCCAATTGAGCCCGTGCAAATCGAAAACTTGCCCTGATCTGCCTCTTCCGCCAACTGATCACGGCTTACTGGTCACCGTTACTGGTTACTATTCACTGATTACTAATCACCGATCACTGATTACTGGTCACTGATCACTGATTACTGATTACTGGTCACTGATTACTGATTACTGATTACTGGTTACTGGTCACTGGTCACTGATTACCGATCACCGATCACGGCAATCGCTTTAGCTCCGGAACTCTCAGCAGCACGATCACGGAAAGCAGCAGGCCGATCAACGCAAAGAGTGACATGGCATAGCTTAAACCAATTCGCTGAGAGAGTGCCCCGACGGCAAGATTTCCGAACGGTGCGAAACCGAAGAAGGTCAACGTATACAGTCCCATAACCCGCCCGCGCAGCTTGTCATCCACACGCGTTTGCAGCAGCGTGTTGATCATCGTGAATTCCACCATGAAGCCAACGCCCAGTCCCAGCGCCAGGACGAGGCTCGCGGGAAAATACGACGTGAAGCTGAATATGGAGAGCACGACTGGAAAGCCCAGGCTTGCGGCCAACAGCCATTTTCCCCGCCACTGCCTGCCGCTCTTATAAGCGATGATGAAGGCGCCCGATACCGCTCCGACGCCGGTCGCAGCATTGATCCACCCATAGGCTGCGGCGCCTTGTTTGAGCATCTGCTCGACGAAGGCGGGCAATATGGTGGAGTACGAGATCCCAAACGTGCTGAAGAACAGGGACAGCATGATCAGGCCCGCCAGTTCGGGCTGGCCCGCGACGTATCGGATGCCACCGGTGAGTTGCTTCCACGGCGAATCTGAATGATGCACTGCCGTGTGAGGCGCCAGCTGCATGGCCGCCAACCCGATGATCACGGCCAAAAATGACAGGCCGTTGATCGTAAAGCACCAGGCGGTTCCGATGATCGCCAGCAGCAGGCCGCCCATGGCCGGTCCGATGATGCGTGCGCTGTTAAACATCATGGAATTCAACGCGATTGCGTTCGGCAGGTCGTCCCGTCCCACCATTTCCACCACAAACGCCTGCCGCGCCGGCGCATCGAAGGAATTGACTATCCCCAGGCCGGCCGCCAGCAGGATAATGTGCCATTCCTGGACCACGTTCGTGAAGCACAGCCCGGCGAGGATGAAGGCCAGCAACATCGCGCCGGACTGAGTCAGGATTAGCAGGGTCCGCTTGGGGACGCGGTCGACGATGACTCCGCCCCACGGCGTTACGACTAACGTGGGAAGCGCTGCGGCAAATCCGACGATGCCCAGGGCAAGATCTGAATGAGTCAATTGGTATACGAGCCAGCCCTGCGCGATGATTTGCATCCAGGTCCCGGCATTTGAAATGAGCTGTCCCCCAAAGTACAGCTGAAAGTTACGGTGCCGAAGTGCAGCAAATGGATTTATGCCGCCTGTTGTCTGTTCAAATACAGGTTGCTCTTGAGAAATGGGTTCTTCCACTTGGAAGGCTGCTCCTGACATCCATTCTTCGTTCACCCTGCCGCGTGCCGCGGAAAACGGATTATACACTGACAGTAATTGACTCCATTTCGACACGCCCCTATAATCGGACTAATGCGCAATTACGATCTCTGTCTTTCCTGGTATTGGCCCTACGATTGCGACTTCGTGCATCACGTTGAAGACGCGTGCGGCAGGCTCGGCCTCACACTCTGGCAGGTAACCCCGGCTGGCATCCTGCAAGCCGTTACGGATCTCTACGGAGGCAAATCGGGCTTTGGAAGCCTGTTGGACCGCGCTCAGGACGACTTGCGCTTCGAGCCCCTTCGCCGTTTTGCCCTTGAGCACGGCCTTCACCGAATCAATCCGCCTGAGCTTTCGCATTGGTCTGAGGACAAGGCCACTATGCATCTCGAATTGATTCAGGCGGGCCTTCAAACACCCTACACGATTCTCTTTTCCCCCTTCGTTGACCAACCCCTATTACCCGGCCTGGATCTTTCGCCGCTCGGGTCCAAGTTCGTGCTCAAACCGGCGGTCGGCGGCGGAGGTGAGGGAGTAATCCTGAACTGCTGTTCGCCGGATGATATCCAGCGCGCCCGGATGGAATTCCCCGATCAGAAATATCTTGCGCAGGAGTATGTCGAAGCGCGTCTCATCGATGGACGGGCAGCGTGGTTTCGCATTTTCTACGTGGGAGGCGATTGCATTCCCTGCTGGTGGAATCAGGCATCACACGCGTACTCATTGCTGACACCTCAGGATGAAATGTGCTTTGGTTTGGGCGCCCTGCGCAGCATCACCGACAGCGTCGCCAAAGTCTGCAGACTGGATTGGTTCTCCACGGAGATCGCTCAAACGCCCGGTGGACGTTTCGTTGTCGTGGACTACGTCAATGACGGCATCGACCTCCGCGTGCAGTCCAAGGCTTCGGACGGCGTGCCCGATGAAGTGGTCAAACGCATTGCCGAGGGGTTGGTGGCAATGGCTGTCAGTCGTACAAAGTAAGCAGTAAGCAAAAAACAGTTGGCAGAATGCACTGCGCCACCAGCGAGCTAGATTGCTCCTGATCGCTGTGCATAGGGGATGAACTTCTCAGGGCTTGCCATCATAGCTCCAAGCATTTTGCCTATTTCCTGATAAGCCTTGAAAAGTCCGTCATGGCATTCCAGCGATAGATAATCACAATCGCGTGCAAAATCAAGCCACACTTGTGTCTCAGCGACTTCACCATCTGCATCCGCCAGTTTGCTCGGGAACATTTTGGGGTACTGTCGTTTGCGATAGCCTTCTGCAATGTTTGCCGGGATGCTGCGCGATGAACGCCGGATTTGATCAGCCAACGAGAATCTCTCATCCTTGGGGCAAGATTTTGATTCCCTGTAGATCCTCATGGCTTGACCATAGGCAACTTGAAAGACCCTCATATCGCGATACCCCTGTATATCGCCTCCGGCATTTCGACTTCTGCTTACTGCATTCTGCTTACCGCGTCCTGTCCAATTCTCACTTATTTTGAATTTCCGCCGCACGCAGAGTATTTTTCATGAGCATTGCGATGGTCATCGGGCCGACGCCGCCAGGAACAGGTGTGATAAAGCCCGCGACATCCTTTGCCTCTTCAAAGCAAACATCCCCGACGAGGCGCTGGCCGCTCTTCTTGGTGGCATCCGGGACGGAATTGATGCCGACATCAATTACAGCCGCACCCGGCTTTATCCAGCTTCCGCGCACCATCTCGGTCTTGCCGATGGCCGCGATGATGATGTCGGCCTGGTGAACCGTTCCGGCCAAATCCTTCGTCCGTGAGTGGCAGACCGTTACAGTGGCATTTTTTCCAATAAGCAGAAGGGCGGCCGGCATGCCGACAATATTTGAGCGGCCCAATACGACCGCATTCGCGCCTTCGATCTTCACCCCGGCATGTTCGAGCAGGTAGATGCACCCGAACGGAGTGCAAGGCACAAATAAAGGCTCGCGCCCCTTTTGGGCAAGGCGACCGATATTGAGCGGCGAAAATCCGTCCACGTCCTTCTCGATGTTGATCAACGACAGGACACGTTCCTCGTTTATATGCGCCGGCATGGGCAGTTGTACGAGAATGCCGCTTACGGTTGCGTCGGCGTTCAGGCGCTTCACCAGCGTTTCAACCTGTTCCTGGGTCGCGTCGGCGGGCATGTGCTCGCTAATCGATCCCATTCCCAATTCCTGGCAGGCCTTGCCCTTGGACGCGACGTATGCCGCCGAGTCAGGGCGGTCGCCCACCAGCACGGTCGCCAGAGTCGGTTTCTGTTTTCCGGCTGCCGTCCTCGTCGCTACCGTAGCCGCCACCTCATCGCGAACTTGCTTCGCGATCATCTTGCCGTCAATGATTTGAGCTGTCATGGTTTGCTCCTGTGTACATTTTCGTGCGATTTGTGCCTTACCGCACGGGTATTATACAATTCCTCCCCAAGCCACAAAAGTGACGAATATCCCGGTTTCAAAGTCAGGCTGAAATCAGCCCTGACAACCGATCTCCGGAAAATGATTGCAGCCGCACACGAGAAATCTGATTCCAAAGGGGTTGCGGAGCGGACGCCATCACCCGCAGATAGTTTCCCGTCAACCCCTGCATTTGCCATCCAAGATCGTCCAGTTGGGTTGTCGCTTCCCAAAGCACGGGCAAAGTCTCTCCGACGAACTTCCGATAATAGGCAACAGCGGCTTCTTCAAAGATCGCACGCAAGACAGCGCTCCGCTCTTTCCGGACCTCAGGCCGGAGCTGCCCCGCCATGCGCGCCGCTCCCGTGCCTGGGCGCGGCGAATATGTGAAGGCATGTCCGCCCGCAAATCCGATCTGGCGAATGAAATCCAACGACTCGGCGAACTCCGACGCGGTTTCCCCCGGGAATCCGGCAATCACATCGGTTGTGATAGCCACATCCGGCATCACCCAGCGCGCCGCGGCGATGAGGTTGCGGAATGAGGCCGGACTGGTCTTGCGCGCCATTCTTCTGAGGGTTTCTGCACAGCCGCTCTGGAGCGGTAGATGCAAGTGACGGCACAGGCGCGGGTCTGTCCACAGAGAGAAGAAATCTGCATCCAGGTCCCAGGGTTCAAGCGACGAAAGGCGCAGGCGCGGCACCTCAGTGTCCTGTAGGATTGCCTGGACGAGATCGTGCAGGCGCCCGCCGAAGTCCTGCCCCCAGGAACCGAGATGCACCCCGGTCAGAACGATCTCCTGCGTGCCGCCCTTCAGCGCATATTTAACATCTTCAATGACATCTGTGAGTCTACGACTGCGACCTTCGCCACGCGCGACGGTCGTTATGCAGAATGTGCAGTGATTGTCGCAGCCATCCTGAACTTTGATGAATGCACGCGTGCGGTGACGAATGCCCGGCAACGGCTCACGTACGATCGGTTCAAGGTCGAAGTCGGAAGGCGGGAGATGGAGGGTTTCGGCCACGAGGCCGTCTTTTTGATGGTTCGGGACCACCCGCCGCACATTCGGCAGGGCCAGGGCCTGTTCCGGTTGAAGCGTAGCCCAGCATCCGGTTGCGACGATTTCTTCCGCCCCGACGCGAGCCACGTGCCGGATCTTGCCGCGTGAATCGGCAGCCGCCTCGGCGGTAACCGCACAGGTATTGACAACAGCCAGCTCGGCACCTTCGGCGGATGCAACGATCTCGTGTCCCGCCGCCCGGAACTGGCGCGCCATCATTTCAATTTCAGACTGGTTGAGGCGGCAGCCAACAGTATCCAGGAATACTCTCATAACGTGTGTGAGACGCGTGCTTTACGATACCGCCCGAAGACGAGGGTCGGCTCCAACGTTCGATTCTCCCGTCAAGGCTGCAGCACCAGAAAATTATCAAACACGACATCCACACCCGGCTGATCAAACGTGCCGGCCAATACCCCCACGTCGCCGTGCTTCAATGTCGGGTCATGGACATCCTCGACGAGGTAGCCATTGACGTAGAACGCCAGATCCTCCCCGTTGCAGTCGGCACGCAGATGATTGATGGCTGTGCCGGTGATGATGTTCGGGTTGGACTGCATCTGATTTTGCCCAAGCAAGGTCGCCTTCCCATTCTGGAAGAGGCCCAGCCCATAAAACCCGTCGCTGCCGATGATGAAGAAATAATAGCTGCTGCCGTCGGATCGGCAAATGACTCCGATGCGATTTTGGTCGGGACCGGCCAGTCTGCCTGCATCGACTTCGATACGTACATCGGTAAAGTCCTTACGCGGCGTAGACCAGAAATTCGCCTGGAGAGCATTCACCAAAATCCTGTAGCCGCCATTGTAGTAATCCATAATGCCTTCAGCGTACTTGGTTCGATCCCACCCCGAGGCGGGCGAGGAGAAGTCATCATGAAAGAGGACAGTGCCCGAGGGGGTGCTTGGTTTCGACAGGGGTAAGGAAACGGACGGAACGCTGCAGGAAAACGCAGTTATGGCCAATATGACTGACAACACCGCTGGGCGCATCGCTCGGATTTTATCATATCGACCGTTCTCTTCTTTGGAAGCAGCCGCCTCGTCCAATGCCCAACACCCAACCCGGCGAACAACTACGGAAAATACTGTTGCAGCAGCGCGCTGGCTAATTGACCCGTGGGGCCGTCCGGATCGAGCTGGCGGGCCAAATTCAGTTGAGCCCGTGCCGAGGCATTGTCACCCTTTCGCAAATATGTCTCGGCCAAATGAACATGCGCTAACGCGAAATCAGGCGCGGCTTGAATTGCCTTGAGCAAGGTCTGTTCCGCATTGTAGGGATAGCCCGCATTTAGGTAAGACCAGCCCAACGCGTCCAACGCCTGCGGGTCTTCGGGTGCGATTTGCGCTGCCTTCTTTGCAGCGGGAAGACCAACGTCCAGGGCTTGGACACCGTTGTCTGCACAGAACATAGCCAGCATGCGCCAGTAAGTTGCGTCGTTTGGCGCGAGAGTTGTTGCCTCTTGATATGCAGCCAGCGCTGACACCAGATCCCCCATCAACGTGTAGGCCTCGCCCACGGATGTCTGCCAGGCAGGGTTTTCCGGCTCCAAGTGAACGGCTTGCACATACTCGGCCAATGCTGCAGGGTAATTTTGCTGTCGTTTCCAGTACAAACCCCGCAACGCGCGCACCACGGCATCCTGCGGGTCTAGTGACAAGGCCTTATCCAGCTCCATCTTTCCGGTGCCCCTCACATGCTGTTGAGCTTCGCCCAGCCACGCCCAGGCCTCGGCATTGCTGCCGTCGGCCTTGACCGCCTGCTGGAAGGCATCAGCAGACAAAGGCCACTCATTCACCAAACCCAGCCCGCGGCCAATGACGACTAGTCGTCCGGCAGGATCGCGCTCGAGCGCGGCCGCATTCAGCGTCGCTGTCAAAGTCTGTGCAGCGGGCCCAAAGCTGGGGTCCATCGAAGAAGCGGTCTTCAGTTCCTGAATGGCCCTCTCCGGCTCAATGGTCATATCCAGTTCAGCAAGTTCATAGTGCTCTGGCGCCTGTGCCTTTCCGGTGGCAATCCATTCGTCAAGCCACTTTTGTTCTGCGGGAAAATTGCCCAAGCCTCGGTAAGCGAGCGATATCAGATAATAGAATTGCTTGTATGAAGGATATTCATTCAGTCCGGCCAGCCAGATATCCAATGCCTGCTGGTCTCTGGACGTGACCCAATACACCCTGCCAAATGTGGCCCATCCGCCGGCCGATAGCGCATCGTGTTGCCTGGCGATTGAAAAAAGCGCGATAGAGTCGTCTTCATTCACATGAAACATCGCCGAACCCGCTTGTTCCCACAATCCGGGTTCCCACGGCAGGTTCCGCGCGGCCAACTCATAATACTTGGCTGCGCTTGAATAATCCTTTTGCTCGAACGCTGCCTGGGCGCGATAACGTTCAAAGTAGCCCTCAATTGGGATCGGCGCGAGTATTGCAATGAACAGAACGAAAAGTATGAGGGGAATCCGGCTTCTGGACAGCAGACGGAGCATTCGAATATTATAGCGCTGCTATTCCTGCAGAGAGCCGCGCCCTGGCAGACAATTGACGGTGGAGTCCGAAAATCGCCGCCTGCTTGTAAGGGACGGTATAATTCAAACTATGGGCACAATCATCGCGGTGGACATCGGTGGGACACATTTGCGGGCCGCGCTGTATGAACCGGAAAATACAGAGCCCATCGTTCATCAACGCGTGCAGACACATGCGGAGGAGACCGGCGTGTACGAACGGATGCAGGCCCTCATCGAATCGATCTGGCCGAAGGACGGGCACGTGGCAGCAATCGGCGTGGCCTCTCCCGGGCCGCTCGACCCGCACACAGGCTACATCCTTAAGACGCCCAACATTCCAGAGTGGCAGAATTTTCCGTTGGGGCCGAATCTTACCGAGCATTTCAAAGTGCCGGCATTCGTTGATAACGACGCCAACCTGGCCGCCTTGGGTGAGTGGAAATTCGGCGCCGGAAGGGGTCATCATCACGTCCTATATCTGACCATCAGCACGGGCGTTGGCGGAGGCGTCATCGCAGACGATCACCTCCTGCAGGGTTACCACGGCCTTGCCACCGAACTCGGCCATACCATTGTGGATCCTGACGGACCTCTCTGTTCGTGTGGCTTCCCCGGCCATCTCGAAGCTTTTGCTTCGGGTCCTGCGATCGTCAAGTACGTGCTCCAGGAACTGGACGCGGGTGCGAAATCGAGCTTGCAGAGAGATGAGAATCTTACGGCGCGGGTCGTGGCCGACGCCGCCGTCCATGGTGATGCATTGGCAATATCAGGCTACAGACGCGCCGGCGAGTATCTGGGCATCGCTGTCGCAACATTCCTGCACTCATTCGATCCTTCCATTGTCATCTTCGGCGGCGGCGTTTCGCAAGTCGGACCGTTGCTGTTCGACTCGTTCCATGCAAGCCTGAAGAAGCGCGTCTTTCATCCGCGTTATCTCGAAAATCTCAAAATCGAGATGGCTGCCCTCGGCGACGATGCCGGCTTGCTGGGTGCCCTGGCCCTGGCGCAAATCTCTTTGTAATTGTCCGAAAAGGAGCATCCTATGGAACCTATGAAACTACCCGGACCCAAGGCGCGCGCACTCATCAAGCGCAATTCATCCGTCATATCGCCGTCCTATCCTCGCAGTTATCCCTTCGTGATGGATCATGGCAAGGGCTCCGAAGTCTGGGATGTGGATGACAACCGCTTTCTGGATTTCATGGCAGGTATCGCCGTTACCTCCACCGGCCACGCACACCCCAGGGTAATCAAGGCCATTCAGGAACAAGCCGAGCAGTTCATTCATATTTCGTCGGACTTCTATCACACAAAATGGATTGAGTTGGCCGAGAAGCTCAACGAGGTCGCCCCCTTCGATGAAGCCGCCGTTTCGTTCATGACCAACTCGGGTACGGAGGCGGTTGAGACTGCCATCAAATTGGCGCGCTATCACACAGGGCGTGCCAACTTCATCGGGTTCACCGGCGCCTTTCATGGCCGGACTATGGGTGCGGTAACATTCACAGCCAGCAAGCCTAGCTATCATGGAGGCTTCTATCCCTTGATGAACGGCGTTGTCCACGCACCCTTTCCCAATCCGTATCGACCGGTGCTGGAACGAAAGGCTGGAGAGGACTACGGAGAAACGGTAGTCCGCTATATCGACGACCAGATTCTGGGACACATCCTGCCTCCCGACGAAGTCGCCGGCATTTTGGTGGAAACGATCCAGGGCGAGGGCGGCTACATCATCCCGCCTGCCGGCTTCTACCCCGCGCTCAGGAAGCTTTGCGACAAGCACGGAATCCTGCTGATCGTGGACGAAGTCCAATGCGGGATGGGCCGTACGGGAAAATGGTGGGCAATTGAACATTTCGGCGTCGAACCCGATATGGTAACCATTGCAAAGGGCATTGCCTCCGGCGTGCCGCTGGGGGCATGTCTCGCCCGCCAGTCTGTCATGGATTGGGAGCGCGGCGCGCATGGCAACACCTTTGGCGGAAACCCCATCGCCTGCGCCGCGGCGCTGGCAACTTTCGAATTGATCCAGGATCAATATCTTGCCAATGCACAGGAAGTCGGCCAATACACGCTGGATGCGCTCGAGGAAATTCAGGCCCGCCATCCGAGCATTGGTGACGTGCGCGGCAAGGGACTCATGATCGGAGTGGAATTCGTGAAAGACCGCGGCACCAAAGAGCCCGCAAAAGGACTCTGTGACCGAGTGGTCGAGCTGGCCTTTGAGCGAGGCCTGCTCACCCTTGGCTGCGGGAAGAGCACCATCCGCATTGCCCCCGCCCTGAGCATCAACACGTCGGAGATCGACGAGGGTTTGCAGGTCTTTGAGGAAGCGATTAGCTTGGCAGAAAAAGAATCTGGCGCACAGTAGGATCCAGAAAAGGCTGGAAAATGCTCCCCGATTTCCGGGTTCGACAACGCGATTACCTGCTCGAAATAGCCCGCCTGCTGACCCAGGAACTGGATCTTGAGAAATTGCTCGAGCGCATTTTGCGCGTCTCCATCGAGATGCTGGCCGGACAGGCTGGACTGATCGCGCTGAAAGAGTCAGATGGCTGGCGCGTGGCGGCGGCCCACAAAATTCAGCCGGCCTTCCTGAGCTATCTCGAACCGCTATTGGCTGAAGGCAAAGTGCGTGAGCTTGACGTCCGCGAACTTAACCGGATGCTGCAAGAATTGACGTACACCGCCAGCATGGGCCTGCTGAACGGTACGGGTCTGCCGCTCGCCGCCCACGAACAAGTCATTGGCGTTATCTTCATCTTCCGAAATTATCCCGACCTGTTTACGGCAAATGACCGCGTTCTGTTGCAGTCCTTCGCTGACCAGGCCGCAGTCGCGGTCTTCAACGCAAAACTGTACGGACAGATCAATTACGAAAAGCAGCGTCTGGACGCGCTCCTGGACTCCGCCGCAGACGGTATCTTGATCCTCAACGCGGATCACACGGTGGAAAGATGCAACATCGCTTTTGAAAAACTCATGGGCCGGGCGCGCGAGCAGATCGTCGGCGAGGATCATGACCAGGTCATCCGCTGGGAAAATGAGCCGCAAGGCACGACGCTTGAGGAGGCCGAACGCGGCGGCTGGCCGCTCACGCCCAATGCCACACTCTATGTTGAGGGAAATCTTAAGCGATCAATGCCACCTGCTTTGCCTGTTGGCATCACGTATGCGCCCTTGCTTTCCGAAGATGGCAAGCTGCGAAACATCGTGTTAAGCGTTCGCGACATTACTCACTTTCGCACCGCGGAAGAGATCAAATCCACTTTCATTTCCATCGTCAGTCACGAACTGCGAACACCTGTAACCCTGATCAAAGGCTACGCTTCAACGCTGCGTCGCGATGATGCCAAATGGGACCGTGCGGTGGTCCGCGATAGTCTGGCTGTCATCGAAGAGGAAGCGGATCGGCTGTCGAGGATGATCGACGACTTGCTGGATGCCTCACGGCTGCAGGCCGGCGGGCTCAACCTTAACCGGTCCGATGTGTCGCTTGCCGCATTGGCCCAACGCGTCGCGGGGCACTTTGCCCCCCAGTCGGCGCATCACACCATCGTCACCGATTTCCCGCCAAAGTTCCCGGTCATCCTTGGGGACGAACTACGCCTCGAGCAGGTCATTTCAAACCTTGTATCCAACGCACTCAAGTATGCACCCAAAGGCGAAATTAGAATCACGGGCACAACCCGACCCGAGCAGGTCGTCGTCTGTGTGAGCGACCAGGGCCCCGGCATAGACGCGCACGATCTCCCCCATATTTTTGACCGTTTCTATCGCTCGACCGATGCCGTGAAGCAAACCAAGGGCGCCGGCCTGGGCTTATATCTGGCTCGCGCGATCGTTGAAGCCCACGGAGGCCGCATTTGGGCAGATACGAAGCCTAATCCGGGAGCAAAGATTTGTTTCTCGCTCCCGCGCTAGGCGGGAGCCGCGCACACGGGCGAGTGGTAAAATCACGCCACTCGATACATCTAGGACCAATACACGCACCGTTACAAATGCGGGCAGACTAACAATCGTCGATATCCGAATTTGACCAACTGATAAGAGGACTTATTTCATGACCGTGTACCCGCCGCGCAACAAGGTCGAAAAGAAGTTTACGTGGAATGCGGAGAGCGTCTTCAAGAATTGAAGCGCCTGGGAGGAAGAACTCAAGAGCGTCGTGGCCGGGATAGACTCGGTCAGCAAATACAGGGGACGCTTGAGCGAAGGGCCTGCGACACTCTTGGAAGCACTGTCCGCCAGCGAGCAATTGATCGTGCGCGCTCAGCGCGTGTTCATGTACGCCGGATTTGCTTATGCCGTCGATACTGCGGACCAGGCGGCCGCCGGCATGCAGGGCCAGTCCGGCGGTATGTTCGGCCAGGTGGCAGCGGCGGCGGCGTTCATGGCTCCCGAACTGATTTCCATCGGCAGGCCCAGGTTGGACGAATGGATGAAGCAGGAGCCAAAACTGGCTGCCTATGCTCACAAATTCGATGATCTGTTCCGCAAGCAGAAGCATGTTCGGTCGGAGGAAGTCGAAGAACTGCTCGGGCTCCTCGTCGATCCTTTGACAGGCCCCTCGACTACCGCGAGCATGCTTGCCAATGCTGACTTCAAGTTTGAGCCCGCGGTTAACAGCAACGGCAAACGGCTGGAAGTCACGCAAAGCTCGATTCACCAGATCCTCGACGCATCTGATCGTGCCGCACGACAAAGCGCCTGGAATCACTATATGGACCGCCATCTGGAATTCAAGAACACACTGGCGAGCAACCTATCCACCTCCATCAAGGCCAACGTCTTTGCCATGCGCGCTCACAGGCACGATTCGTCGCTGGCGGCTTCACTTCACGAGCAAAACGTACCGGTGGAGGTGTTCCACAACCTCATCAACACCTTCAAGAAACATCTGCCCGTTTGGCATCGATACTTCGAGATTCGCCGTAAGGCACTGGGATTGCGTGACATCACATACTATGATATGTGGGCGCCGCTGGCAAAACGGTCGGTCAAGCTTTCTTTTGACGAGGCTGTAGACTTGATCTGCCAGGGTCTTGCTCCCATGGGCAAGGATTATGTCGATACTCTTCGCAGAGGATGCCTTCAGGAGCGCTGGGTGGACTCGGCGCCCAACAAGGGCAAGCAGAACGGCGCTTTTTCTTACGGAGCCCCGGGTACGCACCCGTTCATCATGATGAGCTTCACGGGTGATGTGAGCAGTATGAGCACGCTCGCGCATGAACTCGGCCATTCCATGCATTCCTATCTGACCTGGAAGAATCAACCCCTGGCCTATTCGGACTATTCGCTTTTCGTCGCCGAGGTGGCCTCTAATTTCCACCAGGCCATGGTGCGCGCCCACCTGCTGAACAGCACCAAGGACACCAACTTCCAGATTGCTCTGATCGAAGAAGCGATGTCCAACTTCTTCCGTTACTTCTTCCAGATGCCCACCCTGGCGCGCTTCGAATTGGAGACGCACCAACGCGTCGAGCGCGGAGAATCGCTTTCAGCCGATTCCATGATGGAATACATGGCGGACTTGTTCACTGAGGGCTTTGGGCCGAAAGTGAAAGTGGATCGTCCGCGTGTTGGCATGGTATGGTCCACCTTCGGACATCTTTTCTCAGACTACTATGTCTACCAGTATGCCACGGGCATCTCCGGCGCCCATGCGCTTTCCGGCCGCATCTTGCGCGGCGAGAAGAATGCGGTCGAAGACTATCTCGGCTTCCTCAAGTCCGGCTCGTCGGCCTATCCACTCGAAGTCTTGAAGAAGGCGGGCGTTGACCTTACCAGCCCGCAGCCCGTGGAGGAAACCTTCGCCGTAATGGAAGGCTACATCGACCGGCTTGAAAAATTGGTAAACTAGAAATTCGCAGTTGGGTATCCGATATTCGCAATTCGCCCCTCTCTTACATTGATTTTCAACGTCTCGAATTGCCAATATCGCGCCCCGTCAACTTGATATCTTTAATCCAGAATCGGAAATTGGAATCATGCCTCAAACACAGATAGCCTGCCCTCGCTGTAGACAAATGATTACGGCGAACGTCGAACAACTTTTCGACGTATCCTCCGACCCCGGTGCAAAACAACGTTTGCTCGGCGGCGTCTCCAACATGGCCCGCTGCCCGCATTGCGGCTACGAGGGCCGCCTGGCCACACCTATCGTCTATCACGATGCGGATAAGGAACTCCTGCTCACCTTCTTTCCGCCGGAATTGGGAATGCCGCTCAACGAGCAGGAACGACTTATCGGCCCGCTGATCACCCAGGTCACCAATCGGCTGCCAGCGGAAAAACGCAAAGCCTATCTTTTCAAGCCGATAGCCAACTTGACTTTTGAGTCGCTGGTGGAAACCATTCTGGGCAAGGACGGCATCACTCCAGAGATGATCAAGGCCCAACAGGAACGCTTGAATCTTGTAGATCGTCTGTTGCAGGCCACCACGCCGGATGTCCGGAGCGAAATCATCAAGCAGAATACTAGCCTCTTCGATGAACAGTTCTTCGCTCTCTTCAGCCGGCTGCTGCAGGCAGGCATGGGCAGCGGCCAGGACGACCTCACAAAGCAAATGTCGGACCTGCAAAAGCAGCTTCTGTCAGAAACCGAATACGGCCGCCACTTGCAGGAATCCGTCGGTGAGCTTGAGGCCGCCGCAAAAACGCTGCAGGAGGCGGGAAAGAGCCTTACGCGCGAGAAACTCCTTGACTTGCTGATTGCGGCTCCGAGCGCCGCGCGTCTCAAAGCATACGTCTCGCTCGCGCGGAACGGCATGGACTACACCTTCTTTCAGAATTTGTCGGAAAAGATCGAGAAGGCCGCCGGCGACGAAAAGAAAAAGCTCGAGGACTTGCGTGAAAAACTGCTTGATTATGTGAATGAGGCAGACAAGCAATTGGAGGCTCGCTACAAGCAGGCACAAGAGCTTGTGGAGAAAGTACTGGCCCAGGAGGATGTTGCCAGGGCCACCCGCGATAATCTCGAGGGCTTTACGCAGGATGCTGTCGACATCGCACAAACCATGCTGCGCCAGGCTTCGGAGAAGAATGATTACGCCCGAATGGGAAAGCTGCAAAAGATGATCGAGGTCCTCCAGGCGGCTTCCGCACCCCCGCCGGAAGTGGCGTTCATCGAACAACTGTTGGACGCGCCCGACCAGGCGGGCGTCGAGAAGATGCTGGCGGCGAATGAAAACATGATCAACGACTCATTTATGGAAGCCTTGAACGGGCTGGTGGCGCAGATCGATGCCCAGGCGGGCTCAGATGCTGGGGGTGAGGCCAAGAAACTGGCTCAAAAGATGCAGGAAGTGTACAAGACGGCCCTCAAGTTCTCGATGAAAAAGAAGATGGCTTAGCCGGCTGGATCTGAGCCTTCCCCATCAGAGTATCGCATTGACAGGTCGCGCGGCATGCGCGGCCTGCTTGCTTTTCACCGATCCGGCAGATCGCGTTTCCAGAAAAAAGGCAAAACGGGGATCAGTATGATGCCCAACACCGCTGCAGCAAGTAGAACCGCTCGCGGCGCGCCCTCCACCCCGCCCAGCCACTCTGCCACTGCGCCCGTCCCTAGCGCGCCAAGCGAAGGCAGTCCGATCAAGGTGACGGTATACAGGCTCATCACCCGTCCCCGCAACTCACCCGGAACAATGAACTGGATAAAGGTCGAGATAATGGTGGCAAAAACCGTCGATGTGACGCCCGTGACGAACAATGCCGCGGCTCCAATCAAGAGTGTTGGACTCACTGCAAAGGCTATAAGCGACAGGCTGAACAGGAACCCGGCAACCAACATGATGGCTCCCTGATTTCTAAGCCTCTTAAAGGAAGCAAGCCCAAACGCTCCGATCACCGCACCCCCGCCTGCAGCGGACAAAAGCAGACCATACCCTTCAGGGCCCGCATGCCAAATGTCCCGGCCAAACGCGGGCAGCAGGTTTTGATACGATCGCCCAAAGATCGCGCCGAGGGCGGATAGTACAAGCAGGGACATGATCAGCCGGCTGCTCCAGGCATAGGATAACCCGCTCCAAAAGGAATTTCGCAAAGACCCATTTTGCCCGCCGCTGTGGGTGCGAACGTCACGCATGGCTGCCAGGGCAAAGATCACAGCCAGGAAGCTGATCCCATTCAGGAAGAATAGGGTGCCTGCCCCCAGGGGTCCGAGCATGACACCCGCCAACGCCGGCCCCACCAACGCAGCGCCGGTGTATGTGGCCGAGTTAAGCGACAAAGCATTTAATAGATCCCGCGGCTGAACCAGATCCGGAATCAGCGCCTGGCGGGCCGGGTTATCGAAAGCCAGCAGCGCAGCCCCAAGAAAAGAGGCCAGCAGGATATGCCAAACCTGTATCCCTCCCAGCCAGGTCAAGGCTGCGAGCACAAAAGCCAGCAGCATCTGCATGGACTGTGTGAAAAATAGCAGGCGAATTCTATGCACACGGTCCACGACCGCGCCCGCAAAAGGAGGGATAACGATCATCGGCACGGCGAAACTCAGGCCGAGCATGCCAAGCCACAGAGGAGAGTTGGTGAGTTGCAGCACCAGCCAGCCATTGGTCACATTCTGCATCCACGTGCCCATGTTCGAGACGATAAGCCCTGACCAAAGCAGCGTAAAGTTGCGGTAGCTGAGTGCGGCATATCGCTTGTGATGAATAGGGGATGAATTCATGCCTTAGGCCAGAGGTGAACTACCCACGAATGGATTGAATTTCTTTTCCTGCCCCACCGTCGTCTCAGGGCCGTGGCCCGATAGCAGGCGCGTATCATCGGGCAGCGTAAACACCTGCGTTTTGATGCTGGTGACCAAAGCCTCGCCGTCCCCGCCCGGCAGATCCGTGCGGCCGACGCTGTTTTGAAAGATCAGGTCGCCGCAAAAGCAGACCTTGGCAGATGCTGCGTAGAAGATGCAATGACCCGGCGTATGGCCCGGCGTGAAGCGGACCCCAATTTCGACTTTTCCCAGGCGCAGCGACTGGCCTTGAAACAGATCAATGGTCGGCTCCGGCCCGGGATCGATCTTGAACCCAAACAGCGGAGCGCCGCCCTCCGCCCTCCAGAGAACATGGTCTGCGGGGTGCAAAGCAACCAGCGGCAACGGGTTGAGTCCATCGGCAATCGCGCCCGCCCCGCCAATGTGATCGAAATGGGCATGCGTGTACCAGAGATGAGCGATCCGCCGTCCGCGTTTCACGGCTTCCGCCAGGATAAGCTGGCCATCCCAGGCAGGATCTATGACCGCCGCGTCGCCCGTTTCGGAGTTTGCTATCAGATAAGCATTGGTCTGGACGGGGCCCAAAATGAAAGGAACAATCTCCAACATGGCGGCTCCCTCTAGTGATCCGGTCCGAGTTCCACGCGTTCAGGGAGGAGCTTCGTAGAACGTGGGATGAAGATCAGGCTGGTTATGACTGCCAATCCGATCAGGACTAGGCCAACAGGATACGTCAGGGTTGGATCGTGTGAGTACAGGAATCCCGCCAGCGGCGGCGCGAGCAGTACCGTCGCAGAACCGACGGTCTCAGCAACGCCGTAGGCAAGGCCCATCTGCGATTCGTGAACAAAGGGCCGCACCTGGGCAACCCCCAAGCCCCGCAACGCCCGGTAGCCGCCGAGCAGGAAAAATCCGAGTGCGAACCACCCAAGCTCCGAAGCGCGCCACAGGAGCACGGCATAGACGGCAACTCCCAGTTGACCAAGAACAAATCCCAGACGCGCTTCGAGCTGTCCAAGCAGCAGATTGAGGACGGCGTTGCCCAGGTATCCGATGGAGCCAAGCTGCCCGATCACGCTTAGTGACAACGCCCGCTGATTATTCAGAAAATTCGGCGTAAGGGGCTGCGGCAGATACGCGGCGAACGCAACAATGAAGTAAACAGCCAGAAAACCGAGATATCGCTGGTTGGCCAGCAAGCTGGGAGGCGGGTTTATGGGATCCCGATGATCGCGCGGCTGCGAGGCAATGAACAGGAGCAGGATCGTCGAAACAACAAACACACTGGCAGAAATGAAGTAGACCTGTCGCAATCCGAAATGGTCGCCAATCCACCCGCCCGCGACCGGCCCCAGCGCCCCGCCCGCGTTGAACATCATCGAGACAAATGTGATCGTCCGCGCCACGGACCACCTGCCTCGGGCCGCAGTAACATAGCTATCCAGCGGCGAGGCCACGAAGGCCGTGAAGCCGTAGAGCAAGACGCCAACGATAAAGACGGTCAGATGCGATGCAAGGGCCATGACCAAAGTGGCAACAATGCCGACCAGCCAGGACGCAATCAGCAGGGGCCTGCGGCCAAGGCGGTCCGACAGATGGCCCGCGGGAATATGGGATAGGGTCAGCGCCGCGCCGAACCCACCCAGGACCACACCAATCTCGATTGGGTTGGCACCCAACTGCTGAAGGTAGATGGGCTGAAAGAGCAGAAACATGCTCTCACCGATCCCCCAGAAGAACAAAGCCGCGCCAAGCCAGAGCAATGAGCGATTCATTTGAATTCAACTGCTACAGTGGTATTCCAAACAGGGGAGTGAATTTGAAGTTCAGGCAACGAGGAGTTGCGCTGAACTATCTACGTGATTATAGCCCATGCAGGTCTCAGAGCCGCAATCCTCTTGTAGATTGGACAATCGTGATCGTGCGCACCGGGCAAATATCCTGTGCTCACCAGGAACTCCCGTACGATCTCGCCGCCCGTAAAGACAAATGATTGCTTGAACAACCTTGACCAATTTTCGAGTGTCTGCGGATGATGTGCATCCAGCCAGGCTTTGAACGTTCCAAACTCGGAACGCAGGCGCTGAATGCGCCGCGCATTTTCGATTGCGGCGTTCACCTTGAGCCGATTGCGGATGATCCCGGGGTCCGAGAGAAGGCGCTCTCTGTCTTTCTCTCCATACCTCGCAACATTGTCAATGTGAAAATAGTCGTAAGCGCGGCGGAAGTTCTCCGCCTTTTTGAGAACGGTTACCCAGGAAAGCCCGGCCTGGTTGATCTCCAGTATCAGGCGCTCGAACAAGATGTCGTCATCCTTTATTGGAAAACCATATTCGGAATCGTGATAGCGGCGGTTGTATTCGTCTTCGGGGTGATCACGCACATAATCGCAATAGCTGGCCAAGAAGTCCTCTCCACAATGTTGGATTCGAAGGGAAAATACCCTGCTGCCGGGAAGATTATACGTCGATCCCGCGCAGGAACTGGGAGACGTCCATTTTTCAAATAGCCCAGCGATTCACACTGAATCCGTGAGCGGCTGTGCTATCAAGCCATAAGCTACTCAGGAATATTTAAGGAATCCGCCTATTGACAGGGGAATTCCGTTGTGAAATAATGTAACCGGTTACAGTAACCGGTTACATGAGCGCCTGATAGAAAGCCTTATGACACGTCGTTCTTCTTCCGTAACAATTCGGGAAGTTGCCAAGCAGGCGGGTGTTTCCGTGGCAACGGTCAGCCGCTACATCAACAAGAATGCCCCTGTCTCTGATGAAGTTGTTGAGCGCCTTGAGAAGGTGATGACCCAGTTGCGCTACGCGCCCGACGCGGCCGCCAGGCATTTGGCTTCCAGGAAGACTCATCTTATCGGCCTGTTGTTGACAAACATTCATAATGACTTCTACGTCCCGCTTCTGAATGGGATTGAGACCGTGGTGCGGCGAAACGATTTCAACCTGCTCGTCTCCATGTATCAATCGAACTCTCAGGGCGACAGCATCCCCCCTATTGGTCCACACAATACCGACGGCTTGATTATCTATGCAGACAGCCTGAGTGATTCGGAATTGTCTGCCTTGCATGCAACCGGATTTCCGATGGTGCTCATTCATCGGACTCCGCCAGCTTCTTTGCCCATTCCAAGCGTTACGATCGAAAATAAGGCGGCCACGCACAAACTGGTGGAACACTTGATATTGCGGCACCAGAAGCGGCGCATCCTGCTGCTGCGTGGCCGCTCCAATCAGGAGGATTCGTACTGGCGCGAAACCGGCTATAAGTCAGCCCTCGAAGCAAATGGGATTGTTGTGGATCCTCAACTGATCATAGCCGGAGATTTTGAACGCGATGTAGCCTACCAATCTTTGAGCCAGCTATTGGAACGAAGGAAGCCGATTCACTTCGACGCGGTTTTTGCCGGAAATGATGATGCAGCCATTGGGGCAATTAAGGCGCTTCAAGAACACGGTCGCAGAATTCCGGAAGACATACCGGTTGTTGGATTCGACGACCTGCGGCTCTCGGGTTTTCTGACGCCGCCGCTTACAACCGTCCGGGCTCCAACTGAAGAAGTGGGCCGGATCGCTGCGGAACAGGTTTTCGCAATGATCGATCAGCAGCAGCTCTCAGGCATGACGATCCTCCCCACGGCAATCATAATCCGCCAATCATGTGGTTGCCATAGCTAGGCCAAACCTGCAATGAATTCAAAGGAGGTGCAGTCTCACCCTAAAACTTTTCGGCCCATTCCCCTTTTGCACTTACGAATCAGATTCTAAACTTCGAGGAGAAAATTCACCATGAATAAGAAGATCTATGTTGTTACCGGGCTGATCATTGCTCTTTCGATGGTCCTCTCGGGCTGTGGCAGCGCTGCCACTCCGACCCAGGCTCCTGCGGCACCCACCGCGGCGCCCGCTGCGACGGCAGTTCCCGCCGCCACCACCGGCGATTTCCTGGCGCGCGCCATGGCCGGCGAGTTCAAGGGGACAACCGTTACCGCAACCGGACCGTTTGTTGATCAGGATGCGCAAAAATTCAATGCCACCATGGCCGATTTCCAGGCCAAGACGGGCATCACAGTGGCCTACCAGGGCTCGAAGGAATTCGAAGCCTCCATCAAGGCTGCCATCGACGGCGGGCAGCGCGCCGGATATCGCGGACTTCCCGCAGCCTGGCCTATTAGCCAGCTTTGCCAAGGAAGGCAAGATCACCGACCTGAGCAAATTTCTGGATGTGAACGCCATCAACGCCAACTACAACTCCTACTGGGTCGACCAATCCATGATGCCCGGTGCGGACGGAAATCCAATCATGGCCGGCGTTTGGGAGCGAGTGAATGGCAAAGGCTTTGTGTATTATCCCGAAGAAGGCCTGGGATGCAGCAGGCTACAAGATCCCGACCACATTTGATGAACTGAAGACCCTGATGGATCAAATGGTCAAGGACGGCACTCCACCGTGGTGCATCGGCATTGAATCCGGCGCGGCCACCGGCTGGGTAGCCACCGACTGGATCGAGAACATCATGCTGCGCACCACCACTCCCGAGAACTATGATGCCTGGGTGCAGGGCAAACTGCCGTTCAGTTCGCCGGAGGTCACGAATGCCGCCAAGATCATGGCGGATATCTGGACCAACCCCAAGTACGTCTATGGTGGCACGGCTACCATCGTCAAGACCAGTTTCGGCGATTCGACGCTGCCCATGTTTGACGCAAAAGGCCCCAAGTGCTTCATGAACATGAACGGGAACTTCATCACCAGCTTCTTCCCACAGGGTCTGGTGGGTGGCGTCGACTACGGCGCCTTCTACTTCCCGCCCATTGACCCGGCGTACGACTCACCGATGGAAGTTGCGGGCGATATCTGGGGCGCAACCAACAGCCGCCCCGAAGTAATGGCGGTGATGGAATACTTCACCAAGGGCGAGCATCTGAAAGTCTGGATGCAGCAGGGTGGCGCCATTGCTCCTCAGAAGGACGCGGACCTGAGTTGGTATGGATCGGACATCGACCGCGTGGTGGGCGCTGCGATCGTGAACGCGAAGACCCTGCGCTTTGATGGCTCGGATGCCATGCCCGGTTCTGTCGGCGCTGGTACTTTCTGGAAGGAAATGACCAGCTTCGTCTCCGGCTCCGAAGATCTGACTACGGCGTTGAAGAATATTGACGCTTCCTGGCCGAAATAGACTTGCGGCCGTGAAAGAAAAGAGGTCGGCTCAGAGAAGAACTGAGCCGACCTCTCTCTAATAGATTGCCGTTCTTGCTTTAGGTTTATACTGTTTCGCATCGAGAAGCATGTAGAGAGAAAGGATGGGCACCTCGTGTCTGCATCTAAACCTCAAAGCGTGTTGACCCAATCCGTCAGAATGTTCGTGGGGCTGCTGCCTTTGGCGATTGCCGTCGCCGTTCTGGCCTGGGGGTTTGTCTTTCTCCGCGATATGCAAACCAACAGCAGGAACATACCGCCGCTTGTCGTGGCATTATCCGCCATCGTATGGGGAGTCGGAGGGACCGTTCTCCTGTTCACCACGGCAAATTTTTTCGTGGAACAACTGCCGGAGAGATGGACCCGCTTCCTGCAGCCGTTCATTTTCATTGGTCCGGCGATCTTGATGCTCACCTGGGCCCTGGTCCTGCCCACGATCAGGACTATTTTTGCAAGTTTCTTCAACGAATCCAGTCTTAAATTTGTGGGACTGAAGAACTTCGTCTATGTATTCTCCAATCCTGCGATGCTCACGGTTTTCCGGAACAACCTGCTTTGGATCGTGTTCGGTACGACGTTTACGGTTTCGGCCGGATTGCTGGTCGCCGTGCTGGCTGACCGCAGCAGGTTTGAGACAGTGGCTAAAACAATAATCTTTTTGCCGATGGCGATCTCCTTTGTTGGAGCCGGGGTGATCTGGAATTTCGTCTACGCCGTGAAACCGATTACCGCTCCGCAGATTGGTTTACTCAACGCAATTTACGTCGGCTTCGGAGGGCAGCCGGAAGCATGGACCGCCTTTTTTACCCCGTGGAACAACTTTTTCCTGATCGTGATCGTGATCTGGCTTCAGACCGGTTACTCGATGGTCCTTTTCTCGGCGGCCATCAAGGGCATACCGATGGAAATCCTGGAGGCCGCGCGCGTCGATGGAGCCACCGAGGTACAGACCTTCTTTCGCATCATGTTGCCTCAAATCTTGGGCACGATCATCGCCGTGTCCACGACCATTGTCATCTTCACCTTGAAAATATTCGATGTGGTCTGGGTCATGACGGGCGGCCAGTACGATACGAGCGTGATCGCCACCGAATTTTACCGGCAGTATTTTACATACAATAACAACGGCATTGGCTCAGCCATCGCGGTTGTGCTGTTTATCGCCGTGATCCCGGTAATGATCTACAACCTGCGCCAGTTTGCCCGACGGGAGGCCTTCCGATGAAAACCAAATTCATCAATAGCCTGCTCGTGAATGGCTCGCTCACGCTGATTTGCCTTTTGTGGACCATCCCTACCATTGGGTTGCTCATTTCATCCTTCAGGGACCGATTGGACATCAATTCGACGGGCTGGTGGACCATATTTCCACATAAGGATTGGGTCGCGGTCCAGACCCTCACGCCCGGCCTCGGACGTGAATCGCGATCTGCCCATGACGCTGGGGGGCATCACCGCCACCTTTGAACAATTTACTCAGGGGATTGAGAAGAATGGATAGCGCTATATCTGGATCGGTAACCGCCGAATCGGTTATCTGGAGGTCGACCAATATCGCTGGACCGCAAACACGACTTTTACATTGGAAAACTACAAGCAAGTGCTCGCAGGCGGCAATTACACGGCAACGCTGAAAGATGGCACGAAGGTTACGTCGATTGGCGACAACATGACCCGCGCCTTCATCAACAGTATTACGGTCGCGGTGCCGTCAACGGTAATCCCCATTGCCCTGGCGGCGTTTGCCGCCTATGGGTTTGCCTGGATGAAATTTCCAGGCCGCAAAATGCTTTTTGCGTTGGTGGTGGGATTGCTGGTGATCCCGCTCCAGATCGCCCTGATCCCGCTCTTGCGTGATTATGTCTCGTTGCACGTCAACGGAACATTCCTGGCCGTTTGGCTGGCCCATACCGGTTTTGGTCTTCCGTTGGCGACCTATCTGCTATTCAACTACATCAGCGAATTGCCACGCGATATTCTTGAAGCCGCGTTCGCCGATGGAGCCTCGCATTTCACGATCTTTACCCAGTTGATCATCCCCCTCTCGGTCCCGGCCCTTGCTGCCTTCGGCATATTTCAGTTCCTGTGGGTTTGGAATGATTATCTTGTCGCCCTCATATTCATCGGGGCTTCCCCGACCAACCAATTGGTAACGCAGCGCCTGGCGGAGATCGTCGGTTCGCGTGGACAGGATTGGCACCTGCTTACTGCGGGCGGGTTTGTTACCATGATTCTACCCTTGATCGTATTCTTCTCATTACAACGCTTCTTTGTGCGCGGTTTGTTGGCAGGCTCGGTCAAAGGCTAGACGCCGGTTGTGAACTAGGACACCAGCCCGCGACGAGAGCATCTTCGACTGAATCCGCGATCCCGACAAGGGAACATCCTGCATGGCGAGGGGCTTCTTGTGGGCTATCGTATATAGGATGCAAAAAGTATTAGAGGATCCGCTTCATGAAATATGGTTACTTCGATGACGCCAATCGCGAATATGTGATTACTCGTCCTGACACGCCGCAGCCCTGGATCAATTACCTGGGTTGCGAAGATTATTTTGCGCTGATTTCCAACACGGCTGGCGGTTATTCATTCTACAAAGACGCACGCCTCCGACGCATCATCCGCTATCGCTATAACAACGCGCCTTTGGACATTGGGGGCCGCTATCTTTACGTTCGCGACAATCTTGATGGCGATTATTGGTCGCCGTCCTGGCAGCCAACCCGGAGCAAGCTGGAAGACTATTCCTGCCGGCACGGGCTCGGTTATACCGTCATCACCTCCAGACACGCCGGCGTCCGCGCTGAGACCCGGTACTTTGTTCCCCTGGGCGGGAACGTGGAAATCTGGCAAACCACGTTGACCAATGACCGGAACACGCCGGCCGACCTTTCCATCTTCTCTGCAGTCGAGTTCTGCTTATGGGACGCGCTGGATGATCAGACGAACTTTCAGCGCAACTACTCGACGGGAGAAGTGGAAGTTGCAGGCGGCGTGATTTACCATAAGTCCGAATATCGCGAACGGCGCAATCATTTTGCTTATTTTGCCTGTTCCGAAGAACCGCAGGGGTTCGACACACAGCGCGAGGCCTTTCTTGGCGCATCCCGAGGCTGGGACCGTCCCGTTGCCTTGGAGCAAGGTCGGTGCACTCAATCCATCGCCCATGGCTGGCAGCCAATCGGATGTTTTCAGATTCACGTGCCGCTCCAACCCCACGAACAAAGGCACCTCCTCTTTGTGTTGGGCTACTTTGAGAATCCGAAAGGTCAGAAATTCGACCCGGACGGATCAAACTCCATCAACAAACACGGCGTGAAGCCGGTGATAGCCAAATATCTCAATCAGGCCAATGTGGACGCATCCTTTGAATCGTTGCGCTCGCATTGGGATTTGCTGCTCGGCGCCTTGCAGGTTCAAACGCCGGATGAACACGTAAACCGCATGGTAAACATCTGGAACGCCTACCAGTGCATGGTTACGTTTAACCTGTCGCGGTCCGCTTCCCTGTTCGAATCTGGGATCGGGCGAGGGGTGGGATTTCGTGACTCCAACCAGGACCTCCTGGGATGCGTGCAGATGGTCCCGTCGCGGGCCCGCCGGCGCATCCTCGACCTCGCCGCCACTCAGTTGCCAGGCGGCGGAGCCTATCATCAATATCAACCGTTGACGAAACGCGGCAATGACGGCATCGGGTCCAATTTTAACGACGATCCGCACTGGCTGATCCTTGGCGTGGCGGCCTACATCCGCGAGACCGGCGACTGGAGCATTCTCGCAGAATCAGTTCCTTATGATAACGAACCCGGCAGCGGGTCGCCGCTTTGCGAGCATCTTCAACGTTGCATCCAATACACCCTTGATCGGATCGGACCGCATGGCCTGCCACTCATCGGCCGCGCGGATTGGAACGACTGTCTGAACCTGAATTGCTTCTCCGACGAACCCGGGGAGAGTTTTCAAACGACCGTGAACCGGGACGGCAGCGTGGCAGAAAGCGTCTTCATCGCCGGCCTGTTTGTTGCGTCTGCTCGCGAAATGGCAGAGATCGCCAGGCGCCAGGCAGCCACGGCCCGAAATGGCGCAGCATGTTTTGAGCTCCAGGCAGCTGCGTACTATACAGGACTGGCCGACCAGATGACAGCGACAATCTATCAGCATGGCTGGGATGGGGAATGGTTCCTCCGCGCCTATGATGGTCTCGGACACAAAGTGGGGTCCGCAGAATGCCTGGAAGGAAAGATCTATATCGAGCCGCAAGGCTTCTGTGTTCTAGCCGGTGTGGGATTGGAAAATGGGCTGGCCAAAAAGGCACTTGACTCCGTGAATGAACTGCTGGCGACGTCGCACGGCCTGGTGCTGCTGCAGCCGGCATATTCCCGATATTACCTGGAGCTCGGAGAGATTTCATCCTACCCCCCGGGGTATAAGGAAAATGCGGGAATCTTCTGTCATAGCAATCCATGGGTGATGATTGCGGAAGCCAGGATGGGGAATGGCGATCGTGCCCACGACTATTATTTGCGAATCAATCCTTCCGCCCGAGCAGAAATGGCTGAAATTCATCGTTGTGAGCCCTACGTCTATGCTCAAGTGATCGCCGGCCGCGATGCTCCCAGCCACGGCGAAGCCAGGAATTCCTGGCTGACGGGCTCCGCCGCCTGGAACTACGTTGCCATCACCCAATGGATGCTGGGGATTAGACCCACTTGGGATGGGCTGCAAATCGAACCGGTAATTCCCGCTCAATGGCAAGGCTTCACGGCGCGGCGCGAGTTCCGCGGCGTGACCTATCACATCCGCGTTAAACGAGCGGGCCCCGGCAACGACGTGTCATTAACCGTGGATGGGAAACGGTGGAGCGGTCGTACGGTACCCCCGCCCGAAGGCAGCAAGGAAGTTTTGATCGATGCTGTCATCGGTTAGTGGAGGCTGCACCAGGAAACAAATCTCGAATCCGGGATCAACGAGTTTTGCCCGGACGGCAAATCCGGTGACAGCATTGAGGCCTCATGGACGAAGCTTTGCTTGAGATCAGGAGTTACGAGGGTGAAGGGTACAAACCATTAATCGATTACGGCACCTGGCGCGTAGCTATTCTGCGGTTCCTGGACGCTTTACATCCCGGCAATCTGAGCACCATGGAGCGACATCTGGAAACCGATGAGGTCTTTGTGCTGACACAGGGCAAGGGGGTATTGATAACGGGCGGCAATGGACGTCAGATTGACAGGCTTGATCCGCATGTGATGGAGATCGGGCAAGTCTATAACATCAAACGGAATGCCTGGCACACCACCCTGCTTAGCCGAGACGGATCAGTGGTTATCATCGAGAACCGTGACACCGGTTCTCACAACTCGGAATATGCCGAACTCTCTTCCGTACAACGGCAATTAATTGTGGAAATTGCAGATCAAGCGCAGATTTCGTGATTTACTGCAACCGCCCGCTTTCGCCGCGCTGATGTTGGTCGCCATTCCAGATCGAGTACCGGTTGGAAAGCAGGCGAGCCGGCGCGGGCCCTTCCGGTTCAGCTATAAGCAGTTATTCTAAGTCACTGCGGATCATGTCAGGTGGAGCCGGAATAATTCGAGTTTCCTGGCCCACTCCGGATTGCCTCAGCCTGCCTCTTATCCGACCGTCCGCAACGCGCGCGGCATGTCGCTCAGCACCTCCACGCCCTCTTTCGTAACGATCACATTATCTTCGATGCGCACTCCGCCGCGCTCCGGCAGATAGATTCCAGGCTCCACCGTGAAAGCCATTCCCGGATACAGCATTTGCATATTGTCGCCGCGCATGTAAGGCTCTTCGTGGTCTTCCATGCCGATGCCGTGGCCTGTGCGATGGGTAAAGTATCTTCCGTAGCCCGCCGCATCGATGACGCCCCGGCTGGCTTTATCCACGTTCGCGCACGGAACCCCCGGGCGGCCTGCCGCGCGGCCGGCCTCATTGGCCTTCAGCACGATCCCTGCGATCTGCTTGAACTCTGCTTCGACCTCCCCCACCGCAAACGTGCGCGTCAGATCTGATACATAACCGTCGAACCTGGCGCCCCAGTCCACGACCAGCAGATCGCCGCGTTGAAGCTTCCGGTCTGACGGAGAGGCGTGGGGGTTTGCAGAATTCGGCCCGGAAGAGACAATCGCCGGGAATGGCAGTTCAGATTCCGATCCGTGCTTGAGCAACTCAACGCCCAGTGCTGAGGCGATCTCTTTTTCCGTGGCGCCGATCTTCATCAATGGGACTGTGGCCTCCAGCGCATCCTGGGCAATTCTCACCGCGCGCCGTATCGCCTCGATCTCGGATTCATCCTTCCGCAAACGAAGCGAGGCCAGCGCGGCAGACGCATCCGGAAATTCTGCCTCAGGCGCGCCGGCGTGCACGTGCCAAAATTCCAGCAGACGCATCTGCCGGGGCTCGACGCCGATTCTTTTGCCATCCAGTCCGAGTGACGTCAGGGCCCTGCGGAAAACGGCATCCCAGTCAGCTGGGTTTTCGTCGAACGCGAAAGCTTTCACCTGGTATGGAAACAGACTGACCTTTGGCAATTCCAGCTCAGGTAGAACAATAACCGGCTCCTGACCCTGCGCTACCAATAGCACGACCGGACGTTCCATTAGGCCAAAATGGAGTCCCGTGAGATACGTGAGTGTGGGACCCGGGTTCAGAGCCACCGCATCCAATCGAGCCTGATCCAGAGCCGTGCGTAGTTGCTCGAGGCGGATAGAGGTCATTGTTTCTCCTTCCATAGCTTTCCCGGAAGAGTTTGGATATGGGACCAAGCGGAATCAGAAAGTCCGCTCGCTGGCGAGGTTAATTCCTTTACTCCCTGTTCTCATCCTGTTCCGGCGGAGGTTCACTCGGTTCTTCATTCCTCTTGCGCGGACGCGGCGGCTCGATTACGGCTTCCGGACCGACGGCCACGTCAACGACCTGATCCATGTGTGTTACCGGGATAATCTTCAGCTCCGAACGGACAGTCTTCGGCACGTCGTGCAGGTCTTTGAGATTCTTCTCGGGCAGCAGCACGATCCTAAGTCCGGCGCGATGGGCAGCCAGGACTTTCTCGCGGACGCCGCCTATTGGAAGGATGCGCCCGCGCAATGTGATTTCTCCCGTCATCCCCACATTGCGGTACACGGGGCGACCGGTCAACGCCGAGATCATGGCGGTCGCAATGGTAATGCCGGCCGAAGGGCCGTCCTTGGGGATGGCGCCTTCAGGCATGTGGAGGTGGATGTCCATGCGCTCGAACACCTCCAGATCGATGCCGAGGGTGGCTGCGCGAGCCTTGATATACGTGAGCGCCGCCTGTCCGGATTCTTGCATCACTTCGCCGAGCTGGCCCGTCATCTGCAATGATCCTTTGCCCTCCAGAACGGCAACCTCGACGGCCATGATCTCGCCGCCGTTCTCGGTCCAGGCCAGCGACTGCACCACGCCGACCTCGTCTGCTTTTTCCATTTCGGGCGGTATGTATTGTGGCGGGTCCAGGAATTTTTCGATTACCTCCGCCGTGATCGTGGAGGGGTATTTCCTCTCCTCGGCTTTCAGCCGCGCCACCTTGCGTGCAATGCGACCGATCTCCCGCTCGAGATTGCGGACCCCCGCCTCAAATGTGTACTCCCGAACGATCCGTTGCAGGGCTGCCGTCTCAAAGGTCAGGCCGAGGTCCACTATGCCGTTCTCCTCGATCTGGCGCGGGATCAGATAGCGGTTGGCGATCTCAAGCTTCTCCTCTTCGATGTAGCCCGGGAACTCAATGACTTCCATGCGATCCAGCAGCGCCGGCGGAATCGGTCCAAGATAATTGGCGGTCGTCACGAACATGACCTTGGATAGATCGAACGGCAGTTCCAGATAATGGTCGCTGAAGGCGTAGTTCTGTTCGGGATCCAGCACTTCGAGCATGGCCGAGGCTGGATCGCCGCGGAAATCGGAATAGAGTTTGTCGATCTCATCCAGCATGAACAGCGGGTTGGCCGTGCCTGCACGTTTCATAGTTTGCAGCACGCGGCCGGGCAGCGCGCCGATGTACGTCCGGCGGTGGCCGCGAATTTCGGCTTCATCACGGATGCCGCCCAGGGAAACGCGCACGAACTTGCGCCCGAGCGCATCGGCGATGGACCGCCCCAGCGAGGTTTTGCCCGTCCCCGGCGGCCCCACAAAGCACAAAATGGGCTGGCGGTCCTTCTTTGGCTTGAGAGACCGCACCGCTATGTACTCAAGAATTCGCTCCTTGGCTTTCTTGAGGCCATAATGGTCGCGTTCCAGAATCCGTGCGGCGTGTTTCACGTCCAGGTTATCGGGCGTGGAGGAGGTCCAGGGAAGATCGATGATCCAATCAATATATGTGCGGATGATCCCGATCTCGGGCGCCATCGGAGGCATCTGGCTGAGCCGATCCAGTTCCTTCATGGCGACCGCTTTTGGCTCATCGGGCAGGTTTGCAGCTTCGATCTTTTTCTTCAGCTCGACCGCCTCGCGGGTGAAGATGTCGCTCTCGCCTAATTCATTTTGGATCTGCCTCATCTGCTCGCGCAGGTAGAACTCACGCTGCGTCTTGTCCACTTCGTTTTGGACGCGCGCATGGATTTCGTCCTCCAGTTCGAGCACGTCCACTTCCTGGGCCAGGATCTTGTTGATGGCCTGCAGGCGCCCGCGCGGCTCCAGCAGTGTCAACAATCGCTGGCGGGCATCGTAATTCAGTGAAAGCGAAGTCGCGATCATGTCCGCAAGCCAGCCCGGCTCCGAGATATTCATCGCGAAAACATGTGCTTCTTCGGGGATGGATCGGTCCAACTGCACACAGCGGCCGAACAGATCGAGCACCGACCTCATTAGCGCCTGGGTTTGCCGGTCCGCGGTTTGCGGTTCGAAAATTGGGCGCGCCCGTACTTTCAAATACGGGCGTGTCCGGACAAAGTCAACGATCTCCACCCGCCGCCGGCCTTGCACCAGGGCAGACGATGAACCGTCCGGCATGGAGAGCAGTCGACCGACGGCCATCTCGATTCCTATCAGGCAGGAAATCGGCCGGCTTTGGATCTTCAACTTCGGGGTCCTTCTGTACCAGGCCGATCACGTTCAGCGTTTTTGCCTGGGCTTCCTGTACAGCCAGCAGGGACGCTTCGCGTCCGACGAATATCGGCGAGACCATGCGCGGAAAGATCACCAGGTCACGCAATGGCAAAACGGACGCCTCGATCAATCCGTTTTCGTCCGGCTCGAGATTCGGTATCCGATAGAGTTCTTCCGTGCGCTGCGAGAGCGCCAGGTTGAAATTGTCTTCTTCTTCGTTCCAGTCGTTCTGATGGTTCATTGAGGTTCAATTCCAGTGTTTGAAAATGTCGATTCGATGCACGGGGGTCGGAAAACGTAAACGGACTGCTCTCAGGATTTCCGAGTATCGACTCTCGACTCTCGGCCCTTCCAGGCCGCCATGACTTCTGCAGTTACAAATATGCTTCCGGCGGATAAGACAATGCTACCATCTTTTTCGGCCATTTCCAGCGCGTGCAGGAATGCGGCCTCGACCGAAGGCATCACCTCGTTGAGAATCTTGGCGCCCTCGGCCAATTCGCGGATTTTCTCCGATTCCAGCGCCCGTGGATGGTTGGCTTTCGCTATGAACATGCGCCGGATCTTCGGTTGGATTTCGGCGAACATGCCCGGGATATTCTTGTCCTCGGAGGCTCCGAAAATAAGATAAACGGGCCGGTCCGGAAAATAGTCGTCCAGGGCCTGCCGCAAGCGGGCGAAGGAATCCTGGTTATGGGCCGAATCAAAGATTACCGGCGGTTCCCGGCGCACCACTTCAAAGCGCGCCGGCCATCGCACTTTGGCAAAGCCATTGAGAATGGCAAAATCGGGGATTTCAAAGTCCTGCCCGCCCAGATTCCAGAGAGCGGACGCAGCCACAGCAGCATTTTGAACCTGATGTGAACCGAGCAACGGAATGGTCACCGTGAGAGCCTGATCGCGCCCCGAAATACGCAGGGCTTGTCCGTCCAGGGAGTGACTCAATGGCTTGAACAACACATCGCGCCCAACTAACGTATATGGAGCATGGCGTTCCTTCGCAATCCGCAGCAGGACCTCCATGGCCTCGTCCTTCTGCGGCGCAACGATCAGCGGAACCCCCTGCTTGATGATGCCTGCTTTTTCACCGGCGATCTTCGCCAACGTGTCCCCCAGCACCGCCATGTGGTCGTACGACAGGGACGTGATGACCGCTACCTTTGGCAGGACTACGTTTGTGGCATCCAGCCGGCCGCCAAGTCCCACTTCTATCACCGCGGCCTCTGCCTTCTGCTGGGCGAAGTATAGGAAACCGATCGCGGTTGTAATCTCGAACGTGGTTAGTTTTGGGATGCGCGCTACGGCCGGTTTTACCTGCTCGACAAGCTCAGCCAATCCGGCGTGTGAAATTGGAACCGTGTTCACTTGTATCCGTTCCGGATAATCCAACAGATGCGGCGAGGTATACAAGCCTACACGGTAGCCAGCAGCCTGCAGACCGCTCGCAGCCAGGGCGCAAACCGAACCTTTCCCCTTCGTCCCGGCGACGTGGATGATCGGGTATTGATCCTGCGGATTGCCGAGTTCCTTCATTAAAGCCCGCATGCGGTCGAGGTTGAAATCAGCCTTGGCGAGTTCCGACGAATGTTTCAGACTATAATCTACGAAAGAATAGAGGTAGTCGAGGGCCAGGTTATAGGAGGCTTCTGCATCAGGCATGCGAGGGATTGTAAAGCGGAATACCCAAATCGTAAATCGCAGTATGGAATCTGATGATGCTTGCAACTTTGACCATTCACCTCCATCTCCCAACCTGCGCCTCCCTGAAAGAGAAGCGCGGGAAGATCAAACCCCTGCTATCGCGCCTGCGGCGCGAATTCAACGTGTCCGTAGCCGAGATGGATTTTCAGGATCGATGGCAGGAGTCTCTCATCGCCTGCGCCATGGTCGGCAATGGCCGCGGACATCTGGAGTCCGGGCTGCAGGCCGTGGCGAAATGGGTTGAGGCAAATTGGCCCGAGGGGATGATCGTGGAGCAAAAGATCGAAGTAATCTGAAGCCCGGCAGGCTCATCTAAGACGCAAAGGAAAAGTCTCAACTGGTCAGTGCTTCGTCTCTGGTTGAAGCTGTGAGGAGCGCGCCCGGAACATAAGGCTGGTTGGGGTTCTTCCCAACCAGCCTTATGTTCCGGTGTTATTCCGGTGCTTGGGACAATAGCCTTTGGAAGGAGACAGCCTATGAAAATCGTGGTCGTCGGAACCGGAGGCATGGGCGGCTATTACGGCGGACTGTTGGCTATGCAGGGCCATGCCGTGACATTCGTGGCCCGTGGCGCCAATCTGCTGGCTATTCAGAAAGGCGGCCTCCAGGTCAGGAGCGTTCACGGGGATTTTGCGGTATCGCCGGCTGCGGCCACAGACGATCCGTCCCGGATCGCAATCCCGGATCTGATTCTGTTTTGCACCAAGACTTACGATACCGATCCTGCCGTTCAGAAGATCAGGCCGATAGTCGGGCAGCATACGACGGTCTTGAGCCTGCAAAATGGGATTGACGCCGCGGACCGTATCGGCAAGGCAATCGGGGCCGAGCATATGATTGCTGGCGCAACCTGGATTTCGTCTGCGCTGGAGGCGCCGGGCGTGATCAGACAGGTATCAGAATTCCGACGCGTCGTCATCGGAGAATTGAGCGGGCCGCCCACTTCTCGCGTGCAGGCTGTCTATGACGCTTTCAAGCCGACCGGAATTACCATCGAGCTATCGGATAACATCTTGACCGTCTTGTGGACCAAATTCATTTTCATTTCCGCAGCCAGCAGTTTCGGCTCCCTTACACGGCTGCCGATCGGCGACTATCGGACCGTACCCGAGACGCGGGCCATGATTGTCAACTTGATGCGCGAGGTGGAGGCTTTGGCGCGAGCTCAAAACGTGGCCCTGGATCAGGACGCCGTGGAACGGTCAATGGCCTTCATGGACAACAATGGACCCAGGATAAAGGCCTCCATGCAGCTGGATTTCGAGGCTGGCCGCCGCACCGAGGTCAATTCGATCCTGGGCGTTATTGGCAGGAAGGGCCGCGAACTGGGGATCAAAACCCCTGTGGCGGACATGCTTTACGCCCTGTTGCTGCCGGCGGACCGAAAGGCCCATGAGAATTTGCCCGAGACCGGTTAGCGACATGGGATCGCTATATGGATGACGTCTGGAGCAAGTTTGACGGCAGGGTCCGATCCATCATCCCCATATACGAAACAGAGGTCCGCGGCCGGCAGATGCTGGACCGCATGGCTGATAGTCTGTTCGCCTGAGCTGGACTTTATCCATATGCTACCTGAAAGAAGACACGTGTGGCGCTGGAGTAGCGGTAGGTTGAGCGAATTGGATGTGTTTTTCGGACTTCACGACGAACTGGTGATGTTTGAAAATAGAGATAGGAGTAAAGGTTTTGCTTCACCGTGCTCAGTGCATCGGAAAAGGTTGGCCGCTTCTTGACATACCAGGCAGTTTGCTGAACAGGCAAGCGGTCTTTGCGGGCGTGAACATTGGCCAGCAAGGTGATCATGGAGAACAGGCTCAGCAAGGCCGGAGTCATGCGCAGGATGGACAGGTCGGCCCACTGCCGTTGGGTTTCCACGCCGAGCTGGGTGCGGGTTTCGTGGAAGGTGACCTCCATCTGCCAACGCCGGGGAAACCAGCGAACGATTTGTTCAGCGGAGATCTTGAGATCGGTGCACAACAAGGACTGAGTCTTAAACCTCTTCTTGGGATCGCGGACGATCAGCCAGCGAATGGGCAGCACGGGTTGGCCACTGTGGCGCCAAACCGCAGTGCCGGTCGTGATTTCAATCTTGCGCTGCTTCTCGCCGTACCACTCCTGCACCGTGAGTCGCTTCCAGCGCGTGTGGGGGTCGGCGGAGACCTTTTCCAAGGTCGGCAACCGTTGGCCTTTCTTCCGCGGGCGACCCCTTTGACCCAGACGATTGCGAGCGGGCTCATAGAGGGCGGCGTCCATCCGAAAGCGGACGATCATCGTCACCGGGTTTTTGAGCTGGCGCAGCCGAAAAAGCAGCTCGATCACGGCAAAACTGCTGTCGGCGATCACCACCAACTGGCGCCCTGGCAACCAACGGCGAGTTTGGAGAACCACCTGCCGAGCCCATTCGGTGAGCTTTTTGTGCCGCCGAGCCTTGCCCTGATAGTACCGTTCAGAAGGCGCCAACACGGTGAGAAACGGCAAAGCCCAGGTGCGTCCCGCCCATGGAACGGGTGCCAGCAACATCAGGCTCAACCAACGCAAGCCACTGGCTTTCACGAAATGACCATGACTGGAGCGTACCGGATCGCGATAAATTCCTTTGGCTTGGATCTTGGCTCCTCGACGTCGTTCAATCGTGTCATCCAATCCCAGAATCACGGGACCCCGAAGAACAAACGTGCTGATCAGCAATCCCAACAAAATACGGCTCGCCTCCAAGCTCGACCACTTCGCACAATTCAGAACTCGATGGTAATTTTGAAAGTGCTTCTCCATGCTCAAGCCCATCACCCGCAAGGCGGCCGTGACGGTGCGTTCCGCAGGCGAGAGGATCGCCCCAATCAACAGGATCTTGGCATGTTTCCACATCCGATTCGAGAACAGCCTGGCAAACGCTCCCAGGATGGTGATATATTCTGCTGGCAGGGTAGGCATCGTCCATCCTCTTTGCCGAGAGATGGCTTAGCTTACCCTGCATTTTGTTAATGTTCAAATGGATAAAGTCCAGCTGAGAGACTGTTTCTTAAGTCCGTTTCTGCATGCTTACACGTTGTGCAACGCTACCGAAATTCGAGATATGGGTGGTGTTCTCCAACCCATATCTCGAATTTCGGTACTCTCCCTCCCCTT
This sequence comes from uncultured Chloroflexia bacterium, assembly GCA_963846805.1. GTDB lineage: Bacteria > Chloroflexota > Anaerolineae > Anaerolineales > Villigracilaceae > Fen-1038. The sequence continues at coordinate 677,667 of CAWJXH010000005.1, forward strand.
TAGGGATCGCGCAGCATCCCGTAGCGAAGCGGAGGGAGGCCGGGGTGGGGTCGTTACGGGCAAAAACCATTTAAGAAACACTCTCTGACTGAGATTCGCGGCGAACCTGAGCCGACCTCTGGAGAAATCCAGGGGTCGCTTTTTATAAGTTACAATCTTGCTGCATAACTGGAAGGAGAAGAAATGGATCTTGGGTTAAAGGGCAAGCGCGCATTCGTCGCGGGTTCTTCACGCGGACTGGGCTACGCCACGGCTTTGCTTCTCGCAAAGGAAGGCTGCAAGGTCGTCATCAACGGCCGCGACGAGAGCAAGCTCAAGGCTGCCGCCGCGAAAATTGGCGTGGACAGTGGCCTGCCGGCCACGGGCATTGCCGGGGACGTCAGCGAACCATCTGCTCCCGAAAAGATGATCCCGCAGGTCGTTCAGGCCCTCGGTGGGCTCGACCTCCTGGTTACGAACGCAGGCGGCCCGCCATCCGGAGCGTTCGAATCCTTCGATGAAGCCGCCTGGGAGAAGGCCATCAATCTGTCTTTCATGAGCCACGTTAGGCTCATACGTGCCGCCCTGCCGCATTTGAGAAAGTCGGACGTCGCCAGCGTACTGACCATGAACTCTTACGCCGCCAAACAGCCGCTGCCGAATCTCGTCCTGTCAAATAGCGTACGGCTTGCAACAATTGGGCTTACTAAGAGCCTGGCATTGGAATTGGGCAGTGACGGGATACGTTTCAACTCCATTCTTCCCGCCACGATCGACACGGATCGCGTGCGCGAACTTCAGGCATTCCGTGCCCAGAAGAACGGCACCACCGTGGAGGAAGAAGCAGCCAGAGATGCAAACAACAGCGTCTTCGGCCGTATTGGCCGGCCCGACGAATTTGCCAACGCCGCCGTCTTCCTGCTTTCCCCCGCGGCCTCATATATCACCGGACTGATGCTTGTAATAGACGGCGGGCAGTACAAGGCCATGCTTTGAAAAGACTATCCTTCCTGACCCGTACATCCCTGCTGCTCGGTTTCTTCTTCACCCTAGACAAGCTCCTGGCCTTTGTGCGCTCGATCATCATTGCGCGTACGTTCAACCTCTCGTTTCAATTGGATGCCTTCAACGTCGCCAACAATTTGCCGGACCTGCTCTTCGCGCTGATCTCCGGCGGTGCGCTGGCCATGGCGTTCATTCCTGTCCTGACCGAAGTCCTGACTGTGCAAGGTCGTCCGGCTGCGTGGGGTCTTTTCTCGCGTGTGGCAAACATCGGCTTCGTGGGAACGGCCTCGATTGCGGTCATAATCGCAATTTTCTCCAATCAAATCGTTCGCTCGCAGATTGGCATCGCCCCCGGCTTCAATGCCAGCCAGCAGAACCTGATCGCCAGCCTGATGCGGCTGAACTTGATTGCAACCGTGATCTTCTCGGTCAGCGGCCTGGTGATGGCAAGCCTGCAAGCCAATCAACATTTTCTCTATCCGGCCCTCGCACCAATTCTATATAACGTAGGTCAGATTTTCGGGGCAGTATTCCTGGCGCCCCGGTTCGGAGTGTTTGGCCTCGTCTATGGGGTCATCATCGGTTCCCTCTTGCACCTGGCAATTCAAATCCCGGCCCTGATCCAATATCAATTCCGTTGGACCGCCTCGATGCAGCTTGATCCTGCGGTCGTGGAAACCCTCAAAGTCATCGGTCCGCGCCTTCTTACCATGTTCCTGATACAGGCCATGTTCATCGCTCGTGATAATTTTGCCTCACGCTTGCACCAGACCGGCGCGATTTCGTCCCTGACCTACGGTTGGATGATCATGCAGGTGCCCGAGACATTGCTGGGGACGGCGATCGCAACGGCCATCCTGCCTACGCTCTCCGAACTCGCCACGCGCGGCGACTGGAGCGGATTCCGCGATACGATCGAGAAAGCCCTGCGGGTTCTTGTCGCATTAACCCTGCCGGCCGCGGCCATCATGGCTGCGGGGATTTACCCGTTGCTGCGCGCCGCATTCGGTTTTGACGAGGCCGGCACCGACCTGCTCACCGCAACAACACGCATCTACCTCGTCACACTTTGCGGCTATGCGATCCAGGAAGTGGCGGCGCGCTCCTTCTATGCTCGTAAGGAAGCGTGGTTTCCATTCTTCGGCGTCGTCATCCGCATGGCAATCTACATTGTCGCCGCGATTGCGGCCATCACTGTGTTTCGCTCCGTTGGCGCGCCTGCCATCGCATTCGCCGAGCTGTCTCTCACGGTTGAGGCCATCCTCATGTTCGGCTGGCTCAGCCGGCGAACGCGGGAGCAGCTCAGCATAGACGGGGTCTTGCTCAAAGGATTGGCCGCGGCCCTTTTAGGCGGCGGCGCCGCATACGCGCTGGCCGTGTTTCTCCCGGGCGGCGCCGTCTTGACCGCTGTGATCGGAATGATGATCGGCACGGCCCTGGCGCTGTTGCTCGTCCAGCGCGAAGTCCGCCTGCTGTTCAATCTCTAAAAGACCGTTTCTTAAGTCCGTTTCTTCATGCTTACTCGTGTGCAACGCTCCCGAAATTCGAGATATGGGTGGTGTTCTCCCACCCATATCTCGAATTTCGGTACTCCCCCTCCCCCTTAGGGGAGGGACAGGGTGGGGTCGTTGCGGGCAAAAACCATTTAAGAAACACTCTCCAAGCAGGCGACGGCGATAGGCCGTAACCGCCCGGACAGGGATATTTCAAGTTTGAAGAGTGTCAGGCCGGCTGATAATGCGGGGGCAGTTGGACCGTCGTCTCAGCCCCCTGTAGCACCGCGGCGATGTGCATCGCGGCATGGCTGATCATGCTGGCCAGAGGGTTGCCGCAAACGAGGAAAGCCAGCGTGATGATGCCGTTGCCCAGCAGCACATAGCCCATTCGCGCGCCGTGGAATTCGGGATATCCCAGATGGTACGCGACCGCTACAGTCAGGCTCCCCAGCAGGCTAACCAGCCCGACGCCCACCTGTCCAATCGGGGCCACACTCCAGCTAAACTGCGCGAGTCCAGCCCATAGGGCCACGACTGGCATGACGCTCAGGAAAAGCCCATCGGTTAGCCCATACAGGAATCCTGCCCAGGTTAGATCCAAAGCCAGGTTGGCTCCGTGCGCCTGCCGTGATCGAGGTTGCGAACGCACGTTCCTGACGAGCACGATTGTTGCCAGCAGTCCGAAGACTACTCCCCCGACCCAGTTCTGGACTAGCAACGAAGCCACATCGATCTTGTTTACGGCAGTGAAGGCATAAAGGAAAAGACCAACGAGCAGCATGTAGGGGATCAAGAAGCGGTTGCGCGACCACTTCAACCATCCGGCAAACACAGCAGTGATTGCAAACCCAAGTGCGCTGGCCGCGACCACCCAGGCAATTGAAGACCACAGCGGGATGCTCATTGCGATGCTCCTTGTTCACAGGATTCTGGCGGGAGGACTGTTCCCGCACCGAAATGATACAGCAGGTGCAGGATGGGTTCCTCATACTCCGGACCGGTCTTGCCACTGGTCAACCGGACAGGCGCCTCGAAGACTTGCACTATTGATTAACGCGGGCGCCTGCGCTGGCTGGCCTTTACATGGGTTTCTCAAAGTCGGTGGCCGAAGCCCGATTGTCTTGAAGAAAAGCGAACAAGTGATGATTTTGCGGGCTTTGCCCGCAAAATCATCACTTGTTCGCAAACTCCCCGCCCCATTCTTGAGGCGGGGCCGGGGGTGGGGTTGAAAGAAACTGGACTTTGAGAAGGCCATGAGCCATTAAACGCCCGGACAGAGGAAATTCAAAAACACGGTACCCACTCGTACCTGGCGTTCGAGGCGCCCGAAAAATGACATGCGCAGGCGATCTGGATTGGACATGTCATTTTCCGGTTTTATCTTAAGCCCTGAGAACTGTGTTCGTCCGGTTCTCAGGGCAGCTTCGCAGGAAATCGTCTATGCAGCAGTCGTCAGCTCTGCCGGTAGATTCAGGAGCAAAAACCGTTCACGTAGCGCTGAGTTCCACACAGGTGCCTTTTATTTGAAAATCTTCGCTGCGGTATAATTGCCCGCATGTCTGAACATACCGGCAATACACAACCACTTCAGCCCATCGAAGAACACGACACCCAGCCGCTGAAGCCTGTAAAGAAGAGGCGTCGCTGGGGCTCGATCCTCCTCAGCGTCCTGGGAGTCATTGTGCTGATGCTGCTCGGTGGACTCGGCGGCTACGGCAGCGGCGTCGCGCAGCGACAATCCGCGCAATCCAGCGGCCTGATGCAACAACTGACTGAACAATACAAGTATGCGCTCGTGGACGAGCAATTTGGCCGGTATGCGGACGCCAAGGAGCGTCTTGACTACATAATCCAGAACAATCCCACGTTCCCTGGCGCACAGAATGAGCTCGCGAAGGTGCTCGTTCAAATGACGATTCCTACGCCGACGCCTACGCCCGCGCCTACTGCTACGCCGGATCTGCGGGGCGAACAAAGCCTGTTCGCCACCGCTCAGCAATTGGTTGCCGCGGGCGACTGGCCCAACGCCCTGACCGAACTCGATCAGCTTCGCAAGGAAGATCCGAAATTCAATACATCGCAAGTGGACGGATTGTATTATTTCGCGCTTCGAAACTATGGGGTCGATCTTATCCAAAAGCAGGGTAACCTCGAGGGCGGCATCTACCAATTGACTCTGGCCGAGCGCTTCGCGCCGCTTGACAACACCGCCAGTGCGCTGCGTGAAGGTGCCCGGGCCTATCTCCAGGCTTCCAGCTTTTTTGGCGTGGATTGGAGACAGTCAACGCAGCTATTCGCGCAGGTGGCCAGCGGCTGGCCCGCCATGTGGGACGGTACCATGAGCGCCAATCAACGCTATCAAATTTCGCTGATGCGCTATGGCGACGATCTCTTCAGGCAGGGCAATGCTTGCGACGCTGTCCAGCAATATCAGGCTGCACAGGCGCTTGGAAATCTGGACGACACGGCTGCCAAGGGTTTCAATCAGGCTTTCCAGCAGTGCTATCCGCCGACTGAGGTACCAGTCGCCACCGATACGCCCGGCGCGGCCGCAACCGCACCTCCAGCCGAAACGGCGACCCCCTAAATCAATGCCTGTCCCAACGTGGGCTCTGGCTCTTACGTTCTGGCTTCATATGTTGGCGGCTGTTACCTGGATCGGCAGTCTGGCCTCCATATCCGCGCTGGTTCTGCCCGCGGCCGCCCGCACACTGGCTCCGGTCGACCAGTTGGCTTTCATCGAAGCCATCCAAAAGCGGCTGGAACCCATCGCCTGGTTTAGTGTCAGCTTATTGGTCGTAACGGGGTTGTTCCAGATGAGTGTAAACCCGCATTACAACGGGTTCCTTTCAACCAGCGGTCAATGGGCGATTGCGATCCTGACCAAGCACGCGCTGGTGGCGATCCTGATTGCGGTCAGTGCCATGCACACATGGGACGTGCTGCCCGCTATTCGACGTCTGCTGCTGAGAAAGGACAAGGCGGATCAGGGACAATTGGTCGCTTTGCAGCGGCGTGAGGCGCTTCTTCTGCGAACCAGCCTTGTTCTCGGTGCACTGATCTTGCTCGCCACTGCATTCGCACGCGCCCTCCTAAGAAAACCCGCCTTCTGCGATCAAGACAGGAACAGGACTCATCCCGAATCTCATATTTGCCATATCCTAATTCAGGAAGTCGCCGAAAACATGGACAGGGCGGGGGTGGAGCACCCCGCCCTGTCCATGTTTTCGGCGTTCTTCGCCAATTCCTGCCGATCTTCGGCTGGAATTGGCGCTTTCCCTTTTCAAATCCGCGTTAGATTAATTTCAGGGTTAATCATGTTTGCTTTTCCTATTCCACGAAGATATCCCAATTCCAGTAAATCACAGGTTTGGTATCATTGCGACACAAGTCCGCTGTTCTTAGCGGACAGGCCTCAGGCCGACGTGGCAATCCCCACTCCAACCATCTTGATTTTTCGAGTAATTTCCGTTGTTTTGGACAAGATTGCTTCGTTGCCCGGAACGCTCCTCGCGATGATAAGATGAATTTGTGATTTGCTGAATTTACCGATCTACCGGCTCCAGTAGTTTTTCACAAATCAATGCACATATGCAGGCATCCACGGCAACCGCTCCCGTAACCCCTCCACAGGTGTGCACAAAATTGAGTTGTTCCTCGTTGTTTGGGAAACGGCGCGCGATTTCAGGCCTGGAGTCGGCGGGTCGCGACGGGTAAAGTCACGGGCTGCCGGGCCGGTACCCCGGTCAGATCATACGCCATGGCCCCCGTGATCTTCACCGGAACGATCTCCCCCACCTTTGCCCGACCCTCGATGAGGGCCATTCCGTCGATCTCCGGCGCGTCGCGGTATGAGCGTCCGATGGAAAGTCCATCGTCAAAGCCTTCGACCAATACATCCAGCGTTTTTCCCACAAATGCCTGGTTGATCTGGAGCGAGATGCTCTGCTGGATTTCCATCAGACGTTCGTAGCGTTCCTGCTTGACCTCCGCCGGAACCGGATCGCCCAATGGCTCAGACGTGGTTCCTGGCTCGAACGAAAACTGGAACGCGCCTACGCGGTCAAACCGCATCTCCTTGACGAAATCCAGCAAGGTCTGGAACTCTTCCTCGGTTTCACCCGGATAGCCAACGATGAACGTCGTTCGCATGGCCAATGCCGGGATTGCGGCCCGCATCTTTTCCAGCGTCTTATACACCCAATTCACATTGGACGGCCGTCGCATGCGATAAAGGGTCTTCGGGTGCGCATGCTGTAATGGCATGTCGAGGTAAGGCAGGATCTGCCGATGGGTTGCCATGACCTCAATCAGCCTGTCCGTGACATACCCCGGGAACGCATACATTATGCGGATCCAATCCATGTCTGGCACCTTGTCGGTCAGCTGCTCCAACAAAATAGCAAGCCCTTCTTTGATTCCCTGATCGTGGCCGTAATCCGTGGTGTCCTGCGCGATCAGGACCAGCTCGCGCACGCCTGAATCACGCAAACGGCGTGCTTCGCCGAGGATCTTGCCGATCGGGCGGCTGACCGCCGTGCCCTTGATCAGCGGGATCGCACAGAATGCGCACGGACGCCGACAGCCATCCGCAATCTTGACGTAGGCCGAGCCCCCCGCCACGCTCGCCCGCAATATAGGTAGTTCCAGATCGGACCCAACGGTCGCTGCCTCGGGAAGATGATACAGAGGCTCTGGATGCGGGCTTTTGCGAAGTTCTCGTACTACCTGCACAATATCCATCCAACGCCGCGTACCCAGAATGCCATCGACACCCGGCACTTGTTGAGCCACCTCAGCGCCGTAGCGCTGGGTTAAGCAGCCGGCAGCGATTAGGACCTGATCGTTTCGCTTGCTGCCGGCAAGTTCGCGCAACACATCTAGCGACTCTTGCTTTGCCGGCCCAATGAATCCGCACGTGTTTACGATCAACACGTTCGCCCTGGCGGGATCTTCTACAGGGTGATAGCCGTCGCGGGACAAGAGTTGTGCCATCGAGTCGGAATCGACCGTATTTTTTGCGCAACCCAGCGAAACAAGATGAAACGTATTGGAAGGCAAGCTTATCCTCCGGGTTTCGTAGGCGTAGGAGTCTTGGACGGAGTGGCCGTTGGAGTTTGCGAGGGCGTGGCTGTGACCTTCAGCGTGGGCGTGGCGGTTGGAGGCTGCGTGGAGGTGGGTGTTACCACGCCTTGAGCCGTATAAACCCGGTCAATTACTTCGCCAAAGTTGCCCATGAGGCCCAGGTCTTGGCTGTTGTACGTGACCTTCAGCGCGGCGGCGTTGCCGACCAACACCTCAACCTGTTTGGCCCCTTGATACGTATAGGCCGACCCAAGGTCAGCGCGGCCTTCAAACTGAACTTTGCCGTCCACCGTTACTCGCATATACGTGCTTTGCGCCGCGGTGAGATTGACTTGTACGTTTACGTCCGGGCCCAAAGTTGGTAATTGCAGGGTCGCGGTCGCATCGAGTCCCGAAGCCACCGAGGTATCCTGCGCAGGGATGAGCGTTACGTCTTGCGGAAGCGTTGGCAACGCCGTGCCAATCAGAACATCGGAGATCGACGGCGGGGTCGCGGGTACGGTCTCCGTCGAACGGACGGTCATCACCCGGTTGATGCCCCAGATCGCAAACAGCACGAGTACAATCGCCATCCCTCCGCCGAAAAGCAGGTCACTGGCGATAAAGCCGCGCAGCGGCGGAAGACGTGTGTTCACGGTCATCGCTGCCCGGGTTCGTGACGGCTTTCCGGGTCCCTTCTCGCGATGGCGAACCTGCAAACCATCCGCAAAGCGCAACAGGATTGTATCCGTATCCAGGTCGAGAAAGGCGGCATAGTTCGCCAGGATGCCGCGGGTTTGGACGGGCGAAGGCAGTTGATCGAGCGTGCCTTCTTCCAGCGCCTTCAGGAATACCGCTCGCACGTGAGTATGCCGCTCAACCTCTTCCAGCGTCAGACTCAGCATCTCTCGGCGCTGGCGCAATCGGAGCCCGATTTCGGCAAATATCTCGGAGGAAGATTGGGAGGGCTGGACCGTCTCGGCCGGAAGTGGATTGAAGTCACTGACGTTCGGGATGCCCTCGATCCCACCGCTCTTCCCTTGCTCAGGGGAGTCAGCCTGCTCGTCCTCCGCTTGAATCTTGGCCGCTACTGTGTCCTTGCTTCTGAATCTGTTCCTAAGTCCGGCAAACCAACTGCGCCAGGCCGCCGTACTTGCGCTTTGCTCCTCAGTCGCATTGGCTGCGACGAATTCGAGTTGAATTTCTTGTGTTCTCGCTTGAACTGGGGAACTTGATTCGTTGGGCGAAGCTGGGAGCGGTGCCGTTCCCTGATATTCGCGGAGGGGTGACGGTACCGTCAACGGTTCGTCAGAAGTGGCTGCTTGCTGGCGTTTTTTTTTACATCGGCTTTCTGCTCACCAGCACCGGCCGGCGATTCTCTCGGCGAAGTCCCCGCATTTCTCAGCGGTCCACTTGTGCCGTCAGAATCAGGCGCCGGTTTTGCCTCGTGTACGGAAAGCTGACCTGCTTCCGCGGTAGGCTGCGGATCTGCGTTGACCGATCGGATTGGCTCGGCGGACAAGGAAGCTTGCCCCGGGACGGCAGCTTGCGCTGCAATTGTCGCCGGCTGTGAATCATCGGCGACCACATTTCCCGCATGCCTCAGGCGATCTCGCAGAGTCGCGAGCAGGCCCGGGCGCAATGGCTTGGAGGGTGGCACATCTACGGTCGGCAGGGCCGGTTTCGGCGCTGCCACCGGGGCAACGGGTTGCGCCTCCTGCACAACGCCCGCCTCCAGCGAGCTTAGCGAGGCTGACAGCTCATCGACGTTCAAGCCCAGAGACTCGGCATAGAGGCGCAGGAAGCCACGAGCCTGCGCTGTCGACGGCATTGCAGAAAGATCGTCGTTCTCCAGCGCCTGCAAATAATGCGTTCGGACTTTTGTGGATTCCGAAACCTGTTGCAGAGTGAGACGGCGCTGCTCACGAGCCTGCCTGAGTCGGGTGCCCACAGATTCGTTCATGATTGAGGTGATTCTAACATAGCATCACCGGCCCCTTCGAGCCGGTGATGGTTTGGATTACTCGGCCTTGGCAGGGCTTTCACCCGCCATGTTCGCTTCTTCGGCCGGAGCTTCTTCGGCTTTCTTCCGGCCGCGGCCCCGTTTGGGCTTCTCTTCACTCTTCGGCTCGGTCCCCGCCTCAGTCTCGGCCGCTTCCCCTTCACGGTGAACGATGACCTTGATCTCGGGCACCAGGTCAATCGTCAGGCGGACATGCGCTTTGTGCTCGCCGACTTCCCGGATGGGCTGCATGTCAATCTGCTGGCGTTTGACTTCGTAGCGCGTCTGTTCCCGAATCGCGTCCGCTACATCTTGCGTAGTTATCGAGCCATACAGTTTGCCGGTTTCCCCGGCTTTGGCGGAGAATATCAGCACAACCCCATTGATGTGGTCAGACAAATCCTTTAGTTCGCTGTTGAGCGCTGCACGCTGGATTTCGCCTTGAGACCGAACCTTGTCAGCGGTCTTCATCGCCCCCGGTGTTGCCAGCACCGCCAGTCGCTGCGTCAGCAGAAAGTTGCGGCCGTAGCCATCTGCAACTCTCTTTACATCGCCCGCGCGGCCCAGTTTGTAAACGTCCTTGATCAACAATACTTTCATGTTCCTTCAAGCCCTTTCTTGGATTTCTTGCGCCCTTATGTCATTACCCTCGAGCGAAGGGTACTACGCTCGCGGGGCTAGATTGTACCAGAGGCTTCGTCGCTTGCCAACCTCCCCAACCGCGGGTAAGATACAGGAATGGATCACTGGCCCATTAATCCGCGGCGCGCGGTTGTGTTTATAGGAATCCTCGTCCTGATATTAATGGTCATGGACTTCAACGCCCGCCTGGAAGAACTAAACCTGCTCAAGAAGCATGCGGAGGTGGTGAGCACACAGGCAACCCAGGCCATGCAAACCCAATTAGCCCTGCAGACGCAGGTGGCGTATGCCGGATCGGATCAGGCTGTCCAGGATTGGGCGCGTACTGAGGGTCACGATGTCCAGCCGGGCGATCAGGCTGTGGTACCCGTTGGGAAGCCTGGCACAACTCCAGTGGAACCGGTGACAGACACTCCCGTCCCGACTCCAATGCCGAACTGGCAGATTTGGTGGAACTTATTCTTTGGGCAGCAATAGAACCGCATCCCTGATGACCGCAGCCCGGTTGTCGCTTTTCCCTGATTCGACTCGTATCGAAAACGATTGCCTGACAATCGCAGGTCAAGATCTTGCAACTCTCTCCGACCGTTATGGAACGCCGTTGTACGTTTACGACCGCCAAACCATGGATGCATCTGCGATTGCATATCGGCGTGCACTTAGGGCAAATTATCCAGGCACGGCAGAGATCACCTATGCGGGGAAGGCGTTTCTATGCAAGGCTATTGCCCAGTGGACTCAGTATCACAGACTATGGGTCGACTGCACCGGGCAGGGTGAGACTGCAATTGCTTCGGCAGGCGGCGTGCCCCGTCAATCCGTGGTGGTACATGGAGTCAACAAGTCGCAGGCAGACCTGATGTCTGCGTTCAGGCACGCCGGCACGATTGTTGTCGACAATCTCAGCGAACTTCATCACATCGCGGCCCTATCCGCCGAGCCGCGCCGCGCGGATTCTGATTTTGCCGATTTCGGATTTCCAAATCTATGGCTCCGCCTGCAGCCGGGGTTGGCGGTAGCCACCCACCACGCTCACACGCAAACGGGCCAGCATGACAGCAAGTTTGGCATGACGGCCCGCGAAATTGTCGAGGCTGCGCAGATTTGCAGATCAGCCGGCCTGCCGCTTACGGGACTGCATTTCCACCAGGGTTCGAATTTTCGTGATCCCGGTCCCCTCGTTTCCGCCATCGAACTGGCTCTGGAACTGGCTGAAGAAATCGGATTCGATGAGGCCTGGCAATTATGTCCGGGTGGCGGCTGGAGCGTCGCCTATCATGAGGATGAGCTGCCGCAGCCGGACATCGAGTATTACGTCCGCGTGATAGCGGAAACCGTAGTCAGAGGCTGTAGGTCTGCGCGGCTGATCCTGCCGACCTTGTATCTGGAGCCGGGCCGCAGCTTAATCGCTCGCGCGGGCGTGGCCATATATCGCGTTGGCGCGATAAAGCGGCGCGGCGACCGGACATGGCTGTTGACGGATGGCGGCCTCGCCGACAATCCGCGGCATGCGCTTTACGGGTCAAAGTACTCGTGTCTGGCGGTCGCCGACACCAGCCGGGCACCGACGGAACGTGTTTCCGTTGCCGGCCCCTACTGTGAATCCGGAGATGTGCTCCTGGAAGATCTTCCGATGCCAGACGTCCAGGAAGGCGAATTGATCGCCGTACCGGTCAGCGGTGCATATCACCTGAGCATGTCAAGCAATTACAATGGAGCGCGTCGCCCTGCGGTGGTCTGGCTTGAGCAGGGGCGAGCGCGGCTGATCGTCCAACGAGAAACGGTGGAAGACCTTTCGCGGCGGGATCTATAAGCTGCTTCTCAGATACAGGCAATAGAATCACACTTTCATATACTTACGACGCCCATACCTTAGGAATATACATGTCCAACTCTGCCGTGCCACAGCAACATCCTTTTGATCTGAAATCCAAAGTCCGCCAGTACTGGTCGCTTATCAAATCGTTGCAGACGGGTCTGCTGCTCATGACTGGCCTGGCCGGATATTTGAGCGCACACGCGGCCGTAAATTGGGGCGATTTTTCTCAACTGCTCCCCAGCCTGTTCCTCGCCGTCAGCGGCTCCACGGTGCTCAACATGTGGTGGGATCGCGACATCGACGCAAAGATGAGGCGCACGCACATGCGCCCAACGATCACCGGGAGCGTGACGACTGTGGAAGTGCTCATGCTCGGCATCGTTTTGTCCCTCGGGGGAATCGTCTGGGCTATGCTGCTCAATCTTCGTTATGGTTTAGTGGTGCTGGCAGGGCTCCTGTTCGATGTTGTTGTCTACAGTGTGTGGCTCAAACGGAGAACGTGTTGGGCGATCGTCTGGGGAGGGCTTGCCGGGGCCATGCCAATACTATCAGGACGGGTCCTGTCGGTCGGTCGGCTGGATCCGATTGGTATCCTGCTTGCTGCGTCCATCCTATTTTGGATTCCGACGCATACGTTAACCTTTAGCCTGAAATTCTTTGAAGACTACCAGGCTGCAGGCGTACCGACTTTTCCGTCCACTTATGGCGTCAAGGTTACGCGCCTGGCAATCGCGACCTCAAGCATTATCGCCGCTCTGGCAATGAGCATCGCCTCAATCTGGATCGGAGTAGCCGAGGGCATTCTCGCGCTGATAGTCGTGCTCAGCGCTGTGCTGTTATTCCTGGCCGCCACCGTTGTGTTCATCCCGTCAGATAAGACGAATCTAAGGCTCTACAAATATGCATCCATCTATATGCTGTGCACGATGCTCTTGATCATTCCGACCAAGCTATAGCAAACACCTGCGCAGATACAATCTTCCGGGCCAAAAGCCGCGATCCATCAAAAACCCGCCGGAGAAGGCGGGTTCGAGTGCCGAGGGTGAGATTTGAACTCACGACCAAGGGCTTATGAGTCCCCTGCTCAACCGGTGTCTTTTAGAGGCACCAAATGTGGGGAATAATGACTGAAAGACGCTCTTCCGCCCATATATGGCGGTCTTTTGCATGATTATCTTTTCTGATAATCCCCTGCACCTTCGGTGCAGGTAATATAGAGGGTATTACAAGGCCGCTTTTCTGTCAACTCGCTGTCGTCTGCCATCTGGTCTGGATTCGTAGTTCCCCGATCGCAATAACAATGACCTAACCTCCGTTCCTGATTCTGAAGGCTTTATAGGACTGTCATGGAATCCCATACGCAATATCGGGAAGACATTGTCAAGTCTGGCATAATCCTTTGCTTGGTTTCCCGAACAAGAAAACTGCCTCGACAAGTACTAACATGAATATGGGAATATAAAGGGCAGAACCAAGTCCAAGCCGATCTGCGAGCAAACCAATGAACCCCGGCCCCAGCGTCATCCCGATTCCAGCCCCGGCTAAAGTGATTCCGGAGATTGAGCCGATCGAATCAGATGAATTGTGGCTGGCATAGGCGATCAGACTAGGGAAGAGCCCTGCCATAAACAGGCCGTCCAACAATGTTCCAAAGAAGATCGACAAGGGAAAACGCCCGAAGAGAATAATGGTCACAGCTAAAATGCTGCCAAGCACTTCTAAACGGATAATGGCGGGAAGTGAATGCGAAACGGGCAGGCGGAAATTTACTGCCCTTCCCGCAAGCATGGCAATCCAAAATATTGATAAACTGGTTGAGGCCATCACGGGGGGCAGGCCCTTCACTTTTTGAAAATAAGTAACCAACCAGGTTGACAGGCCCACCTCTCCAGCTGTAAAGAAAATAATCGCCAACCATGCACGTAATACCGATGGTCTGGCCAACAGATCCAGCATCCTAGAGATGTTTATACGGGACACTTCAACGCCTTGTGCAAAGGGTTGGCGATAGAGGACCAGCGCCAATATCAACACGAGCCCTGCCGCAAGTAGATAATTTAGGCGCCAGGTGAAGTTGTTGGCGATGCAAAAACCCACAAAAAGGGGGCTGAGGAAGGCACCGCCTCCATAAAACACATGAAGCAGATTAAGTTGCGAAGCTGCTTTATCATGGTATAGGGAGGCAATTAATCCATTACTCCCCACCTCCAAAAGCCCTCCAGAAAACCCAACTAACATTGCCGCGACGATGATCACGACCACTGTGGGCGCTGTGCCAGCCAATCCCAAACTAACTGCTAAGCTTATCGCGCTGAATGCCAATAATTTTTGCAGTCCTATCCATTCGGAAAACCATCCCCCTATTAGGCCGGCCAGGGCAAACCCCACTGACGGAACTGCCAATAGAAATCCCGAAAGACTATTGGACATATTAAAGGCGGCAGCTAACTGAGGCAAGACTGCCCCACTGATGGCAGCCGCCCATGCATAAAGGCTCATGCTGGCCCAGGCTGACCTCGATAGTAGTTGGATTCTTTTTTGGGTCAGCCCAGGCCGGAGGGCAGAATAGGTCGAAATTGTTTCGTTTTGCTGCACAATATCCCTTAATCCACCTAACGAACCGCCGCGCGACGCTCCTTGCTAAGCTCCAACACCCGCTTCCAGCTCTTCGCGAAGCTGCTGCGAAAGAGTTGCACGGGTCCAAATCCCTCAAACTCTTCTATCTTCAATCCGTCGCTCAGGTAACCCCGCCGAAAGTCGGGCAGCTTCTCCATCAATTCATCGATGACTTTTTGCGGAACCGGATTGAAAAGCCGATATACCACTGGGGGATTCGTCTCAAGCAACTTATCCGCTGTGCCTTCCCAATTGATTGTCAGGCAGACTTTTCCTCCGACCATCTCGGTGAAGTGATGCAGACCGCGCGCACCTCCGCCGACGAACACCGCCGTATAGCCCCGTTCTTCCATGATCTGATAAACCCGACGCGCTACCGCCAGGCCCGCCTGCCACAGTACGTCAGGAGATATCTGAACCTTTTCCTTGTCCACATAGCTCTTGAAGTAGTCATCGTAGATTCCCGCAATATGAGACATGAACAGCATGGGACGCTTGCCCGTGCGTCGGGCAACGGCCTCATAGGTTTCACACAACGCGATCATCTGGCTCACGCCAAAGATTTCCGTTGCATTCAAGGGCACGTTTTCCTCTAGCAGCGTTTCCATGGCCTTCAGGCCGGCCTCAGTGACAGGGATCTTGCAGCAGATGTTTTCACCGACGGCTCGATTCACCCGGGCCTGCCGGATTATTTCCCGTGGATCTTCGTCGTTGATCGGATCGGCCTGGATGCTGACGAAGCCGTTGATGCCGGCGCTCTTTTTGAACATCGGCAGGAATTCCGCAGCGACGGGCTTGACCAATTTCCGCTGGAAGATTTCGGCTGCATACTTTTCATAATCCGATTCTTGAAGGGCTTCGTTTAGCAAGCCTTGCGCGTACGGACCTTCTTCGGGATGATCCACCATCTTCTGCGAGAAGGAGGGGTTGCAAGTGCAGCCCAGGGCCCCGTTTTCGATGGCCATGCTCGTTTGCTTGCGGGTCGGATTGTTGATCCAGAATTTGGTCGGGGTTTGTTTGCTAAGCCTGATGAAATAGCCTTCCATGCTTGCAGTCTCCTATTCATTCCAATGATTTATCTTACAATTCCGTTTGAAATGTCCTCACGCAGAGGGATCTCCTACAACTTGTGCGCCTGAAGATCTCAATTTGTTTTCGTAGTCCTTTAGATCACTCTTCACCATATCAGTCTCCTGGGGGAGGAAGAGAGTCAACAAGTGAAGATCGGTATTAGAAGCCACATAGGCATAGCCCAAATCGGCCTCTGTTAGGCCGATCTCCCAATGAATTATTTCCCCGCTTTCCCAGCCCACGGTCTGTTGGCTTGTTACGTTACAATTCATTAGGGAATTCCAGACCTGCCACGCCAATATTCCGTCGAGCATTAGGCGAGTTGGTTGCTCTGCCGCATTTATCTCTTTCGAGAAGATTGGCGTGTTACGAACCTCCAATCTGGACAACTCCATTGCTTTAGCCCGGTGCGCTTGAAAGAACCAAGTGTGATGGTCTCCGGACACGTCTTGCCAAGCAATGGGAGAAATCGAGCCCGTTTCTGGGACCCATCCCTGTTCCTGGAAGGCCAGCCACAACCTCGTAAAGCGGTCAAACGTTGATAGGCGTTCAGTCACCAACAACTTCCCATCAATCGCTAGCATTTTGAGGCATTGATTTAGGATAGGCCGGACGTCCGAATCCATTTCGGGATCAAGTTGAGGATATTCATAGTCCTTCCATGAGTTACGCCGCCTCAAAATCCTGCTCATCAATCCCCCCAATACCCGTCCGGTCAAGATGCAATCTGCTTTGATGTCCTCTGGAAGAGATCCGGTGCGAAGGTCCTGTAGCACAAAATCCAGGTTGGTGGTCTTGTGCTCTTGGGCATTCTCCCGGGCCAGCTAAATCGCCTTTTCCGAGCGGTCGATCCCCACAAACTTCAGATCTGGTCTGGCTAAAGCAAAATAACGCGTCAGCAATCCGGTATGACAACCAAGCTCAATCACCGTCCCCTGCAAAGGCAAAGACTTTTCCACCCAATAGGCAATTTGCACTAATAAGGCATGCTCAAAGCTGGCAGCCGCACGGACGATATCCTGTCGCGACAGAAAGTCATAAAACTCAGCCTCCGTTTCGGTATCCCCGTCGGCGCGTTGTTTCATCGCGTCCGCTAGTTTCTTGGCACTTTTTGTTCCAAGCGCCCCGTTAGCCCAGTTCCAATAACTTCTTGAATTTGGAAATTGCTTTATACCTTCATATCTAAGATACTCTTCTATATTCAAAATAAAGTTCTCCTGGTTAGCCGAGAGAAATCAAAGGCCGCTGGACGAAGTCAAATTTCGAGAGGGTTCCTTTCAAATTGAGTTAATGACATTCCGCCATCGGGAGTCACCAATACCATCTCTTCGATTCCCAAGACATAAATGTCATCTAGGACCACCCTGGGCTCTATGGCAAGCACCATATTTTCCTGAAGCGGGGTTTCTTCTCGAACCAGATCCGGTCTCTCATGTGGATCGATCCCAATCCCGTGCCCCAAGAAATGGTCCATGAGAGCATAGCCTCTAGATTGCGCTACTTTGGAGGCAAGATTAACCAATTCCACTGCAGGGACTTTCGGTTTGGCTTTCTGCAGGACCTCCTCCAGAATCATTATGGAAGTGTCGTACGCATGTTGTTGGGCCGGCGTGGGCTTGCCAACAACCTTAGTCCGGGAAGTGTCAATCGAATATCCATTGTATCGGGTACAAATGTCCCAATGAACCGCGTCACCAGGTTGGATAGTTTTACTTTGATGAGGAAGGTGTAGCAAACCGCCGCCTAGTGCAAATCCGGAGCATATCAAACTCGGAGAATTTTCCACGGAATCTTCGTAAATAGGATCCCTGCTACGCATAGCATACTCTGTCTGTCGGATCAGTTCCAGCTCAGTTTTTCCTATCCCTCCATTGCGTAAATTCTCGGAAAATACCTGATGTCCAATATCCCCAACTTTGGCTGCCTTCCTAAATATCTCCAGCTCTAAAGTACTTTTTACCATCCGCAATTCCTCTACAATCGTCGAATGAACTAAGTCTGCCTTTGGCAACTCTTTCTTCAGATCGAGAAAAAGCGGCGCTGGGAAACGATCCCAAGTCTCAATTCCAACTACCTTGACCGCACCGCCGTCATTGAGCAATTTGCCGATCAATTTTGCAGACAAACCGCTGTCCTTACCCGCACCAAAGCTCCCAGATATGACCTTGTGCGTGCAGACTTCCTTCCCCAGGACCATTCCGACATCCAATAAGAGAACGGGCTCTCCGGTTCGAGGCAATAGCAGGGCTGCTCCATCAAACAGATAGGTTTCGGTTCCCCCCAAACTAATCCATCCACACCGATCAGGGAAATAGTCAGTCAGATAGCGAAGACTACCGTAGACTTTGTTGTTGCCATAGACAATCAATGCATCGTAACCCTTCCTAGACATCTCCTCCCTGGCTCGTTCAATCCGGCGGTCGATTTCCGCACAAAGCGCTTCCCTTGAGATTGACATGATACATTCTCCTCTTCTATTCCATGATCAGATTAGATATATAGGCTCTTCCAGGTGTGTCTTTAGTTCCTTTAGATATCGCGCAGCCTCGGCCCCATCGCTAACTCGGTGGTCGACTGTCAAATTGAATCGAGCCGTTGAACACGGTTCCCAGACCCCACCAACGAATTTGGGTTGTACTTGTACCGCACCCACCGCCAATATGGCTGCTTCTGGAGGATTGATGATGGCGATGAAATCGTCAATCCCGTACATGCCAAGATTGCTGACAGTAAATGTGCTGCCCTCGATGTCTTCCGGCTTGTTCTTGCCTTCTCGGGTTCGCTGAATGAGCCTGATGGTTTCCAGGGATATCTGAGACAAGGATTTCTGATCGGCATCCCGTAAGACGGCGGTAATCAATCCTTCGTCTAAAGTAACCGCTATCCCGATATTTATATGATAGTGAATTTGCAGATCACGTTCCTGATAAGAGCTGTTCAGACGAGGAAACTTCCGCAAAACTAGTGCAGTTCCTCGGATTATCAGGTCGTTTATTGACAACGGCTGATCCGGATGAATGACGTTGTATCGTGAGCGCAAATCGAGCGCCTTATCCATTTCTATTGAAATAGATACATGGAACTGCGGCACCTCGGCATTACTCTGAATCATGCGCCGCGCAATGGCCTTTCTTATTCGACTCATGTGAACGGTCTCATCGCCGGGCAGCAGGACTGCTACAGATTTCAGGGCCGGCGGTCTCGACGGTTGTGATGCACTGGAGAAAATATCCTGTTTTACAATCATTCCCCCAGGGCCCGTTCCGCGTAGGCCGAGGAGATCAATACCCCTTTCCTTCGCAATCCGCCGCGCTAATGGCGAGACCTTGACTGCCGGGGTTGGTGATTCTGGAGTTGTAATCCTTGGGAGCGGCTGGTTCTTTGGAATTGTCAGAGAACCGAAAGTAACACCGTCCGCGGGTCCTTGTGCATTTCTGGTAGCTGCCGCTTTGGACGGATTCTCATCTGCACCATCAAGCAAGCCTACAAGAGAGCCTACTTTTACCACCTGTCCGGCTTCAAAGAAGACGTGCGTGAGAACGCCGGACTCGAATGATTCAACTTGCACGGAGGCTTTATCGGTTTCGATCTCAAGAATGGGCTCACCTGCGTTCACATGATCACCCTTTTTTTTCAACCAATTTAAGAGGATGCCCTCTTGCATGTCAAACCCCAACTTCGGCATAGTAATTTCGATGCTCATTATTAAGATGCCTCCTCAAATAGCCCATGCCTGGCACCATTTGAGTGCCTCGTTTGTGGTGCCTAGGGGTTGATATTCAAGTCCAACGTATCCCTCATATTTCGCCATCTCTATCTCGCGAAAAACCCGATCGAAGGGTATCTTTCCGGTACCAGGCTGATGCCGATTGGGAGAATCGGCAATTTGAATATGACCCACCCATGAGAGATCTTTCCTAATGATGCTGAATATGTCACTACCCACTTGGTAAGCATGGTAGATGTCGTATAGAATACCAATCCGCGGACTATCTATTTCCTTAACGATTGCCAGGCTAATTTCAGGAGTTGGCAAGAGATAGCCCGGTTTATCGATGGGATTCAACGCCTCAATAAGCAAGATAATTTCGCTGGGAAGTTGTCCGGCTGCCCATTCAAGATTGTGACAGATAGTGTCGATACAGTTGTTCTGACCGATAGAATCTGGCAGCATGCCCGCCAACGCATTAAGCCTTCTACAGCCCAACTGGAGAGCCAAGTCAACAGCCTGGTCAAAAGATTGCCTAAAATGGGTCTCCTGGCCCGGAATCCCAAGTGTTCCCCACGCCCCTCGACCGATATCTCCAGGATCAAGATCAAACAGTACTACTTGGACAGCGGCATCTTGAATAATAGGAATAAGATCCTTGCCACCGTTCTGGAATGGGAACCAAAACTCTACAGCCGAGAAACCAGACCTCGCTGCTTCAGCAAATCTGTTGACAAAGGGAAGTTCTGTGAAAAGGATGGAAAGATTTGCTGAGAACTTCATCTTAAACTCCGAATAATCTTTCTGCATTCTTATACAGAATCTTTTCTTTCTCTGCGTCGTTCAAAAAAGGCGCCTCCATGATTTTTCGCACGGAGCCCTGCATTCGATCAATACCTGCATCCGGGTACATATCGAGCCCTAGTTTGAGCCCTTCGCTACCCCAGATCACACGATCGCAACCCACCAATTTCTGTACATCTCTGAGAACCTGCAACGTGATTTCCTTCCCGGTAACGATATCTAGGGTATCCAGAAACGTCAGGTCGATCCACACATTCGAATTAAAACGAGAGATCAGCAGGGCTTCGTCGGTCCAAGGATAGCCCGCATGACAGATGACAATGGAGAGATTTGGATTGGCGACAGCAATCTCATCCACGGGCAGAGGACGATTGAATATCATTCGTTGGTGTGGATGGGCCTTAATACCCGTGTGAACCAATACAACTCCATTCAGTTCCTGAAGTCGTTTGTATACGGCCATCATGATGGGGTCGTTGGGATAGAAACCGGCATGCGGGTAGATCTTGATCCCCCGCAAATGATATTTCAGGATGATATCTTCCAATAAGGAAACTGCCTGCTTGCCCCTATCGGGGTGAATGGAACCCACGCCGATCAGCCGTTTAGGAGCTTGACCAGCAAATTCAGCCACGAATTGATCTGGAACATTGCTGCCTCGTCTATCCCCTGCGAAGCCGTGATCAACTCCCAGAAGCACAGACCAGCGAATCCCCAGCTGATCCATGGGACCGGTGACGTCCTCCAGCTTCATGCCGGGGTAAACATGAACGTGACTGTCGAAGATTTCCATGATGGATTAATCCTTAGAACATATCCTTAATGGTGTGCACGATCTCTGCCTGGCTAGGAATAATGTAGTTCTCAAAAGTCGGCGAAAAACCAATAGGGCTGTTTTTTGCCGCGATTCGCTTAACCGGTGCATCCAAGTAGCCGATGGCCTTCTCTGCCACGATGGCAGCGATTTCGGCGCCCCAGCCACAGCGCTCCACCGCCTCGTGAACGATCACCAGACGACTTGTGCGGGTGACCGAATCTAAAATACACTCCTCGTCCAACGGAACCAGCGTTCGTGGATCAATTACTTCGGCTTCTATGCCGTCTTGGCTAAGTTCGTTGGCGGCATCTAAGGCCCTTTGAACCATCCGTGAAGTAACAATGACTGTGACGTCTTTCCCTTTTCTTTTGATGTCAGCCTTGCCAAAGGGGATCACGTACTCTTCTTCCGGTATCTCTCCCTTCACGGTGTAGAGCATTTTATGCTCGATGAAGATCACAGGATTATCGTCACGGATGGCCGCCTTCATCAAACCCTTGGCATCATAGGGTGTTGAAGGCATGACAACATATAACCCAGGTGTGTGAACGAACCAAGCCTCCAGGCTGTTGGAATGTTGAGCGCCTAATGAACGCCCCGCACCGCCTTGGGTTCGGATCACGAGCGGGACCTTGACCTGTCCACCCGACATATAGCGAATTTTGGCGGCCTGATTGATGGTCTGATCCATCGCCAGAGTCATAAAATCGACATACATGATTTCAGCAACGGGCCTCAGACCTGTCAATGCGGCGCCCAAAGCCGCTCCAACGATTGCTCCTTCTGAAATCGGGGTATTACGTATGCGTTCCACGCCAAAATCAGTGGATAAGCCCTTTGTCGCCTTATACGTACCCATCCACGGATCCTGGATGTCTTCGCCCAGCAAGAACACCCTTTCATCCCGGATGAGTTCTTCTCTTAGGGCCTCATTGATTGCATCAACATAGGTAATCTCATGCATGACCGTACCTCTGGCATTACACGTAAATATTGGTTAGAGCCTCTTCCGCTTGCACGTCAGGACTCTCTTCTGCGAATCGGACTGCTGCAGCTATTTTCACGTCGACTTCCTTCTTTAGGCTATCCATCTTTGCAGTTGTTACCTTAGCGTCATGTTTGAGAAAGGTCTCCATCCTCTTTATGGGGTCTTTGGTCTTCCATGTCTCGAGCTCCCCCTTAGGTCGATAAGCCATTGGGTCGCCCACATTATGGCCCATCCAACGATAAGTGAGGCAATCAACAAAGAAAGGCCCCTCTCCGTTCCTAGCACGATCCACAAAGCTTTTCACTGTCTCATGAACGAGTTGTACGTCATTTCCGTCTATCTCAGCCACGTCCACTCCGTACCCACTGACCCATGTGGCTACATTTGGCATTCCCTGATAGACCGCCAACGGCGTAGACTCTGCATATTGGTTGTTATGACGCACGACAATAACGGGCAGTTTCCAGAGCACAGCCAGATGAAAGCCTTCGTGGAAGGCTGAATTGGCAATGGCACCGTCACCAATGAAACAAACGACAACTTGATCCGTCCCGCGCATCCTAATGGAAAGCGCTGCGCCGGCGGCTATCGGGACCCCGGCGCCTACAATTCCGTTGGCGCCCAAGACCCCATTTTCGAAATCCATGATGTGTAGGGAGCCGCCTTTTCCTTGGCAATATCCCGTCTGTTTGGCCATCAGCTCCGCAAACATCCTGTCAGGCTGGGCCCCTTTTGCAATCACATCCCCATGTCCGCGGTGTGTACTGGTGATGTAGTCATCTTTTCTTAGGGTCGTTGCTGCCCCGACTGAAACGGCTTCCTGGCCGATCGCATAATGCATCACTCCAGGTAACTTGCCCATAGTGTAAAGCTTGTAAGCCATTTCTTCAAAATAACGAATGGTGAGCATCCGTTGGAACCAATCCACATAGACTTCTATATCGCAATTCATGGGTATCTCCATTCAGCAGAGATTTGGTCGGTTCCTCATTGGATTTCTCTGACAGATCCTTAGCCACTAAAATCAAGAATTAGTAAATCAACGAGGTCACTCAAGAATTGGTTATGCTTTCATTTCTCAAAGGACAACTGCGTAATCTAAGGAGCGAAACTTCCAACCAAATGATTCATAGAGTAGAAAAAGTCTAGTCCTTCCCGTATGATAGGCAGGTATTCCACGGAAGGATTGATTTCCTGAGATCCGGCACAACATATTTTCCATGTCGAGGGCTTCATAGCCCTCGACATGGGCGCTAAAACACCTAACTGTTATTCGTTGAAATATTCGGGGAAGGGATACAGCGAGAAAATAACTGCTCCGTCATCATTTATTACCAGATTCTCCTCGAGGCGCGCTGCCTCCGAAAGACCGGGCTTGCCAACGTAGTTCTCAATGGCCATGTACATACCCTTCTCGAAGGGGATCGGGTGGTTAATCGCATGAGCTATATCAATAAAAGGCGGCTCATGATTCGTTGTGCCTAGTCCGTGACCGAACTGCAACAACGAGACTGAGCCCCACCCGTCGTCACCATAGCCACAGTCTCGCCAGAACTTAGCGACATCGGCCGTGGTATTGCCCGGCTTGATCAGGTTTATCGCTCCATACACCAAGTCATAGCACTCCTTGTGGAGTTTCTTCTGCAGAGGAGTCGGCCGGTTGCCAACTACAAAGTTGCGATAGTAGCAGGTGTTATATCCATTGTATTGCAAGCAAATATCTATCAGCACCATATCCCCGTATCGCAATATTTTGTCAGTTGAACCACTGCGCCAGAATGGATTTGTCCGGCCACCGGTGGCCATCGTGATTTGCTCAAAACGCTCGGCCCCTAAGCGATAGGCCTCGGCAACAATCGCCGCCTTCAGGTCATTTTCCTTAATCCCTGGACGGAGCATATTATCTACCACCCAGTAGCAAGAGTCCTGAATGGCGCAAGCCTGTTTAAGAATTTCTAACTCTTCAGGCATTTTGATCATGACAGCTTCCTGCATGGCTCTTGTGCCGTCTACAACCTTTATGCCTGCCTCAGCCAGGGCCTGGTAACCTGCTGCGTCGATGAGATCGATACCTACCTTTGCACCATCTGCGCCGTTTTGCACCAGCAATGCCTTGATTTCAGATGCGAATTTCTTCGCAATTTCGTATTTGTTGTCAAACTCGGCCCGCCAGATAATCGCAGGGCGCCAATCCTTGATCCAGGGTGCGCCCTGGCGTTGGCAAATGTAGTCCACGCCAGGAACCTCAAACATGATGGGATCGGCATCTCCAATGAGGAGTACATAGCGGAAGAGCTTATCGAAGGTTTGCCACATTCCGCCATAGGTGCCGGTTATATATCGGATGTTGTAGTGTTGGAAGAAAAGGAACGCACCCAAGCCATTCTTCTTCATGGCGGCTCTGGCGCGGTCGAGCCGTTTCTTACGCAGGCTCTCGGTGTCGAGGCGAATCTCCCAATCGACTTCCGTCTGGCCGTAAATCTGTTTGGGATCAAATGGACGATGTGTATTTACATCAATTTCCTGTACCCCAATTGGAGTTATTACGGTCTGTTTACCATTATCCTTCTTTGTAGCCATACTACCTCCTGTATCTAGAAAAACTTGATGGTCGAGAGAATGTTCAGAACCCTACTACCTCGCAAATTCTTCATAACCCGGAAGCAAGAGTGTAGCAGAACAAAATAGGGTGCTTATTATCAATGCTCGACCATGCATGTAGGGCCTTATCCAACCTGCCTCTTGCTTTACTGCTAATGAGTTTCGGTGCTCATCAGAGCGAATTTTAGAGCGGGCTTACCTGGATTCTTCCCGGTAAGCCCGTGTTCAAACCCGATTACTGACCGACTGCAAGCTTTACCTTGGCAAGCAACTGCGTATCAACTACATCGACGTTCGGGTGAAGAAGAGCCGGCGGTTTCTGGCCGTTGAGGTCGAGTACGGCCCAATCGACGAAAAGCTTGCCCATACCTTCCGGGTATTGGACCACGTCGGCGGCCATGTCGCCCGTGTACACAGCCTTGATCGCTTCCAGCGCGCCGTTATACCCCACCACCTTGATCTGGTCGGATTTGCCGGCGGCTTTGATAGCCTGGACAGCGCCCAAAGCCATCTCATCGTTCATCGCCATCACCGCGTTCAGGTCGGGATGGGCGGTCAGGATGTCCGTCATGACCTGTAGGCCCTTATCGCGTGCCCAACCTGCAGGTAGTGCTGCCACGACCTTAATATCGGTCTTGTCGATCACACTGTGCAGCCCTTGTTCCCGGGCATTGTTGGTTGAGTCGCCAGGATCACCTTCGATGATCGCCAGATTCCCCGCACCATCCATGGCCTTCGCCAGCCACTCTCCAGCCAACACTCCACCTTGGACATTGTCGGTGCCGATGTAGGTATCTATCGTGCCACCGGCTGCGCTTGAATCCACTGTGAAGACCGGAATGCCGGCCGCATTGGCCTGCTGCACTGTCGGTATGACTGCCTGGGCATCAAATGGATCAAAACCGATCAAATCCACTTTCGCCGAGATTTGATCATCCAACGCCTTGACCTGCTCTTCCAGCGTGTTCGAGCCCAATACCGTCAGGTCTACATTTCCAAGCGACTTCGCTTCTGCCGTGGCCGCATCCCCCAAGGTCGTGAAGAAGGGATTCGACATGTCTCCCAATACCAAGGCCAGATGAACTTTCTTAGTGAAAGTAGAAGCGGGTGATGTGCTGTAGACAAGAGGCTGATCGTTCACCGCGGCGATTCCCTTGTGAGCTAATTCGGAATCGACGACATTCACGTTCGGGTGAAGAAGAGCCGGCGGTTTCTGGCCGTTGAGGTCACGAACTGCCCAATCCACGAACAGCCTGCCCATCTCTTCTGGGTATTGGACCACGTCGGCGGCCATGTCGCCCGTGTACACAGCCTTGATCGCTTCCAGCGCGCCGTTATACCCCACCACCTTGATCTGGTCGGATTTGCCGGCGGCTTTGATAGCCTGGACAGCGCCCAAAGCCATCTCATCGTTCATCGCCATCACCGCGTTCAGGTCGGGATGGGCGGTCAGGATGTCCGTCATGACCTGTAGGCCCTTATCGCGTGCCCAACCTGCAGGTAGTGCTGCCACGACCTTAATATCGGTCTTGTCGATCACACTGTGCAGCCCTTGTTCCCGGGCATTGTTGGTTGAGTCGCCAGGATCACCTTCGATGATCGCCAGATTCCCCGCACCATCCATGGCCTTCGCCAGCCACTCGCCGGCCAAGGTCCCACCCTCGACATTGTCGGTACCGATGTAGGTATCTATCGTGCCACCGGCCGCACTGGAATCCACCGTGAAGACCGGAATGCCGGCCGCATTGGCCTGCTGAACTGTCGGTATGACTGCCTGGGCATCAAATGGATCAAAACCAATCAAATCCACTTTCGCCGAGATTTGATCATCCAACGCCTTGACCTGCTCTTCCAGCGTATTCGAGCCCAATACCGTCAGGTCTACATTCCCAAGCTTCTTGGCCTCCGCTGTTGCCGCATCCCCCAAGGTCGTGAAGAAGGGATTCGACATGTCTCCCAATACCAAGGCCAGATGTACCGTTTTAGCCCCGCCCTGGCCGGTTGAAGGCGCGGCTGCATTCGACGCAGCATTTGGCTGAGTCGCTGCTGCAGGAGCAGGTGTACCTTGGGCACAACCAGCCAGGATTAACGACGCTAACGCCAGCAAGCAGGTTAGCGTAGTCCAGGCATTTCTTGGATACTTCCTTCCAATCATTTTAGACTCCTTATCATTGAGTGTTGATCTAATGCGACCTGATTTTGCAACTTTATATCTTAGGTAGATCTATCAATCATTTTTTCCCGTACACCTCCAGTTCTCTTAATCAATCCCTCGCTCCCAAAAAGGGTTAACCTTTGCGCCTACTCTTCGTGAGATAATCCAAAAGCACGGCCAAAAGAATCAACATGCCAATAGCAACATCCTGCAAATAGGCTGACACGCCCATTAAGTTCAGTCCATTATTAATTGAACATACCAACAGAACACCCATGAGAGTGCCGGTAACCGTGCCGACGCCGCCAAAAAGCGATGTGCCGCCGATCACAACCGAGGCAATGACGTCCAGATTGTCGGTTGTTCCAACAGTTCCTTGACCTGAATTGAGGCGGGAGGCGACGATCATCCCTGCCACTGCCGCAAAAGCACCAGAGAGGGTTAATACAGCCAAGCGAATTTTGGCCGGACTAATCCCTGAGAGTCTCGCAGCCTCTGCATTACTGCCTACCGCGTAGATATTCATTCCGAATCGAGTGAATTTTAGGATGGCCCATGTTATGATGAAAAACACTAAAGAGATAATGATTGGAAAGGGTATGATCCACAATTTCCCCTGACCGATAAACTTAAACATATCGGAAAGCCCATACACTGCGCGGCCACCAGTCACCAGCAATGCAGCCCCGCGCGCGATGCTAAGCATTCCAAGCGTAGTGATAAAGGAAGGCATTCCGACTTTTGACGTGAAGAACCCGGCAATTGCCCCCGATGCGATGCCGGCAGCCAGAGCACCCAAAATTGCGACCACTGCCGGCATTTTAAAAGTCACCATAATTACCGCGGCTGTACTGCCAGCCAAAGCCTCAATAGAACCGATAGATAGATCGATTTCGGCCGCCACGATCACCATGGTTGCGGCCCAAGCCATGATGCCTATGTTCGAAGCTTGCAACAGAATATTCAACATATTGTCTGTTGTAAGAAAATGGGGCGACGCAAGCGTTAGCCCAACCCAAAGAAGGATTAATACTGCAAGAGTGCTGTTCTTCCTTAGAAATCTGAGCACCTCCTGCCAGTTTGCTCGTATTCTCGCCCCAACAGTCATTTTCATGCCAATCGACCCAGCCATGTACCTACTCCTTCTGCCAGAGATTCGTCTATGTCCAATTCGGTTTCGCTCCGAGGTAGATTCACGGTTTCAAAGCGACCAATCAAAAAGGCTGTATCGAATTTAGAAAGTAAGGATAAGGAATATCCAATTAGGAACACGAGGAACGGCGTCGTGGAATTTTTTTATTATTCATCTGTAGGTTCTTCAGTCGATTGCCTCAAAAAGCCTTATGTCTCTTTAGCCGTTAGGTTACCGTCATTCGATTGCTCATTGGGTCTTTGGATGCCGCATAGCGCATGACGAGCTCTTCATTGGCATCCGCTCGGGATATCTCAGCGATAATCGCTCCCTGGCGCATAACTAAGATACGATCGCTGATCGCAATTACCTCCGGCATTTCTGACGATATCATGATGACCGCCGCGCCCTTTTCTGCCAGGTCTTCCATTAATCGATAAACCTCCGGTTTGGTTCCAACATCAATTCCCCGAGTGGGCTCATCAAAAATGAATATGTTGGAACGTGTCATCAACCATTTTGCAATTACCGCCTTTTGCTGGTTACCCCCGCTTAGACTCTGCGCCTCTGTGCTGAGGCTTGGTGCACGCAAAGCCAAAGTATCAACGTAGCCTCTTATATCCGTGCGAAGATTTTTAAATGACAGAAAGCCGAACCAGGGTGACCCTATGCTGTACTCTTTTGCGACCCGATCGCAGTTAATCGCTGCCATCAGTACATTATTCATGACGCTCAGGTTCAGGAGTAGCCCTTCTTTTTTCCGATCCTCAGTTAAGAAAGCCAGTCCATGATGTAAGGCATCCCTAGTTGAATGGATTTGGACCAATTGGTTATTGATCCAGATTTCGCCATCATCGAAAGAATCAACACCGAATATGGCACGCGCCAATTCGGTGCGCCCGGACCCAACCAAACCTGCAATGCCCAGAATTTCTCCTCTGTGCAATTCAAAGGAGATCTTGTTCAGAACCTTCTTGCGCGACAAATTGTGAACTTTAAGAACGACTTCCGCTTGTTGAACCTGTTTCTTAGGGTAGCGTTCGGTTGTATCGCGTCCCACAATCATACTGACCAGACTATCAATATTCGATTCAGACGCTTGCACAGTAGCGATATTCTTACCGTCGCGAAAGACGGTTATTCTATCTGCGATCTTTAATACTTCCTCCAGCCGGTGAGAAATGAATACAATAGAGACGCCTCTTTCTTTCAACTGCCTTATTTTTTCAAAGAGCTCTTCCTGCTCGCCAAGGCTTAAAGAGGAAGTCGGCTCATCCATAAAGATGATCCGACTTTCAATTGAAAGTGCGCGGGCAATTTCCACCATTTGAGCTCTGGACGCCGGCAAATCCCCGGCTAGATCATGAGGGTCAACTTGAATACCCAGGTCTGCGAGGACGACTTTAGTTCTGTCATAAAGTGCTTTCGAATCGATCCAGCCTACGACTTTGCCCAGCAGGCCACCCTTAATCGGCAACCTTCCCAAATAGATGTCGTGGGCTACATCCAGATGTGGTGCGAGACTCAATTCCTGATGAATGACGCTAATCCCCAGACGCATTGCATCAAGGGGATTCTGAAATTCAACCTCTTGATTGTTCAGCCAAATCTTTCCTGTATCTTTGCTGTAAACGCCTGTAAGGATCTTTACCATGGTGCTCTTACCCGCCCCGTTTTCCCCCAATAGTGCATGAACTTCTCCCGGACGTACTTCGAAATCGACATTCTTCAGCGCTTGAACACCTGGAAACGTCTTTGAGATTCCCTTGGCTCTTAGAACATAGTCTTCAGCCATATTGACTCTCACTTCCGGTTTAGCTCAGTTATAGGATGGTGACTTCTGACAACTTTTTAGCAGCTCTTTCTAAACTAGGCAAATAGCCGAGCAATGTCTGTTGGGAGAGCCTAGCGGACGGGCCAGAGATGCTTACTGAGGTAGCCGTCTGCCCCTGTGTATTCGCCACGGGGCAGGCAATACCTCTTGAGCCAACCAGAAACTCCTCATCATCAATGGCATAGCCCGTTTGTCGAACCGTATCTAGGAGAAGTAGTAGTTTGTCTTTATCCGTTGTCGTGTTCGGAGTAGATTTCTTAAGCGGAAGTATGCTCGTAATGATTGCCTCTTGCTCCGACCGAGGTAATGTCGACAACAATATTTTCCCCATCGCCGTGCAATGAAGTGGTGCCCAGGAACCGATATGACCCGTGAATCTTAGAGGATTTGAACTCTCAACCAACCCTAGGTAAACCAGCTTCCCGTTGAATCGAGCACCAAGTTTGGCGGTCTCACCCGTGGTTTCCGCCAGTTCTTCAAGGACGGTGCGGACATCTGGATTCATTCCATATTGACTGAGCACCCTTGCACCAATTTGAAATAATCCAATCCCTAGTTTGTATTGATGCGTGGCCGGATTCCGCTGCACATAACCGATGGATGTCAGGGTGTTCAGCAAGCGGTGCGTTGTGCTAGCGCTTAAACCGACGCGTTCGCTTAAAACCTTAATACCCAATTCCTGATTAGACTCCCCCAGAGCTCCAATCAGATTTGAAGCCTTAATGATTGTGTTTACTGGATATTTGGGTTTAGCGCTCGATTTCATCATTTATCAAATTCCACATTGTGGAATTTTATTCTATATAGTAGAATATAGCACAATCTCAAATGGAAGTCAACTATCAATTTTTGCTCCTCGCAGGGAGTTCTATTTGCGAACCGTTTGCTGATCTGCGGGACCCTATGGTATTGCTTGGTCCCTAGAGAGCCTAACAATTGCCCCTATGTGGAGACGTCCTTCTTTCGAGCAATACATTTTTCGGATTTTGTGCTCTGCGAATCGCCCTTGGCAAAAGCCTTGCCACTCTGTAGAAGTTCATGTGGGTCTGTCATCAGTTCGGATCTTTCCCTATTTCCCGAGTCCCCGTGGCGTAAGATGTGGCAGGTATTCAGCACACGATCTGACCCAAACTATCTGCCACTCCCCTCAATGCTGCATAGACGAAGCCCGGTCAACGCTTGGAGATCACTCCAGAAACTTTGATCCAGGCAATTTATTTGAGATTGAGCGTCCCTTCGTCACTGGAAGAGGAGCGGATTGGTCCATTGATTTAGTTGTCATGATCAGATTAGATATTCTATTAATCTTGGGATGTGACCGCGCCTTCCAGGATGGCACGATTGGATGCGTTTACGAACATTTTGAATAGCGAAATGGCCGTTAGCGATGCGTATTCGCTTATGGCCAAGAAGAGACTTATCTGGGGAGGCAGGTAGCTCAGGGAGATGCCGATTCCCAAGACAATGTTATTAAATCCAGAACTGACGGTATATGGCACCTTTTCGCGCTTGGAGAAGAATACTGCAAATGAGTAACCGCATAGATAGAATATTGCTAACGCAATCGAAGAGATAAGCAACAGAGGAACAATTGATTGGTAATTGGAGAATATGAGGTCTCTTTGCCGTCCAAATACGATTGCGATAAGGACAGCAACAGTAATAACCGAGATCAATCTGCCATAGTCGGCGGAAATTCGTTTTACAATTTTATCGTTCCGAAGTGGCAAGGCCAAAATAAACGGTCCCACAACGGTTGACAGCAGGGTGATTTCAATTCCCGCTAATGCAACCTTGACCAGACTACCGGTAAACAACAGT
Organism: uncultured Chloroflexia bacterium; assembly: GCA_963846805.1. Classification (GTDB taxonomy): domain Bacteria; phylum Chloroflexota; class Anaerolineae; order Anaerolineales; family Villigracilaceae; genus Fen-1038. The sequence continues at coordinate 709,222 of CAWJXH010000005.1, forward strand.
AATGAGACCGGAATAATGATTGGCGCAAGCAAACTACTCAGGAGGATAATTGAAAGGGATAATAGCGTATCTCCTTGCAGGAAACCAGTGAACGTAAACGCTAACATGCCGGCCGGCAAAAGTGAAAAAACGAAGACGGATTCAGAGTAGGCCGGTAGATAAACACTAGTCAGGCAAAACAAGCCGATTGGCAGCGCAATGAATCGAAGTACATAGAAGGATATTACCCTTGGAATGTTAAGTTCTCTCTTCATGCTAGCGTTGGGCTGTAAGAATGCGACGAACATTACTATTGCTAAGAGAATATTAAATAAGGAGTTTGGCGCGTCCTGGATACCCGGGATTCCGAGACCGAGGAGGCTGGCCATCAATAGAATGAGAGTATAGTTATTTTCGGCGAAGATCTTGGCTTTACTAAACATGTTTGTTGGAGCTCCAGAGCAGTAACTATTTGAATTCAATTACTTCTTAGACGGGCGATGTACTTATCTGCTCATCACCTTCACTTTACATTATAGTATTATAAGTCGTGAATTTTAGGGCAATTCTCATCTTTGTGTTTACTGCTAGTATTCAATGAGCACCTAGAAGCAGTAGTGTTACATCGTCCAAATACACTGTCGCGCAACTGCCCGAGACATCTGGTCCATGTTAACTGAATGTGATCATCCCAGATGTGCAATCTGGTAGCCTACCAAGAGTTTGCTAATCAAAAGAGTCTGCTGATTAAGCCGTTTGAAGCGCGGAGTTAAAACCTCGGCTTCAGCTAATTCCCGGCAACTCCGTAAGATAGCAACCTGGAAGAATCACCACGCGGCGATGCACCCAAACCAACCAGCCCCGGAAGTCAACTCATTGGAGAAGCTCATGTCAGACTGGCAGAATTGCGTACCCGTATCAAATACATCGATTCTAGAATAATCACCCAAGTGATTGGAACACAAACGCCGGCGGGGGCAGTGCACCTTGCCGCAGCGAGTGCGTCAGCCGCCAACCATCACATTTTCACTCTGAAGCACGGGCATGCAGTAGAGCGCGGTCACATTCCAGCCCTGGGCGCCCTAATACGCTTGTAATGAGCGCCCAGAGCCGTCCTTCCAGCTGATCGGTGAACTCCCTTAATTCTAAAGGCTCTATGCTGCCGCAATGACAGCCAGAAACATGCGGCGGCGGAAACGACAATGAAGCGACATCTGTTGCTGAACAAGGGCCAATTCTTCGAGTAAATTAGCCACCTCACCCGACCCCAATTATGTCGCCTCGCCGGCATTTCCTCCACGCTCGTTTTCGTCCACGCCACTCCGAAGCATCAATAGGGCGAACGCGCGGCGAAAGTCATGGGGCGAGGGAATGGATGTGAGGCCTGCATGTTGGGCACGTCTTCTCAAAAGGCAGCATAGGTGATGCGATCTCCGCGAATTGAAACCCAAAGAGCTGGGTTAGTGTCACGGCGTAGGCGAATATAGGCACGGGCTGCCCGAATGGATTTCCGCCCTAGGAATGCCATTCGAGGCTTGCCCCCCTTTCCCTTTCGAATCAAAATAGAGCCGGTAGCCAAGTCGACATCGTCCAGGTTCAGGTTTAGGAATTCCTGTGCTCGCGCGCCGGTGTCCAGCAGACCTAAGATCATGGCTTTATCCCGCACCCCAGATGGACAGTGCCGGCAGGCCTCGGCCAACGCGCGGCATCGTCCAACGCAATGGGTTCAATCGGCTGTAAAGTTAGTTTGGGTGCCTTGACTTTGCGAATAGGGGTCCGCCAGCCGTTCGGCATGATTTCTTCCAATTCCACCCACAGAAGCAGCGTGCGCAATGGACGAAAGCAAGCGTGCACGCCGCCCTGGTTGTGGGTCTCGGCAAGCTGCAATATATACCGCCTGATCAAATCCGGCGTGAGCTCTGAAACCTGCGTCACGGCTTGGGCTTCACAGAAGGTCCAGAAGTACTTCAGTTTCTTTTGATAGAAGGATAGCGTTTCTGCAGAAACGGCCTGCGCTCTGCGATCAACGAGAAAAGACTCGACGATCAGAGGGATGTAATCCTGCTGAGCAAGTACGATAGCCCCCTGGTCTTGCGTTTCTAAAACAGACATGGTGATCTCCTTCGTCTAGAGACCACCATATAAATAGGAAGAGCGTCTACTTATTTTTTCAGTGCCGAGGGTGAGATTTGAACTCACGACCAAGGGCTTATGAGTCCCCTGCTCTGCCACTGAGCTACCTCGGCGAGAGTCAGCGAACGGATATGGGCACAGAGCGCCCGGAATGTTACTATGGGAGGGGATGTTTGTCAACAGAAGGTATAATTATGCCGCCAAGGTTGAGTTTTTGTTTGGCGGGCTCTCATATGCCAGCCGCCAAGAATCAGGTATTCTTCCGATAGCTGAACATCGTCGGGTAATGCAAGAGGAAGATCACATGAAAGTCCTTGTCCTTGGAAGCATTGACAAAGAGCGCTCCCTGATCCAGGACGCAATCGACAAAGGCAGGCACGAGGCATTCTTCGCAGAAAATGCAGAGCAAGCCTTGAAGTTGTTCGAGTCGGGCCAGTTGCGCTTCGCCATTATTCTCAGTGGCCCGGGCAGTAGTCAGGGATCGAACCTCGTCCAAAGTATCCGCGCTGCCACTAAATCCCCGGTGTATATTCTCGCTCTTACTTCGGCAGACGCCGACGTTGCGGATGTGGACGACACCCTGCGCCGGCCCTTCACGGCTGCAGAATTGGCGGCGCGCATTCTGAGCGGCAAGCGTATTCTCTCCCTGGGCGACGACTTGACGGCCGCACGTGACCAAATTGAGCACCTAGCTTTGTACGACATGCTGACCGGCGTGATGAACCGCGGCGCGTTCTTCCGTACGGCGCGAGGCGAGCTTGAGCGCGCCCGCCGGGGTTCAGCACCCCTGTGCTTGATCGCTTTGGACCTTGACAATTTCAAATCGATAAATGACACCTACGGGATGCAAACCGGCGATGAAGTATTGAAGATTGTCGCACAGACAATCCGTGAGAAGAGCCGCCCGTACGATTGCATTGGCCGCTGGACTGCCGACGAATTTGTCCTCGCCTTGCCGGGTGTAATCGGCGAAGATGCCGAAAAGATAGCGGAGCGTATCATCAAGGGCGTTCGGTCCACGCAGATAACTTCCAGGAAGAATATCCTGAACGTTGGGATGAGCGCCGGCATCGCCGCAGTTTTGCGAATCAGTGCTTCCACCGAGGTGGAGCCGCTGATCGAGCAGGCGCGCCAAGCCTTGGCGCGTGCTAAAGAGGCTGGGGGAAATCAAGTTAATCTTGCCTACGTCTGAAGGATAAGCTCTGCCCAGATGGTAAAATCACCGTCCAGCGCGCAGTGGTAAGCCGCTCAATTGCTGGAGCCGGGCCATTTGGATGAACCCCCTCCAGCCTCAGACAGCAGGAGAGTAGATGGCGAACGAATTGAAGGTAGATGACGGCCAGGTCGTTTCCATGCATTACACTCTGCATGTGGATGGCAAGGTTGTGGATTCTTCGCAAGATCGAGAACCATTGCAATTCATTCAGGGAATGGGGCACATCATTCCCGGCCTGGAGCACGAACTATACGATCTGAAAGTCGGCGACAGCAAGCAGGTCACCGTGCCGGCCGCCAAAGGCTACGGTGAGGTCGATGCCGACGCCTTCATGGATGTTCCCAGGCAGGCGTTTCCAACGAATGTCCCTCTTGAAATGGGAACGGAACTTGAACTGCGCGACACGGCGGGACATCCAATGTATGCTCGAATCGCCTCCATCACCGAAGAGAATATCCGGCTCGACATGAACCATCCACTGGCAGGAAAAGAATTGAAGTTTGACGTGAAGATCGCCGGCCTGCGTCTGGCCACTGATGAGGAAGTGTCACACGGACACGTGCACGATCCTGAGCACGCCCATCCGCACGGCGCCTCCAAATAGCGGATACCCTTATTACCTGACGAATTGGAAAATGAGCAGGGCAACAATGCCAGCCAGGATGGTTAACAATGGCTTCTTTGTCCACCACGCCACAAATACCGCGATCACTCCCGCCATCCAGCGATGGTTGGCAAGACTCGCGTCTAGAGAGCCGGAGGGCATCAACAATTCCGGAAGGATGAGTGCGGACAGTACCGCGGGCGGAACGAAACGAAGGGCGCGGCGCATAGTCTCAGGAATTTCGAGGCGGCCAAAGAGATAAATGAATGAAAGGCGCATCCCAAACGTCAACAGGCCGCCCGACAGCATGACCAGCCAAATATTCATTTGCGTGCCTCCAGCGTCATCCCGAGGAAGATTCCCACCAGCGCGGCGAGGATCAGGCCCAGTTTGAAAGGCAGGCCATATGCCAGCAATGCTACTGTCCCAGCCGACAGCGCTGCGGCTATCACCGGTCTGTCCTTGCAAACCGGCACTACCATGGCGATGAAGGTTAGCGGCAATGCGAAATCCAAGGGCCACGACGCGGGGATTGCCGTACCGAGGAAGATTCCCAGCGCACTACTCGCTTGCCAGCCGATCCACAAAGATAAGCCCGCTCCAAGAAAGAACCAGTGACTAGTGGATACGACAGCCTGTTCTTCATAGTGAATGATTGTCGCCGCGTAGGCCTCATCCGTTAGAAGATACGCCAACAACATTTTCCAACGAGTCGTGAGGCTCTTGACATACGGTGCAAGAGACGCGCTGTATAGCAGGTGCCGCAGGTTCACGACCGCGATCGTCAACACCACCACTAATCCCGGCGAGGCCTGTCGGATAAGTTGTGCGGTAACCAATTGCGCCGAACCGGCGAACACAATGGACGACATCATTTGCGCCGCCGCCGGTGAAATTCCGGCGTTGAGAGCCAGCGCACCGTAGATCAGGCCAAAGGGGAAGACGCCGATCAATAGCGGGAATTCGGCGCGAACTCCCGCCCAAAATGATTTTGCTTTTTCCTTCATGATCTCCTACTACGGAAGTTGGATACCCACGCCACCGCGCAATTTGGGGTTAATCAGTATGCCTGGCATCGAATAATCGAAGAATCCACTCGAAGGCTCGACGTTCGTGAACATGGGTAGCCCGTAGAGCAAGTCAGTGGATGTATTCACATAGCGCTGGCACCGGAGGATGCGTGGCAGAGATAGATCTCCGGCCTTAGCCCTGTTTCCAGATTGTAGGCGGCCGCCAGGGAACTTACGAAGCGCCCGGCCTTCTCTTTTGCCACCAGGTTAACGGTACAGCCGCCGAAGCCAGCACCCGTCAACCGCGCGCCGTAACAGCCATCAAGTGACTGCGCAATCCGGGCCATGACATCCAGTTCCGGACAGGATACTTCATACAGATCGCGCAGGCTGACGTGGCAGGCGTTCATCAGACGACCGAAGCTGGTAATCTCGCCCCTCTTCAAGAACTTGACTGCACGATCGGTGCGATCGATCTCCTCAACCACATGGCGCGCGCGTTTTTCTACCTCCAACGGAAGTTTTTCAGCCAGCCGGTTGAAATCACTTACACTGACGTCGCGCAGGGCTGTAATTCCCTCTAGATCGTGCTGCAGAATGCGGACTGCTTCCTCGCAGGCAGCTCGGCGGTCGTTATAAGCGCTGGAGGCAAGAGTATGCCGCACGGTCGTATCCGCAATAACGATTGCTACGTTTTCAGGTAACGGCAGGAATTGATATTCAAGTGTCCTGCAATCGAGGAGCAGAAGCCGATCGTCTTGAGCGCAGGCGGACGCGAACTGATCCATGATTCCGCAATTTACCCCCACATACTTGTTCTCGGCGCGCTGGCAGATAAGTGCCATTTGCATGGGAGATATGTGCCAGTGACCAAGCGCCTGCCACGCCATGGCAAATGCAAGCTCCACGGAGGCCGATGAGCTCAACCCTGCCCCGCGCGGCACATCTGAGGCAAATACCGCCTGGACACCCTTTACTGCCAGCCCTGCTTCGAGTAATGCCCATGCAACACCTGCAGGATATCTCGCCCAGTCTGGCAAGGGCGTGCCGTTCAGCTGCGTCTTGGTCATTAGCGTTTGCGGCGAAAACGATGCACTTTCATTGAAATCTGCTGCCCAGACTGTGCTGCGGTCTTCCCCCGAGGGGGAGAAAGAAACATGTGTCGCCCGGTCGATTGCAGCCGGCAGCACGAATCCGTCGTTATAGTCCACATGCTCGCCGAGCAAATTTAACTCGTCCCGGCGCGCGGGCGATGTGTGCCGGAGCGTGGCCGGATTTTTCGCTAAGGAGCTGAGCAACTCGTGCTTCGATGTCCATGAGTCGGTACCCGCCGGAATTGCGTTTTGACAATGGTCTGCCTGGGCCGAGAAATTTCTACAATAGATCAAACCCAGTCTGATTCCTCCGCGGCGTTGATTTTTGCCGGATCAACATTCAGTCTTCCCAACACGGCTCCTGGCCGCTGGAAGAGGTATTTCGCATCTGCCTCGGCTACGCGGCAGGCGCAGACGGTACTAGACGCGCCTCATCCAATCGGCCCGGCCGTATTTCTCCCGGACCAGTTCCACGGCACGGTTCCGTTCGCTCGCAGACAATTTTCCCGGTTCTAGCGTCAGGGCGAGCCTGATTTCAAACGCCCGAGCAAATGCCTGGGCCGTAGTTTCCCAGGAAACCTCGCATCCCAGAACTGTCTTGACCGTCGTGGCCCGTGCCAGCAATCGCTTTGCGGCATCCGAACGAGAAGGTTCATTTTCGAAGACCAGCACTTCGGTTATCCGCGCCAGGTCGCCCGTCAACGGAAGTGAGCCGTGCTGCAACACACCTTCCCTGCGGCGAGCCTGCGCAGAACCGATTAATTTCTTGCCTCGCACCGTGATCTCATACGCCGACGGCACCTCGAAACATACAGGGTTCGCCGAGCCTTGATTACCGGACGCCTCGTACTTCATTTCAACCGGCAAGCCCAAAGAGCGAACGGCCTCGAGCAAAGCCCCTGCAAGCCGGTTGTAACTTTCCAGGACCGACCCGGCCACTCGCGGTTCGTCCACAGGTGCGGTCACAGAATAGGTCAGCTCATCCGTGTGCAAGATAGCCCGCCCGCCAGTGGGACGCCGCACGACATCCCAACCGCGGTTTTTCAGACGGGTCATGTCCACGTCTGCGAAAGGTTGGGCGTACCCAAGTGAGAGACATGCAGGATCCCAGGCGTAAAGCCGCAAGGTTGGGAGAGATTCACGGCGCCCGATATACTCGAGGATGGCTTCATCAACAGCCATGTTCCACGCACCGGGGGCGGCAGGGGTAATCAAGAGACGCCAAGTATCAGACATGTGCCTGGAATAGTGTTTGCACCTGAGAGCCTATCTGACGGACCGGCTCAAACAAGCGATAGACAGCGCCAGCGTTTATTTCGGGGAGGCCAAGACTGTATTCGATTACTACATCAGGCAACCGTCGCAAATGCTCCCCTGGCAACGTTGGTTCTCCATTTTTAATTTGTCAACTCTCGAATTGCCTGGGCTTCAACGGTTTTCGAGAGCTCAACCAGCGGTGGACGAACGGGCCAGCGCGGCAGCTTATAGGATTGTGCCAGGATCGCCTTCAACAGGGGTGGGAAAGGCGGGTATTTTTCAAGCATCCGTCGCTGGGTCGTGACTTCGGCTTGGAACGCACTCGAATCTTTGTGGCTTAAGAAGGCGTCGAATATTTCGCGCAAGCCGGGAGACAATAGATTTGCCGGCGCGGTGATGCAGCCTGCGGCGTGGTTTTGCAGTGCCAGCGTAAAATCCGAGTCTGTGCCGGTGAAAACTGCCAAGTCATCACCGAATTTTTGTCCCACGGCAGACGCAAAAGCTTCATCATGCGAAGAATCCTTGATGCCCGCAAATTGAACCCGGAAGGCATCCTTGAGGCGGGCCAACAAATCGAGTGAAAACCCAACTCCCGCCACCCCCGGAAAATGATATCCAAATAGATATTTGTCGCCAGGCACAGCCCTCTGGATCACCTGCTGGAACCAATTGAATAAGCCGTCATCAGTGGCTGTGCGGAAGTAATAAGGAGGCAGGGTCACAACGCCGTCGTAGCCCAAGTCAAAAGCCAGGCGCGTGAGGTCAATGGTCTCTGTTAGGCTCGGTGTGCCGGTGCCCGCCAGCAGGCGAAATCCGGGAAATTGCTCGCGCACTCGAACGGCGGCCCGCCAAACAGCGGCCCGCTCGTCCGGCGAGAAGGATGGGCCTTCGCCGGTCGTGCCGAAAATCAGTGCGCCATGACAACCGCGTGAAGCGAGGAAAGCCAGGAAGGGCGCCATTGCGTCCACGTCCGGGGACAGATCCGGCCTCAGCGGTGTAACCGCAGCGGCATATACTCCTGCAAGCGGGTGTCTGGTCACGGCAACTCCATGTTCATCTTCATATTCGAGTCAGAGTCCCGGCATATAGCCTACGCACTTCGATCGTGCCGATTCAACCTACTCGTCACGGGCTTCGATAAATTCGCGGGCAGCGGCTTCGGGTGGCTGCAGTGACATTCCTTCTGCCTTTGACAGATACCGCTGATGGTCAAGTACCCACAAGTAGAGATCACCTTCTGTTTTGCCGGGAAATTCCCGCAGGATTTTGCTTTGCCGTATTACTTTGACGATCGGCAAATACACCGTATCATACCAGTGTACGATTGCCTCCTGTTCGGAAATGTCGCGCTGCAGGTCAAGCCCCATGAAATATCGGTGGACAGCGATGTGCTGCACCATGCGATCAAATCCATCAGGAATCGTCAAGCGGATGCGAGATTCCGGCCGGAGGTCGTCGATGTGGGTCCGCTCAAGGAAGTGCACCTTTTCGCCCAACACCACCAGGTCCTCGGGTTTGAGATCAGGTGTGATGTTGACTTTCGTCGCGCATTCCCGCACGTCGGCCTCGATGAACTCCTGCCCCTGCTCACGGGCCACGGAAACACGGTGGTGGCCATCCACCACAAAATAGACATGCCCGACTTTGTAGAGCAGCACGGGCGGCAGGCTGATCTCTTTGTAAAAAGCGCGGTCGACGTTCTGCCACCGGGCGGCGATGCGATCTTCGACGGGTAGAAAAGCGCGGTCAAACTGGTAATAGCGGTTCAGACTGCCGACGATCTCCTCGACCCGGACTGTCTGGACACCGCGATAGATGGGGCCGCCGATATGCAGCTTTGCTTTTACGTCGTCATAGGAAAGCAGGGCCGTCGGCTGCCCCGACACGATGGAGCGGACACGATTGAGGAAAGCCTTGAAGCGCGCCCGGCTGAAATCGGAGTGCACGCGCTGGGTAAGTTCATCAGTCACGTCAGATCTCGATTAGCTTGTAGGGAAAAACATTCATGATGGTCGTCGAACCAAGTTGGGTCACAGACGGTTCTAGGTTCCTGCGATAGAAGTGTGTATGGCCATGGAAGTGAAAACGGGGCCGCGCCCAGGTCAGAATCCAGTTGATTGCCCTGAGGCCCCGGTGAGCCTCGGAATCTTCGTCATGGATTCCGTAGGGCGGGGAATGAGTGATCAGAATATCGATCCCACTGCCATGGCGGATGCGGTTCCACAAAAGCCCGGACATGAGGCTGGCGGCACGCGCGCGAGCCTCCGATTGTGTGTACTGGTTGACGCCGTCCGGGCGATAGCGGATGCATCCGCCAAAGCCGGCTAGCAGCAGCCCCCTGGCATGGCCCAGCTTCAAGTCCAGATTTATGCCGCCTTCGGCCCTAGCCGAGGCGAAGCGGGAATTATAGGCCGGGTCGTGATTGCCCGGCACATAAAACATCGGTACATTCAACATGGACACCAGATACTCAAGGTAGTTGTAAGGCAGGTCGCCGCAGCCGAGGATCAATTCCACGCCGTTGAAGTGGCCCTGGGGCACGAGAGTGTAGACGCGCTCAACCACCTGGTCACTTACGGCGAGAATTCGCATGCCGCGCAAATTGTGCCCTAGAAAGGATTTCTGCGCAAGAAGTCCGGGCGGTCGGGCATGGGTTTCTCAAAGTCGCTGGCCGAAGCCCGATTGTCTTGAAGAAAAGCGAAAAAGTGATGATTTTGCGGGCTTTGCCCGCAAAATCATCACTTTTTCGCTAACTCCCCACCCGAAGAATGCGGCCGGGCCGGGGGTGGGGTTGAAAGAAATTGGACTTTGAGATGGCCATGGGCAATCGGGTGGTTGCCAATCCTGTCAACGCACACTATAATTCAATGCCAGCAGAGGTTTTGGACACGGAAAATATTACACAGCCCTTGGGCGACGAACCCATCGCACCCCGTCGTCAATTACAGTCCGGCACCACGCTTGTCAAGCGCTATCACATTCAGGAGGTAATCGGCGTTGGCGGCATGGGCTCCGTTTATCGTGCCCGCGATCTGCATTTTCCCAATGTGACCAAATTAGTGGCGGTTAAGGAAATGATCAACATGGCCCCTGACCCGCTGGTCAGGCAGACCATCGTCCAGAATTTCGAGCGCGAGGCAAACCTGCTTGCCACTCTGAATCACCCCTCCATTCCGCGCATTTACGACTACTTCACCGAGGAGGACCGCTCCTACCTGGTCCTGGAGTTCGTGCACGGCAAGGACTTGGAAGCCATAATCAACGATACCAACGGCTTCCTCACGGAAGAACAGGTCATGACATGGGCCATCCAGTTATGCGATGTGCTTTCCTTTCTGCATGCGCATAGGCCTGACCCGATCATCTTCCGAGACATGAAGCCATCGAATATCATGGTGAACAGCAACGGGGACGTGATACTGGTGGATTTCGGCATCGCCAGAACCTTCCAGGTGGGACAGAAGGGAACCATGATCGGCACGGAGGGGTATTCGCCGCCGGAGCAGTATCGGGGGGAAGCCACACCTGCAGCAGATCTATATGCGCTTGGCGCCACCATCCATCATGCGCTTACACGCCGCGACCCTCGCCTTGAGCCGCCTTTCTCATTTGCCGAGCGGCCTCTGCGCAAGATAAATTCCCGCGTGTCAGCGGAACTTGAGGCGGTCATCAATACTGCGCTGGCCTATAATCCTGCCGAGCGCTTCCCTAACGCCGAGGCTATGAAAGAGGCTCTGTTGAGCGCCGGCCGCAAAACAGGTACGCTTTCAAAAGTAACGACAACTTCCATCGCACCCGTGGGTGGGATCAAAGCCATCTGGTCGTTCAAATGCGAGGACGAAATTCGCGGCACCCCCCTATTCCATCAAGGCTTGTTATACATTGGATGCTATGACAACAACCTCTATGCTCTGAACGCGACCGACGGCAAGTTCCAGTGGAAGTATGCCACCGAGGGGGGCGTCGTTTCGAGGCCTGCAACCTATGAGGGCAACATCTACTTCGGTTCGAAAGATCAGCGACTGCACGTAGTCAGCGCTCGCACCGGCAAGCTGGTCTGGACCTACGTCACAGACGGGCACATCCATTCCTCGCCCCGCATCGCCGAGGGCCATGTGTTCATCGGTTCGGACGACCACGACCTCCACGCTATTAACGTTACGACCAGTCGCAGCGCCTGGAGATTCGACGCCGCGGATGCGGTCCGCTCCACTCCGTTCGTGTCAAACGAGCTTGTCTACTTCGGTAACGAGAGCGGCGACTTCTTTGCCGTGGATTTCCGGGGTACGCTAAAGTGGCGATTCCAGGCCAAACGCGCTATCACCTCCTCTCCCATCGTTGCCGGTCAATCCGTTTTTTTTGCATCGACAGACGGTATATTGTATTGTCTTGACGCCCGCAACGGCTGGGTCATCTGGCGCTTTCGACTCGGCAAGCCTTCCGTTTCATCGCCGGCGCTTTTGGAGAACTATGTCTACGTTGGCGCCGCCGACGGTTTCATCTATTGTGTTGAAGCGCAGTCGGGCAAGGAAGTTTGGCGCTTTCGTACTGAACATCAAGTCAGCAGTTCGCCCGCGGTTTACAAAGATTCGGTCTATTGTGGCTCGGTGGATCGAAATCTATATTGTCTGGAATATCGAACGGGCCGCCAGCGCTGGAAGTTCGAGACGCAGGGACCCATCACGGGTTCCCCCATGGTCTTCGACGATGTCGTCTACGTTGGTTCCGCAGATCATTGCATTTATGCTTTGCTCGCCTGACCAAGGAGACATGCATGCTTGATTTCTTCCGCAAAATATTTGGAGGCAAGTCGCGGACGTCCAGCGCATCAGCAACAACGGCACCGCTGTCAGACCAGCAGCTCCAATCCATTGTTCACGGCACCAACACACCGTTTGAGATGCAGCAACTGATCGCGGCAACCGGTCAATCCGTCGGAAAACAGCGTGATCATAATGAGGATAGCGTGCTGGCATTGACGACGACGCTGTCCGGAAAAACCGCCAATGTACCCTTTGGGCTCTACATGGTCGCCGACGGCATGGGTGGACATCAATTCGGGGAGGTGGCCAGCAACGCAGCGGTGAGAGTGATTGCAGGACGGATCATTCGCAAGTTTCATTCCTACCTTTTTGCGATCCCCACGCAACCGCCCGAAGAGTCTCTGCAGGAAATCATGGAGAGTGCCGTCAAAGACGCACATCGCACGGTCCAGCAGGATGCGCCCGGCAGTGGTACCACCTTGACCGCCGCCCTTGTGCTCGGTCAGCAAGTTACCATTGGTCACGTCGGCGACAGCCGCGCGTATGCCATCTATCCGGCGGGCCGGGTGGAACAGCTAACTCACGATCATTCGCTCGTCAAACGGTTGGAAGAGCTGGGCCACCTGAACAAAGAAGAGGCCGCCTCTTTCCCACATCGCAACGTGCTGATCCGCGCCCTCGGACAGGGTGAAAGTCTCGATGTGGACGTGTTCACCATACCGTTCCCGCGCAATGGTACATTGATGCTGTGCAGTGATGGATTATGGGGCGTGGTGGCGGAGAATGACATTTCACGCTCGCTCTCTGACGCACCCAACCTGCCGCGCGCATGCCAGAATATGGTGACGGCGGCAAATATGGCAGGTGGTCCCGACAACATTAGCGTGGTGCTCGTGCAACTGATCGGATAAGAAATGCCGCAAACACGGAAGGACTATTACGCCCTTCTGGGCGTGGTACGCGAGGCCTCGGCGGAGGAGATCAAGCGCGCCTACTACGAGGCCGCACAGCGCCTGCATCCCGACAAGAATAAATTGGCCGGTGAGACCGAAATATTCCTCGAAGTTCAGCAGGCCTATGAGGTATTATCCAACGCCAATCGGCGAAAGCTATACGACGCGACCCTTCCACAGGAAGAGTTATCTCCCGCCCCTTTTCATTACCAGGTTCAGTACAGCCGGCCAAACCTGGTGCACTTGAACGAAACGCAGCTGATCTTCGTATTGCTGCAGGCTGCACCACGGCAGAGCGGGGAGAGAATGCCCTCGCCCCCACTTAATATTTGTCTTGTCCTCGACCGCTCCACGTCCATGCAGGGGGAAAAAATAGATTTGGTCAAGGCCGCTGCCATTCAGATCATGCGGTCGCTGCGACCCGAGGACATATTCAGCCTGGTGGCATTTAGCGACCGTGCCGAAGTTCTCGTACCAGCCTCTTACCAGACCGACGGCACCAGGCTACAGGCACGCGTTCAAATGATACAGACGGGCGGCGCCACCGAGATATATCGAGGCTTGGAAGCCGGCTTGCAGGAGATTCGCCGCAGCCTCGACTCTCAACGATTAAATCATCTCATTCTTCTGACCGACGGGCATACATACGGAGACGAACCAGCCTGCCTCAAATTGGCTGCGGAAGCCAGCCATCTCAATATCGGTATCAGCGGCTTCGGCATCGGCGCGGATTGGAACGACATTTTCCTTGATGCTCTCGCCAGCAGTACTGGTAACAACAGCACGTACATTTCAGAGCCGCGGGAAATTCAACGTGTCCTGCTCGAGAAGTTCAATGCTCTCGCCAATACATTCGCGGAGGATGTTACACTTCAGGCTGGCCAAGCAGAGGGCATTCAGTTGGATTACGCATTTCGTCTTCAACCTGAGGCCGGCCCAATTGCCATTCAGGATATGATGCATCTTGGCCCAATCCTCCAGGACGCTCCTCTTAATGTGTTGTTTGAGTTCCTGGTCCAGCCCTCGGCCTCGAAAACTGACAACGTAACGTTGTTGGACGGAACCCTTAAGCTGGTAGTTTCAGCCCGCCCCACTCCGATCCCGCCAATCCGCCTCAAGCTCGAGCGGTTGGCGGCCGATACTCCCCAGGAAGATCCTCCCCCTGCCGCGGTCCTTAGCGCCCTGTCACGTTTATCGTTATATAGAATGCAGGAACGCGCCCACGAGGAGGCCGCAGGTCGAGAGTACGATGCGGCCACCCGCCATCTGAGAAATCTTGCCTCGCTTTTGCTAACGCAGGGTGAAAAGGAACTGGCAAGGACAGCGTTACTCGAAGCCGAGAATCTGGAAAGGATGCAATCCTTCAGCAAAGAAGGCGAGAAACATATCAAATATGGCACGCGGGCTTTGCTCCTGTCTGCCGCGGAGAAACTTGAATGATTACTTGCTCGAACTGTCAACATGTCAACATGACCGGCGCTGTGTTCTGTAGCGAATGCGGGGCATCCCTGGGAGTGGCCGAATCCTTGACGACGCAAACCATCAAGACCAGCCAGATTATGGAGCCTGCACGGAAGGATCGGGCCCGGTCTGCACCGCCTCTTGCCGGGCTCAACAATTGGGTTACCTTGCATCTATTGGACACGGGCCAGGTACTTCCGCTTGCAGAGCGCAACGAATTCACGCTCGGGCGCATCAGCGAAGGACAGCCGATTATGCCCGATATTGACCTGTCACCTTATCAGGCCTACGCCAGCGGCGTATCACGCCTGCACGCCGTAATCAAGCGTGAAGCAAGCCATGTTTTCCTGATGGACCTGGGATCGGCCAACGGCACGTATGTCAATGGGCGGCGATTGAACCCCAACGTGGAGCACAGCCTCACCAACGGCGACGTCGTTGCCCTCGGAAAACTGAAGATTCAGGTCCTGCTGAAAGCGCCTTGACCGCCAAGGATATCCCGGCATTGGCAATAGTTCGGCCGCTTATGATTCTTGGAGAACGAATCTGTAACTTGCTTCCGGTCCTGCTGGTTGCTTGTAATGGAAATGCGTAACGGAGAGAAAAAGCCATGGCCTACACAGTCATATTACATCTCGCCGGCGACGTGCCGGTGATGGGTGAAATCGAGGAGCTGCCCAAGCCCACAGATACGATCATCACGCTTAGCAGTCCGCGCCAGCGCGACGGGAAGGACTTGCACTATCTCGAGCACAATGTGGTAAAAGTGATCTGGCCAATTGACAAGCTGACGCTCATTGAAGTCATCGAGAGCGCAGAAGAAGAGAAGATCATCGGCTTTGTGAGGGAGTAAGATGCCTGAAGAGTTCGAACGCCGCCGGATCCTCGTCGTCGACGACGAGGAACGAATGGTGCGCTTCATCCGGATGAACCTCGAGCACGATGGTTTTCAGGTTGCGGAGGCCTTTAACGGCAAGCAGGCAATCGACAAACTGCGCGATACACCTGATCTGATCCTGCTGGACGTAATGATGCCCGACATCGACGGCTTCGAGGTGCTTGAGACGATTCGCGAAGTGAGCAGCGTGCCGGTCATCATGCTGACGGCCAAGGGCGAAGAAGACGACCGGGTTCGCGGCCTGGAGCTTGGCGCGGATGACTACATCACCAAGCCCTTTAGCCCGCGTGAACTGGTCAGCCGCGTCAAGGCAGTGCTGCGCCGAACCGAGGGCGCCAGCGGCTCCATGCATGGCCTGATCGAAGTTGACGATCGCCTGAAAATCGACTTTGACCGGCGTGAGATCTGGCTGGAAGGCAAACTCGTCAAGTTGCGCCCCACGGAATACCGCCTGCTGTTCCACCTTGTCCAGAACGCCGGGTGGGTGGTCTCACACGACCAATTGCTCCAAAAAGTTTGGGGCTATGAATATCGCGACGAACCGCATTATGTCCGTCTCTACATCAATTATCTGCGCCAGAAACTGGAGAAAGACCCCGCCGACCCGAAATATATCCTGACCGAGCGTGGGGTGGGGTATCGGTTCGTGGATTTCCGCAGAGAGAAGACGTGACCAAACGGCCCTCGCAATCCTGAGTGCCCGGGACACGCCGCGACCAGGATTCGAAGTTGGAATCTCTGACAAACTTTCTACATTATGCCTGCGTATTTCTAACGCAGGCTTTTTATATTAAGGCCATAAACTGACTTTTCTAAAAGGAGGTTGCCATGTCCAATCTAATTCGTTGGGAGCCGATGCGCGAGATGGTCACTCTGCGCGAAGCCATGGATCGGCTTTTTGACGATTCTTTCACCCGCCCCCTCGACCACCTTGACGGCTTGCACGGCCCGGCCATCGACCTGTATCAGACCGATGACGATGTAGTTGTCAAAGCGTCGCTTCCGGGCATAAAGGCCGATGACGTGCAAATCTCCGTCACCGGAGACATGATCACCATAAAGGGCGAGACTAGGGAAAAGAGCGAGGCGAAAGACAAGGCATATCACATCCGTGAGCAACGCTGGGGTGCTTTCGAGCGCACAATCGCTTTGCCAACCGCCGTGGTCTCCGACAAGGCGAAAGCCGAGTTCGAAGACGGTGTGCTCACCGTCACGCTGCCCAAGGCGGAAGAAGTCAAACCCAGGCTGATTACCGTCAAAGCCAAGTAATAACGGCAGAATCCTCACTCACAGCGCGGCCTGGCTCGCCCTGTTCCTTAAAACTGGGATGAGCCAGGCTGTCATTTAACGGACCAGCGGCAAAATTAATCGGCCCTTGCCAGACCTTCTCGTCTCGACTATACTGTTTTCCGGACAACTTGGAGAAAATTCCCCCCATGACTAAGCAAAGAATAGTATTAGTGGACGACCACGAGGTGGTGCGTCTGGGTTTGAAATCTCTGCTGGAACGGCATCCTCAGTTTGAGGTCGTGGGAGAGGCCGGGTCGGCCCGTGAAGCAATTGAGCAGGTGGCGGCTCTCAAGCCTGAGGTCGTGCTTATGGATATCCGCCTGCCGGGCACCTCTGGAATTGAAGCCTGTGAGGAGATCGTAAACAGATATCCGGGCACGAAAGTCATCATGTTGACTTCCTACGCCGAAGATGAAATGCTGTTTTCGGCCATTCGCGCTGGGGCATCGGGATACATCCTCAAACAGATCGGGAGTGATGACCTGATTAAGGCGCTGGAGGCCGTCAGCCGGGGCGAGGCGCTTCTCGACCCTGCGGTAACCCAGCGCGTCTTTCAAGAGGTCCGCCGGGCGGTCAAGGAAGAGGAGGCCTCGGCCTTCGCTCATCTCAGCCAGCAGGAAAAGCACGTCCTGCTGCTCGTCTCTGAGGGCAAAACCAACCGGGAGATCGCCAAGTCGCTTTTTCTGGGCGAGGGTACAGTTCGCAACTACGTGTCAAGCATTCTCTCAAAGCTGGGCGTGAACAACCGTGCCGAGGCGGCGGCATATGCAGTCGAGCACAATTTGAGGGAATACATTTCCACCTAGTTTAAGGCTTCAACGTCGAGCACTGACGGCGTCGTGACGCTGCGGCCACTCCGCGCGGAAGACGCCGTTTCGATGTACGAAGCAATTTGCGAATCGATGGATGAACTCAAGCCCTGGATGTCTTGGGCGCACGACGACTACCGGAGAAGCGAAGCGCTCGATTGGATTACGGTCGCACAGGCAGGTTGGCATGACGGCAGCTATTTCGGTTTTTCTGTTTCAGACGCCGAGCGAGGCGGCTTCCTGGGCTGTTGCAGCATCAGCCACATTCACCCCATCTATCATTTTTGCAACTTGGGTTATTGGATAAGAAGTTCGAAGCGCGGGGACGGTTTCGCCGGGCGGGCGGCGCGGCTGGCAGCCCGTTTTGCCTTCAAGCGCTTGAAGCTGTTGTGAGTGGAGATTGTGACCGCGAAGACGAATGAAGCCAGCCAGAAAGTCGCGGACAAGACCGGTGCACACCGGGAGGGGGTTCTCCTAAATCGCATGGTGATTGGCTCCATCGTCTCCGATGCTGTGATGTATTCCCTCGTTCCCGCAGACTTCGGCTTGGGCGCGCGTTTATAATTGGCGGAAGGAAGGTCGCCTTCCAGCTGCTATTCGGGCCAGCTGAGGAAATTCAAAATCCTTTCAACCTCACGGAGAGCACCCGAAGATATTTGATGCGGAGGAGCCGGTGCCTCAGCTGGCTGATATTTCGATCGGTGCAGGCGACGATTTCTGCACGGAATGCCTCTTTCGATCTGCCACAGCTCGCGTGTTGGGCCCCGCAATTTCGGCGGAATGAAAGAGGGCGGTAACTGCGGACCTCATATGCCACAAAACAATTTCTCCCTGCTCTTCCTCGGTAAAGCAGACGATCCCGACTGCAGCCATGCCCTCGAATTTAGTCGTCAAAACTTCGCAAAAGTAATCGATTGCCTGGGCAATTGGGGGGATCCGTTGCCCGACCGGGCGCGTTTCTGGCAAGGCGACTACCTGGTCTCCTATTTATCGCGCTGGGTTATTCCGGACGAATTACTAAAGCGTGCAAAGATCGCCGCCATCAATTTCCACCCCGCTTCGCCTGAATACCCAGGAATTGGCTGCAACAACTTCGCACTGTACGAGGATGCCAAAGAGTATGGTGTCACATGCCACCACATGGCGCCGAAAGTTGATACGGGCAGGATTGTCGCTGTTCGGCGGTTTCCCATCCACCCTGACGATGACGTAGACGCACTGCTAAAGCGGACCTATGAAAATCAACGGGCTCTCTTCTTTGAAATCGCAAAAATGATGGCCGAGGGCCTGGAGTTGCCCCTATCGCCGGAAACGTGGACGCGGCCACCCTTCACACGTAAGCAATTCAACGAGCTCTTCAAGATCTCACCTGACATGTCGAAGGATGAGATCGCCCGCCGCGTGCGGGCGATCAGTTATAAGCATTGGCAGCCATACGTGGAGCTATCGGGATTCAGGTTTGAATACAAACCCGAAAAATAGCTTCAGAACCTGTGCAATCGCCGGTGCACAGCCTTTGTGCGTTGGGAGCTCAAATGCGCATTGCAGTTCTCTCTGACATACATGGCAATTGCATAGCGTTGGACGAGGTCTTAAGCGACCTGCGGACACTGGGCGTTGAGCAGCTTGTCTGCCTGGGGGACGCCATACAGGGAGGGCCGCAGCCTGCGCAGGTTATCAGCCATCTGCGCAAACTCGGTTGTCCAGTGGTAATGGGCAATGCGGATTCCTTTCTTCTGAGCGGCGCAGAAACCGGCGGCGAAGTCACCACAGTGGAGCGGCGGCTTGAATTGAATTCGGTTCGGGTGTGGACGCTTTCCAGATTGTCGCCGGCAGACCGTTCATTCATTCAATCGTTTCAGCCAACCGTCCGCATCCCGCTGCAGGCCGGGCGCATATTGCTCTGTTTCCACGGATCACCCGCGTCATTCGACGACGTTATCTTGCCGGACATCTCTCAGGAAACCCTGTTCGCGTTTCTCGGTGCACATGTAGCAGACGTCATGACCGGCGGGCACACTCATGTCCAGCATCTGCGCCGGATCGATGAAAGTGCCCGATTTTTCTTAATCCTGGCAGCGTGGGTTTTGCATACAGCCACCATCAGCCAGTCGGGAGCCTCCGAGCCGATCCGTGGGCCGAGTATGCAATCCTTGAATCTGACGGCGGAAGACTGTCGCTGGAGTTCCGCCGCGTTCCCTTTGATGCCGGGAGGTTGATGGAGGTATATCGTTCCAGCGGCCGTCCATACGCTGACCTCGCCGTCGCACAGTATCTGCGCAAGTAACTATCGGAAACGCACTTCGTGTGCAATTCGATCTCGAATCTGGGCGAATTTCCAGCCAAGTCTGCCAGGATGCAACGCGCAAACGCGCGGGCAAAAGTGGTTGCCCCGCAAGTCAGGAGGAAATCTATGCTTTTCTCCTTGGTAAAGTGGATCCATGTGTTGTCGGCCATTACAGCGGTTGGGGCCAATTTCACCTACGGGATTTGGATCGCAAAAGCTTCCCGAGAACCGAAAGTGCTGCCTTTCGTCTTGCGGAATATCCAGCTGATTGACCGCAAGGTCGCCAATCCGTGCTATGGTCTGCTTTTGGCCACCGGGCTGACCATGGCATTCCTGTCGCCGATTCCGCTGGTAACGCCGTGGCTGCTAACAGCCTTGGTTCTCTATGTGATCGCTGCCCTGCTGGGCGTGTTCGCCTACGCGCCTGTGGTAAGACGCCAGATCCAGGCTCTCGATCGCGAAGGCTTCGAACTCGCCGACCTATCAGGTTGTATCAAAACGGAGCAGGCTGATGGGGATCCTGGTGACCGTGGACGTCACACTGATCGTCTTCTTGATGGTGGTAAAGCCGGCGCTTTGGGGCTGACGCTTACGATTCGTCCTCGTCGCGCCGCAGGATCATCACACGATAAAACTCTGAATATCTGATCCCTTTTTCTTTGCCGTCTTCTGCGGCCCACTCCCGCATACGATCATCGGCCTCATGCGTGTCGCCCTGGCTGACGTGCTTCTTCAGCGCCTTTATCTTGGTCTCGATTGTATCGCTGATATCGATCCATGTGTCGGCCTTTTCATGCCCGTGTATATACAGCCGCTTGACATCGTGCGGAGGCAGGCCTTCATTAAGCAGGTCGGGAAAGATCATGCGCGTGCCTGCCGACGGGAATACGGCATACGTGGCCGCTTCGGCCGCCGCGCGGTGATCGGGGTGGTTGATATAGTCGTTGCCGTAATACCAGCTGGTGGGATCACCCGTGACCACTACTTCGGGCTTGTAGCGTCGGATGAGACGCGTCAGATCCTTGCGCAAAGCCACGCTTGCCGTCAATTCACCGTCCGGATAATGTAAGAACAGGGTCTCTTTGACGCCCAGCACCTTGTTGGCATCCCGCTGCTCCTGCTCGCGTCGTTCAGCCAGTACCGGCTTATAGTCGGCGCCTTTTGTCGGATCGTTTGACCCTGAATCGCCGCTCGTGATAATAACGGAGACGATCTCACAGCCTGCTGCAGCCCATTTGGCCAGCGTGCCTGCAACAGTAAAATCCTGGTCGTCAGGATGGGCATGGATGCTCATGGCAGATCTTGGGATGTACTCTTTTTCGTTGGACATGGCCTGAATTTTAACTGCGTCGGCCTTGGAGTACAATATCGAATATTCCGCGAAGGAGAATCTGGATGACCATCGTGCTCGACGGCTCGTCATTGACCATCGAAGATATCGTCGCGATAGCCCGCCACGGCGAAAGGGTTGAATTGGCGCCGGAGGCGCTGGAGCGCGTCAAGGCCTGTCGCGCCATGCTCGAAGAAAAGCTTGCGGCAAATGAGATCATGTATGGGACAAACACCGGCATTGGAGAATTTTCGGAGAAAATCCTCACCGAGGCGCAAGTCAAGGAGTTTCAGAAATACCTGATTTACAACCACGCAGCCGGCATAGGTGATCCTGCCCCTATAGAGTACGTCCGGGCGTCGCTGGCGGGCCGCATAAACGTCCATGCCCACGGCAATTCAGGCTGCCGGCCCGAGATTACACTCACACTGGTGCATATGCTCAACAAAGGCGTTACGCCGGTCATGAGCCAGAAGGGGTCCGTGGGCGCCAGTGGAGATCTGGCTCCGATGGCCCAAGCGGCGCTTCTTCTGATGGGCGAAGGCGAGGCTTTCTATCAAGGTGAGCGGCTGCAGGGTGGGGAAGCCATGAAGCGCGCCGGTATCGAAATCCCTGGACTGCAGGCGCGCGACGGTCTGGCTACCATCAATGGATCGAATGTGCTGACTGCCATGTCGGCGCTGCAAATCCATGATATGGAACGCTGGCTCAAACAGGCTGAGATTGCCGCAGCCATGTCTATCGAGGCCCTGCTGGGAAACCTAAAGCCCTACAACGCAAAACTTCATGAACTGCGGGGCTTCAAGGGGGCCATTACGTCCGCGAGAAACATCCTTCAGTGTGTCGAGGGTTCGGACCTCGCCACGGGAAGGATGAAGACCAAGGTGCAGGATGCCTACTCCATGCGTTCCACGCCGCAGGTCATTGGGGCAGCGCGCGACGCGATTGCATACGCGCGTTCACAGGTGGAGACTGAATTGAACGGCGTGGGTGACAACCCTATTTTCGTTCCCGACATGAAACTGACCCTGACAGGCGCGAATTTTCAGGGCACGCCCGTGGCGCTGCCGATGGACATGGCAGGCATCTCGATCACCATGGTCTCAGTTTTGTCTGAGCGCAGGCTTAATCGCATGACCAACCCCGCTCTTTCACAGGGACTGCCGGATTTCCTGGCCCACGAGCCAGGCTTTTACTCGGGCCTCATGCTCAGCCAATATACCGCCGACCATTTGATCGTCGAGCAAAGAATCCTTTCGGCACCCGCCAGCATTCTCTCCATCCCCGCGGCCGCGGATCAGGAAGATTTTGTCTCGATGGGCATGAACACCGCCATCAAGAACGGGCAGATCCTGGATAATGCATACGGCGTGCTTGGCATTGAATTTATGGCGGCCGCACAGGCTCTGGATTTTCGCCAATTTACTCCGGGCAAGGGGACGCAGCGGGCCCGCGAAGTCATCCGCAAATACGTCAAGCATCTTGAGGTAGATCGGCCATTGTACCCGGATCACAATCGCATGAAGGAGCTGGTCAAATCGGGTGAGATTTTGGAGGAAGTGGAGAAGGTAGTTGGAAAATTGGGCTAGCCCCTTTGCGAGGGCGGGCGAACGGTATTCGCGGGTATCTCGTTAAAGCATGTTGATGAAACGAATCATTTTGGCTGCCCTGCTCCTGGCCGGCATATTTTCGCTCGGGGCCTCCGGCATAAATGTCGGTGTCTCTTCAAATAGCACAAATCGAAATTTCGCTGCCATCCCGGCTGTGGCCGTATTTGAGACTTCTGTCGTTCCAACTCCAACGCCGGATCCGGCCATGCTGTTACGGCGCGGGGTGAATATGGCGAATATGCTGGAGGCGCCGGTGGAAGGCGAATTGGGGCTTACGGCTCATGAAGAATACTTTAAACTGGTGCAACAGGCCGGCTTTGATTTTGTCCGCATGCCAATCCGTTGGGATGCGCACGCAGCTGCAACCACGCCCTACACCATTGATCCCAAGTTCTTCGATCGTGTCGATGAGATCATCGGCTGGGCTACGGAGAATCATCTCACCATCATCCTCGATTTCCATAATTACGCTGACATCATGACGGATCCGACGAACAGCAAAAGTCGGTTCCTCGCTATTTGGCAGCAGATCTCCGAGCATTACAAAAGCTATCCTCCACAGGTAATTTTTGAACTGCTCAACGAGCCGAATGATCTGTTGAACCCAGCCATCTGGAACCAATACCTACAGGACGCCCTCAGTATCATCCGGGCCACCAACCCGACCCGGGAAGTGGTCATAGATTCGGCGCAGTCAAGCTCTTACGATTGGATCACCACGCTGGATGTACCTAACGATCCAAACATTATGGTCACCTTCCATTACTATGATCCCTTTCATTTCACGCACCAGGGTGCCAATTGGATCGGGCAGGATAGCCGGAGTTGGCTGGGAACGACGTGGGATGCATCTCCGGCACAAGAAGCGGCCATCACCAGCAGTTTTGACCTCGTGGCGAATTGGGCGAATCAACACCATGTTCGAATTCTCCTCGGCGAATTCGGTGCCTTCTCGGCGGCAGAAATGGCCTCGCGCGTCCGATGGACCAGTTTTGTGGCCCGTGAAGCAGAAAAGGATGGGTTTGCATGGGCCTATTGGGAGTTCGGTGCTGGTTTTGGCATCTATGACCCAAACACGAACACTTGGCGGCAGGAATTGTTGAAGGCGCTGATTCCCTAGTGGTTCCGCGCCAAACAAGCACGCCCGAGCGGGGAGAATCTTGCAAAAGGTCCGGCTTCATAGTATTAGGACCGACCGTGCAACATAGGCTTTACGGCACGCTCCAAATTTCACGATATATGTTGTGATTACTATTAAGGGTAAAATCCCTTGTTTCGTATGGGAGCAGCATGAAGTTAACTACAACTCAAGTCGTTAGAGTGGCAGTGATCGGCGCATTATATGCGGTATTTACTGTCAGCATCGCTCCGCTCAGTTACGGAGCGATCCAGTTTCGCGTGGCCGAAATATTCAAAGTTTTGGTTTTGTTCGACCCTCTCTATGCCGTTGGAATTGGGATCGGGACATTTTTTGGAAATCTTGCGAGCCCTTTTGTTGGCCCGTGGGAGCTGATCTTCATGCCGGTGACCGACATGGCTGGCGGCGTGATCGCGTATTTCCTGTTTCAATTCACACGACACAGGTATCCAATTATCGCTCTGGTTGTTTACGGCATTACCACGTCCGCCTCAGTGGGGCTCATGCTCACTGCTTTGGGCGTCGGCGGATTTTGGATTCTGGCGGGCTCAGTGGCAGTTTCTGAATTGGTGATCCTGATCGCAGGCTATCCGCTGATGATTTGGATCGTTTCCCTGCTTAAGAGCCGAGGCATCCGCCTGCAACAATAATGTGGCAATAACCTCGGCAGCGGCCGGGCGGTATAATCCAAAATCGTGCATAACCGCTTCCTATTTGTCTCTATCACCCTGGTTGTTGTCATCACCGCCGGCGTTTATTTCTACTTGCATTACCGGCCGGACAGTCTGCGGGCGGCCGAACTTTTTGCCTGGATAAAAGACCCGACTTCGCGGTCTGACATTGTGATTACCGCGGGCTCTCGCTGTGGAAGCGCGCCCTTCATCTTTCCTACGACCGGCGTCGTCGGATTTCTATGGGACGACTCTTTTCAGCTGGGTCATCGACACCAGGGTATTGACATCTTCGCTGGGGCGGATATCAATGTCACACCGGTCATTGCTGCCTATCCGGGCTATCTGACACGACTGTCGGACTGGAAGTCAAGCGTGATCGAACGAGTCCCGAGCGATCCGCTTCAACCAGGCCGGCAGATTTGGGTATACTACACGCACATGGCCGACCCAAACGGCAATTCATTCATATCGCCCGATTTCCCCCCCGGCACACATGAGAAGCCAGTTGAGGCCGGGACTCTTCTAGGCCGTCAGGGGGATTATTCAGGGGATCCAAATAACCCCGTGGGAGTACATGTGCATGTCTCGATCGTCAAGGACGAGGACGGGAAATTCATGAACGAGCTGGACATCAACAACACCTATGATCCCTCCCCATATTTTGGCCTGGCGTTGAATGCCAGGCAGAATCCGGACAAGATACCCATGTGTGAAACAGCAAGTAACGGATCGTAGCGGGCATATGGCAGGAACCGGGGTTGACATGAATGATTGTTCGGGCAAGGTGGTCTTGATCGCCGGAGCGGCGAAGGGCCAGGGACGCGTGCTCGCCCAGGCATTTGCAGAGCGGGGTGCCTGCGTGGCCGCCAACGATATCTCGCCGGTCAACTTGGATGACCTCTTGCCGCTCGGCAGCGGAAAACTCAGAACCTATCCCGAAGACGTGGCCAAGAAGGTGGGAGTTCAAACCCTCATAAAGCAGGTGGAAGATGATTTTGGGCGAATAGACGTCCTTATCAATCATGCTGCGGTCGAACCGCATGTCCCCTTGCTGGACATCGACGAATGGGATTGGCACCGCGTGCTGGATGTCAATCTCACCGGGGCGTTCCTGATGATGCAATCGGTCGGACGGATGATGCGCGCACAAGGTTCAGGCACGATAGTGAATTTGATTCGAATTAAGCGTGCCACGGATCCACCTGCGGCGGCATACCTCACCAGCGTGATTGCATTGATCGCATTGACACACGCGGCGGCCGGCGAATTGGCCGCATACGGCACCCACGTCCATGCCGTGGGGTACGGCCTGCCAGAGTTCCACGAGGCCGATTTGTCGATTCCATCCGACCTCATCGGGGCTGTAATGTATTTATGCAATTCGGAATTAAACGGACAGATTGTGAATTTACGGGAGCAGTAAATTGGCGGGGGCAGGATCAAAGCTTCCCGCCAGACCGAAGCCAAGGTCCTGAGATATCTGGTTCTGCATTGGTTCTCTTTTGAGGCCGCGCTTTACCAGAGCGGGCGTCCAAGTAGTGCGGCCAGCCACATCAGGAAGGGTTGGTGTACCTGCAGAAAGATCAACCCCGTCACAATTCCCACGATGAATCCCGCGGCAACATCCGACAAATAATGAACGCCCATCGCTACGCGAGCCAGCGAGACCAGCGGTGCCCACAAGCACAATATCACACCGGCTCCTAAAGGACCCAATCCGACCGCCAGCACCGCGATCAGGAAAGCACGGGCTGCGTGTCCTGAAGGAAACGAGTGCGGATCTGTATTGCGATAAATGCTGCCCCAATCCCCCTCCGGCCGCCGGCGCCGGATGATGAATTTGAGCGACATCACCAAGACAGCCAATATCGAAATGCTGGCCAGCTCAACGATGGCCCATTGTTTCCAGAATGAGTTGCTAACCCACCAAAGAATCACCAGTGCCGCGCCCCAGAACCAAGAGTCGCCGGAGTGGGCAAAGAAGACCGCCAGGTTTCGAACTATGCCGGGCTTTTCGGCCACGCGCATTCTGTCGGACAGGCGCGAATCGAGCTTTAGAATGGACTTCAAGGTCATGTTGTTATAATCCACAGTCAGCGCGAACAAAAAGGACGCGAAGCCTCAGCGCTGATCTTCGCGTCCCTCTGTAGTCCGAAGGTTCTTCTATTTCCGGGATTTCACCCGACTGCTCTTTTTCGGAACGCGCTTTCCTGCCGGTTTGCCTTTGGCTTTAGGGATACCCTTCTTCTTTGGCGGCGATTTCACCTTCGTTCTGGCTACAGCAACCCGGTTACGTTTGGCAAGATCGGCCCGCATGATTTCAAGCTGGTGGGGCTTATCCACATCCATTCCAATTTCAGGATAGGGGCAGATGATGGCACGCCCCTTCAGCCCAAGTTTTTGGGCTACGCGGTTGATTACATCGTCAATGGTCAGCTGCCGGAACAGGAATTTGAAGATGATGTCTGTGCCGATCATGGCTGCCTGCGCCGGCGGACTCTTGCGGGCTTCGATGAGCTTTCCCCAAAACTCGGAATTCTGATTAACGATGGCGGCCCGCGCCATGTTCATGTCACCACCGCAGACTTCCATATCCTTCAGGGGCGTGTAGGTCCGTTTTGAGGCAGGGAAGCGCCTCTCCATGTCCTCGCGGCGGATGACATTGTAGTATAGGTCGTCCTGGGTCTCCTTGCAGGTGTTCACCAGCCAGTCCACCATCTCACCGGTAATACCTGGAATGTCGGAGGAGACAAATAACACATATTTTGCCTTTGGATTAAGTTCCAGGACCTTGGCAGTGCCAGCTTTAAGGTTCTCCAGCAGCTTTCCCTGATTTGACAGATACGCCAGCGGCTTCTTGCATCTAAGGTTCGACTTGTCCGAAAGGCCAATCAACACCACGCGATCAATGGTTTTGGCGTCGCTTAGCGCGTCCAACACCCATTGGATCATCGGCTTGCCGGCGACGTCTATCAGCGCCTTGGCTTCGCCATTGGAATAGGCATATAGCGGCTCATCGGGCTGAGGGACGCCACCTGCGGTTAAGACTGCATCCATGAATGATTCCTCCTTGGAACCGTCAATTCAACTCCTGCAACTGCGGCTCAAACTTGAGCTTCGTGAGCAATTCTTCATATTCATCGTGCGTTAACGCCCGCCCTTTTCCGGATACGGCGACCAGGGCGGCTTCCATCATGTTCGTCCCAAACGAACGGCCCTCCAGCACTGGGGTGGTGGTAACCAGGTATTTGACGCCGCATTGTTTGAACAATGCCACATCTTCCGGGGTGGTTGTGTTGGTGACGATAACTTTGCCCTTCATATCGTCGGGCATGTGTCGCTTGATGTAAAGGCAATCGCCTGCCACAACCGTCGCCCAGTGATAGGTCTTTTCGTACTTTGGTATGCGATGCTCCTGCTTTTCACCTGTCGGATAGACCCACTCGAACGGTAGACGCCCCGCGACCGGCATGAGCAAGGCGGCCAGTGTCTTGAGCTGGCCCGCCGTATGCAGCGCGATGGGTATTCCCAATCCAAACATGAGGTCGCCAAAGGTACATTCATAACCCGCGTTGACAAAGCTGGCGGACATGCCCCACCGGTCCGCACCGCTCACCACAAAGACTTTCTTGCCAAGATTACTGATGTAATCCCCAATTTTCGCTGCCAGAAATGGGGCTGACCTGTTCTCGAGGGTGTTCTTTAGGCCTACTCCATCTACCACCGGCGTTTGCTTTACGTAACGGATCATGGGGCGGACGGAATACAGCGGGTACCACTTGTTGTCCACCATCAAGCCCAGGTCCGCGCCGCCCACTCCGAAAGCCTCGACTTTCCCGTCCAACTCCTTATATTTCAGGGCGGCAGCTTCCATATCGCCATCGGTGCCTATACGTTCAATGCTGACTTTCTCACCAAGCAATGTCGCTTCTACGGCCTTATCCCGTTTGGATGATCCGATACTGATGCTTACCGCACGTTTCATGGACGAATCTCCTCTGGATAAACTCCGACGAGTATACACCGAACTCAAATATACTCACACCCCGTGGTCACCCTGTGCTGCAGTGGGCTCGAGGCGCTCCCGGAGTGCATCATATCAAGCGGCCGTCACAATGCTGCGCATGACGTAGTGGTTCACGCCTCCGAAGCGATACTTGTATTCTTCATCGCCGCGCATGAAATCGAATTCGTACCGTCCATGCTCGCAGGCCCATTGGATCTGATTTGCCAGGAGAACCCAGCCGGGCGAAAGCTCCATGAAGTCCCGGCTGACGCCGGAGTTGTACCCCCACAGTTTGTTTTTGTAATCAAAGTTGAGGGCGGCGGCTGCCCTGACGCCATCTATGGTCAGGAAAGCAAGCCATAAATATCCGTTTGCAAAGGCGCCGCGTATGATAGAACTCATGTGCTGCCGCATTTCGGCTTTTAGGAAGCCGGCTTTGTTCGGGTCGTGGGACATCAACTGAAAGAACGCTTCTATTTCCGTCTCGAGGCCGGCAGGATCTTCAACGAGGTAGAAACGCACCGGGACGTCGCTTTCTGCCGCCCTCCGCAGCTTTCGGCGGATTTCATGCCGCTGTTTCTTCTCTATTCCACCCAGGTAGGCATTGAAATCGCCGTTTAGAGCTATGCGTGGGGTTGGTCTATAGATTTCTTCATGATACGCCCAGCCTCGTTTGTCGGTCTCTTCCTTGAGGACGCCGAGCGTGGGGGAAGCATCAGGCAGGTTATACCAATCGAGAACCAGCCCAGCCAAGGGCACACACTTGGCGAGAAAATCCAGGAGACCGGATAGGAAGCGTTCCAGGTCCCGCGACCTCACGATCAAATCCAGGTAGTCGGAGACTTCGATGCTGCCGGCGAGCAGCAGCGCCGGTCGGCCGGCGTAGTCTGCTCTGAATAAAGGAGCGATCCCGATCAGTTGGCCATTCTCCGAGGCGGAAACGAGAAAGAGTTCGGCGGTGGGCCACTCGCCGCCGCCCAGCGTTTTCCACCATTCACTCATTAGCTCGTGACGTGCAAAGGGAGTGTCTGTGATGCCCGCCTCCGCCAGTGCGTTCCATTCGGTTGCCGGAATCTCAGTGAAATCTTTGTGCAGTGTGAATTCCATGTTGTTCCAGGGAGAAGATTTGTCGCCCAGATTTTACCAGTATAATGATGCCGGATTTCCCGCATCTTTCTGCGGGGATCTGTTTCGCGACCAACCCGCGTGTCGTTCCAACTACGCCGCGGCAGAGCAGACCATGCCCCTGGATCTTACTGTTGCACCCCTCTATCGTCTCAATGGACAGGACCAAGCCTCCCTCCCCGGTCTGATGGCTGCGATGCCCCCTCGCAGGGCAGCGCGCGGCCGGGATCAGGATCGCCTGGTTGTCTACCTCGTGCTGGCAGGTAACGCGGTGCTGTCATCCGGCGACGGGATACAGTTGGCAAGCCGGGCGGCGGTGGCATTTTACGAAACGCCGGGCACGCTGACGGCGGCGCTGCGCGCTTCGGCAGGGTCGATCAACACCACCCTGCACGATCGTAATATGGCGAGCCCGGGGCACGGTCAATATGCTGTTGGATTCCTCGTCCTGGCGGCTATACGAGAAGCTCAGGTTACGCTTTTGCTGAGCGGACCGATGCATGTTTTTGCCCTGGGAACCAATGGCTCCAAACATATTTCCGAGGCGCTTTCAGGCAAGGGCCTTGGCTTGAATCCAGCGCCATCTTATTACTTTTCCCAAGTCAGCCTTGAGCCGAATGACCGCCTGGTCTTCTGCAACAAGGTCCCACTTTCCTGGGACTCCGCACTGAAAGACTCAAGCCCAGCATCGCTGGAAGCGACCCGCCGACGCCTGATGACGATGATCGTCGAGGACGTGAACGCCGTCTTATTGCAGGCGACGTCGGGCGCTGGGGAACTCACCATGCTTCGGCTGCCGCCGGAAGAAAAAGTTGCGGCGTCCGCTCCCCGGGACCTAGCTGGCGGGCACTCATCGCTCCCCTCGTCCGGCTTGGAACGAAATCCGCGGATGCCGGATGCCCATTTTCTTGAGCCTTCAGCCTACGCTATTCCGCCGGAAACCAAGGAAGCTATTCCGCAGCAGGAGCAGGAAACACCAAGACCGTCGAACCCTGTCGCCCCGCTGTCGCCCACACAAGCCGTGGATGAATCGTCGCTTGACGGGCCCCAGCCGGGTTCGGGGCCGATGTCTGTACGGCCGCGCCGCAGGTCCATTCGCTCGGAACGGACACGCCGGGCCGCAAAGACTGCCGCAAATTGGATTCGGGTGTGGCGGGCAGGCAGCGAGCGCCTCGGTCAGGGCCTGCGAAAATTCCTGCCACGCCTATTGCCCGACTCGGATCGGAATGCAATGGGATTGTCCTCGCCAGCAATGCTGTTCATCGCAGTGTTGATCCCATTGATCGTTGTCACGATTGCCAGCGTCGTCTATTTCCGATACGGTCGCAGCGTACAGTATGAGGAGTATCTGGTTCAGGCTCAGGATGCCCGTACTCAGGCCGTCACCCTTACCGATGCCGCCGCGCAGCGGGATGCCCTACAACGTGAGCTGTTTTACCTCGACAAGGCTGAGGCTTACAACGAAACCAGCCAAACCCAGACTCTGCGCCAGGCGGCGCAGCAAAGCCTGGACCAACTCCAGGGAATTATGCGCCTCCAGTTTCAGCCGGTGCTGAACAGCGGTGTAGGCACACAGATCAGCCGCCTGGCCGCCAGCGAGAACGATGTTTATCTGTTGGATGCCCAACGCGGCGGGATCCTGCACATCGCACTGACCGCCAGCGGCTTTCAACTCGATACCGCCTTTAATTGCCTGCCAGGATCGTATGGCGGATATACTGTCGGCCCATTGGTCGATATCCTGGCCATGCCAACTATCAACACGCTCAACGCCAGCGTGGTCGGCGTGGATTCGGCCGGCAATCTTCTTTATTGCTCCCCTGGCCAGGTAGCGCAGGCAATCCCTCTTCCTCCTCCGGATACGAACTGGGGCCGGGTGAAGGCATTCACCATGGATAGCGGAAATCTTTATGTGCTCGACTCTCAGTCGCATGCCGTGTGGGTGTATGTTGGCAAGGACGGAACCTTCGTGGACCGCCCCTATTTCTTCTTTGGCGGCGAAATCCCGGAACTCGACGATGCCATTGACCTGTCGGTGAATGGCGACGACCTGTACATTCTGCACTCCGATGGGCATCTATCCACGTGTTCCTACAGCCGCATCCAGAGCGTCCCCACTCGATGTGTCGATCCGGCGCCGCTCGTGAATCCGTTCGCGGCCTATCGGGACGTAAACGTGTTCTCGGAGGCACATTTTACCCAGATGATGTTTTCGCCAGCGCCAGATTTGGCGCTGTTGATCCTTGATGCTGACAGCCAAGGCGTGTTCCGCATCGCGCCACGGTCATTGGAATTGCAGGACCAGCTTCGGCCGCTGGCAGGACGCGACAACCCGCTTCCACAGGGTTCCGTGGGAGCCATGACTGTCAGCCCCAGCCATGTGATGTATTTTTCTGTACAGGACAAGATATACTTCGCGACTGATTCACCGTAATTCATCCATCGAGGAGCCAATATGTCACTCTCCGATCTTCTAAACTCCCTGTTCGGCGGCAAATCTCAACCGGCGGGCCACGGTGCAACAGCGGGGGTATCCGGGCAGGCTAAAGGCTTGCCTGACAGCCCCGACGAGCCGGCACAGATCAACAACCCAAAAGTCTTGCTCCTTATTTACAATCCAACAGTGGACACAGGCAGCGGCAAAAAGCTGGACGAGTATATGAGTTGGCCGAGGCCTGATGATCTGGTCGGCAGCTTCATCGGTGACGTGCTTCAGGCAAGCGGCGGCCTCGTGCGATATCAGATCGCGCAGCGAGTTGAATTGGATGAGTTTCCGGTGTTGGCAGACGGATTCCGCTACACGGCTCAAACCTTTTTGACTGTTGTCCCCGGCGGAGGGCCTGCCCACACGCCCACCGGGATCGACTACTATGCCATCTTGAAGCAATTCGACATTCTGCAGAGGGTGGCAAACAACGAGATTGACGAGGTCTGGGTGATGGGCTTTCCGTATGCCGGATTGTATGAGTCCATCATGGGTGGAGCCGGCGCCTTCTGGTGTAACGCGCCTCCGCTCGCGAACACGGATACCTGTCAGCGCCGGTTCGTGGTCATGGGATTTTCTTATGAACGCCAGGTTGGTGAGATGCTGCACTCATATAACCATCGCTGCGAAGCCATCATGGCCAGGGTCTTCAACAGCCAGGACTTCCTGCTTTGGACGTACAAGCCAAATCGCGTACCTGCCACGGTAGGCGCCAATCAGACCCTGAATTTGTTCCAGAGATTTGTCTGCTTCGATCAAATCGCTCCGGGGAAAGCGGCCATTGGAACGGTCCACTTTGCCCCCAACGGCGTGAAAGACTATGACCTCGGCAATCCAAGCCAAGTGCAGTCCGAGTGCTATGACTGGCTGAAATTCCCGAACTTTCAGGGCGATGTGCGAATGGTCTCTTCTTCGGAATGGGGTGGCGGCGATGAACGATCGTATCAGACGTGGTGGCTCAGGCATATGCCCAAGACCGCAGGACGTAAGAACGGCATCCACAATAACTGGTGGCAATATATTTCCAACCCCGACAACGTAATCGTGTGATGCAACGATAGGGCAGTGAATGTAGCTCAACACGGCTTTGGAGTTTGCACGAAAAGAGCAGGATGTGCGCGGATGAAGCACCGCGCACATCCTGCTCTTTGCACTCCAAGGCTCCCGTCTATATTTGCTTTGCGGGCACGTAGGTCAGGATCACGATGCCACTGCCGGTTGTGTTGCTGTCCGCCAGCTTAAGGTTCACAGGGTCATTCCCATTCGCGTCCGAGAATAGATGCTTGCCACTGCCCAAAACAAGCGGATGAAACCATAGATCGTATTCATCCACGAGATCCTGCTTTATGAGGCTTTGGGCCAGCCTGCCGCTGCCGGTAACCGACAGGATGCCAGAACCGGGCAGTTCCTTCAGCTTCGCCACTTCGGCGGCAACGTTCGTCTTGATCAGCGTTGAGTTATTCCACTCCACTTTATTGAGGGTTGTGGAGACAACGTACTTGGGTATCTTGTTAAATCGCCTGGCGATTGGATCGTCTGCCGGCGCGGTGGGCCAATAGGCTGCAAAGATCTGATAGGTAAGCCGGCCCAGCAACAACGCCTCTGTCGCGGCAATCTGCTTGTCCATGATTTTCCCTGCGTCGGGGTCGAATATTGACATCTGCCAACCGCCATACTTGAAACCTCCCTCCGTGTCTTCTTTGGAGTCCCCCGGGGCCTGCATCACTCCGTCCAAGGTTAGAAAGGTGGTTACGACCAGTTTCCTCATGAAGCCTCTCTTCGAGCATTACCTGCCTGGTCCACCAGCATAGGATCCTTGTGCCCTGGATCCTGGATCGTGTGCCCCCGGATGAACACCTGGCTTACCGATTACCTGCTTGCCATGTATAGCGAAACCATTCCCGATTCTCATATGGTGATCAAAACAATCGCCAGAAGCGCCAGAGCCACACCGAACATCTGGATGGCCGCCATATTTTCTTTTACGATCAGCCGGGCCAGGAGAGCGGTTACTGCCGGGTACAACGATCCCAAGACTGCTGCCACATCAAGCCGCCCGCTTTGTACGGCAAGCAAAAAGAAAAGGTTTCCGCTTACGTCAAGTACACCGCCCAGGGTAAGAAGCGCCAGCGGGGCGCGCGCTGGGATGATGGAGCGGCGCGTCGACAGAGCGAAAACAACCATGACTGCGCATGAAGCAAATCGGCCCGCTGCCAGGGGCCAGAAGACCGCGGTCCCCGTAACCTGTCCAAGGGCTGTGAAGAAACACCCAAATCCCATCCCTGCCAGCAGTGCCATGCCCAAACCGGCGGGGCGCCCAGCCAATCTTTCGGGCCGGGACAGCAGCCAGATGCTAAGCAGCGCCAACCCAAAGCCCAGGATTTGCAGTTCGCGGGGCAAGCCTTCCGTCAGCGCAGCAAAGATGACCGGTATGGCCGTTGCCAACACGGCGGATACCGGCGCGACGATTCCCATGCGCCCCGCGGCAAAACCACGCAGGAGGAATCCCAATCCGACCATGCCGGATAGGCCAGCCAGCGCTCCCCACACCAGATCGTGGGTCGAAGGGATGCTCTCGCGCCGGGCTAGCGCGATGATGACCAATGCAAGCAGTCCGACCGTATAAGAGATAAGAACCGAGTAGAACGCGCCAATACGGCGCGTTCCCAGGCCGTTCGTGAAATCCCCGGACCCCCAAGCGACCGCTGCGGACAGAGCAAACATGCCAGCTAGCAATGAAGAGCCCATAGCACCGACGCTTAGCTTTGAGACGAGCTGCAAGGTGAAGCGGGCGGCGAGGGGCTCAACAGGATTTCAGGCTGGCTCCCGTTTCGCCTCACCCGCCGAGATGACCAGGGGATTCTCAGCTTGATGTGGACAGCAGGTTCTGCAATCGATCTACGGCTTGCCAAGGTGGCAGCACGGACGGTTCAGCTGACTTTGCAAGCTACTAGAGTAGCATCGTCCACCAGGGGATTGCCCTCGGTGAACTTGTTGACCGCCTCCAAGACCTTTTGGATCAACTGCTCGGGAGCAAGATCCGCATTCCCGCGAATCACGTCTGCCAAACCATCCAACCCAAGCTGCGCGCCTTCCCCGTTGGAGGCCTCCGTGATTCCGTCGGTGTACAGCACCAGTGTATCCCCGGGTTCCAATTTGACCTGCTCGGCGCGCACGTTGAAGCCCTCCATCAAGCCAATGGCCGGGCCCGTAGGATGCAGCAGGACCTCTTCGTGAGTCCCGGCCCGATACAAATAGCCCGAGTTATGCCCTGCGCTTCCGTAGGTAAACATGTGCGTTTTCGGCTCGAATTTCCCGAAGAAGATGGTGACAAACGTTGTGAACTTGATGTTGTGAGCATAGAGGCGGTTGAGGCGCTCCAGTACATCCAGCGGCGAATCCGTATCAGGCACCAGCGTATGAAAGGCGGTTTGCAGGCTGGTCATGAGCATGCCAGCAGAGACGCCGTGGCCGCTTACATCGGCCATGACTATGCCGTGGGCCCCGTCCTTGAATCTCACAAAGTCAAAGTAGTCGCCGCTGACGATCTGCGAGGGCCGGCTGAAGGCCGCAACATTAAGGCCCGGAATTGTCGGCGCCTGCTGCGGCAGCAGAGCGCGCTGAACTACTTGGGACAGTTCCAGTTCGCTTTCCAACTGGCGGAGTTCTCCTTCAGAGAAGTGGCCCAGGCAAACGCAGGAGGTATAGTCCATCTTCAGCAGCTCATCGTCCACCGGCTCGTGGCAAATCTCGCAGACCCCGAGCGTTCCTTCTTCGATCTTGTCCAATGACTTGTTGATGACACTCAAATGCGCCTCCACCGCGGATTCTCCCGCCGGCCCAAGCTGGATTTGCTGCTTTTCTTCGGGTGTGGCTTCCAGCCAATGGACAAGATTCTCCCTGGTCTCAGATAATCCCTTTTCGATGTCCTGAAGCGCGTCATGGGTATGCGTGTTTGGCATGCTGACTCTCTCCTGTAATGACGATGTCCATTCACATCCACGGTGGAGCTTTCACCGTGTCTTGCAGGCGATCACTCGTCCACCAGTTCCGGCAGGTTTGGACGGAATTCTGAGTAGGAAATTTACGTCGAATGGACGGTTTCTACTCAAAATTCAGCCTCTGAGCGGCGCATTTACGGGAGAATCAGCTGCCCGGACCTGAATATTGAGAAGAAATAACGCATTGAAAAAGACATTTTTCGCCGGCCCGCCGCCCGCGGTCTGACGGGACGGTCAGGTCTTCTTCCGTTTGGGCACGCAGGTATTGAGTTTTCGAGAACATATGTTCCATTTTAGCAGGTTATCGGCCCAAATGCAAGTCCGATTCGAACAAGGATCATGTCTTGAAGATCAGCGAGCAACAGGTGACGGCCCCTTCGGCCTTCGCCAACTCATCTGCCTCGACCGTGACAAGCCGGATACCAGCGTCCCCGAGGCGCCTGCGCGTCCTGGGAAAAGCGGCAGGATATATTGCTGTCCCGCCAATCAGGACTGCATTGGCCGCGTATGGCTCAGATGGGTCAATCTCTATGAATTTTACGTCTTCGAACTGATGCTTATCCACCCAGGCGGGGTTTATGAGCACGGTGTCTTCTGCAACCTGCGTGATGGCCGTTTTCAGGTGGAGGCAGCCGGTCACGACAACCGGCTTCAGCTCATATCCATAAGGGTGAAGGCAGTCTTGCATTTGTTCCATGGCATTCGTGTCACTCCGGCTCGACAACCCAACATAGATCACGCGGCCGATGTGCAGAATGTCCCCGCCGTCCACGCGCGCCGGCGCTTCGATGTGGAACAGCTTGCGATACGGCGACAGGATGTCCGCAATCGACTCGGTCTCGGGCCGGCGGGATTCTGCACCGGGGCGGGTGATGACCGCACATTCGTCCAACACGAGGGCTGCATCCTCCACGAAGACCGAATCTGCCAGGAGCGGCTCTTCAGGAAGAGCGAGAACGGCAACGCCAAGTTGCTTGAGCGCCGCCTCGTATTGAAGATGCTGGGCGCGAGCGCGCTCCAAATCGATCGGCACACGCGCCAAATGCGTCAATTCGCAGTTGACGATGGATCGGCTGACTTCACGAGTGATTGCAATTTCCATGGTTACTCCTCACACGGGAACGAACGCTTGTCGCCATAAATCCTCTACCAAGGACCCACCGGATTCTGAGAGGCGAGTTCCTGTTCCTGTTCTTGGCCCCCGGATTTCTTCCAAAGCTCATACAGGCCAAGCTTCCCGTTTTCACCGTCCGAATAGAATGTCCGTACCACGTTGAAGCCGGAGGCTGATGCCAGCTCCGCCAACTCACCTTCGTCGAAGTAATGCACATATCGCAGGCCCTGGCCGCCGCGTTTCCAATCGAGCAAATGATCATTCCGATCGACATCCTGGCTGGTGAGCCCTACATTCTCCCAAGCCTGAATCCTGGCTCTTAGGCGCGGGCTGTCCAGAAATCGCCAATTGGAATGCACAAATAGACCGTCACTCCGCAGCAATTTGCCCACTGCAGTTATGAGGCCCAGCCGAAGTTCCCGGCTGGGAATATGATGAAGGACAGCAAAGGCAGTGATCCGTGACCAGCGATCTGTAATCCGTGTGCCGCGATCGGCGGTTGCCAGATGCGGGTCGCCGGCCGGCAAGAGTTGAGCAATATCCACCAATTGAAACCTTGCGGAAAATCTCAGCGGCTCTCGTCGGGCCTCCTCCAGAAGCGATGGGCTGAAATCAAGGCCCAGGTATGAGCCACGATAGCCGCGCCGTGACAGCGCCCGCGCCAGTTCGCCGTTGCCGCAGCCCAGGTCCAGGATCGATTGGGCTTCGCACAATGAATCCAGCAGACGGGTTACGCCCGGCTGCAACCGCCGCCGCGTCTCCGAGAAATCCCGGCCGTGATCGGAGTAAAACTCGCGATTGAGAGTCATTAGTCGTTCCGCGGTGCCTGCGTTCACGTCATCATTATAACGGGTATAATTTTCTCCTATGTTTTCAAAGGAAGAAATCGGCTCGCTCTCGGCGCAGTTCGAGGCGGCCAAGCCGCAGGAGATCATTCGCTGGGCAATAACCGAGTTCTCTCCGGACCTTGCGGTCAGCACCTCATTCCAAACGCAAAGCATGCCACTGCTCCACATGGTGACGCAGCGGCTCCCGGACGTCCGCGTCCTGTTTCTGGACACCGGCTATCACTTTTGGGATACGCTGATGTTCCGCGAGCGAATCCAGCACGAGTGGAACCTTAACGTAATTGACCTCTACCATGACGTCCGCTGGGAGGCGTTCATCCGCCAGAATGTGCGCACGTTACCGATGCAGGACGCAAATCTCTGCTGCTATATTCACAAGGTTCAGCCGATGCAGAAGGCACTTTCGGGACTCAAAGCATGGATCAGCGGCATACACCGCGACCAAACTCCGGAACGCGCCCGCGCCCAGATCCTGAAGTTGCATGACGATGGGCTGCTGAAAGTGAATCCATTGCTCAATTGGACAAGAGGCGACGTTCTGGCTTACATCGCGAAATTCTGCCTGCCGCCTCATCCGCTTTACGAACGGGGTTATCGAAGCGTTGGATGTGCGCCATGTACAATGGCTGTCGCACAGGGCGCCGATGACCGCTCGGGACGATGGGCCGGCCGCGGTAAGACGGAGTGCGGCCTGCACACCGACATGTTCAACCACAAGGAACTTGTCGAGGTCGAAGACCAGTTCATCATCCGGCCTGGAGAAAATAGATGAGATCGCTCAAACAGCAGGCCTGGGTGGAGGCGCATGTCATCAGGCCCGAATGGCTGACCCTGGCGCGCGAGGTAATGGACGACATTCAGGGCGGCAAGCCGGTAATGGATGCATTGAGAAAACATCCACTGGAGGACGGCGGCTATCTGGGGAAATACGTGCTGGTCGCCGCATATCATGAGATGGTGCGCACGGGCAGCCTGCCCGCCGACGCACGGATGCTTGAACGGTTGCGCATGAAGCCGGTCCGCACTCTGTCGGGGGTCACAACGGTAACCGTCCTTACCAAGCCGTATCCTTGCCCGGGAAAGTGTATCTTTTGCCCGACGGACGTGCGGATGCCAAAATCATACCTCGCCGACGAACCGGGCGCGATGCGCGGCCTTGAGCACGATTTTGATCCGTATGCACAGGTTCGGTCGCGCATCCAGGCGCTGGAGATCCTGGGGCATCCGACGGACAAGATCGAGTTGTTGATCCTAGGCGGTACGTGGAGTTCCTACCGACGCGATTATCAGGAATGGTTCGTCAGGCGCTGTTTCGACGCCATGAATCGATCTCGTGAGGAAAGCAAGGCGGATCAGGACTCAGGAGTGAATTTGCCTGAAGCACAGGCATTTAATGAAACTGCCCTGCATCGCAATGTGGGACTCGTGATCGAGACGCGGCCGGACGAGATCACACCGGACGAACTGCGCTGGCTGCGCCATCTGGGCGTGACCAAGGTGCAAATGGGCGCGCAGAGCCTGGACGACCGCATCCTGGAAATGAACAAGCGCGGTCACGACGTGGAATGTACCCGGCGCGCCACCGCCCTGCTGCGCGCGGCCGGCTTCAAGATCGTATTGCACTGGATGCCCAACCTGCATGGTGCAACGCCGAAATCGGACCTCGAAGATTTTGCCCGGCTGTGGCGCGGTTTTTGCCCCGATGAGATCAAGATCTATCCGAACCAATTGCTGGCGAACGCCGAGTTATACAAATATTGGCAACGCGGTGAATTCAAGCCGTACACCACCGAACAGTTGATTGACCTCATAGCGGATATAAAGCCCAGCATCCCGCGTTATTGCCGGGTCAATCGAATCATCCGGGACATTCCATCCACCAACGTCGTCGAGGGCAATCGGAGGACGAGCCTGCGGCAGGACATTCACGAAGAGATGCGCCGCCGCGGCACATATTGCCAGTGTGTGCGCTGCCGGGAAGTGCGCGGAAAACCCATAGAGGCCGCCCTGCTCAAACTGGACGACCTCATCTACAGCGCCGATCACGCCGAGGAGCATTTTGTCTCATACGTCACGCCCGACGATAAGCTGGCTGGTTTCCTGCGTCTCTCGCTGCCTGACAGGAAATCTCCACACACGGGTCTGACTGACCTTAGCGGCGCGGCCCTGATCCGAGAGTTACACGTCTACGGTCAATCGCTCCCGGTCGGCGCCGAAAAGGAAGGGGCCGCGCAACATGCCGGCCTGGGGACGCATCTCCTGCAACAGGCGGAGAGGATCGCGCAGCAGGGGGGCTTCAAGCGCATGGCCGTTATCTCCGCTGTCGGGACTCGTGGCTACTATCTGGAACGCGGTTTCAAGCGGGGGGAGCTGTACCTGCTGAAAGACATGTAGGGGCGGCCTCGCCTTGATTCTGCTCGGGCAGCCGGATCCTTTTTAGGCGAAGCGGGATAAAAATTGTCGCATTTGTTTCGCTGACGGTCATAGCCATGCTCATT
Source organism: uncultured Chloroflexia bacterium (assembly GCA_963846805.1). Classification (GTDB taxonomy): domain Bacteria; phylum Chloroflexota; class Anaerolineae; order Anaerolineales; family Villigracilaceae; genus Fen-1038. Next base: position 749,805 of record CAWJXH010000005.1, read on the forward strand.
CTCACGGGGGCTGACGCCAAGGTTCTGTATTGGATGGTGGCTCCTGTGCTCTTCCTGCTGTTTTCCGCAAGCCTCAATACATGGAGTCGCTGCTGGTGGCAGTTCAGGAAGCCCCAAGAAACACCTAAACCAACCCGGACTTTTACGAGGGCGGTCTCCCAGGGCGCGAACTTTCCCGCAACATTGCATCAGGAAAGGCGCGAAATCTTGCTTTTGTGGGGCAATTACTCTATACTGGAATCGTGTGGATTCTTACTCTTCGCTCCCCTACTAACGAGCCCATCGATTTTGGTTTGAAGCCCGGCAAAAACACCCTCGGACGGAAACCGGACAACTACATCCTGATCGCCGATGAATCGGCGTCCCGTCTGCATGCTGAGATATATTGCCAGGGGGATCTAGCGGTGCTGCATGACCTCGGGAGCACAAACGGCACCTTCGTAAATCAGGTCCGCCTGACAGACCCTCAGGTGCTGAAGCACGGGGACCAAATCCGGATCGGCGAACATATCGCAAGTGTTGCCTTTCGCGAAAACGGTGCAGCCGAGAATCTACCATCATTGCTCTCAGGCACCCACCCCCTGACGCGCGAACTACTCCTGGAGTCCGTCGATCAGAATGCAGTCCTGCTGTATGAGGTCGCAAACCGGCTGGCCGCGATTCTGGACCTGGAGACTGCGCTTGAGGAAGTCTCCAAGTTGATGAAGGTCGTGATGGGCGCCGAAAAGTGTGAATTGATTCTGGCAGAACGCTTCAGCCAGATCGAGGAATTGGGCTTTTCGACAGCCATTGCGCAGGAAGCCATCCTGCAACGCTCGGTTGTCGTCCTTCCCGACCGCTCGGGCCCAAACGGCAAATCCTTGAGTGAGAACGACCCGCCGTTGAACTTCCGTTCCGCCTTGTGTGTGCCGGTCATCATCGACCAGGATGTTGTCGCCATCATCTTCGCCTACAAAGTAGATCCGGCCGCGCGTCCCTTCGATCAACACGACGTTCAGTTGGCGGTCGCGATCAGCCACCAGGCAGCCTTGACTATTCACCGCGCACAATTGCTCGACCAGGCCAAAGTTCTCGAACAATGGGCGACCACAGACACTCTGACCGGCGTCTATAACCGCCGCCAGGTTCTCAAGATGGCTGAAAGTGAGGTGGAGCGGGCCTTGCGCTACCATCATCCGCTTTCGGTACTGATGCTGGATATCGATGATTTCAAAAAGGTGAACGATACCTACGGCCACATCGACGGCGATCAGGTATTGCAGGCTGTCGCCGCCCGCTTCAAAAAGCAAATACGCGATATCGACCTGGTGGGCCGCTTCGGCGGCGACGAATTCATGCTCGTTCTCCTGGAGACTTCGTTGGAAGACGCCTGTACGTGCGCGGAACGCATCCGGTCAACCGTCATGGGAACCCCGCTTAAACTGGAACAACGTTCGGTTAGCGTCACGGTCAGCATCGGAGTAGCCGCCATCGGCGAAGAGACCGACAACCTGACATCCTTGCTGCGCGATGCAGACAATGCACTGTACACCGCAAAACAGGCCGGTAAGAACCGGGTCGAAGCCCCAAATAAAGAGTGAGCGTTAGAGCTCGAGTACCATGCTGGGCTCGGAGTCCACCTTGAAAACGCACAAGACGGCCGATGGGCCGTCTTGTGCGTTCAACCGAAATCCTGCCGTCCGGATCTACTGCAGTTCAACTGAGGCGCCCGCCTCTTCCAGCTTCTTCTTGGCGTCGTTCGCTGCGTCTTTGCCGACAGCGGATAGCACCTTGCCGCCCGCGGTTTCGGCCATGGTCTTGGCCTCGCCCAGGCCCAGGCTGGTCAGTTGCCGGATGACCTTGATGACGTCGATCTTCTTGGCGCCGGCATCCTTGATGATCACGTCGAATTCAGTCTTCTCCTCGACGGGTTCGGCGGCCGCGGCGGCGCCCCCGGCAGCCATCATGGCGACCGGAGCAGCAGCCGAGACGCCCCACTTCTCTTCGAGGGCCTTGACCAGGTCAGCGGCTTCCAGAACCGAGAGAGTGCTCAGTTCCTCCACCAGTTTTTCGAGATTAGCAGCCATTGTTTAGAAACTCCTTACTTTCCTTGAGATAGTTTTTGATCGGTGTCATTGCGACGAAGCAGTCTCGTCTTCTTGTGCAATGACCGGTTTACAGGCCAGCGGACTGGCTCACCGTCCACTGATTACTGATTATGCTGTTGCTTGCACCTTCTCAGAGTACGCTCTGAAGACGGCAGCCAGCGAGCGCGCCGGTTCTGCGATCGTGCGAACCAGCTTGCCAGCCGGGGCCTGCAAAACGCCCAAAAGCTGTGCGCGCACTACGGGCAGCGGCGGCAGTTCAGCCAAAGCCTTGACTTGCGTCGCGCTGAGCAGTTGTCCACCAATGAATCCGCCTTTGACCTTGACGAACCCCATGCCTTTGGTTGCCTCCGCAAGAGCTTTGGCAGTCGCAGCCGGATCCCGGAACGCGAACGAGATGGCTGTGGATTGCAACAGATATCCATCGGGCACGCTCATTCCCTGGTCGGAAAACACGCGGCGGACAAGTGTGTTCTTGACGACATGAAACTCGCCGCCTGACTCGCGAATCTTGGCGCGAATATTATCCATGTCCTTCATCTTTGCGCCGGTATATTCCACGAGAATCACCGCCTGGCTGCGCTTCAGCCAGTCCTGATAGATGGACAGCACCTCTTCCTTCTGCTGTTTAGTAATAGCCAACGGGTACTCACCTCCTTTCTATAAAAAAGTCTTTGCCACTTCCAGGCAAAGACTTTCGAAGGAGCCAATGGCGCACCGGCGCCACTTAAGTTCTCTTCAAGTCTCCACCTGGGCAGGATATTAAGTCGGCGCAATGCGCCACACCCGCCGTCTTCGGCGAAGTAGCCGATATAAGGTACGAGTATCTCTACTCGGCAGCCTCCACAGCCAGGGCCATGTTCGGGTCGATCTTGATGCCCGGTCCCATGGTAGCGTTCACAACGATGCGCTTGATGTAGCCGCCCTTGGCGCCCGCGGGCCGCGCCTTGTTAATGGCGTCCATCAAGGCGGCGAAGTTTTCATACAGCTTGTCTGCATCGAACGAAGCCTTGCCGATCACAACGTGGATGTTTGCGGTCTTATCGAGACGGAATTCCACGCGCCCGGCCTTGGCTTCTTTGATAGCGCGTTCCAAGTCTTGCGGCGGGACGACGGTTCCGGCTTTTGGATTCGGCATCAAACCGCGCGGGCCCGAGCACGCGGCCCAATCGCCCGACCCGGCCCATCATGTCGGGCGTGGCAATCGCAACATCGAAATCCGTCATGCCACCCTCGATCTTCTTCAGGGTTTCGTCGTCGTCGGCCACCACGTCTGCCCCGGAAGAGCGGGCAGTCGCAGCGCCTTCACCCGAGGCAAAGACCAACACACGCACCGTCTTGCCCAATCCGTGCGGCAGCACGACGACATCGCGCACCTGTTGGTCGGCCTGACGCGGATCGAGCGCCGTGCGCATGTGTACTTCCATACTGGCGTCAAACTTGGTGTACGCGGTCTCCTTGGCCAGCGCCACGCCTTCCTTGCGGCGCGTACTGTTTGTCCAGATCGACTTTGGCCAATGCGGCCCGATATTTCTTTCCTGGTTTTGGCATTTTATCCTCCGTGGTTCTAGCGGGCCGGCCATTCGCCGTACCCTCCCACCGGTCTAATCACTCACCGTGATGCCCATCGAACGCGCCGTGCCTTCGACCTGCTTCATGGCGCCTTCGATGTCATTTGCGTTCAAATCCTTCATCTTCAGCTCGGCGATCTCCCGAACCTGCTTGCGCGTCACCTTGCCGACCTTATCCTTGTTCGGGACGCCGGAGCCTTTTTCCACGCCGGCGGCCTTGCGCAGGAGAACCGCAGCGGGCGGCGTCTTCAATACGAAGGTAAACGAGCCATCGGTATATACTGTGATTTCCGCCGGAATCACCTCGCCCGGACGGTTGTTCGTGCGGGCATTATACTCCTTGCAGAAGGCCATGATGTTGATGCCATGGCCGGCCAGCGCTGGCCCGACGGGCGGCGCCGGATTGGCTTTCCCAGCTTCCAACTGGAGACGAACGATTGCCTTGAGTTTCTTTGCCATGTACGATACTCCTTTGTGGTTTTAGCGGGTCACTTTGGGGACCCTCCCACCATCAACAGCGAGCGGTTTCTAATTCTCCGGCAAAAAGCACCGCACCGATCACTGGTAACTGGTCACTGATCGCCAAAGGCTGTCCTACGCCTTTTCGACTTGCAGGAAGTCCAGTTCCACCGGCGTCTCGCGCCCGAAGAACGAGACCATGACACGCACCTTGGTGCGCTCCATATCGATCTCCGCCACCGTGCCGCGGAAGTCGTTGAATGGTCCATCGATGATGCGGACGCGTTCTCCCTCTTTGAACGACACCTTCACGGTGGGGGCTTCGGCTTCCATGCGCTTGACAATCTGGGAGACTTCCTCGGGGCGCAGGGCCGTCGGCAGATTGCCCATTCCGACAAATCCGGTGACGCCGGGGGTGTTGCGCACCACATACCACGACTCTTCCGAGAGCGTCATGTTGACCAGGACATACCCGGGGAAGATGTGGCGCTCCACAGTACGGCGCTTTCCTTCCCGGACTTCGATTTCTTCCTGCGTCGGGATGACGACATCGAAGATCCGGTCCTTCATGCCCATTGTCTCGATGCGCTGCTCGAGGTTGTGGCGAACCTTGTTCTCGTAGCCTGAATAACAATGGATCACATACCAGGCCGGTTCACTGGATGCCTCCGGCGGCATTTCGCCCTGAGCCAGCTGGCCCGATCTCCGTCCAGTCGGCAGGGCCGATGATCTTCGCGGTTCGACAGCCTGCGGTTCTGCCTCGGATTCGGCCTCGACCATGGCCGGCTGCTCCTCGGCTGCATCCGAGGCAATCGGCTCCAATTCAGCGGCGCCCGCGGCCGCAGTCGCCGCCTCAATCTCCGCGGAAGCCATAGGCTCAACCGGCTCGGCAGGTTCCTCAGCACTGACCTCGGACTGAACCTCGCCTGGCCGCTCTGCTGCCGAAGTGTCCCGCGTTGAATCGTCCTGGGCCGCCTGCGGCTGCCCGGTCGCTTCGACTTTCTCTTCCAGCGGCTCCTGTTCCGACGGTACTTCGTCGTGCTGTTCGGGTTGGTGCTCGTCCATCAAATCCTCATGACAACGCAGTGGGTCTAAGTCTTGGCAGCACTAAATGCCCAGCACCCCATTCAAGAACTGATTGGCGCCATAATCGACCAATCCCAGGAATAAACCGATGACGACCATTACGATGATCACGAGGATGGTCAATTGGCGGGCCTCGGGCCACGTGGGCCACGACACCTTGCGCATTTCGCCGGTCGTCTCGCTGATGTAACGCTGGATCGCATTCTGCTTCTTCGCTCTTTCAGCCAAGGTCTAACTCCTTGTGCCGGTGCTCTTCCGGCCTACTGCCCGGGTATTTGCCGGGCGCTTCTCATTTTACGGCTGAAACGCCGCCTGCTCGAGACGGCGTTTTGCCAGTACAGGCCAGGAAGGACTTCGAACCCTCAACCGCTCGTTTTGGAGACGAGTGCTCTACCAATTGAGCTACTGGCCTACGACATTGGCCTGCTAATCCCTCGTCTCCGAGCCTCTGATCGCCATGCAGCAGCCGGGCGAGGAGACAAGCAGAAAATCAGACAAAACAGCTATTTCGTTTCGCGGTGAAGCGTGTGCTTCCTGCAATTCGGACAGTACTTCTTGAACTCAAGCCTGTTCGGGTCGTTGCGGCGATTCTTCTCGGTCGTATAGTTCCGCTGTTTGCAATCGCTGCACTGCAGCGTAATCACAGGGCGGACATCCTTCTTTTTTGAAGCCATTCAATACCTTGCTTCCTGCTACCTACGCGATGATCTTGGTAACGACGCCGGCGCCGACCGTCAGGCCGCCTTCACGAATGGCGAACTTCGAGCCCTGCTCCAACGCCACCGGCACGATCAATTCCACCGTCAGGTTCACGTCATCCCCCGGCATCACCATCTCCACCCCCTCCGGCAGCGTGATGTTCCCCGTCACATCCATCGTCCGGATGTAGAACTGCGGTCGATACCCGTTGAAAAACGCCTTGTGCCGCCCCCCCTCTTCCTTCTTCAGCACATACACCTGCGCCAGAAACTTCTTGTGCGGCGTGATCGAGCCCGGCTTCGCTATCACCTGCCCCCGCTCCACATCCGTCCGCTCGATGCCCCGCAGCAGCAGCCCCAGGTTGTCCCCCGCCATCCCTTCGTCCAGACTACTTGTGGAACATCTCCACCCCCGTCACCACGCTGCTCGTGCTCTTCTCGTGCAGCCCGATGATCTCCACCGCATCCCCCACCTTGATCTTCCCCCGGTCCACCCGCCCCGTCACCACCGTCCCCCGCCCCTTGATCGAGAACACATCCTCCACCGACATCATGAACGGCTTCTCTATGTCCCGCTTCGGCTCCGGAATGTACTCGTCAATCACCCGCAGCAGTTCCCGGATGCTCGCATACTCCGGCGCATTCGGGTCCGTGCTCGTGCTGTCCAGCGCCTGCTTCGCACTCCCGCGCACGATCGGCGTCGTCTCCCCCGGAAACCCCTGCTTCGTCAGCAGTTCCCGCAACTCCAACTCCACCAACTCCAGCAACTCCGGATCGTCCATCATGTCGATCTTGTTCAGATACACCACGATCGACGGCACTTCCACCTGCCGCGCCAGCAGCACATGCTCGTGCGTCTGCGGCATCGGCCCGTCCGGCGCCGCCACCACCAGTATCGCCCCATCCACCTGCGCCGCTCCCGTGATCATGTTCTTGATGTAGTCCCGGTGCCCCGGCATGTCCACGTGCGCATAGTGCCGCTTGTCCGTCTCGTACTCCACATGCGCAATGTTGATCGTGATCCCCCGCGCTTTCTCCTCCGGCGCATTGTCGATGCTGTCGTACGCCCGATACTCCGCCTTCCCCAGCATCTGGCTTACCTTCGTGATCGCCGCCGTCAGCGTCGTCTTCCCATGATCTATGTGCCCCATCGTCCCCACGTTCAGATGCGGCTTCGTCCGTCTCATATTTCTGCTTCGCCATTTCCTCTTCTCCTTTTTCCAACGGAGTGTCATCGTCCAGCAATGGAGCCCATGGTGGGAATTGAACCCACGACCCCACCCTTACCAAGGGTGTGCTCTACCGACTGAGCTACATGGGCCTGGTTTGCTGTATCCGCGCCGCCAACTGACGGCCCCGGCTGTGGGCGGTGAAGGATTCGAACCTCCGAAGTCTTCTGACAACTGATTTACAGTCAGTCCCCTTTGGCCACTTGGGTAACCGCCCGCTATTCAGTTTTCTAGTCGCTTAGTCGACTAGTCACTTAGTTTCATCGCAACCATTTGACCATGAGACTAACTGACTAAGCGACCAACGCTGGAGCCGACGACGAGAATCGAACTCGTAACCGCCCGCTTACAAGGCGGGTGCTCTGCCGATTGAGCTACGTCGGCAATTAAGCAGGCGAATTATACCAAATTCAAAGGATGCGTCAATGATTTTGCTTTATGAACCATGGTTCAAGGCGCCTCTTGACAGCGAACGCATTCCGAATATAATTAGAACAAATGTTCAGTACCGTAAGAATACCGTCATCCAATGGTACATGTGAATCATTCATAAGGTGAAAAACATGAACGATAGCGATCGCTTAACGCTGGAATTCGAAACCCTCGTCGGAGCGGGCCAACAGGCTCAACCGTCGCATTGGGATTCGGCATCTGCGGTTCCGACCTTGAAAAATGTCCTGCGTATGCTATCCCCTGTGCCGCGCGACGCCCTATTCTTGGGCGTGGCAAATGACCGGCTGCCCGTGCTTCTAAATCTCAGGGATCCGGTCCCAGGTCCCGTATTGATTATCGGGGATCCTAGTAGCGGCAAAACCCGCCTCCTGCAGACCATTTCTCAAGCGGTTGACCTCAGTCAGGATACAGGCAACATACGCTATACGGTGCTGACGGACCACGTCCATGAATGGGACCGCAGCGATCAATCTCCAGTGTGCGAGGGCATCCTGGCGTTCCAGCAGGCGCTGACCGCCAACTATCTAAATTCGCTCGTGGAGTGGGCGCACGCGAGCAACCAGTACAGCCAATATGTTCTGCTCCTGGTCGACGGTCTGGAAGACTTGGTCGGGGATAGCCAGCTACATCAGGCATTTCGCTGGCTCCTGTTGCGAGGACCGTCCCGGCACATCTGGCCGATTGTCACCTTGGACCCGGCCCACGGACAGACAGCCAGTCAGTGGCTGGGTGCCTTCCGCACACGACTGTTCGGCCGCATGGCGGGGGAAACGAACGAACGCATTGAGCTGTTGTCTGGCCGCGTAGAGTTTTCGTTCAAGGATCTTCGAGCAGGTGCGCAGTTCGCAATGCGCGCCGGTGGAGACTGGCTGCCTTTCTGGCTGCCGGCATTGGATTAGGAAGTCTTTGCCCCAGGCTGAAGGCGTGGGACAAAGGTCAGGAGGCATAGATGCACACGGGTATGTTATGGTTCGACAATACGCCCAACACGACGCTGCAAACCCGGATTGAGAAAGCCGCGAACTATTATCGTCGAAAATACAAGCAGGAGCCAAACTTGTGTCTCATTCATCCAAGCATGCTCGGCAGTGATCGGCCGGAGATCGGAACAATGACCATTAGGCCTTATCAGCCCGTTCTACCCGGTCATCTTTGGATTGGAATCGAGGACGAGAATTAACTGAGTATCGCCTATACTGCAACTCGACATTGGAGAAGTCGGCCGGAGAGTGAGACTACTCACTCTCCGGCCGAATGCTGTTACGAAACCGCAAACAATTACTGCTTGGGGGAAAACGATCTTTACCTAAGTATAATAACCCAACGGGAAAACTATGAAAAGGATCCCTGCCTGGAGCAGTGGTGACACCGATGCAACGGCGGTGACCATACTTCCGGCTTTCCAACAACCTCCAAAATGTGACGGCAAAGGCAATGCCAATTTTCGCATTCGGAATACTTGTTTTATCCGCCTTGTGCCACTCCGGGTGGAATCTTCTGCTCAAGAACAATGATCAGAAGATCGTCGTGATGTGGTGGGCGGTCGTCGTGAGTTGTGTTCTGGGTTTGCCAATCCTGATTCTACATTGGCCGATGCCAGCCCAGATATGGCCGTTTGCCTTGGGGAGTGCCCTGGTTGAGACAATATACGAGGCAATCCTGGTTGCCGCCTATCAAAAGGAAGATTTTTCTGTGGTTTACCCTATAGCACGCGGCGGTGCGCCGGCACTTTTGGCTCTCTGGGCCGTGCTATTCTTGAAGGAGAAGCCAAGCTATGCTGGAACGATCGGTTTGCTGGTCGTCGCTATTGGATTAATGATCATAGGGAGCAGCAAACTGTGGTCGGAGAGCAGGAAGTCATCCTGGAGCGCGGCCGGGCTTGGATTTGCAGCGCTGGTGGCGATAACCATATCGATCTACTCAGTCATCGATGGCGCGGCGGTGAGGCTGGCAGATGCAGCTGCGTATTCCGTATTGGTCTTCATGTTAAACGCTGTATTCCTGCTCCCGGTGATCACGAGGCTCTATGGCTGGCCCGCCGTCATGAATGTTGGGCGCACAAGCTGGCGACAATTGGCGGCGATAGGTTTCCTGGATTTCGGATCGTTCACGTTGGTCCTGATTTCTTTCACGCTTGCTCCAGTGGCCTATGTGGGCGCGATTCGCGAGATCGGGATTGTCTTCGGAGCATTGGAAGGTTGGTTGTGGCTTAAAGAAAGCTTCGGCCGCATTCGCGTTATCGGAGCCGCGATCATATTTGCAGGCATTTTGACCATTTTGGTTGCAGGCTAAGTTCAACCTGGGATAAGGAAGTTAACATGATACCTAGCCCCCTGGATATGACACACGCAGGGTGTACTACCAACCGAGACCTACTATCCTAGCCGAGGGCCACGACGAAGGCAACGGCATGACTCAAGCTGTGACTTATGCTTACCGACCAGGTAGTCAACCCAAGCTGCTCTGCCTTCTGCTGTGCAGAGCCCATCAACCTAAGAGTCGGTGCGTTCTGGTCGTCGCCAAGGATCTCAATATCTTTCCAGCCGACTTCTCCGATGCCGCTCCCAAGCGCCTTGGCGACGGCTTCCTTCGCCGCAAATCGGCCCGCCAGGGATTCGGTTTGTCTGCCACATCGCTCCAGCTCGGCGTCTGTATAGATGCGCTCGAGGTAGCGCTTGCCGTGACGCGCGATAACATCCTCAATGCGGGCGATCTCAATGAGGTCTACGCCGGTTGCGAGTTTCATGAGTGGAGGGTTTGATCCTGATTGAGGCGCAGCACAACTACCGCTTACTGCCGATTGATCACAGATTAGTGCCCACGGGTAATCGGTCAAGGTCCTGCAACGGCGACGGCCAGCCTCTCGGGGTTAATGTATTTCCGCGCAACATGCAGGACGTCACCACGACCCACGGCTTTTACCAAACGGGCATAGCGTCGATAGTAATCGAGTCCCAGATCATAACGCTCGACGTTCAGTAAAGCGTTCGCAACACCGCCATTCGACTCCAGGGAAAGCGGCAGACGCCCGATGAAGTTGGCCTGACTATCGGACAATTCGTCTTTCGTGACGCCACTTTTCGTAAAGCGTTCTAGCTCTTTGAGGATCAAGTCGCGGGTTTTCCGGACGTTTCCAGGATTAACGCCCCCACTGACCGTCCACGAACCCGGACCAATTCCCGCATTCAGGTTCGAGTAAGCATAGTACGCCAACCCCGATTTCTCGCGGACAGATTTGCCGATGCGTCCCATCATCCCAAACTGACCAAGGACCGAGTTGCCCACCGAGGCCGCTATAAAGTCGTCGTCCTTGCGGCGCGGTCCGTTGGTACCAATTACCAGATCGGCCTGTGATTTGCCGGGGATTTTGTAGTACCGCTCCACAGTTTTTTTGAGCAGCCTCAGATCAGGCAGGGTCGCCATTTGTTTTTGGTTGGGATTGCTCCAATCCCCCAGTGCCCGGTTCACCATATCCACGGCACGCTTCGGCTCGACTGCACCTACTACTGCAATGGCCACGCCGCGCGGCCCAAAAGTCCGGCGATGATAGCTCACAAGGTCGGCCCGCGTAATTGACTTGACTGTGGCCGGATTTCCGTCTTCCGATCGCGCATACGGATGGCCATGAAAAAGGATCTCGTCAAAGGTCACGTCCGCCATGTCGGCAGTATCCTGCATCCGAATGGCAAGGCCTGTCAACAAATGCTGCCGAAGTTTTTCCACCTCGTCCTTTGGAAACGTTGGCTCGCGAAGCGTCTCGGAAAGCAGGCCCAGCAGCAGCGGCAGGTCCTCCGATAAACCGTGTCCATGAAAACTGGTTGTATGCATGCCGGAATCAAAACCCAGGCTGGCACCGACGGATTCCATTTCGTTGTACAGTGAGTCGAAGGAATGCTTGGAAGTGCCTCGCATCAGCGCCGATGTCGCAAAGTCGGCCAGCCCCAGCTTCGCATCCGGGTCAAAAAGACTTCCCGCCTGCACATACCCACTAATCGTAACCGACGGGCTATTGAAGTTGGTTCGGGCCAAAACGACCATCCCGTTCGACAGGAGTTCGCGATGGATGTCCTCCGGCCCAGGCAGAGAGCGATGATCAACATGCAGCGATCGACGTTGACCGCTCATTGCGCAAGCCCTTTGCCCTTTGGAATATACGTCCCGACTACGCGCGCTTGTTTGCGCAAGTATGCGCGTGCCACCCGCTGCACGTCCTTCTGTGTCACTTTGGCCATGTGCTCCAGATAATCTTCGAACCAGTCGTAGGTAGCGAACATTTCGGCGTAACCCAGCCAAAAAGCCTGATTGGTAATGTTCTCCGTGCCAAAGGCGAAATTTGCCCGTGCCTGTTTGATGGCGCGTTTGATCTCTTCCATGGAGACAGGCTCCTCCTGCACTCGCTGGATTTCCTTGTCGAGGGCGGCCAGGGTTTCTTCAGGCTTGTGTTTCGGATGAACCGTCACCGAGATTGTGTATAGATATGGATCGATCGTGGCATTCGCACCGCCGGATAAGCCGACCGCGAACTGTTTGTCAACCAGGGCCCGATAGAGGCGTGAGGTCTTGTTCGAAATGCCGCCTCCGCCGAACATATTCAAGTTGGACGGGCCGGCCAACAGACTGTCCAGAACGGATAGCGCAAAGAAATCGGGGTTCGCAGCCGCCGGAAACCGATAGGCTGCCACGAGATACGTGGTCTCGCCCGGCCCTTCGACGGATACGCGGCTCTCACCAGGAGCCTCCGGTTCGGGTCGCGCCAAACGTGGCGGCGATGCACCTGCGCGAAATCGACCCAAACAATTCCCGGATGCGCGCCAGCATGTCTCTTGTCTGGAAATCTCCGGCAACACCTATGACGGCATTGTTGGGGACATAATATGCCCGGTAGTGTTTGTACAGATCGTCGCGCCGCATCGTCTTGAGATCGGACATGTCGCCTATGATCTCATGATGATATGAGTGCACCCGAAAGGCAGCCTGCTGAACTACCTCGCCCAGCAGGAACATCGGTTCATTCTCGTTTCCCTCGCGCTCAGACATAACCACGGTGCGTTCAGAAGAGAATTCCTTTTCGTCAAATACGCTATTTACCATACGGTCCGCTTCCAGGCGCAGCGCCAGATCGATCTTGTCCGCAGGCATCGTCTCGAAATACGTCGTCCAATCCAGAAAGGTGAAGGCATTGCGCATTCCACCATCGCGCGCCACGGCTTTGTCCATCTTCTCGGCTGGGTATTTCGGCGTGCCTTTGAACTGCATGTGCTCAACCAGGTGCGAGATTCCCGTTAACGGCGGTACCTCGTCGCGCGAGCCTACACGGTACCAGACCCACGAGGAGATCAGCGGGGCCGTGTGGATTTCCTTTAAAAGCACGGTCAATCCGTTGGAGAGTTTCGTCCTGGTGACAGATTTTTTCATAGTCAGCGATTATAAGCGAGAATGACCGCCCGCACGCTCAAAAGCCACCTCGCTCACCTGCAGACCGGCGCGCCGCTTAACGAAAGCGCCGCCGGCGAAAAGGCGCAATATAAAGGCCTGATCGTGTCTTGCAGGCCCACGATTGCCGGATGAAGCTCGGTATCCTGCATGGCGATATCCACCGGAACGCTGAGCGTCACCGGAACATTGGCCTGTACGGGGACGTTGAAATTCAGCACGACGTTCAGAGAAGTGCCGGCCGGAAGCGTAACGTCGGCCGGCGCATCTATATTAAACAACGCCGTGCTGATCTTTACGTGCGCCCCCGGAATGGAGGCGGGCTGTGCGAGCGTAATGCCGGTGGAGGTCTGCACCGGAATGGACAGATTTAGCGGAATGCTCGTTTGCACGGGAATGCTGGACTTGATATGTGCCCGATCCATCAACTCGAAATTGTTGTAAAGGCCGCCGAGCAGGCCCGGGCCGAGGCTCACGCCATTCAGACTGCCAAGCCCGCGTAAGAGAAAGATCAGCGCGATCAAAAGGATCACGTTAAACGCCAGCGAGATTATGCTGGCTGCAGTCCAAAAAATGGGCAGGAAGCGATTGGTAGACCCCTGAGTGGCGCCCTGCCTGCTTGCTGGAGGTTCCGGCGAAACCGGCTTATGTGTCAACGTTTTTTCAAGCGCCTCTTCGGGTGCACGGGTGTTTGAAGCCGATTTTGGTTGTGGAAGATTCCCGATTGGAGGTTTCTTCGCCTCGACTCCGTCTTCTTTCTTCTGTTCGGCTGAAAGAATTCGGCGGAAGCGTTCAACAGGGGTTCTCCTGTGCTTTTCGTCAGGCGTTCTCATACAGCCTCCTAATTGCATGACAAAGATTAGGCCAATCTTAACATAATCGCAAAAATATACGGCGACTTGTGTTTGTGAAACCTCACACTAGGATTTCTACTCAATTTCTTTGTATAATAGTGCGGGCGCCCTGGCTCGATCGTTCATAGCATTACAGTAACCCATCCCGGCATTTGGCGACTTTAGAGAGGAGACCGAGCAGCGTGGCTTGTATGGCTTTAGCTTTCACAATATAATCTCTCCGCTTTAATGGAGAGCCAGGAGGTCGAGTGTCTGATCAGAACTCACATTTTGTCGCGGTCATCGGCGCAGGCCCCGCCGGGCTGTTCGGCGCGCGTGAATTGGCCCAGAAAGGTATGCAAGTTGTACTTTTCAACCGCGACATCAAACCGGGTGGTCTTGCAGAATACGGAATTTATCCCGACAAACATACGATGAAGGATGGTCTGCGGAAGCAATTCCATCAAGTGCTCGAGAACGAGAATATCACGTACTACGGCAACGTAAAGATTGGTGCAAACGGCGACCTCACTCTGGATGATCTGCGCCAGATCGGTTTCCAGGCGATGCTCGTCACGGCGGGCGCACAGGGGACCAAATGGCTGGGCCTGCCCGGGGAAGATCTTGAGGGTGTTTATCACGCCAAGGACGTGGTGTACTACTACAACCGGCTGCCGCCCTTCAGCCAGAGAAAATTCCGTTTCGGGAAACGCTGCGCCATAATCGGCGCCGGCAATGTGATGGTGGATATCAGCCGCTTTCTGATCCGGGAAATGAAAGTTGATGAAGTCGTCTCGGTCGTTCGCCGCGGCCCGGGCGAGGTGAATTTCACGAAGGAAGAAATGAAGCACATCATCGCCAACCTCGACATACCGGCATTCGAGGCCGAATTGCGGCGCGTTTTGCCGGCGCTTCAGGCAGTCGGCGAAGGATCCGACATAGGAAGGCAAAAGGTTTTGGATGCCCTGCCAAAGGCGGATCCAAAATTCGCGGACACCCGCTTCCGCTTCGAGTTCTTGACCTCTCCCGTGCGGATGCTCGGTGAGAACGGAGTTGTGACCGGCCTGGAGGTAGAAGACAACACCCTGGTGGCCAAGGACGGTGTGCTCAAATCGCGCGGCACCGGGCACAAACGCGTGCTGGATGTGAACTGTGTCATCTTTGCCATCGGCGACAAGGTTGATGAATCCTTCGGTTTGCCGGTTGCCTCGAATGAGTTCATCAAGAATCCCGCCCCACGTTTCCCCGTGGAGAATCTCTCCTACGAAGCGTTCGATCCGGCCACAAATTCGCTAATCCCCGATGTTTTCGTCGGCGGTTGGGCCCGTCAAGCCAGCGAGGGGCTGGTAGGATTGGCCCGCAAAGATGGGACCAATGCGTCAAAAGCGGTGGCGCAATACCTGGAGTCGCTGCCGACCGTGGCGCCAAATCTCGAGGGAGTTGCGCAGAAAATGAAGGACTTGCCCCGGCCTGTGATTACGAAAGACGAGATCAAGCGCCTGGAGGCTGTGGAGGATTTGGAGGCACAAAAACGCGGGCAGCAGGAGTTCAAGTTTGCCAGCAACGAAGAGATGCTCCGGGCCCTTGGTCTGACGGAATTGACGGTCTGAATTTCCCTCATTGACACGCCGAGGGATCAGCGGTTTCAATCCGGGTAATATTTTGAATCTGCTGGTAGGCCGCCTTATCGCCTGCGAACAGGCCCTTGTTCGGAAAATACGTGAATCGATAACAGGTGCCCACCTGGGCTTTGTTATAGACCTCTGGTGCCACGTCGAATTCATAAGCAGTTGTGCTCGTCGTTGCCTCGAGCACGTAGCGGGAGCAAGTCTGGCCATTATCGCCGCAGTTGTCTTCCACAATGCTCTTGTTGTCCAGACTGACGGAAACCGACTGCGTGCCGCCACTCGCCGCGGTGAGCGTAATCGCCGCATAGATCAAACTGGCGATCAACAGAAACCCGCCGCAAATCCCGATAATCACGCGCGTGCCGCTGCCCTGGTTAGAGCGGAAAAGGGCCAGCCCGATCCCAACCAGGCCCAACGCAAAAAGCAGCAGGATGGCTCCGAGCGATCCCAACAAGGCCTGGAATGGACTGGCGGAATATATTACTGTACCCATAAAGCACCTCCGGTTTTGATTTCATTGTAGAATCGGCCTGATTCCGGCGCAATGACCTTTTGGTCATTCATATCCAAGTGTTCAAGCGCGACCTCACTTTCCAGCATCGAGTCATGAACGCAGCGGGCGCATTGGGCTTCGCGCCGGATTCTCGCGTCCTTCGGGAGCTTGCCAACGCGGCCGGTGAGTTCGATGCCTTCGTTACCAATCCTGTTTCTCATCGGCCTCGGACGGCTGTAGGCGACCCGACACACATCGAATACCCGGGCGGATTCCTGCTGCACACGGGCTTGCCGAATCCCGGTTTCGATGCCGTCGTGAAGAAGTACGCGCCCCGGTGGAGCGATTGTGAGCTTCCGATAATCGTCCATTTGATGGCAGACCGGCCGGAAGAAACTCAGCAAATGGTGCAAGCTCTGGAGGGGATGGAGAACGTCATGGCGGTCGAGCTCGGCTTCGCTCCGTTGCGCGCAAATGACATTATTCTGCTGGCCATAGAGATGTCGCTTGGGGAATTGCCGTTGATCATTTCTCTGCCTGTCGAGCAGGTCCTGGACTTGGGGCCCCACTGTTTACAGGCCGGCGCCGTAGCCATCAGCTTGGAGACGCCACGGGGCGCCCTGCCGAAGGACGGAGCCTTTAAGACAGGTCGGCTTTTCGGGCCATCCCTCTTCCCGAGGTCGCTTGCCCTCGTGATTTCCGCCGCCAAGCTCGAACTACCTATTATAGGTGGAGGAGGGGTCTATAAACGAGCCGATGTTGAAGCCATGCTCAAGGCCGGCGCGCTGGCCGTACAGATAGACGCCGCATTATGGCTACCCCCAGGAAAAGAAAAGGACCCCGTCAAATGACGGGGTCCTTCGTGTCAGGCCAAATCTGATTACACGATCTTGACGTTGGCAGCCTGCAATCCCTTGGGGCCTTTTTCGACGGTGAACTCCACCTTCTGGCCTTCCTGAAGATTGCGGAAGCCTTCGCTATCGATCGCGGTGTAGTGCACAAAAACATCCGGACCGCCCTCGCGAGCGAGGAAACCGTAGCCTTTATCACCGTTGAACCACTTGACCGTACCGACGACACGTTCTGACATTTTGCCTCCTATGGCAATGAAAAAAATTGGGTGATGTAGTATGTATTCCATCGGCGGTCAAATGAAACGGCTCAAAGCAGTTTTGCTTTGAGCCATCGCCTTCACTTCCAACGAAAACCTACTTGCATCCTACAGCAGGTAAATATAACAGGGAAAGCGCCGTAAGTCAAGCGCTAATTGAGACACCTTGCGTCTTGAACTTCTATTTCTCCAGCCAGACGGTCACGGGCCCGTCGTTGTGGATTTCTAGCAGCATATGCTCGCCGAACTTTCCCGCCTGCGTAGCAATGCCATGCCGCGCGCAGCGAATCGATGAACTGCTGCACCAGCGGCGCTGCATCGTCAGGGGGTGCAGCATCCGTAAACGATGGACGCCGGCCCTTGCGCGTATCGGCGTATAGCGTGAATTGCGAAACAACGATGGCCTCGCCACGGACATCCAGGATGGACAGATTTGTCTTGCCATCTTCATCTTCAAATATGCGCAGATTGGCGACCTTCTCCGCAAGGAATTTGGTCTGCTCCTCCCCATCGCCACGTCCGACACCCAGTAAAATGAGCACGCCCCGCCCAATTTGCGCGATCACCTGCCCTTTCACGCTAACGCTTGCGTAACTGACCCTCTGCAACAAAGCCCTCATGTCCTCGGGATTCCCAAAACGAAATACGAAACGAGCGCAGCCACCCTTCCGCCCTCAATTTCCCAGAAACGAACTAGGGCAATTGCACTGCCTCCCGCACTTCTTCCATTGTTTTTTGCGCAATCATTCGCGCTCGCCTAGCTCCATCCTCAAGCACATCGGTTACCATCGCTGGTCGGGAGGCGATTTCGGCGCGCTTGGCACGGAATGGCCCAAGATGGTTGTTGAGGTTCTTGGCATACAGGGCCTTGCACTCCACGCAGCCGATGCCTGCCCGCCGGCATTCCACGTTTACCATGTCGACATCCGCCTGCGGCGAAAAGATCTTGTGCATGGTGTAGACATTGCAAATATCCGGATTGCCCGGATCACTGCGCTTTACGCGTGCCGGATCGGTCATCATTTCCAGGATGCGTCTCTTCGTCTCCTCGGGCGTGGCGGCCAACTCAATATGATTATTCAGGCTTTTGCTCATCTTCTCCTTGCCGTCAATACCCAGAATCTTCGGGAATTCAGTGGTCTTCATCTGGGGCTCGATCAACGCTTTGGAGCCGTACCGAAAGTTGAAAGATCGCACAACCTCGCGGGCAAACTCGAGGTGCGGCGCCTGGTCGATGCCCACTGGAACAACATCCGACTTATAGAGCACGATATCAGCCGTCATTAGAACCGGATAACCGACTAATCCATAATTTACGTTGTCCGGGTGTTGGCGGATCTTATCCTTGAAGGTGGGCAGTTCTGTCAACTTGCCCAGCGGAGTGACCATGGAGAGAATGGTATGCAACTCCGTCACCTCGGGAACATGCGACTGGATGAACATGATCGATTCCTGCGGACGAATGCCAGCGGCCAGCCAGTCGAGCGCCATTTCGTGCGTATTCTGTCGAAGATTCTCGGTGTCCTCGACGGTTGTCAGGGCGTGCAGGTCCACAATGCAATAGACGCATTCATAGTCATCTTGCAGCGCCACGTAATTCTTGATCGCTCCGAGATAGTTTCCGAGATGTTGCCGTCCCGTTGGACGAGCGCCTGAGAAGACACGTCCCTTTTTTGCCATCACCTATCCTTGAACCATTTTGTTGACCAGGCCCACGACCTCGCCGGGTTCGGCGTGACGCTTGGTCTTGAGTTTCGAGTAGATCAGCTGACCGTTCACAGTCACCTCGAATCGCCCTCCATCCGAGGGCACAAGCGTAACGGTCTCGATCAGGTGTTCAAAGTGTTTGAGCAACTCATTTTCCAGGCCCACGGCCCGGTCGGTATAATGTCAGACTGCACAATATAGAATCTCGATCTTGAGCATGGTTCCTCCGCTTGTACCCAGCCTGATTCTGCGACACAAACCCTGACGAGCTGCCGGCCCAAAGTCACAATCTCCCTCTCAGGCTGGTTCCGCCTGCAGCGTGCGCGGCCCCAACCAGAGGGAAAGCAGCAATCCGCACCCTGTTGGAGCGTGGGCGAACCTTCCACAGGTCAGAATCGTTAGAAAATTATAACATGTTGCGTCCAGCACTTGGCATGTGGTCGGAGAGGCGCTATAATCGGTAGTGTTGCATAGCAATAGACGTAAGGAGAAAGTGATGCCTGTTTATACTTATCGCTGCGAATCCTGCGGGGTGCAATTCGAACGCCAGCAATCTTACAGCGATGCACCGCTCAAAGTCTGCCCGGAATGCCGCAAGAAGAGCCTGAAGAAAGTCATCTCTCCCGTCGGCGTGGTATTCAAAGGCTCGGGGTTCTATTCCACCGATAATCGAAGCCCATCCGGCGGCGTCGCTACTGCCCCCGCGAAGAAGGACGAGAAGAAGGAAACCCGAAAAGAAGACAAGAAGGAAGGAACGAAAGAAACCAAGCCCGCAATAGAAAGTAAAGCTGCTGGTAAGGGCGAATAGCGCGCCACGTTAAATCTTGAAAGAACAAATCGCCGGCCACGTGGCCGGCGATGCTCGTTGTTATTTGATCATCCAGTGCGGACTACCAGGCAGTTGAGCGCACTTGCACAAACCCCGCAATTTCTACAGCTTTTCATAGCGGATATTCACGTTGGTCTTGCCGTTACCCAAATCCACGCCCTGAACAACGATCGCTTGCCCGCTCGGATCGCCATCAAAGATCATGCTGAAGGTGGTGATTGTGATGGACGTGAAGCCGCCTGCCCGCTCAGTGAGACCTTCCTTCGTGAAAGCATCCCGGTAGAACGCAATCGTATCCTTCAGGCTCAGGTCGGTCTGGAAGTTGATGGAACCATTGCCCGTGTCGGTAAAGTTGCTGACGCTGCCGGGCATCGGGAATTTTGTATTGTAGCCGCCACCGGCAGCGCCGCCGGAGCCGCCGCCACCCCCCAATGCGCTGCAGGCCAGGGTAACAATCAGCAGCAAAGACAAGCCAAAAGACCACCGATACTTGTTCATGACCGCATTCTCCTCTCTCTAAGATGGCCATTTGGCGGAATTATAAATATATTCTGTGGGAAATGAACAATTCGCCTGGGGCCGAAAGACGTGCAGCGGCCGGCTGGGTCTACCCGGTAAACTTCCTCTCGATGCGCGGGTCCGGGATCAGCCACATAGCCGCAACCACCACGTAAAGCGCACACGCTGGCTGCGGCAGCTGGATGAGCGCCAAAACTATCGCAACACTATAGATGGCTATGGACACCTTGCCCTTGAAGTCGCGGCCAAGAGCAATTGCCAGGGTAGACTTCTGGTCATGCAAGGACAGCAAAGCCTGCACCAGCAGGAAATAGGCGCAAGCCGCCAGCAAGAGAATCACGCCGTAGAGGGCCACGGGCAAGGTTGTGAAGTTGCTCTCCCCCATCCAAGCCGTGCTGAACGGCAGGAGCGATAGCCAGAACAGCAAGTGCAAATTGGCCCACAGGACGCCACCATTCACCCGCTCCACCGCCTGCAATAGATGGTGGTGGTTGTTCCAGTAAATGCCGAGGTTTACAAAACTCAGCACGTAGCTCAAGAACACAGGAATCAATGGACGGAGCGCCGCCGAGCCTGCGCCCTGCGGCGCTCTTAATTCCAACACCATGACGGTGATGATAATAGCCATCACACTGTCACTGAACGCCTCCATGCGGTTCTTATTCATATGCTGAAGAAAAGTGAAGGGATTCGGTACGCGCTTGGGGCTGTCGCCTAGGAGCCCCGCCGCGCTTGCAGCGTGTCCCGATTATATATGACGAATGCGCCATCTCGGGAGAATTGGCGGGCAGCCTCAATGTCCCTGAGGATCTCATCGACATTGGCATAACTGCCGTCACACAGCAGCACACCGACAAATGCCCGCAGATCAGTCCCCAGCCGGCTATTCGCAAGATAACTTGCCATTTCCAGCTGGACCCGTCCCGTGATCTTGATCAACGGGTCTTCCTGCCGAAGATCTTCGACCAGGACCAGAAATAGGCCATCGTCAAATCGCGCAATCGTGTCGGTTGGCCGAAGGACTGATTTAAGGTGAGAGGCTGTCTCGCGCAAGAATGTATGCAACTCGTCGTCGTTGGAGCCTTCCCGCAATTTTTGAAACGGGTCTAGATCGACGAACAACACCGCAAAACGATCGGAACCGATTTGAAGGACCCGGTCGAGGGAGTATGTCAGTCGCACGGTAAAGAACGACCGGTTATACAAATGGGTGGCCGCATCCCAGGGTGTCTCGTGCATGGAGGCCGGCGTTGTCCGCAGTCGCTGGACAAGATTGCTTAACTGATCGAGGTTTACCGGCTTCAGCAGTACAAGATCCGGTTCGACAGGCAGGCTACCCGCCACCTCGGCATGGGCGGTCACTACCACCACCGGCACGGCCTTCAGGATCTCAGAGGCGCGCATGTGCTCCAGAATCTTCGTGCCAGAGACGCCAGGCAGGTTCAAATCCAGGAGAACAATATCGGGGCGCATGGAGCCCAGTCTCTTGATGACATCACGCCCATTCGCGAAGATTTCGGTGTGAAAACCGGCAATATCCAACACGTGTCTGAATAAAGCGGAAATATCCCGGTCGTCTTCAACAATCAATGCCAAAGGCTTTTGCACAGCATTGGTCCCGATGACTTGCAGCCAGCCGATTCATTACCAATCAACATCCGGTGCCGTCGAGTTCGCGTTCCTTTCAAATCACAAAGGCGCCGTTTCCTGGAGGTCTGGACGCGGCGGAGGATTCTTCTGTCCGTAGACGAGGGTCACGCCTGCCAATGAGATTACATCCCCCGGATAGAGAATGCTCTGGGTGATTCTTTCTTCGTTGACATAGGTCCCGCCGGTCGAATCAAGATCGAACAGCACGTACCGGCCATTTATTGCCCGGAGCTGGGCATGATTTCGCGAAACGCGCGGGTCGTCCACAATCAGGGTATTCTCCACACGGCGCCCGATATTAATGACAGCCTGTGTCAACGGAATGACTTTCACGCCATCCATGATCACAAAGGCGTCTTCAGGAATAACAGCTGAATCGTCTTCAGGCATCGCCGGAGGTTCTGTAGTCGGCATCTTTGGCAACTTGTCCATGGCTTCCTCCCATGTGCGGCTGTGAAACCCGCCCTCGTCTAGTCCCTGTATTATAAGTTACAGCCGGTGGTTTTTCAAGCCATATCGGGATACTGGTCACAAATCCGTAACATTTCCTCGGAAATTGCGTTTTCACAAGAACACCGTTGTTGCAGGACAATTTTAGTCCAATTTTGCTCTCGAAAAGGCAAACCCGTCGCGATGCAGGGGCGCAAAGTCATGGGTCTGCTTTTGCGTGTCGCCAGACTGCCGTAAGCGTAAGACGGCGGTGATGTCTTCCGTAAAGGAGGTGATCGGCGGGACAAGCTTGGCTCTTGGCACCTGACTTATCGCCTGCAAAACCCAGGATCCAGGAATTGCCGTGCAGACCGATGGAAGGACCAGGGCAGGCAACATGATAAATCTGCACCAGCCGAGAATTCAGGAAACTCACAATTGAACCCACGCAAGCTTTAGAAGCAGCAGATAAGTCCAACTCAATCTTAGAACAGGAGAATCCAAAGTGAACACCCGTGTTCCCCTACTACGCATTGTAGTGACTATAGCCAGTTCGGCGCTTTTGATATTCGGCCAGCCGGCAGCCATGCTCGCGCAGGCGGCGGGGCCAAATCTGCAGTTCGTACCCTTGATCGTGATGGCCCCGGATGATGCTCAAACACCGACAGCCGGACCGTACGCCTGCGTAGACCCTGATGGGCAACCGCGCTCCACGGTTTTCCACTGCTATACCCCCTCCGACATCTACGGAGCCTACGGAGTTGACGCGCTGCACGCAGAGGGCACGACCGGCGCGGGCGAGACGATCGTCATCGTGGATTCGTACGGCAGCCCAACGGCTCAGGCCGATCTCAACTACTTCAGCGATGCCTTCGGTCTGCCGCGCACGACTATTCAGTTCATCAACCCAAACGGAAGCCCGCCGTTCAACAACAGCGTAAAGGGATCGGCCGTGGGCTGGGCTGAGGAGACAAGCCTCGACCTGCAGTGGGCCCATGCCATTGCGCCCGATGCGCACCTGGTGTTGGTTGAGGCGAACCCGGCCGAAACCGAGGGTGTGCAGGGCTTCCCCAGCATCTTCAAGGGCGAGCAGATGGCGATCAGCCAATTCCCCGGTGCGGTGATGAGCCAAAGCTTCGCGGTAACCGAGCAGTCCTTCCACGGTGCGGGCCCGGCCCAGGTTTCCAAGTATGACGCTGTCTATCAGCAGGCCGAGGCAAGCAAGGTGACCGTGTTTGGTTCCAGCGGAGACTCCGGCACCGCTAACGTCGACAAGCAGGGTCGAGTCTATCAGTTCCCAACGGTCAACTGGCCCTCGTCGGACCCGCTGGTGACGTCGGCCGGCGGCACGTGGCTCCAATACGGCTGGACGTGGAATCCCTCCGCGCCGACCGATCCGAGTTTCACGGACACGCCCGGCTCGCGCACGGAAGCGGTCTGGAATGAGCCATTCCTTCCGGCAGCCACAGGCGGCGGACTCAGCGTACTGTTCTCCACGCCGAGTTTCCAGTCCGGTATTTCATCGAGTTCTTCTGAACGGCGCACGCGGCCTGCCCGACGTTTCCTGGAACGCGGCCGTTGACGGCGGCGTGCTGGTCTATACGAGCTTCCCGGGTGTTCGAGTGGGATGGCACATCATCGGCGGTACGAGCGCGGCTTCCCCGCAGCTGGCAGCGCTCGTAGCCCTGACCAACCAACTGGCAGATGCCGCCCATAAGTCACACGTGGGTTATCTCAATCCCCTGCTATACAGTCTGCCGTCGAGCGACTTCACCGACATTGTCCCGCAGACGTTCGGCTCCGTGACGCTCGCCGACAATAGCAATTACGGCTCCGGTATCGCCGGCATGGCGGTCAGTTCCGGTTACGACGTGGCAACGGGATTTGGCAGCCCGAAGGCCTATAGCTTCGTGCACGATCTTGCGAGTGCCCTACCGTAACGCGATCTGACTCTGAGGTCAAGCCGAAGCCTTGCTTGAGACCCACACGCGAGGTTTGAGGCTAGTCAGGTGCTCCACCAGACTTCGGAAGTCTGGTTCGAAAGACTTCCGAAGTCTTTTTGTTTGCCGGTGGCATCGAAGGCGGAGAGATGGCCCGCCGTTGCGGCGGCACGAACGCTGAGGCCACTTCGCCTAATCGCGCGCCGTTCGTGAAACAACGGGGAACAACTCGAAAAAGTGCACACCTGTGGAAGGGCTACGGGAGCGGTCGCGCTAAATGGCTGCATATGTGCATTGATATTTGAATTAGATTGCAGGTCAGTAAATGGGTAATCCGACCGCTTGAGAACCTGTGCAATCACGCAGCCAACAAACCAGGTTTTCATCGACAGGAGGGGTAAATTAGCATGCGAACAGACCATCGCAGAGGGTGTGAATCCAGAGCCGAGCAGCTCGATGTGGCGCCGTCCATCGAATACGTTAGTCGACTATGAAGAGCTTCACTCCGGTCGAGGTGTAAGAACGATGCGGTTCTGCATTGTCAGCCACCTGATAGCTTGTACCCGGCGTTAGCACAAACTCCCTTCCATCGGCAAGCTCGGTGTGCAGTTCGCCTTCCAGGCACAGTAAAATATGGCCCTTTTTGCACCAATGATCCGCAAGGTAGCCGGGGCTATATTCGACCATCCGAACGCGAATGTCGTTGAATTGCTGCGTGCGCCAATAGGCCATGCCTGATTCGCCTTTGTGTTCAGTGGGGGCTATTTGCGACCAGGTGGTTAAACCAAAAGGGATGCCTTTCATGTCCATAGCAATCTCCAAAACCTTCCCGGCATCGGTTTATTCTCTCATGCCAACCCCAAGCCAGGACACGATTTGTCGCAATGCATCATACGCCTTCAATCGGGCTTGATTGCTGCTCTCTGCTTCCGCCATTGCGATATGCTGTTCCATTTGATGGACAACCAATGGCCCCATCGCTAATAGCGCGTCCGCGTTGGAGGCCGCATACTTTACCAGGACATAGCGAATTAGACAGGGTACGGGAATGCCCGTATGCCGGCTCAACCCTTCCATCGTTGGGAGGGGATCAACAACGGTATAAAGAGCCACATCCGCTTTGAAGTTGGCATGCGGATCATTTTCCTCCCAGGAATCGGTATATGGATAAAGCTGCATGGTTTGGTCCTTAATGGAGGTATGTCAGGATTAGGATTTGTTGTCTGCTATAAAGCAATGCCAAGGAAGAAAATAGAGGTGAGCAGTTAACTTGGATGTTGGAGGCGAAGTCTTATTGTAGTCTCTTTCGCTTCCGGATAATTCCCGCGTGCAATGGGTTTTGGTTCGCTCCTCTATCGCCGGAAACGGGGCAGATACACCGAAGTGCAACGACCATCGGGGAAATCGGGTAGCGTTAGCTCGCAAGAATATCAAGACGTTTATTGAACGGTCGGGCTTGCAGTATCATTCGCCGCACAAGTTCCGGCATGGTCATATTCATTACGGCTCAGCTCATGCCAATACCATCGAGGATTTCAAAGCGGTAAGCATGAACGTTTTGCATTCGAGCAAGGAGATTACCGACCAGTTCTATTCCAACTTGAACGACAAGGAAATTCAAGATCGCATTAGTCACTTGGGGAATAGATCTGAACAGATCGACGTGAGTGCGGAGAACATAGACGCGCTCATCGGCGTGTTGGAGTCCCTTAAGAGGGCGGGAAAACGAACCAAACCTGTCTAGCCAAGGTCGTAGCCTCGCCCTAGTCGTTCACGATGACGGTCCGGGACTCCTTGACGACTAGGTGAGAAGCCATTCTCGTTTGGTCGTCATCCCATTTGCCATCCCAACTAATATCGACAATGAACGTGGGCGATTCATTGTTGTCCGCAAGAGCCTTGAGCATTAGCCGCATCTTCTGGTTAGGCTCCAATGCGGCGTGGAAATTGTTCGGCGTTATCAAGGGAGTCAGCCGAAAGTTCTGTCCCTTCTTGACAAAGCCCAAATCACAGATGTCGTCGGGGCCAACTGTAGAGTAGATGGGGTGCAACTCCCCATGTCGCCACGATAGTTGAAGGGGGCCTCCGAGCGGCTGACGAACGAGTTTGCCATCTGATGCCGGCATGAGCTGGTCAGTGATAACGATGCGTACATTCGTAGCCTGCGCCCACCGATTCTTGTTGGTTACTCTCAGGTGGTAGTAATAAGTAGGGGTAGTCTGCATTACCAGACCGTTGACTGATTCCAAGATATTGATGTACTCGCCTTCGGGATCATGCAAGACCAGGGCCAAATTTGGGCGAAGCCCCAGATGATACCTGAACCAGTCGCCCCAAATTGCCAGGATAGCCACAAGTATTGTGCCTACAGCAACTGACAACTGGATTATCTGATCGGTGGTCAGCATATTCTCTCCCTTCCCGACCCACGGCCTCCGCGTCGATAGGTGCTAGTAGTGGATAGTAGACTGGGGATTTTTACCCCCGAAAGCTCCTCGCCGAGGACTTGAACCTCGAACCTAGCGGTTAACAGCCGCCCGCTCTGCCAATTGAGCTAGCGAGGAAGGCGTCCGGGATTATACGTATAAGGAATGCTTGTGTCAAGCAGAACAAACCGCAAGCAGAGGAAATTCGGCAGGGTTTGCTTTGTTACAAGATTCGCGATGGTCGCTTCCCTCAGCGCCATGACGTAACCCAACTTTGGCCGCTGGGTTAAGCATCAAAACGGACGTCCTATTTTAGAGGTAGATATGGCAGCCAATGATTTGAACGGCAAGCTTGAACCGTCAAAGGAATCTTCGAGCCTGGTATCACGGGCGGTGCTCGTCGTTTTCTGTCTGGCCGCAGGCCTCGGATATCGAATCCTTGTCGGGTTGATCCCCGCGAGCATCATTCAGGCCGTCGTCCTGCTGGGTCTCGCTGCTCTTTTCCTGGTGCTCGCAGTCCTTGCAAAGAGGGCGCCCGACCTTCAGAAGTATTGGGAGATTCCCTTTGCTTTCTTCGTTTTCACGATTGCAGGCGTAGCCGGCGATCAGGGTGGATTTATTCAGCAGTTGTTCGTACGGCAGGTCCTGCACGAGACTCCCAGCGCCAATAATCCATTCGGCTCCACAGTCACAGGGACCGTATTGGCACAGTTGGTCAGTACCGCATGCCTGGTTATTCCGATCCTGCTTCTGACAAGGGCCTCCGGCAGCAACCTGAAATCCATCTTCTTCGACAAGACGAGGAATTGGTGGGCGCTCCTGGTTGGCCTTCTTGGGTTTGTGCTGTTCTTCCTGTTCACATTATCTGGGCGTGCGCAACGTTTTTTTCCCAACAACGGAGTAACTCATGCCAGGTTTCTTGCGCTTACCCCGGCGATCATTGTTCTGGTACTCTGCAACGGTCTGCGGGAGGAACTCTGGTTCCGAGGGCTCTTCCTGAAAAAGTACGGGAAGTTTCTGAGTCCGTTTTCCGCAAATATGCTCTCCGCCTTGATCTTCGCCTCATTTCATGTCCAGGTGACGTACACTCCAGCTCTGCTGCCCTTTCTATTAATCACCCTGATCCTGGGCTTGTTCCTTGGTTTCCTGATGCAGAAATCTGGCAGCCTGCTTCCGGCTGCGGTTCTTCACGCGGGCTCTGATATTCCTATCTTCCTGTTCTACCTGTCCTATGTTTCGTAAGGCAACTCTGTAGAACATCTCCGAGGTTCGTTCGCGGTTCAGAGGCCAAAGTACAACGAAACGACGTGCGCTTAGGTAGTTTACTAAGGGCAAGTCCTGTCGGTAGAGACTGGGCGCAATGCCGTACTAGTCTTTGATCACGCTCAGGCGACCCTATTGCCCTTCTGCATCTCGAAAAATATGGACGATCGGGAGGTCCCGGCGGTCACTCCGCTCCATATGTTTGTATCATGAGCTTAAAGATCCTGACATCCGCCGGATCAAGATGCATGATCTGAAAGCCGACGTTGTAAGTATTGGGGGTTATTTTATCTTCCCGGCACCATTTACTTCGGGCGACGAAAACCAGGAACGGTTTGGCCGCCAAATCGGTTGCCAGTTCCAGCCGGAGATTGAATACCTTCTCGGTCGGCTGGATATGCGGACTGTCCAGCCGAAACCCAACATCGCTGATGTCGGTTAGATACCCAACCAGTTTTTCCGTATCGTTGTCGGTGACGGGCATGTAGAAGGTAAATTTCCGCCGTTTTACGTCTCGACGTTCCTCGAAATTCTTCATAGTATCCCAGCCTCCCCTGAAGGACAGGCTATCCGCGCCCCCCGAGGCAAATCGCTTATCGACGGTTCGCCTTGGGGTGCATGCGGGTCACAACGGTGGCCTAGTACTTGATCACGCTCAGCCCGTCGAGCTTATCCAGTCTGTGCGTGGCAATGATCTGACGCACTGTTCCCGTGAGCCCGCGCACGACAAGCGAGTCGGTGCGGGCGCCATCGCCGAAGTAACGCACACCCTTGAGCAGCTCACCATCGGTGATGCCGGTGGCGGCAAAGAAGACATCTTCAGACGAAACCAGGTCATCCATCGTAAGTATCTTGTCGAAGTCATAGCCGGCCTCGCGGCCGCGGCGCAGCTCGTCCGCATCGCGGGCATACAGCTTGCCCTGGATCTCGCCGCCCATGGCGCGCAAGGCGCAGGCCGCCAGCACACCCTCCGGCGTGCCTCCAATGCCGATCAGGACGTCCACGCCGGAATTGGGCCAGGCGGTCATCAACGCCGCTCCGACGTCGCCATCGGGAATGATGCGGATGCGCGCGCCCACCTTGCGGATCTCCGCGATCATGTCGTTGTGACGCGGCCGGTCCAGGATGATGGTGGTCAGGTCCTCCACGTCGGTGTTCTTCGCCCTGGCGATGGCCTTGAGATTCTCGGTGATGGACTTCTCGATATTGATCTTGCCCCTGGCTTCCGGGCCGACTGCCAGTTTGTTCATGTAAACGAACGGGCCGGGGTTGAACATGGTCCCACGCGGGGCCAACGCCACGGTGGCCACCGAGTTGGTACGGCCCATTGCCACCGGCCGGGTCCCATCGATGGGATCAACGGCCACGTCCACCTCCAGCGGCGCGCCGTTCCCCACAATCTCACCGTTGTACAGCATGGGGGCATTGTCCTTCTCGCCCTCGCCGATGACAATGATACCGCTGATGTCAACGGTTTGCAGCACCAGCCGCATGGCGTTGACTGCGGCCGCATCCGCGGCTTCTTTATCGCCGCGGCCCATGAAGCGGCCGGCCGCTAGGGCCGCAGCCTCGGTCACGCGCGCGAGTTCGAGCGCAAGGTTACGGGTGGGTTGGCTGCGTTCCATGGATTCCTCCGCTCACTGCAGTATCTACCGATTGTCTGTGTCTACTCACTAAATTCGTATCTGCTACAGAATGGTCGCTCGCCGACCCCTACCCCAGCCCTCCCCCTTCCAGGGGGAGGGAGTGGATTCCGAATTTTGGATGCGAACGGTGAGAACGCCGTTCGCATCCAAAATTCGGAAACTCCGACGACCAGGCCACGGGCCAGAACATGATGGTGAGCAGCACCGCTCATAATAAGAAAAACCGAATCCAGTAGACGCCAATGACCGCCGCCCAGATCAGGGAATCGATGCGATCAAAAGCACCGCCGTGACCGGGCAGGAAGTTGCCCGAGTCCTTTTCACTGGCGAAGCGCTTGAACAGGCTTTCGCCAATGTCACCCAGGATGGTGACTGCGCTGAGCACAAAGCCCAGGACAAGTCCTTGCAGGATGCTCACATGCAGCGGGCCAAATCTGGTATATGCAAATGCAAAGAAACCGCCGTAGAGCGTGCCCATAAACACACCGGCCCAATATCCCTCCCAGGATTTCTTTGGGCTGATGCGAGCAGACATTTTGTGCCGGCCGTATTTCGCGCCGATCATATAGGCTCCTGAGTCTGCCAGCCAGACTACAGGAAAGACCAGCAGCACCCACCAGGCGCCATTGGGCAAAGCGCGCAGGTCATTGATATAAGCACCGACCCAGCCCAGGTAAACCAAGCCACCCACTGTGATCGCAAAATCAAGCGCGGCCTGGTCCCGGCCGCGCTCGTAGGCAATTAGATGGCGAACCATTGCGAGGAGGATCAAAACTGTGAAAACCGGCTCAGCCCACGCCGGCCGGAAGGAGCGCATCAGGAGAATCAGGAACGTTCCTCCGATGGTAATCAGCACAGAAGGCTGAAACTCCCTGGCCTGGAACATCTGGACGTATTCCGAGACCGCCAGGACGACAAAAACGCCCATATACAGAAAGTACGGCACTCCCCCAAGGAACGTAACGGGCACAATCAACACCAGCAAGAGCAGAGCTGTGATGAGTCTTCTAACCATGGCTCTTGTTAGCGACGGTTTCTGAAACGCCTCCATAACGGCGGTCGCGCCGGGCATAGGTCTCGAGCGCGCGATGAAATTCTTCCCGGTTGAAATCGGGCCAAAACGTGGGAGTTATGTACCACTCGGAATAGGCGGCCTGCCAGATCAGAAAATTACTGACGCGCAGCTCGCCGGAGGTGCGGATGATCAGATCAGGGTCGGGCACACCCGCGGTATAGAGATATTGACCGACCAGTTCGTCGTTCACCTTTTCAGGCGGCACACCATCCTTCATCATGTGCTGAATCGCCTGAACAATCTCATCCCGCCCGCCATAGTTCCAGGCAATATTCAGGATCAGCCGGTCGTTTTTGCGGGTCAGATCCACCGCGTGCAAGACTTTTTCCTGAAGCGAGGGGGCAAGTTGTTCCAGCCTGCCCAGATGATGCAGCTGTACACCCTCTTTGTTGAGCTCTTCGAGTTCCCGATCGATGACGTCTTCCAGGATGTTCAGCAGGCCGCGCACTTCCTCCGGCGGACGGCCCCAGTTCTCAGTCGAGAAAGCATAGATGGTGAGATATTTGACGCCAAACTCCACCGCGGCGCGTATCACACGCCGCAGGTTTTCCGTGCCGGCTTTGTGACCCGCCATGCGGGGCAGCCCGCGCGAAAGCGCCCAGCGCCCATTGCCGTCCATAATGATGGCAACGTGCCGGGGCATTCTTTCAAGGGATGGATCGTGAGGTTGATCAGGCATATGGTCAGGATGTCTGCGCGAGGAGGTTCTGCTTGCCGGCCCGTCCCGCCTCACCGGGGAAGCGATCTTTACGCCCCAGGATGATCAGGCCTGCCTCGTGGCTGTGTGGTGGACGATCCCTCGCTCCGGGGCGTCACACTTCCATGATTTCGGCTTCTTTTTTCCGGCCTGCCTCGGCGATTTCTTCAATGAACTTGTCGGTGAGCTTCTGCAGATCTTCTTCACCGCTTTTCAAGTCGTCCTCGGAAATCAGCTTTTCCTTCTCAAAATCACGCATATCGTTGTGCGAGTCGCGGCGGATGTTGCGGACAGCCACGCGAGTCTCCTCGAGGCGTACATGCACAAGTTTGACCAGGTCCCGGCGGCGGTCTTCCGTCAGAGGCGGCAGGTTGAGATGGATGACCTTTCCATCCGAATTCGGATTGAGACCGAGGTCCGAGGCCTGTATCGCCTTTTCGATTTCCTTGAGGGTCGTGGCGTCGAAAGGCTTGATCATCAGCGAGCGCGGTTCGGGCACACTGATACTGGCGAGCTGCATCAGCGGCGTCGGCGCATCATAA
The DNA here is from genome assembly GCA_963846805.1 of uncultured Chloroflexia bacterium. GTDB lineage: Bacteria > Chloroflexota > Anaerolineae > Anaerolineales > Villigracilaceae > Fen-1038. The sequence continues at coordinate 781,606 of CAWJXH010000005.1, forward strand.
TACGAAATATTCAACCGCTCGACGAGGGCAGGATTGGCGCGTCCGGTGCGGATGCCGGCCAGGTCGTCTTCGAGATTCTTGATCGCACTTTGCATGCGATGCTCAGCGTCTTTGAGAAGGTCTTTTATCACCGCGGCCTCCAGAGGTATCGTTCCAACCAAGGATACACTAAAACAGAATTTTGTGCTATGGGAGAGCAGCTTCGACTCACCCTTTTCCCTTCCGTGATCACGGAAGGGAAAAGGAATTCCGAAAAAACGAACGGGCATGGGCGCTGCGCGGGAACGCCCATCCACGTTCGTTTTTTCGGGGGTTCTCCAAAATCCGGTGAACGGGTACCGGGAATACTATGCCTTCACCCAGGTGCCAACCTTTTCGCCTTTGAGGGCGCCCAGGAGGGCTTTTGCATCCCAGAGGTTCAACACCAGGATGGGCAGGTTATTCTCCATGCAAAGGGAGACCGCGGTGCTGTCCATCACTTCGAGGCGGCGGTTGAGCACCTCGATGTAGGTCAAGCGTGAAAATTTCTTGGCGTCCGGGTTCTTCTCGGGGTCGGAGTCATAGACCCCATCAACCTTGGTGGCCTTGATCACCACGTCTGCGTCGATCTCGGAGGCGCGCAGCGCCGCCGCGGTATCGGTCGAGAAGAACGGGTTGCCCGTTCCGGCGCCGAAGATGACCACCCGTCCCTTTTCAAGGTGGCGGATGGCGCGCCGACGGATATACGGCTCGGCAACCGCCCGCATTTCTATGGCAGACATCACGCGCGTATACACACCGATGCGTTCAAGGGAGTCCATCAGGACCATCGAGTTCATCACCGTGCCGAGCATGCCCATGTAATCGGCGGTGGAGCGGTCCATGCCGCGCTCGAGTCCCTGTTTGCCGCGCCACAGGTTGCCCGCTCCGATGACCAGCGCCACCTGCACGCCCAGTTCATGCACTTCCTTGATGCGGCTGGCAATGGATTCCGCCTGGTCTACATCAATGCCATAACCCAATTTCCCGCCTAGAGCCTCGCCGCTGAGCTTGAGCAGAACACGATTGTACTTAAGCTTGGACATCGATTCTCCTCGCCTCACACCGTAACTCATTCGGATCTACAGAACTGTTGCGGGCGTGAGGGCTTAAGAAAAAGGCCAACCCGCAGGTTGGCCTTTCCAGACTATGCTTGGTTCGTGCTCTCGCCCAGCTCCCAGCGCTGGAAGCGGCGGACAATGATATTCTCACCGATGGCGGCGACATTTTGCAATGATCAGCTTCTCCACCGTTATGGTTTCGTCACGGACGTAGGTCTGGCGCAGGAGGCAGACCTCATCCTTGTACTTGTCGAGAAAACCTTCTACGATCTTGTCGACCACCGGGCCGCTCTTGCCTTCTTCCTTGCCGCGTGCCCGGGCCTTCTCGGTCTCGCGCTCGACTTCGGAAGCAGGAATATCCTCAGGCTTGACATACTTTGGCGAGTTGGCTGCAATTTGCAGGGCAATCTCATGCGCCAGCGTGCGGAATTGATCGGAACGCGCCACAAAGTCCGTTTCGCAATTCACCTCAACCATCACACCGACGCGGCCGTTGCCGTGTGAGTACAGTTCCACGACGCCATTGGAGGCTTCACGGTCCGAGCGATTGGCCGCAGTGACCATGCCTTTTTGGCGCAGCCACTCCACGGCTTTCTGGAAATCACCATTGGATTCCTGAAGCGCCTTGCGACAATCAAGCACGCCTGCATTGGTCTCGGCCCGCAGCGCCTTCACCATATCGGCCGTAATTGCGATTTTACTATCCTTGGTCATGGCAGGACAGGCTTCTCGCCATCATCTTTCGGCGCTTCGGGGGCTTCCTCGGCAGGCTTGGCCTCGGCGGCATCCGCCTTATCTTCGATGGCTTCCTCAACCTTGTCTTTCTCGGCCATTACCTCTTCGGGCTTGCGGGTCGCAGTCAGTTTGGCCAAGGTCGACTCACCGAGCAGGGCGCCTTCCTCGACCTCTTCGTCCGTATCCACGACCTTCTGCATCTTGCGCGGGCGAGGCTTTTCCGACGTCCCCTCGGCGGCCGCGCCAACGCCCTCCTCCGCCTGATCCTCATCCTTGCGCATGGCCTTGCCTTCCAAAACCGCATCGGCGACTTTCGCTACCAGCAATTTGATGGCGCGAATGGCATCATCATTGGATGGGATGACGTAATCAATGCCCTGAGGGTTGCAGTTCGTGTCCACGAGTGCAACCACCGGCATTTTCAGCAGGTTGGCCTCGTGAACTGCCGCCTCTTCGCGCCCCACATCGACGATGAAGACCAGCTCCGGCACGCGTTTCATGCTGCGCACGCCTGAAAGGCGGATCAGCAGGCGGTCGATCTCCCGCTGAATGAGCAGACCCTCTTTCTTGGTCAGCCGGCTGATTTCACCGCTGTCGCGCAGCTCCTCCAGCCGGTTCAATTCCTGAATACGGGCATACATGGTGGACCAGTTGGTCAGCATGCCGCCCAGCCAGCGTTCAGTGACGTAAGGCATGCCGGCGCGTGTAGCCTCTTCCTTGATGGTTTCCTGAGCCTGGCGCTTGGTGCCGACAAACATCACGCTGCCGCCGTTGGCCACCGCATCGCGGATGACGTTGTAAGCCTGATTCAGCATTTTGACGGTCTGCTGAAGGTCAATGATATGAATGCCGTTACGCTCAGTGAAGATATACGGCTTCATGCGAGGATCCCACTTGTTGGTGCGGTGTCCAAAGTGGACGCCGCTCTCAAGCAGGGCCTTCATGGAAATGACGGCCATTATTTCTCCTTCAATTGTTCCCGTTCTCCGAACGCGCAGCGCTTTCCTGGCGTGGAACGGAGTGAGTTTAGCGGGGATGGAAACCCGCTCAGGGATGCTTGATGCCCATCCCAGGCAAGATGTGCGGCGCATTCGCGCCGCAGGGATATTATACCATGAGATATAAGTACGGACTTGTCGAGCAAGAATCCTTGTGAAAACAGGCATAACCCCGGCATTTTCATAACAATTACAGCTCACCGTCGTTTTTCAAATTACAGGCTGGATGACCGAACGGACAGAAAGGTCTCCCCTGGGTTCACGGAAACCTGTCATGAAAGGCCAAGATGAATAGCCGCTCAGAAGTAGAAACGCTAAATCCGAATCCGGCGCTCAAGTATCTCCATCGACTGGTCGGCGAATGGAATATGCTGGGAACCCATCCTGCATTCTCATCCTCAGTGCACGGACACTCTTCTTTTGAGTGGCTGGAGCAGGGAGCGCTGCTCGTCTGGCGCTTCGATTGGGAACAACCGGGACCTCCGAGCGCCATGAGTGTCATAGGCTTCGATGACTCGGTTGAAGCCTGCTCCGTGGTGTATGCAGATGAGCGAGGTGTTTCAAGAATATATCAGATGAGCCTGGAAGGGCGCGTCTGGAGGATGTGGAGAGAATCGCCGGGCTTCTCACAGCGCCTGACGGGCACCTTCAGCGACGATGGAAACACAATTACCGGCCACGGAGAGTTATCGCGTGATGGCTCAAATTGGGAACCGGATCTGGATGTGACCTATACAAGAGAGGGATAGACACGACGGGATCAAAGATGTGCTCCCGCCAAAAAACAGGGTCGAGGAAGAACACCTCGACCCTGTTTTTTGGCGGGAGGGGAAAGCGGCGATACTTCACCGCCAGCCCAGCCTACACCATTGCCATCTCTTCATATAAGAGCTTCTCCACCCTCTTGATGCGTTTGTCGAGCTCGGGTTTCATGCCCCGCTCGGTGGTGATTTTGTCAATGGCATACATGACAGTGGTATGGTCGCGCCCGCCCAGCATCTCGCCGATCTGCGGCAGGGAGGCGCCCGTTTCTTTTCGGAGCACGTACATTGCAACCTGACGGGGCTCTGCAATTTTCCGGGAACGGTCGCGGCCCAGCAACGCATCGACGGTGGTTTGCCAGACATGCGCAACCGTCTCGACAATTTTCTGGGGTTCGATATTATGGCGCTGTGGAAGGAGATCAGCCAGCGCCACTTCTGCGAGCTGCGGCGTCAGCGCCTGCCCGCTCAAATCTGCGAACGCAATGATGCGATTAAGCGCCCCTTCAAGCTCACGGATGTTGGATTGCACGCTCTGCGAAATCGTCTGCAGGATCTCGTCCGGGACGAAACGCCCCGTACGCTCGGCCTTGGCCCGCAAAATTGCCAGGCGGGTTTCCAAGTCGGGAGGCTGGATATCGGCTGCCAATCCCCACTCAAACCGGGAACGCATGCGCTCCTCGAGTGTCACCAGGGACTTTGGCGGCCTGTCGGAGGACACAATAATCTGTTTGTCCTGGCCGTGCAACGTATTAAAAGTGTGAAAAAACTCTTCCTGCGTGCTTTCCTTACCTGCGATGAATTGGATGTCGTCCACGAGCAGGACGTCCGCCGAGCGGTATTTCTCACGAAACGCCTGCGTGGTATGTGTGCGGATCGCATTTATGATTTCGTTTGTGAACTCTTCCGAAGAGACATACAAGACGTTCAAACCGCGTGCGTAACAGGCATTCCCGATGGCATGCAGCAAATGGGTCTTTCCAAGCCCAACTCCCCCGTACAGAAAAAGCGGATTGTAGGCGCGGGCCGGTTTCTCGGCCACCGCCTGGCAGGCGGCGTGAGCGAGACGATTGCCCGCTCCAACGACGAAGTTCTCAAAGGTGTAGCGTGGATTGAGGGATGAATGACGAGGCAGCGGCTCGCCCGCTTCGGCGGGCGCGGCAAGCGCCGGTTCAGCTTCCTGGGCAACGGGTCCGTCGCCCTGCGCCACTACGAAGTTGACGGCCACATTCGAATTTAGAATGCCGATCAGCAGGCGGCTTACGGTGCTGGCCAGGCGACTTTCCAGCCAATCGCGCGCATATGCATTGGGCACGCCGACGGTGAGGGCTCCTTTCTCGAACAGCACCGGCCGCGTATCGCGAACCCATGTATCGAAAGATGCCCGCGGCATTTCGACTTGAAGTTGTCCGAGCACCGACTGCCAAGCCTGATCTGCATTCATAGGTTGATTCCTTGATGCCAAAGTTGGGACAGACTGAACTAACCCGCCATCCATCTACGGCTCAGAATAAGATACCAATATTCAATTATGTTTCAGTTCACTTATCTGGACTGGAGATGTGCTGTAAACTCACATCCTGCTCTCTCTCGGCGTTGGTTACATTCTAGCAGAAAAGCATCCCGGATAACAACACATTTCACCTACGCTTAGTTTAAAACATCGGGTTCTTTAAGGTTATATAATCTTAACGAATCTTGGCGGACAACATTCAACATTGGGTGGACAATAGAACGCACGTTTCAGCCAAAGGCACGCTCGCTTGCCTATCATGCCCCCACATATGGGCATTTCTGCTCCCCCGACAGCGCATTCACGGATTGCTCCTTAACGAATCGCACCGCGAATTTTGATATATCAGCTGCAAATGAACATCAGGAAATTGTGATTAAATGTTAAAGAAACTGGAATTGGACCGTTTATTCGCCTGAATCGCGCGGAACCCACGCAAGAACGGTCGTGCCTTCACCTACAGCAGACGTAATATCAACATCACCGCCCACTGCGCGTGCCCGCGTTTGCATGTTGGATAATCCATGCCCAATGGTTGTGGTCATCTTTTCGACTGCAAACCCTTTGCCATTGTCACGCACCTCCATTACCATCCGTTCGGCGGTGGGCCAAACGTTGATATCCACGTGTTCTGCACTCGCATGCTTGGCTGCATTGGCCAAAGCCTCCTGGCAGATATGGAACAAAGCCAGGGCATTGAGCCGCGATAGGTGATCTTGATCCTGTTCCGGCCCCTTCAACGACACTTCCGAGAAGGTGTTGGCGCGATATTCGGTCGCAAGCCGGCTGAGACTCTTCATCAGGCCGTCTTCTCCCATCTGGCGGGGGCGCAAATCGAGTATATACGCCCGAATATCCCGGATCGCCTGGTTCAGTCCACGGATCGAGTCCTTGATGCGGGCCTTGGCAAGGTCCTGGTCTTCTTCCACCGTCTGCAGCGCGTTGTCGAGGGTAAGGCCTACGGCATAAATGGACTGGATAATTCCGTCGTGCAGGTCCATGCCGATGCGATCGCGCTCCTCCAGAACGGCCAGCCGCTGGGTATTCTGATGCAATCGGGCATTTTCAATAGCCAGTCCCGCCCAGTTGGCGACTGCTCCAAGCAATACCAGGCCGCGCTCGTCCATCGGCTCCGCGCCGCGGGTGGCTACACTCAAGACCCCCATCAAATTGTCTCCAGATTTCAGGGGTAAATAGGCGATTTGGCGAAATCCGGCCTTCACAACGGCCGGCCGCAGGTATTGGGAATCCTTGCTCAGATCGGAAGTGAACCTGGGCAGCCCCTCTTGAGCCACCGCCCCAATAATGCCCTCTCCGACCTTGAAATGGTTTCGGGTCCAGAAGGCTTCGGCCGCCTCGCCCCGATGCAAGACCATGCGCAAGGTTTCGCCGTCGTCCTCCAGCAGGAAGATCTCGCCGGCCTCTACTTTCATATATTTCATCACCACGGCCAGCGTCTTATTAAGGATCTCTTCCAATTCCAAGGACGCCGTGAGTGCCGAGGCAATGTCGTTCAACAAAGAGAGGTCTTCGCTGCGCCGAGTCAGCACCGCATCGCGGGTCTGAATCTCCTCGACCAGCCGGGCGTTCTGAATGGCAGCCGCGGCATAGCCGGCCAGCATTTGAATGATTCGCTCGTCGTCGGCCGTGAATTCCGGTTCGTCGCGTTTGTCGGCAAGGTAAATCTGGCCGAGCTGGACATCGCCGGTTCGAATAGGCACCCCCAGAAAAGAAACCATATGCGGATGATTCTTGGGAAAACCCACGGAACGAGGGTCTTTTGAAATGACCGGCAGGCGGATAGGGACAGTCGCATCCATCAATTCGCCGATCAGTCCCAGACCGATCGGCGGGTGCGCAATGCGTTTGATCTCTTCCTGCGTCATTCCAATGGTGATGAATTGCTTCAATCCCCCATCATTATCCAGGACGCCCAAAGCGGCATAGCGTGCCCCCGCCTGTTCGCAGGCTGTAGCTGCGATTCGTTCCAGCAAATGCTCTAATGAGACATCCTTGATCAGTTCCAGGCTGGCCCGATGCAAGGCAATCAGTCGTTCCTGGAGTTGTTCACGGGTCAGGAGCATATTGAAGACACCTCATACCAATTATATCGCACAAAATCTGATAGATTTTGGCAGAGCGCCCCAATAGAATTGTAAACTGCGACCTGCGAGGACATTCATGACCAATTCCCGACTTTCCGGCTTCTACAATCTTACGATAGAGGAGCGCCGCGTTGTGTTGGCTCAATCGACCGGGCTATCCAAAGAAGACTTGTCTATATATGCTGACAACGGAGGCCTTTCGTCGGAATCCGCCGACCATATGATCGAGAATGTGCTGGGCACATACGCTTTGCCGCTTGGAATCGGTCTCAATTTTCAGGTAAACGGCAGGGACGTGCTTATCCCGATGGCGATCGAGGAGCCTTCGGTCGTGGCCGGCGCATCTTTCATGGCAAAACTTGCGCGTGGCGGCGGGGGATTTCACGCCACCAGCTCCGAGCCGCTTATGATCGGCCAGATGCAGGTCATGGACCTTGTAAATCTGCCAATGGCCCGTTTGGCGCTGCTGGAGCACAAGGAAGAGCTCCTGGCCGAAGCCGACTCCATTGACCCGGTGCTGAAGAAATTTGGGGGCGGGGCGCGCGATTTGGAAGTACGCGCGATCGATGATTCACCCCTGGGTGCTTTTCTCGTCCTGCATCTCATTTACGATGTCCGCGATGCCATGGGGGCCAACGCGGTCAATACTGCCTGCGAACGGTTGGCTCCGCGAGTTGAACGAATTACAGGAGGACACGTTCACCTGCGCATCCTTTCCAATCTAGCCGATCGGCGTCTGGCCCGTACGCGGTGCACTATTCCGGTGAAAGACCTGGCCTTCGATGACTTTTCGGGGGACGCCGTCCGGGATGGCATTATCGCCGCTTATGCTTTCGCCGCAGCCGATGCCTACCGCGCCGCAACCCACAACAAAGGCATCATGAACGGCGTGGACGCTGTGGTCATAGCCACGGGCAACGACTGGCGCGCCATCGAAGCCGGTGCGCACGCCTATGCGGCGCGTTCGGGCAGATACACTTCACTCTCCTCCTGGGGCAAGGACAGGGACGGCAATCTGGTTGGGACGCTCGAGATGCCAATGGCCGTTGGCATCATCGGCGGCGCAACCAAGGTGCATCCGGCAGCACAGGCGTCCATTAAGCTGACGGGAGTGAAGACAGCCTCGGAACTTGCGGAGGTCATCGTTTCCGTCGGCCTGGCACAGAATATGGCTGCATTGCGTGCGCTTGCCACCGAAGGCATCCAGCGAGGACATATGTCGCTGCACGCGCGGCAGGTGGCCATCGCCGCCGGCGCGAAAGGCGACATGATCGAGAAAGTCGCCGTGCAGATGGTCACGGAGAAAGTGGTTAGAATTGACCGGGCAGAAGAGATTTTGAAGAGAATCGCAAAATAGCTGGCGGCACAGTTTTGCACGTGGAAACGAACGAACACGACCGAAAGGTTAGGCTGGATTCCGAGAAAGATCCATACACTTAGACACTCAAGAGACATCGACAGAGAGAAATATGACAACTCCAAATTCTTCGCGCAGCACCCCTGCGGGGCAACCCTACCCTACCCTGCTCAAACCCGACAGACCGGTCGGCATCATTGGCTACGGTGCGTATGTCCCGCGTTATCGACTGCCCGCCAGGGAAGTGGCGCGGGTATGGACCGGCGGCAAGGGCGGACTTCCTATAAAAGAGAAAGCGGTGCCCGGCCTCGATGAGGACGTGGCCACCATGTCGATCGAAGCAGCCCGCAACGCCATGCTTCGCGCACAGATCGATCCGCACGAGCTGCGCGCCGTCTGGGTCGGCTCGGAATCTCATCCCTATGCGGTGAAACCGACCTCTACGCTGGTTGCAGAGGCGATTGGAGCCGTACCCAACACGCAGGCAGCCGATTGGGAGTTTGCCTGCAAGGCCGGCACCGAAGCCCTTGTGGCTGCAATGGGAATCGTGGGCTCGGGAATGGGCAAGTACGCCCTGGCCATCGGCATGGACACAGCGCAGGGCAAGCCCGGCGACGCACTCGAATATACGGCCGGCGCAGGCGGCGCTGCGTATATCGTCGGGCCGTCAGAAGAGTCATTGGCAGTCATCAATGCCTCATACTCGTACGTAACCGATACTCCGGATTTTTGGCGCCGTCCCGAAGCCAAGTACCCGGAGCATGGCATGCGCTTCACGGGCGAGCCGGCGTACTTCAAACACATTACGGAGGCCGCCACCCATTTGATGGAAGCCTCGGGTACTACCGCCAAGGACTATAAGTGGGCAGTGTTCCATCAGCCCAACACGAAGTTTCCCCAGCGTGTGGCCTCACAACTTGGATTTTCAAAGGAGCAGATCGAGCCAGGATTACTCGTGCCGGTAATTGGCAACACCTACGCCGGCGCGGCCCTCATCGGCCTGACCTCGATACTCGACATAGCCCAGCCCGGGGATCGGATTCTGAGTTGTCTCTTTCGGGTCGGGCGCAGGCTCCGATGCTTTTGACATGCTTGTAACGGACGCGCTTCCGTCCCGACGCGAGCTTGCGACCAAGACAGCCGACTACATCGCCCGTCGGACTGAAATCGACTATGCAACGTATGCGCGCTATCGCGGGAAGCTGGCAATGAAATAAGATCGATATTCGGGATTTGGGAATCGATATTCGGCAACTGGCATATCCAATTCACGGTACTCGACTCCTGAATATCGGATCAACAAATATCGCATCGTGATAGTTCATCAACAACAGGAAAACTTTCATGACTGAAGTTGTTATTGCCGGCATCGGCCAAACCGAAGTCGGCGAACATTGGGACATCGGCTTGCGAGATCTCGCCTTTGCAGCGGTCCAGGATGCCATTAAAGACTCCGGGGGGGTGCGGCCGCAGGCCTTGTTTGCGGGCAACATGCTCGCGCCAAACCTTTCCAACCAGGCGCATCTGGGCGTGTTGCTTGCCGATTATTGCGGCATGGTCGGCATCGAGGCCGTCACCGTCGAAGCAGCCGGCGCATCCGGCGGCGCGGCTCTCCGGCAGGGATATCTGGCGGTCAAAAGCGGCATGGTGGATGTCGTGCTCGTTGTCGGGGTGGAGAAATTCACGGACAAGATCGGCTCAGGCGTTGATGCGGCTCTGGCTACCACGTCTGATAGCGATTTTGAGGCCGTTCAGGGCATGACGCCTACGGCTCAGGCCGCAATGTTGATGCGACGTTATATGCATGAGTACGATGTCCCGGCGGACGGCTTTGCAGGCTTCGCAGTCACCGCCCATGCGAACGGCGCAGGCAACCCCAACGCCATGTTCCGCAAGGCGATCAAGGCTGAGGCCTACAGCAAAGCGGATATCGTCAGTGAGCCGCTCAATATGTTCGACGTGGCCCCGAATGCCGATGGCGCGGCCGCCGTAGTTTTGACGCGCAGCGATCTTCTTCCGAAGGGCAGGGCCGGCATGCCCATCCGTATTGCGGGATCGGCTTCTGCTGCCGACACACTTGCGCTGCACGATCGAAAAGACATTCTGTTCTTTGAGGCGGCGCAAGGCTCGGCCGGAAAAGCGATGAAGCAGGCTGGCGTTACCCTCGACCAGGTGAGTTTCTTTGAATATCATGACATGTTCAGCGTTTACGCCGCCCTTTCGCTGGAATCGGTGGGTTTTGCAAATCGCGGCAAGGGTTGGACTCTGGCCGCAGACGGTTCCATCGGGCTTAAAGGCCGCATCCCATGTGGGACCATGGGCGGACTCAAAGCACGCGGCTTTCCCGGCGGAGCAACCGGCGTGTATCAGGCTGTTGAGGCGGTAGCTCAATTGCGCTGCGAGGCGGGGGCCGACCAGATATCGAATGCCAAAGTAGCATTGATCCAGTCTATGGGCGGACCAGCAGCCACGGTCGTATCACATGTCCTGGAAAAATCATTTGATTAGACAGATGTTGCGTGACATCCACCGATTAACTTGTACTGACAAATCTCAATTACAACTCCCCATTGTGTTTCCCTCATAAGGCTGGCGGCAGGTTGATAGTTCCTGAGAGTCCCGCTGCGTAGAATTACCTTCGCAGAAAGGAATGGAGAATGGAAATACCGAGGCATTGGAGACTAAAGCAGCAAAGATACTCGCTGGTCGGCGAGGTTTGCCCTCATTGTGATCATAAGATATTCCCCCCCCGCGACGTTTGCCCGAACTGCGGCGGCGAGGCTAAGGAACTCTACACATTTAATGGTAAGGGCGAAGTCTATTCTTACACGACCATCTACGAGGCCCCCAGCGGTTACGACGTCAACGCTCCCTACACAGTTGCCCTGGTCAAGCTGGAAGAAGGGCCGATGGTCACTGCCCAACTTACGGATTTGGACAGCAAGCCCGTTGAAATCGGCATGCCGGTCGAAATGGTTACGCGCAAGATGCGCAACGATGGCGACGAGCGCGGCGTGATCGTCTATGGGTATAAATTTCGGAGAAGGACGTAGGCGGCAACGTAGGCGGCAAAAAAAACGCGAAAGTTTTGTGCAATTTCGACTAAAACCTTTAAAACGGTGTCAATGAAACATGAAACAAAAGCAGCGGAGATTGATTTCTGCTGCTTTTGTTTCATGTTTCCTCACCCACCTTCAATCTAACAGGGGCACTGCACGCTTTGCAACTGCCCCAAGTTGATGCACAGCACTGTGAGTTGAACTAGCCATTCCCCATCTCAAAGAGTAAGAGCAAAAAAAATCAATCAGCTGCCAAGCTGATATTTTCCCTAGCGGTTCCCTGTAGTCGTTCCAAGTCACGCATCGGCGGTAGGCCGAAGATACTTTTATATTCCCGGTTGAAGTGTGAAACATCGTGGTAACCGACATGGTATGCCACGCTTGTTGCGTCAAGTCCCTCACTGAGCATGAGACGGCAAGCTTCCTGAAGCCGAAGCCGCTTTTGGAACTGCAAGGGACTCATAGCGGTGACAGCTTTGAAGTGGTGATGGAATCCCGAGACACTCATGCCAAGCTCGCGCGCGAAGCTGTCAATTCGAAGCTGTTGGTCAAAGCCTTGATAGATGCGTTCAATAGCCTTGGCGATGTGAGGAGTGTAACCCCCTAAGGATTTGTAAAAAAATAAGTTGGTCAAATTCAAGGATGCTTGCAGGGAGGAGTGATGGTGTAATTCCATTGCGGAAATGTTTTGTGATAGCGAATGGATAATTGGTCGATCTCTTCCTGGGACGCCTTGACCTTCGTCGGATACTCACGGCGATCAGCGCCCAGTGATACACGCAATGATCCGGCAGGTGCGGCCACAAGCAGCCTGGACTCGGCGATTTCCCACTACGCGTTGTATGGCGGCACCCCTGTCGGTCGATATTCCAAAAGCAGGACGCGCCCATCCAGAATCCGGGTCGAGATAAGGTCGAAACCAAGGTCTAGCAGCTCTTCCAAGAACGGCTCAATGCCTGTTTGCGGGAGAATCAGGGGGCAGACCACGAGTTTGAGACGGTCCACCAAATCAGCCACGAGCAGTTGCCGAACCAGCGACAGGCTACCCAGAGTCCGCAACTCGGGGCCGTCATTACGCTTCAGTTCACGCACAAAGCCCACCAAGTCATCGCGGACGACTTTTAAGCCCCGGCCAGTCTGTCGCCTCCAAGGTTCGCGAGAATAGCCAGCCCGGCGTTGTCGTCGTCCTTTCCCATCCTGCGTCCCGCACCTCCGCGGATAGTGCCCCCAGAAGCTCATAGGTCCGACGTCCGATGAGCATCCGATGTGGAACAGCCGTGTTGGTCTTGATCCAGTTGGCAAAATCGGGGCCGAAATAGCCATAATAAGCAGGCGAACGCTGACCTCGGGCAAAGCCGTCGAGAGTGACGATCAGTTCACAAACAAGCTCAGTCATATGCTTCCTCCATAATAGTACAACCATTATCGTAGTGCAACCATGAACCAGTTTGCAATGACCTTGGCAATTGACGATGAACAGCGTTCTATCTGGGCTTGACAAACGCGGCAACTGGCGTTTACTGTATGCGAGAAACGGAAGCTGCCAAGCCCGTTTCGCGCCGGTACTGGTCAAAACCCAGGCGGCCTCGGGTAGCTACTATGATCAGAATGGCTACCAGGACAGAGCCGATCATGAAGAAGATGGGAATCGCTGGAGGCAATAGCATAGGAAAGAATGCAGCGGGGACGGCAGGAGCCACCGTCGTATTCATGGAAGCATGAAACAAGATGGCCAGCAACACACTTCCGTGAGAGAGATTGTATACCCACGTCATGACTATCGTCACTGCCACAATCAAGGCCGCCCATTTGACGAACGGAACACCGAAACCGAGCAAGCCGGTGCCAAAGCCAGCCCAACCTGGGACAAACAGCCAATAGGGCAGGTGCCAGAGGACCCACAGCGACCCAAGGATCAGAGTCCCTAGCAGTGGGCCATAGCGTGCCTGCAAGCGCGGCAGGGCGAACCCGCGCCAGCCCGGTTCTTCGCCAAGAGGGGCGGTCACCAACGCGAGAACAAAACTCAAGAGATAGGTCAAGAAGAAGGAAGCGCTCGGAACTCGAAATGCAGCAATTGCTCCAGGCATAACGAGTATCCCCAAGAACTGGATGACAGGGATAAATAGTAGGACGACCAGATACCACTGCAGGCCGGCGCGCCAGAGAAGGCAGCGGAGGAGCAGACGGCCCATACCCGCTCTGCCTTCGGTAATCCAGGCCATGATCAACCCGGCTGAGATAGGAGATAGTAGCACCGCCAGGGGAATCTCCCATGGCCTTAAAACCGCCGTGTGCCCCATGAAAGCAGGAAACTCCCATAACCACGGTAAACTGAAGGCAAGTAGGAAGTAGCCCCGCAAGGGGTGTTGCCGCAGGAACGCCAGCGCAGGCGAACCCGGGGTTGTTGAGTGTTTGAATTGCACTGGCTTCGTATCGATAGCCATGATGATTTTTCCCTTCGAATCGTAAGTTATTGTGCCTGATGGATTGCTTGAGCTCTTTACTTTCCCTTTCCTTCGATGATGGTCTCATCACTGCCGGTTGGGACTGGGTTGACCGAGATCAGTGGAATACTCAGGTTTTGCATACCTAGCAGCATACCAATATGATCCTTCATGAGTAAACATTCGAGGCAATTTGTCAATTTCTACTGACTGCGGCGGCCCCTCTAACGGGCCGCCGTGTGCAGCAGAGTTCGTTCACGCCATGGCCGAAGCACGGATGCGCTTGTCAGGCTTCACGGTTTTCACACCAACTACGAGCAGGTATAGGACCATCGAGATTTCCGCGATCGCTGACGGTATGATGACGACAGCGTGAATCTGTTGGCTGAAGTCGGGAACTAAGAACGCCGTGAGCAGGTCCACGAGGTAGCTGACGCCTCCCACGATGAGCACGACTCCGAGCCACTTAGGAAACAGCCCTGCTGATTTGTAGGCGAGGTACCCTAGCGGCACCAGCCACAGGCCGAAGAATACCTGCGCGATGAGAGTTCCATAGTGCTGCATGTCGAGCAAGAGCAGCACGATAGCGTTTGAACCTGCGCTACCAAAGGCAGCCGCATAAGAGCTATTGATTGCGACCCGCAAGGCCTCAAACTGGAAGACCGCATTGAGACAAATGATGCCGGTCGCGAGTGCGACAAGGACTAGCATTGCCCTTGCCACACTCTTGTGCACGTGCTGGAGCAGGATGTAGAGGGTCATGGCCAGAAAGACAAAGAATGTTCCATCCAACAGGTGAGCGACAACACCCGTGCGGACAAGTCCGGAGTTCGCGACAACGTTCCCAGCCGTGGCCGCCGCATTGCCAGCAACGTACATCTTGGGATCCACAAATCCTTCGGCAAAGCCACCAAAGATGCCGACGAGCAGGTAGAGGACGCCAGCAATTCTTGCGAGGCGCTTGGGTGAAGAAATGCTTTCTATGTTTGTATTCATTTTTTCTCCTTTTTTTAACGATATAGATGAATTTTATCGGATGGAATTTGAGAGAGTTGAATTCGCCATCCTGTTCCTACGGGTTGAAATGGGCAAGAAATGTGATCAAAGGGAAACCTCCTTTCCAAAACGCCTGTCTCTTTCACTGTTGGATCTCCGACCCATCTGACTGGCTAGGTTCAACCGGAATGACTGAGACCAATGGCATGCCCAGATCACGTACTTTTTTTAGCAGCCCATGCAACGCGGCTTGGTCGATCACTAGACCGGTTAATAGCGTATCTCCGTTTTCTTCCAGCGTGATGGTCACGCTACCAAACCAGTCGCACCAGCGGTCATCAAGGTGCCCCTTGATGCGAATTTCGTAAAGTCCGGGCTCGTAATGATCCTCAGTTGATGCTTGTGTTTCACTCATTGTCCACCTCGGGCATTTTTCTCATATGGAAGAATTTCTACTTAGTTGCATTGATTCTTTTCTTCGACCAAAGGATACAAAAATATGTGGTGAGATGTCATCATCACATGTGGTGATTGATGAGATGATTTATTCGACGGGATGCTACGAGGGATATTAAAAGCCCCAGCAGGTGGTTCAATAAACCTGCCAGGGCCGTGGTTTGTGTTTGAATATTAGTTATAACAAATCGAGTTCTTTGGCCCGCCGGACGGCCATCCGACGGTTGTTCACACCGAGTTTGTTGTAAATGCTTTTGGTGTGGGTACGCATCGTGTTCAGGGACACCATTAGTTCGTGGGCAATTTCCGGGCCGTTCAATTCGGTCCCGAGCAGCTTAAGCACTTCAAATTCACGTTTGCTCAGCGGATCGATCAAGAGTTGAGTGACAGGCGTTCTGTCTTCAGCCTCCCCAAATGCTGCCAGTAGTTTACGAACATAGTTCGAGACGGTACCGTGTTTATCAGCCTCTCGCAGCAGTGCCGCCATGGAAGGACCTTCGTCGACAAAGATACGGATAAAGCCGCCCTCCTCTGCCAGCGCCAGTGCGTCTTCCAGCACTTGCACGGCTTTGTCCTCTTCACCTTGCGCATGGTGAGCAACCGCTTGCAGCACCATAACCTTGAGCCGTTCATCCTGCCAATCCTTTGCTTCCATCTGCTGACGCAATGGCTTCAGCGCGGCCAGAGTTGCGGATGCATCGCCCTGCGCCAAGAGTACCCGAGCCCGGCTGATGGGAAGGTCGTGCATCTGAGCCAGCGTAGCCGCTGCCGCCAGATTGCCCTGGTGGAGCAAGACAAGCACTTGTATAGCAGCCACCTCAGCCATACGATGCACGAAGTTATACTGGCGCACGAACTGCTCAGCCTGAGCTAAAATGGCGGCCGCGCCAGCCACATCCCCCCGGGCAAGTTTAAGGCGGGCGAGTAACACTGCACAGGTAGCGGGTGTGTCAACGTTCTCCATCTGCTGCGCCAGTTGGAGGCACTGCTGCCCGTGCTTTTGGGCGGTATCCAGGTCGTTCCATTCGTAGTGTACACGGGCCAGGCCAAGATAAGCTTCGCAGGCAGCCGGCCATGGCGGATCCCCTGTAAGTTGCAGGACCCGCTGATAGCTCTCGTCAGCCAGACGGAGCTGGTTCTGTGCCTCCTGTATTTGACCCAGACTGGTTGCAGCCGCAAGAGTGATCATGATGTTCCCAGATGCCTGGCTGATCGATATGGCTTCGGTATAGGCCCGGCTAGCCGCGGCACGGTCCCCCTGGAGCTGGTAGGCAAATCCCAGTGTCCAAGTGGTAGTCGTGCGGAGCGGCAGGTTATCGAGGTGCAGATACTCCAAGGCGCGGCGCGACTGGGCAATGATGATTTCTGGCTGGTGCCAGGGGACAGCCAACATGGCCCTTATGGCGGCAATATGTCCGATAAGGTCGTTGTTCCTGGCGTCCGGCTCGGCCCCTTGCAGGGCTGCTTCAGCCGCTTGCAGTTTCTGTTCGACGGTGCTGATCGGTTGGCTGATCATCGTAAGGGCCGAGGCATACATCACCCACAAGAAGGGCCTCGCATCCAGTACCGCAGCCGGCAGGGACGCCAACCAGTCCAGGACAGGGGTCATTGCGCCGCGATATTGCAGGGGCATCCCCCTTCCTTCCAACAGGCGCGCGGCACGCTCAATATCATCAGCGGCAACGGCATGCTTGAACGCCTCAATTTCCAAGCCATTGTTTTCATACCATACGCTGGCCCGTTTATGCAATTCGGCTACATCTTCCCGTTTATTCCTTGTAGAGGATGCGGCGCTCTGGTGCAATCGCTGTCGCAGTAAATCCGCAAAAAGATGATGATAGCGGTACCAATGCCGCTCATTGTCCAGGGGTATGAGAAATAGGTTGGTGTTTTCGAGATATTCCAAGGTTTCTTGCCCGGAATCAGAGGGGGTGAGCAGCATAGCATCGCAAAGGGGGCCGCACATGCGATCGAGGATAGATGTGCGCAACAAGAAAGCCTGGACGCCTTCGGATTGCTGTTGCAGGACTTCTTCCACCAGGTAGTCCATCACGAAACGGTGGCTGCCGGTGAAAGATTGGATGAAGCTTGTGGAATCTTTATATCCCTCCATTGAAATCGCGGCTAACTGCAGGCCGGCAATCCAGCCTTCGGTGCGGGTTTCCAGCGCGGCGATGTCTTCTGCCGAAAGGTTCAGGTTCATTATCCCGTTGACAAATTCAGCGGCTTCGGATGAAGTAAAACGCAAGTCTGCGGCGCGCAGTTCGGTCATTTGATCCCGGGCACGTAATCGGGCCGTGGGTAAATGTGGATCCTCACGCGTGGCAATGATCAAGTGCATCTGTGGCGGCAGGTGCTCAAGCAGAAAGGTGATGGCATAGTCAACCGATATGGCATCAATAACATGGTAGTCATCAAGGACGAGGATGAAATTGTCGGGGATGGTAGTGATTTCATTGAGCAGGGTTGTCAGAATCGATTCGATGGATGGCGGCTGAGGAGATTGGAGCATACCCGACACCCCTGCTCCAATATTCGCCATAATCGTCTGCAAGGCAGCGATGAGGTAAGTCAGAAAGCGTGTAGGGTCATTATCCCCTTCGTCCAGCGACAACCAGGCGACCGGCCTCCCACAATTGGCAATCCACTCGCTGACCAGCGTGGTTTTACCGAAGCCAGCAGGGGCAGAGATGAGCGTTAGTTTGCGGCCCGAAGAGAAACCCTCGTTTAGCCGCTCGATTAGGCGGGGGCGGAGGACAATTTTAGGCCGAGGTGGGGGAATATAAAGTTTCGTGGCCAAAATTGTCGTAGGCATGTATTCATTATAAAACTAACATCCGAAGATTTTGCAGTTTCCCAGATAAGCGAAATCGCCAGAGTTGTCATGCCAACGCAACCAGATGATTAACACAAGCTTGAGCAGGCTTCACTCAATGACAGTCAACCAGTCCAATGGGCAGTTGAGACATCCCATAGAAACAAACAACAGCGTCGCCAGCCAAATGGTAGTTTAGTTCAATGTTAAAGCTATAGCGTCACGCTAATCACCCCAGTGCGGCGTATATCAAAGATACGGGGATAAATTTCGTAGATACGTAGGCGGCACGTAGGCGGCACAGGAAAGGACTTTTTATGCCGGTTCGTTTGATTATTTAGCGCTCCCGGCCGGCGTCGAACCCGCACAATAGATCCACGGAATTAAGTTACAACCATGAGCATTCCAGCACGGTACCTATCGGGCATACAGCTATAGGTTGAAGCCGCAGTCTTCGGGCTCGAACGCGCTGTCTTGGCGCAAAGAAGCCCTGCTATTTCGAACAGCAGGGCCTTTTGTCCACGGCCAGATCACGATCTTTGCGCGCAGCTGATTGACCATCCCAAACCACTGGAAGAAGTGGAGTATTGGCGTCTACTTCCGCGCGGAGCTTTGCCGCACAATGTGCGCCCAAGGCTCCCAGGGACAGGTCGCCCGGACCAGAGGTCGACGAAGCAGAAGCGACCGGATGATTCGCATCATCTCCGAAATTCTCTACTCCACCTTCCTTTGATTGTGTAGTATATGTAACGGGGCGGCAGGCCAGAGTGGCTGCAACAGGCTCCGCACCCTCAGGCCGGTATGGATACTGCTATATAGTCATCAGATAGCGATTGCAGAAAAATCCGATTGAACTAACGGCAAGTTAGTCCTGGGGCAGAGATTACCGTCGTGGATGCAGCCTCTGTGGAGAATCCAAAGACAAGGCAGACGGTCCGAAAGATAAGGCTACCTTCCCCTTGACGTGCTTGACCCGCACGACAATAATCCTATAATGAAGGCAATCAACGTCAACACTGGCTCCGTGGTGGTCGTTGTCACCATCTTCTTCGCGGCGAACAGGCAACTCTCAGTGCAAGCTGTGAGAAGCGGAGAAATCCAGATAGAGGTTATTCTGTTGCAGTTGGCAACTGAGTGTCCTTTTGGTTCTTGCTGCTTTTTGAGTTGTGGGGCATACATCTCGTAGTTCAACTATGCCTACGCCAATTCTAGCGACTAAGCTGTATATTCCCCCACCCCGGCCCAAAATAGTACGCCGTCCCCGCCTGATCGAGCAGTTAAACGAAGGTCTCTACCGCAAACTGACCCTCATTTCCGCACCCGCCGGCTTTGGCAAGACTACGCTGGTCAGTGAATGGACCGCCGCTTGCGGGCAACCCATCGCCTGGCTGTCGCTGGACGAAGGGGATAACGACCCCACACGCTTCCTGGCCTACCTCATCGCTGCCTTGCAGACGGTTGCACCGAAGATAGGCGAAGGGCTCTTGAGCGCGCTCCAATCCCCGCAGCCTCCCCAGCCCGAATCACTTCTCACCCCTTTTCTCAACGAAATCGCCGCTATCCCGGACAATTTTGTCCTCGTTCTGGATGACTACCATGTCATTGATGCCAAAGCGGTTGACAACGCCCTGACTTTCCTGCTCGAGCATCTTCCCCCACAGATGCACCTGGTCATTGCCACCCGCGAGGATCCACACCTGCCCCTGGCCCGATTACGGGCCACGGATCGGTTGACGGAGCTGCGCGTGACCGATCTGCGTTTTACTGCCCCCGAGGCCGCTGGATTTCTCAACCAGGTGATGGGTCTAAACCTCTCGGCGGAAGACGTTGTTGCACTCGAAGCCCGCACCGAAGGCTGGATTGCCGGTCTGCAGTTGGCCGCGATTTCAATGCAGGGGCATAAAGACGCCGCCGAGTTCATCAAGTCTTTCACAGGCAGCCACCATTTCGTGATGGACTATCTGATGGAAGAGGTCCTGCAGCAGCAGTCCGAATACCTCCAGAATTTCCTGCTGCGCACATCCATCCTCGAGCGTATGTGCGGCCCTCTGTGTGATGCTGTGTTGCTCGAACGCTCTGGCTCCGGTCAGAAAACCCTGGAAACCATCGAACAAGCCAATCTGTTCCTCGTCCCTCTGGACAACGAGCGGCATTGGTTTCGCTATCACCACCTCTTTGCCGAATTGCTGAGGCAGCGACTGCAACAAAACACCGCCTCGTCACCTGAGGCCGAGGGTGGTGACGTGGCCGAATTACATATCCGGGCAAGCCAGTGGTATGAAGACAATGGCCTGGAGTTTGAAGCTTTTCATCATGCGGCTGCCGCCCACGACGTGGACCGCGCCGCGTGCCTGATCGAAGGCAAGGGAATGCCCCTCCATGTTCGCGGCGGGCTGGTCTCTGTTTTGAGCTGGCTCCGGTCGCTGCCAACAGCAGCCCTGGATGCCAGGCCTATGTTGTGGGTGATGTTTGCCGGAGCATTGACAACTGCAGGCCTGACGACGGACGTCGAGCAAAAACTTCAGGCTGCCGAATTTGCCATGCAAGGCGTTGAATTGGACGCTGAAAGCCGGGACTTTTTGGGCCGTATTGCTAATAACCGGGCCGTCTTGGCCGTCAGCCAGTATCAGGCAGACACGGCCATTATCCAGGCACAGCGCGCCCTGGAGTATTTGCGCCCCGATAACCTGCCCGTCCGTGCCATTACTTCCTGGGCATTGGGCGCTGCCTACCAACACAAAGGAGACCGTCTCGCGGCCAGCCGGACCTTTACTGAAGCGATATCCATCAGCGAGGCGATCGGGCATAGCTTCGTCACCAAATTGGCCACTATTGGTCTGGGTAGTATGCAGGAAGCATCGAACGAGCTCCATCTTGCCGCCGAGACCTACCGGCATGCCCTGCAACTGTTTGGCAATCAACCGCTGCCCATTGCATGTGAAGCACACCTGGGGCTGGCACGTATATTCTACGAATGGAACGACCTGGAATCCGCCCAATACCAGGGGCAAGAGAGTATCCAACTGGCGCGGCAGTTTGCAGACATCATTGATCGATTCGTGGTGTCCGAGGTGTTTCTCGCCCGGCTGATGCTGACCAAGGGAGATGCGGCTGGCGCGAGCGCCATGCTGACGAGGGCCGATCAGTCCGTGCGTGAGCACAACTTCGTTTTTCGGATACCGGAGGTAGCTGACGCACAGGTGCTGGTAATGCTTCAAGAGCGCAATCTGGGAGCAGCCGCCCGGCTGGCTGACGCGCACGGGCTCCCATGCAGCCTGGCGCGCGTTCGCCTGGCCCAGGGAGACGCGGCAGAAGCACTTGCATTGCTCGAACCATTTCGTCAACAGATGGAAGCGAAAGGCTGGGAGGATGAACGGCTCAAGGCGATGATCCTCCAGGCGCTGGCCCTGCATGCCCATCGCGAAAACGACAAGGCCATACAAGTGTTGGGCGACGCGCTGGCACTGGCGGAGCCCGGCGGCTTCATTCGGCTCTTTGTCGACGAAGGCGAGCCGATGGCTAAGCTTCTGTTGGAGGCCGCTGCTCATGGGATCAGGCCGGACTATGTTGGCAAGCTGCTGGCTGCTTTTGGAGTGGATAGGCAGGGGGCCGACAGCGAGCCCCATCTTCCGACTGCCCAGCCCCTTGTCGAGCCGTTAAGCCAGCGCGAGTTGGAAATACTACAATTCATCGCGCAGGGGCTTTCGAATCGAGAGATCGGCCAGCGCCTTTTCCTCGCTTTGAATACTGTTAAAGGGCACAACCAGAGAATCTTCGACAAACTCGGGGTCCAAAGGCGCACCGAAGCCGTAGCACGAGCCCGCGAGCTGGGTCTGTTGTAGTCTGGACAACCGTTACCCAGCACGCTGATCCCAGGATCTGCATGCCAGGGGGCATAAAGTGAAGACTGTGGGGCGGATGCCATCTCCCTGGCCCGGAACAACACCATCAAACAACACTTTAGTATCTGTACGGTAATACCATACCGCAGATAGACTACCTGTACCTTGCTCGAGTGGCGCGGACTGTTACGGCCAGCCGCAGCAGGTACGGAGCAATGTCAAACACACTCAACCCCGAGACTGAACCCGTTCAACCGGTAGTCTATCAAATCCGGATCGAGGGCTACCTGGGCTGTCAATGGACAGACTGGTTTGAAGGCCTGAGCGTCACGCTGGAAGACAATGGCATTACGCTCTTAACCGGCCCGGTCATCGATCAGGCTGCCTTGTACGGTTTGCTGAAGAAAGTGCGTGACCTGGGTATGCCGCTGGTCTCGGTGAATCGCATTGAGCCTACCCCGGCGCCCATACCGGATGGCGAGGAGTAGGCTGGGGCAGATCATTTTGACTGGTTCCTGGGATCGCTAAAGTGCAATTGCCTATCGGTTCGTGCCATTTGTACAAGAAGAGAGGAAGAATGAATTCAAATAAGAAGACCGCAAGAATCGCCGGGCTCCTGTACCTGGCAGTCGCAATATTCAGTGGCTTTGCAGCCTCCACTCGTTCAAGCCTGATCGTTGCCGGAGACGCTTCCGCGACTGCGAGTCGCATTCTGGCTTCTGAGGGGCTGTTCCGCCTCAACATTGTAAGTGATCTCGTTGGACAGGTATTCCACATATTCCTGGCGCTGGCCCTGTACGAGTTGCTCAAATCGGTGAACAAGAACCAAGCGGTAATGATGGTTGTCCTGGCCCTGATCCCTGTGCCGATCGCAATGCTCAATCAGCTGAATCAATTTGCAGCGCTGTCGCTTTTGGGCAGCGGCGATGCCTCGCAGGTCCTTTTCTTCCTCAATTTGCAGAATCAAGGGGTTTTGATTGCGCAGATCTTCTGGGGCCTCTGGCTGTTTCCCCTTGCCTACCTGGTGTTCAAATCGGGCATGCTTCCCCGTGTGCTCGGCATCTTACTGGCCATCGCCGGCCTGGGCTATGTCGTGGATAGTTTTGGGAAGTTCCTGTTGCCCGGCTACGGCCTGACACTTTCCATGTTCACATTTATCGGCGAAGTGCTGTTCCTCTTGTGGCTGCTGATCTTCGGTGCAAAAACGCAGCAGCCATCCGCAACGAACGCAGCCTGATCGAACCGTACGACCGCAGCAAGAGTTTCATGGAGTGTCTGGATACCAGAATCATCCAAAGGAGAGCATCATATGAACGCGAACGGAAAGAGCACCTTAGCATTGGACCCGAAGATCTTGCTTTCAACCCTATGGGTTTTTGTAACCGTCAATTACATCTATTGTGATGTGATTACGGATATGCAACCTGACATCCTTAAGAGCCTGTTGGCCGGGCACGTAGCCGGTGTTCAAGTTACTCCGGGATTTCTGCTGGGCGCCGCAATACTCATGGAGATCCCAATGGCCATGATCCTCCTGTCCCGAATATTGAACGGCGGGATTGGTCGCTGGGCAAATATCATCGCAGGGCTGATCATGGCTATGGTCCAGGTGTCATCCTTGTTCATCGGCTCCGGGCCCACGCTTCACTATATTTTCTTCTCGGTCATCGAAATTGCCTGCGATCTGTTCATCGCCTGGTATGCACGGAGCCGGCTCAGTCCTGCCGCCACGGTCCGCACGATGCTCCCAGGACAGGCCGGCAAGTCAAATGTCGCGCTCTGAATCGGTGCACATTCGCCGATCAATCAGCCTAATCGATCTCGCCCAGGGAGGGCACTAAGAATGATTTCAAACCGAGGGACCGCCATTGTCGTAGGGGTGTTGTACATCATCGGGACCGTTACAGGGATATTGAGCGTCGCGGTAACGACGCCTATTCTAGGTGATCCGAATTATCTTGCGAAGGTTGCTCTGAATGAGAACCAAATGCTCACGGGAGCCCTGTTGGTGCTAACGATGGGCTTCGCGCTCGCCATGGTGCCGGTGATGTTGTTCCCGATCCTGAAAAGATATAACGAAGTCTTGGCTCTGGGGTATGTAGTCTTTAGGGGGGCGCTGGAGACTGTTACCTATATTGCCTTGGCAATTCCCTGGTTCTTCCTGATCATCGTCAGTCAGGAATATCGTGACGCAGGGGTTTCGGGTGCCTCCTATTTTCAAACCCTCGGCACTCTATTACAAAGGGGGCACGATTCGATTAATAGCATTTCGATCATCGTCTTCGGCCTGGGCGCTCTCATGCTTTATTACCTGTTCTACAGGTCGAATCTTATTCCTCGGTGGATATGCGGATGGGGTTTCATGGCAATTGTATTGAATCTGGCTACGGGCTTCTTGATCATTTTCCATCTCATGAGCGCCTTTTCTACAATCAACATCGTCGTGAATCTCCCAATCGCCCTTCAGGAAATGGTGATGGCGGTCTGGCTGATCGTCAAGGGCTTCAACCCGTCCGCATCCGTTTTCGGATCGGCCAGGGCAGACGCAAGCTAAGGAGGCCAACATGAATTCGAGTAGAAAAACGGCAATCATAGCGGGAGTGGTGTTCATCATTGCGACGGTTGCAAGCCTGATGGGTACCAGTTTCTTGGGATCCACCCTGGATGGTCCCGACTATCTTGTTCAATTAGCTGGGAACGGAAACGCGGTAATGACCAGTGCCTTGCTCACGATTATTGCGGCCCTGACGTCTGCCGGCATCGCGATCTTGCTCTACCCAGTATTGAAGAGACATAATGAAACGTTGGCTATGGGGGCCGTCGGTTTCAGGCTCATCGAGGCGGTCTTCTATCTTGTCAACGTGACCTGCCTGCTATCGCTGCTGGCACTCGGTAAGGAATTTGTAAGCGCCGGATCCCCGGCTACTTCCGAGTTTCAGACCCTGGGCAATCTGATCCTGACCGTTGGTGACCGCTCAGGCTTTGTGATCGCGGTCATTGCCTTTGCCCTGGGCGCCGTGATGTATTACTACGTGTTCTACGAATCTAAACTTATCCCACGCTGGCTGTCCGGCTGGGGCATGATCGCGGCTGCATTGATCCTGCTGGAGGCAGTAGTAACCATGTTCAGCGGAAAGCCTTTTGCGGCTGCGGGCATCACGCTCCTATTGGTCCTTCCGATCGCTCTGCAGGAAATGGTTCTTGCGGTCTGGTTGATCATAAAAGGATTTAATCCGTCTGCAATCGCTTCCGTGTCCGCCAAGACCGGCTAGGAGTTCGTCAATAGCTCGCACGCGGCGCCTGGGTGAATCGGGGCGCCCCGGACGGCTGCACGATTTGGAGAAAGCCATGAAAGCAATGATCTTCACAGAGTATGGATCGCCGGAGCTCTTGCATCTGGAAGAGATCAAGAAGCCTGTGCCGGCCGCAGATCAGGTGCTGGTCCGAGTACATGCGGCGTCCGTGAATTATGGTGACGTGCACTTCGTCAGGGGCGATCCGTTCCCGCTCCGCTTCTCAGCCGGATTTCCAAAGCCAAAGATCAGGATCCTCGGATGGGATGTTGCCGGCCAGGTGGAGGCCGTGGGCGCGAACGTCCGGCAGTTTCGACCCGGCAACGAGGTCTTCGGGGATACGTCCCTCCACGGCTGCGGCGCCTTCGCCGAGTACAAGTGCGTCCCGGAAGCAGCCCTCGTGCTGAAACCGGCAGGCGTTTCGTTCGAGCAGGCCGCCGCGGTACCCATGGCCGCGCTAACGGCGTTGCAGGGGCTCCGTGACAATGGGCGGATTCAGCCGGGCCAGCGAGTCTTGATCTACGGAGCATCCGGGGGCGTGGGGACATTCGCGATCCAGATCGCCAAGGCGTTCGGCGCCGAAGTGACCGCTGTGTGCAGCACGCGGAACATCAACATGGTCCGCTCGATTGGCGCAGATTCCGTTATTGATTACACGAGGCAGGATTTCAGCAGGAGCGGACAGCGCTACGATCTGATCCTGGCAGTCAACGGCTATCGCTCGATCCTGGACTATCGGCGCGCTCTGGCATTGGATGGGACTTACGTAATGGCCGGCGGCAATATGACACAGGTGGCCAATACGCTTCTACTGGGACCTGTCATCTCCAGGTTCGGGAAGCAGCAGTTTCGTACCTTCGTTACCAGACCGAATCAGAAGGATCTGACTTTCGTGAAGAGCCTCATGGTAGCCGGAAAGCTCACGTCCGTGATAGATGCCTGCTATCCCCTCAGCCAACTGCCGCAGGCACTCCTGTATATGGAGAAACAGCATACTCGGGGCAAAGTGATCATCACGATGCAGGGTGCCGCCTGAAGGCTCCTGCCTCCTGGTAGGCGCACGATCGATCGCCTCGGCCCGATTACAATAGGGAAGTCGTCACACGGGATGACTTCTGGGCAACTTCCTCTTCGAAGGCACGCAAATGATCAAACCTCCGCCCGGCGCAGGCAAGACGTTATCCCCAAGAATCAATGAGAGTACGAGGATCTACGTTCTGATTCAAGGGATGCTAATTGGACTAGCCGGAATGGCCCACGGGATATTTGAGACCCAGCAAGGAAATGTGCCTACTGGCGCGTACCTGATCTCCTTTGGAATCTTCACAGTCATTCCCAATTACCTCGCGACCGGCATCACCGCGATTGCCGTCGCCTTGTCCGTCATTTTGTGGACCAGTGGTTTCGTTCACAAGAGGAACGGCCCGTTGGTCTTCTTGCTGCTTTGCCTGCTGCTTTTCCTTGTCGGCGGTGGCGTCGCGCAACTGGTGTTCATATTCCTGACCTGGGCAATTTCCACGCGCATCGATAAGCCGCTCGCCTGGTGGAAGAAAACACTGCCTGATGACTTCCGAAAACAGATCGCGAATATCTGGCCTGCAATCCTGGCTTGCGATTACCTGATATTCCTGATTGCGATTGGCATCTGGCTGGTGCTCTCGCAGCCCAGCGCAGTCTCGAAAGCGCCTACCGGCACCGAATACACTCTGTGGTCCTTGCTTGTCCTGGGGATCTTAATGCAGCCCCTGGTCATTGTGTCCGGATTTGCACGCGACATCGAAAGGCGATCGGCTGCTCCCCAGGCAGGAGCGCAAGCCGGATCACTGCCTACGTAGCCAATACCAGCGGGAAGGACGTCGATGCAGTTGTACCTCCTCGACTCGCTCCAGGCTGAATGCAGGCACAAACAACTCTTTCACTCGCACAGGGGTCAGACCGCGAGAATCCATCGCCCAAACTAGCAGCGTTCCTCCGGCTCGCATGAGGCGACCCAATTCCGCAGCATAGCGCTGCTGTTCTGTGTCGCCCAGCCCATGCAGGCAGCCCATGTCGAGCGCAACGTCAAATGGGTCCGCAAGGAATTCCAGGCGGGTGACATCGTGAAGGATGAACTCCGGCGTTACCCCTGCCTGCAGGGCTTTCTCCTTTGCCCTCCGGATGGCGGTCTGGGAGGCATCGATCCCCGTAACCGCAAGCCCTTGTTCGGCCAGATAAATGGAATGCGTGCCGGTCCCACATCCCACGTCAATGGCCCGTGCACTCCGGCCGGCCGCGGCAGTCAGTTGTGCCACCTGGGGCGGTACCTGGCCGTCATCCCAGCGTGGTTTCGTAACTCGATAGGCCAGCTCGTACACAATGCGATCAATGGCAGTCATCGCTCATCTCCATTTCCAGCACGGATCGTACCATTCTCATGCCAGCTTACTGAAAGAGTATGAGCAGGGTTTGGAATAATTGTGGAGAGCTCATGAATGCGTGCAGCAGAGCGGCTGCGGCGGTCCACTTCAGCGAGTGTTCGGGGGCAAAGCAGGCGCTCCGGTCATGTTCCCCACAAAGCGCACAAAGGGAACCAGGCAGACCAGGCTCATCGCGGCGATGACTGCAACGTCGGTCCATGCCAGCGGTACGGTCATGACCAATTGTTGTATCAGCAGGACGAGTATCAGCGCGACGAATAGCATGTTGGCCTGAAAGAGCAATCCTGGACCCACAACATACCCGAACTGCCTGCGCTGCCAGAGCAGAATTCCGCCTGCGATCCAGGCGGGCGTGATCAGAAGATCTGCTAAACTGACTCCCAACTCCGCTCCGGAACTCAATGTCCCATGCGTGAGTGCGTTGGCGAGGACGCCCGCCGCCCGCAAAAAGAATAAGAGGCCAAGCGCGGCCAGCACGCCTGCGGCAACTCTATCGGTCGAGCCGCCGGCGAATTGCGCTTGAATAGTTGCTCCATTGATCTTCGTGACCAAACGGATACACGAGTTCAGGCTTAGCGCGGCCAAGGCGAGAAATAGCAGCAAGGGCCAGGTCGGGGGCATGTCGAGAATGTAGGCGAACGTGTAGATGAGATAGTTGTAAAATACAAAGAGAAGCGCGCCCGGCCAGCATAGCAATCCAATGAGTTTTCTTTGAGATGCAAGCCACATGCATCTCAGCAGGATTGGCAGCCCAATCAGGAGATTGGCTGCGTCATTCGGAACAAAAGAACGAGCCAGGTCTGCAGTCGGATAGAACGCGCTCCTGAAGAGCAGGCCGGAAATCGACGCAGCCGTCATCATAATAGCAACTACAATAGACAGCGCATAGGTAAGCCGGAGAGTTCCCAGGATTGGCAGACCGATATTGTCCTCTTGATATCTGCTCATACCTCTCCCGATCCTGGTGTCTTGGCCTAGTTCTGCACAGCGGGAAGCTGTCACTGATCCAGTGGGACTTCACATCCGGGAAATCTTTCCAGGCTCATGAGCTCTCGTCCTCCTGGCCTCTGCCGTATCTCTTCCCCGACGCAACCCCCAGAAAGATCGCCCAAGAACAAAAACCGAGCAGCACGAGTAAACTCGGCAGGTTCCTGCCCAACTGGCAGGGGGTGAAGGCCAGGATGGCGATTGCGCATGCGAACTGAAACACGCCCCAGACCTTGCTCGCCGCGTATGGGTTTACGGCCCTCGCAATCATAGGATGATGCTGCGTCTCGTAGAACGAGAACAAATGTAACAGGCTCATATGCAGGAATACTCCAGCTATGAAGTATAGAAAATCGAGCCCGGTCTGAATCATGCTGGCGCTCCTCTCGTGTTTACCCGCCGATGCATCCCACGCGTTCCACCCCTGAGCAGGCGCATGTCCTGGCCACCGTCGGATGCTGACGCCGCCTGCAGAACCGGCCAACTTACCCGTGGGCCGGACTATTGCAACTGAAATACCGGATGCATGGACGCAGCCTTGGCAAGCTCCTCGTCGGGTGCATCCGGTGAAGTGACCGTGGTTATCCCTGCGATCAGCGACCAGTATCGCTTCATGTACGCCCGCAGCGGGGCCAGCTTCTCAGCGCCGGCGAATTCGACCGCCCGGAATTCTGCGACATGGCTTCCCATCCGCAGCCTGCCGGAGCCCTCGGCCCTGAGATTCTTCACCCAGTTCGTCTCACCGTACATGGCGATAATGTAGCGCTGGTTGTTCATTTCAACCAATCGCACGGGTGTGGCGTGCCACTTGCCGCTCTTCCGACCTTTCACCTCCAACACGCGTGTTCCGTTGTGATCATCTATGCCGAGCCTCCCCACTAACAGAACAGTGAGCGGATCGACCACACGCCGCATGATCCAGGGCGGCTGCCGGTAGGGTGTAGCAGGATGGTCTTGAGTTCTCATAATATTCACTTCCCTTCGGTGCCTCGCAAAGGTCCAACAAACCAGTAATTCTGAACTTGCACTGGACGGTTTGTGCCTGGATGACTCATCCACCGCCTCGCGTCAAGATGAGTACAACCCTGCAACTCGCCTGAAGCCAATGCCCAATAGTACTCCTGCGACAATGAGCGCAGTCCAGTTGATCGTGAGGACTGTCACTTCGAATCTGTATTCGAGATTTGCACCAAAAGCCGCCGAGAGGCCGATCAACGCCCCAATGGCGGCTAGCGAACTCGCGATGAAGAGCCAGCCTGTCGTGCGGTTAAGCCCATCCCCTCGGACCAGGCCCAGCCCGGTGAAGAGAAAAGACACGCTCATCATCAAATATCCCAGGTCCTCCAGGGCGATGAAGACTCCGTGGGGGTTATATTGCGAGAACAGCGACAAGTTCATGCGCTACAGTGCGGTCGTCCTGACCCAGTCTTCCGCGCCGAATTGGGTCGACCAGCTGTTTGGCATCGCGGTCGCATCGGCACATACGGTCTCGTCGGATTGGTGGTCCCTCCCGATCGGCGGCGGCACGCCGACACAACTGACCCATATCGCTACGCTTGGTCTCTGCGGCAACCTCTCCCCTGATGGAAAACACATTGCCAGCTACAGCGGCAATGGCATATTCATCATGAATCCCGATGGCACCCTCCTGACCATCCTCGTCAACGATAACGGCAGCCTAGCCGGAACCCTGGCCTCGGTTCCCTGTGCCTGCGGCTGTTGTCGTAAGAGTGTGAAGTAACCCCAGACGCCTCCATCTGAGCCAAGCAACTTTGGACGGAAATTCATCTGATCTACGCGCTGCCGGACTGGAAAAGAAGAGCGATGCGCGAGGCTCATCACGCTTGATCGACCGAGAGAGAGTTGCTCACCCTACGGCACGCCCAATGACTAAGCGGACAGTGTAGGTCAGGATTCCTTCTAAATTGCGCACCCGACTACAATTTGTTAGGGCCGCATATCACAAGACTACAGTAAGACCCGACTCGGTTTCTGTCGTAAAACATAATACAGACTGGCTGTCGTGCGAGCAACTGGTGCAAACATGCTGGCGCGCACTATCAAGGATGTGACAGGCTGTAAGTAAGTCCAAGCGGGGCACCTGGCGGAGGCATTGCAGTACAAGCCCAAGACGATGATGGGGTGATGGGATTTTTCATTGCAGATTTTAGATCGTGGATTGAAGAGACTCGGTTGTCACGCCAGCAGGTCGCCAGGCTAAACGTCGGTGCGAAGGGCCAAGCGCGTAGGATGAAGGAATACAGGCAGGAAGAGACCTTGCGGGCGGGGTCGGAGACCCCCGCCCAGCGAGAGTGTTGTGAAGCTGTGGCGCCGTTCGCCGGTGGGTAATGTGCATACCGTTGGGCACCCTGCCACAAATTCTGCCGCCCCAGCAGATTACAATCGATCTTGAGGCGGAGGATTCTTCTATTATGGGCAAAGTTATCGACAAATTCGTTCACTGGTTCAACCACACAGCAATTCCTTGGCATACATCATTAGGAGTCACGAAGGGAACGGTTACACTAGAAGTGCCGGGAAGAAAAACAGGGAAGCCGGCCCGCGTATCGCTCACAACCGTCAGATACAACAGATCACGCGACCTTGTTTCGCTCTATGACAAATCTCAATGCGTGAAGAATGTCCGGGCGGCCGACGACCAAGCCACAATTGTCTCAGGCAGACGGACACCCGTTCGACTAGCCGAGGTCCCCCAAGGAGAGCGAGCGCCGATCCTTCTTGGGTATGTTCAACAACGGGCCTTCAGCCATTCGGGTGAAGAATCTGCGAAGCTGGTCTTCGGCCTTGGACAGAGGCCAACCCTTCGTGAGATGGAAGTCATAGCAAATAACTACGTCGTTTTTGGCATTCAATCTTTACCAGAATAGCAAGAGACGCGTAACGACCCGATGAATACCAATTCGGCGCGCCGCGCCTCCGGGAACGCCGTCAGAGCCAACCAAATGGCGCTGCCAAGTTGGTTTCAGTCCGACAGCCGCGCCGAGCATTTTGCGCGTAGTTCTTGGCATGATTTGTTGTCGAGGCTACCGCAAAAGATGGGAAGTATGAGCCTTGCCATGACCAAATATTGTGTTCCCTTGCGAGTACTTCGCCAACGCGAGATTTGGATTTGCCTGGGCGGTCGCCGAAGTCATAACATCAGCTTTCCGTGAAGAGTCTATCATGAAGGCAATCTTGGTGGCATACAAATATCAATTTACCACCACGAACCCGTCGAAATATGATCCTAACCAACAGCCAAGGATTGAACTAACTGCTATGATGGCATAGAAGCCGGACATCGTTTCCAGGAGATTTGCGCAGCAATTGGCTAGCCACGAGGCCACCAGCTATTGAGGTAAATTAAGACATCCGCCGTTCTCGAGAAATTTCCAAATCTAATTTACGTTCTTAACTTACGGCTATCTTTGCCTATGGCCCGGCCTCGTCATCCAATGTCTTCCGGCTTTCAGCGAGGGGCGACTCGGCCAGAGAGGATGTAATGCGAGCTTCCAGCTCTTTGCGATTTGGTTTGCGCTTACCAAATCCCTTGAGCATGTCCAGCATATAGGAGGTCATTACTTTGGTGAGCTTTGCGAGCGTAGCGGAGGAAAGTCTCTCTCCCTTTTCAAACCAGAGGATGGCCGCATAGCCCATGACCACCGTAGTAGATGAGGCGATAGCGGACGCGAGCAACCAACCTGGAAGCCCTTCGAGCTTGCTCAGTTCCTGGAAGATCGTGCGGGCCAGAAAGCCCAGCCCGAAGGTGGTCACAAGATCCGTGGCTCGTTGTGGAGTGATACGGTAGTTATAAATGCGGGCGATCCCAAGAACCATGATCGATTGTGTGATCACGAGTGGAATGAAGTCGATCACCGGCAGAGGCGCCAGAGCGATCGCGGCCGAAATGGAAGCTGCGCTGACAATTGAACGCCAGGCAAGCTGCCAGCGGTATTCCGGCAGCGCCTGTCCCAACGCAGCAATCATGGCCGGCTCGTTGGCCGCGATGGCAAGCAGCAAGCGGGACAAATTCTTTCCGGACTTCGCTACGACCGGGATGACCTGCTTCGGCTCCAAGCCTAAATTGGTCGCAGTTTGAGCCGTCACGCCTTCCAGATCCTTATGGGTGACCAGGTCGGTCTTGTTAAGGACTACAAGAAAAGGTTTTTTGAGAGCAGTCAGTTCGTAGAACAATTCCTGTTCGGTCTTCTTGATCCCCTGTATCGCATCGTATACTAGCACGAGGAAGTCCGCCTGCTCGGCAGCAGTAAGCGCCAACGACTTTTCTCGGGCACCCTGCTCGCCGACCGAATCGGTGCCAGGAGTATCAATAACGGTGAAGAGGCCCGCATCCGCCTGCTGCGTATCCCGCGTGGTGCCAGGAAGAGGACCTACAGCGGCCTTATCCTGGTTACTCCGCACCATTTGGTTATAGAGGGTAGATTTTCCTACATTTGCAGGACCGAGAATGACCACATTATGTTTGCTTCCAAACGCCTGACGGACTTGTGCGCTGGACAGCTTGATCAGACCCTTTACCAGACCCGCATCGGTTGGGAAGGCCGCAATCAGGGAGAGAAAGCCGGTTTGTTGTTCCGTGTCCAATGCATCCCAGATCGTACGAATAGTATCCTGTACGTCCGGCGGGAAGTGAGAGAGAAAATCGTTGAAGCCAGACATTGCGTTTGTTAGTATACCGCTCCGTGAAAGAGCATCCCCACGCCGTCAGCAGAATGACCAGGAGATTCCTGACATTGCCCAGCAGACACGCGAGGGCAGATTGGTGCTTTTTCGCGCGTGATTCCAAGTCCGTCAAGACTGCATCGGGTTCTTTGCGGGCGTCTACCAGCAGCTCAGGGGAAACTTTGGGCTTATTTACGCCTCCGATATTTCCCGCTTTATTCGCCGTGTTGTTCGGTAAGCCCATTCATTGCTCCGCAAATAACATGCCTGCCGCGGGATTGCAATTCCGCGGCAGACGGTTCCGATCGATTGTATCGCACTGCCTAGGCTGGAAAACGCGCCCGAACCTTTGCCGAAATCTGGCGATCGGTCATCTTGTCGATGGTTTCAATGGCAAGGATATGTGCTTTGAGTCCTTCGTGCTCAATACGTTTTTCCAACTCGCCTTTGGCCTCGCCCGGGCCGAAGATCTGGATGGTTTCCGCGTCACGGATGGCTGCAATGACCTCATCGTAGAACTGGTTGAGCGTATTCCCAAATTTCCGGTCCCTTTGGTCCTCGGAGGTAACCTCTTTTAGCCCGTCCGGGGTCGTGGAGTGGGAACTGCCAGAGTACCGCATGTGTTTTCTGCTGTCCGATGTGATAATTTTCGTTTCCTCTCCGCCGCCCGTGAGAGTAACGATTACCGCTTCCCTGTGATCGATCCACAAACCAATTTCCTTTTTCATAAGACTCTCCTAATCCGTGTCTGCGTGCACACACTTTCTCGAAATCGATAAATCCCCGCTCCAGGTTGTTTCGACCAACCGCGCGCGGACCCTTCCATGGAAGCGCGGTCCGGGAAAACATAAGACCGCCCCACAAACACAGTTATGTTGAGGTTACGCTTTGGGTGCTTCCGAGGTGAGCATCCTTTTCTTGTTCTGATTGTCGGGCATACTGCCTCTACGAGCCTCTTGTTTCATCCGGCGGACATGCTTGCGCTGTCCTCTGGATTTTTGCTTGCGTTCCGTCTTGACCGTCTTGGTTACCATTATCTTCACTCCTTATACTTTCAATGATTTTCGAGTCTAAATTTGCATCAGCGCCCTTAGCTAACGTGCAAAGCTGCCACCTGGCGAAAATGAAAACCGTAGATCGCCAGCGTGATCGCCAGCGGGAACAGGCGCGGACGCCGGAACAGAGTCCAGAAAAAGAGCCGCCAGTATTGGACGCGTTCGACGCCGCGGATGCCCAGTTGGTAAATGGAGCGCCACAAGGCCAGGATATATTGCGGCTCCAAGTGGATTCTGATTTTGGGCGGCTGGTACTCGCGGAGAAATGTCAAAACACGCTCGTAATAGAACTTGGGCGCGTAGATCTGGCTCAGAATCTTGCGATAACCTTCCCGCAGCGGTTCCAGGCCCATCTTGGGGATGATGTTGGTCGAGCCATCCACGTTATCGCCTGAAAATTCATTCACCAGGCGGCCTTCTTTTTGCATGCGCTCGTACAGGCGCGTTCCCAAAGGGGCTTGCAGCAACCCGACCATGGCCGTCACAATGCCGCTCTTCTGAATGAAATCAATCTGCTGCTGGAAGATCGAGGGAGAATCATTGTCGAACCCGACGATGAAACCACCCTGTACCTGCAGACCTGCACGCTGGAGCTGCTTGACGCTCTCCACCAGATCGCGGCCTTTGTTCTGGTTCTTGCTGCATTCGGCCAGGCTGTCTTCATTGGGCGTCTCGATGCCGACAAATACTGTGTCGAACCCGGCCTGTACCATGAGCCTGAGCAATTCCGGATCATCGGCCAGATTGATGGAAGCTTCCGTGCTGAACGGCATACCGGTTTTGCCCTTGCGCCATTCGATCAAGGCCGGCAGCACCTCGGTCTTGATCTGTTTCTTGTTGCCGATGAAGTTGTCGTCCACGAAGAAGATGCTCTTGCGCCAGCCCAGCGCGTAGAGGCCGTCCAACTCGGCGATGATCTGCGCGGCGGTCTTGGTGCGCGGGCGATGACCCAACAGCGCGGTCACATTGCAGAAGTCACAATTGAAGGGACAGCCGCGCGAGAACTGGATGCTGACCGTGTCATAATGCTTGAGATTCGCCAGTCGCCAAAGCGGGACAGGGGTCTGGTGGATATCCGGGAATTCAGTTGAGGCGTAGACGCGTCGAGCGCTGACCCTGTTGCCAGGTCGCGCAGGAACGGCGCAAGAGTCAGCTCCGCCTCGTTCAACACAAAATGGTCCACATCCGGGAACTGCTCATGTTCCATGGTGAAGAGCGGCCCGCCCGCCACCACTTTCACGCCGGCTGTTTTACAGCGGTGGATGACGGCGCGCGCCGATTCGCGCTGCACGATCATGGCACTGACGAAGACATAATCGGCCCATGCCAGGTCTTCTTCGGTGAGGTTGGTCACGTTGAGATCAACCAGCCGTTTTTCCCACTCAGCAGGCAGCATCGCCGCCACGGTCAACAGACCCAGCGGGGGCGCACCGGCCTTCTTCCGGACAAATTTAAGCGCGTGTTTGAAACTCCAAAAGGTGTCCGGAAATTCCGGGTAGACCAGCAGGATCTTTAACGGTATCGCCTTCATTCATGCTCCTTCAGAAAGCCACCCAATTGCAAGACTCTCTCATGGGGCTTCCTACTTGTTCGGCCGACAAGGTTGCGATCAGCAATACGGTGCAATCGCTGTTACCCCCTTTTTCCGCCTAACAAACGTAATAGGATGACCAAGATCACGGCGCCAGCGAAGGCAACCAGGATGGATTCCAGGTTGAACCCGGACATCGGGTCGCCCATATGGAAGAAGCGGGAAGCAACCCAGCCGCCTAGCAATCCGCCGATGACGCCGACGATGATGTCACCGATGCAACCGAAACCGCCGCCTTTCACCACCAATCCGGCCAACCAGCCGGCGATCAAACCAACGACAATCCAGGAAAGTATTCCCATTCAGATCTCCATTCCTTTTTATGCGATTGCTCTGCTGTGGTCATGCGAGGAATCTTTATCCGCCGCATGCTCTAATTCTCGATGGGGCATCTGCCGGCTGTGACCCAACCAGCGACTAGTAAACTCGCCAGCGTAACAACTGCATTCGATCCCAATAACTGGCGGATTTTGCCGTCTGCAAATACGATCGGATAGGCCAGTAAGATCAGCAAAGCCATAGCGACAAAGAGCAAGTTCAGTTTTATTGTCTTTTCTCCTCGGCAATACTAAAGAACGATCGACATCGTTACGCGATCCGGATACCTAGTGTCCTTTTATGTTCTTCTTGTTGGATCCGGCTGAAGGGCGCAGCCCCCCAGTATTGGGAGATGCCCGATTATCTTTCACCAGTGATTGCACTGTCATGCCTTTGCCAGGATTTGCGTTCGCAGAACCGTTGATATCTGCACTGGAAAACGGTCTGTTCTTCTTGGGCTTACGCTTACTGACACCTTTGTGTCCCATTCTTTTCTCCTTGTCATTGAAATCATCGAATTACGCGTTTGATTTGTCCGTTGGCCGCTATTTCAGGGCTTTCGAAGGTCGGCACTCAACATATTTCTCATACGTAGACTGGAAAGAATATTCTTGGCTCGAAAATGGAGCCGCCCAAATAATTGTGCTTTGTTCCTGGCCACCGAGGCTGTCATTCGCAGGCATTTGTTCCCGGAGCAACTGATCTTCATTCACCCCAACTGCAATTGCAGAGAGAGGAATCCTTTGGGAAACCCAATTCGCCCCATCCGGTGGTTCAACAGCTAACAGCACATCATCCGGACAATACGGATAGGGAGGCTTCCAACCCTTATCGGGAACAAAGAAGTGAGCGGGATCGAACTCCATATATTGGTCTCTCTGGTTAATGCGAATATTTAGAAATCCCGAGGTCCGGCTCAGATGGCGAACGGTCCTCACGGGAAGAACCAGGACCCGCTCCGGCGGCCGGGCGTCACTGTTGTTGTTCAAAGACTTGAGCTCCTGCCGACGATCCGCGAATTGTCCATGGATGGTCATGGCGACGACGAGCCGATTATCGGGGTTAATGATCACGTGTCTGACCCTGCCGGAAACCCCATCAAGAAATGAGATCTCTGCACCGATAGCGGGCTGTAAGAAGCGCTGATCCTGCAGAACCGGACCGCTCCCCCGGACGCTCACACCGCTAATTACGCCGCGGACATTTGGATTCCTGGCTGCGCACTTTTCTGCCAGAAGTTTTATATCTACATTGTCTACATTCCCGCTCAACAATACCACTCCATGTGAAACGCCTGTAAAGAATTTACAGTGGTACTGACGTTCCAGGGATCCTAACGCGGTCGCCACCTCCACCACCAACCGATCATCAGGAATCAGGTGATTCCTGATACCCAAAATGCCACCAACGCCATTAAGAACCTCTTCGGCTTGATGCTGGTTGGTCAGGCTGACAACATGGCCATACAGATTCACAATCCCGCTCTTAACATGGATTTCGATGCTGTTGTAGTCTAAAGCGCGGAGAATGCCGTCCTTCCACAATGCATCATCGACTTCGTGCGCCAGGGCCGCATCTGACCTGGTATTTTCGCTGCGCTCCTTCTGCTCTCCCGCTATTAATTGGCTTGAATCTCTGCATCTTGATTGGTCATCAGGGTCGGTTCGTGGTATTTGTGCCGGGAACATATGTACTCCTCGTCCAGTATCCTAAATACTCTCAATACAGTTCCAATAATGTCTTTTCAGATGAGTGCAGGCACCTGGCTACAGCCAGCGAGCCAGGTGCATTGGATCTAGCGGCCCAACAAAATGAAGACGCCGGCTGCTATGGCAAGGATCGCGAATATAGTACCCAAACCCGCGAGCACCGAGATGAACGCGGACAGGCCCGTAAGAATGAGCCATATGGCTAACAAAAGGAAGCCTATGTTCCTGGTGAATTTCATGAGAGTCTCCTTTCTTTAGAATGTGAGAACCAATGATGACTTGCCGGCCAAAAGCCTGATGGATAGACAATGACCGTGGCAGCTTGTTATGTGGCCTCGATTTTTTTGAACTCTGGCAACACCGATGCCTGCCGCCAGCAGGCCTATGAACTTTGGATTGCCTTTTTTCCGGCCTGTGCGGCTTCGGAAACGCGGTCGAGCTGCTCGACCACGAGGGCCTGACCCTGTTGCATTAGTTCCTTGGCCTTTCGGCGTCCGCCCATAGTGATCTTGTTCCGATCCAGACGCACCTGCGTTAGGGCATCACCCAGCATTCCAGTTGTCCGATCGCGCAGTTCGATGCCTTTTTCCTGGATTTGGAATCGGGTGTCTTTCCCGGATTGCGGCGCCAGCAATAACATAGTGACCGCGCCGGCCAGGGCACCGATCAGCATTCCGACCAAAACGCCTGCAATATTGTTACTCCGGTATTCGGGTACTTGATTCTCGTGGACCATGAAGTTCTCTCCTTATTGTCCAGCTAAGTATGGTTGGCGTGGGTCAGGATACTCCTGCTGAAGACGCACATCAAAATCGCCCGACGAGGAATTACGGGCAGCGTTAATCCTCTAGGTAGATACCAGCATTCTTTTGTTCTTCTTCCGTCAACTGCGACAGATAGATGCCAGCATCCCTTTGTTCCGATTCCGTCAATTGCGTCAAGTGAACGAGACGGGCAAG
Source organism: uncultured Chloroflexia bacterium (assembly GCA_963846805.1). Lineage (GTDB taxonomy): Bacteria > Chloroflexota > Anaerolineae > Anaerolineales > Villigracilaceae > Fen-1038. Next base: position 820,778 of record CAWJXH010000005.1, read on the forward strand.
CCAATTGGGGATGCGATCAAAAATCTGCAAGCCGGCTGAGAAACCGCGCGGTTGCTGCATGTCGGACCCTCGCTGCGGGAAGGAATTATCCATGCCTGCCTCATATCTTTATGGAGTACTATGGCGCTCACTGGTCGTCGTTTAAGTGGTGCCCACTACAGGGCCACCGCGCGGGCGGTAAAAGATCAACCAGACGGTCCTCTCCACCGCCCAGGCAATGAGGGCGTAGATCAGCATTCCAAACATGGAAGAGAGTTCAAGGACTATGCTGCCGAACGTTGGCGAGCCAATCAAGAAGACGGACGTCCTCGCCAAGACACATTGACCGCTTGTTCCGCATAACCTTACAGCATGGCTGTGGCGGCACAACCGGCATCACCAATATCTGGGAAAGTTTTCGATATTACGGTAAATCGTTAGCTTGCGCGTCCGCGGCGCAGGAAATTCACAATTGCCAGCAAGATGACGGCGCCCAGAAGGGTGACCAACATGGTTGGGATTGTGAATGCATCGTTGATCGTCCCGACGTGAAAGATGGGGCTGAGGAAGTAGCCAGCCAGGAATGCGCCCATGACGGCCACGATTATATTGATGAGCAGGTTCGAACGGTCATGCATGACTTCCGTGGCGACCCAGCCAATCACTGCTGCTACGACGAGATAGATTAGTAGATTCATTCTGTACTCTCCTTTTATGTAGGTCTGGCTCAGTCTGCGACGACGCCTGCCCAAGCTCGGAGCAGGATATGGCATCGGTTCTTCGAGTCCTGCTCATCAGCCAGCTGGCATCATTTGATCGGAACGCTCGCGGCGACAATCCGCAAGCGGTCGGCCACACGCTCAGGCGTTTCACCTTTACTGATAAACGCATCGGCACCGGCAGAGAGTGCGGCTTGCTGACGGGCGTCCAGATGGCTGATGAGGACAATGACCAGCGCGGCCGGGCAGGCTTTTCGGAGTTTTCCCAGAGCCTCAGTGGGGGCGCTGGGAAGCAAATCCCAATCCACCAGCAACATATCGGTACGGCTCGTAGGCGCCTGGGCTAATGTTGTGGACCAATCGGCGGCTTCACCAGCGATTTCCATATTCAGGTCCAACAGCATCAGGCGGAGTGCCTTGCGCTCCTGAGATTGGGTATCGGCCAGAAAGATGCGGGTCATACACTCATACTACAATGAATACTCCCCGGCCGCATCCTGCGGCCGGGGAGTATTGTTCTCCGCCACTTGGGGGAGGTAGGGGAGGCCTACTACGCCAGCCCGCCCATTGGAGCCCCGCGGATGGATGAGGGCCGCACTACGAAGTCTTTGTGCGCATAAGGATCCGAATTGACCCGCAGGCTGCCCACTGCCTTACCGGTTCTCTCAACGAGATACCGAATTTCCTTCATACCTTCATGACCGACTTCTCCGATTTCTTCTTTTTCTCCGGAACTACGGTCTCTGCCTTGAGCAGTTCATCGAATAGCGACCGGTAATAAATCACGGCATGCCTTAGATCTTCTGTGCCGGCATGATGTTGCTCATTTCTGATCGCGATCTCGCGCGCGGCACGATAATTTGTCACCAACGCAGGGTAACTCACCGAGACATCAGCCGCTCGCTGCTCAAAATCGGATACCGGATAGGCGCGTAGCTGCATGACTTCCATGATCAGGTGGTCTGCTTCAACGGTTGCCTCACGTGGTTGGTCGACAAATTTGGACTGGACGGCTGTCCATTCCTTCTGATAACGCTCGCGGTCGCTGACGGAAAGTGGACGAATATTCAAACTCTCAACATGCTTCCGTCGTTGATCGAGCTCTTTCTGTGCCTTCTTCTCGGTGCCCGCGGCTTCCACCGTGCGATCGTACTCGGGTCCACCAAACTTATCGTGGAAATTCTCCGAACGTTTGCGGCGAGCAAATCTCGGCGCCAATATGATGCCCATGACGACCAATATCAGAACTGCCGCGATCAAAATATACGTTGTACTCATATCTAATCTCCTTTTCTAACGGATGGAAATGCAAGGGGAAGAACCGCTCAACTCTCAACAGCCCTCGCCTACATGCAGGACTTCGCTTTCAGCGTCTCGTACCAATGAGGGCCAAAATGACAAACAAGATGACCACGCCAAGCAAGAAGCCAAGGTTATACTGGCTCCCGTCGTTGTGCACTTCGTACATCTGCGCGCCCTTGTTGATGAAAGATATTACAAGGGTCACTGGGGAAATAAATCCGTGCCAGAGTCCCAGCAAGAGGCCGGCGGGTTTACCATGCATATCGGCTGTATTTTCCAGCGGGTTCGGGCCTGGCGCATAGACCTGTATGCTGGCGCCGGGCACGTTGATCTTGCCGTTATCGGCAGAGGGCGTACCGGATTTAGGGCTCGGGACGGGCGTATTGACCTGGACCACGGAGTTGGAAACACAGCCCGCGGTCACGACAAGCAATATAGCCATGAAGACAACCATGAATATTTTTTTCATTGATTACTGACCTCCGGATTTGATTCTGACAGGCCGGTTGCGTAAACCGAGCCGCCGCAGACCTGCGAGCTACGAAAATGCTTGCAACTCACCTATCATCTTACAATCAATACTCCCCGGCCGCATCCTGCAGCGGGGGAGTATTGTTCCCCACCACTTGGGGGAGGGGGAAAATAAAAGAAACGTGGCGACGTCTCTATCCGTGTGGCTAGGCTGGGAACCCAATGGATTATGCCGTGCGCCTGTGCGCCGATTCTGTTTGGCTGATTCCAATCGTGCACAGCGGGCCCACCCGCTTCAACGCGGTTTACTCAGGATCCGGTGGAATTGGTAGATTGATCCCAACCTGAACATCACGGAGGGAGGGCGGCAGCCAGCTCCGGCCGTCTTTCGCAATTAATGCTTCGGCAGCCTTCGGCCCCCAGGAACCTGATTCATAATTGGGAAAGTCCGTGGGCGCAGAATTTTCCCACAGGTTCAGAACAGGCATTAAGACTGACCAGGAGGCTTCCACCTGATCGGCTCGCATGAAGAGCGTTGCGTCTCCCGACATCACATCCGCCAGCAAGGTCTCATACGCCTGGGGTGATCTCGATTTAAAGGTCTCTTGATAGGAAAAGTGCATGTCCACGGGACTCAGATGGAGAGTCGAACCGGGCTGCTTCGCCTGAAAACGCAACAGGATCCCTTCCTGGGGCTGAATGTCAATGATCAGATAATTGGGTTGCCACGCCAGAGCCGCCGCCTTTGGAAAGGATTGGTGGGGAACAGGCCTGAATTGGATCGTTACATTGGAGGCTCTCGCCTGCAGTCGTTTGCCGGTACGCAGGTAAAAGGGAACATCCTGCCAACGCCAATTGTCGACCAACAATCTAGTCGCGGCGAATGTTTCGGCATTTGAACCGGTAGCCACGCCAGGCTCGCTGCGATAAGCAGGGACCTGCTGGCCTTCCATCATACCTGCCCCATATTGACCGCGCACGGCAATCTCCTGAACCTGCTCTTCGGAGATCGGACGGATAGCCCTCAACACGTCCACTTTTTTACTGCGGATTTCATCCGCATCAAAGGAGATCATCGGTTCCATGGCAATCAGGGTCAGGATCTGCATCAGGTGATTCTGGATCATGTCGCGCAAGGCCCCGGCGTGCTCGTAATACGCACCTCTGTGCTCCACGCCCACTTGTTCCGCGACGGTAATCTGCACATGGTCGATGTAGCGCCGATTCCAGATTGGTTCGAACAGCGCATTGGCAAAGCGAAAGGCAAGAATATTTTGAACAGTTTCCTTGCCCAGGTAATGATCTATCCGATAGATCTGCCTTTCATCAAAAACCGCCGTGAGCACAGCATTCAGAGCCAGGGCGGAAGCCAGATCGTGCCCAAAAGGTTTTTCAACAACGATCCGGACGTGCGGCCTGTCCTGAGCCAGCCGGGCTTTCCCAATCCCCTCGACAATGGTTTCGACGATGGTTGGCGGCGTGGCCAGGTAAAAAACATGATTCGCTGGACCGCCCCAGCGCTTTTCCTGGTCTTTGAGCTGGCTATCCAAGGCTGAATAGGTTGCCGGGCTGGAAAAATCGCCTGAGAGATAGGACAAATTAAGGGCAAGCCCATTCCATGTTTTATCCTCCACCCCCCCGCATTCACAGAAACTATTCGCTCCGTCTCTCAGCCGCTGCCTGAATTCATCCAGGCTTTCATTCTTCATATCCAACCCGATCACGGCGAAATGCTCGGGCAACTGCTGGGCAAGCAGCAGATTGTAGAGGGCCGGAGCCAGCTTGCGCCATGTCAGATCACCCATGCTGCCGAAGATCACAAGAATAGTTGGTCCTAATGAAAGTGTCATTTGAGCCGCTCCTTCAACCAATCAATTTTGTTTGCAACTTGTACGCCAGCGGCCGCGCGTGTCCACTCTCTCCCGGGTAGGCGCGCCGAAATCGTCATGCCGGGCAATTATGTCTTCAACGAGAGGCCCAATGTCTCAAGAGTTTTCTGTGTGGAGTCGGTACGCCTATGAACGATGCCTCGAATCCCTAATCCCTGAGCCACCTCGACAAACATGGCCCGGTCATCGATGTAAACCACTTGCTCGGGGCGCGTTTGCGCAAGATCGAGTGCAATCCGGTACATGTCAGCATCAGGTTTACGATAGTGAACAAAGCACGAAGAAACAAAGAAATCAATGATCGTCCCGAGTTTGAACTGTTGAACGCGATAGACGGTAAGCTCCCGCCCTTCATTACTAACTGCTGCAACCTGAAGACCGTATTGATTCTTGATGCTGCGCATCAGTTCAATCATCTCCGGAAAAGGCTGCGACTGGGCAAACATGAATGTCTTGAAGTCATCGGGCGAGAACGAACGCTTCTGATAGAAAACAACCCGATTTAGATATTCATCCAGGCTTAGTTTGCCTTCTTCGTAGGTATCAAAAGTCAGGTGATGCCGCTCATCCATTTCTTCATAATCCAAACCAAATTTCTCGGAAGCGAGGATCCGTAGGCTGCGATCCCAGCCATTCGTAAGCAAGACGCCGCCAATATCCAGGAATAGAGTCGTGATAGGGGAGGAGGGGATCATGGGTTCACCATTTCTTGAGCTTCAGCAACTCGTTTTGAATTCAACCAGGCCATCAACGGTTCGAATTTCAACGTGTTTGTTGGAAAAACGACTTTTCTTTGCCGACCGGCTAGTTTCACGAAGGGCTGCCAGCCCCGTTCAAGCCCCATTGCCAATTGCGAATTTCCGGCATGTCTTCGCCGTGTTTGTCGATGTAGGCCTTGTGGTCCAGCAGCTTGTCGCGGAGATATTGTTTGGCATAGGCGGCGCGCGAACCCAGACCCGGCACCCGATCGATCACATCGCCGACCAGGTGGAAACGGTCCAGTTCATTCAACACGACCATGTCGAAGGGTGTCGTCGTGGTGCCCTCTTCCTTGAAGCCGCGAACGTGCATGTTATCATGATTCGTGCGGCGATAAGTGAGCTCATGGATTAGCAAGGGATATCCATGAAAGGCAAAGATGATCGGCTTGTCCTTGGTGAAGAGGACATCGAAGTCCTTGTCGCTCAGCCCGTGCGGGTGCTCGCTCTGCGGCTGGAGCGTCATCAGATCCACCACGTTGATGACGCGGATCTTCAGGTCCGGGAAATGCTTTCGCAGGATCTCGACCGCAGCCAGCGTCTCCAGCGTCGGCACATCACCGCAGCAAGCCATCACCACATCCGGGTCGCCGCCTTCGTCATTGCTGGCCCATTCCCAGATGCCCAGCCCGGCCGTGCAGTGCTTGATGGCCGCATCCATGTCCAGCCATTGCAGTTCCGGCTGTTTGCCCGCCACAATGACATTGACATAATTGCGGCTGCGCAAGCAATGGTCGGTGACCGACAGCAGGGTGTTGGCGTCTGGCGGCAGATACACGCGGATGATATCTGCCTTCTTGTTCATCACGTGGTCAATGAAACCCGGGTCCTGGTGACTGAATCCATTGTGGTCCTGCCGCCACACGTGCGATGAGAGCAGGTAGTTCAGGGATGCAATCGGCCGCCGCCACGGAATGTGGCTCGTCACCTCAAGCCACTTGGCGTGCTGGTTGAACATCGAATCGATGATGTGGATGAACGCTTCGTAGCACGAGAAAAAGCCGTGGCGGCCGGTCAGCAGGTAGCCTTCGAGCCAACCCTCGCACTGGTGTCTCGCTCAACATTTCCATCACCCGGCCATCCGGGCCGACGTGGTCGTCGGTGGGAATGATTTCCGCAGTCGAGCAGCGGTTCGTTACCTCGAACACGGCGTTCCAGCGGTTCGAGGTGGTTTCGTCCGGGCTGAAGACGCGGAAGTTGTGTGCGTCAGCGTTGAGTTGGAGCACGTCGCGGATGAACTGACCCTGGATGCGCGTGTCTTCGGCTTTCACGACGCCGGGCTTCGGGACCTTTACCGCGATAGTCGCGGAAGTCCGGCATTTTCAATTCTTTTAGAAGAAGGCCGCCATTGGCATGCGGGTTTGCTCCCATTCGCCGCTCGCCTTTGGGTGCCAGCTCAGCCAGTTCCGGGATGAGCCTGCCGTTCTGGTCGAATAATTCTTCGGGCTGGTAACTCTTCAGCCACGCCTCAAGTATTTTCAGATGTTCGGGCTTGGTCGCGAACTCTTCCACCGGCACTTGATGTGCGCGAAATGTCCCTTCGACCGGTTTGCCATCGACCACCTTCGGGCCGGTCCAGCCTTTCGGCGAGCGCAGGATGATCATGGGCCAGCGCGGGCGTTCGCTGAACCCGTTGGTGCGGGCATCGTGTTGGATGCGTCTTGATCTCGGCGACCACGGTGTCGAGTGTGGCGGCCATAAGCTGGTGCATCTCCTGCGGGTCGTCGCCTTCGACGAAATACGGGGTGTAACCGTAGCCGCGGAAGAGCGCTTCAAGCTCGTCACGGGGAATGCGGGCCAGCACGGTGGGGCCGGAAATTTTGTAGCCGTTCAAGTGCAGGATGGGCAGCACGGCTCCGTCATGGACGGGATTTAGAAATTTGTTCGAGTGCCAACTGGTGGCCAGCGGGCCGGTTTCCGCCTCGCCATCGCCCACGACACAGACAACCAGCAAGTCGGGATTGTCGAACGCGGCGCCGTAGGCATGCGCCAGGGAATAGCCGAGTTCGCCGCCTTCGTTGATGGAACCGGGCGTCTCCGGCGCCACGTGACTGGGGATGCCGCCGGGAAACGAGAACTGGGTGAAGAGCTTTTTCATACCCTGTTCGTCCTGGGAGATGTTCGGGTACAACTCGCTGTAGGTGCCCTCCAGATACGTGTTGGCTACTATTCCCGGTGCGCCGTGACCGGGGCCGGTGACATTGATCATGTTCAGGTCATAGTTCTTGATGATCCGGTTGAGGTGGACATAGATGAAGTTCAAGCCCGGCGTGGTGCCCCAATGACCCATCAGCCGCGGCTTCACATGTTCCAGCGTCAACGGCTTTTTGAGCAGCGGATTGTCGAACAAATAAATCTGGCCGACCGATAAATAATTGGCCGCGCGCCAATAGGCATTCATCTTCCGCAGAAGATCGGGCGACAGCGGTTTGTCCGTGAGGTTAGTTCTTTTCGTTTTCATCATAATTTTCCTTTCCTATCGTCAAACCCAAAACGCGGCAGACCGTCTTTGCGATCATCCATTCCTCGTCCGTGTGCATGACGCGGACGGCAACCCGGCTGGCTCCCGTGGAAATCACAGCGGCGCTGGCCTTGTTTCGTTTTTCTTCTAACTCGATCCCAAGAAATCCCAGCCCATCGCAGATCCGGGCCCGGACAACGGGTGCATTCTCCCCGATGCCGCCTGCGAACACCAGCGTGTCCAGTCCACCCAGCGCCGCCGCGAATGCGCCGATCCATTTTTTCACCTGGTAACAAAACAGCGCAACCGCCTCGGCTGCCCGCACGTCTTTCGCTTCACGCTCGAGCAAAGTCGTGCATATCGGAACTGGTTTCAGAAACGCCGAGCAGCCCTGACTGGAAATTAACCATTTCATTGAATTTTTTCGCGGTGATTTTTTCGGTTCGCGCCAGATACCAAACCAGGCCGGGATCGAGATCGCCGGAGCGGGTGCTCATCGGCACGCCTCCGGTCGGCGTGAGACCCATGCTGGTATCCACAGATTTGCCCTCGTAGACCGCAGCCAGGCTCGCGCCGTTGCCGAGGTGAGCGAGAATGACCCGACCTCGCGCTGCTTGCGGTCCAGCCACGCGCGCCAGTTCCTCCATCAGAAACGCATACGACAATCCGTGAAACCCGTACCGGCGCACGCCCTGCGCCTCATAGCGGCGCGGGATCGGCAACAGCTGTGCCACGCGCGGCAGGTCGTGGTGAAAGGCCGTATCGAAACACGCCACTTGCACCAGATCGGGAAACCGGTGATGAAATGCCTCGGTCAGCAGGATCTCTTCCGGCAGATGTTCGGGATCGAAAGGCTGAAGCTGGTGTAACTCCTCAACCATTTCCGTTGTGATTCGCTGTGGTTCGCTGTACTTCGGTCCGCCATGCACCACGCGATGCCCCACCGCAGTCAACTCCCCACGCCGGATTCGTTCCTCGATCCAATCCATCAGCACCCCAACTGCCGCCGTGTGGTTCGCCGCAGTCACTGACCGGGTGAAGTTGTCGGCCTTGATCCAAGCCTTTCACCACAAACGTAGCATTCGGCAGTCCAATCCGCTCAATGCGTGCCTGCCAGAATCCGTTGGAGCGAGTCGACCGGCCTCGAACAGCGCGAACTTGATGCTCGACGAGCCGCCATTGATGGTCAGGACACATGCTTTAGCTTGTTTCACTGATGATCCCTCCATCTTTCTACAACATCTGGAAGAGGTGCGCGTAGCACGGATATTGATATCGAATCACCTATGGTGTGGATGTGATAGCGGCGCTGACAATCGCCTGTGCTTCTTCCTGGATACGGTGCAGATGATCCGATCCGGCGAAGCTTTCCGCATAGATTTTGTAAATATTCTCGGTCCCTGACGGACGCGCCGCAAACCATCCACTTTCCGCCACCACCTTAAGCCCCCCGATGGGAGCATCATTGCCCGGCGCCTTAGTAAGGATGGCCCGAATTTTTTCGCCAGCCAGATCCTTGGTTTTGACCTGCTCTGCTGAGAGCTTCTCCAGTGCCGCCTTTTGCTGCGCCGTGGCTGGCGCTTCAATGCGTTCGTAAACCGGCTCACCAAAGTCGTGTGTAAGGTCGGAATAGATTTCTCCAGGGTCGCGCCCCATGCGAGCCGTGATCTCTGCGGCAAGCAAGGCCGGGATCATCCCGTCCTTGTCAGTGGTCCAAACGCTGCCATCCAGGCGGACGAAAGAGGCGCCGGCGCTCTCCTCACCGCCGAAGCCAAGCGAGCCGTCGAGCAGGCCATCCACAAACCACTTGAAACCGACCGGTACCTCGTAGAGCTTACGGTCAAGCTTCGCGGTGACACGATCGATCATCTGGCTGCTGACCAGCGTTTTGCCAACCGCGGCTGCCTTGCGCCAATTTGGCCGGTGTTGGAAGAGGTAGTAGATGGCCACCGAAAGATAGTGATTGGGTGGAAGCAATCCCGCGCTGCGAGTGACGATCCCGTGCCGGTCGTGGTCGGTATCGCAGGCGAAGGCGATCTCGAATTGATCCTTCAATCCGATCAAGCGCTGCATTGCATATGGCGAGGAGGGGTCCATGCGGATCTGACCATCCCAATCCACCGTCATAAAACGGAAGGTGGGATCAACGGCCTGGTTGACGACCGTGAGGTTCAAGCCGTAGCGATCGGCGATCGGCTCCCAGTAGTGGACACCGGCACCGCCGAGTGGATCGACCCCCAGGCTGATCTTCGCCTCGCGAATTGCGTCCATATCCACCACATGCGCCAGCTCATCGACGTAGGTATTGAGATAATCGTAGCGGTGCGTTGTAGATGCGCGCAGGGCCTTCTCAGACGAGATCCTCTTCACACCCTTCAGCTCTCTCTCCAGAAACTCGTTGGCCTTCGCTTCGATCCAGCCGGTGATGATTTCTTCCGCCGGACCACCGTTCGGCGGGTTGTATTTGAAGCCGCCGTCGTGAGGCGGATTGTGTGAAGGCGTGATCACAATTCCATCGGCCAGACCGTCTTGCGTCCGCGGTTGTATGTGAGAATGGCGAGAGAAACGGCAGGGGTCGGAGTATATTCATCCCCTTCGGCGATCATGACTTCGACCCCGTTGGCGGCCAGCACTTCCAGGGCACTGGCCAGAGCCGGCACGGAGAGCGCGTGAGTGTCCATGCCCAAGAAACAGCGGGCCATCGATCTTCTGCTGCTTCCGGTAAAGACAAATGGCCTGACTGATGGCAAGGATGTGCCATTCGTTGAAGGCTTTGTCGAAGGCCGAACCACGATGTCCGGAGGTACCAAACGAAACCCGCTGCCCGGGTACTGAAGGATCAGGGGTTTCCGTATAATAGGCTGTGACAAGTTTGGGCACATTGACCAGCGAGGCCGGATCGGCCGGCTTTCCTGCAAGAGGGCTGACGTCCATCAGTTCCTCCTCCCTTCTTCGATGTTCTTTTCTCCATCAAGCTCCTGAGTCGATCCAAGCAGAACCTGCACTTCGTGTTGTCCGCCATCATCTGACAAAGGAATGCCGTCATCGGTCAAAGTCTTTCCATCCAACACCACTCGCCGAATGCCCTGATTAACGCCCTCCGGATTCTCTACACTGATTCGGTAACGAGTTGCCGAAAATCGATAGGTGAGTTTATAACCAGGCCAATCCTTGGGAATGCACGGATTGATTTTTAGTATATTCCCCACCCGTGAGATACCCAGGATGGCCTCGATGCCCAGACGATACATCCAACCCGCGGAACCGGTGTACCCTGTCCAACCGCCATTGCCGGTATGCGGGGGTACGCTATAGATATCGGCCGCGATATTGTAAGGCTCGGTTTTGTAGAGCGCCGCTTTTTCAGGTGTATCCGAATGATAAATAGGATTCAGCAGACGATAGAGCGCTTGAGCGCGGTCCCCTTGACCGAGCGAGACGTAGGCCCATACACTCCAGACAGCCGCATGCGTGTATTGTCCGCCGTTTTCCCGAACGCCGGGCAAATAGCCTTTGATGTAGCCGGGATCGGGAAGTGTTTTATCAAACGGGGGGGTTAACAGCATGATCAACTGGTCAGCCTCCTTGATTAATAGTCTATTGACGGACTCCATCGCCTGAAGTGCCCGGGCCGGATCCGCGGCTCCCGATAGAACTGCCCAGGATTGCGCGATGGAATCGATCTGGCATTCGTTGTTTTTGTTTGATCCCAATAAGGAGCCGTCATCATAGAAAGCGCGTAGATACCAGTTGCCGTCCCAGGCATGGGCTTCAAGCGCCTGGGAGAGGCGTTCAGCCTGCTGCCGGTAAGGTGCAGGATCATCCCTCATTAACACACAGATTGCGGCGAAGCGCATCAACGTAGCATGCAGGAACCAACCCAACCAGACACTCTCTCCACGCCCTTCCGCCCCGACCAGGTTCATCCCGTCATTCCAATCGCCGCCGCCCATCAGGGGCAAACCGTGAATACCGGCTGTGGAACCCTTTCCCAGAGCGCGGCGACAATGTTCATATAGCGTATACACTTCGTTAGTCGATTCAAATTGACTGTAACGGTCGGTCTCCTCCGGCTTGAGAGGTTCCGCTTTCAGGAATGAGATCCTCTCCGACAGGATGGATTGATCACCGGTGGCCGTGACGTAGCCAGCAGTAACAAAAGGAAGCCATAGCAAGTCATCCGAAAAGCGCGTGCGCACACCCCGCCCCGACGGCGGATTCCACCAGTGCAACACATCACCAGCATCGAATTGATGCTGCGCGGCATTCAAAATCTGCTTGCGCGCCAGGTCGGGTCTGGCGTACAGTAATGCCAAAACGTCCTGGAGCTGATCGCGGAACCCAAAGGCTCCGCTGGATTGGTATAGTGCGGTGCGGCCCCATAGACGGCAGCCCAGCGTCTGGTAGAGCAGCCAGCGGTTCAGCATCAAGTCCATGCCGGGATCGGGTGTCTCTACGGTGATCGTGCCCAGGATGTTGTCCCACAACTCATGACCAGCCAGCCATGCCGACTCAACCTGCGCCTGGGCCTGATACTGACCGATCAACGCAAGGCTCTCCTGCCGGTTGGAGCCTTCGCCCAAGAGGAAATAGACCTCTTCGACCTGACCGGGTGCAAGATCAACGTGTAATTGAATTGCCGCACAAGGATCCTGTCCGGCCTGCACCGAACTTCCCAGACCAATCCGCCCAAGCGCGGCAGGGGAGCGCATATTACCCATTCGGCCCAAGAATTCCGTGCGATCCGCCGTCAGGCCATGCAGCTTTTTGTTTGCCGCTAGAAAAGCGACGCGTTCTCCAAACTCGATAATGAAATGGTTCCTTGCCAGGAGAGCATTTTTATCAGGTTCAAACTCCGAGATTACATGAGGTTGACTGATATCCCGCGTGGTGCCCAGTACCCATTCGGCATAATACGTCACGGTAATCCGGCGAGGACGCTCCCATAGATTTTGCAGGCGCAGATGCGCGATTTTCACCGGCTCATCTGGCGCAGCGAAAAGTCGCAGGCGTTGATTGAGCCCGTGACTCTGGCTCTCGAACGTTGAATAACCCGCACCGTGACGAATCAAGTACGCCGCATTCGCACCGGCCGGCATAGGAGTAGGCGACCAGACCAGGCCCGTTTCTTCATCTCGCAGATACAGCGCCTCCCCCGGCATATCGGTCAATGGGTCATTGCGCCAGGGGGTCAGGCGATTTTCACTGCTGTTTACCGCCCAGGTACAACCGCCTCCAGCTTCGGAGACCAGAAAACCAAACTCCGGATTTGCAACAACGTTAATCCACGGGCGCGGTGTATGTTGGCCCGGTTGGAGATAGATGACGTATTCCTTCCCATCTGGACTGAATCCACCAAAGCCATTATCCATAAGTAGATCCATCGGTCGTTCCAAGGGCTGCGTCGATTCGGGTTCCGGAGCTCCGGGGAGAGATGGCGTGAATCCGGGCAAGTAGATTGGTTGTTTGGTTAATCGGCTGGCATGGTCAGCCAGCGTACCCGTTTTGTCATTCAGAACAACGCTGGCGACCGTTTCCAGGAGAAGCATGTCCACATTCGGAATTTGATCCGTTTTCAATAGGAAGATACCGTCGCGTTGATTTAGCCACCCGGCCGCACCCATATGGGAAATAAGATTGTTGATGACATTGTGTAAGGCCATGTCGTACCCCGTATCCTGATCGTTCAGGATAACCAGATTGACCTTGACCTGTCGATTGCGCCAGTAGGTATAAGCCTGCAAGGTTTCCTGCAACAGAGGCCGGGTTCCATCGAGAACATGCACCAACAAAATCGGGTAATCGCCTGAGATGCCGTAAGCCCATAGGCCGGTTTGTCCCTTCTCGTTCCTTACCATAATATCCGGATCAGCGCGCAGGGCATTGGCCGGGTACAGTAATGCAGATAATAGCTGCTGAATGTGCTCGAGGCTGCTGGCATTGAGTCCCAACTCGATCAGTTCTTTTTCGCTTTGAATGCGCGCTTCGTGAAAGGCGCGCTCGATCGCCTGTTTCGACTGGTGGCGCGTCACCAAATCCAGAACTTCGGCGCGAGAGGCGGCAGCCAGCGTCAGGAACGCGAGCTGGGTCTTGGTGTGCGGATTCAGGTCAATCTCCTGTGAAAGGGACATGATCGGGTCGAGCGTCGCGCCGGCCGTTCCGGAGAGATGTGACTCCGTGCCATCCAGCGCCGCTGGCGAACCCGGCGTCTGCCCACGACCCAGGAACAGAGCGCGATCGCTCTCATACTCACGAGTCAATTTATGACCTGGCTCAACCACGAGCGCATGCGCCATGTAAACAGGCTTTTCATTTGGCGAGCGTGAACGGCGACTGAACAGGAGTGCGTTTTCTTCCGGTAGATATTCGCTCTCGATAAAGAGTTTATTAAATGCCGGATGGCGCTGGTCGGTGGCCTGCGGTGCGAGTACTACTTCGCCGTAGCTGGTCAGTTTCAGCCGCCGCGGGTAGTCGCTGTCGTTCAGGATCGTTACGCGCCGGATTTCCACGCCGTCCGCGCCGACGGTGATTTCTGTGTGCAGAGAAACCCCGTGATCCCAGCGCCGAAACTCGACCTTGTGCGGAGAAAACATGATTTCCTGATTTTCTGGCGAACAGCCCATTGGCTGGCCAGTAACCGACCAGCGTTCGCCATTTTCCCGATCCTGCAGATAAATCCATGCACCCCAGTGATCCAACGTAGTATCCGCCTGCCAGCGGGTGAGTGCAAACTCCTGCCATTGGCTGTACCCACTCCCGGCGTTCGTTATCAGAGCACCATATGATCCCCCAAAAAGATAATGGACCTGTGGAATAGGGCTGTCGGCGGGGACACGCCATGGAGCAATATTCACGGAGCGTGTGATCGACTGCAACTCCACGGCCTCATCCGGGTGAGGATATTCGATATGCGGGTCTTGCGGAATCTTTTCCTGCAGGAGCAGCTCAACGCTCTGCACACGTTCATCGGCGTGGAAACGCCGGACCATCACATCCTTCAAAAGATAGTTACAGGCAGCCAGAAGAATCATGCCTTGATGATGCGCCATGTAGGACTGTACAATGGCATGCTGCTGATCGGGCGGCAGACGGGTCTTGGTGTAGTCAATTGCTTCGTAAAATCCAAAGCGACCCAGCATATGCAGGTTTTCAAGGCGCGTCATGTTGGCCAGCACTGCCTGCGGCTGCAGGGTTAACCCAAGCAATGAGGCATATGGAGCAACAACAAGGTCTTCGGGGATATCGCGTTTTATGCCAAGCTCAGGCACGCCGAAGGCACGGTACTGGTAATTCATATTCACGTCCAAGTCCAGGTAGCCCGATTCAGAGATACCCCAGGGAATATGTTTTTGTGCCGCGTAGCTGATTTGCGCGGCGATCGCGGCGTAGCAACTGTCAGACAGGAATGTACCCTCGTAATTCCTGATCAGCAGATCAGGCATGAGATATTCGAATATGGTTCCACTCCAGGAGAGCAGGGTGAGGTTCCCCGCCACCTTTGTGATGGGTCGTCCCAGATGCAGCCAGTGGCTTTGCGGCACGTCCCCTTTTGCAATCGCAATCAGGCTGGCCGTGCGCGCCTCGGAAGCCAGTAAATCGTAGTAGCTTGTATCAAGCCGCTCGGTGGAGGCGTTATAACCGATGTGAAACACCCGACGCTGCTCATCAAACAGGAATTTGAAATCCATTGCAATGACGGTTGCATCCGCCTGCCTCGCCAGATCGTTATAACTGATCAGCAGGGGTTCCACCGTCATGCGCGCAGAGGAAAGATCCTGATCCAACTGTTGGCACCAGGCACGCGCCTCCTGAATCTGCTCGATTGAACCGGAGCTGCCGTTCAGTTGTGTCTGGAACTCTGACAAGGCCGTTTTGAGGGCAGCGTAGACGGATGCCGCCTGCGCCAACTGGGGAAATTCTGCAGGGATGCGGTCCCTGAACCCCTGCCAAGCTTGCGCCAATGGATTTTCCGAATCGGTGAACAAGGCGGGCAGTTCGTTTAAGGCCTTTAGCCAGGGCGCCAACATTTCGATATTCCGCTGCATCCCCACCAGATGATTATGCAGAGTGTCCAGATAAAGATGCAGTTCACCCAGCATTCCCCGATTAAGGTTGGATGGAGAACTCTCGAGCAGTTCCATCAGCCGATGTGAAATTCTTCCCGACCCTTCGCCGGAGAGCCAGGCGAGCATCGCCGTCCAGGCTTCCGGCTTGTTCTGGATCGCTCTGACGCGTTCACAAATACCCTGCAGTTCAGCTTCAAAAGATGCGATAGCTGGAGCCGGATTGCTTTCTCCCAACTCTTTGAGTATGTCCGTCAGAATATCCAGAATGTCAAATAAGCCTTGCCATTGCTGGCCGCGAACAACGGGAGCATCCGCCAGCGCCAGGCAGCCTTGTCTCAGCGCAATCAAACAGGCCGCCAGATTGCCGCTGTCTACCGTTGAGATATAGCGGGGTGGAAGCGATGCCAGGGTGGATGTGTCGTACCAGTTCAGCAGATGACCACGATAATGTTCCAGCGTGTCAATAGTCTCAAAGGTAGAACGTAACCGTACTGCCAGTTCGAACAAGCCAATAAAGCCCAGATCATAAGCCGATAACGTAGACAACAAGAACATACCGATGTTTGTCGGCGTCGTATAATGTGCGATATAGCCGCGCGGCGATTCCTGAAAATGGTCAGCGGGTAACCAGTGATCATCCGGGCCCGCATATTGTTCAAAATAAGCCCAGGTGCGCCGTGCAAGACGTCGTAATTGTCCCCGCTGAATCTCGGAAAGGTGGGCCGAGGCGTGCAGGATGGGACGGCTGATCCAATCGGCAACCTGCGGAGATATGATCCAGGCGAGCAACAAAGGAGCCGCCACCAGCAGCGCGGAGGGGTGGATCATCACAATGGCAGTCCCCAGGAGGACGTTCAAAACTGTGGAAGCTACCATGTCCCACCAGGTTGTGTGCCTGGTATTCACAAGCGAGCGCGCAAATTGCGCCGCTGTTGTCCACTGAAGCATGTGTCTTCGAACAATGAACAGGCGAATAAGAGTTATCCCGATCGCACTCAGAGCCAGCAAGGCTTCGTAAGGGAGAAATATGACGGCAAGTGCCCAGCGCATCGCCGGAAGCCTGGTCGGCTCAAGCAGGCCCTTCAAGGATAACCGACCCGCACTCCGTCCCATATTCTGCAGAGTTTGCACTATGACCGGCAGGGCAGGCGTCAGGAGCGTTAGAAAAGTCCACACCACAGGTGAACCGGGAAAAGCCAGCCAGCCCATGGCAAAGAAGAGGAACAATGTCGGAGCCAATAAACTGCGCCGCAGGTTATCGATAATTTTCCAACGATCGATGATCGACAATCGGTTGGGGGCAATCCCATTTCTGGTTTGAGTGATAGGAAACAACCAGGGCAGCAACTGCCAGTCGCCCCGGATCCAGCGGCGCATGCGGCGAGCATAGACCAGATAGCGCGCCGGATATTCCTCGTAGAGGATGACATCTGTGACCAGGGCCGCACGTCCGAAAATTCCCTCCAGGAGGTCGTGGCTAAGCAGCGTGTTTTCCCTGACCTGGCCTCGCAGGCTTCTCGCAAAGGCTGCCACATCATAAATACCTTTGCCGACATAGCTACCTTCTCCAAACAAGTCCTGATATACATCAGAAACCGCCAGAGTATAGAGATCGAAGCCGGTATTCCCGGCATAGATCTGCGAAAACAGAGAACGATTCGCGCTGGTCGGTTTGATCTCCACCCGTGGTTGTAACACTGTGTATCCCGCGCTGACCGAACGACCGTCCGCGGCAAATTCTGCCCGGTTGAGCGGATGCGCCAGGGCGGCGATCATGCGGCTGGCGCTATCGCGCGGCAGTGAAGTATCTGCATCCAGCGTAATCACGTATTTGATCTCAGGCAGGATGCTCAGGTCTCCGACCTGCGTGCCATAGGATGTCTGGCCGGTGTTCAACAGCAGCCGGTTAAATTCAGCCAGCTTGCCTCGCTTGCGCTCCCAACCCATCCAGACCCCCTCGGAGGGATTCCAATCCCGCTGACGGTGGAACAAATAAAATCGTGCTGTCCGCCCATACTTGTGATTCAGGCCTTCAATCCCGGCCGTTGCCGCCGAAAGCAACTGCTCATCACCCGGCATGTGTTGCGCCGGAGCGTCATCGAAATCCGTGAGGAGCGCAAACGTTAGTTGCGGATCGGGGTTGCTCAGGTAGTGGAGTTCCAATTCTTGAAGCAGGGAGCCGAGTTCGTTGGAGTTTGCCAGCAGGCTCGGTATGACCACCATCGTACGGAACTCCGTTGGAATGCCTTCCGAAAAATCCATGCGCGGCAAGCTATGGGGGCGAATTTCATGCGTAACATACCAATTAACCGAGTTGATTGAGGCTTCCAGGGCCAAAGCGAAGCCGAGCAGACCGACGATGAACAGTTGGGTTAATGAGCCTCCTGAAGCGTATGCATAAGAAAGCAAGCCCAGGACAAGCACCAGGGAGATGAGGCCGATACTTCCCAGGTAGGTCGAAGTAGCATGTGTGAAGAACCAACGCCGCAGGCCCGCGCTTCAACCCTGGCCGGTAATTGACACGCTTTTCAAGTCGTGGACGACCCGCGTCGATCAAGTAGAAACCCACGTGTGATTTTCGATCAGGGTTTTGTTCGGAGGCCTGCGATGTGCCCTTCGCATCATGCGCACACTCAATCGCCGTCAGCGCAATGGATTCTTCGCTTTGGATTGAATGGCGGGCCAGCTCTTCAACAACACTTCGATAGCTATTCCGGGTATCAAAATCCATACGCGGGTAGATTCCTGCCGGATCATCGCATAGAATTTTTTCAACGCGGCTGATTTGCTCGAAGAATATTTTCCAGTCGGTCGCGGCCAGTAATCGCAAGCCAAGAAAACAGTTGGCGACAATGGTTTCGTTGGGTATGGTTGAGGATGAAGGCAGGTCGGGGATGGCCTGCAGAACATCCGGCGCGTCGATCCCCGTTATCACGGCGACAGCCGTGGCTAGCCGCTCCAAAATCCCGATACGAAACATAGTTGGCAGCGCCCAGAGTTCGCCGATGGTCAATGGCGTAATCTGCTGGTAGTCCTGCACGAAGGTTGCGGTCGGAGCCAGGTCGAGCTGACACTGGTTATATCGTACCCATTCCCATCCCAGTGCGAAAATGCGCGGGTATCCTTTTAGTGTCGTCTCACGCAGTTTGGGTAACTGATCGAAATAAGTTTGAGGGAGATCCTGCTCGATTTCGTGAAGTGTCTGTTCGACAACATAGAAATTATCCAGCATCCACTCGCCCGCTCGCGAAAAAGCGATATCTTTCGAAGGTGCACCCCTGAAACAGGCATAGGCAGCCTGCAACGTCTGCTTCCAGCTTTGCAGGTGCGTCAGCAGGTAGACTTTATGCCTGGGGCCATCAATTGCAATGTGATTTCCGGCTAATTGGTATGCAAGTTGTTCGAGTCGAATTTCAGCATTTGGGGCAGCTTGTTGTGGAGTGCCAATGAGAGTAGCCTGCATAAGCTAATGCCCTGAATGTTCTCTCAAGCTCATATCCACCCGGCTGGTTTCTTCCTTTACAGGCAGATCTTGAATAATTAACAGCGGCACCTTCCCATACAGGATAAAATTATTGACCAGACTGCCATACGGCCACTGGCTATTTTCCGAATAGCCATGCGCGCTCAAGGCCACCATGTCGATTTGTTCCCGATCCACCAATTCATGGAGGGCTACCGTTGCATTGTTACTGGTGATCAGGTGGGCTTTGACATCGATGCCGGCCAGGGGCGAACGCGATTGCACCTGATCGAGATAATGAAGGGCTTCTTCTCGATTGCGCTCCACAATTCGATTGGATAAATCGATATCTTCCTGCACCGGGGGCATGTGCCGGGCCATTTCCGGTGTTTTCACCACATGCACAATTTGAATCTGTGACTTGTGAAAGCGGGCCAATTGTGCCACCATCGGCAATACATTTTCTGCCCGCCAGGAACCATCCAGCGGGACCAAAATTCGCCCATATGGTTGTTCCTTCGGCTGCGGCGCACGCACGATGAGCACCGAGGTTGGCGCGCTGAGGATGATTTTATGTGTAACGCTGCTGATTCCCCATTTTCTCAGCCCGCTGTGACCATGACTGCTCAGGATGACCAATTTCATTTCCTGGCTTTGGGCAAATTCTGTGATCGATTCGGCAACCAGTCCTTCCAGGACTGTTGAATTGGTCTGCAAACCCGATTTTTGAAGGCGATCACTTATTCTTTCAAGATACACCTTTGCTTCAGTTTTATTGATTTGCCAGTTTAATAGATCGAATAATTGTGCTCGCGCACCCGCGGGGTTCTTATCCAGAACGTGCATTAGCACGACTTTTGCGTTGAAAGCCTGACTTACAGCGACTACGTGCGGCAAGACACACTCGGCAAGCAGAGAACCATCCAATGGTACGAGAATGGGATCGAACATGGTTCATCCTTTCAATGCTTTGACACCGGGCAAACCTGCGACGTATCAAGTATTTGTAGTATCTCGTTATCAAAGAACTGCGAGCAGTTACCGATTTTTCTCTACGGGCGGTAACCTTTATCGCTTAACGATCCTCCGCCTTTTCCATCCCGAGCCGCTTCGACGCGGCAACTGTGACGAAGCTTTGAATCTTTCAGGGGTGGCCAGCCTGGAATCTCGGTATTCCTGGCTGCATTGTTTATCGCGCGCCAGATGCCCTGCTTAGACCCATCCGGCGGTCGCCACAAACGGGCAAGTAAACACACCGACAGCTAATTTTATAATGAGCACTCCCCGACCGCATCCATCGGCCGGGGAGTTTCCATATCCGCCAGTTGGGGGAGGAGAATCAGGGATGTTAGATGACTAGTTTAGCCAGAGCCGCGGCTTAGGGGCATCCCGTGACGCCTAACCCGAAGAGAAGGCCCCTGAGGCGAGATCTTACGGCTGATGGGCTGACGACCAGTCAGCCTGCATCGATGCTTAGCCTATGAAGCAACAGGTTGGTCTGAGGGTAATGCAGTGAATTCCAGCCTCTCCTTTTTGCGTCCCACGCGGATGGTCTCGCCTTCATGGAACTCACCAGCCAGGATTTTGACCGCCAACGGGTCCTGAAGCTCGCGCTGGATCGCTCGTTTTAATGGACGGGCGCCATAATCAGCATCGTAGCCAACCTCGGCCAGGTATGCACGGGCTTCAGGGCTGATCAGCAATTTGAAACCACGCTCCGCCAGCAGAGCAGAAACATGCCTGAGTTGGATTTCCACAACCTGGACAAGATCGGCGCGACTGAGCGGATGGAAAATGATGATCTCGTCGATACGATTGAGGAACTCGGGCCTGAAGTGCTCCTGCAAAACATGCGTGATCGCCTCGCGCATTACCTTGCCCTCCTTCTCGCCCATCCAGAGTTCACTGCCAAGGTTGGAGGTCATGATGACCAGTGTGTTGCGAAAATCCACCGTGCGCCCCTGACCATCCGTCAGGCGGCCATCATCGAGCAACTGCAGCAGCACGTTGAATACATCCGTGTGAGCCTTCTCGATCTCATCGAACAGGACCACACTGTACGGGCGGCGGCGGACCGCTTCTGTTAATTGACCGCCTTCCTCATAGCCAACATATCCGGGCGGGGCACCGATAAGCCGGCTGACGGTATGTTTCTCCTGGTATTCGCTCATGTCGATCCGGATCATGGCATGTTCATCGTCAAACATGAACTCCGCCAGAGCACGCGCCAGCTCGGTCTTGCCCACACCGGTCGGGCCCAGGAAGATGAATGAGCCCAACGGTCGGTTGGCGTCTTGCAGACCAGCCCGGGCCCGTCGCAGGGCGTTCGAGACGGCCCGTAGCGCATCTTCCTGCCCGACTACTCTCTCCCGCAAGCCGATCTTCCATATGCAGGAGTTTCTGGGTCTCACCTTCTAAGAGCTTCGAGACACGGGATGTGGGTCCAGCGGGCTACGATCTCGGCGATCTCCTCAGCGTCCACTTCCTCTTTTAGCAGTGCACCTCCCTGCGCATGCAGTTCCTTGATATGGCGCTCTCCCATCGGCCAACTTTTTCTCAAGTTCACGCAAGGTCTCGTAGCGCAGCCGTGCAACCTTCTCCAGGTCAGATTGCCTCTCGGCCTGCTCCATCTCTTGACGCGTCTGCTCGATCTGTTCCTTGATCGTATTTATTTCGGTGATGGCCTTCTTTTCAGTCTGCCAGCGGGCCTGCAGTTCATGAGACTTTTCCTTCAGGTCCGCCAATTCCTTTTCGATGCTCTCAAGCCGTTCCTTGGAAGTCTTGTCGCGTTCTTTTTTTAGCGCCTGGCGCTCTATCTCCAGCTGCATGACCTGTCGATCCACCTCGTCCAGCGCCTGCGGCTTGGAATCGATCTCGGTGCGCAGACGCGCCGCCGCTTCGTCGATCAGATCGATGGCCTTGTCCGGCAGAAAGCGATCGCTGATATAGCGCTGTGAAAGCGTGGCGGCGGCAATTACAGCGGCATCGGTAATCCGCACACCATGGTAGACCTCATAGCGCTCCTTGAGGCCGCGCAGAATGCTGATCGTATCCTCCACAGACGGCTCTTCCACGATCACGGGTTGGAAGCGGCGCTCCAGGGCGGGATCCTTCTCAATATATTTGCGATATTCATCCAGCGTGGTCGCGCCGATCAGGTGCAACTCGCCGCGCGCGAGCATGGGCTTCAACATATTACTGGCGTCCATGGAACCCTCGGCGGCGCCAGCACCTACAACCGTATGCATTTCATCTACAAACAGGATGATTTGCCCATCAGACTCGGTGATCTCCTTGAGCACGGCTTTCAAACGCTCCTCGAACTCACCACGGTATTTGGCGCCCGCGACCAGGGCACCCATGTCCAACTGGACCAACCGTTTGTGCTTGAGGGCCTCGGGTACATCGCCGTTAACGATGCGCTGGGCGAGACCCTCCACGATGGCGGTCTTGCCAACGCCTGGTTCACCAATCAGAGCCGGGTTGTTCTTGGTGCGGCGGGAAAGGATCTGAATCGTACGACGGATCTCCTCATCGCGCCCGATGACCGGGTCCAGCTTGCCCTGGCGGGCTGCGGCCGTAAGATCGAGACCGTATTTTTCCAGCGATTGATAATTGCCTTCAGGATTCTGCGATGTAACGCGCTGGGCTCCGCGCACCTGTTTCAAGGCAGCCAGGATGGCTTCCTTGGTTAAGCCAAACTGCGCAAGAAGCCTGCCTTCGCTGCTATCCATCAAACCCAGCAGGATGTGCTCGGTGGAAACGTACTCGTCCTGCATGCCTTTCGCGTAACGTTCAGCCGCGGAAAGGACTTCCGACGTTGGGTGCGCCAGGCTAACATCCAGGTTGGCGCCCTGGATCTTTGGCCGTTTGGCAAGCTCCTTTGTCAATTCTTCACGAAGGGCTTGAGTCCCACCCGAGACTTTCGTTATGATGGCGGGGACAATGCCATCCGGCTGTTGGACGAGCGCCAGCAGAAGATGAATAGGTTCAACGGTCTGCTGCTGGTATTCCTGTGCCAATCCTTGTGCCGCCAGCAGCGCCTCTTGAGATTTTTGGGTGTACTTTTCGAGGTTCATGGAGCCCTCCATAAAATATGGGGTCGGAAGACTTAGGCCGCCATCCTTGCAAAAGTGGCGCGATAGCCTCGCGTAGTATATCGAAATCGGCTAGGGCTTTTCCTTAAAATATGTCGGCAGGCTGGCATCAATCCTGAAATTCCAGCTCGATCCAGAGGCCGTCGAAATACACTTCCCGAGAACCAGCCAGCCGTGTGCGCTGGCTGGCATGTTCTGCAGCCAGCTCGGCTTCCAACTGACGAACACGAGACTGCAATTCAATAACCTGACTGCGCAACGACAAGATCGCCTCAGCGGCCGCCTTGTCGAGTCCCAGGTCATCCTGCAAACGGCGCTGGCAGCGCAACTCATAGCCTTCATATTGGCCAAACCAATAATGTTTCGTGGATGCATTTTCGGGATTCATAAACTTGCCTCTTTTGAGATAGGCTAAGAACGGCTTGAACGCGCCGAGGACAGTTCGCGGATGCTCTTGACCTCTTGATCGCTCAGCGGGTCAGGTAGTACCAGCCGGACCCGGGCAAACAGGTCGCCGCGTTTGTTGGGGTCACCCAGGTGAGGCATGCCTTTGCCCCGTATACGAAAACTGCGCTTGGCATTGGTGCGGGGCGGAATTTTCAGTATCAGCGGCTTCTCAAGAGTGGGGACGCGGGCCTCACCACCGCCAATTGCAGTGAACATATCCACCGGCACATCGAGGTGCAAGTCATCTTCGTCGCGCTCGAAGGTCTCATTGGGCAGGATTCGGATGATCAAATATAGATCGCCGGCTGGCCCACCGTTCTGGCCCGGCTCCCCCTGGCCTGCCAAACGAACTTTCGATCCGGTCCGGACACCCTGCGGGATTCCGGCTTTGATCCGGTGCCCATCTATCTCCAGCAGGCGCTCTGCACCGTGAAAAGCCTCCTCTAGCGTGAGATCAACTTCGTACTCAACATCGCGTCCGCGCCGTGGGCCGGGCGCGCTGCCTGGGCCGGAGCCTCTGCCGCTCCTGCCGCGCCTGGCCAAAGATATTGGTAAAGAAATCGGAGTAAGGTGAATCACTTCCGAACAAATCCTCCAGATCTTCGGGATTAGCGTATTGGACATGGACCCCGTTGCCAGCTTGCGCCGACCAGTTTTGCCAGTCGAAATCCTGTGGATGCCCGCCCGTCTGCTGCCATTGCTGGTATTGAGTCCGTAACTTATCATACTTCTTGCGCTGTTCCGCGTCCGATAGAACCTGGTAAGCCTCATTAATCGTCTTGAATTTCTCTTCTGCTGCCTTATTACCCGGGTTTACATCCGGGTGATACTTGCGTGCCAACTGGCGAAACGTCTGTTGGACAACCTTCTTGTCGGCGTCTGGTGACACTCCCAGTATTTCATAATAATCCTTAAAGTCCATTGGGCACCGTTTTCTTGGTTGGTTCCTGGAGAATCTCCGTGAACGGGCGGAGAACGGGCGGCGTGCGGGGGCGTACATCCGCACCAACCCGCAAACCAAAACGCTCACCTTCACGATTCACAATGACCTCATTTGTCTTCTTGTTCATTTTCTGACCCATTGTCTGTCCGGGAGCGCCATCTTTTATGGGCAGTTTCAATTTCTCCGGCGGTGTGCGTATCGCAGGCAACCAGCCGTTGTCCACCCGATACGAAGTGCCCGCCAGGGCTAGTCACGGCGCACTCCACGAGCCGGCCGTCCGGGGCATATACGGCAAGAATGTTGAATATCCTGGCACAAACGATGCAACCATGCATCTCGACCGCATTTTTATTTTCAGACATGGAATCTCCAGAGCTTACCGGGATTCAACGCCGTCGGTTTCGATCATGGCGGAGTATTTCGCGTTCGAAGCCAGCCTCGCTGCTGCCAGGCATCTACATATTTGGGATCCGGCCAGCTTTCAAGCGGATTGAAATCCGAAAATTCAACCGGCAAAATGAGGCCACGCCGATCCGGTTGTGACCAGCCAAATTCAATCTCGCGATCACAATTGCTGCAATTTATGAAAAACTCATCGCTTTCCCGGTTGGTTTCTGCTTCGTATTCTTCATATTCTTCCGGTTCGGACGCAAAGTCATCTTCCTCGAACTCGCTGAAGTCACCCCTTTGCACTTCATCGTCGGCATTTTCTTCGATTTTTTCTTTAAACTCATATTGCCAGTGATGATCATCCTTCAGCGGTCCCCACTCCCGCCAGCGTTCACTATCATTCCCGGCCTCGATGTTCCAAACGTGAGTGACCGTCAATTCATGGCCGCCGCATTTGTTACAGGTGAACTTCGACAAATCACTATCTTTCATGGTCGTACTCCTTCTCTGAATCAAATCAGGAATGTTCCTGGCAAGTTCACAAGGGATCGGATCGCCTCGATTTTTCTGGTTTCATCGTCTTAAGGTAAGTTGTCCAACATATTATATTAGGGCAAAAATTGCTGGCTTCGTCGACCGATCTGGGAGTGTTTGTCTTCGTCACTGGGGAGAGATGTCGTGCCTGGTTGCTCCAATTTACTGGGTTATCTTTTCCAAGCCGCCGTGCGAAAGGCCCGCAGCAGGTTACAATTCGGCGACGATTACGCCGCCCTGCGCTTCACGTTTGGCGCGATAGAGCGCAGCATCAGCAGCCTTCAGAAGGGCTTCACTGGTGGAACCATTTTCAGGGAAGGCCGCAACTCCTACGGAAAGTGTGAGCGCCTCCAATGTTTGCCCTTCGAACGGGAGGCCGAGGTGGTGGGCATGCCCGCATAAGCGTTCGGCACGCTCACGCGTCATTTCCCGGGAGGCATCCGGTAGGATAACTATGAATTCATCGCCGCCAAAGCGGGAAGCAATGTCCTCGCCGCGCACGTGCCCGAGCAGCAACTTGCCAAGTTCGCGTAAGACCACGTCGCCGGCGGCGTGACCACGCGTGTCGTTGAACCGCTTGAAACCATCCACATCCAACATGATGATGCCTACTGAAAGTTGTTTCCGTGAGGCTCGAATCAGCTCTCGATCCAGGGTCTCTTCCATATAGCGACGGTTGAATAAGCCAGTCAGATGGTCCCGCACGGACTACTCGCGGTAAAGCGCCTCGCTCCGGAGCAGCGCATCCTGAGCTTGCTTACGCTCCGTGATATCGCGGATGTTGCATTGGATGACCTTCTGGTCACCCGCCGCGTAGACGTTGCTGACGAATTCTACTTGAATCAGGTGACCGTCTTTCGCCTTGAGCGGCAAATCCTTATATCGAATGTACTCTTCCCTCTGTAAAGCCTCGAAGGCCTCCTTACTGGCTTGAACGTCTTCAAAGGCGCCCACCTCCCAGAGTTTTTTCTCTACAAATTCTTCGCGGGAATATCCCAACATACTTATCAGGAATGGGTTGACATCTGTAATCGCTCCCGTCCCGGCATCCAATATTAGTATCCCATCCTGGGCTGCTTCAAATAGGCGGCGGTAACGAACCTCTGAGTCTTTGAGCGATGGTTTGACGAACTTCTTCGCGTGCTTGGCCGTACTCTTCATGGCGTGCCCGATGCCCTTCGCATTCTGGCTGGTTGTCGTACACCTCGGAGGCACCAATAGTGCCCCGGAGTTTAATTTTATAACGAACACTCCCCAGTAGCATCCGCCTGCCGGGGAGTGTTGACATCCGCCAATTGGGGGAGATGTATGAAAAGGAGTCAGGCCACGAGTTTGTGTCTCAGCGCCAGCGCTACGGCTTCGGTGCGGCTCGTAACGCCTAACTTGGATAGAATGCTGCTGACATGAGATTTAATGGTTGATGGGCTGACGACCAGCCTGCCGGCAATTTGCGTGTTGTTCAAACCCTCCACCATCAGGGCCAGAACGGCCCGCTCGCGCTCCGTGAGATCGTATCCCGGCGCGGGCGGCTGGCTGGCAGCATCCACCAAAACCTGGGCAGCCTCCGGCGAAAGTGTGGCGCGACCGGCATGTGCCGCACGAATGGCACTGACCAGATCTTCCGCTGACACATCCTTAAGCAAATATCCGATGGCCCCCGCCTCCAGCGCGCTCTTTACCAACGCCTCTTCCTTGAAGCTCGTCAATACGATCACCTGAACGGTTGGAGCCTGCTGGCGTATCAACCGCGTGGCGGTTGCCCCATTCATGTCAGGCATGATCATATCCATCAGGATGACGTCCGGCTGCACCTGAGCGCAGAGCTCGATGGCAGTCTGGCCGCTCTCGGCCTCGCCGGCCAGTTCCAGATCATCGAAGGCTTTCAAGAAGGTCGCCAATCCTCTGCGCACCATGGTGTGATCGTCAACCAGCATAACGCGAATGGTTTTGGATGGAGAGGCTTTCATGCGAGCTCCTTTTTTTCGGGGTCTGCCCAACGTATGGTGAGATCGGTACCTTTACCCGACTGGCTCGTAACTGACAACCGTGCGCCCACCGCGTCAGCCCGCTCGCGCATCATGTCCAAGCCATAATGACCGGAGCTGGTTTTTTCGGGATCAAAGCCCCGGCCATCATCGCGTATCCTCAATTCGATACCCGTATCTTCGTGCTTAAGAGTTATTTCCACCGCGTTGGCCTGGGCATGTTTCGCGACATTATTAAGGGCCTCCTGGCATACGCGATAGATTGCCACCTGTACCTCGGCGGGCAAGATACCTTTTCCTTCCACATTAACTTTGGCGGGGATGTTTGTGCGGCCCGTGAAACCATTCCCCAGCAGGCGCAGCAGGTCGCCCAACTCCGCGTCGGTGAGGGTGGAGGGGCGGAGCTCGGCCAACAAGGCGCGCATTTCGGCCATGGCGCCCCGGGTCAAGCGGCGCAAATCTTCGAGCGAACGTCGCGCCTCGTCCTGATCCCGGTCCCACAGCCGCGGCAGGACTTCGGCAATCAAGCCGGCAGAAAAGAGCGATTGGTTGACGGCATCATGCAGGTTCTGTGCAAGACGCTGGCGTTCCTGCAGCGCAGCAAGAGCCTGGGCTTGTTGATACAGTTCAG
Organism: uncultured Chloroflexia bacterium; assembly: GCA_963846805.1. Classification (GTDB taxonomy): domain Bacteria; phylum Chloroflexota; class Anaerolineae; order Anaerolineales; family Villigracilaceae; genus Fen-1038. The sequence continues at coordinate 848,913 of CAWJXH010000005.1, forward strand.
CATTGACCATGGTGATGGCGGCCTGGTTGGCCACGGTTAACGCCAGGTCGGCGTGATGAGGCGTGAAGTAACCGCTGTGAGCGTGCGCCACGCTAAGGCCACCCATGACGCGGCCTTTTATCGCCAGAGGCACCCACATCCACGCTCGTACCCCGTCTAATAGGATTGCCGCCTCCCTCATTTAATAGCGATCGCAGGAACTGCGCCTCCTCGTCATCACTGGAAACGTCCACGATTCGGATAGGGCGGTGTTGGTTGAAGAGCCGCGCAAGAGCCGCCGGGTCATCCAAGTGGATGCGGAAGGTCGCCGCACTTTCCGATGGCGGCACTCCACGCACGGCAACGGTCGCCAAGGTTGAGTCTTCCAATACGAAAAGTGCGGCACGCGTGTATTTAACGATCACCCGCAGTTGATCCAGAATAAGGCCCGGTCTGAGTTCCAAAGTAGAGGCCAGCGTGTGGGAGATGTCCAGTAAAGTGGACTGCTCGCGCTGACGGGCACCCTCCTGCTGGGAATATATTTGTTCTGCCCGGACTCGCTCGCTGACGTCGTGGATGACGCTTAACAGACACAGGCGGGATTGATAGGTGAATGCCGTCCTCCGCACCTCCACATGGAACGGTGAACCATCGTGGCGCAGGTGGATAGACGGGGATTCGAACACGCCACCAGTCTTAACCGCCTCGAGGGAGTCGGTAAAAAGGTGGAGGCTGTCAGGATGGACATAGGCCGTGGCAGGCAGGCCGATGAATTCATCGCGGCTGTATCCGTGCATCGCAGCAGCGGCGGAATTGGCCTCGACGACGCGCTGGGTTTCCAAATCCTGAATCATCAATCCGTCGCTGACGGCCTCGAAGATCCTTCGATACTGCCATTCTTGTTCTTCAGCTTGAGACGGGGGATTCTGGTTTGCGCTCATAAGGTCCACTTACCGGGAAGATTGATACGCTGGATACACGTGATCCCCGTGAGGGCACCTTCCAGGTTGGGCTCCATTTCATGGCCCCCTAGGTGCCTGTCCTGATAATCCGCGAAACTCTTTCTTCCTTCGACGAGACTATGTGTGTTCTTCTCAATCACCTACTTATCACAGAGTTGCCTTCAACAGCGTCAGCCTGAATTCCCTGATTATGTCTAGATTAGTTCATTATATCAGGCCATCAATACTCGTGTCGCCAGAGAGTAACCAGGCAAATTTCGTAACAAGGTTGGTAATGACATGAGGTTCGCGCTACCATGGCATTCAGGCCGAATCGATCGAGAGCACACCGACATTCATGTTAGATCGGAGATCTTCACTGACCAAAGACGGAGAGCACAGTTGCAGGTATTACTGCATGCCGATGGGGTTTTCTTCGTTCGAGAGCACCAGCCTAACGGCAATGGAAATCGGTGTTCCCTTGAGATTACGTCGCCAACACGATGTTTGCAGAAGCGACATTGCTTACGGTTCAAAATTTCCCCGCTTTGAACCCATAGGAAATACCCACTGATCGCGACCCGGGCGTATTATCTACACCCAGCCAGAAAACTTCCTTGCAGGAGCAGACAATGAGCGATGACCACGGCGAACAGATTTCGGCTACCTGGGGAATAAAGATCAACTCGAAAGGAGGAGTTCCGCGGCTTCCCTTGCCAGCCTGGCTGTCCCCAGCTCAGAAGGATGATTGGAGCCGGCGGGGCATCTTAGTTTGGGATGCAGGGGCCAAGCGTGTCCGATGCCTTTCAGCGCACCAAGCTCTGGGCGTGCTCGACGACCTGAGAGAGTCTTCTTCATGGAAAAGGGACCTGTTCTCTCTGTGTTGGAGTGCATATTCCCTGCCATTTTCGGAGGAGGACCGCAGGGCACTGCGCCTGTCGAAGAATTGCCGCGAGATGGAAGAGAAAGCGACGCTACAGGCATGGGATATATATCTTTCGCCCACTCGGACGCAAAAGGCTTTTCGTCTTTCTCGAATCTCACTACGAACAAATACGCCAAATGGCCGATGGAGAGGTGTTGGAAGCCAAGAAGCTCCTGGGCCGCGCCTACTGTTTGATCCTGAGTTGGCGAAGAGAAGGCGATCAGCAGATTATTTGAACGCCCTATCGAGTACTAATCTTTGTCAGTACTTCTTTCAATCTCTCCACTTCTTCCAACGTATTGTAGTGAGCCGCACCCACCCGAACCATGCCTCCACGATCCTCCAAACCAAGCCTCTCGGTAACGTTAAGGGCATAGTAGTTTCCATCCCAAACATAGATGCCCTGCGCGGCCAGTTGCTCAGCAACCTGGCGCGGAGGCAGGTCTTTCAGACGGAAAGAGTAGGTTGCGACACGGTCCTCCAGACGGTGGGCATCTGTGAGACCAAAGATGGTTAGGCCGGGGACGGACTGCAATGTGGAGAGCAGGGCTCCGCTCAATTCCAATTCATACGTGTGGATTGCAGCCATTGCCTTTTTCAAATCCGGGCGCCGACCCTGGTAGGCTTCTCCCTCGAGTCCCTCAAGATGCTCCGTGCCAAGTTCCTTGCCAACCCATTCAAAATACTCGATAGCCCCCAGCACGCCCGCGATGCCCTCGTGATTCTGAGTGCCGGTCTCAAACTTTCCGGGCAGCTTGTTTGTGGCCGGCCGTACTTTGTAGGCGAATAACTTCTCCAAGAGTTCGCGTTTCCCATACAGAATCCCGCAATGCGGCCCAAAGAATTTATAACTTGAAGAGATAAGGAAATCGCAGTCCAGTTTCTGCACGTCAATGGGGCCATGCGGCGCGTATTGCACTGCGTCAACATAAACCAGCGCGCCTGCAGCATGCGTCATCTTGATAATCTTCGCAATTGGGTTGATCGTCCCCAATGAATTGGAGGCGTAACCTACAGCCAGCAGCCGCGGCTTTCGCTCCAAAGCTTTCTGCAGGTCGTCCAGTCTCAGTGTGCCATCTTCCACATCAAAGTCCACCCAATTGACTTTGACGCCTCGATCCTGTGCGGCCAATACCGACGGAGTCACATTGGCATCGTGATCGAGACGGGTAACCACGATGTCATCTCCTTCTTTCCACTCGCGCGAGATCGAACGGCTGATATGCAGGGTTAGGCTCGTCATGTTGTTCCCGAAGATAATCTCTTCTGGGCTGGAGGCATTGTAGAAGTCTGTCACGGCGCGATGGGCTTCCTCCAGGACAACATCGGAGGCGACGCTGGTGGCGAAAGCACCTTCATGATTGGCATTGCATTCGAGCAAGTATTTGTTGACGCGATCCAGGGATTGCTTGGCGATCTGTGTCCCGCCGGGATTATCAAAGAAAATGGCGGGCCGATTCAGAGAAGGAAATTGGTTTCGAATAGCAGATAAGTCAAGAGTCATGCAATAGCCTCCAAAAATGGGTGACAGGCAGTCATTATAAGCCCGTCACCCGTCTCTGTTCTTGCTGCCTAAGCTCATCTTGTAGTCAGGCCAATCACTAACCGGACTGTAAAGGTGAAAATTCCTTCTAAATTGCGCCCCTCACTACAAGTATTCCGTCCCGCCCTACACTTCCACGAAAATCTGCCCAACGGGGTATATATCTGGCATACGGGTATAAATTCAGGCCGGCGGTAGGCGCCTAAGCCTCTGCAATTGATCCACTGCGAGATTTGTGCCGGCCCTCTATCTTTGAGGATCGGCACATTTGTTTTTTAAGGAACATAAGTGGAAGCTCATGTTTGTCTGCTAATATCGAGATCCGCAAATAGACAAGGAGCTTCTACTGAATGGAATCAACAACACTCAGAACGATCCACCGCGTGAATACGATGGAAGCTTTACGCGGGTTCAGCCGCGCCGGGTTCCTGGATTACGTAGGTGAGGACGGTCGAACGGGAAGCAAAGATGCACCAGTACGCCTATCATCCATTTGCGGCCGGCCAGCGGGTGTGTATGGGCAATAACTTCTCTCTGCTTGAGTCTCACATCCTGTTGGCTCTTCTTGCAAGGGAATATGCGCCGCGCCTTGCGCCCGGCTTCACCCCGAAATTTGTCATGGGAGGTACGCTCAGTACTTCGAACGGTTTCCCAATGATTATCGAACCACGTTCTTGATCTCGTGCGTTTGGTCTGCCGTGATCGCATTCTAGCCGCCGAGTCTCCCAACGTGCAGATCAAGGCAGCCGGGCCATGCCAAACGCGGGCGTGAAGCGTGGATTCTCCGCAAACGATCGCGCCCCCTGCAAGTTAGCAGGGTCTGAGTGACATGCGGTACGGAACATATCCGTTATGCGGGCATAAGTTCCAGCCGCGGCTGGCGATTCCATAATCTTGGAGCTGCATACTTAAGGTTCCCTGGTTAGGCATCCAGCCCGTCCATTTTTCCTGATTGCACCGATGTTATGACAATTTGAGTGAATTTCGGGGGGCTTCCACATTCGACATGTGTTTCGCACTCGGGCTCGCCCAGATTTCGTTGGAAAATTGTCATATACTTGGTAAACAATGCGATTCGATAATCATGATTAGGATGGAACCATAGATCTGGATTGGAGAAAATCAACCGCCCATCATTCTGACTGGAGGACCTACCTATGATTCGCGAGCTACCCTTTGAAAGACTGTGCAAAGCATGCGACCCCGAATCGATGGGTGGCCGAAACAGTTCTCAAATCAGTACATTGAAAACCATTATCGGCCAGGAGAGGGCGGTCAGAGCTTTGCGGTTCGGCCTGGGAATAAAAGAAAACGGGTTCAACATTTACGTATCCGGCAGAGCCGGCACCGGCAGGATAACGGCTATCGAACGATTCTTGGAGGAGGTCGCGGCAAAAGAAGCTGCGCCCGTCGATTCGTGTTATGTCAACAACTTTCGCGATAGTTATCGTCCCCGCGTCCTGCTTCTGCCTGCTGGACATGCGGTTGAATTCAAAGCGGGTATGGAAAAATTGATCACCTTCGTTGCGCGGGACATTCGCAACGCCTTCGAAAGTGAAGAATATGTTGCCCACCGGGAAAAGGTGCTCACCCAGACTCAGGAACAAAAAACCAAGCTTCTGGAGGGCCTGAACGAGCAGGCTCTCAAGGTAGATTTTGCGCTCGAGGCCTCCGCCGCAGGTTTGATGACCATCCCTTTGCATAAGGGCAAGCCCATCACACAGGAGGAATTTTTAGCTCTCAAACCCGAGGAAAAAGAGGGTATCACGAAAACCCGGCAGGCTTTAGAAACAACGATCGAGGCCGTATTACGTCAGGTGAAAAGCCTGGACAAAGATGCCGGCGAAGCGCTCCAGGAATTGGACCAAGAGGTCGCATTATATGCGATCAAACACTCCATGAGTGATATTAAGGAGAAGTACCGAGCCGTTGAAGCGATCCAAACATACCTGGAACAGGTGCAAGTTGATATCCTTGCAAATCTATCCGATTTCAAGCCGGAAACCGAAGGACAACCCGCGCAGCAGCTGCCGTTCTTGCGGAGCAAAGAAAACCCTCTTAAGAAATACGCGGTCAATATACTGGTGGACAACTCGCAACACCCGGGTGCTCCTGTTGTGATCGAGCGTAATCCCACGTATAGCAACCTTTTCGGAAAGATAGAACAAGAAGCCAACTTTGGAGCCCTGACCACAGACTTTACGCTGATTCGTCCCGGATCCATGCACAAAGCCAACGGTGGTTATTTAGTGCTTCCCATCGAAGGGGTGATCAGCAGCCCCCTATCCTGGGAAAGCCTGAAGCACGCGCTGCAAAATAGAGAAATTATTATCGAAGATGCGGCTGACAAATTGGGCGTCATGAGCACGAAAAGCATTAAGCCGGAACCGATCCCTCTCAATGTTAAAGTCATCCTCGTCGGCCGCGCCGATATCTACCAGCTTCTGCTGACAATTGATGAAAACTTCGCCGAGCTATTTAAAGTCAAAGCTGATTTTGACACACAGATGGAACGCACCGAAGAGCATATTAATGATTACGCCGCCTTTATTTCGAGGATCTGTGAGGATGAGCATTTGAGGCATCTTGACGCGAGTGCAATGGCCCGTATTGTTGAATATGGTTCAAGGCTGGCAGAAGACCAGGAGAAGCTCTCCACCCACTTTGGAAAGATTGCCGACGTCATCCGCGAGGCAAGCTATTATGCCGGCACAGAACACGCTCCGTTCATCATGGCGACCCATGTGCGCCAGGCAATTGACGAGCGTTTCTATCGTTCTGCCCTGATCCAGGAGCGGATCAAAGAGATGATCCTGCGGGACGAAATCAAAATCGATGTGGACGGTGAAAAATGTGGGCAGGTTAATGGCCTGTCCGTGATCCAGATGGGCGATATAGAGTTTGGACAACCCAACCGGATTACCGTCACCATCGGACTGGGTCGCGAAGGGTTGATCAACATCGAGAGGGAAGCCATGCTGAGCGGTCCCATCCATACCAAAGGAGTCTTGATCTTGTCGGGGTATCTGGCGGATAAATATGCCCAGGATAAGCCCCTAAGCCTGGCCGCGCGCCTGGTCTTCGAACAGAGCTATTCGGGTGTGGAAGGCGACAGCGCCTCCAGCACAGAGCTATATGCCATTCTCTCTGCTCTATCCGGCCTGCCGGTCGATCAAGGGGTTGCCATCACAGGATCTGTGAACCAAAAGGGCGAGGTTCAAGCGATTGGAGGGGTCAATGAGAAAATTGAAGGTTTCTTCACCATTTGCGAGGCCAAGGGCCTGACGCGCAGACAAGGGGTGATTATCCCTGACAGCAACGTAGGTAACCTTATGCTCAAGGAAGCGGTGATGCAAGCCGTTAAGGATGGTCTGTTTCACATCTGGGCGGTAACGAGTATTGACGAAGGGATAGAAATCCTGACCGGCGTCAGGGCCGGCGAACGATTGCCGGACGTGGGTTATGAGGAAAACACGGTTAATGGGCTTGTGGACAAACGCCTGCGGGAGCTTGCCGAAAGGTTGGCAGCGTTTGGTAAGAAGGACGAAGAGGAAGACAATCAATAGGGCCCATCGTCATCTTGTCTGCTCCCAACGATACGCGGGAGTAAAAATACAACTTGCGATCAAAACAGAAAACGGCAGGGCTGCAACAGCAGACTTTATGGGAAGCCGTTAGGCATGTATAGAACGCAAATAGAAGTAGATCCCACTGCTATCCTGGCTCAACCTCGCCACGCGCGAGAGAAGGCAGTAGAATTATTCGTGCAGCCTTTCCATTAAAAGTAATGGGGTAAGTGCGTCCTCGCAGGCGTTAGGCGCCGCAACCTAATCCATTCAATTTCAGTTCTCTGGGAGGGAAGAATGGACACTCAAAACCAAGAGACGGCACAGCTCTCTCCATGGTGGCGGAATGCAGTCATCCTGGTGATGATCCTCGGTTTCTCCATCCTGATCGGGGTGACGGTCAGTGCCTACCGCGATGCGCCGCCTGTGCCGGACCGCGTCATGGGGCCTGCCGGTCAGGTAATCTTCACTGGCGATGATATCCGCTCTGGCCAGGAAATATTCCTGAAAAACGGTCTGATGGAGAACGGGTCGTTATTGGGCCACGGGGCATATCTCGGTCCTGATTTCTCGGCCGCTTATCTGCACGACCTGGGGCAGGTTACCGCCGGCGCGGTCGCATTGCGGCTTTACCAACAGACCTATGAGGCGTTGGATGCTCCCGGCCAGGCTGCTGTTCAGGCAGAAGTGGCCCTGCTACTCAAGCAGAACCGCTTCGATGCCCAAACCGGCGTGCTGACCTATACCAAGCCGGAAGTCGATGCCTTTCAAGCCCAGCAGTCTGTCTGGACCGACTATTTCTCCAAACCCGGCAGCGATGCAGGACTGCAATCCAAACTGATCAGCAATCCTGATGAAATCCGGCAGCTGACGGCCTTCTTCGCCTGGGCTGCCTGGACTTCGGTTGCCGAGCGGCCGGGCCATTCCTATTCATATACCAACAATTTCCCATACGATCCATGGGTCGGGAACCGGCCGACCAGCGATGCCGTCCTATGGAGCGCCCTGAGCCTGATCACCTTGCTGGGCGGTACCGCCGCGGTCCTGTTTGCATTCGGCCGTTTTGATTTCCTGGGATGGAGGGGAAAAAGGGAACATATTCACCCGCAAATGCTGCCCGGTGGGGAGATGACCGCCAGCCAGAAGGGAACGGTCAAGTATTTCCTGATCGTTGCCATTCTGCTCTTGCTGCAAGGCTTATGTGGCGCGCTGATTGCTCACTATCGCGCCGATCCGACTTCGTTCTACGGGCTGGATTTGTCGCGCCTCCTTCCCAGCAACATTGTCCGTACCTGGCACGTGCAACTGGCGATCTTCTGGATCGCTACAGCTTATGTGGCGGGAGCGCTTCTTATCGGCCCGGCAGTGGGCGGTAGGGAGCCCCGGAAACAGGCACTCTGGGTAAACATCCTTTTTGCTGCCCTGGTAGTGGTCGTGGCTGGCAGCCTGTTGGGCGAATATCTGGGAATCAACAGCTGGTTGGGCAACCTTTGGTTCTGGATCGGGGATCAGGGTTGGGAGTACCTCGACCTCGGGCGCGCCTGGCAGATCCTGCTGGCCATCGGCCTGGTGGTCTGGCTGGCGCTGCTGGTGAGAGCGATTGCACCGGCCCGCAAGAACGGGGAGCGCAAAGAACTGGCCTCGCTCTTCATGTATGCGGCAGTGGGCATTCCGCTGTTCTATCTGCCGGCCATGTTTTATTCAAGCATGACCAACTACACGGTGGTTGACACCTGGCGCTTCTGGATCATCCATCTGTGGGTGGAAGGTTTCTTCGAATTGTTTGCGACGGTGATGGTGGCCATCATCTTCTATTTGCTGGGTATGGTTTCCCGCCAGACGGCTGCCCGCGTGATCTACCTGGATGCCATCCTGTATATGGCGAGCGGTATCGTCGGCACCGGCCACCATTGGTATTGGACCGGGCAGACTAACATCACCATGGCCCTGGCCGCTCTATTCTCCGCCCTGGAGGTTGTGCCGCTGACCCTGCTCACCCTTGACGCCTGGGATTTCATCAAGCTGACGCGCGGCAAGTGCGATATCTGCGGACAGGAGATCTCCATCCCGCATAAGTGGACGTTCTATTTCCTGATGGCAGTAGGCTTCTGGAACTTTGTCGGCGCTGGCGTTTTCGGTTTTTTGATCAATATGCCGATCGTGAGTTACTACGAGGTCGGCACGATGCTGACCCCCAACCACGGCCACGCGGCGTTAATGGGTGTCTTCGGGATGCTCGCCCTGGCCTTGATGATATTTGGCATCCGCCAGATGCTCCCGGAGGACCAGTGGAAGCGCGTCGAGAAATACATCCAAGTCTCCTTCTGGGGCCTGAACATCGGTCTGGCGCTGATGGTCGTCCTATCGCTATTCCCGGGAGGCGTGCTGCAGTTCAGGGACGTGCTGGTCAACGGCTACTGGCACGCCCGCAGCCCCGCCTATTTGGATACCAGCCTTGCCAAGTTACTCGAATGGATTCGCCTGCCAGGTGACTTGATCTTTGGGATCGTAGGTGTTCTGCCGCTGGTAATCGCGATTGGCATGACCTATTGGTATATCCGGAAAAAGCCTGCCCAATTAATGGCGAAATTGCCCTGACTTGAAAATTGCATGGTTGACGAAACAAGTTATGTTTCATCACTTCCCACGCAAAATTTCCGGATCTAATGGAGTTATTGTTGAAAGCCTTCGGAGCCGCGGCTCCAAGGCATGCAAACTGCTGAGGTGATTTTATGGGAATGGGAATGCGTGGGACCGGCTGGAGAGAGTATCTAAAGTCGTCTGATGAGAAACCGGAATGGAACCGGGATCTGATGAGGCGAGTGATGGGTTATGCGCGCCCCTATTGGTTTCAGATTCTGGAGATGTTCATCTTGATTCTGGGAACGACGGGCCTGGGGTTATTGATACCTTTGATCCTGCGCTACCTGATTGATCACATCATCCCCTCAGGGGATATCGAACAATTGATCTTTCTGGCGGTCGGCTTGCTGCTGATCCCTTCGATGAGCGGCTTGTTCCGGGTGTGGCAGCGGAAGTTGAGCGCTCAGATCGGCGAAGGCGTAACGTATGATTTGCGGATGGCGATCTTCGCTCATTTGCAGCGAATGTCATTGCAATTCTTTACCAATACGAAGGTCGGAGAATTGATCAGCCGCCTGAACAATGATGTGTTGGGCGCACAGGACGCGATCAGCAATACGATTGTCGACATCGCGACGAATGTGATCCAGAGCATCGCCGTACTGGCCGTCATGCTTTCTTTAGAGTGGCGTCTGACCGTCGTCAGCGTTATTATCCTGCCGCTCTTCATCATGGCCTCCCGGCGGCTGGCCCGCCGCCTGCGCGACTTGTCGCGCAGACAGTTGGAGGCAAATGCTGCCATGAACACGACGATGCAAGAGACACTTAATATCGGCGGTATCCTGCTGGTGAAGCTGTTTGGCAGGCTGGGGGACGAGGTAAAGCGCTTCGACGAGCGGGTGTCGAATTTGCGCGATATCAATGTGGATCGGGCCGTCATGGGAGCCACCTTCATTGTAATGATCGGCCTGGTCAGCGCGGTGGGCACCTCTCTTGTGTATGGCATTGGGGGATATCTGGTCATCCGCCATGTATTTACGGTCGGGACCATTGTTGCCTTTGGGGCCTATCTCACCAGCCTTTACACTTCGCTGCAAGGTTTGGCGAACGATCCCGTGGAGTTCGCCACTTCGGTCGTCAGTTTCGAGCGGGTATTTGAAGTGATCAATCTGCCGTTGGACATCCGGGAAAATGCCGCCCCCATCCGATTATCAAATGTACGCGGTGAGCTCGTCTTTGAGGATGTGTCCTTTCGTTATGACGCTCATCCCGCGAATTTGCTAGGCGAGGTTCAACGCTTCGGACAGATAGATAGTGTGACGGCAACATTATCGGGCGGCGGGCCGTACAGACCAGAGAAACAGAACGGGAAAAGCCTTACCGGGGATCAAGACCTCGAGCTAAAATATGCCCACGTAGATGGCGAAGGAAGCGAGATACATACCCAGGCGCGCCAGCAGGCCTTGGAGCATATCAGCTTCAGGGTTAAGCCGGGGGAATTGGCTGCCCTGGTGGGCCCCAGTGGGGCCGGCAAGACATCCGTTACCTATCTAATTCCTCGCTTGTACGATCCAGTTGACGGACGAATCTTGATCGATGGGCACGATTTAAGGGATGTGAGCCTGGCATCGCTCACCGCACAGATTGGCATGGTCACTCAGGAAACCCACATGTTCCATGACACCATCCGGACAAACCTGCTCTATGCCAAGCTGGATGCCAGCCAGGAGGAAATCGAAGAAGCCGCGAAAGCTGCAAACATCCACGATTTCATAATGGGCCTGCCCGACCAGTACCAGACAATTGTCGGAGAGCGAGGTTATCGCCTGAGTGGAGGAGAAAAGCAGCGGATTGCGCTGGCGCGGGTCATTCTGAAAGATCCTCGAATCCTGGTTCTGGATGAGGCTACCAGCAGCCTGGATAGCGAGTCGGAGGCGCTCATTCAGGAGGCGCTCAAACGGATGATGACCGGGCGAACCAGTATCGTGATCGCACATCGGCTCAGTACGATTCTGGCAGCAGATCAAATACTAGTCATGGACCGGGGCCAAGTGGTAGAGCGTGGAACCCATCCAGATTTGCTTTCACAAGATGGTCTGTACGCTCATCTCTACGAAACCCAGTTTCGGGGAAACTGGGCCATAAAGGATTGATCCGGGGTCGACATTTATGGATTTCGGACAACTTCCCGACAAGTTGGTCATTCCAAAATCGGACGGAAGGCAGGAATGAAGACGAATTTCTCCATTCAAAATGCCGGCCAGAATATTGAAACCACGCCCACCCGTCACAAATGGGGATATTGGTGGCGTGTTTTATTGATCACATTTGGTCTTTACCTGGTCGGGAGCGTAATCCTGTTCTTCACCGGTAATCCCATCCTGTTTCCTACAGTTGCCATGTTAGGGAGTTTCATGATCCCAGTTACCTACGTGGCTTTTTTTACGAACGGAGGCATCTCAGCCGTCTGACGCTGCCAACCCTATCGCTGTCCTTTTTGTATGGAGGGCTGTTGGGCGTCTTCTCCGCCTCCATCCTGGAACCGTTATTTGTACACAACCTGGACTTTCTCACCGCCTTTCAGATTGGATTTATTGAGGAGTTGGTCAAGATTCTGGGCGTGTTGGTCATTGCGCGCCGCCGCGGTCACGATTCAGAACTGGATGGAATGATTCTGGGCGCTGCAGCTGGGATGAGCTTTGCGGCTCTCGAAAGCATGGGCTATGCCTTTACGGCCTTGCTTACAAGTGGGGGTAGCCTTTCGGCCACCGTCGCTGTAACTCTGTTACGCGGTCTCCTTTCACCCTTGGGACACGGCACATGGACGGCTATCCTGGTGGGCGTTTTGTTTCGCGAAAGCAGAGAGGGCCATTTCCAGATAGATCGTCAGGTGATCGGCACATACCTGGCAGTGGTCCTCTTGCATGGGCTTTGGGATGGATTGCCGGGACTCGTCGACGCCTTCACCGGTTCTGGATTGGATGTCCTCATCAGCCAGTCCCTGATTGGATTGACCGGCCTTTTGCTGCTCTGGCGGAGGTGGCGTGAGGCTGTCCGCTTACAATTGGCTCAAATCACGCCGGTTGAATGAAGAAATGTAGTGAGATTCTGCCAGAACTCCCCGTGCTTGGAAGCACGGGGAGTTCTTTTTGCTTCTACGCATTGAATTCTTACCCAAGATAGTGTTGGATTTGTTTCTCGCACAATCTGGCAGGCTGTTGAAAAAGTAATAATCTAAGTTAGCAGCGTGGACTAAACGGGGAAAAATTCAAAAAAACTGAAATTCCTCAGGGCGTTAAAATGCCGCAGAGTCCGCAACATTATTGGACGCCTGGTGGGCGGCGGAATACAAGTTAAAATAGAACCAATAGAGTCAGCTTATGCCCAATCCACCGCAAGCTCTCCCAACCGGTACGGTCACATTTCTCTTCACCGACATTGAGGGCAGTACCCATTTATGGCAGGAAAAGCCCGAAGCGATGGCGATCTCGCATGCACGCCACGATGAGATTCTGCACGAAGCGATTGAATCCAATCATGGCTACATCTTTCAAATTGTTGGCGATTCGTTCAGCGCAGCCTTTCATAATGCACTGGATGGGTTGCATGCAGTCTGTTCCGCTCAGCGCGCTTTGGAGGCCGAGGCGTGGGGCGAAACTGGTGCGATCAAAGTCCGCATGGGACTTCACACCGGCAGAGCCGAAGTTTCTTCAAATGGCAATTATGAAGGCTATACCACCCTCGCATCTACACAACGCGTGATGTCCGCGGCGCATGGTGGACAGAGCCTCCTCACACAGACCACCTGCGACTTGTTGCAGAATGCTTTGCCCGGAGATATCACCTTGCATGATATGGGCGAACATCGTCTCAAAGATCTGCACGCGCCGCTGAGACTCTATCAGGTCAACGCGCCCGACTTACAGCAAAACTTTCCAGCCATCAAATCGCTTGATACCCAACCGAATAACCTCCCCATTCAACTCACATCCTTCGTTGGGCGTGAAAAAGAAATCGCTGAAATCAAAACATCACTCAATTCATCTCGGCTTATCACGCTAACAGGTTCAGGAGGCACGGGCAAGACACGACTGTCGATTGAAGTTGGCGCGCAAGAACTCGCACATTTTACCAACGGCGTGTGGATGATCGAACTTGCACCACTCTCCGATCCTGCCCAGATCATCCCTGCACTCGCCGAAGTTTTTGGTCTGCAGGAATTGCCTTTTAATTCGCTGGCGAACCTTGTCACCGATTATCTGCGCGACAAAAAACTGCTGCTCATTCTCGACAATTGCGAGCATCTCATTCAAGGTTGCGCGCGTTTAGCGGATGATTTACTCCATCACTGCATTAATCTCAAAATTCTGGCCAGCAGCCGCGAAGCGTTAGGCATCGCCGGTGAGTTAGCCTATCACACGCCGTCATTGGCTGAAGCCGAATCGACGCGCTTGTTCGTGGAACGCGCCCGTGCCGCGAATCCGAAATTTGTGCTGACAAATTCAAATCGATCGGCTATTCAACAAATCTGCGGACGTCTCGATGGGATTCCTTTGGCAATCGAACTCGCCGCAGCGCGCACGAAACTGCTGTCCATGGAGCAGATCGCTACACACTTGGATGATATGTTCCGCTTGCTCATCGGCGGCAGCCGTACCGCCCTGCCGCGTCAACAAACGCTACGCGCCTTGATCGATTGGAGTTACGATCTTTTATCGGAAGACGAGCAGCAACTTTTGCGGAATGCATCAGTCTTCATTGGCGGTTGGACGTTGGACGCCCTCGAAGCCGTAGCGGATGATCCGAATACGATAGAGCATCTGGAAGGACTCGTCAACAAATCATTAGTGGCAACTGAGGAACGCAACGACGAGATGCGCTACTTCATGTTGGAGACGATTCGGCAATACGCCAGAGAAAAGTTATTTGAAGCGAAGCAATCGTCGGCGGCGCGTGATCGGCACTTCATCTATTTTGATGAACTGTCCGAAAAGATGTGGGATATGTTCCGCTCAGCGTATAACGAAGCTTTGGCCAACAGATTGAATGATGAAGTTGAAAATTTCCGCGCCGCACTGGACTGGGGCTTGGAGAAACATGTTGAAGAAGCTGTCCGTTTAGCCGCGAACTTTTGCACGTTCCTGCAGTGGCTGGGCAGATCAGCCGAGGGAGTTGCCTTTGTCCAATCTGCGGTTGAGCGCGCCCAAGCCCTGCCGCCTGCCGCAGACGAATCTGCCAATACAGTTCGCCAGAAGTTAATAGCCCGGGCATTATTTACCCAAGGCGTAGCGGGCACTATGCTGGGAAATATTCCTCTGGCGAAACGGGTTTTGAAGGAAGCAATTGCCATCTCGCGGGTGACAGGCGATAAACAGATATTGGGCTACAGCCTGCTATATTACTTTGGCACCACAACGTTCGTCCCTGCGCCTGACGGAGACGAGGCCGCCCTAGAAGGGTTTAATATTTTTACCAAGGAGATCGACGACCGTTTAGGGTTTAGTATGGCTTATCTGAGCAGCGCCATGATCGCCACCAGGAGGGGTGACGAGATAGAAACGCAGAAGTACTATGGAAAGCTCAGGGAAATGGCCACTGACGCGCCTGATTCGTATCTGGTTGGCTTCCTCTTAGTTGGCCTGGGCCTGAACGAAAGCGTGCAGGGCCATTACACAGCCGCGCAACAGATCTTTGAAGATGGGCTGAATCTCTTTCAGCGCGTCCGCAACCCAGATTTTCAACGGATCATGCAGAGCGAATTGGGTCACGTTGCCCGACGCGTTGGTAGCCTGAATGAAGCAAAAGCAATTTACAGCGAAACCATTCGGGGCTGGCAAGACTCAGGCAATCGTGGAGCCATCGCCAATCAACTGGAATGTTTTGCCTTTCTCGCCATCGCCGAGGAAGATCCACACCGCGCCGCAAAATTATTGGGCGCGGCCGAGGCGTTACGCGAGAAAGCTCAGTCCCAAATGACGGATCAGGAACTCGCCGAATATAATAAGTCTCTGGCGCAATTACGTGCCATGCTCGCAGAAGTGGAGTTCAATGCGCGCTGGGCGGAAGGTCGCGCGCTAACGATGGAACAGGCGATAAAACTGGCATTAGAGGTGACAACTAACTAATTTACCTTCAAATACTGTCACATTTTTATTCACAGACATAGAGAACTCCGCTCAACTTTAGGTAACCTATGCCGAAGCTATGAAGGCCGTGATTGACCATGCACAATTCCGTTTGAGAAATCATTGAATCTAACAAAGAGCGTTTGATCAACTCATCTAGCAGTGACATACCCGCATTTCTCTAAATACAACCCGTCTAGCCTTTAGCCCATAGCGCCCTTCTCGGCTATTTAGACCACGGGTTTGAATTCGTTAATAAATGACCCAAATGAGTTTCTTCTTCGGCTCAATTGCCCAATTTCAGGTTTTGGACGAAGTTTGAGGAATTGTTCGATATGTAAGGGGATCGAGAAGAGGGAACAAAAGATGGGATTCGTCGTACATTAATAATTGTAAGACTCAGACTTAGCCTCAAACGGTATATCAGATTGAGTTAGATCTATGTTTTCGAAGCTAACGGGGAAAATAAAACAGCTTATAGTAGATATACCTATAACAAATTATGAGGTGAAGAATGCTCGGTAAGAAAGTCCGGGATTTCAAGTCTTTTACTACAATCTGTCTGGAGGATTTGGTACCCGAAGACAACTTCTATCGCCAAGTGGAGCAAAGCATTGATCTCAGCTTTGTCCGTGATCTGGCTAATGAATTCTACTCAAGCTTGGGGCGCCCTTCCGTGGATCCCGTGGTATTCTTCAAATTGGAATTGATTGCCTTCTTTGAAGGAATTCGCTCTGAACGACAATTGATGGATACCGTCCATCTCAATTTAGCCCATCGCTGGTTCATTGGCTATGACTTGGACGAACCAATTCCGGATCATAGCAGCCTGACTAAGATCAGAGAACGCTATGGATTGAAAGCCTTTCAACAGTTCTTTGAACGTATTGTTGAAATGTGCATCGAAGCCGGACTGGTGTGGGGAGAAGAACTCTACGTTGATAGCACCAAAGTACAAGCCAACGCCAGCATCAATAACATGATTGATAAAGCAGAGTCTGAAGCACAACAGCATCTTGACCAACTATTCAAACAAGTTGAAGAAGACGGTTCTGCCTTCGGGAAGTTGGTCGCCAAATACAATGGTCAAAGGATAATCGGTGTTCGTAAACCGCATTACAAACGAGTGACCGATGATCGGCTAAGCCCAGCCGATCCACATGCATCTCCCCTGCAGTCTTCTTGGGGAGGTAGTGCAGTGCTTGGGTATCGCGATCATTATGTTGTGGACGGAGGCAAAGCCCGCATCATTTTGAGCGCACTTGTTACGCCAGCTTCAATTATGGACAATACACCTTTTCTCGACTTGGTGGATTGGGTATGCTCTAGATGGCAACTGAAGCCAAGCATCGCGGTAGGCGACGCCAGGTATGGCACCCAGCCCAACATCGTGGGCTTGGAAGAACGAGGCGTCAAGGCTTATCTCGCCACATCCGATCTCAGCCAGCGTACTCAGTATTATCCAGCCGAGCTCTTTCACTATGACTCTGAGAAGGATCATTATGTCTGTCCCCAAGGCGAGATTGTCCCGCTTCATTCTCGAAGAAGAACGGAGCAGGTCGCGGTTTACAAGCTCAATGCCAAAGTGTGCAATGCCTGTCCTGTGAAAGTCCAATGTACTGGCAGCAAAAGTGGAAGACATATTTTTCGTTCATTCTTTCAGGAGTATCTCGACCGAGCACAGACCTATCACCAAACCGAAGCTTATCGGAAAGCTTTGCGCAAACGAAGTTTGTGGGTTGAACCGCTGTTTGGAGAGGCGAAGGAATTCCATTGTTTGAGACGGTTCCGTCTGAGGTGTTTGCTCAAAGTAAACATTGAAGCGCTGATGGTTGCTGCTGGACAAAATCTAAAAAGATTGATCAAGCATAGCCTCGGCATGTTTCTTTCTTTTTTTGAAACTGCACTTCCCCACTCAATTCTCCCCTACCATCGACTTTTTCAACAGCCTGCTGGTTATTGCGACAGCAACGGCGTAACATATTTCTCGAGCATGCCCTGGTCAGTCTCGCCAACCCACGCATAGCGAATTGTCCCCGTCCGGTCGATCACATACGAGTTCGGAAGGTTCGAGTTTCTGAACGCAGAAAGTGAGGCGTCGTCCGGATCGAGCCAAATATGGTACTTCAAGCCGCTGCTCTCGACGAATTGAGACACTGCGTCTTTGGGGTCGCCTGCTTCGATCCCAACGATCATGAAACCATGGGCAGCGTGCGCTTCATAATACGTTTCCAGGGTTGGCAGCTCGGCCTTGCACGGGGGACACCACACAGCCCAGTTGTTCACCAGTACCACGTGCCCGCGATAATCGGCCAACAACTCGGTCGTTCCGTTAACATTTTCCAGGGCAAGTACTGGCGCCGGAAGATTGACTGCGGCGGGCGCGACAGCCGATTGATCGGACGGAGGCGATCCAGGCTGTGGGCTTGCGCTGTGATGAGCATTTAGAAGCAGCAGAATGACCGCCAGGCTAATCAGAAACACTCCCGCGCCGACGATCACCACAGGGTCGAAATTCTTTTTCCTGCGACGCAAATCACGCTTTGGCATTGAATACTGGTCCAGAATCCAGGGAGCACCGGCTAATTTTGAAGGGCACGCATGATCTCTGCGAGCAGATTTTGCTCAGGCACCGCTCCCACCACCATTTTAGCACCGGAATTTATCACGGTTTGCGGTACTCCGCTCACATAAAACTTCTGCGCCAGTTCCTGAAATTCCGTGGCTTCTATCCCTTCCGCGCGGATCATCTGCGGATTCTCCATGGCCATCTGATGGGCGAGCAACACGGCTCGCGGACAGTACGGTCAGGTGGGGGTGACAAAGACCTGCAAGAGCAGGGGTTTGTCAAGCTTCTTCAGGAATTCGCGTGTTTTCGGATTTAAGCCTGAATCCCGCTTGGAGACGATCAGAATGTCTGTGATGAGTGTACTAAATTCGTGTCCGGCTGGGATGCCTGAAAAGTGCACGCCGACATCCTTGACCTGTGGGCCATCCTTTGAGGCAACAACAATTCCGGGCGCCTCGTGGACATTAAATTTGTCCGCGACCTCTCGATCATCCTCCAGGTCGTACACAGTCAAGCCCAATTTATCATTTGCGTTCACGATTTCTTCGAGAAGCTGGCGCGTGGTCCCGCAGGTTTCGCACTCCCGCTTTGAGCCGAAATACAGAACCTGTACAGGTTCCTTCAGTTCCGTGAAGGCTTCTCTAATTTGTGCAGTAACCTGGTCATCGAGTAGTTTTTCCATGGAGATGTCCAGGCATTCATGCCGGCATGGCTACGCTGGTTGTGATCTCGAACTTCGGCAGATTTTCGAGGTGCTTTTTGACCGCGCATAGTTCCGCGGAACGAATCAGCGAGTCGCGGTATTTTTCGGGGAAGGCAGGCGGGACCTGGATCTCCAGCTCGATGGTTTCGACCATGCCTGTGATTCGGCTATGGTTCACCCGTTCCACGATCCGAATGTCCGTGGCGGGCAGGCCACGTTGCCGGCAAAAACCAAGCACGTAGATCCCGGCGCAAGTTCCGATGGAAGCGAGAAACACTTCGAAAGGTGATGGCGCACTGGAGGCCGGTGGTTGATCAGTCGGCACCGTGAATCCGTCAAAATGCGCATCCACCCGTGATCCCCCGGGGAAATCAATCAACATTTCCATTCTTAGCTGTGGCTCCTTTTGTAGTCGTAGAATTCCGTCTTACACGTTTTTGATGCAGAAGTCTTGAAAAAGTTGCAAAGGCTTTTCCTTCAGTGATGTATACTCTCTTACTGTGCAACTTTTTCGGACCGAATTCATCAAATGGTTAATCCGCACCCACAGGATCTGTCGCTCGAAAAGCTCCGCGCCGGCGATCGAGCTGAGTTCGCTCGCATGGTGGATGCCTACTCCGGACCTATTTTCCGCCTGGGCCTGCGGATGCTTGGGAATACCCAGGATGCAGAGGATGTTCTTCAAAATACGTTCCTGAGCGCACTGATGCATCTTCCGGGCTTTGAGGGTCGCTCGAGCATTTCGACCTGGTTGTACCGAATCGCCGCCAACGAGGCGCTGATGCTGATCCGCCGCAAGAAGCCCGAGATCAACCTCGGGGATACGCAGGCCGACAACCCCGAGGCCGCATTGATGCCAACTCTGTTTGTGGATTGGAGCGGCCTGCCTGAAAATGAATTGCTTTCGGAGGAAGGCCGAATGGCCCTGGACGGAGCCATTGACGAATTGCCGGAGATACTACGTATGGTTTTTATCCTGCGCGACGTCGAAGGATTATCCATCCAGGAGACGGCTGAGGCCCTGAACCTGAGCGAAACCAACGTCAAAACCCGCCTGCTGCGCGCCCGCTTACATCTTCGCGAGCAACTGTCTGCCTATTACGGCGAGCGGCTTATGCGTAAGGACAAAAATGACTGACCAAATCTTTGTGAACTGCGAAGCCTTACTTGGTTCCCTATCGGAATATATCGATGGAGAGTTGGCCCCCGAACTCTGCCGGGAAATCGAAAAACATCTTGCCGGTTGCGATAATTGCCGCGTGGTGCTGAACACCACCAGGCGCACGATCGATCTGGTTCGTGCTCCGGGCGAATCGCCCGTGAGCGTGCCCGACGATGTGCGCGCACGACTCTTTAAGCGTCTTAATCTTGACGACTACCTCAAGAACAAGCCGGGCTAAACATTCGGGGGAAAACCTCCGGCCGTCCGCACAACCGCCGCCTTTTTGGCCTGAGGGGGTAGAACCCCGCCCGGGTGACGCAAAGATTCAGGTTGCAAATTCCATTCGACGAAAAAGTATCACCTTAAATACATCCAGAATTACCGCGAATAGCAGGATAAGCGCTATCAGAACAGCCACAACCATGAGGTTGATCGGCTGCATCAATATGCCCTGAGTGGCGAGCAGACTGACAACCAGGATATCGCCCAAGGTACTCAACAACAATGCCCCGCTCGGACGCGATCTCCAGAAATGGCTGCGTTCACGCACCAGATAGATGTTTGCTTGTCCCGTAAAGACCAGCATGACAAAAACAAAGGTCTGTACTTGCGCAAGCCCAAAATGGTAGACATCCAGGCCCAGGAGGAAAACCCCGAAGGAAAACGCCAGCCATGCCGCCGCCAGGATCAGGGCGCCTGCCACAAGGGGTTTGACTCTCCAGCTATCCGGCTTGTGCGAGTACGACACATGGTCTGAGGCCAATGCCATCGTGACGAAATCGTTGGCAAACAGCAGCAGAACCACCAGCCGCGGTGTGGTTACAAAGTACCCTGTAAGAAACAAGCCCAGGCTGAGGAACAAGGCGATTTGAAAAGTCTTGATGACCTTGTTGAAGGTATACGTCAGCATGCGCTGGTAGATTTGGCGGCCTATCTTCACAGCCGAGAGCACGTCGCTGAGGCCCGGATTGGTCAGTACGGCACTAGCCGCCGCACGCGCCACATCCGTTGCCGTGGAGACGGCGATCCCCACCTCGGCTTGTTTCAGGGCAGGGGCATCGTTAACGCCGTCGCCGGTCATCCCAACTATGTGCCCGCCTTTTTGAAGGTTCTGGACCAGTAGAAACTTGTCTTCCGGAAGAACTCCTGCAACAACATTGCAGTCAAAACTGTTGTCCGCGATTCTTTTTCTGAGCTCATCTGCGGAGTAGACCGCATCGCCTAATCCCATTTGCACTGCAATCGCGCGGGCGGTGGCACGGCTATCGCCGGTGATCATGACTACCCGCACCGCCAGAGCTTGGAGCTTTTCGATCAGCGCCTTTGAATCGTCCCGCGGAGGATCGTAAAGCCCGATGAGCCCCACAAACTCAAGTTCTTCATCCGAACCGGCAGCAACGCCAATCACGCGGTAACCATGCTTGGCGAGCGCGTCTACATGGGCGGACGGATCGGGAGCATTGTGGGCCATGGCCGCCACCACACGCGGGTAGCCCTTTACGATTCTGGTTTTGACGCCGTTTAGGCAGGCAATGGCCTCCGTGCGTTTAGTCTGCGGGTCAAATGGAATAAAGCGGATGCGTTCGGGCTCTCCATCAAACAAGTGGCGCGCACGTGCGGCTGTAAGAATAGCAAGGTCGATGGGATCCTGAGAAGCTTCGTCCGAGCTGATCGCCGCCAGCCGCAGGACATCATTTTCGACATGGGGTGCATAGGGATAGATGGCCGACAGGGTAAGTTGGTTTTGGGTGATCGTGCCGGTCTTGTCGCTGCAAAGCACATCCATGGCCGCAGCCTCCTCAATTGCGGGCAGCCGCGTGACCAAAACGCCATGGGCGGCCAGTTCGCGGGCGCCCAGGGCCGAGGCCAACGTAAATGTAGCCGGCAATGCCACCGGAACGGAGGCTACTAATAACATCAAGGCAAAAGGAATGGAATCGGCGAAGGAAATTGCGTTAACCCAGGAGTACGCCAGCACGCCTGCCACGAGAAGCACGTCGAGCGCGACCAGATAACGGACAATGCCCAGGATGGTCGCCTCGAGGTGGCTGCCCGCATGGGCGGTTCGGACGAGCTCCGCGGTCTTCCCATAAAAGGTTTGCGCTCCAGTGGCCAGAACCTTTGCATCGGCTTCACCGCGCCGGATAATGCTTCCCGCATGCGCGATGCCATCCTTTTCCACTTCAAGGGGCAATGATTCTCCCGTCAGTGAGGACTGATCCACGGCAAGGCTGCCGTTCAGCAGAATCCCGTCGGCGGGAACGAGATCCCCCACCCGCAGGTGGATCATATCGTCCGGAACAACTTCCTCGGCCGGGATGGTTTGCCAGACTCCGTCCCGATGCACTCTGACACGGATGGAGAGTTTTCGACGAAGCAACGCCAGGGCACTTTGTGCCCGGCTTTCTTGAAAGAAACTGATGGCTGCATTAAAGAACAAGAGCAGGCTGATGATGGCTGCCTGAGTATAGTGGCCGATAGCAAGCTCCAGAACCAGGCTTAATTCCAGCATCCATGGAACGGGCCCCCACAGCTTCTTGAGCAGCAATAAAATCGGTTGTCGCTTTTCTTCGGGAACTGCATTGGGTCCGAATCGTTTCAGCCGCGCTTGAGCATCGGCTGTCGTGAGACCATTCACCATTATTCTGTTTTCTCCTGGCATTCTCCTGGAATTTAAAGCAACAAATTGTAGCCCTCTTATCAGCACAAGTCAAATTTGCCTTCCGCATGAAGCCGTTGGAGATTGGATTGTCCTTGGGCTCATTGCCAGGGATATGTATTCCCTGGACAGGCAGGAAGCCTGTCCAGTTCTCTACGTATGTAGATGATCCAGCCAAACTGGAAAGTAAAGACGAAATGCTTTGATCCAAATCACGGTTGGAATAATCGGATACAATTTGGCAGAGGCGTCTCGCAAAAGCGTGTTCTTTCCAGCCAGGCGCAATCCGTGCTGCCGTCAGGCGATGTTCTTTGCCGGCTTGAGATTTTCGCATCAGTTCGCCAAGTGAATCGGTTCGAATCATCCATTGAGTGCACTTCAATATCCCCCAGTACAATTGTCCTTTGAAAGGAGACGCGGTATGACCGGTGTCCTGACCATTACTGTCAACGAAAAGCAGCACGAAGTACGCGCTGTACCCGACACACCCTTGCTGTACGTTCTGCGCAATGAGCTGAACCTCAACGGGCCCCGCCTGGGGTGCGGCTTGGAGCAATGCGGCGCATGCACTGTCCTTTTGGGAGCACGCGCGATCAGGTCGTGCAAGACGCCGGTGAGCGAGGCAACGACCGGCCGGATCACAACCCTTGAAGGTCTGGGAACCGCGGAGGAACTACATCCGATACAGCAAGCCTTTCTCGACGAACAGGCCGCTCAGTGCGGATACTGTACCAGCGGCATGATCATGTTGGTGGCCCAGTTGCTCGGAAAGAATCACCACCCCACAGATCAGCAGATTCGATCTGCTCTCGATGAAAACCTTTGCCGCTGTGGCAGCCATCCGCGTATTCTGCGCGCGGCGCGCCGGGCGGCCGTGCTGATGTGGGGAGAGGCAAAATAATGGCTGCGCAACGCAACCCCTCAGGAAACGCCTCGGGGCGCACAGAGGCCGCATGGGGCAGCCGGCCCACGGATCAGCTCGATGATTGGCTGGCAATTGAACCCGATGGCACAGTCACGGCCTTCAGTGGCAAGGTGGAGCTCGGCACGGGCACCTTGACCGCCCTTGCACAAATCGTCGCCGAGGAGCTCGAGGTGCCGCTGGACCGCATCCGCATGGTGATGGGCGACACTGCGCGGACTCCGAACGAAGGGTATACCGCGGGCAGCATGACCGTCCAATCCAGCGGCGATGCACTGCGGCAGGCGGCCGCCGAGGCGCGCCGTTTCCTCCTGGATGCCGCTTCCGACAAACTGGACGTGGCCGGGACCGAGCTCGTGCTCAACGATGGAGTCATTTCCGTTCGCGGGCATCCCCAGCGCAACATCACCTACGCTGCATTGATCGGCGGCAAACGCTTCAATAGAACCGTCCCGGAACACGGACCCGTAAGGCCTGCTGATTCGTACCATCTGGTCGGCGCATCTGTCGCACGTATCGATCTGCCGCCAAAGATCACAGGCCAGTCCGCGTTCATCCAGGATTTGCGCCTTCCAGGCATGCTGCATGGTCGGATCGTGCGCCCTCCGAGCGAACAGGCCAGGTTCATCTCGATGAATGAAGATTCCGTCAAGAATGTGCCGGGTCTGGTCCGCGTTTTCCGCCGAGGAAATTTTATTGGCGTCATTGCCGAGCGCGAAGAACAAGCCGTCCTTGCCGCTCAGCTTCTAAAGGTGCAATGGGAGGAAAAACCGACCTTGCCGCGTATGGCTGATCTCTACCAACACCTGCGCTCTCTGCCAGCCCTGGAGCAGCCGCTGACCGATCCGGTCGATCTGGATGCCGGCTTCAACGCCTCCGTGCAACAATTTCATGCGGAGTATTTTCAGCCATTCCAGGCGCATGCTTCCATTGGTCCGTCGTGTGCCGTTGCTGACGTCGGGAAGACCGAGGCTACGATCTGGGCCAGTTCACCCGGTCCGTATCCGCTGCGCGGCGCCTTGGCGCAATTGCTCGACATGCCGGAGGAGAATATCCGTCTCGTGCACGTTGAGGGCGCCGGGAGCTATGGCCAAAATGGCTCTGATGACGTTGCTGCAGATGCGGTGATCCTTTCGCAGGCGGTCGGCAAACCCGTCCGAGTGCAATGGTCCCGCGCGGAGGAATTCGCCTGGGAGCCCAAGGCCCCTGCAATGGTGATGGAAATTCGCGCGGGCCTCGATGTACAAGGAGACATTGTCGCCTGGGACTATCACGCCTGGTCGCCCACGCATGTCGCACGCCCCAGAATGGCAGAACAGTTGGTGACCTACCAGCTAATGAATTCAAGGAAAGCGCCTGCGCCTCGCTTCTCGTTTGGGGCGGAACGAAACGCACGCACAAACTACTCATTCCCGAATCAGCGCGTTGTCATCCACTGGCTTGAAGAGGCCCCGCTGCGAGGCTCGTCGTTCCGCAGCCTGGGAGGCGCCGAGAACACGTTTGCCAACGAATCGTTCATGGACGAGCTGGCCTTCGCCGCTCGCCAGGATCCTGCCCAGTACCGGCTTCGCTATTTGCGGGATCCGCGCTGCCGGGCCGTGCTGGAGGCCGCTCTTGAAAAAGCAAACTGGGATACGCGCCCTTCCCCAAAACCCAGGCAGGCGGGTGCTCTTCAGGGCCGGGGCCTTGCCTTTGCCCGGTATGAAAATGATCAAGCCATCGTCGCCTGTGTTGCCTTTGTAACCGTCGATGCGGTTACCGGGTTGGTGCGCGTTGAACGAGTTATAGTTGCGCACGATTGCGGTTTGATCATTAATCCCGACGGCGTCAGAAATCAGATCGAGGGAAACGTCATCCAGTCGCTCAGCCGCACACTCAAGGAAGAAGTCAAATTTGACGAGTTCCGCGTAACAAGCATTGATTGGGAAACGTACCCCATTCTGAAGTTTTCAGAAGTACCTGAAATTGAGATTGTCCTCCTCAACCGGCCGGACCAGCCTGCCCTGGGCGCCGGCGAACCGGCGCATGTGACCACAGGGGCTGCCGTTGCGAACGCCATTTTTGACGCGACGGGCGCCCGCCTTCGGCAAATCCCGTTTACGCCCGAACGCGTATTGGCCGCCCTCCATTAGCTGGATGGCGGCGCATCGTTTCGCAATTTACCGCGCTGAAATACTCATATAACATATCGAGGCGAACGACCATGTCAGAACCTGCAAGTGAAAAAACGCTGCGAAACATCACGCTGGAAGAGCATTATGTAACCCCGGCATTTATGGAAGGGCCGGGGCGCGGACTTGCCGAGCGCGTCCGGGCAACACAGGGCCAATCTCAGATCGGACTCATTAATGCCCATCTGGTCGAGCAGTTGTTGGACCTCGACGACCTGAGGCTTGCGGACATGGACGCCGCCGGCATCGACATGCAGGTGGTGTCTCTGAACTCCCCGGGAGTGGAGCAGCTTGGTGCCGAAGCCGCGGTGGCCCTCGCCCATCAGGCAAACGACTATCTGGGCGAGGCCATACGGCGCCATCCGAGTCGCCTTGCAGGGTTTGCCGCATTGCCCACTCAGGCCCCGGATATCGCCGCCGGTGAGTTGGAACGCACGGTTCAAGAATACGGCTTCAAGGGAGCGGTGATCAATGGCCACACTCGAGGTCGCTACCTGGATGATTCATTTTTCTGGCCGATCCTTGAGCGCGCCGAAGCCCTGCAGGTGCCCCTTTATCTTCATCCAACACCGCCTCCACCGGCGGTCATTCAAACCTCGTATCAAGGGAACTTCTCCCGGGAGGTGAGCGCCCAGCTGGCAGCCTCAGGCTGGGGTTGGCACATTGAGACCGCCATCCATGTCTTGCGCATTATCCTGAGCGGGGCGTTCGACCGCTATCCCAAGCTGCAATTAGTGATCGGCCATTTGGGAGAAGCACTGCCGTTCATGCTGCCCAGGCTTGACCACAATCTACCGACGCAGCTCACCAAATTGAAACGCCCGGTCGGCGCATACCTCCGGGAAAACATTTACTATACCTTCAGCGGTTTCAACTACGTTCCGAATTTCCTGGACCTTCTGTTTCAGGTTGGGGTCGATCGAATTATGTTCTCTGCGGACTATCCCTACAGTTCAATGCTTGCTGCCCGGGACTTTCTGGAAGGACTCCCCCTCAGCCCCGCCGACATACATAGCATTGCGCATGGTACCGCCGAGCAGCTTCTAAAAATCTAATGTCAGGAAAATCGTGCTGAACCTATCCCGGGCTTGCTGAACGAGATCGTTCTATTTGTTCACGGCAGGGAATTTCGAGGTTGTTCCCGGCAATGCTCAATCTGTCGAGTGGCCCCTAGAACCGCAGAAACGGTGCTCCGATTGGACGAGGTGGACGATTCGGGTCAACTGTCCAGCGGAGGGTACTTCATCGTTGCCGGAATGGGGATGTCCAGCAGCCGGCAAATTGTGGGGGCGATTTGGAGTTGGGAGATTACCTGCTGTGTATCACCTTTTCCAGCCATGTTCGCCCCAAGGAGATAGAGGGGCACTTCGCGTACATCCGGAGTTGTTCCTCCGTGGCGTCCATCGGCGTTCATGCCATGATCGGCTGTGATGAGGATGTTGTAGCCCTTCTCCATCCATTCTTCCAGATAAGCGGCCATCCACATGTCCTGACGGATGGCGTGTGTCCGATACTCAGCCGAATCGGCCCCGTATTTCTGGCCCGCGTTATCCATTCCCATCGGATGGATGAGCAGGTAGTCAGGGTTGAATTTGCGGGCCAGCATCGCGGCGGCGGCTAACAGCTCGATATCGGGATGCTCGTCCTCCGTGTAGAAGCGGCCGTGCTGGATGAGCAGCGAATCGTCGTCCACTTCGCGGTCTTCTACCGGGTCATATGGAACGCGATTGTACAGCTCAGAATACCAATAGAAAGCTGCGGCGGCTGTAGTCTTGCCGGCCTGCACCGCGGATTGGAATATGTTCGGTTTGATGGTTCGACGCACGACCAGGTTGGAGACAACGCCGTGCTCGCTGGCATGCAGGCCTGTGTGCACGGTCTCGTACATCGGACGCGACATGCTGGGCACCTCCCGGATGACTTTGTAAAGGCTGGCGATTTTTGCTTCAATCAGGTGTCCGAGATAGCCCATGCTGGCAACAGCCGTATCGTAGCGCAGCCCGTCAGAGAGAACCAGAATCACTTTGTTGGTGATTTGCATAGAGCGCCACTCCCAGTTTATGCCAATATACCTAGCTCCAAGGTTCGTCGAGAACCGGCGTCGACCAGGCCGTATTTGATGTCTAAGTAACCGGTTGGACCGCGTTTACTCGCGACCCCTATGGAGGTAGTCGGCGCCGTCAATTCCTAAATCCGTTATCAGGGCCTCTAGGACAATAACAAATTTTGGGGATGTGCCGATGCCAAAGCGCTGGCACATCCCCAAAATTGGGATGGTCTGTTCAACCGTACAAATCGCCTTAAGGGTTCAAGATCAGGACGGCCTCGCGCGAGCATGAGATCTGGGTCTGGTCGCCGATCTTGGGCAGCTCGAGGAACGGATTGTTGAAGGTGTCCATATAGTATTTGTTGCTGCCGATGGACACCTGGACACGGACAATGGAACCCAGGAATGTAATGTTGTTGATCGTACCGTCGAAGACATTCGCTTTCTTTAGGACCGACGCAAAATGGAGACGTTCCGGTCTGATCGCAATCATGACTTTGTCGCCCTTTTTCTTTCCGTCCATTGCAGAGGCAGTCCCTAATTTCAACCCATCCACCTGCAGCAATTGCTTGGCCGGGTCAACCACCTCCGCGCTGAATGCGTTCAAGGTGCCCACAAAGTTCGCAACGAATGCCGTCCTTGGAAAATTATAGATTTCAAAGGGCGTGCCCACCTGCTCCACCTTGCCCTCGTACATGACAACCACGCGGTCCGAAATGGACAGCGCCTCTTCCTGATCATGCGTCACGTAGATAGCCGTAATGCCGAGTCTCCGTTGAATGGCGCGGATTTCCGCCCGCAGCGAAACACGGATCTTTGCATCCAGAGCAGAGAGGGGCTCGTCCAGCAATAGCACCTGCGGCCGGTTTGCCAGCGCCCGCGCCAGCGCCACCCGCTGCTGCTGCCCGCCGGAGAGCTGGCTGGGAAAGCTGTCTCCCTTTTGCTCGAGATGGATGATTCCCAGCATTTCGTCCACACGTTCCTTGATGGCAGCCTTGGGTTCCCTGTGAATCTGCATGCCGAAGCCGATGTTCTGCGCCACGGTCATGTTTGGGAATAGCGCATAGGCCTGAAAGACCATGCCTACGTTGCGCTGGTTCGGCGACTTATCCGTGATATCGGCATCATCGAGAATAACCTTACCGCTGGTCGGCGTTTCGAAACCGGCGATCATGCGCAGGGTTGTCGTTTTGCCGCAGCCCGAAGGACCAAGAAAGGAAACGAACTCGCCCTTTTGGACGTCCAAATTGAAATCTTTTACTACGGTGGTTTCACCGAACTGCTTTGAGATATCGGAGAGTGCAAGGTGCGTCATATCGATTATTCCTGATTTGGTTTAGTGCCCGCCGGCGACTTGGGCCTGCTGCCCGCCGCGGCCCACAAATTGAATGATTCCCATCGATGCCCACGTAAGCGCAAAACTGATGACCGCCAGGGCTGCGGGCTCATAAGCTTTTTGTTGCCCGAGGAAGGCCATATACGGTCCAAAGGCCGGCTTGGCCAGGTACTGCGCCAGAATGTACTCACCCATCACGATGGCAAAACTTAGAAAAGCGCCGTTCAGGATCGCAACGCGGATATTCGGCAGGATGATGCGGAAAAGAACCGTGGCCCATCCTGCACCCAGACTCTGAGCCGCCTCGGTGAGTGTCCGGACGTCTATGGACCGGAGACCGGTGTCAATGGCCCGGTACATGTAAGGCATCGATAGAACCGTGTAGGCAGCAACCAACACTGCCGGGCTGTCCACAATCAGCAACGGCGGATGACTGTAAGTCCGGACAAGGCCAAAGACAAACACAATGGCCGGGACCACGAACGGGAGCAGAGTAACGAATTCAACCGCCGCCCGAAACTGTGGAACTCTCAGACGGACCCAGTAGGCAGTGGGAACAAAGAGAAAGACTCCCACGATAATGGTCAGGGTGGCCCAAAGAACCGAATACCCAAAGCTGCGTATGAACATCGGATCCTTGAAGACGTTATCATAGGCCGTAAAACTGAGGACGCCGAGCTTGGCGCGCAGAGAGAACAGGAATGTAGCAAGCAGGGGCAGAAAGAAGTAGAGGATGCCAAGGATCATCCACAGCCAGGACCAAACCAATCCGCTGCGCTTCATTTCAGCCACCTCTCAGTTCGTCGTTGCAGGACGGTGTAGCCCGTGATGGCAATCGCCATGATAATTACCATTCCCAGCGCCAGGGCATAGCCCAAGCCGGGATCGTTGAGCACGTCACCACGCAGCTGTGCTCCGATTACGATCGTCACAAGGCTGATCTGCCCTCCGGTCAGCGCGAACGCGGTTGCATAAGCCCCAAAGGCATTGCCAAAAAGGAGGATCATCGTGCCCATCAGGGCCGGCAGCAGGATGGGGAATGCCACGTATCGCCAGTACTGAAAGCTGGACGCTCCCAGGTTCTCAGCCGCCTCGAGCCATTCACGCCGCAGTCCGTCGATGGCCGGCGCAATGATCAGTACCATCAGCGGAAACTGGAAATACATATATACTATGCACAGTCCCCAGAAGGTGTAGAGCGTAAAGCCATGGCTATATGGATTAAAGCCCAGTTCTTTTAGCCAACCCGTAAGCACGCCCGTGGGACTCAACAGCGCGATGAAGGCAAAAGCCAGCGGGACGCCTGCAAAGTTCGAGGCCACACCGCAGAACGTCATCAGGCTGGAGCGCATGAAAGGCGGCAGGCCGCCGCGGATCGCCGCGTAGGCCAGCAGGAAGCCGAAAATTCCGCCTCCGAGGGCCGTGACCACGCTGACCTTGATGCTAACCCAGTAGGCGCTGACGATGAAAGGCGTATTCAGGCCGAGGATATTCTTGAATGTAAAAGCCTGGGTGGTTGAGTCCTGAAAACTCCGGACCGCAATGGTGGAGGCCGGGTAGATCAGGAACATGAAGGCGAATAGAAAGAAGGGCACCA
Source organism: uncultured Chloroflexia bacterium (assembly GCA_963846805.1). GTDB lineage: Bacteria > Chloroflexota > Anaerolineae > Anaerolineales > Villigracilaceae > Fen-1038. The sequence continues at coordinate 879,741 of CAWJXH010000005.1, forward strand.
GGCCGAACCATGCCCATGATATTTTGGGGGAAGCAGGACGCGCTTGTGGCGCGTCCTGCTTTACAGATTGTGACACTGTCACAACAAACCTACTTTACGTTTACGCCAACGGTCTTATCCCAACCGGTCTTGATCAGAGTTGAGCCTGTGGTAAGTTGAGCAGGGTCGGGAGAAACCGCGGAGGCATACGCGCTGGAGGCGGGCAACTTCGCTGCAAGATCTGCAGGAATGACGCCGCGCGATTCCATATCGGCCTGATTCACGCCATGGGCATAGCCCTTCATCCACGCCAACTGACCTTCGTCAGAGTGGAGGAGTTCCATCCACACTTTGGCGCAATTGGGGTGCGGCGCGTAGGCGCTGATCGCCTGAATATACATACTGGCAATCGACGGGGAAGGATATACGACTGAAATCGGGGGATTTCCGGCGAAGGTGTCCTTGTCGCCGAAGGCCAGATAGTCCCAGGCCAAAACGATTGGGGTCGCGCCTTGTGCAACGGTACCGGACTTGGCAATCACCGGGACGAAGTTGCCGGCGTCATTCAGCTTCTTGAAGAAGTCGAGGCCGGGCTGGGCGTTGTCGAGTGAGCCGCCATTGCCGAGAGCCGCTGCGAAGACAGCCTGAGTCGCCTGGTTGGAGCTGCGTGGATCACCAGCGAGTGCTACCTGACCCTTGTAATCGGGCTTGAGCAGGTCTGACCAATTGGCCGGCGGACTCGTCACAACCGCAGTATTGATCTCGAACGCCATGACGCCGTAGTAGCCGCCGATCCACAAGCCAGTCGGATCCTTGGAGGGGATGCCCAAAATCGTGTCGGGAACCTTGTCCCAGTTCGAGACTTTATAGGGCTGGTAGTCGCCTGCCGTAATGCCCGTGGCGCCGTAGGAATAGCCGACATCCACGATATCAGGCGCCTGCGGGCCGGTATTGCCCTTGTTGGCTTCGATGGCGGCCAGTTCATCAGCTGAGCCGGCGTTGGGATCCAGGGAGTTGATCATGACGCCGGTTGTGGCCTGGAAGTCAGCAAAGATCTCACCATAGTTCGCCCAGTTTGGCGGAGTGGCGATGAGCGTCAGCATGTTCTCGGTCTTGCAGGCTGTAACCAGGTCAGCGGGTATGCTGGAAACTACTACGCCGTTGTATCCCTGGGCAGCTCCCGTGCCGGGAACCGTGGGTGCAGCGGCTGGAGCCGTTGTAGCGGCAGGCGCCATGGTTGCCGCCGGCATCGCCGTGGCGGCAGGCATTGCAGTGGCAGGAGCGGGCGCCTGGGTGGCAGTTGCAGCCGGGGCGCAAGCGGAAAGCGCGAAGGCCACAATGATTAACAGACTAAACGACGGGAAAACGAACTTATGGGTACTCATATCTCTTCTTAGCTCCTTTGAAAGTGTGTTCCGAATTTCGATAGAGTCCTGCTAGGGCATAGTCTTGGCAGTTCACCTCCGTTCATGAAATACTTATTGTAGAAGAGGCGTTCTCAAATACCTATAAGGAGCACAGGGCCATCATCTATACCCACCGGCCTCTGATTTGGTGTAACTATTGTAGCATCATCAGAGCCGGTGGTCAATGAACGCCTCGTTATTCGATGGGTTAAGTAGCGATGAACGGCATACTTGAGACCCTAAAGGTGTTCCTTGTGGTAAGACCTTTAGGGTCTTTTTTGGTTACTGACTACTGGTTACTGGTAACTGGTTACTGCTTACTCGACGGGGATCTCCTTGTAAATCTTGTCCACGTCAATGCCTTGTCGGCGGCGGTAGGAACTGAAGCCGAAGTATATTGCGGCTGCCACGATGTAGTTCAGCAGCATGAATACCATTGAGCTGACATTCGACCAGCCGATGGCATATGTGCCGACTGCCGGCAGCGATTGCGGAAGCACGTGCGGATCCCAGAACCATTCGACCAGCAGCCAATCCAGGAAGCCCAGGAAGATCAGCCCGGCGAGGGTAATGAGAGGCATCTGTGCGCCGCCGAACACGTTGCGGCTCACAAAATACAGGATCCACAGCAGGATGCCTGCGTTGACCAGAGTCAATATGCTCAGCATGATCACCACAAACCATGTCAATACGTCAGGCTGCAAGGCACCGATCCCACTCAGGATGGTATATCCGTAGCTAAACGACAGATAGATCAGGTAGATGGCGGCAGCCGCGAACAGCACAGTCACGATCATGCCCAGCCAACTCGGCACCTTGTACTTCGCGATGGGTGAACCGTCGAACACGTCCTTGGCCCGCCAAGGCAGGACGGTGCCCGCAATGGTGGAACCCAGGAACGTGATCGCAATGACAACGGTCGCATCCAGTGCCAGCGTGCGCATGCCGAACACATTGTAGGCATACAGGACCGAGATGATGATCGCAGGGATCACCATCAGCAACAGCGCGTTCAGAGGTGTCTTGGTGCGCGGCTCGATTCGGGACACCCACTCCGGCAGCATGCGGTCGATGGAGGCGGCGAAGATCACGCGTGTCGAGCTCAGGAATAGCGTACCTGACCATCCAAACCACCACAGGCTCATGAGCAGGATCACAACGAACTGGATCACGCGGCTTTTGACCATGAAGACCGCGAACAGCGCCGGATAGGGCCAGATCGGCAGCGGCGCCGGGGTGGTCACGTAGCCGAAGGTGTAGTTCCAGAATGCGCCGTTGGCCTTGTTGTAGAAATCCCAGCCGATGGTTTTGGCGATCAAGGCAAAGAAGAGCAACGCTCCGATCGTTGTCACGATGATGGCGGCCGCCATGCCCCAGAAGTTACGCTTGTAATCGGAGGCGCCGCGGACTTCACCGTAGAGCGTCGAACCCCAGTTTGGCCACAGGTTGAAGAAGGTCAGCATCGGCACCAGGAAGATGCTTGCGCCGATTGCCAGGGGCCATAGCGGCCCGGCTACTGTGCCGGCATCTGCGCCGGCCTTTAGCGTGGCCGAATATACATCCCCGGCCTGTGCTCCGAAACTGGGTGCCAGTGCGTTGAAGTTCTGCTACGAAAGTGGCATTGTTCCCAAAGAGCAGCAGAAGAAAGACCAGCACCAGGCCCACCAGCCCGCCCCAGAAGCAGAACTTCTGGACACGTGCGTACCATTTCATGCCTACGGCAATATAGATGAAGACGATCACGCAAACCGACAGGCATCCGACAAGCAAACCCTGGCTGGTGGTCGTAAACCAGAGGGCCGCATCTTTAAGGCCGGCAATGGCCAGCAGGGGTGTGTAGAACTCGTAGGTCAGCATCTGGCCGTAAAGCGGAGTCCACAGCCAGAGGATGAACCACCAGCCGGTGACCGACAGGACAAAGCCGATACCGCGATTGAGGATTCGGCTTTGCCAGACGTAATCGCCGCCTGCACGCGGCATGGCTGAAATCAGGCTGGCATATACGATCACCTCGAAGATGGTGAAGATCGCGCCGATGACGACGCCGCTGGCCAGACTACCCCCGAGGTAGTAGCAGTAGGAAAAGATGAACAGACCCAGGGTAATCAGGTTGATCGAGAACGTGGCGTAGATGAATGCGTCAAAGACCGACCACGACCGTACCAGCCCACTCGCCTTGCGAACGAATAGGGTTACATTACTCATCTGAATCTCCTCTTGGATTTTCCCCGAATTCCACGGGGAAAGCGTTCTACGAACCTCTTTAGGATCCGATGTCCACGAACGGCAGCGGACTCTCCCAGATGCTCCTCAACTTTCAAAGCCCGATACGCACCTCCTCGTCTAGTCACGCTTCACTGGTTACTGACTACTGGTCACTAATTACTGATCACTCATCCCGTTGTGAGCACGTAATTGCCGACTTTCTTGGGCTTTAGCTCGATCACCGCCCCGTGCAGCATCCCCTGTTCGTACATGCTGCCCGGGTTAATGCACAAGGTGTTCTTGTATTTGCGCGTTCCCTTGCCCTCGTGAATATGACCGTGCAGGGTCAGCATCGGCTCATATTTGTCGATCAGCTCCAGCACTGCATGGCTGCCCACGGGCACCAGCGAGCGGCCGGCATAGGCGGGCCGCATATCCGAGGTGAGTTCGGGGGCCTCATCCAGACCGCTGCCGTACGGCGGGTTATGTAGATTGAAGACAGAAGTCCGAACGTTCTTCAATTGGTCTATCATAACCTGAATGCGGTGGCGCAATTGGTCCTCAGATTCCTCCCGGTGAGTGTGCCAGGGAGTCGGCGTCGACCAGCCGGCGTTGATCATCTCGTGATTTTCGTCCAGCTGAATGACCTTGCCTTCCACCAGCTCCACGTGCTTCGACTTCTTGATGACGTCGTCAATCTCGAACATATCGTCATTGCCCGGGCACACAAAGCAGCGCATCCCCGTTCCCTCAAGCTTGGCATCGGCGTATTCCATCCAATGCTGCACGGTCTTCATGGCCTCTTGCAGGAAGATCTCATCCGAACGGCCGGGGGTGGCCGAGATGTGATTCACCTCGTCCAGGTCCGTGACATATGGATAGTAGCCTCGGTTTTGGATCGTGGACACCATCTTCTCCACTTCTTCCTTGGATTCGAGGATGGTCTCCTGGTCCAGCAGTGTAACCTTGTATTTCCCGCCGCCCTGCGAAATGATGGGAATGATAGCCTTGCCGGTCATGTCTCCGCCAAGTATGAGAGCCTCCACCTCGTAGAACTTGCCCGCATTGATGAATTTCTTCCAGCAAATCTCGGAGCCATGCACGTCCGTCGCAAAAAAAATCTTCATCGATCATCCCTTTCGATCAGATTTGGCCAAACTTCGGAAGTCTGCTTTCAGGCAGTATCATCGAAGATTCCGTCAAGAGACTTCCGAAGTTTGAGATAAGCATTGCCGTCTACCAGCCTTGCGGCATCAGCGAACCCTCGGCAACCAACCCTTCGAACTCGGCGCGTATGCGGTCATCGACCTCGGGAGCAAAGGCGGCCGCGTTTTCACGCGCCAGGATTTCACGCACGCGCAGCATGGCGCGCCCATGGGTGTCCAGGGCGCCCTTCTTCTCCCACTGAGTCCGCGCCTCGCGATCCGACAGCTTGGTGAGTAGCCCCACGGACTTCATACGCTTCACCGTGTGAGGCTCCACCATGAAGGAACCTCCCGGGCCCACTTTTGCGATCACGTCCAGCCCCAGATTTTCCTCGCTGAACTCCAAGCCGCGTTTGACGCGTTTCAGCATTTGAGCGATTTCGTCGTCGATCACGGCCTTGGCGAAATCGAAAACTTTCAGCGCATCCAGCAAGCCGCCCATGTTCAACATATCTGCGCCGGCAAGCAGGCCCGCGATCGTCGACATCCCCGTTTCGAAGCCCGATTGTGCGTCGTTGATCTTCGCGTTCGTCAGGCCGATGTATCCGCCGCACGGCACGTCGTAGTAGCGCGCCATCTGTGCGAAGGCCATGTGCAGCATACCGCACTCGATGCCTCCCGAGGCGTAGGCCCCGGTGCGCATGTCGGCCACGGTGGGCAGGGTTGCATAGATCAGGGGCGTGCCCGGTTCGACCATCTGCATCAGGGTAGCCGCAGCCAGGAACTCTGCATTCCCCTGGGCCAGCGTTCCCGCCATCGACATCGGCGAGGTCAGGCCGGCATTCGGCACAATGCTCGGATAAACCGGCCATTTCCGCTCGGCGAAGAAGATCAAGCTCTCCGTCGAGGCAAAATCCATGGTCAGCGGCGACACGACCGGACAAAAGTGATGCGTGATAAACGGATGCGCACGGTAAGCCTCGTCGCTGCCTGCGATAAGGCTGCCCAGACGCAGGATCTTTTGAGCGTCGTCCAGGTCCTTCGTCGTTATCCGCACCGGTTTCAGGCAGTTTTTCAACGCAGGGTAAAGGCGCGCCAGCGTGAATTGTCCGGGCGCCGCATCCTCTGCCAGTGTCGACACGGAGAAGACGTCATAGCCTGGGAGCTCATGGATCAAATGCGCAATGCGCGCAATGTCATCGGAGCGCGAGCGGCGTTCGAGGCCGGTGACCGGATCGATAATGTCGGGTGCAGAGCTGCCCGTAACGATCAGCGGTCCGTCCTGCGGGATCGTCCGATCGTATTTCGGATCGCGCCCGCGGAACGTGAATGTCGGCGGGATCAGCGCGCGAAACTCCTCGATGATGGCCGGCGGGAACCTGACGATCTGCGTTTCGGCATCCACGCGGGCGCCATGCCGCGCGAAGATCGTACGCGCCTTTTCGTGTCGGACCCGCAGGCCCACGGCATTCAGGATCTCGAGCGATGCTTCGTGGACCCGCTGAACTTGTTCCCCTGTGAGAAGTGTGGCATATGTGATCAAAGAGCTACATCCTCGTTAAGATGATTCACTGTTTATCCGATGGCCGCCGTCATTTGCTGCAGATACCAGCGCAGGAAGCGGTCAAGGTTGTACTCCTTGTAGGTGGAAAGCGGCCCGGGAGTATAGGCATGCGAATTGACACCCCGCTGCTGGTTCACGCAGATTTGCCAGTCCTGCTCGGCGGTCCAAAGCCAGAACGGCAGTAGTTTCTCAAGATCGTAATCTTTGCCTTCTTCGGCCTTCTCGTCCACCAGCCAGATCATGCGGATTTGCGTGTGATGCAAGCCGTTCGGGGTCAGCCTTACCGTGACGCTGTGGTCGCAGCTGGAGTGGTTCCAGAAGTTGGGCAGCATGCGCACGCGCACTGTACCCACGTCCGGATCGGTATAGTCGCCCATCAAAGGCGCCACTTGCTTCCCATCCAGGGATTCGCTGACGAATCCGTCGACAAGCGGCGTGCGGTTGGCCGAGTACCAGATATGGTGTTCAGGGTCGGGGAATTCCGTGAGGCCGCTTTCCGTGCGGGTTACCGCCAGGCCCTGCTCAGCCCACTTGGCTTCGCTGCGCGCAGTAACCATCGCCAGTTGTGTGGCAACGCGCTCGATGGTGTCATCGGCGTTGTAGTGATCGAAGTTGGCCTTGGTATATTGCGGGTGGTTCACATTGCAGTGGTAGCACTCGCGGTTGTTCTCCCAGACGAGTTTCCAGTTGGAATGAACATCGAAGTCCATGATCTTGGCGACCTTCGCCCGGTTTAGGCCCTGGGGACGCACAACCGGGGCAATTGCCTCATAGGCAGGCTCAAAGTCAGGTGGTTCCTCGGCCAGGCTGATGAAGATCATTCCCTCCAGCTCGCGGGCGTGTGCGGCGTGCAGGCCCAACTGGGATTTGTCAAGGCCCTCCTGCATGCCTCGCCACAGAAGCAAATGCCCGTCCAGGTCATATGTCCATTGATGGTAGGGGCAGATGAAACGTTTGACGTGCCCCTCGGCCGCTTCACAGATGATCGAGCCGCGATGCCGGCAGACGTTGAATAGCACGTGCACCTGGCTGTCGTTTCCCCGCACGACAATCACGGAGTCGCCGTCCACCTCATACGTGAAGTAGTCGCCGGGCTTCGGAATTTGGCACGAATGCCCCGCGAACAGCCAGCCGCCGCGCCAGATGCTTTCCATCTCGGCCCGGTAGAGCAGCTCATCATGATACATGGGCCGCGGCAGGCCATAACCTGGCCGGCGAAGTCCGACAGTTTCCTTGAGATGATGCAACTCTGCAGCCGTCAACGATAGCATACGCAACGCTCCTTCTCTCTTCCTATCCAATAAATTTCGCCACAAAGACGCGGAGTATTTTCCTAATGTTATTCTCGGCGTCTCTGTGACTCTGTGGCGTTCTTTCTCTTAAGCGCGCAGCCTTTCGCCCTTTGGATCGAATAGAACGGTCGCTGTGACTTCGCCTTTGCGGCGGCCTTCTATCAGGTCAAATTCCAGGCACGTTCCAGTTTTGGCCAACTCCATGGGCAGGTAGGCATAGAGAATGTTCTTCTTCAAAGTATAGCCAAAACCTCCGCTGCGAACACGCGTGATGACCTTGCCGTCGTGGTACACGGCTTCGCCGCCATAGATCTGGGTGAATGAGTCGTCCTCCAGCACCAGGGTGCAAAGTTTCCGCTTCAGGCCTGCCTGCTTCGCATTCACCAACGCCTCTTTGCCGATGAAATCCTTCTTGTCCAGGCTGACACAGAAGCCCAAGCCGCCTTCATAGGGTGTCTCCAGCGGTGTCACGTCGGCGGTGTAGTAGCGATATCCCTTTTCCAGTCGCAGGGAATCGAGAACTTTGTATCCGCCGACTTCGATGCCGAATTCCTCTCCCGCCTTCAGGAGTTCATCCCAAACCGGTTCAGCCCAGTTTGTCGGTACATACAGTTCCCATCCCAATTCGCCGACATAACTCACGCGCTGCGCCCACACCTCGGCACCATTGATATTGATCGTCGCGGCGTGCAGATAGGGGAAGGCTTCATTCGAAACATCATCCTTCGTGACCTTCTGTAACACCTGGCGCGCCTTCGGACCCCACATCGCCAGGCAGGCCCATTCCATCGTGATGTCCCGTATGGTTACGGCCCCATCTTCCGGTTTTCGGAACATGCGGAGCCTGGCCAGGTCGTTTCCGATAAATGCGGAACCTGTGACTACCCGGAAGAGCTCTTTCCCCAGTCGAGTGACCGTCAAATCGGCCTCTACACCGCCGCGGGTATTGAGGAACTGTGTATAGGTGGCGCTGCCGACCGGCTTATCCATGTCGCCGTCTGCCACGCGTTGAAGCAGAGGCAGGGCGCCGGGTCCGCTGACTTCGATCTTTCCGAAAGAGGTCAGGTCAAAGAGCGTGACGCGTTCGCGCGCCGCCTGGTGCTCTTCTCCCACACGCTCAAAGTATGGCGGGCGGTTCCAGCCCCATTCGCGCTGGTCCGCCCCCGCCCGCCTCCAGGGCTGTCCGGGCTGGAAGAAGTTCACGCGTTCCCAGCCAAACTTCTCGCCAAAGACGGCGCCCATCTCCTGCAGCCGGGAATGGACCGGGCTGATGCGGTGCGGTCTGGCCCATTCATTTTCGTCGTTCGGAAAGCGAAGGCGATAATAGTATTTCACGCCCTCTCGTGTCCGCTCTGCCGCATAGTACGGGCTTGCATAGTAGTCTCCGAAACGCGTGGCACGGAATGCATAGACGTCCAGTGAAGGCTCTCCTTCCACGATCCACTCGGCCATCAGTTTGCCGATCCCGCCTGCGCCGCCATAACCGTTCAGCGACATTCCTGCAGCGATCCACATGCCTCGCGCACCGGCCATTGGCCCGAGCAGCGGCTGGCAATCCGGGGTATAGGCGCCTGGATGGCACACCAGCGTGATGATACCGGCCTTGTCCAGGAAAGGGATGCGCCGGATGGCGCCTTCCAGCAGTTGTTCGAACCGGTCATAATCTGCCGGGAGGGTTGTTCCGCCGTGCTCCCAGGGTGCCCCGTCGATCCATCGGGCCAGTGGGTTCGGTTCGTACCCGCCGATGACCAGCCCACCCGCCTCCTCGCGCATATATACGAGATTATCGGGATCGCGCAGACACGGTGTCTGGTGCGGGAACTCATGGCCCTCAACGGCTTTGAGCGCAATATGTTGGTGGTCAACCGGGGTGGTGGGCAGGGTTAGTCCCGCCATGGCCGCAACCCGCGGCGCCCACATGCCTGCGGCATTCACCACGATCTGTGTCTTGACCGAGCCATGGTCGGTGATCACACGCTGTACTTCACCTTTGGGCGACAGTTCAATTCCGGTCACGCGCACACCCGTATACACGGTGACGCCCATGTCCTTCGCAAACCGAACCATGCTGGTGGTCGTGGTATACGGATCGAGGTGCCCATCGCGTGGCAGATAGATGGCCCCGTACAGATTCTCGCCGCTTAACTGCGGCATGATGCGCAGGGCTTCGGCTGGTGAAATGACCTCGACCTCCATGCCAATGGCGTTGGCCCGGCTTACGCTCCGCTGCAACTCCTGGAACTGGTCTTTCGTCGAAGCTACCCGCAGACTGCCCACATGATCGAAGAGCCCCAGGCCGCTGTACAGTTCGATGCTGTATTTTCGAAACTGCATAAGAGTCTGCGACGTGGCGAATTGCGTCACCAAACCCGCTGCATGCGAAGATTCCCCGCTGGCGATCTCGCCTTTTTCAAAGAGGACTACATCCGTCCACCCCAATTTTGCCAGGTGGTAAGCGATGTTGGCTCCGACGATCCCACCACCGACGATGACAACTTGCGCCTGATCCTTCATTCTTGTTTCACACCTTTCTCTTCGCGTTGAATTATCAGCACATCACGATAATCAGATTTGGAAGTCCGCTATGTTGCAGCCTCGGGATGTATGTGCATCAGGCCGCACGTGGAAATTGTGCGTTCCTCCGGCCTCGTAAAGTGCTGACTGCTTTTGAACCGGGTTCGGAGGCTTCCCTGCTCCGAAGCGCTGTTCTATTGGAAAATCATGTTTGGACGGCCTTCAGCCACGCGGGGAATTCCGGAGAATCAAACTTCTGTACTGCCCTACCCCAGCGTTCAGTGGCCCATCCCCAGAAATCGTATTCGATTTTCGAGATCTTTGCCTGTATCGCGGCCCAGAGAGCCCAACCCACGTCCGACATGATCATGTTCAACTTCATCCGGGAGATTTTGTCGGGCGTCGCGCCGCCAAAATATGCCGTGCAAACCTCGGCGATGCGAGCTTCGTCATATTTAAGTTCCTGGCACGTATTCCCTAATTCGAAGCAGGGATCATTGTTCCCGCTATATTCGTAGTCAATCAGGCGCAGCGATTTGCCGTCGTCCATGTAGTTCTCCGCCAGCAAATCATTATGGCACGGAACAGTCGGCAGCGGCCTGACCAGCAATGCCTGTTCGATGCGCCCGACGCTCGGCATCCGGTCGGCATAGCCGTCTGGTATGCGAACATCGTGTTTCCTGCATATGTCCAGATAGAACTCGGTCAGGCGGAACATGTTGAAATCTGTTAGGAACCGTCGGCCGCTGTGCAAACACTTGAGGGCCTGTGCTATTTTCTCCGGCATGCCGGGCGCGTTGAGAGTGGCATTCGACATGGTCCGGCCGTAAAGGAACTCCAAAACCATTACCTGATACTCAGGCAAATAATACAGAACTTTCGGACCGACGCCTGCTTCGGCGGCTGCCTTTGCATTAAAGTACTCATTTTTCCGATCGACCGCCAGCAGTTCGGTGCTTTCCCCCGGCACGCGAACAAAATACGGAGCGCCTTCCACCTCCACCTTGAAATTCGTATTGGTCAGGCCTCCTGAAAGAGGCTGAATTGCAACGCTCTTTCCCTGCCAATCCTCGATTTTCGAAACTACCTGTTCAATCACCGACATCCGGGCCTCATAGTTCAAAGGTCTTTCAGTAATGGTTGCGCGATCGGGCAGGGCCGACGAACATTCTAGTGATATCCTGTTTCCGCCAGGTACATAAGGTGGTCAGTGTTGTGAAACACTGACCACCCCATGCGTGACAGAACTTGCGAAATCCTATTCGGGCGGGATTTCCTTGAATGCGAAGTCAACGTCGATGCCCTTCGCCTTCTGTGCGTTCTTGGTAATGAGGTACCAGACAAGCGAAATGATGATCAGCCCGACGGCGATGATCTGCGCCCACAAATGGTTCGGGAAGTCACTGAAGTCCCAGGCGCCAAGCACTCCGAGCGCCGGTGAAAGCACGAACGTGACCACCATCGCCATTCCCAGCCCGCCTCCGAGCATGCCCAGTGCCGAAAGCCAGGGCATGGGCTTGCCGTTGGCCCAATCCATCAGGTTGTTGCGCATCGGATACAGGAATGCCAGTACCGCCACAATCGACGCGAGGCGTACCAGCCAGGCGATGATGTGGTGAGTTGCAAAGGCCTGCGGGGCCAGCACCCACGAGATCCAGATGAAGCCGGCGACACCAATCAGCGTGAAGAGCAGGCCTACCCAGCCACCCACCTGGAACTTGGCTCCCGGCGAGGCCTCATAAACCTGCTTGGCGCGGTAGGGAAGCAACGCGCCCGCCAGACAGGTGATGATGAACACATAGCCGCAACCAAAGGTTACGCCCAGCGTCAGCGCCACCCAGGTGAACGGTTGAGTAACGAGGCTGTAACCCAAAATCACCGGAATGCTCGCGAGGAAGTAAGCCAGATGAGCATTGACCGGGGTATGTAGTCTCTCGTTGACCTTGCTGAACCACTCCGGCAGAACACGGTCAAGCGACATGGCCACCATGACGCGCGTCATGCCGATGTAGCAGTTGCAGACGATCTGGAAACCATTCAAAAGGTAGCCGAGCCCGATGATAAGCACAACGATGGGGCTGGCAGTCAATGCCACAGCAATGATCGGAGGCCACAGATTGAAACCATTGATATTGGCCTCCGCCACACCGGACCAATACCCCGCTCCGGCAACGGCTAGGAATTCAGGAGGAGCTACACGCTCGATGCCGACGGCCAGCAGCGCGAGCAAAAGGCCTGTGGCGATCAGGGAACCGACCATAATGAAGGTCTGTGACCGGAAGCTGCGTGCATCCTTGATCTCGCCGTTTTGCTCGGCGGAATACGTCGCCCATTGCAATGACGTCCAGGCGATGGGCGCTATCAGCAGCGTAGCGAGCAGGCTGAAGGGCGGGTTCAGGTCAACGCCGGCTTTCTGCGCTGCGGCGACCGCGTTCTGATAGAAGTCCGGCTGACCGCCGGATGCCACCGCAAAGGCATTGATGCGCGTGACGAACTCGGTAGCGGGCGTTGCAAACAGCACGATGAACACGGTCACAAAGCACAGGATGGTGCCCCAGAAGATCACATGCTGGAAGCGGACGTAGTTCTTGAACCCGCTGACCAGCAAGACCATCGACACCAGGGCGTTAAGGATGCTGACGATGATGATGCCCGTCGATGTAGTAAACCATACGCCTATGTTGGAAAGTGAGGCGTTAGACATGGTGGCGCCCAAGCCGAGGAACAGCGGCGCAAAGCCCAGATAGGAAACCAGCCACCCGGACAACGCCACCCACTGAAGGATCCACAGGACGAAGCCCGACATCACCACTGTGAATGCCACACCACCGCCGAACACGCGGCTTTGGAAGACGTAGTCGCCGCCAGACCGAGGCAATGCCGTGGAGAGCCAGACATACACCAGGGCAATGGGCACTTCAATCACCATCGCGATCAGAATGCCCCAAACCAGTTTCCCGCCGGGCAATGCGCCCGGGGCCCATAGGTAAGTCCAGGGGAAGATCAAGCCCATGGTCAAAATGTTATATATGAACGCCGAATAAGGGGACATTACCCGCACGAGCCCCGACGCTTTACGGGTAAAGACCTCTGGTTTTGCTGTAGCTGCAGTTGCCATTACGATTCTCCTTTGGTTTGAAAAGAAACCTCAGATTAATGGGTAGGCGTGCTTACGGCATCCAATACCCTTGCACCTTCCTCCTTTCGCGTATTGCCAATTTTATTCGCCAGTCATCTGCAACCTCCGGTTCCACCCATCAAAAGACCCCGCCGGACTGCGGCGAAAGATTCGCCCCCGACAACGCCGCCCGGATTCATGAATGCGCAGCAGGCCAACCTGCGGTTATACGCCGCCTCCCTACAGAAAGGCCCGGCGGATTTGCTGAACTTATGATCGCAAGGGATAAGCATTTTCTGCCTCTCGAAACTAAATAAATGCCTGACGGCAATGCGCAACAGCCATCAGGTCATCACAGGATTTGCGGCCGCGACCAGGACTGTTACTCCGTGGTTCTCCAGGGCCTCAACGGCGCCGGCATTGAACATTTCATCGGTGATAAGCTTGTCGACTTCGTCAATGGCGGCAATCTGAAAATTCGAGACCACACCCCATTTGCTGTGGTCCGCCACAATAATGATTTCTCCCTTGGTATGCTTGATCATCTGCCGGATCACTTCCGCCTCGGCATTCGAGGGGACGGTGCAGCCATGTTTAAGGCTGATCCCATCCACCCCGAGTATCGTCTTGTTTGCATAAACCTGCCCAAGGTTCTCGATCGCAAAGCGTCCGGCGAGCGAGTTCGAGCGGGGTTGAAATTCTCCTCCCACCAGGTAGTGATGAAAGCCGGGATCGCCCACTTCAAGTGCACCGATCAGGTTGTTCGTAAAGACGCTAATGCTGGGATCGCTGCGCGTATGGCGCATGACTTGCGTAGTCGTCGAGCCGCTGTTAAGGAAGACGATGTCGTCCTTTTCAATCAGGGTGGCTGCCAGGGCTCCAATGTTGCGCTTCTGTTCCGGATAACGCTGCACGCGCTGCTGATACTCCGGCTCGAAGATCATCCGCTGGCTCATGATCGCCCCGCCGTGCGTCCGCTCCAGAATCCCTTCCTGTTCCAGCCATTCCAAATCACGCCGCACTGTCGCCTCGGAAGTCTCCAGAATACTGCACAGGTCTGCCGTCCTGGCAATCTTATTCAGCGCCAGGTATTCCTGGATTCGATCTCGCCGTTGAGCGGGGATGAGAGGTTTACTCATCAAAATCGATTTACGTATGTCTTGAATGAAGGAAAATGAGGGCTTCGATGACTCATTATATAGGAATTTGAAGAAATTTGCAAGTTTTTGTATTTTCGGCTATAATGTTATGGTATGCATTACTGCGTCGTTTTCGGTTCGACAAGATCGTTTGGCCTTGTTGGAATTAACAAGAGTGTCCGAAATTGAGGTGTTGGCTGGTAGACTTGACCACCAACACCTCAATTTCGGATATTTCTTTTAACATGTAGGTCGCCGGGGCACCGCGGCTAGACAAAACCTCTCGAATGGAGCAATCAATGACTACCAGTCCAGTGGGAATGGGCGAACAGGGTCGCGCCGAGCGCGACAAATTTGAAAACGAGCTCAAGCGCATCCTCAAAGCCAGTGACGAAGCCGGGGTTATCCTGCGTGTGATCGGCTCGTTGGCCTTCCAGATACATTGTCCGAAGTATGGCTATCTTCAACAAGCGATGGGCCGCGCGTATACGGATATCGATTTTGCGGCGTATGGCAAACAGACCAACGCCATCCGCGATCTCATGACCGCCCTGGGTTACACCGACAATAAAGAGGTCTTTATTGTTTCCGGCGGCGATCGCGCCATCTTTGACCGTCCCGAGATCGGTCTCCATATCGATGTCTTCTACAACAAACTCGACTTCTGTCATGTGATCCGTTGGGAAGGCCGGCTCGAGGTGGATGGCCCCAGCATTCCCCTGGCCGAAATGCTGCTGGAAAAAATGCAGATCGTACAGATCAACGAAAAGGATGTGATCGACACCATCATGCTCTTGATGGAACATCCCCTGGGGAACGAGGATAAAGAGACCATCAACATCAAGCGTATCGCAGAGCTCTGCGCCGCTGACTGGGGCTTATGGCGCACCGTTACCATGAACCTCGAGAAGGTGCGCGTGCTGGCCCAGGGCTATCAGGTGCTGGCTGCCGAGCAGAAGGCAAAGATCGACGCACAGGTCAAATCCGCGATGGTCGCGCTGGATAAGCAGCCCAAATCCATGGCGTGGCAGCTGCGTGCCCGCGTGGGTGACCGCGTCAAGTGGTACAAAGACGTGGATGAAGTCGAGTAGACGGAGGAGCAGACCATGACAATACTCGTGCGCGATCTCGTTCATCGAGGGGTCCTGACCTGCAGGCAGAACACAACCCTGGGTCAGGCGGCAGTCTTGCTCAACCAGCACCAGATCCACGCCTTGCTGGTGGTGGATCGCGATGACCGCCCTCTGGGCATCATTTCAGACTTTGACCTGCTGGCTGGCGAATGGCTATCGGCAGATCCCGAGAGCCTGGCCACCATGCGCAAATTGACCACCGGCGAATTGATGTCTTACCCCATCAACTCTGTCGATGCCGGCCTGGCACTAAAGGAAGCGGCTCACGTCTTCATCGAGAAGGACGTTCACGGCCTGCTCGTAACAGAGAAAGGGAAGCCGGCGGGTTACCTTTCCGTCTCCGACTTCGTGGCCAGCGTCGCCCGGCAGGAAAAAGCGCAGCGGGAATGCGTGGCCGATGTGATGTCCGATGCCATACTCGTCTGCCGGGAAATGACGCCCATCGTTTCAGCCGCGCGCACTATGACTCAGGCCGGCATGCGCTCCGTGCTCGTCGTGGATGCCAAGGGCAAGCCGCAGGGCGTTGTGAGCGGCGTCGACCTGTTGCCGTTCGTCGAGAACGGTGTGGACACAAAATTGACGGTTCGCGATGTGATGCATCCCGCTCTGACCATCGACCTGCACGCCAGCCTGCGCGAAGCCGCGGATTTGATGATCCGCAACCATCATCATCGGCTCGTTGTGACGGATCAAACGGATCCGGAGGCTTTCCCCCTCGGGATCATTTCATCCATTGATATCGTGGCCGAGATGGCCCGGCCCGGCTCGGTCTGGCAAAGTTAATTTCTGGCATTTACCGCCCTTACCGGGCGGTTTTGCACGTCCGCAATTGCACGCTGGCTCTAAGGGAGTGAGGGGTCGAAAATTTCCGCGGGCCTCAGGGCTCGATGATAAAAGGAGAAAAACGAAATGCCTGATCTTCCTACGCATGCTCAAGTTGTCATCATTGGTGGTGGCGTAGGTGGGTGTAGTATTGCCTACCATCTTACGCTCATGGGGTGGAAAGACGTTGTCATTCTTGAACGACACGAATTAACCAGCGGTTCCACGTGGCATTCTGCCGGGTTGGTCGGCCAGATGCGCTCGGATGCAAATCTCACTCGCATGATGCACTACAGCACCGATCTCTATCGGCGTCTGAAGGAAGAGACGGGCCAGGACACCTCCTGGCGTGAGGTAGGCGGCCTGCGGCTGGCCTCGTCCGCGGAACGCATGGAAGACATTAAGCGTTTGGTGGGCATGGCACGCTCGTTCGGCGTCCCGATGGAGATGATGACCGCGAAGCAAGCCTACGATATGTTCCCCGCCATGTCCATCGACGGCGTCATGGGCGCAGCCTTCACGCCTAACGATGGCGTGATCGACCCAACCGGGCTGACCAACGCCCTGGCAGCCGGCGCCAAGAAACGCGGCGCAAAGATCTTCGTCGACACCAACGTGGAGAAGATCAATCTGAAGGACGGCCGCGTCAGTGAAGTGGTCACCGACAAGGGCCCCATCAAGACCGAGATCGTCGTCAATGCCTCAGGGCAATGGGGCGCTGAAGTCGGCAGGATGGTCGGCCTCAACTTGCCGGTCATCCCCATGGCGCATCTCTACATTATCACCAAGCCCATCGCCGGTATTGGTCACGACTTCCCCACCCTGCGCGACCCCGACCTGCTCGTCTACTGGCGCGAGGAAGTGGGCGGCCTGGTCACGGGCGGATATGAACGCAACCCCGCGCCCTACGGCCTGAAAGGCATCCCCCGCGACTTCAAGTACACGCTGCTGCCGCCGGATTGGGAACGCTTCACGCCTTTGATGGAAAACTCCATCAAGCGCGTGCCGGCAGTTGAGAACGCGGAAGTCATCAAGTTACTGAATGGACCCGAAGGCTTCACACCTGATGGCGAGTTCCTGCTTGGGCCTACCTCGGTCAAGGGCTTTTGGGTTGCTTGCGCCTTCTGTGCGCACGGCTTGGCGGGCGCTGGCGGCATCGGCAAGACCATGGCGGAGTGGATTATCGACGGGCATCCCGAGTGGGACGTCTGGCGTCTGGACGTGCGCCGCTTCGGCTCGAACTACAACAGCCAGGATTACACTGTCGCACGCGTGCTCGAGACCTACACACAGTACTACGACATCCACTACCCCGGTGAAGAGCGCCTCTCTCGGCGCGGCCTGCGCCTGTCCCCCACTTATGAGCGCCTGCAGCAATTGGGTTGCTTCTTCGGTGAGAAGACCGGTTGGGAACGCCCCAACTGGTTCAAACCCTACGAGGAAAAAGCTCATCACGGTCACGAACCCAAGGGTTGGATGCATCACAACTGGTCGCGTGCCATCGGCTACGAGCATTTGATGACCCGCGAGCATGCGGGCCTGTTCGACGAGACCTCCTTTAACAAGTTCGAAGTTCGAGGTCCGGGCGCCCTCAGGTTCCTCAACTATGTTTGCGCCAACGACATCAACCAGCCGGTCGGCACGATCATCTACACGGAGTGCCTCAACAAGCGTGGCGGCATCGAGTGTGACTTTACGGTAACGCGTCTTGCTGAGGATCGCTTCTTCATCGTCACCGGGACCGCCTTCGGACAGCACGACCTGTCCTGGCTGCGCCTGAACATGCCGGAAGACGGCACGGTCTCCATCGAGGACGTCAGCTCGAACTACGCCTGCCTTGGCCTATGGGGCCCGAAAGCCCGAAAGATATTCGAGAAAGTCACAACCGCCGACGTCTCCAACGCCGCGTTCCCCTATATGACCTCGCAGCGCATTACGGTCGGCGATGTGCCCTGCATCGTCTCCCGCGTCACCTATGTTGGCGAATTGGGCTGGGAGTTATACTGCCCGATGGAATACGGCTTGCGGCTGTGGGATACGCTCTGGGCCGCAGGTGAGCCGGAGGGTTTGGTCGCCGCCGGCTACAAGGCGATTGATACCCTGCGCCTCGAGAAGGGCTATCGTTACTGGAGCAGCGAGATCACGCCGGACTACACGCCGCTGGAGGCTGGTCTGGGATTCGCGGTCAAACTGGATAAGGGTGATTTCCTCGGCCGCGATGCACTCCTCAAGCAGAAAGAAGCGGGCGTAAAGCAGAAGCTCTGCTGCCTCACTCTCGCCGACAGCCGCACGGTGGCCATCGGCAAGGAGCCGATCCGCGACCGCGACCGGACCATCGGTTGGGTGGCAGCCGGTGGATATGGTTACTCTGTGGGCAAGAGCATCATATACGCGTACCTGCCAGTGGATTGCTCGAAGGTCGGCCAAGTGCTGGAGGTTGAGTTCTTCGGCGAGCAGGTCAAGGCCGAAGTGGTGAAGTCCCCCTTGTGGGACCCGAAGGGCGACCGCATTCGGGCGTAAGCGGGTTCTCTCGTCCTCCCTTCACTTGCAAATAACATACGTCCCGTGGTGCTCGCATTGATCACCACGGGACTTTGTATCTGGGGAAATTGAGTGTGGACAACCTTCAGGTGGCGGCCCGTTCGCGTGCAGCCTGGATGGCCAGGTCTATGAAGATCGCGGAGGACCACCCAAAGGTCGAGGCGGCCTGCGGAGGGTTCTGTCCGTTCTCGGGATTGTAGTATTCGTAGATGTCGTCCTGCCCGCCGATTAATGCCAGCGTCCGGCTGCGGAGCTCGCGGGCAAGGTCGGGATAGCCCGAACGCTGTAATCCCTCGATCAAGAGGTAATTCACATTGACCCATGTTGGTCCCCGCCACATCTGGGCCGGATTGTATTTGGGGTCGTCCATCGCAACGGTGGGCACGGGATAGCGCGACCAGAACTCGTGCTCGTTCGTGAGGTGAGCTACCAACCGCGCTGCGACGTCCGCCGGAAGCTGTCCGGTGAGCAGCGGGAAGAGGCTGAAAGGCGTGCGGACATTCACGCGCACACCATGGTGCTTGGCCCAGAACAGGCCGCTCTCCTCATCCCAGCTGGATTGGAGCATCCGTTGGGCGGTTGCATAAGCCTGCTGCTGCCAGGTTAGCGCATCTTCCTTTTCCCCGATGACACTCGCAATGCGGGCCAGCGCCTCCTCCTGAAGATACAGATAAGTGTTGAGATCGGGCGATTCGACCGGCATGCCCTCATCCCATAACGGACTGTCATCCAGGCCGGATGAATATGGATGACCATACTCACACAGGCCGTTTCCATCAACGTCGCCCTCCGCATACCACCAACGGTTGCAGCGGGCAATGGGTTCGTAGATTTCGCTTAGGAATTCCCGGTCCCCGTCCTGCTCATAAAGCTTCCACGCAGACCATGCCAGCAGGGGCGGCTTGGTGACGTCCGCATCCACCGGGACGTCAAGGTGAGTCACAGTGCCCTCGTCATGCACGGCATCCGGGATCATTCCGTCCTCGCGCTGGTGATCGAGCATGATTCGGATCTGGTCCTGGGCCAGATGCTTCTCAATGTGGCGGTAGGCCAGCGCATGGAAGTAGGCATCCCACTGCCAGACACCCACATAGTGGATCATCGAGGGAGTCATGGCTTCGCGCGTGGTGTAGAACCGGCTGGAGATCAGCCCGGCGCGCATCACCCACCAGGCATAATAGTATTGCGACCGGTATTCGTCTGCAACTTCAGGGGCTGCGGCGAACCAATCATGCCAGCGGCGGGCGGCGAGCTCGAGAGCCTCGGCGGGGTTCGGGATATAGCGGTTGAAGCCCAGGCGAGGCGTTATATTCAACAGCAAGCTTCTATTGCCTTCGGAGGCATCCATCAGCAGTTGTACCGATTGGTTCTTCGGATCGATCGACGTGGCATCGTCTTTCAGAATGTGAGCATCGGTGGTGTAGGCAACATTGCGGCGGATATCGCCGGTCAGGCGCAGCACGCCGCCCCTGCGGTCCGGGTGGACGTTGTCCAGGTTTGCATCGAATTTGATGCCGCACTTGCATGCCGGCAGCGTAATGAGCAGAGTCTCTGCATCGATAAAAGTAAGGCTGAATGTTCCAATCTGCGTCGAACAATCGAGCCTGTGAGGATAGGTCGTCAGCTTAAAGTCGAGCCGTGTACCTTCGCCGTCGGTCAGGCACCAATGGTCGATCAGCGGCGGACGCTCACGATAAGCAGCCAGCTGGCCCTGGAGTTTGAACCAGCGCTCTGCCAGGCGGATGGTGAAGTGATGGTCCGAACGGAAGAGCAGCAGACGGGAAGCTCGCTCGCTGAACGGAATTTGACGCATATTGATGCGGTTCTTAAGCAGATTTAGATACGGTGAATCAAGGCTCACGGGTGGTCCTCACTATATACAACGATCTGGAGCGCCGTGAATTATCCTACAATTTACCCTCCACCGTGGATTACAGGTTGTTGGCAATCGCAGCCGTGTGCGCGCCGGTCCGGCGCCCACCAGAAACCAAACGCGGCGCCGGCAGCGTTATTCGGGGCGCCGTCGTCGACATCCATCTCTGAGCATCAAGCGTTAGAATATATCCGCGATCTACAATGGAATTCCGGGTTAGTGTTGGAAGAACACGCTGATTGGCGCAATTCGGCCTGAACTCGTCCCGGCCTGGCCGATCACTCAGTGAGCAGCTGCGATCCTGCGAGGAGGCAGGAAACGACAATGAACATTCACGACGATCCCGACGATGCCGATTATATCGAGTCAATGAAGTTGCACACTCGGCAGATATCTGACGAACAGTTCCGCAGATTCGAGGGCTATGCGGCGGAAATCTTTTCCGCCTTCGGCCTTGACTTGAACACCGCGGCCACGAAAGACACCCCGCGCCGTTTCATCAAGGCGCTGTTCGATTCGACCGAAGGCTACGACGGCGACCCCAAGCTTCTGCGGGTCTTCGAAACGGAATGCCGGGGCGAACCCGACTGCCGCCTGAGCCAGGTGGTGGAAGGTCCGATCCCCTTCTTTGCGCTTTGCGAGCATCATGCCCTTCCGTTTTATGGGAAGGCGTACGTCGGGTACATTGCCCACGAGAACATCATCGGCATTTCCAAGCTGACCCGTCTCGTCCGGCTCTGCTCAAAACGCTTCGCGGTGCAGGAGCGCATCGGCCAGCAGATTGCCGATGCTCTCGAGGCCATGCTTCATCCGCACGGGGCCGCTGTTTACCTTGAAGCGCATCATCTCTGCATGGAGATGCGCGGTGTCCGGGAGACCGCGCCCATGACGCGCACCACCGTTTGGCGCGGCCATTATGCCGAGGATGCGACGCTGCGCTCCGAATTCTTCACGTCCTGCGGCTTGCAGAGAGACGAACGGTAGACGGCCAGATCGGTCGTCCCAGTATTCTACCGGGCCGTTGGCTCCTGCCAATGAGCCATCCATCTCAGCCCTTTTCTTTGAGATAATGCCCTTCTTATGGTGAGGGTACTCCCGTGGGCGATGTCAGGCTGATGAACTATTTCAAATTCGATGAAGCCGACCTGAGCGCGAACCGGAACGGCCTATTGTCGGAAAAACAGAAAGGACGCTTGAGAAGCGAGCGGGTTTCTTTCAAGGCCAGGGCACGCCTGCTGGGAATCATTATCGGCGTGGGTGCATTGGCCCTGCTGGGCGGCATCCTTTGGCAGGGCGTCTTGAACGGTTCTCCCGTGCTGCTTGTTGTCATTCCCCTGCTCTTCATCTTCCCGCTGGGCGGGTCGGCATTCTTGATCTTCGGCAAATTCGGAGAAGGGAATTTCGCGGTCAGGCAGGTGGAGGGACCGATAGAGGTTGCCATGGCCGAGACGTACAACAGGGACGGCACCGCCAACAAACACTATCGGCTGCGAATCGGCGGGCGGTCCTTCGTCGTCGATCAGGATATCTCCAGGGTCATGAGGGACGGAGACCAGTACAAAGTCTATTATGCCGATGATTGGAGCGAGATTTTGTCGGCTGAACGAATTTAGGCAGGAGATGCCCTCGCAGACTTCCGAAGCGCCAAAGAGCGGCGAGACTTCGGAAGTCTCTGGGCATAGGCGCGGGGCCGCCCCGCTCTGTTACTCGATGCGAGTCAGGACAATCACCGGGATCACGCGCGTGGTCTTGCTCTGATACTCGGCAAAGCCGGGCATCATCTTGACCATCTCATCATACAGCCGCGTCCGCTCGGGTTCCTTTGCAACCGTGGCACGGACCTTAAACTGCTCCGTGCCGACCTCCACGGTGACTTCCGGATGGGCAAGTAGGTTGTGATACCAATCGGGATTGGTTGGCGCTCCGCCCTTGGAGGCGATCACGACCAGTCGGTCGCTATCCTTGACGTAGGCAACCGGGTTTATGCGTTCTTGCTTACTCTTCGCACCCTTGGTATGAAGCAGTAGCAATGTCCTTCCCTCAAACCGGCCGCCGACTTTCCCGCCGTTGGCGCGAAACTCCTCGACGATCGACTTGTTCCTATCGTTAATCGGGATCATATCCTTCTCCGCATTGATGCAAACGGGGCCTATCCCCGCCTTTTAGTTATCAGCAAGCTGCCGGATGTCCATCGCTTTGCTTGGTCTGTCGTACAGGGGAGCCGCCGGGCTTGGGCCTGCTGTCATCCCTTTGACACACTTGCCGGTTCGTTAATTACTGCACAGTTGCGGCGCCACGAACGCTGAAGCCGCCTTGCGCGACAATCGCGCGCCGCCGGCTCGCGGGAACGAGGAGCTTCATATCTTGGCCTCCAGGATTCGAAATCCACCGTGATGACGATGATAGTGCCTGCGCTGCAGGGCAGGCTCACTTTAAAGGGCTAGAATTGAAGGCGAGCCAAATCGGAGCTCGAATACACTGGGCCGTAGTCAGTCCAAGTGCGTGTTTCCAAAGGGCCATCGAATCTTCGCAGGTGTGCCCATACTCCAGAGGTTGCGTAGGGTGAAAAAGCTATTCGCCGACTATAGAATGCAAAGGCGACGATGAGGAAGACATTACTTTTCATTGGCCTTACGCTCTCGCTGATGGCTTGTGCGGCCCTATCCGCACCGATGGCCGGACCCGCGAGCACGCCAACGCCATCGCCCTCAAAGACCTCCAAGCCGACCCTGACCCCCACCCTCAGCCCATCCACTACCCCACAATCCACGGAGACGCCGGCAGAATTCCTATCTCCTACCCCGGAGCCGGTGCTGTCGGCCACGCCAACAGCCATACCTCCCTCGCCGCCTCCGACTCCTACCCCACTGAGCGCGCTGGACTGCAAATTGCTTTGGCAGTCTCCCGGCAATGGCATCGTTTACGAGCCGAATGAAGCCTTCACCATAGGTTGGAGGGTGAGGAACACCGGCACGGCTGCGTGGAATACGAACAGTGTTGAATTCACGTATGTTGGCGGCTCCCGGCTGTACGACTACCCATTGGTCCAGCTGAAGACGAGCGTGGCCCCCGGGCAGGATGTGGTCCTATCCGTCCACATGAGGGCACCTAGAAATTCAACCACGTATAAAACGTACTGGAGCCTGCGGCAGGGAGATACCTATTTCTGTCACTTGATGCTGTGGATTTACGTAGATTGAGGGAGGATCGCGCTGAAGGCTGGTGTGCGTGAACTGAACGCGCGAAATCCCGGCTTAAAGGATCTGTCGCCTGGCCCCGATGAACCCACGGGGCCTTTCCGTTGCGCCGGGACGGCAATCCTGCCCGAGGCGCTTGCCGCAAACCTGGATGAGTTGGAGAGACAGTCTCACTCGGAGACGCTGATCGCGCAGAAGGTGATCCTTTGAATGATATGCCTCGGGTCCGACGAGGAAGCAATTCAAGCGCAGGATTTCACGGATAGTATCAATGTCTCACTTGCTCATTTGCCTTTGACAGCCTATAAAGACAGCATTAGACGTCCGCATCGTATATGCCATGGAGGAACCGTGAAACGATTAGCAGTCACCACCCTTTTGGTCCTTGCCCTGTCGCTCAGCCTCGCCTGCGGCCTGATCAGTAATCTCGTCGGCGGGGGCAGCAACTACACAGCCACGAACCAGCTCTGGAGCGACGTGCCGCCCATGCCCGGCCTTACTCCCTCGCAATTGTCCGACATACCACTGCCGATCAAGCTGCTGCTGCAGACGGTCATTGGGAATCTCGGACGCCTGAACCCGCAGGGTCAGGACCAGTCCACCGGCAACATCGACTGGATCGCGTTCGACAGTACCGGCACGCCCACCGATGTCCAGAATTTCTACACGCCCGACCGTATGACCGCGGCAGGCTGGGATCCCAGCGATTCATCCACCTGCTTCAGCGGCAGCGACCAGGGCGTTTCACAGGCCGGGGAGGTCTGCGTCTTCTCCAAGAGTCAAAGCACCTCGCAGACATACCTCGCCATCATTGCCTCGCAGGATCAGACCACAAAGCAGATGACTGTATTCTACTTGCGCCTGGAACAGGCAGTAACGCCAACACCATAATCGTATCTGCTTAAGATAGGTCGAAGAATACCGAGGAAATGAACATGGTTGGGAAAGCGCCCAACCATGTTCATTTCCTGGTCTTCTTTCTGCACGGGGAACCACGTTCTTCGACTTCCCGCGGAGATTGGCAGCATTTCTCTTATGCTTGGTCAACCGTCCCTGGGGCGACACCCATGATCGGGCACGAATAGTGTGGAGTACACCTCACGCAGTTGGTTATTGCCCAAGCCCCCACAGACGAACAGTGCCGTCACGCGCGGCGGAGGCGAGCAGCTTCCCATCGGGGCTGAAGGCGACGCTCGTCACGGCGGCGGTATGCCCTTGCAGAGTGGCCAGCACGCCGCCATCCGAAACTCGCCAAAGTTTGAGGGTGTGGTCATCCGAACCCGACGCCAGCATCTGTCCGTCAAGGCTGAACGCGATGCTCATGACCCAGCTCGTATGCCCTTCCAGGTCGCGCAGTTGAGTGCCATCCGCCGAAGACCGCAGCCAGATTGAGTTGTCATATGAACAGGAAGCCTGTATTTTCCCGTCGGGGCTGAAGGCCACGCCTTTCACCCAGTTCGAATGCCCTTCCATCGTCCGCACCAGCTTGCCATCCGAGACATTCCAGATCTGCTCACTTCCGTCGCCCAGGCCCGTAGCGAGAATTTTGCCATCGGGGCTGAAAGCCACGCTTTCGACCTCGGATACATACCCCAGCCTCGCATATAGATTCAGAGTCTGCAGGGGCTTCCCATCCGATACGTTCCATAGCCGGGTTGTTCCGTCCCCCGATGCCGACGCCACGGTTTGTCCGTCGGGGCTGAAGGCCACGCCCAACACCGGACTGGTATGTCCGATTAAGGTTTGCAGTGCCGTGCCATCGGATACGCGCCACAGGCGAACGGTGCCATCTGCCGATCCCGAGGCCAGCACGCTCCCGTCAGGACTGAATGCGGTGCTGAGCACCGGCCCCGTGTGACCGGTAAGTATGCGAACCAGCGTCCCGTTCGAAGCCTGCCACAGGCGTATCGCCTCGTCGTCCGACCCCGAAGCCAGGAGCCGCCCATCGGGGCTGAAGGCCACGCTATTGGTCGGGCTAATGTACCCGGATTTGGATGATAGCTTGCTTCCATCCCCGACGCGCCACATGCGCAGCGCGCCATCCAGCGACCCGGATGCCAACGTTTTTCCATCGGGGCTGAATGTCAAGGCCAGCAGTCCGCCCATATTGTCCTGCAGCGTATGCAGGGACGCGCCGTCGGATGATTGCCAGAGGCGAACCGTGCCGTCGTCCGAACCCGATGCCAGAGTTCCTCCGTCGGGACTGAATGCCAGGTTGGCCACGGACCCTGTGTGTCCTTGCAGTGTCTGTAGCAACGTTCCATCGGAGACACGCCACAGCTTGACGGTCTTGTCAAACGAGCCGGAGGCCAGGGTCTTGCCGTGGGCGCTGAACGCCAGGCTGCCGACTTTGCCCGTGTGCCCCTGGAGCACGTGCAGCAGCTTCCCGTCTGAGACCTGCCACACCCGCACGGAATTATCGCTTGAGCCCCAGGCCAACAGGCTTGCGTCGGCGCTCAACGCGGCGCTCAAGGCGCCATACGTGAGCCCGGTTGTGGTCGACTGCAGCGTCCCGTCTGAGGCGCTCCACCGACGTATCGTCTTGTCCAGGCTTGCGGAAAGCACGCTGCCTCCATCGGGGCTGAAGGCCACTGCCAGCACCGCATCCGTATGTCCCTTTAGGATTCGCAGCAGCGCCCCATCCGAAACGCGCCACAACCGCACGGTGCTATCGTCCGAACCGCCCGCCAGAGTCTGGCCATCCGGGCTGAAGGCCACGCTTGAGATGGCGGCCATGGCATTCAGGTATCGTACGTCTTTGAGCGTAGCTGCATCCTGGAGGGATACGCCCAGCGAGGAGGCCACCGCCAACAAATTGTCCTTCGGAGACCATGCGATCTGGTTGATGGTGCCGCTGCCCCAAAGAGCAAGTTCGGTCACTTTGCCCGCATTGTCGGGAGAAATTCCGTCCAGGTTCTGCGGCAAAGCCGTGCCGGGAGCGGGCGGAAGAGGCATCGAGGTGACCGGGATGAAAGTGGGAGCAGCCGGTTGCCCGATTCCGCAAGCCGCCAGCGCCAGACCGGCAATCAAGGTGATCAGCATCCTAAAAGTTGGGCGCACGAGAGAGCCTCCTGTACATCTAAGATGAGCCTGGAACAGCCTCCGCCAGTTTCTTGCGGGATTGCCTGCGGCGCATCTTCGCTCGATTGCCGCATTCATCCATGGAGCACCAACGCCGCAGATGATTGCGGCTCGAGTTCTACGAACAGCCAGTCGCAGCCCTCACCGGCGCAGGCGCGCACTCGCGCCGACTTTTCCGAAGTCAGCAATTGGATTGCCGATATGCAGACCGCGCGCGGGATTCGCTCCAGGACCGGATCGTCATCCCAACCCACAGCAAAGCCGGAGCCTGCATGGACGATGCGGGCATGGCGCTGAGCCTCCTGCCAGGCTGCGTTCAGCTGCTCCAGGTCATCCGCTGACGGCGGGGTTTGAAGCGCCGCGGCATGGAACACGCGGAAGATCACCTCGCGCAGCGCGAGCGCGTGTCGGTAGGCGTTGCGCGCCGCAGCCGTGTTTGCGGCCGCACGGCGCAGCATCCGTCTGGTCTCACGCGGGGATGCCAGTCCAGCGTGCCCGCCCCATAGGCCGAGGTCGCGATAATCCAGCAGGTATTCATGCCCCCGGGCACGGGTATGCCCGTTAAGCGTGTTGGCAAAATCCAGGCAGAGGTCACCGCCGATCAAACGCTGGGTTTCAGCTTCACGAAGCTTGCGCATGGAGAGTAATGGACTCCGCAACGCCAGCAGTCACTCGCCCTTTTCCGAAAAATGTGAGTAGACACTGGGCGTCGCTTCGCTATCATACACCGGTATGATACAATATACAAGTGTCAGTGTTCGCGCCTTCGGGCTCGTTTTTTTATTCGTATGTGGCCGAGGAATTCGAAGGTGTGAGTCAAAGTCACGGCTGCCCTGGATCCCTTTTCGGCCAGCATCTGATGCAAAAGGAGGATCATCATGAATGGTAGAACCGATCGGTCTGTATGGATGGCATTGTTCGCAGGACTCCTGGCTTTGTCCGCTTGCACGACAGCCAGCAGTTCGATAGCGCCGCAGGCTAACAGCGCGACAGCCTGCGGCCAAAACGAAGCCTCCTGCAATAGCGCGGGTGGCTACTCCGGGAACTCTGTTGCGAGCGGGTTCACCGGCGCGACCATCGGGGGCGGGGGCCAGCGCGGCGCGCCGAACAGGGTAACCGGCAACTACGGCAGCGTAGGGGGCGGGCAGGGAAACGTTGCCGGAGAGGGCTCGACGGTCGGTGGAGGTTTTGAGAATACGGCAGTTCATTTTCACGCCACCGTCGGCGGAGGCGCCAATAATGTAGCGGACAGCGAGGAGGCAACCGTCGGCGGAGGGCTGAAGAACACAGCCAGCCAACGTTTTGCAACCGTGGGTGGAGGGTCGGCCAACGTCGCCAGCGATCTGAACGCCACCGTCAGCGGTGGGTCGGGCAACACAGCCAGCTACCAGTTCACAGCCATCGGTGGAGGCACGCAAAACGGGGCGAGCAGCGTCGCATCGGTGGTCGCGGGCGGAGATCACAACCTGGCACAAGGTCCTTATAGTTCGGTCCTCGGCGGCCTGAATAACAAGGCGGACGGCTCCCTGACAACCATCGGCGGAGGAGGCGGGAATACCGCATCTGGTTTTTACGCTACGGTCCCCGGCGGCTTCGCCAACTCGGCGGAAGGCAACTACAGCTTTGCGGCCGGCCATACTGCTCACGTCACAGCAGATGATCCCGGCGCATTTCTGTTTGCCGATTCGAGCACGTTCCCGTTCACGTCCACCGCAGCGAACGAATTTGCCGTCCGCGCTACCGGCGGGGTGCGTCTTGTCACGGCCATCGATGCTTCGGGCAATCCATTATCGGGCGTGCGCCTGAGTCCGGGGAGCGGCGCGTGGGAAACTCTGAGCGACTCCAACTCGAAGGCAGGTTTTGCCCCTGTCGACGGGCGGCAGATCCTCGACCACCTGATGGCGCTGCCGATTACCAGTTGGTATTACCGGGGCCAGGATTCTTCCGTCCGGCATATCGGGCCTACTGCCCAGGACTTCCGGGCAGCGTTCAACATGGGCCAGGACGGTCATTACATCAGCACGGTAGATGCAGACGGAGTGGCTTTGGCGTCGATCCAGGAACTCTATCGGATGATCCAGGGCTCTCAACCCGGCCCGGCATCGCCTGAGATCGCTTCCCTGGAAACGCGCCTGGCCTACTCGAATGTCCTGGCTGCCGCTTCATTCATGATGGCTATCTTCGGATTGTGGAAGAAATCACCGTTGGCGAAAACTAGATCGTCGTAGCCGTTCAAGCCTTCGCTGTTGGCATTGATCTGCGGCGCTTCACGCTGCGCCTTTCCCCCTTCGACCAGGAGCGGAGGGTTTGAGCAAGTTTCGTTGCACGCCATGGCCCCCGCCCCAGGCATTGGAAGAACACAATGCCTGGGGCGGGGTTCTAACCGACAAATGAAGGTTGGCTCCGATTTGCGCAGGCAGGTTCACGAGTTTAGGACGTGGAGAAGGTCGTCCTGGTACTCGGTCTACCTGAAAAATAGTATCAACCCGTACCACAAACGTAACGTGACATTCGTCGTTGACACGAAAACGGCAAATGCTTAGAATATAGACATCTATACGTCTAGATAGCCGCTATGTCGGAGATTCGATGGCTGAATTAATCAGAACAGAAGGCATTCCGATGTACGTGCAGATCCGGGAAGCATTACGGGGGGATATCGCCCGGGAAATTCTCAAACGCGGAGAGAAGCTCCCCTCCGAGAACGAGTTGGCGGCCAGGTACAGCGTCAGCCGCATGACCATACGCGAGAGCCTCGAAGACCTGGTCGACGAGGGCCTGCTCTATCGTCGCCACGGAGTAGGCACTTTCGTCGCCTATCCCCACCTGCAGCGCGACCACACACGCCTGACCAGCTTCTTCGACAAGGCCGAAAACGAGGGATTTAGATTCAAAGCCAAGTTATTGACATTGGAAGTCATTCACGCGACGCCAAAAGTGGCCGAAGCGTTATCGCTGCCGGCGACAGGTCGGGTGATACGCGTAAAAACGCTGCGCTACGCCAACGATGTGCCGGTCACCCTGCACGACGCACACATACCCCACCATCTGTTTGCCAGCATCGCCAACGAAAACCTCGAGGTAACCCACCTCTGGACCTTGTTCGAGAAGTGTGGCTACAAAGTGAAGCGCGCCATTCAAAGGCTGGAAGCGCGCGAGGCCAACAAAGAGATGGCGCGGCTGATGCACATCAAGGAAGGGTCACCGGTGCTCTTCAAGGAGCGCACGGTCTACGCGACCGATGGCACGCCGGTGGAATTCACCTATTGCTATAACCGCGGCGATATGTACTCGCTGACGGTGGCCTTGGAACGATAGGCACTTAGCCGATTCTCACAGTGTGAAAATCCGGCCCGGTTGGCACACTGAGAATCGGCCTTTTCGCGCATGAAATTGGCAGGTAAATCCTAATCGGAGGTTACGATGGCGTTTTTAGGCAAGAAGAAGAGCAAGCAGCTGACCCGCCTGTTTTTCGCGACGGATATTCACGGTTCGGAACGCACCTACCGGAAGTTCATCAACGCTGGCAAGTTCTATGAAGTGAATACCATCGTCATGGGCGGGGATATTTCCGGCAAGCTGTTGATCCCCATTATCAAAGAGAGCAGCGGCAATTATCGCGCCACGCTGCAAGGCACCGTTCACAAGATAACCACGGAAGCCGAACTGAAGCAGCTGCAGGATACCATCGGGCTGCTGGGTTTCTACAGCCAGATCATGTCAGAGGACGAATACAGGAGCATCGCTGACAAGCCCGACGAAGTGAGCAAGCTCTTCCACAAAAAGGCACGCGAGCGGCTGGTCTCCTGGGTGGAGCTGGCCGAGACGCGGCTGAAGGGCACGGGCATCCGTTGCTTCGTCACCGGCGGCAACGACGACGACCCCGAGGTGCTCGAGGCCATCAAAGGCGAGAACCGCGAAGCGTTCTTTGCCTGCGAGGCAATGGTCGTGCCGATTGACGAGACACACACCATGGCGAGCGTGGGCTTCAGCAATCCCACGCCGTGGCATACGCCGCGCGAGATTCCCGATGAGAAGCTGGGCGAAATCATCGAAGGCATGTGCGCGCAGGTGAAGGATTTCCAGCACTGCATCTTCAATTTCCACGTGCCCCCCATCGATTCGACGCTGGACTCCTGCCCGAAGCTGGACTGGAACACCGATCCGCCCACGCCGATCGTGAGCGGCGGCCAGATCGTCTTCGCCGGGGCGGGCAGCCAGGCAGTACGCAACGCCATCGAGAAATACCAGCCCATGCTGGGCCTGCACGGGCACATTCACGAGGCCCAGGGCGTGATCAAGATCGGCAAGACCACCTGCATCAACCCCGGAAGCGAATATGGCGAAGGCATCCTGCGCGGCTGCCTGGTCACCTTCGCGGACGGCGTGATCGAAGGCTTCCAGATGACGAGCGGCTAGAAAAGCCGGGATGAACGTAAGCTGTCTCTGTTTATGAATACATCGCGCAGCGGATGAGCCGAAGGAGCGGGAGCAAAGCTGGATATACGAGAAATCCGGCTCAGCGGAAGCCGCACTACTTATGAAAGGAGGTACGGCAAAAGGGGATCATTCCTGAAGCTTGAATTCAACGGCCTCTCGCGGCAGGCCAGTCGTCGTTACCATGCCCACCGCGGACCGCAACTGGTCCGGCATGGCTGACCTTGATCAAAATCAAGAAGGAGAATGAATGAGACTGCTAGCAAGCTGTTGCAAAGCCTGAAGTCTTTACCCGTAAAGCCTCAGGGTTCGTACGCGTAATGTCCCCCTGGTCTGCGATGTTCTACAACATCCTGGCCATGGGCGTGATCTTCCCCTGGACCTATCTGTGGGCGCCGGGCTCGCTGCCTGGCGGCCAACTGGTCTGGGGCATCCTCCTGGCCATGCTGTTCGAGGTCCCGATCTGCCTGGTGTACGTTTTTCTGTCGACAGCCCTGCCTCGCTCCGGTGGGGACTACGTGTTCCAGAGCCGTGTCTGGGGCGGCGGGACAGCCTTCGCCATCACGATGTCCGGCATCGTCATCTGGCAGTTCGTGTGGATCGCTCTCGCCGGCTGGCTGCTTTCCTACCTGGGCTTCGCCCCGCTCTTCCTCGGGTTGGGCGCGACGTTGCACAATCCAACCCTTGCCAGCATTGGCATCTGGTTCACCCAACCGCATCCCGATTACGATCGTCAGCATCCTCAATGCCGCGGGCGCCTTCGCACTGCTGATTTCCGGCTTCAAGAATTACGTGAGCGTCCAGCGCTGGATGGTTGTGTTCACGGCGATCGCGATTACGACCACGATTGTCGTGCTGTTCGCGGTAGATCCGACAACCGTGCCCGACAAACTGAACGCGTTCTCAGTGGCAGTCGGAGGCAGTGCCAACTATTACCAGGGCGCAATTGATGCCGTCAAGACTGCAAGGGCATCGACATGAATCCTGCCTTCAGCCTGTCTGGCTACCCTGCTGGTCGCGTCCATCGCATGGACCTCCCTGCAGTGGGCGACGTACTCGGCCGAGCAGAACGGCGAGATCAAGGATGCCAAGTCCTTCAAGACCCAGGCCTTCATCTTCATCGGCGGTCTCGCTCATCACCGGCGTCTTGCTGGCGCTCTTGGGCTGGGCCTTCCAAAGATCTCTCGGAACTCAATTCCTGTATGTCGCCGGCGCGGTTATTGGTCCGGAGTATGGCGACGCCAACATCGCCGGCTTCAACCTGTGGCCGCCGATCCTGGCGGTGGCCTTGACCGGCAGCCCGATCATCGTGATCCTGATCGGCCTGGGCTATATTTTCAATAGCTTCCAGATTGCCAACAACATCATGGTCGGCACCACGCGCATCATGGTGGCCGCTTCCCTCGACCGCGCCATGCCGGAATGGTTCAGCCGCGTGCACGACCGCTTCCACACCCCGGTCAATGCGCACCTTGCCTTCTTCCTGTGCAGCATCCCGGCCATCATCGCCTACAACAATGTGCCGGGCTGGCTCGCGTTGACCCTGGGCGTTACCTTCGGCGGTGGACTTGGATTTGCCGGCAGTGCCGTGGCCGGGATTTTCTTCCCGTATAAGGCCAAGGAAGTCTATGCCGCTTCACCGGGCGCCAAATACACGGTCAACCCCTACCTGGGAATGCTTCTGGGATTGGTCGGCATCTTCGCCTGGATTTGGGGCGGATGGGTGATGGCTCCTCTGGCATTCCCCTCCTCGGTCTTCCTGATCACATTGGTCAGAACGGCCGTCATCGTCGGCGTCATCGCGTTGCTGTGGCCGCTTCGCGAACACGTACCAGGCTGGTTCCGTGGCGAGAAGATGCCGTGGCCGACGGCTCTGGGCATGCTGGGTGGTGGTTTCGGCATGACGATGGTGTTGTCCTTCCTGTTGTCACCGGCCCTCGGCGTGCTGGGCAACTGGGACTTCTCGGCATTCCCAACTCATCTGTGGTCGCAGATCCTTGCACTTGGGATCATCGTGTTCTGCATCGTTTGGTATGCCTGGACCAAGCGCTCACAGAGGGCCAAGGGCATCAATATCGATTACGCCTTCAAGGAAATCCCGCCCGAGTAATAGCTTTCTTGGCGCTTCCTGCCGAAGGTGCAGGTGCGCTTCCTGTATAACCACGGATAGTGGTCGGCGGCGAGTCATCGGATGAGCCGCCGATCACTATCAATTTGAAATCGGAAAATCATGGCCCTGACATTGCACGAAGCCATCTCGCGGGTGCCATTCCTGGCCGCCGCAAAGAACGTGGTGACCGCTCCGTTAACCGGCGGCATCACTAACCTGAACTTCAAGATCGATGCCGACGGCAAATCCTACGTGCTGCGCATCACCGGTGCGGATACCGATAAACTGGGCATCCGCCGCGACGTGGAATACTGTGCCAACCTGGCGGCTGGGCGCCTGGGAATTGCACCCGAAGTGATCTACTATATCGAGCCCGAAGGATACCTGGTTACGCGTTTTATCAAAGCCAGGCGCATGCCGCCGGAGGTCATCACACGGCCGGACAATATCGTCCGGGTTGTCCGTAAACTGCGGCTCTTCCATCGGCGTGCTCCCGAATTGAACGTGGAGTTCAACGTTTTCCGGCGCGTCGAAATGCTGACCGCCGTGTCCAAGGAAAGGAACTGCAAATTTCCTCATGACTTCGATTGGATTATGCAGGAGATGCGTGACGTAGAAAAGGCCCTGCTTAAGGATCCCTATGTCCCTACCCCCTGCCATGACGATCTGCTGAACCTGAATTGGCTGGACGAGGATGTGCCCGGCGAGATTGGCGAGGTGCGTCTGCTGGATTGGGAATACGCGGGCATGGGTGATATCTTCTTCGACCTGGCCAATTTTTCCCACCACCATCGCCTGAGCGATGATCAGGTGCGCCTCCTGTTGCAAACCTATTTCGGCGAAGTGACGCCGAAGAACTTCGCCCGTCTGAAACTCATGTGGCCGATGTCCGAAATTCACGAGGCCATGTGGGGCACCACCCAAAGCGGCATCTCGAAACTGGATGAGGACTTCCAGGGCTACGCAGACCTGTGGTTCAGCCGCGCCCGCCAGCAGTTTATCGACCCGCGTTGGCAGCAGTGGCTTAAGGATGTAGCAGTACAATTGTGATGTTTAGCTATGGAAGAGACTCGCCTTGCTCAGGTCCGAGGGGCGTGAGGTGCCCAACGGTTAAACGTGCCGGGATTGAAACGCCGGTACGGCTGGCGCTGGTCGACACGTCGTATAAGATGAGTTGGTAACGCAAGCTTGAAGGTTCCGTAGCGCGGACAGACCTGAAGCTGAAAAATGAAACAACTTCATTGGGAAGCGCACCGGCGCAGCAGCTCAGGAACGGCCGGGCGGCCCAATGGATTGATGACAGAATCATAATCTGCCAAACGCATCATCATCAAAGAAAGAAGGAAAATACCATGATTGAAAGTGCTGTAGAACGCTTGATAAAGACCAACCCCGATATGGAGATTTGGTGGGATTCCTCCCCCTTGATCTTCAGCCAGTGGGTCAAGAAGATGGTTGATTCCGCGGAGCCGTCGAAGAAATCGGTGTGGAAGGAACAGCTCGAGCGGCTGTACAATGCCGACGACCCGGCCAAGAGCATCTTCCGCGGCTGTACGACCAACCCGCCGCTCTCCTGGGGCGCCGTGCAGAGCGATCCCAAGTTCTGGGGCGACTGGATCGCAAAGCAGAGCCAGGCAAATCCCGGCCTTGACAACCACAAATTGGCCTGGCTGACTTATAAAGAGGTCGTGAAGCGCGGCGCCGAGATGATGCTGCCCATCTATGAGGCATCCCACGGCCGCTACGGCTGGATCTCGGGCCAACTGGATCCCCGCCTCTTCACCGAGGTCGACCAGATGGTGACCGACGCGGACGAACTGCGCGCCATCAGCCCGAACGTGATGATCAAGGTGCCGGCCAGCATGCAGGGCATCGAAGTGCTGAAGATCCTGACCTCCAAGGGCATCAGCACCAATACGACCACCTGCTTCACGCTGCCGCAGATCATGGCCTCGGCCGATGCCGCCATGGCAGGCATTGCCATTGCCGAGAAGAACAAGACGGACATGAAGAACTGGCGCGCGGTCATCACCATGATGATCGGGCGCCTCACCGAGAATCCCGCCCTGGACATGCAGGCGGAGCGCAAGAACATCAAGCTGTCCTGGGCCGACAAGCATTGGTACGGGATCGCGGTCTTCCGCCGCGCGTACAAGCTGCTGACCGAAGGCGGCTACGCCAGCAAGATGCTGGCCTGCTCGATGCGCGCCGGACCGATGGTGGCTGGGAGGCCGCAGTATTGGGATATCCAGAAGATCGCCGGCGGCAACATCGTATACACGTGCCCGCCCTACGTGCTCGAGCCGTTCTTCCAGATCGGCGACGACCTGCACTTCGAGCCTGAGATCGAGAAGGATGATGTGCCCGCCGAGGTCATGGAAAAGATGATGAAGATCCCGTATGCCATCCAGGCCTATGACCCCAACGGGATGGCATTGGAACAGTTCAATACCCATCCCGCCACCGTTGCCACGGTTGAGCTGTTTACCAAGGGCTTCTCCAGCCTGGAGGATTTTGCCGCCCAGCACATGAGCAAGCGCGTGGCCGAGAAGGTGTAAAGCCGGCTCCTCAGCACAACCTTCCAGTCCTGGAATGGCGGGAGGTCACAACGATAGATGAAACGGCTTGTGAGGGCAGACCCGCAATGGTCCTGCCCTCACCCGTGTTATCAAATACACTATCAGGAGAAAAGTAATGAAGAAGATTGATGAATATTATGTCCCGTGGGTGAAAGGCATTCCCATGTACATTTCCGGGCACATCGAGCTGGCCTGGAAGAAGCCCGAACTGCATCGCTTGATGTCCAACGAGAATCCCAATCCGCCCTCCGAGAAGGTGTTGGAGACCATCATCAAGTATGCCAAGATGGCCAATCGCTATCCGGATCAGGGACTTGGTGGTGCGCGGCAAGATCGCACAGATCAACGGCCTGGGCGGTGCCTGAGAACGTCATGCTCGGCAACGGTTCGAGCGAAGTCTACGACAACATCTTCCGCGTGTTCGTGGCCCCCGGCGAGGAAGTCATCCAACACACGCCATGCTTTGGCATCTACAAGCTGCGCGGCACCATCCTCGGCGGCAAGATGGTTTCGGTGCCGATGGTCTACAAGAACAAGCGCATCCTGTACGATGCCGATTCAATCCTGAAAGCCGTCACCGACAAGACCAAGATCATCGTCATTGCCAACCCCAATAACCCGACCGGAAACTTCATGGACGCGAAGGACTTCGTCCGCATCGCCGAGACGGGCATCCCCTTCATCGTGGATGAGGCGTATGTGGAGTACGCGGGCCTGGGCATGTCGCAGGTGGGACTGACCAAGAAGTATAAGAACGTCCTGGTTACGCGCACGCTTTCCAAAGCCTACGGATTGGCCGGCATGCGCTTCGGCTACGCAATGGGCGACAAGGACGTCATCGGACAAATCTCCGGCGCCTTGCTGCCGTGGAACGTGGGCACCATCCCGATGTGGGCCGCACTGGCGGCTTTGGAAGACACCGCCGCCCTCGATTTTCGCGTCAAATTCAACAACGGCGAAGTGGATTTCATCACCGAATCGCTGAGCGATGTCCCCGGGTTGGTCGTCTTCCCCTCCAAGGCCAACTATATCTTCTTCGACGCCGGCGCGACGGGTAAGAAGGGCAATGACATGGTGGCGTATGCGCAGGAAAAGGGTCTCATCTTCCGAGGCCGAGACCGAGAAATACGGCAGCGACGGCTGGTTCCGTATCACCATCGGCACCAAAGAAGAGAACCGCATGGCGATCGACGTGATCCGCGAATTCCTGACCAGGAAGTGAGCTGTCTGCCATCATTTTAGTGGTATTGATTTGAAAAAATTCCATTCTCGCTGAACGCAATGAACGTGGTCAGGAAGAACCACAGCCTGACCACGTTCGTATTTTAAGCACAAGCCTGATCTCTCGCCTCTTCGAGCCCCCCGATGTCCGGGGAGCCCCGTGATGGAAGAAACATGCCCGACGAATTACTGGATGTTGTTGACGATCGAAATGTCGTAATCGACCGCAGGATGAGGTCGGTGGTCCACCGCGACGGGCTTCAGCACCGGGGTGTGCATGTGTTTCTCTTTGCTCCCCATGGAAGGCTGATCGTACAACAGCGCAGCCGGGATCGCGAGACCTCTCCCTTGTCTCTCGACTGTTCCGTGTCCGAACACGTGAGGGCCGGCGAAGACTTCCTTCAGGCGGCGGTACGCGGCCTCAACGAAGAATTGGGCGTGGACGGCATTGACCTGCAGCCCGTTATCACTTTCAAGATGCAGTACGGTCCGAACGATAACGAGATCAGCCGTCTGTACGAGGGCACCCTTGACCCCGCTCGGATTGAGTTTGATCCCGTCGAAGTCGAGCGTGTCATGGAGTATGACCTGTCAGAACTGCTGGAATTGACCCGGGGCGGCAAAATTGCCGTCAGTTATTGGCTCAAGCAGCTCATCTTCTGGGCCATGGGCGGACCGGCGGAGTTGCACATTCTGGAGGTTCATGCTCAGCCTCGTTACGGACATTTCGCGATCCCCTAGGAGATTGTTTCTTAAGTCCGTTTCTTCATGCTTGCACGTTGTGCAACGCTACCGAAATTCGAGATATGGGTGGTGTCCTCCCACCCATATCTCGAATTTCGGTACTCCCCCTCCCCTTAGGGGAGGGCCGGGGTGGGGTCGTTGCGGGCAAAAAACCATTTAAGAAACACGCTCTAACGAATGAAGCGAATGAAGGCCCAGTACAGACCCGCCGCAACCAATGCGGAAGCAGGGATGGTTAGCAGCCAGGCAGTCGCTATCTCCTGCGCCACTGCCCAGCGAACCTTATTGGCCCTTTGACCTGTCCCCACGCCCATGATGGATGAGCTGACCACCTGCGTCGTGCTCACCGGCCCGCCGAGCAGTGAGGCGCCGATGATCACCGAAGCAGACGCAAGTTGCGCCGAGAAGCCATCTACGGGATGAATCTTATAGAACTTTCCGCCCAGGGTCCGGATCAAGCGCCAGCCCCCAATGGAAGTTCCCGTAGCTATCATGGCCGCACATAGCACGATGACCCACAGCGGAACCGCAAATACCTTCAGATATCCGGCAGTGACGAGCGCCAATGTGATAATCCCCATGGTTTTCTGCGAATCATTTGTGCCGTGGCTCAGCGCCAAAGCTATACCGGTCACGATTTGACTGCGCTTGAACAGGACGTTGATCCGCGGCGTGGCATCCCAGCTTAACGCCAGGATCAACTTGAGCAGGAGGAAGCCGACAACGAAACCAATGATGGGCGACGTAAATAAGGGGATCAGCACCTTCCACAAGCCGTTGAGCATGATGGCGTGCCAGCCCGCCCCCACCGTCACTGCGCCGACCAGCCCCCCGATCAGCGCATGCGATGAACTGCTTGGAAAACCCAGAAACCAGGTAAATAGGTCCCACAAAATCGCACTGACCAGGGCGGCCAGGATCACCTGGATGCTGATCGTCCCGGGGGTGACAATATCACTGCCAATCGTGGTCGCCACAGCCACACCGAAGATCAGGGGCCCGGAAAATTCTGCCACGGCCGTGGTTCCCAGGGCAACCCTCGGAGAAAATGCCCGCGAGGAAATCATCGTGGCTACGATGTTGCTCGAGTCGTGGATGCCGTTCAGGAGATCAAAGGTGAGACCGAGGACGATTATGGTAATGAGGATCGGCGTCATGGAAGCTGTTTCTCTTACCGGAGCTTGGCCGCGATTTCCGCAGCACCCTGACTGGGTCTGGCATGGCTGCGCCGCGAGGCCCCGGCGGGCTTAATTTTTGGATGTCTTGTCAACGGCTGCCGAGGACGCACAAAAGCTTAATAATGTGTCCGGCAGGCAACGATCTAGCGAATATAGCGAATGAAGGCCCAATATAGGCCTGCGGCAACCGCACCTGAAGCTGGAATGGTTAACAGCCACGCAACCGCCATCTCCTGGGCCACTCTCCACCTTACTTTATTCGCCCGTTCGCTCGCACCAACACCCATGATGGACGAACTGACGACCTGCGTAGTGCTCACCGGGCCGCCGAGCAATGATGCGCCAATGATCACGGCCGATGAGGCGAGTTGCGAGGCGAACCCATCCACAGGTCGGATCTTAAAGATCTTTCCACCCAGCGTGCGGATCAAGCGCCACCCTCCAACGGCCGTGCCGGTTGCTATCATTGCGGCGCACAGCAGAATAACCCAAAGCGGGACGGTAAAGACCTTCAAGTATCCTGCCGTGACAAGGGCCAATGTGATTATCCCCATGGTTTTCTGCGAATCATTGGTGCCATGGCTGAGAGCCAGGGCGAGCCCGGTAACTATTTGACTGCGCTTGAACACCGCGTTGATATGCGGTGTGGCGTTCCAGCTAAGCGCCAGGATTATCCTCAGCAGGATGAATCCGATCAAAAAACCGATGAGCGGGGACGTGAATAACGGGATTAGGACCTTCCACAGGCCGTCCAACAGAATTGCATGCCAACCGCCGTCTACAACAACGGCGCCCACGAGTCCACCGATCAGCGCATGCGAGGAGCTGCTGGGAAAACCGAGGAACCAGGTCAACACATCCCACAGTATGGCGCTGACGAGGGCGGCCAGGATCACCTGGATATTGATCGTCCCCGGGGCAACAACATCATGGCCGATCGTGGTTGCCACCGCCACGCCGAAGAGCAATGGCCCGGTAAAATTCGCCACGGCCGTCGCGCCCAGCGCCACACGGGGAGAAAAAGCGCGCGAAGAAATCATGGTGGCGACCACGTTGCTTGAGTCGTGAATACCATTCAGGAAATCGAAGCCGAGCGCCAGCACGATTACGGCGATAAGCAGCGGCGTCATAGGTTCGGGCTCTCTTAAGTCAGCTTGACCACGATGTCGGCGATCACGTTGGCGGCTTCATCGCCGCGGTCGGCCGCGTTGCTCAGGTGGCGATACACCTCTCTCAGCTTGAGCATCTTGACCACGTGCTCGATATCTTCTGCCCCGCTGAAAAGATCGGCGATGGCTTCGCGATAAACGTCTTCCACCCGGTTCTCGAGCGCCTTGGCGCGCTGGGCATGGTCGTTGGACACGGCCGGATGGTCCTGCAGGCGGTCCACCGCCATCGAAAGCTCAAACGCCGCATCCCTCAGTAGTGACGCCATGCGCTGCATGAAGGGCGTCGGCTTGACTTTCAGTATCTCCATTTCACTCACCGTGCTGTACGCGTAATCCAGCACATCATCGATTGTTCGTGAAAGGGCGAAGATATCCTCCCGGTCGAAGGGCGTGACGAAAGTCCTGTTCAGTTCGTCGATCAGGATCCGGCGGGCTTCATCGGCTTCCTTCTCCTTGGCAATCAGTAACGTGGACGAGGCAGGATCTCGTGTGGCCAGGAAGTTCTTCAACGCGTCCAAACCTTCGAGGGTTAGTGAAGCCTGCTCATGAATTAACCTGACGAAAACGTTCTCGCGTTTCTTAAAAAGACGAAACATGGCTAAAACCCCTCCTTTGAGGTTTACCATCAATGGATACGTAGTTTGCGATCTCGAATTATCTGGGTCGCAGTACGCTTGTTGTCCCGCAAACTCTAAGGATAATGGCTTGTGCGCGTGATGCGACCGAAATGGTGCGGTCTCTCCCGAAGCGATTTCGGCCCACGGCGAACTCTTGTGAATTTTACTCCAGATGCCCGGATTTGAGGGATTCTGATGTTGTTTGTTCAACTCTCTGCCTGAAAGAGCCTTGGAAGTCTGTAGGCTTCCGCTAGAGGCTGAAATTACGGGTGCGTCTTGCCTCGGTGGGCCTGTTGGCCCCTTTCTTCCAGGAGCGCATTTTGACGATACCTATTCATAATCCGGCACAAGAGCTGCCAGAAGAGAACGGGGGCAGGAGTTCGCCCGGTGCGGAATTTTGCTGTGCTCAGGGGAAGTGCGCACACTCTCACTGCAAAGGCGTTCTCCTTACCAGGCTGAAAATCGACCGAAGTGGGGATGACAAACGCGACAGCAGATATCCTTGCCATTTTAGAACATATGTGCTATAATCAAATCGTACTTGTTTACCGTCGCAACGCCAAACCGCCATATATGGCTAAAATGTGAGAATCCGCGTCAAGAGGCCACATTTGGGGGTAGCACCTGTGGCAAGAAAAACCGAATCAGCGAGATTTCGCCACAGATAGGCATCTTATTCTTGGACGGTAAACATGTACATCAAATCGTATCTACTCACCGCCCTGACGTGAAGTTCCCGGAAAAAGGATGTGCGACGGGGGGCACGCCCCGTCGCACATCCTTTTTCCGGTGTTCTTTGCCCTGAACTGCAAGTTCAGGGCAAAGGTGTGAGTAGCTACATCAAATCGTGGCTCCTCTTGACCGTTCACAGAGTGTTCTCTTCGGTTTCCTCCGAGGGAATTATCCGTCCTCCCCCTACCACTCAAACAACTATCTGCCAAAATCTGATATCGGCCTTTCTGTTCCTCCTTCTTTTAGCACGAAGAATTACGAGAATCTAGTGGGTAGCCAAAGGCCGTAGACGGCGCAGGAAGGTTTGCCCAAAATAACTCATGAATTGAATCTCGCATTCTCTACCCGTAGTTAGGGCCAGCGTATGCACCCTTACAGCTCCGAATTCCATTCTGCCTTTTCCGTACCTTAACATCTGAATATTGTTCCCATCCCCGTTTCGACCCGGCCGTTCGTCCCGACCGTTTGCCCCGATGCACTCACGGGGTGCACCTACGGAAGGCACTTACGGGGGCACTCTTACGGATTTTCTGTCGCACCCCTGACAGCAGCGAGCCCGCATCTCTGTCATCCGGGAATTGCCACCAATCTTGGTATAATTTCGACCCTATGAAGTACCATATCTGGACCGAAGGCTGTCAGATGAACGTAGCCGATTCGCAGCGCGTCGGCTCGTCGCTGGAGCATTTGGGGTATGCCTCTACGGAGAAGCTGGAAGACGCAGATGTTATTGTCCTGAATACGTGCGTGGTCCGCCAATCTGCAGAAGACAAGGCTATCGGGCGCCTGACATCCCTGCGCCCGCTAAAAGACCGGAATCCCAATCTTGTGATCAATCTGATGGGCTGCCTCGTCGGTGTACGCGGCGCCGAAAAATTGCGGCAGCAGCTGCCGTTCGTGGATGTCTTCTCGCCCCCCTCCGATCCGGGGCCGCTGGTCTCCTACTTGAGTCAGGGTGAGGTCCGGGCAGTTGAGTCCGATGACACTACCCGTCGCTTCGCGGTCATGGATGGCGACCTGATCCTGCCGCAGCA
The DNA here is from genome assembly GCA_963846805.1 of uncultured Chloroflexia bacterium. Lineage (GTDB taxonomy): Bacteria > Chloroflexota > Anaerolineae > Anaerolineales > Villigracilaceae > Fen-1038. Next base: position 922,571 of record CAWJXH010000005.1, read on the forward strand.
CGAGCGCGGGCAGTTGGTCAGCGCACATGTACCCATCGTCTATGGCTGTTCGCATGCCTGCACTTTCTGCATCATCCCATTCCGGCGCGGCGCGGAGCGCAGCCGGCCTGTGGGCGACATCGTCGCAGAGATCCGGTCACTCGCAGCCCAGGGCGTGAAGGAAGTGACGCTCCTGGGCCAGATCGTGGATCGCTATGGCAAGGATGTGCCGGACGGGCCGAATCTGGCCGCATTGCTGCGTGTCGTGCACGAGATCCAGGGCATTGAACGCATTCGATTCCTGACTTCTCATCCCAATTACTTCACCGAAGATCTCATGCGGACCGTGGCCGAACTGCCCAGGGTGATGCCGCATATCGAGGTCCCGATCCAGGCCGGCGACGACGATGTGCTGGCAAACATGAAGCGCGGCTACACTCAAAGAGATTATCGTGAACTGGTCGAAAAGATCCGCCGCCTCATCCCGGATTGTTCCATCGCCACGGATATCATTGTGGGTTTCCCGGGTGAGACCGACGGGCAATTTATGGAAACCTACCGCCTCCTTTCGGACCTGAGGCTGGACGTGGCACACCTTGCTCGTTACTCCTCCCGCGCAGGAACCGTGGCGACGTGCCGCATGGATGACAACGTGTCCGATGCGGAAAAGATGCGCCGCTTCAGGCTGCTGGAGGAATTGCAGGAGAAGATCGTGGGCGACATAAACACGGAATATCTCGGCCGGACCGTCGACGTATTGTTTGAAGAAAAGGTAAAGGGGCGTTGGAAAGGTCGCACACCCACGAACAAATTAGTCTTCCTGGAATCGGATGACGACCTTAAGGGCCGGACGCTCCCGGTGACGATCACGTGGACGGGCCCGTGGTCCATGCAGGCGACGCGCGCCGGAATACGTTCCCTGAAACAGCCGGCGCTGATTGGCGTATGACTTCGGCATCTTCCCAATGGGAAGGTGGAGTGTTGGAAATGAAGGCCGCCGGCGCATGAAACTCCGCTGGCGGCCTTCATATTAGATGTCTCTGAGTGTCGGATCTGTTCCGGGTCTCACTGTTTACTTCACCAGATTCCTCAGCACTGTATGCAAGATCCCCCCGTTGCGGTAGTAGTTCACCTCTATCTCGGTGTTCAACAAAGCGGTAGCTTTGAACTCAACCACCTTCCCGTCAGGCTTCGTGGCCTTGAGGCGCAGGACGGCCTTGGGCTCCATCTTATCGGTCAAGCCTTGGACGTCGAAGACCTCGTCACCTTTGAGACCCAGCGACTCAATATTCTGCCCATCCATGAACGCAAGCGGCAGCACGCCCATGCCGACCAGATTGGAGCGGTGAATTCGCTCGTAAGACTCAGCGATGACGGCCCTGACACCCTGAAGGTTGGGGCCCTTGGCAGCCCAGTCGCGGCTGGAGCCCGCGCCATACTCCTTGCCAGCCAGAATGACCAAAGGGTGGCCTTCGCTCTGATATTGCATGGCCGCATCGAAAATGGTCATCTCGACGCCATCGGGGAAATGCCTCGTCCAGTAGCCCTCTTTGGGGGCGATGAGCAGATTCTTCAGGCGGATATTGGCAAATGTGCCCCGCGCCATCACGAGGTCATTGCCGCGGCGTGAGCCGTAAGAGTTGAAGTCTCTGGGTTGGACGCCGCGCTGCCTGCAGGAATTTCCCGGCTGGGCTGTCCATGGCAATATTACCCGCCGGCGAGATGTTATCCGTGTTGATCGAATCGCCGAACATTGCAAGCACCCGGGCGCCTGTAATCGCGCTTACGGACGGCACGTCCAGCGTCAGCTTCTGGAAGTAGGGCGGATGATGAATATAGGTCGAAGCCTCATCCCATTCGTACAGGTCGCCGCCCGAAACCTTGATAGCCTTCCACATGTCTGATCCTTCGAAGACATCCGCGTAGCGATCGGTGAACATGCTGGAGGCCAGGCTCTTGCCAATGGTGTCTGCGATCTCTTTTTGCGTCGGCCAGATATCCTTCAGGAAGACCGGCTTGCCATCTTTGCCGGTGCCCAGCGGCCTCTTTGTCGAGATCAATATCCACCTTCCCGGCCAGAGCGAAGGCTACGACCAGCGGCGGTGAAGCGAGATAACTGCCTCTGACCAGGGGGTTGATGCGGCCTTCAAAGTTTCGATTGCCTGAGAGTACAGCCGCCGCAACCAGATCGCCGGCGGTGACGGCCTTCGCAACTTCAGCGGGCAGCGGGCCGCTATTTCCGATGCACGTGGTACAGCCGTACGCCACCAGGTTGAATCCGAGCTGCGACAACGGTTCAAGCAAATCTGCCTGCTTGAGATATTCGGTGACCACACGCGAACCGGGCGCCAGGCTGGTCTTGACGTAAGGCTTCACCGTGAGCCCTTTCTCAACGGCCTTCTTGGCCAACAAGCCCGCACCGACCATTACGCTTGGGTTGCTCGTGTTGGTACAGGATGTGATGGCCGCGATCACCACCGCGCCGTGCTTTAGATTCAGGGAGCCGCCGTTCGTGCCGACTGTGGCCTGTGCATCGACAGCTTCAGGCTTCAGGTCGAAACCCTGTTCTTTGATGGGGGCCGTGAGCGACCTGTTGAAACGCTTCCTTCATCTCGGACATCGGCACGCGGTCTTGCGGCCGCTTGGGACCCGCCAGGGAGGGCACCACCGAGGCCAGATCGAGCTCAAGCGTATCGGTGAATTGAGGATCGGCCGTGGATGAATCACGGAAGAGCTTTTGCTCCCGACAATAAGCCTCTACGCGATCGACAACTTCCTGCGGCCGGCCGGTTGCACGCAGATAGCGGAGCGTCTCGGCATCTACGGGAAAATAGCCCATGGTTGCGCCGTATTCCGGCGCCATGTTGCCGATGGTGGCGCGGTCCGGCAGGGACATCGAGTCGAGTCCGGAGCCGAAGAACTCCACGAACTTATCGACCACGCCTTTCTTGCGTAGCATTTGCGTTACGGTCAGTACGAGATCGGTGGCGGTGACACCTTCAGGCAGCCTGCCGTGAAGCTTGAAACCGATCACCTCCGGCAGGAGCATGTCCATCGGCTGGCCCAGCATTACGGCTTCAGCCTCGATGCCTCCGACTCCCCACCCGAGCACGCCGAGGCCGTTGATCATCGTGGTATGGGAATCCGTGCCGACCAGCGTATCGGGGAAGGCCAGGACCTCGGACGAACCCGGTTCTTCCTGCCTCGAGACTACAACCTCCGCCAGGTATTCCAGGTTGACCTGATGCACGATGCCTGTCATCGGCGGCACGACGCGGAAATTGCGAAAGGCTTTTTGCCCCCACTTGAGGAACTCATACCGTTCCCGGTTGCGTTGGAATTCCATCTCCGTATTGCGTTGCAAGGCATCCTGCGTCGCAAAGAAATCCACCTGGATCGAGTGATCAATTACCAGGTCAACGGGCACAAGCGGGTTGATTTTCTTCGGGTCACCGCCGAGCCGTGCAACGGCCGCCCGCATCGCAGCCAGATCCACGACTGCGGGAACTCCCGTGAAATCCTGCATGATGACTCGGGCTGGCAGGAATGGAACCCCGGGACGGTCGCCGCCTGGCCTCCAGGCTGCAATATTCTTAACGTCGTCCTGCCTGATCTCGCGCTCATTGCACTGACGCAGGGCCGCCTCCAGCATGATACGGATCGAAAACGGAAGCCGTTTTAGAACCGTCAGCCCTGCTTTTTCCAACGCCTCCAGACGATAGATCAGGTACTCCTTATCCCCCACTTTCAAGGTGTCACGTGCGGCAAAAAAATCCTTCATGTGGTCTCCTTATGTGTGTGAAATTCCATGGCGCACGAGCATGCGCCAAGCCTCTCACACCACTCATATAGGAAGAACACGAAGGAGCGCCTGGGTTGTTCTCCGGCCCTCGGTGGATCGCGAGGGTCAGCGTGGTGCAGACACCAATTTTAGCTCTTTTTTCAGATCGGTGACCAACTTCTCACGCTCATGTTCCGGCAGGAAAGCCGCCTGAGCCGCCGCCAGGATGCATCCCTTGAGCTTATCCTCAGATATACCAAGCTCGTTGCATACGACGTGATATTCCTGGCTTAAAGTGATCCGTGAGATGCTGGGATCATCCGTATTGACCGTGACGTTCAGTCCGCGCTCCAGCATTTTGGGCAGCGGGTGCGAACCCGGCTCTTGCACAACGCCGGACTGATAATTGCTGGTGACACAGACTTCGAAGGCCGTGCCGCGTTCTCTTGCCAGCTCCGCAACGGCGTCTTCTTCGAGCACCCGGACACCATGCCCAATTCTTTCGGCGCCCAATTCTTCGATCGCCTCCTTCACGTTGCCTGCCGGTCCCCATTCGCCGGCATGGATGGTTACATGCAAGCCGGCCTGCCGCGCCTCCTTGAAAACCCCGTAGAACGGCTCTGATTTGAAGTCCGCTTCATTTCCAGCCAGGTCTATGCCGACCACACCGTCCTCCCGGCGCTCGGCGGCCAGCCAGGCCACCTGCTCGGCGAGTTCGTGGCTCTCGTGGCGGTTCACCGAGGTGATCAAGCTTGACCGTAATCCCAAATTCATCCGCGGCCTGCTTCGCGCTGGTCACAACCCAGTCAATCACGTCATGCAACGGAAAGCGTTCCGCGCGGCTCAATGCCACTGGCGTGAAACGCAATTCCAAGTATTTGACGTTGTCTCGGGCCGCGTCCTCGATCGCTTCCCGCGTGATGCGGTGTATGACCTCCGGCGAACGATAGAAGAGCCGAAGCGTATTAAATTTGGCAAGGAAATTCTGGAAGGAAAAGGCATCTTCTTCCTGCACCTGCACCAGGCTGCTCAATCGCAAAACGTCCTCCGGGATGGTCAGTCCGTGCTGGCGGGCGATGTCGAGCATGGTATCCAAACGCAACGATCCCTCCAGATGGCGATGAAGCTCCACCTTGGGAATGGCGCGGTAATTCTTCAATGTGGCCGTTTTGCGTTCGGACATGGAGTAATTTGCCCCAAATTCCCGATGGCACAGAATTTGGTTTTGCGGGATCGCTACCCCACTACCATGGACAAACCACCGGCTTTGAGGGGAGTCATGCGTGAATTTGCTCGCATTAGTGACGTCTTCGCTTCTTCTTGCCGCTGCCCGGGGTCGCGGTCTGTGCGCCGGAACTTGACGCCGAAGCGCTCGCGGAAAGAGGCGCAGAAGGGGCCTCTCCTATTTCGACCGGCGTGATCTCGATACGCCGGGGCTGATAGGCAAAGACGCGTCCGATGACGGCGGCGCGAACGTCAGAAAGCAATTGCTGAAACAGTTCAGATGCCTGCCCTTTGTACTGCACCAAGGGGTCGCGCTGGGCATAGGCCTCGAGGCCGATGGACACTCTGAGAGCTTCAACCTTGGTCAGGTACTCCACCCAGAGCTCGGTTATGGCAGACAAGAGCAACTGACGCTTCACTTCATTGAGAACGTAGGCGCCCAGGGCCTGGATCAACTGCTCCCGGTCGGCCTGGCTTAGGCCGGCAACTGCCTCGCCTTGTCTCGTCTCGCCAAAGACCTGCGCGGCCGGCCCGAAGTCTGCAAGACGGGCCGCATTCTGACTCAGCCGCGAATACTCGCCCTGTCCCCAGGCGGTCTGCAATGCCGTTTCGGCCTCTTCCAAATGATCGAGGACAGCTTCGGTGACATCGTCGGCCGTGCGATTTTCGAGCATCTGCGCCGCAAGATAAACGTAGCTGAACCGGCTGAAGACCTGCCGGGCCTGCCGATGCGTCTTTTGGTCGAAGACCGTGCGAGCACCCTGAGAGAGTGACATCAACAAGCGCAGCCTGGAGGAATCGTCCGCGCCCGACTCGTGCTGCAACAGGATTCCGAGATCGCTCTCGACCTGAGAAACCAGTCTCTCACGCTGGCGTTCCATCAGCGCACGGCTGGCACTCAGGACCTTTTCGGCAGCCTCATTCCAGTTGGCGGCTTCGATCTTTATCCCCAGTCCTTCGCCGAGACGGTGTTCGATCGCCCCCACGATGCGGCTCACGTTCAGCGCAATCATCTGGGCTTCAACGTAATCTTTGAGCCACTGCTTGAAGCCATCGGGATCGTCCGCCAATTGACGGGATTGCTCACCCGTCAGCCGAAGCGGCATGTGGATAAGGCCGCTCAATTCATCGCCAGCCTTCTGCCCGCGAATCAGTTCTTCCGAATCACGCTGGCTGTCGAAGAAGGCATCCACCGCGTCGGTGCGCTCGGCGATTTGAGACTCGAGGCCCTGCTCGGTGCGATCAATCAGTGCATCAACGGCTCGAAGGGCATGGGAGTGTTCCACCTCAGCGGCCTGCCGGATGACGTCAAGCAGCGAGCCTCGAAAATCCTCGGCCTTGCGGAGCTGTTCGAGGATCAGGCCAAGGCCAAAGGTGGGAATAAGCCGGCCTTCCGATTCAAACGGGGGCTGTACCTGTTCCAACCACGCGATCAGTTTCCACGGCCCTTCCTCGTCTACCAAGCCGGCCTGCACGCGAGCCTCCACCTCGGTCTGCAGCATGCCGGCCACGTCTTCTGTCAGGTCCTGCTTGCTGAAAATGCGATCCCGCTGGGAGTAGATTTGCTCGCGCTGTTTATTGAGCACATCGTCGTATTCCAGCAAATGCTTGCGGACGTCGAAGTTGGCGCCTTCCACGCGGTGCTGTGAATTCTCGATGATTCCGCTGACCATGCGGGCCTCGAGCGGAAGCGTATCGTCCACCTTGAGGCGCTGCATCAGCCCGCTGACCTGCTCGCCGCCGAACAGGCGCATCAGGTCGTCTTCCAGCGAGAGGTAGAAGCGCGAGGAACCGGGGTCGCCCTGGCGGGCTGCACGTCCGCGCAACTGGTTGTCGATCCGGCGCGCTTCATGGCGTTCGGAGCCGATGACGTGCAATCCGCCCAACTCCTTGACGCGTTCCATGTCTTCAAAATACTGCAGGAAGAGCTTGACCTCTCCTTCGTACAGACCGTATTGTTCGGGGTCGACTTTTTGGAGCGCCTGGCGGCGGTCTTCAAGCGGCATGTCGAAAGGATCTGCATAGCCTGCCCGACGCAACACGCGGTTGACTGCTGCGATCACTTCTTCGGCAAGCTCTCCGCCGAGCTTTATGTCGACGCCACGGCCTGCCATGTTGGTGGCAATGGTCACGGCACCAAATGCGCCGGCCCCGGCAATGATCTGCGACTCTTCGGTATGTTTGCGCGCATTCAGCACTTGATGCGGTACACCGGCCTGCAAGACGGTCTTCAGTCGATCGGCTGCTTCTGCGGGCAGCCTGAGCATTTCAAGGAGCAGCGAAAAATTGGAGGGGTCGTCGAGGCTGATGCTGGTCAATCCGAAACCGGCGGCGAACTTGCGGAGAGCGTCGGGTGTGATGCTTTCCAGCGGCTCGTTGAAAGGCTGCAGCTCGGGAATCAGCCGCCCGTCCTCTTCCCGGTTCTTGGCCTTCATGAACGCCTTGACGGACAAGCCCGACCTGCACCAGGCGCCTTACCGATTCGGCGCGCAGGCGGTTCGACAAGCGTTCCGATGACTCGACCGATGTCGTGCCAACCAGCAGGGGCCGTCCAAGCGCGTTGTAGCGCACGATCTCCGCCGCAAGCGCCCGGAGTTTGGCTTCCACAGTCCGATAAATGACGTCGGGATAATCCTTTCGGCGATAGAAGACAGGCTCGTGACCATCGTCGCGTCGGAGCATAGTAGGAATATTGGTAATTCTCTTCGTCTTTGGCTTTGATCTCAATCAGCGACGCTTTTTCTCCAAATGCCTGATATTCCAGATTGGTTGGAATGGGCGTGACTTCAAGGTTATAGATCTTGCTGAATTCTTCCGCCTCGGTCAAGGCGGTGCCGGTCATGCCAGCCAGCGTTCGGTACATGCGGAAGTAGTTTTGCAGCGTGATGGTAGCGTAGGTGACGTTCTCGGGTTCGACCCGCACGCCCTCCTTGGCTTCTACCGCCTGATGCAGCCCGTCTGACCAGCGGCGGCCCGGCATGAGGCGCCCCGTGAACTCATCGACGATGATGACCTTGCCGCCCTGAACGAGATAATCCTTGTTGCGGTGGAATAAGATACTGGGCCCGCAGGGCCTGTTCAAGATAACCCGTAAGCCTGGCCTGCTCTGGCGTGACATCCTCGGGCCGGTCCGGATCCATGAGCGTCTGGCCCAAAAGCAACTCTACGTGACTGATGCCAACTTCAGTTAACGATGTGGCCCGATCCTTTTCGTTGACCTCATAGTCTTCCGGCTTCAGCTGCTTGACGATCTGCGCCATGCGTCCGTACCACTCTAGGTCGCCCTGTGCCGGACCTGAGATGATGAGCGGCGTACGAGCCTCATCAATCAGCACGTTATCCACTTCATCGACTATCGCAGTAATAGTGGCCGCGCTGGACGCGGTCGGCAATCCGCATGGTCATGTTGTCGCGCAGGTAATCGAAGCCAAATTCGGAATTTGTACCGTAAGTGACATCCGCTGCATAGGCCTCGACGCGATCCACCAGCCGCAAATGCTGCTGGTCCTCATGCGGCGACTCTCTTTCGAAGTCAACAACGAAGGCTTTTTTGCCATTCTCAGTCGCAGCAGCCATTTGCAGCACGCCAACCGAGAGACCAAGCAATTGAAAAATCGGCGCCATCCAGCGAGCGTCCCGCCGAGCAAGATAATCGTTGACCGTCACCAGATGAGTCCCGCGGCCGGTCAGCCCATTCAGATAAAGAGGCAGCGTGGCCACCAGGGTCTTGCCTTCGCCCGTCTTCATTTCAGCAATTTGCCCGCGGTGCAGAACGATGCCGCCGATCAGCTGCACGTCATAGTGCCGCAGGCCGATCGTCCGCTTGGAGGCTTCGCGCACGAGCGCGAACGCTTCCGGCAATATATCCTCGAGGAAGTCCTGTTGGGCATCGAAACGCTCTTTGTCGTCGGTTATGGTTTCCACCGCGGAGGTCAGCCTGGTTTTAAAAGCATCCGTCTTGGCACGCAGGGCCTCGTCCGAGAGCTTTTCGAACCCCGGCTCAAGCGCGTTGATTGCTTCCACCTCTTCACTCAGCTGCTGAAGCTGGCGTTTATGGGGATTGCCTCCGACAGTCTTGACAAATTTCTGGAGCATAGAGTCCCTTTCGGAGACGGGATTATAACAGAGGCGTGTTGGAGGAGAATAAGAATGCCCTGGCGTAGAGAACAGCTGCGGAAATGGTCGCACCGCATACTTGCAGCGTGCGGCTTTCACGGGTTTCCGCGTGGAAGTGGGTAAACTTAAAGAAAACGTCCCACCAATATGTGGGACGTTCAGAGAATAATTGCTGCCCCCTTGCTCCACCCTGGCCCGGCATTCTCCCCGATAATACAAGAAAACAAAATGTTGTCAGACCATTCCCCCAAGAGCTTGAAGCCACTGTACGAATTGTACGCAATTACGCATTAATGTAAATAGACAATTGTACTGTTTCTGGCAATTGGCCTTGCATTTGGGCAAGCTTTCTGCTACCCTAGGCGCACAAGGTGAATTCTCAAAATGGCAGAGAAGGTGCACGTAGCAATATTAGATGATCATCAAAGTGTCGTTGATGGTTATCTTTATCGTTTAAGTCGTAATTTCGAGATCGAAGTGGTAGCTACTCTGGCATATGGCGAGGCCCTTGCTCCGGCCCTGGCGAAAAATCGCGTCGATGTCCTGCTGCTCGACTTTAGCGTCCCCAGCGGGCCGAATAACCCCAACCTATTTCCGACACTCACCGAAATCCCCAAGCTGCTCCAACTCTATCCTAATCTCGACATACTGGTGATCAGTATGTTCGGCGACCGCGGTCTTATCCGGGCCGTCATGGAGGCGGGGGCCAGCGGCTACATCTTCAAAGACGACTCGGCGGCCATCCAGGACCTGGGCAATATTATCATGTCCATGGCCGACGGAGGCATCTATCTAAGCCCCAAGGCCGGCGTTATGTACCAACGGACGAATGAAACCAGCTCCCTGTCGCGCCGTCAACTGGAGGCGCTCCTGTTGTGCGCTTGCTATCCCAATAGCAAGACGACAGAGCTGGCAGAAATGATGGTCGTCAGCAATTCAACAGTGCGAAATCTACTCTCGGATACATATTTGAAGCTCGGCGTGCATACCAGGGCGGCGGCCATTGAAAAAGCGCGGCAATCGGGCCTGCTTTCGACTGATGTCCCCACAGCGCCACGACTATGACGGCTGCCACGTTCAAGAAGAGTTGGAACCGACGCAGACAATCCTGAGCCTAAGATGATGCTCGCAGGACCGGCTGGAAATCCTCGGGCCGTCGGTGCTATACTGGAATTGCCGTTCTGCAGGAAATCTCAGGTTTCCTGCAATTAACGTAACCTCTCTTGCGAGAAATGCAGCGCCATGGATCAGCGCCAAAAATACTTCCGAAAGACCATTCGGTACGGCTTGCCCTGGCTGGTTCTGGCCTTCTTATTGTCCTGCAGTTACGCCAAGTTCTTCCAACATCCTTATGGCTTCCGGTGGGATCAAAACGGCATCATTGATGTCGTATTTGTGCAGCAACCATCGCCGACCCTTATGGTCGGCGATCAATTAGTACAGATTGGGTCACTCAGCTGGGATCAGTTTCATGCCGATCTGCGAAAGACCTTCTTTGATGGCGTAAAGATCGGCCAGGTCGTAGCCGTCACCGTGGCGCGCAACGGCAGGGTGCTAACCGTTCCCTGGATACTTCCCGGCATGAATCTGGGTGAGGTTCGGGATCAGCTATTCAGCGAATGGTTCCTGGCATATTTTTTCTGGGCGGCGGGAACCTTTGCCTTGCACTTCCTGCGGGGTGACGATAATCGGCTGTGGCTTCTGTCAGGCTTCAATTTCATAACCGCAATCTGGCTCAGCGCTGGCAGCGGTTTGTCGAATTTTCACATTGGCTATAGCGCGTTGATACTGCGGGCGGCCGTGTGGCTTACGATTCCGGTTTATCTACAAATGCATTGGGATTTCCCGCGTCCACTCGGAAAGTGGCCGCGGACTTTGGTCTGGATCGGCTACGGAGCAGCTTTGGCCCTCGTCGTGGCCCAGGCCTTTCAACTTCTGCCGCAAAGGCTGTACTACGCAGGCTTCCTTGTTTCCACTCTGGGAAGCCTGATCTTGCTGGTTGTTCATTATTTGCGACAACCAGACGTGCGCCGCGATCTGCGTCTCCTGCTGACTGCGGGTATTCTGGCGCTCACACCTCTGGTCGCCATCTCCTTGGCCGGCGTTGTCAACAGCTCGATCCACAATGAAAGCCTTGCCTTCCTGAGCCTGCCCGCACTGCCTCTCGCATATCTATACGCGGGCTACCGGGGTCAGTTGGGCGATATGCAAGCGCGGGCAAATCGACTTCTCTCTGCTTATTTTTTCCTGATCCTGCTTGGCTCCATCGGCCTTCCTCTATTGGCCGTAGCAGACCGGCTGCTACCCTCTGCGCCAGATGAGCTGCTGGTCGTCACTTCGCTAACCGGCCTGGTCGTCGCGGTGCTCTCTCTATGGGTGTACCCGGTTTTCCGTAACTTTTTGGAACGCCGCTGGTTGGGCATATCAATAGATTCCGGCCATTTGCCGGCAGCCTACGCCGCGCACGTTATCTATGGAACCTCGCCGGCCGATCTGGCACGCATGATTAGGGATGACATCCTGCCAAGCCTCCTGATTAGGCAATTCGTGTTCCTGCAATTCGATGGAGGTTCACCAAAGATTCTGCTGGAGGTCGGTCTGGAAGGACATGACCCACTTCTAAGCGAGCAGATCATCTCGAAGGTCGTCGAGCTGAGGGACAACTATCCAAGTCCTTTGACCGGGGACCAGATTTTTCCGTGGATCAAGATCATCCTCCCGCTTAAGGTTGGCACGCAAATCCTTGGCTTTTGGCTGTTTGGCAAACGCGACCCAGACGACCTCTATCCGCGAAACGAGATACCGGTTTTCGTATCGCTCGCCAATCAAACCGCCGTCGCGCTCAGCAACGTTGTCCAGACCGAGCGCCTCAAAGTACTGTATAAAGCTAACATAGACAGCCATGAGCAGGAGCTTGCGCGGTTGTCACGGGAACTACACGACCGCGTGCTGAACGAATTAGCCGTCTTGCGGATGAATTTCGATCCAGAATCCGTCTCTCCGGCCCTGCAGACTGCCTACGAACGGGTCACTTTGAGATTGCGAGAAATCGTCGGAGAGATGCGGCCGCCTTTGCTGAGCTATGGTTTGAAGGCAGCGTTGCGCGGATTGGGCGAGAACCTTATGCAGCGGAGCAAGGACACGATCAATGTCATTGTTAACATCACCGGTGAGGATAGAAGATATTTGCCCAATATCGAGCAGCATCTGTTTCGAATTGTCCAGGAAACCTGCGAGAATGCCTTCCGGCACGCCAAGGCGAAACAGATCACCGTTTCCGGGAATCTCGAGGAAGGCAGGATAGAGCTTGATGTGACAGATGACGGCATAGGCTTTGACGCGAAAGAGGGCCTCAGGCTCGACACCTTGCTGGCCATGAAGCATTTTGGCCTGGCAGGCATCCTGGAGCGCGCAGAGCTGATTGGTGCACAGATCAATATCAAATCAACGCCAGGGTCCGGCACACAGGTTTCTGTGCGTTGGGCATCCAGCCAGCCCTAGGCTTATGGGTATACAACCACAGTATTGTTGCCAGTTCGAAGGGAAATCCCGGACACGAACATGACGAATAAAGAATGCTTTCCCAGTCCACTAATCCGCGTTGGATGATGCGGTTGGAGTTGTCGCTGGATATTCCGTAACTTCTCGCTGAGAGCCTTGCCCCGCCATGACAGAATTCCCATGATGCTTCAATTGGATTCTGAGGACATCTTGCGTGGGCAAAAAAAGACTGCAAAAGACTGGAAAAGAAGTTGGTCGCTTGCCCCGCAAAAAACGCCGCTGTTTATTTCCAGGATTCATCCATCCCTCTGCATAAATACGATATTTTAAGGAAATCATTTGTTCTAACTTGGAATCAAGGTGCTATAATCGCGTCACTCCTCTATATCATCGACAATTATCAACATGTCCTTCGCCCATCTCCACGTTCATACTGAGTATTCGCTGCTCGATGGCTTCTCGAACATCAAGAAGTTGGTCAAGCGCGCCAAAGAGCTGGACATGCCAGCTCTCGCAATCACGGACCACGGCACGATGTTCGGTGTGATCGACTTCTACAAGGCGGCGAAGGATGCAGGGATAAAGCCCATTATCGGGCTCGAGGCCTACATGGCGCCGCGCGGTATGCAGGATCGCGATCCAAAACTTGATAGATCGGCCTATCATCTTCTGCTACTGGCCGAAAATGAAGCCGGATACCGGAATCTCCTGCAAATCGCATCCGCCGCTCAACTGGAAGGCTTTTATTATTATCCTCGCGTAGACCACGACTTTCTAGCGACCCACTCGGAAGGGCTAATCTGCACCTCGGGCTGCATGTCGGCTGAAATCCCACGCACGCTGCTGGATGAAAGGCCCGCTGAGGCCGTCCGACGCATGGATTGGTACTACGACGTCTTTGGGCCGGACCACTTCTTCGTTGAATTGCAGCAGCACGATATCAAAGAGATTACCGACTTGAACCGGCGCCTGGTGGAAATGGGTGCCCGCCATTCGGCGCGGTTCGTGGCAACCAACGACGTTCACTATATCAACCCGGAAGACGCCAAGCTGCAAGACATTCTGCTTGCAATACAGACCCAAACCGTGCTTACCGATCCCGGTCGCATGAGGATGACCGACAACTCATATTACCTGCGCACAGCGCAAGAAATGAGCCGGCTGTTTGCCGAAGTACCTGAAGCACTGAGCAACACTCTGCTCATCGCAGAACGCTGCAATGTGGACCTCTCGTTTAAGGGCTATCACCTGCCCGAGTTCCCAGTGCCCGAAGGGTACAAAACGGAAGCCGCCTATCTTCGCCACCTCTGCGAAGCTGGCGCGAGGAAACGTTACGGAGACCGTGCCGCGAGCCCGGAAGTCCGGGAGCGACTCGATTACGAACTTCGCGTAGTTAAAAAGATGGGCTTTGATGCCTATTTCCTGATCGTCTCAGATTTGTGCCAGCATGCCCGAGAGAACGGTATCTGGTACAACGCTCGCGGCTCGGCCAACGGCTCCATCGTCGCCTACGTGTTGGAGATCACGCTCGTGGATCCCTTGCAGCACGACCTGCTATTCGAGCGCTTCCTGAACCCGGGCCGCATCTCGATGCCGGACATCGACCTCGATTTCCAGGACGATTTACGCAGCAAGATGCTGGAGTACTGCACCAAGAAATACGGAAGCGACAAGGTGGCGCAAATCATCACCTTTGGCACCATGGGAACCAAGGCAGCGCTGCGCGACGTTGGACGAGTGATGGATATCCCGCTAGGGGAAGTGGACCGGGTGGCGAAACTTGTACCCTTTGTCTCGGGGCGGTCGACGAATATGCAGGATGCTCTGGAGGTAAAAGAATTCCGTGAGGCCTACGACAGCCAGCCGCACCTTCATGAACTCATTGATATCGCCGCCAAGATGGAGGGCACCGTCCGCAATGCCGGCACACACGCCGCCGGCGTAGTCATCTCGGACAAACCCATCCTCGACTACCTGCCGCTCCACCGGCCCACATCTGGCTCGGAAGAGACCCCCATCAAGACCGTGACGCAATTCGAAATGGGAGTCCTCGATTCGCTGGGCATGCTCAAGGTGGATTTCCTGGGTCTGATCACATTGACAGTCATGCAACGTGCCTGCGAGATGATCGAGCGCAGGCATGGGATCAGGTTCGATCTGAATAATATTCCGCTCGATGATCCTAAGGCATTTGAGCTGCTGGGCAGCGGGCAAACAGCCGGCGTCTTCCAGGTGGAAGGCGGCGGCATGACCCGCTATCTGATCCAGATGAAGCCGAATAAGCTGGATCACATCATCGCCATGGTGGCCTTGTATCGTCCCGGCCCAATGGCCTTCATACCGGATTACATTGCACGCATGCACGGGGAAGCCCCGGTGGAATACCGCCATCCGGATATGGCGCCCATCTTTGACTCCTCGTACGGTATTCCCATGTATCAAGAGCAGCTCATGCGCGCCGCAGTAGAGCTGGCCGGCTATTCGCTGTCGGAATCAGATGAACTGCGTAAGGCGATTTCGAAAAAGAAGAAAGATGAGATCGAAAAGCATCGCAGGAAATTTGTGGATGGCGCCGTCAGGCACGGCATGGCCAAAGACACGGCCGAGGCCATCTACGCGGACTGGGAAGAGTTCGCAAGGTATGGATTCAACAAAAGCCATGCAGCAGATTACGGGGTGATCGCCGTACAGACCGCCTACCTCAAGGCGAATTATCCTGCTGAATACATGGCGGCTCTGCTCTCCGCCTCTGCCGGCATCACGGAGAAGGTCGCGCTATACGCGGCCGACGCGCGCAGCATGGGCGTTCCCGTGCTGCCGCCAGCCATTAACGCCTCCGCTTGGGACTTTGAGATCGAAGATGTGGATCACAAACCCTCCATCCGGTTTGGGCTGGGGGCCATCAAGAACCTCGGCAAAAGCGCCATGGAAGTTGTCCTCAAAGAGCGGCGTGCCCATGGGCTATTTCATGACCTGAATGATTTTGCCCGCCGCGTGGACTTGAGGGCGGTCGGCAAGCGCGGCCTTGAATGTCTCATTAAGGTGGGCGCCCTGGATGACTTTGGAAATCGGGTGGCTTTGTTGGCATCGCTGGATCGTATTGTTGCCATCAGCAGCAATCATTTCCGTGCAGTTGAATCCGGACAAATGAGTCTCTTTGGTGCGGCCACGGGCGTCAATGAAAGCATCACGCTGCCGGATGTCAGCAACGCGGACAAGCGCGAGATGCTGAACTGGGAACGCGAACTGGTCGGCCTCTATATCTCCGACCACCCACTCACGCCCTACCAGCAGAGCCTGGCGCAGATCGTCAGCTGTTTTTCCGGACAATTGGGTGAAGCACAACCTGAGGAAAAGGTGCGCGTTGCGGGCCTCGTCACGGCCGTCCGGCCGTACGTTTCAAAAGCGGGCAAGGCGATGGGCTTCGCCACGATTGAGGACATTCAGGGAAACATTGAGCTGGTCCTGTTTCCCCGCACCTGGGAAAAGACTCGCGAACAATTGATCGTGGGACAGATCATTATCGTCGAAGGCAAGGTGGACACCAGTAATACACCGCCGAAAGTCCTGGTGGATGCGATCCGTACCGAGATCAAGGTGACGCTTGCAGCCGATGACGCAAAACCTGTGCCGTTGACCGATCCAAAAAATGAGCGCGCCAGGATCGCGCCAATGCCAACCGCAAGCCGGGTACCTGATCGGCATATTGTCGAACGGCAGGCAGCATACGCCGTGACGCCGGCGGCTGAACGGAGGCAGGAGGGCGTTCCCCCGCCGCCTGAAAACTTCCCTGAAGGCTGGGATACTGAATGGCAGCCATCCTTTGACAATGCCGCAGCAGGCGCGCGTACCGAGACTATTGATGACGGCACTGAACCGACGCCCTCTCGAACGGAAAACCCGGAGGCCCATGCGGGCGGACAGGAACCCATCGATCCTCGCCTTGAAGCGCTGAGAATTCAACCCGTGGAGGCAGCGCCTGTTGAGCCGGCCATTCTGCCTTCGCTTTATGTTCCCCTCGCGCAGGAAGCCAAAGACAAAGATCATCCACCTAAGCAAATCACGGTCATGCTGCGTTCCACGGACAACCGCGAACGTGACAAACTCCAAATCAAGACGCTCTACGGCACTTTGATCTCGTTCCACGGGCGTGACCGTTTCAGTTTCCAGATCTTCGAAAACGGACAGGGACACCTGATAGACTTCCCCAATGACACCACGCGAATTTGTCCGGAAATGCTGGCCCGCCTGCAAAAACTAATCGGCGGCGATAGCTGGCGGGTGGAAGAGATTACGTTCCAGTAGGACAATCACGATGCCGGCGCCTTGGCGCGGCGGAAAAGTGAAAGTGACCGTTCGGATCTTAAACCTGCCCGTGCAACAATGAAGCATTAATAACACAGCATGGAATCATCCTTGTTATTTCAAACAACCGAAACCTGGAAGTCAGCTTTCCCCGATGCTCACGTAGGCGTGCTCGTTATGCGCGACGTCGCCAACCAGAGGCACGACGAAAAGTTGGAGGCGCGCAAAGGGGCGCTGGAGGCCGAGCTTCGTTCCCGCTTTTCCGGCCAGGATCGCGCGACGATGCTTAAGCAGCCAATCCTGGAGGCTTACGACCGCTACTATGGCAGCTTCAAGAAAACTTATCATGTCCAGCTCCAACTCGAGTCGATAGTCTTCAAGGGAAAGTCGATACCGACCGTGTCAACCTTGGTCGAGTGCATGTTCATGGCTGAGATGAATAACCTTCTGCTGACCGCGGGGCACGACCTGGATGCCCTGCACTTGCCTCTGAAAATCGACGTTGCGCATGGCGGCGAGAGTTACACGCTGTTACGCGGCACATCGCAATCACCGAAAAGTGGGGACATGATGATCACTGATGGCCAGGGCATCATCTCCAGCATCGTCTACGGCCCCGACCAGCGTACTCAAATCACGGCTCACACGCGGAACGTGGCGTTCACGGTCTACGCCCCGGGCGGTATCGAGGCAGAGACAGTTGAGAAGCACTTGGACGAATTGCGGGAGAATGTGATGGTCATCGCCTCGGACGCGCACGTGGAACTGCAGAGAATATTCAGCGCCCGCTAACACAGAAGACGGGCGAGCCCGGATGGAAATTGAAGTAATTTGGGAACAGCTGGTTGACCGCGGCCTGGAGCACTTGGTCCTGCGTCAGAGCTCCCGTATCGAGGCTCGTGGACTCGCACTGGGAATACTGGATGGTGCGCCTTATCGAATTCAGTATCAGATCATCTGTGATGCAGGGTGGAACGTGCAATCGCTCAACGCCAGCAATCTTCTGGACGGCACGGGATTTGCATTGACGCGACACGCGGATAAATGGTTGGACGGACGAAATCATCCCGTCGAAGCCCTGCGCGGCTGCACCGATGTCGATATCATGGTTACGCCGTTCACAAACACATTACCCATCAAGAGACTAAATTTGTCGGCCGGAGAGTGGAAAGAGATTTCTGTGGTCTACGTGCGCGCTCCCGATTTGGCCCTCTCTAGGTTTGATCAGCGATACACCTGCATTTCGAACGACGCGGGTGGCGGGGTGTACAAATACGAATCCCTTAAGAACGGCTATACCGCCGATCTAAAGATAGACGAGGACGGCCTCGTCACGGATTATCCGGGCATCTTCAAACTGCACTGGAAGAAAAAGGGATCTGAGTCCGCGACAATGCTCTGATCTTGGGAATATTCTCCAGATCGTGACCTGCCAGCGAATGATCAGGGGGCGATATTTCGCAACTTGGCCGTGACCGTATCCCTGACAGCGTTACAGCGTTCGCAATCGGCCCGCTGACAAAGCAGCGCCAGTGGATCCTGATTAATTCGGTCGGTCACAACCTGGATCAAGGCCCGCAGCGGCATGGCCTGCACAGTGGCATCGCCGGCGCTCACCTGCCGCGTCTCTTTTACCAGGTCTGGCGCGATCGCATCGAATCCCGAGGAGTTGCCGGGGAAACCGGGACATTCGATGATGCGATCAGGCAATAGCGCCCAACGCGTAAATTGTTTCCGACCTGCCAATCTCTCAGCGTAATGAATACTGGTATTTACAGTGTGATCCACGCCGAGCAACAAGACCCAGCCATCGGCTTCTGCCATTGCGCCGATGGGTCCCAGCGGGTTTCGCAGGCTTTGCGCGGACAGGAATTTGTCAGCATAGATTCCCGCAAATGATTGGATCGGATGCAGAGTCCGCTTGGCTCGTGGGTGCTGTCTCAGGGTCTCGGGCAGTATGCCCATTTGCCTGTCGGCGGGCATGTCCGCCGTAAACGGCTCTGCCATTCGATTCAGATCTAGGTCGCTGCCATAGATAATTCCATTATTCGGCGGGCCGACCGCGGGTGTGATCATGCTTTTGTACGTAAAGGTCGGCATGACGAGCGCCCAGACCGAGTCAAGGGTTGCACGCAACAACGTCTCCGCACCGCCAACTACCTCTCCAAACGCTTTCAGCGATGTATGCGCGATCACGGGCGTATGTGAAAGCCCAAGCTTGAAGAATGCAGTCCGAAGGTCGGTGAAGGTGACGGTGGTCATTTTGCACGGCAGGGCAGCAAAGACTGGGGAGGCTATCCCTGAATTATTTCCCTTTCCAGACCGGTTTGCGTTTTTCGATGAAGGCCGTCATGCCCTCCTTCTGATCTTCGGTGGCAAAGAGATTGTAGAACTCCCGGCGTTCCTCTTGAAGGCCGTCGCTTAGGGTCAGTTCATACGCCTGATTGATCATCTGCTTCGCAGCGCGCACGGCTAGAGGCGCGCGCGCTGCGATCTCTTCGGCCAGGGCCAGCGCCTCCTCCAGGCACCTGTCGTTGGGCACAACGCGATTCACAAGGCCGTACTGAAGCGCTTCCTGCGCTGACAGCGTACGATTGTTCAACACCATTTCCATGGCAATGGCTTTGCCGGCTGCGCGAGCCAGGCGCTGTGTGCCTCCGGCGCCGGGAATCACTCCAATCGTGATCTCCGGCTGGCCGAATTTTGAATCTTCGGATGCCACGATCATATCGCACGAAAGTGCAACCTCGCAGCCGCCGCCCAATGCCCAGCCCGAAACGGCCGCAATGACCGGCTTCTGTAGCTTCCGGATTCGCGCAAAAGCCAGCGTGAAGTCGCTGTCCGCGATCTCTCTAACGTTTTTATCAGCCATCTCTCTGATGTCTGCCCCGGCTGCAAACGCCTTTTCATTTCCTGTAACGACCATCGCACCGACGGACTCATCCTTGTCGAAGTCGTCGAGGGCATCCATTAGCGCCACCAGTAACTGACGATTAAGCGCGTTCCTTACCTCGGGCCGATCAAGGGTAACGAGTCCAACGTGGCCGCGCCTCTCGGTCAGGATCGTTTCATCGGACATCGGGGCTCCTTGGTTTCTTGACCACAAAAAAAGTGAAACATCCAGGAAACGGTCAATGCGGAAAGAACCTTTTCGTTTCGTTGTGCGTTTTGATTTTACACGAGAAATAGCCTGTGCTACTATAATGGGACGGTTATGCAATCTTCCCAGCCTGTGTGAATCATGGCTATGACCACAGTTGATACAACCGTACCGTCTGACAAACTCGATTTCAAACGCGTGCTGCCCATTATCGTCATCGTGCTCGTGGACTTGATGGGCCTTTCAATAATCATCCCCCTGCTCCCGCTGTTCGCGGCCCGCTTCGGTGCGACGCCGATCACGATCGGAATTCTGCAGGCGGCCTATCCCATGATGCAGTTCCTCGGCGCACCGGTGCTGGGGCGATTCTCGGATCGTTTCGGCCGTAAGCCCATCCTGCTGATCAGCCAGCTTGGAACATTCGCGGGATTTATTCTGCTGGGCTTCGCCAGCACCCTTTGGCTGCTTTTCCTCTCGCGCATCATTGATGGCCTTTCCGGCGCGAACATGTCCACCGCTCAGGCCGCCATTGCGGACAGCACCACTGAGAGGACTCTGCACACAGGGCCTCGGGCTGATTGGCGCAGCCTTTGGTGTTGGATTCGTGCTCGGACCGATCATTGCCTACGTAGTCCTGGCCGCATCCGGCGGTGATTACCGGGCCGTTGCGCTTACCGCGGCCTTCTTCTCCCTGGCCTCCATTCTCCTGACAACCTTCTGGTTCCGCGAGACGCATCAGAAGCATTCGCTGTCTACAACCCCGATCCGCTCACCCTTCAACTTCGAAGCCATGCGGCAGGCCCTCGGCCGCCCAACGATTGGCTTCCTGCTCCTGATCATGTTCTTCTATCAAGTTGCTTTCGGAGGTTATGAGCAGCTCTTCTCTCTGTTCACCCTCACCCGTCTCGGCATGGATGCAACCGATACCGCGGGTCTGTTCGCGCTGGCCGGAATCTTTATCGTGGTGGTTCAAGGCGTGCTGATCGGACGCTGGTCACGACTGCGCGGCGATCGTTGGCTGGTCATCCTGGGAGTGTCCACACTGGCCATCGGCCTGATCGGCACCTCACTAACGCCGCGCATCCCCGTTCCCTGGTTTAACCAAAATCGGGTGCTGGAAAGCCTGGCGGGACAGAGTTCCATCCAGGTTTCTACTGAAACCATCAAAGTAACTTTGCCCGATCAGGCAGCGAGGGGTTGGTTCGGCATCATTTGGTTGCTGGTTGCCAGCTTCCCCGCTGCACTCGGCGGCGGCGTTTTACACCCCGCGGTTAACAGCCTGATCACCAAATCTGCGGATAAGACTGAAACGGGCGGCATGCTCGGCATCTCCGCCGGCTTCTACAGCGGAGCAAACGCCATCGCACCGCTGTTCTACGGCTCACTGTTCCAACTGTTCGGTCCGCCAGTGCCTTTTTTTGCGGGCGGGATCATCCTAGCTGGCCTTTGGATATTGGCGCCGAGAGCGATTCCAAAAGCGTGATGTCATCCATTTACTCATTTGCCTCCGGCTTGCAGCCGGGAGCAGATGTATCCCGGCTGCCGGAAGTAGGAGATAGACATGATGCGGTGGTTCGCAAAGTCAAGAGAGAATTGATGTTGCCCGACAAGGTCAGTCCACTCTTGCAGGAAATCACCCGGTGGGCTTCGTCTCAGACAGACATTCTGGCCGTGGCATTGGTGGGTTCACATGCCAGAAAGGCAGCCAGAGAAACCTCTGACGTAGACCTGATCATCCTTGCGAATCAGCCGGACGCATACCTGAAGAACCTGGAATGGGCTTGTCGCTTCGGCCAGGTTCAGCATCAGCAGATCGAAGTCTACGGCAAAGTAAAGTCCGTCAGAGTTCTGGTACTCCAACGGGCTGGAGGTGGAGTATGGCATCACCGATGAAAGCTGGGCCGCCCTGCCTCTGGACGAGGGTACGCGCGAAGTCATCTCAGGCGGAATGCGCATACTTTTCGAAAGAGGCCGGCTATTGAGCAGTTTTCAACTGGGGAAGTAATAGACTTGATTGATCCTGAGTGCTCAAGAATGAGCCGGCTGAGGTCATCCTTCGTTGCTTTCTTTCCCGACGTCTCGCAGTAATACATCATCCAAATCCGCAGTGCTGCCTAGAATCAAATCCGCTCCCTGACGCCGGAGTTCGGATTCTTCCCCAAACCCGCAAAGCACGCCCACCGTCTGGGCGCCGGCCGACTTACCGGCTCGAATGTCCACGGTTGTGTCGCCGGTCATCAGACAGGCGCCCGGCTCAACTCCCATCTTGCGTGCTGCCAGCAGAATAGGGTCCGGATACGGTTTTGTGTGTTTCGCGCTAAGTGCGCTGACAATCACGTCGAAATATCGAGTCAGGTCAAATTGCCGAAGAAAGTCCAGCGTACTATCTTCATCGCGGGCGCTGACCACGGCCATGGGGTAGCGGCCCTTCAGGGCCGCTAGCATCCTGTCCGCACCGGGGACAAGAAGATAGCGCCGTGCTTTTTTCCTGCGACGACGATACAAAACATCGATAAACCTGATCATCGGCCCATCAAAGCCGATCGTATCGCTCAAACCCAGCAGCGCGTTACCCGGCGACTCGGCCCACATGACCAATCGCCGGGCCACGCGTTCAGGGTGCCGGATCAGGGGAGCGCGCCGAATCCACTTCTCGACCGTGCTTGCATAGTCGTTGTCCGTGTCACTGAGTGTCCCGTCGACGTCGAAGCATAAGGCACGTATCCGTTTTATAACGAGGGGCATTTGCACAATTTTATACTATTTGTAGGCTAAAAGCATTTAACATGGAAGATATATTGTCCGGGCAGCGTGGAGCGGTATACTGTTTTTATGCCCGACATGCTGCAAAGTTCACTTACCCATCTGGAATGTCCCGAATGTGGAAGACGGTTCGATGCGGACAGGCTGCAATCTATCTGCCCGGACTGCCAGTCTCCTCTGCTGGCGCGCTATGACTTGGATCAGGCGCGCCGCTCGCTCGATACGAAGACTGCGGCGCTGCGCGCGCGCGGCCTCTGGCGTTGGGCCGAGATTCTCCCCGTCCGCGAGGGCAAGAATCGGCTGACGCTTGGCGAAGGTGATACGCCGCTGTTGCCTGCGCCTCGTCTGGGTCGCAGCCTGGGTCTGACGAATCTCTTCATTAAGGATGAATCCGGGAATCCGACCGGTTCTTTCAAGGCACGCGGAATGGCCGTAGCCGTTTCCAAAGCCGTTGAGCTCAAGGTCAAGGGTCTCGTTGTCCCGACCGCCGGAAATGCCGGTGGGGCACTGGCAGCCTATGCGGCGCGCGCCAAACTTGGGGCGCACATCTTTATGCCAAGAGACGCGCCCATGTCAAATCAGCTTGAGGTGAAAGCCTTCGGAGCCGAGACGGTACTGGTAGACGGTCTCATCAGCGACGCAGGCAAATTGGCCGCGCAAGCAGCAAGGAAGAACAATTGGTTCGACATTTCAACGTTTAAAGAACCTTATCGCGTCGAAGGTAAAAAAACAATGGGACTTGAACTTGCCCAGCAGTTCGATTGGGACCTGCCGGATGTGCTCTTGTATCCCACCGGAGGCGGTACGGGCTTGGTTGGCATGTGGAAAGCCTTTGACGAAATGGAGAACCTGGGGTGGATTGGGTCGAAACGCCCGAGGCTGGTCAGTGTGCAAGCCGCCGGCTGTGCGCCTGTGGTCCGCGCCTTCGAGCAGGGAAAAGGGCGCACTGAGTTCTGGCCAAATGCAGAGACATTTGCCGCGGGTCTGCGGGTCCCCGGACCTTTCGCAGATCGCCTGATCCTGCGGGCGCTTCGCGACAGCCACGGCACCGCAATCGCCGTCACCGACGAAGAGATTGGCCGGGCACAAAAGGAGCTTGCATCGGAAGAAGGTGTTTTTGCCGCCCCGGAGGGCGCTGCCACATGGGCTGCCCTGAAGAACCTGGTAAGAGATGGCTGGTTCAAGCCTCACGAACGCGGGGTATTGTTTAATACCGGAAGCGGACTAAAATATGTGTAGCGGCCGCTCGTTGCCACGAGCGGGGCAGGAGGATTACGACCCGTCAGCTCCCCTGCGTTGATGAGCCTCTCGCAGCAAAACCGAAGAAACCATGGTCGAAGATCGCGCCGGAGCACTTCTCGAACTCCTCATCCAGGTAAACCGCGAGGTTGCCGCTGCCCTTGACCTCCGGACAGTATTGCAGCGCCTGATTTTTGCGGCCATGCAGCACGTAGGGGGTGAACGCGGCAGCATCGTCGTGCTGGACGATACCGGAAAGCCGGTTGACGCCACAATTGTATACGGCACCAGCCTGCATGAACACACAACGCAGCAATTGCGCGAAACAGTGGATCGCGGCCTGGCCGGCTGGGTTATTCGTCACCGCAAGGCCGCGCTTGTCCCGGATACCAGCATGGATGAACGCTGGCTTCGCCGACCGGATGACGCACTCGATCAAAGTGGCCCCAAATCTGCTTTGTGTGTACCGTTACTCGCTCGCGAACGATTGGTCGGCGTTTTGACCCTCGTTCATTCCGTCCCAAAAGCATTCGGCCCCGAGCACCTGGAGTTGACGCAGGCAATCGCCGATCAGGCCAGTATTGCAGTGTTGAACGCGCGTTTGTACACGGAAAGCTCCCGACAGGCCCGCGTTATGACTGCCCTGGCGGACGGCGCCGCAGCTTTCAATACATCCCTGAATCAGCGCGAAGTCTGGCAACGGGTGCTTAATCAAACCATCCAGGCGTTGCAGGTGGAGACGGCTGCATTGGGTCTCATCCAGGGGCCTGAGCAGGGCCTGGTATTCTGCGCCGCCGCCGGGCAGAATGCGGGGAGCATCGTTGATCGGCACATCCCCGGCGGCCAGGGTCTCGTGGGGCAGGTGATCCGGGAGGGACGCGGCGTGGTCATCTCCAAAGCCCGGGACGATAAGCGCTACACAGATTTGGACCGCTTCGCGGGCATTGAAGCTCGGGCCGTGGCTATTGCCCCCATCCAATCACAAGGCAGGGTCATCGGCGTGCTCGAAGCCATTAATCCGGTTTCGCAGGGCTTCGACCCGGATGCAATGATTGTGATGACCGGGATCGGTGGGCTGGCAGGGACGACCATCGGCAACGCCCAGTTGTTCGAGCGCCTCCAAAATGCTCATCAGCGCTACCGCGAACTTTTCGAGGAGAGCATTGACCCTATCTTCATTACAGATTGGGAAGGAAGGATCACCGAAGCCAATCGAGAAGCCGTAAGCATAAGCGGATATCCGCCGGAAGACCTGCATGAAATGAGCATTGATCAGTTGCACCAGGTAAACTGGAGCAAGGTGGGCATGGAATTCGAGCGGCTTCGCGACCAGAACAATAATACCTACGATTCGGTTCTGCACAAGGCCGACGCAGGCAAGGTGCCCATCGAGGTTCACGCACGACGCGTCGAGTTTGAAGATGCAGACTCCATTCAATGGACGCTGCGGGACATAACAGAACGGAAGGAGTTGGATTCTCTGAGGGATGACCTGACCTCCATGATCTATCACGACCTGCGCTCGCCGCTTGGTAATATCGTATCCAGCCTCGAGGTGCTCAACGGCATGGTGGGCGCCGACGAGGCTGCCCACTCAATATTGGATGTCGCGGTTCATTCCACGGATCGCATCCAACGCTTGGTAAATTCTCTGCTCGATATCAACCGGCTCGAATCGGGACAAACGCTCTCAACGCAATCATGGAGCAGGCCGCAGGACCTCGTCAAGGGTGCAGTAGACGATGTCAATCCAGCCGCCTCGGGACGACGCCAGTCGATCATGCTTATGGTCCCGGAGAAACTGCCGAATGTTTGGGCGGATGCCGACATGATGCGGCGCGTGCTGATCAATCTGTTGGAGAACGCAATCAAGTTCTCCAGGGCCGAGGCCAAAATTGAGATTGGCGCAAAGAAAGACGGCCAAACGGTGCAGTTCTGGGTGCAGGATTTCGGCCCGGGTATTCCGGCCTCGGAACAAAAACGCATCTTTGAGAAATTTGCACGTCTCAAACCCAGGGATCACCGGCCCGCGGGATTGGGAATTGGGCTGGCATTTTGTCGGATTGCCGTGCAGGCGCACGGCGGAATGATCTGGGTTGAAAGCCAGGAAGGGAAAGGCTCCAAATTCATTTTCACACTCCCGGCCGAGAATTCAATGGGCTAGTCTATTCAAAGGGCTAGTCTAATGAGGGTAAAATAAGCATTCCGTGTCGCCCCGCGCTTTCTGGCATCGAAATGCGGTGTTGCGGGAGCGCCGCGCAGGAGCAATAATGCAATCCATTGCCGATAATGTGTATATCGAAGATCACTACCTGGGCGTGACCCTGGGTGTTATACAACAGGCGCGCGGGCTGATTCAGGTGGACGCGCCGCCGTCGCCAGATGACAGCCGCTCGTGGCGTGCGGCGATGATGGGGCTAAGCGGCGGACCCGACCGCGTGCTCATAAACCTCGATGCACACCCGGATCGGACGCTTGGTGCGCGCGCCATGGATTGCACTGTGCTGGCGCACGAAAAGACGGCGCAGGTTTTTCGTTTGCGCCCGACCACTTTCAAGGCACAGGGCACCGAGACAGGCTCGGATTGGGAGACCATTCCGGGCTTGGGCACGGTTCGCTGGGCGCCACCCGAAATAGCCTTTAGCAGCCAAATGACCTTGCATTGGGGGGAGACGCCGGTGGTGATCGAGCATCATGCCGGCCCAACTACGGGCTCCATCTGGGTAATCCTTCCTCAGGAGAAGGTCATTTTCATCGGTGATCTCGTGACCAAGAATCAGCCGCCATTTTTGGCCCACGCCGACCTGCCGGCCTGGATTGAGGCATTGGAGACTCTAATGGGTCCCTACTATAAGGGTTTCACTTTTGTCAGCGGCCGCGGCGGAACGGTCTCCACGTCGGCAATCAAAGCCCAGGCCGAGTTGATCACACAGATCGATGATCGGCTGGAGAAGATGGCCAAGCGAGGCACTTCATATGACGCTACAGAGAAACTAATTGAGCCCTTCCTGGGCAAATTCAAACCATCGGCAGCGCGCCGCAAGCAATACGTTCAGCGGATGCGCTACGGTCTACGACACTACTATGCCCGTCATTATCACATGGGCAGTTCTGCAGAAGAATAGATGGCAGACGGCTTTGTGCCTCTGTTCGAGCTGACCCGCGGACACATAGTTGAATCGGTTCACTACGGAGCGGTTGCGGTAGTGGACTCAGGCGGAAGACTCCTGTATTCATATGGCGACCCTCAAACGGTCGCCTTTTTGCGATCCTCCGCGAAACCGTTCCAGGCGCTGCCTTTTTTTGAACGCGGCGGACCCCAAACGTTCGGCCTGAATCAAAAGGAGCAGGCCCTGATATGCGCCTCGCACGAAGGCTCAGACGAGCACGTGCGCGTCGCAGCTGGCATCCAAGCCAAAGTTGGTATCCGCGAAAGCGACCTGCAATGCGGCATCCATATGCCTGCCGACCCGGCTGCTTTCAAAGCCTTGATTTCACGGGGCGAGGCTCCGACAGCAAATCGCAACAACTGTTCCGGAAAGCACAGCGGCATGCTGGCGCACGCAAAAATGCGAGATCTTCCTCTCGATACATACCTGGATCCCACACATCCCATCCAGCAAGATATATTGGCCGCCTTTGCAGAGATGTGCAATTATCCGAAGGAAAAAGTGGAAGTTGGGATTGACGGGTGCTCCGCGCCGACCTTTGCCGTGCCGCTGTATAACTCGGCGCTGGCCTTCGCGCGGCTGTGCGATCCGGAGCGATTGCCCGAAGCCCGCGCCGCAGGATGCCGTGAGATCACGTCTGCCATGACCCATTTCCCCGAGATGGTCAGCGGAATCACCGAGTTTGATTGCCGCCTGATGCAGACTGGAAAAGGCCAAATCGTCTGCAAACGCGGCGCCGAGGGATTCCAGGCCATCGGATTAATGCCCGGAGTGTTGGGCGCAGGCTCGCCCGGCGTGGGCATCACGTTCAAGGTCTCCGACGGTGATTTGCTGTTTCGGACGATTAACATGGAACCGCTCAACCGCGTTCGGCCGGCGGTAACTCTTCATGTCTTACGCCAGCTCGGTGCGCTGAGCCAAGAGCAATGCAAGGAACTGGCCGAATTCGGGCCAAGACTCCCGATCAAGAACCATCGCGGCATCGTGTCCGGAGAGTCGGGGCCGGCGTTCACACTGACCAAAGCAATTTGAACAAAGAAAATACAGGTATGGACGAAAGCTCGATTCATCCTCGCGATTACTAGTATTCATTTCCTCCAGTAGATTCCGTGAACAGCCTTTCCGGACGCGCAAGAAGAATCCATGAAACGCTCCTGGCGGCCTTCGGCCAGCCGACCTGGCGCAATCCAATGCCGCCGATCGATGAACTGGTCTCCACCATCCTTTCGCAGAATACCAACGACATAAACCGCGACCGGGCGTTCAATGCGCTGCGCGCTCGATTTCCGAGTTGGGAAGGCGTGCGTGATGCAAAGAAGAGGGATCTCATCGCCGCCATCCGCCCGGCGGGATTGGCCAATCAAAAAGGACCGCGCATTCAAAAAGTGCTTCAGAACATTTCGAAGGAACGCGGCAATTTGGATTTGATGTTCTTGCAGGATCTTCCGTTGGAAGAGGCTCGCGGATGGCTTACAAAATTCAACGGCGTGGGCCCCAAGACGGCCGCGATCGTACTGCTCTTCTCGCTCAATCGGCCGGCTTTTCCGGTGGACACCCACATCTATCGCGTAACCGGCCGACTCGGACTGCGACCGCATAAGATGACTGTCGAGCAGGCTCACCCATATCTTGAGAAGCTGTTCCCACCTGAGGCCTATTACGCCGCCCACCTGAATCTGATTCGCCTGGGACGTGAGGTCTGCCAGGCCAGAAAGCCTTTTTGCCCGGCTTGCCCTGTTCGCAAACTCTGCGATTACCAACCAAAGACAAGATCATAGATCGATGCGAACATTTTCGCGTCGCTCGATTTGAAGGATACTTCATGGATGACACTCCCCCCGCCAGCCGCGCTTTGAAAGAACGCGGCATCCCTCATCGCGTCTTTCGGCATTCCAGGCAGGTTACATCCCTGGAACAGGCCGCGCAGGAAAGAGCACAGCGACCTGAGCAAGTTGTTCGCAGCATTGTATTCCGTTTGGGAGAAGGGAACTATGTTATGGCTCTGGTGGCTGGTCCGGAGCAAGTTTCGTGGAAGAGGCTGCGCCAGCATCTGGGTCAATCCCGCGTGACAATGGCTAGCGAGGCCGAGGTTCTGGAAGTCACAGGCTATCGAGTAGGTGCCGTCTCCCCCTTCGGCCTGCCGCGGCCGCTGAAAGTGTTGATTGACCCGGAAGTTCTTGAGCGAAGACGAAATCTCCATTGGCTCCGGGATTCGAGGAATTGCAATCATGATGAGCAGCGCGCAGCTACGCCGTGCCCTGAAATATGCCGAAGTTGTCCGGCTCCTTGAAAACGCTTGACAAAATTCAACTGCTGAATTATATTCTGGCTATAAAGTCCATTATGATAATAGACTTTGTAATCTAACCAAGGTGCTTTCCGGAGGCGGGGAATATCGCCTCGGCCAAGTCTTGGCGGCTGAGGGCGTGGCCCAGGCAGGTAAGAAGCGATATTCGGAACGCTCTTGCCGGCCGCTGGATGGGACAGCACTAGCGGACGTCAATTAGCTCAAAGGTATATCGCCCGAAGATGTTGTGAGATTGATTACAGAGTGAAATTGATCGCTGCAGCGATCTTTTTTTCTGAGCCAACAGATTACTAGTGAGATAGACTTTATAACGAAATCGCTTTAGAGGCTGAAAAGAGGGCAAGACGGATATTGCATTTATGCGCGAATGAGTACAAACATCGTCACTGCAAGAATTAGGAGACAAAATGCGCAAAACAAGTATCTTCCTCGGTTCTGTCATGGCCGCAATCTCACTGATACTGAGCGCCTGCGGCAGCACGGCTACATCCGCCCCCGCCCCAACAACAGCGGACGCGGCCGCGCCCGGTTCCACACAAGCCCTGGCGGCGCCAGTCGTCAGCGGAAACATCGGTGTGTCCGGCGCTTTCGCCCTGTATCCGATGATGACCGTCTGGGCCGATGAATTCTCGAAGCTCCATCCGGGTGTTCAGTTCGATGTGCAGGCTGGAGGCGCCGGCAAAGGCATGACCGACACTTTAGCCGGCGCGGTAGATATAGGCATGATCTCGCGTGCGATCAAGCCTGAAGAAGAGGCCCAGGGCGCCTTTTGGGTAACCGTCGCCAAAGACGGCGTCTTCCCAGTGATTAGCGCCCAGAATCCTGTATTGGCCGATATCAGTGCCAAGGGCATTACTCAGGCTACGTTCCGGAAGATCTTTATCACGGGCGAGATCACGACTTGGGGTGAGGTGGTTGGGAACACTGACGTAAAAGATCAAATCCATGTCTATACCCGCTCAGATTCTGCGGGCTCGGCGGATACGTGGGCGCTCTTCTGCGGCGGCAAAGCGCAGGCAGACATTCTGATCGGTGCCATCGGCGTCAACGGAGAACCGGCTCTGGTAGATACGGTTGCAAAAGACCCTTTGGGAATCTCGTTCTCAAATTTGGGTGGCATTTTTGACGTAACCTCGGGCAACGTGGTTCAGGGTACAATTGTTCCGCCGATTGATTTCAACGGAAACGGCCAGGCTGATCCGGATGAGATCTACAAGAACAAGAATGATGCAGCCGCTGCCATTTCTTCGGGCACATACCCGATTCCTCCTGCTCGCTTCGAGAACCTGGCCACCAAGGGAAAGCCTACCGGCGTGGTGTTGGCCTTCATCCAATGGATACTAGCAGACGGACAGAAGGATCTCGAACAAGCCGGATATGTTAAATTGACACCCGATCAACTGGCAGCCTCTCTGGCAAAACTCAAATAATGACAGATTCAAACCTGGTTCAAAAATCTGAACCGCTCGTAAATCCAGAAGGCCGGCTCCAAAACCGGCCTTCTGCCGCTGCTCGCATCAAACAGGACCAAGACGCACGGCGCACATTTTCGATCATAACCCTATTGCCGGTTATCCTGATCGCGATCATCACGGTCGCGCTCGTCCTTCGTTCCTGGCCCATTATCAAAGCCCATTCCCTGATGGACACCATCTTCGGCGAGGTGTGGAAGCCTGAGCAGGGACTCTTTGGCTTCTGGCCGTTTATCACCGGCACCGTTTGGGTTACGGCGGTGGGGCTGCTGCTATCGGTACCTCCATGCCTGCTCGTCTCGCTGTACTTATCGGAGTATGCTCACGCCGCCACCCGCTCGATCGCCAAGCCGGTGCTTGATCTTCTGGCGGCTATCCCTCCGGTAGTTTACGGCGTTTGGGGCTTGCTTGCTATCGTGCCATTCGTGGAAGATTTTCTTGCGCCGGTCTCGAAGCGCTGGTTAAGCTCAATTCCCATCCTGGCCGTGAATCAACCGACAGGATTTAGCATCCTGGCCGGCGGGATCGTTCTTGCCGTAATGGTGGCTCCGCTTATCATCTCGGTGGTCTACGAGATCTTCGCAACCGTTCCAAATGACCTGCGCCACGCATCCCTGGCGGTTGGCGCTACCCGCTGGCAAACCATTCGCAAGGTCGTCATCCCGCACACCCTGCCGGGCATTGTGGCAGCCATTGTGCTTGGGGCATCGCGTGCCCTGGGCGAAACCATCGCCGTGATGATGGTAGTGGGGAATGTAGCCAAGGTGCCCACCTCGATTTTCGACGCCGCGTATCCGCTGCCGGCGTTGATCGCCAACAACTATGGGGATATGATGTCGATCCCACTTTATGATGCGGCTTTGCTGGGTGCTGCCCTCGTCCTTCTGGTTGTGATCCTGATCTTCAATATCATCTCGACCCTTGTACTTCAGCGCATGTTGGGAAGGAAATGGGCATGATCAAGAAACATTGGGCGCGCCGCCACGTTGCGGAAGCGGTCGTCAAGGGGTTGATGGTTGCGTCCTTCGTCATCGTTGCTGGCAGCCTTGGACTGATTCTATGGACGGTGATCGTGCGTGGCCTCCCGGCCCTCACCTGGAGCATGGTTAGCCAGTCGCCCCAGGGCGGCTTCTATATGGGTAAGGGCGGAGGCGTGCTGAATGCCATTATCGGTTCGCTTTACCTTGCCGGCGGCGGGACGTTGCTGGCGCTCATCTTCAGTCTGCCGATTGCGCTGTACCTCGAGACTTATCTGGGAGATTCAGAGTGGGGCCGCTATGTGCGCCTTTCCCTGGATGTGTTGTGGGGCATCCCTTCCATCGTCTACGGCGCATTTGGATTCATCGTCATGCTCGCCATAGGCTTGCGCGCCTCGCTGCTGGCAGGCATCATCGTGCTGGCCCTGCTGGAACTGCCAATCATGGTACGAGCCATGGACGAGGTATTCCGCCTCATGCCGGCAGACCTGGAACAGGCTGCCCTGGCCCTGGGCTCAACAAAACTGGAAGTGGCCCTTCGGGTTGTTACGCGCCAGATGCTGCCAGGCATCGTCACAGCCATCCTGCTTGCATTCGGACGCGGTATCGGCGACGCCGCCTCGGTGCTGTTCACGGCCGGCTATACGGACCGTATTCCCACTTCGTTATTGAGGCCTACAGCATCCCTGCCCCTGGCGGTATTCTTTCAACTTGGGACCCCATATCCCGAAGTGCAGCAGCGGGGTTATGCTTCGGCCCTGATCCTGACCATCATCGTCCTCATTATCAGCCTCGGCTCTCGCTTCATCTCGGGCCGGCTGAACAGGTACACGGTAAAATGACTGAAGCGAACATGGAAGCTCCCGTTAGATTCGACGATGTGAACCTGCCTGCACAAAAGACTCAGGCTGCCACCCCGGTGAATGCCGATCCACATATTCAGGTCCGCAATTTGAATGCCTTTTACGGAAAAGTTCAGGCGCTCAAAGATGTCAGTCTCGAGATTCCGAAAAAACAGGTTACGGTCATTATGGGACCCTCGGGTTGTGGCAAAAGCACACTGCTAAAGACACTGAACCGTTTCCTGGAATTGACCGACGGCACCAAGATTACCGGTGAAGTGCTGATTGACGGCCAGGATATCTACGCCAGTGAAGTCGACGAGACCGAGGTCCGCAAGCGGGTGGGATTGCTGGCGCAACGACCCTCGCCGCTACCGATGTCCATATACGACAACGTGGTCTACGGCATGCACATCCACCGCATGAAGAGAAGCCGGAAGGAATACAAGGCTGCAGTGCAGCACTATCTGGAGATCGCGGGTCTATGGGATGAGGTAAAGAAGAGACTTCACGATCCTGCTACAAGCCTTTCCATCGGGCAGCAGCAACGCCTGTGCCTGGCGCGCGGGCTGGCTGTCGAGCCGGAGATCATCCTGGGTGACGAGCCGACCTCGGCTCTCGACCCATTGTCATCCCAAAACATCGAGAGCCGCCTGCTTGATTTGAAGAAGGATTACACCACGGTCATTGTAACGCATACCCTGCGTCAGGCAAAACGCCTGGGAGATTATGTCGCATTCATGTATTTGGGCGAGGTTGTTGAGGCCGGTCCGGCCAGGGAAGTATTCAACAACCCTCAGCACGAGCGCACCAAGGCATATCTGGAGGGCCAGTTCTGATGCCTGAGGCGCATGCCATGGGCCTGTCCCTGCTGTATTTGCCGGATTGTCAAAAGCGGTCGCGTTGGGGGATTAATCAGGAAGCAGTATAATCCTTTGCGGAGAGCTTATGAAACGCATAGGATACTTACTGGTCTTTGCGGCGATCTTATTGTTCGCCTTTCAAGTCGCTTACGCACAATCAAACCAGCCGCTGGTTTTGACCATGGATGCCAACGGGCCAATCGAGCCTGCGATGCAGGAATATATTCAGCGCGGCATCCAGACCGCTGAGCAGCGCAACGCCGAAGTCCTGATTATTCAACTGAACACTCCGGGTGGAGATCTGCAAAGCCTGGACAATATCATTCAAGCGATCCGCGCCAGCACTGTGCCGGTCGTGATCTACGTCGCGCCGGATGGCGCCATGGCCGGAAGCGCGGGCGCTCTCGTCACCATGGCCGGCCACGTGGCTGCCATGGCCCCCGAAGCGGCCATCGGCGCATCCAGCCCGGTGGACTCCAGCGGTCAGGACCTAAGCGCCACCGAAAAAGCAAAAACCAGCCAGATCATGAAAGCCACGATTCGACCTCTGGTCGAACGCCGCGGTCCGGTGGCTACACAACTGGCGCAGGATATGATTGACAATGCCAAGGCCGTGTCAGCCAGCGAAGCCCTGCAAGCGAAGTTGATTGACTTCATCGCACCCAACACCAGCGACCTGATCAAGCAACTGGACGGCTTCTCAGTCAGTATGCCATCCGGATCGCACATTCTGCATACGACAGGGGCCGTGACTGAAGCCCTGGATATGACCCCGATTGAGCAAGTGCTGTTGATCCTGACGGATGCAAATATCGTGTTCATCCTATTGGCCGTTGGGGTGCTTGCGTTGCAAGTTGAATTGACTCATCCCGGGGCGTGGGCGCCCGGGTTCATCGGGGTGGTCTGCCTTGCACTCGCGATCTACGGCCTGGGGCTCCTGCCGGTGAACCTTTTCGGCCTGATCTTCATTGCCAGCGCCTTCATTCTGTTCATCCTTGACATCAAGGCGCCTACACACGGCGCACTGACGGTGGCAGGCGTGGCCTCATTCATTGTGGGCGCATTGGTGCTCTTCAACTCGCCGGGCGTTCCGCAGTTTGAGCGCGTTTCCGTTCCGCTGGTGGTCGGCGTCGGGATTTCCATCGGTCTTATGTTCGCGGCCATCCTGACGTACGCACTGCGCTCGCAACATTTGCCTCTCAAAATGAGTGTGGCAAATCTGATCGGAAAACTCGGCACAGCCAAATCGGACATTGGCCTAACCGGACAGGTTCAGGTCGAATCCGAGCTTTGGACGGCTGAAGCCGCTCCGGGTACGAACGCCATCGGTAAGGGCGACAAGATCGAGGTCGTCGAAGTCCATGGGCTGAGACTCAAAGTCCGAAAAGTATAGATGCTGAACGCCTCGATCGCATCTAACCGCGGCCCTGCATGACCATGGGTTGTTTGCCAATTACTAAGCACTGATGACGGGTATCCCACTCCTATGACCTCTACACCAACACGAGATCGAGTAAATACCGGCACGATCGAGGCACGCCCCCTGCGCCGTCCTGAATGGATCAAGGTGCGCGCTCCCTCCGGAGAAACGTATCAGCGGCTTCAGACCCTGATGCGTTCGAAGGAACTGCATACGGTGTGCGAGGAAGCGATGTGTCCAAACATGGGAGAATGCTGGGGCTCAGGCACAGCCACCTTCCTGATGCTGGGCGACGTCTGTACCCGTACCTGCGGGTTCTGTGACATCAAGCACGGCAAACCCGCACTGATGGATTGGGGCGAAGCCGACCGCGTAGCCCAGGCCGTGAAATCCATGGAATTGAAACACGCCGTGATTACCTCGGTGAATCGCGACGATCGGCGCGATGGCGGCTCGCCCATCTTTGCCATGGTTATCCGGCGAATTCGCGAGATCTTCGCTGGCTGCTCAATTGAAGTGTTGATACCGGATTTCAAAGGCTCAACGGAGGCCCTAAAAATCGTCATGGACGCCCGCCCCGAGATCCTGAATCATAACGTCGAGACGGTGCCGCGCCTCTTCAAGCAGGTACAGCCCCAGGACAGCTATGAGTGGGCTGCAGCGACGTTAAGCAATGCAAAGAAGCTCGATCCTGAGGTATTGACGAAATCCGGAATTATGGTTGGGCTCGGCGAGCGGCTTGAGGAAGTCAAAGGCGTGATGCGAGACCAGCGCTCGTGGGGCGTGGATATCCTGACCATCGGACAGTATCTCCAGCCCAGCAAGAAGCATCTGCCGATTGAACGCTACTATACGATGGAAGAATTTATTGAACTAAGGCGCTACGGCATGGAGATCGGCTTCAAATGGGTCGAGTCTGCGCCATTGGTGAGGTCATCCTATCATGCCGCGGAGCAGGTGCGCGCGTTAAGCATTGTGCATCGCAAATTATATGGCGAGCAGGCGCCCGCCATCAGCACATAAGCCAGATCTCCCATCGCCCAATATATCGCGACATGACGCCGCGCCTTTGCGCAGGCGTTTTGTGCAATATGACTGCTCGTGGCCAGAATTGGAGATGATATCATTCCACCCGGTTTAGAATGATCTCATCGCTTTTTCAGAGGCATCCACAGTTGCATCGATCACCTGCTCATCGTGAAAGATCGAAAGGAAGCCGGCCTCGAATTGTGAGGGTGCAAGGTAAACACCGCTCTCCAGCATCTTTTGGAAATACTTGCCGAAGCGGACTTTGTCCGACACTCCTACAGTTCTCCAGTCTTTTGGGACAGTTTCACTGAAGAAGGTGGTAAACATCGTTCCGACTCGCGTTTGTTGTATCGGTATGCCGGCTTTGCGCGCCGCCGCCGCAATCCCTGCTTCCAACTGCTGCGCTCGCGCTTCCAACTCATCCCAGACCATTTTCTCGCAGAGCAGGTTCAAAGTGACGATGCCGGCAGTCATTGCCAGCGGATTCCCCGACAACGTCCCTGCCTGATACATGGAACCGGCCGGAGCGACCATTTGCATAATATCGCGCCTGCCACCATACGCGCCCACCGGCAGTCCGCCGCCGATGACTTTGCCAAGTGTGGTCAGATCCGGATCGATATTGAAGAGCGTCTGCGCGCCGCCCGGGTGCACGCGAAATCCCGTCATGACCTCGTCAAATATCAGGAGTGCACCTTCATTTGCAGTGATGCGGCGCAGGCCTTCCAGGAAACCCTCCACCGGAGGGACAACCCCCATGTTGCCAGCGACGGGTTCCACGATAATGGCTGCAATCTCGCCGGGATATCGCTTGAACCAGGTCTCAACCGAATCCAGGTCGTTGTAAATCGCCACGAGCGTGTCAGAGACGGTGTTTGCAGGCACGCCGGGCGAATCGGGCAGCCCGAGAGTGGCCACGCCTGACCCTGCCTGAACAAGAAGCAGATCTGCATGGCCGTGATAACAACCTTCAAACTTCACAATCTTGTCGCGGCCCGTAAAGGCGCGGGCGAGTCGTAGAGCAGACATCGTGGCTTCCGTGCCGGAATTCACGAAACGGATCATTTCGATACGAGGCATAACGTCCATCACCCGATGGGCCAATTCGGCTTCGAGCGGGCTGGGCGCGCCGAATGACGTCCCCTTCTCGGCTGCCTTGCGGATCGCATCGATCACCGCCGGATGAGCATGACCGAGAATGAGCGGGCCCCAGGATAACACGTAATCAATGTATCGATTTCCGTCCACATCGTATAGATACGGGCCCCGTCCGCGTTCGATGAAGAGCGGTTGCCCCCCCACCGCGCGGAAGGCGCGCACCGGCGAGTCTACGCCCCCGGGCAGAACGGCCTGGGCCTGTTGAAATAGTTCTATAGATTTTGTGATATTCATGTATCCCTCGTTCTAACACAGAGAACTGTTCGCGAATCAGCCATGGAACTGTTCGCACTAATCCCTGTTCTCTCCAGCCTGTTCTCTAATCTCCAATGTCTTAATTGCTGCGAGTTCACCGGAACGGATGCAGTCAGGGATGCCGATGCCGCGGTAGCCGTTGCCGGCCAGGGCAAGTCCGCTGTGCCTTTGCATGGCGGCCTCAATTCGAGCCAGCTTATCGGGATGGCCAAGGTTATATTGCGGCATCGCATTCGGCCAAAAGAAGGCACGCCACAAAAGCGGCTCGGCGGCAATGCCGAGGGTCAATCGCAATTCCTCGCGGGCTAATCCGAGCAGCGCGGATTCGTCGCCAGGCATGTCTGCATCGCCGCCAGCGCGGCCGGCAAAGACGCGAATCAGCGCATAGCCCTCCGGCGCCCGATGCGGAAACTTGGTCGAAGTCCAGGTGCAGGCCAGTGCACGATGGCTCTCTCGCCGCGGGATGATGTAGCCGTACCCATCCAGCGGTCTTGGCAAGTCGGCTTGTCGATAGGCCAGCGAAATGGTCGCAGTCGATGCATATGGAATCGATTGTAAGACGGTTGCCAACGCTGGATCGAGGGACTCGATGAGCTTGGCGCTGGCAAAAGCGGGTGTCGCTAACACGACCCCGTCAGCCTCAAGCGTCGAACCTGTGGCTAATATTACAAGATATCTTCCGCCATCACTCCGAATCTCAGAGGCAGGTTCGTTCAGGCGAAGGTCAATGGCCCTCCGTCGAAGATCCGCTACAAGCGCCTCCACGATTTCGGTGAGGCCCGTGGTGGGTGTGAGAAAGGCCGCTCGCGACCCTTGCACTGCTCGAGCCTGCGTCATGGTTTTCCTTCGCATTCGAAGCGCCCCGCGCGCCAGGGAACCATGGTTTAATTCGAGATCGCGCAGGTAAGGAAAGGTAGACGCCAATGAGAGTTGGTCGCCATCACCGGCATAGATGCCGGACATCAACGGTTCAATCAGATTTTCATAGGCAGCCCGGCCGAGGCGTCGGGATACAAAAGCACCCAGCGACTCATCGCCGTTGACCGGATGTGCCGGCAGCACAAAATCCAGGCCCATGCGCAGCTTTGATGGCCAGTTCAGGAGACCCGACCTTAGCACCGACGGGATATCCGAGGGTATCATCATCGCCAATCCATCCGGAAGGGGCATCAAGCGGCCGTTATGCAATATGTAGGTATTCTTGTTAGTTGGATTGGTCCCATGCAGCCGATCGCTCAGCCCCAATTCCCTGCAAAGATCCACGGCCTGAGGTTTGGTGGCGAGAAACGTATCGGGGCCGCCCTCGATAATGAATTGACCGTCGCCCAGCCTGACTCTTTCCGTGGTGATCTTGCCTCCCCAACGCGAATCGGACTCTAGCAGGGTTATGCGTGTCTCGGGAGCCCGCTTTTGAATAAAGTGGGCCGCGGACATTCCAGCGATGCCGCCGCCAACAATGACGATTGACTTCACAGCCATTGCGCTTTCTGTGCCGCCCCGCGTACCAGCCGGGCCAGGCCGGACATCAATTCCTGATCGTCTTTAAGCATCTCGATCCGCTCCAGATGAACGTCCAATGACTTTGCCAGTCTCTGGTAAACGATATCCACGTCGTATAGGATCTCAACGTGCTCCGAAACAAAGCCAATCGGACACAATAATATATTGCGACTGCCTTCGCTCGCCATTCGTCTTATGACGGCGCCAGCTTCAGGCCCCAGCCACGGCTCGGAGGAGATGGCCGCAGACTGGAACGCAAACTCATATCGATTGTCGCCCAGGCCCTGCATGACCCGTGCAACCGTTGCCTCGAGTTCCTGCGGATAGGGGTCATTCCATTCAAGGATGCGCTGCGGCAGGCTATGCGCCGTGAAAATGATGGGCACGCCTGCTCTAACTTCGGCGGGGAAGCATTCAAGAGCGGCCTGCACACGGCTCCTCAGCGCACCTATGTACTCAGGGAGCAGATGCCAATGTTCGATGGGTTCAACCTGGAGCGGCAGCTCCGCCTCATCGATCTTCTTGAAATAGGCGCCTACGCTCATGCGGGAGTAATGCGGTGCCATCACCAGGCCGATCGCCCGTGTGATACCGGCAGCCTGCATTTCTTGCATCGTGCCTTTAATGTATGGATGCCAGTGTCGCATTCCCACGTATACCTTGAATTGCTCGCCGCCGGCATTCAGGGCGGATTGAAGCCCATCAGCCTGTGCTCGAGTTCTGTTCCAGAATCGGGGAGTGACCGCCGATTTCGCGATAACGCTCACGCACGTCCTGGATGATCTCCGGCGAGGTCGGACGGTAGCCGCGCACGTCCAGCAGATAAGGCTCAACTTCGTCAAGATTGCTCGGTCCGCCGTAGGCCATGACCAGCACACCGATCATAGATGTGGGGCCTTCCATTTCTCAATGATTCCTGCAAACGGCGGCAGGAGCTTGCCGGCTTTGAAAGGATACCAGCCAAGTTCGGCGCGGATAGCCTGCTCTTTGAGTTCAGTCGCACCCCAAATCAGGGACGCTCCGAATGCGCCCATCAAGCCCGAAGTCCAATCACTGGTGGCGAGCAACGACACCGCGACGAATAAGCAGCCCAGGCCCATCAAGTAGGGCCACCACAAGTAGCCGAAATTTCGTTCGCCCTGGATCACCCAGATGAAGCCGAAGCCGATGGTCAGCAGGGTGCAAACACCTAGGAGTAGGCCAAAGAAGTTCATACGGAAGGCTTGTGCTCCAAGAGTTTCTGCGCTTCGTCTGACCGAACCAGGCGGCCAACCGGATCACGTTTGAGCAGGTCAAGTGTCGTTGAGGCGGAGCACGCAGCCAAAATTCGGACATGGCGCCGGTTGGCTGGGTTTGCGGGCGCGTGTCCTTTTCGGATGCGGCCTTGCTGACGGATAAATTCAACCGCATCCCAAATGAGCGTTACGCCCACGATTCCCAGAAAGGCGGATATTGGAGCGCTTGCAGTTCGCAGTGACTGAACTTCCAAGCCGAGACCGATGGCGGCGAAAAACATCATCGGCAGCCAAAGCGTCGGCGAGACAAATTCAATCTTGCGCACAGCTATATGCCCAAACCATACCCCGAAAAATGCGGCTGCGGCGGCGCTCAGTCCAACCAGGTTCATCAGGCGCCGGCCTTCACCGCGCTGTGTTCATGCACCATATCCACAACGGCCTTCACATGGTCCACCGGCGTGTTTTGCAGGATCCCGTGGCCCAGATTGAAGATGTGCCCAGCGCGACCGCCGGCACGTCTCAGAACATCACGGACACGCCTCTCTATCTCAGACGGTGACGCAAACAGTGCAGCCGGATCGAGATTGCCCTGTACGGCCACATCTTCGCCGAGCAGGTCCCAGCCGTTGTCAAGCGGGATGCGCCAGTCAAGCCCGATCACATCACCGCCTGCCAGCTTCATCAGCGG
This sequence comes from uncultured Chloroflexia bacterium, assembly GCA_963846805.1. Classification (GTDB taxonomy): domain Bacteria; phylum Chloroflexota; class Anaerolineae; order Anaerolineales; family Villigracilaceae; genus Fen-1038. The sequence continues at coordinate 963,499 of CAWJXH010000005.1, forward strand.
CAGCAGCGTCGCCGTATTCGTGCCGAAATGAATCACAGGAACCGCCTCCGCCTGAGCGGCGGACAATACTTTACGGGAGTATGGCAGAACAAACATCTCGTAATCCTGCGGGCTGAGCGCTCCGACCCAGGAGTCGAATATCTGTACCGCTTGGGCACCGGCGCGAATCTGGGCGACTATGTAATCTTCCAGCATCGTTGCCAGCTTCTCCATGAGCGCGTGCCAGGTCTCAGGCGCAGAATACATCATTGTTTTTGTTCTCATAAAGTCACGGGATGCGCCGCCTTCGACCATATACGAGGCGATGGTGAAAGGCGCTCCGCAGAAGCCGATCAGGGGAGTCTCTTGCAGTTCGCCGCGCAGTATCTTGATAGCCTCCAGCACGTATCCCAGATCGCTTTCGACACGAACCGGGCGCAGCCGCTGAACGTCATCCATGCTGCCGACAGGGTTGTGCAGGATGGGGCCCTCCCCTTTTCCGAATTCCAACTCTAGTCCCAGCGGTATCACAGGCAGGAGAAGATCGGCAAAGAGGATGGCTGCATCTACGCCGAGCGCGCGCACCGGCTGAAGGGTCACCTCCGCTGCGAGTTCCGGCTGTTGGCAAATTTCAAGGAGAGAATACTTCTCGCGCATGGCGCGGTATTCCGCCATGTACCGGCCGGCCTGGCGCATAAACCACACGGGTGTCGCATCCACCGGCTTACGCCGGCAGGCGCGGCAGGAAGCGGCCCATCATCTCCATAAAGCCAATGTTTCTTCAGCAGGGTGATAGATGGCAGTGAAAACCGGGGTGTCCTGCAAGGTGTACCGCCTGGCTTCCGTATCGCGCAGCTCATTTACCAGGTCCGAGAAGCGGGGCAAATCGTCCGTCTCATACACAACCACGAATTCCTGGTCCTGCAGCCCAAAGGAATACAGTAACAACTGCTTTATGTCCTCATATTGCTTCCCGATCCGAATGTGCTCGTTCATCATGCCCTGGCGGGTTTCGCGGCTCAGCAGATACCACTCTGGAGTCTTGGTAAAGGGATACATGACCAGATAACGACTGCGCGTCTTTGCAAAAGGATCTATCTCCTGGGCGGAGCGGGCCTTCGTGTATTGTGAGGGCCGCGTGAATCCCCACAGGGACTGGCTTGGGCGGACCAGGTGGCGAAAAGGCACAGTGGCCTTCGCGAGTTTTTCAAAGAAAGCCGAAGAATCGCATGGCTCCGCCACCGACAAGGCACACCACACCAGCAAGTCTGCCTGACTGTCTGTGTTTTGGTAAACGTCCACATTTTGGGCCGCGGAACGCAGACTTGCGAGCCAGTCCCTGTGGAACGAGGCCCGCGCGCTCCCGTCCAGCGTCCAATAGGCGTCGGTGAAGGCAAATAGGGAGAAATGACTCAACGTTCGCGGAGTTTGTTCAGGCATAGGTTTCCATCTCTAAGGTTAGATTGCGGTCGGTATGTAAGCGCAAGCCGGATCGCTCCCCAAATAATCGCCCGTGATCCCGTAGGCTCGGCCGCGCTGTCCGCCGCAGACGTCGCGATATTCGCATATTCCGCATTTGCCGTGGTACTTTTCGGGCGAGCGCAAGTCCTTGAACATGCTCGAGTTGCGATAAATGTCCACCACATCGTCGATGCGGACGTTGCCGGCAGTTACAGGCAGGAATCCCGACGGCTGGATCTCACCGATGTGCGAGATGAAGAGAAAACCGTTCCCATCGTTCACGCCTTTGGTTGGCCGATTGAGACCGTCTGTGTATTGGAAGCCCGCCCCCTGGAAATTTACGGCCTGGTCCCTGCCCTGCTCACGACGCTTGCGTTCGATCGCAACACGCCGATACATCGGTGCGGCGGTGGACTTGATGTCGAAAGGTGCCGTCTGCGAGAGTTCATACAGCCAGTTAAAGACCTTTTCGTGCTGCTCAGCACTGATCATGTTCTCGGCCTGAGCGCGCCCTGTTGGCACAAGAAAGAAGAGTGACCACTGTACTGCGTTGACTTCCTGAATGAACGGAACCATCTCAGACAGGATATCCACATTGTGCTTTGCGACCGTTGTATTCACCTGCACGCTCAGACCGACGTCCTGTGCCCGATGCAGGATGTCCATCGTGCGTTGCCATGAACCGGGCACCTGGCGGAATGCGTCATGGACTTCGGGGCGCGGCGCATCCAGTGAGAGGGCAATACGCCGGATGCCTGCCTCGCGAACTTTTTCGAGTCGCTCCCTGGTTGGTAAGGCGGTGGCAGTCGGCGTAAGGGAACAGCGCAATCCCTTCTGGGTTGCGTAGGCAATCAACTGATATAGATCCTTGCGCATCATGGGGTCGCCGCCTGTAAAGACCAGGATGGGTTTATTGCCAAAATCAGCGAGGCGGTCGATCAGCCGGAAAGCTTCGTCGGTCGTCAGTTCGCGCGGATCGCGTGTGTGCTGGGCATCGGCGCGGCAGTGGACGCAGGCATACGCACAGGCACGCGTCACTTCCCACGCTATTGTGAACGGCGCCAGGCTGAAATCCGCCTGCACCATGCGCTCGTTGTGGTAAGAGCGATCCGCCGCGGCGCGGCCGCTAAGGTTTGGCATACTCATGGGTGCTCCTGCAATCAATGGATTTTCGTGGCTCGAGGGTCAGACCCCTGATCGACAATACCGTCGTTTCTACTTCAACCATTTGGCCGCTTCCTTGGCGTGATAGGTCAGGATCAGGTCTGCGCCGGCGCGTTTGATTGAAGTCAATGCTTCAAGTGTGGCTTTCTGTTCGTCTAGCCAGCCGTTTCGCGCCGCAGCCTTGATCATCGAATACTCGCCGCTTACGTTATAGGCCGCCAGCGGCAGCTCAGGAAATGCATCCTTTATGCGGCGTATCACGTCCAGATACGGGAGGGCCGGCTTCACCATCAACATGTCCGCGCCTTCCTCCGCGTCGAGGGCAGCCTCAAGCAAGCCTTCGTTCGCATTCGCAGGATCCATTTGATGAGATTTGCGGTCGCCGAACTTCGGCGCGCCTTCTGCAGCCTCGCGAAACGGGCCGTAGAACGATGATGCGTACTTTACCGAGTAGGAAAGAATTGGCAGGTTCTCAAATCCGTTGTCGTCCAATGCCAAACGGATGGCCGCCACCATGCCGTCCATCATACCGGAGGGCGCAACCACGTCCGCCCCGCATTCGGCGTGCGATACGGCAACTTTGGCCAGAACCTCCAGCGTTTCATCGTTGAGGACATAGCCATCGGGCAGTTGATCGTGGTGATGTTCGCCGGCATTTAGGATCCCACAGTGGCCGCTTTCCGTGTATTCACAGAGGCACACGTCCGTCACTACGACCATCTCGGGAACTTCTTTCTTGATCGCGCGGATGGCCTGCTGAACAATGCCATCCGGAGCGAAGTTCTCCAACCCAACCGGATCCTTTGCGGCCGGGATACCGAACAGGATGACCGCCGGGATGCCGAGCTTTGCGCTGGATTCAGCCTCGCGCACCGCTTCCGCCACAGACAATTGGAAAATGCCCGGCATTGAGCCAATCTCGCTGCGGCCCTCTCCATGGCGGACGAACAACGGGTAAATGAAATCGCGTGCATTCAAGTCTGTTTCGCGAATCATGGCGCGCAGGGCAGGCGTCGCCCGCAGGCGGCGAGGCCGGCTGGAAAGTTGCACACGTTCAATCAATTGCGGTTTCATTAAATCAACAACCGACATGGGATAACCTCATTTCAAGTCTTGGATCGCTGCGATGAGTCCTTCGGCCGTGTAATGTTCTGCCACGATTGCATTACTCAGGCCAAACTCATCCGCAGCCTTACGGGTGATGGGGCCAATGCATGCAAAAAGAGGCTTGCCCGGCAGGTTATCCGGCTGGAGCCCGCAACGTCGTACGATTTCAACAAAACTCCGTACGGTCGACGGGCTGGTTAGTGTGATAACGTCCACGCCGGATCGGAGCAGTGTGAGGCCGTCCGGATCCGGTCGAGCCGGCAATGTTTGATAGACGGCAATCTCATGCCGCGGTTCCGCCAGCCCTGCAGATCGCATCCGGTAGCTCTTTGCGGGCGATCTCTGCGCGGGGCAGCAAGACCCACTTTCCGCGCAAATCTCCGAGGCCCTCGAAGATTGCCTCGGCGACGTATTCATCAGGAACAAAGGCCGGCTCGACACCGTGCCTGCGTAGTGCCTCGGCAGTCTTCGGGCCAATCGCGGCCACGCGCGGAATCGAAATGCCTCCCATGTGCCAGCCGTCAAAAGCAGGCGGCAAATGCTCAAAAAAGATCTCTACCCCGTTGACCGAAGTGAACACTACCCAGTCGTAGCCGGGCAGGGTCTGCAAGGCTTTATCGAGTGCGGAGTTATCCTCCAGCGGGAGAACTTCGATGACCGGAAAAAAGATCGGCTCGAAGCCGGCGGCCTTCAAGCCATCGGCCAATGAGTTCAGCTTGAGCGCGAGGGCGGGTGACAAGGATCTTCTTTGTCATTTCGCGCCGCCCTCGACCTGCACGTTCAGGAGGTCAACAGCGCCCCGCCTTGTTGCCTCTTCAGCCATCCTTCTGCCCAGTTCCAGTGGGTCCGAACCTTCGCCTGCCACCTTGATAATTTGCCGGCCATCAATAGACGCAACCAGGCCATTCAACCTCACTTCGGTGGGCTGTCCACTGGAAGCCGCGTATGCAGCTACCGGAACCGAGCAGCCGCCGCCGAGACCCTCAAGGAAAGCCCGTTCGGCGGTCACCGCTCTTCGTGTGGGAGCATCATCCAACGCAGCCAGCAGGCCAAGTGTTAACGGATCTTCGACGCGGCACTCCACAGCTAAAGCCCCTTGCCCTGGTGCGGGCAGCAGTGTTTCCAGAGGCAGCCATTGGGTGACATGATTCTCGAGGCCCAGCCGCACGAGACCTGCCCCAGCCAGGATGATGGCATCGTATTGTCCGTCGAGAGCCTTACGAACGCGCGTATCAACATTACCCCGCAGCGATTCGATCCGCAGATCCGGGCGAAGAGCCAGCAGCTGCGCAGCACGGCGCAGGCTGGAAGTTCCAATCCTGGCTCCCGCAGGCAGAGACTCAAGCCTGAGACCATTCTTGGAAACCAGGGCATCGCGCACTTCTCCCCGGTCAGGGATGCAGCCGATCGTCAGCCCAGGCGTAATCTCGACTGGCAAATCCTTGAGCGAGTGGACCGCACAGTTTACCGCTCCCGAGAGCAACTCATGTTCGAGCTCCTGCGTGAACAAGCCCTTGCCACCGATTTCGGGCAGGGGCTTGTCCAGGATTCTGTCGCCCTGTGTGGTGATGGTATGCACTTCACACGTGAGGCCGGCGTGGATTCGTTTTAGCGCCTGAATCACCGATTGAGTTTGCCATCGGGCAAGTGCAGAGGGGCGCGTTGCAAAAACCAGTTTCATCTAGTTCAATCAGCAGTGTTCACCGAAGCGTTAACAGGCCCTTTTGAGCTTGAAGGATCGTCAAGACCAAACAAGGCCCGCGTTAAAGCCGCATATTCCGGGGCCTGAGGAGATACAGCCGCGGAGCGCAGGCGGCGCGTGGGTACGTCCAGCAGTTTTTTGACGAGCGCCAGCGTCAACGCATCGACGCGGGCACGTTCCGCCTCGGTCAGGTCTGGCAGCCGTCGCAGCGTCTTTTCAAGCTCCATCAGACGGATGGATTCCGCCTGCTGGCGCAGGTCTGCAATCAACGGCAGCATGTTCAGCGAAGACAGGAATTCCAGGACCTCACCCTTCACCTCGGTCAGAATCTCCTCGACCCTCGGCACTTCGGCGGCGCGTTCGGCCAGCGATTGCTCCAGATGAGCGTTTAGGTGGTCAATATCGTAGAGGCGCACATGGGGGATGTCTGCCACTTCAGGATCCACATCGCGGGGCAGAGCGATGTCCACCACCACCAGGGGTCGAGCAGGCCGTTCCTGCATCGAAAGCCTGACCATGTCCGCGTGGACGATAATATGTGGAGCGCCCGTAGATGCGATGAGGATATCCGCCCGGTTCACCGCCTCCTGGAGGGATTCGAATGTAGAGGTCTCTGCTTCCCAGCGTTTCGCCAGGGTGCGGGCGCGTTCGAGCGTGCGATTGACAACCACGATCTTTGCCACGCCGCGCTTGCGCAAGGCCTCAACGGCCAATTCCGCCATTTCGCCGGCGCCCAGCACGACGACTTCTGCCGCCTTGAGGTCCGGGTGGGCGCGCTCGCATAAGCTCGCCGCCAGCGATGAAACGGAGGCGGGGTTTCGGCTGATGTGCGTTTCAGCGTGGGCGCGTTTCCCGGCGTGGATGGCAGCCTGGAAAAGTCGGTTCAAAACGGGGCCGGCCGTGTCCTGCCCGCGGGCGAGTTCGAGCGACTCTGTGACCTGACCCAGGATTTGAGGTTCGCCCAGGACCAGTGAATCCAGGCCGGCGGCCACGTGCAACAGATGATCCACGGCTTCGGCGTCCGTCAAGTGATAGGTATAGGGATGCAATTCGTTCCGGGGTACACCGCGGGCTTCTGACAGCAAGCCCTCCAGTTCATCGCCGACCGGCCCGCTTGCGACTGCGTAGAGTTCCACGCGATTACACGTAGACAGGATCACCAACTCGCCCACCTGATCCAATTCATGCCCGCATCTCATGCGGGATAACGACGCCCTTACAGCATCTTCACTGAAATTCAATTTCTCGCGGAGATCGATTGGGGCAGTCTGATGATTGATTCCAAGACAATAAATCTTCAAAGGATTTCCACTTTAATACCCAACATGGTGATAATGGTCATGAATATAGCGGATAAACATCTGGAGACATAGGTAGATTTACAAAGGATTGAATTAATGATTGTTTAGAGTTTTCAAAAAAGGCATAACAGACGTCATGTACTGGTAGTGCACAAAGTCAGGCACAGCAGCATGCAGCCTTCCGTCTGGAATTATCGGTAGATGAATGGTAGTTGTCCACTTTTTAAGATCAACGTCCGAATGCGTAGAATTCTATTCAGACAAGATCAGTCCGATATCTTCGCGTACCGAAGACGCGAGCGCAGTGTTGTCGCGGCGCACCAACGCCACAACTGGGCATTCATCTGGTGCCTCACCACGCGTGGCCATGTTCGAGGCGGGCACGGCGCGAGATCCCTCAAAAGCCTTCGCCTCACGATTTTCTCTTATACAAAATCTATCTTCTTGTTTCGTATTTCTTACATAGGCCCACTATCATTTGGGGCATCTGAATTTAGAAAGAAAACAAACAAGGAGAAATCGGTATGACATTCTACGCTTATCCGTTTCCACACCGCATGGCGCGCCGCTGGATGGCTGCAGCGGAACGCGGTCAAAGCTCGCGGTTCCTGCCTGTCAACGTGCGCGATGAGGGCGATGCTTTTGTACTGACAGCCCTGGTGCCCGGCTTGAAAGCCGAGGATCTGAACATCCAGGTTTTGGAGGATGTCGTGCGCATCGAAGGCGATTTTGCAGAGGATGAAAACGAGTATCTTCTGCGAGAACTTGCCGGCGGCTCATTCCGGCGTGAGCTGCGCCTGCCCTCGCCCCTCGAGGCTGACAAGGTTGAAGCAAAGATCGCGGATGGGGTGCTGTCGTTACATCTACCCAAGGCCGAGTCTGCCCGGCCCAAGGTCATCAAGGTCGCGGTCAAGTAGTGGAGTTTGATTGAATCCCGGCAAGGAAAAGATCCTTGCCGGGATTTCCATTTAATTGAAACAAAATATAAGGAAGAAGGACGAAACCGGACTTGAACTCTTCTATCTATCAACCATTGGGCGCATTTGAAACGTGTGATGCATGCTTTCGGTGGCGGGCATTATAATTCCGGCATCTTCTCAGCGGAGAAAACCTGTGCGTGCAAAACCTGTCGTAGTCTTTATTCTGCTCATCCTCCTAAGTAGCGCCTGCGGACTCGGGAACACTGCTCAACCAACCGACGTGCCAACTGCCACAACAGTTCCCCCTCCGACGCTGACTCCCACGCCTGTAACTCCTTTGGCAATCCTGGTAGTGCCCCCGGATATGGATAAGACGGCTTCGGACGCCTATCAGAAGATAGTCTACGACCTCGCTCAGCAATCAAGCATGCGATTTCAAGTGCGTAACACGTTTACAACCGCCGATATCGAACCAGGGCTGCAGATCGTGGTCATCCTGCCGCCCGATCCCGGAATCGCGGCGCTGGCTGCGGCTGCGCCGCACGTCCAGTTCCTGGCAGTGGACGTCCCCGGCGCGGCTCCCGCAGCGAACATCAGCGTGCTGGGAGCTACCAGTCAGTCAGATGTGGCAGCCTTCGTCGCAGGTTACACAGCCGCCATGATCAGCCAGGATTTTCACATTGGGATGATCATTCCAAAGGACAACCCAGATGCTCAAAGAGCGCTTATTGCCTACACGAATGGAATGGCCTACTATTGTGGCCTTTGCAAGCCCTTCTATTACCTTTCCTATTCTTTTCCGCAATCCATAGCTATACCGTCCGACGAGGATAAATCCAAGTATCCTGCCTACGTAAATTACCTCGTTCAGCAGAAGGTCTATACGATCTATCTTTACCCAGACATTGCCATTAAGCAATTGACAGACTACATTAGTCAGACCGGCATACAGTTTATCGGCGTGTCGCTCCCCAACCCCAAGCCTGCCGGCTGGGTAATGACCATTCGCCCCGACGAGCTCAAGGCGATCCAGGCCGCCTGGCCCATTTTGGTCTCGGGCAAAGGGGGGCAGACTGTCCAATCGCCCTTGGGCCTCGCGGACGTTGATCCTACGCTGCTCAGCCCTGGCAAACAACGGCTGGTTCAACAAGTCCTTGACGACCTATTGGCGGGTCGCCTGGCAACGGGGGTCACGCCTTAAAAACCACTTATTTGTGGCAGAATGAAGCCAGTGGCAATTCCGTATACACTAGTAAATAGCACTTTCCCAATTGGGTAGATTAATTTAGGTCAAAATCGGCTATACTCAATGTTACCGACACAAGGAGGCCCTATGAACCTGACTTGTTTTTACTGTCAAACTCCTTTCACGCTGAGTACAGATGTGAAAATCGCTGCCTTGCGGAAGATGCACGCCGAAAACCTGCACCACTACGACGCCCATTGTCCAAAATGCGGCCGGGCCAACGCAGTTTCCCGCGAGCGGCTCGAAATGTTCACGCCAGGTTGGGAGGAGGCCATTAAGGCTCCGGCGATGCAGCAGGCCGCTGCTATGCCGGGAATGTCCCCAGCTCCGTCCATGCCGTCCTCGCCGGCTCCTTCGATGCAGATGACATCACCGATGTCAGCCCCTGCTCCGGTTATGAGAACGGCACCCGCGGCGGCAGCACCTGCCAGGCGTCGGCATGCCACGGCTGCCAAGAAGGCCGCACGTAAGGCGGTCGCCAAACGCAAACCCGCAGCCAAGAAAGCGGCCCCAAAGAAGAAGACTGTTTCCAGGACCAGGAAGAAAGCTGCCGCCAAGGCCAGAAAATCCACGACGAGGTCGAAAGCCCGGAAGCCAGCCAGGAAGACAAAGAAGAGATAGACCGGCGAATACCTCGAATCCGAGCTATGCAAGATCAATGACCCCTCGCGCCGTTTTTTTTGACCTGGGGGGTGTCATTGTTCGGACCGAATACCAGGCGCCCCGCGAGCACCTTGCGGAGCGCCTGAATCTGACCTACGAGGACATCAGCAAGATTGTCTTCGATAGTGATTCCAGCCGTAAAGCCTCGGTCGGGGAAATCACAACTGATGAACATTGGCAAACCGTAGCGCGCAGGCTCGGCCGCCCAGCTTCTGAGGCCAAAGCCCTTCACGAAGAATTTTTCGCCGGCGACGTGATTGACCGGAGCCTCCTGGACTTTATCCGCTCCCTGCGGCCACGCTACAAGACCGGCGTCATCTCCAATGCCTGGCCCGACATGCGTGACTATATGGTCGCGAACAAGTTCTCCGACGCGTTCGACAGCCTGATCGTTTCTGCCGAGGTGGGTGCCATGAAACCGGACCCGAAAATCTATCAGATTGCCCTGCAGCAATTGGGGATCAAGTCAGGCGAGGCGCTCTTCGTCGACGACACACCTGCCAATGTCGAAGGTGCCCGCTCTCTGGGGATGCGAGGCATCCTGTTCCAAAGTCCGGGACAAGTGCTCAAGGAATTGAATCAGTTGCTGAAGTAACGGATTAGTCCAACCATTCAACGGCACAGCTGTCTAGGTTCCGTTGTGTCCAAACTGACAGCACGATCGACCAGCCGGCGCGGGATTATCCTGCGCCGTACTTCACTCTGAACAATAATGTTCAAGAACCTCAATCATCACTATGTAGAACCCATTCGCAGCTTCAACCGGCCTGCGCGATTGTTTCTGATCATGACCATAATCGATGGGGTGATCCTAAGCGGCTGGCAGTTGTTCTTCAATTTCTACATGCTGCAGCGCGGTTACTCTATCGAATTTCTCGGGCTGATCAACTCCATGCCTTTTGCGGCAGGCCTCATTTTTGGCCTCCTGGCTGGCCGCGTTTCGGATCGCATCGGCCGCAAGCCATCCCTCATGATCGGCATCGGGTTTGCGAGCCTGTTCATGCTGGCGCAGATCACATTCCGCCAGCCACTCATCATCGCAGCCTCTGCCTTCCTGGCAGGCATATTCAATACGCTTTTCCTCGTAAGCCAGGCGCCGCTGATGGTGAAATTGTCCAGTCCTGCAAACCGCACGATGCTCTTCAGCCTCAACTATGGATTGCAGACGATATCGGGTGCGATCGGAAATCTGTTTGCGGGACAACTGCCGGGTCTCTTCGGCGCGCTGCTGGGCGTACAAGAGCACAGCGCAACCGCATACCAGGCAGTGCTCATCACCAGCATTCTGCTTGGAACCACCTCCTTGATCCCGATTTGGCTGATGAGGGAACCCCGGCCGCATTTGTTTTCGGATATCCCGCAAACATTACGCCCGGATGCAACGCCCGGCCGTGTAGGCGTATCCACCTCACTGGCAGCCCTGACCGCCAGAATGACCGCTCCACAGATCTTGATCGGATTCGGCGCCGCCATCCTGGTCCCCTACATGAACGTATTCTTCAAAGTTCGTTTTAACATCGACGACTCATTGTTGGGATTGCTGTTCGGTTTTTCGAATCTATTGATAGGAGTGGGCAGTCTGGTCGCGCCGCGACTATCCACGCGGCTTGGAGGAAAAGTCCGGGCCGTCGTGGTAACACAATTGTCAAGCCTGGCCTTTCTTCTCTTGATGGGTTTTTCGCCATTCCTATGGCTTTCGTCCGTCGGTTTCCTCGCGCGCATGGGCCTGATGAACATGGCTTCCCCATTGTATTCGGCCTTCTGCATGGAGCGCACGCCCGAGCAACATCAGGGATTTGTAAACAGCATCTTGAATCTATCGTGGAATATCGGCTGGGCAGTTGGGCCCTATGTTTCCGGGGTGGTCCAGGAGAGATATGGTTTCACGCCCCTGTTTATCGCCACGGCCATCTTATATTTCCTGGCAAGTGCGCTCGCCTGGTCTTTCTTTCGAAATTCCGAAAGCCAGGCGTCAACACCACAGGTTTTGGAACACGTTCCTCGGCCCATTGAATAGAGCCAGTTAAGGCAAATGCCAGCCAAAAGACCAACGAGGCCGCGCAATTAGCGTTCGTTGATTGGATCGAAAAGCCGTAAAGCATTGGTACAATTGGTCCGTGGATTCATCCGAGCAACACGAGCATGATCTGATCGCGCGCGTCGCCCAGGGCGATCAAAAGGCCTTCATGGATTTATACGATCGTCACGCGGCCCGCGTCCATGCGTTGACCCTTCACATCCTCGGCGATCCCATGCTGGCGGAAGAGGCCACGCAGGACACTTTCATAAAGCTCTGGAGCCGGGCCAGACTGTATCTTTCAGAACGCGGCTCGTTCCTCGTCTGGCTGCTGACCATTGCCCGGCACACTGCCCTTGACCGGCTGCGGCTCGAAGCACGCCGTCCTATGCTCTCAGATTCGCGTGATCCAGATACCATTTGGCCTTCCTTGCCCGACCAGCACCAGAATGCCGACGAGGCGCGGTGGAAAAGCCTCTACTTTGCCGTCCATGCCCTGCCTACACAGCAGCAACAGGTGATCGAGCTGGCTTATTACCAGGGCATGAGCCAAAGCGAGATCGCTGCTGAGTTGGGCTGGCCCTTGGGCACTGTCAAGACCCGCATGCGGGCTGCTATGGAAGCGCTGCGTCTTGAATGGGCTAAGGGTGAGTCAGATTAATCCAAAATGAGACCGGCAAACGTACTTGGAATTAGACAAATAGCAAATGACTGATCCCCATCTAAATATCATAGAAAACCTGGCCGCTTATGCGCTTGGCAGCCTCGATCTGCATGAGGCGGCCGAATTGCGCGCCCACTTGCAGACCTGTGATACGTGCCCGGCGGAACTGACAGCCTATCAGAACCTGAGCACGGGACTTCTGGCTGCCCTGGCTCCACAGGCTCCTCGAGCGTCGCTTCGAAGTGCTTTGCAGAAGCGCCTGCCCGGAACGACGAAATCGGCTCGCAAGCAGATTACGTGGTCTTTCGGTCAGGTGGCGTTTGGCATTGCGTTCGTGCTGTTGGTTGGCCTGAATATCTTCTCACTCTTGCAGGTCTACACTCTGAAACAGCAGCAAGCGGCATTTGCCGGCGCATATGATTCCAATCAGACGGCTATCGCTATGCTGGCTTATCCGAGCACGCAAGCCATTGGGTTTGACCAGAATGGAGTCACCGGAAGCCTGCTGGTTGATAAGAAACGAAATCTGTTGGCGGTCTTCGCCTGGCACCTCCCGCCCCCGCCCGCGGGGCGCACCTACCAGATGTGGCTGATTGACCCACAGGGCGACCGCACCGGCGGAGGCTTTCTGATGCCGGAGTCCGATGAGCCGTTTGTCATGGCTATCATTCAATCCCCTCAGTCTTTGGCAGGCTTCAGCGGCCTGGGTGTGACTGTGGAACCCTTGGGCGGCAGTCCCAAGCCGACCGGCCCAAAGATATTTGGAGTGAATTTCTAGCGGAATTCAACAGAGACCAGGCTCTTCCTGGTCTCTGTTTTTTCATCTCAATGCTCCTGCCTTGCAGGCAGGATGGTTTTGCAGCCCGTCCCCGGACCAGCCTCTACCGAAGCCAGATTGCCGGTGGAACCAGGTTAAGCTTTCGGGAACCTGGAGACCACTTTAGCAGGGGTTGCCGGTCGGTCCATCACGCCGCCTTGATGAATGAATATCGGCGTGCCCTCGGCGATGTATGCCTGGTCCACGAATGCCTGGCCCGTGAGAAAACGATCACTGTCCACGGCGCAGGAAGTCACCCAGCCGACGTTCTTTCCATCTTTGTCGGCTACCGGGTCGCCGTTGTGCGCCATGCGCACCCGCTGCTCGTCGAAGCGAAATCGAACCACGACGCCTTTGCGTTCAGCCTCTCTGGCTACATAGGCTGTGCGTCCGATAAACCACGGTTTGTAGGTCTTGACATAGGAGCTGAAGCCGCCTTCAGCTACGCCCAGATCGGGGTGCCCATGCTTGCCGGAACCGGCGCCCATCTCGTCACCATAGAGAGGCAAGCCGGCCTCTGTTCGCAGGCTGTCGCGCGCACCCAATCCAATCGGCCTGGCGCCAAATGGTTCGCCCGCCTTGAGAACCGCGTTCCAAAAGTCTACTGCGCGCTCCGGATGCACGAACAACTCGAAGGCCATCTTCTCCCCCGTGTAACCGGTGCGAGACGCAATCAAGTCGAAGCCTCCCACGACCGCATCGCAGAGTTCGGTACGCTTCAATTTCAGAATGCGGTCCCTTGTTTGTGTATCGACCCCCATCGCCAGCAGGATGTCGCGGCTCTTCGGTCCTTGTAGCGCGATATCCACGCGCATATCTGAACCGGATTTCGGGTCGCGCAGGTTGCGAATATTCGCCTCGTAGCCATAGGTCCGCGCCCACGGCCGGGCATTGTCAATCCGGACTTTTCCGTCGCGCACGCTTTCCAGCCACGTGCGATCCTTGTCATCATTGGACGCATTTACAACTACAAGATAATTATCCTGTCCGCGGCGATAAACCAGCGTGTCGTCTATTACGTCGGCATCCGGCGTCAGGAAGTGCGTATACAATGACTCCTCGGGCAGCAGCCCGCCGCAGTCGTTACTGCAAACGGTATCTAGAAATGATGCCGCGTCGGGGCCGCGCACATCGTATACTCCCATGTGACTGACGTCGAAAAGTCCCGCCGCGCGCCGCGTCGCCAGGTGTTCCTCCACGACGGAGGTATACCACACAGGCATGTCCCAGCCCGCGAACGGAACCATTTTGGCGCCCAGCGCCTTGTGTGTTTCGTGCAGCCGCGTGAACTTGACCTCCCCTTCAATTTCCTTCCATTTGAAGGCAGGCAGCTCTGGCTTTCCATCCCCAGCTGGCTGACCGATAAACCATGGTTTCTCGTCACTGACTCCACTTGCTCCTGCCAGCAGACTGCGTCTCGCCGCTGCCGCTTTTGTTTCCACGACCACTACGGGTCCGGGCATTCGCCTTGGAGTGAAGTCCTTTTCCCCATCAAGATTGAATGACAGGTAGCCGTCCGACAGGTCTCTGAGCCACATGGCCACTGCCGAAGCTCTTCTGGCAGGCACGCGGAGTTGATAAGCCGAGCCATTGATGTTCGTCAACACACCCTTGACGGTGCCGCCGGGAATTGCCACCGTGGTGGCCTGGCTATTGCCGCGCTTCAGGCAGGAAAGATCGGATGAAGCCGAATAGTCCAGCACCTGCCTGATGCGTCGCCCCTGCAATTCAAATACGGCAGTTTCTGCATTCGTTTTGGGTTTGTCGTCGATGTAAAAGAAGTGGGGATAGCCGTGTTCTTTGAACTTGAAATCAAGCCCCGCACTCTTGGCCAGCTTCCTGACTCTCAGGCGCGCTTCATTCAAGACATTGAAATCCAGCTTGGCCCGGCGAACCCTGCCCTTATGGGGTGTATCCACCGAGTGCGGCGCACATGCAAGGAGCACGTCCGCCATGATGTCGGCCAGTGCGCGCGATTTCTGCTCATCGAAGCCGCGCTGGGTAATCCACGGAGTGCCCATTCGGATGCCGCTGGGGTCGAGCGAATTCTTATCCCCCGGGATGGTGTTGCGGTTGAGAACGATACCGACGAGATCAAGGATTCGCGCCGCCTGATCGCCCGTCAGATATGAGCCGTCGGCTCCCTTAATAGTCCTGCAATCCACGTTCAGCATGTGGCAATTCGTGCCGCCAAAGGGGATCCGCAGCCCGCGCTTTCGGAACTGGTCGGCCATGGCCTGCGCGTTCTTGATGGTCTGTGCCTGTAGCTTCTTGAACTGGGGTGTTTGGGCGAGCTTGAAGGTCAATGCCAGGGCTGCGAATACCTGGACGTGAGGGCCGCCTTGTTCTCCGGGGAAGACGGCCTTGTCGATCTTCTTTGCAATGGCCGCATCCGTGGTGAGCAGCACTGCCCCGCGCGGGCCATCTAGGCTCTTGTGTGTAGTCGACATCACGACATGTGCGTAGCCGATTGGGGAGGCGACAACACCCGCGGCAACCAGACCGCCGATGTGCGAGATATCTGCGAGCAGATACGCGCCGACTTCGTCCGCGATCTCACGGAATTTCTTCCAATCGGGCACCCACGAGTACGAGGAATAGCCGGCAATGATCATTTTCGGTTGGTTCTCGCGGGCGAGTGTGCGGATGTTGTCATAATCCAGCTTTTCGTTCGCATCCACGTTATAGTGAACGATCTTGTAATACTTGCCGCTGCGATTCACCGATGAGCCGTGTGAAAGATGCCCGCCATGCAGCAGGTTCATGCCCATCACCACGCTGCCCGGTTCGACCAGCGCGTGATAAACCGCATTGTTGGCGGGCGCGCCGGAAAGAGCCTGCACATTGACGAAAATCTGATCGGCGGACACGCCCTTGGTCGCGAAGGCTTCCGCGGCCCGGCGACGGGCAAGCGCCTCGATCGCATCCGCGTATTCAACGCCTTTGTAGTAGCGCGGATCGCCGTTACGGCGATAATGCGCCAGGCGCACCGGATAATCGAGGATTTCCTCCTCGGACATCCAGCGGGTCTCTTCATCGGGATAGCCTTCGGCATAAATGTTTTGAAAAGCCGAAGCGAGTGCCTCGCGCACAGCCAGCGGTGCGCTGCTCTCGGACGGGATCAGGATTAGCTTGCGGGCCTGACGCTCGGCTTCGAGCTGGGTCAGCTCGTGGACATCAGGATCAAGCTTGGCGAGGGGGCCGCGAAAAAGGAAGTCAGGCATGCTAGTCTCCTAGACAAATAGTCGGATATTCGTTGGTGCATTGAAAAACCTCATGCAGCTAATTGAATTGTAGAACGGGAGAACGCGAGGGTCAAGTGAGTAATGGCACGAAAACAAAACACCTGCGAGTTCCCGGTGGATTGCAGGCCTGCTTGTGGGCGCAAAGGGACTCGAACCCCTGACCTTCTCTGTGTAAGAGAGACGCTCTAACCAACTGAGCTATGCGCCCGTCTTGTCATTATACCGTAGCAGGGCGGCTTGATTCCGACGTGGCGGTCCTATTAATAACTCGAAATAGCTGATGATACAATACTCGCGTGGGCACGCTTTATCTGGTCGCAACCCCGATCGGCAATCTTGAAGACATATCGGCCCGCGCCTTACGTGTCCTCCGCCAGGTCAAATTAATCGCCGCCGAAGATACCCGCGTCGCGCAAAAGCTCCTGAATCATTTCGAGATCCACACGGCCACTACCAGCTATTTTGAACATAATGAGCTGGCCCGGCTCGACTCGATCCTCGCCGCGCTTGGCACAGGCGACGTCGCTTTGGTTTCGGATGCAGGGACTCCTGTCCTGAACGATCCTGGCTATGAGCTGGTCAGGGCCGCAGTGGATGCCGGTCATTGTGTCAGCCCGGTACCGGGGCCGGCATCTCCGCTGGCGGCTTTGATCGCCTCGGGATTGCCGGCAGACTCCTTTCTATATCTCGGTTATCTGCCGCGCCGCAGCGTGGAACGTAAGGCGGCCCTGAAGAAAGTCGCTGATTTGCCATATACACTCATCTTCCTCGAGGCGCCGCATCGTCTGCTCGATTCGCTCGGGGACCTGACATTGATCCTGGGCGAGCGGCAGGTGGCAATTGCCCGGGAGCTGACCAAGCTGCACGAAGAGATTTGGCGCGGAGTGGCAAGCGCAGCACGATTGCATTTCAAGGAACCGCGAGGAGAATTCGTACTGGTTGTCAGTGGCAAATCGAAATCAAGCGCTGCGCAGTGGACGGCTGTACAACTGGAAACGGTGATCCGCAAAAGGCTGAGAGCGGATATATCACCCACCACACTGGCGGCGGAGCTTGCGAAAGAATCTGGCTGGAAGAGACGCGAGATCTACCTCCGAATCATGAATCTGAATCAGCGCCGGCGTCCGCCGCGATAATCCTGAAGTTGCACATCCACAAGCTTCAGTCGAACTTCCACATGGCAACGCTACCGGCATAGATGAAAATGGATGACCCTCAACACTCCACAGACTTGAATACTAAAGCCGATAATTCGCTGCAGGACGCCGCCATCCTCGCAAGTGTTTTGGTGGGCTTCGGTGCAACTTTTCTCGTTTTTGTCTTGTTTTTGCAAACGCCGGCCGTAAGCGGTCTCCGGCTGGCCATATCGGCGCTTCTGTTCATCGTCTCTGCCTCAGCCGTGTTTTTTATCCACAGTCGTTGGCTGAATTTAAGAATTCGAGCCTTCTATCGCCGGCGACGCGGCCCATTGATCTTTGTTCTGCTGCTGCCGCTTTTATTTCTTCCATTCGTGTTTACCACCGCTGCATTTCCATCCAGCCCATTGTTGAGGCCTTGGACAGACGTGGCCGTGGAGTTCGACAATCATTCTGAGACACAGGCCATCCGACTGCCTGCAGACTCCTTGAAGTTGGTCATGGGAAACGACAGCATGAATGCTCGGGCGTTCCGTCCTGTGGGAACCTGGACGACTCAAGGCGATCTCTTTGTACTTGACGCAAAGGCCACTGGATCGTTTGAAAAGGCCGGCCCGGCATCGCAAACCATGACTCTTATGATCGCCTCTCCGCCCGCCGTTGGTTCGGTCATTGTCTACTGGGACAAGGCGAAGATCACGACGAATCTGACGACGGATTCTTCCGGAAAAATCGTGCTGGTCAAGAAATTCTCAACCCCCTTGGGGGTTGACGTATTGTTTTTTTCCGCTGAATACATACTGGTCGCCTGGATCATTCTCGCCGCCACAGTTCTCTGGGACAGCCTGCCGGTTATTTTGGATCGGATTGAGCGGTCAAAAGCGTTTGGATTGTGGGTAATTTGCATCGCGGTCCCGCTCGGCCTGGCGACCGTTTTCCTGCAAGTCATGAGCCTCAACGGGGGAACAAGTTACCTTCTGGGCGGTCAGCTGGAGAGACACGCACAGGTCTTGCTGGGTCAGGCGCCAGACCCTTGGCGGTATCGAGTATTTTCTGAAGTACTGGCCCAGGGTTTTATTGCCTTATTGCGCTTCTTCTCCATTCCGAATGCGATTGTGGTCGGCTTCGTTGGACTTCGAGTGCTTCAGAATTTCGCCATCTTTCTGCTGGCATTCCAGCTATACAAAAGACTTTCTTCGAACTTGATTGCGCTGTTGGGATTAGCCTTGCTGACGGGTTCGATGTTGCACGCTTTTTACGATAGCGATCTTTCATTCAATGTCTATTTTGATGTCATTTTCTATATTCTGGCCCTGCTCCTGATCCTGGACCACCGCTATTATCTTGTTGCGCTCGTCATGATATTTGCAGCATTGAATCGGGAGACAAGCGGGCTGATTCCGTTTCTTGTATTGGCTGCGATATTTGATTCTGCCCAACCGCTCAAGAAGAGGGTCGCGCAATTCCTGTTACCCGTGGCTGTTTTCTTGATCGTTTACGGAGGCTTGAGGTTGCTCATCCACAATGCACCGATCTACGTTCCATATGGCAACCAGCCGGGTTTTCCCCTGCTCATCTACAACCTGACCCGCGGATTTACCTGGGATAGTCTGTTCACGGCCTTCGGCCTCATTCCGGCAGCTGCCTTGATTTCCTTTCCGGTTTGGAGCGTTCTTTGGAAACGCTTTTTCATCGTCTTGTGTCCGGCCTGGTTTGGAATACATTTCTTTCTGGCAGTCGTCGCAGAGACGCGCTTGTTTCTGGTACCGCAGGCATTGATCTTCATACCAGGCATCTTGTTCCTTACAGCTTACTTAACATCCGGGGTTAAGGGCCGCGCAAGTGTCCCTGCATAATGCATGGGTTTCTCAAAGTCGCTGGCCGAAGCCCCGTTGTCTTGAAGAAGAGCGAAAAAGTGATGATTTTGCGGGCTTTGCCCGCAAAATCATCACTTTTTCGCAAACTCCCCGCCCCAAGATCCGAGCGAAGCGAAGGAGGCGGGGCCGGGGGTGGGGTTGAAAGAAACTGGACTTTGAGAAGGCCATGCTGCATAATGGCCCTACCCTTTCCGCGCCAACACATCGGCACTAGAATCAGATCAGACAGCTTCCACGGACAAAACCACCATAGGATAAAGCATGAATCTCGATGATCTAAGCCGTTTCAAG
Organism: uncultured Chloroflexia bacterium; assembly: GCA_963846805.1. GTDB lineage: Bacteria > Chloroflexota > Anaerolineae > Anaerolineales > Villigracilaceae > Fen-1038. Next base: position 983,089 of record CAWJXH010000005.1, read on the forward strand.
CAATTGGATACCCAGAATATGCTGGGCGAAATTGATGGCCTGCCCGACCAATTGTTGTCAGCCTGGAAATTGGGACAGGCGCTGCGATTGCCGGCCAACGGGACTTCGGAGGTCGCTCGAGTCATTGTCGCAGGTCTGGGTGGCTCGGCAATCGGCGCCGATCTCCTGGGAGCATTCGTGTCCTCAACTTGCCGGGTGCCTATTATCTCGCACCGCGACTACAGCCTGCCCGCATTTGCACGCAGTCCGGATACATTGGTCGTAGCCTCGTCCCACTCTGGAAATACAGAAGAAACGCTGGATTCATTCGAAACTGCTCTTACAAATGGGTGCAGGGTGATTGCGATCTCAACGGGCGGAGAGCTCGCCAGACGGGCAAGCGCGAAGGACATACCGCTGTGGTCATTCAATCATAAAGGCCAGCCGCGCGCCGCCGTTGGATATTCATTTGGGCTGTTGTTGGCCTTGCTCGCAAGGATTAACCTGATCCCCGATCCATCGAAAGAACTGACAGGTGCGATTGCAGCCATGCGACAATTGCAGGGAAAACTCCGGCCGGACGTTCCCGCCGCGCTAAATCCTGCAAAACGCTACGCAGGTCAACTCATGGGTCGCTGGGTGACGGTTTTTGGCGCGGGGATGCTCGCCCCCGTAGCGCGTCGGATGAAGACCCAGATCAATGAGGTGGCAAAGGCGGCGGCCAATTTCGAGTTTCTGCCCGAGGCCGATCACAACACCCTGGCAGGGACAATGCACCCTGAAGAAGTCTTGGTGCCGCACACGATGAATCTATTCCTGCGCGCGCCCTCGGATCATCCGCGGAATCGCAAGCGCCTGGATCTGACCAAGGAAGCCTTCATGTTGGAGGGCCTTAACACCGATTTTCTCGATGCCCGCGGCGAAACCCGCCTCGCCAACATGTGGACTCTGCTGCTGTTCGGAGACTACATGGCATATTATCTTGCGATGGGCTATGGTGTAGACCCCACCCCCGTTCAAGCCCTCGTCAATTTCAAAGAGGCGATGAAACAATAGAGCGCTCTGAGCTTGTGGTCGGTAGTCCCGCCTTGGATTACGGCTCCAAACATGCTGGGATCGAATCCTGGTTGCCATCCGGGTTTTCGGTATTCCCGTTTTGGTCATAGATTTTCACGAACTGAATATAGCTGAATTGTTTCAGGTTGATCTTTAAGAGATTGGCAATCGTATACGTGGCACCCTGGCTGTTACACTGCCCTGTTAGATAGACACGGGCCATGCCGGCAGCAACGTCCAGCTTGCTATAACCGGTCGCACCGCTATAGATGGCGATCCAACCGTAGGTGTATTTCTCAGTATAGCCCGGGCCCTTGAAAAACTCGGTGAGGAGATTGCCGGGCACATTGTTGCTCAGCACCCATCTCTTACCCGCCACTTCATAAGGCAGCGTGCCCGCATTGAAGCGTTGCTTGTCCACAAAGTAGACATTCACAAGCGTGTATTGAGGGGTTGCGGTTGGACGCGGTGCCGGCGTGGGCGTCCTGGTGCGCGTCGGCGTGGGCGTCGGCGATGAGCTGGCAGGCGGGCTCGGAGTGGCAGTCGGCGCGAAGGCGGGGTCTAGGCAGGTCGGGATCGAATCGGTCGCTCCATCCGGTTTCTCGGTTGTCCCATTCTGATCATAAATCTTTACAAATTTAATGTAGCTGAATTGCTTGAGATTGACCATCAACGGCTGTGCGATGGTATAGGAATAGCTGCTCGGGGCACACCTTCCCGCCAAATATACCCGGGCAATGCCATTGGCGACGTCCAGCTTGGTATAACCGGTAAAGCCGCTGTATATTGCAGTCCAGCGATAGCTGTATTTCTCCGTGTAGCCAGGACCCTTGAAGTATTCATTCAGGACATCCTGGACAAAGTTGTCACTGGATTTCTCCCAGCGGTATCCTGCCACCTCAAAGGGCGGTGTGCCGGCGCTCAACCTGACCGTGCTGACAAAGTAGATGTTCAGCTTGGTATAAGGCGGAATGGCGGTTGGCAGGCGCGTGAAGGTCGCGGTGGGCGTGCGCGTGGCCGTGGGGGTACGCGTGGCGGTCGGAGTGCGTGATGGCGTCCGGGTCGGCGAAGGTGTTGTCGTACGGGTGGCCGTCCGTGTTGCCGTGGGCGTCTTGGTATTAGTTGGAGTAAGCGTCGGCGTCGGCGTGCGGCTCGGCGTGGGCGAAGGCGTGGCCGATGCCGTGCGCGTGGCGGTAGGCGTCCTCGTAACGGTTGGCGTGTTTGAAGGCGTGGGCGTCAGGGTAATCGTTGGTGTGAACGTTGGAGTGAGTGTCAAAGGCACCGGCGTCGGGGGTGCGCTGCCCAGAAATACGAAGCGCACGGCGTCCGCTCCAACCTGCAAAGTGCTGACCACGGCCGATTCATCCTGCGTTTGGTTCGTCAGCTGGACGAATTCGGTGCTCACGCCGTCGAAGTTATATTGGCCGGCATAGACCCATCCATCGGTAACGTAAAAACCGTTGGGAAAGACCACCTGGTTGATGACGACATGATCGCCCTGGCCGCTGTGCTGAATCGTATATACTGCGCCTTCGGTTGTCGCGTGCACGGCAGGAATCCGGATATAGACGGCGTACATTCCCGGCGTAGATCCCTGTGGGAAGATCCATTGACCGGTGCAGGTCGGCGCCGTTAGGCGCGGCCTGGAATAGCTCATATTGTCGTTCTGCGCCTGGCCGGCAGACACGTTGATATCATTCCAGCACATGTCAGGATTTTGGACGAAGCCGGAGCTCGAATCGTCAATGAGAATCCCCGTTGGCGCAACCGGTGGATAGGGAAGGGCCGTGTTACCCGAGGGCAAAGCGCGAATCCCGTAGAAAACCAGCGAGGGATACATTACCCATAGCGATTCGGGTTGGTTATATGGCCACGGATCTGCGCCAGTACCTCCCCAGCCATAGGGGTCGACTGATTTTCCGGCAGGCGAGGTCACACCCAGATGCAGATGGGGGCCGGTGGAGTTGCCGGTTGTGCCGCTGATGCCAATCATCTCTCCATGCGGGATGTTCGCGCAGCCGTCGGTTGCGCAAGCCTGCACAGCCACGGCGCTCATATGGCCGTAAATTGTGGAATAGCCATTCGAATGGTGCAGTTTTACGTAGATCCCGTACGAGGCCGAGTGGAGTTGCGGATCCCACCATCCGGAATACATAACGCGGTCTGAGTCGGCTGCCGCGTACACAGGCCGATAGCTAACCCCGTAATCAATTCCGTCATGACCGTTGTAGGCCATCCATCCGCCAAGGTCATAGGACCAGTAGATGCCAAAACCCGAATCACAGACGCCCGGCTGCGGGGGTTTCGTCCCGGCCGGCTCTGGTGACGGGCAATTCTTCGTCGCCACGTCCCCGCCATACGATACGATCCGATTATCGGTTTGGCTGTAGTTGGGACTGGTGTGATCGAAGATCGATTCCAGAGAAGCCGTGCCGGGGAAAGGCGGATAAAGGAATGGAGCGACGGCCTCGGCTGGCGCAGCCGATGCACGTCCGCTCGGGTTGCCGCCATCCACGGCAAACGAAAGACCGACAAGCAGAAGCAGAACGATGACCAATCCGTGCAGTGGGCGCGAATGCATCTTTGTTGTATGGATTTAAGGTGTCGCGAGCGGCGCTGCTTGTGAGATCGGAACGGATCTCAGTGTGCCCATCACGGTCTCGGCATTCGACAGGCATTGATCCGCATTGTCCTGGAAGGTCACTTCGAACGCGGTGTATATATTTCCGTCGCCTGCCGCGTATGTGACAAACTGCTTTATGCCATTGACAAACGCACTAGTGATTTGAAAACTGATCACGCCGATCCTGCGGACCTCGTGTTCAGCGGTTCCGTTTAGCGGCATGCCGCGGCCCGTGGTCGGCGACACAATGCAGTTCGTGATCGAACGATGACCCAGGGCGGGAAAGCCGTAGTTGTCAGTCGTCAGCGCCCAAACGCCAGGATCAAAGCGCAGCCGAAAATAGAAATCGGGTTTGGATTCGGCAGGGTACGTCGGCAAGCCGTCCCAAACCTGCAAGGCCGGCGGTCGGGCCGCTTCCGTCGGCAATTCCAGCGTCGGCAACGGGGTATCCGTCGGCACCGGCGTGAATTCCAGAATAAAGGACCCGACCGTGGCGGTCTCAACCACCGTAGGCGTTGCCTCAACCACTTGCGTGTTTAGCGACGCGGGCGCTAGCGCCTGCGGCGCTGCGGCAACGGCCGCCGTGGTGGGAGCCGGGGCAGCCAGGAATGGTGCGCATGCCGTCACTACGAGGCTAAGTATCAACACGTACGCACAAGTGTTTAGCAAACGCATGAGGGCCTTACTTCTGCAACCACGCCGCACAACAGGCAGAGTCCGCCATGACCTGTTGCGTCTCGCCCGAATGGGAATTGACAAGAAACACGTTCATTTTATCATTCAAGACGACAGTGAATGCCAACTTGTTTCCGTCCGGGGACCAGGTCGGTGCTTCGACCCGCGCATCCTGAAACTTCGTCAGTTGCGTCAGCTTTCCATCGTTCACGGACACTGCGTACAGGTTGCTGCGCAGCGCCTCAACCGATTGGTCCGCCTGTGCATCACCGGGGTTTTCCCGCACGACGAATGCAATCCGCCTCCCGTCCGGCGACCACGCGGGAGGGTATCCATGTCCCGCATCCGCATTGCCCAGCTTGCGGGCATCTGCACCATTCGCTGCCATGACCCATAGGTCCCCTACGGTATAAGGTGTGGCGGAATCCGGGATCTTGATGAACGCAATCTGCTTTCCGTCCGGAGACCAGCGCGCGAATGATAGGTAGTGGTGCGGATCCGAGATGACCGGCTTGGCGAGGCCGCCATTGGATTGGGCGAAGTCCATTTCGCTGCCAAAGCCCATTCCGCGCGAGAACGAAAAGAGGAAGTCGTGGCCGCTCAAGTTTGGCGCAAGGTCGTACGTCAATTCTGTGATGGCGACTGGATCCTGACCCCCACCGACATCAGCACGAATAATGCGTGGTCGATTGATGGTATCGACCTTGAGATAGGTGGCGGTGCCGTCCGGCGTCCAGGCCAGGAAGTGACTGTCTGAATCGATAACGGCCTGTTTGACCTGGCCGGTATCCGTATTGACCCAAACGACGGCTGGCCCAAAGGAACAGCCGAGCTCAACGGCTACGTATGCGCCGCGCGGCGACGGAAAAACATTTCCAAGCGCGCAGCCGTTTGGTACGGAAAATGGGATTTCGTGGACCGGTTGATAGACGGAGGAGAGTTCCATCAACGCCGGTGGATCCATCCGAAAAAGGGTAAAAAGATGGGTGCCCGCCGGCCGTGACGAGGGAGTGCAGGCAATGAGAAGCATCGACAAGGAGCTGCAGAGCACAATGCGTAGCACTCGGTCATTATAGCGTGGGGAGCGATTATAATGACCGAAGGTATGGAGTTGAGGTCCGGTCATTATTATCCGGTCATTTATGACCACTCCATTGCCGCAAATCCTGGAAGGAAATGACCATATGCACATCCTTGTCACCAATGACGACGGCATCCAGGCACCCGGGCTTCTGGCCCTCGCTCAGGAAATGCGTAAACTGGGCCGCGTCACCGTATTCGCGCCCGACCGCAACTGGTCGGCCTCCGGGCACGTCAAGACGCTCGATCGGCCCCTTCGCGTGCTTGAGACGGTCCTCGCAGACGGCACAGCCGCGTTTGCCTCCGACGGCGCCCCATCAGACTGTGTCGCCCTGCCTCTCCTTGGCTTGACCGATCCGGTGGATATGGTCGTCTCCGGAATCAATCCCAACGCCAATATCAGCCACGATGTGACGTATTCCGGCACAGTCACAGCCGCAATGGAAGCAGTCATAAGCGGAGTGAAGGGCCTTGCCGTTTCCCTCAACTCCCCCGGAGGCTTCAAAGGCATTCTCGATTACAGCACGGCTGCCATCGTGGCGCGCCACGTTGCCCGGAAGGTCATGGACGATGACTTGCCTGAGGGCGTGGTCCTCAACATAAACGTACCGTATCGCAAGGAATCTGACCTCAAAGGTTACATGATTACACGCCAGGGATTGCGCGTCTACCGCGATGCCCTCGACCAACGACTCGATCCGCGGGGCCGTCCCTATTACTGGATTGGCGGCCAGGCCCCAACAGGTGTGGCCGAAGAGGGCACCGACTTCGGTGCGCTGGCGGAGGGCTACGTTTCCATAACGCCGCTGCAACTGGACTTAACCAATTACAAAGCGATGGATGCGCTGAAGAAATGGAGATGGTAGTCGCTGCATCGTATCTGGGAGGGCAACGTGGATACACCGAAGTTCACAGCCGGGCAACTGAACGCCCTGCGCCGCCTCTTTCGCATGCTGAATCGCCTCATGGTCTTCATGTGGAAAATAGGCTTGGGCGGAATGATCAACTGCTGGCCGGCAGGGTTTGGACGTATTATGGTCATTCGGAACGTTGGGCGCAAGACCGGCAAAGTGCACCTGACGCCAGTGAACTTTGCAGTTGTGGACAATGACGTCTATTGCACTGCCGGATTTGGTGCCGGTTCCGATTGGTATCGCAATATCCTCGCCAGGCCACAGGTTGAACTTTGGCTCCCGGACGGAAGACACCAGGCATGTGCGGAGGATGTTTCCAATTCGCCCAACCGTATTTGCCTGCTGCGCCGGGTGATTGTCGCCTCCGGATTTGCGGCCCCATTGTTCGGAATCGATGAAAAGAACCTGAGCGACGAAGAACTGGCCGTTATCGCAAAAGATTATCGCCTTCTTCACTTCATGCAGGAAAATTAGATGCCGTACATTGCTGCAGACAGTCGTTATGTTTCCATGCCCTACAATCGCGCGGGCCGCAGCGGTCTCAAGCTGCCGGCCATCTCATTGGGCTGGTGGTACAACTTTGGCGGCCTGGACGTGTTGGAGAACGGCCGCGCCATCGCCCGCCGTGCATTCGACCTCGGCGTGACTCACTTTGATCTCGCGAATAACTATGGCCCTCCGCCTGGATCGGCAGAAGAGACCTTCGGCAGGCTCTTCAAACAGGACTTTCATCCATATCGCGATGAGCTCATCATCTCTACCAAGGCCGGCTACGATATGTGGCCCGGTCCGTATGGAGAATGGGGCTCGCGCAAGAATCTGCTGGCGAGCCTTGATCAATCCCTCAAGCGGCTGGGCCTGGGCTACGTGGATATTTTCTACAGCCACCGGCCCGACCGCGAAACCCCGCTCGAAGAAACGATGGGCGCGCTGGATACAGCTGTCAGGCAGGGGAAGGCGCTCTACGCAGGCATCTCAAACTACAATCCCGAGATGACCCAACGCGCCGCAGAAATCCTTCGTGATCTTGGCACGCCCTGCCTTATTCACCAGCCGTCCTACAGCCTGCTCAATCGCTGGATCGAAGACGGCCTGCTAAAGGTGCTGGCAGATCAAGGTATCGGCTGCATTGTCTACTCGCCGCTGGCAGAGGGACAGTTGACCGATCGTTACCTGAACGGGATCCCCTCCGGTGCGCGCGCCTCGAAGACGGAACGGGTCTGGCTGACCCCCGACGATGTCCAAAAGAATCTTCCCAGGGTGCGCAAGCTAAACGAGATCGCCAGGCAACGCGGACAATCGCTCGCCCAGATGGCTTTAGCCTGGGTACTTCGGCAACCGGCTGTTACTTCCGCCCTGATCGGGGCCAGCAGTGTGAAACAGTTGGAAGACAACCTGGCCGCGCTGAAAAAATTAAAGTTTGCCGACGATGAACTGAGAACGATCGACACAATCCTAATGTCCTGAGTTTCGCTGTCTCTGGTATATCGGCCCGGTCCACTTTGAACTTCCTGAAAAGTCTTTTCTCCCGGCCATCCGCCCCATCCCGGTCAATCTTCTATTCCGTTGCCGTCAAATGTAACCGCTGCGGTGAAGTTGTTGAGGGAAACGTTAACCTGAACAACGATCTCAGCGCGGACTATTCGAGCGGCGCCGCCGTATATTATGTTCGCAAGGTGCTGATGGGCAACGGCCAATGCTTTCAGCGGATCGAGGTGGAATTGAAATTCGACCCATCCCGCCGCCTGCTGGAACGTCACTGCGATGGCGGTTCTTTCATCTCAGAGAGCGGCGAATAGATGAACGAACTGTACTCCGCAAGCCACGCATCACAACACACTCTCTATTCTCCATTCTCCATTCTCTGAACGATGCAATTTACATCCCCTCCAAACCCTCAAGACTTCAATGAACGCGTCTGGCAGTTGGTGCGGCAGGTCCCACGCGGCAAGGTGGCCACCTACGGACAGATTGCGCTGATGCTGCCGCCACCTGCCGGCGTGGAAATCGAAAGCTACCGCGCCTTCGGTCCGCGATGGGTTGGCGGCGCCATGGCCGCCTGCCCCGATGACGTCCCCTGGCAACGCGTGATCAATTCACAGGGAAAGATCAGCAAGCGGCCGGGCGCGGACAAGCAGCGTACCTTATTGGAAGAGGAAGGAATTATCTTCGTGAAGGACAAGATTGATTTTAAGAAATACGGATGGCGCGGCCTGGATGAAGGCAATCAGCCGGGGCAGCAAACCCTCTTGTAGCGCAAAAACGTTTGTCCGTCGACGACAAAAAGGACTCCGCAGGCAGCCGAGTCCTTTTTAGGATGTCATCAAAGTCTGACCAACGGCCACGGATTAATGGGCCTCTCAGCCCACAGAGGCGCCGATCAACCTGCCAACTCCAAAGGTCAGGGCAGCCGCGGCGATACCCACCACCACCTGCCGCGCGCCCGAGAACAACACGCTGCGCCCTGTCAACAGGGTGATCGCCGCGCCGATCACAAACAATCCCAGCGCGCTCACCGCCAGGCTGGTGTAGATGGCGACCGTCCCGCTCCAGAAGAAATATGGAAAGATCGGAAAGAACGCGCCTGCCGCAAAAAGGAAAAAAGACATAACCGCCGCCTCGTACGCAGAGCCGCCGAGTTCTCCCGGATCGATCCCAAGCTCCTCGCGGGCGAGTGTATCCAGAATGCTCTCCTGATCCGCCATCATGTGAGAAGCCAATTCCTGGGCGCGCCCCTCGGGCAATCCTTTGGATTGATAGATCAATGCCAATTCCTCTTGCTCCTCTTTCGGATTGGCAGCGATCTCTTCGGATTCGATCTTGATTTGATTTTCATAGAGCTCACGCGAACTCTGCACCGAGAGCCACTCGCCCAAAGCCATGGAGCCCGCACCTGCCAGCACGCCGGCGATGCCGGCAATCAATACAGCCGCGTTCGATTCCGTCGCCCCGGCCACGCCCATCGTCAGGCTAAGGATCGACAATAACCCATCATTTGCCCCCAGAACCGCGGCGCGCAGTGCGTTGCCGCCGCCGGCGCGGTGGCGCCCCTCCAATTGTGCGACCGATCCGCCGGGCAGGCCGCCCGTGGAGTTCGACGCCAGCGAAAGCAGGCGCGCGTGCGACTTCTCATCAGATGACAGCGCTTCTGCCTCATGTTCAGGCTGGCTGCCGTAGGACCGGCTATCGACCTTTTCATTACCTGCGATCGTGGGCAATACGAACTGCGGTCCGAACCGCCTGGCCAGCATGATCATCGCACGCGCCCGCCATGTCAGTTTGCGCGCTGGCAGGTTTACTTTGAGTTCCTCCAATTTCTGTTCCCACACCCGGGCGTGCCCCTCTTCGCTCGTCGAGAGTCTTTTATAGATTTCCACCATTTGCGGCTGTTTCTCAGTCTCGGCCAGGGCACGATACAATGCCGCCCCGTCAATCTCTTTTTGTCTGTTTAAAAAATAGCGTGCAATGTCCGGTTGATTTGCCATTTGGCCCTCCCGGTTCAATCGGCCGTGCAGGCGGGGCGGGAGTTGTCCGCCCCGCCACCCATTCATCCTACCGGTGCAAAATACACGTCGGTTGGCTTCAACTTGGAATTGCGCAGAAAGTTCGGCTTTACACGCATGCCGATCCAATCCAGCGATGGTGCATTCGGGTCAACCCCCATCAGGCGGGTGAGAAACAGAGTGTTCACCCCCTCAAATTCGATCAGCGCCAGCACGAAGGGACAGTCCGCAAGGAACTCCTCCGACCCAAAGTAACATACGGTAAACGCATGTACCTGTGCCGGCACGTTCGTGATGTCGATCCACTTCGTCTCTGCGCCGGAATACATGTCGTGTCCTCGCGGATTGGCGTAGGTATAGCCGCTCGTGGCATCGCGTGAGGCGAGCAAATGCTTGTTCGCCAGGCCCGCGAACCATGGGCTGTCCTGTCCATAGGAGTGCAGATAGGTGATCTTGTATTCCTGCTCGATCTGGATGGGCGCCATTTTCTGCAGGAATTCCAGCCCCTCTTCGTCCGTGCTGACAGGAAACGGCACACCGTGCACGATATATCCGCCCAGGGTTTCTTCTCTGCGTGAAGGTAATTTGGCCATGGCCTAGTTCTCCCGTTCCAAAACCGAGACTGTTACATAGGTGCCGGTGCCCGCATGCGAGTGGATCGCGCCCCGTTTGGCATTCTTCACTTGAAGATGGTCGTCGCGGAAATGCCTCTTGATGGTTCCCTGAAGCTGCCAGATGGAAAAAACTCCCTGCATCAATCCCGTCGCGCCGACGGGATGCCCGCAGGCAATCAATCCTCCAGAGGGATTCACAGCACAGGCAGTCTTGTCTTTCAGCTTCAGGCCATAATCGATACCCGGCATGAAAGCTTTGCCGGATTCTGCAAACGGCCCGCCTTCGCCATAGCGACAGAGACCCAGGTCCTCATACGTCTGCACCTCGCTCGAAGTATAGGCGTCATGCAATTCCACAAAGTCGAGCTCGGCCAATGGGTCTCTGATGCCCGCCTGCTTCCAGGCCATATTGCCAGCGGTCCGGCCGGCGCGAAACGAATGAACTCCGGGATAACGCGTGCCCTTATCCCATAGCTTCCGGTAATACGAGCGGGTCTCGTCCGACGCCTTTTCCTGTTCAGTGGCATAGTTTTCCATGAAGTTATCGTAGTCTACGTGCGGTCGGTCGGCCATGCGCATGGCATCCGTACCGCGTCCGATGCCGGTCACCTTTGCCAGCGGCCGTGCAATCTTCGCGCCCGCGGCTTCGAGTTTTCTTAGGCCTTCTTCAGACGCAAATATCACAGCGGCTGCCCCATCCGACATCACACAGATATCCAGGCGGGTCAGCGGCCAGGCCACCATGGGCGCGTTTCGCACATCTTGTACGGTGATGCGCTGGCTCTTTTGCGCATACGGATTGTGGAAGGCATTGATGTAATTCTTGACACTGACCTGGGCCAGTTGCTCTACGGTGGTGCCAAACTCCTTCATGTGGCGGGTGACCATCATGGCGTAGTAGCCCGAATAGAAACCTCCGACGGGATAGTCGAATGACACGTCGGAGGCCAATGCAATGAACTCATTGCCTTTCCAGGTTTCCACATGCGACATGGTCTCGAAGCCATAAGCAACGCATACATCCATGTGGCCGCTGGCAACTGATTTCCATGCCTCCTGGAAACAAATTCCGCCGGTCGCGCCCCCGCCTTCGACCCGGTGACTGGGCTTGGGACACAGCCCGAGGTAGTCTTGCGCCATAATACCCGCCATCAGTTGCCGGGCGAAATGATCCGAGAAATACGAGGCAACGGATCCGTCGGCAAGCCGCGTAAACGTTGGGAAATCAAGCCCAATGTCTGCAATGGCGTAGTCATATGCCTCTTTGATCACGGCTTGGAAAGTCTTATCGGGTCGTGCTTTGGCAAATTTCGATACTCCACCCGAAATAGCATAGACAGGTCTCATGCGATGCTTCCTCCTTTGAATGGAATACGCACATTTTACAGGAAAACACGCAGAAGGATGATTAATGTTATTATGTGAAGGGACAGTGCGTTATGAGTTTTGAGAGATCATCAGGCAGTCCTCATCATTTCCTTGCCCAGCTCGTCGGAGGCTGGGCCGGCAAGACGCGGAGTTGGCCTGAGCCGGAGGGTGTGCCAAACGAATCTGCCACACAGGGCAGCTTCCAGTTGATATTGGATGGCCGTTTTGTTCTATACCTGTACCAAAGTTCCGGGCATGATGAACCGCAGCACGGCCTGTTCACGTTTGGGTACAATACAACGCTCAATCGCTGCGAGGCGACCTGGGTGGATAGCTTTCACAACAACACCGCGATCATGTTTTGTACCGGCGCATGGGGAGAAAACGGCTTCGCGGTATTGGGCAGTTACCCGGATCCGGATGGCGGGCCCGATTGGGGTTGGCGCACAGAGGTGCAACTGCTCGATCATGATCATTTGGCGATCACTGCCTATAATGTCAGTCCCGAGGGCCAGGAAGCAAAGGCTATGGAAACCCAGCTAAGACGAGTCAAATAGGCGCGTATCCAACGTTTGACCTGCAATCTCATTCGAACCCACAAACGGATAACTTCATGCACTCACGACGCGCGTTGCTTTACATGCCCGGCGACGACCGCCACAAAATCGAAAAGGCCCTCACGCTGGGTGTGGACTGTATTTGCATGGACATGGAAGATGGAGTGGCAGTCAATAGGAAGGCCGAAGCTCGCACGACCATCGCCAAAGCCCTGAAGGAACTTGATTTTGGAAAATCGGAAAAGTTGGCCCGCATCAACGCCATCGGCTCCGGGCTGGAGAATGACGACATCCATGCTGTCCTGCCGTATCGCCCCGACGGAATCGTAATTCCCAAACTCGAAGAACTAAGTCAGATCAAGTGGGCCGGCGATATCATCGAAGCCGCCGAATTGGAATATGGCTGGCCGCTAAACTCGATCCGCGTTTTAGTCGACGTCGAGACCGCGAAAGGCATCCTTAACCTGCAGGAAATTGCCTCGCATCCGCGGCTGGACGCCCTTATCTTCGGTGGCGAAGACTTTGCCGCATCCATCGGCGCCATCCGCACCCGGGGCGCGACAGAATTGCTGTACGCGCGGCAGGCTGCCGTGATTGCTGCCGCGGCCTTTGGCTTGCAGGCAATCGATATCGTGACCATTGACTTCAAAGATCTTGAGGCCTTGCGCCTCGAGTCGGAATTTGGTGCACGCCTGGGGTTCACAGGCAAGCAGATCATCCATCCTGCCCAGGTCGAGCCGGTTCAGTCGGCATTTACTCCTGGCGAAGAAGCCATTGCCCACGCCAGGAGAATCGTTGAGACATTTGAAACCAGCCAGGCCAAGGGCGCCGGCGCCTACGCATTGGATGGCAGGATGATCGATATGCCGCTGGTCAAGAATGCCCACAAAGTGCTGGATAGGGCCAGAGCGGCGGGAAAAGCCTGGTGATTACAAAAAAGTCTGTGGTCATAACCGGTGCCTCGACCGGCATTGGCCGCGCGTGCGCCCTGCATATGGACAAGCTTGGCTGGCGAGTCTTCGCCGGGATCAGGAAACAAGCAGATGGCAGGTCGCTGCAGGATGCCGGGTCGGACAGGTTGACCCCACTTGGCCTGGATGTCACCGATCCGAGGTCCGTGAAAGCAGCCGCTGCAGCCGTCGCAGATTCGGTTGGCGCAGATGGGTTGTCGGGCCTGGTCAACAATGCCGGCGTTGGATCCGGCGGCCCAATCGAATTTCTCGAACTGGATGCCGTTCGGGCGGAGTTCGAGGTCAACTTCTTCGGGGTCATCCGCGCTACACAAGTGTTGCTTCCGCTGCTGCGCCGGGGTAGCGGCCGAGTTGTGAATATAAGCTCCATCAGCGGACTGGTTGCGTCGCCCTTTCTAAGCCCCTACTCAGCCAGCAAATTCGCGTTGGAAGCCTTCTCGGATTCTCTGCGAGTTGAGTTGAGCCCGTGGAATATGGCTGTCGCCGTGATTGAGCCGGGTGCCATTGACACGCCAATCTGGAGCAAAGGCGGGGATACCCTTCAGCAACTTCTCAACAGCGCCCCCCCGGATGGCCTGAAGCTCTATGGCGGCGCCATCCAGGGCATGCAGGGTTTGTTCAAGCCTCACGGAATATCCGCCACGGAAGTTGCGAAGGCTATAGCTCATGCCCTTACCTCCCGGCATCCGAAAACGCGCTACGCGATTGGCACTGAGGGAGTGTTCGTCAGCCTGTTCCGTCTGCTGCCCGACCGCCTGCGCGATATGCTTATTCTCTCTCGATACCCGAAGTGGGGAGGAAAGAAATAGGCAGCACAAATTCAGTCTCACTCAATAGCTGGGAGAATTGAAAGAGGTTCGCATTTGATTTCCATTTTCTATGGTCTTACGTCCGCACTCTCGTGGGGCGCGGCGGACTTCACCGGCGGGCTTGCAACACGAAGAATCGGTCCTTACCGCGCGGTCTTATATGGGGAACTGTTGGGTCTCGTGTTCATTCTGCTGATCACCCTGTCGGTTCATGATCCACTGCCGGACACGCGCTCCTGGATGTACGCCATGCTGGGAGGCGCGCTGGGTACGCTCGGACTCATCCTTCTCTATCAGGCTCTTGCCACCGGCAAGATGACCATCGCTGCTCCGGTGTCGGCATTGATCACGGCAATACTGCCTGTCATCGTCGCCGGCTTCACGGAGAGTCTGCCGCGCCTGCCGACCTTTCTCGGCTTCGCCTTTGCGCTGGCCGCTATTTGGCTTATCTCCGCTGGCGGTGGAGGGGTCGCGCACATCCTTTCACGCCTCTCTGACTTGCGGCTGCCGCTCACGGCCGGCATCGGCTTCGGCTTGTTCTTCGTGTTCATGAATGCCGCCAGTCACACATCCACACTCTGGCCGATTGTGGCAGCGCGCTCCACGGGGCTGCTTATCATGATCTTGTTCCTTCTGGTTCGACGCGATTCATGGCGCGTGAACCGCGCTGATTGGGGCATAGTCACGATAAACGGAATTCTGGACGCAGGGGGTAATGCCCTCTTTATTCTCGCAGCCCAGACCGGGCGGTTGGATATTTCAGCCGTGCTCGGCTCGCTCTATCCAGGCGCAACCGTGATGTTGGCCTCGCTGATTCTCAAGGAGCGGATATCCCGCACGCAGTGGTTGGGAATTCTGGCCGCACTGGTTGCCATAGTTTTGTTTACCCTCTAGCACGAATCTGACGAGGGGGCTGATCTACAAGCGCAAATTTCTAACACTATTCTTATCTCATTTGTCTTGACAAAACCCGCCCTCGCGAATAAGGTTAAGTCTGCTTAACATAAAAGAAGGCTTAACTATGACTAAACCAGTCCATTTTGCACAGGCGGTCCGCTCCTGGGTCGATGCCTCGGCACAACAGTCCATGCGCGGCTGGTCGCACCACGCTAAGGCCACGGGCCTCTCAATGCCGCAATTCAGCATCCTGATGCAGTTGTACTATCGACATAACTGTGGCATTTCAGACATAAGTGAACGGTTTGAAATTACGGCGGCGGCCGCCAGCCAGCACGTGGAAAATCTGGTGCAGGCCGGACTGATCGAGCGCGCCGAAGACCCTCGCGACCGGCGTGCCAAGCAGATCCAGCTCTCCCCAAAAGGCAAGGCTCTCATAGACACGGGTATGAGTGCACGCTACCGGTGGGTTGATCAACTGGTGATGGCCGTCGAGGCCAAGGATCACGATAGGCTCGCGGATGCCCTCAACATCCTCACCGAAGCCGCACACAAACTGGATCAGGCTTCCTGAGTTTCACGCCCTGTTCTCCTCGTGTTTATATTCAATTCACAGCTGACGCCTAAATTATTGATGTGATTCGGGAATCGAAAACGTAGCCGCTGAACTTGGTTTTGGCCGGGCCACGTCGCAGGTTGGCAAATTCTGATTTAGGAATACCGATTCCCGGGTATCGAAGTTCGAAAGGAACCTTATGCAAGCATCCATCTCTCGACCCATGCCGCGCACTGGCGCAGGACGTCCTTCGGGCACCCGCTCCATGGGGCGCGCTATTCAGTATCTTGCCCATTACCGGCGGGAAGCCGCACTGCCGTATCTGTTTCTTTTGATTGCTACGCTCGCACAACTGGCAGTGCCCAGCATGATCCGTACAATTATTGACGCAGTGACCAGTGGCTACGTGGCAGACCAGGTCCTGCAGGCGCTAAAGCAAATTCCACCACAGGCCATGAATGTGGCTCTGCCGAAGATTCTGGCCGCGTTGAGCTATCCGGCGACGTGGAGCCAGCAGCAGCTTGTCGCTCAACTTAACGCCAACCAGCTTAGCGCCCCACACGCTCTGATTTGGGCTTTCATCGCCATCGTGATATTCGCCGCTCTTCGCGGCACCTTCGCCTTCCTGCAGACCTTCTGGGCAGAGAAGAATTCGCAGGCCGTCGCCTATGATTTGCGCAACGATCTCTTTGCCAAGATCCAGAAGCTGTCATTCTCTTATCACGACAAGAATCAGACCGGTCAGCTGATGATCCGTGCCACAGATGACATTGAAAAAGTGAGGTTGTTCATCGGTCAGGGCCTTTTGCAATTGGTGGGCGCCATCATCCTTCTCACCGGCACCATCATCATCCTTTTCAGCACCAGCGTCTCGCTGGCCTGGACAGCTATGCCCATCCTGCCGGTTGCGCTGGTGATGTTCATCATCTTTAGCACCGCCGCCCAGCCCATGTTCAAGAGATTGCAGATCAAGCTTTCGGTCCTGAACACGATCCTTCAGGAAAACCTGGCCGGCATCAAGGTTATTAAAGCCTTTACCCGTGAGAAACAACAGCAGGCCAGGTTCCGCTACGCCGCCGATGACATGATGGCGCAGGCGATTTCGGTTGCAAAGCTGTTTACCTTTCTGTTCCCCGTTATTTTCCTGAT
Organism: uncultured Chloroflexia bacterium; assembly: GCA_963846805.1. Classification (GTDB taxonomy): domain Bacteria; phylum Chloroflexota; class Anaerolineae; order Anaerolineales; family Villigracilaceae; genus Fen-1038. The sequence goes on from CAWJXH010000005.1 coordinate 999,840, forward strand.
CGCCAACCTCGGGCAGGCTGCCATCCTTTATGTGGGTGGCCGGCAGATCATTACTGGCACGCTCACCCTGGGCGAATGGCAGGAATTCTCCCTCTATCTGGTTTATCTGTTCTTCCCCATTGCCCAGCTCGGATTCATCATCACGCAGTTCGGGCAGGCCGCGGCCTCGGCCGACCGTATCTTCGAAATCCTGGATGCAAAGTCCGACATTGTGGACAAGCCCGATGCGCTGGATTTGCCGTCGGTCAATGGCACGGTAAAGTTTGAGAATGTGACCTTCCGCTATTTCGGTGGCGGTCAGCCCGTTTTGAAGAATGTTAGCTTCGAGGCCCGGCCCGGCGATCGCATCGCACTGCTTGGCGCCACCGGCTCCGGCAAGAGCACCATCATTAATCTGCTGCCGCGGTTTTACGATCCCAGCGAGGGCCGCATCACCGTTGATGGGCACGACCTGCGCGATCTGAAGATCAATTCGCTTCGCAAACAGATTGGCATTGTGCTGCAGGAGACCACCTTGTTCAGCGGCACGATCCGCGACAACATTGCCTACGGACGTTCCGACGCCGGCGACCAGGAAATCATCGCCGCCGCCAAAGCAGCGCAGGCGCATGACTTCATTATGTCGTTTCCCGAGGGCTACAACACGCACGTGGGCGAACGCGGAACCACTCTTAGCGGCGGGCAAAAGCAGCGTGTCGCAATCGCCCGGGCTCTGTTGCTCAATCCCCGCATCCTGATCCTCGACAATTCCACCTCCAGCGTGGACTTGACTACTGAATCTCTTATCCAGACTGCTCTGGATAAGTTGATGCAGGGCCGCACCTCCTTTGTTATTGCGCAACGCATCAGCACAATCATGAGCGCAGACAAGATCCTTGTGCTTGATAAGGGACAGGTCGTCGCCCAGGGCAAACACGCTGACTTGATGGAAAATGAGCCGATCTATGCGGAAATCTACAACTCACAAATACTGGCATATGAACATGAACACGGCCATGTGCCGGAGGAGATCTAACTTATGATGTTTGGTGGCGGTCAAGCCCGCTTGCTGGACCAGGAGGCGCGGAAGCCGCGCAGCCTGGGAAACACTCTGGGGCGTCTCGGCGGATACTTCGGTCGCTTCTGGCCGGTGGTTGGTCTGGCAGTCCTTTTCGTGATCGTTGCGACCTGGACGCAGGTCACAACGCCCGAGCTGATCGGCCAGGCAACGGACTGCTTCCTGGTGCCGCTCGGAGCCAACAGCAGTTTCGGAAATTTCCTGCCCGCGGCCGCCACGGCGGCTCAGCAATCGGAATCCACGTGTTGGCTGACGTCTGATCCCGGCACCCTCCGCGGCACACCGTGGATCATCTCCAGTGCCTATCATCTAAACGGCTTCGTCTCGCCGGCCGCGGCGTCTTTGACGAATTCCGGCCGCATGAACGGCCTGGCGCGTTTGATCTTGATCATCGTCGCCCTATTCCTCTTGGGATCGTTGCTCACAGGACTCACCTTCTTCAGCATGTCATGGTCTGGGCAGCATGTGCTGTGGGCCATGCGCACCGACGTTTTCGAGCGCCTCCATCAGCTCTCAATGAGTTACTATGCTGAAAATGAGGCCGGCGACCTGATGAGCCGCATCACCAACGATACCAGCGCCATCGAACAGGCAATTTCGTTCGCGCTGGTGAACGTCTTCAGCGGCAGCCTTTTATTGATCTGGGTGGCCTACAGCATGTTCACGAGCAATCTGCCCTTTGCCTTGCTGTCGCTGGCAGTTGCACCCATAATGTTCCTGGCAACCGTTTACTTTTCCAACCAGGCGCGCAAGGCCTTCCGAAAGACCCGCAAGGAGATCGGCAACGTCAACGCGGAGCTGCAGGAAAGCATTTCTGCCGTGCGGGAAGCACAGGCCTTCAATCGGGCTGATGAGAACATTGAGCAGTTCAAGGAAGTGAACGCCGCCAACCGCGACGCCAACGTGCGCGCAGTCGCTTTTACCTCGGCACTCTCACCAACCCTGGAAGCCCTTGGCTATGTAGCCCTGGCCATCGTTACCGGAGTAGGCGGCTGGTTGATGCTCGGCGGACAGTCGCTGCTCGGCACCACGGTCACGTTCGGTCTGGTGGTCACTTTTGTGGCCTATGTTCAGCGCTTCAACCAGCCGATCCAGCAAATTTCCATTCTGTGGACTAACATTCAGAACGCCATCGCCGGTGCGGAACGCATATTCGGGCTGCTCGACGAGGTGCCGGCAGTGCAGGACAAGCCGGGTGCAAAAGCCCTGGCGAAGATCGCCGGCAAGGTGGAGTTCAGCCATGTCTCCTATCAGTACGAGGATGGCGTTCCTGTGTTGAAGGATGTCTCGTTCTCCGCAGAGCCTGGACAAACCATCGCGATTGTCGGGCCGACAGGCGCCGGCAAGACCACCATCATCAACCTGCTGCCGCGCTTCTACGATGTAACCGAGGGCGCCGTCAAAATCGATGGCGTGGACGTGCGCGACGTCAGAGCCGAATCCATTCGCAGGCAGATCGGAATCGTGTTGCAGGATACGTTCCTTTTCAGCACCACGGTGATGGAGAATGTGCGCTTTGGTCGACCGGAGGCCGGCGACGATGAAGTAAAGGCCGCCATTCGCTTGGCCAGGGCCGACGCTTTTATCGAACGCTTGCCCGAGAATTATCAGACGGTTCTGGGCGAACGCGGCTCGGGCCTCTCCCAGGGACAGCGGCAACTGCTCTCCATTGCACGCGCGGCCTTGGCCGATCCTCGGATCCTCATCCTGGACGAGGCCACTTCCTCTGTTGACACTCGCACCGAGCGTCTCATCCAGAAGGCGTTTGATGAATTGCTCAAAGGCCGCACTTCCATCGTGATCGCTCATCGGCTGTCCACCATCGTAAACGCCGACATGATCCTGGTTCTGGACAACGGCCGCTTTGTCGAGCGCGGCAGGCATGCCGAATTAATGGAGCAGCGCGGCTTCTACTACAACCTGTATATGAGCCAGTTCAAGAAGCAGGAAGAAGTGGGCGAGGCCGCCATGTCAATGAGGTAGTGTGGTCAGGAATGGATCCGGACATGCACAACGCTGTTCGGATCCATTTTTAAGAATGCCAGGCGGGCTTCGTCGTTGCTTATGATGACGAGAAAGGAAGATACAACATGTCCACCCCCGTAAAGAAAAGGAAAAAAGCCTTCACCTCCGGTGAAATCGCTTATCTGCAAAGCCAGCGTCTGGCCCGGATTGCCACCATCGGATCCAACGGCCAGCCGCATGTTGTGCCTGTCTCCTTTCGTTACAACCCCGAAACCGGTACCATCGATGTAAGCGGGCATGGCGGTTTCGCCACGCGCAAGAAATGGCGCGACGTCCGGGGGAATCCCAAAGTCGCTATCGTTGTGGACGATATCCTCTCATTCAAACCCTGGAAGGTCCGCGGAGTGGAAGTCCGCGGCGAGGCTCAACAGTTGCTGACCGGCGGCGGCACCGTTCGGCCCGGGTTTGACCCCGAAATGTTCCGCATCACGCCCGTGCACGTCGTGAGTTGGGGCATCGACTCGGAGACGCCGCCCAACTAAAGTTGCCCGACGGTTCTTGGTTATTGCGCCTCCGAGGCCTTACCTTTACAACGGATTCTTTGTGGGGATGCCGGCCTTGCGGGGATATTTCGGCGGCGTGGCAGCCGACTTGTCAACTACCACCAGGTAGCGGTCATCGGCCACGCCCGGCAGGTTTACCTGGATCACCTGCCGCAGTTTGCCCCCCAACAATCTCATTGCCCGTTCTGCGGACTGCGCCTCAGCCGGCCCGCTTTCGCCTTTTTGCGCCAGCATCGCGCCGCCAACTCGTACCAGCGGCAGAAGATACTCGGCCAGCACGTTCATCGGGGCCACCGCACGCGCCACAGCCCATTCGTATTGCTCGCGATGTTCTCGCATGCAGCCCACTTCCTCCGCGCGGCCTTTGACGACCTCCACATTTTCAAGCCCGAGCAGGCGCACTATGTGCTCGCAAAACATCGCCTTCTTCCCGACAAACTCAACCAGCGTAAGTTTCATTGCAGGATACAGGATTTTGAGCGGCACACCGGGAAAACCCGCACCGGTGCCCACGTCTATCAGCCGCCGCGGAGGATTTGCGCCCCAGACCAGTGCGCACGAGAACGAGTCAAGGAAATGTTTCGTACGGACTGCGTTTGCATCCCGCAGGGCTGTCAGGTTGAATTTCTGATTCCATTCCAGGAGTTCCCGCTCATACGTGGACAGAGCGCTGACTTGACGCTCCGTCAGATGCACATGGAAAAGTTCCCGCGCGTGACGGACAAGATTTTCCATCGAGGATGATTATAACAACAAGAGAGGTTACCCACTGCGAGGCCCGGGACCGTCTGACCATGGGTTTCTCAAAGTCGGTGGCCGAAGCCCGATTGTCTTCCAGAAAAGCGAAAAAGTGATGATTTTGCACAAACTCCGCGCCCCCGGAATGGGACGGGGCCGGGGGTGGGGTTGAAAGAAACTGGACTTTGAGAAGGCCCTGGGACGGTCTGACAAATAGACATGACTCGCCCCGAATCTCATGTTTGCCATATCCTAATTCAGGAAGTCGCCGGAAACATGGACAGGGCGGGGGTGGAGCACCCCGCCCTGTCCATGTTTCCGAAGGTGCAGGTGCTCCTTCTGCATGGGGTTCTTCGCCAGTTCCAGCCGAAGATCGGCTGGAACTGGCGCTGTCCCTTTTCAAATCCGCGTCAGATTAATTTCCGGGTTAATCATGCCTATCGACCTTATTTACTTCGATGCATCTACTGGAACCTCTTTCGCTTTCGGCCTTCTCAATTTGCGTAGGATCCAGCGCACCAGGAGGAAGATCAGGTAGAGCGGGATACCGATGGTAATCAGTACCGGCAGTGTGAAGAGCAGGAAACGGATCAGGAAATCTACGAAGCCCTGCCAGAAGTAGATCAGGCTTTGCAGGGCATCGCGCGCCACGCCCTGCGGCTTCCAGCCCCCCACCACGATGGGTTTCACGGTTTCTTCGGCGATGATGTTGACACTGATGGCCGAGAGCGCCGCAGCCTGTTGGTAGTACTGGATCTGTCCCTTCAGGACTTCGATGTCACTCTCGACCTGTTGCAGCTGAGCGTAGACGTCCAATACGTCCTGCGTCTTCGTTGCGTTCTGCATGATCTTCAGCAATTGGTCTTCGGCTGCCTGCTTGGCTATGAGCCGGGATTGCAGGTCAACGTACTGGCTGGTGACATCCTCGCCGGATCGGGTCTCGTTCTGGACGTCCACCGTGTTCTGCTTGATCTGATTCAGCGCCTCGTCCAATTTTCCAGCGGGCACTCGCACGACGATCTGCGCCTGCGGCACTTGCGTGCCGTCGCTGGCGTATGTTTGCGACACGTTAACCGACACCAGGAATCCCCCCATGCTACTCGCCATGTCTTCGATGGACTTCACCCGGGCATTGACATCTTTGACCACCACTGTCAGGTCCGCATTCTGAATCACGAGGCGGTCCGCGCTGGGCGTCTCATTGCTCGGCGCCGCTGGCTGCTGGGCAGACGGCCCGCCGGCCGATCTTGCCGCATCGCCAAGCGCATTATTGCCGCCTAGCGCAGGCGCCGGCATCGCAACCGGTGCTCCTGTGGCCGCGGGCGCCTGTGTGGCTTGCGCTGCCGCCCCACAGGCTGAGAGAAATAACACCGCGATAAGTGCAATCGCCAGAATATAGCGTCTCATTTCGTCCTCCTTCAAGGATGAAGCAGAAACTGATTTGCTTTTCAGACGAAATGCACTTCTAAAAGTTCCGAATTACCAGCCTTCAGCCAGGCGCACCGCGTGCCTGTCCGGCAGTCCGGACTCCCGGATGCGCTGCTGCACCTCGGGAATGTCGTATTCCACCCTGCGTGCTTCCCACGAATTCTTTTCATCGTCATAGAGCGCGTACGCCGCCCGCGGATCCCGGTCGCGCGGCTGGCCCACCGATCCAGGGTTGACGATTGCCCGCGGCGTCAGCGGAACGGTTTCTCCCACTCGCGTCATTTCCATGGTGACGCGGTCACCGTTTTCCTTCAGCCGGAACATGCTCTGAATATGTGAGTGACCCACAAAACAATACGGCGTGCTGAAATGATCGAAGTTAAGCCGCGCCGAAAGCGTGTTCAAGACGTACTCCCAGACCGGGTCGCGTGGACTGCCGTGCGCCAGTGTTACTTCGCCTTGCACTCTGGTGTTATGCGGCAAGCCGCGCAAAAAATCCATGTTGTCCGCCGTCAGGACCTTCTCCGTCCATGTCAGCGACCGGCGGGCGTCGTTGTTGAAGGCTTCGAATGCCATTCTACCCAGGACCGCCACATCATGATTTCCCAGGACACAGGTTAGATTCGGCAGCTCTCGCACCTGCTCCACGACGGCATTCGGATCCGGCCCATAACCAACCAGGTCGCCGAGACACCACGTTTCATCGGCCGGGCCTGCCTGTCTCAGGACGGCCTGCAAAGCGGTGTAGTTGGCATGGATGTCTGAGATGACCAGAATGCGCATCGTTACTCCAGCAGCGCGGCCACGCGCTCCATAATGGCTTCGGCTACCTCGGCTTTGCTCGTCAGCGGCAGGCTTTCCTTTTTGCCGTCTGCGTGCAGCAGAGTGACGCGGTTTGTATCGACGCCAAAGCCGGCGTCCTTCGCGGAGATGTCATTCGCCACGATGAGATCCAGCTTTTTGGACTGGAGCTTCTCACTGGCGTTCTCGAGCAGGTCACGGGATTCTGCCGCAAACCCCACTATGACCCGCGGCCGTTTCTCGGACCCGCGGCCGACGACGGACTTCAGGATGTCTTCTGTAGCCTCAAGTTCCAGATGTGGGATCCCGCTTCGCCTCTTTAGCTTGTCGGCCGAGGCGCTTTTGGGACGGAAATCGGCCACCGCAGCCGCCATGATTAGGACGTCCACATTTTCGGCCTGGCTTAGAACGGCATCCAGCATTTGTTTCGCAGTTCCTACAGACACCACACGCGCGCCGATTGGTGGAGTCAGCGCGGTCGCAGTAGTGATCAGCGTAACTTCAGCGCCGGCATCGATCGCGGCCTGCGCCAGGGCATAGCCCTGCTTGCCGGATGACTTGTTGGTCACAACACGCACGGGGTCGAGGGGTTCCTGGGTCCCGCCAGCCGAGACGACAACCTTTTTTCCCTGGAGCGGCCCGTCCTTACCAAGGATCAGGCGGATGTGTCCGATCAGCTCCGCGGGCTCGAGCATGCGTCCCTGGCCCGCAAGGCCGGAGGCGAGATGTCCTTCCGCGGGACCGGCAATCCATGCGCCGCGCTGCTTCAGCCTCGCAAGGTTCTCCTGGGTGGCAGGGTGCTCCAGCATGCCGCCGTCCATGGCCGGGGCAATGAGCAGCGGACACGTGGCCGCCAGCGCGGTAACGGTGAGCAAATTGTCCGCCGCGCCGTGAGCCAGCTTCGCGATCGTGTTTGCGGTGCAAGGCGCAACTGCCAGCAGGTCCGCGCTGTAGCCTAGTCCCACGTGCAGGATATGCGCCTCGCCGCCCCATAGGTCGGCTTCAGTAAAGGCATGGCGGCCCGTGACAGATTGCATTGTGAGCGGTGTGATGAATTTTTCGCCGGCAGGTGTCAGTATGACATCCATCAGAGCGCCTAACTGTGTCAGCTTCGAGGCCAGATCAGCCGCCTTGAACGCCGCAATGGAACCGGTGACACCGAGCAGGATGCGTTTGCCTTCCAGGATATTCATCGAGTTTGATTATACTGCCTGCAAAATTATTATCGGCGAAGACGACCACGGCACGGCCGCACCTTTGGGCTTGCTTGAAGTAATGTCAGACAATAATCTTCAACCCCAAAGGTCGCGAATAGCGTATCAATAAACCCGGCGGCGAAATTTGTTGCATCTCCAACGATGCCGTGATTTCCAGCCGTTCGTTTTTGCCGCAGTGCCCGCGAGCATGATCAAGGGTTTCTTAAAGTCGTTGGCCGAAGCCCGATTGTCTTGAAGAAAAGCGAAAAGGGGTGGGGTTGAAACAAACTGGACTTTGAGAAGGCCCCGCGGGCATGATGAGCGACTAAACCAGAAAGAGGACCGCGACCCCCGCCATCGCAAGCAGCGTCCCCGCGATGGCTTGCCAGCCAATGTGTTCTTTGAAAAAGAAATGACCGACAGGAAGCATAAAGATCGGAGAAAGAGAAGTCAGGACGCTGGCAATGCCGACGGGGGAATTCTGCACCGCCAGCAGCGAGAGGGAAACGCCCGCCACCGGGCCGATCAACGCCGCCACCGCCAGCAGCTTGATCGCAGAGGGCTTCGCACGCAGAGTGGCAATCGTCTTGCCCGCCTCTCTTTGCAGAATCGCCATAAGCCCCAGGGCGGCGGCCGCTGCCAGCATGCGGATTACGTTGCCGCTCAGCGCTGAGAAATTACCCAGCATGCCCTGCTTGGACATTACCAGCCCGGTGGCCTGACCAACGGCCGCCAGGAGCCCGAACAAGATGCCGGTTTTGGGTGGCCGGGAAGATCGTGATTTCCCATTGCCTTGTTCCAGGATAACCCAAAGTGTGCCGCCAAGGGCCAACCCGATGCCGAGAAGTTGCCATGCCAGCAGCGACTCGCCCAGGAATAGCCAGGCTTCCAGCACGCCGAATACGGTCGAGAGGCTCAGCAGCAGCATCGCAAGCCGCGGGCCGACGGAAAGGTAGGCCTGAAACAGAAACGCGTCTCCCAATGCCAGGCCAATGATGCCGGATAGGGCGAGCCACGTCCAGCGACTCGTGCCCGCGTCGAACGGAAGAGGCTGGCGATAGAGAATGGTGTTGATAGCCAGCAGATAGACCAGCGCAAATGCAACGCGGGTTCGGTTGGCGATCACCGAGCCCACCTCGCCCGCGGCCCGGGTCATGAACACGGCATTGGTGGCAAACAGTACCGATGTAAGCAGCCCGGCAATTTCTCCGATTAAAAGCATATCCCTCATCTGGGAATGGCCGAAGGCTGACAGCCATTCCGAATTACTTGAAAGGAATCCGATGCTGGACCCGGGCACGCAGAGCCGCCCCTACCCGCGAGACCGGTCATGCCCATGGGTTTCTCAAAGTCGCTGGCCGAAGCCCGATTGTCTTGAAGAAAAGCGAAAAAGTGATGGTTTTGCGGGCTTTGCCCGCAAAACCATCACTTTTTCGCAAACTCCCCGCCCCAAGAATGGGGCGGGGCCGGGGGTGGGGTTGAAAGAAACGGAGCTTTGAGAATGCCATGCGGTCATGACTCAACTTTGCAGGGCACGGGCTATTTGCTGAATGTGCCCATCAATTCGCCCTGAGCCAGTACGTGTCCTTGCATGGCCTTGAGCAATTGGTCTTTGCTCGCGCCCGAGGGCAGGGTAAGCGCTGCATCCAACGCGTAGAGCTTGAAGAAATAGCGATGTGTCCCCGACGGCGGGCAGGGACCGGTATAGCCCAGCTGGCCCGCACCGTTGTTGCCCTGAACGCTGCCATCCGGCAATTGGGCGCTCGCCGGCACGGCTTCCGGCAGGCTGCCGCTGGAGGCCGGGATATTGTAGATCACCCAGTGGACGAAGGTGCCGCTGGGCGCATCCGGATCGTCCAGGATGAGCGCAAAGGATTTGGTCGTAGCAGGCGTGCCGGCCCACGCCAGCGGCGGCGAAACGCTGCGACCCTTGCAGGAATAGACCGCCGGGATCGGCTTCCCGGCGGCAAAGGCAGTACTTGAAATCGACAGGGTCATGGGAGTCTCCTGTGACGGGGGTGAAGCCGGGGCTGTACTGCCGGATGCCTGCGGAGTGCAGGCTGCCAGCAGGCATGCCAGAATACAGGCAAGGTACGCTCGCATCTTTGCTACGCTTCGGGTGGGAGAACTACGGATAAGAGCCTTAAGCGTTCGTGGTGCTTGTCACGAAACGGACGGTTCGCTCCTCGGCTAAAGGGTCTTGGCGAAGTGGATCAGGCGCTCGACCTCTTCGTACCCCATCGCCAGGTGGGCTTTGATGCTCCCATCGTTGTCCAGCCAGGTATCAGAGGCCATTTCCTGCATGCCCTGCGAACGGGCCCAGTTCTCAGCCGCTGCCACCAGGCTCTTGCCGAGCCCCAGCCCCCGCAAATCCTCGTCCACATACCAGCCCTCGATGTAGCCGACCGGGGAAGTTTCGCAACCATCGGCATATTTACGGGCGCTGGCCTCCAGGAACCCACCCAAGCCGCCGTCGGGCCGCTCCAGGACGAACACCGCCGCCACGGGGTCAGCCAGGATGCGGTCCATTTCCTGAAGCAGGATGGGGGTTTCGACCTCCGGCCAAAGACAGCGGCGCATCCTGAGCCATTCGGACTGGTCGGTAAGGGTGGCCTGGCGGATAAGAGTAGGCAGGACGTCGAGTGTCATGGGGTTTTCCTGAACAACTGTATGATAAGAGGGGCGAGGACGATTATAGCCAATATCCATATTAAGGCAATGATTCCCGCGCCGACGATTCCGACGGTTCTCGATGGGGCCGGATTTAGCGCGCTCACGCGCGCCTGCTGCATCACCTCGGGAGGGATCATTCGAAGAGCGAGAGCGAGGCCGGCCGGGACGATGACCAAATCATCGAGGTAGCCCAGCACCGGGATGAAATCAGGGATCAGATCGATCGGGCTGAGGGCATACGCGACGACCGACAGTATGAGGATTTTCGCAAACCACGGCGTGCGTGGATCCCGCGCCGCAATATAGATGGCATAGGTCTCGGCTTTGAGGGAACGGGCGCGGGATTTCAATTTCGCGAGCATGTTCTTTTCATTATCGCATAGGCCCATCGCCGCGAGAACCATGGGTTTCTCAAAATCGCTGGTCGAAGCCCCCATTGTCTTGAAGAAAAGCGAAAAAGTGATGATTTGGCGGGCAAAGCCCGCCAAATCATCACTTTTTCGCAAGCTCCCCGCCCCAAGAATGGGGCGGGGTCGGGGGTGGGGTTGAAAGAAACTGGACTTTGAGAAGGCCATGTATCCATTTGCAACCTTCTAAAATTGAACATGGTGCATAGGCCGGAATCGACAGAATGACCAGGGGGCGTCGGCAGAATAGCACATGTGTCAATCCGGCACCGGTAAGGTTCGATGCCCCTGTTCGGTACTTGCCTGCCCCAGGAGGACGAGCGGTCAGACTACTACGGCTGGCAGGTAGAGGAGTCTCCGGTTCATGGGGTGTGGCCGCAACCATCGGGGGCAGTACAGCCGCCGCCACTTCCGTCTCCTTTTCCCTTTTGCTTCCGCGGTAGAGGGGTATTCGTGGCCGGCGGCCGCGAAGATCCCGGATCTCGGAGTGGAACATCAGGGGCAGTTGCGACGTCTTGGTAACAGCAAACTTCACCAGGGAGCCGTGAGATGAGATCTTCCTTGATTGTTCTGATCCTGGTAACGCTGGCGGCCTGCGCACCTTATCCTGCCGTTGCTCCAGCGACCCAAATTCCCAGCCCAGCCGGTCCACCGACTGCCACACCCCTCATTCCACCATCGGTCACCGGCACTTCCTCAGCACCGTGTGTATGTCCAACCGGAGTTGACACGCCGGCCGTGGGCGTTGGCGGTGTGGCGCGGCATCATCTGCAGCTGTCCGGCGATCATTGTCCCGCCGCCGGTCTCTCCCACCGCGGCAGCATCAGGCACCCAGACCATTCCGGCCAGCGGCATTACCCTCGGCGACAACGGCAAGACGTTCGTCCTCCATCCCGGCGACAGCTTCCTGCTTAACCTTGGCATGGATACATACGATTGGACGGTTGCCATAGATAATCAAAGCGTGTTGAGCAGGGTGATCGGCGTGATGGTCATCCGGGGAGCCCAGGGGATATTTCGAGCGAACAGCCCGGGGCGCGCGTTGCTGACCGCAACGGGCGATCCGCTGTGCCGAAAGTCAATTCCTGTGTGCGAAATGCCCTCGATACTGTTCAAGGTTACAGTGCTGGTCCAATAGCGCCCCCAGCGGCAGATCATTCCTTGTGCTCTAAGGCGCTAACCGGACGGGCGCCCGGCCTTGACGGAACGCCTTCACCCGTAGCCTGGGGGAAAAGGGAGCCGCGGCGTTTCCATGTTTGCAGTCCGCTTAATCCATCGCACCTTACTACGGACTTACAGCCAATTTGTAAGCTGTTTGGTAGTATTCGCCGCCAAACCCGCGGATACAATTTACTTGAGAAACCTTGTTTGGACGGGCACTGTCGATGTCCGCATAAGGATGTGTGACCAGGAATGAGAATAAAAACTGCAAAGCCAAAGGCCGCGCCGGGGGCCACAGGCGACCAACAACGTGCCGTTGCAGCGGGGATGCAGTACAAAGCAGCCATAGATCAAAGCAGAAACATCCATATTTCGGCAAGCTGGAGGGCCGCGGCCGAAAAGCAGGATACAGTCGCTCTTCGAAGCAGCGACGAGCGTTTCAACCTATTAATCGAAAACGGCCTGGATAACATATCGCTGGTCAGCGCGCAGGGTAAGCTCTTGTGGGAAAGCCCCGCGGTGCTGCGCACGCTGGACTATCCTCCTGCCGAGTTCATCGGGAACGACCTCTTTCAGCTGGTGCACCCCGACGACCTGCCCGCGGTGCAGAAGGAATATGCCGCGCTGCTGAAAATTCCGGGCAGCCGCACTCGAGCTGCGTTCCGCCTCCGGCATCACGACGGCACCTGGCGCTGGGTGGATGCGATTGCCACCAACCTGTTGGAAGAACCAAGCGTCGGCGCCCTCGTTCTGAATTATCGAGACATCAGCGACATCAAACTGGCGGAGCAGAAACTGCGCGAAAGCGAAGAGGGTTTCCGGGGCTTGTATGAAAATGCTTCCATGGGCATTTATCGCACAACTCCCGAGGGGCAAATACTGCTGGCGAATCCGGCGTTGGTGAAAATGGTTGGCTACTCATCCTTCCAGGAGCTTGCCCGGCTCAATATTGAGCAGGATGGCGTCAACTTCGGCTACGACCGCAGCAAGTTCCGGGAAGAGATCGAAAGCAAGGGAGAGATCCAGCGGCCTGGAAACCTCATGGACCCGTCGGGATGGCACTCTCGTATACCTGCGGGAAAGCGCGCGCGCCATACGTGACGCCGAAGGCAGGGTTCTGTACTACGAGGGCACTGTCGAGAACATTACGGAGCGCAGGCGGGCAGAGGAAGCGCTGCGTGAGAGGGAGGCCCGTTACAGGGCATTGTTCGAAGATTCACCTATCGCCCTATGGGAGGAGGATTTCTCAGCCGTCAAACAGCGGCTGGATGCCCTGCGAAATGAGGGCGTAACCAATTTTGAAGAGTATCTTTCGGCGCATCCGGAGTTGGTGACGGAGTGTGAGGCCCTCATTAAAGTCCTGGATGTAAACAAAGCGACAATGGCCCTGTACGGCGCAGGCCGAAAAGAGGAGATACTCAAGGGGTTGGCAAAGGCGCTTGAAGGCGAGCCAACTGAAAGTTTCCGGGATGAACTTGTCAGCATTGCAGCGGGCGAAACCAGTTTCACCTGGGAGGGGCTGAACAAGACACTGGACGACCGATTGATCAACGTCAACTTGAACTGGTCGGCGGCTCCGGAATATAAGGAGTCCTTGTCACGCGTCATCGTGTCGATGATCGATATCACCAAGCGCAAGCACGCAGAGGAAACTTTGCGCCTGAGCGAGGAGCGCTACCGCTCCCTGTTCGAGAACATGCTGGAAGGCTTCGCGTATTGCCGGATGATCTTCGAAGAGGACCAGCCGCGGGATTTCATTTATCTGGACGTCAACTCTGCCTTCGAGCAGGCGACCGGGCTGAAGAATGTCGTCGGCCGGAAAGTGACCGAGGTCATCCCGGGCATCCGCGAGACCAACCCGGAGCTATTCGAGATCTACGGCCGCGTGGCTTCAGGCGGGAAGCCGGAACGGTTCGAGACGTTTGTCAAGCCGCTGGGCATCTGGCTGTCCGTATCCGTGTACTGCCCGGCAAGCGGGCACTTTGTGGCCGTGTTTGACAACATCACGGAACGAAAGAAGGCCGAGGAGAAAGTCAAGAGCCAGCTCCAGTTCCTGGTGGCCTTAAGGGAAACCGACCAGGTGATCGCCTCCACGTATGGGCTGAGCATGAGCCTGGAAACGCTGCTGACGCACGCCGTGGCGCAGCTGAAGGCAGATGCGGCGGATGTGCTGCTGTTCAAGCCGGCGATGCGGGCCCTCGAATATGTCGCGGGGCGCGGCTTCCGGAATAGTGCAGTCAGAAAGGCATCGCTTCGATTGGGAGAAGGATACGCCGGCCGGGCCACGATCGAACGCAAGAGCATCCGCATTGCGGACCTCAGGCAGCAAAATACCAACGACCGGGCGGGCGAGGGCTTCGAGGCGGAGGGCTTCGTCGGGTACCATGCCGTACCGCTGGTGTCGAAGGGGAAGGTCGTGGGGGTGCTGGAGGTGTTCCAGCGGACACCCATACGTCGCGACGTGGAATGGACGAACCGGCTGGACATCCTGGCCGGACAGGCAGCCATCGCCCTTGAAAACGGCCTGTTGTTCGAAAACCTCGAGCGCTCGAACTTCGAACTCTCGATGGCCTACGATGCAACGATCGCGGGCTGGTCGCACGCGCTGGACCTGCGGGACAAGGAAACCGAGGGCCACACCGAACGCGTGACGGAGGCGACCCTGAAGCTGGCAGGCAGGTTCCACTTGACGGATGAGCGATTGATGCACATACGGCGGGGCGCGCTGCTGCACGACATCGGGAAGATGGGCGTCCCGGACGGCATCCTGCTGAAGCCGGACAAACTCAGCGAGGAGGAATGGAAGATCATGCGGCAGCATCCTCAATTTGCGTACGACATGCTGGCGCCCATCCATTACCTGAAGGCCGCGATGGACATCCCCTATTGCCACCACGAGAAATGGGATGGAACGGGTTACCCGCGCGGCCTGCAGGGCGAGCAAATACCATTGGAGGCGCGCATCTTTGCCATCGTGGACGTGTGGGACGCGCTCACCTCGGACCGGCCCTACCGCAAGGCCTGGACCCATGAGAAGGCGCTGGAATACATAAAAGCACAGGCGGGAAAACATTTCGACCCGGAGGTCGTGAGAATCTTCCTGGAATCGGGGCTGGCGTCCAAAAGCAAGTATGCAACCTGAGCCGATCTTTGGCTATTATTGACATCTACGAGGCAACCGCAGCAGTGCACTCCGTAGATGCCTAGGGGCGAACGCCGGAGGCTGGCTCGCTCGCGGGAAGTTATGCTTCTGCGCCTCGTGGCGCAGAAGTGCGCAATGGCGACTTCGCCGTCTCGCCCCGGCGTGACCGCCGTTGCGGCGGCACGAACGGTGAAGCCGCATTGCGCGAAATCGCGCGCCGTTCGTGAAACAACCGGGAACAACTCGAAAAAGTGCACACCTGTGGGAGGGCTACGGGAAGGGGAGGAACGAATGGCTATATTTGTGCATTGTTTTTGGAGAAGAACAACCTGACTGGCCCTGCGGCCCAGAGGGCGAGGCATGACTCGCCCCTACCGTGCGCGAGGTGAAGGGTTTGAATCCACGCCTTCCGGCGGGAAGTGGGCGGCCTCGGCCGGAGGCCTCGTCGAGCGAGGCTGCATATGTGCATTGATTTTTGAAAAACAATGGCGGGTTTACGGCTAGTAAGCGAGGAACAATAGATATAAGGGCGACCCAGCTTCCGGGCAGGGAGAACACTGCCGATTCGCGTCGCGAGTGCCTCGCGATGGGCCGTGCCTACCTCATGGGGTTCTCGTCGTCGTCCGCCCAATTGACGATGTTAGCTTCGATGTAAAGGCGGATTCGGTTCCAATCTCTGTCATCGCGGATAACGTGTTCATAGTAGTTCCGTTGCCAGATGCGCGGCGCATTGCCGAATTCGTCGCCGATTTTCCGGGTTACGGCGGCCTTATATGTGCGGACAATCGTCGGCAAGGAACCAACCACCGGTTTTTGGAATCGTTCAATGGCGGCGGTAGGGGCACGATATCTTGTGCCCTCGGCGCTCCTCTCCATCCCCCAATAGATCGCTCTAACCCGACCTCATCCCTGCCATTCGTAGGGGCGACCCACACGGTCGCGCTGCGGCGCAGCCGGAACGCAGTCGCACCGCAGGGGCACGACATGTCGTGCCTTTCCGTCATTGCTTTTCTCTAATTCCCGCACCCTCTCAGCTTATGCCTTGCTATCCACTCCCCGTTACTATCTATCGCTTAACGTTGTGCGCCTCACCCACTAATCGCGCGGTATCTTCCGCTTTGAGCCACACATAGCCGCACGAGAGGCATTGCGGCTTGTGCATGCATAGCATCGTCCCGCAGGCGGGGCAGGTCCACTTCCTGTTCTCACTTCTAACAAATCTCTCTATGCCGCTCTTCTGTATGCTGAGCAGATTGGCAATTGCGCTCGTTCCATACTTGGTTCTATAGCGCTTGTCCAGGTGGGCGATGCGCTCGCAGGGAAATTCGTCGCATTCGAAGCAGTACTCAAATTTCCCCGCTGCTATCTTTTCGCAGTTCTTGATCCGGCATGTTACGCAGGACTTGGATTTCCAGGTGTCGTCCCCTCTGCAACCCGGGCATGCCTTCTTATCCCTACCGTACGCCCGGCACAACCGGCAGTTTATCCCGCACGGCGCAATCAAGACTGGAATGGTTGGATTTGTTTTGGCTGTGCTCATCTTCGCTCAACAGGATGTCGCGTGTAGCCGCTATTCAATTGCTATTAGCAGTATAGCGCAAATCCAAGAGGCGTTGCGCGCATGGATCGCCCCCTGCGACGAAGTTGCAGCGTAGGGGCACGATATATCGTGCCCCTACGGGCGGAGGCGAATGCGTCCGCCCGGTCATGCAACACGATGATCCCATGCACATGGTTGGGCATGACCACATAGGCGCCTAATTCCCCATTAGGGCAATGATCGGGGATGGCCCGCCAACATTCGTGCGCGATGCGCCCCTCTCCGGACAATTCCATTTGATCCCCGCGGATACGCCCAAACACGCATGCGCGGTCCTGTGTGACAATGGTGACGAAATACGCGCCCGGCCCGGCATAAGCGTATGCCGGTAATCGGATAGAACGGCGATGATGTTGAAGTTCGGATGGCATTTAGAGCTTGTCAAATAATGATGGTTGGTAAGAACCCGGATCAAGATTGATCTTCCGGGGAATCACGCGGCTTTCATCCACTCCGCCAAGGACATTAATACTCTCTGCCGCCGTCGATATGCAATGATCCGCTGCCTGCTCAGGAATCTGTCTTTCACCGAAACGCAAGATCTTCCAGCCCCGCGTCTCCAGGTCGTTGTCGCGCAGCTTGTGGCGCGCTTCTTCGGTGCTCTTTTCTAGAATTCGCCCCCGGTCCATCTATCGTTTCCCGGCCCTTCAGTGTTTCCTCGTTCATTTATCATTGTGCTCTGCACATCTAATCTCCCTGCTTCTCTACACACAATAACCCGCTCCAGATCAGGTCCCGCTTGGTCTTCTTGCTCCACAACCGCTTGCGTATCCAGGAACGCACGAATCTCCTCTTCCAGCGACTCCCCCATCGGCCCCAGGTCCGAAACCTGTTTCAAGAGTGCTCTTAGATCAAGGACAATCTTATCTCGCCTGCTGTTTCCGGAATACTTTTCGAAATCTGCCTTCAACTTATCAAATCGCGTTTGGTAGGCCCTCAGGCTATGCGGATTGGCTATGTCGAGCAATTGGCGCAGGCTCATGATCTCACCTCCCGGTTATGTAGATTCCAAACATTGTTGCCAACAGCAGGACGAATCCGATCAGATAAGCCTGCAAGCCGGCTGCAAGAAATCTCGCTTTCCTGTTATCCATTACGAAGTTCCTCTCGGTGGCAACTACGTAATTCGCGATCATGGAACTTATTAACTCATCTTCACGACGCATTTTGGATGCTCTGACCGCGAAATCCTTGGGGTCACACAGGCGTTCAAACTGCCTGACCTTGACTACCAGCATCGTAAGGACCAGCGATAAAAGCAGGATCAGGATGGAGACCCCCAGGCCCAGCAGAAGGATGAGTTGTACTTTGCTATTCGAGCCTGCTGGAAGACTGTTGACATTTGGGAATAGCCATCCCAATAGGCCGGCTGAAAAAGTGAAGGCAAATGTAATAACAACAAGATATGTATTTGTATTGGAGCTCAGCTTTTCATTCCGCTGTTTCTCTTCCTCATAGAGGTATTTGGAATAATCCAGCAATCGAACGAGAGCATTCTTGTCGTATTTCCTCCGTGGTTTTGTCGGCATTTGTCGCCCTCCGATTTGCGGATACACAGTCATTTCTGGCAACTTCATTATCGCGCAGCGCCGGCCGAATTACTACTATTTCGAGGAGTCGCGCCTGCAACCTGGGCGGTGGGCGACATTCGATGGGGCCAGGTCTGACGCTTCAGGCGCGGCCTGAAGTTCTTGCAGTGCCTGCTCAGCGGCCTGCCGCACGTGCATGGATTCATCTTGGAGGGCCGCAATCAGCAGCCCCACCGCGCGCACGTCCCCGCCGAGCGAGCCGCGTCTGCGGGCAACCTCTTTCTCCCCCTAAATATCCCGTGCCGGGTATTTGGGGGGATGCCTGCCGAAGGTCCTCGAAGAGGGCAACGCAGGCAGGGGGGCTTTGCGTTTTCATCTGTTGGATTCGGGCTGAAAAGTGCGTATACTGATACTGGCAACAGCTAAGGAAGGGAAAGACAAGCCTTTTTGCTTTCGCCGTTCATTCGGAATTCCCCAGCATAAAGGTCGGCTTGGCAAAGGTGAGATTATTGTGCTCGCTGAAATTGGCCAAAACTCATTATGAACCAGATTGGGGCCTCGCAGAGGCCAAGTGATCTTATTGGCGCGCAGGTACCGCGTGCTGTTCGCGGTATATGAGTACGCTTGGTTGTAGGTTCCCTTACAGGGCGCACGCGGCGAATCCCCGCAGGTGGGCCCACAATTAGCGCACCTTTTAAGGCGCAGTTAACATAAGTAGGGAAGAATCTGGGGGGAGTCTGATCGCGCCACTCGAAGCACACAATGATGCACGCAGGCGGGAGACGTCGCAGCCTCGTACGTCCCAAACGGTTTGAGATAGCAGGCGGGCCGCAACATAACCGGTTCAGGCAATGTAACCTAAAGAAGAGGACCTTCGGTTCTTGAGGTTCTCCAAGACTTTGCACGGCTGAGGCGAAAACATATGACTGATCTTGTCTGTGAACTGATCGTGAGCCTCGATGGCTTTGCACGTGGCCAGCGCTCGCCGGCTTATTATGGGTATTTCGGTCCGGACTTTGCCAACTGGATCAAGACCAACACGGCTGTATCACATCGCATGCTGATCGGGCGCCGCACCTACGAGGCCATGGAGGCGCTGCCTGCCGCTGTGCGGGACGAAGGATGGAAACGGACGACGACAACGCCCGGCTGGCTGTTCTCACGCACGCTGACGGCAACAGACTGGCCGGGGTTAAAGATCGTCCGCGATGACCTGGTTAGCTTTGTGCGTGAGTTGAAGCGTACTGACGGTCCGGAGTTGCGCACCCTGGGTAGCCTGTCGCTGGTCCGCCAGCTGCTGGCCGCCGGCCTGGTGGACCGCCTCAAGCTCGTTGTCTGCCCGTTGATCCTCCCGCAAACTGGCATCGAGCCCACCTTTGAAGGGCTGCCAGACATGGGCTTTGACTTGGTCTCAACTAAGGTTCTGGATAGGCGCGTCCTGCTCTTGGAATATCGGCCCACAGGGGCACCGCCGTACAGCGATTAGGCGCAGTTCGCCGGGTGCAGCCTGCTTGTGATCGACAGCAGTTCCCTAAGGGCGCGCAGCCGACCGCATAGACCTGGCGCCAAGTTGGAGACAACAGCACAACAACACGTGGATTCCTGGCCCCAGCCGTAATCGAGCCTCGCAGATGCCGCGTGCTCTCCGCGGTCGCAGATGCCGCGTGCTCTCCGCGGTCGCAGATGCCGCGTGCTCTCCGCGGTCGCAGATGCCGCGTGCCCTCCGCGGTCGCAGATGCCGCGTGCCCTCCGCGGTCGCAGATGCCGCGTGCCCTCCGCGGTCGCAGATGCCGCGTGCCCTCCGCGGTATATGAGTACGCTTGGTCGTAGGTCCTAACCCTGCCGGGCCAACTTCAAGTTTCCCCATAATTTCCCAGTAATTCTAAGTAACGGTGCCTCGGCCGAACTGCCGAATCGTGCTTCAGATTCCCTTTTGGCATCTGGCGGCTCTCTTTTCGCCTCCCAATTTCCCGTTTATGAGAAAAGTCTGTAAGCTGTGGAAGCAGTGGAAGCAATGGAATCTTCTTTGCATTGACTTGTGAACATATGTTCTATATAATGATCTTGGCTCAATCGCATGAAGTCATCGCCCAAAACCTTCGATTGCCGCCCCGCTGAGATTCGCATTTCAAGGTTTTGTCGGATGGCATGGGAGAAACAAAATGTTGGGATTATTGTTGACCGCCGCCGAAGTTGCGCACATCCTGCATATCAGCCGTTCGAACGTTTACGAGCTTTTCCGGAGCGGCGAGATGATTACCATGCGCTTGGGCCACGCCGTTCGCGTTCGTCCCGACGACCTCGAAGCCTATGTCTACGAAAATCGGCTCGACTATGGAAAGACCGTCCAGGAATTTCTCAAACGCCAACGCGGCTAAGCGCGGATGATTTCCTCCTCTCTTTTCTTTCGATTTCTGTCTTGGTCTTCTGTACTTAACCTTTGTGCCTCTCCGTGGCCTTCGCGAAGCACCCCCTACGGGGGGTCGTGGTTAAGAAAAATATCTGACGAATGGAGAAGATAACATGCCCTACAAACGCACAGGTCGGAAGCCCGGAGCGCCCGCAGGCAATCAGAACGCCCTCTTGCACGGCATCTATCGCAAGCACTACCTGCCCCAGCTTCGCGTGGATCTTGATGTGATGCCGCCTCTCGAATCTCTGCCGGAAATCTATATGCTCCGTGCGCAGCTCGACGATCTTCTTTCGCTCATCGCCAATTGTCAGGACGAAGATCGTAAGATAAAGCTGTATGCCGCCCTCTTCACCGGCACGCAGCGCCTGACCGCCGCCATGCGCACCCACACCCTCCTGGTAGGTAAAGATCAGCAGTTGCTTACCACTTTCTGGGAAGCCCTCGAACTCTTCCGCAAGGAGCGTGGGGTATAAGGTCGGGGTTGTTCCTCATTGTTTTTCTTTTGCACCCGGACGGTAGGGCGAGTCAGCCTCAAGCTGCCGTCGCCCACTTCCGTCCCAAGGGGGACGGAAGCTAATGCCTCCAAGGATTGGCCGCTTCGACAGGCAGCGTTGGCGATGAAGGCAGACATGAACGCAGTGTGCCAAACTAAGAAACTACTTTCTCAACTGGATAGCTTCACGACCTACTTCGGCCTCATCAACTTGCGCCCTTATCAAATTGAGGCCGCGAATGCCGTCATAGAATTCTGTTTTCGACCATGCGGGCAGGTCATTCGTCTGGAAATTTGCCCGTCAGGGTGGCAAAGACGAAACCCTCACCGCCCTCTACGAGTACATCATGACCGTCCTTTGCCACCTCGACGCTTCCATTGTCGTTGCCACTCCCACTTTCAAACCGCAGACCGAGCTTTCGATGCAAAGGCTCCAATCCCGCCTTTCGCGGCACGTGGTGCTTCAATCCGAATGGCGCCGGCAGTCGAAGAACATCTTTCGTATTCGCGGCGCCCGTACCTACTTCTTCTCCGCCCATCGGTCGGCCAACGTCGTGGGCGCTACCGCCTCGCACCTGCTTGTCGTCAACGAGGCCCAGGATGTTACCCCCACTATTTACGACAAACATTTCGCGCCGATGGCCGCCGCCAATAACGCCACCCGCCTGTTCAGCGGCACGGCCTGGACGGATACCACGCTTCTTGCGCGCGAAGAGCGTTACTGCCGCCTCCAGGAAGAACAGGACGGCATAAAGCGGGTATTCATCGTGGACGGTAACGAGATTGCAAAAGTTCATGCCCCTTACGGCGAATTTTTACAGGCCGAGATCGCCCGCTTGGGTCCCAACAATCCGATTGTGGTCTCGCAATACCTTTGCCGCGAGATCGATGCCCAAACCGGCATGTTCACCCCCGCCCGCCTCGCCCTCATGTACGAATCCCCCTCTCCAAATGCGCCCTTGCCTTTGCATTTGGGGAGGGTGGGGGTGGGGTCGGGGCCAATCATCAATCCCGTGGCCTTCCTCATCGACGTCGCCGGTCAGGACGAAGTCATGCTGAATTCAAATGAACTGGGGAATCCCGGCCGCGATTCAACCACGCTCTCTATCGTATCCATTGACCTCTCCACCCTCGCGACTTTGCAGGCTCCCACCTACCGCATCGTCCACCGCCGGGCTTGGACCGGGATACGTTATCTGACGGTGTTCGGTCAGCTTAAAGCCCTCGCCGATATTTGGAAGCCGCAGCACATCGTCATCGATGCTACCGGCGTTGGCGAGGGCCTGTGGACATTGCTCGACAAGGCTTTTCCGACCCGCGTCATCCCTGTGAAATTCACCCAACAGCAGAAATCAGAGATCGGCTGGCGCTTTCTGTGCGATCATCGAGACCGGTCGCTTCCGTGACTGCACGAATGAAATGGTAGGGGCGTGGTCGCCACGCCCTGAAATGGGCGAAGGCCCGCCTCGTCCACTTCCGCCCGACGACGGGCGGAAGACAGATGCCGTTGTAGGGGCGGCCGAAGGTCCCCGCCCAAGCGACACGGTCCGCCTTCAATATGCCATGTGCCGCTCGGAGATATTGCCGGGCCCGGCCAAGACGCTGCGCTGGGGCGTGCCGGATGGAACACGCGGCCCCGATGGAGAGTTGATTCACGATGACCACATCATGGCCGATGCTCTGGTCGCAAAACTGGATGAGTTGGAGTGGCATTCGCATTCCGAGACGCTGATCGTTCGGGCGCCTGACCCCCTGGATGAAATGTCTCGAATCCGATGAAAACAACTTATGGCCATTCGCAGAGAATGGTCCAGGAGAACTGATATATGACCCGCACAATTGACGCAACCCTTTCCGCCGCACTTCTCGCAGGTTCACCACTCAAATATCTGCGCGCCAAGATCGGCTACGCCACCGGCGCAGCCAATGCCTCGGTCGAAGCCCTCGCCTACAAGCTGACAGGTACCGCCCTCGAAATGGAGATTGCCTATCAGGCTGACCTCGGAGGCGACCAGACCCACATTTGGATTGAACGCGGTCTTTCGATCGCTGGCAGCGAAACGACGCTGACCAGCGGCCGCTTCTTCATCACGTCGCAAAGGTACCTGCCAAACGGAAGGCAACTTGTCAAAGGTTCATTGTTCCCCAAGAAGTATTACTCAGCAGCGGGCGATGACACGTACGAGAACGTCATTACCGCGTTCTGTTCGAACTTCGGCAAGACCGCAGTTTTCCGCGACCCCGCCGCTGCATGGCTCGCGTACAACTTCCTCCCCGCAGGCAAGTACATCATTCTCAATGACGCCAATGCGTTCCTGAATTTGCTCAGGCAAAAGTATCTGATTTTCGCCTGCGACAATGGAAGCGAAGAAATCCTGTTCTTCGATGTCGGCCACGCATTCGGAGCGGCCGATCATACGCTCAGTTTCAACGCTGACTTTTACTTGGAACTCACCAAGCTAAAGAACCGCCAATATATCTGGAAGGACGAGACCGAGACCGTCCACACAGACGGAGCGGTGACCGATCCACTGCACAACCTCGGATATCTGGAGAGCACGGCAGCAGCCCCTGCCATCCACGCGCCGTCCTTCCTGTTCGCCGCCGACATCCGCCCTAATCTCGAAATCCTCGATGGTGATGTAATCAGCCTGACGCTGCCCACAACCTACGGCTTGAAAATCTTCGCCCAGGTCACGGAAGAATTCAAACACACCGGCCCACCGCCATTCTGGCGCTTGACACTGGAAGCCAATCCCATCTTCGAGAATACCGAGGGAGGGGCGCTGCCCTCCACCATCGAGCGCGTGAGCAATTACACGCCGCTCAATACTTCCATGTTCGCCGGTGTGTTGTCTTCGCACGACAACAACCTTCAGGCCGCAATGGACACGCTCGATGATCACTCCCACGGGGCAGGAGGCAGCGGCGCTCAGGTAATCCTCTCAGGCGCGGTCAATCTGACCGGAGCAGCAGGGGTCTTTCAGGACATTGGAATTTCCGTGGATCTGCCCGCCGCAGGCACGTACAAGCTTCACGCCGAGGTGCGCGGTATTGTCAAGTGTGTTGTCACCACCGCAGCCCGCGTCTATTGGGCAACAGCCAGGCTGTACGATGTCACAGCCGGAGCTGCTATCGCCAACTCCGAGCGCCTGATTGTGCTCACCGAGGCCAGTAATCAGCAGTTCCAACTCACGACACCGCTGCTCATCCTCGTGACCGTGACCGGCCCGAGCACGATCAAACTCCAGGCCGCGCGCAATACCAATGACACCGTGACAACGTGGGTTATCTCGACAATCGACAGCAACACCGCTGGCCGAACTTCCCTCGCCTACACGTCGTAAGGTTGCGCAGCCGGCTCGCCGGGGTTGCGGCCTCGCTCAAAAAGCCTTCAGCGCTCAGGCATGCCCGGCGCGGTAATCAGCCACCACCTTTTGCACGGGTCCGATGGAAACGATCTTGCCGTGCTCCAACCAGGCGGCGCGGGTGCAGAGAGACAGCATTGTAGTCATATTGTGACTGACCAGAAGGGTGGTGGTCCCACCCGACTGATATTCCTTCATACGCAGCTGGCACTTGCGCTGAAAGGCCTCATCGCCGACGGCCAGGACCTCGTCCATGATCAGGATCTCGGGCCGCCAGGCGGTCGCGACGGCGAATCCGAGGCGGGCAACCATGCCGCTGGAATAGGTTCGCAAGGGCGCGTCAATGAAGCCGCCGAGTTCGGCGAACTCGAGAATGGTCTGCATACGATCTTCCAGGTCGCGGGCAGAATGTCCAAGAAGCGTGCCATTGAGATAGACGTTCTCCTGGCCCGTCAGCTCGGGATGAAAGCCGGCGCCCAATTCGAGCAGAGGCGACACAATGCCCCGCAGACGAACCCGACCTGTGGTCGGGACGAGCACGCGCGATACCACCTTTAGCAGGGTGCTCTTTCCCGCCCCATTGCGCCCGACGATGCCAAAGATCTCGCCGCGATTCGACCTCGAGGTTGATCCCGTTCAGCGCGAAGAAGTCCGTGAATTGAACCCGGCGCTGGAGGAGCCGGATGGCATATTCTTTGAACGTCCCAATGCGCTCCTGAGGGGCGCGGTAGCGCACCGAGACATTTTCAAGACGTACGACGGCGTCAGCAGGCGCCTGCGCCTCGATCACGCTCTGTAGACTAGATGCGATATGTGAATTCATCGGCTTTGGAGGAGAAGACCGCCCAGCCCAGGGCCAGAGTTCAGGAGGGCGATGGCAGCGGCCGCGCCCAGCAGGGGCCCCGACGGCAGCATGCCGTCGTAGACGGGCATGCGGAAGACCTTGATGAGATAATACATGGGATTAAGGTAGAGCCAGAAACGATAGCGCTCGGGGATGATGTCAAGCGGGTAGATTATCGGCGTGAGATACATCCAGCCGAGCAAGGCCACCTGATACATCTCGGACACATCGGGAAAGTAGATGGCCCAGGCAGAAAACAACAATCCAACGCCCAGGGCAAACGCCGCCAGCAGCAGGGCAGACACGGGCAGGAACAGCAGCGTCCAACGCAGCGGCAGGCCGACCAGCAGGGTGATAAGAAGGAGCGGGACGACGGAAAGCACCAGGTTAACCAGGCCGGTGCCTACGGCCGAAACGACGAAGGCCGTGCGGGGCATGTAGATACGGTGGAGCAACGAGCTTCCCCAGACCATTTGATTCATGGCTGAGGCGGTGGCCTGGGAAAAGAAATTCCAGGCGATGAGGCCGCTCAGGATATACGCCGGATAGCCGGGGACGGAATGAAACAATTGCGAGAAAACAACGGTCATCACGGCCATCATGCCCAAAGGATTGAGCATGGTCCAGGCGATGCCGAGGGCCGAACGTTTGTAGCGCGAGACGATGTCGCGCCGTACCAGTTGATAGATCAGGTCACGATAGCGGAACAGACCGCGCAATTCCTCCAGCGCAACAGGCCCGCGGCTGGCGCTGTCATATTCATAGGGGCTCTTTTTCGTTTCAGTTGCCTGCATATTCGGTCAAGGGGAGGGAGGGTTTGGAAACCGAATCGAATTCTTGGGCCATGGTCGTTCACTTGAAATGTACGGACCAGGCGAATGCAAGTTTACCATAGGCATGGCAGCCGCTCATTGGTGCGGATTTCGTCCGTTGCCGGCTGGCCGGTCGACGTCAATGCGGCGTTCACCGTCAGACCCGCCTACAGTCCCTGACAGAAAGTCGTGGACCCTTTCCCTCAGGCTGCCACGAGAGGAAGATAGCGCCTTAACCTTGCGAATAAGCAGCATCAGCTTCCAGGCACGGCTGGCATAGATGTCTTTCAACAATGCGTCCCTCTGCTTCAACTCCGTCTTTAGGACCATCACCAGTTGCTCTTTCTCATCGACCTGTGCGGTCAGTGCACGCATGGCCGGCCCTCTTTTTGCAGTGAGCGATGTCAGAATAGGATCTTTGTCGAGCAGCCTTTGCAATAAACCGGACTCAATTTCCCCCGTCTCAGCGTCATCGCCCTCTACGAGAGGTGCAGAACCATTCTTGATCCCATTCCCATAGACGGGCCCGGCCAGAGAGCACAATTGCGCATACAGATCGACGACTTTCAACGGAGCGCCTTCAGCTATAAGGTACTCCAGAGTACTGCGACTATGCCGGAGCGACAACTTTGCGGCGGCACATGCGCTTTCGACGCTTCGCGGGTCTACCCGGATTCCAACGAACTCGAGCAGGCGTCGTAGTTCGTCCTGCGGATTCATAAAATAGGCAGCATAATGAGAGGTCAATACGGTATCCTGAGCGGAGGCGATGAGGAGCGGTTGATTGTATGTATGCCACAGCTCCAGACCCATTGCAATTGGAAAGTTATCCCGGCGAGCAAGGGAATAGGCGACCTCGAGCGGATTCCGCAGGCAAACAATAACCTTTAGGCCGGGGATGCGCTGCTGCCAAAAAGGCAACGTCAGTGAATTACGAGGATCCTTCCAGCCCCAGGCGTTATGACCGTCAAAGCTCCGAATCAACCGTTCCGCCTTCTTCGCCAGGAAAGCCGGCGGTTGTCCCAGGACCGCGCCGGAGTTGACCGCGGGCGGAGAAGCCCATGTTCCATTAAGCTGCGCCAGCAGGCTGTCATTGATCTCGACGAACAGTGAGTTTTCCCAATACCCCTCCATGTTGTCTTCATTGGGCGCAAGCAAGGCCGCCTTTGGCCCAAGATACAGACCGCACAGATTCAATAATCTGGCAACCAATGAGGTTCCAGAGCGATGCATGCCGGCGATACAAACTACGGACATTTGGCTTGCCATTGAAACAGATAAGCTGTTGCCCAAAACCAATATTATATGGAGGCTCCCATCAAGCGCAGTCCGGATCCCAAAAGCACTCATGGGTCCCGAGGCGAGATCCAGGGCGTGCCGAGAGGGCTGTTCTACAGCTCGCCGATCAGGCCGGCGGAGAGGGCCTGGCCCGGCTTACGTCCATTCCCAATAATGTTTCGAACACGGCAAATCCCGGCGGAAATCCTTTGAGGCAAAGGTATCCAATCGGACCAGGTATTCACTCCCGGCAGGGAGGGCCAGATTCTCGGGCGTAGGGTATTGCCGGTTGCCGTGCCAGCCGCGACTTAAGTCCCGCGGATCGAAGGCGCGATCCAGATACTTTCGTTTGGCGTGCTCATAGCTCAACACAATATAGTGCCGCATGATGTAGTTGCGGGGGACCATGGATGCGGCGCCCCCGGAAAGTTGATGTCCGCCGGAAGACAGATTGTCAAGGCGGGCTGCCCTTTTCCAGGCCCGATTCAGACGGTTTGTTCGGGGCTCAAAGAAGTAATATCGGAGAACCCCTTTGTAATAATTCTGTGTGGAAAAATCTGAATTCGGTTCGGGGAGGAAAACGAATTCGTCGAAGTTCAGCACATTGTAGCCGCTTTTGTCCGCCTCTTCAATCGCGTCGCGCAAGGTAAGGCCCGGTGTGACATGTTCGAGTATTTCGTCCGCGTCGTGATGGATCACCCAATCATGCCGGACTTTACCGGCCAGCTTCCGTTTGGCGGCCAATTGATCACTTAGCGAAAAGAAGCCGCGATATGGAATCCGCTCGACGAATAAGACAGGGTTACCCATGTGTGCAGCGCATATTTCGCGGCTGCCATCGGTGGAGGCGTTGTCCAGGACAGCCACCTCGATCTGCTGCTCAGCCAGCATCGGCAAGAGCACCCGCAGATAGGGAGCTTCATTTCTCACAGCGATCAGAGCGCAAATAGAGAGCATGTCCCATCTTCGTCGCAGGATCTGTACCGGCGGTCGATCAGGATCCGTCTAGAGAAGCCCTGACAACGCGTGCATCAGTTCCTTTTCGGCAAATTGGGCATGCAACCTGATCCGCCCATGGATAGCCGCAACCGCCCGGCCCGAGTTAAGAAGCTCGGCGATACGCAGGAGGCGGGCCTGCCTATGTGATGCATCAGCCAATTCAGCAGCGGGAACAAGAAAGCCGAGTGCATCATACATGCTCATGAACACCTCCCGCTTGTCCCGGCGAGCCAGAGAATCGCCAAAGCTGACGTTCCGGATTTGTGAAAACTCACTTGCGACAAAGCAGATGGCCGGCACGCCCAGATTCCAGGCATTGACACATAGGTGATACGTATCCGTGATGATGATCTTATAGTCCAGAAGGCTGTTGAGGAAGAATTCGGTTTGAGGGCCTGGAGACTCAGAGTAATCATTGAGCGCCCTGACGGCATCCTGCCCGGAAATCGCTGTCAGGGCGGGAAAGGCCAGCGCATCACCCCATCTTAGCCAGGATGGGCGGAGGCCCAGGAGCCTGGCCAGGTCTGCGGAAAAATCCAGCATGGGCGCCACATTGCCGGCAGTGCGACCGAGAAACACGCCGGCAAGATCCCGGCCGGCAGGCCCGCCGCGAGATTGGCGTAGGTGATCCGGGTCCAGCAGAGCGGCGCAATCTACACCGAGACAGTCCGGTTGGAACGTCCCGCGAATATGGCAGGCCTTCAGGGCAGAATATACATCGCGAAACCATACGCCTTTGCTTAATTTCAGAAATCGTTCCAACGCGGCCCGATAAGGCTCCTGCAGCTCGTCTTGAATCGTATTGAACAACAGCGTACCGCCGAAGGCAAGCGTCCTTTCCAGAACTTCAACCTGCTGGCCGGTCTGCAAAAAGACCTGTCGCACGCGGGTGCCGGCCTCCGCCAAATTGTCGGAGAGGCCGGCAGCGACCAGCTTCCTGGCAACCGCTTCCTGGTACTGCCGCATGTGCAAGAAATCTCCCCAGTAGATTATGGCCTGCTGCGACTGAAAGAATTCCGCGCCGGATGGAATCGTTGAATACGAAATCCGCGACGAGTTGACGATGCCAGGAGTAATCGGAGCCGGATATAGACGATAGAACTTGATCTGGTCACGGAAACCGTATTTTTCAGCAAGCTCCAGGAGGGCCAGGTCGACGCTTTCCATCCCGGTGTTAGCGCCCGGAGCCGAGGCACAGATGACCGCTATTTGGCGTTCCATAATTTCAGTTTTCTGACCATATCGCCCAGTGTGCGCAAGGGCTTGCTCAGGCGCCATGACCGTGATTCAAGGACGGCCCGAACCCTCATTCGCAAAGCCGAATTCTCCTCTTCCAGGTGGGTAACTTTGGCATTGGCGTCGCCGATGGCCGTATGCAGCTCATCGGCGGACATGGAACTGGTGAGCGCATCACGCAATGCCCGAATCAGGCCGGGGTCAGCGTCCAATCTTTCGGCGGCCTCCAGATTGTCGGCGACGAAGGCGCGCGCCTCCGGGAGGTGTATTTGCATCCGTGAAACGGCCTGGAAGTCAAGCGTGTGATCAAAGGTAGCACAGCGATCCAGGGCGCCTACCAGATAGAGGTTGATCTTCGTCCGCAGGCACTTTTCACATTCGCCGCAATTGTAGACACTCCCCAGCTCAAGTTGTCTGTTTTGATAGCACACACGCAGGTAATTGAGCGCAGTATCGCTGGTTGCGATCAGGGCGGCTTTGTCCACCCTGGTCGCCTCGCAGCCATCATGCACTATCTCCAATGCCTCGGTACTCCACAATGGGTCCAGCACCGGGTGGGTGCCCCATGGGAAGAGCTGTGCGTAAGTCCAGGAAGCCGGGACATAGATCTTCTTGAACAGCGGTGAGAGCAAAAGAGCCACGCTGGCCATCGCCGACCCACAGGTAAAATTCCAGTGCAGGTACGGGTCGGTAAAGGCCTGCACATTCGTACGGACTTCTATCAGGGGTTTTCCGAGTTCAGTTGCGGCGGCGCGTATCGACGGTTCGACGCGATTCCAGACATCCTGATCGGCGAGGCGTATGTCAAAACCGTGAACGAAGATCAGCGCGTCGATCTCCTCCCGATGCTTTAGGACTGTGTAGAAAGAATCCATTCCGCCGGAAAAGAAGCAGGCGACCTTACGATCGGAGTCGGGCATCGGGCTCGCGGCGGTCTCCGCCATGATCTCAATCGGGTGCAGCTCCGGAAAGAACCCATGCAGCCTCTCCTGGATCAGGACGGTTGCCGCCATAAGCCGGGGCGAAACGGGACCGCTCAATCGAAGCGGTAGACCCAGCTTCATCGAAGGAATTAGAGCGGTGGCCAGAAAGGGTTCGGCGCTCAGATTCAGTGGATCTGCTGCGGTGCCATACTGCAACTCAAATCCGCTGCCGGCGAGGTCAACGTGGACAGAAACATCGCGCCCATCGATTGCCTTCTTTATTCGTGGGCGGCCGACAACAACCTCGTTCATCAAGCCTCCGTTGAAATTTCCCGCGGCCGAGGAAAATCCCTCATCGTGTTGTCCGCGGCAGGAAGCGCCGGGAGGCATCTGCCAACCTGCGCAAGGGCCAGGTAAAGCGCCATGACCTGGATTGATAGAGCGCTTGAACTGTCTGCTTCAATTCGGAATTCTCCTGCTGCAGGCGTCGCACGGCTGCATTAAGTTCCACGATACGGTCCAGCCTGTGTGCTCCGAGTATAGGGCGATTTAGGGATTCCCGCAGGGCCTGGACGAGGGCCGGATTTGTGTGTAACCTCTCCGCCGCCTCAAGATTCTCTTCCACATAGATACGGAGACTCGCCTTTTGAATTGGCAGACGGGAAAGGGCCGCATAATCAAGTGTATGGTCCAGCGTGGCGCAACGATCTAAAGCGCCAGCCAGGTACAGGTTGACCTGGGTGCGAAGGCACTTTTCACAATGGCCGCAATTGTACAAACCTTTGTCGTAGGCCTCGCGGTATCCCCAGCAAACACGGAGATACTTGAGTGCGGTATCACTCGTGGCGAGCCGCGCAGCCTTATCGATGCGGCTCGCCTCGCAGCCGTCATGGACGATTTCCACCGTGTCCGTGCTCCAAAGCGGGTCGAGCAGAGGATGAGGATCCCATGGATGAAGACCATGGCGATAGGTATCGGAAGCCGCCACATAGACTTTCCTTAGTACCGGCGCCAGCAACAACGCGACGCTTGCCAGGGCCGGCCCAAACAGCATCCTCCAATCGACAAAGTCCTCCAGAACATCCTGAAGATTCGTCTCGACCTCGATGAGCGGCTTGCCAAGTTCAGCGGCCGCCGCCCGCAGCGAACTGGTTATGCGGGCCTGTACATCCTGGTCGGCCAGACGTATATCAAAACCACGGACAGTAATGAGGTAATCAATTTCATCAAGATGTTTGAGGACCGTGTAGAAGGAGTTGAGACCGCCGGAAAAGAAGCATCCAACCGCGCGGCTGGCGTCAAGCCGGGCCTCCGTCTCAGACGCAGCCGTGACGGGTATCGGCAGCAAGGTTGAATTCCATCTATGGAAAATCTCCTCCAGCTGAACGGTCGCGCGCAACAGGCGTGTCGACGCAGTGCCTGCCAGGCTTAAGCCGGCATGCATCTTCATTGCCGGCAGCAAGCAGGCAGCCAGGAAAGGCTCCATATTCGAGGATAACGGCCCCTTGGAGGACTTAAAGTACAAGTCGGCATCTCCGCGAGGCAGCCGAATCCTGGCACGAGCGCCTGACAACCCATGTTTGAAGAAGGACTTTGATTCGCTGACGTCAAGTTGAGGCATGAGGCCCGGCTGGCTCCGCGCCAGAAGTTCGTGCAGGTTTCTTTCCGCTTCGGCTCAAGTGCGAATGGCCGTGGGCGCCCCCAGAAGGAGCGCTGTAGACACGGATAGCCGGCAGGCCCGCCATGCTTTTTTGGTCACCGACGTAATCATCCCCGATGCCCGGCGAGGAGACTTGCGCGCGCCCGCTGCCGCAAGTTTGCAGATTCCCGTGGCTTCAGGTTCTCTCCCATTTTGCCTGGGACACTTTCGCCGAAAGTTCATGCTAACCAATCGCATCTCATTGCTCCAGCGGTATCGAACGTCGCGCAATTCTAATCGACTCTCGCTTTCACCAACAGCCAGGTATGTGTAAACAGGAGTTCGCCGGAATCTTCCCGCAGATCTATGCCGGCACGCTGCCCAGCCCGTGCCAAAGCCCGCATCACATGATGCAGCGGCTCTGTCCACCCGGGGGCCGCGACTATTTTGGCCCACTCTGTGAACGCCCGCTCCTGCGTCCAGGTCTCTTCAGAGCTAATCGCATAACCCGCCGAACGAATGGCTTGAAGAAGCTCAAGCCGGGAGAGCATTCGAACGTGGGCGGGATCGCGCAATCGTTCGAGGGCGTTGTGCAATGCGGATGCCTCGGGATCATCGGATGATACGACGTCGGCCACAATCAGTCGGCCACGTAAACGAAGCATGCGCCGGACTTCGGCAAGAACGGCCGGGATGTTCGTAAAATGGTGCAGGGAGAGCCGCGAGAGCACCCGATCGAACTGAGCATTCTTAAAAGGCAACGCTTCGGCCCAGCCGACGCCAAAGCGTCCATTCGTCAGTCGCGATCTCTTGAACCTTTGCTGCGCGAGCCGAATCATTTCAGGCGTTGCGTCCACACCGACAATTTCGCGCACGCGTGAGGCAAGCGCCCGGGCAACGATGCCCGGTCCGCAGGCAACGTCGAGCACGCGGTCTGCTGCCGCATCCTCAAAGGCATCTATCAGGCGCTGCAATGCAGGCTCGCCATTGATGGCCGCGGCGCAGTCCAACTGATTTGCTTGACGCGTGAATTCAACTTGCAGGGGGTTGTCCAAAGTCTATAGTTCGAAAAAGGCCTAGAAAACGGAACTTAAGCCGGTATATACCGGCGGGCCCCGGTTAGTTTTAATCCCGTTTTAGGATGCACAGGCGCATTATAGCATTTGGGTTCCCTTTGACTTTCATTAACCTCCCCACTTGTCCAGTTGCAAAATTCGCCGGTTAGACTTATAGTCCTTTGGCCGGATGGTCAGAATCCCTGGACAACCAACAATGAAGATCACTCTGACTACCGGACGCAACGGTTAGGAGACTAAAGGTATGTGGCACGGTGGTGGTTGGTTCCTTTCGATGCGGGCGGGTGATCAGAAGCCAAAGGTTACCCGAGAGTTGCTGGCGCGCGTCCTGGCGTACGCACGCCCCTATTGGGGACAAATTACCGGCATGCTGGTTACGATCCTGCTCAGCACAGGACTGGGCCTGCTTTCCCCGCTCATCTTCCGGACAATGATCGACAAGGTGCTTCCGGCAAAAGACCTCAATCAACTGCTCTTACTGGCGTTGGCACTCCTGCTCATCCCGATGGTGAGTGGGGTCATCGCGGTCGCCCAGCGCAGGTGGAACGCCGCGGTCGGCGAAGGAGTGATTTACGACCTGCGCGTGGCGCTCTTCGCACGCCTGCAGCGCATGTCACTGAGATTCTTCACCAACACCAAGGTGGGCGAACTCATGAGCCGGCTGAACAACGACGTGGTCGGGGCTCAAACCGCCATCAGTAACACGATCGTCAGCATCATCACGGACATTGTGGAGGCAATCGCCATCCTGGGGGTCATGCTTTCGCTGGAATGGCGCCTGACCATCCTCAGCGTAATCATCCTTCCGCTGTTTATCGTGGCCGCACAGAAACTCGGCACTACCCTGCGCGATACGGCGCGTGAAGCGATGGACTTGAACGCCAAAATGAACGCTCACATGAACGAGACGCTCAACATCGGCGGCGCGCTGCTGGTCAAGCTGTTCGGCCGCAGACATGAAGAAGTAGCGCGATTTCGGGCGCGAGTTCGGGGACGTGCGCGACATCGGTGTGCGCCGAGCCGTGCTGGGTTCGTGGTTCTTCATGATCCTTGGCCTGGTGAGCGCGGTGGGCACGGCAATGGTCTACGGCCTGGGAGGCTATTATGTAATTCAAGGCTCCTTCACCGTGGGCACCATCGTGGCCTTCGGGGCGTATCTTGGCCAGCTGTATGGCGCCCTCCAGGGCCTGGCCAATGCGCCGGTGGATTTTTCCACATCGATGGTGAGCTTCGAGCGCGTGTTCGAAGTGCTGGACCTACCCCACGACATTGTGGAAAGCGACGATGCTTCGGAGCTGCAGAATGTTCATGGCGAATTGGTCTTCGATAACGTCACGTTTACATATTCGGTGGACGAGAACAAATTATTGAAGGCTGTGAGGCGCTACGGACGGACGGAAGACGTGGGCGCAGTTCTTTCATTGACGGCAAGCACTCCGAGTGCAGAGAGCTCTTCGGGCACAGCGAACGGCGACGGGAAGAACGGTCACTCAAATGGCGAGGGGACCGAGGCGGATGTCGAATCGTCGAGGTCGCAGGCGCGGGAAGTCGCACTGGAGTCGATTTCGTTCCGGGCAGCACCGGGCCAGCTGGTCGCCCTGGTCGGACCTTCCGGCGCCGGCAAAACGACCTTGACGTATCTCATCCCGCGACTGTACGACCCAACGACCGGGCTCATCCGCATAGACGGCCATGACCTGCGCGATGTGACGCTCGATTCCCTATCCTCTGCAATCGGGATGGTGACGCAGGAGACGTACCTCTTCCACGATACCATCCGCACCAACGTGCTGTACGCAAAGATCGACGCGCGTCAGGATGAAGTGGAGGCTGCGGCACGCGCCGCCAACATCCACGATTTCATCATGGAACTGCCGGAACGTTACGATACGATCGTCGGCGAGAGGGGCTACCGGCTCAGCGGCGGTGAAAAACAGCGCATCGCACTGGCTCGCGTGATCCTGAAAGACCCGCGTATCCTGGTGCTGGATGAAGCCACCAGCAACCTCGACAGCGAATCCGAAGCGCTCATTCAAGATGCCTTGAAGCGCGTGATGGCAGGACGCACAAGCATCGTCATTGCTCACCGGCTCAGCACGATCCTGGCTGCAGACTTGATCCTGGTGATGGACCGTGGCCGAATTGTGGAACGCGGCACCCACGAGCAACTGCTGGCGCTCAATGGGCTGTATGCCCAGCTTTACGAAACACAATTCAATCGCGAGCGGGTTTAGGGTGCACCCGAGCGCCACCGATTTTGAAAGGCGGACTTTGCGTCCGCCTTTTTTGTTTGGCGCGAAATGTATCCGTTCAAACCCGGGGCCGGCCTAGAACTTACATATTGTTCTCATGGAAGTTTAAGCCGAGCCCAATCTGCATATATTGGAGGTGACGTACTCCCTTTCAACATCAAGAACATTTCAAAGCAAAGGAGAGAGAAATGAATTCCGGTTTTTCAATTATTGCGATATTGATTGCATTGACCGTTTTGGTGGGAGCCTGCGCCCCGCAAGCCACTCCGACCGCCGCGCCGCCGACCCAGGCGCCGGCAAGTCAGGGATCCGCCGCCATGCCCACGGGTCCAGCGCAGGTCGCCGTGGGCCAAAGCAGCAAATTCAGCTCGTTCCTGGTGGATGATAAAGGCATGACGCTGTATCTCTACACAAAGGACACGCCCAACACGGCGACGTGCTACGACAAATGCGCCACGGCCTGGCCCCCATTGCTGACGGCCGGCAATCCAGTGGCAGGGACTGGGGTGGATGCCAGCAAGATCGGTACTACCAAGCGCACGGACGGCACGATGCAGGTGACCTATAACGGATGGCCACTATATTACTTTTCAAAAGACAAGCAGGCAGGTGAGACCAACGGCGAGAACGTTGCCAGCGTCTGGTTCGTAGTTTCGCCGACGGGCGATGCCATGAAGTAAAAGCTTCATAGCATTGTTTTCCACCGGCTCCTCCTCAGCCTTGACGGCAGGAGGAGCCTTTGTTTTAAGATCCAAGCAGCCCCCGCAATTCTGCCCAAACTCACATTTCAAATTAATGTCCCACAGGTAATATTGCCCGTTGCCTGGAGGCAAAAAGAAAAAAAATGAAACGTCTTACTCTTTCTTCGCTCTTCGTTGTTCTAGCGCTGTTGCTCTCATCGTGCTCAATGCATCTGGGACTCAGCAAGATTCTTGGCGGCGGCAGCACCAGCAAGCCCAGCGCCAGCAAGCCCAACGGTCTCAGCAGCGGCTCGAAGCACGTCAAAGCCACCCACACCCCTCCCTCTCCATCCTCAGCCTCTGCCGGCGGGGCCGCTCAGGGAAATGATTTAATTATGGTCACGAGCAGCGGCTTCCAACCAACCACGCTGACGGTGAAAGTTGGCACGCAAGTGACCTGGACCAACAGCGATACGGCTGCACAGAGCGTAACCTCCGATACAGTGAATCTCTTCGACAGCGGTTCGCTGAATCCGGGAGCTACGTTCCAATACACATTTTCTCAGGCCGGGACGTTTACGTATCACTCCACGAATGCGCCAGCCGATACGGGCACCGTCATCGTGACACCCTAACGATTGATTCTGCCGCGGAAAGGCCTTCCCCGAGTTTTGGGAGGGCCGTTTTCTTTAATAGGGCAAAAGTGGTCGGATTTGCTTGCGTCGTGGCCTAGATATGGTTATACTCGGCGCATGACACCAGAAAAAATCGGTCGTTACCAAATCAAGGCGGAACTGGGACGCGGCGGTATGGCAACGGTCTATCGCGCATACGATCCGAGCTTCGAGCGCGAGGTCGCCATCAAGGTGCTGCCCCGTGAATTCCTGCACGACCCGCAGTTCCATGATCGTTTCAAACGCGAGATCAAGACCATCGCGGCGCTTGAACATCCGGCAATCGTGCCAGTTTACGATGTGGGTGACGAGGACGGCGTCCCCTACTTCGTGATGCGATATATGCCGGGCGGGTCGCTTACGCAGTGGATCGCCAAGGGGAAGTTCTCCCTTGAAGATGCCGCTCGCATCATCGAACGCGTTGCGTCGGCGCTGGCGTATGCCCACAAGAACGGCGTCGTCCATCGAGACCTGAAGCCGGATAATATCCTATTCGACAACAACGGCGATCCATTCATCTCGGATTTTGGCGTAGCCAAATTCACCGATTCTGCGACCAATATGACGGGCAGCGGGATTATCGGAACGCCGGCCTACATGAGTCCCGAACAGGCCCAGGGCGAGCCGGTGGACAATCGCAGCGACATCTACGGCCTGGGCGTCATCATCTTCCAAATGCTCAGCGGCCAGCAGCCTTACGAGGCGACCACGCCTATGGGTGTGGCGGTCAAGCATATTACAGATCCGGTTCCTGAGATTCTAAAGGCCAACCCCAGCCTGCCGGAAGCTACCGACACGATCATCAAGACGGCGATGGCCAAGAACCGTGACGAGCGCTATCCCTCCGCGACAGATCTGGCGCGCGCGATGCATCAGGCCGCGTTCGGGAACCAGGCTGCGGCTGGCTCCGCGCCTGCGACAAAGTCAGCGCCGCAGCCGGTAACGGTGAGTAAGCGCTGGCTCGCCATTGGAGGCGCGGCCGTGTTTGTAGTGCTGGTTGCGGCGGCCCTGGTATTGAGAGGTATTTTGTCCGCAGGGCGGCCGGCATCTCCGACGACGCTTGTCCCGGCAGCCACTTCGGGCTCAGCCGCCCAATTCGCGCCAGCATGCGCGAATGGCGCCGTATCTCAAGTGGTCGCCCCGGTGGTTAGCACTTTTCAACAGAGCTGCTCAGGGACTCAACCAGAGACACTGGTATCCATCCCTGTCGGCGCAACATATCAGTCGCTCAAATCCGGTTTCACTTGTGTCGACGCGCCCAGTCAAGGCGGCAAGCGGATCATAGCCTGCAAGGGATCCGGGCTGCACTTTCAGATTTAGGTCTGCTCTGCCTCTCCCACACCGGCACCTGGTGCGGCAGTCGGGCAATGCGGCCCGGGAACGAACTATGATTCCGCCAACGAATGCTGCGCTCCGGCGCCAGCGACGAATGCAGGTTGTTCGACCTTCGAGGTTGACTTTCGCAACTGCAAGTGATATTCACCCAGCACCCGGGATATCCCTTTAGGAATGGCGACAAGTAAATAGACACTTTCGGATTTTTGACTTGCCAGCAAAGCGAGCAGAGCAACCATGCGTATCGTGCGTTACCAAACACAAGATGCCGCGCCAAAATACGGCTGGCTATTGGACGATAAGATAGGGGATATCGAGGGCGATCCGTTTGGCAAGTACCGGCGTCGGGATGCCAAAACACCCATGGGAGAAGTCCGGCTGCTTGCTCCCTGTACACCGAGCAAAATCGTCTGCGTTGGCCGCAACTACGTGGAGCATGCCAAGGAACTTGGCAACTCGGTCCCAAAAATCCCGCTGATCTTTCTGAAGCCGCCCTCTTCCATCATTAATCCAGGGGAATCGATCATCCTGCCGCCTCAATCGAAACAGGTGGAGCACGAGGCCGAACTGGTGGCCGTCATTGGCAAACGCGGTCGCAACGTAACCGCCGAGGATGCGAAGAAGTACATCTTTGGCTACACGGTTGGCAACGATGTGACCGCGCGCGACCTGCAAAGATCCGACGAGCAGTGGACACGCGCCAAGGGCTTCGACACGTTCTGCGCCTTCGGACCCTGGATCGATACGGAATTCAACATCGCAGACGCGCTAATCACCTGCAAGGTCAATGGACAACCGCGCCAGATGGGATCCACGCGCGACGTGGTCTTCAGTGTTGGAACATTGATCGCCTATATCTCATCCGTAATGACCCTGGAGCCCGGCGACTTGATCTTCACCGGCACGCCCGCGGGGGTCGGCCCGTTGGAAGACGGGAATGAGGTTGTGGTCGAAATTGAGGGCTTGGGGGTGTTGAGGAATCCCGTCCGTGCGGAACGTTAGCACGTTTGCATGTTGCAACATTCAAACCTCGAATCATGCGG
Source organism: uncultured Chloroflexia bacterium (assembly GCA_963846805.1). Classification (GTDB taxonomy): domain Bacteria; phylum Chloroflexota; class Anaerolineae; order Anaerolineales; family Villigracilaceae; genus Fen-1038. The sequence continues at coordinate 1,039,165 of CAWJXH010000005.1, forward strand.
GCTTTTGAGTTCACTCAACTGCTCGATCAACACACCGCTTCAAACAAACCCTATCTCGAATTTCTCAAGGTCCCCGATCTCAGCATCGGACTATACGTCCTCCCGGCGGGCAGCGTGGATCCGCAGTTGCCGCACACGGAGGACGAGGTCTATTATGTGGTGGGCGGCAAGGCCGTGATCAAGGTGGGACTGGAAGACCGCGTGGTACAGATGGGAACGGTCGTCTATGTTGCGAAGAACGTGGAGCACCGATTCCATTCGATTGAGAAAGATCTGACCGTGCTGGTATTCTTCGCACCGGCGGAGCATTCGTTAAAGAAAGGATAACCGTCGAGGTCAAATCGTTACGAGTACACCTTTCTCAACCAAAAGTCGGATAGAAAATAGACGACCACGCTGAGGATCAGCAGCCACCTAAAAACAGCGATTGGCACACTGGTCAACGTAAGTGCCTCAAAATAAACGCTAAGCCCTGCCAAGGCTAGGGCGCAGGCCACAAACGCATTCCGTGCAGCCTTATCGTTTATGACTTGTGAACGTTCGTCACGTCGGAGAGCAGTGACTCCGAATTCGGGATGAACTGAATACCGACCAATATGCGGCGCCAGGAGAAACCAGCCAAATGCCAACGCGCCAATCAGGACGCCATTCCACCATGATAAGCCGGTAAGGACGAAAAGGGCACCGAACAAAATCGAGATGACGGCTCGACTGATGTAATAGGATTTCATTCCAGTCATGATATATCTCCTGGGTCAATCTCCAGCCGGAAGATTCTTCCGAAAGGGATATCCAACGCGACCGCCAACTCCAGCGCCAGCCTTACTGATGGCACGAATTTCTCCTTTTCTATGGCAATGATGGTCTGGCGTGTTACACCCACCATGCGTGCCAGCGTATCTTGCGTGAGATTTCTCTTCAGCCGGGCTTCTTTCAGGCTATTGCGGAGTCTCATGGATTACACTCAATGTAATGCATACTTTACATTATAAACATGAATATGCCTGATGTCAAGTATAATTTACATTGCCATAAGCGTGGCATGCGAGAACATCCTCTATGATAAATCCATTGGAGCTACGCACTACTCCATTCCACGAACGGACATCGAAGCTGTGCCTTTCACAGAACTGGCGGCGATGGTCCGGGTATCTGGTGGCAGGATCGTACGAGCCAACCCTGGACCGGGAGTATTGGGCCATCCGCAACGCGGCGGCGCTGATCGATGTGACGCCGTTAATGAAGTACATCATCAAGGGCCGCGAGGCTGGACGGTTGTTAAACCGCGTGGTCACGCGCGACATCGATAAGTTGAAAGTAGGTCAGGTCTATTACACCCCCTGGTGCGACGACGAGGGCAAAGTCATTGACGACGGCACCGTCTCGCGGCTGGATGAGACCACGTTCCGCATGACGTCGGCCGACCCCAATCTGAGATGGCTTTCGATGAACGCAGTCGGACTGGAGGTCGAGATCACCGAGGTCACTGACCGCCTGGCAGCATTAAGCTTCCAAGGGCCCAAGACACGCGCGGTCCTAAATCGCTGTTGCGAGTTGGAAGTGGACGGATTGAAATATTTCCGCCTTATGCAAAATAAACTGAATGGCATCCCCGTGTCGATCTCCAGAACGGGCTATACGGGCGATCTTGGCTACGAGATTTGGATGGACGCCCAGGACGCCTTGCCGGTATGGGATGCAATGATGAGGGCCGGACAGCATTATGGGATTACGCCCGCCGGCATCCTGGCGATGGACATGGCGCGCGTCGAGGCCGGGCTGTTCATGATCGAGGTGGATTACACGTCGACAAACCAGGCCTGGATCGAGGCACAGAAGTCTTCTCCGTTCGAGCTGGGCCTCGACTGGACCGTGAGTCTCGACAAGCAAGGCTATTTCGTCGGGCGCCGCGCGCTGGAACGCGAGAAACGCGCCGGTTCTTTGTGGAGGCTGATGGGGCTCGAGATCGAATGGAATGGGATGGAGCGCCTCTTTGCAGATGTGGGCCTGCCGCCGCAGATACCCGGCATGGCGCTGCGTGCCAGTCTGCCGGTGTTCGCCGGAAATGTGCAGGTGGGGTATGCGTCCACATCAACCTGGTCGCCGCTGCTGAAGAAGTACATCGCGCTCGCCCATCTGCAGCGGCCGTATTATGAGGCCGGGACGAACGTGCGAATGGAAGTGACGGTGGAGCATCATCGCCAGCACGCCCCGGCGAAGGTGGTGAAGCTGCCGTTCTACGAACCAGACTGGAAGAAACGTTCCGGCATTGAGGCAGTGAAGTCTTAACATGACGGCCAACGCCTACGACGCAATCATCATCGGCGGGGGACATAACGGCCTCGTCGCCGCGGCCTATCTGGCGCGGGCAGGCAGGAAAGTCGTGGTGCTGGAACGGCGGGAAATCGTCGGCGGCGCGGCCGTGACAGAGGAGATCTTCCCGGGCTACAAGTTCACCGAGTTCTCCTACGTGGTCAGCCTGCTGCGCCCGGAGATCATCCGTGAATTGGAATTGCCCAAACATGGATTGAAGATCCTGCCGCTGCCATCCACGTTTACACCCATGGAGAATGGCGACTACCTGGCTGCATGGGACGACCACGACCTGACGCGCCGTGAAATCTACCGTCACTCGCCCAGGGACGCAGAAGCCTACGACGAGTACGCCCGGCTGATGGCCCGCACGGCCAAGGCGATCAAGCCGCTGATCAGCATGGTCCCGCCGGACCCGTCGTCGCTCAGTCCGCGCGACCTGATGGGCCTGCTCAAACTCGGCAGATACGCCGCCTCTCTCAAGGAAAAGGAGCTGTACCGGATCGCCAAGCTCATCACGCAATCATCCGCCGACCTGCTCGACGAGTGGTTCGAGACCGACGCGCTCAAAGGCACGAAAGCAGCCAGCGGGATCATCGGCACTTTCCTGGGCCCGCGCTCGCCCGGGCACCGCGTATGTGCTGCTGCATCATTACATGGGCGAGATTGACGGCGCATTCCGCGCCTGGGGCTTCGCAAAGGGCGGCTCGGGCGGGATAAGCGGAGCAATTGCCAGTGCGGCTCGAGCCCTGGGAGTGGAGATCAGGGTGAACGCCAGCGTGAAGCAGGTGCTTGTCAAAGGGGGGCGCGCCATTGGAGTCGCGCTGGAGAACGGCGATGAACTGCACTGCCAGGGCTGTGCTGTCCGCGGCCGACCCCAAGCGCACATTCCTGGGATTCGTTGAGCCGAAGCATTTCCTCCGGATGAGTTCGTCAGATCCATCCGAAACTTCCGCGTCCGCGGCTCGTCGGGCAAGGTCAACATTGCACTGAGCGAACTGCCGCAATTCACGGCCTGGCCCATGGCGGATGGCCGGCCACCCCTGCCCCACCGGGGCGCAATCTCCATCAGCCCGAGCATCGACTACATCGAGCGCGCCTACGACGACGCCAAGTATGGCCAGGTGTCGAAGCGCCCCTATATTGATGTGATCATCCCGTCGATGATCGACCCCGATATGGCGCCGCCAGGACAGCACGTGATGTCATGCTTCGTGCAGTACGCTCCATACGACGTCGACGGCGGCTGGGATGATGCCAAACGCGATGCGCTCGGCGAAACGGTCATCTCGACCATCGAGCAATACGCGCCGAACATCCGGCGCGCCATCGTGGGCATGCAGGTCATCACACCGAAGGACATCGAGAGCATCGCCGGCATCACCGGCGGCAACATCTTCCACGGTGAGCTGCTGCTGCATCAGATCTTCTTCCTGCGGCCCGTTCCACAATGGGCCGACTTCCGCACGCCGCTGCCCAGGCTATTACTTCGGCGCGGCCGGCGCGCATCCCGGCGGCGGCGTGATGGGCGCGGCGGGCATGCTGGCGGCCAAAGAAATATTGAAGGATTGGAAGCAGAGATAGACCGTGGCTGAAAGATACGACGCAATTATCATCGGCGCGGGACACAATGGGCTGACCGCTGCCGCATATCTGGCAAAGGCCAGGAAGAAGGTTCTCGTCCTCGAACGACGGTCCGTCGTCGGCGGTTCGGTGGTCACCGAATCTTTCGGCGAAGACTTTCAAGCCGACTCGGTATGGACGGGCGGGACTCTGCGGCCAGACATTATCAAGCACCTGAATCTAACGAAATTCGGTTTCCCCCTTCAGACAAGAAAACCGGCCTTTACCTCAGTATTGTCCGAAGCCGACGAACTCATCCTCGATTCCGATCCCGGCAAGGCAGCCGAGTCGATCAAACGCTTCTCTGAAAAGGACGCGGCAAAATGGCCGGATTTCACGGCTTTCATGAACAAAGCCGCAGGATTCCTCGACTCGGCTTATTCGACCATCATGCCGCGACTGCCGGGGAATTTCAGCATGAGTGAAGGCTATGGACTGCTCGAGATGGGCCTGGATCTGCGGCTGATGGGCCGCAAGGATATGCTCAGCCTGATCCGAATGCTGCCGATGAGTGCTGTGGAATTCCTGGAAGAGTGGTTTGAGTCCGAAGAGCTCAAGGCCGCGCTGGCGTCCGTTGCAATTCACGCAATGACGCTCGGGGTCATGTCGGCAGGCACAGGCTACACCCTGCTTCACAACTGGCTAAACCGCGGTGGACTGGCGCACATCAATGTGGGGAAGGCGGGGGAAATCACGCAGGCGCTGGCGAAAACGATCCTGGCATATGGTGGAGCGATTCGGCTCGAGGCAGAAGTCAAAAGTGTGAAGATCGACATAGATGCCTGTAAGGGCGTGGTATTGGCTGGTGGCGAAGAAATCCTCGCGGATAGAGTCCTCTCTGCCGTTGACCCCAAGCTGACATTCCTATCCCTGGTTGGCCCCATGAATCTGCCGCCCGAGTTCGTCTGGAATGTGCAATCGATAAAGATGCGCGGCTCCGTTGCAAAAGTCCATTTGCTTACCGACGGAAACCATGGGATCCCTGACGGCACGCTTGTCATTGCACCCTCACTACAATATCTTGAGCGGGCCTATGATTCCGCAAAATACGGCGAGCTATCGGCCAAGCCATATCTTGAAGTCACCGCGGCGGGCAGGGTAATTTCGATCCACGTGCAATATGCACCCCATGCCTTGAAAAGCGCTAGCTGGAACGATTCGCGCGCGGCTCTGGAGGCAGCGGCAATAGACACCCTGGCCGATCACTTTTCCAATCTAAGATCCTCCATCTCCGATGTAAAATCGCTTACCCCTCTTGACTTGGAGGAAACCTACGGCCTTACTGAAGGCGACCTCAACCAGGGGCAGCTGATGCTGGACCAGTTCCTCTTTATGCGCCCGATTCCCGGCTGGTCGAATCACAAGACGCCGATTGTCGGACTATACCTTTGCGGCAGCGGAGTGCATGGAGGCGGGGGCGTAAGCGGCGCGAGCGGCCGAAACGCCGCTGATGTAGTCCTCGGTTCCTTCACAGGTTAGCACGTCCCGCACCCAACGTCTGCTCGCTCCAAAACCGACTGCAAGCCAGGAGGTTTCCATGTGTGCCTTCCACAAAACCAATGAATCCTACGTGCCGGGTTCTTTAACCCTGCCCCAGGAATATTATGTCTCCGAGGGGATACTGGCGCGCGAAGGAGAGCGCATCTTCAAGAAATACTGGGCCTGCGCCGGCCGTCAGAGCCGAATCCCCAATGCCGGAGACTATTTCCTGTTCAGCCTCTGCGGCGAAAGCGTCATTATCCTGCGTGACAAGGCCGGCAAGGTCCGGGCCTTCTACAACGTGTGCCGGCATCGCGGCACGCGTATCTGCGAGGCGGCGGAAGGGCGTTTCGGCGCGAGCATCCAATGTTCGTATCATGCCTGGACCTACGGCCTGGATGGCAAACTGATCGGCGCGCCGTTTATGAAGGAGTTCGAAGACTTCCATTCGGAAGACTATCCATTGCGGGCAGCGCCCGTCCATCTCTGGAACGGATTCGTGTTTGTCAACCTCAGCCTGGGGGAGCCAACGCCTTTCGAGGAGTTGTATGCTCCGCTGCTCGACCGGTTTGGGCAGTGGAACCTGGACCGTCTAAAGTCGTATCAGCGAATTAGCTACGATGTCGAATCAAACTGGAAGTATATCTTCCAGAATTTCAACGAATGCTACCATTGCCCGACCATCCACCCCCTGTTGAACAAATTCACGGACTACACCAGCGGCAGCAATGATCTGACCGAAGGTCCATTCCTGGGCGGCTTCATGAACATCCTCAATGAGAGTATGACCGTCTCAGGCCGCTCGTGCGCGCTGCAGCTTGGAGACCTCGGCGAAGACGGCCGGCGCAGCTACTATTATTCAATCCTGCCTAATCTGCTGTTGAACATCCACCCCGACTATGCGATGTTCCATCTCGTCACCCCACAATCGCCCAGCCGCAGCATTGTCGTGAGCGAGTGGCTGTTCAACCCCGAGTCTTTTGACCGGGACGACTTTCGACCGCAGGATGCAGTGGATTTCTGGCACGAGACCAATCTGCAGGATTGGCACGTTTGCCGGTTGGGACAGCAAGGTGTAAGTTCGCGCGCCTACAGCCCCGGCTGGTATACACCGCGGGAGAGTCTACTGGCCGGCTTCGACAGATGCTATTTGAAGATGATGAACGACGGGTAGATAGGAGAGCCCTGCTAGGATCAGCCCGCAGTCTAACCTGCGGCGATTTTGGGACTCCACTGGCCGCAACCCCAATTCCCTCCCCTCTTTAGGGGAGGGAACACATTCGATTCGGGGCAGCCGGGGCTTGCGCTTCGCCAGGTTCAGACGGCGTCTTTAAGGGCCTTCAAGGGACGCACCTTCACCACCTTGCGGGCGGGCTTGGCTTTGAAAGTCGTTGGCTGCTTCGTGAAGGGGTTAATCCCCTGGCGCTCGGGCGTGGCCGGTTTGACCACGACATTGAGTTTGAGCAGGCCCGGGATGGTGATCTCACCCGGCCCCTGCGGGCCGAGTTGTTCGGCCACCATGCTGTTGAGCGTGTCAAGAGCGACTGTGGCCTGCTTCTTCTCCATCCCGCTTTTCTTTGCAAACATTTCGATGAATTCCGACTTGCTCATTTTTTGTCCAGCCATGGATTTTTTCCTCTCTTTCTACTCTGCATCCAGATGTCTTCAAGCACTATTGAATATTACCCCAAATCAGCGTGCAAGTAGCGACCTGCCCGACCCCGGAAGAGAGCGCCACACGGTCCAGGCCGCCTACATGCCTTTCCAGTTTTTCTGCGGTCAGCGAGCCGCTTTTCGATTTGACTCCACAGCGAGGCCGATGGCCTGTTCCATGCTCATTCCACGACCCTCGGCCCACAGTGCCCCAAAAGCCTTGTCTTCCATACCGGCTTGCAGCTCGGCTACCTCGCGATCGTATTCAGCACGCTCCTGAACCGTCATCGGAATCTGGATCCTCTCACGCAGAGCGTCGGCCGCTCCGAAGAGCCTGGCCGCCCGCTGGTCGTCCTCGCAGGCTTTGGCGATGGTCGCAAAGCATTCCAATTGATGCGCAATGGCGGCGCGGTGTCCAAGCCTTTGCCATTCCCGGATGGTTTGACGATAGGCCGCCTCGGCCTGCTCATAGCGGCCCTCATACCGGTCAATGTGGGCGATCTCGCTCTTGATCATATTGAGGCGGTGCTGGTCGCCCAGATCGCGGAACAGAGGTTCGCACGCGGCGAATTGCCGCCGGGCCCCCACATAGTCGCCTCGAAACTTTGCCACCAGCCCGCCGCTGAGCATCGTCATCGTGGCACTCCAGAGATCGCTGCCTTCCCAGAGCAATTTCTCCGCCTCCGTATAATAGCTCCGCGCAGTCTCGAAGTCGCCCTGAGTCAACACCAGCGCCTGTCCATAGAGGGCCAGGGGCACTCCAATTGCATATTTGTCTCCACTTTCGCGGGCCGCAGCCAGGCTATCCTCCAACAATTTCTGTACCCCGTCCGTTCTCCCAAGGAACATTGAGCCGGAGGCCTCGAACGCCAGTGCGGATGCCAGAAGCCTATAGTCGCCGCATTGGCGCGCCAGCGCCGCGGCCCGGTCGGAAGCGATCACGGCGCGCTCATTGTCGCCCTGGCTGTAAGCCAGCATAGCCAGCGTCTGCCAAGCATTGCCAATCACGCTGTTTCGTTGACGTTCCGCCTCGCCCTCCAATGGAGGCAGCTTTTTTGCCCGGTCCAGCGCTTCGGTGATCAGATTGCGTCCTTCCTCCTCATATCCTCGGCGGTTCCAAAAATAGTCGAGGCTCGGAACTATGCGCAGCATGGCTTCAACGTCGTTTTCCAATCCCCACTGCAGCGCGGCGCGGATATTATCGATTTCCACCTCCAGCCGCGCCACCCACGCGAGAGCTTCGGAACTTCGCAGTTTCGGCTCGGCGGTTGCCACCAATTTCGAGTAGTATTCCAAATGGCAATTGCGGGCGTCTTCTGATTCGTGCATTTCCAGCAATTTGTCACCGGCGTACTGGCGAACGGTTTCAAGCAGGCGATAGCGCGGCTCACCGGCTTCGTCCTCCACACTTACCAGTGATTTGTTGACAAGCTGAGTCAGTAAATTCAAAACATCCAATTCAGAACAAACGGCCTCAGCGGCATCGAAAGTCCACCCACCGGCAAACACCGAAAACCTTCGAAACAACGTGCGCTCATTTTCTGTGAGCAGGTCATAGCTCCAGTCAATCATGGCTCGCAGCGTCTGCTGCCGGGGCAACGCGGTCCGGCTGCCGCCCGTGAGCAGCCTGAATCGATCATTCAGGTGCGAGGCGATCTGCTCGACTGAAAAGATGGTGAGGCGGGCGGCCGCCAGCTCCAGGGCAAGTGGAATGCCGTCCAGCCGGCGGCATATCTGGCCCACGGCGATGGCGCTCTGTTCAGACAGCGTGAATTTTGGATTGGACGCTATCGCCCGCTCGACGAAGAGCTGCACCGACTCGCTTTCCATGAGTTTTTCCATTGCGGCGTCCGTGGGCGCGGGCACGGAGAGTGACGGTACGCGATAGACCGTCTCCCCTGAAATGCCCAATGCCTCACGGCTGCTGGCGACGATTTTCAGGTTCGGGCATGCATGCAAAAGCTGATCGATCCACTGAGCACAGGCTTCGACCAGGTGTTCGCAATTGTCCACCACGAGCAACAAGTCCTTGGCGCGCAAGTAATCGACCACCAACTCATTGAGCGGCATTCCCAACTGCTCGCGCAATCCGAAGACGGAAGCGACGGCTTGCTTGATGAGCCCCGGATCGGCAAGCGGCGCCAGCTCGGCAACCCAGACGCCGTCGGCAAAAGAAGGCAAAACGTCCGCCGCAAGTTGCAGCGCAAGACGCGTCTTGCCGGTCCCGCCCGGCCCGATGAGGGTCAGCAAGCGCGCTCCGTTAAGGAGTTTCTTTGTCTCCGCCAGCTCGCGGTCCCGCCCGATGAAAGTCGTGAGTTGCACCGGAAGGTTGTTTGGAAACGCGTCGATTGATTTCAGCGGAGGGAAATCCAGCGGCAGTGCAGAATGGCTCAGTTGAAAGACGTGCTCGGAGCGAACCAGGTCTTTCAGGCGGTGCTCGCCCAGGTCCCGCAATGTGGTTCCCTGCGGCAACTCATCGCGCACCAGATCGGCCGTGGTAAAGGAAAGCAAAATCTGCCCGCCATGTCCGACGGACATCAACCGGGCAGCACGATTTAGAGTGGGGCCGTAGTAATCCCCGGCGCGTTCTTCGGCTTCACCGGTGTGCACTCCGATGCGAATGCGTATCTGGTTCGGTTGAATTTCGTGCCAGCGCGCCGCATGCAGCGCCTGCTGGGCAGCCAGCGCCGCAGTCACTCCGCCCAGGCTGGTTGGAAAGGCGGCATGGAAACCATCCCCCGTGGTCTTGATGATCGCACCGCCGTTTCCTTCGATGGCCCGGCGCACTAATTCATCGTGACGCGCCAGGGCAGACTTCATGTCCCCCGGATATTGCTCCCAGAGTTTGGTGCTGTTTTCGATATCGCTAAAGAGAAACGTGACCGTGCCGGTCGGAAGATTCGATGCCATTGCGCACCTATACCTGTAAATGAAACGGCAAGCGTGGAGAGGCTACCGCATAACGGGCTCTTCGTCAATTCCGCTGGCTGCATCCCGATCAACGGTTAGTGCCAAACCCCACTACTATACGGATGTTCGCCGGCGATCGGCGCTCCCTCGGCAAATCGTTGCGGCCTGTAAATCGAAAGATCGACTGTCTTTGCCTTGCCATCCAGAATTAACTCCGACATGCACAGCCCCACGGCGGGCGCCGTCTTGAAACCGGTGCCGCTGAATCCGCACTGCAGGTAGAACCCATCGGGGCCGGCTGCACCGAGCAGCGGATGTTGGTCCGGCGTGATGCCGTCATAACCGCCGTGAGCAGAATGCAGACCGCCGCTCTCCATGATGGGAATGCGCCTGCAGATACGATCGATGCCACGTTCGACAAATCCCGTCCGCGCGTGGTCGGTATTGCCATCCGGCGATTTACCGATTGGGTTGCCATCCTCCAAACCGACCAGCGTCAGTCCGCCTTCCGGACGAAAATACATCTCATTGGGAAAGTCAATCACCGCCGGGTGGCTGGGTCCCATTTCCAGCGGCCGTGCCACGAACATCGTGTCGTGCCGCCAGGTATCGTACGGCAGGTCCAGGCCGATCATCGCATTCACCTTTCCGGCCCAGGCGCCGGCTGCATTGACAATAATTGGCGCGCTGAACTCGCCCTGCACGGTCTGCACGCCGATCACTTTGCCGCTCTTGACGACCACGGCCGTCACCGCGCAATCCTGGATCAACCGCCCGCCTTTCCGGCGCGCCGCATTCATGAATGCATTAGCCGTGTCGCTCGGCATGGCATACCCGGATTCGGGCTCGTAGGCGGCCAGTTCGACATCTTGGGTGGCAAACGACGGAGCCAATCGACGGACGTCATCCGCCTTAATAAGGAAAACAGGAACGCCGATCTCCTGCTGCGTCGCAACATTTGACTTCAGATGCTGTGTATCCTGGCGGGCGACAAACTGTATGAATCCCGTACGGGTGAATCCACAGCCATCCTGGCCCACCACCGCATTCCAATTACGAAAATACTTAAACGAGACCCACGCCAGCTCGGTATCCTGGCGGACATCGTAATGCATGCGCACGAGTCCGCTGGAGCGGCCCGTCGCACCCGCCGCCACAAACTGCTTTTCGAGCACCAGCACCTTCAAGCCGCGCCCCGCAAGATGAAACGCGAGGCTGGCTCCCTGTACTCCTGCACCGATGATGATCACATCCGCCGTATCCGACATGGCTCGCTCCTGCATCCCAACCGCCGATCAGGGTTTTCTGTGGATTGATCGCCCTTCACTGAATAATAGTAACAATGGTTCTTATCGCACCTGCTTGCCGAAGGGCGCTCGAAATCGCATCCGCAGTTTCCGGCCGCACCAGCGCGATCATGTTGCCGCCGCGCCCACCGCCGCTGAGTTTCGCTCCCAACGCTCCGGCCCCACGCGCCGAGGCGACTAATGTATCCAATTCGGGCGAAGAGACGGTTAGCTCCTGCAGCAGCGAATGATTTTTATCCATCAGTTCTCCAAGGCGCTCCCACTCTCCAGTTTCAATCACCCCCCTGGCCTTCAGCGCAATTCTACCAATTTCATCGAAGACTTCTTCACAGCCTAGTTTATCGGCCTCCCACAACTTGCGGACATCGCCGACAGATTCCCTAGTTGGCGCAGATATGCCGGTGTCGCCAATGACAATCGTAAACGGCTCTCCGACTTTGAACATCTCAACCGGCTCACCTTTAATGAAGTAGACTGGCATTCCATATGTGATGACGGTGTTGTCAATACCCGAAGGTGAACCATGATACAGCTTCTCGATCTCGAACGCGAGGTCATTTACCTGTTCATCCACTAGTTGTTTGCCAAGCCATGCAGACAAAGCCCTTATCAGCGCCACCGAGACTGCCGCGCCCGAGCCCAGGCCGGAGGCCACAGGGATCGTGCTTGAAATATCGATCCTAAGATTAGGCAACGGAGCTACGCCGAGGGCGGAGAACAGACCTCGTAGGACGGCCGCCAGGGGATGGTCCGTCGCCAACGTGTTTAGCTCGGCATGCAGATCAACGTCGGGGGCATCGATCCAAATCCCGGTGCGGGACGAGTCTGAGACCTGTACCTGCGCGTGCACCTGGGTAACAGGCACCGCCAGCGCGGGCCGGCCATACACAACGGCATGTTCGCCAAAGAGAATGATTTTACCGGGAGCAGAAGCAGCGTGGGACAAATTGGGAATTTGCCCTACGAAAGATAGAACACGGCGAGCACCGCCAGGGCCCAGAAGAAGAGGGAGGCTTGAAGTGGGCGATCAGAGAGCAGGATCTCTTCCGGCGCGCCGCCGGCGTGTTTGATTTGAACCAGGTATAGGTAACGGAAGATGGCATACAGCACGAACGGTATGGTCAGCATCATCGTGTGATTGGCCGGGACATTCGGAGCCGAGAACGTGTAAAAAGAATAGGCCACGATCGTCGTACCCGACACAATCATGATGTATTGATCAAGGAGAGAAGTGCTGTACCCCTGCAACACCTTCCGATGCGTGCCGGCATCCTCGGAAAGGAGTGCCAGCTCGGCCCGCCGCTTGCCAAAGCCAAGATAGAGCGAAAGCAGCGTCATCACAACGTACAGCCAGGGCGAGAACCGCTCTACGTGGATCAGGGCCACACCCGCCACTACGCGCAGGACAAAGCAGGCCGCCAGTATCAGCACATCTAGGATCAGGACGTGCTTGAGCCACTTCGAATAAGCAAGATTTAAAAGGAAATAGGCCGCGACAACCAGCGAAAAGGCCGGCGAAAGCAGATATCCGGCCACCAGGGCGACAAGGGTCAGGACGATTCCCGCGGTCCAGGCCGCCCGCAAGGGCAATTTTCCCGAAGCGATCGGCCGGTTCTTCTTCTCGGGATGCTCACGGTCGGCGTCGATATCTGCCAGGTCATTGAAAATATAAACTGCGGAAGAGATGAGACAGAATAGAAGGAAGCCCGCCACTGTACGCAATAAGGAATTTTCGATCAGCAATTGCTTGTCGAACACCACAGCGGCAAAGAGGAAGATATTCTTTGTCCACTGGCGCGGTCGCATGGTTTTGAGAAGCGCCCCGAACATGCGGCAATTTTACCTTCGATATTCGAGATTTGGGACTCGCATATTCGAAGTGGATTATCGAATTCTCGCGGCTCGAATTACAATATCCTGGTGGCAAAGTTGCGTCTCGATCTGCTGCTTGTCGAACGCGGGCTGGCCGAATCCCGCGCCAAGGCCCAGGCGTTGATCATGGCCGGTGAGGTACGGGTGGACGGGCAGGTGATGCTCAAGCCAGCCACAGCCATCGACCCCGCCTCAGTCCTGGAGGTGGAACGCGGCCCGCGTTTTGTCTCGCGTGGTGGCGAAAAGCTGGATGCCGCACTCGAAGCCTTTGGTTTGGAGCCGGGCGGCCGAATTTGTGCGGACGTCGGCGCTTCAACCGGCGGCTTCACCGATTGCCTGCTTCAGCGTGGCGCGGCAAAGGTCTACGCGGTGGATGTAGGTAAAGGCATTTTGCACTGGAAGCTCCGCAACGACGCGCGCGTGGTCGTCATGGAAGAGACCAATGCGCGCTTCGTCGAGTTCCTGCCGGAGCGGGTTTCACTGATCACCATAGATGCATCCTTTATTTCTTTGAAGATATTGCTGCCCGTGGTACGCAAGTGGTTCACGTCGCGTTTCTTCGATCGTGGAAGACGAACAGCGGGACGTGGCCGCTGGAGATTTGGTTGCGTTGATCAAGCCGCAATTCGAAGCCGGGAAAAAGGACGTTTCGCGTGGCGATGGCGTGATCCGCGACCCTGAAATTCATAGACAGGTTCTATCCGACGTGTTGAGTTTCGCTCAAGCCCAGGCGATTCGGCGTACGCGGACTGATCAGGTCTCCGCTCCTGGGACCGAAAGGAAATGTCGAGTTCCTGGTTTGGCTGAACCTCAACGGGCGAGTCGCAGGAGCTTCATGGCCTGATCGATGAAAGGATACGGAGCTAAGAATCTGACGAGACGCTTTGCGAGGCCGACAAGCATGCATCTTTGTTTCTTGGTCGTTGAATTTCGGTTATACTTCCCGGCGCCTATGACCAGCCATATCCGCAATTTCTGCATCATCGCGCACGTGGATCATGGCAAATCCACACTTGCGGACCGCCTGTTGCATCTTGACGGGGACTGTATCCGATCGCGATACCACCGAGCAGATCCTCGACACGATGGATCTCGAGCGCGAGAAGGGCGTGACGATCAAGGCCTCGGCTGTGCGCATGAAGTACACCGCCAAAGATGGCCGCCTCTACGAACTAAATCTGATCGATACGCCAGGTCATGTGGATTTCGGTTACGAGGTCAGCCGCGCCCTCAAGGCCTGCGAGGGTGCGGTGCTGGTGGTGGATGCCACCCAGGGCATCGAAGCCCAAACGCTGGCCAATCTCTATCAGGCGCTCGATGCCGACCTGGTCATCATCCCCGTTATCAATAAGATCGATCTGCCCTCCGCCCGGCCTGACGAAGTCTCAGAAGATATCGCCTCGCTGCTCGGCGTACAGGCGGAAGGCGTCATTCGCATTTCTGCAAAAGATGGCCTGAACGTGGAGCAGGTGCTGGAGGCCATTGTACAGCGGGTGCCGCCGCCGAAAGACGATTCAGCTTCGCCGCTGCGCGCGCTGATCTTCGACTCGCATTACGATTCCTACAAGGGCGTCATCGCCTACATCCGCGTGTTCGAAGGTTCAATCAAGCCCACCGACACACTGCACATGTTTGCCACCAGGGCAGACCTCAAGCCGGTCGAGATCGGCATCTTCGCACCCGGCATGCAGCCTGTGCAGGATCTGACGGCAGGCGAGGTGGGCTACGTGGCCACCGGCCTGAAGACCGTCCAGGATTGCCGCGTCGGCGATACCATCACGCTCGCCTCCGCGCCCGCCGCGGAGCCTCTGCCCGGTTACCGCCATCCCAAAGCCATGGTCTTCGCCGGCATCTATCCGGTCGAGGCAGACGATTATCCGGAACTGCGCGAATCGCTGGACAAGTTGCAGCTCAATGACGCCTCGTTGACCTTCGAGCCCGAGACCTCGCAGGCGCTTGGCTTCGGCTTCCGCGCAGGTTTTCTGGGCCTGTTCCACATGGAGATCATTCAGGAGCGGATCGAACGCGAGTATCTGCTGGACGTCCTGTTCACCGCCCCGTCCGTGGAGTATGAAGTCGGCATGATCGATGGAAGTACGCTGCTGGTGGATAGCCCGGCCGACTTGCCCGACGAAAGCAAGATCGTCGAGATCCGCGAGCCGTGGATGACGATCGAAATCATCACACCGACGGAATATTACGGCCCCATCATGGAATTGGTGACCGGCCGGCGCGGCATCTACAAATCGCAGGAATATCCCGCACCGCACCGTGTCCAGCTCAACTTTGAGATCCCGCTTGTCCGAAATCATCGTGGATTTCTTCGACGACTTGAAATCGCGCACCAAAGGCTACGCCTCACTGGACTACCAATTCCTCGAATATCGCCGCGATGAGCTGGAAAAGCTGGAGATCCTGGTCAACGGCGACCCGGTCGATGCGCTGGCCGCCATCGTCCACAAGAAGGATGCCTTCCACAAGGGGCAGCGGCTGATCACCAAATTGAAGGGCATCATCCCGCGCCAGTTGTTCGATGTGGCAATCCAGGCCGCTGCAGGCGGGCGGGTGATCTCGCGCGCAAATGTCAAGGCCACGCGTAAAGACGTGCTGGCCAAATGTTATGGCGGCGATATCTCACGCAAAAAGAAATTGCTGGAGAAACAAAAACGCGGCAAGAAGCGCCTCAAGATGGTCGGGAATGTGGAAATCCCGCAGGAGGCGTTTCATGGCCGTATTGAAATTGGATGAGGAATAGTTAAACCTATTGACCCGGCCGCGTTAGGTTCGAAGAATATCCATGGAACCCGGTCCAGGACAACTCCCTGCACATATGAGAATGCCGGGTTCAAGAAAAAAGGTTGGAAGAAGAACCAAAAATGCCTCAATTCATAAGAGATGCAAAACGCTGGCTGCCTGGCGCAATCATCAGCATCCTGATCGTTGCCGCACTCCTCTATTTTGTTGATCTTCCCAAGTTCCTGAAGGCCATCCAGACCGCGGATTACGGCTTGCTCGCAATCGTGCTGGTGCTGGCTTTTGTCTGGATGTTCGTGCGGGTAATCGTATGGCGGACCCTTTTGCGTGATCGCGCAACGTACCGCGATGCTCTTATGGCGCTTAGCGAAGGTTACCTGCTCAACAATGTGCTGCCCTTCCGCCTGGGTGAGATCGGCCGGGCGTTCATGCTCAGCCGCAAGACTGACATGACGTTTGTTGAAATACTCCCATCCATCGTGATAGAACGGGCCACCGACGTAGGTTTCACGGCTGCGATTTTCCTGGCCTCCCTGCCGTTCGTGGTCGGTGCGGCCGGTGCCGACCGCATCGGCATCATCATCGGTGTTGTTGTGGTCGTAGGTTTTCTGGCGATGTATTTGCTGGCCCGCAACGATCAGTGGGCCCTGCAAACATTTCATAAGCTCAGCGCGCGCTGGCCGTCGCTTCAGCATTTTGGCAGAGGAATCCTGGAATCATTCCTGACGGGTCTTACCGTCCTGACCGATGTCTGGCTTTTCATACGGTTCCTGTTTTGGATGACACTCAACTGGGGCATCGCATTGATCACGTATTATCTGACCATTCGCGCCTTCTTCCCTCAGACCCAGATCGCCTGGGGGATGTTCGGCCTGGGCGCAGCCGCTTTCGGCGGTGCCGTGCCCTCGTTACCGGGCGCAGTGGGCACCTTTGAGGGCGCGTTCGCCGGAGCCTTAACTCTCTTAACCCACGACCAGTCCACCTCCCTGGCGGTCGCCCTGGCCTCGCGCTTATTCAACTACATCAGCAGCGGCGTGCTGGGCGGCTATGCCCTCGCGCGTGAAGGGCAAACGCTATCGGGAATTTACCGGCAACTGGCTAAGTTCAGATCAAAGGCCGAGACCTATGATTCCCCTCTATGACACCCTGCATTCGCGAAGATTCCCGATCGTCAATTGGTTGTTGATCGGCTTGAACCTACTGGTGTTTCTTTATGAGTTCAGTCTGAGTCCCTCGGCATTGAATAGGTTGACCACTATATGGGGGCTCGTCCCAACTCAGCTGATGGCGCACCCGGAGAGTGCATGGACCACGATCTTCACGGCCATGTTCCTGCACGGCGGCTGGTTCCATGTTCTAAGCAATATGTGGGTGCTCTTCATCTTCGGCGATAATGTCGAGGATCGCATGGGCGGCGGCCGCTATCTCGTCTTTTACCTGCTCAGCGGAATATCGGCGGCCCTGCTCGAATCCTTTGTCCTGCCCGGCAGCAATGTACCCATGATCGGCGCCAGCGGAGCCATTGCCGGTGTGCTTGGAGCGTATTTGATCCTTTACCCGCACGCACGCATCGCCAGTCTCGTGCCCATCTTGTTCATATTTACGATCATCGAAATTCCAGCCGCGATCTTTTTGCTGTTCTGGTTTGTGTCACAACTATTCTCCGGCTGGCTCACGCTCCAGGGGGCCAGCGGAAGCGGTATCGCCTGGTGGGCGCATGTCGGAGGGTTTGTGTTTGGCATGGTGGCCGTCAGTCTCTTCACGCAGCGGCGGACATCTTACCAATAGATGGGAATCAATATGGAGAAGCCATGTCGAACAGCTATCTTGTTACGGGCGGAGCGGGTTTCATCGGCTCAAACTATGTGTCCCATTTGCTGGAGCGCGGCGAGAGGGTCATCGTCTACGACAACCTGAGCCGCGCTGGAGCCAGAAAAAACCTGGCGTGGCTGGAGGAGAAATTTGGAAAGGACGCCTTCCGCCTGGTCGTAGGAGACGTGACCGATGCCGACCAGCTGGCCACCGCGGCCCGCGCCGCCGATATTATCGTTCATCTGGCAGGACAGGTGGCGGTTACGACATCAGTGACCGATCCCCGTCAGGATTTTGAATCGAATGCGCTCGGCACATTCAATGCGTTGGAGGCTGCGCGTCTTTCCGGACGCAACCCGATCTTCATTTACGCGTCGACCAACAAAGTGTACGGCGGTATGGAGGATGTGCGGATCATTGAGGATGCCACCCGCTGGCGCTACACGGACCTTGAACTGGGATGCTCGGAAACGCAGCCCCTGGATTTTCATTCGCCCTATGGGTGTTCCAAAGGGACGGGCGATCAGTATGTGCGGGATTATGCCCGCATCTACGGTCTTCGGTCGGTGGTATTCCGCCAATCCTGCATTTACGGACCACGGCAATTTGGCGTCGAAGATCAGGGCTGGCTGGCGTGGATGACGATCGCGGCCGTGACCGGTCGAAAGATTACCATCTACGGAGACGGCAAGCAGGTGCGCGACGTCCTGCATGTGGACGACCTGCTGCGCGCCTATGATGCCGCGATTGCACGAATCGAGACCGCCAAAGGCCAGGTCTACAACCTGGGCGGCGGCACGCGCAACGTGCTGGCGGTCTGGTCAGAGTTCGGCCCAATCCTGGAAAAACTATTGGGCAGGCAGATTGAGGTGGCACGCGCGGACTGGCGCCCCGGCGATCAACGCGTTTTCTATGCCGACTTTAGCAAAGCCAAAAGGGAATTGGCGTGGGAACCCAGTATAGATTTGGAGGCGGGGATTGAAATGCTCTTCCAGTGGGTTACTGAGAACCGGAATTTGTTTTAGAGGACTCACGAAAGAAGGGGAGGCGCCTGGCCAGGTCTGATCGCGTGGAGATTGGTCCTCGATCCGCCTCATTGCACACATTCAGTGGATATTGGAGTCGATCTCCCCAGTCCTAAAATGGAGTGGTGGAATAAAACAGAAGAGCAGTTCATGAACTGCTCTTCTGTATATTGCGGGGACTCTATCGAATACTAACTATGCCATCACGACAAATTGCGAAGTATCAGCCGGGTTGTACTTGATCTTGACCGTGTCGCCCTTGCGAGGAATGGCGATCTTGGAAACCATCGACTCGCCTGTGGTCTCAAAGGCGGGGCCGAAGGCCGTTTGGACTTTCAGGTGCAGCTTGACGATCGGGTTGAAATTGACGAGCTTGCCCGTGTCTTCAATGGAAACGACTTCCGCCGTCCCCTCCATGCCGCTCTGGGCCAGCCAATAGCCCGCTTTCTGCTTGTCCAGCGCGTCCTGACCCTGGTCCATGACATTATTCATCTTGTCGACGAAATCCTTGCCCATGAAGGCCTTGGTCAGTCCACCGCTAATACCGCTGTTTAAGGACTTCCTGCCGTCGTTCAGGGCCTCATCGGGGCTTTTATCCATCTGCTTCTTAACAAATTTACCGAACATGGTCTCATCCTTTCTGTCTGGTTGGTTTTCCGATATGCCGAATCATAATCGGCAAGGATGCTGCCATCAACCTTACTACAGTACTGTTTTGTGGAATTGGCCAAAAGCGTGGGCTAACGTGTATGCCACGAAAGCAAGGGCTTTAGGCCTCACCATCTGCATAACCGCCGCCCCGAGCCCGCCGGTTGGCTGCCCGGGTCTCGTGCGCCTAACCCTTCCATAAGGATTTGCCGGTATAATTCTGGCTCGTTCTAGGCAATGAATCCATCGAATTCTCAATTAATGGATGCAGAAGAAAGGAGAGACTTTGGTTGATATATTGAAAGGTCGCTATTCGAGGCAGGGACTTTGGTCCCTGTTTCTTATGTGTGCTTTTCCACTCCACGCCTGGACGTTGCTCCTCGCTTTTCGGGATCTTTCGTGGTTGACGGATCGCACGAATGCATGGGATGCGGTCGGCGTTGCATCCTACGGCATGGTTTATGCATTCCTCGAAAGCCTCGTGATTTTCCTCATCATGGCTTTACTCGGATTCCTTGTTTCATTGAAATGGGAGCCGGACAGGCGGATCGCCCTCCTGGCCGTCTTGGTCCTCATTGCATCACTGTGGGCCATCATCAGCCAGCTCTTCTTCCTGCTGAACATCTCTCTTCCAGGTGCGGTCCTGAGTTTCCTGGTACACAACGGCCACCCGCTTCGTATCATCTATATCGTTCTCGTAGGGGTTGTAGGCTTGACCGTTTTGATACCGACCTTTTTCATAATGCGGTCGCAGCGCACGCTCCAATTTGTTAGGGGACTCATCGAACGGCTTTCCCTGCTTACCCTGTTCTACCTTTTCTTCGACGTGGTGGGCTTGATTATTGTCATAATACGCAACGTTTAATGGTATATCGGTAAATGAAGGCGCCTGTCAATCGCCGTGATTTTCTCAGAATCGCCGGCCTCCTGCCCCTGGGTGTTGCAACTCCCCACTGGATGAGGCGACTGTCCGTCCCCGCGGCCGCCTCGGCTGGAGAAAAGAATGTGATTATTGTGGTTCTGGATGCGTTTTCAGCCTACAATATCTCTCTCTTTGGATATCGGCGTGAGACGGCCCCAAATTTTGTCAGGTTGGCGAAGCGGGCCATTGTCTACTACAATCATTTCGCCGGCAGTAACTTCACCACGTCGGGGACTGCCACTCTGTTGACAGGTACCCTTCCCTGGACCCACCGCGCCATCGAGGACGATGGCACCGTGGCCGATGCGCTGGTGAAACATAACATCTTCAATGTTTTCCAGGGTTATCACCGAATCGCCTTTACGCACAATTCCTGGGTGTTTACGTTATTGAATCAGTTTGGGCACGACCTGGAGGAATTGATCCCGCGGGCAAAACTCTTCCTTGAATCCTACAATGGATTCGTAGACACTCTGTTCTTTCGCGATGACGATGCCGCCACCGTCAGCTGGGCCCGGGACATCAAACTTCAAGACGGCTATTCATACTCATTGTTCTTGTCGCACCTCTACAACCTTTTGCGCAGTACGGAATCTGCCCAATTCGCTGCAGAGTTTCCGCTTGGAATCCCGGTCGACGGCGGCTCCAATACCTTCACCCTGGAACAAGCCACAACCTGGCTGCAGGACCACCTGCGGATTATTCCGCAGCCGTTTTTGGCGTACTTTCATTACCTGCCGCCTCATGCTCCGTATAGAACCTCAATCGAGTTCTATCATCACTTTGCGCACGATGACCTGAAACCCATTGAGAAACCGATTGACGTCTTCGCCTATCCGGGCGCAAGCAACGACTCGCTCAGCGAACGCACACAATACGATGAATTCATATTGTATGCTGACAAGGCCTTTGGCGACCTGTTTGATTCTTTGGAGAAATCCGGCTTGCTGGAAAACAGCTGGGTGGTTCTTACCTCGGATCACGGTGAGATGTTCGAGCGCGGCATAATTGGTCACGGCAACCCGACACTCTATCAGCCGGTTATTCGGGTTCCCCTGTTGATATTTGAACCCGGGCGGCAGGTGGGAACGGATATCTATACCACTACGAGCGCGGCCGATCTGTTGCCAACCCTTGCGCATGTGACGGGGCGCCCCGTTCCCGATTGGACGGAGGGTATGGTTCTCCCGCCGTTCGCAGCTTCCGGTGCGTCTTCCGGCCAGGCCTCCGGACGAAACATTTACGCGGTGTACGCCAGAAAGAATGGCCAGTTTGCTCCGCTCATACATGCATCCACCACTCTGATCAAGGATCGCTACAAGCTCATCTACTCCACAGGGTATCCTGGCATCCCCGCCGAGGGACTTGTAAAACTCTACGATATTCAGGCAGATCCTGAAGAATTGGTCGACCTGATCGATACACAAAATGGGGTTGCGACAGAGTTGCTCGGCGAATTGAAGTCCAAACTGGCGCAAGTAAACCAGCCGTATTTGTAGGTCGAGCGCAGCACCGGCCCACTGACGCTCGCATCAGTTTTGGTATCTCAATCGAGGTTGAAAATGGCGTCTCCTGTCAATCGCCGCGACATGCTCAAACTGGGCGGCCTGTTGCCTTTAAGCCTGGCTGGTTCACGCCTGATGCGGATGCTGGCCCCCGCCGCCTCCGGTAAAAAGAATGTGATCGTCGTGGTCTTCGATGCCTGGTCCGCCTACAACATTTCTCTTTATGGATATGGCCGCCTCACCACCCCCAACATTGCCCGCCTGGCCAAACGCGCCATCGTCTATCACAACCACTTCGCCGGCAGCAATTTCACCACCTCCGGCACGGCCTCCCTCCTGACCGGCACCCTCCCCTGGACGCACCGGGCCCTGCTGCCCGATAGCGAGGTCGCTGCCGGCTTTTGTAACCCGGAACTTCTTTCATGCCTTCCAGGATTTTTACAGGCTGGCCTACACCCACAACGAGCTGGCCTACATCCTGCTAAACCAATTCCATGTCGACATAGACGATCTGATTCCGATACAGAAGTTGATGCTCGGATCGTACGATGGTTTCATAGAGACGCTGTTCCGGAACGACGAAGACATTGCCACGGTGAGCTGGGCGCGCGATATGCGCATCCAGGACGGCGGCTATGCGTATTCGCTCTTCCTATCCCATCTCTACAAGGTGCTGCAAGAGGGAAAAGTCGCCAATCTCAAGCCGCTGTTCCCGCGCGGCCTGCCCACCACCGGCTCCGACAATGGTTTCCTGCTGGAGCAGGCTGTGGATTTCATCGGGAATCTACTCCCAGTGCTGCCGGAGCCTTTCTTCGGATATTTCCACTTCCTGCCGCCGCACTCCCCCTACAATACACCCATCGAATTCTTCAATCATTTCAAAGATGATGGCTACAAGCCTATCCCGAAACCCATCGACATTTTTGCCGAAGGGAAGGTCGTCGCTAACCTGCCAACTCATCGAACGGAATATGATGAATTTGTGCTCTATGTGGATCGCCAATTCAGCCAATTCTTCGACGCGCTGGAGAGCTCCGGCTTGCTGGAAAAGAGCTGGGTGGTCTTGACCTCCGATCATGGCGAGATGTTCGAACGCGGCATCCTGGGTCATATTACCGAAGTGCTATACCAACCGGTCATTCGCGTTCCGCTGTTGATCTTCGAACCCGGGCGGGCGGTGGGGATGGACATCTCCACACACACCAGCGCCGTGGACGTGCTGCCTACGTTGGCGCATGTGACCGGGCATCCCATCCCGGATTGGACGGAAGGCCAGCTGCTGCCGCCTTACAACTCCGCCAGCCCCGATCCCAACCGTAACATCTACGTCATGCGTGCGCGAGGCAACGATCCGAAGGAGCCTCTCACCCACGCATCGACCACCCTGATCAAGGGCGACTATAAAGTTCATTATTATTTTGGATATGAAGAGCGCGCCGTGAACGAATTGGTCAAACTCTACAACATCCAGTCCGATCCCGAAGAGCTGGTTGATTTGTATCCAACGCAGAAGGACATCGGTGACCAATTGCTTTCCGAACTAAAATCCAAATTGGCGGAAGTAAACAAACCCTATTTATAGAAGGTCATTGCACGTACCCTGTGAGGAACGCACAAAAAAGGGCGCACCGTACCCACCTATTGCCTATTATTGCCGCCGGCCCTGTCATCGTTGGCCGCGTCTTACTCGAGGTTGAAAATGAAGTCTCCGATCAATCGCCGCGACTTTCTCAAACTGGGCAGCCTGTTGCCCCTGGGCCTGGCAGGTCCCGGCCTGCTGCGAATGCTGGCCCCTGCCGCCTCCGGTAAAAAGAATGTGATCGTCGTGGTCTTCGATGCCTGGTCCGCCTACAACATTTCTCTTTATGGATATGGCCGCCCCACCACCCCCAACATTGCCCGCCTGGCCAAACGCGCCATCGTCTATCACAACCACTTCGCCGGCAGCACTTTCACCACCTCCGGCACGGCTTCTCTGATGACCGGCGACCTCCCCTGGACGCACCGCGCTATCAATGATAATGGCCAGGTCGCGCCGTCTTTTGTAGCCCGAAGTATTTTTCACGCCTTTCAGGATTATGACCGCCTGGCCTACACCCACAATGGATGGGTATCCACTCTCTTGGACCAATTCCATCGCGACGTGGACGATCTGATTCCGAGGGACAAGCTTTTTCTTGGATCTTATGATAATTTCATAGAGACATTGTTTCGGAACGACGAAGACATTGCCACGGTGAGCTGGGCGCGCGACATGCGCATCTCAGACGGCGGCTACGCCTATTCGCTTTTCCTCTCTCATCTCTACGAGGTACTCCAGGAAGGGAAGGTCGCCAATCTCAAGCCGCTGTTCCCGCGCGGCCTGCCCACCACCGGCTCTGACAACGGTTTCCTGCTGGAACAGGCCGTGGATTTCATCACGAACCTTCTTACCGTCGTGCCCCAGCCCCTCTTCGGATATTTCCACTTCCTGCCGCCGCACTTCCCGTACCACACATCCATCGAATTCTATAATCGGTTCAAAGACGATGGTTACAAGCCCATCCAAAAACCGATCGACGTCTTTGCAGGCCATAAGCCCGTCAACAACCTGCCGTTGCATCGCACGGAGTACGATGAATTTGTGCTGTATGTGGACCGCGAATTCGGCCGTTTCGTCGATGCCTTGGAGAGCTCCGGTTTGCTGGAGAACAGCTGGGTAGTCTTGACCTCCGATCATGGCGAGTTGTTCGAACGCGGCATCATGGGCCACAGCACAAATGTTGTCTACCAACCGGTCATTCGAGTCCCGCTGCTGATCTTCGAACCCGGCCGCCAGGTCGGCATGGACATTCACAGCATGACCAGCGCCGTGGACGTGCTGCCCACCCTGGCGCATGTGACCGGACATCCCATCCCGGAATGGACCGAGGGCCTGCTCTTGCCGCCTTATGCCTCCGCCAGCCCCGATCCCAACCGTAGTATATACGCCGTACGATCCGAGGGCAGTGATCCCTCCGGGCCCCTGACCCACGCCTCCGTGGGCCTGATGAAGGGAGATTACAAGCTTCACTACTACTTCGGGTACGTCAACTGGGGGGTGAATGAGCGGGTGGAACTCTACAACATCCAGGCGGACCCGGAAGAACTCGTTGATCTGTATCCTACGCAGAAGGATGTCGGTGACCAAATGCTGGCTGAAGTGAAATCCAAGTTGGCGGAAGTCAATAAACCCTACCTGTAGAGGACCTTTAGCATACCCATATGCCAAGGAGTGGAAGAAATGAAGTCTCCCGTCAGTCGTCGTGATTTCCTGAAACTATCAAGCATGCTGCCATTGAGCGTGACCGGACCGCGTTTGGCCAGGCTTTTGGGTGGCCCGGCGGCGGCAAATGCCGGAGCGCAGAATGTGATTGTTGTGGTGTTCGACGCCTTCTCGGCCTACAACATATCGTTATACGGGTACAAACGTCCCACCACGCCGAACCTGACCCGGCTGTCGAAGCGGGCGATTGTCTACCATAACCACTTCGCCGGCAGCAACTTCACCACCTCCGGGACCGCTTCCCTGATGACCGGTTCGCTCCCCTGGACGCATCGGGCCATCCATCCTAACGGGGAAGTTGCGCCCACGTTCGTCACCCGGAATTTCTTCAGTGTTTTCCACGACTATTATCGCCTGGCCTACACCCACAGCGGCTGGGCCTACACGCTGCTAAGGCAATTTCAGCGTGAAATGGACGACTTGATCCCCACGGAAAAACTCCTCGTAGGATCCTACGACAACTTCCTCGATATCCTGTTCAAGAATGATAAAGATCTGGCCTCCGTGGCTTGGGCACGCAACATGCGCGTCGCAGACGGCGGCTACGCCTATTCGCTGTTCCTGTCCCACCTCTATCAGGTGCTCCAGGAAGGCAAGATCGCCAACCTTAAGCCGATGTACCCGCGCGGTCTGCCGACCACCGGTTCCGATAACGGTTTCCTGCTCGAGGACGCTGTGGACTTCATAGGAAAGCTGCTACCCGTTATTCCCCATCCGTTCTTCGGATACTTCCACTACATGCCGCCGCATTTTCCCTATCGAACTTCGGTTGAGTTCTATAACCGATTCAAGGGGGACGGATTCAAGACCATTGATAAGCCCGTGGATATTTTTACCAAAGGGCATCCCGATCAAGATCTGCCGATGTATCGGACCGAGTACGACGAATATATCCTCTACGTCGATCACCAATTCGGCCGCTTCTTTGATGCGCTTGAAAGCTCCGGGCTGCTGAAAAATAGCTGGCTGATAGTCACCTCTGACCATGGCGAGATGTTCGAGCGCGGGATCATGGGGCACAGTGTGGATGTGCTTTACCAACCGCTGACCCGCATCCCGCTGCTCATTTTTGAACCCGGACGGGACGTGGGAACGGACATCTATTCGGTCACCAGTGCCGCAGACATACTGCCCACCCTGACGTACCTGACCGGTCACCCACATCCGGATTGGACGGAAGGGGTACCGCTGCCGCCCTTTGCCCCCGGCAGCCCCGATCCCAACCGGAATGTGTACGCCGTACGCGCCGTTAGAAATGACCCCGACGCCGCGCTAACTCGAGCCTCTACCGTACTTGTCCGCTGGCCCCACAAACTTCATTACTACTTTGGATATTCCGACGTGAAGATACCGGATATGGTAAAGCTGTTCGACATCCAGGCAGATCCGGAGGAAATGGTGGATTTGTCTTCCACCGAAACGGATGTGACTGCCGAATTGCTGGGTGAACTAAAGTCCAAGTTGGCGGAAGTAAACAAACCCTACCTGTAAACCAACCAATAACATGACTCATCCCGAATCTCATGTTTGCCATACCCTAATTCAGGAAGTCGCCGAAAACATGGACAGGGCGGGGGTGGAGCACCCCGCCCTGTCCATGTTTTCGGGGTTCTTCGCCAGTTCCAGCCGATCTTCGGCTGGAACTGGCGCTGTCCCTTATCAAATCCGCGTCAGATTAATTTCCGGGTTAATCATGTTTGGAACGCGCTTACATCATGCTGGAAAAGTACTTCTTCCAAAAGTACATGACCAGCAAAGTCAGGCCGACCGGAGTAAGAAAGCCGACTACGCCCTGGAAGAAGCCTGTGAAGTATCCGCCTAAATCAAAGGATCCGAAGACGAGCGCTTTTAGGCCCTCGGCTACCGCGACCAGTAAGAGGTAGCGAATTGCGAAGTTGACCACATCACCTGGGTCCAGGAAGAAGACGGCGGACAGGATGCCTGCTAATAGAAGCAGCCACCCCAGATACGGTTCAGCAGCCGTGACTTTGAACGCGCCGACCAGACCTGCGACAATCAGGCCGGCCAGGTAGACCCACTTCCAGACCGCATTTGAATCCATGGACCGCATGGATTGCGGCTGAGGCTGTGGTCGTGCTGAAGATTTCTTGGCGGGCATAGACTATTCTCCTCTCAATGTTGGATTGATATCATCTTAAAAAACACCCGGCCGACGTGAGAGTTGCTGGGAATATCCCTCGGATGGGCCAGTCCGACGATGGCCAGGGCTTCGCTTCAGCGGCGGTATAATCTCCCCGCTCCATGAAAATCCTGACCGTTCTCACTTACTATCGCCCGCATACATCCGGTCTGACCATTTATGCTGAGCGGCTGGCGCGGGCCCTCGCCCAGCGCGGGCATCAGGTTACCGTGATGACCACGCAGTACGATCCCTCGCTGCCCTTGGAAGAACATATGGATGGAGTCCGGGTGATCCGCATACCGGTGGCTGTGCGTTTAAGCAAGGGGGTGATCGCGCCCACATTTGGATGGGTCGCCACCGGGCTCGTTCGCGAGCACGACGTCGTGCAATTGCACCTGCCTCAATTTGATGCTCCCGGAGTGGCCATGCGCGGCCGGGTATTCGGCCGGCCCGCGGTGCTTACCTATCACTGTGACCTCTTGCTGCCACCCGGTTTGTTCAATCGTTTCGTCAACCTGGTGGTCAAATGGCAGAACAATATGGCGGGAATCCTGTCGAATCAGGTAGTGACATATACACAGGATTACGCCGACCATTCATCCTACCTCTCGCGCTATAGGTATAAGTTGCGCACGATCCTGCCGCCCGTTGAGCTTTCAGCTCCGGAACCAGGCGCGCTGCAGACCTTTGCCGACAAGTACCAGGTTTCACTCCGGAAGCCGGTGATCGGTATGGCAGCCCGCTTCGCCGCCGAAAAGGGAGTCGAAGTTCTACTCGAGGCGTTGCCGGCCATTCTTCAGAATTATCCGAAAGCACAGGTTCTATTTGCAGGCCAATATCAGGCTGTAATGGGCGAACAGGCCTATGCCAACCGCCTCATGCCTCGCATTCACGAGTTGGAGCGGGCCGGCCATTGGACGTTTCTTGGGAATCTGAATCCAGTACAGATGTCGGCGTTCTACCCGAATCTGGACGTGCTGGTTGTGCCCTCCTTGAACTCGACCGAAGCATTCGGTCTGGTCCAGATCGAGGCCATGCTGAATGGGGTTCCATGTGTTGCCTCGGCGCTGCCCGGGGTACGCATGCCGGTGCGGATGCACTCAATGGGACTGGTGGCCGCGGTTGGCAACCCGGCTTCTCTGGCACAGTGCATAATGGATATATTCAGTCAGCCTGGAAAGTACCGCGGCGACGTCGAGTCCATCAAGAGGGCCTACGACCCGCAAACCATCGCGGCGGAATACGAGAGATTATTCGAGAGCCTGATGAGATCAAAATCGTAATGCCCAATCAACCGTCAAGAATCGGCAATCCGAATTCAAAGGATTTTCTCTTCCTTCACCTCCGTGGTCTGCCCTATTTCAGGGCCTTCCTGCGCGCCGTGGAAAGCTCGTACTATCAAGATTTGCCGCTGCCGCCTCCGGTCTATGACGTCGGCTGCGGCGATGGGCACTTTGCCTCATTGACATTCGATCAAAAAGTCGATGTGGGGTTGGATCCCTGGCGCGGGCCAATTCACGAAGCCAGGAGCCGCGGCGCCTATCGTTCCCTGGTGCAGGCCGATGCCGCCCATGCGCCGTTTCCAGCAGGACACTTTGCGAGCGGATTTAGCAACTCCGTGCTGGAACACATCCCGCACATTGACGCCGTGCTCTCGGATACTGCGCGGGTCTTGAAGCCGGGTGCGCCGTTCTATTTCTGTGTGCCGAACACCCGTTACCTTTCCGAACTGTCCATCTCAAAGGTGCTGGGCCCGGGTTACACGGAATGGTTCAGGAAGATCTCGCGGGTTTCACATGCGGATGGACCGGAGGTCTGGCAGGCCCGCCTGGAACGCGCGGGCTTTACGCTTCTGCGCTGGTGGCATTACTTTTCGCCGGCTGCCATGCGCGTGTTAGAATGGGGCCATTATTTTGGGGTCCCATCGGTCCTCGCCCGAATGCTTACCGGCAATTGGATTATTGCTCCAACCAAATGGAACTTATGGCTGACCGAGCGTTACGTCAAAAGCTACGCCTCTCCGCTTCCGCTTGAGCGCGGGACATTCACATTTTACATTGCACGCAGGCTGCCTTAGAATGGATGGCGCAAAACAAGCCTTTTCGCACCGGTCTGTGGTTCACCACGCTATGCCCTTCGACGAACATTACTTCTCTACGCACACCTATCAGAATATCTCATTCGCCAAGTTCAGCCAGTACTGGTGGTCGAACCGTTTCTTTGCGATACTGGCCCGGCGCTACGGCCGGCGTGATTCATGCCTGCTTGAAATCGGATCTGGCCTGGGGCACCTCGTCGGCCAGCTTGAGGACACTTTTGAGACGTTTGGCCTGGATGTGAACCACTGGGCTGTTGCACAGTCAAAGGGAGCAGCAAGGCGAACGCGTTTGCAGACGGCCAGCGCACAGGAACTGCCGTATGCCAAATCTTCCTTCGGCGTCGTCATCATCAAGCATATTGTCGAACATCTGCCGGACCCGGCGCGTGCGCTCCTCGAAATCGGCCGTATCCTCGAGCCGGGCGGCATCCTCATCCTCGCCACACCAAACCTGGATTCGGTCCTCAAGCCCTGGAAGGGATCCAGGTGGATTGGCTATCTGGACCCCACGCATATCTCGTTGAAGCCGCCGGCAGAATGGCTCGCCCTTATCCGCACAGCAGGGCTGAGACCGCTTAAAGCATTTGCCGACGGATTCTGGAATGTACCCTACATCCCGCTCGTGCCGAATCAAATCCAGAAATTCACGTTCGGTTCGCTGGGCGGGTTTCAGGCGCTTACCGGACTCATTTTCCTTCCGATTCCCTGGGGCGAGAGTATCATTGTCATCGCCAGGAAGGTTTAGGCGTAGGGCAATCAATGACAACATGAGCGACGATCCTCAGCTTCCTTCTTCAGCTTCCCGTTCCCGGACCGGGAATACAGACCTGCCTCAGGCCGAAGGGGCTCAACATGAGCCGACTGTCCTTGATTACGTCAAGTCCAGGTTTTCCTTTGGACGCAGCAAGCTGGTCGAGATTCCGTCGCTGGAAAAGGTTGAGGAACAATATGTGCGCGTGCGCCCTCAACCTACAGCCCCCCGCCGCCAGGATGCAACTCCGGTTCCGTGGTTATCCCTGGCCGCGCTGGGTCTTGCCCTCATCGCACAGCGCCAATTCGAGCCGCCCCATCCGTCGGCGGCCGCAGGCACTGCGTTTTATATTCTAGCGTTTGGAATGTTGTCCTGGGCGGCATGGCGCAGCGAGTGGGCACTGGCCCCGCTGGCCGAGTCGTCGCAGAGCCGGGATCCGATGAAGATGCATCTGATCCCCTTTCTTCTTTTTGCCCTCTTGCTCATTCCTGCGTTTATCCTCCTGGGAGGAGAAGAAATTACGCCCGGCGTTGTACTTCCGGCGCCCCTGGTGACTTTGTTTAACTTGCAGGACAACCTTTTTACCTGGTTCAACCTGCTGATCTGGCTCACAGCACTGGCCTTATTTATTGGGTCAGTCTGGCTCCGGCATTCAGATGTATCTCCTTCGCTCTTGCGTCGCGTTCGGATGTTTTTGGCGCGCAAAGAGTGGCAGTTCACGATCAATCGCTGGGCAGTGCTTCTGCTCGCCGCGTCCCTCATCGTTGTTTTCTTTCGCTTCTATCACCTTCAACAGACTCCAGGCGAACCTTTTAGCGATCACGCCGAAAAGATCCTGGACATCTTCGATATCAGCCAGGGGAAGACACACATTTTCTTCCCGCGCAATACTGGGCGCGAAGCTATCCAGATGTACTGGACGCTTGTTGTTTCATGGATTTTCAGCACAGGCTTGTCGTTCATCACTCTCAAAATCGCCACTGCCCTGGCCGGTCTCTTCACGCTGCCGTATCTTTACCTGCTTGGGTGCGAAGTAGCAAACCGGCGCGTCGGTTTTTTGGCAGTGCTGACGGCCGGTATCGGCTACTGGCCAAATCTCATCTCGCGCATCGGATTGCGCTTTCCGCTCTATCCCCTGTTCGTGGCCCCGTTGCTGCTGTATCTCATTCGTGGCTTTCGCACGCGTAACCGCAACGACTTTATCCTCGCCGGCATCTTTTTGGGTCTCGGACTCAACGGATATACCCCTTACCGCATCGTCCCATTTCTTGTGGTCGCTGCCTTTGTACTTTATATGCTCCACCGTCAGTCAAAAGGTGTGCGTGACGATGCTTTTATCTGGCTGATCATTGTGGGGTTGACCTCCCTGATTATTTTCCTGCCGTTGATGCGCTATGCCATCGACAATCCCACCATGTTCTCTCTGCGCGCCTTTTCGCGGCTGGGTCTGCAACCCGACCCTTCCAGCAACCTGCCTTCGCCTGGGCCGGTACTGCCGGTTTTCCTCTCAAACCTATGGAACGCGCTCAGGATGTTCAATTGGAATGACGGGGGCATTTGGGTCAATTCTGTTCCCTATCGCCCCGCTTTGGATGTGGTCTCAGCTGCCTTGTTCTTGATCGGGATCTTGCTGCTGGCCGTGCGCTATGCACGAAAGCGCCACTGGCTGGACCTGTTCCTCTTGCTTTCGATACCGATCCTTCTGTTGCCTTCGATCCTATCTCTGGCATTTCCGGAGGAGAACCCGGCGATGAACCGGACCGCAGGTGCCATCGTCCCAACCTTCCTCATCATTGGTATGGCGCTGGACGGATTGATTACTGCTCTCGCAACCAGCACGCGCCGGACGGTTGCGGCCTATGGGCTGACTGCGGTCCTGTTGCTGGCCTCTGCGGCCCAGAATTTTGATCTGGTCTTCAGTCAATTCGATCAAGAGTACCGTAACGGTTCGTGGAACTCGTCGGAGATGGGAACGATCATCCAGGAGTTTGGCGCGGTCTACGGTGAAACCGACACAGTTTGGATCGTGCCGTTCCCATATTGGGTGGATACACGGCTGCCTGGAGTCTGGGCAGGCATCCCCAACCGCGACTTTGCGATGCAGCCCGATAACCTGCCGGGGACGGCGTCCATACCCGAGGCCAAGCTGTTCATCGTGAAAGCCAATACCCAGGACCCGAAGTCAAATGACCAGAAATCCATCGACCTGTTGCAACAGTTGTATCCCCAGGGGTCGTTGAGTTTGCATCGCTCTCCCGTGGCGGGGCACGATTTCTGGATTTATTTCATACCGGCAAAGTGATGCGGGGCATTTTCAGTGCCTCGCTTAACGCATACTAAGTCTTTGATGATAAATTGAATAACGCTATGTCTGCCGAAAAGCGCGCCTGGATCTATGACCTGCTCCTGATCGCTGTACTGGTGATCGGGACGTACTTTCGAGTCATCGGTCTGAACTGGGATGCCAACCAGCATCTGAACCCGGATGAGCGCTTCCTCACCATGGTGGAAAGCGCCCTCGAAGTCAAGCAATGCACAGACCCGAGCATACCGCTGGAGTCCTGTCCGCCGGATCAAGTTCGCCCGCTCGGATTCGCCGACTACCTGAACACAGCAGAGTCACCGCTTAATCCGCAGAATCGCGGTTATGGCTTTTTCGTATACGGCGATTTGCCGATCGTCATAGTGCGTTACATTGCCGAATGGGTTGGCCAGACTGGCTACGACCAGGTGGATCTGGTGGGGCGGCAAGTATCCGCCCTCGGTGATCTGCTGACGATCCTGCTGATTTACATTATCGCCGCTCGTCTGTATAACCGCCGGGTGGCCCTGCTTGGCGCAGCTTTCTCGGCGCTCGCGGTCTTGCAGATCCAGCAGTCCCATTTCTTCACGGTGGACACGGTTGCGAATTTCTTTATCTTCCTGGCGATCTACTTCGCCGTCTTGATAACGTTGCATCCGGCTTCGGGAATCGACACCGGCAAGTCGGACCTCGTCCAACCTGAATTCGACGGACTCCCGCCCGCCACTCCCCGACTCCGAAGCCCCAACCCTCAACCCGGAAACCGCCGGGGGGGTTCTGCGCCGTGTGAGGGATCCACTCTTCCTCCTCAGCCTGGCATTTGGCATTTCGCTTGGGCTGGCAGTCGCCTCCAAGCTGAGCGCGGCCCCGCTCGCAATCCTGCTGCCCGGCGCGTTCCTGATCCGGTATCTGACCGTGGATCACCGTCCTCCTGCATCCGGCAACGCCGAACCATCAACGTTCACCGCTCGGCTGTCAACGGATTACTGGACAAGGATTGCTATTTATCTGATCGCAGGCGCCCTCGCCTCACTCTTCATGTTCCGCATATTCCAGCCGTATGCCTTCAGCGGCATCGGCATCAACCATACCTGGCTGGCAAATATCCAGGAATTGGAAGGTCAATCCAACGGCAGCGTGGATGTGCCATTCGCCCTTCAGTGGGCCCGTCGTTCTCATCTGTTTTCATTCACCAACCTGACCGTTTGGGGTTTGGGCCTTCCGCTGGGAATCCTGGCCTGGGCCGGCTTCCTCTGGATGGCATGGCGCATTTTGAAGGGCGAGCTGCAGCATGCGCTGCTATGGACCTGGACTGCGCTGTTCTTCGGCTGGCAGTCGCTGGCATTCAACCCAACCATGCGCTACCAGCTCCCAATCTATCCGTCGTTGTGCATGATGGCTGGTTGGTGTGTTATTTCTCTTTGGGAGGCTGGGCGAAAGTCGAGACTCCAAAATCGTAGGTTCTCGTTCCTGCTTTCCGCGGCGTCGATCATCGTTGGCGCATCGATTCTCATCCTGACCTTCGCCTGGGCATATGCCTTTACGCGCATTTACACGCGGCCCGTGACCCGTGTGGCGGCGACCTATTGGATTTACCAAAATGTCCCTGCGGGCATCAATTTGCACATCAAAATGGCAGACGGTTCCATCTACCAGGACCCTCTGCCTTTTCCGACGGGCGGCCTGATCGCCACTGGGCAGCCGTACACGCTGCCTTTCACGGCTAATGCATCGGGCTCGCTGACAGATGTTTACCTCCCACATGTCACAGCCACCGCGGTGAACGCGGCGACGCCCACGAGCGTAGCCAGCACGTCTGGGCCGCAGACTTTGAGTCTTTCAATCGGCGTGCAGCCTGATCCTGGTGGGAATCCATCCACTGCCACCGCATCTTTGACGTCGGATTTTTCAAGCGGTTCCGACGGCCGAGGCGGCGGCTACACTCTTACTCTCGATAAGCCCCTGGCCGTGACCAAAGGCCAGGTCTACATGATCCGGCTGGAAGATTCTGGCGCAGTGACGCTTGTCGGCGCGGCGCCGATCAACGAATCCGATTGGGATGACGGCCTGCCCCTGCGCCTCGGCGCAGAAGGATATGATGGATACGGCGGTCTCTATCAGGGCGGACTCAACCTGCAAATATACTTCGACGACAATGCCGACAAGTTGAAACGGTTTGTGGATACGTTGAGCCAGGGCGATTTCATTTTCATGTCGTCCAACCGCCAGTGGGCATCCGTGACGCGCATCCCTGAGCGTTATCCGCTTACTACCGTCTACTATCGTGCGTTGATCGGCTGCCCTGCGGATAAGGATGTGATCTGGTGTTACAACGTGGCCCGGCCCGGGATGTTCCAGGGACAGCTCGGCTACAAGCTGGTGGCCGTCTTTGAATCCTTCCCCACAATAGACATTCCCGGCATTTTCAAATGGCAGGCTAACGATCAGTTCGCGGAAGAGGCCTTCACGGTCTACGACCACCCGAAGGTGCTGATTTTTCAGAAGCAGCCGGATTTCAGCGCGGCGCAGGTGCAAACGCTTCTGGGGGCAGTGGATTTGAGCCACGTCGTCCATCTGACCCCAGGAGAGGCGGGCAGCTACAAAAGCCTCCTGCTTTCTCCGGCGGCCCTCGCACAGCAGCAGGCGGGCGGGACATGGTCGCAGTTGTTCAACTATGATTGGATTCAAAACCATTATCCGGTCCTTGGCCTGATCTATTGGTACCTCTTCATCTTCGTTTTGGGTCTGCTCACATATCCGATCATCCGCTTTGCGCTGCCCGGCCTTGGCGACAAAGGCTATCCGCTGGCGCGTCTGCTCGGGCTGGTCTTGCTCGGCTACTTCTCCTGGCTCGGTGGATCGCTCGGCGTGCCGGCCACCCGGACCACCATCCTCATAATCTTCGTTGCCTTGGCTGCCGCCGGTTTGGGATTAGGCTGGCTGCGCAGGGATGAGTTGGCTGAAGAATGGAAGACGCGCAAGAAGTACTTCCTCATGATCGAAGGTCTCTTCCTCGCCTTCTTCTTGTTTGACCTGCTCATTCGCATCGGCAATCCCGACTTGTGGCACCCGGCCAAAGGCGGCGAACGCCCGATGGACTTTTCGTATTTCAATGCCGTGCTCAAAAGCACGTCCTTCCCGCCTTATGACCCATGGTTTGCCGGCGGCTACATCAACTATTACTACTATGGCTTTGTGCTGGTGGCCACGCCTGTGAAATTGCTGGGCATCGTCCCGACGCTCGCCTACAATTTCATCCTGCCCACCTTGTTCGCGATGGTGGCAATGGGTGCATTCTGTGTGGGGTGGAATCTCCTGGATGGGGATCGAGCATCGGGAATCGAGCAGCGGGAATCCGTCGACTCACAAGCCGTCACGCTCAGTTCCCGACCTCTCTCTTCGACTCGCGCTTCATGGCTGGCCTGCTGGCCGCCTTGCTGATGGTCGTGCTCGGTAATCTCGGCACAGTGCGGATGATCTATCAGGGCCTCGAGCAAATGGCCGCGCCCGGCGGAAACATTGAGAATGCCAACATCGGGCAGAGATTCGTATGGGCCGTTGAAGGCGCCGGCAAAGCTGCATTGGGCGAGCCGCTCCCGTACGGACGCGGCGATTGGTATTGGGATCCAAGCCGTGTGATCCCCCCCGGTCCAGGCAACGAGATCACCGAATTCCCCTTCTTTACTTTCCTGTACAGCGACCTGCACGCGCACATGCTTGCGATGCCCCTGGCCTTGCTGGCTCTGGCCTGGGCTCTGTCGACGGTCAAGGGCCGGCGGGTTACGCTCTTTTCGCTGATGATCGGTGCCCTCGCCATCGGCGCGTTATATCCTACCAATCTGTCGGATATCTATACATACCTGCCGATCGGCTTTGCGGTTCTGGCATTTGCCATTTGGCGGTCGGATGCAGCCTCGCATTGGCGGCTGGACGCGCCCGATTGGGTGAAGAAGCTTGCTTTGATCGCCGGAAGCGCTCTTCTCCTGGCTGTGTTTGCATATATATTCTATTGGCCGTATCATGCCGCCTACAGTCAAGGTTATAGCGCTCTCGATCCCTGGACCGCCTCTGAAACGCCGATCTGGTCCTATCTGACTCATTGGGGCGTATTCCTTTTCATCATCACCGGCTGGATGGCCTGGGAGACGCGGCAGTGGATGGCTTCCACGCCCGTCTCATCTTTGAACAAACTACGCCCTTATCAAGCCCTGATTGAAGCAGTTCTGGCCGTCTTCCTGCTTGCATTGCTTTATCTGGTTTATCGCTCCGTGGAGATCGGCTGGGTTGCTTTGCCTTTGGCGCTTTGGGCGGGCATCCTCATCCTGCGGCCGGATATGCCCGACCTGAAACGCTTCGTACTATTCCTGACCGGCACCGCGCTGCTGATCACGATCGTCGTCGAAGTGGTCGTGGTGCGCGGCGATATCGGGCGCATGAACACGATCTTTAAATTCTATCTGCAAGGTTGGGCGTTACTATCGGTGTCGGCAGCAGCCGCGTTCGTCTGGCTTCTTCCTGAATTTCGGAAATGGCTTCCCGGCTGGCGAAATTTCTTCCAGGGTGGCACGCTGGTTTTGTTGGCGGGCGCCGCGTTATATACGGTCTCGGCCACCACCGACAAAATTTCTGATCGCATGGCGGCTGGCGTTCCCCTCACGCTCGACAGCATCACCTATATGCAATACGCACAGTATGCCGATTTTGGCGTCACCATGGATCTCGTCCATGACTACCGGGCCATCCGTTGGATGCAGGACAATGTCCAGGGCTCGCCGGTGATCGTGGAGGCCAACTGCACCGAATATCATTGGTGCACGCGCTTTACCATCTACACCGGGCTGCCCGGGGTGGTCGGGTGGAATTGGCATCAACGTCAGCAGCGCACCCTGACTCCCGATATCGTCGAAGAACGCGTCAGTGAGATTGGCACGTTCTACACCACATCCGATGTCCAGGCAGCGCAAGCCTTCCTTAAGGAATACAATGTAAAGTACATTATTGTCGGTCAGCTCGAGCGGGCGGAATATCCCGGGCCCGGCTTGGAAAAATTCGAGCAGTACAATGGAAAGCTGTGGAATGCCGTCTATCGCGACGGCGACACGGCGATCTACCAAGTCCTCCAATGAACATCTTGCATATCACCTCCAGGACGGCATGGCTTGATGCCAGGCGAACTGGCCGTTATGCCCCGCCGAGTCTGTCGTCGGAGGGCTTTATTCATTGCTCGACTTCCACTCAGGCGCTGGCCGTGGCCAGGAAGTACTACAGGGGGCAGAGTGGGCTGGTGCTGCTGGTAATCGACCCGGCGCGCCTCGCCTCGGACTTGAAATGGGAACCGCCTGCAGAGGGGCGCCGCCCCCGGGCGTCTCCGCCGATGATGCCTTCCCTCATATTTATGGGCCTGTCAATCTCGACGCTGTGATTCAGGCTGTTGACTTTGAAGCTGACCAAGACGGCGAATTCTCATTACCGCCTGCGCTGAAGCCGAACTAACGCATCCCATACCCGCATAATTACACTGATGGCCGCATTCCTGTCCTGGTACGTGATCATTACCCTGCTCGGCTGGCTTACCTTTCCGCTGGTTTATACCCTGTTTCCGGCGCTCTCCGATCGCGGTTACAGCCTGGCGCGCGCTGCCGGCTTGCTGGTCTGGGGCTACGTCTTCTGGTTGTTCACATCGCTCGACCTGACGCAAAATAACCCGGGCGGAATCCTATTTGCCCTTTTCGTTCTGGCCGGGCTAAGCACAGCCATGTTTCTCAAGCGGACTTCAGAGATCGTGAAGTGGCTCCAACAGCGGCTGCGCCTGATCATCACGGTTGAAGTTCTCTTCCTGATTGCATTTGTCTTTCTGGCCATTATCCGCGCCGGCAATCCGGAATTGGACAGCACCGAGAAACCCATGGAGCTGATGTTCATCAACTCCATCCTGCGGTCTCCAACCTTCCCACCCCATGATTCATGGCTGTCTGGCTATGCTATTTCCTACTATTACTTTGGCTACGTCATGACGGCCATGCTCGCCCAGTTGACCGGCTTGACGGGCAGTATTGCACACAACTTGATGACGTCGCTCATCTTCGCCCTGGCCGCCATCGGCGCATACGGCATCCTCTACAACCTGCTTTCCGTCCGCCAATGGAACCTGGGGGCCGGGAAGATCGCCCGCCTCTCCAGCGGGGATTCAGAGGAGACCCCACTGCAAGATCCCGATTCCGGAAACACGAAGCCGGACTCATCTCCCGCCTTTTCGGCGCTTCTCGCGCCTCTTTTTCTTCTGCTTGTCAGCAACGTAGAGGGTTTTCTGGAGGTCTTGCATCGCGCTGGATTTCTGTGGACCGGAAACCAGAATTTCTGGACCTGGCTGGGCATCAAGGATCTGAACGATCCTCCAGCATTGCCACTCGGCTGGATTCCGGATCGCTTTTGGTGGTGGTGGCGGGCTTCGCGCGTCATCTCTGATTTTGACCTTGCCGGCAACTTCCGCGAAGTCATCGATGAGTTCCCTTTCTTCTCGTTCCTTCTGGGTGACCTTCATCCACACATTCTGGCAATTCCTTTCAACCTGCTCGCCATTGCCATTGCTCTGAACCTCTTCCTGGGAGGCTGGCGCGGCGAGACCAGGCTGCTCGGCTTGCGTCTGCAGATCAGCAAGACCGGCTTCTTCGCCGCCGGATTAACCCTGGGCGGACTGGCCTTCCTGAATACGTGGGACATTCTTGTCGGGGCAGGGCTCATCGTGGTCGCCTACGTGCTGTTCCGCGTCGGCGAGGACAGGTGGTCCTGGGCGCGCCTGGAAGATGTCTTCGCCCTCGGCCTGCCGCTCGGTCTGCTGGCCCTCCTGCTGTACCTGCCGTTCTATGTCGGTTTTTCATCCCAGGCGGGAGGCATTCTGCCGAACTTGATCAATCCGACGCGCGGCGCACAATTGTGGGTGATGTTTGCTCCGTTTTTCATCCCCATCCTGGCATATCTCATCTATATGTGGCGCGCTGAAAAACGTTCCGGCAGCTGGCTGCTCTCTCTTTTGCTCGTTGTCGGATTCGTGGCGCTCCTTTGGGCCTTTTCGTGGACCGGGGGCTGGATTGCGATCATCAAGGATCCGGCTTTTGCCCAGCAGTATCTGGCTACCCAGGGGATGGGAGACCTCGGTGCATTTTTCAACACCGCCATGTCGCGCCGCTTCGCTTACATCGGTGGGCTGCTGACGCTTGTTATCATTCTCATCCCTTCCGTAGCCTTCCTAATCCATCGCCGCGAATCCGTGCGCGGCTCATCGGGGTTGAAGGCGGAAGACCGCGATCCGGCCGGTGCGCCGGAGGCGGCATCTGAAATTGCGAATCGCATACCTGAGACCGAAAATCAAATACCCGGCGCAGATTTCCGGAACTCGACTGGCGATTATGGTTTCTCATCCACTTTCGTTCTCTTGCTGATCACGCTTGCCGGCCTGCTCGTCGTTCTCCCCGAATTTGTATTCATACGCGATCAGTTCGCTTCGCGCATGAACACCATATTCAAGTTTTACTATCAGGCCTGGCTGTTGTGGAGCCTGGCAGCCGCCTTTGGAACGGCCGTCCTGCTGAGAAATCTCCGGGGGATCTGGGACTGGATCTTCCGCATCGGCATGGTCATCCTTTTGCTCATGGCATTAACGTATCCGGTCCTGGCTCTTTCCAATAAGACGAATAACTTCAATCCTCCCAATGGCTGGACACTGGATGACTTCACCCGCATTCAGCGCAATGATCCCGATGAAGCCGCGGCCATTTTGTGGTTGAGGTCTGCCCCTTACGGGACGCTGACCGAAGCTGTCGGCGGAAGCTACACAAATTACGCGCGTATCTCCGAATACACCGGCCTGCCCGCCGTGCTTGGCTGGCCGGGGCATGAGTCGCAATGGCGCGGGAGCAGCGATCCGCAAGGCTCCCGTCAGAACGATATGGCTTTGCTTTACAGCACGCCAAACTGGGAGACCGCTCGCCAAATCCTGCAAAAATACGCCGTTCGCTACGTGTATATTGGCGGGCTTGAGCGTTCCACGTATACGGTTCAGGAAGAGAAGTTCCAGCAAAACCTGATCCAGGTGTTTCATCAGGGCAACGTGACGATTTACCAGGTCCCGTAAGTATAGGCATGTGCTTGAACCATGTCCGCTAGATGCCCGAAAACCTTGAAGAGGTTCGGGGCGATCTGCCCACTGCGTTTTCAATGTTTTCTGATCCTATCGACGGGCAGACTTTCAGACTATTTGATTCGCAGAGTAAAATATAGCCAATGAGACGCTTCCGCCACGAACCTGTCCTCTATTTCATAGCATTCATACTTGCCCTCACTGTACGAGTTATCAAGCTGGGCGCGCTGCCCCTGACGGATCTCGAAGCGCGTTGGGCGCTGCAGGCGCTGGGCGTTGCCCAGGGGACACAACCGAGCCTGGGATCACAACCGGCTTACATCCTCCTCACCTCGGTCATATTCTATGCGTATGGAGGTGGGACGAATTTTCTGGCCAGGCTGATCCCCACGCTGACCGGCAGCGCTCTGGCCCTCGTTCCGCCCTTGTTTGCGGAGCGTCTGAAACCCCGGCCGGCTCTCATTCTTTCCTTTCTGCTTGCACTCGATCCCGGCCTGGTTGCGCTCTCTCGCCAGGCAGGCAGTCCGATCCTGGCGCTGACTTTTTTTCTGCTGGCATGGGGACTTTGGCAGAGGAAGCGCAGGTCGTGGGCTGGTGTCTTTGCCGGGCTGGCATTGCTCTCGGGGCCATCTCTCTGGGCGGGACTCCTCACATTAGGGCTGGCCTGGGCGATCGATTGGGGATTGAGGCGCAAGAGCCAGACGGAGCCGGCGGCCGGGCCGGTCTCTGCTGGTTCGACCCGGAATGATTGGCTGACCTCCCTATGGTTCGCTCTTGGCACCATCGTGATCGCGGGAACCCTATTCTTCCTGTCTCCCGATGGACTGAGCGCCTGGGTTTCTGCCTTGCCCGAATATCTAAGCGGTTGGATTCATCCATCGGCTATATCTGGAGGCTTGGTGCTGTTCTCGCTGGTCGCGTACCAACCCCTGGGTCTGATCCTTGCCATAGTCGCTGCGCTGCGCGGATGGCTTCAGGGCAGCCTCCGTGTCAGGCGCTTAAGCATATGGATGTTGGTCGCCGTGCTCCTCGCACTGCTTTATCCTGGTCGGCAGGTCAGTGACCTCATCTGGCTGCTGGTCCCCCTTTGGGGATTGGCCGCCCTCGAACTTGCCCGCGCCCTGAACGTACGTACGGAAGAACGAGGTGAAGTGCTGGGCGTAATCGCGTTGTGCGTCCTGCTCCTGGTCTTCATTTGGCTTGACTTCCTGGCTTTGTCCCAGGCTGCCGCTTCGGACCAGGTCGTCTTGCGTACCTGGCTGATGTTCGGCTCCTTCTTCCTGTTGATCGTCAGCCTGCTGCTGGTGGCCGTCGGATGGTCGATTCGCGTTGCGCGTTTTGGCGTCATCTGGGGAATCACCGCCTTTCTAGGCGTGTATTCGTTCGGGGCCATGGTTGGCGCGGCTGGCCTGCGTAACCCTGTGGCGCCCTTCGACGCAGTTGAGATGTGGAGTCCAGGCAGCCGGCCGGCCGAAGCCGGTTTGCTGCTTGCGACGGTGAATCAAATGTCGGATTGGAGCGATAACAACATCAATTCCCAACCCGTGACGATCGCGGGTATCGACTCGCCCGCCCTGGAATGGCTGCTGCACGGACACGCAGTGGACATGACCACAGCACTCGATATCTCCGCCTCGCCGCCCATTGTTATCACGACAGACCAGAACAATCCCAGATTGGCAGCCAATTACCGCGGTCAAAGCTTTGTTTGGCGCCAGACGCCGCTTTGGAATGAAGCCCAGTTCTCCGACTTGCTGAGTTGGGCGGCATTCCACCAGATTCCTGAGAACTCCGAGAACATCATCGTCTGGGTCCGGGGCGACTTGTTCATCGACTCGGGCGTGCCCAAGCCATAACACCACTCATACCATGTACTCTCTACTTCATTCATTTTTCGGCAGATTATCAGACCAGCAGACTGGTAGACTATCCAAGCATGCACCCCTCCACCATCGCCATTGACGGCCCTGCCGCCTCGGGCAAATCTACGCTCGGGCGGCGGCTTGCCGATGCCCTGGGTTACTTGTTCCTTGACACTGGCGTGATGTATCGGGCCGCGACCTGGCTGGCTCTGCA
Organism: uncultured Chloroflexia bacterium; assembly: GCA_963846805.1. Taxonomy (GTDB): domain Bacteria; phylum Chloroflexota; class Anaerolineae; order Anaerolineales; family Villigracilaceae; genus Fen-1038. Next base: position 1,081,799 of record CAWJXH010000005.1, read on the forward strand.
ACGCGGCGTGGATGTGCTGGATGAAGCCGCTGTCACGGCGTTGGTCGAGAGTACCTCCATCGACGTACTGCCGGCCTCCAAGGCGGATGGACGCGCCTCCGACGTGATTGTTGAAGGCCGGGACCTTACATGGGAAATACGCAGTCCCAGCGTGGACGCAAACGTTTCGCTTGTGTCTACCTATCGAGGCGTGCGCCGCGCACTCAGCGAGCAACAGCGCCGTATCGGATTGCGCGGCAGGGTCGTAATGGTTGGGCGTGACATAGGCACAATCGTATTGCCGGAGGCGGATTTGAAGATCTATTTGGACGCCTCAGCTGCGGAGCGCGCCCGACGTCGCCACGAGGAGAACCAGGCGCGCGGCGCGGGCCTGAATTACCACGACACGCTCGATACCGTGATCGAGCGTGATAGGATCGACTCGACGCGCGATGTTGCCCCCCTGCGCGCCGCTCCCGACGCCGTTGTCATCAACTCCGACGGGCTGACTGCCGACGAGGTCTTCCGGCAGGTCAGGAAGCTTTGTGAATAACGTTTCGACGTTTATATATACAAACACCGAGGATTAGTTGAGCCAAAATACCTATCGGCCTTCTTTGGGCCTGCATCTACGCCGTGCAGCCCTGAGGAGTATCGTCAGTTCCCTGTTCCGGGTGTTCGGTCGTGTAAGGTTGAGCGGCGTGGAGAACATCCCGCGCGGCACAGCCTACGTGGCGGCTATAAACCATGTTTCCATCTACGACCCGCCGCTCATCATGTCCCTTTGGCCGGAAAGGCTCGAGGTCATCGGCGCCAGTGACGCATTCGACAGGCCCGTCGAGGGACAATTGCTCAGGCTCTACGGAACGATCCCTGTTCACCGCGGCGAATTCGATCGCGAATTGATTAAGTCGATCCTGCTCCGGCTGCGTTCCGGGTATCCCATAATGATTGCGCCCGAAGGCGGCCGCTCCCACGGACGCGGCCTGCGCCGGGCCAAACCCGGCATCGGATATATCATTGACGAGGCTGGCGTGCCGGTCGTGCCCGTTGGAATTGTCGGAACCACCGACGATGTTTTGAAGAATGCCTTGCGCTTCCGCCGGCCTGCGCTTGAGCTGCGCATCGGTAAGCCCTTTGCCCTGCCTCCCCTTGAAGGCCGCGGTGAAGCCCGCCGGCTGGCCCGTCAACGCACTGCCGACCTTGTTATGCAGCATATAGCGGCGCTGCTGCCCGAAAAGTATCGCGGCGTCTACGCCGGCTTCACGCCGGTCCCCTCCTGAATCCTCCCCAATCTCGTCAGCCTCTAAAACACTGGAAATCGTCGGAAACAATTCATGAATGCAGGGGGCGCATCCATGGGTTTCTCAAACTCGCTGGCCGAAGCCCGATTGTCTTGAAGAAAAGCGAAGAAGCGATGATTTTGCGGGCTCTGCCCGCAAAATCATCGCTTCTTCGCAAACTCCCCGCCCCAAGAATGGGGCGGGGCCGGGGGTGGGGTTGAAAGAAACTGGACTTTGAGAATGCCATGGGGGCGCATCTGGCATGCAGGCCCTCGTCATGTGATTCATGGTATTATTGCTTCCTTGTCAAACGGGAAGGGACTATGACTGAGAACTCGCCAGCCAACAGCATCGGTTATTCGCCTGGAACTCCAATAGATCGGTTGCGCGAAGAATACGAGCAGCAGCAATCGCTATTCAACGCTCAGCCGCTGATCATTCAGCGTTTTCTGGAGGCCCAGGCGCGCCAGATTGCAGACGCTTACGTTGAACGGACGCGCGGCCTCAAATTCACGCTGCCGGATCGGGTTGTCACCAGGGCCGACGGGCGGGCGGATGCCTTGCCGATTGTCCAGGCCCGGCGCGAGCAGCACATCGGAAACCTGCGCGACCGGCTGGGCGGCCGAGACGTCCACATTCTTCTCCGCCAGCGCCTGGCAGAGTTGGATCAATCCAATGAGGAGGCAGTTGCCGTCAGCGCAGAATTGGTGCGATTTGCGGTGGCAACACATATGGTCTCCAACATGCTGCCATCGGGCCGGCGTGTTTCGTATATCGCCGCGGAGGGTGAGGATATTCCCTCCATTCCTGTCAGCGACGACCTCGAACCCGCTTCCGCGATTACGGCTTCCACCGATGCTATTGCAGAAGAGGGAAAGGTTGAGGAAGGCCGCGGCGACCTGCTGGTCCCCTACGTACCGGCCGCCCGGCGATTCTACCTGCCTCAGTGGGTAGCATTTGATGATCAGGACAAATTGCTGGTCAATTCGCTCAGCGAGGCCGAAGCGGACGTCAAATCCATGCAGCGCTTCTTGAACGTGCTTTTTGCAGCGCGTTCTCTGGCACCCTATATGATCGTGGATGAGGAATATCAAAATAAGCATTATGGCATGCTGGGTCAATTGGTCAACCAGGGACGGGCGTTGGCTCGCTATATGACCGCCGACATTGTCCGAACCGTGAAGGCCCGCGCGGATGCACAAAGCCTGAATCGGGGGTTAAGCCTCCGATTACCCTACTTCGATGACCAGGACCTTGAACTGCAGACCCACAATTTTGTGGTCATTCCCGCCGGGCGGATCATGTTTGTGCCGGCGTTTGTCGTGCGTGCGGCCCGCGAAGAACAGGCGAAAGTTGCGCAGGATACCCGCTTCAGTGCCTCCACACGCAAGCACTTGCTGGCTGAGCTCCAGATGCTGGAAGAAGCCTTCAAGACCGCCGACGTATAAGCTCTTAGGCTCACTCAGGTAAGAAAATGTTGTTTGCAATCGGTTTGTTGATAGTCATTGTATACGTCTCATTCCGCATAGCGCCGGTTGAGAGGGAAGAGAGTGCACATATCCACGGCGCGGGCCAGATCGGCTTGCTGGCCGCACTGGCCCTTTTTGGCGTTGACTATTTCACCTCCTATTTTTATGCCACGGGCGAAATGATGAGCGCTTTGCATCCTTACGGGCTGCAGAAGTACGGTTATATCGCCGTGCTCGTGATCGCGTTTGCCAATGCGGTATTTGGCTTCCTCTATATGTATTCGTTGGGGGTCTTCAACGAGGGCGGCGGCTCCTATACTGCCTCGATGCGATATCTCCTCCCGGGATTCAGCCTGATCGTGGCAGTGGTCCTGCTACAGGACTACATCTTCACCATCGTTGTGTCGAGCTTGTCCGGTGTCGATCAGTTGCTCTCCGTGGCGAATGCATATAACATCGCCTGGTATGTCCACGTGGCAATCGGCGTTGCGCTGGTTACGGTCACCTGGTATCTCACGATTCGCGGCCGCGGCGAGTCGGCTCGTGTGGTATTCACCATGCTGGGCATTTTTGTTTTCCTCACCATTGTCATGGCAGTTGGCCTGATTGTCGCAAAAGCCAGGGGCATTCCCCCGGTGCCGTACACAGAATCCGTGACTACTCCCAGCCTTTGGCAGGCTATGTATCACATGTTGACCGCCTCCATGAAGGGCCTGGTGGCCTTGAGCGGTCTGGAAGCCATGTCGAATGGTATCCAGTTCGTGATCACGGAGGATGCAGGCATTGTGAAATGGGGAAAGAGGCATGTGCCGCGCCTCCAGGGGCTATGGGAATTTTACAGTGGCAAATCGGGAATCGGCCGCCTGGTGCAAACATCCTTCCTCTTTTACGGCGGCGTAACGACCGCTTTCCTGGCGTACTTTGCCTTTCATTTCAATGTTTTCGATGGGACGCTCGGGCGCTCACTTGTCGCCAATCTGTCGTTCATTGCCTTCACGCAGCTCCCGGGCGGTGAAGTGCTCTACTTCGCCTACCAAATCCTGGCCGTCGGCTTGCTTACGGCGGCCTCGATGACGGCTTTTCAGGATCTCCAGGCTACGGAATGGCGGGACGTGGCCATTGGCGAAATCCCTGAGATCATTGTTTATCGGGACAAACGCGGCACATTCACCCGCTCGGTAACCATTGCTTTTGTCGTGGTAATCATTATCACGTTCATCATTCGAGGCAATACTTCACTTGGCGTTCCCTATTATGGTATTGGCGTGTTCATGCCGATCATGATGATGGGCTTCGCAATACGCCAGCATATCTTGAAAACTTCAACAGGGCGCAAGCGCTTCTGGGGCAGCCTGGGTGCCGGGTTTGCCGGCGTGCTTTCCGGAATCGTTTTTGTCGGCCAGATTGCCGGAAAATGGACCGAGGGCGGCTGGGTGGTGTTGATCTCTTTTAGCGTTCTTGTCCTCACCGCCAATCTACTGCTGATCTCACCAGTCGGTTTCCGCGAGCCCAGGCAGATCCATCGCATCGTCCGAGAGAAGGCACGCGTCCAGGGTGCAATGGCGTCAATAGTTGAATGGCAGTCACTTCGCATGCAGGAATATCGCTATTCAGTCTTGATTGCGATAACGCGCTTCTTTGGATATTTTGGCGTTCATCCTCCGGCCGCTTACGAACCGCCCGCCCCGGCTGGCGAGTACGACCACGCCTTGCATGTTGATGACCCGAATGCTCACTCCTTCTTGGATCAGTATCTGGACAACAAACCCAAGGTACCCACGGTAGGCGGCGCTCCAAAAGAAACCGCCCCGGGCGACGAAGAGGACAAATGATCTCGAGCAGGTGATGAAGGCCTCGTTGCCCGTCTCTCGCTCTTGCAGCCGATGAGCTCCACTCCGATTTACAGCTTGCGCGTCCCCGATGTATACAAGGCCCTCGAGACCTCTCCCGAGGGCCTTCCCGCCGTTGAAGCCGAAGCGCGGCGCTCATTGTATGGTTTCAATCTGCTTTCCGAACAAATAAGAATATCCCCTTGGGAAAAACTGGGCGAACAATTTGCCCACCCCAATGCGCTGCTGTTGCTGGGCGCAGGGATCCTGGTGCTGATTAGAGGCGATCTGGTTTTGGGGGTCGTCATTTTTGCTTTGGTGCTCGCAAACGCAGGCTTTTCATTCTGGCGCGGATTTCAATCCGAACGGGCCATAGAAAAGCTGCGTCAGGTACTTCCAGATTATGCTCGCGTGATCCGGGATGGAAAGGACCTCAATCTCCATGCCAGTGAACTCGTCCCGGGAGATGTCCTGATTCTTGCCGAAGGGGATAACGTTTCTGCGGATGCCCGGGTTGTCGAGGAATACGGCTTGCGAGTCAACAATTCCACGCTGACCGGTGAGGCAGTGCCGGCTCGCAAATCCGCCGACCCATCGCTGCAATCCGGAGTGAGCGACCTCGAGCGTCCCGATCTGATTTTTGCAGGTACCACGGTTGTATCGGGCACGGGCCGCGCGGTGGTGTACGCCACCGGGATGTTGACGCAGTTCGGTCGCATCGCACACCTGACACAGACGGTTGAAGAAGTACCGACCCCATTTCACACTGAGCTGGCTCGACTTAGCAGGACGACCACCTGGACGGCCCTGGGCATCGGTGCAGTTGTGGCGGTAGTTGGTTTCTTCGAACTGCAAATGCGCATCTCTGAACTCATCCTGCTTACGCTGGGTATCGTCGTGGCTGCCATCCCGGAAGGTTTACAGGCCACCCTTACACTTTCCCTCGCAATGGCGGTTCAGCGGCTTGCGCAGTACGGCGTTCTCGCGAAGAAGCTTTCCATCGTGGAAACATTGGGGTCGGTGTCCGTGATCTGCACCGATAAGAGCGGCACGTTGACGCAAAATCAGATGACCGTTCGTCAGATCTGGGTGGCACGGCGGCAAATCAGGGTTTCAGGAATCGGCTATGAGCCGATAGGCAGTTTCTCACCTTCTCCATTGGGCCAGACCTTCGAGGAGGATTGGATGCAGTTACTGTGTGCCGCCCTCTCCTGCAATAATGCTCGCGTCAATCCGCCCTCGCCGGAGCAGCCGCACTGGACCAGCCTCGGTGATCAAACCGAAGCCGCAATGAAAGTGGTGGGCTTGAAGGCGAACTTGGGCGAGGCGTCGCTGAAATCTGAATATCCTCGCGTGCATGAGATCCCATTTGACGCCCGCCGCAAGCGGATGACCACGATTCACCGGACCTCCCACGGCGAGGTGGCTTTCGTCAAAGGCGCGCCGCGCGAGATCCTTCAACTTTGCATGGACATCCTGGTGGATGGGAAGGTGATTCCGCTTGACGACGCACTGCGGGGCGAGATCCTCGCCGCCAATGACGGTTATGCCCGCGGTGCATTGCGCGTTCTGGCTCTGGCCCGTCGCGACTTGCCCCTGCGATCCTCTCCATACACAGTGGAAAATGTTGAACGCGACCTCACCTTTCTTGGCCTGATGGCCATGATGGACCCGCCGCGTCCCGAGGTGGAACGGGCCGTTCAGGTATGTCGCCAGGCGGGCATCCGCATCGCCATGATCACCGGCGACTACGGATTAACCGCTGAATCGATCGCCCGACGCGTAGGCATGATCTCGACCCCCAATCCGGTCATTCTAACCGGCGTTGAGCTGGATGAAATGAACGATGCCGAATTGGCAACCCTGCTTTCAAAAGAAGTCCTATTCGCCCGGATGGCCCCTGAGCACAAGCTGCGCCTGGTTGCAGCGTTCCAGGCTCGCGGGGACGTCGTTGCCGTTACCGGCGACGGGGTGAATGATGCCCCGGCCCTGCGCAAGGCGGATGTGGGTATTTCGATGGGCCTCATTGGCACCGATGTTGCCAAGGAGGCCGCCGATATTATCCTGACCGCCGACAATTTCGGGGCGATTATTTCAGCGATCGAAGAGGGCCGGGCCGTGTTCGACAACGTCCGCAAATTCATCACGTACATCTTTTCGAGCAATGTGCCCGAGATCCTCCCCTTCATCGTTGCCAGCACCTTCCCAACCATACCGCTGGCGCTTACCGTCCGGCAGATCCTGGCAATCGACCTGGGCACCGACTTATTCCCCGCCCTGGCCCTGGGCATCGAAAGGCCTGAGCCGGATGTAATGCAGCGCCCGCCCCGGCCGCGGGAGCAGCCTCTGCTGGACCCCGGTTTGTTGGGCCGCTCTCTTTGGCTGGGATCCATAGAGGCTGCATTGTGTTACGTCGGCTTTTTCGCGGTGTATGTTTTGTCGGGAAACGGCGCTATCTTGCAGGTTCCCGTCCTGAATTTGATACCGCTATTCATAAGCTGGCGGCTTATGATTGCTCCGGACCAGGTTTACAAGGTTGCCATCACCGTTTTTCACGCGGGCGTGGTCATGTCACAAGTCGGAAACGCTTTCGCCTGCCGTTCTTCCAAGACCCGCAGCACGTATCTGGGTTGGTTCAGTAACCGATATCTATTGCTCGGTGTGGCCATTGAGATACTGGTGATCGTCGCCTTGATCTATGTGCCGGAGCTTGCCGAGGCCTTTAACCATGCCCAGCTGCCTGCGCGCTACTGGTTGGGGTTGTGTCTGTTTGCACCCGTGCTATACTCTTTGGAATGGATTCGTAAGGCTGTCAGCCGTCGCCTGAATCGGATTCGCGTGGACCCGCTGCGCGCATAACGATGAGAGGAGCTGCCTGATATGAAAGTAATCGTCATGGGCTGTGGGCGTGTGGGGCTTCAGGTCAGCAAGATGTTAGCAGGCCAGGGCCACGAAGTGACCGTGATCGATCACGATGAAAATGCCATAGCCAGGCTCGGCCTCGATTTCAAGGGGAAAGTCGTGCGAGGCATCGGGTTTGACCGCGCCGTGCTGATAGAGGCGAATGTCGAGACTGCTGAAGCTTTTGTAGCAGCCAGCTCCTCCGACAACGCCAACATCATCGCAGCCCGCATTGCCCGAAACATCTTTCATGTACCGCGGGTGGTCGCACGCCTCTACGACCCCCTTCGCGCTGAAATCTACCAGCGGCTGGGCTTGATCACAATATCGACGACGACCTGGGGCGCAGAGCGCATTTGTGAAGTCGTTACGCATACGGACCTGGACGTAGCCTATACGTTTGGCCGTGGTGAGGTTTCGATGGTGGTGATCGAAGCCCCGCTTCAATTGGCAGGCCGTACCGTCCACCATCTGTCCGTACCCGGCGAGATCGTTGTGGTTTCGATTACCCGGGACGGCCAGGCCCTTATACCCTTGCTCGGCTCGGAATTCCAGGAGGGCGATCGGATCTACCTGGCCGTGCTTCCGTCGGCCATGGACCGCCTCGAGCAGATGGTTGGGTTGGAAAGGAGGGCGTAGCCATGTATGTGATCGTGGTCGGCGGTGGAAACACGGGTTCTTACCTTACGAGGCTCTTGCTCGATGCCGGACAAAAGGTCACGGTGATTGAGGAACGTCCCTCGGTCCTCGAAAGACTAAAGTCGGAACTTCCCCTTGAATCGATCTTTGAAGGCGACGGCAGCTCACCGTCAGTTCTTGAAAAGGCGCACATCTCCCGCGCAAACGTGTTGGCTGCCGTTACCGGGGCAGATGATACGAACCTGGTGATCACATCGCTGGCGCGCTTCGAGTTCCAGGTGCCGCGCGTGATCGCACGCGTAAATAATCCCAAGAATTCGTGGTTATTCAATTCGGAAATGGGGGTGGACGTCTTTCTAAATCAGGCCGAGATCCTGGCCCAATTGGTCGCCGAAGAAATGTCGCTCGGCGATATGATGACTCTCCTCAAATTACGACGCGGAAATTACTCGGTCGTGGAGGAAAAAGTACCGCCGGGGGCCAAAGGCATCGGCACGCCGTTAAAAGACATTGACTTCAAAGAGCAATGCGTGATCGCAGCGATTATCCGGAATGGAAAAATGACCCTGCCGCGTGGTGACAGTGTTTTTCAGGAAGGTGACGAGGTCGTGGCAATTGCCAGCCCGGAAGGCGCCAGGAGCCTGGCCGAATTACTGGCCTTCAAGGTATATCCAACCCGCGGGCCGTAGCTTGCCGCGTGGGAACCGCCGCCGAAATTGACCGAATCCGAGCCTTCAAGGTATAATAGCCTGCTTCCGCGAAATCGACCGCCTGTTCCCATTTGGGGCCGTGTGTGCCCGGAATGGGACTTGCAATCATCCATAGGTAAGTGAGGAACGTATTTCATGCCCAAGCGAACTTATCAACCCAAGATCCGCCGCCGCCTGCGCGTGCACGGATTTCGTAAGCGTATGGCTTCGGCAGACGGACGCGCCGTGCTTAAGCGCCGCCGTCTGCGCGGCCGCTATAAGCTGACCGTCACCGCCAACGAACACGTCAAGCACACTCGTTGGTAGAACTGCAAACAAGTGACGGGTTACGCAGACTTCCTCTTCGTTTCAAGAGGCATGGGTGCAGCGCAAATTCCGCCTGACCCGGTCGGAGGATTTCAGGCGGGTGCGGCAGTCCGGCAAATCGTACGCCCACCCGCTTATTGTGTTGGTAGCGCAGGCAAATGACCGGCCCCAGGTTCGCGTGGGCGTGGCCGCTGGCCGTGCGGTCGGAAGTGCTGTGAAGCGCAACCGGGCCAAACGGCTGATGCGCGAATCCATGCGGACCTTGCTTCCGTCCATCGCCCCTGGTTGGGACCTGCTCCTCATCGCCCGCCCCGCGTTGATCTCCGCCGACATGTTCGATGTCCGTGAGGCCCTGCTGACCCTGCTGCGCCGCGCCGATTTGATTTCCCAGTCTGATGCAGAATGAATTCTATCTGCCGCATGATTATCCCAGCGAGCCGCGCCTGCGGGATTTGCCGCGCACTCCGCAAAACTGGGCGCGCCTCCCGCTTCTGGGTCTGATCCGCCTGTATCAAATGACTCTTTCACATGCGCTGCCCGAGGGAACCTGCCGCTTTTATCCGTCGTGTTCTCATTACGGGTATCAGGCAATTTATAAGCATGGCGCGCTTAAGGGGACGGTCATGGCGGGCTGGCGCGTTCTGCGTTGCAATCCGTTCAATCCCGGGGGCTATGACCCCGTTCCATAGGAGTGGTATTTCTTTCATATGAAACGCTTGACCTTGATCTCTTTCATTTTGTTGGGGGCTCTATTGCTGAGTGCTTGCAGCGCCGCCGGCAACACGGCGAGTTGGCCGGGCCTGGCCGCAGACCAGCAAAAGGCCTACCTCGCCGACGGGGCTTTTGTGTACGCCGTGCGCCTCAGCGACGGCACCAAGGCCTGGCAATACCCTGATAAAAGCGGTTCGCAGGTCTTCTACTCGAACCCTGTGATTACCTCAGATGGGCAGGTACTGATTGGCAGCGCCGGGAGAGATAAAGGGCTGATCAGCCTGGATGCGGCTACCGGCCAGCCCAAATGGGCCGCGCCGTTTGTAGCCGGGGATCAGTGGGTGGCTCCTCCACTGGTCGTGGGAGATACCGTCTATGCAGCAAACGACGATGGTAGCCTCTATGCCTTAAAACTCGCAACGGGGCAGAAGCTGTGGTCTTTGCCGCTTGGTCAACTACTATGGGCGGCTCCTGTCACCGACGGCAAGCTCATTTTCGTGACTTCCCTCGACCATTTCATATACGCCGTGGATCCACAAACTCACAAGGTGGCGTGGAAGACTGACCTCGGCGGTTCGGCCCCGGATTCCCCATCCCTGAGCGCCGACGGATCCACCCTGTTCGTCGGTTCGTTTGCAAAAAAGGTCTTTGCGCTTGATACCGCCACCGGCGCCGTTCGCTGGCAGGCAGACATGAAGGATTGGATCTGGGGCACGCCTGCCCTCGGCGGCGACAGCGTTTACGCCGCCGATATCAGCGGCAATGTCTATTCGCTCGGCGCACCCAACGGCAAGGATCCCTGGCCCAACGTCCAGCCTGATGGCCCAATCTCCGGAGGCCCGCTGGCTCTTCCAGACGGCGTGCTGGTGGCGACCGAATCGGGCACTATCTTTACATTTGACGGTACTGGCGCGGCAGGCTGGAAGACCGCCATCGGCGGGAAAATCTACACTACGCCCGTCGCTTCAGGCAACCTGATCCTGGTGGCTCCGATGGGCGCTCCCTATCTGCTGTATGCCGTGAATAGTAAGGACGGCAGCCTGCTACCCTGGCACTTTGATGGTAAATAAAGGACGTGACCATGTGGGACCAGTTTATTCTTAATCCGTTTACGAATGTCTTGCTGTGGATCTACAACGCCATTGGCCATAACTTCGGCATTGCGATCATCTTGTTCACAATTCTGATCCGCGCAGTCACCTGGCCGCTGAACGCTCAACAGCTGAAGTCGGCCAAGGTCATGCAGGACTTGCAGAAGGATAAGGAATGGCAGGACATTCAAAAGAAGTATGCGAAAGACCGTGAGAAATTGGCCCAGGAGCAAATGCGCATCTACAAGGAGCGCGGTATCAATCCGCTGGCCTCCTGCCTTCCGACCCTGATCCAATTTCCGATCATCATCGGCCTCTACCAGAGCATCATCCGCGCCCTGGCAACCACTCCACTTGGATTGCTCCAATTGGCACGCAGCCTCTATCCGTTCCTGAATGCGGCGCTTCTCATTCCACTGAATAGCAAATTCCTGTGGATGGATCTCGGCCAGCCCGAGGGAATACCTTTTCCAGCCGGATTTTCCCTGTCATTTCTACCATTTGGGTTCCCGACACTGGCGATCATCGTCGCGCTGACAACGTACATGCAGACCAAGCTCACCATGCCGCCCACCGGCTCGAGTCCGGGCGACCAGGGCGCGGCCATGAACAGCATGATGAGCATCTATATGCCCCTGCTGTTGGGTTATTTCGCTTTGAACTTTGCTTCCGGTTTGGCCGTATATTTCGTAACGAGCAATGTCCTGGGTATCGTCCAGTACGCCATGCTGGGACGTGTCAACTGGCGCAACCTCTTACCGGGTGGCAATCAGCCCGCACCAGTGGTATCAGGCAAGAAAAGGTAAGGCGGGAGGGTCAGGATGACCGAGAGAACGACATTGGAAATCATTGCGCCAACGGTGGAAGAAGCCCTGGCGCAGGGATTGGCACAATTAGGCCTGCCGGCAACAGCGGTCTCGGTGGAGGTCTTGGATTCGGGGAACAAGGGATTGTTTGGATTGGGCGGGCGCCAGGTTCGCGTGCGCCTCACCGTAAATCCTCCTGGCGGAAGTTCGGGTGATGTTCCCCCTGAAGGTTCTCGCGACGGACAGGCACAGCCGGCCGGAGCCGCGCCACATGCGGCCCCACGCGGTCGCGCCTCCAAGGCATCTGAAAGACCGGCACCCGCTGAAAAACGCAGCTCCAGTCCGCAAAGAGAGGCGAACGCCGGGAAGACCGCCTCCGCTTCAAAGCCAAAGCCGGATATGCCAGCTGAGCTTACTCATGACGGGCACGATCCCGTGCTGGATAAGACCGAAGCGACAATCTCCAAGCTGCTCTATCTGATGGGATTGCAGGCCCAGGTTTCGGCGCACTATGGCGAGGCACGCGATGACCGCCGGCCGATCATGGTGGATATCCGCGGCAGCGACCTGGGAGTGCTGATCGGACGGCGCGGCGAGACGCTGGATGCCTTTCAATATGTGGCCTCCCTAATGGTTGGAAAAGAAACGGAGCAGTTCGTGCATCTTGTGGTGGACGTGGAAGGACATCGTGACCGGCGGGAGCGACAGCTGCGACAATTGGCTCAGCGCATGGCCGAGCAGGTGATAAAAACGGGCCGCAAGCTGACCCTCGAGCCGATGCCCGCATCCGAACGCCGTATCATTCACATGGAGTTGCGCGATCATCCGGCTGTGACCACTCAAAGTATGGGCGAGGAGCCGCATCGCAAAATCACAATTCTGCCGAAAGAATGACCGCTACTTGATACCTGGACCTCCGAGGCTTTTCAACCTCGGAGGTTTGCATTCCGGCTTGCATCGCAATCGTCGCCGTGCTTGCAACAACCAACTCATCACTGATTACTGACCACTGATTACCGATCTCCGCCCTTCTTCTCACGGTATAATCCCTTCATGCTCGGCCTCGTCCCTGTAGAGCCAGTGGACTATCTGGTCATAGGCCATTTGACCGAAGACGTCACGCCCGCTGGACTGCGTCTCGGAGGGACGGCTGCCTTCTCGGCACTCACCGCACGGGCGCTTGGTCTCCGGGTGGGTGTAATGACGGCGGTGAGCGCGAAAACTTCACTCAAGCCATTGGAGGGAGTCCTGGTTGTAAATACACCTTCGCCGCATACCACCACTTTCGAAAATAAGAATACCGCAAATGGACGCTCGCAAATCCTGCACCATCAGGCGGCCTCCATATCGCTTGAGAACTTGCCGGAATCATGGCGAAGTGCACCCATCGTTCACTTCGGGCCTGTCGCGCAGGAACTCAATGCCAACGCCGTGGAATATTTCTCGCCGTCTGTTTTGGGAATTACCCCTCAGGGCTGGATGCGGGCCTGGAACGGCGATGGACGCGTTTCGGCCCGTAAATGGGAAGCCGCCGAAAAGGTCTTGCCCCAAGCGGGCGCGGTCGTCATCAGCCGTGAAGATGTGGGCGGGGACGAGGAATTGATCGAAACCATGGCCCATCATACGCGTCTCCTGGCTGTGACCGAGGGCCCGGCCGGCGCGGTACTTTATTGGAACGGCGACCGGCGGCGCTTCCGGGCTCCTGATGTCGTCGAAGTGGATGGAACCGGTGCAGGCGATATTTTTGCAGCGGCCTTGTTCATCCGTCTCTATGCCACCCGGGATCCGTGGGAGTCGACACGCTTTGCAACGCAACTGGCTTCGCGCTCGGTCACGCGCATCGGCCTGGACGGAATCCCCACAAAAAAAGAAATAGAAGAATGTGTCATCGAAGTGCTCAAATAGCCGTCCGCAGTCGTCAACCGTCATTCAAGGATCGCAACTTCTAACCCTATGGCTCGCATTTATACGCTCGTCAATCAAAAGGGCGGTGTCGGCAAGACGACTACCGCAATCAATCTGGGTGCGTACCTGGCGCATTTTGCTCAACGTGTCCTGGTGGTTGACCTTGATCCGCAGGCAAATGCCACCTCCTGCCTGGGTGTGGACAAGACGACTGTCAACGGCGGCACCTATGAATCACTGCTCGGCAGTGCCGCTGCACCGTTCATTCTTTTGAATGATCGCCTCAAACTTGCACTCCTGCCTTCGTCACCCTCTCTGGCCGGAGCCGAGGTCGAATTGGTCGAAGAACTGGCGCGCGAGCTGCGCCTGAAGAAGGCCCTCGAGCCGCTCGTGGGCCGCTATGATTACATCCTCGTAGATTGTCCTCCTTCGCTAGGCCTGTTAACCGTGAACGGCCTTGTGGCGGCCAAAGATGGCGTGCTCGTGCCGGTGCAATGCGAGTATCTTGCACTGGAGGGACTCGGTTTGCTGACCCAAACGATCCAGCGCGTGCGTTCGGCTCTGTTTCCGGAGCTGAAGGTGCGCGGCGTGGTTTTGACGATGTTCGATCCGCGGACAAATCTCTCGACCGACGTGGTCACTGAGGTAAATCGTCACTTTCCCGGCCAGGTATTCAAGGCCATTGTGCCGCGCAGTGTACGCCTGGCTGAGGCCCCTTCATACGGCCTGCCTATTCTGGCCTACGCGCCGGCGTCGAACGGCGCCCTCGCTTATGAAAGCCTCGCCAGGGAATTGCTCAAGGGCGACGGCGTGAAGGTGATTGCCGCATAATTGACTTCGCCACAGAGATTGGCGGGTGGTGAATAAGGAGCAAACATGCCTCAACGTTCCGGCCTCGGCAAGGGACTCGATGCACTGATTCCAGGCGGCTCATCCGGCGTGGCCCAGGGTGGCCCTTCGCAGATTCCGGTGGGCGCGATCGCCAGCAACCCGCGCCAGCCGCGCCAGACCTTCAAAGAGGCAGAGCTGGAAGAACTGGTGGCTTCCATCCGGGAGCACGGCATCATCCAGCCGCTGATTGTGGCGCCGGCTTTGAGCGGGACATATACCCTCATCGCCGGCGAACGCCGTCTGCAGGCCGCCCGCCGGGCCGGGTTGAGAACAGTTCCGGTCGTCATTCGTAATGCCAGTGATCAGCAATTGCTCGAGCTGGCATTGATCGAAAATGTGCAGCGCGCGGACCTAAATCCCATTGAGGAGGCCCAGGCCTTTCAACATCTGTCCAAGGAGTTCGGCCTTTCCCACGAGGCCATTGCCGGGCGCGTAGGCAAAAGCCGCGTAGCCGTGACCAACACGCTGCGTCTGCTGGATGCGGCCTCGGCCGTCCAGCAGGCACTGGTGGATGCGAAGATTACGGAAGGTCACGCGCGTGCATTGCTGGCGCTTTCTTCTGCTAGGGGGCAGGAAGTGGCATTGCAGAGAGTCATCAATCTCGACTTGAGTGTCAGGCAAACCGAGCTTTTCGCCCGCAAGCTTTCCGGACACAAACCGGCGGCCAGAAAGAAGCCTGGCCGAAGTGCGGACGTTGGCGACATCGAGAAGCGGTTGCGGGCAAGCCTGGGAACAAAAGTCGCCTTAAAGCATGGAAAAAAGGGTGGCACGCTTACGATCCATTACTATTCGGACGAGGAACTCGACGCCATACTCAAGAGACTTCTATGAAGATTCTTCACAACGCTCGTATCTATACGCTTGACAAGACCAGGCCGCTGGCATCAGCGCTCGTGGTGGATCACGGAGAGGTGGTCGCGGTCGGGGGCGATGAGCTCCTCTCCAGGTTTGAGGCCGGTCGAAAATTCGATATGCGCGGCCGCGTGCTTCTGCCCGGGCTCACCGACGCGCACCTGCATCTCAGATACTATGCGTTGTCGCTGCAAAAGATCGACTGCGAAACCGACACGCTCGACGAATGTCTTCGCAGAGTGCACGAACAGGCAAAGAAGAGCAAGCCGGGTGAATGGGTCTTGGGACACGGTTGGAATCAGAATGTTTGGGGCCGGTGGCCGACTGCTTCCGACCTGGATCGGGTTGCACCCAATAATCCCGTTTATCTGACGGCGAAATCGCTGCATGCCAGCTGGGCAAATACTGTGGCCCTCAAGCTCGCAAACATCAGCGTCGGAACGCCCGATCCAAAGGACGGGCAGATCCAGCACGACCACAACGGTGAGCCGACCGGCATCCTGCTTGAGAACTCGGTTTTGCTCGTAGCGAATCATGTTTCCGAGCCGAGCCTCGCCGCCCTGGCTGAGGCCATCGAAAAGGCCCAGCCGGCTTTGTGGAAAATGGGTTTGACGGGTGTCCATGATTTTGATGGGCGCGACTGCTTCATGGCATTGCAGGACCTTCACGCGCACGGACGATTGAAGTTGCGGGTCACAAAGAACATTCCCGTCGAATTGCTTGACCATGCGCTTGAGCTTGGCCTGCGGACTGGCTTTGGCGACGATTGGCTGCGCATCGGCTCGGTCAAGGCATTCATGGACGGCGCCCTGGGACCGCGAACCGCAGCCATGTTCCAACCTTACCTCGGCGAGCCGCAAAACAAGGGAGCGCTGCTCCTGGACGCCGAGCAGCTTTTCGAATATGCCCGGCGCGCCGCGGATGGCGGTTTGGGGATGACAGTGCATGCCATCGGCGACCGTGCCAACCACGAAGTACTGGATGCTTATGCGCAACTGCGAGGATATGAAACAGAGAAGGGCCTGCCCCACTTGCGTCATCGGATCGAGCATGTGCAGTTGCTCCATCCAGACGATGCGGCGCGGCTGGCAACGCTCGACGTCATCGCCTCCATGCAGCCAATTCATGCCACTTCGGATATGTTGATCGCGGACGCATACTGGGGGGAGCGAACCTCCCTGGCCTATGCCTTGAAAACTCAGCTTGATCTGGGTGCGCACGTCGCCTTCGGCTCCGATGCGCCGGTCGAATCGCCAAATCCGTTCTGGGGTATTCACGCGGCCGTCACCCGTCGCAGGTTGGACGGCTCACCGGGCCCCGACGGCTGGCATTCGGAACAGCGCTTGAGCATGCAACAGGCAATCGAAGGCTTCACCACGGGCGCTGCCTATGCAGCCTATGCGGAAAATCGACAGGGCAAGCTGGCAGAAGGGTGCCTCGCCGACTTGATCGTGCTCGAAACGGACCCGTTCACCTGCGATCCTCATGAAGTGAAGGATTTGCATTCTTCTGCTACAATGATTGCGGGTGAATGGGTTTTCCAGTCTTAGGCTGGAGGCGTCGGCCCGGCCATGAGAGATACCCAGCTTGGGAGAATGCCATATGGCAAAGGAAAAATCTCAGCTAACGCCTGAAATGCTTGTGCCAAGGTTGGGGGAGGCGCTTGTGCGCGCTGAACATATCACCGAGTCTGATCTGCAAAAGGCCCTGGCTCATCAACAGGAGCAGGTCGCCAGGGGCCATACACTTCCTCCTAGGGCAGGCTCTCCTGGACCTAAAGTTGATCGATCAATCCACGCTTGACCAGGCCATTACGGAACAGATCATCCAGTTGCGGTCGGCCCTGCAGGCGGCCAACCGTACCCTGGAGCGCCGCGTGCGTGAACGGACCTCGGAGTTGGAAGAAGCCCTCCAGCGATTGTCAGAGCTCAGCCAGATGAAGGCGAATTTTGTGGCCAATATTTCGCATGAGCTGCGCACCCCGCTGACTCACATCAAAGGCTATATGGAGTTGATGGTCACCGATTCGCTGGGGCCGCTCACCGACGAACAACGCCATGCCTTGCTGGTCAGCCAAAAGGCCTCGGATCGGCTGGAGAACCTGATCGAAGATCTCATCATGTTCTCGCTGGCATCGCACGGTGAAATGACGGTCAAGCAGGAACCTACCGACATACGGCGACTGGCGAATCTGGCTGTCAAGAACGCGGAGCAGAAGGCCGAGGAGCGAGGCGTTGAGATTCACGTGGTCGCCAAGGAAAAGGTGCCCCTGGTTCAGGGCGACTCGGAAAAGATCGTCTGGGTGCTCAATCAGCTCGTCGATAATGCCGTCAAGTTCACCCCCTCCGGCGGCCGGGTCGTGGTCAGTCTTACGGAAGAGAGCACCAATCTGGTGATGGTCGCCGTCACCGACACAGGCATTGGCATTCCAGCAAACCGGCTGCAGGAGATCTTCGAGCCTTTTCACCAACTGGACGCTTCGTCTACGCGCAAGGCGGGCGGCACCGGCCTGGGGCTGTCGCTCGTGCGGCAGATCATTGAAGCGCACGGCTCATTGCTGGATGTGAATTCCATAGAGGGCCGCGGCAGCACATTCAAATTCCCGCTCCTGGTGGCCGTCGAGGAAGGCAAGCAGAAACGCCGCGCATGACCGATGTCAGTTGATCGCCTGACCCTGAAATACATTCAATCGCTTCTGCAGGCCATGCGCCGCGAGGCAGATTGGAAGGCTGCTTTTGACAAGCTCCTCGCTTCTTTGCGCGAGGACTTTGTTTATGATAACGTGGCCGCATATTTGCTGGACGGCGCCGGGCAGACGCTCGATGTAGGGTATGCCCGTGCCGTCGGTCGCGGAAAACTATCCGAAGCCGATGTCAGTTGGGGCGAAGGGATTGCCGCAAAAGTCCTGACCAGGCAAGGCACGGTTCTCCAAGAGCCAACGCACCTTCGCACGAATCGACTTGATTCCCCCTACCTGATTGGCCTGCCCCTCTTTACGGGCGCCCGTCTGGGCGGCGCCCTCGTGTTCGTCCGGTTCGGCGGACCGGCATATTCACAGACTCACGTTCTGCTGGCGGAATTGATCGCTGGCATGGCCTCTTCGCTCCTTGAATCTCGCGCACTTCAGGCGGCACGCGGCGAGCTCGAGTCCGTCCAGCGCCAGATGCGTTTGCAGGATGATTTCGTCTCGACCATTTCGCACGAGCTTCGCACTCCGCTGGGGTTCATCAAAGGCTACAGCACCAGCCTGCTCCGCAACGACACAAAATGGGACGAGAAAACGCAGCACGAATTCCTCACGATCATCGATGAGGAGACCGACCGTTTGACCCATCTCATCGAGAACATGCTCGAGTCGGCGCGGTTGCAAAGCAACACGGTCAAGTTCAAGTTTCAGCCGCTGCGCCTCGACGCGCTCATTCGTGATGTAACCACGCGAATTCATGCGCATCGTCCTCAGCTTAACGTGGATGTCGACTTTGATGTCGTTCCTCCGATCCTCGGCGACAGCGTCCAGCTTTCGCAGGTATTCGAAAACTTGTTCAACAATGCACTCAAATATGCCCCGGATTCTTCCCTGAGCATCAGCCTCCGCGGCGGGCCCAAAAGTCTGCGCGTCGATTTTTCCGATCAAGGCGCGGGCATCCCTGAAGAATATCTTCCCTTTATCTTCGAGCGGTTCTATAGAGTACCCGGTCAGCCCACCGCTACAGGCACCGGGCTCGGGCTCTACATCTGCAAACAGATAATCCTGGCGCATCATGGTAAGATTTGGGCAGAATCAATTCTGGACAAGGGCACGACGTTCGTCATTGAGCTGCCAATTGACCCTTCATTAGGTTCGTGATCGGCCTCAGCTGACTTCCAAATTGCCGGACTGACCCGAGGAGGCATGTATGTCGAAGCGTATTCTGATTGTGGACGATGAGCCTCGCTATTTGCGCTTGCTCGAAGCCAACTTGAAAACAGAGGGCTATACGGTAATTACCGCTGCGGACGGCCTCAAGGCCGTTGAAACCTTTTCGGCTCAGCCCGCCGACTTGATTTTGCTTGATATTATGATGCCTCATCTCGATGGCTTTGCGGCTTGCCAGCGTATCCGCGAGTTCTCCAACGTTCCGATTATCATGTTGACCGCCAAAGGCGAAGAACAGGACCGCGTCAAGGGGTTGGACCTCGGAGCAGACGACTATCTGGTCAAGCCCTTTTCCGCGACGGAACTCCTTGCTCGGGTACGCGCGGTCTTGCGACGCGCACAACTTCCCGCCGAGCAGGGGCAGGAGCGCTTCTTCAACCACGAAAACCTCAAGATCGACTACGCCCGGGCCGAGGTCTGGCGGGACGAACAGCCGGTTTCGCTTTCAGCAACGGAATATCGCCTGCTGCTGCAGTTTACGCATAACATCGGAAAGATTCTGACCTCGGAGGAATTGTTGACGAGCGTTTGGGGTCCGGAATACAAGGCGGATAAGGAAATCCTGTGGGTTAGCATCGCACGCCTGCGCCAAAAATTGGAAAATGATGCCCATGCCCCGCGGCATATCGTCACTCGATCGGGTCTGGGGTATTTTATGCCGCCAATCGAGGCATAAGCAGGTCGATGGCCGAACACAAGATCCTCGTTGTCGATGGGGACCTCGCCAGCCGCAACTACATCGCGACCGCGCTTCAAAATGAGGGACATTCCGTCCTCCAGGCCGCCTCCGGCAAGGAAGGACTAATCGCAGCCTGGCGCGACCGCCCCGACCTCATCATCGCGGATCCCATCCTGGCCGACCTTCCCGGCGAGGAAATGGCCCGGCGCCTCCGTTCCGACGCCCGGACGGCCAGGCTGCCGCTGGTGGCTCTCAGCAGTGATTCGCAGCCTGCCCGTCAGAAATCCTGCCTTGATGCTGGCTTCAATGATTACGTGGTAAAGGCCGCTCAGGCAGTCCCCCAATTGCTCGAAACCGTTGCCCGCCATCTCGGCGGCAAACCGGCCATGGCAAAAGAGGGCGGTCTGCTGATCGTGTTTCTTAGCGCCAAGGGCGGCACAGGTACATCCTCCCTGTGTGCAAATCTCTCCATGAACATTGCAGTCTCCGTGCCGGAGGCCCGGGTGGCGGTTGCCGACCTGGTCCTGCCCATCGGCTCGATTGCGGGGATCATCGGTGCAGCGAACGACCACAATCTCGTGACCATCGCTGGCTTGCCTGCAGCCCAAACGACCGCTGAATATCTACGAACCAACCTTCCGCATATGGAATCGTGGAGTTTTCATGTGCTGGCTGGCTCCCCCGATCCCGAACATGCCAATAAGCTCGAAGTTGGGCGGATCGGCGAAATCGTATCCGGGCTCAAGTCGGCATATGATTTTGTCGTGCTTGACCTGGGCCGCTCGCTTTCACGCATCAGCCTGCCATTGATTGAACAGGCTGACCTGGTCGTAATAGTCACTGGCGTCGACGTGAGCACCATGGCCCTGACGAAAACCCTTTGGGAGTATTTGCAAACCAAAGGTATTCAGCCGGACTCTGCTTTCGTTATAATGAATCGAGCCGTGGGCCTGGAGGGGCTTGACCAAACCTGAAGTGGAGAAGATACTTGGAATCCCGGTCAAAACCACCGTGCCATATCTGGCGGGGAACTTCGCTATGGCCAACAACCAGCACCTGCCCTATTCTGTCAAGTTTCCCATGGATACGGCCTCTATTGTATTGAGAGATGCCTCGCGTCAGATGGTTGATCTTGTAAGACGCCTGCGTGCCGGCTGACACAAATGACGGCCCTGTCAGGACAATCAGACACAACCGGCGGGAGCGGATACCGGGCAATATCTTCTCAATCGTAAACCGTTGTCTTCTTCGTACTTGAAGCCCTTTTGCAGTAAACTCATAGATCGTCGGACTACAACGGCGTGTGTGAACGGGAGATCCAAAATGACCATCGAATTTGACGAAAAGGGGAAGTTCTTTACCGACCTGGTGCCGAAAGTTGCAGTGCACGCCGTTGTTCAAACCACGGGTCCGTTGGTGAGGGGCAATGTGCATGTCAGGCAGGGAGAGCGCTTGAAAGATGAATTGGATCGTGATGAACTGTTCCTGGCCGTGACCGATGCGACCGTTCTTGGCCCGGATGGCCAGCCGATGTTCGAAGCGCCCTTTCTGGCAGTGCGACGCGCCCAGATCGTCTGGGTCATGCCGGATCAGGAAGAATCAAAAAGCCAGGCTTCATGAGTCTGCCGTCTTCGTCCAACGCCGCGGGTCTGTCTACCGCCGACCTGGCGAAACTGCGGCGCTACCTGGTGGAAACCCTGTCACACGGGCTCGAGAGCGAGGGGATATCCGCAGAGCAGCGCGGCGAATTCATAAAGCAGCATTTGAAAAGCGTCTATGAGCAGGCACACCTCAACCTTCCCGAAGACCTCCAGCGTTCGATATATCAGGACGTGCTCAACGAGATGCTGGGCTACGGGCCGATCCAGCCTTTGCTGGACGATCCGGACGTCAGCGAAGTGATGGTCAATGGGCCGAAGAAGATCTACATTGAAAAGCAGGGGCAGCTGGTCCGCACCCCTCTTACGTTCGACGACGATGCGCATGTGATGCGGATTATTGACCGTATCATTCTTCCGCTCGGCCGTCACGCGGATGCCGACAGTCCCACCGTGGATGCGCGCCTGCCCGACGGCTCACGCGTCAATGCCGTCGTCCGGCCGGTGGCGCTCGACGGTCCTTCGATCACGATTCGAAAGTTCCGAAAGGAAAAACTGACGACTGAGCAGCTGGTTGAGTACGGCACACTGACGCAAAACATGGCTGAATTTCTTCGGGCATGCGTACTCGCCCGCCTGAACATCGTGATTTCCGGTGGAACAGGTGCCGGCAAGACCACGCTGCTGAACGTCCTCTCGGGTTTTATCCCCGAAAATGAACGCATCATCACGATCGAGGATGCAGCCGAACTGCAGCTCCAGCAGGATCATACCCTGCGGTTGGAGACCAGGCCCCGTAACGTGGATGGGAGCGGCGAAACCACCGTCCGCGATCTGGTGCGTAATTCATTGCGCATGCGGCCGGACCGCATCGTGGTCGGGGAGTGCCGCGGCGGCGAGGCCCTGGATATGCTTCAGGCCATGAACACCGGCCACGACGGTTCGCTTACCACCCTTCACGCCAATACTCCGCGCGATGCCCTCTCACGGCTCGAGACGATGGTCCTGATGGCCGGCGTGGAACTTCCCCTCAAGGTCGTCCGTCAACAGATCTCATCCGCCGTCGATCTTATCGTCCAGCAAACCCGCCTCAAGGATGGTGCCCGCCGAATCACAGCCATTACTGAGGTGGCCGGCATGGAGGGCGATACCATTGTGCTGACGGATATCTTTAAATTCGAGCTAACCGGGGTCGGCGAGGGTGGCAAGGTGCTCGGCGAATTGAAGGCCAGCGGCATCCGCCCGCTGTTCTCACCCCGTCTCGAAGCCGCCGGCTACAAACTTGGCGCCGACATCTTCGGATCCACCATTGCAGACAGGCTTGCCAGCCGCCAGCGGCATTAGATCGCTGACGTGACCATCTCTGCTATAATTCCATCATTCGAACCGCATGGATACTCGCTCGCAGATCACACTTCGAACCAAAAAACTGGGTGTCTTGATTCGTGATGCGCGCCTCACTGCGCGCCGCAGCCTTGACGAATGTGCCGCGGCCGTGGGCGTGACCAAGGGCATCTTGCGCGCATACGAGGAAGGGCGGCGGGCGCCGTCGCTTCCAGAGCTCGAGATCCTGGTGTATTACCTGAAACTGCCGATAGACCATTTTTGGGGCAAAGCCTCTATCTCAGGTGAGCAGCCGGCGGCCGAACCCGTCGATCTGCCGCGGTTGATTGAGCTGCGCCAGCGAATGATTGGGGCGCTGCTTCGGCAGGAACGCAACAATGCCAGCCTCTCGATCAAGGCCCTCGCACAGGAGACCGGCATTTCTGGCGGGCGCATAAATGCTTATGAGTTGGGAGAAAGGGCCATACCTTTGCCCGAATTGGAGGCCCTGCTCACTGCCCTGTCCAGTCGCATCGAGACCTTTTTCGACCAGAGCGGACCTATCGGTGAATGGATGGCGAATCAGAAGGGCATGCAGCAGTTCCTGGAATTGCCCAAGGAATTGCAGGCTTTCGTCTGCCAGCCCGTCAACCGCCCCTACCTTGAGCTTGCCATCAAGCTGAGCTCGATGTCCACCGATAAATTGCGCTCTGTGGCCGAAGGCCTGCTTGACATCACGCTTTGAATTCCGGGGGATTCGCTTCGCAGCCTCCCATCCGTAATTTGTGCAACGCTGTTCAATAAGCGGGACAGGATATTTCACATGGCGACTGAAATCGAGCTCAGGAAATTAACCGAAGACGGCAAGCTGGCCTTCCAGGACGGCCAGTACGAGTCAGCCGCAGGCATGTTTGACGCAGCCGCGCACGGTTATGCCGCGCTGAAGGATGACCTTAATACCGCCGAATTGAAGAACGATCTGAGCGTGGCCCTGCTGAAACTGGGCAAATCACAGGAAGCCCTCGACGCAGCCGGAGGCACAGAAGAGATTTTTGCGCGCGCCCATGATCTTAAGCGCCAGGGTATGGCAGCCGGCAATGAGGCGGCGGCGCTGGAGGCCCTCAAACGATTTGATGAAGCTCTGGCAGCTTATGAGCGTTCAGCCGGTCTGTTCGCCGAGGCGGGCGAGGGCGATTTACGCTCCATGGTGCTCAAGTCCGCCGCAGGCATCAAGTTCAAGCGGGGCAAAGTCGCCAACTCGGCCTTCAAGATGATCGGCTCGCTCGAAGCCAAAGATAAACCCTCCATTTTCGAACGCATTCTCAGGTTCCTGCTTCGCTTTATTCAGCGATGACTCTGAACGACCCTTCGGCCTCGCCGGATGGGATCGCACGGATCCGCCCCGCGGTCTCTGCAGACCAGCAGAAAATTGCCGACCTTATCTTCTTTGAGTCCCATGTTCACCGTCACCTCGACTGGCGTGCTCCGCTGGACTGGATCGGAGTACCACCTTATTGGGTCTTCCAGGAAAACAACCGCCTCATCGCTGCACTCGCCTGCCCGCCCGACCCGGACTCTATTGCCTGGATACGCCTCTTTGCGTTTGCCTCGCACCTTGCCGGGCCGGCGACGTGGCGACCGTTGTGGGAGGCCGCGCAGGCTCAACTCGGCGAACTGGGCGGTGCGACGGCGGCAGCGATTGCCACAGAGCGCTGGTTGGAGCCGATTCTGACGGAGAATGGCTTCCGTCGCATTGCGCACATCGTCATGCTCGAGTGGAATGACCGCCCGCCCGCTCGCGCTCACGTTTCACCGGCTGTGAACATCCGCGCCATGACTGACGAAGACCTGCCGCACGTGGTTGAGGTGGACGCCGCGGCATTTGATCCGCTTTGGCGCAATTCGCTGCCGGCGCTGAGGCTGGCCCTGGCCCAGGCGGCCTACGCCTCGGTAGCGGAGGATGCTTCAGGACTCATCGGATATCAACTTTCGACGGGCGGCGGAACTCGGGGCGCACCTGGCGCGGCTCGCCGTCCGCCCCCAGTCGCAGAGACGCGGTTTAGGTGCGGCGCTGGTTGGCGATCTCATGCTCCGCATGCAAGAGAGCGGAGCTTCGCGCTTCACGGTTAATACGCAGGCAAACAATGCGGCATCCCTGGCGCTGTATTCCCGGCTTGGTTTCCGTAGAACGGGTGAACAGTATCCTGTGTATACAATGGAAGTGAATTCGTCATGATGGTGTCTGCTGCTCACATTGTTGGAAGAATACCCGGAAAAGAAGGCGGTCCGGCGTTCTTCCCCGACCACCTTCTTTTCAGGTCTTTTCTTTTGCCGTGAGCAGTGTGTTTTTCCACTGCATACGGCAGCTTGGCCGGGGCTCTTTCGCGGCTGGGCAATCACTCCGTGAGTAGGTACTCATGATGCACAGATCATGAGTTTTTGCGTCATCCCGTGCGGGAATTTTCTGGGAGGCTTTCTATGAAAACGTTCGAAACCAGTATGCAAAACCGCGCAGGGCTCAAGTTCTCCGGGCGCGGCTGGGAACCGGGGAAGCAACCTAAGGCCGTTGTGATCCTCGTACATGGTCACGGCGAGCATGTCGGACGGTATGCCCACGTGGGAGAGGCTTTTGCTGGGGCCGGGTTCGCGCTCCTCGGCTTTGACCTGCGTGGACACGGTAATTCAGGCGGGCCACGCGGCCATACGCCAAGTTATGAGGCCTTGATCGATGACCTGGCCGACTTCATTGCACAAGGCGCGGCGCGTTATCCCAAAATCCCCATATTCCTGTACGGCCACAGCTTGGGCGGCAACCTTGTATTGAACTTCGCATTGCGCCGCAATCCACGGCTGGCTGGCGTGATCGCCACCGGACCGTGGCTAAAACTGGCCTTCGAGCCGCCCGCCATGCAGGTCACCCTGGCCCGCACTCTGAACAAGGTCGCTCCCGGTTTTACTCAGAAATCGGGGCTGGAGACTGCAGCCCTTTCGCATGATGCGCAGGTCGAGAAAAAATATGTAAGCGATCCGCTGAACCACGACAAAATCTCAGCGCGGCTTTTCGTGGTTATGTACGAGTCGGGGCTGTGGGCGCTTGAACACGCCTCGGAGTTCCCGCTGCCGCTGCTTCTCATGCACGGGACAGCCGACCGCCTCACATCGGCGACGGCCAGCCGCGATTTTGCCGAACGCGGTGGGAAGAAGGTCACATGGCGTTCCTGGGACGGTGGATATCACGAGATCCATAACGAGCCGCTAAAGGCTGAAGTATTGGAGACAATGGTCAAATGGATGGACGCACAGACAAAAAAGAAACGGGCCTCTCATCCCCATGCTGGACAAAAGCCCGTCGCCATGAGAAAATCTCCCCCCAAGACTGTATCTGCTGACACTCTGCGAGGCAGGCGCCCGAAAAAAAAGACACCTGCAGGGTGATCTACCCTGCACGTGGCCTTCTTTCAGGGGATTCTTCGTCCCCGAAGGCCGTAGGTGCCGGTTCTCTCCCTGCAAAGGTGTTCTTCCCACCAACCTGAAAGGTTGGGGCCAGGGTGTGAGTAGAGTGTCAACACTGGATGACTGAGGTGATTTGATGAGCAAAAAGGACAAAGAAGGTATGAGCAAACGCCAGGAGTTTCGCGAGAAGCGCCGCCGCGCCGAGCAGCGCACCAGAATTATCTGGATTGCGGTCATCACCATCCTGGCTGTGTTCGTGGCATTCGTCTTGATTTATCCGCAACTCAAACCGGTGGGCGCCATCCAGGCTACCACCTCCATTGCGCGCCCGAAAGTGGATCGGAATTCGACGGGCGATCCAAATGCACCGGTAAAGCTGGTTGAGTTTTCCGACTATCAGTGTCCGTACTGCAAGAATTTTTGGCAGGACACCGAGGCGCAGATCATCGATGCCTATGTTACGCCTGGAAAAGTTCTCTTCACCGCCCGATCCGCGGGCAACTTCGTGAGCGATAATGTCAACCGGGCAACCGGAGGGACGGATACAGAATCGCGTGACTCCGCCGAAGCCGCCTACTGCGCCGCGGACCAAGGCAAATTCTGGCCAATGTACGACGCCCTCTTCAATAACGCGTTGGGCGAGGGTGACGGCACTTCATTTCCGATTCGGCGTTTGCAGGCCATCGCCCAGGGCGTCGGCCTGGATATGAATACCTTTAACTCCTGCCTTTCCGGCGGCACCGGCAAGTACGAGAATCAAGTTAATCAGGATCTCCAGGATGCCACGGCGGCGCAAATGAGCGGCACCCCGTTCTTTATCATCTCCTACACCGCGGGCGGCCAAACCAAGACCGATATCGTCGATGGTGCGCAGCCATTCTCCGTCTTCCAGCAGAGGCTCGATGCGGCGCTGGCGGCAGCGGGAGCTAAATGACTTTTTGACATAAGGAGAGCGCAAGCGTGAAGACACCGCTTGCGCTCTCCTTGTTTTCCTTCACGGCCGTACTCTCCTTAGACGCCCAGCCTGCTCAAGATCAATACAATCAACGGCGCTATGATCAATGCTGGCAGAAAATTCCCGGCACGGATTTTCTTGATTTCCAGCAGGCTGCTGATGGCCAGCGCCATCAGGATCAGGCCGCCCGCCGCGGTCATCTCATTCATCATCGAATTGGTAACCACCAGGCTCAGTTGTGCGGCGAGCAAGGTGATGCCGCCTTGATAAACGAGAATGATCAGCGCGGAGAAGAGCACTCCGATACCCAGGCTGGACGCAAAGGCTAATGAACTAAAGCCGTCAAGTACCGATTTGACAGCCAGAAGGCTGTAATCCCCTCGCAGGCCATCCTGAATCGATCCCAGGATGGTGAGCGGGCCGACGCAGAATAGCAGCGAGGCCGTCAGGAAGCCGCGCACAAACCTGCTGGAGCTGCCTTCACTCCCCTCGCTTTTGGAGAAGCGTTTCTCTAGCAGCAGTCCCACCGCTTGCAAGCCGTCCTCGATTTTCCACCATTCACCCAGCAAGGCGCCGATCAGCAGCGCACCCAGGACGATCAGGGCGTTCTGCGTTTTCAGGAACATCTGGATCCCGATCGCCGCCACAAACAGGCCCATGCCGGCTACCACGGTGGCTTTTAGTCGTTCAGGCACGCGCGCGCCAAAGATGAGTCCCAGGCTCCCGCCCAGGAGAACCGTGGCCACATTGATGAACGTGCCCGTCATCGGTTTTCCTCGTTATGGATTTGAAAAAGCGTGGAATGCCGGCCAGGCTCGGCGATCCAATCAAAAAGGCGATGACCCATCTGCCGAAATTCCTCAGGATACATTTAGAGCCCTCCTTTCACTTGCTTTATTTCATTCGTCGTACTCCCCCCGTTCTCTTTTTCTGCTTTCTATTCTCTACTCTCTTTTCTCTGTTCGCTATCCCCTTTTGCCCTGGTCGTTTCTTTTCCCGCCGCCCGGTTCTCGATCAATTCAAGCATGAATAGCAGCGAGGAGAGCCGGTTCATATACTGCAGCACCGCGGGGTTGGTAATCTCCTTCTTGTCGAACAGCTCCACTACGCGGCGTTCGGCCCGTCGCACCACCGCCCGCGCCAGCGACATGGCTGCGCCGGCCGGTGAATCGCCCGGAAGGATGAACTCGTTGGGCATTTCAACCGTCTTGCTCAACTCATCGGATTGGCGCTCGATCCATTCCACGCGTTCCGCGGCGAATTGGAATTGACCGGCGGCATCGGTCGTGGCTGCGATTTCGGACATCAGGCGATATAAGTCCCGCTGTGCTTCAGTCAGCGCCTTCCGGCAGCGCGGGTCTTTCACGGACGCGCGGGCCAACCCCAGCGCTGCCGACGATTCGTCGAGGCTGCCGATGGTCTCAAGGCGGGCGTGATGCTTGGAGACCCGTCCCTTCCCCAGTAGGCTCGTCTTCCCATCATCCCCGGTGCGCGTATAGAACGGCATGGCTGGATTATAATTTCTTATATGCCCCTTGTGTCGTTTCGGGGGTTACAGACTGGTGGATCAATCCTTAGCGCTTCAAGGGTTCCTAATTAGATGCTGCAATCCGTTCACGCCGACATCACGCGCCGCGCCCTCCAACAGACATTCAGCCCGCACGCACTGGACCGGATCATTTCGTCCAATGTAAGCTTGGATGGCCCCCTCAACCAACTTGGGCATGACGAGTACCATTTCGACAATAACGCCTTCGAGAAATCGCGTGCCTATCTTGAAGAGCAGCGATCCCTGATTCAGCCCGCGCTGCAGCGCGGCCAGGTTGCCTCTGCCTGGTCGGCTTTCGGCCGGCTTACACACACGGCTCAGGATTTCTACGCTCACAGCAACTATGTTGACCTTTGGCTGGCCTGCCAGCCAAATGGCATGGTTCCCGCGCCTTCAGAAATTGACCCACTGGATGACGCCCTGGTTGACAATCCTTCCCTGCGCTCCGGCAAACCCTATTTTCCGTTCGGATTTCTGAGTTTCGTTCCAGGTCTTAAACGCATGGTCACCCGGCTCCTGCCGCGCGACTCTCACGCCTGGATGAACCTGGATTCCTCGGCGCGCGGCCCAATGTTTGAATACGCCTTTCAGGCGGCCGTAAAAAGGACGAAGTACGAGTTCAATTTAGTCGCGAGAAGCCTTACAGGCGATTTGCGCGCCGATTTCACTGAGATTCGGTAGAACGAAACACGAGACCCGCTCGGGGAAGTGATGCCTAAGAAAACCAAGACCTCCTCTTTCGGTTCGCCGGGCCGGGCAGGTCATGACGCCTCGGCGTTTTATGCCGCGCGCCTTTATGAAGACCAGCCGCAATCCTCGGAAATGGAGTATGTCGAAAATCCAATCTCGGCGGAAAAGCTGGACACGATTTTCCACGCTTCGTCGGAACACATGGCGGACCTGCCCGATAATTCGGTGCATCTCATGGTTACCTCGCCGCCCTACAATGTCGGCAAAGATTACGACGAGAATCTTTCCCTGGATGAATACCTCGCCTTTCTCAAGCGTGTGTGGGCCGAGACCTATCGCGTGCTCGTCCCAGGCGGCCGAGCCTGCATTAACGTTGCCAATTTAGGACGGAAACCGTACATCCCGTTGCACACTTTTATCATTTCGGATTTGCTCGACTTGGGTTTCCTTATGCGTGGTGAGATCATATGGGATAAGGGAGCCTCCGCCAGCGCTTCCACCGCCTGGGGATCGTGGCAGTCGGCGTCGAACCCAACTCTGCGCGACACTCACGAATATATCCTTGTCTTCTCGAAAGCCACCTTTCAGCGTGCCAAACTGGATGGGCATGAAGATACAATCACCAAGGACGAGTTCCTGGAGTTCACGAAATCCGTTTGGACGTTCGCTGCCGAAATCCGCCAAAAAGATGGGCCACCCTGCGCCGTTCCCGGTCGAGCTGCCGTATCGGCTGATACAACTGTATAGTTACGGAGGGGATGTCGTGCTCGATCCGTTCATGGGCAGTGGCCAGACGGCATTGGCTGCGTTGAAATCCGGCCGTCGGTTCGTCGGATATGAGATTAATGACGAGTATCTGCACTTGGCGCAGCGCCGGATTAATGAGCAGCGCCGGCCAGGGACCGCTTGATCGATTCCAGTGCAATACCATGCTGACCATTGCATTCGATGCCGATGATACGCTCTGGCACAACGAAACATATTATGTAGAGGGGGGTGCCAAATTCGCGCAATTGCTATCCGGCTATGGAAACCCTGACCAAATCAGGCAGACCCTTGGCGAAATCGAGATTCGAAATGTCGGTGCGTACGGTTATGGCATCAAAAGCTACACCCTGTCCATGATGGAAGCCGCTATTGCCATCACCGATGGCAAAATCACGGGCGATGACATTCGGGGAATTCTGGAGCTCGGGCGCGAAATGCTCGCGGCTGATGTGCTCCTGATCGAGGGAGCCGCAACCACCCTGGCCCAATTGGCTCCTCACTACGATCTTATGCTGGTAACCAAGGGCGATTTGCTCGAGCAGGGAAACAAACTTGCGAGATCCGGCCTCTCAATCTATTTTCGGCACGTTGAGATTGTCCGGGAAAAAAGCGCCGAAAGCTACCGGCAATTGTTGCACAGATATACGATCCCGCCCGCCGATTTTCTGATGGTTGGCAATTCATTGAAATCCGACGTGCTGCCCGTTTTGGAAATTGGCGCCCGCGCAGTTTATATCCCTTATCGACATACATGGGCGTATGAGCAGATTCCCCCGAGCGACTCGGATCGGCGTCCTTACTATCAGCTTGAGGAACTCGCACAGCTTCCCGCGCTCGTTGCAGATTTGAGGCGCATCTGACGTATGGGCGGGCCGCTTTCCTCTTGATCTGGCGTAAAGTACTGGGGCCAAATCAAGTGCGATGGGCCCCTCGGTGTCCGTCGCGCTTCATTTTTTCAGGAATACTGCACCGTGGGCTCCTTAGCATTAGATGAAGGTTAATCAGTGGCTCCGATTGTGAACGCCCGGCATGTAAGGGAAATGCGTTAGTGAACATCACATAAATGCAATATCTGGCTGCTGGGAAACCGCAGTGTTCAAAGAGTTCGCTAGTAACCTTTATCCGTACAGGAGGTTCCATGGACAACTATTCGAAGCCGTCTGAGGCTGAGCTTCGGCAGCGGTTATCCTCCATGCAGTATCAGGTTACACAGCATGAAGGCACCGAGCCGCCCTTCAACAATGAATACTGGGACAACAAGCATGCCGGCATCTATGTCGACGTGGTCTCTGGCGAGCCATTGTTTAGCTCGCTGGATAAATACGACTCGCACACAGGATGGCCCAGCTTCACGAAGCCTCTGGAACAGGACAATGTTGTCACCCGCACCGATCGCAAGCTCTTCATGGCCCGCACCGAAGTGCGTTCGAAGTATGCGAATTCCCATTTGGGCCATGTCTTTGACGACGGTCCCGCACCCACAGGCCTGCGCTATTGTATGAATTCGGCCTCGCTTCGCTTCATCCCGGTCGAGAAAATGGAGCAGGAGGGCTACGGGCAGTATTTGGCCCTATTCCGCGAACGTGCTGGCGATAAGGCCAAATCCGCCGGGGAATAGCTGCGCCTCGGGCTAGACTATTTCGGACTCACTTACCAGCCGACTAATGCGCCGGCTGGTCTGAGGCGCGTTAGGCGTACCTACCCTAATTCGCCGGCGTGAGCCTGAGCATTCCCCGAACGCATTGTTTTTTCGAAATCAATGCAAAAATGCAGCCTTGGGTGACGAGACATCCCCCGAGAAAGTGGTCGGCTCTCGCCCGACCATCGCCCACTTCCGCCCCCGAAGGTCCGCCGGCGAGGGTTTGTGGAAAGGCGGGCGGAAGCAGAGCAATTGTTTTTTCCAAAACCAATGCATATATGCAGCCATTCGCGGTTGTTCCTCCCTAGCCTCCCCACAGGTGTGCACTTTTTCGAGTTGTTCCCCGAAGGTGCAGGTGTTCTTCCTGCGCGTTGTTTGGAAAACGGCGCGCGTTTCGCCGTGAGCCCGCACTGCCATCATCTGTTCCCCATCCAATCCTAGTATAATGATTAATATGGACCTCAAAACTCAACTTAACGATGCCATGAAGGCAGCCATGAAGGCCAACGATGACGTCAGCCGGCGTACCACCCGCATGGCGCTGGCTGCGATCAAACAGGTCGAAGTGGATAAGAGAACTGCCATCGACGATGCAGGAGTGATATCCCTGTTGCAGAAGGAAATCAAGAATCGCCGCGAGGCGATTGATGAAGCCAGGAAAGCCAACCGCGCCGATTTGGTCGCAGATAACGAAGCCGAGATCAACGTGTTGCAAGCCTTCCTGCCAAAAGCCCTGACCACCGACGAGCTGCGCGCCCTGGCGCAGGCTGCCATCGCCGAAACCGGTGCGTCCACCCAAACCGATATGGGCAAAGTTATGAAAGTGCTCATGCCTAAAGTGGCAGGTCGCGCCGCCGGCGATCAAGTCAGTGCAGCCGTCAAAGAAATGCTGACCAGGTAACATCAGCTTAGCCGGGCACACTCCTTATCGCCGGCCTGATACGCACAAATGGTAAAGCGCCCGTCCGCTTCGTTCAGTCTCCGCACGCTGCGAGCCTTTCTCCTGGTCGCGGTAAGCATTGTTGCCTACGCCGCCCTCGCTCTGCCTCTAAGCCTCCGTCCGCCCGCACCTCCCCTTACCGCGGGAGATGTGGCTCCGCGTGACATGCAGGCGCCCTATGACCTCCAGTACGTCAGCCAGGTGCGCACGCAAGAGGCGCGCGACGCCGCCGAAAAAGCTGTCCTCCCGGTCTACACCGCTCCCGATCCAGCCATTGCCCGCAGGCAAATTGATCAGTTGAACTCCGCCTTGCAGGCGATATCTTTGATTCGGTCGGATACGACCACGACCACCGACCAAAAGGAATCGGCCCTTATTTCGGTGGGCGCTCTTAAACTCAAACCCGAAAGTATTCAGCAGATTCTCGGTATGTCTGATGCGCGTTGGAGCACCGCGCAGCTGGAATCGGTGCGCGTGCTCGAACAGGTAATGCGCAGCCCCGTTCGCGCCGATAGCCTGGATCTCGTCAAGAATGGGATTTCGTCGGATGTCAGCCTGATCATAAGCGAACAGGATGCGGCCCTCGTTACCGAGATCGTCGGCGCGTTTGTCGTCCCGAACAGCCAATACAGCCAGGACCTCACTACGGCAGCCCAGCAATCTGCCCGCAACTCAGTCCAGCCCGTCGTGCAGTCATACAAATCAGGCGAGACGATTGTCGCCGGCGGCGATATCGTTACGCCTGCCGCGATGGAAGCGTTGCAGGAGTTTAATCTTATTCAGGCGCAGCAGCCGGTTGAAACCTATCTTGGCGTGGGTGCTGTGACTCTTTTATCGGCCCTGTTTGTCGGTGTCTACTTCTATCGCCGCCAGAATATTGCTGTCTTTTCCGATCCGCGCAGCCTGATTAGTCTGGCCTTTATTTTCTTGATCTTTCTCGTCACGGCTCGTCTGGTGGTTCCGAATCGCACGATTCTCCCCTATGCATTTCCGCTCCCTGCCGTGGGCCTGTTGTTTGCAACGCTCTTTGGAATGGAAACCGGCGCCATCCTATCGTTGGTGCTCTGTGTTCTGGCAACGTATGGACTCGTCAACACGCTGGATCTGCTGCCCTATTATTTGTTGTCGACGCTTTGCGGGATCGCCATGCTGGGGCTGGCTCGCCGATTCTGGGCCTTCTTCCGGGCCGGCATGACAATCGCCGGCGCAGGCGTAGCTATGATCCTCGCTTATCGTTTGTCCTCAGGCCCGCTTGACTGGATCGGCATGGCCACGCTCGCTGGCGCGGCGTTGTTCAGCGGTCTGGCCTCTGCGGGCCTGGCTCTCCTGCTGCAGTATCTGCTTGCTCAATTCCTCAGCTTGCCCACGGCACTGCAACTGCTCGAAATCTCTCGGCCTGACTTTCCGCTGCTGCAAGCCTTCCTGCGCAAGGCCCCCGGCACCTACCAGCACAGCCTGCAAGTTGCCAATCTGGCAGAGCAGGCGGCGGAAAAGATCGGTGCAGACACATTGCTGACGCGCGTTGGCGCAACATTCCATGATATCGGAAAGACGGTTTCCGATCCTTCCTTTTTCATCGAGAATCAGGCGCCTGGCAGCGTGGACACGCATTCTGATCTGACGCCTGAAAAGGCTGCCGCTGCCATCATTCGCCATGTCCGCGACGGAGTGACTCTGGCACACAAATATCGGCTCCCTCACCGCATTGACGATTTCATTCTGGAACATCACGGCACGATGCTCACACGCTATCAATATAATCAGGCGATCGAAAAAGCTGGCGGCGACGCGAGCAAGGTGGATATGGAGAAATTCCGCTACCCCGGCCCCCGCCCGCGCTCGCGCGAGACAGCCATCCTTATGCTTGCCGACGGCGTTGAGGCGCGAGCGCGCTCTCAAAGTCCGAATAGCGACGATGATTTGAGGAACGTGGTTCAGTCCGTGGTCGAGCGAATCGAGAAGGAGGGACAGCTCGACAACACGCAGCTGACCCTGGGAGACTTGAATCAGATTACAGACGCTTTCGTCGCCTCCCTGCGCGGCACCTATCACCCGCGTATTCAATATCCGGCCGCCGAACTACCGGCGACTTCTCCGGCACCCACAACTCCTCTCAACGACAAACAAGACAAATGATTCATATCGAATCCGCATTAGACCCGCTGCCGCTCTCTGCTGAATTGATCCGGCGGGCGGCACTGGCTGCGCTTTCACAACCGGCGGCAGGCATAGCTGGCCGGGCAGGCGCAGCCAGGGGCGATCTTACGGTGGTCCTCGCCGATGACGCCCAACTTCGAAAGCTCAATCGCGAATACCTCGGCATCGACGCACCCACTGACGTGCTTTCCTTCCCTGCATCCGAGACTGATCCGGATACTGGCGCACTTTATTTGGGCGATATCGTCGTTTCCACTGCCCGCGCGCAGGAGCAAGCCCGGGCTGCAAGCCATCCCTTCGAGTCAGAAGTCCAATTGCTGGTCGTGCATGGCGTGCTGCACTTATTGGGCTATGATCATGCCGAGGCCAAAGGTAAATCTCGGATGTGGTCTGTGCAGGCTAAAGCCTTGGAAAGTATCGGGTTAGCAGGTATCGAGATTGTCGATTCGTAGACCGCCATGAGAAGTTTCATTGTTTCCCGCCTGCGATCTTTCAGCCACGCCTTCCGCGGCTGGTGGTATGTTCTGCGTACGCAGCGCAACGCCTGGATTCATGCCGTCATTGCCACAGTCGTATTCATCATGTCGTGGTGGCTGCGCCTGGACGCGCGCGAATGGGCTATGATCATCCTCACCACGGCCATGGTTTTTACCGCTGAATTCCTGAACACTGCGATTGAGGCGGTGGTGGACTTGGCCAGCCCGGAGAAACATCCGCTTGCAAAAGTCGGGAAGGATGTCGGCGCGGGTGCCGTGCTGATCGCCGCCGCAGCCGCAGTCCTGATCGGGGCGCTGATCCTGGGCCCGCCGCTATGGGCACGCGTGTCCCCCGTGCTTATGGCGCACTGATCGATGGAGGTTTTATGAGCCTATCGTTTCGCTTCGGCACTGTCGGTTCTCCAACCGGTACTCCCAAGAAACCGGGGGGATCTGTGGGCGCGATCCAGTTCAGCAAATCCATCGGTCTGGCCGCCTTTGAATTGGGCTGGGTCCAATCCGTACGTGTGTCGGAGGAAACTTGCGCCGTGATCAGTGGCACGGCTGCCGAGCAGGGCGTGGCTGTCAGCGTCCACGCACCCTACTTCATCAATCTGAACGCCACCGCGGAGGAATGGCCGAAATCGCGCAAGCGTCTGATGGACGCTGCGCACTACGGATATCTGGCCGGCGCGACCGATATCGTCTTCCATCCCGGGTCGTACTTCGGAAACGATCCGAAGGAGGTTTTGAAAGTTGCCATCCCGCGTTTGAAGGCCTGCGCCGATGAATTGCGAAAAGCCGGGGACAAAGCCACCCTCCGGCCCGAGACCATGGGCAAATCGGCTATGCTGGGCTCGCTTGAGGACACTCTCGAGATGGCAAAATCCATTGAAGGCGTTTTGCCCTGCCTCGACTTTGCCCACCTCCATGCGCGTCCTGGCGATGGGACGATGAACAGCTACGAGGAATGGTCGGCTTTGCTGGAAACGTACTCGAAAGCCCTTGGCAAGCCGGCCTTGAAGCAACTGCACGTTCATCTATCCGGCATCCAATATGGCCCGAAGGGAGAAAAGGAACATCTAAAATTGGCCGAGGCTGACCTGGACCTGAAGAGTTCTATTGCGCGCGCTCCATGAATTCGGCTGCGCCGGGCGCATCCTGTGCGAAAGCCCAATCATGGAAGAGGATGCATTGAAGATGAAGAAGGCCTGGGTGAAGATAAGCGGGGAGAAGGAATAAGAAGAGTGTGCTGGAATTAAGGGCTCACCCGCCCAGTAGGAAATGAGCGGGTGAGCTTGGGCGACCCCCGGCCTTCTTGCAGCCTCGGCTGCAATCGGCTCATATGATAGAGGTGGAATTCAAATGGGTGGTGCCTGGCCGAGGACGAGAGCAACAACCTTCACCAAGGCAAGCCGGAGCGGCGCTCGTAGCGGCCATTCAGGATACGCAGCAACGCCTGTTCGCGCGAACCCCAGCGATGCTGCTCATAGGCCTGATCTAGGATGTGCCTGATCGTTTGCGTGCTCATATAGACGCTGTTTGAGGCCGCCGGACTCACAGAGACCGGTGCCGCAGCGACGATCGCCGCGGGAACGGGATTTGCGGCGGGAAAGGGTGGCTGGGGCGCGGGAACCTTCGCGAGGTAGACGGCTGTTACCATCACGGCGACCAGGATCAGCGCCACGCCAAGTAGCTCGACAGTTCGGATCGTTCGTAAGTTGAACATCTTGTTCTCCTCTGGGTCTTGCTGGGCCCCGAATGGGCAGTTCTTTGTACTTTCTTGCGCTTGAAATCTACGCTCATTAAATCAAGAAGGGGGCGCGAATCTAAGGCTTTTTTCGATATAATGAGCGATAGTAAAAGCGATAAATCATGTAGAAGTAGGTGGGATGGCTGAGACGAAGTCCTTTGGTAAGTGGCTTCGACATCGGCGCCGGGAACTTGATCTGACGCAGGAGGAATTGGCGCGTCAGGTCGGCTGTGCCCCAATTACTATCCGCAAAATCGAGGCCGATCAGATGCGTCCGTCCAAGCAGCTGTCTCAGTTGCTCATGGAGAAATTGGGGGTTGCCTCCGACGAGCGACAAGACCTCTTGCGCTTTGCACGCGGCGGGGAATTGGTTAAGCCCATCACAGTAGCCGAGCCCAGGGACAACCTGCCACATCCATTCAGCAGTTTCATCGGTCGTGAACGCGAGATTGCCGAGCTCCACCGTTTGCTGGACTCCTCTCGCTTGGTGACCTTGACCGGCGCCGGTGGCTGTGGGAAGTCACGCTTGGCAATAGAAGTTGCAATTGAGATGTTGGATTCGTTTCCCGATGGCATCTGGTTCGCTGCATTTGCGCCGCTGTCCGACTCCACACTGGTCTATCCGGCAATCGCCGCGTCCTTGAGGGTTCGGGAAGATCCAAGCCGCCC
Organism: uncultured Chloroflexia bacterium; assembly: GCA_963846805.1. GTDB lineage: Bacteria > Chloroflexota > Anaerolineae > Anaerolineales > Villigracilaceae > Fen-1038. The sequence continues at coordinate 1,119,736 of CAWJXH010000005.1, forward strand.
GCTCATTGAAACCCTGTGTGCTTACTTGCATTCCAAACATCTGCTGTTGGTATTCGATAATTGTGAGCATTTAATCGGGGAGTGCGCGCAGGCGGCCGATACGCTGCTGCACGCCTGCCCGCAACTGCACATCCTGGCCACCAGCCGGGAAGCGCTTGGGCTTGTCGGAGAGGAGCAGTACCACGTGCCATCGCTATCCCTCCCTCAGGCAGCCGAGGCCGCCTCACTTGGCCAGTTGGAGAAATCTGAAGCCGTCCGTTTGTTCATCAATCGGGCCGCGCTGGTGCAGCCGGCCTTCACCCTGACCGCCGAGAATTCAAGACCGATCGCGCAGATCTGCCGCAGGCTGGACGGGATGCCGCTGGCCATTGAACTGGCCGCGGCGCGAGCTAGGGTGTCAACCTTACAGCATGTCGCCGAGCGCCTCGATGATCGCTTTAACCTGCTGACGAGCGGAAATCGCACCGCATTGCCGCGCCAGCAGACGTTGCGCGCCACCATTGACTGGAGTTACGAGTTGTTGCCCGAACACGCGCGGGTGCTTTTCAGGCGTTTGTCGGTTTTTGCCGGCGGCTTCACGCTAGAGGCGGCACAGGCAGCCTGTTCCGATGAGGGTCTGGCCGCAAGCGAGATTGCAGCCGAAGTATCCCGCCTGGTCGACCGGTCATTGGTGGAGGTGGCACAGGTGCCTGAGGCAAAGCGTTACAGCATGTTGGAGACGATCCGCCAATATGCGCGGGAATGTTTGCAGCTGAGCGGCGAGGAAGGGCAAGTACGCGACCGGCACCTGTGGTACTTCATGAGCTGGACCGAAGAAGTTGAGCCCCTGCTGAGAGGTCCGGAGCAGATCGTTTGGTGGGATCGGATCGAGATCGAGCACGACAATATCCGCATCGCGCTTGAGAGGTCCTTGAGCGGTGGCGATGCGCGCTGGGGCTTGCGTCTCGCGGCATCGGCATATTGGTTCTGGTCGACCCGAGGCTACGGTGCAGAAGGGCTACGGTGGATCCAGGCCCTACTGGCGAGAACGGGCGCAGGAATGCGGACGCGCTGGCGGGCAAAAGCGCTGTCAGAATTGGAGGGCCTGCTCTGGGACCGAGGCGACTACGCCGCAGCGAAAGCGGTTAACCAGGAGGCTCTGGGTATTTGGCGCGAGCTGGCGGATAATTGGTGGACTTCCTTTACCCTTGTGATATCTGGCTGGCTAGCCTTGTATGAACGCGACGTGGATACCGCGCTGACGCTTTTCAGGGAGGCCGTGAATCTGGCAATGGGCGTCGATGATAAGTGGATCTTGGCTCATACGCTCAGAGGCCTGGGGGCCGCAATCGGGCGATTTGATTATGCAGCTGCTCGCCCCGTCCTCGAAGAAAGCATCGCAATCTGGCGAGCAATCGGAGACAACACGGGACTTGCAGATGCTCTGCATCAGCTGGGAAGCGTGGCGCACGGGCAGAAAGATTATGAGCGGGCGGCCAAGCTCTACAATGAAAGCCTGGCGTTGTTCAGGCAAGCCGGATTCAAATCCAACGTGTCGATGCTGCTCAACTTACTAGGCTACACAGTCCAGCGGCAGGGTGACGATGTGAGGGCCACGCGGTTTCTCAGGGAAAGTTTGTCTTTGGACCAGGACGGAGGATTCATAGCGGACATCGCAAGGAACCTGGTTGCCTTAGGAGGCGTGGCTGGGAGCCAACATGAGCTCGAGCGGGCCGCACGACTATTTGGGGCGGCAGAATCTATCTTCAAAGAGATTGGCCTGGATATGTCGGTCTGGCCGCACAACCTGGTCGACTACGATGACTGGACCGCGGCTGCCCGCAGCCAAATTGGCGAAGAAGCTTTTGCGGCCGCATTCGCAGACGGCCGGGGAATGACAATGGAGAAGGCAGTGAAATACGCATTGGAGGAATCTTCCGCGTGATTGAGCCGGCAGCCCACTGCCTATCCGTTCTCTCCTGATTTATATCTGCATATCAAGCCGTCGCTGTACCACTATACCACTTTGGCCTGGCTATTACATTTGTTCGAGCTGGGGGTGATAGAACTCACTTGCTTTCCATTCCTTCAAAATCATAAAATGTTTGTACCAGTCGTGCTTTAGTGGTTATTGGGGGCTTTTGCCAGGATTTTCGACGGAAACCAACCGCCTGAGGATACGAGAACAGCAATCCATACCACAAACCACTTTAGTGTTTAGCAGGCTCCCAGATCGGAACATAGTGAAAGTGGTTCCATATGAGTGACGAGCTAAACAAACCTCTCTACCTCCGTATTCAGGAACATATTGCCGAATTGATCCTTTCTGGCAAATTGGCTCCCGATGCCAAGATCCAGTCCGAGCGGGAATTCAGCGAGGACCTTGGCGTCAGCCGCATGACCGTGCGCCGGGCAATCACGGAACTGGTCAACGAAGGTTTGCTCGAGCGCAAACACGGCTCCGGGACATACGTAGCCAAGCCCAAGGTCACTTATGAGTCGCCGGGAACTGGCCAACTATGTAGAAGCCATGCAGCGCAGGAACATTGCCACGGCCAGCCAGTTGCTGGAGTTTGGTGAAGTGGTTGCCAGCCGGCGTTTGGCCGAATCCCTCCAGATCGAAATCGGGAATCCGATTTACCGCGTGGCGGTCCTTCGCTTTGCAAATCGCGTTCCAGTCATTCTGGAGCGCGTTTTTATTCCCTGCGCCCGCTGCCCGGGACTGGAAGAATGGGATCTTGAAAAAAGTTCTATTTACGATCTGCTGACAGATGTCTATCATCTCGCCCCCGGGCGGATTTCACAAACAACGGAAGCAGTTGTAGCGACCGATACGGTGGCGCAGCAGCTGCGCGTTGAAGAGGGGTTCCCGCTTTTGATGCTTTCGCGGATCATCTTCGGAATGCGGGAAAAGGGGCCGATCGTATTCTCACAGGATTTCCTGCGCGGCGATTATGCTCGCATCCATACCGACACGCAGTTGGAAGAAAGCAATTCAGAAGTCGAACAGACGGGAACGGGAAAGGAGGAGTTCAGGGAGAGCCTGCGATAGCTCTAAATCTTTGAGGTTGGTTCTTGCTCGATGTTTGTTGACAAATTTCTGAAAGGAGAATTGCAATGGCTGAAATGGTTGCACCTGCTGCTGCAACAGGCAAGAAACTATACGCCCGCAAGAGCTCAGGTTTGGTCAGGACGATTGGTGTCTTTGGCGCCATGGTTTTCGGCGTTCACTGCATCAGCCTCTCGTCCTCCGGCCTGATCCCGTTCTCCTGGGTCGCTGGTGTTTGGCCCGGGAGCAGCATCATCGGCGTGTTGACGGTAGCCATGTTCTTTTGTTTGTTCCACGCCTACACCTACGCTGTCATCGGCGCAACGATGCCCCGTTCCGCAGCGGACTATACGCTGGCCAGCCGCACCTTGAGCGCACCTCTGGCCTTCGCCGCTTCATGGACTCTGGTGATCTTCAGCGCCATGGTGGCAGGCTCGCTGATCGCCTGGATTCCCAAGACCGCCTTCCCGGTTCTCTTCCGCACGATGGGCATCGTCATGGGCAACCAGGGATTCGTCGATTTCGCCACCTGGTCATCTACCGCCGCCGGGATTGTCATCATCGGCACGATCTGCACGCTCATCACCTTCGTCCTGATGATCATGCCCACGCGCACGATCCTGCGCATTTTGGAAGTCGGATTCTTCCTGGGCCTGCTGGCCTGGGTTGTGCTGTACTTCCAATTGGGCACGGCTGCCAAGGATGCCTTCCCCGCTGCCTGGGATAAGTTCATGGGCGCAGGAAGCTATGCAGGCCGCATTGCTCTCGCCAAAGTCGAACGGGATGGTGATCAATCCGAATGTAGGCATCATGACCCTGGCCGGCCTGATCATGGGCTTCTGGATCTTCTACGGCTACTACATCCCGACCTTCTTTGCTGGCGAGGTCAAGCAGGCCGAGAACACCCTGATTGCCGGTTCATGGGCCTCCCTGCTCGTCACTTGGGCGATCTTTGTGGTTGCCGCCATTCTTTTGCAGCGGCTTGTTCCGCTGGAGTGGATCGCGGCCGAGTCCTATCTGAGCAATGCCGGCGTGACCAGCGCCAACCCCATGCCGTGGATCACCTTCTATGCCGCCATCCTAAAGCCAAATATCATCCTGCTGTGGATCGTGGCCATTGCCTGGGTCTACACCCTGATCAACCTGGCGCAGACCTACTTCTTCTATTGCAGCCGGATCATCTTCGCCTGGTCGTTTGACCGGCTGATCCCGGAGAAGGTTTGCTACATTCACCCGACACTGAACAGCCCGATCGTCGCCATCGGCATCATCACCGTGATCGCGGAGATCGGCGTGCTGGATGCCTCCGGCTGGTTGTGGGCCGGCAGCGTGATGGGCGCGCAGTTGAACTTCGTGTTCTTCGCCGCCTGGACCATGCTGGTCCCGGTGCTGGCCATCACCCTCTTCCCGTTCACCAAACCGGATCTGTTTGAGAATGCCAGCGCCTTTGTGAAGCGCAAGATCGGCTCCGTCCCGGTGATCACCATCGTCGGGATCATCACGCTTTGCTTCCTGATCTGGCTGATCATCGCTTCCTTCCTGTACCCGGCGGTCGGTGGACGCATCGGCGTCGGGACCCTGGGAACACTGGTCGGCTTCGTCATCAGCGGCCTGATCGTGTTCTATGTGGCGCGCGCCTACCGCATGAGCAAGGAAGGCATCGACATCAACTGGACCTTCCAGTCGGTTCCGCCCATCTAGACTTTCGAACCCCCTGGCCTCTCCCTGTGTGGGAGGGGCCAGGGACACGTGAGCTGCCGCCAATCACGTGTTTCTCATTCGCGCGGGAAGCCTGCTGCGCAAGTAAAGTGACCGGTGTTCAGCACTTCTTTAGTGAATTTTCACCACAGTCTGTTATCGCGTTGGAGTGTCTAATGAAAATGACTCGTATTCTTTATGGATCCGATTTTCATGGCTCTGAAGCAGTTTTTCGCAAATTCTTAGCCTCAGGGATCCAATACAAAGTGAATGCCTTGATGGTGGGTGGCGATGTAACGGGCAAGGCCATGGTGCCGGTCATCCATCAGGGAAGCGGACACTATCAAGCTCACCTTTTTGGCGCTGATAAGACCGCCGCTACTCCGGCCGAGCTTGAAAGCCTGAAGAAGGCAATCAGCAACGTTGGTTTTTATCCCATCGTCCTCGAGCAGGATGAGGCACAGGAATTGGAGGGCGATCCCGCCAAAATGGGCGCCCGATTCGAGCAGGAAATGTGCCAGCGGGTGCGGGATTGGATGCGGCTGGCCGAGGAAAAACTTGTCCCTCAGAACATTACCCTGTACTTCATGGCCGGCAACGATGACCTGTATTCCATCGACAAGGTCGTGGACGAATTCAAGATCATCCGCAATCCGGATATGAAGCACTTTGAAATGGACGGGGGGTACGAGGTAGTCGGGCTTTCCAATGCCAATATGACACCCTGGCTGTGTGCCCGGGATGTGGAAGAGGCCGAACTGACCCGGAAATTGGATGAGCTGACGGGTATGATCCAAAATCCGGAGCGAACCATCGCCATCATTCACGTTCCGCCCATCGGCTCAGGTCTGGATACCTGCCCGGACCTGGACAAGAATCTGAAGATCATCACCCAGGGCGGGCAGGTGGTGATGAAGTCCGCCGGCTCACCGGCGGTCAAGGCCTTCATCGAGAAGGTCCAGCCGATGCTGATCCTTGCACGGCCATATCCACGAATCGCCCGGGCACATCCATAACGGCCGCACGCTGATGATCAACGCCGGCAGCGAATACGCCGAAGGGATCATGAAAGCCGCCATTATCAATCTGGAAGATGGCAAAGTCAAAGGCCATCTGCTGGTTTCCGCATAACGGAGGCAATTATGGGAAAATACGGCGAGATCCTGGAAGATTTTTATTCCGAACGCACGCGCATTCTGAACGCACTGGCGCAGGGCGAGAACAAGCATGTCATCATGCGGCTGATCGGCGCGCTGGCCTTCCGCACGCATTGTCCGCAGTATGGGTATATTCAGGATAATCTGGGCCGCAAGTTCACGGATTTCGACTTTGCCTCCTACCCGCGCTTTGTCCGGGATATCCGCCGGGTCCTGACGGAGTTGGGCTACGAGGAAGATAAGCAGGTCACGCAGCTGTTCGGCGATCGGCGCATGCTCTTCCACGATCCGGCTTTCGGCCGCCATGTGGATGTCTTCTTCAACGCCCTGGATTTCTGCCACACGCTCAACTTGGTCGGCCGGCTGGAGGCGGAAGAACTGACCCTGCCGCTGGCCGAATTGCTGCTCGAAAAAATGCAGATCGTGCAGATCAACGAAAAGGATTTGATCGACACCGTCATGCTGCTGCGTGAGCATCCAATCGGCGAACACGGATGGCGCGACCATCAATGCAGCCATCATTTCCCGTACCCTTGGCAGGGATTGGGGCTTCTGGCGGACCGTTACCGGCAATTTGAAATTGCTGGATGAGAAACTCGGGCAGTATGAGGGCTCTGTCAACGGAGGATGCGCAGGTGGTGCATGGTCGCATCCAGGGAATTGGAGGACCGCATCGAGGCGGAGCCGAAGACCCTGCACTGGAAAGCTCGCGCCAGCATCGGTGAAAGCGTGAAATGGTACAAGGACGTCGAGGAACTCGAGCGATAGTTGCCTCGCATCCACACCGAGGCGGCCTTTGAGGCCTCGGAAACGGGATACGCCGTAGAACCGCCGCCCGCGTAAGCTTATTCTTTTCAGAATCCTCCACTCCTTGCTTCATGAAAGGGGTGAGCACACACGAAAGAGATATCCATGAAACCTGTTGAAGATTTTATCGTGCCCTGGGTCAAGAGCACGGAACCTTATAGTGATAAGCACATGGACGTCGCCTGGGAGAATCCCCAGATTATCCGCATGATGTCGAATGAGAACCTGCTGGCCCCTTCCGAGAATGTCCTGGAGGCGATCGTCGAGGCCGCGCCGGCAGGGGAACCTCTACCCGGGTCCGGGCCCGCAGCTGCGCAAGAAGCTCGGCGAAGTCGGCGGGTCTGACCGCGGATCACGTCGTCCTGGGTGATGGCTCCACGGATGTGATCAACTTCGTGGCACACACCTTCATCGCGCCGGGGGATGAAGTCGTCATTTCGGTCCCCACCTTTCCAATGTACGAGGCGCGCGTCGCGCGTGGCGGGCGGCAACGTGGTCTCAGTGCCCATGCAACACGATTTTTACTGGGACATGGATGCAATTCTGAAGGCCGTTTCAGCCCGCACGAAATTGATCTTCATTTGTTCGCCCAACAATCCCACCGGCAATCAGATCGCGGAAGAGGATCTGCTTCGGATTCTGGAACTGGGCATCCCAACGTTCTTCGATGAGGCCTATTACGAACTCGAGAACGTGGTCATTTCGCGTGCGTATCTCATTCAACAATATCCACACATGCTGGTCAATCGCACCCTCTCGAAGGCATTCGGCCTGGCAGGCTTCCGCGTCGGCTACTTGTTGTGCGATCCGCACCTGGCAAGTTATTTCAACCGGGTGCGGTTTCCGTGGAATGTCAGTCTGATCGCTCTGGCGGCCGCGTTGGCCGGCGTGGAAGATATCGATGACCAGCAGCGCAAGCGCAGGAATATTCTCGAAGGCCGCGAATACCTCTACGAGGAGATCAATCGGATGCCCGGCTTGCGAGCGTATCCCTCCGAGGGCAACTTTGTCCTGATAGACGCCAGTGTGCTCGGGAAGGACTCGCTGGAAATCCGTGATTATATGGCCGAACAAGGCATCTTCATCCGGCCCATGAGCGGCCACAACATGCCGAAGGGCTTTATCCGCATCACCGTTGGCACACCCGATCAAAATCGTTTATTCATCCAGGTTTTTGGCGAGTATGTCATGTCGTCGCTGAAGATTTAGGTATCGGCGAGTCGTCTTATTGGTGCTTCCGAGAGTAGTGCTGAAGATCGCCCGGAATCAGGAGAAACCTCGTGGCCCACAAGAAGTACATCTTGGCGCATGATACCGGTACTGGCGGAAACAAGGCCGTCCTCTGTGACCTGAAAGGGAGAGTTGTACACTCAGTTTATCGGCCCTATGGGATTTCGTACCCTCATCCCGAGTGGGTCGAACAGGATCCGGACGAACTCTGGCAGCGCGGTTGCCGGAACCTCGCGGCAAGTGATCCGCGAATCGGGTGTTGACCCGGCGGATATCATCGGCGTGGGCGTCTCCGCTCAGATGTGGAATACGCTTCCGGTGGACGAGAAGGGCAGCCCGCTATCGCCAATGCTCTCCTGGCTCGACCTGCGCAGCATCAAACAGGCTGACCGCGTAACGGCGGGCGACATGCCCGCCTTCCTGTTCAAGCACACCGGCAACATTCCCACGGCAAAAGATAGCATTCCCAAGATTCTTTGGCTAAAAGAGGAAAGACCCAAGATATGGGAAAAGACGGCCTACCTGCTGGACTGCAAAGAATACATCCTGTTCAAGCTTACAGGCAAGATTGCGATTGACTGGGTGGGCGCATCGGTTTACTTCCTCTTCAATCCCTACACCAAGAAATGGTCTGAAGAGGTTTGCGACAGGTTGGGCATACCGATCGAGAAATTGCCGCCGGCCTTCCCCTGCACGAACGTGATCGGAGAAATCACGCCGCAGGCGGCCAGACAAACCGGTCTCAGAGCCGGGACGCCGGTGGTCATTTGTGCGGGAGACGTCGCCGTTGCGCAATCCGGCGCGGGAGCCAATCAAGAGGGTAAGGTGCATCTCTGTATCGGAACCGCAACCTGGGTCGGGGTCTCAACCTCGACGTTCCGAAATGACCCGCTCAAGCCGTTCTGGGGACTTAATCACATTGATCCACAGAAGTACATCATTGCCGGTGAAATGGAAACTGGCGGCGGTGCGCTGATGTGGTTCCGGGACGTGCTGTGCCAGGAGGAAAGAAGGCTTGCGGCGCAGAAAGGCAAATCCAGTTATGATCTGATCAGCTCGGCGGCCGAAGCCGTTTCTCCCGGCTCCGACAACCTGCTCTTCCTGCCATGGCTGTCCGGCGAACGAGCCCCGGTTCTAGATCATTACGCTCGGGGCGCATTTATCGGCTTGAGCATGAGTCACAACAAGAGCCACATGGCGCGTGCAGTCATGGAAGGCGTGGCCTACCACCTGCGCTGGATTTGTGAAGCCATGGAAAACGTCGGCTTTCAGATTGATGGTTTCAACGGGATTGGCGGAGGCTGCAATAGCAAAGTCTGGGTACAAATCATTAGCGATGTGACCGGTCGGCCGGTGCATGTGGTTAAAAATCATCTCGAGGCCGGGGCAGCCGGCGCTGCGTTGGCCGTGGCCGTTGGCTTGGGCATCTATCCGGGGATGGACGCGGTCGATGACCTGATCCGGATTCGTCGCGAGGTCCGGCCGGATGCCTCGCGCTGGAAACGTTACGATGCACTGTATCAGGAATATCGCCGACTTTATGAGGCGCTCGTGCCGGTTCACCGTAGGTTGCATCAAATCCCATGAAGATCTATATTGACCGCCAAAAAGTGAATGCTCGTGCCGCTGCCGCGAATCTCGCGAGCGTCGGCGGCTTGTTTTTGTTGTTAGCCAGCGTGGTAATCCCCCTCTTCCTGCCGCGCTGGGCAGGCTTCTCCTCCGTTTTGCTGGTACTCGGGTTGGGTGTAGCAATGGTCGGCATCTATTTCGCGAATCGCTGGGTCAGAAAGCCGCGTCCCGAAGACAGCCTGGATAAAGCGCTGAAGTCGTTCGACGACCATTACCACATTTATCACTATCCCGCCTCCCTGCCCTGCGAGCATATTCTTTTGGCTCCCAACGGCATCCTGGCATTGGAGGTCGTGAATCTCGGCGGCAGCTATGCCTATCGGAATGGGCATTGGAAGGAAGCCATGACCATCGGGCGCGCGCTTCGCTATATTGTGGAAGAGCGGGTGACCGATCCGACGTTGGTAGCGCAAGCCTTCGTTGGAGAATTGAACCGTCGTTTCGAAAAAGAATTGGGGGAACGGATCAATTTCTCGGTCAAAGCCCTGACAGTATTCACGCATCCTGCAGCCGACTTGGAAATCGAGGGAAGCGCGGTCCCGGCCTGTAAAATTGAAAAATTGCGCAAGCAGGCAAATTTCAATAGCCCCCGTCTTGCACCGGAACTCTACGAAAGACTTAGCACTTTCCTGGAACGCATCACTGTAAGCTAGACCCGCCCCGGTCATGAAGCTGTGTGTCGATTTCCGGCGCTGGCGTCCCCTTCGCCTGTAGAAATCGGAATGCCAGCGCGCCTATCACCAGCGGCAACCAGAACGTCACACCGCGGTAGGCCAGAGTGATAATGACCGCCTGGCTGAATTGCACTCCCAGCGAACGCAGCACGATAGCCATCGCTCCTTCCACCACCCCAATGCCGGAGGGTGTAGGGGACACAATCAGGAAAAGGTAGCCTATCGCGAAGCCGCCCACGATCGTGCCAGCCGTGAACGGCACATCGAACGACAGAAAGCTGCATATCAAGACGGCCATCAGCAAGGCTTTGCCGGTCAGTGAAAGCAAAAAGGGCTTGATAAGGCTGCGTGGTTTCTCAGGCAAGGCTGCCAGCCCCGATGCAATCTCGGAAGCAAACGCGTGGGCCCGCGGCTCGCTCAGATATTCTCGATGGATAAACGGATGCAGAATGAGGTTGACCAGCCTGGCCATCTTTGCCAGTGCTACTCCCAGCGCTTCAGCCGAACGATAGCCAAGATAAAAAAGAAACGCCAGGACCGAAGCAACGGCGAGCAGGATCAGCGAGGCGGTAATCTCGGCGGCGCCAAGGTGATTCCGTCTAACAAGCACCATGATCCCCAAAGCAAGCACACACAGGAAAGCCGCCTGATCGAGCAGAAGATACAATGCGCCGGCGACGGTCACCTTGCCCGTCGCCTGCCCACGCGAGCGGCCGTCGGCTACGAAAAGCGCCAGCCCCCCCACCCCGGCACTTGGAGTGACGATGCTCACAAAACTTCCTGCGGCCGCGATCAGCGTTAACCGCCGTTTGCTTTCTTTCAATCCGAGCAAGGCATAAATTGACTGGAAAATCCAGCCAAGCACAAAGAACCACACGGCTTGAACTAGCAATGCTAGTGCCAGGAACCATGGATGGGCTTGCTGCAGAGTATTAATGATATTCTCGAGCTCGGTGAAACTGAAAATCACGAGCAGGACCCCCAGCAGCAAAATGATGAAGACTACGAATTTGTGCACGGCAGAGTCATTATAACAAAACTAACTTACTGTCTTGCGCAATAAAGAAGGGGCGGGCGGGGATAACGCCGCCCGCCCCGTTGTCCATTTCCGATATTGTGCGAGCTCTAGCGCCGTCGACCGCCCATACCGCTGACAAGGCTGACGAAGTACAACAGCTGCAGCAGTGCCGCTGCTAACCCGGCTACGTACGTGAAAGCCGCCGCATTGAGCACGTTGTTGACACCAGCCTGCTCATCGGGGCCCGCGATAATACCGGTCTCCGCCAGCAGGCGCTTTGCGCGTGCCGACGCATTAAGCTCGACGGGAAGAGTCGCGAGCGCAAAGATCGCGCCTCCTGAAAACACCAGCACACCGACCCAGGCCAGATTTGTCATACCCAGCAATAGACCGGCAAAAATCATGATCCAGCCGAGCCAGGAACCGATACTGACGGCCGGTACCAGCGCAGCGCGAAAACGAAGCGGGAAGTAACCATCCGAATCCTGCAGCGCATGGCCCAATTCATGCGCGGCAACAGCTACCGATGCGACTGAAGGGTTCTCGGCGACACTTTGGGAAAGATGTAGGACTTTATCACGCGGGTCGTAGTTGTCGGTCAGGTTCCCGCCGATTTCCTGTATTTGCACGCCGGCCAGCCCGCCGCTCATAATCAGGCGTTGGGCGGCCTGTGCCCCGGTCAGTCCGCTGCGCACACGTACCCGGCCCCACTTGTTGTAGGCAGATTTTACGTACCAGGATGCAAATAACACGAGCAGAAATCCTGGTGCCATAAAGCATAAGTAGGTGGGATCCAAGAAGAACATATTCACCTCCTCTAATCAGGTGGGCTTCAAATCAAAATCATACTACGGAGTGGGCATGGGGGTCGGGCTCGGAACAGCCGTGGGCACCGACGTCGGCAAGGGTTGTCCATTGATCACAGCCATCAATACTTGTACGGCTGTGTCCAGCTGGGGGTCGCGGCCAGCTTTGCGGTCATCGGCGGTCCTTTGTACATAGACATCCGGCGTCAGCCCCTTCTTATCAATTTGGCGCCCTTTAGGCGTGAGCCAGCGAGCGATCGTGATTCGCACCGCACCCTCGTTATTCGAAAGCGGTATCCAGTTTTGGACAGAGCCTTTGCCATAGGACACCACGCCCACGAGCTTCGCGCGACCATAATCCTGAAGTGCGCCGGCCGTGATTTCGGAAGCCGAGGCTGTACCCTCATTGATCAAAACCACCATCGGAACCTTGGTGGCCATCCCACCGGGGATGATGGGATAGGGCTTCTTCGTCCCATCGCCAGACTGTTCGTATAGCACGGTACCGCTGTCCTGGAACTGTGAGACCACTTCCACCGCGGTTTGCAGGTACCCGCCGCCGTTGTCTCGCAGATCCAGCACCAGGCCCTTGGGATTCTGCACCATCAAAGTCTTCAGAGTATCCGTCAGCTCCTGCGTGGTCTTATCGCCGAAAGTTGTGATCTGAACGTAGGCGATTCCGTTGTTCAACATCTTCCCCGACGCGCTGGGGACGTCAATCGTTGCCCGAGTTACATCAAATTCCAGCGGGGTGGGCGAACCCGCACGCTGAATTGTCAAATGCACGGTTGTGCCTGCCGGCCCAATGACTTTGGTTCGCACGACTTCAGGATTGATGCCGGTCATATCCTGATGATCTACGCCAATGATCTCGTCGCCCGGTTGCAGACCGACCTTCTCTGCAGGGGAACCGGGGAATGTGCTGACGACCGTAAGCCACGTACCCGTTGTGTCCACGTAAGCCCCGATCCCCTGGTAGGAACCCGCCAGTTCGGATGTCGCATCCTTGTACGTCTGGGGATCCATGTAGGTACTGTGCGCATCGCCCAGCGACTGCATCATGCCGTTGATGGCACCCTGCATTAACTTCGTATCGTCAACCGGTTGATCTACGTATTGCTGATGGATGATTTGCCAGGCCTCCCAAAAAGGCTTGAAGAGGGTTTGCAGATTTTGCGGAGTTGCTGCTTGTGTATCAGGTGAGGCAGTGGGTGCAATGCTGCTCGGAGACCCCCCCGCCAGGTCTAGATTGCCAACGGGCAAAAAATGGCCCGCAATAAATCCGCCGGAAAAGCCACTGACGAGCAGTACTATACCGATCAGGCCGAATATGAGTATTTGTAATGTTCGATTCACCGTTACCTCCTGGTGCTAGTGTTTCCGCAATGCTTCATCAGGCAGAATTTACAGCTTCCAGCGCCGAACGCCCGGCTCCTCAATAGCTGATCTAACTTTCTAGGCCCATTGGTCGGGCGGAGGATAACATCGCGGGATTAAAGGACAATGAATTAAGTGTATGAGAGTTGTAAAAAGAGCGGAAGAACTCGTTCAATTTCCCGTGAGCGCTCCCGCAAGGGCCGGCTGTGGTCATCCGTCTGACGTTGTCGACCCCCGCCAATGAACTTCTCGTTTCGTCCCTGCAGCTTGCGGGCAGACAGGATCGAGTTCCCCGTAAGGATGGCCAAATCAATCAACCGCAGCCCGACCCATACATAGCCTGGAATCAAGTGCGATCCCCATTGAGCAGCCCGGGCAGATGACGCCATTCATTAAATGCCGCGTCGGCATCCGCCCCGGCGGCAGCAGCGCCATAAAGCAATGCGTGCATGCCGATCGATTTGGCAGCGCGCGTGGTGTGCGGAAGATCGTCGATCATCACGCATTTACCCGGTTCGGTCTCGCCCGCAGTTCTCATCGCCAGCGCAAAGGCCTCGGGGCTCGGCTTGCAGTACGGCTCCATGCGGTTCACGTCGACCACATCCGAGAAATACTTCTCGATCTGGAGAATTTCCAATACTCGATGCGCGTGCTGGGCATCCGCGTTGGTGAAAATCACGTTACGCGTGCGCAGCGAGTCCAGCACAGCTTGCTGCTCCGGGTCGGGATGGATGTAGTCCGAAAGGTGGACATCGTGCACGTAGGCCAGATAATCCTGCACGTCTATGGAGTGATGCGCCTGCAGGCCTCGCAGGGTGGTGCCGTACTGGCGAAAATATCGTTCACGCAGGCGCGGCACATCCAAGGCAGCAATGTGCATGCGCTCAATCATGTAGCGGTTCATCCGTTCTTTGAGTGTTGGCCAAAGGCCGCTCGAAGCCGGGTACAATGTATCGTCAAGGTCAAAAAAGATGGTTGTGAAATGCACGGGCGCGATTATACCTTCAGGGAGCCTTCAAATACCGGTCGAAAAACTGCAGGCTGCTCTGTATGAATTGTTCGTCGCCGCGCCCGGTGAACGTATGCGGCATGCCATCGTAATAGGTGCAGGACACGTTCTTTCCCAGGGCTCTGAGTTGTGCGCATGTCTGAACGGACCATTCGACCGGCACCATCGGATCTGCCAGGCCGTGGTAAATACTTACCGCTGCTTGAATGTCCCCAAAGTAATATAAAGGCGAGATGCGAGGCAGCACACTCACCGGAACTGCACGTTCCTCATTACCTCGGCTGCCATTCGACCAGACTCCGATGGCTGCATAATTCTTGGCCTCATCGCCGCTCACAGCTGAATACAGGACAGCAGCCCTGACATCCGGGCTGACCGTGATAACTCGCGTGGTGATGCCTCCACCCATGCTGTGCCCCCACATCCCAATGCGATTCGGATCCGCGGCCTGTAGCGGCCCGGTCCGTCCACCCGTGGCCTTGACGATGGCGATCAAGTTGAGCACATCGATTGCCATCCCCACCCGGAATAGATTATCGCCATTATCGGAAGGCGGATAGCCCCGCAAGTTTGGATGCAATACAAGATAGCCCGCATTGGACAGGTCGTCGGCGTAGCGAGTGGTGTAGTCCAATGTGTGATAGACGGTCGGGTCGATATATCCGTGCAGCGCAATGATGACGGGAAATCTCTCCCCGGTATTCGGCAGGTTCATGAAACCATAAATCATCAATCCATCGCTGGGATAACGGATTGAATAGCGTGTGAACGAGCCGTAGTTTGCAAGTTTGTCGATGATTTCAAGCTGCCCGCCGCCATAGGTTCTTGATCGCAGATAGTCAACGGTATATTTCCAATAAGGGTCAGGTGTCGCGGTGGGACTTGGCGTCGGGGTTGGCGCAAGAGTTGCCGGCGCCATCGTCGGCGAGAGCGCGGCGGTCGGTGAAATGGCGGAAATCAACGTCGGTGCGGCGGCCGCGTGATAACCACAGGCCGATGTCAGAAAGATAATTGCTGCAACTCTAAGGAGCATGCTCTTCATAATCTTTGAACCTGTCTACGATCATCTGAAGCCGGTTCAGCTTCGAGACCATATTACACCTGTCGATTATAATGATTCCATGCCCATCCGATTGCTCGCCCCGGAGGTATCTTCACAAATTGCAGCCGGCGAAGTCATTGAACGTCCGGCCTCTGTGGTGAAGGAATTGATCGAAAATGCACTGGATGCAGGTGCAAAGACCATCTCGGTATCCGTAGCCGAGGCAGGGCGACGTCTAATTGAAGTGGCCGACGACGGAAACGGTATCGCGGCGGATGAATTGGGGCTGGCCGTCTCACGTCACGCGACATCCAAGTTGGCGCACGCCGAAGATTTGTTCCATATTGCCACGCTCGGATTCCGGGGCGAGGCGCTGGCCTCGATTGGCTCCGTCTCGCGCATGACGATTACGTCGCAAGTGATGGGCGCAAAAGCAGGCGCCCGCATCCGGGTGGAGGGCGGGCGCGAGGGAAAGGTCGAAGCCATCGGTGCGCCGGTTGGCAGCATTGTTCGCGTCGAAGATCTCTTCTACAACGTCCCCGCTCGCTTGAAATTCCTGAAAACCGATGTCACAGAGCGTCGCGCCATCGACAGTTTACTCACCCGCTACGCCCTGGCATACCCGGAGGTGCGCCTCAAGCTTGCCGAGGATGGCGCCATTACCTTGCAGACCTCGGGAGATGGGGATCGCCGCGCCATTTTGGCCGCCTTATACGGCGTGGAGACCGCCAGGCAATTATTGGAAGTCACGGCCCAGGAAGAGGGCATGAGCCTATCCGGGTTCGTCAGCCCCACCGCTGTGACTCGCTCAAACCGCAAAGATATCACGGTTTTTGTAAACGGTCGCTGGGTACAGGATACATCTCTCACCACAGCCTTGATCCAGGCCTATCACACCCTGTTGATGGTAGGTCGCTATCCGATGGGGGTTCTGTTCATCAGGATTTTGCCGGAAGAAGTGGATGTCAACGTACATCCTGCCAAGGCGGAGGTGCGTTTCCGAAATCAGGATCGCGTGTTTGGGTTTGTCCAGCGCGCCGTGCGTCGCGGTCTGCTCGCCTATGCGCCTGTTCCCCCCATCACGCCCGCACTCTGGGGGCAGCATTCGCAGGAAAAACCTCTTGTTGGATTGGATTGGACAATTGCCCATTCCAGCGATCCGCCATCGCCGATGGGTGACCAGCCTTCAAGAATCACTCCCCCATCCGCTCTCGCTGGTCCTCAACCCGGGATCCTGGATTTGCCTTCATTGCCGGGCAGTCTGCGGCCTGAGATCGGCCGCGTGCCATTGCTCCGGCTCATCGGCCAGATCGGCGCCACCTACCTCGTCGCCGAAGGACCAGACGGTCTCTATCTGGTCGATCAGCATGCCGCGCATGAACGCGTGCTCTTTGAAAAGCTGATGGCGCAGCACGAAATGAACAAGATTCCTTCCCAGTCGCTTCTGACGCCGGCCGCGGTGACATTCACGCCGCAATCTGCCGCTCTTTTGGCTTCCCAGTTACTCACCTTGAAGCACTTCGGCTTTGACGTGCAAGAGTTTGGTCCAAATACGTTTCAGGTTCGGGCTGTGCCCGCTCTGTTCGCCGGCAGCGACCCGTCGGCCGCGTTGCGAGCCCTGGTCGAAGACTTTGAAGAGGACGAAGCGCCTCTGCAGAATGAAGTCGAAAAGAAGCTCGCGGCACGCGTTTGTAAACGGTTGGCTGTCAAAGCCGGGCAGACATTGTCGCCTGAAGAGCAACGGGCCCTGCTGACTGACCTGGAGAATTGCAACTCGCCTCGCACCTGCCCCCACGGCAGGCCCACAATGATCCATTTGTCGGTTGAGATGCTGGAGAGGCAATTTGGCAGGCGAGGAGCGAGGTAGAGAATCTTCCCCCGCACGCGGATATGAAGCATAAAAAATGTGCTCCCCAAGGGGAGCACATCGCGCTTGTGGTCGTCTTTGTGACTAGACATCCAGGTTGCGGACGTACTTGGCGTGCGTCTGGATGAATTTCTTGCGTGGGTCCACGGCATCGCCCATCAGCATATCGAACGTGCGGTCGGCCTCCGCCGCATCGTCCACGGTAACCAGCAAAAGCGTGCGGTTGTCCGGGTTCATGGTGGTCTCCCACAGTTGCGCCGGATTCATTTCGCCCAGGCCCTTGTAGCGCGAGACACCGACCTTGTCGCCGCCGCCCAGGTCCTTAACCAGCTTATCCTTCTCTTTGTCGCTATAAGCATACTTGATTTGATTCTTATGCGCCACACGATAGAGCGGCGGTTGCGCAATATACAGGTGCCCGTCTTCGAGCAGGCGAGGCATATAGCGGAAGAAAAGGGTGAGCAGCAGAGTGCGGATGTGGCTGCCGTCCACGTCGGCATCGGTCATGATGATGATCCGTCCGTAGCGCAGCCCTTCGATGTCAAAGTTGTCACCGATACTCGTCCCCAAGGCAGAGATTAGAGCCTTGATTTCATTGCTGGACAATATTTTGTCCAGACGGGCGCGCTCAGTGTTCATGATCTTGCCGCGCAGCGGCAGGATCGCCTGGAAGTGGCGATCGCGTCCCTGCTTGGCCGAGCCGCCGGCCGAATCACCTTCCACAATATATAGTTCGGTCTTCGACGAGTTCGCGCTCAGAGCAATCTGCCAGTTTGCCTGGCAGCGTGAGCGATTCGAGCGCCGACTTCCGGATGACCAGATCACGCGCTTTGCGAGCAGCGTCTCGTGCACGGGCCGAAGTCAGGCATTTGGCAATGATCGCTTTCGCGGCCTGGGGATTTTCGTCGAGGAAGGTCGCAAACGCCTCGCCCACGATCTGTTGGACATAGGTCTGCACTTCCGGATTCATCAACTTGACTTTGGTCTGCGACTCAAACTGTGGGTCGGGGTGTTTGACCGATACGATGGCAGTCAGGCCTTCACGGGTATCGTCGCCGGAAAAGTTAGGGTCGGCATCCTTGAGCAAACCGCTCTTGCGGGCGTAATCATTGACGACGCGCGTTAGCGCAGAGCGAAGGCCGGTGAGGTGCGTACCTCCATCAATGGTGTTGATTGTGTTGGCAAAGGAATAGACTGATTCGGTGTAGGCATCCGTATATTGAATTGCGGCCTCAATGCCCATGCCTTCCACATCTTTTTCAACGTGAACCACCGAGTGCAAGGTCTCGCGGTTGCGGTTCAGGTAGCGGACAAAGGACGTGATGCCGCCTTCGAAATAAAACGATACCTCCCGGCCGGCGCGCTCATCCACAAAATGGATCGTAACGCCGCGCGTGACGAAGGCCATTTCACGAAAACGCTGTGCCAGCGTATCGAAACGATAGTCAATGTCTTCCTTGAAGATTTGTTTGTCGAACTTGTATGTGACCTTGGTGCCCGTGACGCTGTCTTTGACCTTGCCGGTGGCCTTGACCGGCGCCACCGGACGGCCACGCTCGTATCGCTGGAAATGGATCTGACCCTCGCGCCACACCTCGACCTCGCACCACTCGGATAAGGCGTTCACCGCGCTGACACCTACGCCATGCAGGCCGCCGGATACTTTGTATCCGCCACCGCCGAATTTCCCGCCGGCGTGCAGCGTGGTCATGACCACTTCCAGCGCAGACTTCTTCAGGGTCGGCTGCATACCCACGGGGATGCCGCGCCCATTGTCCAGGCAACTGACGCTGCTATCCGGATGGATGCGGATTTCAATGCGATCGCAGGCTCCAGCCAACGCCTCATCAATTGCATTATCCACCACCTCGTACACGAGGTGGTGCAAGGCCTTTATATCTGTGCCGCCGACATACATGCCTGGACGGCGGCGTACAGCCTCCAGGCCCTCGAGCACCTGGATGTCCTTCGCTTCGTAACTACCGTTACTGTTTTTCTGGGCCACAGCCACGAAATCCTCCGTAGAAACCCCTGCTTAGCCTCTCCTGCTTTGTTCTTCCTTCTCACAGCGGGAGAGGATTGAACCGCTAGGGTAAGCTTGTCACGCCGGTTTAGACGGCAGGCTGGATCGCAATCTCGTTAGCACGAGCTGCAGCCATGCAGTCATATCATGATAATAGATAAAAGACGAAGCCAGCAGCGCCGTCGTAATGAAGGCATGCCCCATAATTCCAACCAGAGCCAACCATGAGTCATTTGTGGGCACCGCCCACAGAAAGTTCAAACCGACGCCGATCAGAAACACCGTCAACACAAACAAGCTGCTGGTGGGCAGAGTAAAACGCGTCAACTGAAAGCTGCCGAGAATCGAGGCAAAGGCGTTTTGTTTTCGCACAAATATTCCATGCGGCGAAAAGAAGATCGGAACAACCAGCCACATTGAAAGAAAGCCGAGGAACAACAGGGCGCCCTCGCCGACGAGGGTGTTGATTGCAAACAGGACATAGATCAGGAAAATAATAGGCAGGCCAACCATCCACATTATCAGCGACCAGATCACCGAGTAAAGCAGGGTCTGAATTACAGCCCGCCCCGTGCTGGGGGGAGCTGGGGATTCTCGGTGGTGGCCGTGGGACCTACTAGAGCAGCCACCCACTGGAAATATAGTCCTCCGAAAATCCAGCCGGCTAACGTGAGAACAAAGACCAATCCGAGCAACTGAAAAGCCGAGCCGACCTGCAAAATAGCCGGAGCACCCAGCGGCGACTGCGTGGGCATCTTGCCGCTCATAAGGCTCGAAATACCGATCGGGAACGTTCGCAGAATCCCCAGCAGATTGAATTGTTGGAAGAATTGGCTGTACATGTCCAGTGCGGCATTGATGTCGGTCGGTTTTAAACCGCCGCTGGCAGCCATCGCACCAACGTCTTTCAGGACCGGCAAAGCAATCTGGTCCATGCCCACGTGCGGGCCCAGCCACAAAAGCACATCAAGCGCCAGGGGCATGAGGATGACGGTAATATGCCCGGCAGTGACGTCAAAACCGGCTCTAAGCGAGCCGATTATGCCGGGTGGAGGCGGCAGAGTTTGGGTTTCAATCTTGCGTACTTGCATAACCGATTAATTTTACCATATCAGGCGCGATTTCCGCAAATATGTTCTAACTTTCTTTGGCAGCCCGACTGCAACAGGATACGTCCCCACCTGCTGAAATGGTAACTTCGGTTAGAATCGAACGAATGCAGCCAGAACACGGCCCCGGACAACCCATAGGGGGAGCCAATCGGCCAGACTCAAATCGCGTAGGTGTGCTGACGGCAGCAGTGCTGCTCACGTACGCCTTGACCCATCTCGCCAATGCGCCGGGAATTACGCTAACGATGCAATTGCCGGGCTTCTATTTTGCCTACCCCCTTTCCCTGGGTACGGCCATGACTATCATGGCGGCCGGCCTCACTGCATCCGGGATGGACTGGATATTGCGCAGCCATCCCGGCCTGCACGGACATCACACTCTCGAACATTGGCTGCTACCCACCTTGACAGCCTTCATTATCGGCGTGCTTTTGGATATTCTCCCGGCGTCCGGCCCGGCCTGGTGGGTTGGGCTGGTTGTTGGCGCGGCGATCCTGATTTCTGTTTTCATTGCTGAGTTTACCGCTGTAGATCCCGGCGCTCCTTTCTACACGCTGGCAGCAGCCGGCCTGACCGCCATCTCGTATGCTATCTTCCTGCTTTTCGTCATCGCCTTACGGATCGGCGGTGCACGCCTTTTCGTGATCATTCCGGCAGTCTTCCTTGCGGCCTGCCTCGTGGCCCTGCGAACGCTTCACCTGCGGCTGGGCGGGCGTTGGGATTTCCCCTGGGCGCTGGGAATCGGTTTGGTCAGTGCGCAGCTGGCGGCTGGATTACATTATTGGCCGCTATCGTTTCTCCAGTTTGGGCTTATCTTGTTGGGTCCCCTTTACGCTCTTACAGCACTTGCGTATCGGCTTGATGAAGACATTCCGCTTCGCAACGCACTCACCGAACCCGGTGTGATCCTGGCGGCGCTTTGGGGCGCGGCGATTTTCCTACATTGATGCGAATCAGCGCTGGCACTGGTCAAAACATCCTGCTTCGTACTTGCTTGCCGTTCGGATGGACGTGCTTAAGCTGACTCGGGGGCAGTGGAACGCAATGCGCGCTCACGTAATTTCGGGCGCCCCCCTGGAGACCTGCGGATTGCTCGCCGGAACTGGATTTTGTGTGAAAGAAGTGTTACCTGTGGCGAATCGCGCCGACAGCCCGTCGCGGTTCCGCATGGATCCGGCGGACCAATTCCGCGCTTTTGCCTGGATGGAGTCCAACCGATTGGATTTAGTCGGCATCTATCATTCTCACCCGTTCGGTCCGGAGCAGCCGTCAGTTACGGACATCGCAGAGGCTGCATATCCGGTCGTCCAGGTGATCTGGTCGCGGACGGGAGGAGATTGGCACGCCCGCGGTTTTTGGATCTCAAACAACGCCGCTTCAGAAGTAAAATTGGATGTCGAAGAAAGCGAGCAGCCTTCTCATTGATCATTGCATTTGCCTTGGCTACGACTGAAGCCTGCATCGCGGCGCTGCCCCATCGAGGATCCTGGGCGCCGTGTTTTATTACTGGTCTCGGTTTGTACGACATTTATAAAACTCCAACTCCGGCTGCTAGCAGACTGTAATTGATCCGAGAATCAACTGGAGTTGGAACGACCGACTCGGAGGACTATCTATGCAAATGCTTATTGATGCCAGTGTTGTGTTGCTGGCGTATATTTTCGGCTCGATTCCTTTCGGTCTGTTGATCGTCAAACTCGCGACTGGCAAAGACATCCGGCAGATTGCCAGTGGTCGCACCGGCGGGACGAATGCTGCGCGCGCCGCGGGCGCCGGCGCCGGCCTGCTCACCGCTTTGATGGACGGCCTGAAAGGCGCCTCCGCGGTCTGGGTGGCGCAAGCCGTATCGCCGGGTAACCACTGGCTGCACATGATTGCCCCCATCGCTGCCATTCTGGGACACAATTACTCGATCTTCATCACCGAACACGATGAAAAGGGTCGCCTGCATTTGCGCGGCGGCGCCGGCGGCGGACCTACAGTCGGCGGTGCGGCCGGGCTGTGGTTCCCGTCGATCTTTATCATTCTCCCGCTGGCCGCGCTGGTGTTCTTTGGAGTAGGCTACGCGTCCATAACCACTATGAGCATTGCTTTGATTACCACCGTGATTTTCGGAGTACGCTACTTCCGGGGCCTGGCGACCCTGCCCGATGCTTTATACGGCGTTGTAGCCCTGGTGCTCCTAGTTTGGGCGCTGCGCCCAAATATCAAGGCCCTGAGCGAGGGTCGCGAGCGTTTTCACGGATGGCGGCCCTGGCAAAAGAAAACTTCATCCAGACAAAATGACACATCTTGATATATGCCGTTTTCCAGGAAAGACAGAGAGTGGGCCGCAACTGCCGCCCACTCTCTGTTTCTTATTAACTGCTCCGGCTCTACCAGAATCCTGCCCGCTAGGCACGTCACCCTGATGCCCTCGGCTATTCCTCGCGTGCCTTCTTCAGCAGCGCCTGCATGTTTCTCTTATGCAACGCCTCCGCCAAGCCGCCCAAATATACGCGGCTTTTGCCGCTTTCTTCGAGGCTGCCTGCCTCCGGCGCTTCATCCATCGATTTGCGTCGCGCCGCGGCCTTGGTAAATCTCTTGATGTTGGTAATGTAGGTCAGGTTCTCCTTTACGGCAGCGTCAATCTCACCTCGCAGGATAATATCGCCGTGACCCTGCACGATATTCTCCAGTCCCATGCGGCCTATCTTCTTGATCGATGCAGCGATTTCGTCAACATCTCCATCCACGATATAAGGAAGCGGCATGAATGCATCGCCGGCAAACAAGACTCGATCTTCTTCCACCAGCACTGCAATCCCGTCCGCGCTGTGGCCTGGCGCAGGACTCAGAGTGAGATTCTTTTTTCCGACCCGTAAACTAAGCTCTCCGCCTCCGAATGTAAGCTGGGGCAAGACTATCTTTACTTGGCGGAGCGCGGGGTTTTGTTGGCGGGCCGCTTCCAGGGCTGGACGCCCTTGTGATTCAAGGAGTTCGCGGCACAATGCATGCGCCAGCACAGTCGCACCCGGAAAGAAACAATTGCCCCAGGCGTGGTCTGCATGGTAATGGGTATTGATCACATAACGCACGGGCACGCCGAGTTCATGTTCGATGAACTCCCTCATGCCCAGTGTCTCATCGGGGAGGGCCAGCGTATCGATCACGACCGCCCATTGCGGTCCGGCCACCACACCGGCCGTCACCTGAGCATAGACTTCGCTCTGGAACCAGAAGACGTTTTCAGAAATCCGCTCACGATGCATTCGGCAGCCTCAAGTCTATGGCAGTATGGGCACCCTGTAACGCCCCTGCCATTGATTTGTCAACGTGGGACCCGCCCTCGAAGGCAGGCTACTGTGATTGCTCTCATAGATAGCACAACGAGGGCCCAAAGTCAAGTTGTATAGATGACATTCGTGAATATGGTTTCTGATTCTTAGGTTCCCTCACACCGGATCTCTCCCTCCGGCCTCATGCTGATCGCCGGCGCGGCCCTGGTGGGAACAGTGCTCGCTTCCTGCTTAGACGCAAATTAACGTGAAGAAACGAATGCAGGTACTGCTCCCAGAGGACGTGAGTTCTTACAAGCGATCTATTTACCTCCAAACAATCGCCGGAAGAAGGAGGTAATGTTGTCGATAATTTGTTGGATCGCTGACGGGGAAGCCATCGGACTCGCCGTCGGTGTCGGGATTGGCAGAGGTGATGCAGCCACCGTCGTCGGGACGGATGTCGAAGTCGTCGTAGCCGCCCTGAAAGGCGTAGTCGTCTCCGCCAGCGAAGGCGAAACAGCAGGCAACGGCAGCGTTGCCGTGGAGGCAGCTTCAAAGGTCGGCGTGGCGGCCGCGAAAGAAACAATTCGTGGCGCCACCCAGAGCGCGCGGTCGCCGTTGGAAGATCCGAGGTTCGATACGCTCAAGACAAACCTGACTTTTTCCCCGGCGAGCTGGCTCAAGTCCAGATCCAGGTTGAAATATTTGCCATCGTAGAATTCGCCCAGTGTCCACAGGTCATGCGATGCGCCCGCCGAATCCAGATACGTAACGCGGAATAGGACAGAGCAGTTGGTTGCGCCCTGCTCACAACTCACGGTCGTCTGGAAATGGTCGCCAGCCTGCACCTGATACTCCGGAAAGATTCCGAGGATGTAGCCGGAGGCAGACGATTGCGGGAAAGTTAGAAGCGTCGGAAGCTTGGCTGTGGTTCCATCTTCCAGTTTTGCCTGGCTTTCTGTCACGACGAAGCCTTTAACGTCGCCGTCCAAGCCCGGGCACGGCAGGTTCCCATCATTGCTTTGCCACTGCGCCGTGCAGGCATTTCCCGCGAAATCATAGGTAAGACGCATTGGACCGGGCAACGCTGATGGAGGCGCAGCTGTTCCCAGAGGCGTAGTCGCGGCTGTCGCAGGAGCGGCTGATGAAACGGGGGTAGGAGTAGGCCCGCTAAACGCCGGCCCGACAACCTTGACCTTAACCCAGATATGACCGGTCACCGACGCTCCGAGACCAAACTCCCTGCCATCGGGGGTCTGGAGTATCCAGTTTCCCTGATATTGACCCGCAGTGCTCGGCGCGACCAGGTTGACCGAAAGGTCAACAGTTTGATTTGGAGTGACATTTATGGGCATGGAAACGGAATCCGGCGCGCCCATTCTATCGCCGCCTGTGAATACCAACTTGTAGGCTGTCGTCCAAGTGCAGGTTCCAACGTTCTTGATTCTCCACGTCTTGGTGAATGGCTCAGAAAGCTGGAGTACAGTGTTGTCACTGATGGTCACATCGCCAACGAACGAGGCACGGTTGCATCCCAAGTCGATGGTCGCGGTGGAGGTAAATGTTGGTGTTGATGTCTGTGAGGCTGTGGCCGACGCAGTCGGAGTGCTCGAGGGCCTAACGGTTGCGGTCGGTAGCGGCGTGCGCGATGGCGTATTTGACGGCCTAGTCGTCGCAGTCGGACGCGGTGTCTCCGTCGGAGTGCTCGAGGGCCTAACGGTTGCGGTCGGTAGCGGCGTGCGCGATGGCGTATTTGACGGCTTCGTCGTCGCAGTCGGACGCGGCGTCTCCGTCGGAGTGCTCGAGGGCCTCACCGTTGCAGTCGGCAGCGGAGTGCGCGATGGAGTACTCGATGGCCTGGTCGTCGCAGTTGGACGCGCCGTCTCCGTCGGAGTGCTCGAGGGCCTCACCGTCGCGGTCGGTAGCGGCGTGCGCGACGGCGTATTTGACGGCCTGGTCGTGGCAGTCGGACGCGGCGTCTCCGTCGGAGTGCTCGAGGGCCTCACGGTCGCGGTCGGTAGCGGCGTGCGCGATGGCGTACTCGATGGCCTGGTCGTCGCAGTTGGACGCGGCGTCTCCGTCGGAGTGCTCGAGGGCCTCACCGTTGCAGTCGGCAGCGGAGTGCGCGATGGCGTACTTGATGGCCTCATCGTCGCAGTCGGTCGCGGCGTCTCCGTCGGAGTGCTCGAGGGCCTCACCGTTGCAGTCGGCAGCGGAGTGCGCGATGGCGTACTCGACGGCTTTGCTGTCGCAGTCGGACGCGGCGTCTCCGTCGGAGTATTCGAGGGTATCATCGTTGCGGTCGGTCGCGGCGTCTCCGTCGGAGTGCTCGACGGTCTAACCGTTGCGGTCGGCAGCGGCCTTACAGTCGGTGTGTTGGTTGGTTTTGCCGTCACCGTGGGCAGCCGGGTTTGGGTCGGTGTAACCGATGGAGTTGGGGTCATCGTCGGCAACGCTGTCTGCGTTAACGTGGGCGTTGACGTTACATCCAGACAGGCTGGGGCCGAGTCGTTATTTCCAAACGGATCACGGGTCTCATCGTTTTCATCAAAGATCTTGACATACGACACACCGGGGAATTGCTTCATCGTATCGATCAACGGCTGGGCAATGTTGTATACGGTGCCATTTGACTGACAACTGCCGCTGAGATATATCTGCAAAATGCCTTTGGAGAATTCGATTAACTGGTATCCGGTGAATCCGTTGAACACGGCTACCAGCCCGCGGCTTTGTTCTGCCGTACTTGGACCTTTGAAATATTCATCCAGGGCTGCCGACATGGGATTCACCGATGCGGGTATTTGCCGCAAGACTGGCTGATCGAACGGAGGAATCCGTCGATTCACTTGTTGCTGATCGGTGAAATATACCTTGACGGCAACTGTGGGCGCCAGTACCTGCGTGGGTGAAAGACGTGCCCCGGTCGGTGAAGCAAGTACGAAGAGCACGGTCGGCGTTTTAGAAGGTGTCCGCGAAGCGGTGGCCGTCGGCGTGTAGGTTGAAGTCGGCGTGGCGGTCCTGGTAGGAGTCTTGGTCGGCGTGTTCGAAGGCACTACGGTTGCCGTGGAAGCAGGCGTAGCGGTGGCAGATGGCTTGATCGTCGCGGTGGGCCGCGCTGTTTGTGTTGGTGTCGCCGACGGTGAGGGCGTAACCACGGCTGTCGGCGTCTTGGTGGGCGTCTCTGAGGGCCGGGTCGTTGGGCTCGGCGTAGGCGTCCGTGTGACCGTGGCCGAGGGTGTAAACGTTACAGTTGGCAGCGGAGTCCGCGACGGCGTCATGCTGGCTGTGGGCGTATCTGAGGGTCGGGTCGTTGGGGTTGTCGTCGGTGTTCGTGTGGCCGTGGCCGAGGGCGTTAAAGTCACAGTTGGCAGCGGAGTCCGCGACGGCGTCATGCTGGCTGTGGGCGTGTCTGAGGGCCTAATCGTTGGAGTCGGGGTCGGCGTCCGTGTAGCTGTGGCCGAGGGTGTCAGGGTCGCGGTCGGCGGCGGGGTTCGCGAAGGCGTGGCCGAGGCTGTTGGCGTACTGGAAGGAATAGAAGTCTGCGTCGATGTCGGCGTAAATGTCGCATCCAAGCACACCGGCGCAGAATCATTTTGGCTGACCGCATCAAGCGTATGCTCGTACTGATCGAAGATCTTGACGTAGGATACTCCTGGGAATTGCTTCATCGTGTCGATCAACGGCCGGGCGATGTTGGCTGCTGTCCCATTCGACTGGCAATATCCAGTCAAGTAGATCTTCAGAATTCCCTTGGAATACTCTATCCGTCGATATCCGGTAAACCCGTTCAATACTGCCACGAGCCCGCGGCTTTGCTCTGTTGCATTGGGCCCCTTGAAATATTCACCCAGGGCGGCTGCCTCCGGATTTGCGCCGGAAGGAACATCTCGCGAAACTGCCTCGTCAAAAGGTGGAATGTGTTTTTCAACCTGCAATTTGTTCGTGAAATAGATTTTGATCTTAACTGACAGCGGGGTCGACGTCCCCACCGGCGTACTGGTACGCGAAGGGGAGGGCGTCGGGGTCGGTGACGCCGTAGCCGTGCTGGACGGAGTTTGCGAGGCAGTAACGATGGGCAGTGGCGTCCGC
Source organism: uncultured Chloroflexia bacterium (assembly GCA_963846805.1). Classification (GTDB taxonomy): domain Bacteria; phylum Chloroflexota; class Anaerolineae; order Anaerolineales; family Villigracilaceae; genus Fen-1038. Next base: position 1,147,565 of record CAWJXH010000005.1, read on the forward strand.
GAAGGTGTAGGCGAGGCAGTCTTGGTGGGCGTGTTCGTCGGTGTCGGCGGGGGCGTAGCTGTCAGCGTGAAGGTTGAAGTTGGCCGAGCGGTCTGGGTAGCCGTATTGGTCGCCGTTGCGGTGGCAGTGGATGTTTTTGTCGCCGTATTCGTCGGCCTTGGCGTTGAACTTGGCGTGAGCGTGCTAACTGGGGTCGGCGTCCGAGTCGGAGTCGATGTCGTGGTCGCACTTGGCAGACGGCTGGGCGTGATAGAGGTCGTCGCGGTGCTGGATGGCAACGGCGTCCTGGTGGCTGTCGATATCTTCGTCGCTGAAGGAGACGGAATTAGCGTCTTGCTGGGCGTGTTCGAAGGTCGGAAGGTCGCGGTCGCAGTGGGTGTGCCGGACGGTGTCAACGTAACAGTTGGAACCGGCGTTCTCGTCGGCGTACTGCTGGGCACCAGGGTCGCAGTCGCAGCCGGTGGCTTGGTAGCCGTGTTGGACGCCACAACAGTCGCGACCAGCGCCCGGGAAAGCGTGGGTGTCGGCGTGCGGCTTGCAGTGGCCGTCGGGATCAACGATGCTGTGGGGACGCGAGTATTTGTCGGCGAGGGTGCCGGCGTGCGCGATGCCGTAGCCGTGCTGGTGGGCACCGATGTGGCAGTCATGGGAGCCGTCGGGAGCGAAGATGGAGTTGGCGTCACCGTTGGCGGTACGCCGGTCAGCACAAACGCTCCCGAAGCTTTCCAGCCGGTCCCTAAAAAGATCTGGACCTCGTAACTACCGGGTTGCCAGTCTTGTGAGTCCCTTTCCCAACTCGTCACCCCAACGCCCGCCGGAGATTTATTCCACGAAGTGGTATCAATATATTTGAGTTCGCCATTTTGATACCAGAGTGCGGTCCATTCCACCGTCGCGCCGATCGGCTGATAGGAAAACACGGCGTACATACGCTTGATCGGATTAGGGAAGCTTGTGCCGGGCACGATCAGTTGGTAGTTATTGATTTCTGTTGAGAAGCGCAAGCGGCCAACCTGTACTTGGAAGACAGGCGTCACGGTGCCTTGCAGTATCGCTTGGACGGCGATCGGCATGGATGGCGTCGGCGTGGACGATCCGGTCCCGGTCGCGATCGGCGATGGGGTTATCACGAATGGCGTAATTACGGGTGAGGTAGGGGAGTTCTCAGGCAGCTTAGGGCGGCTGGTTGCAGAATTTGCCGGCATCGGCGAAGGAGTTGCCGACGCTGGGCCAGCATTTGATGTGGGTGTTGGCGGAGGCGTTGCCGGTTTCGGCCTGCCGTTGTTGAGCATCAGCAAAGCAGCCACCATTAACGTGGCCAGGAAGCCAAACACCATGTAGGAGCGGGCTCTGAGGATCAGCCGGCGCCGAAGGCGATAATCCGCCAAACGACGACTTGCCTGTAAAGCTCGGACCCCCGTGAAGTAGCTGAACGCCGCCGTCAGTGCAAAAAAAAGTATTCCGATGAATGATAATAAGAATTGCATTAAAACAAAATTATAACATTCAAAAATTGTGGCTTCAACGACCTAAGTCCGTCTGAGTTCGCGCAGATCCTCATCCTGAAAATTCCTCTGCTATTTGTGTTGGTTATTTTTGACCGTGCGCCGGGTAACGAAAACGGTCATAAAAGCCCATAAAGGGGACGCCTTTCTGAGGTTTGTTTTCAAAAGCGAAAGGTGTAACCTTGAACCGCAGGCAAAAGTACCGTATTCAGCCAGGCACAAGCTTTTGTGCAGCCCGCCATAAGAACAACATCATCATCGAACATGGACACTCTTCGCATGCCTTCGCCATACCATGCCACGGACTCTTCGATGGACGAATTTGCCGCTGCCGGGGGAGTGGATTTCGAGTTCAGTTTTGCTTTTCAACCGATTGTGAGCGCTTCAAAGCGCGAGGTGATCTCTTTTGAAGCCTTGGTTCGAGGCCCGGGGGGAGAGCTGTCCGCGGAGGTATTCGCGCGCGTCCCAAGAGAGAATTTGTATCGCTTCGATCAGGCCTGCCGACTCAAAGCCATTCACGTTGCAAAACGACTGAACTTGCGAACCGGCCTCAATATCAACCTCTTCCCAAACGCCATCCATCCCGCCGGGATGAATATTCGCGCTACGCTTCAGGCCTCTTTGCAGGAGGGTTTTCCAGTCGAAAACCTGATTTTCGAGGTGAGCGAGGCCGAAAAGCTGATCCATTATTCACGCGTGGTCGAGATCTTCAAGGCGTATCAGGATTTCGGTTTCCGAACCGCTATCGATGATTTCGGGACGGGGTACTCCGGATTGAGGATGCTTGCCGAGTATCAACCGAATTATATTAAGCTGGACCGGAACATCATCGCGGACATCCACGAAAATCACATTAAGCAGACGATCGTCAAAGGCATCGAAAGTATTTGCCGCCAGTTATCGATCGAAATGATAGCCGAGGGCGTGGAGAAGGCGGAAGAATACCAATGGCTGCGAGAAGCCGGCATCAATATCTTCCAGGGGTTCTATTTTGCCAGGCCGGTTTTTGAAGCACTCGCGGAAGTTCAGCCAAGATTGTTCTGACCCGTTTCAATATAAACATTACCGAAAGTACGCCTCGGATAGGCCAACGAACAAGAGGCCGGATTGTTGAGATCTCAATCGGCCTCTTGCGCTGCCGCCAAATTCGTGAACACACAAGAGAATGTCAGGCAAATGAAGCCGCACGGCGGCGCATTGGCCGCTAGTTGGACGCTTCGGCGCGATCCCGGATGCCGAGCAGCATACCGCGCTCCATGATAAAGATTCCCGGGTGAATAACATCCCAAAATCCACCGACCGCATTCGTACGCGTGCGCAGGATGAGACGCGAGCTGCCGTCTGGCTGCGGGACAATGATGAACTGCCACAGGTCCACCCATTTCCCATTTTCCTGGTGTCCCATAACAATCGCCTGGTTTGGTTTGATCAGAGCCACCGTGTAAGGCGGTGGCCCCGGTTGCTTCGGGCACATGGCTACCTCATCCCCCACCTTTAGATCCTGCCACTCAGCGTGGATTCGGTTGGCATTGACCAGCGGGCAATTCAGCAAGTAGGTTTCAATCCATGTATAACTGTATAGCCCACCTTTCCCGGCGCCCAACTGTACGATCCAGGGATAGATTTGTTCGGGGCTGGCGTGGATGGTGACGGCGTGATTCACGAATCTGGCAGGCACAGGCAGCAATTCATCGCCGGGGTAGGCCGCAGCGATCTCTCCGTCCGTTGCGCCCCAACGATCCATCGAGGGGGCAAGCAAAACAAGAGCAGCGGCGGCAAGCAAGCCGAGAGCCGTCAGGGGGATCAGAATTGTCGTTGCCTTCTTCACAAGATTCTCCGATAATGGGTTGCTTTGCTGTCAGCCCTGTGATGATGTCATGTAACTGCATTCTTCGGATTAGGGCGGGGCCAATTTTTGTGTCGGCTATCATGATACAACCCTCGAATCAGGAACTCCCCCGGTGTTGGAGGAGTTCTAAACCTGGTCAGGTGGATAGGGCAGCCTTAACTCATTTGCTGAGCCAGAGCTGGAACCCGATGTTATTGGTGTCGATGTTGTATTTTCCAAACGGGGTTTGGGCAACGAACTCTTGCATCTCGGCCACACTGTAGGCGGTTTTCAACAGCATTTGTTTGAAGATCCATCTTGTCATCATTTCATCGATGCGGCCCAGGCACATGCCTTTGATCTCGCTTTCAATGCCCTCAGGCGAGGCATCCCGGCGCAGGTCGACAATGACGGCTGTTCCGCCTGGCCGCAGGACGCGATACATTTCGGCAATAGCCGCCACGGGTTCGGTGAAGTTTTTGAAAGCCGCCTGACAGAAGCTGAAATTGAAGGATTCGTCTTCAAAGGGCATTGCGGAGGCGTTTCCCTGCCGAAATTCAACCCTGACTCCCGCCTTGACTGCATTTTTACGCGCAATCTCCACGAACGATTTGCTTATATCCAGCCCAGTGATTTGATATTTGCCCAGTCTGGCGAGTTCGATGCAGAAGTAACCGGGCCCTGGCGCGACTTCGAGGACCCTGCCTCCGGCAGGGATTCTTGGAGCCATCTGTTCAGCCATGGACTTGTGCCTCCGCAGATCCTTGACGGTCAGTCTGGCATACCAGGTTGCAATCGGGCCTTCCATCCCGATTCCCTTAAAAGCTTTCTTGATTTGCAAATTCTTGTTCATCTTGGATTTGTCCTTTTCGATTTTGGTTTCCTACTGCCGACCTTGGCGGTCTTTCTTGAAGCCCTTGCGAGGAGGATCGGCCGTGAATAACTTCACGTCTATTTTCGCAGGAGATCGTTGGAGCGGGCGATTTGGCTTCACGCCTGCGCGGATTCTGAAAGAGAAATCCCGGCAAGTTACGCACCGAATTCCGTTAAGTGCTCACGTGCCCAAGCCTCAAAACAGCGCGGCTTCCTCCCTGTGACTTTCTCCACATCGTCCGTGAGGTATGCGAACCGTCCGGCTCGAACGAGCGAGAATGTCTCCACCAGGCCGTCGGCCGCGTACCTCGGAAGGCCCATCTTCGCGAAGATTTCGGCCTGTTGGGCCTCGGAGATTTCAACATGCTGGATCGGCCGACTGATGACCTTCGAGAGCGCCATCGCCATTTCTCCGAAGCTGAGGAGTTCGGGTCCAGTGAGCTCATAAGCAGCGTTCTCGTGGCCGACCATGGTCAGCGCCGCCTTTGCAACAGCCGCGACATCCCGCGGATCGATCGGCCCGAGCATGCCGCTGCCGCCGGCCGAGTGGATTGCATTCTCGAGCTGTATGCTTTGGACCCACGACAGTGCAAAGTTCATGTACATACTGGGGCGCAGAAACGTCCAGGTAAGGTCCGATGAACGGATCAACTCCTCGCGTTCCTTATGCCAACGCCCGTGACCCTGCACCGGCGTCCATCCAGCCTCCTGTGTGGAGATCTTGACAACATGTCGCGCGCCCGTTTCCTTGGCGGCAGCCAACGCATTCTTGTCCTGTTGAGTACTGGCAGTGATGAGGAAGAACCGTTCGACGCCGCGCATGGGCGCGATCAAGGAATTCTGATCGTCGAGGTCGCCTATAACGACCTCCACGTTGCTGCCGAACTTGGCCGCCTTCTGGGGGTTTCGCGTGAGTGCGCGCACTTGATAGCCGTCCTGCGTGAGCTGAGCAACCAACTCAGTCCCCACGGCTCCCGTGGCGCCAATCACAAGTATCCTGCGACCGTCTTCTTTCAATGTCATGTGATATCTCCTTGCTCATCAAGATATGTCGATCATATTTTGCGGCCGGGTGAACCAGCATCACCCGGCGCGGGTGATTGCGTGGGTGATTAAAAGAAAAATGCCCCTTGCAGGGCATTTCCAACAGGTTGAGTGTACTTTACGCCGCCGCTGGCGGCGCCGACGGCTTCTCGATCTTTCCCAAAACATAATCCGGCGGCATGGGCTCGACCTTCTGCTCGGTAACAAAAGTAACGTCCCCGCCTGATTTGAGGTACACGGACTTCTCCCCACCCCCGACGCGCCCTTCCCAATATCCGCCCAGGTCGGCGACCCGGATGTGGGCGCTGGTCAATTCCGCAATGTGGAAGCGCAGGTCGCCGCCCGACTTGAATTCAACTTTGTCCTCTCGCATAGTCTCGCAGTCGATGTCCATTGCTCGGCCGGCGGAGGCGTGGCCCAGGCAATATACGTTCTGGAAACTTAAGCCCAGGCCCGCAAAACCGTAGACTTCGCCTTTTACGTCGCGGACATCAATGTTCAATCCGGCATAAACCTTGACCGTGGAAGCAACGGGCACCATTACCTCGCCGCTTCCGCCAATTTGTATCACTATCACCTCTTCAGCCATCTTTTCCTGCCCATCCGGCAGCTTCAGGCGTACATCGAACAACACATGCTCGCCGACCGCTGCACGCGCGCGACCGATCTCGGCTTTGCTGTGTTTTTCCACTTTCAAGCCCCACTTGCTGCCGGATGCCGCCATGACTTGGTCGCTGTCATGGCCTTTGACGGTAACGCTGCCTCCCGCTTTGATAATAACGGTGGGGTTCATCCCGGCAAGAATGGATCGTTGTGTCATTTTCCTATAATCCTGCTCTATGCGCAATTTGATGATTGCATTCTAGTGCTTGTCTAATAATCCCGCTTCACCCGCCCAGGGTGATTACCCGGGTGAAAGCGCGGCTCTCCTGTCAGCGGTATCGTTCACTTCGTACGAAGAGGAATGTCCCGACGATCAGGAATACGAGAAATGCTGCGCTGATGATCCCTAGATTCACTATTGGCCCCTGCAAGACGACCTTGGAGTAGTCCGCCTGGCCTGCATAGAATACCCCACGCGTCAGGTCCACCGCGTATCGCATGGGAGAAAGCTTGGACAGGATGTCCAGATACCATGGCAAGACTCGAATGGGGTAGAACACGCCCGCCAGGAAGAATTGTGGCAGCATGACGAAGGGAAAAATCTGGTCGGCCGTCCGCCTTGTGGGCAGGTTGGCCAACATGATCACGCCGAATGCTCCCCCGAACAAACAGACGACGATTCCCACCCACAGAAGGCCCAACAAATTTACGATGGAAAAATTCACGCCTGCGATGAGGCCAAATACGAGGATCCCAATCCCCTGTGTAAGTGCCACGAGCGTCTCGCCCACGATCTTTCCCAGGATGATCGAATAACGTGAGATGGGTGAGACGAAAATCTCCTGGCTGAAGTCGTTCTCGCGGTCATCGATCAGCGAGACGATGCCCATCGCGGCTGACTGGAACAGAGTTTGGGCAAACACGCCGGCGAACGTAAAAGTAAGGAAGTTATAGCCCAGGCCCTGGCCCACGTTGGCTTGCATGCTTCCGCCCAGGATGAGGATGAATAATAATGGAAAGATCAGTGAAGAGATCAGCCTGGCCGGGTCGCGGATCAATTTCATGAGATCGCGGTATGCAATGGTCATGATAGCGTAGATTTCTCTCATGCACGCCCCACGATCTCCAGGTAGGCATCTTCCAGGGTGGGCACATGTGTTTTCACCACGGTCAGCGGCGTGTCAATGGCCTTCATGATGTCCTGGGCGCTGTGTTGGTTCAGGCTGATCTTGAATAAGGGCGTTTCCGTATACGAAAAGCCCAGCAGTCTGAGCTCTGCCCTTAACTGCTCCCGGTTCGCGGCGTCGATCAAAAGATAGTGCTCAATCAACTGTGCTTTGACTTCATGGGGCGATCCGTACGACACGATTTTCCCCTGATTGATGATGCAGATCGTATCTGCTTCCTCCGCTTCATCCAGATTGTGTGTGGTGAGGAATACGGTGGTTCCGCTTTCACGGCGCACCTGTCGCAGGTATTCCCACAGACTCCTGCGGCTGACCGGATCCAGTCCGATGGTCGGTTCGTCCAGGAACAAAACATGTGGCTCATGCAGGAGGCTGCGGATGATCTCCAATTTGCGCCGCATTCCGCCGGAGAATTTCTTCACCGGCTTGAACATGTCTTTTTCCAAATCCAGCAGGGCAGCCAGCTCATGTACGCGGCGGCGGTACTCATCCGGCATGGTTGAAAAAGTAGGATAGAACGGCCAGAGTCCGTAGAGCACGGCATGAAAGCGGATGTTCTCCTCCGCCGAAAGGTTCGCATCCAGACTGGGCTGTTGAAAAATGATGCCGATGTTCTGTCGCACCTCGCTCGCAGAATGTTTCACGTCGTAACCGGCTATTCGGGCCTCCCCCGAAGTGGGTGCGAGGGTCGTGGTCAGGATGGAGATCGTGGTCGTCTTGCCGGCGCCGTTCGGACCCAGCAGTGTAAAGAACTCGCCGGACCGGACATTGAAGGAAATGCCATCCACCGCATTGACTGCTGCGCCGCGGTAGCGTTTTGTAAGTTGTTTGACTTCAATTATGGAGTTCGCGGAGGATGTCAGTGTCATCGAATGTTCAACTCTCGTGCGGCATCGCGGGCTTCCCCGCGTGAATTTATATTCAGCTTACGATAAATGCTTTTCACCTGCGTCTTGATGGTGTTCGTGGATACCACCAGCTCCCTGGCGATATCCGAGTTGGAAAGTCCCGCCGCGAGCAAACGCAGCACGCGCAGTTCCTGCTGGCTTAAGGGCTCGACCCGGGCAGAATCATCTCGCTTCCCCGGGAATTCAGGATTGAAAGACTGCAACAAGGCCGTTGCATAGAGGCGCACACTCCGATTTGTCAGCTTGGGTAAGGCTGTACTGATCAGCATCGCCATACTCGGCCCAAGATCGATAAATGTCCTCCGCAGGCCTATTGCGCAGCCGATCTGCAGCGCTTCCGCCAGGGTCTCAGTTGCGCGCGAACTATCTCCTTGCCATTGCAGTGCCAGAGCCTCGAGACTCAACGCCTCGACATGGCTAAGCACCCGGCCGTTTTCGGACGCGTTCGCGCGCCAGCCGCCGAGTGCGACCAGCGCCCGGTCGGGCCTGCCTTCAGCCAGGAACAGTCGGCCCAGAGTGAACGCTTCCTGTTCCTTTTGCAAGTGAAGCACCTTGCGATTTTCGTCGGCGACCTGTGCCATCCAGCCACCCAATGCACCAAAGTCGGTTGCCTGGATGGAGAGTCCAGCCTGCGCACATTGGACCTCGGGCAGCAGGGCGGCGTTTTGGATTTTTGCAGCCATGGCCTTCACCCGTTCGCGCCCCTGCTGCAGCTCGCCTCGGGCACTCACGACATCCGCCCATAGGAGGGTTGCCTTGACCTCCAGCATCTCGTTTCGGCGCTGTTGGGCGAGGTCCAGCGCCCGCTCGGCAAATTGCTTGGCCTTGTCAAGATCGTTTCGCTCGTATGCGATATTTCCAAGACTAAGCGACGCAACTCCTTGGTCGTCTAACATACCCTCGTCGCCGACCGCATCGGTCAGGATCTGCTCGTCCGCCTGCTCGGCGGCCTCAAACTCACCCTGCCAGAAGAAGACCTCACTCAAAACCTGCATCGCGGCCAGCACCCCATAGATATTTCGAACTGCGCCGCAAAGCGCCCGCGCTTCAAGGCTCCTGTCTTGTGCCTTCAGAATTTCGCCGGCATTTAGAGCCTCATGGCTCACGATCAGCAGGCTGCTCCCACGGTACAACGCATCGTATTCCGGGAGTTCCTCCAGTGATTGATGAGCATAGGTAAAGCCTTTTTGGAAGTCTCCCTGCCATAGCGCTATATTTGCCCGCACGGATAGAACTTCGCCGATTCCTTGGTGATATTCCGTATCACGCCATGCAGCTTCCGCCGCCCGCAGGAACGGTTCGAGCCGCGTGGCCGTCGCCGGTGCAAAGCGGTCGCTTGTGTAGAGGATGACCTGCGCGTAAATGAAACACATCCCCGGACGACGCATGATCAGCTCGATCGGAATATGTTCAAGCCAGCGATCCAGAGTGTGCATTTCGCTCAATTCGTGGATCTCGATATACTTTTCGATCAGGGCTAATACCCTTTCGAATGATGCGGCCGCTAACGCCGCCTCGATGGCTGCATCGTAAGGCCCGTGCGCCTCATACCATTCGCTCGCCTTTTCGAATAATTGCCGAACACCCTCTTCGCCCAGGCGCTGACGGGCTAGATACTGGATGGATTCTGCGAAAAGCGGATTGTAGCGGTACCAGGTCGGGTGGGTCCCGGGCTGCAACCGTACGACAAACAGGTTCTCTCGCTCGAGGCGCTCTAATGTAGATGCGCCTTGATTGCCTCCGGTAATCGCATCGCAGAGGGAACCTGTCAATCGGCTGAGGAAACAGGTCTCTAATAGAAACGATCGGGTTGTTTCGGATTGTCCTTCGAACACCTCTTTGACCAGGTAGTCGGCCACATATCGATCGTTTCCGGAAAAAGTCTGCGCCAGCCTCTGGATGTCGGCGGCGCCGGTTCGATTTTGCATGGACAACGCCGCCAATCGCAAGCCCGCAACCCAGCCCTCGGTCTGCTCCAGCAATTTGGCGGCCAACTCGGACGGAAACTCGGCCTTGAGGGTGTCACGGAGGAAAGCCTCGGTCTCCGCCTGGTTGAAGCGCAGATTGGATGCTTTGATTTCCAGCAACTCGTCGCGTGCGCGCAGGATTTCCAGCGGAAGGTCGGGATCGTTTCGCGTTATCAATACGAGATGGAGTGATTCGGGTAAGTGCTGGATAAGAAACGCAAGGCCCCGATTGATTTCCGTAGAGTGAACGACTTGATAATCCTCCAATACCAGCACGCAGCTTTCTTTAAGTCCCATGAGCTCGTTAATGAGCGGCGTTAGCAGCCTCTCGAACGACGGCTGCTGAGACGTCATCAACGCAGATAAGCTGCCTTTCCCGAGGGTGCTCTTTCCAGGTGCTTTTTCAAAAGTTCGCAGCGCAGAAATGAAATAAGTCCAGAAGCGAGAAGGGTCGTTGTCGTTCTCGTCCAGAGTTACCCAGGCGCAGGGGAAATCATGATGGGCGATCCATGCGCTTACAAGGGTGGTTTTGCCAAAACCGGTCGGTGCGCAGACGACGGCAAGTTTCTTCGTCAGGCAGGCATCCAGCCGCGCCAAAAGCTCACCGCGCTGGATAATCATCGAATGCGGATGCGGAGCCATCAACTTGGTATTGAGCAGTTTGTCACCACTCCCGGGCAAAGAGCCTTGCAGCTCACTCATGGAGGCGCAATGATAATCTGGTGGGACGGGTGAGTCAACTTGGGTCTGCCCGCTATTCTCTCCCCCTTGAACAGCGTTTAAGCATCCTTAACATTTCGTTTTTGTGGTCTTAACATCGGCTCGATAGAATGAGGGATATAAGAATTGGCTTAAGAATGAAAACCACACTTTCGATTTATCGCCTGGGTGGGACGCTCACCTTGGATTTGCAGTTAAGGTCGCGAATGCTTCCCCGCTTGGAGGTATTGCTTCCCGTCCCAATCTTTTGGCATATTCAGGTTCACCGGCTTTAGAATTGCCCCCTGGCAAAAGCGCACGCGCACTTACTTTACAGCCTCCTTCACCCACGGGCTGCTCATCAGCCACTCCTGGACGCCCAGCGTCGTGTCTTTTTCCTTGGGATGAAGGCGTTCATATGTGCCGTCGCTTTGCATGACCCGCGTTTGCGAATGATCTTTGAAGTAGGACTTTAATACATGGTCGCGCAGATAACGGACATGATCGGGGTCCTCGACCGGGAAAATCGTCTCTACGCGATTGTTTAGATTTCGCTGCATTAAGTCCGCACTGCCGAGATAGATTTCTTCCTTTCCCCCGTTGTAGAAATAATAGACTCGGCTGTGTTCGAGATAGCGGCCGAGCACGCTCTGGACGCGTATATTCTCGCTCACATGCTTGATGCCGGGTCGAAGGCAGCAGATGCCCCGTACCAGCAAATCCACCCTCACGCCGGCCTGGGAGGCCTGGTACAACAGTTGGATGATGTGCGGGTCGACCAGCGCGTTGGCCTTGAAGATCAGGCGCGCCTCCTTTTCCTTCCTGGCATGTTCAATTTCGCGCAGGATCAAGGCTTCCAGTTTTTGGCGCATGTTTACGGGCGCTACCCAGAGTTTGCGGTAGCTGGGCTGGGTGGAATAACCGGTCAGAAAATTGAAAAGGTCGGTGGCGTCGGCGCCGATGGCCTCGTCGCAAGTGAACATTCCGATGTCTTCATAGACGGTTGACGTGACATAGTTGTAGTTCCCGGTGGCCAGGTGCACGTACCTGCGGATGCCGTCGCCTTCCTGCCGCACAACCATACACACCTTGCAATGCGTCTTCAGCCCGACGAGCCCGTAGACCACGTGCACGCCGGCCTGCTCCAGCATGCGCGCCCAACCGATGTTGCTCTCTTCGTCAAAGCGTGCCTTGAGTTCGACCAGCACCGCCACTTGCTTGCCGCGCTCCGAGGCTTCCAGCAAGGCGTCGACCACGGGAGAGTTGTACCCTACACGGTACAGTGTTTGTTTGATCGCCAGCACCTGCGGATCTCGCGCCGACGCGTTGAGGAAGTCGATCACGGCCGCGAAGGAATCATAGGGATGATGGATAAGGATGTTTCCCTGCCGCAGGGCTGCAAATACATCCTCCGCCAGCGTGACATTCTGAAACTGCGCAAGCGGGCGCGGCTTATACGGCGGATATTTCAGGTCATGCCGTTCCACGCTGTCGTACAACTGCCAAAGCCCTGCCAACCCCAGGGGCGCACTATGCACAAATACATCGCCCCGTTGGATTTCCAGATTCTCAACCAGCAGATCGCGGATATCTTCAGGCATGGTCTCGTAGACCGCAACCTGCACAACCGAGCCGAATTTCCTGCGTCGGATACCCTGCTGCATGCTCTCGAGCAGGTCATCCGCTTCGATTTCCTGGATTTCCACATCCGCATCGCGAATTATACGAAATGGATGAACCGCCAGCACTTCCATGCCGGGAAAAAGCATCCGAATATTCGCGGCAATCACCTGTTCCAGCCACACAAAATAATGGTGATGGGGGATCGTTCCATCTTTACGCACGGCCCCCGAAGAGCGCTTGATCGGGACAAGGCGGGCAAGAGTGTTCGGTACCTTGAGGCGGGCGAATTTCTCCTCGCCCTGCGGATCGCGGATGACAATAGCCAGGTTCAGGCTCAGGTTGGAGATGTGTGGGAAGGGATGCCCGGGGTCCAGGGCCAGCGGCGTTAGCACGGGGTGGATGACCTCCTGAAAATAGGTGTCCACCTTTTCTTTCTGCGTCTTGCTCAAACGGGTGTAATCCAAAACGTGAATGCCGGCCTTATCCAGTTTGGGCAAAAGCTTTCTATGCAGGCAATGCTGTGCCGCACCGTACAGTTCGATGGCCACTTTGCGAATGGCAGCAAGCTGATCGCGGGGCGTTAGTCCATCCGGCGAAACCTCCGTGATGCGAGCCTCCACCTGCTTGCGAATCCCCGAGACGCGCACCATGAAGAACTCATCCATGTTCGAGCCGAAGATGGAGAGGAACTTTACCCGTTCCAGCAGTGGATTGTTTTCGTCCAGCGCCTCTTCCAGAACACGGCGCTGGAATTCCAGCAGGCTGAGTTCGCGGTTGATGTATAACGACGGGTCGGTTAACGAGATTTCGGAATCGGCCTCGGCAGACGCCATATCCTGCGATTATCCCCCAATTTCGACCAATTGCGCGGGAGAAAGCAGCCATTCCAAGGTGGCGCAGCGTCCGTACTGCAGCGATTCCACGGATAGCCGGCAGACGCCTCCCTTCTTCAACGTGAGCGAAAGCGTCGGGTCACCCGAGATCAGCATCGAAGCCAGGCTGCTCAAAGACGGCTCATGGCCCACCAGCGCAATGTTCCCGATCTCTGCATAGCTTTCATTGATTTCATTGATGAGTTGATCGGCATAGCCCGCTGGAGTCAGTTGCTCGCTAAGAATCACCTTATCTTTTGCCAGGTCAAACGTCTTCGCCACGATGCGGGCCGTCTGCTTCGCCCGAAGATAGGGGCTGCTGACCACCAGGTCTATCCGTGCCTCCAGAGCCTTCAAACCCTGCGCGATCAGGCGCATTTTCTTGCGGCCCTTGTCGGTCAGCGGACGCTGGCTGTCCTCTTCTTCCGCGCCGTTGGCCCCTGCCGGCGCTGCGATCGCGTGACGGATTATGTAAAGGTTCATCGCTCTTCTCCCATGGGAAAGGTTTGTCCGGTGCAGGACGCCAAAACGTCAACAGTTCGGCCTTATCTTCTACATACGCCGTCACCAACGCTGCATGACGTCTCTCATAATGTCTGCGGATCGATTCTGGGTGGGTAGCCGCACCCTCTTTCTCCACAAACTCCGCAAGCGTATTCAGCAGAATCATCGTGTCCTGGATGTCACCCATCGCACTTTGATAATCGTGCATGCCTTCAAGGTAGGATCCCGGAGAAGCGGGCAGGAGGGATAGAACGATTTCTGCCATGTAACGAAATTTCTTGAAAGCAATTCGCAGACGATGGATCGTGGCAGCTTGTGTCGAATCCATCTGCCCATAGGCTTGCGCCGCCCTTAGAAATGCAGAGTCCACTGCGTGAAGTATGCGCTCCCGAAATTTCGGATTGCGCGCTTGTTTTTCAAGCACAACCCGCATCTTCTCGATGCGCCGGCCCGTTTCTGAGGGCCTCCACACTTGAATGTCCTTTCGCGCCAGCCGCAACAAACGCTTTTCGCGTTTTTGCAGGTATGTTTGGAACGGGCCCAATCCCGGCATCTGCTCAAGGCTTTCACCGGCTTCCACCAGCATGACCTGCACGTCGCGCAGTTCATCCAGGTCATCGAGCTGGTCTTTCAATAAACGGCGTATATTTTGCACGCGCGGCTGCGGGTCGATGGCGCGAATGATGTCGAACACTGCCAGCAACCGGCGGGCCGACACCCGCAGGTCGTGGACAGCCTCCTCCGAGAAGGCATGGCGGCAGGTCTTGAGTTGGGTGCGCGTTTCATCCCAACGTTGACCCAGCGCCGCCGTTAGGACATCTTTGGTTTTAGCAATCATACGATCCTATTCCCAGGCGCATGCAAATTCCATATGTCCTTACATTGTTTCCCATTATCATGCGGATTTTCTGTCCACCTTGCCGATCTCCCGTTATGCCTGGCTCACTACAGTTTACCTTTTATCCGCAATTTCCAGCTGCACGCCGAAGATTTCTTCAAACAGGGCGCGCCGTTTCTCAAGCGCCCATTTCTCCAGCATCAGGTCACCTTTGCCCCGCAGGCCCAATTCCCAGCACTTCTTCTTTTCGGCTAGTACGACGCTGACCACACGGCTGGAGTGGCTCACGTCCATGCCGTCTGCCAGGCGTATCAGGGCAGACAGCTTGCTGACCGTGATGCGGTCTTTTTGCGGCAGCATCTTGAAATTTGGGTCGTCCAGGGACGGAAAAGTCCTGCGATGATACCTAACCAGGCTCGCCACGACCTCCTGCTGGGATTCATTCAACCCGATCAAGCGGTTGGCTTTCAAGATGTAGTAGCCGTGCCGGTCATGATCGATGGTGTTGATGAAATGGCCGATATCGTGCAGCAGCGTGCCAACTTCGAGCAGTAGCCGCTCCTCGTCGCCAAGGTCATGCAGCGCCACCGATTGATCGAACAATTGCCGGGCCAGTTTGGCCGTCAATGTAGCATGCCGCGCATCGAACTGGTATTTTTTGCCCAGCCGGATCGCGGATTCCCAGACCTGCTCACGTCGCGGCGCGTGCGGACCCTGTTTCAGTCCCTCGGCCATATCGAGCAGGACGCCGTCTTTCAACCCCACCTGTGGAATGGCGACCTGCCTGACATGCGCTTCGTGTGCAATCAACTGCAGAACGATCGCGGCTGGCAGGATGACGTCGGCGCGATCGGGACGAAGGTTGAATTTGCGCATGCGCTCTTTAACGCTCATACCGCTGAATTCTTCGATTAAGTCCTGTAGTTCTGCCAGCGAGACGAACTTGTCGGTGGGTTGTTTGAAGACTTTTTGGCGAAGCCGGCCGAGCTCTTCGACGGTCCCTCCTGTTCCAGCGCATACATTGATGCGGGCACCGCCGATCTCGTGATCGATGCGCCGACGGGCGGCTTCCGCGTATTCACGTACAAGCACGGTAAACGGTTGCTTGGAGCCAAGCAGTGAAAATGCGGATTTCGTATTACCGTCCAGCTTTTGAAGCAATCGTACAGTCCCCATGTTGTAGCTTTCGGTGGAGATGATATTCTGGTTCTCGGAGATGGTAACTTCCACGCTGCCACCGCCGATATCAATGAGGACCGCCCGTTTGCCTTTCAGATTGATGACCCGCGCCACTGCCAGATGGATAAGTCGTGCTTCCTCTGCCCCACTGATGATCTCAATTTCGATTCCGCTCGTTCTGAAGACTCGATCCAACAAGATGTCACTGTTGCTGGCCTCGCGCATCGCGCTCGTCGCAATCGCGCGGATCTTGACGATGCCGAAGTTCTCCGCCACCCGTTGAAAATGCAGGAAGGCGTCTACGGTCTGCTGGATGGTCTTTTCCTGAAGGGAACCTGACGCGAAAACGTCCTCCCCCAGGCGGACCGGCAGGCGGATGTTCTCGATGGCCTCCACCCGCCAGGCTTGGTCGACGCTGCCAACGATCATGCGAATGGCGTTTGACCCCGCATCAATAGCAGCAATGTTCTGCATGAATCCTATTGTACCTCTGCGGTGAACCTCTCCATCTCATCTAGCATAAGCTCGCTGGTTTCTCCGGTCAACGCAAAGACTGTCCGCTCGCACACATTTGTGGCGCGATCTGCCACGCGTTCCAGGTTATGGGCGGCCCACAATATGTAATTCACGCGTTCGATGGTCGCGGCGTCCTCGGCGACGTGCTCTATGGCCTCCAGGTAGATTTGTTCATATAGCGCATCGATCAAATCATCTTCCCTGATAATGGCCCGTGCCTCTTCCAGGTCTTCCTGAGCAAACGCATCCAGGGCGCGCTGCAACATGTCAACGGCTTTACGGGCTACGTAGTGCAGATCCCGTAGCAATTTTGGCATGCCAAGCCCGGCGGACCGCACCTGAATATTCGCGATCCCCTTGGCATAGTCACCGATGCGCTCCAGTTCCGTACAAAGATCCAAAAGGGAAGCCAGGATCCGCAAATCCCGGCCCCCCGGTTGTTCCGTGGCAATGACTGCCAGGATTCCGCCTTCCGTTTCAAATCTCAGGATATTGATCAGCGTATCGTTCTTTATGACGGCAATGGCCCCATCCACGTCATTTTCCTTCAACGCGGTAGCTGCCGCCAGAACGGCTTCTTCGACGATTCTCCCCATGTTCAAGAATTCCTGCTTGAGTTGCTCAATTTGCTGCTCTATCGTTTTGACCTCCGTGGTTTGGTTCCTCGTTTTCATACATTCGGAAGCTTCCCACGATACTATAGCAGCGCACAATTAACACCCATGGAAGGATAGGTTAATGTCCTGTAAACCTCCGGTTGGACCTTGATGGGAAAACGCCCGCAACTTTTCTGGTTTTGTTCTCGTATACAATTGTGATGGACGGAACAAGTTGGACGTTCATCTTCTGGCATTGTCTTTTTCGGCCCGAAAGAGCAGCATTCCTCCGCAATTGGATTAATTCTGAGGCACAAGATTGAACAAGGATTTCGAAAGCACCCAGGAATTGGCCGCCTCGATTACGAAGACGGCAAGCCTGCAAACCTATTACACAGTCCGCTTTCTCGTCGACCGAGAATTGGTCCCTGATGCCTACCGTGCCTACGCCTATTTTCGCTGGGTTGATGACTGGCTTGACCAGGAGACGCGGCAAAAGCACGAACGTATCGCATTTGTCAATCGCCAGGCTTCCCTGATAGATAAATGTATTCAGGGAAACCCGGCAGAGGCTGCAACCCCCGAAGAGCAAATGCTGGCTCACCTTATCCAGCGTAATCCCGGCAAAGATAACGGTTTGCACTCTTACATTCGCAACATGCTGGCTGTGATGGCTTTCGACGCCGAGCGCCGAGATCGCCTGATCTCGAACGCGGAGCTCAATGTCTACGCGCAATCCCTCGCTGTCGCGGTCACGGAAGCCCTGCATTACTTCATCGGCCGTAATTGCGCCTCTCCTCATTATGAAGCTCGCTATCTTGCTGCGACCGGCGCCCACGTCACCCACATGCTGCGCGACACACTTGAAGACAATGAAGTCGGCTACTTCAACATACCCCGCGAAGTCCTTGCAGCAAATGGGATTTCCCCGCGGGACGTGGAGAGTGAAGCTTATCGGGCTTGGGTCAGGAGCAGGGTTGAACTGGCCCATACCTATTTCAGGGTCGGCCGGGACTACCTTGCGCATGTCGAAAACCTGCGCTGCCGGCTCGCCGGCTATGCGTACATAGCCCGCTTCGAAGCCGTATTAGATTCCATCGAGCGGGATTCCTACTCGCTGCGGCGCAGCTATCATGAGTGCAAAACCCTGAGAGCCGGCGTGCAAATGAGCAGGTCGATCCTTTGGTCGGCTCTTAACGTTCGGCCTGCTCAAGCAGTCTCCGACGGGGTTACCGTCAGATAAATCCGGCAGTTTTCACTCGCTGCCTTGGTGTAAAGTCCCGGAAAAAAGATGCAATCTTCCTCTGTGATCGTCATAGGCGCCGGAGTTGGCGGGATCGCCGCCGCGGCGCACCTTGCCCGGAACGGGATCCATGTTACCGTGCTGGAGAAGAATCCCCGTCCCGGTGGGCGCTGTGACCGCTTTGTCCGCGACGGCCATTCCTTTGACACGGGCCCGACTCTGTTCGTCATGCCATTGCTCTACGAAGCCGAATTTGCCGCACTTGGGGTTTCAATGCACGACGTCCTTGACCTGCAGCGGGTCGATCCCACCTACCATTTGGTCTTCGACGACGGCAGTCAACTGGCACTCACATCCGATATGCAGGCTATGCAGACGCAGCTGGAATCCATGCAGCCGGGGAGCTTTCAGGGCTTCCTGCGTTACCTGGACGAAGGTCATCGCCACTACAACCTGGGTATGGACCGTCTGGTAAATAAGGACTTCCGCACCGCCGCTCAGTTCTTCACCTTAAGCAATATTCCTCTCTTGTTGCAACTCAGGCCGTTTATGCATCATTATGGCAACATGTCGCATTATTTTGATGAGCCTCGGCTCAAGTCGGCGTTCACATTCCAGGATGTCTATATGGGGTTGAGTCCGTTTGAGGCCCCCGCCACTTTTTCAATGATGCCGTACACCGAGCTTGCTCACGGAGTATGGTATCCAAAAGGCGGCATGTACCGCGTCGTGAAGGCCCTGATGACCATTGCCCGAAAGGCGGGTGTGGAATTCCTTTTCAACGCAGCGGTCCAGCGGATTGACGTGAAGGCAGGCAGGGCTTATCAGGTGATTCTTCGAGACGGGCGCTGCATGCAAGCCGATGCCATCCTGGCCAATGCAGATCTGCCCTATGTATATGAAGATCTATTGCCGCAGGATGGCTTAGCTCAGGCATTGAAGCGGAAACGCTTCTCCTGTTCGGTTATCAGTTTCTTCTGGGGCGTAAAAAGACGCTACGAAAACCTGGGGCCTCATACCCTGTTTCTGGCGGACGACTATCGAGAAAACTTCGACAGTATCATTCGCGATCGAACCTTGCCGGAAAATCCCAGCCTCTACATCCACGCGCCCTCCCGGCTCGACCCGTCCATGGCGCCGCCGGATGAAGACACACTTACCGCCATCGTCCCGGTTGGGCACATGAACGGAGACGGGCAACAGGATTGGCCCGCCTTGCGTGATCGGGCGCGGCAGTCCGTTTTCCGGCGGTTGAAAACCCTCGGTATCCATGATTTGAAAGAAAATCTGAAGTTCGAAGTGTGCTACATGCCATTGTCCTGGCGCAAGCGCTACAACCTGATGAATGGCTCCACGCATGGCCTATGTCACAATCTGACACAATTGGGGTACTTCCGCCCTCGCAATCGCCACCCTCAATACCACAACCTGTACTTCGTCGGGGCCAGTACACATCCCGGCACGGGTTTGCCTACCGCCCTCGTTTCCGGCCGCCTTGCCGCCCGGCGTATCCTTGACGAGTTGAATCGAGTTTAGGCCAAACCTGGCTCCCCATCCAAAGGCTTGACAAATGATGAAGTGCGAGCTGCAGAAATGCCGCTCGCTCTCTGCCCATTCCCCTTGCCATAAAAAGCCTATGCCCCCTCCGGTCGATTGAATCGCTGAAGCGTTTGGCGCATAATATAGATGCCCAATAATTGATGAGGAGAAATGCATCATGTTCAAAAAGAGAATCTTTCTTCCTGTTCTGGCACTGGCACTCGCCGCTTTGAGTTGCAACCTGCCGTCTGGCAGCCAGGTTCAGGATCTGGCTGCTACGCTCACGGCCCTCGCCCCAACTGCGACGCAAGCCGTAGGCGTGCCCCTCTCGACCACCACCGTATCACCGACCGATGCGGTCTTGGAGGCGTCAGCAACCGCCTGCGCACCCATGATCACTGCCAATTCCAACGTGAACGTGCGTAAGGGTCCAGGGACGGTATATGATGCCATAGGCAACCTGACCACAGGTGGAACGGCGCCCGTCGCAGGCAGGAATGGCGATAGCACCTGGTGGTACATTGCCTTTCCCGCCGGCCCCGGAGGCTATGGGTGGGTGTCGGGCAGCGTGGTAACGGCGACCTGTATTCCCACAACGGTGGCGGTTATTGCCGCACCGCCTACGCCCCTGCCTGCAAGCGGCACCTGTAAGGGCAATTATGTCTGGCGGTTGATCAAGTCCGGCGACAAGGTCTGCGTCTCACCCGCATCTAAAGCACAGGCGGATGCCGATAACGCAGGGGCCGCCTCTCGTCTGGCCACTGCCACCTATGGTCCGGACACGTGTGCTCAGGGATACGTTTGGCGCGACGCCTTCACCAACGACCACGTGTGTGTGACAGCGGACGTCCGTACCCAGGCGGCAGCGGATAATGCCGCGGCCGCTTCACGCTGGACGTCAGGGTCATACGGCCCGCACACCTGCATTTCCGGTTATGTATGGCGTGAAGCCAACAGCAGCGATGATGTCTGTGTGACCCCGGACATCCGGACTTCGACTGCCGCCGACAATGCCGCTGCCGCTTCGCGACTGGCGACTGCCGCCTACGGTCCGGACACGTGTGCTCAGGGATATGTCTGGCGCGAGGCCTTCACCAACGACCATGTCTGTGTGACGTCTGCCGTGCGTAGCCAGGTCGCGGCCGATAATGCCGACGCGCCAAATCACACTTGGCCGTAGAATAGCCATTCAACAACTACCATCCAACTTTAACCTGCTCCGATTGTCATACAACCAGTAAGAAAAGAGCGCCCGGACGGAATCCGGGCGCTCGCAGTCTCACGGTTACCTATCCCTATGGGCAGGGATAGGTAGCTCGGCCAAACTGCTGGTGGTTGGGGCTATCAACATAGATATCCATCCACCCGGTTCCTGAGGTACTGCTGTCGTAAGTTACCGATTGGGTCCCTGCCACGCTATACACAAAGGTTCCGGGCGTGGAGTCAGTGCCGCCATCGCTCCATACACGATGGTAATTCACTGTACCGGCACCGTTCGTCGTGATGCTGACCGCGATATGGAAGTTCCCGCAGCTGCCGGTGACGGTGAAACCAACGTGTGTTACCGCGAATGCCCCGCCACTGCTCCCACCACTTCCTACGATGATCTGCACATAGAATGTACCAAAGACCACGCCGGCGGCGTTTCGAAGTGCCCAGTGTCCGATGTGAGTGCCATTGGTGGACGGAGCGGTCAGGCCAACGGAGATGTCCACGGTTTGGCCCGGGTTCACATTTCCGGTTAAAGCCTGAACAGAGGGTCCACCCATCGACTCACCACTTGTGAAGACCACGGCGTAAGAGGTTGTCCACGAACATGTTCCACTGTTCTGGAGTCGCCAAGTCTTGGTGAAGGTGTCTCCTGCGGCCACGACGGTATTATCAGGGTAGGTAACGTCGGTGATGAAATGGGCACTATTGCAGTTGGATGTCGCGGTCGCGGCCGGCCCCAAGGTGGCAGGCGGAGGCGACGGGAACGGTACAGGTGTATAAGTCGGCGTAGAGGATGGTGGCACCTGAACCTGTGCAGTGAGCGCCAGGGCCGTTTCTGTCTGCACCACGGCCGTCGCGGCCACATCATTTGGCTGGTTAGTCGGCAAATTACAGGCAAGCATGGCGGCAATGATCATCCCTCCTGCCAGTAGCGTTGAGTATTTGCGCATCGATCCTCCAATCAAGTTGGTGTTGAAATTCTAATTCAAAGTGTAAAAATGCGTAGCCCCACTTAATTCTATTCATTCTGGTAGACCGCTCTTACTCCCAGGTATTGGCCATCCGGAAAATGAAGCAGCGCAGGGCGACTCATCCTGCGCTGCGGATTTTTTGGGGGCTCTTTTTTGCGCCCCAACCTGGTGCGCCCGGGCGGTAGGGCGCTGAAGCCACTCCTGGCCCATCCGAAGTTAGGCCGCCTGCGGCGCAGCTTGGGCTTTGACCCCTGCCATTAACAAACCCAGCGATTCTTTATCCGCCTCTTTCGCCTCCAGGACATCCATGATCTCTCCCCGATACATGACCGCAATTCGATCCGACAAGGCCATGATTTCATCCAGCTCGGCGGAGATCAGCAGTACACCTACGCCCCGGTCGCGCATGGCGACGATCTCCTTGTGGATGTACTCGATGGAACCGACATCCAGACCCCGCGTAGGTTGCGAAGCCACCAGCAATTTAACCGGGCGGCTGAGTTCACGTGCCACGATCACCTTCTGCTGATTGCCTCCCGAAAGCTTGGAGGCCGGTACATACGGTGAAGGCGTACGCACGTCGTACTCATCGATCAACTTGCGGGCATTGGCATCTACCGCCGTTTGCTGAAGCATCATGCCATGCGCAAAAGGCGGCAGATAATAGCTGCAAAGCACCATGTTATCAGCCACAGTGTACGATAACACCAGTCCGTGCCGCTGCCGGTCTTCCGGGATATTTCCCAGCCCCGCCTCGGTGATCGGGCGCGGGGGCTCGCCTGTCACATCCTTGCCCGCCAGGATGAAGTGCCCGCTCTTCGTCGACCGAAGGCCGGTCAGCGCTTCGGCCAGCTCGGTCTGGCCGTTGCCTTGCACCCCGGCGATGCCCAGGATCTCCCCGGCCCGCACCTCGAAGGAAATACCGCGCACCACATCCAGGCCTCGATCGTCTTGAACATGCAAGTCCTTGACTTCCAACACTTTTTCTCTTGGATGGGCCGGCTGCTTCCTGACGGTCAGGATGACCTCGCGGCCCACCATCATGGAGGCCAGCTTCGCCTCGTTGGTTTCTTTTGGCGTGGTGGTTCCCACTACCCGTCCCGCTCGCATGACCGTGATCCGGTCGGCGACAGCCAGGACTTCTTTCAGCTTGTGAGTGATGAAAATGATCGAAACGCCGCGCTTTGTGAGTTCGCGCATGATGCGGAAGAGATCATCGGCTTCCTGTGGCGTCAGCACGGCCGTCGGTTCGTCAAGGATCAGGATGTGGGCGTCGCGATACAGCGTCTTGACGATCTCCACACGCTGCTGCACGCCGACCGCCAACTGGCCCACCAGCGCCTCCGGGTTTACGTCCAGGCCGTATTTGTGTGAGAGATCTTTTACCTTCGCCGCCACGGTCTTTCGATCCAGCACGCCGCGTTGCACGGTTTCATCTCCAAGCATGACATTATCGGCAACGGTGAAGACCGGGATGAGCATGAAATGCTGGTGTACCATCCCGATTCCCAGATTGATTGAATCCTTTGGGGATTGAATGACGGCCGCTTTTCCGTTAACCATGACTTCTCCCGAATCCTGATGATACAAACCGTACAGGATGTTCATGAGCGTGGTCTTCCCCGCGCCGTTTTCGCCGAGCAGGGCATGAATCTCGCCGCTGCGCAGGTCAAAATTTACTTGATCATTGGCCAGCACGCCGGGGAAATGTTTCGTAATGCCTCTTGCTTCGAGAACAATATTGTCGTCTGCCATATCGTTCTCCTACTTCTCGTAAGGCTTGCCGTCAGCCGCAGGCGGGATGGTCTTGCCGATTAGGCCGGTCAGGATAAACATGGTCAGGATATAAGGTGCCAGACCCACCACGTAGGAATTCTGTAGAAAAGCCAAGTGACGGCGGTATGAGTACTCTGAAGAATTGCAAATTGATTTGCAGAGCCTGCGCCGCGCCAAAAACGAGCGCGGCCGCCCAGGCGCCGAACGGTGTCCAGTTGCCAAAGATCATGGCCGCCAGGGCAATGAAGCCGCGTCCGTTGGTCATCAGGGGCTCGAACGATGAAATGGATTCCAGGGTGAAGTAGGCCCCTCCCAGTCCCGCCATGCAACCGCCGATGAGCACGTTGGCATAGCGCATTCGCATCTACATTGATCCCAACCGTATCCGCCGCCCTGGGGTGCTCACCTACCGCCCGCGTCCGCAGGCCCCAGCGCGTATAGAACAGCACAAAATGCGTGATGAGCACCAGCAGCAACGCCGAGATGGCAATCGGCTGTTGCTGGAAGATGCGGCCGACAACTGGAATATCCGCCAGGAACGGGACATGGATGGTCGGAAGCACACCCGGAGAATGCGGCACCTGGCCGCCAAAAACACTGCCGGCTCCGAAGAACATCTGCCGGTTTAGGAAGCCGGTGATCCCCGCCGCCAGGATATTGATCACCGTGCCGCCGATGATCTGATCCACTTTGAAGGTAATGGATAGGACCGCGTGCAGCAACGCAAATAATGCGCCGGTCAGTATCGCCACCAGGACACCGACCAGCAAGCTGAGCATGGGGGCTTCTCCAAAGACAGTATTCATGTAGATCGAAGCCAGCCAGCCAAAAAAAGCGGCGCCCAGCATCATTCCCTCGATGCCGATATTGACCACGCCCGCCCGTTCGCAATAGATGCCGGAAAGCGCTCCGAGCGTCAACGGCGTTGCCACTGCGATCGTGCTCGCCAGCATGCTGGTAATGATCACCAGAGCCGAGTTCCGCCTGCCGCCGATCAGTACGACGGTGCCGAACATGATCGCAATCACCAAAGCGATGATGCTAAAACGGCGCCAGTCCATGCTTCCTCCTAACCCCCCCAACCGCGCGTCAGAACCACTCGTTCCTCGCGCAGCCGGATGCGGTAGATAAAGCGGATAATGGCATCCGCTGCAACAAAGAGCAGGATCAACGCCTGGATCACCGAGATGATGTCAACCGGTATCTGGGTTAGGAATTGCATGCGCGTCGAGCCGTTGCGCATGGCTCCAAACAGGATCGCGGCCAGGATCACCCCGAACGGGTTGGTTTTGCCCAACAGTGCAATCGCAATTGCATCGAAGCCGTAACCGCTCGAAAATCCGAGTTCGTGGCGATAATTAAGGGCGGTCACCTCGATCGCGCCAGCCAGCCCGGCCAGTGCGCCGGAGAGCGCCATGGTGACGACGATAGTCCGCTTGACGTTGATGCCGGCATATTTGGCGGCGTCCGGGTTCGCACCCACGGTGCGGATCTCAAACCCAAGCGTGGTCTTCCATAGAAGCCACCAGATAAATGCAGCAACAAGCAGCGCCAGCACAAAACCCCAATGGACCCGCATTCCGGGAATGTCAAAGATCGGTGGAATGCGGGCGCTCACCGCGATCTCCGGCGTGCGTGCGGAAAGATCCAAGGGATCGGGATCTCGCATCGGCCCGTTCAGCAAAAAAGACGTAATGTTGAGTGCAATGTAGTTCATCATGATGGTGTTGATGACTTCATGTCCCCCCGTATAGGCTTTTAGCGCACCGGGGATCGCCGCCCACAGCGCCCCGGCCAGCATTCCCAGGCCAACTGCCAGAGGAATATGGATGAAAGCCGGCAAGTCCATGTGAAGCCAGCCCGGCAGCGCGTACCCAATCAATGCTGCCGTTACGGCGCCGAAGGCCAGTTGACCCTCTGCGCCGATATTGAACAGCCCTCCTTTGAAGGCCACGGCTACGGCCAGGCCGGCGAAAATGTATGGGGTCGCCCAGACCGCCGTCTCACTCAGTGCTTTTTCTGTGCCAAAAGCCCCCTGCACCAGGCCACGATAGGCAGCAAACGGATCTCCACCCGCCACGGCGATGACCATTCCGCCTACGATGACGGCCGTCAGGATTGCCAGCAAAGGCACGAGCAAAGGATTTAGGATTCCGAGAATACTCTTTACGGCACCATTTTCTTTAGTGCTTTGCATGGCTTTATCATCCTCACCCAAAAATTAAAGTTGCCGACCTTCATGCCAAAATCAGGCTGACCACAATTTCGAGCTTCAGCCGGAAAAATGGAGTGCAGGGCTCAAAACGCCCCCACACTCCATTTTTCGGAATCTCCCCTCCCCCGTTTACGCGGGGGAGGGGGCTCTGGGTACACCGCCTTCGCCTCAAAAAGGAGTGGAGGCAGCCTTCGGATTTAATTCAGGCGGGATCATTCTCGAACAGGCATGCTTCCCGTATTACGAACTCGGCTTGACCGGAGGCACACCGGTCTTGATGGAGCCGTCCGTCAGACCCTTGAGCAGGGCCTGCATTTCCGTGTCGACATTCGCCGGGACCTGGCTCGCAACATCGTGATACGGTGCATAGCCTGACGCACCGGTATAGAGTCCGTTGGTTGGGAACTGGCCGGCCTTCGCCAACTTGATCAGGTCGGAGAGCGGGCCGGGGATCGGCTTCATCGCGCTGGTCAGCAGGTACGCATCGGCTTCGGGCAGCGTATAGTACTGATCCGTATCTACACCGATCGCCAGCACTTTGCGCTGAGCTGCTGCGTCGACAGCACCGTTGCCGGTCTTGCCGCCGCCGCCGAAGATCACATCCGCGCCCTTGTCGATCATGGAGTTGGCCGTATCGGCGCCCCACGGCGGGTCTGTAAAGGTCTTGTCGAAACCAACATCGTTGTGATACACGTTGGTGACGGTTGTTGTCGTGCCGTTCTTCTTGTCCTCATAAGCCGCGCCGGCTCTGTAGCCTTCGCCGTAGCGCCAGACCGCCGGGACAGCATCGGTGCCGAACACGCCGCCAATGTTGTGCGACTTGGACATCATGGCCGCCAAGGCGCCGACCAGGAAGCCGGATTGATCCTCGTTATAGACCAGGCCGACCAGGTTCGGGAGAGGCCATTCGGGATGGGTGTCATCCTTCTGCAGGCCCTGGTCTACGCCGATGAACAGCGTCTTCGGGTATTGTTTGGCCGCCGCATAGGTCGGGTCGGTCAGGTTGAAGCCCACGGTCACGATCACCTTGTAACCGGCGTCTCCAAAGGTGGTGATATTCTTGGCATAGTCCTTGGAGTCGGTGGTCTCAATGTATTGAATCCAGTCGGCGCTGCCATCCGTCTTGGCCTTCTGTACACCTTCCCACGCCGATTGGTTGAAGGACTTGTCGTCCACCTTGCCAACGTCGGTCACGACGCCCACACAGAACACGTTGGCCTGCGTGCAGTCCGGCGCAGTGTTGGATGAAGCCGGCGCGGCGGCACCGCCGCAGGCGGTCAGGAGCATTGAGGCCAGCAGCACAACGGCCATAAGCGCATAAAGTTTTTTCATTATTCTTCTCCTCTTGGATTTGAGAAAAAAGGTTCAGCTGTCAGCGTGCAAGAGCAAGCGCGTCGTCTCTGGCCGTCACACCTCCTCACAATGAACTGGTTGACCTTGTTTTATTTGAACCCCGTTAGTGTTTCGCAAGTATACAGCGGGCATCTTATTTGTGCAAGCCTGTGCAATCTTAAGTCCCAAGTTTCATGTCTAAAGTCCGAAGTCTGCAGTCTGTTAGGGGCTTTTGTATGGGATTCCCGTCGAGATGGAACCGTCTGCCAGTCCTTTTTGAATGCCGCTGAGCCGCACCTTGATGCTTTGCGGGATTTCCCTGTCCAAATCATGGAAAGGTGCAAGGCTCACTTGCCCCGGGAATTCACCCGATGGGAATTGGCCCTGCCGCGCCAGGCGCAGTAGATCCAGCGTTCCAGAACGCACGTCGTTCATTGCGCTGGTTAACAGCACGGAGCGGATGTTTGGCAGGCGCGCGTAAACATCGGTCTCTGTGCCGATCACAAAAGAACCTCCGGATGCCGCCGCTTCGAGTGCCGCATCAGCAGTACCCCCGCCAGCCGCGAACACCACATCTGCGCCCTGATTTACAAGTTGCACGGCGCTATTCCGGCCCCAATCGGTGTCGTTGAACAGGTTGTCCGGCGAACCGGCGCGGTAATCCACTATGACTTTCACATCGGGATTGACATACTTCGCCCCCGCTTGAAACCCATCGCAATATCTTCGCATCGGGTCGATAAACCGTTCCTCGCATACGGCGCCTGCCTGGTCTGTCTGTGTCATCATCGCCGCTAGCGCGCCTGCGAGAAAACCGCTTTGGTCTTCATGAAAAACCAGCCCTGCCAAATTGAGTATTCTTGACGTCTGCGGTTGTTCTACACCGATAAATAGAATCTTTGGATATTTCTTCGCGGCTGCGCTGGTATCCTCCGCCAGCCCGGCGCCGGTTGTTACAATGACGTCGTATCCATCCTTGGCCAGCACATCGATATTCGCGGCGCGATCGCGCGTATCCACTGTTTCGATGTAGTCAATGCGCTCTGCCAGATTGGCCGCTTTGGCATCCTGCAACCCCAGCCAGGCTTGCTGATTAATGCCCTCGCCGACGCTCCCAAAGTCCGTTACCAGTCCCGCGCAAAATACATCCGTCCGGACGCAGTCCTGCGGGCGCAGGCGCACATGCGGAGAAGACCAGGGCGAAGAAAAGGAAGATCAGGGGCAGTGATTTCAATATAGGGTCAAGCCCTCGCGTGTGCCGTCCGGCCCGGTCGCCGAAGGGCTCCAGGCATCTAAAGGGATCGAGTTACGTGGTTTATCTGTGGCTGAAAATGCCGAGAGACAAAATGTGCGCTGGTGCCTGCCAGGCAATCTAGAAGCTTTCGACCTCGTCTCCGACACGCACGAGTCCGGATTCCACGATCTGTGCGCGCAGTCCGCCGCGATGGACCAGACCTTTGCGCGCCGCTTTTCCGCTGACTTTTTCCAGATGCTCGCATGGTTCGCAGAGACGGATGCCGCGAAAGACCGCCTCACCGGCCTTGAACTGCTTGCCCACGAGGTGATTAAGGGCCACGCCGCGCGTGGTGACGTTGCGGCGGCTCTCGGTTCCGTTCAGGTCAACATGATAGTCGGCAGCCAGGGCTTCAAGCGCCTCCGCCTCGATAAATGTTATTTCGCGCGACTCATCATGCGTCTTGGAATATGTTCCGGAGCGCGCATAATACCGGTCGCCCTCGAGCCCCATGCCGGCCACAGCCCTTACCTGTTCGACATTGTTCAGCGTATCGGTCGCATTCGGTGCAATTTGGATGGAAAGAACGGTGCCAAGTTTCATGATTCACCTTTAGGTTGCGAAATGACGTCTAGACGTACGGCGTTGAACCTGCATCTCAATGGCCGGCGTGGACTCAAGGTTCCAGGTTGAAGCCGCACTCCTTTAGAAATTTCCGGTCCGTTGTGCTTAGTTGTGCCTTCGTTAGCAAGTCCGGCCTGCGTTTCAGCGTTCTCGATAGCGATTGTTCGCGCCGCCATCTTGCTATCTTGGCGTGATCCCCCGACAGCAAGACCTCGGGGACGCTCTCTCCTCGGAATTCCGGCGGACGGGTGTAGTGCGGGTACTCCAGCAAACCCGATGCATGCGAATCATCCACAGCGCCATCCGGGTCCCCCAGTACACCGGGCAATAGTCGCGCCACGGCATCTATTAATAAGAGGGCGGGCAGCTCTCCGCCGGTCAGTACGTAATCGCCGATGGAGATCTCATCGGTAACCAGATGCTGGCGGATGCGTTCATCCACGCCCTCATACCGGCCGCAGACCAGTGCGATTCTTTCATGCTGAGACAATTCCTGCGCAAGAGTTTGGTTGAAGAGGCGGCCTTGCGGCGTCAATAGGATGATGGGGCAAGCCGCTGGCGTCGAGGGTTGGATTCCGAGTACCGATTCGACCGCCTCGAACATCGGCTCGGGTTTCATTACCATCCCGCCGCCGCCCCCATATGGAATATCATCGGTCGTGTGATGTTTGTCGTGGGCGTAATCACGAATATTGTGAATGCGCACTTCGATCAGCCCTCGTTCGCGGGCCCGTTGAATGATGCTGCTTTCCAAATAAGGTGGAAAAATCTCTGGCAGTAGGGTAAAGACCTCGAAGTCCATGGCATGATTTTACTGCCTCTTGTGGTAACCGCTGAAGTTACTTTCGTCGCCCGCAGGCATGGATCATGGCTCGGACAAGCCCGGCGAGCGAGCCTAATAAGAAGAACCTTAGAATGCCTGCTTGACGCTGCTTTGTTCCGGATGGTAAGATAATTTGACAATGCCCCGTTCGACAAGTCCAAAGTAGTCAGAACCGCGTTCTCGGCTCGAGCCTTAACTGGCAGGAGGCTGCACAAGGCGCTGGTGGACACAGGCCTTCTTCTCCCCGGGCTGGAAATCGCTCCCAGAGAAATTGCGCGCTGGGAGCCTGGACATGCGTGATTATCGTCTCATTCCAAAGAACCGATTTTCTCGGCGATTGGGACGGCGGCAAGGATGTTCGCATGTATTTGAAAGGTAGCAAGTGGAGCATGAATCGGCGGCGCCAGCATTTCAACTGGTTCCGCATTATTTTGCTATGCCTGTTGATCGCGGCCGGTTTGTACCTGGACAAATATGTGATCCCTGCAACGCCCTCGATGTTTGAAGCCACGCCCACCGCCACCCGCCCCCCGGAGGCCTATCTTACCGATGCCCAGACGCTCTTTGATCAGGGCAAACTACTGCAATCCATCCAGGCGTACGATGATGCTATTGCTGTCAAGCCCAACGACCCATGCCATCTATGTGGCGCTGGCAGCAGGTGCAGGTCTTTGCCGGAGACTATAAAGATGCACAGGCCAGCGCAGAGAATGCCCTGCTCTTAAGCCCAAATAATTCCATGGCGCACGCGATGCGCGCCTGGGCGCTGGATTTTCAGGGCAACACTCTCGAGGCCGAGGCATCCATTAAGCGTGCGCTGGAATTGGATCCCAACAATGCCGTGGCGCATGCGTACTACGCTGAAATCCTCGTGGACGAAGGCTCGGAAACGATACCCAAGGCTATAGACGAGTCGAAGACGGCCCAGGCGCTGGCGCCCGATACGCTCATCACCCATCGCGCCCGAGGCTATGTGCTGGAAGCCACCGCCAATTACGAAGATGCTGTTCGCGAATACCAGGCGGCTATTGGCATTAATAAAAATATCCCTGATCTCCACCTTCAGCTCGGGATAAACTACAGCGCGCTCGGTATATACGATCAGGCGGTGACGGAGTTCAGCAACGCGAATGCGCTCAATCCTTCCGACCCAATGCCCGATTACTTGACCAGCCGCACGTATTCAACGATCGGCGAGTTTCAAAAAGCCATGCAATACGCCGAAACCGCCATGAAGGATGACCCAACCAATCCCAGATATCATGGCAACCTTGGAGTGATGTACTATCACAATGCGCTCTTCGCGGATGCAGTCAAGGAATTGAGTCTGGCAGTCAAGGGTGGAACCACAGATGACGGCCACGCAGGTGCAACCCATTCAGCTCGTGCCTAACGCGCCCCGCGTCTCGGAGATTTACTTTACCTACGCCATGGCGCTTGCCAAGGTCGGCCGCTGCGGCGAAACCTTGCAGGTTGCCCAGACCGTTCAGGCGACGGTTCCGACTGATGATATTGCCGTGACCAATGTAAATCAGGCGATCCAGACCTGCCAGCAGAATCTCGCCGCCTCCTCGTCGACCTCCCTGCCGTCGGCAGCGGCCACGTCCGGTGTTCTAACACCCATGCCCTCTCTGGAGTTGCCCACGCTCGAACTTACCACCGTTACTCCCACACCATGAATCTTTCTCCGCGCCGCCCTATTTTTAATCGCAAGGCCGAGTCCAGCATTTATCGCATGTTTGTCTGGCTCATCCTGGCCCTCGGCGGAATTTGGCTGATCATCCAACTGCAGCAGGGTCAAATCAAATCTCCGTTTGAGCCCGCTCCCGCCCCCACACGAACATCCAACTCCTACGCATTGGAAGGCGACGCTCAATTCACGGCCGGCAACCTGGACAAAGCCATCTCGGCCTATCAGGAAGCCGTTCGCGTTGATCCGAGCAATTACAAAGCCTGGTATGAATTGGCTCGTATTCAAACCTACTCGTCGTCGCTGCTTACAACGGATGCAGAGCGAACCTCGCGACTCACCGATGCCCTGAATTCGGCCCAAAAAGCGGTGAACCTGGCCCCCGATGACAGCACTGCGCATGCCGTACTCGCCTTCGCCCTGGATTGGAACTCAAGCATCGTCGCGGATCAGCGGCAGTCTGAGGCCCTATCTGACTGCAGGCTGACCAGGAAGCCGTGCGCGCCGCGCAGCTTGACCCAGGCAATACCTTGGCCCTGGCCTACTACGCGGAAATCCTGGTGGATGAGCAGAAATGGACTCAGGCCGAACAGTACATCAAGCAGGCAGTGGATCGCGATCCGTCCCTCATGGATGTCCATCGTGTCTATGCCTACGTGCTCGAGGATGGGGGACAATACAATCAGGCCATTCAGGAATACGACAAGGCGATCGCCATCACGCCCAAGCTGACGTTTCTTTACATGCGCGCGGGCGCCAACTATCGCACCCTCGGTTTCAAAAGCCCGAATGAAGAGACGCAGACGCAGTTGTTTGATAATTCTCTGACCTATTTTGCCAAGGCGGCCAGCATCAATGACGAGTTACAGGTGAAGGACCCCGCCCCATACATTTCCATTGCGAAGACCTATTCCCAGGAAGGCCAGTACTTTATTGCCGCCCGCAATGTCCAGACCGCGCTGGGTTTCCAGCCTGCCAACGCTGATATCTATGGACAGCTGGGGATCATCTACTTTAAGTCACGCAACTACGAAGGCTCCATTCCCGCTCTGGCCTGCGCCGTCATCGGCTGTAGCGGCGAGGCCTCCTGCACGGGCCGCGGCTTGGACGCGTGTGATGCCCAGGATCCCGCCGTAACAGGTCACCGGCCTGCCGCTGTCGCTCAGCACGGTGGATTACTATCAGGTCTATTTTTCGGTTCTCGCCGCTCTCGGACCTCGCGACCCCACCTACTGTCCTGAGGCAACCAGGATCATTGCGCAGGTGAGAGCCAGCGGTATTGAAAAAGACCGGCCCGATATCACCCCAAACATTACAGCGGCTCAGCTGGAGTGTTCCCCCTCTCAAACAATCACGGCTTTGGCGAGTCCCACTCCCGCCTTCACCACACCTCAGCCATTGCTGCCCACCTCCACTCCCTACCCGACAGATACTCCTTACGTAGCTCCAACACCCTGAGCCTTCCCATCGCTATATCAGGAAAACAGGAGGCTCGCGGTTGAAAATCTGCTAAATGCCTCCGATTATCAGAATCACGTAAGAGAACTGTACTCCCCCTTGACGAAGGGTTGTGAATTCGGTATCATACGATTAGCACTCGGGAATAGAGAGTGCTAATTTGGTGCTTCTCCAAACACAACTTATCAGGAGGTCGAAAGATGGCAAGCAAACTAAAGCTCAAACCTCTGGGCGGCCGCGTGATCATCGAACCTATTGAACAGGAAGAGATGACGGCTGGCGGGATCATCCTGCCGGAAACCGCTAAAGAGAAACCGCAGGAAGGCAATGTCCTGGCGGCAGGCCCCGGCGACCGCGACGAGAAAGGCGTGCGCGTCCCGATGGATTTGAAAGTCGGCGACAAGGTGCTGTTCGCCAAGTATTCCGGCACCGAAGTCAAGATGGATGGCCAGCAAACTGCTCATCATGCGCGAAAGCGACGTCTTGGCCGTCGTGGAAGGCTAAATCTGGAGGTAATTGAATCATGGCTGCAAAACAACTTGTTTTTTCCGAAGATGCTCGCCGCAAATTGAAGAACGGCATGAACGTGGTGGCCAACGCCGTCGGCGCGACGCTCGGCCCCAAGGGCCGCAACGTGGCAATCGACCGCAAGTTTGGCTCACCGACCATCACCCACGACGGCGTTTCCGTCGCCAAGGAAGTCGAGTTGGAAGACCCGTTTGAGAACATGGGCGCCCAGCTTCTCAAAGAAGCCGCTACCAAGACCAACGATATCGCCGGCGATGGTACCACCACCTCGACCGTCCTGGCTCACGCGATCGTGAACGAAGGCCTGAAGGCCCTCGAGGCCGGCTACAACCCCATGCTCATCAAGCACGGCATCGAGCAGGCCGTCGAGACCGTCGTCGAAGAACTGCGCAAGATGTCGGTCAAGATCGACACCAAGGAAGAGATCGCCTCTGTGGCGACCAACTCCGCCGCCGACGAACATGTCGGTGAACTTATTGGCGACGTAATGGACAAGGTTGGCAAGGACGGCGTCATCACCGTCGAAGAGTTGAAGTCCATGGCCGACGAGACCGAATTCGTCGAAGGCATGCAGTTCGACCGGGGCTATCTCTCGGCCTACTTCATCACCAATGCCGACAAGATGGAAGCCGTCATCTCGGACGCCTACATCCTGATCAATGAGAAGAAGATCTCTGCCGCGCAGGACATCGTTCCCTTGCTCGAAAAACTCGTCCAGGTCGGCAAGCGTGAACTCGTGATCATTGCCGAAGACATCGACGGCGAGGCCCTCGCCACCCTCGTGCTTGAATAAATTGCGTGGCATGCTGAACGTCACGGCCGTCAAAGCCCCTGGCTTCGGCGATCGCCGCAAGGCCATGCTTCAGGATATCGCCACTTTGACCGGCGGCACTGTCATCGCTGAAGAGACCGGCCGCAAGCTGGAGACCGCCACCATCCAGGACCTCGGCCGTGCCGAAAAGGTCGTCTCTGACAAGGAGAACACCACCATCGTCGGCGGCAAGGGTACCAAGTCTGCTATCGAGGGGCGCATCAAGGAAATCCGCGCTGAGATTGACAAGAGCACCAGCGATTACGACAAGGAAAAACTGCAGGAGCGTCTCGCCAAGCTGAGCGGCGGCGTCGCCATCATCCGCGTCGGCGCCGCCACTGAGACCGAGATGAAAGAGAAGAAACATCGCGTCGAAGATGCACTCTCGGCGGCGCGGGCCGCAGTCGAAGAGGGCATTGTCCCCGGCGGTGAGATCTCCTTGATCAACTCCATGGGCAAGCTTGACAAGATGCTCAAGGCCGACGAGTATGACGAGGAAGTTCGCGTCGGGATCAATATCGTCAAGAAGGCGCTTGAAGCCCCAATCCGCAAGCTGGCCGCCAATGCAGGCCAGGACGGCTCGGTCATCATTGATACTGTCCGCCGCACTGCCACCGAGCAGAAGAACAAGAACATTGGCTACAATGTCTTGACTGGCAAGTACACCGACATGATCGAGGCCGGTGTCATCGACCCGGTCAAGGTTGTGCGCGGTGCCCTCGAAAACGCAGCCTCCATCGCGGCCATGATGCTTACCACGGATGTCCTGATTACCGACGTTCCTGAAAAGGAAAAGCCCGCTCCTCCGCCGATGCCGGAATATTAGACCGGGCATCGCTCCTTCACCAAAGCCAGGTAACATAAAACAAACATGAGTGGCGCACTTGGCGCCACTCATGTTTGTTTTTCTTCGCATCTGTTTATAGCGGCCTGCAACCTTTGATTCCCCGCGGCCCATTGTTTGGGCTCGGCTCCCTGTTTATCCTGCTGCCGGCACGGCTTCCCCCTCGGCAAGCCGGAATATCGCTCGGCCTGTTGCTCTTCATCGTCGGCGGCTTGGGCCCCTATGTTGAAGTCACATTCCGCAGCATGCCGCTGGGTTTCAACCTCGCTACCTTGACGGAGGTGTTGTTTCAGAACTTTCTGACCGGCCACGTGGCTGCCGCGCTGCTCCCTCCAAATGGTGAAGTTCAACGATGAGCGGCCAGGCTGCTCTAGCTAGCCAGCACTTCAGGCTTTTGGAAGATTAGCAGTTCTTCAGCATGCCGCCGCGGCGAGACGGAGTCTTTGGGCTTTTCTTGCAACAGTAACTCAAAGCCCCGCGCCTGAAACAAATCTATAACCTCGGATTGGGAGACCGCAAACGGTGGCCCGCCCGGTCGGCCGTCCAACGGGAAGGCCAGATCAATGTAGATCCCTCCGGGCTTCAGCACCCGGGCGATTACATCGGCGTATTCAGTGCGTCGCTTCGGGTCGATGGCGCAAAAGCATGTGTATTCAAGGGCATAGTCGAAGGAATTGTCCAAAAAACGCGGCAGAGTAAATAGATCGTGTTGCAGGGCGTTGACAGGCGCTCCCGGCTCTGCCAGCCGGTTTATCTCCCGGATCGCGTGCGCAGAGAAATCAATGGCTGTGACTTGAAACCCGTGGCGGGCAAATTCGCGGGCATCATGGCCGCGCCCCGCACCGGGCACGATCATGCGCCCGGGCCTGAAAACGCCGCTTTCGGCGAGCCTCTTGAATGTGGGAGTGGGGCCGCCGAGGTCCCAGCCATCCGTCTTCCGGGCATAATCTGCTTCCCATTTTTGAGGTGAGTTTACGTCTAATGTCATGTCCTATAGATTTGCCGTCGGTCGCCAATCTTACGCTATCGCCTCAAATTCCTATGCAGAAAACGCTCGTTAGTCATTGCCCAAAATCTCACAATCCCTTGGCAATCAAACGCAAAGAATAGGGTAAGGCGATTTCAGCCTCACCCTATTCTTTGCGAAGTACTCGGCCGGCAAACTATTCCTCCCCAGGGCTTCGCCTGCATCCAATCGAACTAAGACGGCAGCGCACAACGCCAGCAG
This sequence comes from uncultured Chloroflexia bacterium, assembly GCA_963846805.1. Classification (GTDB taxonomy): domain Bacteria; phylum Chloroflexota; class Anaerolineae; order Anaerolineales; family Villigracilaceae; genus Fen-1038. Next base: position 1,183,835 of record CAWJXH010000005.1, read on the forward strand.
CGACATGGGCGTTCACTAAAGGCGGGGCAATACCGTCCAGGATCGGCTTGGCGGCGGAATTCGGTGTTGAAGTCTTCGCCCTGCGCAATGCCGCTGCTAGGGCGTCACGATGATGCTGCCAAATGCATCTTTTGTCGCCGTGGAGTGATACGGGAATGTCCCGGCCTTGCTGAATGAATAGCTCCAGGTGCCGCCCGGCTGGAGCAGGCCGCTGTCAAAGACACCGGGTGTATCCGAGGTCACGCTTTGGGCCACGCTATCGTCGTTCGTCCAGGTCAGGGTCGCTCCAACTTTGACAGTCAGGTTCTTGGGGTGATACTTGCCCTTGGCGATTGAGATGGCATTGGGATTTGCCGGCGGCGTATGCGTAGCCTTTACGGAGCTTGCTCCGGGCGTCGAACTGCTGCTACTGCCTCCGCCGAATATCTTGCTGAGTCCCAGATGGAGCGAACAGGACGACAGCAATAGTGCCAAAACGATGAGAAGTGATGACAAGCTCAGGCGTTTCATAGGGTGTTTGTCCTCCAGACAAGGCGCAATCTTATCTTGTAACCATTAATCAAAGATGTGAATCTTCGGAGTTGCCCGCACCAAAATTGGAGCCGAGTTGTCGGAAATCTTGGGGAGTTGACCTTCCATCGGAGCCCTTTGAGGTTTTGTGGCTGATTTTCAAGCGCTGCATAGCGGCCGCTCTTGCCATATTCAGCAATTCCCGATCGAGTCTGCAGAAGTAGAGCCGGCCTCTGGGTTGAATAGCTCGGAGGTTTTGTGTTTAGATTGTATAATCCCGCCATGCGCGCGAGATTTCCCGTTACCGTTCATCTATTCTTCTTTCGAGACGATCAAATTCTACTGTTACGCCGCTTTCACACCGGCTATCGCGACGGCGAATACAGCGTCCCCGCCGGGCATTTGGACGGAGGTGAAACCGTGAGGACCGCGGCGGCGCGTGAAGCGCGAGAGGAAGTCGGCGTGCAGATTGCCGAAAATGACATCCTCTTTTCGAGCGTCATGCATCGCAACGAGGGCGATGAACGGGTGGATTTCTTTGTCCAGGTAGGCGCTTGGCGCGGCGAGCCGGTCAACCAGGAGCCGGACAAATGCGATGATCTGCGCTGGGTGAATTTGAAGTCTCTGCCCCAGAACACCATCCCCTACGTGCGTCGGGCAATCCGCAATCATCAGCAGGGAGTTTCTTTTGAGGAATTCGGGTGGCGGGATCCAATTTCATGAGCCGGTTCCGCTGGCTTCTCGCCCTGTTTTGCGTGGAAGGCTTCCTGGCCTTCTTATGGATGTTCCTCACGCCCTCCGAAAGCGGTAGCGCGGTCATCCTCTGGTTTTCCCGCCTCCGCCTTTTGCTTTTGATGGCTATGTTCTTTCTTTGGGGTTCCACCCTGGCGGTCACAATCTGGTTGTGGCGCATCGACGGCCGTCTGAAGCTTCTTCATTCCAGGCTTGATGCATGGTGCCTCGAAGGTGGGCTGCTGGGCCCGTTTCTTCTCGATCTCTTCCTCGTGCCCTTGTTGGTCGCAGTCGGCTCACTCTACGTGGCCTTCACACCCCTCGACTATTCTGCATACCGAGCCTGGGCGCCAAATACGTTTCCGCTCCTGCATTCGATTGTCGATTCCATTTTGCCGATCCTGCTCTTTGTGCTCCTCATGGCGGTCGAATCTGGAATCTATCTTGCAATTCGCTACTGGCAGGCCTCCGTCGCTCCGCAGACGTGGTCGTGGGGGCGTATGGGAGCGGCATTGATCCTCACCGTCATTGCGGTTGTTGCGCTGTTCCATTGGATCGTTCTGGGCTTCCAGCTCCGTCTGTTCGCAAACAATCCGGCCTGGTATTGGAAGATTCAACGGCTTCCGTTGTCTGAGGGCGACGTTTGGTTCGTGTTGGGCGCGCTGACGCTGCTGGCTTTGGCATATTGGTTATTGATCCTCCAACGTCGCATCCTCCTTGGATTGGTATTGGTTTTCCTCCTGGGCTGGTTCTTCCAGATTGGCGTGGGAATAATGTCCGGCCGCGGCTTTGCCACGGTCGCCGACCGGTATTTCTCCACGTATCACAAAGCATATGTCCAGAAAGCCAGCCAGAATCAGGTCTCCGTACTGGAAATGGTCCGGCGATACGAAGAGTTGTACGGCGCCCATGCTTTTGTAGACACGAAGCCGCCGGGGTTGATGGCGGTTTACGTTGGTGCGGAACAACTTATTAACGGTGCTCCATCCGCCTACTCGGAGGATGTACGCTACGCGCGTCTGTCAAATGTGATTACGTTCGCTTTTCCACTCATAGCCATGTTGATGGTCTTCGCCGTTTATGGTTTCACGCAGCGATTTATTTTAGATGCCTCGGGAGAGGTTTCCGTCACATCGCCTTTGCTATATGTGCTTTGTCCAAATTTGGTGCTTTTCTCGCTTTTTCCCGACCAGGCTCTTTACCCGCTTCTTTTTCTGCTCGGTATATGGTTGACCATAACCGTCATCCGTCGTCGGTCATTCGCATTGGCTTTTTTGCTGGGTTTATTCCTCTACCTGGCGGTCTTCTTTGCATTTACCATGCTGCCCTTATACGTTTTTGCTGGAATCTTTCTCATCTTTCAGTACGGGTCAAACCGTCAGCCGGGTTGGTGGAAAGCGCCGGTTCTGGTTGCTGCTGCGATTGGCCTCGGCACGCTCGTCCTCTATCTGCTCTTCATATATGTCCTAAACTACAATTTCCTGCCCCGATTTGAAAAGACCATGGCGATCAACCACAATTTCGATTTTTACCTGCGTGTCGGTCATCCGCCGCCTGCAGCGCCCGAGACTCTGCTTATCCGGCTGCGGCAGATCGTGGGCGCCGCCTGGCTGAACAATTTGGATTTCGCCGCGGGCATCGGTTTCCCAATTTATCTTCTGTTTGCGGTTCATGCCGTGCGGCTCCTCCTGCGTCTCTTCCGCAAAACCACAGATTCCGGCGACTTCATACCGTTGACTTTTCTCCTGAGCTTCATCGTATTGAATTTGGCCGGCACGGCCCAGGGCGAAGTGCCGCGTTTATGGTTGTTTTGGCTGCCCATGGTGGTAATCTTCGCGGCTTTTGAGATTCAGACATTTGCGCCCAAAAACCGGCTGCTTCCCATTGGGCTTATGCTTGCACAGTTTATTACTATTTTTCTGACCTACCACTTCCAGGATCTCAGAATGTAGCTCTCTTCGACCCTAAAATGGATCGCTTGCGGCCCCTCCCTCGTTCATATCGATTGCGCTTGTCTCTTGGAGACTGTATCTTAAGCCCGTTTCTTCATGCTTACACGTTGTGCAACGCTACCGAAATTCGAGATATGGGTGGTGTTCTCCCACCCATATCTCGAATTTCGGTACTCCCCCTCCCCTTTAGGGGAGGGCCGGGGTGGGGTCGTTGCGGGCAAAAGCCATTTAGGAAACACTCTCGTAGGACGCAATCCGTGGAACTATGATGAAGAATCGCGTTCCCTACGTTATTGCTATCATTGCCGTGACTCTGCTCGCCCTCGGACTGCGCCTCTACGCGGCCCAGCGGCTCAATGTGGATTCTGACGAACCCGTTTATCTGGGCGACGCCGTCATCTATGCAAACTACATGCGGGCCGGTGACTATAAGATGCTGGCCTGGAACGAGACCACTTATGAGCATCCCCCCCTCTACAAGATTATGTATGGCGTCGTGCTGCTCACCCAACGGCCCTTGGAACGGCTGCCCGACAAAGACCTGCCTCGCCTGGTTCCCATTGCTTCGGCGGCCGCCGGCCGCTGGGATATGTACGACCGTTATCTCTCGGTCTTTTGGGGGACCCTGGCGGTCCTCACCTTGTCTGTCGTAAATCCGTTGGCCGGATTCTTCCTCGCTGTAAATACGCTCAGCGTTAAATACACCAGTGAGGTTTACCTTGAAGCTCTGCCTCTGTTGAGCAGCTTATTATGCGCTCTCACTTACATGCGCTGGTTTGCTCTGGTGCGTGCCGAACCTTCCGCCTCGCGGCGGAGTTTTCACTGGTTGGCTCTCTCTGCAGTTCTTCTGGGGATTACGGCTGCCAGCAAATACGTTTACTGCGTGGTAGGTTTAGCCATCTTCATCCATTTCACTTTGGCCGTGATTCAAAAGCAAATCCCCTCGCAATTTTTTATGGTTCTCGCGGGGTGGGCAATTCTTGCGGTCATGACGTTCTTTGTCTTTGACCCCTACCTGTGGCCCCATCCGATCAGCAGGATCACCAAATCAATCCTGTTTCACGAGACATTCCAGGATTCCAGGTTGGTTAAACAAGCGGACTATCCCTTTTGGCAGCCGCTTCGCTGGTTGTCGGCTTTTTCGGTCTTCTATAATCTCGGGCCCGCCAGTGCATTCCTGATTAATATCGACACCCTGATCTTCATTCTGGCTGTCATTGGGCTGCCGCGTCTGTTCGGAATGCAGCGTTTTTTCTTTTATTGGTTGGTTGTTGGGTTGCTCTTCCTGCTCATATGGACCACAAAATGGCCCCAGTATACAGTCATCATCATGGCCCCGTTTAGCATGGCGGCCGCTCAGGGCGTTCTTACATTATGGCAGCTTGGACGACGTGCACTCCCTAAAAGGTCAAGCTGATTTCATTCCCTATCTTAAATATCTATTACGATTTCTATGAGCATGGTAAATGCAATATTAGCCTCATAGGCAAAGGGGTGCATAATGATCTTATGTTTCTGGTCTCTCGAATTGCCAAAGAACGCAACAGCTACTGCTGACCTTTCCAACACCGCTGGCCTGAGTAGAAGGTTGAATCAAACAGCTTTGCCTTTACTTTGAACCCTTCGCGCCCTTTGTGTTTGGTTTTTCAGACTGGCGCTAAGAGTGCGCCAGAAGCGTAAATACGTCCTCCAGCGATGATTCGACCTCCACGATCGACTCCACGCCAATCCCTTTTTCGGACAGTCTTTCTTTCAGGCGTTCCGCGGTCCATTCTCCGGGCTTGACGATCACGTGCGCCCGATCGCCGTGCAGGCTGGCCTGCGCGATCCCTTCGGTTGTGCTCAGCAGTTCCACCGCCTCTAGCAGTGGTTGGACCTCCAGGTCCCACGCCGCCCCTTGCAGATAGGATGCCTTCAGCTTGGACAGGCGTATCGAACGCCAGTAGTTTGCCCCGATACATGAACGCCACGCGATTGCAGTGCTCTGCCTCATCCATGTAGTGGGTCGTGATCAAGATGGTCGTCCCACCTGCCGCGAGTTGATAGATCAGGTCCCAGAACTCGCGCCGCGCCACCGGGTCTACTCCGCTGGTCGGTTCATCCAGAAACAGGATCGGCGGATGATGGATCAATGCACAGCCCAGCGCCAGCCGCTGGCGCCATCCGCCGGATAATTCACTTGTGAACAGCTTTCTGCGGCCCTCCAGGCCGGCCATCTTCAGGACCTCGTTAATTCGATCCTGCTCCTCGGCCTGCGGGACGTCATAAACGCCGGCATAGAATTGCAGGTTTTCCAGCACGGTCAGGTCGTCGTAGAGCGCAAATTTCTGCGACATGTACCCGATGTGTGGTTTAACCGCCTCCGGATTCTTCGTCACGTCGATGCCCAGAATCTCGGCGCTGCCTTCGGTCGGGTGTGATCAGGCCGCACAGCATGCGGACGGTGGTTGTTTTTCCGCTGCCGTTCGGTCCCAGATAGCCGAGCACCTCGCCGGGCTGCACGCGTGAACGACACGTGGTCAACCGCAGTGAAAGTCGCCAAATTTCTTCGTGAGGCCTTGCACCTCAAGCGGAAGGACTTGGTTCGCCATTGAGTTCTCCTTCCGTTTCCAGCAATTGTATGAAAACATCTTCCAGCGTGGCAGGGACGACAATAAGATGGGTCATCGAAACGCCCGCCGCTTTCAGTCGACCTGGAAGGCGCGCTGTCGGGCCTTCTGCGTACCGGACGCGTAAGTGCAGATATCCACCGAATGAATGTACATCTTCCACGTCGGGGTCTTGGACTGCAACGTCCCTCGCCGCCATTTGCGGTTCGGCCGCCAGTTCCAGATATACGTCCCGAAAGGCGGGCCATCAGCTTGCGCGGTTCACCCTGGATCAGCGCGCGGCCGTGATTCATAAAGATGACGCGATTGAAGCGCATCGCTTCGTCCATGTACGGCGTGCTGACCAAAACGGCCGATCCGCCGCGCAGCAAGCCGATCAACAGGTGCCAGAATTCCTGGCGGGCCACAGGGTCCACGCCGCCGGTCGGTTCATCCAGCAGGAGCACTTTGGGGCGATGCACCAGGGCCGACGCCAATCCAAGTTTCTTCTGCATACCGCCGGATAGGGCCGCCGCCGGCCGGTTCGCGAATTCTTCCAAGCCTGCAAATCGCAGCAGCTCCGCCGAGCGCTTCTGGCGCTCGGCGTCAGGCATATCGAAGACCTCACCGAAGAAGTTCAAATTCTCTCTGACGGTCAGGTCTCCGTACAGACTGAAGCGTTGTGCCAGATAACCGATCTCCTCGCGGGCCTTTTCAACCTGCGCCGGGATGCTGTACCCGGCTACGCGGATCAGTCCGCTCGTGGGTCGCAGCGCGCCGCACAGCAGGCGCATGGTGGTTGTTTTGCCCGCACCGTCCGGGCCAACCAGGCCGATCATCTCACCGGCCCGCACCTGCAGGTTAAGGCCATCCACTGCCCGAACTGCACCAAAGGTTCTGACCAGGTTTTCTGTCTCAAGCAGAATTTCAGGTTCCATTTTTAGGTTTGACATTAAACCCTTGACCCTTGAAGTCTGGACGTTCCAACGTTCTACTGTGCGAAGATGACATCGGCCGGCATGCCCGGTTTCAGCTTGCCCTGCGGATCGGTCACCTTCAGCTTCACCGCATACACCGTGCTCGAGCGCCCCTCCACCGTCTGCACATTCCGCGGCGTGAACTCCGCCTGGTCCGAGATGTAGCTCACCTGCCCACTGAACTGCTCTCCGGGGAACGAGTCCACACTCACGCTCGCCTGCTGCCCCAGATGTATCTGCCCGTAGCGATCCTCCGGCACATACACCGTGATCGTCAACTGGCTGATGTTCCCCATCGTCAACGCCGCCGCCCCAGGCTGCACGTATTCCCCCGGCTCCACGTTCCGGCTCAGGATCACCCCGTCCATCGGCGCCATCACCGTCAGCTTCGCCAGCTGCGCATTCAATAACCCCAGGTTCGCCTGCGCCTCCGCCACCGCCTTCTGGCTCTGCGTCGTACGCCGCCTGCGCCTGGTCCACCGCTCCCTGCGCCGCCGTCACGCTCGGCGACTGATCCCCCATCTGCAGGCTGTGCAGCCGGTCCAGCGCCGCATAGTAGCGCTCCTGCGCCACGGAGATCTCCGCCCGCGCCGCCAACACGTCCTGCGCCGCCTGCGTCGTCAGCAGCTTGTCGTACGCATTCTGCGCATTCACCAACTCGTCCTGCGCAGTGTTGTACAGCGCCGTCCCCGCCGCCGCCAACTGCTTGTCCTCACTGCACGGATATTGCAGGTTCGTCAGCCGCCCCGTTGCCAGTTGGTACCCCTCGTTCGTCCCGCAGTGCGTCTTGTTGTACAACCCCACCGGGTTCACCGCACTCACCGAGTTCTGCGCCTGGTCGTTCACATCCTTCCCCACCTGGTACGCCACCCGCGCATTCAGCAGCCGCTGCTCCGCCGCCAGAAACTCCGAAGCTCCCAGCGATTGCTTCAGCCCGTCCAGCTTCCCCTGCGCATCCGCCAGCGCCTTCTGCGCCACGTCCACCTGCCCCTGCGCCGCCTGCGTCTCCTCCAGCCGCGTAAAGTACCAGTTCGGCTGGTCAAATTCCTTCTGCGTCGAGAACCAGTCCGCCAGCCGACGTCTGCTTGTCCGCCGCCAGCGCACTCATCAGCGTCTGCTGGTATTGCGCCTGCGCTATGTTCAACGCATTCTCCGCCGTCATGCTCGCCGCCTGCGCCGAATCCAGCCCCGCCGACGACGCCTTGATCTGCTCCGCAAGCAGCGTGTCGTCCAGCACCAGCAGCGCCTCCCCCGCCTTCACGCTCTGCCCTTCGTCCACGTTCACCGCCTGCACTTTCCCCGCCAGCTCCGGCGAAACGTCCACGTTCACCGTCTCGATCGTCCCCGAAGCCTTCAACTGCCCGTTGTTGTTCGCCGCCAGTGCCCGCACCCCATAGTATCCCCCGATCAGCACCGCCAGCACCACTACCACCGCCGCCATCCGCCTCCGCCCCGTCAGGTTCTTTAGTATCTTCTGCATTCCTGCGTCCTTTCCATTTGCCTAATTTTCAAGTCCGGTATACTAATCCAATGTCTTACGGAACCGCCAGGCCGCTAGGCCCAGCAACAAAATCGCAAAGAAGCTCAGCGCAATCGTCTGTGGAATGATCAAGTCCAGGCCAACGCCTTTGATGACGATTGCGCGCATGACGTAGATGAAATATGTCGTCGGCAGCAGTTCGCCCACGAATTGCAGAACGACCGGCAGCGATGCGATTGGAAAAATGTAACCCGAAAGCATAAAGGCCGGAAGCATCAGCGGCATCACCATCAGCTGCGCTTGCTGCTGCGTCCGGGCGATGGTCGAGATCACCAATCCGTAACCCAGTGTAGGCAGCAGATACAATCCTGTAAGAATGAACAACACCAACAGGCTGCCGCGTATCGGGACGCCAAACAATGCGGTGCCGACCACCAAAATCAAGATGGTATCTGCAAAGGATACAATAATATAGGGGATGATCTTGGCCAGGATCAGTTCCCAGTTGCGGATCGGGGTCACGATCAATTGCTCGATGGTGCCGCGCTCGCGCTCGCGAACGATGGCCAGGGCCGTCAGGCTGGTCGCTGTCTGGAACAGGATGATTGCAATCAAGCCAGGGACGATGTTGTAGCTGCTAAGCAGGTCGGGATTGTATAGGACCTGTGTGCGGACATCAATCGGCGAGGTCCCGCTCGACTGCGATCCCTGTAGCGCAAGCTGCTCTGCGCGGATGCTCGTCCCGTGAGACTGGCCCGCCTGTTGGGCCGCCGGCAACACGATCCCCGCTACGGTAGGATCAGAGCCATCTACCAAGACCTGTACGGCCGCCGATTGTCCGGATCCCAGGTGCGAGCTGTAGTCGGGCGGAATGATAATTCCCACTTCGGCCTGTCCGCCCCCGATCATCGTATTGACCTCAGCCTGACTGTAAGCATAATGGTCAAACAGGAAATAACCGGTTGACTGAAACGAAGAGAGCAAGGCACGGCTGGCCTGGCTGTTGCTCTGGTCAAAGATTACTGTGGGGACATTTGTGATGTCTGTGTTGTTTACATAGCCCAGCAGCACCAATTGCAGGATCGGCATGATAAATATGAAGATCAAAGTGCGCGGGTCCCGCACCATGTGAGTCAGTTCCTTCTTGATCAGGGCTCTAAAGCGTCTCATTGGATTGCTCCTTAAGCGGATTCTTACCGTTTTTCAGCGGACTTGGTTCACCCCGTGAGGGTGATAGTTCCATTCTTTCGGATGGTTCCACGCTAGGTCGTTTCCTTCTCGGCTTCGACGGAATCGATCAGTTTGTTCAGCAGGTGCAGCAATTGTTTTTGCTCGTCCGCGGAAAGGTGCTTCAGCACATGCGCGATGCGCCGCCTCATGAAATTCATCCCCATCCGGATCAGCTGCTGCCCATTGTCGGTGATGCACAAACGCACCACGCGGCGGTCATGCTGATCCGCGCAGCGCTCGACGAACTTTGCCTCCACCAGCCCGTCCGCCATGCGCGTCGCGGAGCTGAGGGGGATGCCCAGGTCGGCGCTCAATTCTCCCATCGTGGGGGGTGTCGTGCTGCGATCCAGGATGGCCAGGATACGGAACAAGAACATCCGATCTTCCGAATTGCCCGTGCTATCCTTCATGTTTTGCACCTGCTCATGCAGGGCCGACACATGCTCGTCCGGAAAGATCAGTTTGGGCCGCAGCAGCATGAAGCGCTGGAAAAGCTGCAGGAACTGATCGGGGGTTTTTTCAGAGGCCGCCATATTTACTTCCATTCCAAAATATTTTCAAGGCGGAAGCAATTCTAGCCGCAATGGACCGCCTGTCAAGAGAAAACCCATAAGAATTCCATTAGAAAAGGAGGTGATCATCTTTCCGCCCCAGGGGAATCAAAAAGCGGACAGTTCTCGCACCGCCCGCTTTTTGATTGTTCTTCCTGGAGATTGCATCCGGGTTATGGCATTCGCAGAATTATCCGTCCCCGGCCATGCCCGGTCTGGCTGAGTTCCTGTGCCTGTCGCGCCTCGGCCAGGGGGAACACCTTGCCAACATTCGCCTGCAACTTCTTCGACTCGATGAGTTCAGAGATCTGCCGCAATGTCTCAGGCGGGGTTCGGCCCGAACTCATGGCCCGTACCCCTTCGGCTTTGCCGGCGTCCTCGGCCGGCCGTCCGGCGACGGTAACGTAGATTCCATTGCGCCGAAGCACTTTCAAGGAACGTGCAATGAGATCGCCTCCGACGGTGTCGATCACCGCGTCCAGGTCGTGCACCACCGTTTCAAACGGCGCCGCGTTGTAATCAATAGCCAACTCCGCGCCGATGGCCCTTACGAACTCCAGGTTGCCGGCTGAGGCTGTCCCGATCACATGCGCGCCACTCCAGTGCGCGAGTTGGACCGCGTATCCGCCAACCCCGCCCGCCGCGCCTTGCACCAGAACCCGCTGCCCCGCTTCCACATTGGCGGCGTCGATAACCGCGCCCCAGGCAGTGAGGCCGCCGATCGGCAGCGTAGCCGCCTCTTCAAAAGTCAGGCGCGACGGTTTGGGCTGAATGTCTGTTGCAACTGCCACGGCATACTCCGCGTAGCTGCCAGAGATCCGCCCGTACACTTCCTGGCCTTTCTTATATGTCGACACATCCGTGCCAACGGCTTCGACGATTCCGGCACCTTCAAGCCCCGGCGTCCAGGGGAATTGCAGGGGCATAAATTGCTTATAAGCGCCGTTGCCGTATTTCCAATCCGCCGGGTTGACACCCGCGGCCTTAACTCTGATCAAAACCTGGTTTGCCGCAGGCGTCGGGCGCGCGGTCTTCTCGAATACCAGTGCGTCGGGCCCGCCGTAATCATGAAGACGAATAGCCTGCATCATTAACTCTGCCACTTTGAAATCTCCGTTGGAATTACATCCATCAGGCCGACTGTGCCGTTATCAGTACGCCGTTCTGCGATGGGTCGTGTACGAGCAGCCCCGCCTCGCTTTGCTCCAGCGCCACCTGCCCATTCTTCAGGCGCTCAGTGATGCGCTCCAATTCGGCCCGGTCGGGTACCAGAACCGTGAAATAGCGCAGCCCCAGCGCGTTATCCGGCGGAGGCGGCGCGCCTTCCCCCTGCCAGGTGTTCAGCCCTATGTGGTGATGGTATCCGCCCGCGGAAACAAATCCCATTCGAAACGACCTCGCCACGCCCATCACATCGAAGCCGATCAGGCCGTGATAGAAGTCCACGGCTTCATCCAGATCCCGCACATGCAAATGCATGTGACCCAGGCGTGTCTCGGCCGGCACCGCTGCATCCAACCGGTCGTCTTTTTCAAGGTGGCTGAACAGGGCCTCGACGTCCAACGGCTCGCGCCCATCGCTCAGGGAGCCGTCCGCGCGGCGCGTAATGTATTCGCCATTTGCCATGCTCCACGTCCCATCCTCCGGCGATTCGGTGTAAAGCTCGATTCCGTTGCCCTCGGGGTCATCCAGATAAGTGCTTTTGGTCATGATGTGATCGGTGGGATAGTTGCGGTATTTCAACGCGAACAGCCGCGCAACGGCCCGCGCCAACTCGCGCCGGTCCGGAAACAAGACTGCGAAGTGATACAGTCCCGTTACGCCTCGATAACGCATGAAGGCCGGTTGTTCCGTCAGTCGCAGCAGCTCGGTCTCGCCCGTCCCGAGACTTGCCGTCTTTCCCTCCCGGTGATGCAGCTTGAATCCCATCACCTTCTGATAGAACTCGATCTGGCGATCGAGATCCGCGACCGTCAGATGCACGTGTCCGATCCGCGTGGCAGGGTGGATGCTAACGTCAGTCTTGCTAAGCGACTCACTGGGCAGGCTCATGTTGCTCTCCTCACTTGCTGCAATGATTGTACGAAATGAACTTTTCTCACCGGATCATCGGCAGGACGAACGCGATCAGCGTGATTGGGATCGCCGCTACAAGGCCCTTGATATTCACGGCTCTGGCCTGCCGCCGGACCTGCGCCAATTCATCCGGATCCACTATCTTCTCTTCTCCTTCCGGAGATATATTGCGCGAACCTCGCGCGGCAAGGCTTACTCAGGTTTTATCCCGCCATTGGAAGTAGCCCACCGTCGCGCTCGCGAAAACCGGATACAGCGCCAGCCGCCACCATGGGCTGACGCCCGTGAGCATCAGAATCACCAGGATAACCGCCCCGATTGCGAGTGACACCAGGCCCGCGACCAACCGCTTGCGCCGCTCGGCTGTGCTGATGTTGGGTGTGCAGGCCTCGTCGATTTGGACGCTGGATGCCATTGCCTATTTCCCGCCGCCCGCGGCCGTGCGCCGGTTGGCGAACACCAACAACCCAATCCCTATCAAGGCCACCAGCCCGCCGATGATCACCCACTGGGTCTGGCCGCTCATAACACTTCCCCCAAAAACGTTGATACCCTGCAGAAACCACACGCCGCCTGCGAGGATGAATAGGACCCCGACTATATCCATGGCAATTTTCATGAGTTTGTATCCTTTCTGAATGGGCCGCGCCGTGGGGCTGCGCGATTATCCTGAAGGCTCACCTTACCCGAAGAGCGCCGATTGATCGGCACTTCTAGTCAGCTTTATCCTGACGTTGTGTCCATGGCCTATTGCACTTCAGACAGTCTCTTAGAATCCGACCGTTTCTTTCACAATGATCAGCGTGGTACGGTTTGGCCGCAGCTCACCGTTGACGACCAATATCTTGTTCAGGTGGGTGCTCATCTTGTGGAGCTGTTGCATATGCTCTTCCTCGAGCGGCACGGCATACTCTTCAATACGCCTGAACCCTTCGTCCAGGTTTTTGACAAGCTTCTGCGCGCCGACTACCCAGATCACCTTGCCGGCCCCGGAGGCAAATGGGCCCAGTTGGCTGCCGGTGTTGGATGCGATCATCACCTGCCCCAACTCCGTCACCGCGTGGACGCTGCCCGCCGCTATATCCGGCGCCGCGCCCAGCTTGCGGATTTCCCTGGCCTGGGTCTCGCGGTTCATTGCAAACATCCTGGGCCGCACTGCATCGAAGCGACCCGACTTGTCGATGATGTCCCTGATGCCCAGCTTCTCGAGCGTTACCGAGGCGCTCAGGAAGACCTCCGACCCATCGGGCACCAGCTCAAAGAACAGACGTCTGGCCTCTTCGCCGTTTTCAGCGATGAGTGTATGAATGCCGTGGGCTTCGAGTGCCTCGGCCGTCCGCGTGATCTGCTCATCGGAAGCCAGTTCGGCAAACGTCTTATTTGGAGCGATCATATTTACAACCATTTTTTATTCAACCTTGACTTTCATAACTTGACCTGTTATATTTCATACATTCGTTGCATAAGCAACAGATGTCGGGTAATTTAGCATTCTTACCTGCTCAGGTCAACCAGCAAATTTCAACTATTGTCGTCTAAGCAACACCGGAGCGAGAATGTTGTCTACAGTCCAAGAATTAGAAAAGCTGGATCCCCGCGTCAAACGGACCCGCCAGTCCCTGGTGCAAGCCTTTATGGGCCTGCTGGCGGAAAAGGGATTCCAGCCCATCACCGTGCAGGACATCACCGAGCGCGCCGGCGTCAACCGCGCCACCTTCTACGCACACTTCGCCGACAAGTACGCGCTGCTCGATTACAGCATCCGCGAGGGCTTCCTGCAGGAGATCGACAAGCGCATGCTGAATGCCTGCCATTACAGCCCGGAAAACCTGCGGCACTTGATCGTCGCCGTCTGCGAGTTTACGCATACCTCCAATTCCCATTGCCAGCCGCCGCATTCACAGTTCGAGTCCCTCGTGGAGACACAGGTCAAGGCCGTGCTGTACGATCTGCTGCTGAACTGGCTGCAGCAGGTGGAAGTGGATGTGGCTCCCGAGACGGCGGCAACCGCGGCCAGTTGGGCCGTCTACGGCTTGGCCTCGCAGTGGAGCCACAGCAAGCAGCCCAAACCTGTGGACGAATACGCCCGCGAGGTGCTGCCCCTGGTGGCTGCCAACCTCAAGCTGACCGCAAGCGACCTCTCTTAGCCAAGGGCGATCCTCCGCCGCTCAAAGAGACTTCGGAAGTCTGGACAGCCAGTTGGGTGGTAACGGTCAGAAGACGAAGGGGAATTAAGAGGACTAAATACATCCACTTAACGTGACATTCTCAACGAAATTGTAGGTCATTCGTCGTTGCACACGAACCGAATCGCGGTAAGATAAATAAGCCATGACCCCGGTTTTGGCTTTATGTTTTATGGGCTTGCTTACGCCTGTAAGTCAGAAAGAAAGGCCTGACGGATTGCACCATACCTGTCAGGCCTTATTATTTACGCGAGGCGCCGCCGGTTCTCGTAGGGGCACAACACGTTGTGCCCAGGCGGCGCGAAAGGGCGACAGCAAATTCGATTCATATCCATATTGCAAAGGAGAGTGAATGCAGACACCCTGGGAGTATCGTTACGCCCACCGCATGAAGAACATGGGAAGCTCCGTGATCCGCGAGCTGCTCAAGTACACCGAGCAGCCCGACATCATCTCATTTGCCGGCGGCCTGCCCGCGCCCGAAGTCTTTCCGCTCAAGGAATTCCAGGACGCCTGTAACACCGTCCTGAAGGAACACGGCGCACAGGCCCTGCAGTACAGCACCACGGAAGGCTATCGCCCTCTGCGCGAGATGATCGCCCGTCACGCCTCCCGCTATATGGTCGAGGTCACGCCCGACAACATCCTCATCACCTCCGGCTCCCAGCAGGCGCTGGACTTCATCGGCCGGCTGTTCATCAACCGCGGCGACTACATCGTCGTCGAATCGCCGACCTACCTCGGCGCGCTGCAAGCCTGGAACGCCTACGGCGCGCAGTACATCCCCGTCCCCACCGACGAGGACGGCATGATCGTGGACGAGCTCGAGGCCGCGCTGCGCAACGGCCCCAAGTTCATCTACGTGCTGCCCAACTTCCAGAACCCCAGCGGCGTGACCCTCAGCCTCGAGCGGCGCAAGAAAGTCATCGAGCTGGCCGACAAATACGGCGTCCCGATCGTCGAAGACGATCCCTACGGACAGTTGCGCTACGAGGGCGAGAACATCCCCTCGCTGGTGCACCTCGACAGCGAATTCCGCGGCTATGACGGCGAGTGCTACAGCGGCAACGTCATCTACCTGAGCACCTTCTCCAAGCTGCTCGCGCCCGGACTGCGCCTGGCCTGGGTCATCGCGCCCGAGCAGGTGATCCGCAAGCTGGTGATGACCAAGCAGGCCGCCGACCTGCACACCGCTTCCTTCAACCAATATGTCGCCTATGAAGTCGGCAAGGACGGCTTCCTGGACGAGCATGTCAACTCATCCGCCGCGTGTATCAAGGAACGCCGCGACGTGATGCTCGAAATGATGGACGAGATGTTCCCGCCCGAGGTCACGTGGACGCGCCCGCAGGGCGGCATGTTCCTGTGGGGCATCATGCCCGAGCACATGGACGCGGCCGAGGTGCTGAAGATCGCCCTCGCAGCGCAAGGTGGCCTTCGTCCCCGGCGCGTCCTTCCATGCCAGCGGCGGCGGCAAGAATACGATGCGCATCAACTTCTCGTACTCCGACCCCGACACGATCCGCGAAGGCATCACACGTTTGGGCACCACGCTCAAGGAATTGATTCACGAGGGAGAAAAGGTAAAGGTCTAGCAGGCACAGCCGGCTCCTCCAGGATGGTGACTCTGGAGGAGTCGGATCAGTCTCGTAGTGAAATCATGTCAGCGGGTATCTAATAATAAAGTGGTTGCTCACTGACCCCTACCCCGGCCCTCCCCCTTGAAAGGGGGAGGAAGTGAAATCCGAAAATTGGATGCGAACGGGATAACACCGTTCGCATCCAATTTTCGGTTAATTCTGAAGAAGGAGTAGAGGGAGCGGAATCTTAAGCGGGCATATCTTATGTCCGTTGCTAAGACTTCCGAAGTCTTGACATGTCTGTCGTATTTGTCGCATCTGTCGTATAATACACATGAATTATAGGTTTCATACACACGAACAGGAGCCGCAGATGAGAACCAATATTGTATTAGACGACAAGCTCGTTCAGAGGGCCCAGAAGCTAACCGGCATCACAACCAAACGAGAAGTGGTGCAGGAGGCTTTGCGTACGCTCATCATGCTGCGTGAGCAGGGGCAAATCCGCAGCCTGCGCGGCAAATTGAAGTGGGAGGGCGACCTGGATGAACAACGCCGCTCGCGCCTTAAGAAATAACCATGCTGGTCGTTGATTCCACCGTTTGGATTGACTATTTCAACGGCATCCGGAATTTCCAGACCGACTACCTGGATCAGATCGCGGACACACGGCCGATCCTGGTTGGCGACCTGATCCTGGCGGAAGTCCTACAGGGCTTTCGCGATGATGCCGATTTCGAGAAGGCACGAGACGCCATAGCGAAGTACACACAGGTTCAAATGGTGGACACGCAACTGGCCCTCCAAAGTGCACGCAATTACCGCCTATTACGGCGCAAGGGCGTGACCGTCCGCAAGACCATAGACAGCCTCATCGCTACATACTGCATCGAAAACAACCATGACCTGCTGCACAATGACGGCGATTTTGACGGCTATGAGAAACATTTGGGATTGAAGGTTGTTCAGCCATGAAGAACCCGGTCAAAGCAGGTTGGGCGACCCGCCGGTCGCCCTTTGTGTCCCGTCCCTCTCCAAATTCGTACTCTGAATTTGGGGATCGCGCACCAGGCCGCCGAAGGTCCGCTGTTCTTCGCGGAAGGTCCGCTGTTCTTCGCGGGAGGCCAGGTGGGGTGGACTCCCGTCGCCCTTTCAAGTGTCTTTTTATCGTTTTCTCTCTTAAACCTTGGTGTTCCTTAGCCGCAGGCCCCGGTGTACTTATGGGGCGTGCTTCGTGTTTAAAGAATCTTGGCGCTCTTAGCGTCCTTGGCGGTTAAATTTTCTTTAATAGCATCTTTAGCACAATCGTGTTATCGGCCGTTCGTATCTACTCACAGTCCTGATGTGAAGTTCCCGAAAAAAAGGATGTGCGGCGGTGCGTGCGCACCGCCGCACATCCTTTTTTCCGGTGTTCTTTGCCCTGAACTGCAAGTTCAGGGCAAAGGTGTGAGTAGTTACGGCCATTCAAATTAGATACAGGCTATAATAAATCAACACGGAGGACAAAATGAAAGTATTGGCAATTGGTGCGGCGGGGAAGATGGGCAAGGCAGTGGTCGCGTATTGTGCAAACGACAAGGCCATTGATATGCTGGGCGTGCTGGATGCCCAGGAGAGTGCGCTGAAAGCATTGACGGCGGGGGACAAGACCGGAAAGATCAGGCTCCATCCGATCGATATCCAGGATATCGATAAGCTCAAGGAAGTGATGAAGCAGTACGACGTGGGGATCGTCACGCTGCCGAATCGCATGCTCAGCTACAAGGTCATGGAAGCGGCCATCGACGCCCACCTGGACCTGGTGGACGTGCTCGAGGAGTATCATCGCCGGCCCGATACCTATCAGACCGAGGGCTTCCAGATTCCGGCCAAGTTCAAGAACAGCGATGAGTACGGCGAGGACCTGCACAACAAGGCCGTGAAGAACGACGTCCTGATCCTGGACGGCATGGGGTTCGCCCCCGGCCTGAGCAACATCACCACCGGCCACGGCCTCACCCTCCTGGACGAGGTCGATACGGCCGTCGCCCGCGTGGGCGGCATACCCAACATCGAATGCTGCGCCGAGCACCCCCTGCGCTACATGACCACCTGGTCGCTGGAGCACGTGCTGCGCGAGTACACCATCAAGACTCAGATCCTCAAGGACGGCAAGAAGGTCGAAGTCTCCGCCATGACCGATGGCGAGACCTTCGGCTTCAACGAGCTTGGGATCCACGAGCAGCTCGAATGCGCCGTCACGCCCGGCATGCCGAGCTTCATCCATACTCACCCCGAGCTGAAATACTTCGCCGAAAAGACCGTCCGTTGGCCGGGACACTATCAGGGCGTGCGGACCCTGGTGGAGTGCGGTCTGTTCGATGAGAAACCCGTCGAGATCAACGGCGCCAAGGTCTCGCCCAGGGAATTCCTGCTGAAGATCATCAACCCGCTGCTGATCCCCCAGGCGGGCGATGGCGACGTGTGCGTCATGTACAACACCGTGATCGGCCGCAAGAACGGCGCCCCGACCAAGGTCGAATACTTCATGTGGCAGGAGCCTGCGGAAGGCTTCTCCGGCATGGCGCGTGTCACCTCCTTCCCGGCCTCCATCGGCGCCAAGCTGGTCGCCTCCAAGAAGATCGGCCTCAAGGGCGTGCGCGCCCCCGAGGAAGTGTGTTGTCGGCGAGAACTACAAGTGGTTCCTCGACGAACTGGCGAAGAAGGACATCACCATCAAGGAAAAGATCAGTCCGGTTGAGGAAGTGGAGAAGGTGCCGGCGTAACGTCGCAGCAGCAACGAGGCAATGTCACAAACCAACTGGAGATTACTTTGAAAAGGCCGGTGAACGAAGTCGAGAAAGCAACCGTAATCTAGGAACCTCAGCATCATCCAGGGTGAAGGCCTTGGATGATGCGTATAAATTATTGGGGAGATCTAAAGGACCCTTCAATTTTTCTATTTTCAAGCTCCATTTTCAATGATATGCTTAGTATTCGCCGGATAGAAAATCGCAATCTATTGAGTCATCCAGTAAAGAAAATCTCGGTCTGATTATGAACAATTGGCGCATCTACGAGCGATTTGTAGCTGGTCTAATGTCTGAGCATTTAGCGACACTGTAACGGTCATGCCAAATGCAAAAATTGTGGGGGCTATTAGTGGAGTCCCTCGTCAGATAGACGTGTTGATAGATGCAAAGTGGGACGATGCTGTAAGTCGGAGAATAATCGTTGACGCTAAACGATACAAGGCCCATTGACGTCAAAGATGTAGAAACGTTCGAGGGGATGTATGAAGGATTGCAGAGCGCAACATGGCGTTATTGTCTGTCCTAATGGATATACTCCAGGCGCAAAAAGAAGAGCGCAGGATGCCATTACGATAAAGCTAGTGCCGTTGCAGGATTTGGAGAATTTCAGTTTGGATGCTTGGGAGCCCTGCTCAGGCAGTTGCAATTTACCAAGGCGAAAGATTTCTCAAAAAGGGCTTATCTTATATGATAGCCCGTATGGCTTAGCACTTTCCGCGAACGCTCCGCTGTCTATTATGGCTGTGGGCAAGTGCGATGTGTGCCACGATTTCCATGTTTGGTGTTGGGAATGTGGCGAAAAGTTCTCCTTGACGAACGAGGATGATCATCAATGCCGTTGTACTGACAGGTTTTGGTTAACGTCAATTGAAAATGACGTAGAGCTTCCAGGTAGCAGCATGGGCAGTCGGTTAATCTCCTGCTTGTGCTCTTGTCCGGCATTATGATACCCGTAGATCGTCGGAAGCTGACTTAGACAGCGCTTCCGAGCCCTGGGTAGTGCTATTATGGTGCTACAGCGATTGATACACTATAACGTGAGGGCTCGAGAAGTTTCTCATATTTACAGCCGGCGCTAGGGGGTAAATAGAGGCACGACGATTTTTCGAAAGCTGGTAGGATACAAGAATGGAAAATCGGCCAAAACGCACTGCGATCGATCTCTTCTCGGGTTGTGGCGGCATGACCTTAGGCCTCCGACAGGCAGGCTTTGCCGTCATCGGCGCCGTCGATAACGACCATCTATCGGTCGAAACCTATCACAGGAATCACAAAGATGTAATGGTTTGGGAAACTGACATCCGAAGACTTCAGCCTCCGATGTAATGAGAAAATTACAGTTGAAGAGGGGGCACCTTGACTTGCTCGCGGGGTGTCCCCCGTGCCAAGGATTTTCTTCCATGAGAACCTTGAACACTGGAAAGCGCGTGAGAGATCCAAAGCAAAAAGACCTGGTATTTGAACTACTAAGATTTGTCCGCGTCCTTAGGCCCAAGGCCTTCATGATGGAGAATGTGCCTGGACCTGCCAAAGATGCTCGAATGCAACAACTTAAGCGAGAACTGAAACGCCTTGGATACACCTGCAATTTATCAGTTCTCAATGCCGCCGATTATGGGGTGCCACAGCGGCGCAAGCGAGCAATACTGCTCGCAAGCCTGAAAGGTAAAGTCGAATTCGCTCCTGGCGTTTCGTGGCGGCGTACGGTTCGCGATGCGATAGCAAGTCTAAAGCCTGCGGGCAAGAGCGGTGATAAATTGCACGACCTACCCGAAACCCGTTCAAAAAAAATCAAAAAGATGATAAAAAGCATTCCTCGCGATGGCGGCAGTCGGAGGAACCTAGGAAGGGACAAGCAACTGCCATGTCACAAGGACTTTACCGGGTTCAAGGATGTTTACGGGCGCATGCACTGGGATGAAGTATCCCCTACCATCACGGGAGGCTGTGTAAATCCATCCAAAGGCAGATTCCTCCACCCATCTCAACACAGGGCTATTACTTTGCGGGAGGCTGCCCTGCTTCAATCATTTCCGCCGAAATACTATTTTTCCTTGGAACGCGGAAAGCTGAATGCTGCCAGCCTGATTGGCAACGCTTTACCACCAGAGTTTATTCGGCGGCAAGCTTTGCAGCTAATGAAGCATTTGGAATCCTGACGGCAAGAGGACGGAAAACTGCATCTTCTATCGATTCTGTATTGCGAGATCAATTAATTGGGGAGCAGTACAATGCGGCGACCGAAACCGCCCAGGAGTTTCTTGCTCTAGTTTGTGATGGCTCAGGCATAGCACTCACGCTTGCTTTTCGGATTGCATGGCTAGTCGCGGAGGGGGCAAATTCGGATGGCATTTAGCGAATTTAAGGGATCCTGAAACAGACTCAGCGAAGACAGATGTCGTTTTCGAGCCGAGAACAAGCAGCAGCAGCATTTGCAATCGGCGAGGATTTGGGCAAGTAATGTCAATAAAGAAGCAAGAATTTTATGAGGGTGCAGCACTCCACCTCTTAATTCGCCAGGGATGTGTTAGAAGCATCGAATTTGTCTCGCCTTTCTTTGTAATCAACGAAGACTTTATGGTGCTATTGAAATATTCCACGAAAGTGCGAAGTCCGTGGGGATTCACCTTTGCACCAGATGAGCAAACCGCTTTACAAAATGCTGTACTAGATAACGTAGTTATCATCGGGCTCGTCTGCGGCGCAGACGGCGTGGCAGCCTTTCATTTTCAAGATTACTTAACCATTGCAGCGCTCAGGCAAACGTCGGTTCATATTGCTTGTTTTCGAAAACACGGTAAGCATTACGAAGTGGCGAGTCCCGATGGAAAGTTGATCCGGAAAATACCGCCTTCCAATTGGGCGCGGATTCTCAATTGTCCCGGAGCAAACCATGAAACATCGCGATCAGATACTGAAACTGCTACTGAAGCAGATTGGCAATTCCGAAGAAGTTGAAGACATTCGGCGAACCGCAGAGGTAGTAACACAGAATTGGGTTAATCCTCTAAGCGGTGGCAAGGAGGAGACAAACGGTCTTATCTATGGGCTGATTCAAAGCGGTAAAACAGGAGTTCTAACCGTTACCGCTGCCATGGGAGCCGATGATGGATATAGGACAATCATTATCCTCACTGCCGATAATGATCCATTGTACGAACAGACATTCGGGCGAGCACAGGAGGCCTTTCCTGGAATAGATATAATTGGTAAGGGCGATTTCAAGGATACCCCTTCATTTCTCCAAAGGATAAAAGGCGGCACGTGCGTTATCGTGACGACAAAGAACTCGGGCTTACTAAACACCTTGATTGAGAACTTTAAGAATGGTAATGTGCGGGGTCTAAGTTGCCTTATCATAGATGACGAAGCAGATCAAGCCAGCCTAAACACAAGGGCAAGCCGTGCGGACGGAAGCACCAGTGCCATTAACGAGAGAATCGCTGAACTCCGCGGTTTCTTCGAAAAGAACACCTACTTACAAGTGACTGCCACTCCACAGGCGCTTTTTCTTCAAACTCCCCTTCACGACTTTAGGCCGCAATTTACTGTCCTGAGTTATCCTGGCGCAGATTACGTAGGCGGAGACGATTTCTTTGGAATTAACTCGAAACTTATCACCGAATTTCCACTTCAGGATATTACAACGATAACCCCCGGAGCGCAACCAAATCCGACACTGGAGATTCCCAAGTCCCTTCTACAGGCTTTAGATACCTTTATGATTGGCGCAACGTCTAAGAGATTAAGTACACCAGATCAGAACTGT
Source organism: uncultured Chloroflexia bacterium (assembly GCA_963846805.1). Classification (GTDB taxonomy): domain Bacteria; phylum Chloroflexota; class Anaerolineae; order Anaerolineales; family Villigracilaceae; genus Fen-1038. Next base: position 1,206,258 of record CAWJXH010000005.1, read on the forward strand.
GCCTTCCTCTGCCATGTTAGTACTCGAAAAAACGACCACAATCACATAGTCAATCTCCTTCGCAAATACAAAACCGACTTGGCAAGTGATGTCAAGTCAAATGATCCTGCCATGATCCAGAGACTCAAAGCCGCCTATGAGGACCTAGCAAGCACTGACGAGCACGTCAGGCAAACCGACTTTGATGAACTTGTGCAGGCTATCGGTTTCTTTTCCCCGGGAATCACCGTCAAATTGGTAAACGGAAGTACCGACGAAGACGTGGCCGTCAAATCGCCGTACAATCTATTTGTGGGCGGCAATAAATTGGGCCGCGGCGTCACCATAAAAAATCTTCTTGTAAGTTATTATGGCCGCAACCCTCATAAGCCACAGGCCGACACAGTTCTCCAGCACGCTCGGATGTATGGTTATCGCAGAAAAGATATCGGATTATTGAGATTATTCCTACCGCGAGAATTGCATATCGTATTCAAGGCTATCAACCAAATGGAGCGCGGATTGCGTGAGCTGATTGCTCGCAGCCCAAGCGAAGAATTTCGCGGCGTTTATGTAGAGAGTAGCCTTAGCCAACGCGGAAGAATATACTCGCTCCCGGGTCGATTGGCGTCTACTCCGGAGGAAGTAACTATAACCCTGCGCAAATCATACGCGACGAATCGGTAATCATACCGACAAATCAAATAAACACCCTTCTGAGCTCCATCGATAATAAGCATTATGCAGAGGTGCCTGTCGAACAACTGGCCCAGCTCATTGGATTGACCATGCCCGATTCAAGTCAATCGGAAAAAGTGTGGGATACAGTTGCCATTAGCAAATCGGTAGAACAATTCGCAGAACTCCACAAACAGAATGCAGGCTATGTTTATGTGGATCGCGACCGCGATTTGAGAGAAAGTCGTCGTGAAACAGCAGGGATCTTGACGGGGGGTGAATACACCAGTGTGCCATCTGATAAAATCGCACTATTCATGCTTCGAACGCCGGCAAATCGCGGCTTGAATGCTGCGTGGTGGCCACAGATCAGGTTCCCAGATGGACGCTATGCTTTCGCCTTCGCCATCTAGGCCTCATGTAAAGTGTCTGCTTGGCCCATGTTGCCTGGACAGCAAACACGGACGGCACATCACGTCCTTAGTAGATAGATATAGATAGATATATATTGCACATAGCAAGCGGCCTCCAGTTTGAATCTAGAGAAAATCCGCAGCGCGCAACCAAGAGCAAATCAATATGGTAGATGTTTTTAGCAAACAAAAGCGATCTTCCATAATGTCGGCTAACAAGGGAACGGGAAACCGTTCAACCGAAATGAGTTTGAGAGTGAGACTCGCCGCATACAGAATTTCCGGTTGGAGGCTCAATTCGAGAGACGTGTTAGGAAAACCAGATTTCACTTTTCCACGCGAAAGGATCGCCATATTCGTAGATGGTTGTTTTTGGCATGGATGCAGTCATTGCCGCAGTATTCCGACCACCAACCGTCCATTTTGGGTGCGGAAGATACAAGGTAATAAGAGGCGAGATCGGGTCGTTACCAGACGTCTGCGCGGCGATGGCTGGGTAGTGATACGGTTTTGGGAACACGAAATTCGTCATAGGCCGAACGACTGCATTCGGCGCATCCAAAGCGCATTGGGGCTATCCATATACTAGCCTCTCAATTCGGCTTCAGGGAACTGCTGGGTTAGATCCAGTCAGATGAATGTCGGTTTCAAAGCTCTTGAGTTCGGTCAGAGATACGATCGACCATTCTTAGCAGAACTCTGGGGATACAAGAGTTCTAAGGCAATCGAACGGGGTGTAGTTACTCCTGCCACATACTAAATTCATAATCTTGTTTGTGACCAAGGAGAAACAGCAGAGTCTGCCGCAATACAAAGATTATATCGACGGAAATCTGCTGTTTTGGGAAGGCGAAGAAGGACATGTCGCCGATCAGAGGATCTAACAAGCGCAGAAGAACCGAGATGAGATACATCTTTTCTATAGGGACACCCATCACACTCCATTCGTCTATTTCGGTCGCGTGTTAGTAGTGGAGTTTCAGCCTAGGGAGAAGGCTCCGAGCCAAGCCGTATTTAGAATCGAGCAACTGCCGGCCGAGGCGGATCCCTTCAAAGAAGTTCGTGAACTCGCGGGAATATACAAGACCTTAGATAAGACGGAACAACAGCAGATTGTAATGAGTAGGTTGGGGCAAGGCGATTTCAGAAAGAACGTGATCCAACTGTGGGGAAGTTGCTCAGATCACCGGCCTGCAAAACATTAGCCTACTGCGAGCATCACACATTAAGCCCTGGAAGGATAGCAATAATCAAGAAAGGCTAAGTCCGTTCAACGGACTACTACTGATTCCAAACTATGATTTGTTGCTTGATGTTGGTCTGATAAGCTTCAAAAATGACGGTCAGATGCTGGTCTCGCCAAGGTTGGACTCCTTCGGACGAAAAGTCCTTGAAGTAGACCATGATTTGAAGCTTAGGCGCACGTTCGGAGAGAGCAAAGAGTTTCTTGAGTATCATCGCGATCAGGTATTCAAATTGAGGGGTAGTTCATAAATCTCTTCATCGCCGGATTGCATCAAGTCATTCCGTTGCGCCGCCGCGAGTGCGTCGCACCTACACTAACGGGGCATGTCTACTCGATTCCTCTTTGTCGTTTAAATGGATTCGCCGGTCCGTATGGTGCGACGCAATCCACAGCGGCTACAGCCAGGAAATCTTAATTTCGCCCGCCAACGACTTAAACTCCTTGTCGCCGGTGACCAGTTCGGCCCGGCGAAGCTTGGCCAGGGCCGCCGCAAAGCAGTCGCCGTAGGAAATATTGCCATTTGCCTTGAACGCAGCAGCCTGGCGAGTTAGCGTCCAGTCGGCCTCCACGATCTCAATCGCCATCCCATTGATTTCCTCACAATACCGGTCGGCGATATCAGGGGAGTTGGTGCGCGCAATTGAATACCAGACCTCCCCCAAATTGACCACACTCATCAGCAGTTCCACGCCGCCCTCGTCGGCTTTGAGGATCAGGCTCCTGACTGAATCTGCCCCCGACTCGTCTTCAAAAAAGGCCATCAACGCATAAGCGTCCAGGACCTTCGCGGCCACGTCAACCTTCCCTTTCCTTATCTTTGCGGCGTTCCTCCATCAATGCCTTAAGCACACCTTTTCCCTTCAGAGAGCCTTGTAGAGTCCTGAGGTATTGCTCCGTAACCGGCTTCAAGAGAATGGCGTCACCCATGTCGCTGATGATGATTCTTGTGCCGTTCTTGATGCCATATTTCTTCCGTAGCGCCGCGGGAATGACGATCTGGCCCTTGACTGTCGCGTGAGTCTCCATTTTCAACTTCTCCTTATGCACAGCATATACTACCTTCAATCCAGATGTAAGTCAAGATGGATTGTGTATTACTTTGAGATTCACTGAAAATCAGGACAGACCTGGCGATCCAAAGGCGAGTGCGTCGCACCATACGGACCGGTGAATCCATTTAAGGGATAAAGCTGCATCGAGGGGAGCGCCCCGTCAGAGGGGGTGGGAGGCAAGTCCACCCCACGACCTCCGAGATTGCGCCGCTTCGGCGAGTTACAGGCCGGGCGTCTCGGAGGTCTATCTTAAGGCTTGAGAATAGCCAGGTGCTCGCGGGCTCGAACGGAAGACGCAAATTGGATTATGCTATACTCTCATCAGCGGCCAATTTCGGAGAATCCCATGAGTTAAAATTACAAGTTGCCACTCGTTTTGGAACCCCAGCCGGAAGGTGGATACGTCGTCACCTGTCCGCTATTGCCTGAATTGATCACCGAAGGGGATACCGTTCAGGATGCGCTGCAAAACGCAAATGATGCACTGGCAGCGATTGTAGATGGTTTCAGACAGTTGAAGCGTCCATTGCCGTCCGCTTTGCAGCCCGCGCAGGATAACGCGCCGATCTGGGTTGAAACTGTCCTGGCCATATGAAATACCGCGAGGCCTCTGGGAAACTCAAGTCTCTTGGTTGCGAGGAATTGCCCGGCCGCGGTGCGGGCTCCCATCGTGTTTGGCATAACCCAAAGAATGGAAAGATCGCTCCACTGCCGGATTGGGGTGCAAAAGATTTGAAGCTTGGCACGCTGCGGGCAGTGATTCGTCAGCTGGGATTGGATTGGCAAGAGTTTCTAGATGCGGGATAAGTCTCGATGCTGACGGGATAGCCAAACCAGGACCTCCGGGATTTCGCCGCTGCGTGGCGTCTCGGAGGTCTATATTAAGGCTTGAGAATAGCCAGGTGGACGTGGGTTTGAATGGAAGACGAAAATTGGATTATGCTATACTTTGAATAGACATGGCGAAGCCCGAGCCAATCTATGAGTACTTGTTCACCGAACATGCCCTAAAAGAGATGGCACGTCGCGAAATTAGTTAAGAGCAAGTCAGGAAGGTTTTGGCAGCGACCGGGCAAGTGGAAGCAATTCGCAAAGGAAGGGTAGTTTACCAGGCAAAACTGGAAATTGGCGATCCGATCAAGACCTATGTTTTACGCGTATTCGTGGACATTGATCGCAGACCACCTCAAGTCGTGACGGTTTATCGGACGAGCAAGGTCGAAAAGTACTGGAGATAAGTCATGAAAGTCATTTATGATCGGGATACCGATACCATAACCATTATTTTTGCGGAAACCCCCGTGGCCGAAAGTGATGAGGACAAGCCCGGCGTAATCCTGGATTATGACACCAAAGGTAATCTGGTTTCCCTCGAAATACTGGATGCATCAAAGCGAGTCAATGTACCCGGCAAGATAGAATATCAGGTCTCGCCTCTCGCGGGATAGCCTATACAGGACCTCCGGGATTTCGCCGCTGCGTGGCGTCCCGGAGGTCTGTAATCATAAAGGGGCGCCTGTTTCGAAAAGACAATTCTGGCAGATTTTCCAAATCAGCCAAATCCTTGAACCGGCCGGCGGCCTTCTTGTTTATTTTGAGATGGGGCAGGTCAATAATATTCACGGGCACGCCGTCCAAAACGTCCTCAATTCGAGAGGCATAGCACTCTTCAAACTCCACGCCTGAGATGCCTGTTGAGATCGCCAGTCGCATCGGAGGCACGCCCATACGAATGATCTTGTTCTCCTGGAGGAACAAATTGGGGGTCAATTCGGGCAGGTCGAATCCAAATTCGTGCAACGCCGCTGCGACCCTTTTGGCATTATCGGGATGGACTGCGATCCAGAGATCCATATCATTTGTGGCGCGTGGATAACCATAATACCCGACGGCGTATCCCTCGATCAGCAGGTATTTAACGCCCTTGTCGTTCAGTAACTTCAAGAACTCTTTGAAGTCGAGCGGCAGCTCTATTTCCATAATTAATTCTGCGAAGGATTTCCACCTGCCTCAGGCGCTCGTACGGGGTCCGCGCCAGCCAATAGGCCTTTTCATCGGAGGGTTCTCTTAATGATGCTATGGAAAGGGCTTTGCGATCTATTCTCAGGTTTGCCGGCAGCAAGCTATCCATACGATAATTATACCCGGCCCGTATCGGGGATCAAGCCGGCCCGCATATAGTGATCCCCGAGGCCCGCGAGTGCCACGCACGCCTACCAGCGACCTCCGCGATTTCGCCGCTGCGTGGCGTCCCGGAGGTCCGTTTGTAATGGAAATTGTGGCGCTGGATCCCCACTCCTGTTCAAATGTATAATGGCGCATCGCAGTTCGAGGCTGCACCGCATGAAGAAAACCTATCAAGTCAATTCCACGGTTCGATTTGTAAACCGGCTGACCGCGCAGCTCATCCATTGGGGCATTGCCCGGCCGCATGGCTACCTGCTCACCGTGCGCGGCCGCAAGACCGGCAAACTGTATTCGGTGCCCGTTACGCTGGTAGAGTCAGATGGAAAGCGCTGGCTGGTCGCGCCCTATGGTGAGGTGTCCTGGGTCCGCAATGCACGCGCCGCCGGGGAAGTAACCCTCACCCGGGGCCGCAAGAGCGAGACGCTGCGGATCCGCGAGGTCCCTGCCGCACAGCGAGGGTCGATACTGAAGCAATATGTTGCACTTGAACCGATCGTTCTGCCCTACTTCGAGTCCGGCAGGGACTCGCCCCTCGAAGCCTTTACCGCGGAGGCAGGGGCGCATCCGGTCTTCGAACTGGCGTCAAGGCCGATGAGTGCGTCGCACCTTGACTAACCGGGCGAATCCCCTCGATGCAGCTTTGTTCCTTAAATGGAGCCACCGGTTCGTAGGGTGCGACGCACACTATTCGATCCGTCGCCCGTAATGTCCGGCCCGCTGCCGTTTGGGGCAAGACCGCTGATGCTCGCCCCGTCCATTACGTACATCCCACGCTTTCTCTCCGTTTAAATTAAAGGGACTGAATATTGAAGACCCTTATTAAGTCGCATCCGCTCGTCTCATTCTTCGTACTGACTTTTGGATTCACCTGGCTGTGCTGGGGACTGGTGTACGCTTTCCGCCTCTCCATGACGGCCGGTTATGTGCCGTTCCTGATCGGCGCAGCCGGGCCTTCTCTCATGGCATTCGTGGTCAGCGCGGTCTCGGGCGGCAGGCCGGCCGTCAGCGCCCTCTGGAAGCGGGTCATGCTGTGGCGTGTAAGCTGGGTCTGGTATGTGGCTGCCCTGTTCCTCCCCTCCTTCATCGCCCTCGGCGGCATCGGATTGAGCGTCTTGTTTGGCGGCCCTGCACCCGATTTTTCCATGCTTGCCCGGCAATGGTTCCTCATTCCAATCGCTCTGGTGGTCGGCATACTCCTGGGCGGTCCGCTGGAAGAGGAATTCGGCTGGCGTGGATTTGCCACCGTCCGGCTGCAGGAACGCCATAGCGCACTGACAACCGCCATCATCGTGGGCATCCTATGGGGATTGTGGCACCTGCCCTGCATTCCTGATTCCCTGGTCCACTCAGCATGGCCTGCCCCTGGGGCTCTTCCTGCTCCATGACATTGCCCTCGCCGTGCTATTTGCCTGGATCTTCAACAACAGCGGCGGAAGCGTTTGGATGACCATGTTGGCGCATGCCGCCTTCAACCTTACCATCACGATTCTTCCGGTCACGCCCGCGGCCGCAGGGAGTCAGGGCCCGCTGGCCTTTGCCGTGGGATTGCTTTACCTGGCTGCACTCGTGGTGCTCTTGTTCTTTGGGCCGAAGACCCTCACCCGCTCTTCGCGATGAGTGCGTCGCACCTTCGATGACGGGGCGTCTACCCTCAACATAGCTTTGTCGCTTAACTGGATTCGTCGGTCCGTGTGGTGCGACGCACCTCATCCCCCCTTTCTAATCTATTTCTCGCCGCAGGGGCAAACTCTGTAAGCCATGATAAGCAGTGGAAGCAATGGAATCCTCCAGGCCTTGCATTTAGAACATATGTTCAGTATAATAGCCGTATCTACTCACAGCCCTGACGTGAAGTTCCCGGAAAAAAGGATGTGCGACGGGGCGCACGCCCCGTCGCACATCCTTTTTTCCGATGTTCTTTGCCCTGAACTGCAAGTTCAGGGCAAAGGTGTGAGTAGTTGCTAATAGCCTTGTCCCAATCCAGCTTCGGGACACTGCCGGGCACAAGCCATGTATGCAAAACCTCTACCACTCTACCCATGTACCAATCTACCCGCCCCGCTTGCCCTCGCACTAGGGGTCGGGTTGGGGTCGAATTATTTGCGTCACCTCCCGGCGGCCTCGTCCCGGCAGTTCGTCCCGACAGGTCATCCCGACGTACTCACGGGATGTACTTACGAGGAGCACTCTCCGGATGCCCCAAAAATCGTTTTATCAGCGAGAATTCTTAAAATCTTCCGCCAATCTACCCGTAGCGATCTCACGGCCAAAAAAATTCTTCATGGAATGCCGCACTTCTATCCGTATTTCGCCTCCAAATCCTGCCGAATCACAGAATCGTTCCTCTTCGTTTTGCCACGCGGAATTATGAGAATGCTCATGAAGGCTTGGCCGTCTGACCGTCAACCGTTAGGCGAGCGACCGAAGGCCGAAGGTGCGGGTGCAATTCCCACAAAGGTGCTCTTCCTGCTCGGCAAAGCCAACTGCCAACTGACCACCGCCAACCGTCAACCAGCCCCCTGCACCTTAACAACTTAAAACCTCGCAGCCTGCCTCTTACGGCATGATCACCCAATCCGAATTTGGCGAGGCGGACCATGTGCCAAGCAATTGATGGTCGGGTGTGAAGGCCGACATTACCGATACCGATGGGTCCGTATATCCCTCCACTGCAGAGACCAGCAATGGCGTGCCGTCCATGCGGTGCGCAGAGCGGAGCCAGACGCCTTTATATTGGTTGATGACTTCACCGGTCAGCGCGTTGACCTCGGTCGTGCCGGTCACGGCGCCCGTATCGTCCTGCTGCTCCAGGAAGACGCTGCCCCCGTCGCTCGAGAGGCCAAGCGTGGTGCCGGTCGCATCCGACTTGAAAAGCTGCATGCCATCGCTGGCGCTGATGGCCTGAAGGTTCAACGCGGTTTGCGTAAACGTCAGATCGCCGTTCGACAGCTTGTCCAGCTTATTCTGCGTGCCGATGGTATAGATGGTCCGGCCATCCGGTGAAATCCCCGCCTGCAGTGTGATGCCGTCCTGACCTTTGGCATATGCAGTGCCGGCCGAGAGCGTCAGCAATTGCTCCAACCACGAAAGCTTCGGCCGGATGTCCAGCGTCACGACCGACCTCTTCGCAAAGTCGACCTGGGTGAGCCTGTCCACGTCGGCGTGAACGATGTATAGCATATCGGCATCCGGCGCGAAGACGACGCCCGGTAGGTATTCCGAGCCCGCGCCGGGATCAAAGGCGCTGCCCTGATAGCCTGGATTGAATTCGAATCCGTTGCGGACGTCGTTCAAGCTCATCGACCAGGCGGTACTCAGATCCTTCGCGGACAGCAATTCGGCTGTTGGCGCTCCCAGGATCACCTGCGTGTTGGGATCCACCTTGCTCCCGTAGATCATCAGGCCGCTGCTGTCCGCAGTGAACTGCATATTGCTGACCATATCGTTGAGAGTGGCCTGTGCGATAATGCCGTGACGGCTCACATCCGCCAATAGCAGCCGGCTTTGTTTGTCGCCTTCCGCCATGGCAAAGAGCCTGCCATCCGGGCTGATAGCCCAGGTAGAGAGCCACCCAATGCGAGGCTTCTGGTTCAGAGGCAGGATGCTATCCTGCCAGGAGGCCAGGTCGAGGAAATGCAGTTGTGGATTATCGGCAGACGACTTGGGTGGATAGCTGACGAAGATGAGCATCTTCCTATCCGGCGAGAAGCTGAAAGGACTCGCGGGGCCAAAGTTGACCGGCGCATAGTTCGCAAGGTTCTGCCCGGTGGCAGGGTCAACCGGTGCGAGCAGGACTGTATTGGACTTGGAGTCCGCTTCTGCAACCAGCGCGCTCTCTTTGAGGGGTACGGAGGACAACGGCGCGCTCGTGGCCGCCGGGGTCGAGGCGGGCATGACGGCGGCAGGTCTTGGCCCGCACGCCGTCAGCATCACTATGCCTGGAAGCATGAGGTTGATCGCAAGCGAGCATTCATGGCGAATCTCCTTTTTGGGCGAGGCGGCATCAAGCCGCCGTCGCCCACTTCCGCCCGAAGGCGGGCGGAAGCCGCCATTGCCAAAGCCAATCAAGAATCTACAATCTGCAAATGCTCAAAGTTTATCTGTGTTCATCGGTGGTGAATTTTACTTCGCCCATCCGCCGTCAGGATGTCAGTCAGCTCCGTGAACGACTTGATGATGGCGCAGCCCGGGTCGGGGAAGACGCCGCGCGGGTCGTACAACACCGGCTCGAGCCCCGCACGCCGCGCCCCGACCACGTCCGCGAAATAGTTGTCGCCGACGTAAACCGCCTCCCCCGGTGCAACGTCCAGGCGGCGGCATCCCTCGAGGAATATCTCCGGCTCCGGCTTCCAGGCATTGATCTCGCCGCCCGCCAGCGAGAAAGCAAAGAAAGGCGCAATGCCCAGCGCCTCGATTTCTTTTTGATATGGCTTTTGCCGATTGGAGATCACAGCCAGTTCGTACCCCTCTTCCTTCAATCCGGCCAACAGCCGGAGCGCGGCCTCGGGCACAACGCTCCTGGGCTTGTAGGCTTGTTCCATGTATTTGGTGATCTGCACGGCGAGGACCTCCGCCTGCGAGACAGGCGCGCCCAATGCCATCAGCTGCCGCCAGGCATAATGCAACCAGAATTCCCCATTCTCGTCCTGATAAGTCTGGCGGTCGGCTTTCAACTCGCTGGATTCGGCCCAGTAGAAATGCTCCCAGCGAAACGCGCGCATGCGGTCCTCGTGGCTGAGTTTCAGCCCGAGCTGCCCGGCGTAGTCCGCAAAAAACTCCCCGCCGGAGGGGAGATTATGACGAATGGTTCCGTCAAGATCGAAGAATACTGCTTTGATCATGGTAAGAGTAATTGTGCAAACCTATGCCCACTTTCCTATTCAGAACCTCGCGGCGAAGTGGACGTTTGTTTTCTTTTTCCTTAGTGTTACTTCGTGCCCTTAGTGGTTGAATCTCTTACCCGCCGATCTCATTCATCACGCGGTTGAGCGGTATCACGCCTTCTGCCAGCCCGTGGCCCCACGGTTTATACCATATCCCATCCAGGATGAATCGCCGCAGGTCTTCCAATGAAGCGCCCGCGCGCAGCGGCGTGAGCAGGTCCACTTCGTTCTCACGCAGCAGGCACAGCCGCAGGCGGCCATCTGCAGTGAGGCGCGCCCGTGTGCAAGTCTCGCAGAATGGATTGGTCACCGATGAAATGAAGCCGATATCGCCTTTGGCCTGCGGAAGATGAAAGACGCGTGCTTCGCCATCGAGTTTGCCCGTCGTTGGATTCCTCCAGCTTGCCCAGCCCGGCCTCGATGCTGGCCAGGATCTGCGCGGCGGTGATCACCTGCCCGGTCTGCACGTCGGTGACGCCGGCAAACGGCATCATCTCGATGAAGCGCATCTGCCATGGATGCTCGAGCGTCAGGCGCGCCAGGTCGACAACGTCCGCTTCGTTGTAGCCCTTGACCACCACCGCGTTGAGCTTGATCGGGCTAAGCCCTGCCTTTTCCGCGGCCAGGATGCCTTCCCAAACGTCGTCCAGCTTGCCCCAGCGCGTCAGGCGATGGAACTTCTCCGGATCCAGCGTATCCACGCTGACGTTGACCCGCTGCAAGCCGGCATCCGCCAGCGGCTGAGCCAGCTTCTTGAGCAGCACTCCGTTGGTCGTCATCGACACGGACCGGATGCCTTCCGTCGAAGCGATGCTGCGCACGATGTCGACGATGTGCGCGCGGACGGTCGGCTCTCCGCCCGTCAACCGGATCTTGTCGAAGCCCAGGCTGGCGAACAGCCGCGTCAGCATCGCGATCTCCTCATCCTGCATCAACTCCGGGTTGGGGCGGAAGGTCTGATCCTCCGGCATGCAGTAGACGCAGCGCAGGTTGCAGTGGTCGGTAAGACTTATGCGCAAATAGTGGATGTTGCGCCCAAATTGGTCAATTGCCATGGGGCTTAGATTATACTCTGCCTTGGGTGGAGCTCAAATTCGTCATAGTTCAACAATTAATTCGTTATGAGTAAGGTAAACGAAGTTAACACGAGGTCGTTCCCTGCCCTCCCGCAGATTCTGCCGGCCAGGCTGCGAAGAAAAGAGGCTTCCCCACACGCAAATCGTTCCAATATCATTATTTTATCTACCTAATTGACGGGATACGGCAGGCATGCTATTATCAATCACATTATCCCGTACTTTACAAACAAAACAAACAAAGGAGCTATTATGAGCGTTGAATTTATTCTTCGCATTATTTTCATGTTCATTTTCGCCATCGCCGGGGGCTATCTGGGGCTACGATCTCGCAAAATTCAATCCGACTGAAGTCTTTCGCTACACAATCGGCATCGGCCTGGTCGGCGCGCTGGCCGGGCTGATCCTTACGCCGTACTTCACGACGCGCCCGGCTCGTGCTTTGCGTTCGCTTCTCGGACGGATTGCAGCCGAGACGCTCTTTGCGGGGCTCACCGGGCTGGTGGTTGGGCTGCTGACCGCGGCTCTCTTGTCATTTCCGCTCTCCCTCCTGCCCGATCCGTTCGGGAGCATCCTGCCGTTCGTGGCGTTATCCTGTTCGGCTACTTCGGGGTATCGCTGTTTGTGATGCGCCAGGGCGACATCATGAGCCTCTTCGGTACGCTGAGCGGACGCAGCGAGGGCGGCTCCGGTTCCTCTTGGACGAACCTGAACCGCACCATCTTACTGGATACCAGCGTCATCATCGACGGCCGCGTGGCCGACATTGCCAAGACCGGCTTCCTGCCCGGCACGCTGCTCATCCCGCGCTTCGTGCTCAACGAACTGCAGTACATCGCCGACTCGCCCGACGGCCTGCGCCGCCAGCGCGGGCGCCGCGGCATGGAGGTGCTGGCCGAGCTGCAGAAACTGCCCAACATCCTGGTGCGCGTCAGCGATATCGACGTCGAGGGCGTGCGCGAAGTGGACGATAAACTGGTCGTCCTGGGCAAACAGCTCAAGAGCCCGGTCCTGACCAACGACTACAACCTGAACCGCATCGCCGAGCTGCAGGGCGTGACCGTGCTGAACATCAACGAACTGGCCAACGCGGTCAAGTCGGTGGTGCTGCCGGGCGAGGTGATGAACATCAACATCTTCCAGGAAGGCAAGGAACTCGGCCAGGGCGTGGGCTACATGGACGACGGCACGATGGTGGTGGTGGAGAACGGCAAGGATTACATCGGCGAATACATGGATGTGCACGTCACCAAGGTCCTGCAGACCGCCGCCGGCCGCATGATCTTCGGCCGCGTCGAAGAAACGAACGGAAAATCCAGAAGAAATCACTAATGATAAACACCAGCGTGAACTGCTCGAGCTGACAACTCGATTTTCGCAACTCAGCCTGCCGGGAGGCGCATCTCCATGAGCAAGGTCCTCTGGCATATCACGATGTCGCTTGACGGGTTCGTCGCGGGGCCCGGCGGCGACATGAGCTGGATGGGCGACTACGCCGATCCGAATCCGACCGTGAATGAAGTCCTCGGGCAGATCGGCGCGGTGCTGATCGGGGGCCGAACCTACGACGGTGCAAAGACCGAGCAAGGCAAGGTTTATGGCGGGGCCTGGAGCGGGCCGCAGTTCGTCCTGACGCACGCCGCATCGAACACCGCCGCCTCGGGCTTTACCTTCGTCGCAGGGGACATCGGCGAAGTCATGCGCAAGGTCAAGGCCGCCGCCGGCAATAATTACGTCGCGATCATCGGACCTACTGCGGCGAAAGAGATCCTATACGCCGGCCTGCTCGACGAGATCCTCATCCACATCGTCCCCGTCCTGCTCGGAGACGGCGTCAGGCTGTTCGAGCATTCCGGCGGCACAACCGTGAAGCTGGAGCTGATCCGCCTCACTCACTCGCAGTCACAAAAGGTCACGAACATGTGGCTGCGCGTAAAGCACTGACCTCAGCCTTGCTTCAAGAAGGCGACAAACTTTGTGCCACTTTGTGCCTTTTGTGGTTTAAAATGGATTCATCGTCAATCTTCCCAACGGTCACAATAGGCATTTTCCATGATTCGCATCTACAACACCCTCACCCGCAAGAAAGAAGAATTCCAGACCCTCGAGCCAAACGTCGTCAAGATGTACGTGTGCGGCGTCACGGTCTACAACGACGCCCATGTGGGCCACGCCATGTCGGCGCTGGTGTTCGACGTGATCCGCCGCTACCTGGAATATCGCGGCTACACTGTCCGTCACGTGATGAACTACACCGACGTGGACGACAAGATCATCAATCGCGCCAATCAGCTCGGCGAGGACCCGATCAAGCTGGCGCAGCGTTACATCGATGATTACGCCCGGAACCTGCAGGACCTGAACATTCTGCCCGCCACGAAGAATCCGCGTGCAACCGAGACCATGAGCGAGATCCAGGCAATGGTCCAGGGTCTTATCCAGAAGGGATATGCCTACGCAGCCTCAAACGGCGACGTATATTTCCGCGTCACCAAAGACCCGGACTACGGCAAGCTGTCGGGTCGCAAACTCGAAGACATGCAGGCCGGCGCGCGCATTGAAATCGGGGAAGCCAAGGAACATCCCATGGACTTCGCGTTGTGGAAAGCCTCCAAGCCCGGCGAGCCGGCCTGGGACTCCCCCTGGGGCAAAGGTCGTCCCGGCTGGCATATCGAATGCTCCGCCATGAACCTCGCCGAACTCGGTGAGCAGATCGATATCCACGGCGGCGGAAATGACCTGATCTTCCCGCACCACGAAAACGAGATCGCTCAGAGCGAGTCGTTCACCGGCAAGCAGTTTGCGCGTTACTGGATCCATAACGGCATGCTGCAGCTCGGCGGCGAGAAGATGTCGAAGTCGCTTGGCAACATCGTCAGCATCAAGGAGTTCCTTTCGAAGCGCGACGCCGACGTGATGCGCATGTTGGTGCTGAACGGCGCCTATCGCGCGCCGTTGATCTTCAACGATGGCACCCTGGACGCCGCGGAAAAAAGCCTTGACCGTCTCAAATCGGGACTGCGGCCGGCCTCCGCCTCCGCCAAGGGGCTTCCCGCCGGTACTGCCGCGGAGCTCGTGAAACAGGCCGAGACAACTCAACAATCCTTCACGGGCGCGATGGATGACGACTTTAACACCCCGCTGGCCATGGCCGCATTGCATGAGCTCGTCAAAGCCATCAATACGGCCCGCGACCAAGGCGCTACGGATGAGCAGCTTAAACCCGCGCAGGCGACACTACGCGAGTTAGCGGGTGTCTTTGGCCTGCGGCTCGCAGAAAAGAAAGGCTTGGGCGATGCCGATAAGTTCGTCGATTTGCTGGTTCAAATTCGGGGCGAAGTGAGAAAGCAAAAACTCTGGGCCTTATCCGATCAGATCCGCGACAACCTGAAGCAGCTGGGCGTTACCATTGAAGACACCAAGGATGGCACGTCCTGGAGATGGGGATAAGTTAACCCACGTTTCAACCGGATTTTTTGATATGAAAGGAGCGAGCGGAATTGTCTGCTCGCTCTTCATTTGCTTCCGCCGGGTTCCGTGGCTTTCGGACCTTTCGCAAACAAGACAGAACTGGCGCGGGAAGAACCTCGAATGTCCGCGATCAAGCGCCAGTCTACCGCCTGCGTTTCTTAGCAGCCCAAAAAACCAGCGCCAACGGCAACAATGCCGCCGTTCCGCAAATAGGTGAGACAGGTTTGGATGAGGGGCTGGACGCCTGCGGACTTGCAGGGATGGCCTGCGACGGCGCCGGAGTTGCTGTTGCCGGCAGGGTGGTCATCGGCGCGGCCGTCTCCAACAAAGTCGGCCGCGGAGTCGGAGTCTCCGTCAGCCAGATGAAATCATAGCCGGTCCCGCTCGCAGTCATCGCATCCGGGAACATGTCTGAGAGCTGTTGTGCGATCTGCTGCACCTTGGCGTCATTGGGGGCGAGTTGCAGCGCAGTATGGATTTCGTCAAAGGCGCGGTACAGGTCCGGAGTTCGGACCGCTTCCCGACATACCCCAATACGAGCGGTTGGCCAACAGGTCGGCAAAGCCTGCATGCCACTGCGGGTCCTTTGGCAATAGTTTCAGGCAGGTCTGGTAGGCGTCGACACTTGCCTGATAAAGTTCTTCACCGCCGGAATCCGTGCGGTAGCCTTTATTCAGGAAGAAAATCGCCTTGTAGGCCTTGGCCAGGCGGCCCCAGGCCTCGCCATCCCCCGGCGCCGCGGCGACGTTCGCGCGCTCGGTGAGCACAGGCTGCCACGCTGCCGGGGAGACCAGGGCAAATTCCATATTGCCCACGGGTCCATTGGGCCCGGGCTCGAAGTTTTCAAAATGCCAGTGCATCTCATTCCCCTGGATCGCGCCGCCGGACGTCGTCAGCGCCCAGCCGATCTCCGTGCTAAGAACGATGTTCTGCGGGCTGGCCTGATATGGCAGGCGGAGTGTAATATCCGCGCTGCCGATCGTCCCCTTCCAGCCGGCGCCTGTTTCCAGGACATAATAATAGGCAGTGTAGGGCGGATATCCTGAACCTTTGAGCCCATAAGCGGCCTCGATGGCTACGTCCTTGCCCGCCGGGAAGCTCACTTGAAATTCGGCCCAGGGTATGTTCTGGCGCGGATAGCGAGGATCTGGATAACTGGCGCGTTGGGTGGAGACCCGCTTCCCATCCACCTTCACGACCAGGCCAGTGAACTCAGGATACTGATCGCGGCCGTCATTGGACGAAATAGGGAAACGGACGGCCATGCTCTCGTCCTGCGTTCCGAGATTGCGCATCGTGAAATCCGCCGTGACCGCCGCACTCCCAAGGCTATTTGGCGTTGTATCGTTTTTCACGTCAATCAGCACTGTCTCGGCAGCCATGCTCACCTGTGTCGTATCCGTGCCCGGCTGAAGATTCGAACCGGGTGGGTTGAGGGGAGGCGCAATATCCGCCCGGACGGATGAGGGCAACGCGAACATAGCACATATGAGCAAAACGATCGAAAGACATTTCATTCATCCCTCCCAGTTGACCGGAATGCAGTTAATCGATGCAAAAGGCCGCCCCAACTTGCCACTGAACGGAGTCGCACCCAAATGAGCTTCTCCTCAAATTGTAGCTCAGTATACGCCGATCCTTGATTATGCCAACTCCCCCTTCCGCTCCTGCAATTTGCTCTATGGAGCAAGCCGGCAAACCTCTGCCCCAGCCGAATTCTATCGGGTAGAATCCCTTGCATGACTGCAGACGACCCCTTCCCCTCTAGCGAGTTCGATCCCTGGGCGGAGACTTACGATGCCGATGTCGCGGCGCTCAACAAGTTCCCTTTCGACGGCTATGAACGTGCCCTGGCTACCGCCGTGCAGCTGGCCGCTCCTGAGCGGGGCATGTCCGTGCTTGATCTTGGCACGGGAACCGGCAATCTGGCCGCTCGTTTCCACAAGCGCGGCTGCGAACTCTGGTGCACCGATTTTTCAGAGGCCATGCTCGACAAAGCCCGCGCCAAGCTGCCGCAGGCTCACTTCCTCCGGCACGACCTGCGCGACGGGTGGCCGGCGACGCTGGAACGCCGGTTCGATCGTATTGTTTCGGCTTATGTCTTCCATCATTTCGACCTGGAGAAAAAGGTAGACTTGTGCCGCGAGCTGGTAACCGCGCACCTTGAGTCCAACGGCAAGCTGGTCATCGCCGACATATCCTTCCGGGATAAGAACGCGGAGCAGGGCTTCGGAAGATCCGTGGGCGAACTGTGGGAGCAAGAGCCCTATTGGCTGGCGGAGGAATCCATTGCAGCGCTTCAAAATGCCGGACTTAATGTGAAATATGCAGCTGTGTCCGCTTGCGCGGGCGTTTACTGCGTGGAAAACCATGAACGCGGCCCACGCTGAAGGCACGCGGCTTGCAAGTCGGGAGTCGCTCTGAATGAATTCTCCCGCTGCTTTTATTGTATAATATTGACGTAACCGCATCAAAACGGAAGCCCGCAGTTGGGGTTTGCATCTGCAAGTATGTCACACATCGTGTGAACAAAATGGGCAATGACGACGTACGCCTTGAAATACTAAATCAGGCCCGCCAGTTGCTGGCGGAACAGAACCAGGTCTCGGCGGCCGAATCTGACGAGATCCTCAAACTATTGAACGTCCTGACCGAGGCCATCGAACGGAACGTCGACTCAACTGAAGCCGCACATCAGTCACGCTCGTTGGCGGTCGGTCTGGTGCGAAACCGGAACCTGGTGTTTACCCTCAAGCAGCAGGCCGACGAGCTCGACGCGCTCAAGAAGCTCAGCCTCAACCTGACCTCCAGCCTGGACCTTCAAACCGTTCTGGATGCGGTCGTCACGGAAGCGATGCGCCTGGTCAAGAATGCCCGCACCGCACATATCTTTCTCTATACCAACCAGAAACTTGAATTCGGCGCAGCCCTGGACCAGGACGGCATCCGCAACCGGCCTATGGCGCTGCCACGACCGAACGGCCTCACCTATACAGTCGCCCGTAACGGAGACCACATCATTATCGAGGATATGGAAAAACATCCTCTATATATGAATGCGCCGGGCGATTGGCACGGTTCGATCATCGGTATTCCGCTGAAGATCAACGATAACGTGGTGGGGGTCATGAACCTATCAAGGTCAACGCGCGGGGGCTTTAGCACCTCCGAGCTGAGATTATTGGGCTTGCTGGCCGATCAGGCCGCGGTTGCAATATCCAACGCCAGCCTGCATCTCATGGTGAGCAAACAGGCCCTAAGCGATACGGTAACCGGATTGCCAAACCGCCGGGCTTTAGACGAACGATTGGAGCAGGAAGTGGCCACCGCCCGCCGTACAGGGGCGTTCTTTGGCGTCGTGATGCTCGATCTGGATGGATTCAAGGCGGTGAATGACACGTATGGACACTCTGTCGGTGACCAGGTCCTACGCACGGTTTTCAACTACCTGGCCACGGGGTTGCGGTCGTCGGACTTCCTGGCTCGTTACGGGGGCGATGAAATGACCCTGCTGCTGAACCAGAGCGATGTTGCCTCCACGCGTATTGTCGTCGAGAAGATTCTCGAAAAGATGGAAAAGTTCTCATACGAGGCGCCCAACGGGGACAGCATCCGGGTCGGAATTTCATGCGGTATCGCGATCTACCCGCTTCATGCCAGCACAGCCGCCAATTTGATACGCGCCTCGGATGAGGCCCTGTATCGAGCCAAAAAGCAGCAACGCGGCTCTTATGTGGTGGCTCGTGGATTTACGGGCGCGCTGCACATGGAAGAATCCTGACCCCATTCTGCTGCGGCGCAACTGCATGCCCCCCAAAGTCAAGATCATCCTAAATCCGATGGCCGATATGGGCAACGCGTGGAAAGTTGCCGATGATCTGCGCCCCATGATCAATGAATATGGCGCGGCGGATTGGAGCGGAACGGTCTATCCGACGCATGCCACTGAGCTGGCCAGGCAGGCCGGCGAGCAGGGATACGAGAAGATCATCGCCATCGGCGGTGATGGAACCGTACATGAGGTCGTCAACGGCATCATGCAGCTTCCGGAAAACAAGCGGCCCATTTTGGGCGTAGTGCCGGTCGGCTCCGGCAACGACTTTGCTCATGCGATCGGCGTTTCCATGGAGTCCGATCACGCGCTGGATCGCGCCCTCAAAGGAGAGCCCTCGGCGATCGACCTGGGCATGATGACCGACGAGCATGGCCGCACGGAATTCTTCGACAACACACTCGGCATTGGGTTCGATACGGTTGTCACCATCCGCTCGCACCGCCTCCCCATCGTGCGCGGCTTTCTGATGTACTTGACGGCTGTGATCCAGACCATCGTGCTCAATCACGATGCTTCCCTGATGAAGATCGAGGTCGATGAAGAGCCGCGGGAGCAAAGCAATCTTATGCTGACCGTCTGTAACGGGCCGCGCGAAGGCGGCGGCTTCCTGATCGCGCCGGATGCAAAACTCGACGACGGGCTGCTGCACTACGCCATGATCGAGAATGTCAGCCGGCTGATGATGTTGCGCATTGTGCCTGAGGTCATGAAAGGCACGCATGGCAAGTTCAAGCAGGTAACGCTCGGAACATGCAGAAAGATGGCCGTCAAGGCCGACCGACCGATGTACATCCATGCTGATGGCGAAATCTATACAAGCTTCGGCAGCAACCTGCACAGCGTCACATTTGAGGTACTACCCGGCGCGCTGAAGGTTATAAGGGGGTAACTGCTTGCACGTATACCTGAGCATACTTTTTTCCACCAGGTATGCAAGCCGCCCTACCATTCAATTTCTGGAATTTAGTCAGTCGCCCTTGGGAGAGGCGTCGGGGATAAGAGGTGCACGCGGCAAATTGTATATTGACTCCGCAGATATAAGCGCTAGAAATGCAGACAGGCGCCTTCCGCCGCCAGCCGATGCGTCCCCGCGGGAGAGATGGTCTGCAAGTACAATAGATTTGCCGGCACACTTTCTTTGCGGTCTCCCGTAGCTTATGCCTGATTTACTTCATTCCCTCAAAGGTCAGGACATCGTTTATCTACGCATCGTCGCCGAACGATGGGGAGTTGAGCTCAAATCCCAGACCTGGGATGGCGCGGCGAAGGAACTAGTCGCCTCAATCCTGGATCAGCAGCTATTCACAGAGTTGATCAGCTCGTTCAGCCCGGAAGCGAAGTCGGCTCTCGCCGCGCTGGCCGCGGCAGGAGGGCGCATGCCCTGGCCCGCTTTCGTTCGTCGATTCGGCGACGTGCGCGAGATGGGCGCCGGGCGGCGCGATCGGGAAAAGCCATACCTTAAACCGGAGTCGCCTGCCGAATTCCTGTTTTACCGCGGCTTGCTTGCGCGCGCATTCTTTGATACAGACAAGGGCGCGCAGGAATTCGCTTTCATGCCTGAGGAAATCCTGAAATTTCTCCGCCGCAATGAAACCCGGAACGCCACAAAAGAAAATCCGCAGCCGACAAAAGCGGCTCGCTCCGACGAGAATTCCGAGCCTCTCGGGCGCCGTGCCACCCCGGCAGAGAGGGCGCATATCGTTCCTTCCACCGATCGAATCCTTGACGATGCAACCACGCTGCTGGCCGGCTTGCGCGCCGGACATGCCACCCAACCTGATCCCTTCCTGCAGGCCCTACTGCATGCAGCCGGCTTGCTGAGAAAAAACGTACCGCGGACTGAAGAAATAAGATCCTTCCTCGCCGCTCCTCGGGCAGAGGCGCTCAGCATTCTGGCACAAGCCTGGCAGACGAGCGATGCTGTAAACGAACTGCGATTGATCCCCGGGCTGGCCTGCGAGGGCGAATGGACCAATTCACCGCAAGCCACCCGCAATATAGTGCTCAGTTGGCTGGCCGCAATTCCTGGCAATACCTGGTGGGGCTTGAACGCGTTCGTCAGCGACATCAAGTCGAAACGCCCCGACTTTCAACGACCTGCAGGGGACTACGATTCGTGGTTCATCAAGCGTCAGGCAGACGGCCGCTACCTGCGCGGCTTCGCCTGCTGGGATGAGGTGGATGGCGCCCTCATCCGATTTTTTATTACGAGTGTTCTTTATCGGCTGGGCATGCTCGATCTGGCGGGCGTCCATCCGGAAGGCGAGAGCACCGCATTCCGACTGGCCGGAATTGAGGGTCGGGAAGCGAAAGGACGAATCTCGAATTCCGAATCGCGATTCACAAATATCGAAAATGGCAAGCTGAAGATTTCTTCCAGCGGCATGATCTATGTCCCGAGATTGACTCCCAGGGCTGTCCGGTACCAGGTTGCCCGCTTTGGCGAGCCGCAGCAAGAGCAGCCGGAAGAGTATCGTTATCGCCTTACTCCAGCCTCGCTAACGAAAGCCAAAGAGCAGGGGCTGAATGTCGAGCAGATATTGACTCTGTTGTCCAGGCATGCCGAGGCTGGCATCCCGCCGGTCCTGGTCAAGGCTGTCAAGCGCTGGGAAGCCGAAGGAACGGTGGCACGGGCCGAGACGCAGGTCGTTTTGAGGGTCAATAAACCTGAAGTTCTCACAGAACTGCGCAAGTCCGGGGCCGGCAGGTTCCTGGGCCAGACGCTGGGCCCGACCGCTGTGGTCATCAAACCGGGGGCGCAGGCCAAAGTCATGTCTGCGCTGGCCGAAATGGGCCTGCTTGCGGAAGATGCAACCGCCGAGACATCCGAGACCTGATCGGTGTCGGATGCCGTTTGTCATGAGAGGAAGTGACAAACGCCGGCGTCCAAACTCGCTATAATGATTTAGCAGCGTTGCACACATTCGATCGTTCTATATTCTCGTTTCTCCATCTCTTTCCAGGGAGTCCTCATGTCCAAACTCGATTGGCTTTCGCAAGAGATTGACGGCCTGAAAGACCAGGGCCTGTATAACCGCATCCGCACCATCGGCTCGGCGCAAGGCGCACGGCTCGTGGTAGACGGCAAAGACGTGCTCAACTTCTGCTCGAACAATTATCTCGGCCTGGCAAATCACCCGAAGGTCGTGGAAGCCGCTCGCGAAGCCACCAAGAAGTACGGGGTTGGGCCGGCTGCTGTGCGGTCCATCGCTGGAACGACGGATCTGCACCTGGAACTCGAAAGGCGTCTGGCCAAGTTCAAGGGCGCGGAAGACGTCATCACCTTTCAATCGGGGTTCACTGCCAACCTCGGAACCATCGCCGCACTCGTCGGCAAAGAGGACGTGATCTTCTCGGACCGGCTCAATCACGCCTCGATCATTGACGGATCCCGGCTGTCCGGCGCACGCATCGTGGCCTACGAGCATAACGATCCGGCCGCCCTGGAAGCGGCCATCCAGGAGAACGCGGGATCGTATCGCCGGGCCTTGATCGTCACTGACGGCGTCTTCAGCATGGACGGCGATATCGCACCCCTGCCCGGCCTGTATGAAGTGGCCAAGAAGCACGACATCATGTTCATGGTGGACGATGCACACGGCGAGGGCGTGCTGGGCAAGGGCGGACGCGGTATCGTGGATCACTTCGGCCTGCACGGCAAAGTGGACATCGAGGTCGGCACGCTTTCGAAGGCCTTTGGCGTCGTCGGCGGGCTGGTGGCCGGTGACAAGGTCATCGTCGAGTGGCTGCGGCAGCGCGGTCGTCCCTTCCTGTTCTCGTCCGCGGTCACCGCCCCGGATGCGGCCGCCTGCATCGCGGCGATTGATTTGTTGGAATCTTCCACGGAGTTGGTGGACAAATTGTGGGATAACGCCAAATATTTCAAGGCTGAGATGAAGAAGCTCGGCTTCGATACGGGCGCGAGCCAGACGCCCATTACGCCGGTCATGCTCGGCGAGGCGCCCCTTGGCCCAGCAGTTCAGCCGCGAATTGTTCGAGAACGGCGTGTTTGCCATGTCCATCGGATTCCCAACAGTGGCCAAAGGCAAGGCCCGCATCCGCGTAATGATCTCCGCCGCCCATGACCGTGACGATCTGGGTCAGGGCCTGGAAGCCTTCGCCAAGGCAGGAAAGAAGTTGGGAGTGATTAAATAGGCGAACGATTGCTCTGCCCGGAGAGGTTCGGGCACATTAACCCTGTCCTTCAGAGAGGGGCTCCTGCACTTTGCCTACCAAGCCTGTCTCCGGGTATGAGCAAAATCCAACCCTTTGCATTCGGGACGTAATTCGGTATCATTTCCATATCGGCGCCAGAATCTCAAAGTCGTAGTAGGGGCGGGCCAATCTTGAACGGACTTCCTTCCGCAGCAGATTGAAGACCCGCCCTTACCAATTCCCCCGTCCAGCGGTTCCATCGAATTACGACAGGCGACCTCAATCTAACACACTGAGGAATCGATGTCGCATACCTTAGCTCAAAGAGAAAAACGCACTGCGGCGCTGAGTTCGGTTGTAGCGGCGGTGGGCTTGACCACTTTCAAGATCGTGGTCGGCCTGCTTACCAATTCCCTCGGCATTTTAGCGGAAGCGGCCCACTCGGCGCTTGACCTGGTGGCAGCCCTGATGACCTTGTTCGCCATCGGCCTGTCGGATAAACCCGCCGACCAGGAACATCACTTCGGGCACGGCAAGGTCGAGAATCTCTCCGCACTTTTCGAGACGCTGCTTCTGCTGGGCACCTCCGCCTGGATCATCAACGAAGCCGTGGATCGTCTATTCTACAAGAAGGCCCAGGTCGAGATTTCGATCTGGTCCTTCATCGTTATGGGCGCTTCCATCATCGTGGACTACACCCGCTCACGCATCCTGTATCGGGCCGCGCGCAAACATAATTCGCAGGCCCTGGAGGCGGATGCGCTCCATTTTTCAACCGACATCTGGTCCTCGTCCGTGGTCATCCTGGGGTTGGTTGGCCTGACGATTGCCCGGTACGTTCCGCAATTTGGCTGGATGTCTGAGGCCGACGCGATCGCAGCCATGGCCGTGGCGTTGATCGTAATCTTCATCAGCGCAGAACTGGGATATCGCACCATCCAGGCCCTGCTCGACACCGCGCCGAAAGGCATGTCGGAGCAGGTCATCCGAAAAGTAAGGGCTATGAAAGGCGTCGACGATTGCCACGCCGTGCGCATCCGGCCTTCGGGCGCACGTTGGTTCGTGGACCTGCACATTACGATGGACGGGGCAACGACCTTGAATGAGGCGCACGCCGTGACCGAAAGAATCGAAAAGAAAGTGCAAACGATCCTGCCGGGGTCAGATGTGACGGTGCACGTTGAGCCGCGGGAAACGGCAGAACCCAAGTCCGCAAACTAGCATTCTTGATTCTGTATAGAAAGCGAAGGGCACGGCAGATATCCGTGCCCTTCGCTTTTTCGGGAGATCTGGTTTCCGGAGTTAGCGCGGAAACGATTCGAGCGCTTCTTTCACCGTGGGGTATACGGGAATGTTCTGCAGGAAGCCGGCAATGTTGAGCACATAATAGACGTTAGTCGAAGCAGCTGCCAGCTTGAAATAAGGAGACTTGTACACATCCCCCTCTTTTCGCTTTGCCCAAGCCTCCGTTTCTTCATCAGGAGTAAAGGACTTGAAAATGGCATGCAATGCCCCGAGGCCGGCGCTGCTGACCATTTCGACATGTTCCAGATCAATCAGCAGGAAACGCGTGCCGGCTGCACGTTCCGCCTGGGCAGCCTCCAGCAAAAGAGTATGAGTCTGGCCGTCCAATTTGCCCGCGAGATGAAGGATCTTTACACGCCCCTCCGTTCTCGTAATGGTCAGTGTCTCAGCCATGGGTCGCCTCCGGCGCATGATTCATACGCGAATTATAAACGGGCCATTCTGTTCTCATTATGTAAGCCGTATGGGACCAGCAACTCATCCATCGATGGATTCAGGAGTCTACGCACTCAGCCGCTCCCACTCCCCCAGCTTCTGATCCATCTCCTGCTGCAGACGCGCGTACTCCTGGCCCAGTCTCGCGACCTCCGCCGCGTCCCTTGGAGGATTTTCGAGGGAGCGGCCCAACTCGCCGAGCCGGCTTTCAAGCGTCGCGATGCTATTTTCCAATTCCTGCCGTTGCGCCACCCTTCTTCTCTCGTCTTTTGCCGCAGAAGTATTTAGATTACGAGATGCAGGACGCGCCGGCGCAGCTTCAGGCATCGCCGCCGCCAGCCGCGCCACCTCCTTCTCGCGCTCCTCTTTCATTTGAGAATACGCGCCTCTAAACACCGTAAGGTGCAACTCTTCGGGATCGATTTCCCATATTTGTGTAGCCAGGGCATCCACCAGATACCGGTCGTGCGTAACGAGCAGGATCGTACCCTGGTAAGCATCCAGAACGGATTGCAGAACCTCTTGCGAAGGGATATCCAGATGATTCGTGGGCTCGTCCAGCAAGAGCAGGTTCGTGTCTTGCAGCGCGAGTTTTGCCAGTGCCAGGCGCCCACGCTCCCCGCCTGACAGCATGGATACTTTCTTGAATGCATCGTCGCCAGAGAATAGGTACTTTCCAAGATAATCCCGTCCCTGATAGGGCAGCATCCCCGGCGAGGCAGCCAGGATTTCGTCCAGCACCGATTTGCCGGGGTCGAGGCCCTCATGCGCCTGCGCGAAGTATCCGATATGCAGGCTGGCACCGAGGATGACCTCGCCGTCCAACGGTTGAAGCTGCTCAAGGATTGTTTTGAGGAAGGTGGACTTCCCTGCTCCGTTCGGCCCGATCAACGCTGCACAGTCGGTCCGCCTCAGTTCAATATCGGGCGCCCGAAAGAGCAGCCTGCCGGGATAGCCCACCTGGAGATCACGCGTGCGGATCACCAGTTCGCCGGAACGACTGGTCGAATGGAGGTGTAAGTGGAGATCGGGCATGGCACGCTGCGGCGGCCGCAATCCGCGCACATGTTTCTCGGCCTCCTCGACACTGAACGGGCTGGTGGTCGTATCCACATCCAACTGCGACCAGTTCGTGCTGATCACCGCTGCCATGCCGACCTGCTCGATGGCTTGCACAATGCGTGTGAGGCGGCGAAGTTTGCCTTTTGCCTGCTGCACGTTTTGGCCGGAGATGTTCTTCTTGATATACTCCACGTCTCGGAGGAGTTTTGCGCGCTCAGACTCAAAAACCTCCACTCTATGATTCCAGCGGTTTTCGCGTTCTTGCAGATAGGCGCTGTAATTGCCGCGATACAGCTCCGATCCGCTCACGGCCATCTCAAGCAGGACGTTGCAGGCTCGATCCAGGAAATAGCGGTCATGCGACACGATGACGGCCGCGCCTTCCCACTGGCTCAGGTACCCCTCCAGCCACTCCACGGCAGCGATATCCAGGTGATTCGTGGGCTCGTCGAGCAGGAGTAGATCGGGGCTGGAAAGCAGCAGGCGCGCAAGGTAGGCGCGTGTGCGCTGCCCGCCGGAAAGATGATCGAGCGAAAGGTCGAAATCAGCCGCATCGAATCCGAGGCCGCTCAGCACCTGTTTGATGCGGACCTGGTAGCTATAGCCGCCGCGCCGCTCGAAATCTTCCTGCAGCACGCCATAGCGGGCCATTGCCTGCTCCCGTTTGGAGGGTTCAGACATCTCGCCCTCGAGCCTGGCCAGTTCCTCCTGCTGCCGGATCAAATCCGCAAAGACGGAAATGCAGGCGTCCCAGACCGTGCCCTCCAATTGGAAGTCGGCTTCCTGCGGCAGGTAACCCATGCGCAGGGACTTGGAGCGCGTCACCTTCCCAGCCGAGGCTTCTTCCAGACCGACCAGAATGCGCAGCAGCGTCGTCTTGCCGATCCCATTCGGGCCGACCAACGCGAAGCGTGCCCCCTTGGCAACGGAAAACGAAACATCCTGGAAGATGTCTTCCGCGCCGAATGATTTGGAGAGGGATGAGACTGTTATGAGCGACACGGCGAGCAGTTTTCCATATCCAATGCCCCCAAATTATACTTCCCGTGATTTCATGATCGCAGGGTTTGTTTGAAGTACCCGAGAAAGGTTATTCTTCTTCTACTGGTCTCAAACCTGCGTGCAGGCGTGATGGATCAAGGCATCTCTACGGACCTGCCCCGCAAAACACTCCATTTGCATAAGATTGCATTTCTGCCGGCAAAGGATAGCCATAACGTGACATGCCGGTCAGATTTTGGCATGCTTCCTGTCTGTAGAGTTTCTCCGAATTGATGCGGGTGGAGATCGCTTTCACATCCTGTTGATTGCCCAGATACGCGCTGGCCTGCAGGAAGGGCATCCACTCTACCTGGTCGTTTGGATGCAAGCCCAGCTTTCCTATCTCCTTCTCGATCGCCGCCACCTGGTTCCAATCTCCCCGTTGGCTGGCGAGGGCCGCCTTTTCAAAGTAGAAACACCACCCGTGGGCTGGCTCACTACCAAATAGAAAAACAGGCAGCCCGCCGGAGGTGGATGACCGGTCGAGAGCGTCGACGCGGGAGAAAGGAGCAAGCAATTGCAATACGGGATTGTCATCCACGGAAATAATGGGCCAGCGCGAATCAATGACGTGCACACAAGAATCTTCGTTTGCTTGGCCGAGAATGAGGACATGATCAAAATTGAAGGTCATGGTATGCGCACGATACAAGCTGACCTCCGATGCATGACCCAGGTAGATACTATTAAAGGAAGAGCCATTCAACGTCAGAGCCGAAATCGGAGCCTCTACAGGTATTTGAGTCTGCCGTCCCGGATAATAAATGTAGTCGGCAGGCCCCCAGACAATATCGGTATCATCGGAATAATCAAGGTGGGGATAAAATGCGGCAAGCGTGGTGCCTTCGGACATTGACGGGAGGCGCCAGGCCATTTGATGCCAAAACGCGGTGATCAGTTGCTCCTCATGCAAGGCATTCGCGCCCAAACCCGCGTGGGTCAAGCCGCTGAGGGCCAACAACGTGATCAGTGCGGCCATGCGTACGGCGCGATTTGAGCTCAGGAACACAAACCCTACGATGAGTAGTACCAGTCCGAGAGAAGCTGGCAAGGCATAGTGCGAAAAGTTTGGAAACGAAATTTCCCTATTGGCAACAATAATCGGCAGGATTCCGAATACCACGCCCGACAAGCCTAATTTCAATGCCTGCAGTTGCCAGCCATTCTCCGAGTCCTCAGCTTCCCCGGCATGATCAACTCGGGCGAAACTCAACATCAGCCAGGCCAGCATGACCATGAGCAACACGAAGAAGAGGCCGAACAATACGTCCCGCAGAGAATTCGAGAAGTAGTTGCTCATCAGCGGGACTACCCATGCTGAAAACGTCACGTTGATAAAGCTGAGCAGGAAACTCTCCAGCCAATGCAGGCCGTTCAAGGCCGGATTCGCAAAGAAATCGCCAAGCTGTACGCCGAGATTGGTGGCCTTCCGCTCGCTGTTGAAGAGCAGGAAACGCCAGAGCAGGAAGCCGGCAGGAATAATCAAGTAGATCAGCCACTTGCGAGCCGCATAATAGAGCCTTCGCCACAGCGAGCCAGCTGCTTGAGGCGTCAGAACCATATACACCAGCAGGAAGCGAAAGACCTCGATCCCGGCTGCATAATCGACAAGCAACAAGTAGATCCAGCCTGTAAGGATGGCGCAGAGAATAGAAAGGATCCGGGTTGAAGAGCGCCGCGCGCGCAAAGCCTGTATTGTCAGCGCCAATGAGACGACCATCAGAGCAGCGCTCGCCACCATGGGTTGGTATTCAATTCCGGAAACCCACCAGGTAAAACCAGGATAGATGGCAAACAGCATGCCCGCCGCGAAGCCAGCCTGTTGCCTGCGAGGCCATAGCAGCGAGAATAACCACGCAACGCTCAGGCCGCCAGCCAAACGCCAAAAGTACATCATTAGATGATAGGGCAATGGCGACATTCCGAACAACGCATAATACATTTCGAAGAAAGGCCCACGAGCCGGTCGGTCGCTGGCAAAGAGCGCCCGGAATACGCCGGCCGGGCCTACCATGGCATCGTAGGCATAATACCAATCGTCGCGGTAGTAGGTCAGCCGTATCGCGTACGGCAGGTACGTCAGCGCTACGACCAGCGCAAACAGCAGGAGCTTTTTCCAAAGGCGATCGACGAATGGAGTTAATGCTCTGGCAAGACTCGGGCTATGCATTTCGAATCTACTTATGGAAAGCGGGCGGCGAGAGACAGAGCGCGGCACTCCAGCAGATTAATCACTCGTTTCATCCGGATGCGATTCAGGAATATGGGCGGGTTGTTCTTTTCCCAATTCAAGTGAGCGCTGATAAGCGGCCCAGACGGCCCGCGAGATCGCCGTGCGGAAACCCGCCTTTTCGAGATAGTACAGCGCCTCGGCAGACGTGCCTCCCGGCGACGTCACCTGATTGCGCAGTGTCGCAGGGTGCTGCTCGGCTTGCTCATAGAACGCTGCCGAGCCTTTGATGGTCTGCAAGACCAACTCTTCGGCGATGCGCCGCGGAAAACCCATATGCACCCCTGCATCAATCAAGGCTTCGGTGAAGAGAAAGACGTAAGCCGGACCCGTTCCGGAGAGAGCCGTAGCCATGTCCAAGTAGGCTTCATCTTCCACGAAAACTTCTGCACCCAGCGCGCCAAGGATTTTGCTGGTCATCTCGCGTTGCTCTGGAGATGTCCCCGCCGACGCCGTCCAAACAGTAATGCCCTCGCCTATCTGCCCCGGCGTGTTGGGCATCGAACGGGCAACCGCCTTATGTTTCAAACCTAGACTTATTTTCTTGATAGTTGCACCGGCAACAATCGAAAGCAGCAGCGCATCCGGCCGAATGCCTTTCAAGCCCTTCATGACTTCGCTCAGCCTCTGCGGCTTGACAGATAGCACGACGACGTCGGCGCGCGCGGCAGCAGTGCCGTTATCCGTCATAACCTGAAGGCCGTATTTTTTGTACAACTCATGACCGCGTTCGCGGCGCGGCCCCGAAGCAGCCAAATTTTCGGGCTTTGCCAGCTTCTTACGAAGCAAGCCGGAGATCATGGCTTCCGCCATCACACCGGGCCCAATGAATGCGATGCGCTTTTCCAGCAAGTGTCCTCCGATTGGTTATCACCCGGTGAAATGCTGCAGTGCCATCCTTAGGCGTTCCTCCACATCGTCGGGGGCCTCTTTGGGCAGCGACTGGATGGCGCTCTGGGCTTCGACAACTGAGTAACCTAACGCTGTCAGGGCCGCAAGCACCTCGCTGTCTTTGTCCGACAGGGCGGCAATCTTCGCCAGCGCGTCGGCGGGCTTGAGTCGATCATGCAGATAGAGTACGATTTTTTGGGCGGTTTTCTTGCCCACTCCTGGCACCCGGCTGAGAATTTCGCTTTCTTCGGTAAACACGGCGCGCTGCACCGTGTCAAGCGTAAGCGTCGAAAGTACAGAAAGCGACGCTTTTGGTCCCACACCGTCCACGCCCAACAACATGTTGAAGAGTTCACGATCCGCCTGAGTCTCGAATCCGTACAGGATCAGTGCGTCTTCCCGGACGACAAGATGGGTATAAAGGAGTGCAGCCTCGCCCACCTTCATTCGGGCCCGCAAAGGAGTGGGCACGAAGACCCGCAGGCCCACCCCTCCGGCTTCAACGATCAGAGCATTGTCTTCAACCTGAATGACCTGGCCGCGCAACGTAGCAATCATGGGCTTGATTTAACCACAGATGAGGATGGATGTATACAGATCGCCGGATGAGCCGGCATGAAGGCAATGGCTCAGTCATCCCCATATGTCCGCCTAGTACCTGGTCGTATGCAAATGTGTGATCGCAATCGCCAGCGCATCGGCAGCGTCGTCCGGTTTGGGGATCTCCGGCAATAGCAGGAGAGTCCGCACCATTTCCTGCACCTGGCGTTTGTCCGCAGAGCCGTAGCCAGCCACCGCCTGCTTCACTTCATTCGGAGTATATTCGGCGACATCGAGGCCGGCCTGCGCAATGGCCAGCAGCGCAACACCGCGCGCCTGGCCAACTGCAATGGCCGTCGAGACATTCCGCTGAAAAAACAATTTCTCCACCGCACACGTATCAGGGCGATGGAGAGACAATAATTCCTTCAGGTCGCGATAAAGCATCAACAGGCGTTGGTGCGCGGGAGCAGTGGGCGGGGTTACGATGACGCCGAACGTAACCGCTTTCAGCCCTCCGTCCTGAGCCAAGTGAACCACTCCGTAGCCGGTGGTCGCAATCCCGGGATCAATGCCTAGCGCAGTCAGTGCCATGAGTGCAGGCGTGAACGGGTGTCCCAGAGAAGGAATAAAAAGGGGCACGAAGGTTCTGGTCTGCGTTCCTTCGTGCCCTTGGCTGATGAATTCGGGGCTTAGGCAGCTTCCAGGGCAGCCAGAGCCTCTTCAGACATCTTCAGATTAGAGAAGACGTTTTGCACGTCGTCCAGCTCTTCAATGCTCTCCAGAGCCTTCATCACATGCACGGTCTGATCCAGGTTGAGTTCCAATTCCTGTTTGGGGATCATGCGCAGGCCGGCTTCATCGGCTTTGACGCCCGCAGCATGCAAGCGATCCGCAACGTCCTTAAACGTTTCGACGGGGCCGATAACCTCGATGATGCCGTTATCTTCAACCACATCGTTAGCGCCCGCCTCAATTCCCAATTCAAAGGCTTTGTCATAGTTCATGGCGCTGCTTGGAAAGGCAAAGTAGGCTACGCGCTCGAACTGCCAGGCCACTGAGCCAAGTTCGCCCATATTGCCACCGGCCTTCGTCAGTGCGTGCCGCAGTTCGGCCACGGTGCGATTCCGGTTATCGGTGACACATTCGACCATAACCGCCACACCATGCGGGGCGTAACCTTCATACATCACTTGTTCGAATGCAGCTGCGTCCTTGTCCTCGCCGGTGCCCCGGTGGATTGCACGTTCGATATTATCCTTGGGCATGTTCTCGGCGCGCGCCTTGTCGACAGCAAGCCGCAGCCGGAAATTTCCGTTGAGGTCGCCGCCGCCGTCCCGGGCAGCCATCACGATTTCACGAGTAAGACGCGTGAAGACCGCGCCACGCTTGGCGTCGGCGGCACCCTTTTTGCGTTTGATCGTCGACCATTTGGAATGTCCTGACATGCGAACTCCTTAAATTACCACGAACGTGGGGATATTCTTGATGGCCCGCCCATTATACCATTTGGCACTATTAACCCATTCAGCGCAGATGGGCAAAGAATCCGAGGCCCATGGCCCCGGGACCTGCGTGTACAACTATGGCCGGCGGCAACTGATAGATGGGCACTTCGACCAGGTTCATCCGTGCTTTCAAATCGGCCGCCAACTGTTCGGCTTCCGTTTCGGCGGCCACCTGCAACACTGATAAATGCGCATCGGGCGATTTCGGGCACTGACTTTCAATGATCTCGACCAGGCGGGCCAGGGACCGCTTGCGGGTGCGCTGTTGTTCGTATGGCTCGATTTGTCCATCCCGCAGCACCAGTATCGGCTTGATCTGGATCAGCTCGCCGAGCAGCGCCTTGGCTCCCCCAATTCGACCGCCTTTCGCCAGGTACTCCAGGGTATCCACCACAAAGTAGATGCGTCCACGCGGAATCATCTCTTTGACCGCGCACTCAATATCATCAGCACACTTGCCAGCCTTGGCCATGTCGTCGGCAATCAATACCAGCGATCCAAGATTACATGACACCGTTAGCGTGTCGAGGATGCGAATGTCCAAGCCTGGAAACTCCTGAGCGGCCGTCTGAACCGAGCGCACCGTCCCGCTGACTTTAGCCGAAGGCGTCAGCACAATGACGGTCTCACCCTTTTCCTGCGCGGCCTTGAAGATCGGATAGTACAGGGTGGGCTCTGGCGCGGCCGTCTTGGGCAGCGTAGGCGAAGCCTTAAGCTTTTTGAGGAACGCAGCTGTATCCAACTCCCCATCGTCATGATAGGACTGATCATCGAAAATGACCAGCTGCGGAAGGAATGCAATCCCGCGCCCCAGAAGTATGTCCCGCGGCAGGCCGCAGGTGGTGTCGGCAACAATTCGAACCATGGCTGTCCTGTCTCTATTGTAGGCGTTCCGCCTTCAGACTTCAATTGTCAAACAACCCGTCAAATAATGACTTTCGTCTTGGCCTTTCCAATGCCAGCCGCGAACGCCGACCGGACGGGGGGACCCGGCGCTCATCATGTCTTTTGTCCAGCGGCCCTTTCAGCCATCTGCCTGCGCAGGGCATGAATATCCCGGTCAACTGTGAAAAGCGCACCCAGGTAAAAGAAGAAACATAACACCCAGGCAATGATACAAATCCACAAGATGGCGTTGCCCTTGCCAAACGTGACGGAGAGCAGGCCGGCCAGGATGGGCGCAAACGCGGCGCCGATATTCTCAACGAAGTACTCTACCGCCTGCGCCGTGGAGCGAACTTCGGGAACGGTCACGTCGTATACGGTTGCAACAACGTTGGGGGAGGAAAGCGGCATGAATATGGCGGTCAGGCACATCCAGGCAAAGAATAGAGTCGGTTGCTCGACCGGCGTCTTCATGGCCAGATATAGAAATATCGCCCCCAGCATGACGCCGGCGCTGGAGACAATAATGCGTCCCCTATTCGTGCGCTTGAACAAGGAATCGCCGATGGCCCCGCCCAGAAAGTATCCGCCAGCCAGGATGACGATCACGGGAGCCATGGTCAGGAGGACTGCATTGTTGTCATAGCCCCGATCGGTCATCAGGTAGCCGAAGAAGAAGAAAGTAATTACGTTCCAAGGAAAGACGCCGGCGAATCCCTGCAGGAACACAAACCACATGGTTTTCTTCTTGAAAATCTGGGCGGCTTCCTTCCACGAGAAATGGAACTGACCGATCTCGTCCAGGCCCTCAAATTCCGGCTCTGCCTGGCCGCGGGGCATTTCCCTGACGCCGAAAAAGATCAAGACGGCTACGACCAATCCCAACGAGCCGGTAATGTAGAAGGCCTGACGCCAGCCTCCAATCAGCGGCGCAATCATCAGCGCCATTATCATGCCCATAAGATATCCGAGTGGCTGTGCCAGCTGCAGGACTCCATAGATCTTGCCGCGCAAATTAGGGCCAAAATAGTCGGCCACCAGGGAATACAAACCTGGATACGAGGAGTCGTCAATGCCGGTGGAGGCGCGCGTTACGAGGAAGCTGCGGTACGTGGGGGCCACTGCACTGATCCAGGTCGTTGCGCCCCAAATGAAGGAAGCCAGCGCCAGCAATTTGGCGCGCGCATACCGGTCGTATAAATAACCCCAGATTGGGTACAAGACTGTCCCGACCAGGAGAGCGCCGGAGTTGATAAAGCCCCACTGCGTGTCGTTGATGCGGAATTGCCTTTCAATCGCATCCTGCATGGGCCCGATCATCAAACGGTCGGTTTGATGCAGCAGCGTAAAGAGGAAAAATATGACCACGACAAACCAGCGATACCGGGAGCCGTGTTGGGGCATGTTCACCTCTGGCGGGGATTTTGAGATAGTGTATGACGGAACAAATGCAGCGTCAAATTAAACGCGACGACCTCCCTGGCGGGAGGTCGTCATGAACGAGGATACAAGCTAACGGTTTATCAAGAGGAGGATGCCGGCGGCCAGCGCGGCGATGGCGATGAGAATGCTCAAGCTGCCTAGGTGTATGAAAGCATCCAGGCCATACAGAATAAGAAATACTGCCAGCAAAACCATGCCGAGATTCTTATTGAGTTCTCATTGTTGCCTCTCCTTCTTTAAAAGATTGGATTCAGATGCCACAAACGCTGCACTGCGGCTGCAACGCCATAGATTATAACGGGCTGTCCGCAGATTCGTTACCGCCTTCCAGGATCTCGCGCGCCATCCTCCGCAAGTCTTCTATGTCCGCAGCTTCAAAATGCGATGCACGCCAATATTGATCGAGCAGGTCGAGCGGCGAAAGACTGCTTACTGTTTGATCGGCCGGGAGGCGGATGCGCGCCGCGGTCTGCGGGCGCTTGACCAAATGAAATTCAAAGGTTTCCTCAGCGTACTTACGCAGGGCGGACTCATCGATCAACGCATCGAGCTCGCGAGGATATTCCACCGTGAGTTTGACAATGGCGCCCTTGAGCTCCGTGGTGATGGGCAGCGCGGACTTTAGAGTCTCCATCACGTTCTCGCCCGAGTCCAAGGTAATCCGCCGGTCAATGAATGGTCGAGCCTCGGCCAGTTTCCGCCACTCCAGGTGGGTCTGACCACGCTCGACTTCGGCAATGACAAAGAAACGATCATCGGCGGCCTCGCCAAAATCCACGCGCTCAATCGATCCCGGATAGATGACCGGCGGATGTCCGCTCTCATTAAGGTTCTGCGCCTTATGAATGTGGCCCAACGCCACATAATCGAGGCGGTTATCCGTGACAAGGGCCCTGGAAATCACCATATCGGACCCAAGCATAACCATCCGTTCGCTGCCGTATGCAGCGCCTTGCACGGAGACGTGCGCCGTCAAAATCAGAGGCAGTGCCGGATCTGCCTGATCCATCAGGTCATTCAGTTTTGCAGCCACCCGGCCTTCCATGAGCGAGAAGACATCTTCCACGTCATCCCCTTGAAGCTCATAATCGGCCATAAACGCCGATCTGGATATCCACGGCAGGGAAACAACCTGGACCGGCACGCCCCATAGGTCGCCGGGCCTCAACAGCTGGAGTCTCGACAAAACCCGTACATACGGCACTTGAAGAGTGTCGAACTCGTGGACGGCATGGGCACGGCCCGCGGCGGGCGAAAGATCATGATTGCCGACCAGCAGGAGCGTTGGGATTTTCGCCTGCGAGAGGCGAATGATGCGCCGGCCCCACTCACGCTGGAAGGTTGGGGCAGGTGAACGGTCCTTGTAGGCATCGCCCGCAAAGATGACCATGTCCACCTTCTCGCGTACGGCGGTATCAACGATCGTATCCAGCGATTTCAGGAAATCAAGCACGCGCAGGGGCAGGCCCGTTTCGGGATCGTGGCGGCCATAGTTGGCCATGTCAATGTGCGCATCGGCGAAGTGAAGAAGCTTCATGATGAACGATTTTCGATATTCAGATTCGGGATGTGCGGTTCCCGGCTGTCCATTCCCAGACTATGGTGTCGTTCCCAATTCCTGCATCGCTTGAAGTGCCACGGTCCACCCCGGATGTACCACGAGGGAGGCGCGGTAATCATCCATGGCCGCCTGAGGCGAACCGGTGGCCGCCTCCGCGCGTCCCCGCCAGAGCAGGCTCTCCTCCAACACGGGCTGAGAGATCAACGTGGTCAGCGTCAGGGTCGCCAGGTTGATCACGTCCTGGTAACGCTGAGAATAATAATAGGCTTTGTAAGGCCCGGTTTGATACCACATCATACGCCACGGTCGAGTGCCATAGTCGGGAGCCAGGGTCGCATACACCTGGAAGGCCTTATCGTAGGCATTGGCCGCATCCACGTATTCCTGCAGCTCAACGTGGCTCGTCCCAATATCGAACCAGGCAAAGAATTGCTGAATCCCGCTCAGGCTCTGACTGTCAGCTGTCGCAACCTGCAATGCATGCTTCGTGGCCCAGGTCGCATCCGCGTACGGGCCCAGCAAGGCCATTACATCCGCATCACGCGCCGTCGGGTAAACCACGACGAAGACATAATCAAAACTGCGCCAGTCTTGCATGAACTTGTCGTAGGCCATATGGAAGTTTGGACCATCCAGGTAGGTATCTTGAATGAGCAGTGTTTGGGTGGCATCATCGTAGCCGGTAATGAATTGATAATGTCCCATCCAACTGACCTTGCCGCTAATGTCGCGCTGGTATTCCCCTTTTTCGGCCACGACCGGGAAACCGGCGCCGACCAGGCGCTTTATCGTTTGAATATCTCCGCCGTAGCGCAGCACGGAGGTCATGTTCGGCACATTCGCTGATATAAAGTCCTGGAACTCGTATGGCATGACATTCTTGTCTTGATCGCTGGGCTTCACGGCTTTGCCAATTACATCCCGATTGCCCGTCCAGCCCCAGAACGTCAGCGCCATGGAGAAATTGGCGGGACCGCAATAATTCCAGCGATTGAATTGGTCCTCATACTTGATGCCAGGCAGCGAAACAGAACTCGGCAAAGGCGTCGGCGTCATGGTGGGGACCGCGGTGCCTGCCTCCTCGGTTGCGGCGCCCGCAGGCGTTGCAGTCGGAGTCTGCGCCAGGGAATAGGCCTGCATCGTGGACTTTACAATGGCATCGATTGCGGCTTGCTGTCCCGGGACAAATTCCGCTGCGGCAGGTGGATCGAAGAAGTATTTGACTTCCGTGCGGAGGTCATCCACGCGCCAGGCCAGCCGGTCGTGAACCGGCGGGACAAAGTAGATTCCGATGACCAGCACGAGCCCGACGGGAGCAAGCCATATACGTCTAAATTTCGGGGACATGGAAAAGATTATACTGCCCCATGCTTAATGGATATTAATGCCAAAAACGGGCGGCCGTCTTTCGACAGCCGCCCGTTTTTTATTCTCCAGCCGCCATTCTTTATTCCTTGACTTCGCCTTCGATGACCTCTCCATCGTCATCGCCTGGCCGTTTCGACGATCCGCCGGGCTGGCCCTGCCCTTCGGGCTGGGGCTGCGCATACAACTGCTGGCTCAGCGCATGGAAGGCGTTCTGCGCCTCGTCAGTCGCCTTTTGGATGCGGTTGACGTCATCGCTCTGAGCAGCTTGCTTGAGATCGTTGATCTTGCCTTCGATCTTTGAGCGCTCATCCGAAGGAACCTTATCGCCAAGGTCACGCAGAGTTTTCTCAAGCTGATACGCCAGGTTATCGGCAGTGTTGCGGGCATCTATCAGCTCGCGGCGCTTCTTGTCTTCGGCCTCGTGCTGGCGGCCTTCCTGCACCATGCGGTCAATATCTCCCTTGTTGAGGTTGGTCGAGGCAGTAATGGTAACCTTCTGCTCTTTGCCGGAGGCCTTGTCCTTTGCCGTCACGTGCAATATTCCGTTGGCGTCTATATCAAAGGTCACCTCCACCTGCGGAATGCCGCGCGGTGCCGGTGGGATGCCGTCCAGCCGGAAGCGGCCGAGCGACATGTTATCGCCAGCCATCGGCCGCTCACCCTGCAAGACATGAATGTCCACGGCGGTCTGGTTGTCCGCGGCGGTCGAGTAGA
Organism: uncultured Chloroflexia bacterium; assembly: GCA_963846805.1. Lineage (GTDB taxonomy): Bacteria > Chloroflexota > Anaerolineae > Anaerolineales > Villigracilaceae > Fen-1038. Next base: position 1,244,216 of record CAWJXH010000005.1, read on the forward strand.
TCTCCGTCTTGCGGACGGGGATTGTCGTGTTGCGTTCGATCATTTTGGTCATGACACTCCCCATGGTTTCAACGCCGAGCGAGAGCGGGGTGACGTCGAGCAGGAGGATATCCTTGACCTCGCCGCCCAGCACGCCTCCCTGAATGGCTGCCCCTACCGAAACGACTTCATCGGGATTAACGCCCTTGTTGGGCTCTTTGCCATTCGTCAGCTTGCGCACCATTTCCTGCACCATGGGCATGCGCGAGGCACCGCCGACCAACACCACCTCATTCAAGTTGCCCGCGGTCATCTTGGCGTCGCTCAGTGCCGACTCAAAGGGGCGGCAGCAGCGATTAAGCAGGTCTTCAGTCATCTGCTCGAACTTGGCGCGGCTTAGCTTCAGTTGCAGGTGCTTCGGGCCGCCGGCATCCGCCGTGATGTAAGGCAGGTTGATTTCTGTCTCCATAACGGACGAGAGCTCGATCTTGGCCTTTTCCGCGGCTTCGCGCAGGCGCTGCAAGGCCTGGCGGTCGCCGCGTACGTCTATGCCTTGATCTTTCTTGAATTCGTCCGCGGCCCAGTTAACAATACACTGATCCCAGTCGTCGCCGCCCAGGTGTGTGTCACCGTTGGTCGCCTTGACTTCGATCACGCCCTCTCCGACCTGCAGGACAGACACATCAAATGTGCCGCCGCCGAGGTCGAAAACCAGGATGGTTTCGTCTTTCTTCTTGTCCAGTCCGTACGCCAGGGCCGAAGCGGTCGGCTCGTTGATGATACGCATTACTTCGAGCCCGGCGATCTTGCCGGCATCTTTCGTGGCCTGACGCTGGCTATCGTTGAAGTAGGCCGGGACCGTAATGACAGCCTGTGTCACCGGCCCGCCAAGATAAGCCTCGGCATCTGTCTTCAGCTTTGCCAGTATCATGGCGCTGATCTCCTGCGGGCTGTATTCGCGTCCCGTAATGGGGATCTTCACGCGCACATCGTCCGTAGGGCCTTTGACCACTTCATAAGAGACCATCTTGCGTTCGACCTCAGTCTCTTCAAAATGTCGCCCAATGAAGCGCTTGATGGAATACACCGTATTCTCGGAGTTGACGACGGCCTGCCGCTTGGCAGTCTGCCCGACCAGTCGCTCTCCGTTCTTGTTGAAAGCCACCACCGACGGGCAAAGGCGTCCGCCCTCCGCCGTGGAGATGACAGTTGCCGAGCCGCCCTCCATGACGGAGACGACACTGTTCGTGGTACCCAGGTCAATGCCTATGATTTTTCCCATAGCTCACACTCCTCAGATCCATCGATTATTACGATGCGATTTTCGTGATAAAGGGATTGCCGTATCGCAATACAATGGGTGATTTGTGCAAAGGATACACGAGGGATGCAAGAATAACGTTAACGCCGTATAGAAATTACCTTAGCGGCGAGCCACTTCCGCCGGCAGCGTTGGGCAACGAAGCATGACTGGGAACAGCCTGCCGCCACAGTTCAGGGTTCGCTGACCTTGACCCAATCAAACGCCATCGTGGTAGGCACAGTTTCGAAGGAGGAGGTTGAAATGCCGACTTTTCCCTTTGGCAAGGCGAACCTTGTTACATCCCATTTACGCATCTGGACGCCGTTTATGAACGGTGTAAGCGTATTATCCTGGCAGAGCAGGCCAACCTCATTCGCGTCCGGCCTGATCTTCTCGGACTTTGTGCGCAACAACGGGGTAAAACGCGCGACGCCCGGAGCCAACCATTGGCCGAAGAGAAGTTCATAGGTCTGGTCGGCAAAGACATTGAACTCATACCAGCCATCTTTCTCCGTGTAGCGGCAAACGACACCGTAGTTGCCATTCGCTCCAGAGCGATCTTCAACCTGGGCGTCGATTCGAACATCGGCGTAGTCAGGTCCATCATAAACGGCATAGACCCATTGATTTGGCGAGGACAGGTCGAAGACGAGAAAGCCGCCCTGGATTGCAGGCTGGCTGGCCGGTTGCCCATTATCTACTTGAATGAATGACCAATAGGGCAGGTTTCCGTCGAATCCCTCCGTGAACGAGCGCGCGGCTGGAGCAAGAGTCTCGGTGGGCGGGATAGGGCTTGCCGTGGATTTGGGAATGGCCGACGGGCTCGGCAGCGGCCTGGCGCTTTGGGTGGCGGTCGGCAGCGAACCGGTCGCCGTGGACTGGCACGCGGCGCTCAGAGCGGCCAAAAGGAACAAAGCAGATAATGTGTGATTCATATAGTGCTGAATGATAACAAAACGCACGGCCTGATGGCCGTACGTTTGTGTGGAGATGGCGGGAATCGAACCCGCGTCCGAAAGAATCGACCCACGGAAATCTACGAGCGTAGCCTGCCGAAGGTAGTCACCGCAGGGATCTCGGCGGGCAGGTAACCCAGCGGCCATCTGCTGGTCTTAGGCGCATTTAGCAGAATCATGCGCGGCACTCCACCATTGTCTCGCCCAGTCCGTCACCGGGTGGAGCACGGGGCCGGTGGACGCGGTCTCATCGAGGAGACCGTACTGTCATGTTGATCGCTTATGCAGCGAGGGGCATAGCAGCATAGGAAGTGCGGTTGGCACTTGAGTTTTTGCGCTGATTTTACGAGTTCGGCGCCGCTCGGCTCGCATTCCGGGACCAGCCTCTCCCGTCGAAGCCTGTCATCCCCAAATACGGGAATGCTCTCCCGTTCACTTTAAGATTATAGCATGAGCATATTAGAATCGTGTTATAGCCCAATTTTTCCCTCCCCCAACTTGCCTGAACAATCTCTTTATGCTAGACTACACTTACCTGGTTAACAATGGCTGAAAAGGTCCTGATCGTCGACGACGACGTTGATACTCTGCGCTTGGTGGGGTTAATGTTGCAACGGCAGGGTTATCAAATCAGCGCGGCCACGAACGGGGAACAAGGCTTGGCGAAGGCCCTGGCGGAAAAACCCGATGTCATTTTGCTGGACATAATGATGCCAGACATGGATGGCTACGAGGTCACGCGCCGGCTGCGCAAGAATCCGGCTACCAAGACCACCCCGATCCTGATGTTCACGGCAAAGACTCAATTGGATGACAAGGTTACGGGCTTTGAAGCCGGCGCGGACGACTACCTAACCAAACCGACACATCCGGCGGAATTGCAGGCACACATCCGGGCACTGTTGGCGCGGGCCAGGCCCAAGAGGGCCGAAGAAATGGATACGGCCGTAAAGGAGCAACACGGCCGGCTGATAGGCATTCTGGCGCCGCGCGGCGGACTGGGCGTGTCCACGCTGGCTTCCAACCTGGCGGGCGCCTTCTATACGCGCACACACGGAGAGGTCATTCTGGCAGAGCTTACTCCCGGGCACGGCACTCTTGGGTTCGATTTGGGCTCGCCGCATGCCACGGGTCTGAATGAGCTGCTCCAGGGCAAGCCTGTAGAAATTACACGCGAGAAAGTGGATTCCCTGCTCGTGCCTCATGGATCCGGTTTGCGACTGTTGCTCGCTTCCGAGAATCCTCGGGACGTGCATTTGGCTGGGGAGGTGCGGAACTACGAGGCGTTGGTTGCGTGTCTCGCCACGCTGGCGCGGTATGTCGTGCTGGATTTGGGCTCCGGCCTTCCGCTCTTTGTAGAGAAGATTCTGCCGCTTTGCACGGATCGTATAGTGGTTATCGAGGGTTCACCAAATACGATCGCCCAAGGCAAATTATTGGTTGATGCGATTGTGAGTCTTGGGATCGACCGCACTGGCATCAGCATTGTCTTGAACAACCGCGTTCGCACGGACGCACAGATGCCGTGGACAGAGGTACAGCAAAGCCTTGAGCACACAATTGCAGCTACGCTTACACCCGCGCCGGAGATGCTGGCAGCGGCGGCGCGCATCCACACGCCTGCCGTGCTTTCTCAACCAACCAACCTTACCTCGCAGCAGATTCTGACCGTTGCCGACCAGATTCTGGAGCGAGAGAAGGCTAAATGAAGCCCTTCTCCACATCTGTCAGAGATGGGATTGAATTTGCAAGCGAGTTGCTTCTTAGGGCCGAACGGGTTGAAGTATTGACGGGCGCCGGAATCTCCACTCCTTCGGGCATTCCTGACTTTCGCTCCGAGGGAACAGGACTATGGTCTCGCGACGAGCCACTGGAAGTTGCTTCATTAAATACATTCCGCGCGCAACCCGAAAAGTTCTATGCTTGGTTCCGTCCAGTTGCAAGCCAGATCTTTGGGGCAAAACCGAACCCGGCCCATTTGGCGCTCGCAGCGCTCGAACGCCTGGGCAGTCTAAAATCGATCGTTACACAAAATATAGATATGCTGCATCAGAAGGCGGGTTCAAAGCACGTCATCGAAATGCACGGGACAGTGGCAACACTCACCTGCACGCAGTGTTTTCGCCAGGTGGACGCACTCGCTTACTTGAAGCCGTTCGTAGAAGAAGGCGAAATCCCCGCATGTCCCAAGTGCGGAGCCGTCCTCAAGCCGGATGTGATTTTGTTTGGAGAACAAATGCCGCAAAAGGCATGGTTCGAGGCGCAGCGTGCCTGCCGCGAATGCGATCTAATGATCGTGGCGGGCTCATCGTTGGAAATGCTGCCCGTGGCCGGCCTGCCAATGCAGGCGCTGGACAGCGGCGCGCATCTGCTCATCATCAATAACACGCCCACCTATCTGGATGTCCGCGCGGATGCCGTGATGAACGGCGACGTCATCGATATTATTCCCGCAATTGTGGAGCAGGCTTTTCATGGCTGAAATTAAGACGGAACGACTTGACGGCTACCGTCGACTGATCGAGATCGCGCGCGATCTCGCCTCCACGCTCGACCTGGACATGCTGCTCCAACGCATCGTCCGGGCTGCGGCGGAGGTCAGCGGGGCTGAGGCTGCCTCGATCCTGTTGTACGACAACCTGACCCGTCAGCTGTATTTCCAGGTGGCGACAAATCTGGACGAACCGACCATGCGCGGCGTGGTGGTGCCCCTGGAAGGAAGCGTTGCCGGCTGGATCGTGCTCAACCGCAAATCCGTGCGCATCACGAATGCGCAGGACGATCCGCGTTTCTACGGGCATGTGGACCGGATCACCGGCCGCCCGACCCAATCGTTGATAGGCGTCCCCTTGATTACCAAGAACAAAGTGGTCGGCGTGCTGGAATCGCTGAACAAGGAGAAGGGGAAATTTACCGAGGGAGACGAATCCATGCTCTCGGTCCTGGGAGCGCAAGCCGCCGTTGCCATTGAGAATGCCCGTTTGTTCCAGCAATCAGACCTGATCTCCGAGTTCGTCCACGAGCTCCGTACGCCGCTGGCGTCACTCAGCACGGCCACATACCTTTTGCTGCGACCCGAGATGGCACGCGAACAGCAGGAGCAGATTATCCACAACATTCATAGCGAAACCCTGCGCCTGAACTCGCTGACATCCTCCTTCCTGGATCTCGCCCGGCTTGAATCGGGCCGGGTGCAATTTCGTAAAACCAGATTTAGCATCGGGGACCTGCTGTTCGAGTGCAAAGACATCATGAATTCAAAAGCCGAAGAAGAGCAACTGCAGATCCGCATCGAGGCCTCGGAGGGGCTGCCGCCCTGTGAAGCCGACCGCGATAAACTCAAACAGGTCATCTTGAATCTCTTGAGCAATGCCATCAAATACAATCGCCCCAATGGCTCGGTCATTATGAGCGCAAACGTGGCGGAATCAAACATCTGTATCACAATTCAGGACACGGGATTCGGCATCCCCGAGGAGGCCATGCCGCATCTGTTCGAAAAATTCTATCGGGTCCGTGAAACAGAAGGCAAGGCGGATGGCACCGGCCTGGGACTCTCCATCTGCAAACAAATTGTGCAAGGCCATGGCGGGCGAATAGAGGTCAAGAGCAAGTTGGGAGTGGGGACTGCATTCTCAGTCCGACTGCCGCGATCAGAAAAGACGCAACCGAGGGCCTAACCTCCCGTCGCGGACAGTAAAAGATCGGCGTGACAACACTGCGTGCACGCCCATCTTTCTATATGTCTTGCGCCTCGCAACACGGCACGAGGCGCTCCTGAAATAGGGAAACCGGATAGCCAATCCAGGGTGGTCCGCTCTACTCCTTGCGGTTGCCGAGAGGCTTAGCAGCTGGCTTCATCCACAATTGTGATCTTGTCTTCCTTGTTGGGGATGATGCACAGGAACTCGAACGGCTCTTCGCCGACATTTTGATAATAATGGATGGCGCCTTCCGGGATGAAGACCACATCGCCGGCGCAGACTTCATAATCCTCGGCGTCAATGCCGATCTTTGCATGTCCGCGCAGTACATATTGCTCGTGTTCAACCGTGTTCGTATGTCGCGGCATGCCTCCGCCTTTTTGCATGATGAAGCGCCGCAGGGCGAAATTGGGTCCTTCCCGCGCCGAGATCAGCACCTGGATGGTCGTGTCTTTTCCGGTGGCAACATCTTTGGCTTGGACTTCGCTTGCATGTTTTACAGACATCACTACCTCCGTGATTTGCCGACTTAGAGCTCGTGCGTTGCGCCTTCCTAATTACCAATCTACCAATTTACCAACCTACTTCTCCACTTTTCCATCCTGCACTTTCCAGACTTCCGCTTTGTCCACGAATTCCGGCGCGAACATTTTCGCATCCGTGGCCGTAAACAATACCTGCTCGCTCTCGCCCACATAATCCAACAAGTCCGCACGCCGCCGCAAATCCAGTTCTGCCATCACTTCGTCGAGCAGGATAACCGGCCATTCGCCGGTGCGTTCTTTCATCCATTTTACTTCAGCCAGCTTTAATGCCAGCAGCATGGTGCGCACCTGGCCGCGCGAGCCGTAATCGCCCAGGTCAATGCCGTTGGCGAGGAAACGCAGTTCGTCGCGATGCGGGCCGATGGTGGTAACGCCGCGCCCGATCTCCTCCGAACGGAGCTGCCGCAATCGCGTCAAGAAGCCTGTGCGGATTTCCTCGGCCTTCAGGGTAGAGCGATCTACATCCGTCGTCAGCTTCATTCCAATCTGCCCATCCGGGCTCGGCAACGGATCGTAGGCAGGTTGATAATTCAGGCGCAGGATTTCCGCGCCGTGCGTCAAGGCATGGTGGATGCGCGCCGCCAGGCGCTCGATCTGCTGGATGGCCTCAATCCGCCACAGGATGATTTGCGCGCCGAGCCGTGCCAGGGTTTCGTCCCATACGTCGAGTTGCCGCGCATCACCGCCATTCTCGCTCAGCGTCTTGAGCAGTGCGTTGCGCTGCGCCAAGGCCTGGCCATAATCGCCCAACACACCCGCATAGGAGGCAACGGCCTGCGACAATGCCAGATTGAGATATTGGCGGCGTTCATCCGGGCCGCCCTCCATAATTTGCGACATCTGCGGGACAAAGATCACGGCGTTGAAATGGCCGATAACCTCATTGATCTGTTTCTTCACCCCATCCAGCAGGACTTCCTTGCGCAGGCGCTGGCCGTTTATGCCGGTCGGTTCAAGAATCAGTCGCACCTCAAGGTGATGCCTTTGCCTGTTGCGTTCGTAGTCCGCGACCAGTCGCGCCACCGCCAGACTGTTCTTAGCCTCCACAAAGTTTACCAACTGTCGATCGGCGTGCGTTTGAAACGAGGAAAATGAGGCCAGGAAATAAATCGCTTCCAGGATACTGGTTTTCCCCTGCGCGTTGCTCCCTACCAGCAGCACGACCCGCCGTGGAACATCCAGGTCCAGGCGGGCATAATTCCGGAAATTGGTCAATGACAGGTGATTCAGGTGCATAGTTGTACGTTCTTATTTCTTTTCCAGCCCGCTCTTCCCTCCAAATATGGCGCGGTGGCGGCAAGGCTTCTGCGGCAAAGTGCGCGCACGGCCGTTAAGCCAGGTTCTCTTCTTCTTCAGGCTCGGGCTTCCAAACCCTGGTCGCCCGGTCGGGAAAGACCACGCCATTGATGTGATCAATCTCGTGCTGAAAGATACGCGCCAGCCAGCCCTGCGCCTTGACTTTCATGGGCTGGCCGCGCCGGTTCAGGCCTTTGATCTGCACCATTGAGAACCGTTCCACCTCGCCCACCAGACCTGGGATCGAAAGACATCCCTCCACGCCCACGACCGTCTCGCTTGAGGTCTTCACAATTTCAGGATTTACCAGCACATAGAGCTTTGGCTTAACCGCGGGCTCTCCTTCCTCCTCAGGCGGGTCGGCATATTCGACCACGATCAACCGTTCAGAGATACCCACTTGTGGCGCGGCGAGCCCTACGCCGGGCGCCTCGCGCATGGTTTCAATCATGTCGTCAATCAGGGTTTGCAAATTCTTGTCGAAACCGGAAACGGGGCGCGCCTTGCGCCGGAGCACGGGCGCCGGGAGCGTAACGATGGTTCTTAATGTCATGGCTATTCGCTTTTCGGCTCGGACTCCGTTGAGCCTTCGTGCCGGTGAAGTTCAGGCTCATTCTCGTGATAGGCTACAAGCCAATCGGACATGCGTTCGCGCTCGGCGGAGGCTTCGGCCTCGCGCTTCTGGGCAATGCGGGCGACGCGCCGGCGGTCAACATCCGCCTGTACGCCGGTGGGATCGAGAACGTCTCTAAAATCTAGATGGGTGCCGCCGACTGTGATATATACCGTCCCAAAGTTAAAGAGGTAGCCCGCCAGGCCCACGCGCTCCGATTCGGTGCTGAGGATATTCTCGAGCGGCGCAGCGCGGCGTTCCTCGGTACCGAACGGCTTCTTGTCAATATCCAGGACCTGGTCGGGTGTCACCTGGTAGATGTCATTGCGCCAGTCGATATACTGATATATCCACCAGACCGCCAGCGGTATCAGCACGACCGGCAGGGTGGCCAGGACGGTATCTGGCTTGAAGCCATGGCTGAAATCAATCACGCTCTGCCCCGGCGTACGCGCCAACGTGATAATACGAGCGAATATGCCGAGGAAGATCAGCAGAATAAGAAGCGATGGCTGCCAGATCTGCTGCCAGAGGACATACCAGTGCTTCCGGTAAGTGATCGTCCCGCTATCTTCCAGCCGCATCTTGAACCAGTTGGCACCGATGACTTTCAACACGGAGCGACGATAAAATGTGGGCGAGACCTGTTTTTCCACCTTTGGCGTCTCATCCACTTTCGTCTCGACCGTCAAGCCCATCTTTTGACGCAAAACATTGCGCATCGCTTCCTTCTCCATGCGGGAAGCCGAGTGCTTGGTGCGCGTCCACAGTTCCTCTACCAGGTGCGCCGCCTCATAGGGATGAGAAACATGGCTGAAGGGTATTTTGCCCACGTATGTCCGGACGATTACGTTGCCGTAGTCGAGCAGGCGGCCGCTTACGTCCGTTTCGACGCCGACCGAGAGCACGGTGCTGAGCGGAGCCTCCTGCCGGCTGTCGTAGATACCAATGACCTTCTCCAGCCAGACCACGCGCTGGTCCGTGACGATATAGTAATCATTTCCCCAGTCGATGGCATTCCAGGTTGCCCAGGCAGCGATGACCAAAAACAGCAGGCCGGCTGCGAAGATCGCAAAGAAGGAGCGCGTCAGGAAGAAATAGATCAGCAGGAATATTGGCACCAGGGCCGCCAGCGCCGGTCCGCTCAATGCTTGCGCCAAAAGGACTTCGTGCTTGCGAGCTACGAAATAAACCACCTCGTCGGGCCGGAGCCAATCGAAGCGCACCTGGCGGGCTAATTTGCGGCTCGCCACGGACACATCAAAAGCCGCTTTCAGCTTCGGGAAGCGTTTGAGGATTGCATAAAATTCACTCCAGGGCAGCCAAAACAAGTGGGAGTTCTCGATGGTCACGACCGTCGCAGCGCGTTTTTGCTTCGCAAGCAGAGCTTCTTCGCCAAAATAATCGCCGGCGGTTAGAACAGCCAGCTCAAGCTCCTCCTTGCGACGATATTCTGTGATGCGCACCTTGCCCTGAAAAATGAGAAAGAAACGGTCTGCCTCAGATCCCTGTTCGAAGACCAACTGGCCTTCCTTTTGAATCTCCTCCTTCAATTCCCCCGCGATGAAAGCCACATCTTCGTCCTTCAAATCGTGGAAAAGATGAATCCTGCGAAGGAATATCAGGCGCGCCTCGGTGGAGATCACGGGATTATTCTACTGCTTCGCGCACGATGGTGCAACCATAGGCCGGAGTCTCCGCCACCTCCGGCAAACGCCCGTCGAGCAGCGCCTCCACGACCTCGTCGAGAAAGAAACGGGTGGGCCGCCGCTGGCGAAAGGTGACGTCGTCCACCCCGCCGCGATAGCGCAGGATCCCGTCCCGGTCGATGACGAACACATGTGGGGTGGTCTGTGCTTCATATAGATCCGCCACCAGGTGCATCGCATCGATTAAGACGATTGGCAAGCGGCGAACGGAGGCGGCTTCGGCCAGGGCCTCCGCTGTTTCGATCCGATTCGAGGCGATGGGCAGCAAAATCACATCGTCGCGCCACTGGACAAACATGGCCATCATCCCGCGGTCGGTGCGTTCCGAATGCGGGCACTCGCAGGACCAGAAATTGAGGATGACGATTTTTCCGCGGTAATCGGTCAGGCGATGGAGCCTGCCGTCCAGATCAGGCAGCTCGAAATCTGGGGCAGCTTGATTGATTTGCATGACAAAATTATAGCCGCAATAGAAGGAAAGCTGAAAAACGTCAAATATTGCCTTGCCTTCGGCCGTTTTAATACGTCTGGTACAATGCTTGCATGAAAAAATGGCAATTCTGGCTTGGGGTGTTGATCAGCGTCGTCTTTATCTGGCTTGCATTGCGCGGTCTGCGTTTGGATCAATTCTGGAGCGCGGTTCGAACCGCAAACTACGTATGGCTTCTGCCCGGCATCGCAGTGTATTTTGTGGCAGTCTGGGCCAGAGCCTGGCGTTGGCATTATCTGCTCAAACCCATCAAGGAAGTGCCGACAACCGCCATGTTCCCGATTACAACCATCGGCTATATGGGTAATAACATCTACCCGGCGCGGGCGGGCGAAGTGTTACGCGCCGTGGTCCTAAAGCGCAGAGAAGGCGTCTCCGTCTCGGCTTCGCTGGCGACGATCATCGTCGAGCGCATCTTCGACGGCGTGGTGATGCTGGGCTTCGTCTTCGTGAACCTGCCGGAGCTCGCCAAATTGACAAGCAACTCCGGATTTGTCGGGAACATCCAGCAGGTGGCCGTGATCGGCACCGGTGTCTTCCTGGGTGCGCTCGCCATCTTTTTGCTGGCGGCCATGTTCCCGCACTTGAGTCTCAGGGTTGGCGGCTGGTTCATCGACCATCTGCTGCCCGAGCGAATGCGCTCAGGCGTCGCCGCTTTGATGCACAAATTCCTGGACGGCCTGGCCTCGCTGCGCTCGCCGCTGAATATCCTGATGGTGTTCATCACCTCCGTGATCATTTGGCTGCTCGAAACGGGCAAGTACTGGTTCGTGATGCACGCGTTCAGTTTCAACGTTTCCTTTTTTGCCTTGATGCTGATGAACGGCATAGTAAACCTTGCGACCACGATACCCTCTGCGCCGGGTTACATTGGCACATTTGATGCTCCCGGAATAGCAGTGCTGACGGCCTACGGCGTGGAGCAGGCCACCGCGGCCGGCTATACTCTCGTCCTGCATGTTGCACTCTGGTTACCCATCACTTTGCTCGGCGCGTACTACATGACACGCGAAGGCATCCATTGGAGTGACCAACTGAGGGCAGAAGCAAGCTGACCGCGAAGCACAAAGGAGCGTGAAGGCGTCAGAAATGCGCAAAATAGATTGGCAGCCTTCACCTGCGCGCGGTTCCCATGGAGACTCATGAAAATTGCGATCATCGGCGCGGGATTCGGCGGCATGGCTGCCGCTTTTGACCTGCGTAAGGCGGGACACGAAGTTACCATTTTCGAATCTGCCGATTATGTTGGCGGGCTGGCCAGCGGTTTCAAGGAGCCGCATTGGGATTGGTCGGTTGAAAAGTTCTACCACCACTGGTTCCAGACAGATCGATCCATGCTGGGGCTGATCCGCGAGCTTGGCTGGGAAGACAAGGTGTACTTCCCGCGGCCGTACACCGTTTTGCTCCACGATGGCAGGTGGTATCCGTTCGACTCGATTTTGAAGGCGCTGCTTTTCCCCGGACTGGGCTTCGGCCTCAACAAAATCCGTTTTGGCTTCGTGGGGCTTTATCTGCGTCTCACCAACAATTGGAAGGCTCTGGAGAAATATACTGCGGACGAATGGATGAGGCGCTGGGCAGGCCGCACAGTCTATGACAAAATGTGGAAGCCGCTGCTAATCGGCAAATTCGGCCCATATTACGATCAGGTGAACATGGCCTGGATGTGGGCGCGCCTGAAGGCGCGCAGCACACGTCTGGGAACATTCAAGGGTGGATTTCAAAGATTTCGCGGATATGTTTGCGGAAAAGCTTCGAGAATTGGGAGTCGAGATTCGGCTAAACGCAGTTGTGACCTCCATCGCTCGAGCACCCGATGCAGGTCTGATTATCGTCTCGGAAAAGAAATACGCCTTTGACAAAGTGCTGGTCACCACATCGCCGGCTCTGTTGGCAAAGCTCTGCCATGCCTTGCCGGAGTCCTATTTGAAAGGCCTGCTCGAACTGAAGTCGATGGGCGCGGTCGTGATGGTGTTATCGCTAAAGCGGCAGCTTTCCGAGCAGGGCTACTACTGGTTCAACCTGCCGAAAGAGGCGGGTTATCCATTCCTGGCGCTTGTGGAGCATACCAACTTTATACACCCGGGGAAATTCGGCGGCGATCACATTGTTTATGCCGGCGATTATCTTGAAGCGGGGCACGAGTATTTCTCCATGAGCGATGACCAATTGTTGGCGCGCTTCACGCCCGCTTTCAAGAAGTTCAATCCGGCCTTCGAGCGGAATTGGGTGAAGAAGGTCTGGGTGTTCAAGACCAACTATGCGCAGCCTGTGCCGCTTGTGAATCACTCAAAGAATATCCCGCCAATCGAAACGCCGATTGAAGGTTTGTATTTCGCCTCGATGAGTCAGGTCTATCCGTGGGATCGAGGCACGAACTTCGCGGTTGAGATAGGGAGAAGAGCGGCAAAGCTGATGCAGCAGGATCTGACGCAGCGCTAGTTTCACTTCGAAGTGTACAACGTCCCCCGAAGTGGCAATTAACAGCCGGGAAATCCGCCGAATGCATCCCCCAGGCGATTATCAGGATTCGTTGTACGGCAGAATCATTCTCAGGCTCGTTCCCGTATCGGGACCGGAATCCACCTCCAGTTTTCCGCCAAACAATCGGGCGCGCTCAAACATGCCGGCGTAGCCCAGATGTCCGCCGCGCACCAATGCAGCGACATCTGGCTGCCCCGAACCGGAACCGTCGTCGGCCACGTCAAGCTTAACACTATCCTCCTGGAATTCCAGCCGGACATTGACATGTACTGCGTCCCGCGCGTGCTTGCGAATATTGTTCAGCGCTTCCTGTGCAACGCGGAATACGGCCAATTCCATTTCGGGTTGAAGGCGCCGCTGCGTGTCGTTCAGTTGGCAAGTGCAATGGACTCCAGGCAGATGTCCTTCGAGGTCACGGCATAGCACTTGCAGGGCCGCGGCCAAGCCAAGGTCCTGAAGTATGGAAGGACGGAGCGCATTGCTGATGTTTCGCACCTCATGCAGCGTATGTTGAACCAGCGCCTTCAACTCATCCAGGCGCCGGTGGGCCTGGAGCGGATCGCGCTCCATTTCTGTGCTGCATAGTTCAATGCGTTGCGCCAGCCCAACCAGATCCTGAACAGTACCGTCGTGCAGCTCATGGGACAGGCGGCGGCGTTCTTCTTCCTGGCTGAGCAGCGCCTTCTGGGCGTATTGCCGCAATGTGGCCTGTTGCTCGGCAAGCTGAATGACCATCTGATTGAATGAGGCCGTTAGTACGCGTAGTTCCACCGGCCCACGCTCGGGCACCGGGCGAAAGATGCTTCCCGGAACCGCCTCGGCAGCTGCACGAGACAGATCGGTAATCGGTCGGATAAGCCTTCCCACACTGGCCGATAACATCACCAAGGACAATATAGTTCCCAGAGTCAGCAGCCCCACCAACGTCCACTGATAATAATACGCGGGGGTCATGATGAGACTCCACGGCTGGACCATCAGCAGGGATTGATCAACCCCATGTACAGGCGCGTAGGTGAGGATGACTTGATCGCCCGATACAGGGGAGGTGGCCAGGAAGCTACTCTGTCCGTTTGGGATTCCAAATTTCGCAGTCACGGCACGGACCAGAGGTTCGTCGACCAATGCAGGACCGACCTGGGCAGCCACGTTTCCCAAGGCATCCACAATAAGAATCTGAGCCGGTCCGCTATTTGCCTCGATTTCTTGCAATATCTGCGAAACAGGCCGGCCCTGTGCCATCGCCCATGACAGCGAGGCAGCAGACGCCTGGGCCTGTGCCGCATCTCTTTGCGTGACCAGCTTCAGCGTGGTCTCGTACAGCGCCGACGCCATGACAAGAATAGAAAGCAGGCCGAAGAAGGCCAACGGGAAGAGCGAAGCCCATATCAGTTGGCGTCGGATCGTCCCACGGCCGGAGGCGCTGACTTCGCTCAATCCGGTGATTGGCGCAGGCTGTGCAACCGCGGTCTCAATCATTAAGAGCCTCCAGCTTGATCCAGCCGTGAGTGATACCATAGGCAATGGCAGCGGAACGGTTACTCACGCCCAGTTTTCCAAAAATATTGCGTAGATGCACTTGAACTGTCTGGGGGCTAATGCTGAGCGTGCGGGCGATTTCCTTGTTGGATTGGCCGGTGGCGCTGGCCCGCAAAACCTCCATTTCACGTTCAGTCAGGCGCTCGTTCGTCTCGGCACTGCGATAGGCCTGCTGGTTGGAAAGCCGGTCTACTACCTTCGCCATTATACGGGGCGATAAGACCCTCCCATTTGAATGGACGGCGCGTATCGCATCCGCCAGCTCCGCTCCGCTCGCCGTCTTGAGCAGATAACCGCTGGCTCCCGCCTCAAGCAGCGGAAATACGTAAGCCTCGCTATCGTAAGCCGACAGCACCATGACACGCACCCCGGGGAAGTTTGTGGTAATGAGTCGCGTTGCCTCGAGGCCGGTCAGAACCGGCAGGCGTACATCCATAACCACGACGTCCGGACGCAGTTCACCTGCCAGCCGCACGGCTTCCTCGCCGTCTGCAGCTTCACCGAGGATTTCAAAATCACCCGTCTGTTCCAGCAGTTGCCGCGTGCCTTCGCGCACGATTTGGTGATCTTCCGCCAGCAAAATCGTTATTGTCATGATCGTCCTCCAGATTTGCTCCATTCAAAGGCATCAGCGGACAAAGAAAGTGCTTTAACATCTCTTTCTCGGGTCCTTCGCCCATGGTCCAAATCGTGGTCTAATGCAGGTAGTCCACTTTGGTAATGCCAAAGTCCTCAAGGGTTGAGCTTTTAGGCTAATTTATATGAACAAACACCTTTATCTTAGCATTCCCACCTGCTTTCACAAGTGACGAATATACCTGAATCAAGGTAGATAAATTACACTTGTATGTGGATGTGTGAAATGTTTCACGTGATTAGAATCATCTGGTAAACCTTCCGGCTAAAAAGGAGAGTAGCTTATGCCAACCATTGATCCTGCTGCGACTGCGCTTGTCTTGATCAGTGCCGCGCTGGTATTCGTCATGACGCCCGGACTGGCGTTCTTCTATGGCGGCCTGGTGCGCCGCAAGAATGTGCTGTCCATCATGATGCAAAGCTTCATCTCGATGGGCATCGTTACCGTCATCTGGGTTTTCGGCGGATTTAGCCTGGCCTATGGCAAAGACCTGGGTGGCCTTATCGGCGATCTGCGCTATTTCGGCCTCAATGGCGTGGGGTTTGGACCGCAGTTGGGACAACATATCCCCTTCCTCGCCTTCTTTGTGTATCAGGAAATGTTTGCCATCATCACTCCTGCATTGATCACCGGCGCTTTCGCGGATCGGGTGAACTTCAAGAGTTATCTCATTTTCCTTGTCATTTGGAGCCTCGTCATCTACATCCCCCTGGCTCACTGGGTCTGGGGTGGCGGCTGGCTGCAGAAGATGGGCCTGCTCGATTTCGCGGGTGGCACCGTGGTGCATACCAGCGCCGGGTTTGCAGCCCTGGCGTCGGTGTTTATCGTTGGCAAGCGCAAGATCCTGCCCGGTGAGAGAACAGCCCCCCACAATATCACGTACGTGGCCTTGGGCACGGGCCTGTTGTGGTTCGGCTGGTTTGGCTTCAACGGCGGCAGCGCTCTGGCAGCTAACGGGGTGGCTGCGATCGCTTTTGTCAACACGGACGTGGCAGGTTCTCTGGCCATGATCACCTGGCTATTTATCTCCTGGATCCACGAGGGCAAGCCCAGCATGACCGGCGCAATGACCGGTGCGGTCGCCGGCCTGGCCACGATCACGCCGGCGGCGGGCTTCGTCGAACCCTGGGCCGCAGCCGTGATTGGCGTGGTAGCCGCGTTCGTCTGCTACGGGGCCATACAGATGCGCGCCAGATGGGGCTGGGATGATGCCCTGGACGTGTGGGCATGCCATGGTGTTGGCGGCTTGCTCGGTACCATTCTGACCGGTGTCTTTGCAGCTTCAGTCGTCAACGGCGCGAGCGGCCTTATCGAAGGCAACGTGCATCAGTTTGGCGTGCAGGTCCTGGGAGGAGTAGTCACCGCGGGCTTCGCCTTCGGCATCACCTGGGCTTCGCTCAAGATCATTAACATTTTCCAATCCGTCCGTGTTTCCGAGGATGTGGAGGTCAAAGGCTTGGACGAAGGTTTATTCGGAGAGCAGGCGTACGTGCTTTGAAGATTGCAACTCTGGGGGAAAACGAGGCAGGGCGGTCGATCCACCCTGCCTCGTTATTTATGAGGCCCTCGTGCACAGACCGGGGTGGTACTTTGCAGGAGTATCGGAAGCCTCATGCATCAGACGATATTCACGGCGGTGTTCAGTGGGTGAAAATGCTTCAATGACCAAAGAGAAATTCGAGCAGGTCCAGTAAGCCAACCAGGAGAATGATTACACCGATGATCAATCGGAACTCAGCCAAGGCGCTTCCCAGCCGGCCAAGCGATGGTCCGATGGATGGTATGGACTTAAGGGCGCTCGCCGCCAGTACGAGGCCGGCCAAAATCAACAGGATGCCTTGCAGGCTGAGCAGCTCGAGAATCCCGAGAACGATTGCGACTACACCGATGACGACATCAAACGCACTTAACCAACCGGCAAATCGCTCCAAGCCGTTGCCAATTCGCGGAACTTTGCGCAGCGTTCCACTGAGCAACACCAGGCCGGCAAGGATGGCGATGACTACATTAGCCATGGACTACCTGGCCTGCGTCCCAAGGGCCCTCGGCTCTAATCACGGCGTGCATGCTGATATGAAGCGCCATAGCGGGAAGCGTAGCCTGCGCTTAGTTTACCTCGCGCCCTCGATCGTGACAGTGCGGTTTGCTGCATGCCTGGATTGAGGCAGCTACCGCGGAGCCTCTTAAGCCCTGCCGTACCACATCCTGCCGATCAAATTGTCTTTATGCACAAACTGGTGATAGAGGGCCGCCAGAATGTGCAAGGTGAGCAGGCCAAGCAGGAGGATCGCCAGGTCCAAATGTATAGGAAGCAGAATGAAGGCCAGGCCAAACCGGCCGCCACCCGCCCCACCGAAGCGCGGTTCATTTCCTGGAAACCCCTGGCCGCCCCCGGGTTGATTGCCAAAGCCGGGAGTATTTCCACCTCCGAATGATGGCTGCGGCGTACCCGGACCGGGCGTTGGAAACCCGCCGAAGTTGCCGTTCCTGGGCCCTGCAAATTGTGGGCCCCCTCCGCCAAAGAAAGCCCGTTGAAGCCGGCTGGTTTGCAGGGCGAAGATCAATCCAACCATGGTTAACGCGAACACGACTACATAGAGTGCATAATGTATCATGCGGGCCACCACGTCAAAGAATCTACTGCCCGACGTGGCGGGCGCTGGCTTCCGGGTGCCGACGCGGACGAAGAATCGGACGACCAGCAAAACCAGGATTGCGATGCCAACAGCCATGTGGATCGCTAGCAGCGACTCTGGTATCCTAAACGCGCCGCCCGAGCGCAGCAGCGGTTCGAATACCAGCAGACCAATAGCCAGGTTGGTGAAAACCAGAAGAACGATTATCCAGTGCAAACTGACCAGCGCCGGATGGTAGCGCCTCGGAGATTCCATTTTTTTCGCCTCGGAAGTGACAAATTTGCCGATTCATATCATAGGAACCGTGACAGTTGATATAGATTTTGTGTGGGTTTTTCCGGCAAATGGAAGTTGGCAATTGTGCCGATCCGGACAATTCATTGGACGACAATTGTGTATTTCATATCAGCTGTTTGTCCTCTAACATTTGTGCCGTAGCACCAGACAAAGATTGTGAACTCGTACGTTCCCGCCGCCTCAGGTGTCCCGAATATTCGAACTGCGTCTTTCCCTGGCACCCTTTGCAATAAGATACCCGGCGGGAGAGTTCCTTCGGATATGGAAAACGATCCTGCGGGTGTCGCGTTTCCGCTGATTGTCGCAGTCATTTCATAGGGAAGACCCACGCGGGCGCTCGGCAAAACCGATGGCGAGAATTTTAGTGGACCGCGCGGGTTCGAGAGGAAGTAGCATGCTACCGTTGTCAGCAAGATCAATCCTGCCAACACGGCCGGGATGGCGCGAGTCTTCTTCATTTTATGCAACCTCCAGCAGGTGCACTCGTGCTATTAGTCAATAATCTGGGTTCATATAGCCATGGGCTTCTCAAAGTCGGTGGCTGAAGCCCGATTGTCTTGAAGAAAAGCGAAAAAAGTGATGATTTTGCGGGCTTTGCCCGCAAAATCATCACTTTTTCGCAAACTCCCCGCCCCAAGATGGGGCGGGGCCGGGGGTGGGGGTGGGGTTGAAAGAAACTGGACTTTGAGAAGGACATGTTCTTATAGCCGATCTGAATTGATTCTAGTCCAATACTAATGGGAATCCGCCGTGGGAATGCGTGCCCCTTGAATGCGTAGGTTCATTCATGGCCAGGTGCAATCCTCACGGCGCAGGACTAACTGGTTGAATACGACATATAATGTGGGTCAATATGTCTCACCTGAGCCGCAAACCCGACAAAAGCCATGCACCGGAAAACTCGGTGCTGTTTGAGAAGATCATCCCAGCCCTGTTGATTCTGATGGGCATCATCATGATATTGCTGATACTCTTTGCGGCAGGCGTGCTGCTAGGCATCATACAGTTTTGATTTCGTCTGGAGACGAAAATGTCCGTCAATCAGATTCTTCCCTTTGTCTCGACCGCCATCATGCTGGGGTTTACCATTTACGTTTTGCAGCGTTTCTTCGCACGCGGGGCGCTGCATTTCCTGTTCTGGGGCATTGGCCTGGCGATGTTCGGTGCCGGGAGTTTCGCCGAGGCCTACTTATCGCTAGCCTGGAATCCATGGATCTTCTTTGTGTGGTATCTATTTGGCGCAGCCTTGAATGCAGCCTGGATCGGACACGGCACATTGAACCTGTTGATTCGCAAACCCTGGGTGCATGCTGTGACGGGCTTATTGGTGCTCGGGAGCATCTTCGCCGGCTATTTAATGCTGCAGGCTATGCCTAAACTGGATGCCGCGGCGTTTACCACCTCGAAACCGGTCAGCGAACAATATGGCACGAAAATACTTGCAGTCGGCCAAACCCCGCCTGCGGGCGCGCAGACTGCCAAGACTACGGACCACGGCCAGCAAGTCACGGTGGTGCGCGGGCTGCTTCCGCTGGGTGCCCCAGTCCGGCTGACGACACCTTTCTTCAACATCTATGGCCTGCTTACGCTGGTCGGCGGCGCGATTTGGTCAGCCTACCTCTTCTGGCGCAAGCGAGTCCTGCCAAATCGCGTGATCGCCAACGTCTTGATTGCGGCCGGCGCGTTGCTGATCGGCTCAGCCAGCACACTGACCCGCCTCGGATACGGGCAGTTTCTGTATCTCGGCGAACTGCTCTCAGCCATCCTGATGTTCGCCGGATTCCGGATGGCCGCACGGCCGCAAACGGACGAGCCGACGCAAGTGGTCGCGGCAGCCGCAAACTGAATCGGGGAAGTGCAAACTGGTTAGGAAATGAGTGCGAACGGCATCGCAGCCGTTCGCACCTGCGTTTTTCAATCCACAATGCCTCGTTCATTTTGAAATGGGGTTGAATCGATTCAAACTCCTCGCAACCCCGGGCAATACGTGTACAATGAATATCAACCGTCAACGCCGTGGCGTCTAGGCGCCACTCCCTTAACTCAAAAGGAGACAGCCATGTACCACACCATCATCATTGTGGGAAACCTCGGCAAGGACCCGGAAATGCGCTATACCCCGTCGGGTCAGGCCGTGACCTCATTCTCGGTTGCATCCAATCGCAAGTACACTTCTTCCAACGGGGAACAGGTCAACGAGACAATCTGGTTCCGCATCTCCGCCTGGGGCAAGCAGGCCGAAATTTGCAATCAGTACCTCAAGAAGGGCTCAAAAGTTCTCGTCGAGGGACGCCTGACGCCGGACAAGAACACCGGCGGTCCGCGCATTTGGCAGAAGCAGGATGGCAGTTCGGGCGCCTCCTTTGAAGTGAATGCTCAGACCGTTCGATTCCTCAGCACACGCGGCGAGAGCGATACTGGCAGCGCCGCGGGGACTTCTGACATGGGGGATATGGCCACCGCGCCGGCCGAGGACGATATCCCGTTCTAGTGCCTTCCTTTATAGATAACCATGAGCGTACCTCCCAAGCCTCCCGCTTCACCGACCCTGGAGATCCCCTCCGGACTCGACACGGTTTATGCAAACCTGGCGCGCATCTCACACTCCCCCGCGGATATTGTGATTGACTTTGCTCACTTGCTGCCTGCCGACACGAACGCAATCGTCAAAGCCCGCGTGCTCATGTCGCCGCTCTCCGCCAAACTCCTGCTGCGCGCGCTGACAGAGAATCTCGCACGTTTCGAAGCTGCATTCGGCGAAATCAACGTACCGGTGAATACGTCTCTGGCCGAGCACCTGTTCCGTCCGCACCAGCCGCCGGAGCCGCCCAAAGAAGAAGAGAAGTAAACGTACCGTGCGCATGCTTTGCCACACCTCGCGAAGCAACGGGCCCAGGAAAAATGCAAAAACTCGAAACCATTGCCGACCAAATTCGCCAGGATTTTGACGCGCGCACCGCAGCCCGCGACCAAGCCCTGGCTCAAGCCCGCCAGTTGACGCGGGCCTGTTCACTTGCCATCCGTGCCGTTCACCGTGATGAAACCGATATCATGAATGAACACCTGGCGGACGCGCGCAAGTTGGCCGACGCGCTGAAAATCCGGCCTCGCCCGGCACCCCGATCTCTTTTACGCCGGTTACACACAGGATGCACTCAAGGAGTTTGTGGAAGCCAACGTCACCTGTGCGCTCATACAAAATCAACCGTTACTAACGCCGGACGGGCTGGGCGTGGCCGGCTTTACGTACTTGAACGGCCTGGCTGAAGTAGTGGGCGAACTTCGGCGCAGGACGCTCGATATTCTACGTCACGGCTACTCACAGGAAGCGGAACGCCTGCTCTCCATGATGGATGACATCTATTCCGTTCTGGTGACCATGGATTATCCGGACGCCATCACAAGCGGACTGCGTCGTCAGACGGACCTGGCGCGCAGCATCATCGAGAAGACACGCGGCGACGTCACCTTCAGCTTGCGCGGCGAGCATCTCGAGCAGGCCATCGGCCGCCTGAGTGCGCAATTGGACGGCGGGCAAGAGCATGAAGATCCCAAGCCGCGCCATCCGGCAGGGAAGAGTTGAAAGATCTCGATCAGCCGAGACCGCGCAAGCCCTTCCGGTGACGAAGACCAAGGCGTATGGCAAAAGCGGGCAAGAAGTACCCACTCCTCATTTACACACGCATGCTAGATCGCTGGTGGCCAGCCCTGTTCTTTCTGGGGTTGGCCTTGTTAGCGCTCGCGTGGGCGGGCCCGTTTTATCAAGACTTGTATACGCGTCTCACCGAACCCTGGCGTTGGATGACACTGGCGGGGGTGGGCGCCTTGGTGATCCTGGTTTCGATGATAATGCTGGCGATGCGAAAGAGTGCATATGTCCAGCCGTTCAGCGATCACTTCTTGCTGGCTACGCCGTTCCTGCGCATGAACGTTTCATACAAGCGCATCCGCCGCGCCACTACCGCCAGCATGGCGGTTTTGTTCCCGCCCGAGAGCCTGTCCGGTTTAAAGCGCGAAACGCTTGAGCCGCTCTTCAGGCTCACGGCAGTGGTGATTGAATTAAATGCCCTGCCGATCTCGCCTGCCACGCTGCGCTTGTTCCTTTCCCCTTTCTTCTTCAAGGATCGGACGCCGCATCTGGTTATTCTGATCGACAATTGGATGGCGTTTAGCACCGAACTTGAAAGCCGCCGTGGTAGTGGAGATGCGCCCGTCAGGGTCAGGCAGGGAAATCAATCGCTCCTCTCCCGGCTTCCCAGGAAATAAGAACATCACCTCCAGAATAGGTCAATGGAAGGTCAACCACGAGATCATGAATGTATACTTTGCCTGCTCGATCACCGGTGGACGCGAATTCGAAGGTATCTATCAGGAGCTGATGGCGGCTCTCCTGGCCGATGGTCACGAGATTCCGACGGCTCATCTTGCCGCGTCGAATGTCCTTGACTTGGAGGCCGCCGCTTCAGCTCGCGAAGTCTACGAGCGGGACGTCACCTGGATTCGGAATGCAGACGCTTTGATCGCAGAAGTGAGCGTCCCTTCGCATGGGGTCGGTTACGAAATCGGCTTTGCGCTGAACGCGGGCAAGCCCGTCTTTTGTCTCTGGCAGCGGGGAAGAAGAATCTCGAAGATGATTAGCGGAAATCCGCACCCAAGATTGCTGGCAAAAACATATAAAGACAGTCAGGAAGCCGTCCGTATTACGCGGGAATTCCTGAAAGAGCTGAAATGAGACTGCCTTTTCGCTTCTAGTTTGTTCTGCCTTGGGGGTAGCTTGCTTGTGAATATAATCACCACTTAACCGTGACATTTGATAATGCCCATAATCATGCCGCTGAAGTATTATGAGTCAGGAGACGGAACAAAGACACCTCCAAGATGCTCCTCACTGTCTCCTCCTTTGGCGAAAGCCACCGCCGGTACTCTCCGGCGGTGGCGTTTTTTAAGCCTCTTTTTGCTCAAAAGCCGGCAATACCACAAAGAACGAGGCCCCATGGTCGAGGCCTGACTCCACCCACACGCGCCCGTGGTAGCTATCCACAATGGACTTGACGATTGAAAGGCCGAGCCCGGACCCTTTGGTGCCTGTAGCATTGCTGGCTCGATAGAATTTTTCGAAGATGCGTGACTGTTCGTCGCGGGGAATCCCCGGCCCCGAATCGGATACCTCGAAAATGATCTGATCATCCTGCGAAGCCGCCCGGACATGGATTTCTCCACCTTCGGGGGTGTATTTGATGGCATTGCCAACCAGGTTGTCTATCATTTGGCGGATGCGAATGGGGTTGGCTCGCAAGGCGGGCAAATCGGAGGCTATCTCCTGTTTAAGCGTCAGGTTTTTCTGCCGGACCAGGGAATCGAACAGGCCCAGCGAATAGAGCAAAATGCTTTCCAACTGCACGCTCTCGCGGCGGGAGTCGAAGCCGGCCTCCAGGCGCCCCAGGTCCAGCAGTTCATTGACCAGAGAGGTGATGCTGTTCACGCTCCCCTGGATCCGGCGGATAAATTCCTGCTGCTGCTCGTTGAGCGGTCCCACGCGCTCCACGAGTTCGGCATAGCCCAGCACCGCAGTCAGCGGGGAACGCAGATCGTGCGAAACTGTGTGCACGAAATCGCTCTTCATCTGGTCCAGGCGCTTCAGATAGGTAATATCCTGCATCGTAATGGCCGAACCGATGTATGCGATGGGCGTGTGCTGGGCATTGAAAACGCGCCCATCGTCAAAATTCAATTCGTAATATTTCACGGTGGAGCCGCTCGCCTTTGCCAGCAGGGCATGCAAGTCGGTGTGGATGATCACGTCTTCGACCGGCTGCCCGGTGAAGTCCGCGGCAGTCAGTCCGAAAGCATCCCGCGCAACGCGGTTGATCAAGACCAGGTTCTGTTGGTGGTCCAGCACGATGACGCCGTCCTCAATGCTGGCAATGATCGATTCCAAGCGTACTTTTTCTGCCTCCGAGATTCGTGCGCGCTTTTCAAGTGACGAGGTCGTTTGTTTTACTTCGCGCCGGATCCAATCGCCGAGGTGACGCGCGCGGGCCAGGCTGCGGTTCACAGCCCCGACAATATCGTCTGTTTTGAGCGGCGGATGCAGGTATCCACTCAACCCCCCGTTCAAAACGGATTTGACCGTGCCGTTCGTGTCCTTTTCCGCAAATAACAGAATCGGCAGGGTGGGAAACCGTTCAAGTTGCGCCTCTGCCAATTCAATGCCGTTGTGGGAGTTGAAGCTCTCGCCGATCAGAAGCAGTGCCGGTGACGATTCATCCAGGGCTTTTTCCAGCCCTTCCTGCTCGCGGACGATGGCCACATCATAGTCGACCGCCCGCAGCGCCCGCTCCATCAAACTCAGCGTGGAGGACTCATCCAATGCAAGAAGGATCAACTCGCGATTCGGCATGAAAGTCAGCTAATTTTCATGGCTTCAGGCGGAACAGTCTTTTCGGAGGAACGTGACAACCGCTGCAGGGACGTCTGTATGGTTTTCAGCGCCTGTTTCTGCTCTTTTGTCAACGGTCCTGCCTCACCGGAGAGCAGGGCCTCCAAGGGGTACATCGAAACCTGCATCTCGTCCCGGATTGCTTCCTTCAGTGATTCAAGCATCGCATTCCGATTCTTTTCATTCAGCCGGCCAGCCTCGGTGGTTTCTGCGATGGCGCGAAACAAGCGCGCATTCACAAGAGAAATAGCAGCAAAATCGGTCATCGCTTCAAGCAGGCTCTGTCCGTTCTTATCGATCTCACGATCCACCTTACGAACAACGACCAATAGACCGATGACTTCAGTCTGGACCTTCAGCGGCAGGACGGCAGCCGACTTTCCCAGCGCGGCCACTTTGAATTTCTCAAGCGGCGCCCCGTGGATGGTCAATGACTCGCCTGAAAGCGCCACCAACGCACTGATTCCGTCATCCATGGGCTGGTTCAATTTTTTGGCCCAGCCCGCCGGCAAGTTGCGATACGCAGTCAGCAAATAGCTCTTGCTTTTTTCATCTCGCAGCATAAGCCAGCCAAGGTCAGCCTCCGCTACCTGGAGAGCGCCTTCCAGAATGCGATCAAACAGCTGTCGCTGGTCGTTGATGGAGATGACCGCTCTGCCAATGCCGAGGATTGTCGTCATCTCACGAAGTTTGCGCTCCAACTCCAGATGTGTGGCATCCAATTGCTGGCCGAGCTTCTGGCGCGCTCGGGCCTCGCGGGTTTGCTGTAAGGCGCGTTCCACCACGCGAACCACCTCTGCATCGCGCGCCGGCCAGAATAGCGCATCCACGGCGCCGAGGCGAAAAGCCTGGATGACGCTTTGTTCATCGCCCTTTTCGGCCACCACCACGAGCGGCGCACTGATGCCCTGGGACGTGAGCGCCGTTAGCAGGTCCTTCCCACTTAGCCCCGGTAAATTCAAGTTGGCAATAATCAAGTCGGGGGGCGTCTGCACTGCCTGTCGGATTGCCGTCGCCGCCTCACCCACCACGCCTGTATCATAGCCGAGCGGCTGGAGGGCCTGCCGGGCTATCAGATCACTTATGTCTGGATCGCTCTCAACGATGAGAATTCGTTCCCCGGAGGAAACCATCTTGGCCTGTTTTGGTTGAATTACCAGCGCTCGTTTCCGCGAACTGTTGTCACCCCGCCCCACGCGGGGCGATTCCTCTGCCGAAGCAGACCTTGCTTAAAGCATATTCTAACGCAAAAAAGAGGCCTGCCAGCAAAGCTTCGATTACAATTGCCCTGCAAAATGAGCGGAAAATTCAACCTCAAGAACTATCAAATTGCTGCCGTGGTGCCCGCCTACCGGGTCGAACGAGAAATCGAGACGGTCCTACGCGAGCTGCCGGCAGGTCTTAGGCACGTCATCGTGGTGGATGACGCCTCGCCGGATCGCACTTCAGAGATCGTCGCCGGACTTTCGCCCCGTGACCATCGTCTGGTTCTTATCCGGCACCAACAAAATCAAGGCGTTGGCGGGGCCATGATCACCGGTTTCCGCAAGGCTCTCGAGCTGGGCGCCCAAGTCGTCGTCAAAATAGATGGCGACGGGCAGATGGACATCGGCAATCTGCCGGAACTGCTCGAACCGCTGGTTCTGGGCAAGGCGGATTACACAAAAGGCAATCGCTTCCGGGATTTCGCCGCTCTGCGCCAGATGCCGCTCATACGCCGCGTTGGAAATATGGGATTGGGCTTTTTGGCCAAGGCGGCCACCGGCTATTGGAATCTTTTCGATCCGACGAACGGATTCGTGGCTATGCGCGTCGAGACCCTGGCGCAATTGCCGCTGGACGAAATTGACCGCGGCTATTATTTCGAAATCTCCATGCTGGCCAATCTATATCTGCTGGGAGCGGTCGTTCACGACATTCCCATGCCGGCTCGGTACAAAGGCGAGGTTTCGAGCCTCCTCGTGCGACGAGTCCTGTTCGAGTTTCCGCCCAAATTGCTCGGCACGTTCTTCCGCCGCGCTCTGCTCAAGAATTTTATCTATGACTTTTCGATGGTGAGCGTTTACCTTCTGACGGGCCTGCCGCTCCTGATCTTCGGCATCCTCTTTGGGGCCTACAAATGGATCGCATATTCCCAGCTTGGGATTGCCGCACCAACCGGCACCGTCATCCTGCCGACACTCTGTGTTTTGCTTGGGATACAGCTGTTGCTTTCGGCCGTCGAGAATGACTTGCGATCCGTGCCCAGGCAGCCTTTAACCGACCCTTTGTAACTACTGAGTCACGCAAATTGTATGAATTCGAGAGATTTTGGCTCTTACAAGGCCCGTTATCGGTTCGCGATCAAACAGGTTCTAACTGAGGTTGAACCTGGGCGCCTGGATGAGAATGGCTTTCCCGCCTATTCCCATGCCAACCCTGTTATTAACTGGCTGTTCTGGCAACGGCTGCACACGGTCATGAACTACATCGGCCGGAATGGACCATTTGCGCAGACCCTGGATTTCGGTTGCGGAGGGGGGGTCATGCTTCCTTTCCTGGCCGATGCCAGTGAACGAGTGGTCGCGGCGGACGTGGATCTCCTTCCCCTAGAGAAAATACAAAAGTACCTGCCTCTGCCCGCAAATGTGGAGGTCTGCGATGCCGTCAAGTCGCCCATCCGCCAGTTGCCGGCTTCAGAATTCAACCTGATCATCGCGCTCGACGTCCTGGAACACGTAAAGGATTTGTCAGGAACTTTGAACGATCTGCTTGGGCTGCTCAAACCAGGCGGCCAGATGGTCATTTCCGGGCCCACTGAGAACATCCTGTATCGCCTTGGTCGTAAATTGGCCGGCCCGGAATATTCCGGCACGTATCATGAACGGGGTGTGTTGGAGATCCGAAAACTGCTATCCAAAAAGGCGCGCCTGAAACCCATCGCTACCCTGTACTGGCCCGTCCCATTGTTTGAAATTTTCGCAGTTGTGCATTGATTCAGGCGGACGTAATCAGTCGATCTGGAAAGCATCACACGCCGTCGCTGAGTCGCCGCCTTTTGAGAGCCCTTTCCACAGAAGACCCCGAAGCCAGAGAAGCCTAGGGCCATGTGCTTGTTTTTCCATCAGGGGATTGTATACTTGGTACATGGAGAGCTTGCCCTATGTTCAGGGACTTAAAGCAGCAGAGCCGGGCCCGCTCTCCCGCTTCCTCCCGCCGTTGGAAGACGGAACGGTATCAACCTGGCTGGCGTCCCATGCGCCTGCACAATCCTGGTTGCTTGATCCGTTTGGATTTTCGCCAAAGTTGGTAGTCGAAGCCGCGCGCGCCGGCCATCGCGTATTAGTCACCGTCAACAACCCCATTACCCATTTCCTGCTCGAAATGGCCGCCAACCCGCCCCTTGAATCAGATTTCAAGGCGGCTGTGGCCGACCTGGCAGTGTCGAAGAAAGGCGAGGAGCGTCTCGAGTCGCATCTGCAATCCCTCTATTTAACCCGCTGCGAGAATTGCCACCGCGAAATCCAAGCCGAAGCGTTCCTATGGCGCAAGGGTGAGACGGCGCCGTCCGCGCGCATTTATGAATGCAAGGAGTGTGGCGACAAGGGGGAACGCCCTGCAGATACCGACGACATCGAACGCGCCCGGCAGATCGCCTCCACGGATGCATTGCACCGCTCGCGCGCCTTCGAGCGCGTGGCTGCCCTGGATGATGAATACCGCACGTACGCGGAAGAGGCTATTCAACATTATTATCCGCGTCCTCTATATGTGCTGACCACTATCATTAATCGAATCGACGGTTTAAACATGACAACGGACCGCCGGCGGGCCCTGACGGCGCTGGTCCTGGCGGCTTGCGACGCCGGCAATACCTTGTGGGGACATCCGACAGAGAGACCGCGCCCCAAGGCCTTGGTCACACCCAATCAATTCCGCGAGCACAACCTGTGGCAAATGCTCGATCGCGGACTCGATCTCTGGGCAGAGACAGCCGCTTCGGTGCCGGTTGCAGCATGGCCTAACCGGATCCCTGAAAGTGGCGGTATTTGCATCTACGAAGGCCGCCTCAAGGATCTGGCGCACGAGGTCCGTAAAGAAATCCCGATTGCTGCAGTGATCGGGTCAGTGCCGCGGCCCAATCAGGCATTTTGGACACTATCCGCTTTGTGGGCGGGCTGGTTGTGGGGAAAGGAGGCCGTAGAACCTTATAGACCCGCGCTGCGGCGCAGGCGCTATGACTGGGGATGGAACGCAACAGCACTCCACGCGGCCTTCGCACACCTATTTGATTTGGTCGCATTGGGTACTCCATTCTTCGGGTTATTGCCTGAAGCCGAGCCGGCCTTTCTCACCTCCGTCTTGACCGCGGCTGTGGCCGCGGGCTTTGACCTGAAGAGCCTTGCGATGCGCACGGAGCACGACCCGATCCAATTGCTGTGGGAACGCGGCGAGCACCTTAAGCGCGCCTCGGGTGAGCCTGGCAAGGAGGCGGTCAGCCGGGCGATGGAGGATTATCTGTTCCTACGCGGGGAGCCGGCAAGCTACCTGCATCTCCACGCCGCCGCGTTGCAGACTCTGGCAGAGTCGCACGCGATCCAGCAGGACGACGAGGAATTTGATGCCACGCTCCGCCGGACGCAGTCCCTGATGGAATCTGCTTTGAAGGAAAGCGACCATTTTGTCCATTTCTCATCGGGCGAAGGAGTGGAGACCGGCTTATGGGGGGTGAACCGCCAGGCTTCGTCCCGCAGGCCTCATGCCGAAATTCGCGATTCGCTCACCGACCGCGTGGAGGCAGCCATCGTCAACTTCTTGCAGATGAAACCCGACAGTTTCTTTCTGGAAATCGAGGACGATCTTTATCGGCGCTTTCCGGGCCTGCTCACACCCTCCAAAGGAATCATCTACGCCGTGCTCTCTTCCTATGCAGAGAAAGGCGCCGCAAATTGGAAGCTGCGCAGGGAAGACTATACTGCGGCGCGGCAACAGGATATCAAGACGATTGGAGCCGCGATAGAAGCCGTCGGCGCCCGCCTGCATTTCAAGACAAGCAGGCAGGAAAGACGGCTGATTTGGGAGGAAAACGGCAAGCCGGCGAGGGTGTTCTATTTGCTGGCGTCCGCGCTGGTTGAACATGCCATCGCAGAGAATCCTTTTGCATCGGACAAGAGCATACTGGTTATCCCCGGCGGGCGCGCAGGGCTGGTTTCCTACAAAGAGCAGCGCGACCCCGCGCTAGCCAGGCGCATGAAAGCGTATCGAATCGTGAAGTACCGCACATGGCGTGCACTTTCCGATGTTGCCGTTTTGACGAGGGAGACGTTCGAAGAACAGTTATCTGCCGATCCGGTCGAACAGGCGCAAGGGCAGATGATGATGTTTTAGAGTTCCGATAGCGGTTGTAATGGGTTGCCCGGTCCGCGCCTGCGCGCAAGTCGTTGCCCCTAAGGAGATGGAGATGAAACATTTACTTATTTCAAGCCTGCTCTTGACTCTTGTCCTGGCGGCCTGCGGGACGAAGGCAACAGCTGTCCCCACGCCCGCGCCCACCCATGAAGCGCCTCCCACTGCAAGCTCCTCTGCCCCTTCGGCGGTCAGCCCAACGGCCTCCGCCGCGGCCACCACGAGCGGGAGCCCCTCTGCCTGTACTGATGCCGCCGCCTTTGTCGCCGATGTAACGATTCCCGATTATTCTCACTTCGACGTGCACGCAACTTTCACGAAGACCTGGCGCGTGCAGAATACCGGTACCTGTCCGTGGACTACTGCCTATACCGCCGTCTATTCCAGCGGAACGCAACTGGGCTCCCCACTTTCGATCCCCTTGAGCAGCACTGCGCCGGGCGCGACGTCGGATATCTCCGCCAATATGGCGGCCCCCAGTGCCGACGGCACCTACAAGATCTTCTACGAACTGCACAACGCTGCGGGCCAGGCCATACCCATCAATGAGGGCAACACGATCTGGGCCATCATCACGGTCGGGAAAGTCGTGGTTTATGTCACGCCAACGCCCGTACCCGGCTCGACGTCTTCAACAGTGTCAACCGGCTCCCGTACAGCTCCAGGCGGTTGCGTCACGCAATCGAACGCAAGCTTTACCAGCCAGACACTGTCGCTGATCAACAGCGCGCGCGCCGCGGCTGGCCTGCCTGCCCTGCACCTCAACACACAGCTATCTGCGTCGGCGCAGGCCCACAGCCAGGATATGGCTTGCAGCGGACTGCTGAGCCATACCGGCTCTGACGGCTCGACGGCAGATTCGCGCATTGCTTCAGCCGGCTACAACGCCTCCATCACGCGGGAGAACATCTATGCTCAGCCCCCACAATACGGAGGCAACCCGCAGGCCGCCATGGATTGGTGGATGAGCGACTCGACCCATCGTGAGGCCGTTCTCAATTCACAGGTGACCGATGTCGGCGTCGGCTACGCCTCCTACTCCTCCAGCCCGCTTGGAGGCTATTTCACCGTGGACTTCGCCGCACCTTGACAATATTGGATTGGAGCGGCTTCTGGCCGTAGGTCTCTCCGGTCTCCTCCCTGGGCGCACCCACGTTGGCTCACACCTCCGTTGAGTCTATGAGAACGCGCAGTGGATTTTGCTTTAGAATTAGATGTTGGCCTCGCTGCAGTCTGCAATATCACGCGACAGCGACGCCTCCGTAACATATGTTGACAGCAAGGGATCGAAAGCCGAAATATGAGAAGTCTTGGTTTGACCATCTTCGTCATCACTTTGACTTTGACAGCCTGCGTTTCCATCTCTACACCCACCCCGGTTAATGCCACTCCTCTTTTTGTAACCGCCACGCTGCCAGCGACGGATACTCCCTACGCACGTCCGAGCGCCATTGCCACGACTACGCCGACCCTCTCGGTGACTGCAGCCGCCAACTGCAAGGATGCCGCGGTGCTCTTGCAGGACGTAACCATCTCCGACGGCGCCAATGTAGCGTACGGGGCAAAGTTCACCAAGACCTGGGAATTCCGCAACACGGGCACCTGCCCCTGGAGCGGCTACACAATTGCCTTTCTCTCAGGCGACCGGATGAGTGCGCCCAATTCTGCGCCAATTCCCCAAACCACACCCAAGTCTAACGTCAATGTATCGGTCGACCTCGTTGCCCCCACGAACGATGGTGTCTACACCGGCTTCTTCGAGCTGCGGAATGCGGCCGGTACGGCGCTGTCAATAGGCATCGAAAAGAGCTTCTGGGTCAAGATCACAGTTGGCACTCCTGTGGCTCCCACTACATTGGGGACTGCCAGCCCCGCTCCCACGATTGTCGGCACCATCAGCGCGCCGAATAATTCTGCCAACTGCAGCTATGTTTCCAGCGCATCCTATGCTGATGAGATCGCGAGCCTGATCAACAAATCGCGCACGGCCGCGGGGCTCGCGAGCCTGACGGTCAATGCCCAATTGGCTGCGGCCGCCAGGGACCACAGCATCGACATGGCCTGCAATAGCCTTCTCAGCCACACGGGTTCGAATGGATCCTCGCCAGGCCAACGCGCTGCAGCGGCCGGCTACGGCGGTGCATTTCGCCAGGAAATCATCTATGCCGGCGGGAGCGTACAGACCGCATTCGATTGGTGGATGAATGATCAGGTCCATCACGATGCGATCATGGATGCAAGCGCGACGGAAATGGGGGTCGGCCACGCGAATGTCGCTGCCAGTTCGTATGGAGATTATTACACGGTGGATTTTGGCAGCCAGTAAGAGATGCGCGGTTCTTGAAAGACCGTTTCCCCAGCCTTGAACGGAAGGGAAAAGGATTTCGGATAAATCAAAGCGGACGTCCTGGAACACATCTCGTCCGCTTTGATTTTACGCGGAGCCCAAAATGGGACGCGCGCCAGACGCGGGTTAAGATGCGGATCCAAGCACCATCCCGGTGATTTCGGACCGGGATAACAAGCTACACTGACTGGAAGATGCGGCTTATTTTCTGGTGAGCAGAACCAAGCCAACGACAGCAACGATGACGCCTGCAATGGAGCCTGCAGTCTGCCTGATGCCAAAACCGGGTTGCGCTCCAATTCCAATCATGTCGGCCGTCACTGACAAGACCAGCAAGAGTAGTCCCACTACCAGCAGGATGATGCCGATTGTCTTCTTGTTGCCCATAATTCTGTCTCCTCTCATACAGAAGTAAACAGCCCTAACAATCGAGCTCCAAATTTCGCCGGATTATAGCGCCCTTTGCTGACTTTTTCCACGGCCGGGTCCTGGGACAGGCCATGATACTGAGATGGCTGCATCACAGTGATCCGTGATCGAAGAGCGCCGATTGAGGGGTACACTACAGCCGGCTACCACAAAATCATGCGGATCCGTACGCTGACAAAACACATTCCAGATGCTCAAGCCAATCAAAATAAAAGGAGACTCCCTTCATGGCTTCGAATCAGTTCAAGACACTTCGTGTGATGGTGATCGTCGTTTTGGTCATGCTGGGTTTCCAGTATGAATTCGGGATGGCCGTCAACATTGCAAATCCACCGGCGATCGCGCCGTTCACTTTCTCTCTGACCGGCCTATCGGATGCACTCCACGGTGCGGGCCCGGTGGCAGTGCTGCATGCGGGGCTCGGAGGCTTCCTTGTCATCCTGACGCTGGTCAGCCTGGTGCTATCGCTGCGCTCAAAAGTCCGGAGCGTGCAGGTCTTTGGCGGGCTGGGCTTTCTCAGCCTGGCGCTGGCGGCGGCCAGCGGCCTGCTCTTCGTCCTGTCGGGTTTTCAGAATGACCATTACTCACACGGCATGGCCACCAATTTCCTGCTGTCGTTCGCATTCTTCTTCATCGAACTGTATTTCCTGAAGCCCGACTCTCAAGCCCGGAAGAAGTAACTCACCTTTCCCATTCCGTTGATGCGGACTGACATTGCGGCCGCGAGCGCGGGTCATGACTTCTCCGCCTGGAGGCATTCAGCCAGCCGCCTCACGCCCCTTTCGAGGTCTTCGACCTCATAATAGGAAATGCTCAACCGAAGATAATCGCGCAATGCTCCCTGACTCGAGAAGAGAATGCCGGGCCTGAAGTCCACTTGATGAGCCGGAGCTTGCTTGCGCAATTCCTGGGTATCCTGCCCGGGCAGGCGCACCCAGAAGAAATACCCTCCCTCCGGTGTGGCAAATTCCGCCTGCGGCAAATGACGCCGCAATGATTCATCGAGCGCGCGGAGGCGCGCAGCGTAGGCTTCCACCAGGCGGGAGATATTCTTCTTCAGGTCGCCGCTCTCGATGACTCCGCGAACGATGGCAGAGGTAAACGGATTCATGCCTCCGCCGCTGTCCAACAGCCCGCTGCCCGCGAGCCTGCGAATGAGCCTCGGGTTCGCTTGCACCCAACCGAGGCGCAAGCCGGGAGCAAGGATCTTGGAGAACGAACCGAGGGATACGACGCCATCCGTTTCGGTATACGCGCCGAAACACCGCGGCGGCTGAACCGTGTAATTAAGGAATTGATAGACTTCATCTGCGAGCACGAGCAGGTCATTTTGCCGGGCGAGTTCCAGCAGGCGCAGGCGGCGCTGCTGCGTCAGAGTATGCCCGCTGGGGTTCTGAAATGCAGGAATGACATACAGAAATTTCGGACGATCGGCCTTGAGAGCCCGCTCCAGGGCTTCGACCACAAGGCCCGCTCCATCGGTCGGGAGTGAGACAATGCGCAGGCCGTGATCCGCAAAGATGCGCAGGGCGAGGAAGTAGGACGGTTCCTCGACGAAGACCGTATCGCCCGATTGGGTGAACAGCGTACAGAAGAGATCCAGAGCCGAGGAGATACCGGTCGTGACGAAGAGCGCATCGGCGTCGACGGGAAATCCGTAGCCTTCGCTGAGGAATCTCGCAAGCGCCGCACGAAAATGTCCATTGCCCTGCTCGGCGCCGTACTGCAGAATGGCATTGTCATCTTCACGGAGACGCCGGTCCGCAGCACGATGAATGAGATCGAGTGGAAGCAGCGACAACTGCGGATCGCCTTTGCCCAGGTCCACAACGCCGGCCGGGGTATTTATCTGTGCGATTTGAAGAGGTTTTGCCATACGAGTTTTATAACCGATGTGAGGGCAATCTTCAATTACAAGTTTGCGAGCAGGAACTGCTACTATGTACGAGCACTGGAAACCAGCATTTGGTAGTCGATAAACTCGACGGGGGCCAGGCATTCCGGGTATAGGACCGAAGTGAATTTCTGGACGCCGGCGGATTGGGAATGAATGTCGCGTGCCGTGGCATCGCGAAAGATAAACATGTGGACGAAGCGAGTGGGTTCCTCGCGCTCCTGCCAGACCTCGTAGCGCAGCGTCCCCGGCTCATTGGCACGCACATACGCAACAAATTCGCGAATCACAACGAGACAGCGATCCAGGGCCTCGGGGCGGACCTGGTAACGGGCCATTTGCCGAATCTCAGGTCCTGCACTGTCGGTCATTGCCATTTGTTCCTCCACGTGGTCTATGCCGGTTTACTTACCGATAGGGTGCTCATTGGAATGTTAGCGGGCTGGATGGGCATTGTCAATGACCAGCGCGAACTCGATCCGAAGGGATTCAGCTGTTTGGGCTCGTAAAAGCAAAACCTAAGGCTGCCGATAGCCTATTTGTTCCTCGGGTTAAAACAAAAAGGAACAAATAGGATCTTAGGGATTGCGACCGGACCAAGATTTGAGCTTCAGGGTCGAAAGGGTTGAAGCTATGCGAAATCTTACTCGTCCACGTGCCGCGTTCAATAAAGAATTTTCGGTCAGAGGGTCTCGCTGATGGATAAGAAGATATTCTTTCCTCCGGGTTAGAACCCCGCAAGAACTCCGGGGGCGAACGGCGAATAGAAACGAATGGGAACGAATATGCCAATTCGGGTTTTGGCCCACAGTTCTTGCATTTGCCGAGCGATGACGAATGGTTCCGTCCGGGGACGTGGCAAGGAACGCGATGGGAGCAACCGACAGCGGCAGCCATGATCTCATTATAGAACAAATGTTCTGGTTTGTCAAGAGGGAGTAGATAAATTAAAAGCAGACCTCCGAGACGCCACAAAGCGGCGAAATCTCGGAGGGCACGGCGCCCAAGGAAATTTGTTTCGGCTCAGACTTTACGTTTGCGAATGATGCTCGCTATTTCCTGCGGGACAGAACAAAGCCCAGCACGGCAACAATCAGCCCGCCAACGGAACCCCCGGCCTGCCAAAGGCCAAAACCAGGCTCGGAGCCCATGCCGTTGAAATCGGCGGTCAGAGACAGTACCAGCACGACGATGCCTGCGACCAATAAAGCAGTGCCGACTGTTTTTGCCAGGCCGGTTTCTGCTTTCGATAGAGACAGGACCAGCCCCTCGACGGCGAGGATGAGCCCCGCCGCGGAGCCGGAAATCTGCCAGAGCCCAAAACCGGGCGCATGGCCGATCCCCAGCTGATCGGCCTCCAGCGAGACCGCAAACACGACAATCCCCACAACCATCGATGCAATGCCGACTATTTTTTTCACGATGATCTTCTCCCATTAACGACTTGCCTATGCTGCTGAAACCAAGGCGCGCGAAATTATAGTTTCTTTTCGGGCAGGATTGAGCCGGAATGCGGCGCATGGGGCTGTCTCGCTTTGCGGCCCGAACCTGCGCGGCCCCCTCGGCCTGGTGGCTGCAGCTGTATTATGGGATCACGCATCGATCCGTGTTTTGGCAGGGGCAGATCGTCTACCGAATACGAGTGCTGCAGTTGATCCTGCGGAAGCTCATTCGCAAAATCGGCTGGATCCGGTGAAGGCCTGCGCCCGGGCCAGACCGGCTTGCTTAAAGTCCAGTTTTCTCAACCCCACCCCCAGCCCCGCCTCCTTCGCTTCGCTCGGATCTTGGGGCGGGGAGTTAGCGAAAAAGCGATGGTTTTGCGGGCAGAGCCCTCAAAACCATCGCTTTTTCGCTTTCCTGCTAAGACAATCGGGCTTGGCCCTCGACTTTAAGAAAGCCCTGCCAGACCTGACCGGCGCCTCATACGGTAGAATCCGCTCATGCCATCCGATACCCAGGTCATCTACTCGATGGTGCGCGTCGGGCGCATCCATCCGCCCAACAAACAGGTCCTGCGCGATATCTCGCTCGGCTTCTACTACGGCGCCAAGATCGGCGTGCTCGGCCTGAACGGCGCGGGCAAGTCCACGCTGCTGCGCATCATGGCCGGCATCGACAAGGACTACGTCGGCGAGATCGCCATGTCCAAGGGCTACACGGTCGGCCTGCTCGAGCAGGAGCCGAAGCTCGACGAAAGCAAGACCGTCATCGAGGTGGTGCGCGAGGCCGTGCAGCCCATCGTGGACATGCTCAAGCGCTTCGACGAGGTCAATGCCAAATTCGCCGAGCCGGATGCAGACTTCGACGCGCTGGTCGCCGAGCAGGCCAAACTGCAGGAGCAGCTCGACAAGCACGATGCCTGGAACCTCGACAGCCATCTCGAAGTGGCCATGGACGCGCTGCGCTGTCCGCCGGCCGATACGCCGATCAAGGTGCTCTCCGGCGGCGAGCGCCGCCGCGTGGCGCTCACCCGCCTGCTGCTGACCGAACCCGATATCCTGCTGCTCGACGAGCCCACCAACCACCTGGACGCCGAGTCCGTGGCCTGGCTCGAACATCACCTGCGCGAATACAAGGGCACGGTCATCGCCGTCACGCATGACCGCTATTTCCTCGACAACGTCGCCGGCTGGATCCTGGAACTCGACCGCGGCTACGGCATCCCCTGGAAGGGCAATTATTCCTCCTGGCTGGAGCAGAAGAAAGAGCGCCTCGCTCTGGAGGAGAAGAGCGAGAGCAAACGGCAGAAGACGCTCGAGCGCGAACTGGAATGGATCCGCATGTCGCCCAAGGCGCGTCAGGCCAAGGGACAGGCGCGCCTCACGCGCCTATGAAAGACTGCTTGAGCCAGGAGACCGAGAAGCGCCGCGAAGACCTGGAGATCTACATCCCGCCCGGACCGCGGCTGGGCGATATTGTCTTCGAGTTCAAGGCGTCACCAAATCCTTCGACGACCGCGCTGCTGCTGGACGCGTTCTCCGCCACGATTCCGCCCGGCTCGATCGTCGGCGTCATCGGTCCGAACGGCGCGGGCAAGACCACGCTGCTGAAGATGATCACCGGCAGCGAGAAACCGGACAGCGGCACGATCAAGATCGGCGAGACCGTCAAGCTGGCCTATGCCGACCAACTCGCGTCCGCTCGATACCGAAAAGACCGTCTGGGAGGAGATCAGTCGACGGCGAGGATGAGATCACGCTCGGCTCGCGCAAGATGAACTCGCGCGCCTACTGCTCCTCGTTCAACTTCCTGGGCACCGACCAGCAGAAGAAGGTCGGCACGCTTTCCGGCGGTGAACGCAACCGCGTCCACCTGGCCAAGACGCTGACCGAAGGCGCCAACGTGCTCCTGCTGGACGAGCCGACCAACGATCTGGATGTCAATACCCTGCGCGCGCTGGAAGAAGCCCTGGAGGAGTTTGCAGGCTGCGCCATCGTGGTCAGCCATGACCGCTGGTTCCTTGACCGCATCTGCACGCACATCATCGCCTTCGAAGGCGAGTCGCAAGCCAGGATGTTCCTGGGCAACTGGTCGGATTATGCGGCCTACATGCAGGAGAAATTCGGCAAAGACCTTACACCGCACCGCATCAAGTACAGAACGTTGAAACGTTGACACGTGCTAACGTTTCAACGTACCAACGGGCAACTTGCGGCATGTCCGAGGGGCAGTACATTGGGTGGATATCCACACGGTAGGAAACGGCTACCATTGGCAGGTTGCCGGCAAACGGCTTTCGCTGACCAGCGCCGACGAACAGGGAGAGAAGAAATGCAATCCAGATTCTTTGTTTTGATTTTGGCGCTGATATTGGCCGGCATGCTGCTGGGCGCGTGCAGCATGCGGATTGCCACACCGGTCTTCAACCCGCCCGCGAGTG
Source organism: uncultured Chloroflexia bacterium (assembly GCA_963846805.1). Lineage (GTDB taxonomy): Bacteria > Chloroflexota > Anaerolineae > Anaerolineales > Villigracilaceae > Fen-1038. The sequence continues at coordinate 1,282,778 of CAWJXH010000005.1, forward strand.
TCGCGAGCATCGCGCCGCCGGTTCCGGTTGCAGGCAACTATACCTACGTGGTAGCAAACCCCATCGCGGCTCCTCCGGGCGTGTCCCGCACTTTTCACGTTTTCGTAGCTTCGAGCCAGACATGGTTGACGGGCACGCCCACTGGATCGATAGGTATTTCCACTCTGAACTTTTCCTCTGGTGGGAGCAGCATTGGGACGATAGCGTTGGACGGCACTCAATCGTCTGCCTATGGTACGCTGCAATGGACCCCTCCTTCCGCTCCGGGTGATTACACGGTTCATGCCAATTCCGGAGGCACCTTCCCAAACGTGGATTCGCATCTGGATGCCACAGTCTGCGTGGACAGCCTGGGCATCACCCTCCAGGCCCTGGGTATGCCGGAAGATCATATCTGCGACCTGCTGCCCAACCCGGAAACGACAGCGCCCTTCCGCATCACTCATACTTCGGCCAGCGCGACCATAACCTGCGCTGCAACCACGCTGATTTTTGACATTACCGTCGATGATCCGTCAAACCTGGTCGAGTATGCGGAAGCAGAAATTGAGAATTTGGCCGATTCAGATGGATTGAGTACGATCCCTTTTAACAGCAGTGGACCCCATGATTTTTCCAGGCCCGTGGTGAATTATCCTGTGAATACTGCGGAACTCGTGAGGCAATTGGCCGGCAGCAACACCATTATCTGGACAGCAGTGGCAGTAGCCTATTCAGGCCAGTTGATCACCGACGGACCTCACCAACTTGCTCTAACGGTACCGACCTGCCCGGTGATGCCCACGCTGTCTGTGACGCTGATCCCGCGTCTTCCCAATTTCCTTCCGACTCTGCTGCCGGCTCGGCCGCTGATTGCCTTCCCGACCAATACGCCTACGGCCACGAGCACATCGGGCCCCTCGGAGTCAACTTGCCCGCCGGGCACTTACTATGCTGCCGGCTCGAACAGTTGCGTCAAGGTCCTTTTCACCGCAACCTCGAGGCCCATCAGGAGATGCTCTCAATACAACGACGCATCAGCGTGCACCAGCAACGGCTGCAGCTGGGATAAGGCAACGAGTGTTTGTAGCAAATAATGCATAAAGAATCGGGAACACCCATCGTCACGGATTTCATCCATGTCCGGCACCGGGTCGAGTATGGCTGAGGCTGATGCGGGCGGCTCACTACAACACCTCAGCGATCAGGCAGTTGAGATCGCCAAGAGGCGGCAGCAGGCGGCCGTCGAAGTGCTGCAGCTGCTGGAAAAAGGACTTCAGCCCGCAGTCAGCTCGCATCCCGAGAGCGTGCTTTACGCCGCCGCCTGGCTGGCCGGCACAAGCCTGTATCGCTCGTTCGGATATGCCGAGGAGGCTGCGTCCGGCACGATCATGCTGTCCGAGAAGGCGAACCAGGAGTGGCCGAAGCTGATGAAAGTCCTGATGTTCCTGCTGGACAAGGAAGGCATCAAGCTTAAGCAGGATGAGCTGATCCTCGAGATTCCCGCTGCGCACAGCGCGAAGACAAGCATTCTTCAAATCCAGGCAGAGTTGCAGGCGCCGTTCAATGAGATCATGAAAAGGAACGGTTTTGACTATGCAGAGGGGGCAAAGACGGGCGCAGTGGTGTGCGCCATGCTGATCAAGGTCTACTGCCTGCGCCGCAAGGATCTGGAACCGGGGCTGGCGGCCGGAATTGTCTCCATGGGGTTTGTGGAAGGAGCGAAGACGTCACCCGCTCCGTTGACCCCCTAAATCAAATTGCCTCCTTCATGCCGTTGCCCCGCTTGGCACGAAAGAGGCGGGAGGAATAAGGTGGCAAAGTCAGGATACTTTTTGGTTCTCTTCGATGTCCACGCGAGCGTCATCCATGGCTTCGATCACGACGTTGCCTTTGGACCTGGGTGTGAAGCGCTTGCCGGCACGTAACACATAGTCCTGGTTTTCGCCGGAGTTCGTCACCCAAATGACGCCGTCTTTGCACTCGATGGCCATTTTGGGTTGGGATTCGTGGAGGCTAAGTAGCTGGTGCCGCTTTAGAAGAAGCTGAATCTTGGGGGTCCGGGATACGATGTTCATTTTGCTCTCCTTGTAGAAATAAAGGACTTTCTCGCCTATAGTTTCCCACCTTTCCCCGTAACAGTACAGATGCAGAATACGATAATTGTAACCATAACAGTTTGTGGTATACTAAATTGTACTGGTCGAAACAGATGTAACTGTTACCTATGCTACCCACTCTGTCTAATTCAAAAACCCTACGTTATCAGGAACTCTCCAACCGCTTCGCCGAACTGATCCGGCAGGGAACCTACCCGCCTGGCAAGCGCATCCCTTCGGTGCGGCAGACGGGCGAGCAATATGGTGTAAGCATCAGCACGGTTCTGCAAGCCTATGCCATCCTCGAGGCCCAAGGCTTGATCGAAGCGCGGCCGCAATCAGGCTACTACGTTCGCAGCCAGGTGGTCGACCGCCTTCCGGAGCCCGAGATGTCGGCGCCCGGGAGGGACCCGAGCCTGGTAAGCATTCATGAACTCACAATGATGCTGCTGGGGGATTCGCTCAACCCCAGCCTGGTCCAACTCGGCGCGGCCCTTCCCAATCCGCTGCTTTTCCCAATAAAGAAGATCAATCGTATCCTCACGAACATCGCACGCCAGAACGATCCCAACGCGCACCAGTATCAGTTTCCGCCGGGCCTGGAGGCGCTGCGAACGCAGATAGCCCAGCGCGCGGCGATTGCCGGATGCAGCTTATCGCCGTCCGACATTCTGATCACCTCAGGCGGGATCGAGGCCATCGACTTGTGCCTGCACGCCGTCTGCCGGCCCGGGGATATCGTGGCTACCGAGTCGCCGATGTATTTTGGGTCGCTGCAGACTCTGGAAGTCCACGGGCTGCGGGCGCTCGAGATCCCGACCCACCCAAGAGAAGGCATCAGCCTCGAGGCGCTGGAGTTTGCGCTGGAGCACAACCCCATCCGGGCCGTACTGGTCATCTCCAATTTCAACAATCCGCTCGGGAGCATCATTCCCGACGACAAGAAAAAGGAATTGGTGCGGCTGCTGGCGCGCCACGATGTGCCGCTCATCGAGAACGACGTTTCGGGAGAGATCTATTTCGGAGATAAGCGCCCCGTGGTCTGCAAGGCATTCGACGAAAAAGGATTGGTGATGCTGGTCTCCTCGTTCTCGAAGGATATCAGCGCCGGGATGCGCATCGGCTGGCTGGCGGCGGGACGCCACCATGCAGAGGCAACCTGGCTTAAGTCGACGATCAGCGCCGCTTCTCCGACGATGCCGCAGATGGCCGTGGCGCAGTTCCTGGAGAGCGGCGGCTATGACCAGCACCTTCGCCGAATACGGCGCGAATATGCACGCAACGTGGAGCTGCTTTCGGCGGCCGTGATGCGCTACTTCCCCGGAGATATGCGCCTGACGCGGCCCTCGGGCGGCTTCGTACTATGGGTGAGATTGCCCGAAAATGTCGACTCGCTCGAGCTGTACAAGATCGCGCGCGAGGGAGGCATCACGCTGGCGCCCGGCTACGTATTTTCACCGACACAGCAGTTCCCGAATTTCATCCGCCTGAACGCAGCCGAATTCAATTATTCCACTGAGCGGGCACTGGAGCGGCTGGGAGATATGATCAAAGTACTGGCTAAGACCTCGTGAAGAGGCGAGCAAAATCCGGAAAGACGATCCACCCCGAATCTCATAATCTGGCCGGTGTAGCCATCCAGTAAGCCCAGCCCCGCCCCCCTTGCCGCGGGAAGGGGGAGTTGACTAAAAAAAGGTACGAACGGCGCGCAGCGCCGTTCGTACCTTTTTTCTGGCGATTATGCCGACTTGGAGCCTGGCAACCTAAGTTTGGAGTTAATCATGCTGTCGTGATATTCGTAAAAGCCTGGAGTGGGAAGTTCAGTCCACCACCGCGGCCTCTACCGAATGGATGGGCGGCAGGTAATCCGCCAATAGTTGCCATGAATCACCCGAATCGCGGCTGTAGAACAATTGCCCGGTGTTGGTTCCGGCGTAGATGCCGGCATCATCGAAATCGTCCGTTGCCATGGCCTCGCGTAAAACAACCAGGCGAGCCTGATCGGGCAGGCCCTTCGTAAGCTTCTGCCATGACCCGCCGGCGTCCTTGCTGCGCCATACGGCGAACTCCCCGTCAACGCTCATATGATATTCCTGGCTCTCCTCGGGCACCACATAGATGGTGCGCGGGTCGGTGGGGTGAACCACGATCGGGAATCCAAAACGTGTCGGAAGTTTGCCCTCCCCGATGTCGGCCCAATCTTTCGCACCGTTATCGCTGCGATACATGCCATCATGACTCTGTTGATAGATCACATCCGGCTGTGAGGGGTGCATGGCCAACCTATGAACACATTGGCCGAATTCAGTATAAGGATCAGGATTGTAATTGGCACGCACGCCCTTATTGTGAGGAACCCAGGTTTGGCCGCCGTCATCGGTGCGGTAACAGCCACCCGCCGAAATAGCAATGTACATTCGCTCGGGATTCCTGGGATCCAGCAGGATCGTATGCAGGCACAGCCCACCCGCGCCCGGGTTGAATTTCCCCCGTTGCGGATGATCGTACAGCGGCTCGTTGAGCGTCCATGTCTCGCCGCGGTCAGTGGAAACGAAGAGGGAGGCCGGCTGCGCTCCGGCGTACAATACATTGGGCTCGCTGGCGCGGCCCGGGGTAATGTTCCAGACTTTGATCATCTGCTCCGGCTTGTCCTTCACATTCTCTCCGGACTCGGAACGGAACATTTCCTCGACGGTCCCAGACGGCCGGCCGGATTTCGACGCACGGTTAAGCACCGGCACCTGCCTGGCCTGCGTCCAGGTCTTGCCGAAATCGTCGGAGTAGTGAGTAGTGGGACCATAGACGAAGTGACTTGTGGCCACGTGCAGCCGCCGATCGCGCGGGTCCATTTGCATGTGCATTACGTTCCAGCTCTTAAACAGAATGTCGCCAGCCTGCCACTTCTGGCGGGCGGCATCACTGGTGAAAATGAAGCCACCCTTGCTCGTTCCAACCAACACCTTGACCTCTTTGCTCATGGCTGCCTCCTTGGACTCTGACAGAATATATGTTCTAATTATATCATATTTGTCCGATTTTATCCCAGAGAACTGGGAATCGTGCCTTAAATAATAGGTTGGCCGGATTTAGCTTCTTTCGCGGGATGCACCTGCCCCTTCCGCGCGACGCAGCTTCGCGGCCTGCATAAAACTAATTAACGGGTTATCACGCTCAGGCCTTACGGCATTCCCACACTGAATTTCAATTTTTGTGAATCAACGCAACATGATTAACCCGGAAATTAATCTGACGCGGATTTGATAAGGGACAGCGCCAGTTCCAGCCGAAGATCGGCTGGAACTGGCGAAGAACCCCGTGCAGAAGGCGCACCTGCACCTTCGGAAAACGGACAGGGCGGGGTGATCCACTCCCCGCCCTGTCCATGTTTTCGGCAACTTCCTGAATTAGGCTATGGTAAATATGAGATTCAGGGTAAGTCATGTTTGATCGTTATGCTTGCATATTCCGTGTTGCTGCCTGCTAACTCTTGGCAACCTTCCGACCGGCTTTCGGCGCCTCATCCGGCGCAGCCGGGACAGGAGCCGGAGCGGCATGCACGGCCGAAGCACCGGCGCGCTTTCCCAACTGATAGAAGAGGAAGGCCACCAGCGCCAGTATTCCCAGTGGGATGATCAAACGCAGCAGGCCGCCCAGGAAGAAAAAGCCCATGCCAAAGGGCATCATTCCAAACGGCATGAATCCGCCGAATTGCGAATAGCCGCGTCCGCCCATCATGGGACCGCGTTCGCCCCAGCCGCCCATCGGACCCCGATTGTTGTTCCTAAATCCGTAAGGTCCATTAAACCCATAGGGCCGTGTGGCGCCGTTTGGGCTATTGGGGACGGGTGTCGCTTGCCCATTCGGATTGGGCGCAACCGGTCTCTGGCTAAACGGCGCCGTTCTGACCTTCGCCATCATCGCAGTCTGGTTGCGCCAGACAAAAACCCCGGCAACCACCACCGCGACGACAATCAATACAGCCAATATTCCCAGAATCCATTTCCAAGTTTTACTCATTTGATATAACTCCTTTATTCCAAGGACGCATGATACTACCCAAGTGCATGATTCCAATAAAAGAAGTGTGTATTTTTTGTGTAGGTTTGGCAAAGATGAAAAGACAACAGAAACCACCGATCACCGATTTTCTCCAGCGTCTTTCGTCTCATTTCGAGGACCCATGCAGGCGGTAGAATCTGTTTTCCTTGACACTTGAACAAATGTTTCTTACACTAAGCCAAGTCTGCTTACACATATTCCTGTGTTTCCGAATCCCAGATATCGGCGGGTTTCTCCCCGCCGATATCTGAGATTTCGGCATTCTCCCAATTGCGCACCTGAGCGAGGGACGGCTTAAGCGCATAACCCTTCTTCAAGGTCTGATATCTGACTTCCTACGGCTTCCATGAAACTCAAGCTTCAGATTGTCATCGTTGCCCTGCTCCGCATCATCCTCAACACCATGCACCGCATGGTCTATCCATTCCTGACCATATTTGCGAGCGGTCTTGGCGTGGACGTGACAGCCGTTTCCTTTGCGCTGGCAGGTCGCAACATGGTGGGCATCATCGGCCCGGTCTTTGCCCCTCTGGCCAACTCGCATGGCCGCAAATTCATTATGCTGGCAGGCATTGCCACTTTTACGCTCGGCGTGGGTCTGGTGGCGGTCCATCCCGGGCTGGTGACGTTCAGCGCGGCACTGATCCTGGCGATCCTCAGCAAGACCCTGTTCGATCCCGCCATGCAAGCTTACTTTGGCGACCGCGTCGCGTATGAACAACGCGGCACCGCGCTGGCCGTCACCGAAATGGCCTGGTCAATGTCATTTATTGCGGGCGTTCCCGCCATGGGATTCCTGATCGCCCATTTCGGTTGGTCCGCGCCCTTTCCTGTGCTGGCCGTGTTGGGGCTCGGGATGTTCGGCGTAATATTGTGGATGCTGCCGCCGGACTCCCATGTGTCCGCGGCGAGAGTGCCTGAACCGTCGCCGGAGGAGCGCCGTGCCGTGCGGAACGGAGGCCTCGTGCATGCCTCACCGTGGTCCAATGTGGGCGTCGTGATGTCAACCGTCCCTGCCGTGGCCGGTATCTTAATTGCCTTATGGGCCAGTGCCGCCAACGAAATGGTGAATATTGTTTTCGGGGTTTGGCTGGCCGATTCCTTTAAGCTCCAGATCGCAGCCCTGGCGGGCGCCTCGGCCGTCATTGGCCTGGCCGAGTTGAGCGGAGAGGGGCTCGTTGCCCTGGTCACCGACCGGCTCGGCAAACCGCGCGCCGTCGCATTCGGCCTGACCGCCAACGTCCTCGCCTCTTTCCTCCTGCCGTTGATCGGCCGGACAGAGATCGGCGCGCTGACCGGCTTGTTTCTTTTTTACATATCCTTCGAGTACCTGATCGTCAGCCAACTCCCGATGATGACCGAGGCCGTGCCGCATGCGCGTGCCACCGTCATGGCGCTTAACCTGGTCGGCTTTGGCATCGGCCGTTCGATCGGGGCCCTGTTGTCCACCCTCATCTATGTGCGGTTGGGTTTTCCGGCGGTCACGCTGGTAGCGAACCTGTTCAACCTTTTCGCCTTGATGTCTTTGGCTGAAATGCAGCAAAAGATCGGGTTCCTGCCCGTTCTCATGGGATGGTTCAGACGATAATGCTCCGCTGCATGCGAAACCGTCTGGAAGTACCGCGAAGAGCAGCTATCTTGCGCCATGATGCTCCGCATCTGCCAGCGTTATAATCGCTTCGGATTGTTTCGGGAAAGCAACGTCCTTCATGTCTCAGACTTCATCACACTATACGCGCGGAAAAGGCCTGCTGGAGCCTACCCTGGCCCGGCTCCGGACTCAACGCGCCAACCGCCTTATTCCGGCCAACCGTCGATCCGGCCGCATCCTCGACATCGGCTGCGGGTCATTCCCGTATTTTCTCGCCCACACGGCATTCAAGGAAAAGTTCGCGGTCGACCAACTCCCGATGTCGCCGGAGACTGCGGTCAGAAACCAGATTGAGTTTTTTACGCTCAATCTCAATCAGGAACCGCATTTGCCTTTTGAAGACGGTTATTTCGATGCCGTTACGCTCCTGGCCGTCGTCGAACATCTCAACCCGGACAGTCTGGCCCTGTTGTTTAAGGAGAGCCGCCGCGTACTGAAGCCGGGTGGCAGCGTGATCCTTACCACTCCGGCCGCCTGGTCGGACGGGCTCTTGAGGCTGATGGCGCGGCTCAATCTGGTCAGCGCAGAGGAAATCCATGAGCACACCTTTGCCTATACCCTGCCTCTGCTGGGCTGGCATTTTGGCCAGGCCGGATTCGAGATGGCCAAGGTCAAATTCGGGTATTTCGAGTTCATGCTCAACCTATGGGCCACCGCTGCAAAATGAACATGTCACGGCAGTACTTAGAACTGCATCTTCCGCTAATGCCGAGTAGAATCAATATGCCTCTGATCACTGGTTACTGGTTACTGATCACTGGTTACTGGTTACTGATCACTGGCTACTGATCACTGGAATCTGAAGCATGCTTATCCACTCTGCTGCTCAACTCCTCACCCTGGCCGGCGGTCCGCAGCGCGGACAGGCGCTCGGCTCGCTCGGTATCATCGAAGACGGCGCGGTGCTGATCCGCGATGAAAAGATCGCGGCGGTTGGCCCCACCGGCGAATTGCGCGCGGCTTACAAAGACGAGCCGACTTTGGATGCGAGCGGCTGCGTCATCATGCCGGGCTTCGTCGATCCACACACGCACGTCATCTGGGCCGGCGACCGCGCCCGCGAGTTCGAGATGCGCCTCGAAGGCGCCAAGTATCTCGAGATCCTGGCTGCCGGCGGCGGAATCCTTTCCACAGTCAAACATACCCGCTCTGCTTCGATGGAAGCGCTGTTGGCGCAGACGCGTCCGCGGTTGCTGCGGATGTTCGCGCACGGCACAACCACCGCAGAGGCCAAAACCGGTTACGGTCTTCAGACCGCCACGGAACTTCGCCTGCTCAAGGCCTTATTGACGCTGGACGACGAATCGCCGCTGGACCTGGCCATTACTTTCCTGGGGGCGCACGCCATCGCGCCCGAATTCAGGGATGATCCTCAGGGCTACACCGACCTCCTGTGCGAGACGATGCTTCCGGCCGTTCAACAATGGTGGCAGACGCACGCGCCGCGGCTGCCGCTCCCGTTTGTGGATGTATTCTGTGAAACCGGGGCTTTCAGCCTGGACCAGTCACGCCAGATACTGGTCAAGGCGCGCGAACTTGGATTCCCGCTCAAGATTCATGCTGACGAGTTCGACAACCTCGGGGGCGCATCCCTGGCGGTTGAGCTGGAGGCTGCGTCCGCGGACCATCTGGTGAAGACCTCCGAGGCGGACATTGCCGCCCTGGCGCAATCGGAAACCGTGGCGGTATCCCTGCCCTGCACGCCGTTTGGCCTGGCAGAATGTGTATATACGCCTGCGAAGAAGATTATCGAAGCCGGCGGTATGCTCGCCCTCGCCACAGACTGCAATCCCGGCACGGCATGGAATGAGTCCATGCAATTCGTGATTTCGCTGGCCTGCCGCTTTATGGGGTTGACCCCGGCCCAGGCCATCGCAGCCTCAACGATTAACTCGGCGCATGCCATTCGCCGCGCGGACGTCATTGGCTCGCTCGAGGAAGGCAAGCAGGCCGATCTGTTAATCCTGGGCGTGCCGGACTATCGTCATCTCGGCTATCGCTTTGGGACGAATCTCGTCAGGCAGGTAATCAAACGCGGGCGGGTTTACTCCGTCAACGTCGGCTATTACCAGACGGCGTAAAGCAAAGGATATCAAATGTCCATAGATCTTTCCACGATCAACCTAAATCAGATATTCTGGATCGTCGGCCTCGTCGTTGTGATCCTCGTGGTCTTCGGCATATTCAGATTTTTCTTCAGGCATCTGCTGCACTTCTTTTTTCGCGGCTGCGGATTCATTCTGCTGATTGTCGTGGTGCTCTACGTGCTGCATGTCCTGAAGGTATTCTAGGAGGATCGTGGAGCTTCCGGCAGCTGCCCCGGAACGACATTGTTCCCGGACTTCTTCTCGAAGCTTTTGCCGAACCACATTCGGCCAAGCAGATTATCCTTGAGCAGGAATTGATGATACAGGCTTGCAGCGACGTGAAACAGGATCAGCAGTAACAGCAGGATCCAGCTCAGGCCGTGAAACGCGCCCAGGGAGAACCCCCCGCCTCGCGTGAAGCCGCCTCCCTCAAATCCGCCCGGGCGTTCCTGTCCCGGCTGGAACTGCCCGGATGGCGGAAACTGGCCGGGTGGAAATTGTCCCGGAGTAAACTGTCTCGGCGGCGCGCCCGTCACGTTGAAAACCCGGCTAAGACGATTGGTCTGCAGGGCCAGAATCAGGCCCGTGATCGTGATGGCAAAGGCAAAGAAGTATAAGGCCCAGTGCGTCAGTCCTCCGATCATGTCCAGGAACGCGTTGCCGGCGGTCGCCCACGCGGGGCGCTTTGTGCGCCAACGGACCACGAGGCGGATTACCAGCAGGAGCAACACCGTGAGCCCCAGGATCATATGAATGCCGAGGGTCGAGAGGCCGGCAATACCCCCTCCGGCCTGGCGACGGCCTTCTCCTTCGCCGCCCATGGCATAAAACGCCGTGGCAAAGATCAAAATGGCAATGACCCAGTGCAATGCAACCAGGGCCGGATGATAGCGCTTGGGCAATTGGGTTTCGGTCGGTGATGAGGCAGTTAGTGTCATGAGGCAGGAGGCTCCTTTCGCCAAAGTATATGGGCCGCAGATGACTGCCAGATGACGAGAACCGGTCCTTTGCGGGGCCTGCCGCGTGAATTCTCTTTGCCGGCTTTGATAAAATAGTGCAATCGGATGAGGCAGAGGATGAATGCAAATTGATATTATCGGTGTGCCGATCGACCTGGGCGCGGATCGTCGAGGCGTGGACATGGGCCCCAGCGCCATCCGCTACGCCCACCTCCGGCAAAAGCTGGAAGCGCTTGGGTATGTCGTTGAAGACAAGGGCAACATTGAAGTGCCCATCGCCGAGATGTGCTCGATCACCGACCCCAAACTTAAGTATATGGATTGCATCGTCCCCATGTCGCGCCGCGCGGCGGGCGCGGTCGCAACGTCGATGCAGGCCGGGCACTTTCCGCTCGTTTTGGGGGGCGACCACAGCCTCTCACTGGGGTCCATTCGCGGCGCGGCCCAGGCCAAGAAACTGGGCGTGATCTGGGTGGACGCCCACGCCGACTTCAACACCGACCAGACCACGCCCTCGGGCAATATCCACGGCATGCCGTTGGCCGCGCTGTGCGGTCTGGGCGACGCCCGCCTGACCCGTTTGTGGGACGAAGCGCTTCCGGTGGTGGATCCCGCGCACGTGGCGATCGTCGGCGTGCGCGACCTCGACCCCGGAGAAAGAGTCGGGCTGCGCGAAGCCGGCGTCATGGTTATGGGCATGGAACAGATCGACCGTCTGGGTATGGTGGCCGCGATGGAGAAGGCCATCGAGCGCGTCTCCAGAGATGTGGATGGTTTCTATTTTTCGTTCGACATGGACAGCATGGACCCGCGTCACGCGCCGGGAGTCGGGACGCCCGTCCCAGCCGGGCTGACTCAACGCGAAGCCTATGTGGCCTGCGAACTTGTCGGTGAGACCGGCAGGTTGATCGGCATGGACATCGTTGAGGTAAACCCAATCCTGGACGTCCAAAATCAAACTGCCTCGCTGGCCGTGGAATTTGTCTTGTCCGCCCTCGGAAAGCGCATCTGGACCGGCGATTGAATTTCGTTCTGCATGTGGCACGCGGCCGGCCGGACCAGGGGAACCACTTCATCAACAGAAACGGAAAATTGAATGACGTTGCCGCTCGTATCAGAAATCGAAACCATGGCACGCGAAGCAGGCGCAATCTTGCGCGCCGGATATGATAAAGAGCATCAGATCTCGTACAAAGGCGTGATCGACCCGGTTACCGAGACGGACCGCGCCTCGGAGGATTTTCTTCTCGGCGAGATCCACAAACGCTGGCCGGGCAGCTATGTCCTGTCCGAAGAAAGCGGCGTTACCGCCGGCAATCAGGAGAACAGTTGGTTTATCGACCCGCTGGATGGAACGGTGAACTACGCTCACCGCATTCCGATCTTTTCCGTGTCCATCGGATTCGCGCACGAGGGCAGGATGCAGATCGGCGTGGTCTATGATCCACTGCGCGACGAACTATTCAGTTGCGAGCGCGGCCATGGCGCCCGGCTGAATGGGCAAATCATCCACGTGTCAGATGCGGTTGAGCTGCAGAAAAGCCTGCTCGTAACCGGCTTCCCTTATGACGCCTGGGACACCGAGCAGGATAATTTCGACAACTTCGTCCGTTTCGCAAAGCTGACGCAGGGCGTGCGCCGTCTTGGCTCCGCGGCGCTGGACGCCTGTTATGTGGCAGCCGGCCGCTTCGACGGCTTCTGGGAGCTCTCCCTTAAACCATGGGACGTGGCCGCGGGCGGACTGATCGCGGAGGAGGCCGGGGCAAAGGTTACGAACGTAGAGGGCCTTCCGGACTACCTCACAACGCCGCAATCGATCGTGGCCGCCGCGCCCCGGATCCATGAAAAGATACTGGCGAATTTAGCGGCCGCGTGATTTCAACACCAAATTGCAGAGGATGGATCACTCAAGTTTCGTAACCCGGACAACCCGTGTGTGGCGCAAGGCTGGTAGCCAGCCTTTAAGACCTGAAGGGTCGAGGCCTAGAAGGCTCGCGGGTAGAATTGGGTTGCAACGGATACCCTGATTCATGATGGCCGATGAAGTCTCCATCAGCAAGACGAAGATCATCCTGCCGAACCGCCGGGCAGAGCTGCTCAGCCGCGCGCGCCTGCTCGACATATTGTATGAACGCCTCGACCGCAAGCTGATCATCGTCTCCGCGCCGGCGGGCTACGGAAAGACCTCCCTGCTCATCGACCTGGCGCGCCACAGCGACCTCGCATTTTGCTGGCTGGCGCTCGATCCGCTGGACCGTGAACCTCAACAGTTTATTGCCTACTTTATTGCGGCGCTGACCGAACGGTTCCCGCAGTTCGGCAACCGCTCACGTTCGGCGCTCAACGCGCTGACCAGTTTCGAAGAGGGGATGGAGCGCCTGCTCGTCACGCTGATCAACGAGATTTACGACGACATTCACGAGCACTTTGCCCTGGTACTGGACGATTTTCATCTGCTCGACGACGTGCAGCCCATCCAATACTTTGTCAACCGCTTCGTTCAGTTGGCTGGCGAGAATACGCATCTGATCCTGTCTTCCCGCACTTTGCCCGAACTTACCGATATCCCCTTGTTGGTGGCCCGCGAACAGGTCGGCGGACTGGATTTTTCCGACCTCGCCTTTCGGCCCGAGGAAATCCAGGCGCTGCTGGCCCAGAACCAGCAGATCCATCTTTCAGACGAAGATGCCCGCCAACTGGCGGATGCCACAGAAGGATGGATCACCGGCCTTCAATTTGCAGACCTGGAGCAGGTACGCTCCGGCGCAAGCTCGTTCCGGTCGATGCACACGGTCGGCGTCAGCGTCTCTGATTATCTCGGCCAGCAAGTTCTCGAACAGCAACCGCAGGACCTGCAAACCTTTATTCTGCGCAGCTCCCTGCTGGAAGAGTTCGATATTGAATTATGCGATGCGGTGCTGGCGCCGCTCTACCCGGAGCCGCAGGACTGGTCAAAGCTCCTTCAAACGATCGTTCAGAAGAACTTGTTTACCCTTCCGGTCGGCAAAGATGGCCAATGGCTGCGTTACCACCATCTATTTCGTGATTACCTTCAGGCAAGATTCCGCCGGGAATCTCCGGAAGAAGTCCTTCCAATTCAGCTGCGCCTGGCGCGATTCCGTGAGGACCACGGCGAATGGGAAAAAGCGTATCAACTTCGCAGGCAAATAGGCGACGTCAATGCGCTGGCCGATATGATTGAGCGCGCCGGCATCCCCCTGCTGCTGCGCGCCGTGGTCACCCTGGATTCATGGATGCGGAATTTGCCGCCCTCCATTATCAGCAGAAGAGCCGGCCTGCTTTCCCTGCAGGGCGCCATCGAGGGCCTGAAGGGCAAATCCCCGGACGCCATTGCGCTGTTCAACGGCGCCATCGATATGTTCCGGCTGGAGGAAGATGAGCAGGGACTCGCCCTGGCCGTGATGCGGCGCGGCAACACGCACCGGGTGCTCGGGAATTATGTGGAGGCGATACAGGATGCGGAGGAAGTGTTGGGGATCACCGAGGGAAAAGATGATCTGCAATGGATCTATGCGGATGCATTGCGGGTGAAGGGCCTCAGTTTGTACCGCCAGGGCCAGACCCTGCATGCTGTGAACCAGCTGGAGCGCGCCCTCGACATCGAGATTCGGATCAACAACGCAAACACGATCCCGCTGCTCTTGATGGAGACCGGCATGGCCTATTCGGCCCTGGGCAATCACCGCGCGGCCCTTGGCTCCTACGAAAAAGCTCTGGCAATATGGCGGCAGCAGGGCGATCTCGCATTGCAGACCACCCTGCTCAATAACTACGGCTTCCTTTTCTATCAGTTGGGAGAGTACGAGAAGGCGGCGCAGGCGATGGAAGAGGGGCTGCTCTGCGGGCAGACCAGCGATTATAAGCGTATGGTCGCTCTGACCTCCATCAGCCTGGGTGACCTGTATTGCGAGATCGAGGATTTTGAAATTGCCCGGCAGAATTACGACCGGGTAAGCGATCTGGTTCAACAGCTTGGTGAACGTTTTCTGATCAACTATCTGGTTATTGCAAGGGCCAGCCTGGCCCTGCACAAACACGACAACTCAGAGGCCCGCGACATCCTCAAGGGTGGAGCGGCTTCGATAAGAGCCAGCCATTCAAACTATGAGTCCGGATACTTTGAATTGATGCAGGGCCGGCTCGCGCTGCAGACCGATCAGCCGGCCCAGGCCGTCACGGCCCTGTCAGAGGCAAAGCGCTGCTTCACGCTTGACGGCCGGGAAATGGAATCCATCTGGAGTTCCGTCTGGCTGGCGGCGGCCCTGTATGAGACCAAGGATGAGGAATCCGCCAGGCAGGAAATCAGATCAATCCTTCCGAACCCGGCGCGGGTGAACCATGCCGCCGTCGTCGCGGCGCGACAAGCCAGTAATTGGCTTGAAGGCCTGCGATATGATCATGAGGTCAAATCCTATCTCCGTCCCCTGTTCGAAAAAGCGGACCGCCTGGATGACAGCCTGCCGCGCATCCGCCGCCAGTTAAGGCGTCTGGCGCGGACCATAGAGATCCCGGCCCCGAATTTGGTGATTCACGCCTTCGGTCAAGGTCAGGTATGGATGAACGGCAAGCTGCTTACAATGAGCGACTGGCAAACGCAGTCAGTCCGCGAACTGTTCTTTTACTTTCTAGCTGAGGACAAGCCGCTCACCAAGGAACAAATTGGCGATACGCTCTGGGGAGACAGCATGGAGCCGCCGAAACTGCGACTGCGCTTCAAGAACGAGATGTACCGACTGCGGCGCGCCGTGGGCCAGGAAACCATTCTCTTCGACGGCGAATACTACCAATTCAATCCGGCAATAGACCATGAGTATGATGTGGAGTCTTTCGAAGCCTATTTTTCCAAAGCCAAGGCTGCCTCGACGCACGAGGAACAAATCGAGTTCTACCAAAGGGCAATCGAATTGGTCCAGGGAAAGTATCTGGAAGATATCGGTTCGGGTTGGGAGGCGCCAGACCGGGAACGCCTGCACCAGGATTTCCTGACGGCCTCCCTGAGCCTGGCGGAGATCTACCAAAAGGATGGCGAAGCCCCCAAGTCGATCCAAGCCTGCCAGCGGGCTCTTGCACGTGACGCCACCTTCGAACCGGCTTACCGCCTTCTGATGCAGATGTATCAACGGATGGGCGACCGGGCATCGGTGATTTACACCTATCAGGCCTGCGAGCAAGCGATGCAAAAGGTGTTCCAAATGCCGCCCTCCAGGGAGACCCAGGAGCTTTACCAAACCCTCGTTTCATGAACAACGGCCGTTCAGCGTGCACATCCGTAACATGGCACACGGTGGCACATTGACGACTTCAAACTCACGAAGAACGAAGGCCCTCCGGGGCCTTCGTTCTTTAATCTTCTGGAGGGTGTTTTGAAGCCTAGGAAGCCTTATATTCTGACCATCAAAGTCGGTCATCTATCTCAGAAAGGAAGATTTTCTCATGAATAACAAACTCGCCCAACTCACCGTCTTCACTAGCAAGCTCAATCGTCAGCACGTCCAACTGGTCCTTGCAATCATCGCCCTCGCAATGCTGGTTCTGGGAATCGGCGCTCCTTCCGACGGACACGGCTAAACCGCCCACTGGCTACACCCAGTGGTTCTTCTCGCAGCCATTGTCTTGGGGCTGCTGGCCGGGCTTGGATGGGCTCGTTGGACTAAGATTCCCTATAGGGCGCCCATCTTTAAGTCGCTATGGCTTGTACCGGTTGCCTTCGTACCCCAGTTCCTGATTGCGTATTTCCCAACGACTCACAGCTTGTTGCCGGCTAATGCAGCGGCTGTCAGCCTGGCAGTTTCGCTAGTTTTATTTCTGGCGTTCGTCTGGCTGAATCGGCGGTTACCGGGAATGCCGGTCCTGCTTCTAGGATTGGCGCTGAACCTGGTAGTGATCATGGCCAACGGCGGTTGGATGCCCATCAGCCCAGAGGTAGCCAGCCGCTTAATTAACGGTAATGCCGTGCAACTCGTCGGCCTGGGACATCGCTTTGGGCAGAAGGATATTCTGCTTTTACCGCAGGATACTCATTTCAGCCTCTTGTCAGATCGTTTGGTTCTCCCGGCCTGGCTTCCATATCAGGCAGCTTTCAGCCTCGGAGACATGTTAATCGGCATCGGTGTGTTCTGGCTCCTGTGCATGCCAGCGAAACCATCAGCCGACATAAAGGTTCAATCGGAGTGAACTATGATTTCCTCAAACACGTTTACGACAAAACTACCCCTGAAGGTCAGGCCGCAGGATGCGCACGCCGGACTAAGCGGCGTATTCGCTGCGGCGGTCGTCAATCAGAATTTTCGTGAGACGCTGCTCAAGGATCCGGAAAAAGCATTGAAGCAGGGCTATCTTGGAAAGACGTTCGCCCTGAGTGACGAGGATGCCTCTCTGATCGTCTCGCTGAACGCAAAATCTTTGACTGAACTCGCAAAGCAGGTAGTAGGAACCCTGGGACATTAGCCGTTCGCAGAATTAATGGTGCGGCGTCACCGATAATTGCCAACGGGATGACGCGGCGGAACAGGGGGCGCGGCGATTAAGGGATCGCTGCGCCCCGCGTCCCGTCTCGGTCAGGAAATCAATTATTATGGTTTTTGACAATTTGCAGAACGCTTCCTCGCAACTTGAGGCCATCTTTCAAGCCTTCCCCGACCTGCTCTTTACGCTCGACGAGAACGGCACCATTCTGGGTTACAAAGCAGGCCAGGCGGTTTCTACTCTGTTCGCGCCTCAGGAGGCTTTTATCGGCCAGCGCGCCGAGCAGGTGCTGCCGGGCGAGTTCGCCGAAAGCCTTCTAAGGGCCATGCGCGAGAGCGCCGAAACTCATGGCCCCACCTCCTTTGAATATTCCTTTAGCCAGGCGGGTACTCAACGCTGGTTCGAAGCACGCTTGGTGCCGTCTGCCGAGGGGCAGGTGGTCGTGGTGGTACGGGATGCGACCCGGCACAGACGAGCCGAAGAAAAGATCAAGTCCCAATTGCAGCGCATGTCATCCTTGCGCGCCATCGACCTGGCTATCTCGTCCAGCCTGGATCTGAACCTGGCACTCTCCGTGGTCCTCAGCCAGGTTACCGCTCAATTAGTCGTAGACGCAGCCGATATTTTGCTGCTCAATGCACAAAACCTGCTTGAGTTCACAACCGGCGTCGGCTTCCGCACCGGCGTCCTGCAGCATACGCGTCTGCAGATCGGCGAGGGATTTGCGGGCATGGCCGCATTAAAGCAGACACCCGTCTGTGTGCCGGATTTGCAGCGCGGGAAGACCGGCTTCCTGAAGTCGCCGAAGTTTATCGAGGAAGGCTTCCGCGCCTATTACGGCGTTCCCCTGATCGCCAAGGGCCGGGTACGAGGCGTTCTGGAGATCTTCCATCGGACGCCGCTAAATCCCGATGGGGATTGGCTCGAATTCATGGATACGCTGGCAGGCCAGGCAGCGATAGCCGTTGAGAACGCCCGGCTGCTGAGAGAGTTGCAGCGCACAAATTTCGAGTTGACGCTGGCTTATAACACAACGATCGAGGGCTGGTCGCGCGCCCTCGACCTGCGCGACCGCGACACCGAGGGTCACACGGAGCGCGTCACGGACATGGCGATGAAGCTGGCGCGCCGGCTCGGTCTCGGCGAATCTGAACTGGTTCACATTCAACGCGGAGCCATATTGCACGACATCGGGAAAATGGCCATCCCGGACAGCATTCTGCTCAAGCCGGGACCGCTGACGCCCGAGGAATGGGCCGTGATTCGACAGCATCCGCGTTACGCACATGAATTGCTCTCGCCCATTTCCTATCTTGGTCCGGCTACGGACATCCCACACTATCATCACGAGAAATGGGATGGCACGGGTTACCCGGACGGGCTGAGGGAAGATCAAATCCCGCTGCCGGCCCGCCTGTTCGCGGTTGTGGACGTTTACGACGCACTCACTTCGCGCCGGCCCTACCGCAAAGCCTGGCAAAAAGACCGGGCGGTTGCGTACGTACAGGAACAGAGAGGGAAGCATTTTGACCCGGAAATTGCGGCGGAGTTTCTAAGGATGGTCGAGGAAAATTAGCCGCAATTGCAGGCGGGTCACTTAATCTTTCCCATGGCAAAAAACAAAAAGCCGCCTCCCGGCGGCCATGAAATTGTGGGTGTTGATGACCGCGCGCATCGCTCCCGACTGGTCACTGATTACTGATCACTGATCACTGGTCACTGGTCACTGATCACCGGTTACTGCTTGTGAGCGCGGATCGCGCAGCATCGAAGCCTAATCTCGTTGTGAGCGCGGAGGGATTCGAACCCTCAACCAATGGCTTAAAAGGCCACTGCTCTGCCATTGAGCTACGCGCCCGGTCGCAGACCCCCGAAGGGAAAACGGACTGCATTTTATCATGTTATCATGCCGAAGTGGGGTCGTCAACGTAATAGATCAACCGGACACTGCATCTACTATTTTTGCGGAGGCAAAATGACCGAGGTCAAATACGTAACGGAAGGCGATTTCAAAAACGAAGTGCTCGACGCAGAGCAACCGGTCCTTGTGGATTTCACGGCCGGCTGGTGCCAGCCCTGCAAGATGGTGGACCCCATCGTCAAGCAGCTGGCGCAGGATTGGGACGGCAAGGTCAAGGTCGTCAAGCTCGACGCAGACCAGAATCCGAATCTCCTGATGCAGTACGGCGTACTGGGAATTCCCACGCTGATGCTATTCAGCGGCGGACAGGTCAAGGAACGTGTGACCGGCTACCAGCCCAAGGACAAACTTGTGAGCAAACTCAATCCCCATATCTAGCATGCAAAACGGGCCGCAACGGCCCGTTTTTCTTTTTGCTGCCCGGCTTTTATTCCCTCAACTGTTTTTCAAGGTCTGCCAGATCCACCCTGGAGGTCATGTCCAGGCTGATCGGCGTGACGGCGACCATGTGATTCTTGCGCAATACCACCACGTCGCTATCCTGCTCTTCACCGTCCAGGATAGGCGCCGGTTTGTAAGACATCGGCCCGGCGACGTCCCAGGAGGTTCTCTTGGATACCAATGGGTCATAGTAACGCTGGCGCGACAGCCGCGTGATCTGCCAGGGTGTTTGCGGCGTGGCCTCCGACGGAACGTCCACTTTCAGCAGGTGTACGTCATCCGGCATCTTCTTTGCAAGGAGCATGCGCCCAAAGAAGGCCGCGAAATGTGCCGCCGCGGAAAAATCCACCTCCCGCGAATAGGAGAAGTGATATTGCGGCGCGGCTTCGCAGGGAAACCGCCAGGGCGGGAAGGCCCAAAGAAGCGGCCTCCATGGCTGCGCCGACCGTGCCGGAGATGGTGATGCCCAGGCCGACATTTTCGCCATAGTTGATGCCGGAGACGACCAGATCTGGCTTCTTGGGCATGATCTCCAGCGACGCGTGCTGGACAGCTTGCGCCGGCGAGCCGCTGACCGCGTAGACGGTCCATTCCTGCCCGTTGACGCGGCAGTTTCTCTTCGTGGATGATGCCGCTCGAGGTGCTCGGCAGGCTGCGCCCCATGCCCGAGGACTGCTCCTGCGGGGCGGCGACCGTCACGCGGCCGATGGCAGCCAGAGCGCCCGCCGCCGCCCACAGCCCGGGCGATTGTATGCCATCGTCGTTTGTCAAAAGTATTTGTGGTTTCTGTCATTTTTCCAAAAAAAGAAGCGGCTGATACCGCTTCGATAAAGTAACGCGCCTGCGGTGATAGCGCTCCTGGCGCGATTCGAACACGCGACCTTTTGGTCCGCAACCAAACGCTCTAATCCACTGAGCTACAGGAGCAAAGGCAGGGTCGGAATTCTAATTCAGAAAGGGGGGCGGTCAAGCTTGCTTGACCCGGCTATGCGCCTCACGGTAAAATCACTGCGCCGCGGGAGTCGCCAAGTGGTAAGGCGTCAGCCTTCCAAGCTGATATTCGCGGGTTCGAATCCCGTCTCCCGCTCTGTTCCAGTGTCAGCGGTGATCAGTGATCAGTAATCAGTGCCAGTGACCGTGATCAGCATGACGCTGGATACTGACACGTTACGCAGGAAGGGCCCATGGCGCAGTGGTTAGCGCAGGCGACTCATAATCGCTTGGTCGTAGGTTCGAATCCTACTGGGCCCACCTTTGGTGCATCTTTTAAGGTGCAGTTAACATACTTTGGCCGCAATCGACGATCGGAGAAAGGAGAATCCGCCGTATGGTCGAGCTCAAAGATTTTGTTTCAGAGTCCCTCAGGCAAATAATCGATGGCGTTTGCACGGCTCAAGACTCTGCCAAAACGAAGGGCGCAGCCATTAACCCTGAGAAATTGATAACCATCGCGGAGAGCGAACTCCTAGTTAGGCAGGGCCGGGGGCAGTTTGATCTGATACCGCAACTGATCGAGTTTGACGTAGCCGTAACCGCGACCGAAAGCGGGGTGACTGTGCATTTGGCACACAAGTGGCGCAGAGCGTTGAAAGAGGCCGCTCGATATGCGATGGCCGACAATCTGCAAGAGTAGCGCAGGATCGCTTCTGTGGATTCAAGAAGAACATGTTCGTTACAGTGAATGTAGGAGAAATCATGAGCACAATCGCACTATTTCATCCATCGTTCGGAATCACACAAGGCATACGAGATGCCGAACGTCGCCTGAGCGCATCCGGTCATGATGTTCGTGTGGTTGATTATTATGGGGACGGCAGAGACATTTAATGACTATGACAAGGCAAATGACTACGTGAGCGGGGTGGGCTTCCCCACTCTAATGCAAAAGTCGCTCGACGCAGTTTCCGATCTACCCGATCACTTCATTGTGATGGGTTTTTCCAATGGGGCAGGTATGGCAACATACGTTGCGCTCCGTCGTAAAGTTGCCGCAGCAGTGCTTTGCTCGGGCGCTCTGCCGCTCAATATGATAGGGGCCGACCATTGGCCACAAGGAGTTCCCGCACAGTTACATTATATGGTTAATGACCGCCGTAAGATCGAGGGTGCGGTCGAGTCAGTTATGGCTTCCGTTAACGCAGCAGGTGCTGATGCCGAGTACTTCCAATACCCGGGTAGTGGTCACTTGTTTACTGACCCAGGTCTGCCTGAGGAATACGATAAGGACGCCGCCGAGCGTTTGTGGAAGCGTGTTCAAGCCTTTTGTGAGCAACACGGCGCCTAAAGCCTGAACGAGAACTAGAAGAGACGGTTTCGCAATTTCGTGGGGTGTGCGTCATATATATAGTCGCCGAAAGCGGTGGCACAAAAGCGCCAATCGGAGTTTTCGCCGGAGCATTCGGGGGAAGCACGCAGGCGACAATGGAAGATGCTAATACGACCGTAAGCAGGATAAAGTTCTCCGTACCTGTTCTTTTCCCCCAACAAACACACTAGCTATCGGCCCGCTGTGCCTCTGTCTAGTTTCACCAAGAGCCGGCGTACAAGCGACCTAAGTTCTTGCACGTCCTTGCTATTCGCCACACCGTTACCGAGCGTTGCGAATTGCTGTCTTACGTCTGTTTCAGACAGAACACCGTAGACGCCATCGGTAATGCTCAGGTTCTGATGCATTAGGTTCTGACTTACAGCCTTGAGCGCGGATACATCTTTCGCCATCTTCAAAGCATAGACCGCGTGACCGTGCCTGAATTTATGGGGAGAGTGATAAGTCAAGCCGACCTTCTTGATGCAACTTCCGGAATTGCCGCCAGTTAGGAGTAGAACCGTAGCCCAGCTGAGATGGGGCCTGAATGCGGTCGGCCGCGCCGTGTAGACCCACACAGCCTTAGCCTTGCCGTATAGGTGTATATGGGTTAGCAGCCTGGCAGGGAGTAGAATAAACCCACCGGCGGATAAACAACAACACCATGCGCGGGATTCCCTGGCGCATCCGCGGGATGGCGACAATCTACCTTGATAAGGCTTGAGCAGTAAGGCGACGGGAAAACAAGAAGCAGCAAGACCGGAGGAGAATCCATGACTCACACGCGCAAGGAAGTTGTCACGCGTGCCATCCGCGAGTTTCGGCTGTTGGATCGACTGGTGGCCGGGTTGACAGCCGCGGAATGGAGGCAGGCCGTGCCCCGGCCCGAGACCAAAGAGCCATGGACTGTGAAGGACGCGCTCGCGCACATCACCTATTGGAAGGAAGGTGTGGCTCTTTCGGCGCGCTGGCCAACGCCGGCCGCCGGAAATGCGCGGCCTCAATATCACCGACGGCAATCACCTGGTCTATGCACGCTATCACAGGCGTCCGCCACGGGAAGTTCTGGAGTGGCATAGGCGCGTGCAGGCGAATCTGCTGAGAGCCTTGCGAGAGGCGCCGGATGCGTGGTTCAGCCGGCCCAGCCGCAGTGGCAACTGGCCCTTCGATCTCGACGGCCATTCGGCAGAGCACCGCGTCAAGGATATCGAACGGGCGCTGGCAAAACGCAAGACCATGGCGCGCTGATCAGGTCCTGCAAAGGAGTGGAATCCTTTGAGCCGCCTTTGGCAGAGGAGAAGAAAATGTGATTGGAAAGCTGACCGTCCTTATTGCCGTTGCAATTCTTCTTGCATCCTGCAGCGGCCCTGCAACACTGGCGCCTACGTTGGTCCCGACGGGCACAGCAACACCCCCGCCATCAGCCACTCCCGCGCCAACCTTGGCGCCCGAGACTTCGACCCCCGAAGCCCCGACTGAAACGCCTGAAACGCCGACCTCCGAAGGGACAGCGTCGCCTGAGCTCAGCTGCAAGGTGCTTTCGCAATCTGTCCGTAATGGGCATCACTTCGATCCCCGGGAACGCTTTACCGTAGGCTGGAGCGTCAGGAACGACGGTACCGCCACCTGGGATGCGGGTAGCGTCGACTTCGAGTATTTCAGCGGCACGAAGATGTACCGCTTCTCACCGGAGCCGCTGCCGGCGAGCGTGGCCCCCCACACGGCTCCTGTCGCTCTGAGCGCGGACATGGTGGCCCCCAGGAACCCGGGCAACTACACCACGATCTGGACGCTCCGGCGCGGACCGGACGCTTTCTGCCGCGTGAGCCTGAGCATTGTCGTACCCTGATCCGCGGCGGTTCACTGTTCCGGCGCGTATTCCAGCCACCAGTTGCGCGTGTCCTGGAGTTGACCCAGCGGGGTGAGATCCGACGCCGTCAGCGCCGATAGCAGCGTGTGACTTATCTCCATATCCACACAGGTGAATCCGGCCTTGTCCTGATGAGCACATTCGCTCCCTGAAATTCCAACGGTAAGTACTTGCGCCAGGAAAAGCCGCGTCCTGAGTCTCAGCGAGTTTGTGGAAAAACCGTCGGACGGCAGATAGAACTCCACCCAATTTTGGTGAGCCTTGCACCCGTTGGTGCAGATGTTCGTGGAGGACGGATAAGCGATCCTGGTATTCCCGCGGCTGCTCACATTGAAAATCGCGGTGACATTCGGATGTTTGGCAGTAAATACATAACCTACGGCTAAGACGACAGCTATCAGGCCGATTGTGCCGAGTAGAAAAAAAGCCTTTCTCAATCGAGTGGAAAATATCTCAGGCATCAATGGCAATTCCCATTGTCGTCGCAGACCGGCGCCGGCACGGGGCAGCTCAAGGGTGCCGCAGGCGAGCGTGCGTAGCTCACGGCCTGGCCGGGCAGCGCCACTTCCAGCGCGCTGACTACGCTGTTGCCCTGGTCGACGGATTGGCATCCCAGCAGCACAATATCACTCGCATTCGGAAAAGTCTGCGGCGCCGCGCCGGGCAGAGTCACATATTGCATGCCCTGCGGCCCGATCAGCACGAACACAGTGCGCGCGTAACCGGCCGGAAGGAAGGGGTCAATGGCGTAGAGTTCGCCGGTGCCGCGCCGATAGAACCGCGGGTACAACGCCCGTCCATACAGGGCTACCGCCCCCGGTGTTTGCAGGAACGCATCCAGGCTGGCGGCGCTGAGGCCGATATTCCGAAATTTCTCTCCCAGTGTCGTTGCGCTCGCCGGCGGATAACGCAGCGGATATAAAGCCCCGGCCAATGGGACAAGCCCGCCGATCAGGCCCAGGAGCAGGACGGGCATCCACGTGTGGGGATGCCAGGGGCCCTTCTTTTGCCCCGGAGAATTGATGGCCGCGGCGGCAGGAATCGCCTGCCGCGCGTGGTTCGATGCGGGGAGGGCGGAATTGGCCAGGCCGCCAAATAGCAGCGCTGCCATTTGGACCGCTTCGGCCAGGCCAAGCGCATAATACACCACGACGACCCAATCGATGGGCACCAGATACCTGCCCCCTGAGGTGCGCGCCAGCCCATTGGCCGCCTGATATACGAGGAATACAGCCAGCGGCAGGAAACCATACCAGCGCAGAAACCGATAGGCGGCGCCGAGGCCCAGGGCTATCAGCGCCAGGTTCAGGATGACCATCGCCGCGGCCACCGGACTCATTGCCCCGTCCCATCTAAGCTGCCAGAAACCCTCGTGACCATTGACCGTGTCTATGACCGACAGGAACTGTGGAGAGTCGGGAAGGTCCAGGGCCGAGGTCACGAGGTTGTGCAGGAATTGCGTAACCGGGAAAGGCACCTGCGTAATATTCGACGGCCGGATGGATGGAACCGGAGGAAGTGGCGCGGTGGGCGCGGCGCTGGCTGGAGGCGCCTGTTCGGCAAGCCCGGGAGGGGTGAAACTGGTCTGCCCATAGCGCTGTTGCAGCATCGACTGGATCCGCTGACCGTACAAAGAATAGAACGAGCCTGCCCCGGGTGCAAAGAACATCCAGGGGGCAATGCTGGCCAGGAAAGCCAGCAGCGTGAGACCCAGCGTGATCAGGCGCTGCCGCCAGCCGGAGGTCTCCACGAAAAACGCAAGCAGGAAAACCAGGGGGAGAAGCAATAATACGTGCGGCCGCAGCAGGGACGTCAGTCCGATGACTCCGCTTGCCCAGAACAGCAGGTATCGTTGGCTCTGTGGAGATTGCAGCCATTTCAACATTAACAGGACGAAGATCGCCAACCCGATGGCCGTTGGAAAATCGGTCAGCATATGCTTGAATGTCGACGAATGAATCCAGGGCGTGGCTGTGAGGCTGTTCAGGCCTCGCAGCGTGGTCAGGACCGCCAGGACCATGCCCGCGATTCGGCTGTGCAATGTTCTCCCGATCGAATATGTGATGGCGGGGAAGACCGCAAAAATGGCGGCCTGGATCGACATGAGCTGTTGATAGTTTTGTCCGCCCAGGCTGTGCAGGTAAACCAGGAAGCTCATATACAGGGCGCGATCGAAGAACACGCTGTTGTTGATCCCCTGGCCGATGAGCGCAAATTGACTGCCCACGTCATAGGTGATGAGGTCGGAAAAGGGATAGTATTCCTGGTTGGGGCGCAGCGGGCCGGTGACCCAGAAGCTTTCGGGCACGGGCCGGGCCGCCCATAGAACGGCGGTGACTGCCCAAATAAGCAGGAAGAGCAGCAAATCCAGCGGGAGATTCCGGAGCAGGCGTATCGTCTCAACCTTGAGAAGTAGAACGCCGATGATCACCGCAATCAAAACCTGCGAGGCCAGGATGGGGACGCTGGCGCCCCGCCAGAACGGCTCGTTGCTTTCCAGGATCCGGAGCGCGCGGGTAAGCAGGACGACGACGGCGAACCCCGCCAGACTGAGGACCATGGTGATTAGAACGGCCCGGTGCTCAAGCCAGTAATTCTTCCAGGCGCTCGCGGAAATGCCCTTCTTCTCGGACTCGATGAAGATGAGGCCGCAGCCGCTGGCTAACGTTCCGCAAAGAATAAGCGAATAGAACGCCGTAAAGTAGTAACGAAATTTCCCGGTATATTCCGGCGGGATCCACGTCAGGCACCAGAAGATGAGGAAAAGAATGCCGAACGCCCAGGTCAGCCGAAGCCTTCGGCCGGAGTTGAAGAGCGCCTCGTGGATGGCCTGTTGTTTGACCGAGTGGAGATGCAGCCAGATCGATCCCCCAAAGGCGAGGGCGCACAGCAGGATGGTTCCACCTGTGAGCGCCAGTCGCAGCCTGGAAGCGCCTTCACTCCTGACGATGACGACCATCACAACCTCGGCCGCCAACAAAGCCAGGGCATTTATGAGGAGATAGTGCTCCAGGCGTTTGGAATTGGCTCCCGTATTCCGCATGACTGTCGCATTCTATCAGAAAAGGGGAACCCCCAGATTTTGCCTGGAAGGGGCAATTCACGCATCGCCCCTTCCGGGCAAAATCCCTCCAAATGACGTCGCCGTGACCGGGACGAAAATATGGAAATCCACAATTTTTTTACCGGTTATAATTAATTAGTGTTCGAAAGGAATCACGAATGACCGGAAAACTTCACTATCCTCTTATCGCCCTGTTTATCACTTGCGCATTTGCCCTGAACGCCTGTGGTTCGGCCGCAGCGAACCAGTCTCTGATCGCGACCTCGGTCGCCATGACGGTGCAGGCGCAGGATACTCAGGCCGCAAAGTTCACGGCCACCGCACCGCTCGCCACAGCCCCCATCACACCGTTACCCACCGGCACCGCGTTAGCCACGCTCGCGCCCTCCCACCGCCCCGGCAACGGGTCAGGCTGGCAACTTCTGCACCGCCAGCGCCAGCTTCGTCAGTGAAACCATCCCCGACGGGACGATCATGGATCCGGGATCGGTGTTTACCAAAATCTGGCGGATCAAGAACACGGGAACCTGTCCCTGGGATTCGACCTGGAAGTTTGTCTACATGTCGGGCGACGTGTTGGGCGGCGCCTATGTCTACAACTTCCCCGCGCCCGCCGCGCCCGGCGATACCGTTGACGTGCCCGTGGTTTTCACCGCTCCACAGACGGGCGGCAGCTATCAGGGATTTTGGAAGATCCAATCCCCCTGGGGCGCGGTATTCGGCGACAGCGGCAGCGGCAATGCATTCTGGGTCCAAATTGTCGTGGGCAGCGGGACGCCGGTCAATAGCAAGACCCAGACGGTCTATGGCGTGACGGACGTCACCTACCCCCCCACCGACCGGACCTGCACAACCGCGAACACGTTCTACCATTATTATGCCAGCATCACCAGCAATGGACCCGTCAAAATCAATTACAGCTGGATACAAAGCGACGGCCACAGCATCAACAATCGCAAGCTTGAGTTCACGTCCGCCTCGACCATCACCGTCAGCAACGACTGGTCTCAGGGCATTACCTCTTCCACCAACCCCCGTTGGGTGCAAATCATAATTAACTCGCCTGCGTATTCGGAGTGGCCGAAGTTTACTCTGCCAATCTTATGCTCGCAGATCCCGTAGCCTAGGCCGCTTCCAGCCGCACGCGGCGCGCCTGGAAGCGCTCTATGAAACAGGCCAAAATTCCCGGACCTGGTTGACCAAAACCGGTCAGCTACAATGCCCCCAACGAAGAGCCTGTTGCCTTACAGGCTCTTTTGCTTGCCGGGGTCCGGATACATTTCGCCTCCGGCACTGTGCGGAACCTTTTGCAGCCCCGGGACGTCCCTGTACATTGGGACTAAAGACTCGCAATCGCCCTTATAGGCACACGCGTACGCTGTAGCATGGGGTATCTACTCGCCATTTCAAAACGTTCCCGTAATTTCAGGTATGGGAGGTGCCGCGTAGCGTTCCGTCCCATACCTGAAATTACGGAATTCTCCTCCCCTTTAGGGGAGGGCCGGGGTAGGGCCCCTGTGAGTAATTACTAGCATGGGTTTCCGAAGTCTGGATTTAGTTTGAGGAGGATGCCATGAAATCCACATCAAGATGGGTCATCGGGCTGATCCTGTTGCTCGTCGCCAGCCTGGCGTGCAGCCTGACCTCTAACGCAAGCAGCACTCCGCCGGCAGCCGCGACGCTCGATCAGTTATACACGGCTGCCGCTTTAACCGTGCAGGCCGTGGGTCAACAATCTGTAACGGCAACCCCGCTGGGCACCGGCACGAGTCCTTTCCCCACGTTTTCATGGCTTACGCCCAGCGCTGCGCCTCCGCAGGCGGCGCTGTGTGACGCGGCTGCGTTCGTCGAGGATATTTCCATTTCGGATGGCACCTCATTGGACCGCGGCGAAGGCTTCACCAAGACCTGGCGCATCCAAAATGTCGGCACATGCCCATGGACGCCGTCATTCGCGCTGGTTTTCGTGGGTGGGAACCGGATGGACGCGCCGTCGAGCATTGGCCTCTCCAGCTATGTCTATGCCGGACAGTACGTTGACCTTTCCGTGGCTATGTCCGCTCCAAACCAGAACGGCCATTATCAGGGTTATTGGAAGCTTCGCGACGCGACCGGCGTCGTGTTTGGCATCGGCCCGGAGGCGCAGGATGCGTTCTGGGTCGATATCAATGTAGCCGGCCCCACCTACACGGTCTATGATTTTGCCGCCCACTATTGCGACGCCGGTTGGGAAAACAACAACACCGGCCTGCCCTGTCCGGGTTCGCAGGGCGACAACCACGGGTATGTCATCAAGCTCGACCATCCCATCATGGAGAATGGGACAACGGAAGATGAAGCAGGGTTGCTCACGGTTCCCAGGGATGTGAACAACGGCCTCATCAGCGGCGCGTATCCTGCCTTCAAAGTCCGCGACGGAGATCGTTTCCAGGCGCTGGTCAATTGCCAGTACAAATCCTATTCCTGCAACGTGGTGTTCCGCCTCGATTATCAAGTCGGCAATGGGAATATCAGGACGCTCGGCCGCTGGTATGAGGCCTACGAGGGCGAGTACTCCACCGTGGATATCGACTTGAGTTCGCTGGCCGGGCAGAACGTGAAATTCATTCTCGTGGTACTGGCAAACGGTTCGCCGCACCAGGATAATGCCCTGTGGTTCGCGCCGCGCATTACGCGGCTTGGAACGCCGCCACCACCGACCAGGACCCCTACGTCAACTCCAACTGCAAGCTCCACTCCCACGCCCAGCTACACCCCGACTGCCACGTCCACGGCCTCGCAGACGCCGACCGATACTCCTACCGCAACGCCCTAAAACAAGGTGCGTTATAATCGTCATAAGAGCTAGACAATGTACGGAGGTACTACTATGCGAGCTAGGAAGATCATCGGGGCAGGGTCGGTGCTTGTGCTGGCCGCTGTTCTGACATCCTGCAACATTGGCAAAGCACCCGGGCCCACGCCGGACGTAAACGCGCTGTACACTCAGGCCGCCGGAACCATGCTTGCCCAACTCGGCGACCAGCAGACGCAAACGGCACAGGCCGTCTCCCCCACACCCTTGGTCAGCCCAACACCTTTGGATACTTTCACGCCGCTCCCCACGTTCCCAATCGGCGTGACTCCGTTTGGAACAGCTCTGACGCTTGGAACACCCGGCATACCCATTGTGGGCGGCCTGACGCCGCTGGCGACCACCGGGGCCGGCAGTGTTACAACCGGCGGCATGGCGGTTGGCTGCGATAATGCGGTTTTCGCCGGCGAAACCATCCCGGATGGGACAACAATGGCTAAAGGCAAGAAGTTCAAGAAGGCCTGGGAATTCCTGAATGCCGGTACTTGCCCATGGGATCAGGGGTACGGCTTTTACTTCAAATCCGGGGACCAGCTTAGCGGCCTGAACGTCGTCATCGCCAACAGCAGTACCATTTCGACGGCGCCTGGACATACACAGACATTTGTAATCCCTATGGAGGCCCCCCTTCAGAAGGGCGAGTACAAGGGTTACTGGCAGATGAAGAATGACAGCGGTGTCTGGTTCGGCTCGCTCGTGTCCGTTGACATCATCGTTGGCTAACCCGGAGTTCCGGAGGAAGTCCAAAGCGAGGTGTGCCCATGCAAACGAGATCACTGACTACTGCCCTGGCGGGTTTGTTCCTGCTAAGTGCCTGCGCGCCGGCTGCTGCTTCCGCCCCGACCGCGGATATTAAGCTGATTTCAACCAGCGCCGCGCAGACGGTGATGGCCAATTTCACGCTCACCGCCGCAGCCTTCACCCCCACGCCTCTTCCGCCGCCGGCGGATACACAGGCGCCTCTCGAGACTGCCACGGTGCAACCCGGAGTGGCCAGCGAGACGCCCACGCTGCTGCCCGGGGGAGTCACCGCTACGCCGATCCTATGCGACGCGCTCAGTTTCGACTCCACCACCGTCGACGTGAATATTCCCGACAATACCCAGATGACGCTCGGCCAGCAATTCGTGAAGACCTGGCGCGTCAAGAACAACGGTTCCTGCACGTGGGGTGCCGGCTATAAGATGGTTTATGCCGGCTACTCCGACAACCTGTCCGGCAAACCCCAGCCGTTCAACGGCGCCGTTGCGCCCGGCCAGGAAGTGGAAGTCTCTGTGAATTTCACGGCCCCCACGAAGGCCGGAACGTACTTGAGCGCCTGGCAAATGTCCAACGCTGCGGGCAGGCCTTTCCCGAAGGCTGTGTACGTGAAGATCGTAGTACAGTGACCCCGTCCGACGGCCTCAAAGAAGGTGAAGCGCTCCTCAGGGTTGCCTCTCGAAAAACTCATTAAAGACGAAGCGCGCCGGCTGGGATTCATCCTGGCCGGCGTGACCACCCCCGACCCGCCCCCGCATTTGCCCGTGTTCGAAAACTGGCTGATGCAGGGGCGGCATGCTTCCATGGACTATCTGGCGGATGATCGCTCGCGGGCGCGCCGCGCGGCCCCACGACTCCTGCTCCCCGCCTGCAAATCCATCCTGCTGTTGGCCGTCCCATATTCCAAGCCTCTCACTACCCCTCCCGTCTCCGAGCAGCCTGGGTCTCCAATCGGCAAGCGCGCGGACAGGGTACGAGGAAAGACTGCGGCCTATGCCTATGGAAAGGATTATCATCTTACGCTGCCAAAACGATTAAAGGCGCTCGTAAGATTTATCGAAGAACAGGTGGGACATCCGGTTTCCAACCGCTGGTACACGGATACCGGTCCTATTCTCGAACGGGACCTCGCCCAACGCGCGGGCCTGGGCTGGATTGGAAAAAATACGTGTCTGATCCATCCGAAAATCGGTTCGTATTTTCTCCTTTCCGAGATTTTGCTCGACCTGGAGCTTGAAGCCGACCCGCCTTTTGCAACGGATCATTGCGGTTCATGCACGCGCTGCATCGACGCCTGTCCCACCGGCTGCATTCTTCCGGACAGAACCATCGATGCCGGGCGCTGTATCTCGTACCTGACCATTGAATTGAAGGAGGCAGTCCCAACTGAACTTCGCCCGCTCATGGGCAACTGGGTTTTTGGCTGCGATATCTGCCAGGAGGTTTGCCCGTGGAATCGTTTTGCGCCAGCCGAGGGCGATGAGGATTTCAGATCACACGCGGGCTTACCTGAGCCTGACCTTATCGAGGAGCTGGCGCTCGGCGCCGAGGGGTTCAGCCGCAAATTCAAGGACAGCCCCATAAAACGCAGCAAGCGGCGTGGATATCTTCGGAACGCTGCCGTGGCGCTCGGAAACGCGGGCGGGCCAGAGGCGATCCCCGCCCTGGCCGCGGCCATGAACGATCCCGAACCTGTGGTGAGAGAACACGCCGCCTGGGCTATTCAACGAATTCATGACCTCGCCTCACGCCGCCCCCGTTGATTTCCAAAATCAACGCACAAATATAGCCATTCACAACACCCTCTCCCGTAACCCTGCTACATATGTGCACTTTTTCGAGTTGTTCCCCGTTGTTTGGGAAACGGGGCGCGATTCTCGCAGATGCAGGGGTTCTGCCTGCAGGCCCGCCTCGCACCAGGCCCCGTAATCCATTGCCGTTCGAGGGCGAAGCTGGCAGGCCTACCAGGAAAGCAGATCCATGAATAGGTTACTGATCGCTACCAATAACAAGGGCAAAGTGGAAGAGATACGGGCGCTTCTGGCAGGCCTGCCGGTTGAACTGGTCACGCCGCAAGACATGGATTTGAACCTCGATGTTACGGAGGATGGCCTGACATACGCTGAGAACGCGGAGAAGAAGGCTCTGGCCTTCGCGCGTGCCAGCCATCTCATCTCCCTCGCAGACGATACAGGGCTTGAGGTCGATGTGCTCGGCGGCGCCCCCGGCTTATACTCCCACCGCTACTCGCCCGATCCGGATGCAACGGATGCCGATCGCCGTGCGTTTCTTTTGAAGAACCTGCTGGGAAAGCCTCGTCCGTGGACGGCGCGCTTCCGCGCCGCCATTGCGGTCTCCGTTCCGCAGGGGAACGTTCAGTCTGCCGCAGGGGAGTGCCGCGGCGAGATCATACCGGAGGAACGCGGGGCGGGCGGCTTTGGTTATGACCCGATTTTCCTCATCCCGAACCTGGGACAAACAATGGCGGAGCTCAGCATGGACGCAAAGAACAGCCTCAGCCATAGAGCCAGGGCCGTGATGAACATCAGGCCGATTTTGGAAAAGACCTTTGAGATCTAGGGCGTCTCATCCCCCCGGGCGGTATGGGATGGAATTGAGGAAGTCAGCCAGCCGTTCGGCCGCCAGATCGGGCCGTTCCAGCATGAGCATGTGGCCGGCATCCGCCACGGTTTCCAACCGTGCGCCTGCAATGTGGTCGCGAAGGAATTCGGAACCCTTCAACGGCGTCATCTTATCCTCAAGGCCGCACAGTATCAGGGTCGGCATTGAGATCTTCGAGAGCTGGTCGGTGACATCGAATGTGTCACATGCCATGAAGTCTCCATAGAGTACGGCAGGACGGGTCTCTGCCATACGCCTGGACGCCAGTTCCTTGAGACGCTCGGGCGCCTGCGGGGCGAACGAGAGATCCGTGACCAGCCGGATGGCCTCAGGCGCCCTGGCAGGGTCGAAGGCCCCTTCCAGAATGGCCGGGGCCACCCGCAGTCTTGCTCCGCTTCCCAGCAAACCCAGGCCGAGCACCCGCTTGGGGAATCGGATAGCGGCCCTAAGCGCAATCGCGCTTCCCATCGAATGCCCCACCAGGACAGCTGCATTCAATCTAAGCGCCTTGATGAACTCCATGACTTCGCCCACGTAATCGTTGATCGTATGATGGCCGATACCTTCAGATTTGCCGTGACCGGGAAGATCGACGGCAAAAACGCGTTGATCGTGCAGGCGGCGGATCTGTGGCGGCCAGTATAAATGATGGCCGCCCGCGCCATGAATTAGGATTACGGGCGGACGCGAAAGATTCTCCCCCTCGTGGGCAAAATAGTATAGACCGGCAGCGACGGGCATATGCGCTTCAGTGCGTACCTGCGTGCTGCAGACGGTCCGCGGCTTCCTCAGTCAGCGGGATGTAGACGCAAACTTTTGTCCCCTTGCCCGGGGCGGACTGGATGTCGAGCAATCCGTTGACCAATTCAGACCGTTCCCGCAGATTGACCATGCCGAGGCTGGAGCGCTTGTCGTAGGCCTTGTTTACGGCCTCCACGTCGAAGCCGATGCCGTCATCCTCTATTTCCAGCAGGGCCGCGCCCTGTTGAAACGCGCGCAGCCGCACCCAGATGTTGGCCGCGTTGGCATGCTTGCGGGCATTATTGATGGCCTCTTCAATAATGTAAAAGATGACGCCCTGCTTGCCCATTTCCATCTGGCTGGCGATCTGCTCGTCGATGTTGACCACGACGTTCTGATTGAAAGTCTCCCGCATCTTGTCGGCCATCGACTTGAGCGCAGCGCCCAATCCCTGTGACTCCAGGATCAGCGGCCGCAGCGTGAAGAGCATGTGGCGTATCTCCTTGCTGGTGCGGTGCGCCAGGTCTTCGATCTTGACAAGTTCCACCGACGCACTCTTGACGTCCTTTTCCAGCATGCGTCGGGCAATGTTGATCCGCATGGCTATGGCAGCCACGGATTGTGTCGGCCCGTCATGCAGGTCGCGCGCCAGCTTCTTGCGGGCCTCTTCATGGACTTCGATCATGCGCTCTTTCTCTTCAACCAGATCCTGATACAGCCGCGCGTTCTGGATGGCGACCACCGCCTGCCGCCCGATGATATCGAGCATGCTGCGCCGGTCCGAAGTGAAGTAATTCGGATCAGGATGCCCGTACAGCATCGCACCGTAAACGTTGAACCCGCTGCGCAGCGGGAAGCAATAAGCGGCCGTACAGTTTCGGAAGGCAATCACGCGTCCGAGTTCCGGGTCGTATCCGATGTCTTTGGAAAAGATCGGCTCGCCTTCGTCGAAGACCTTCTTGAGAATCCCCTCGCTTCCATCCAACGTCACGCGCTCATCGGCGCTGGTGAACCTGCGCGCCGAGCCCACCCGAAGCTGGCCCCCCCGAAATAACAGCACGGCGCTGACAAGTGGATCATTCACCGATTCGTCGGAATTGGGGTTGAGCGCCGAATAGCCTATATCCAGCGCGGAATCCAGGACGCGTTTATACGAAAGTGTGGCGGTCAACGTCGAGGTCAATTCATATATCGCGCGCAGCCGCTCACTCTGAATGTGTCTCCTCTTCTCCTCGGCATCCAGCCAGGCCTGTCTTCTTAGCCGCAGGCGCTTTATTAATTGCCCGGCCAGCGAACCAAAAAGCGCACCCAAAGCCAGTACCCCCGCAAGCCAAAACAGCGTTTGCGACGATCGCAGCGAAGAATAGAGCTGCGCCGTCACAAACGCAAAGAGGACATTGACGCCGGCGGCAATGAGTGCTCCTACAAGCTCAAAATAGACTGCCCCGGTCAGGATTGGCAGAAGTCCCGCCCAGGAGGCAGGGCCGCCCATACCTCCCTGTACCCAGAAAAACAATTCACTCAGGACGATATCTATGGTCAGGTTGACATGACGATGATACACAAGCCGGACATTAAGGCTGGCAAGAATCGTCATCCCCATGTTCCAGACGATCAGCGGAATGAGCGGCCATGCATGCGCCGCTGTAAGCGAACCACCCAGCGACAAGGAAACGATCAAGCCGAGCATTACCGCCCATCGCAGGGATATGGCAAACCAGTCCGCTACATAAGGAGTCTCATACGTCCGCATAGGCTTATGATAACGAAGAAACCGTTCTTCGACGGTGCGAATGCCTTACAAGACAATTACACCTTTTAGGAGAGTCCGGAGTGAAATGGCAAGCCAGGTGTAAAGCAGCCAGAAAGTGTCCTGATTGCGCTCCATGCTTTGACAATAGATCCCCAACAGGCAGCCAGCCTACGGATTCGAGATTTCCACAACTTTTCGCCGGCAGTCCTAATCTGCTGCATAACCCATCGTACGCAGGGCCGCTCCGAGGCGATCAGATAGCGTTTTTTGCTCTTCTAGCGAATATTTATCGCGAAAACGACCGATCTTGCCCTTGAAAAAGTGCGTGCCTTGCCGGGCCTCTGCCTTTTTCGGGCGGTATCGCTCAATGACCTCCTGGATCTTGGGCTGGTTACCGTCCAGGCCGAGGTAGTTCACCAGTTTGGCCGATTGTACGTCGTAGTCCGTGAGAAGGTCCTCGTATCTGAAGATAAGCACATTGCGCTCGCGCCTCCACTTTGCCCAGATCCCGACGTAATCCAGGATGAAAGCCAATGTCTTATCGAAATCCGTAAGGTGCGAAAAGGCATTGGGATGGCCCCTGGTCAGCGCCCGCTGGCCGAAATCGAAAGCGGAGAGCATGGCATCTCTCGGGTCACGGTAGATGTAGGTTATGCGCAATACGCCCAGCGCTGAGAGCAGGCGCGAGCCGGGCGTGGGGCCGGAATGCGCCTTGATGACGAACGTATTTCCGAGCAGCGCGGGTATGCTCACCAGCGCCAGCCGCCGAGCCGAAAGGATGCCGATGTTGCAGTTGACTTCCGTCAGTACATGTTCAAGATGAAAACGGGCGCGGATGTCTCGTGCATCCGCGCAACCAGTGGCTTGCATGAGATCGTGGATCAGGTTGTAATGCCAGCCCGAACCGGCGCGCGGCATGCCGACAGAAAGCACGATCATGCAGATTCCTCGATGGAATTGCCTCCTCGCAGGGCAAACGCCGAGATGCCCACGAGCATACCGAGATTGATCCAAAGATCGGGAATGGCTAATGAGTCCTGGGTCATGTTATAGAAGATCAGCGCGAGCCAGGTGAAGATCCCGGCAATTCCAATGTATTGCCAGATGACGGCTTTCTGCTGCAAGGCTGCTACGGCATCGCCCAACACTGAGAATTGAAAGGCAACAAACAGGAAGAAACCGATCAGGCCCGTCTCAGCCAGCAATCGGACGTACAGATTCTTGGGGTTGGGGTATAGGGTACTGTCCGGGCTTAGCTGGCGCGCGATTTCGGGAACTGTCGTCAGCGCCCAATCCGGGAGATGACTGTATATGTAAAATCCGCTGGCGCCAAGCCCCACGCCTGTCCACGGATGCTCCTGATAGGCGCCCAGCGCGCCCCAAATGTAGGCAGCCCGCGCACCGGCCGAGTTCTGGATCAGAAAGTCTTCGACGCTGCTGGCCTGTGTATGCCACAGGCGGGAAATATAGCCTTTCTGATCGAGGAAAAGCAGGGCGCCTGCACACATACCCAGGATCAGCACAACCAGGCCGAGCCGCCAGATGATTTGGCGCCCTCGGCGAAACCCGCCGAGAAACCATTGCCAGGCTGCGCGTATTTTTGAGCGTCCTACCAGCAAAGACGTGAGAATGACCGTTGCTCCGACCGTCAGCAAGCCGCCGCGTGAGAAGGTCGCCAGCAACAAGGCAACCGCGCATGCCAGCAGCACCGGCTCCAGCCATTTGAATTTCGTCACTCTGTGAGAAGTCAGGAGCGCCGCGAACAGCCACGGGAGATACAAGGTCGAGATCTGCCCGGCCAGCCAGGAAGGCTCGTAGGCCAAACCGGATATGCGGTTGGTCCGAATGAGCTCACGCAATGAAAATGCGCGTTGCCAATGTGTCACCAACGGCTTTGGAAAAATATGCAGATAAAAGGTCCCGCCCTGCACGCCGCTCCATAGAATATCAAGTATGAATCCTGCGAACAGCCAATTGAGCGAAAACCGGAGGTCAGCCTCATTGCGATTCATCCAAACTGCGGAGACAAAGAAGGCAACGCCGATGACGACCGTCGCCCAGGCTCGCAAGACGCGGCCCAGGACATCCTCGCCGCGGAGCGGCAATGGCGCAAATACCACTCCGAGCATACTGCCTGCCAAAGCCACAAGCAAAAACGCAGCCAGCGGTGTCCAGACGCCGAGGCGAGGGAAGGCTGCGCCATCGCGAATGAGTTCAACCAACAGTAGCAGCATCAGCAGCATCACCGGATAGAAGGCCAGGGGCCGGACATACGTGCCTTCGCCCGCGGGAAAGTAGCGAAAGCTGGTCACGGGCACACTCAGCAGCGCAATCGCCCACAAACCGCGGCCAATATTATGCAGGCTTACGTGCGGGAGATGGGCTTTCATCTTTGGATGTCAAAGAACAGTATGGCTATGACGCTGAGGGCCAGGAATATCATCGAACCTGCCAGCAAATATATACTCAAGCCTACCGAACGATGAGCTGCCAGATTCTGCGTCTGCGTCGGTATGGCGGTGATGTATTGCTCCAGCCCGCTGGCCGGCACGGCAACGCCGGCTTTTACATTCTGGGAAAAGGCCAGGGCCCAGGCTGAGGCCAGGGCGGAAGCCCTCTGAGGATCGCGGTCGATGGCGTAGAAATGCCAGCCGCCGTTGCCAGGCTGGCTGAGTTGAAGTTCCTGTCCACGCAATTGCGCAAGGGTGACGCCGCTCACTTGCGCGGCGACAACCTGGAGCACTGAATCTGACGCGGCAATATCTTCCAGTTTGCGCGTCTCACGTTCGAGGTAGTAGAACTGCTCGCGATCTGTATTCTGGGGCCAGGCCTGTTCCAGGTGAAAATCAACGTTGACAGTGGCAGTCGCACGATACGCGGGCGGGAACAGATAATGGGCCGCCGCTCCAAGCAACGCGCCGATCAGCGCGCCGACCAGCCAGAACCGCCAGGCCTTAAGCAGGCGAACGAGGGCATCCACAGAGGGGGACGAAAAGATCAATTTCATAGCGTATGTCTGCTCAACATTCTACGCCTCCGCCAATTCCAAAACGGGGCGATTAACTTTCGGACGTAAGATTTCGCCACGATCAGCGAGAAGAACGAACCGCCGTCGCGATAATGGATGCGGATCATCTCCGGCCAACAGCGTTCATCCGCGGCCATCGTCTTGCCGCCAGGATGCAGGCGAAAATTCGCCCACGTCTGCGGGACATATTTTACCTTTGCCTGTCCGGCAATGCGCAGCCATAGATCGTAATCCATCGCAAAGTAATAGGATTCGTCCAGCGGTCCGAGCTTGCGCCACATATCGCCGCGAAAGAATGCGGCCTGCTGCGGCACATGCACATAGCCCTGCCGCAAGCGGCGATAGTCTGTTTGGGCGGCGGGAAATCGTCCTATTGTTTGCCCGGCTTCGTTGATGTAGTTTGCATCGCCGTAGATCAACCCAAACTGAGGGCTTTCCAGCATGAGCTTTGCGGCCGCGGCGAGCGCGCCGGACTGATAAGTATCGTCGGAGTTGAGCCAGGCAAAAATCTCCCCGTGCGCACGTGCAAAGCCTTTGTTGAGCGCGTCGGTCTGCCCTTTGTCGGGTTCGCTGATCCACCAGGCCAGCCTATTCTCATATCTCTTGATGATCTCCACGCTTCCATCAGTCGAGCCTGCATCCACGATGATGTATTCAAGGCGCGGATAATTCTGCGACAAAACGGACTGAATCGCGGCTTCGAGAAAACGGGCCTGATTGAACGAGGGCGTAACAATGGACAGAAGCGGAAGGTCAGCCATATGTGATGGGTACGAATTGAGCGGTTACCAATCGGCGTCGGAATAATAATGTGAGGAAATGCTTTCCGTGACCCGGCGAACACGGGCGATCTCCTCCGGGGAAAGGCGCCGCTTCCAATTCCCGAGACTGGCACGACTGTCGAGCCTCACTGAATGAACCTTTTGACGGGATAGCTCCCGTGGGTTTTCCGAACTGGAAGAATTCAGGATCTTTTCTTTGGTCTCCTGCGTGAACTTCAGCCCCAGTTTGTCATACAGCCTATTGAATTGTGGCACCGGGTCCATTGAAAGATCCTCGTGGCGCACGACTGTATGCTCGGTGTGTCCTTTGCAAGCCTCGTAAACCTGACAATAGACCATTTTCCACAGCAGGGCTGCCTGTCCGACGATATCGTCTGCCGGTACGGACTTCATTTCTTCGCGATACGGTTCCAACTCATCCCGCATCAGCAATGGCTGATCGAGAAGGTCTCGAAAATCAAATGACCAATTCAAACGGGTAAGGCTGCTTGTGAAGCTCGCCGGATGGCGAATGGTCACGATAATCTGGCAATCAAGCCGCCGGGCAAACCAGGCCAGGGAGAAGATGGCAAATGGATCTTTTAGCAATGGCCGCTGGTGAAACAGGCGTCCCCGCAAGAAGATGGATAAATCGCGGCCCATGCGTAGGAAGTCCCTGGCCGAACGCAGCGATCCGATTTCGGAAAGGAGATGATATCGGTAGGAAAGCAACTCAACAAAGGCAGGAAGGTAATCGGCTTCATTTTCGGAACACAGGTAAGTGTACCAATGCGTGACTGGGGTACGCAGCACCCCGGGGCGATGCAGAACATTCAGCGGCTCGCTGATATAGGCTGTTTGCGGATTGGCCGCAAGCATCCTGCCAACCCACGTCGTCCCCGTTCGATGCGCACCTGTTACCAAAATGGGTCTGTTCACGCCTTGCATTTTGACCCCTTAGCGGACCGACCGGATGGATTGAACGCCGTAGAAAGCGGCGGCGCAGCAATTCACCCTGTTTTTGGCGCGCACATCGAATTCTTTGAGATATTCGAAACCCGGCAAATGCCGGACGACAAGATCCTGTTGGCCTTGTGCCTTTTCGGACAGGATTTGCGTCTGGCGTGCGTCCCATTCAGTTGTCCGCAGACGATATTCGGGTAAATTGATTTGCAACACGCCCCAGGCGCCGCGCAAAGGATAGAGGGCTGATAACATCAAAAGGATGGCCGCCAGACCTGCGAAGGCCGCTTGCGAACGTGCGAATTTCCATTGTGCGAAGAGCACGCCGAAGCATGCCCCTTCAACGAGAGTCGCTGTGGTCATCATGACACGCCCTGCGAAACGTGCCCTTTCGACCGGATAGGACTGTCCGTAAACGCTGGGCGAGAAGCTGGCCGCTATTAGAATGTACATTAAGATAGGCGCCACCAGGATGAGGATGTATATCACCCGTTTTTGGCCGGACGAAAAGGCAGGCCTGCCTGCGAATAGAGCATAGAACAACAGGAATGACATGCCCGCCGAGGCTATGGTGGCCGTTGGCAACGTAGCCAGGGAATCCAGAATAAACTGGGCTGAATAGATTACAGTTCGAACACCCAACGTTATAAGGCCGGGCGGCGGCTTCGCCAGACGGAAGGAATTTCCGGGCGAGAATTTCATCACCAGCAAAGCCAGGATCCCTCCTGCCAGAGTCCATGCAATAAGCTTCATGGCGGAAGGTCGGAGTTCACCCTTTCCCCAAAAATAGACTGCAAGCAATGCAAACAGAGCGGCCACGATCAACACCGCGACAGGCGGCTCGGAAAACCCCCCCACGAAAAAAGCAATGATGAAGAAAAGCAATCCAAGCCAAATGGCCGGGCGGCGACCGCCAAGCCGTCGGATCTGAAACAACAGGAAAGCGCAGAGCGCGGTCAGGCATACCAGCGGTACAAAATGTGTCGAGAGCCCGGAACGCCAGTAGATCGTCTGAAAAAGATTGGGCGCTTCAAAAACAGGAAAGAATGCCAGCAGCCCCCCCGAGAAAAGAATCGCCGCAAAGGGCAGTCCAAGGCGGATTGATCGCTGAATCTCGTAGGCCAGCCAAACCCATGCCACAACCCACAGTACTAGCACAACGACCGGCACAATCTCGATACGCCGTGGGGAAAGGAATTCCGTTAGAGCAACGAAAAGAAGATTCGAGTAACGGTCAGAAACCGTTAGATAACGATGGAGAAGATTGCCAAGAAGCGACCCTTGCGTGGCGAGGACCGCCTCGCAGAAATCGTCTGCCAGGTATCGCGTGAATGCCCCGAGATAGTCGAGCAGGCCGAGCGCGATCAGCATGGCAGCCGCGCCTGCGACGAGGGCAATGTTGAGGAGACCAGAGGCTGTTTTTCGGGAGTTGAAGAAGGCCATTTATATCCTACTGTACTCGCGGTTCCTGCAGGTCATAAATAACATAGCCGTTGCCCTGTGCATAGATGGAGTAGCCATCCAGGCGTTTTTGGAGATCCGGTTGTCGATTCAGCTCGGCAAAATCTGTTACAAGGAAGAAAGTATTTCCGGCGGTCAAATTCGAAAAGCGCTCTCCTGAATTGAATGAGGC
The DNA here is from genome assembly GCA_963846805.1 of uncultured Chloroflexia bacterium. GTDB lineage: Bacteria > Chloroflexota > Anaerolineae > Anaerolineales > Villigracilaceae > Fen-1038. Next base: position 1,324,813 of record CAWJXH010000005.1, read on the forward strand.
GCCGCGTGCCCCATGGTAGTCGATATCTCCGGAGTTCGGCCAGATAATCGCATCCTGCCAGCCCCAGTATGCCAGCTCGGAACCGTAATCCTGGGTCAAGGCAACGACATTGGGGCCATGATCAAGTTTGGCGCCAATCTCGGCCCACATGGCGGCCTGCGGCCGATAGTCCACAGCCTTCATTTGACTGCGGATGTTCCAAAGCGTGATGAGCAGGCCGTATGCAAGGATGCCGTAGGCAGCGATGCGCAGCCAGCGTTGCGAAGTCAATTCCGCCAGCCGGCCAATCAGTGAATCTGCAAGCGGCGCAAGAGAGATCGCGACCAGCGGTATGAACGGCAGATGGTAGTAATCATGGGTTGCGATGTGATAGTCGAAGAAAAGGCCGAAAAGGATGTATGCGCCCCACAGCGAAAGCAGGAATATTCTCACCCTTTTTTCGCGAATGAAGAGCAGGCCCAACAGACCCAGCATGATCGCCACCCCGCCGGCAGCCATGTTTGCCATTGAAGCCCACTGAACGTAATTTAAAGGACTGAGCAAGAGCGAGGGGATAAATCGCCCATCGAACTGCCGGCCAAGGAAGCCGTGCAATACGATGCCATAATAAAGGTAGGCCGCCGTGGGGATAACGCCCAGGGCCGCCATCACCCAGGTTTGCGGCTTGCGGAGAAGGTCCCGTAAAGAGAATTGTCCCAAGGTGGACCCCAACGCGGCGCTGACCACAAAGAAGGCGGCAACAAATTTTATGTAAATGGCAAAGCCGCCGACAAGTCCGGCAAGAAGCGCCCAGCCCCATGTTTGGGCCCTCGTCCAGCGAACCACCAACCACCAGAACATGATGATCAGCGTCACCATTAACGGGTCGGGCTGGAACGACCGGCTGGCAATCACTGCATAGGGAAAGAAAAGAAAGTACGCGACCGAGATAACGGCTCCCTCGACGGAGATCAGCTCCCAGACAAGCAGGAAGAGGAAAACCGCGCCTACCAGCCAGAAGATCGACGAGTAGACGCGCGACACCCACAACTGTTCGCCCGTAAAGCGGTACGTGAATGCCACAAGATGCTCGAAGACTTCCGGCTCAACCTCGGCCCTGGTTTTCCACTGCTGCACCGCCATCTTCTTCTGCCAATCAGGAACGCCCGGTAAAGTCTGAAAATACATGCCTCGGGCCTTGAGCGCGCTCAGCAATTGGCGCGAGGGATGGAAGTCCAGCGGCGGGTTGGTCAGCTCATACAGACGAATGCCCAGGCCGAAGGAAAACAATAGGAGCAGTGTTATTACAAGCGTTAACCGGGAAGAAGCAAAGAATGAATGCGATGATTCTGTCATTATGGCCCGCCAATTGTATCGCGAGGCAGAATATTCGGGATAAGCCTATGATAAGAGGCGCTTCTGCCTTCGCCTCAAGATGGCCTGGCGCAATACATCGAGCCCCATCAAATCCAGCACAGCCGAAACCGGCAAATTGATGCGTGCCAGCGCCGTCGGCGGATGCATGACAAGCGCCCGCGTCCATGCCTGAAGTGCGGGCCACGGCTGGCCGCCGTCCAGCCGATAGCGTGCGTCCACACGTTCCGCGGACGCGCGGGCGCGGCGCGCCACATGCTCCAGGACCGGCGCAAGGTCCGGCTGACTGGATGCCCAGGTCAAAATTCGAAAGGCTTCGCGCCCAAACTCAGGGGCCTTCGCCCGGTTCTTTGCCTCCGCATGATAGCGGGCGGCTGCCCAGGTCTGGGGCACATGGACGATCTCGCCCTGCGCCGCCACCTTGATCCACAGCTGGTGGTCAAGCAGAAAGTGGTAGGCAGTATCCAGCCCGCCTGCTTTGCGAAATGCGGATGCTCGCATGAACACGGCCGGCTGGCCAATAATCTGGAAGCAAAGCAGATCTTCGAGTGATAACTGACGGTACTTTAGGGTGTTGATGACCCGATCGTGCTCATCCACAGCCAGCATGTTGCCGTAGAGCATGCCCGCGCCGGGATGGACCTCGAACGCCTTAACGGCCGCCTCGATCGCACCAGGCAGGTAGCAATCATCCGAGTTCAGCCATGCTATGATTTCGCCACGGGCATGTGCCAGACCCTTGTTGATGGCCTCCGCCTGCCCGCTATCCTTTTCGCTGGCCCACCATGCGAGCCGATCCGCATATTTCCGGATGATTTCGATGCTGCCATCGGTCGAACCTCCGTCTACGACGAGAAACTCGACGTCGTGGTAATTCTGGTCGAGAACGGATCGAATGGTCGCCTCCAAAAAAGAGGACTGATTGTACGAGGGCGTGATGATCGAAACGAGAGTCATTTCGGATGACGCAAATCGTAGAGGATGAACCCCTCCCCCTGCGCGGCCACGGTGTAACCGTCCAGGATCTGCTTCAGGTTCGGCTGCCGGTCCAATTGTCCAAATGCAGTGACAAGAAAATAATCATTGCCGGTCGTAAGATCGGCGAATCTGGCCGTCAGGTCTCTCGTGCTGTTCTTGACGCTGGAAAGATCGGTGGTGAGCGGCCAGAGGTTTACCTTTCGCCAACCCCAGTACATCAGGTCATACCCGTAGTCCTGTGTCAGGCCGATCACTTCCGAGTTAGTGGGGATTGCCTTGCCAATGGATACCCAAAGGCTGGGCGCTTCACTGACATTATTGGCGACGAGGCTGGACCGCGCCGCCCAGGATTGATATCCAATGGCGCCGACAGCCAGCGCAATCAGGGCAATCTTCCAGACCCGGCGCAGATCGACAGCCCGCGCGACGATCATCTCGACGACGGGCGCCAGCCCCACGGCGACCACGGGTATAAGCTGAATATGATAATAGCTGTGAGTGAACATCTGGAATGGAAGCGTCAGTCCGTAGAGGAAATACCCCAGCCACATTCCGATGAGCAGCCAGCGAGCGCGCGCTGGGGCAAGCAACGTCCCCACCCAACTAAGCAAAAGGATTGTCAGGCCGAGCAGCCCCCCGACGAATCCAAGCCAATCCGAATAGAAATGCAGACTGGTGATCAACTTGATCAAGTCCACCGTCCAGGCGAAAAAGTACTCCGTGCTGCGGCCCGGATGGCCCAGCACGTAGTAAGCGAACGCCGGGACGCCCATTATTCCAACCATCGCCGCAACTTGCCCGGATTTCCAGAAATATAGCCCGACCGCAACCAGCACGGCGGCGACTGCCGCGCCGATGACGAGGAAGACGATCACGATCTTGACCAACACGGCAAAGCCGCAAAAAATGGCGGCAAGGATGGCCCATTTCCAGCTTTCGTTCCCGGCTTTCAACGCAGACGCATCAGAGGTCCGAGCCTCCACCCAGCGATACAGAAAATAAATGCCGATGATAAAAGAGGACGTCATCAACGGGTCGGGCTGGAAAGACCGGCTTGCCTGCACGGCAAAGGGCAGGACGAGAAAGTAGGCCAGTGAAATCAATGCCGAGGTCGGTGAGGAAATTCGGCGCGCAAAGTCAAAGATGGCGATTCCCGCCAGGAGCCAGAATAATGTTCCATAGAGCCGCGGAACCGCGCTTGATTCTCCGCCGGTCAGAAGAAAGGTTACGCCAACCAAAGTCTCCGTGATCGGCGGCTCATATTGCCCGACCGCCCGCTGAAAGGATTGGGCGAGGGCGCGCTTTACCGGATCAGCGTTGGGTAGTACGTCGTAGTAGATTGCGCGGGCAACCAGCGAATTCCGCAGTTGGCGTGTGGGCTGAAAGTCAAGTGGCGGGGCGTTGAGGTTGACCAGTCGCAGGGCTGCGCCCAGTGCCAGCAACAGGACCACGAGCGGAAGGCAGCGCGGCAGCCTGGAAAGAAGAGAAGATGATTTCATTTGAATAATGTATTGTAGTTGACTTTGGGGAAGATTGTCAGCTTGCCGCCAACTGTGGCGTCGAGTACTTGCCGTCCGGCCCTGCGATAAGCGTCCCGGGCCATCGCATATCCTGCTTCGGAGGTCTCGAGATCGGGCAGCTGCCAGCGAAAGCCTTTTCCAAAATACTTCGGTGAAAAATGGTTCGGATCATCGCCGTCTGAAACCACCGTCTGGTTGGCTGCGCCTTTGCTGGCAAAGCTGTGATCCACGCCAACCAGGACGACTTCCTCAAATCCCATATGGAAGGCAAGCTGGAGTGCCACATACGTAACCGTCGCGCCTTCCCAAAGACGGCCGCGGGCATCGGTCCCAAATTTCGGCCCTTCATAGGTCGTGTAGAGAAATATCGGGAGAAGCGAGGACAGCCTGGATGGGCTGTACAAACGACGCGCACGCCACGACAGGAATCTTGGGATGGCAAGGGCGTCGATCTCCTCGATGCACTGCTCGATCACCAGGTCGTTGACGGAGACAAGACATGAAGTCTGGAAGCCGATATCTGGAAACATCAAGTAAACACGGTTAAGACCAAACGTGTACTCGTGTTGAAGTTTGGAGAGATCGGTGCTCTTGAGACTTGGGCCATTGCCCATGATGAATGCACGTTGACCTTTGTACTTGTCTTTGAGATTGGCAAGCCGGGCCATGCTTTCCCGCCGCCAGGGATGCCCATAGACTGCCGGCAATTCCGGCAGGCGGCGCGCGGCCAGGTAGACCTGGCGGGCCATTCCCCAAACCGGTGTCGGGGTAATACTTTTGACCGTCTGCTTCATTCCGTGCTCAGTCTGGCAGTTGCGCCCCCATCCACTACCAGGGCTTGTCCGGTCATGAACGAGGATTGCTCATTGTCGATAAGGAAATAGATGGCATGCGCAATCTCTTCCGGCGTGCCCACGCGGCCATTCACCGTTTTCCGCGCAAGATTTTCGAGCCGCTCCTGCATCTCGCCGTGACCCGCATGGCCGCGGCTGAGGCCGGCGCGCAGCATGGGGGTGTCCACAGCGCCCGGCAGGATTGCGTTGACGCGAATATTCTCCGGGGCAAATTCAATTGCCATGGAACGCGTGAGGGCCAACAACCCTCCCTTGGAGGCTGCATACGCCCCTATATTGGCCGATGTTTGGACCGCATGAACCGACGAAACGTTAACGATGGCGCCGCCGTGCACCTTGAGCAGAGGATGCGCCAGCTTGGCGCCCAGGAATACAGACCGCAAATTGGAGGCCATCACCGCATCCCATTCTTCCACGCTTGTTTCGATGAGCGGTTTCGCGATCTGCATGGCAGCATTGTTAACCAGGCCGTCCAGAGCGTTGGTGAAACCATGGATTTTTTCAAAGATGGCCTGAATATCTTCCTGGAGCGAGACATCCGCCTGAATGAATAGGCCGTTCTGCGGGAAACCTTCTCCGAACGGTGCGCGGTCGACGCCGATCACTCGCCAGCTCTTTTTTGAAAAGAGCGCGATCGCCGCGCGACCGATCCCGCCGGCTGCACCCGTGACCAATATTACTTTGGCGTCAGCAGTCATGCCGGCACCTGCAAGTCAGACACCGGCAACCCCAACCCTTCGAGCAGGTTCTTGATGGTGTTCCAATGTACTCTTTCCCACGCAGCCGGACTGGAATTGGAGTTGTGCGGGGCCAGCAGGACATTGTCCATTTTCAGGAGGTCGCTGTTGGGCGGAAGAGGCTCGAATTCGAAGACGTCCAGCGCGGCGCCCGCCAGACGTCCGGCCTGCAGCGCCCCTACCAATGCCGGCTCGTCCACGATGGCGCCGCGTGCCGTATTGATGAGAATTGCATCGGGATTTATCCGAGCCAGCGTCCGAGCATTGATCAAATGACGGCTGGTCGGATTCAAATCGCAGTTGAGGGAAACGAAATCGGAATTCGACAGGAGATAATCGATGTTCGTCATCTCTATCCCGCACTCCGCTATGAAGGCCTTGTCGATTTCAACAATGTCGTTGCCGAAGACTCTCATGCCAAAGGCGCCTGCACGGCGGGTAACGGCCTTGCCAATATTGCCCACACCGATGACGCCCAGGCGGCATTCATTTAGAGCCCGGCCCGCTAGTTTTTTCCACGCACCCGCTTTCATCTCCTTGTCCATCCAGGGCTGACGGCGGGCAAAGGCCAGGATGTAGCCCATTACCGTGTCCGCCACCGGTGTAGTGAAGGCGTTGGGCGTCCGGTACAGTTTGATGTTCAAACGCGAGCAGACCCCCGCGTCGATCGAGTCCACTCCTGTCCCCCATTTGGAAAGGACCTTCAGCCGTGGAGCGCAGGCGTTTAGAACGCGCTCGCTGTACCGGTCATCACCGCAGATCGAGCCGTCGAATTGCCCTGCATAGCGAAGCAGCTCTGATTCTTCCAGGCGCTCGCGGACCTCGGGGACAATCAGCTTAATCCCGTGCTTCTCAAACACCGGCTTGAAACGCTCGAGAACAGGAATCATGTAGGGGGCTGTGAACAGAACTGTGGACATCAGTCGCCCTGACAAAGTAGCTGATTGACGGCAGTATAGTTATAGGGCGGCGGATAGGCCGGCCCTCTCTGAAGCTGCAAGCACAGGAAAGACCGCGCCTTGTCCGAGGATCGAATAATGGACGCGGGGTGCCGGGCATCCTGTGCGCGGCCCAGGGTGACATAGGCTTCCAGGACCGGCATCCACTCGGATGGGTCGTCCGGGCTTAGGCCCTTCTTCTGGGCTTCGTCCGCGAGCCGCGCCACTTCCTGCCAGTTGCCCTGCTGGCGCGCCAGATCCATTTTCTCGTAGTAGAAGCACCATGGACGCGGCTGCTCTCCGCTCAAGAAGGCCGGCAGGGACACCGGGGCAGCCGCCGTGAGTATCTGATCGATATGCGAGTAAGGCCCAACCTCCGGCACCAATGAATCATCCAATAGCCCGGGCAGCTCAACCTTGCGCCCGTCCAGCACGTGCAAACAGGATTGGCTGCTGGGATATATTGCAATCAACGCGTTCTGATAGTTGTCAGGGACCACGATGTCGCGGTCGCGATGCTGCCGATTCTTTTGGAGTTGGATGTTGGTCGCCGTGGCAGAATTGAGCACGTCCCCGCCGATCTGGACACCCTGTCCCGGGTAATACACCATGTTCGCCGGCCCGTATATTTCATATCCCTCCTCATAGCCGCCGGCCGGAGGGCTGGCGAATAGCATGGTGTCCGGCTTCAGGCTGGGCGCGCGCCACACCATCTGCTGCCATAGATCGCGTTGCCCCGCCCAGAAATCACGATAATCGGCGGCGCTGAAGTAATGCACAACCACGCTCATGCCGATCAGAACCAACAGCAAGGCTTCGCGGGCAGAACTTCGGAAAAAGTGAAAGATAAATCCGGCTGCGGCCAGAGCCACTCCCATGGAAGCATATAACGTATAGCGGTCCCACTGATCCGCAAACAATACGTTACGCCCGGCCATGTCGATCGGCAGCAGGGCAAACGCGACGATCAACAAACCCAGCCAGATCATATGAAGATGGTCGGGAGAATCCGCCTCCGCCTCCAACGGAACGGCAGCGCGGGTCAGCCGCCGAAGGACCAGGAAACAGCAGGCAGCCGCCAACGCGCTAATCAAAACAGCCATGGCCAGGTCATGATAATTGCTGGAGGCAACAAACTGATAGAAAGGCACCGCCCAGGCCAGGAGGGTCGTTTCGACGATATCCTTCGCCGTCTCCACGGCAACGCCCAGCACCGAATGCAGAGGCAGCGCTCCGTATTTGCCAAGCAGCACGTTCAGGTTGGTGGCGCGGCGCGTGCTCTGAAAGAAGAACAGTCTCCAGACCATGAAGGCGGCGCCCAGAAATAGATATAAAACGTCGGCCCGGAGCGCCCGAAATAATGTCACCTTGAACTGAGGATGATCTCTCTTCCAAATGACGTACCACACCAGGGCCAGCCGCGCCACCTCCAGGCCTATTGCCAACTCGAAGAGGCCCAGATAGAACAAGGTCAGCAGGCCGGCAATTAACGAAAGCACCACCTGAAGCCATAGCCGCCGTGTTTGCACGGCAGTGATCGTCAGCCCGATGGACGTCACCGCAGCCGCGCTGGCCAGCAGATCGCTGATATAGACGCCCGCGTTGGGCTGCACTGTGAAGCCCGGGTAAATCGAAAACAATAACGCGGCGGCCAGAGTCTCCAGTTGCCTTTTGGGCCAGATCAGGCGAAGGAGCCAGAAGAATGCCAGGTTGCCTGCCAGCCGCACAATCAACGCGGCCACTTGCCAGGCCAGCGGCCAGGCGCCCAGGAATTGGTATCCAAATGCATACATGTAGCCGATCAGCGGGCGGTCAATCTGGAACAGCCCCACGATTCCTGCCAGACCCTGGGATTGCGCCGTGGAAAACAGATACCAGTCATCCCGGTAAAACCCCAGCTGGGAAATCAGAACGCCATACGCCAACAAAGTAAGAAGCGTGATAAGACCGATGGGCAGCCAGGCTCCCGATGCTTTCTTCATTAATTAATCCCCAAAAGGGTCTCCCTTCCGTGCATGAGGAATTCACAGACGGCAAAATCCAGCTCTTCGTCGATGTCCCACGCTTCGTCCGCAGCCAGTTCGAACATCAGGGGATGCTCGCCGATGCGGTGATGCCGCCTGATCAGGTTCTCCCGGCTGAAAATGTAAAGACACGAGTTCTCTTCATAGACCGGCGGAAGGTCCTGGGTTTGGATGAGACGAGCAGCATCATGATTGATGGCGCGCCCGGACTGGTCGTAAAGCCTGCTCTGCAGCCGGGTTACCGAGAAGAGGGAATCACGGGCAGGATACTGGGAAAGAAAAGTGCCAATCGCCCGGCTGACCGTTCCGGAACGAAGCAATGGATTGGTGCTGTGCGTCTGCAAATAGAAATCTGCAGCCACCTGCGAGGTGTCGTGCAGCAGGACGTCGTTCATCGACACGGCATCCCCGCGCAAAGGCTCTGGGCGAATAATGACCCTGACCTGTGGGAAGTGTTCCTGCAAGCCGTCCATCACCGGCTGCGAGTCGGTATCGACGACAATCTCACTTATTTCGGGAACAGCCAATAAGGTCTCGATGACGTGATGAAATAACGGCCTGCCGGCGAGCGGGCGATAATTCTTCCCCGGCACGCGCTGGCTGTGATGGCGCATGGGAACAAGGGCGGCGATTTGAGACATGACCACATCATTATACTGATTATTTTTGACACCCCAGCCGGCCTTCAACGGAAGCTATCGCCGCATCACGCCCGGTGGAGGGCGTCGTGGTTGACTCCAGGTTTCGCCACAGATCGCATAAAACAGACGCGGGCCGGTCCGGCAAGACATCAGCCTGGACTGTGATCTTCCTGGCCGTTTCCCAGTCATTCAGCCTGGCGTAGGCCTCGATAAATGGCAGCAACTCGATTCCGGTGTTCGCGCGGTACCCATTCTTGCCGGCGTCCTGCCATAGCCCGGCTATTTTCTGCCATTCGTGAAACTGGCCGGCCAAATCAGCCTTCTCGTAATAGTAACACCAGCTGTGATCCGGCTCATTCCCAAACACAGCGGGCGGTGGAACCGACTGCGATTCGGATTGTATCCGCGACATATTGGAGACCGTCATCCAGGTGTATGCCGGAGGGGTCAGGCCACGCACGTCTGCAAATCCGGGGCGAAGGATCCATAGGCATTGGCCCTGCCCGGGCTCGAAGGTAATGGCAAGCACGTCCGGTGCGGTAGCCGTGAACGTGGTGGCATATTTTTCAAAGCTCACCGGCTGTCCTTGATTGAAAGTCTCCCAGTTGACGTGCTCGAAGCCGGCATTGAACCAATAGCTGGCCGCCGGAGGCGCCGTCACCTGGGGGTATAGCATGTTGATGGCAAAAGCAGTGGGATAGATTCCCATATAAAACAGAATTTCCTGGTCGGAGACTATGAATGTGTTGGTCTGCAGCGACGGAGCGCGCCAGTATAACTGCCAGTAAAATTGTTCCTGCTTGTCCCATGAAGCCTGATAACTGCGGGCGGTCTGAACCTGGAGGCCGACCCCCAAACCGAGCAGGATGCTTAGTACAAGATTGCGGTAGACAGGCTTTTCTATCAGGGTATGGACCCCGCCGGTCACGATCATGCTCGCGCCCACCATGGCAGCCAGCGCCAATCTATCGCTCCAAAGCAGGTTCTTTTGAAAGATGGAAAAACCTGCCAGCCAAAATGGCAGGATGGCCAGGATCACGGACAGAAGGCCGCCGAGAGCGATTTGCCTTCCCGCTGCCGATGGATCGTTTTCCTTTCCGATTTTTTCAAGCCGGGAGAGCACAAAATATGCGACGACCGCAAATCCGGCAGCGCTCCCAAAGATCAAATACGTTGAAGGCCTCGTCAGGTCAATCAGCGACGGCTCGATGGCAGAATACCACGGGGAAAAGACAATGTACACGATATCCTGGAACATCGATTGAAGAAGCGCAGCCAGGCCGGTCAGCGGCGCATGAACCAAACCGCCCAGCGTCTGGAAGATCGTAAAACGATCGTAGCCGAACAGCACACTGAAAGAGCTTCTATAGATCACATACAGCACGAGGGTTATTAGATAAGGAAGAGCACACTGGAATGTTTTCTTCCACCGCGCGCGGGCCGGTAGATTTGAAAATACAAGCCAAAGAAAGATGAGGCGGGATAATTCCAGCCCTGAAAAATACTCTATGAACACCAGATGGACTGCCTCGAATAGGACAGCCAGGGCCGTTAATGCCACGTAAGCTTTCGCATGCCGGACTGCGAACAGCATCAGGAACAGCGACAGCATGAAGATAAGATACATCACCCAGTGCAGAGTATAGGCAACTGAGAGAGGCTGCAACATGAAGATGGGGTAGATGGCGAAAAGAACAGCCATCCACGTGGTGAGTCCGTTTTTGCCGGGCCAGATCTGACGCAGGGAAAACCAAAAAACAATCGCCGTCAGGAAACGAATGAACATTAAGGACCAATGCCACCAAGCCGGCGAGAACCCCAGGAGGCGAAAAAAGAAGACGTAGACGACGTAGGCGAAGGGGCCCCGGTCAACAGTCAGGAAACGCTGCAATCCCTGGGCGCCCTGCCAATAGGCGTAGAAGACATGATGCCAGTCGTCCTGAAAGAACCCGAGCCGGGAAAACAGGATGCCAAAGGAAAAGAAACAAACGAGAAAGATGAATGCAGGAGCGGCCCACTCCGGCATGGCAATATCTTTGATCTTCAAAAACACTCCCTGGGCTCTTTTCATGGACATTCATTATACCGAATTGACCGGATCTCTCCCCCAAAGATCGCAACGCACTCGACGAGTGAGTGCCTTCCCGGGCCTCAGGCCGCCTTCTCCAGCCATGCCAGGCTGTAATCCGCGACTTCTTCCCATCCCTTTTCGCAAATGAGGAAATGGTCGCGCCCGGCAAATTCCTTGAGGTCGGTGATGCCTGCGGAAGGCTGATATCGTTTGTAGTTGGTCCTATTCAACGAGGCAGGGATAATATGGTCTCGCTCGCCGGCAGTGATCAACAAGGGCGGACGCGGCTTTCTAAAATCCACTCTGCCGGCGGAAGTCAGCGACTGCGTCGGGACGCCGCGCAATTCAGGAACTACATAACGGTCGTAGGCGGCGCGCTGTTCGAGGGGCGGAAGGGTGTTGACAAAAGCATACTGGAAGCCTTCAAAAGACATTTCCACGGGCCGGGTTACGGGTACAAAGGGGTTGATGGCTGGAAAGTTTGCTTTAACAAAGGACCAGGCTGTCGTGAACACGCCCATAGGCGGCGCAGGGTCAATCGCCACGCCGGCAACGGCCAAATCTCTTTGGAGCAAAAGCTGCACGACCAACCCGCCCATCGAGTGGCCGATCAAGGCTGGCTTTTCATCAAGGGTCTTGACGAAGTCTGTCATGGCATCTACTACGTCCTGAAATTTCAGTCTACCCAGGCGAGCATCTGGATGATTCCTGCGCTGTATCTCGATGGGCTGATCCCGCAAGGGCCAGGCTGGAGCCAGGCAGCGATAGCCTTTGGCCCCGTATCGCTTGATCCAATGCTCCCAACAAAGCGGAGTCATAAACATGCCGTGGACAAAGACAATAATCTTGTTTTTCATGGGGATACTAAAAAGGTCGGGTTAGAGCGGGGTCTATAAAGTTTAGTTTCTTGGCCGGTGAATGGGGGGATCAAGATAGAGGAGCAGACCCAGGCCGGTAATGCAAACGCCGATAAAGATAGCGTTGGCCACATAGGGGGTTTGGTCAATGGATATAAAGGCCAGACACCCCAAAATGATCGAGGCTAATTGCATCGTAAGCACTGCGCGCCCCGGGTCGAGCCCGTGCGCTACCAGGCGATGGTAGGTGTGGCCAAGGTCAGCCTTGTAGACGGGCATGCCGCGTCGCAACCTGGAGGTAACCACCAAAACCATGTCAAATAATGGAAGACCCAGCACCATGATCGGAACATACCATGAGGAGAGTTGTGGAAAGATTCGAGGATTGTAGAGCAAAGCGGTCTCGGCCAGCAGGAAACCCATGAATAGCGCGCCTGAATTGCCCAGGAACATTTTGGCCGGGGCGGAATTTAGTAAATATAGGCCAAGACAGGCTCCCACCAAATAAGACATCAGATGGGCCAAAAGCGTTTGCCCCGCAAATAAGCTGGCAAAAGCAAAAAATATGGTCACAATGACGGACACCCCGGTGGCCAGACCGTCCATGCTGTCAACGAAGTTGTACGCGTTGGCAATGCCAACCAGCCAAAGGATGGTGATAATGACGTCCAGGCCCTGGGCGAGAGGCAAAGGCAGATTGTTCAGGCTGCTCTGTACAGCCTGGACCTGCCCGCCCAGCACGATCAGCAAGACTGCCGCGCAGCCTTCCGCCAGCAGCTTGATCCAAAAGCGAACAGGGCGGAAATCATCTGCCAGGCCGATCCCAAAAACGACCAGCGAAGGAAGGATAAACCGGGCCAGGGCCCCCGCTCCCCCGGGATTCAGCAGCCAGCCAACTAACAAGGTGAGCAGCAGTGCGATTCCACCTGCAATGGGTATCGGCTGGCTGTGTTGCTTGTGAGGTTCGCTCCCGGGAACATCCATGAGGTTCCAGCGCCGCGCAAGCCAAATGGCAAGGAGTCCCGCGACCACGGAGACAATCAGCCCCAGCGATAAAGCCTGGAAGATTGAAACGGGAAAGCTTGTTGTCATCACCGAACCCTATTTACGACACATTCCTCTCTGGATAATCTCGCTATGCGTTTTACATGCTGTTGCCAGCAGATGGCGCACCCATTAACGGGACCAAGGCTTGCAGGAAGCACATCGCAACGTGATCCCGGCACGCTGGCTGAAAAACACTTTCTAAAATGACGGCAAATCTTCCCGAATTTTCTCGGGGCAAACGCTATGGACAGGCAATTCACTTTCCATTATATCGAATCGGCGCGATGTCCCGTTCACCGCCCTGCTGCGGCTGTGTGCCAGGCGGATAGTAAAAGACCTGGCGCAAATTCGGGGTGACTGCGCTCGAATGCCGGTATCCTTGATATGTCCCCCAGAATTGCATGCTCCGGAACCAGAAGATCGCCGGGAGGTTTTTTGCCAACCTGCCCTGCCGGGCGGCGGTGAACAGGTCGCTCAATACATTTGTCGCCGTCAGGCGGACAAAGTCGTACGCGTTAAAATGCGCCTCCGGAAAGATGCGCTTGAACGCCATGGCCTCACGGCGGTAACGATTGTACACGCCATCCGGCGTCTCATTGTGAACGTGGACAACCTCTGCGTGGGCTGAATAAGAAACATGATAGCCCTGAGTCTGGACCCACTTGGCCCAAGCAACGTCTTCCAGGCCCGTCAACGTTTCATCGAAGCCGTGGCCGATCCATAAATCGCGTCGGATCGCGGCGTTTGCGTTGTTGCAGAACGGGTTTGATTGCTGCGGAACGTCAACTGCGGGATACCACTGCTGAAAAATCTGATGCTCGGAGAACCTGGATGTCTCGCCGCCCCGCTGTTTCCCGTAAACGAGCGCAACCGTATCGTCATTGAATGCACGCAGCAGACATTCCAGCCAATCGGGATAGACTGGATACACGTGCGCGCTGGCAATGACGACTTTCTCGGAGGCTGCGGCTTGCAGCCCGAGGTTGAGCGAATGTCCAAATGTGAACTCTTCCGGCAGGACTTCGAACGATTCTCGCGCCATGGGATTCCGCAATGCCGGTCGTCGAATCGGTTGATCCCGAGTCCACGAGGATGACTTCAATATCTTTGACGGTTTGACGCGCGATGCCCTCCAGCAGTCGTCCCAGATGTTTTGATTCGTTAAAGGCACGGATCACTATGGAGCATCGCATACGTGTGCCCAGTATATCGGCAGACCGGTAAGTTGCGGAACAGGCGGTGCCTCATTCTCAACTGCTGTCTGTGTCATGGACCTCCGATGTTCGGAGCGCTGGATCGCCGCCAATTTGGCGCCCATTCCTCGGACTTTGGATCTTCGGGGGAATTCACGGTGAGCCTCGTATCGGTCAAGCCAGGCTGATTCCACATTCCGAGTATCCAATATCAACGAGATTGCCCGCCTTTCACCGGGGCCCTTGGCTTTCGGAAATCGTAGATGCCATCCTTAACTTCCCACTTTCGCTTGCAGCCGGGACATCGCAGATATCCCTTTTTCTCAAGGAGGGGCGAGCTCCCGCACTCAGGGCATTTGAAGAACTCCGCGGGATTAGCGGGTATCTCAAATGCATCCCGCCCAGCGCTTATCAGCCGCGCTTCCAGGAACACGCTTGGCGTGAATTGCCACGCGGCGCCTGTCCATTGAAGGAGCGCATCCAGGAATACCAGCACCGAAACGGGAAGGGCACGTTTAATGAATCCCGCGTGAAAATGCGAGACCGCCAGAGTTTTTTCGATGCCGAATCCCAGGTCTTCCAGCCACCGTCGGACCGACCTCGGATGGAAATCAAAGTTGAGTTCCGCAAACTCCACCGGCTCCCCGCTAAAGGGGCTCCATTTCTGGCGGCCAAACCAGTAGCGCAGGATCGCCTTTAGATTCAATTTGTTGGCATATTCAAGAATAAACGCCGCGTTTGCCGCCAGGGCGTTCCGCACCTGGCCCAACGCAGCGGGCGGATCGGCCATATGGTGCAGCGTGCGGATCATTGTGGCCGCATCAAATAGACCCTCGATAAACGGCAGCCTGTATACGTCTGCCGCCACATAAACGTACCTGGCAGACGTGCCAAGCCTTTTTTGCGCCTGTTCCAACTGCGTTCGTGAATAATCCAGGAGCACGATGCGCTCGAAACCCGAATAGCGCAGCGTGTTCCTGCCCGCGCCCGCCCCCACTTCGAGGAGAAGCCGGCCTTCCTTTGGCAGCAGGCGTTTTAGCGCAATGGCTTCGACGCGGTCCTCGTACTCACGTTCACCCTGACCCCAAAACGCTGCCTGGTAATTGGAGCCTTCGTAATCGCAAATGGGAGGATGGGTCATATCGTCGCGGGATGGGCGCCCGGAGGGTTATGCCAAGGGGTTAGGCCGCCGTCCAGCCATCTGACCACGGTCTCTAATACAAAGAAGCTACCGCCCCATGGCGCGATAGTTAAATCCCTTTTCTTTCATCACGTGGGGATCATAGATGTTGCGGCCGTCGAAGATCACCGGCTGGTTTAGGACCGACTTCAACTGGTCAAGATCGAGCTGTTTAAATTCGTTCCACTCGGTGATGATCATCACGCCATCGCAACCCTTTGCCATCTCGTACGGATCGCCGAACATCTCTACCGCCGGCAATAATGGTCGCGCCACGGCGGTTGCCACGGGGTCGTACCCGCGGACTTGGGCGCCCGCCTCCAGCAGATGTTCGACAATTTCAATGGAAGGGGCTTCGCGCATATCGTCCGTATTTGGCTTGAACGCCAGTCCGAACAGGCCGATCGTCTTCCCCTTCAACCCGCCCACCATGCTGTCCATATGCCGGACGGCATCTGTCCGGCGATTATAGTTGACCTCCGTGACCGAATCCAGAATACGCGGATGGAGCCCGTTTTCCTTCGCCATATATGCCAGGGCCTTGACGTCCTTCGGGAAGCACGAACCGCCCCAGCCGAGGCCGGCATCCAGAAAATGGCGCCCGATGCGGCCATCGTAACCCATGCCTGCTGCGACTTCCTTGACGTCCGCCCCCACGCATTCGCACAAGTCAGCCAGCTCGTTCATAAATGATATCTTCGTCGCCAGGAAGGCGTTGGAGGCGTACTTGATCATCTCAGCCGTCCGCAGGTCGGTAATGACAATCGGCGCGCGTAAAGCCAGGTGCAATTGCGCGACCTTTTCGGCGGCCTCGCCGTGCAGCGAGCCGATCACCGTACGATGCGGACTCATAAAATCAGGGATGGCTGACCCTTCCCGCAGGAATTCGGGACAGGAGACCACCGAAAACGGGATCGGTTTCGGCTGGGCGCCCTTGACAATATCGGCCACCCAGTCACCCGTGCCGATGGGCACAGTGGACTTATTGATGATGACCAGTTCCTGCTTCATGTTCTGGGCGATGGACTTCGCCGCCGCGGCCACAAATTGCAGGTCTGCTTCGCCGTTGACTCCGGAGGGAGTTCCCACGGCTATGAAGGCAAACTCGGCGTTTGCCAGTGCTTCCGCATACGATGTCGTAAATGAAAGCCGGCCTGCCTGGGTATTTCGCCGGACCAATTCATCGAGGCCCGGCTCATAAATGGGCATGATGCCCTTCTTCAAATTTGCCACTCGCTGCTCATCCACGTCCAGCGCAACAACTTTGTTGCCGAGGTCCGCGAAACAGGCCCCCGTTACCAGGCCCACATATCCCACACCGACGACACAAATATGTTTCATGATGTTCCTCTTGACACAAGAAGTCGAGACCCGAAGAATGACAATCCCGGCGGCCAATACTTTCTCCCATCCAGCCGCAGGGCGCATCAATGATACTACGGCTTACTTCCGCGGGCAACTTCTGGTATATTGGCCGCATGCGTCTGCTTTTTGTCGCTGATGGACGTTCCCCCATTGCACTTAACTGGATCCGATATTTTGCCGAACGCGGCGACGATGTGTATTTGGCTTCTACATTTCCGTGTTCGGTGAACATTCCGTTGAAAGGCCTGCAGATCATTCCGGTGGCCTTCAGCGGGACAAAACCGGCAGGCCGCCCTGCCGGCAGCATGAGCCTGCCCGCCTCTCCATCCGGCTCCGCGCGGGCAATAAGCCTGCGAACCTCGATCCGCCATTTCCTCGGGCCGTTGACGATTCCACGAGCCGCCCGAAAGCTAAGGGGGGTTATCGAGCAGGTAAAACCAGACCTGATGCACGCCATGCGCATCCCGTATGAAGGCATGTTGGCGGCAGACGCTTACGCGGGCGTGCCCTTGCTCGTTTCGGTCTGGGGGAATGACTTCACGCTTCATGCGCCTTCCACACGGCTGATGCGACATTACACCTCATGGACGATGCAGGTCGCCGATGCCCTGCACGCCGATTGCCGGCGGGACATCCGTTTGGCCAAACAATGGGGGTTCGATGCCCCGCGCCCAACGTTGGTAATTCCCGGTAACGGCGGCGTTCGTAAAGATATTTTCTACCCGCCCTCCCGGCCCGTGGAGGCGCCGGTCATCCTGAATCCACGCGGTTTCCGGGTATACATCCGGAACGACATTTTCTTCCAGGCGATTCCGTTGGTCCTGTCCAGGCGCCCCGACGCGAAGTTCATATGTTCCGGGATGTCAGGCGAATCGCGGGCTTCAAAGTGGATCAGACAGTTGGGGATAGCGGATGCCGTGGAACTGCTCCCCTCTTTGCCCCACGGGCAGATGGGGGATGTATTCCGCCGCGCACAAATAGTGGTTTCACCCGGCACGCACGACGGCACGCCGAACACGCTCCTCGAAGGATTGGCATGTGGTTGCTTTCCCATCGCCGGAGACCTCGAATCCATCCGGGAGTGGATCACGCACGAGCGGAACGGCCTGTTAGTGGATGCCACCCAGCCGCAGAGTTTGGCCGGCGCAATTCTTGAAGCGTTGGAAAACAAGGACCTGCGGCAGGCGGCCGCAGGTCTGAATCAGACAATGATTGAGGAACGGGCGGAGTACACGCGCTGCATGGCTCAAGCAGCGCAATTCTGTCAGCGGATTATTTCATCGGAGTCTCCGGCGGAGTACCCTGCCGCGAAACCCCACGGGAACTAGGGGATTGGGTGAAGACGCAATCCTGCCGCCCCTTGCGCTCTGGCCATGGAGTGCAGCCGAAATCGTCGGCCGGAAACTTACGGTTCGGGTGCCCGCGGGCTGCGCAGATCTTCCAACCGCTGGGTTAATTCAACGCGGCGCGCTTCAGCCGCATGGCGAATATCTGCCACGAGACCCTCTCCACGAGCGCGCAGTTCGGTGCGGAATTTTTCCCCGGCTTCCGGCGCGAGCAAAAGGGCTACGGTCGAGCCAACCAGGGAGCCGACCATGATCCCGATCAAGAAGCCAAACATCCGACGCATGGAAATCTCCTCCTGAGTGCTGCGTCATTGTGGGCGGCTGCCTGCTCCGAAGTTCGATGAAACAGGAACTTCCCGCAATGGCATTTGTTGAATTCTGACAAAATTATTATAGGCGAAAAGAGGTTTTTGTGGAATAATAGAGCCTGCTGCGCGTATCATATCCAATAAGATGAACGCGACGGTGCAAAACAAATCTCAGGCTGTCCAGGCGGCGATCAGGGGACGCACAGCCGCACCAAACGGCCCCTACCTTTATCGGAGGGTACCATGTCTACAACAGCTCCTGTCCTTACAACTGCAACTGCCGCTCCGGCTGCTTCGCAGCGAAAAAAGGTTACTACCGCCCTCTTTCGAAAGAAGAAGGAACGCGGTGAACCGATTACGATGCTGACGGCCTACGACTACCCAACCGCATTGGCCGAAGATCGGGCGGGCATCGACTCGATCCTCGTCGGCGATTCGCTCGGGATGGTCGTATTGGGCTATCAGAACACCCTGCCCGTTACCATGGACGACATGCTCCATCATGCCAGGGCGGTTTCGCGCGGTGCGACGTACGCCCTCTTGATCGGCGACATGCCCTTCATGTCCTATCAAGCCTCCACCGAGGAGGCCGTGCGAAATGCCGGACGCTTCCTGCAGGAAGCGGGAATGGAGGCGGTCAAGCTGGAGGGCGGACGCGAACGCCTTGAAGCGGTTCGCGCCATCGTCGGCGCAGGCATTCCCGTCATGGGCCACCTCGGCCTTACCCCGCAATCCATCAATCAATTGGGGGGCTACCGCCCTCAGGGCAAGAGCGCTTCCGCGGCGCAGCGCTTGTTTGAGGACGCCGTGCTTTTGGAGGAGGCTGGCTGCTTCAGCCTGGTGCTCGAGTCCGTTCCGGCGCGGTTGGCAGAGCGCATCTCGCAGAAATTATCCATCCCTACCATTGGCATAGGCGCGGGCGTCGGCTGCGATGGGCAGGTGCTGGTAACGCATGACTTGCTTGGCCTGTTCGATCGTTTCACGCCGAAGTTCGTGAAGAAGTACGCCGACTTTCATACGGAGATGCAGCACGCCTTCACGGATTTCATAGCAGACGTCGAGAATCGTTCTTTCCCCGGCCCGGAGCATTCGGTTGAGATGGATGAGGCGGAGTGGAAACAGTTAATGAAAGAGATCGGCTAGTTGCATAGGTGATGGCAACTGACGCAGGCAAAATGGACATACTGATCGTTGGCAGTGGCGCGTTGGCCACGCTCTTTGCTGCACGTCTGGCCGGGGCCGGGCATAATATCACCATGTTGGGCACCTGGCGGGAAGGTCTCCGGGCCCTTGGCAGGGATGGCGCTCGTCTGGTGGATGCCGCCGGTCACGAGAGCAGATTTGCCTTGCGTGTCACCGCCGATCCGCGGTCCTGCAGAGGCGCCGGACAGGCAGTTGTGCTCGTCAAGTCGTGGCAGACCGATAGGGCTGCACGCCAGTTGGCGGATTGTCTCGCGGAGGATGAAATCGCCATCACTCTGCAAAATGGATTGGGCAACCGCGAAACCCTGGCTGCCAGACTCGGCGCAGCTCGTGTTGCGCTGGGCACAACCACGACCGGCGCGACCCTCCTGGGGCCGGGACTGGTAAAGGCCGGCGGAGAAGGCGTGATCTCGATCGAAGCACATCCGGCTCTGGGACCGCTGCTGACCGCACTGAAGTCCGCGGAATTCCGCGTGGACGTTGTCCAGGATGCGCGTTCTCTGATATGGAGCAAGCTCATCGTCAATTCAGCCATCAATCCGTTGACTGCTTTGCTGCGGATTCCGAACGGCGAATTGCTGGAACGCCCCACGGCGCGCGCATTGATGCGCGCCCTGGCCGAAGAGACGGCCGAGGTGGCCACCGCAGAAAAGATCCATCTTTCGTTTAGGGACCCGGCAAGGATGGTGGAGGATGTTGCGCGCACGACAGCGGGAAACCATTCCTCCATGTTCCAGGATGTACAACGGAACGCTCCCACCGAGATCGATTCTATTTGTGGCGCTGTCACACGCGCTGGGCGGCGACACGACATTCCGACGCCCATGAATCTTGCGTGCTGGCAACTCGTGCAGGCCATGGTTCAGGCGCCGGGGAACCGGGCAGGCTGACCCGGCGGTGTGCCTGCCTGGTGCAGGCAACGCCCCGAGGCATGTGTGCACGCCTTTCCAGGCGGGCGGTCCGTGGTTGGCGGAGCGGATCGGCCGTTTTACACGGCATGCAGGCTGAAGGTATGAATACTCCCCCATGATGGGCGGGCCTCAGCGCGTGGTAAGATTCAAGAAATCGCGCTTGGAGGCGTCCGCATGCGAAGGTGGCTGGTTGTAGCGTTTCTCGCGGGGGTATTGGCATTCCCATTTTCAGCGCGCGCGCAGAATCCAATAAAAATGGCGAGCCTTCAAGTCCAACTGTGGCCCGAATACGATCAACCCAGCATGCTGGTCATCTATGATTTCAAATTGCCTGATGGCAGCAAGCTCCCGGTCAACGTCTCAGTCAGCTTTCCAAAGGATGCCAACCTGGTCGCCGTCGCCTCGCAAGCCGCGGATGGCAGCCTGCTCACCACCGATTATGTTGGGCCCACCGTGCAGGGTAGTTCGCAGTCGGTAACCGTGCAGATCCAGACCCAGGCGACGTATCATCTGGAATATTATGAGCCCCTCTCCAAAACGGGCAAGCAGCGGCAATATACGTATGTATGGGCCGGTGATTACGCCGTGGACGACCTGGGCATAAGTGTGCGCATACCCGTCGATACGTCGATTATGACCACCAACCCGATAATGAAGTCGACGCAAGGCTCGGACGGTACCTCTTATCTAACCAAGGATTTTGGCGCATTGGGCGCCGGTCAAAAACTTACGCTCCAGGTCGACTACACCAGAACCTCCGACAAGCTGAGCGTATCCCAGCCAAATGTCCAACCTTCCGAGCCGCTCAGCCCCAGCACACCCGGACGCGTGATGCTGAGCAACTACCTGCCGTACATACTCGGTGTGCTGGGCCTGCTGCTGATCATTGGCGGATCTGTCTACTTCTGGCAATCGAGCCGCGGGCGCAGCCTGCGCAGCGGGCGGCGCCATGCACCTCGCGCCCCTGACGAAGGCAAGAGCGATATTTATTGCCATCAATGTGGCGCGCGCGCCCAGGTCGGCGACCGCTTTTGCCGCATCTGCGGAACAAAGCTGAGGCCGGGAGCATGACGGAAAAGACCTCCCCCAAAGTCAATAAAACCGTGACGCTGCCGTGCCGATGCAGAGCATTGTAATCATTTACTTCTTCTACGGCCTGGCATTCTTCAGCATGGGCCTGCTGGTCTCCATGGAGGGTGGTCGGTCCTCCGACGAGCGCCTGCGCAAGGCGCTGCGCCCGCTCGCCGGCTTCGGCTTCGTGCATGCCACACATGAGTGGCTCGAGATGTTCAACCAGATCGCCCATGGATCCGGGGAGATTTCGGCATCGCCCCTCTTCCAGGCGCTTTTGCTGGCCTTCCTGTCCTTCTCATTTCTTTCCCTGGCGGCATTCGGAAGTTTTCTTCTCGCCAAGGACGAAGGCGCGCAGCGTATCAGCCTGATGGTGCCGTTGGGACTCGAGGCGGTGTGGGTCTTCGGTCTGGTTGCGATCAAGGACAATTATGCCCTCGCCGACGTTTACGCCGCGGCCCACGCCTGGACCCGCTACTCGCTCGGCATCCCCGCCAGTTTGCTCGCCGCGGCCGGGCTGATCGCGCAACAACGCGCCTTTCGTCGCGTCGGCCTGATTCGCTTTGGACGGGATGCACTGTGGGCCGCGGTTGCATTTGCATGGTATGGAATCGCCGGCCAGCTGTTCGTCAATGTCAGCGTATTGCCGCCTTCCACCGTTCTAAATCAGGATCTCTTCCAGCACCTGTTCAACTTTCCCGTCGAGTTGCTGCGCGCCATGCTTGCATCCGTTGCAGCTTTCTACGTCATTCGCTTCCTGCGCGCCTTCCAGGTGGAGACAGAGCAGAAGATCGCGGCGCTGCAGGCTGGTCAGCTTAAAGAGTCCCAACAGCGTGAGACCATGCGCGGCGAACTGTTTCGCCGCGTGGTCGGCGCACAGGAAGCCGAGCGCCAGCGCATTGCACGCGATTTGCATGATGAAACCGGCCAGGCGCTGACGGCCATCGGTCTGGGTCTGCGGGGGCTTGAAAGCCGCATGAGCCGCGACCCAAATCAGGCAGCAGTCACCCTGCACGAACTCCAGAGCCTGACGGCCGATTCTCTCCAGGAACTTCAGCGATTGATGGCCGACCTGCGCCCGTCGCATCTCGACGACCTTGGCCTCTCGGCGGCCTTGCGCTGGTATGTCGGCAAAATCCAGGAACGCAACGCGTTAAAAGTCGGGGTGGACATCACGGGCACCGAGGAGCCGATCGACGAAGCCTCCAAGATTGCCACGTTTCGCATCATTCAGGAGGCTCTCAACAATGTCATCAAACATTCCGGCGCAAAGAACGTGCGCATCCAGCTGGGATTCACGGAGAAGGGCATTCGCGTCACCGTGGAGGATGACGGCTGCGGCTTTGACCCCGCACGTGTAAATGCCCTTCAATCTTCGAGTCGCCCTTCGCTCGGGCTGGCCGGCATGCAGGAACGTGCCGCCTTGTTGGGCGGGTCGGTTCTCGTTCAATCCGTGCCCGGGCGCGGGACTTTGGTGGAAGCATTCATCCCCTATCATGATGAAAGTGAGAACCAAAATGACGATCGCCCTGTTGCTGGTGGATGATCATGCCGTTGTCCGTTCGGGTTTGAAAATGCTGCTCGGCTCCGAGCCCGACGTTGAAATCGCCGGTGAGGCCAGCACCGCCGCTGAAGCCATTGAGGCTGCCGCGCAAGTCAATCCAGACGTCATCCTGATGGACATCGGCCTGCCCGATCGCTCCGGCATCGAGGCCACGCGGGAGATCAAGAAACGATTCCCAAAAGTCGCAATCGTGGCGCTCACCATCCACGAAGACCAGGAGTATTTCTTCAAGATGCTGGAGGCGGGCGCTTCCGGCTACGTACCCAAACGCGCCGCGCCGGATGAATTGCTCACCGCCATCCGTGCTGCGGCTGCAGGTGAAGTGTATCTTTACCCCTCCCTGGCAAAATTGCTTGTCAAGGATTTTCTAGGCTTGGAACGTACCGGCAGCGAAAAATCCAGCCTGGATGGCCTGACCAGCCGTGAACGTGAAGTGCTGACCTACGTGGCGGAAGGGGCCAGTAATGATGAGATCGCCGTCTCGCTGGTCATCAGCCCCAAGACCGTGGAGCGCCATCGCGAAAACATGATGCACAAGTTGAAGCTGCATTCCAGGTCTGATCTGGTGAGATACGCTATCAGGAAAGGAATAATCAAGGCCTGAAGCAAGGGGATGACAGCTGGAAAATAGACCGTTGACGGGCGCTCCTGCAGCAATGGCTGCAGGAGCGCTTCATATTAATTAATGCCTGGGGCAAATCCCCCATGTGCGGAGAAAGCACCTGGGGTGGAAACAGCAGAATCAAAGTGGCAGGACAACCGTAGATCGAGAAACAAGAGTTGGGGGCATTACCGAATTTACGCCGCATACCGTTGTAGATAAGATACAGATGAGAAAAGCCCTCGCCCAATCTCTCCACCAGCCTGACAACTGGCAGCGCTCCGACTGGGAGCCGGGAGAACGACGGCGCGGGAAAAGGAGATTGGCATGAACGCCCCTGCAGTGCTGTTGATCTTAACCCTGGTGCGGCTCGTAATTCCATTTGGCTTGCTGCTCTGTATCGGTGAAACAGCCCGGCGCCACGAACGC
The DNA here is from genome assembly GCA_963846805.1 of uncultured Chloroflexia bacterium. Taxonomy (GTDB): domain Bacteria; phylum Chloroflexota; class Anaerolineae; order Anaerolineales; family Villigracilaceae; genus Fen-1038. The sequence continues at coordinate 1,349,004 of CAWJXH010000005.1, forward strand.
CTGGGCCTCCGTCGAGTGTGAGTCTCCTATGCAAACAATGGATACCTGGCTGGCGATTCTAACTGGCGTGCTCGTGCGCCTGGCAATTCCCATCCTCATCACGGTCCTTGGAGTGTACTTCCTGCGCAAACTCGATTCACTCTGGCAGGCCGCAGGGGAAGAATTGCCGTCGAAAGTAAAAAAGCCCGAGTGCTGGAAAACAATGGGATGCACTCCGGCGCAGCGCAAGAAATGTCCAGGATTTGCCTCGCCGGCCCCCTGCTGGCAGGCGCGCCGGTTGCCCAATGGATATCTGCTCGAGGTCTGTCTCGATTGCCCCGTCTTTCGCGCTGCGCCGGCAGTTTTCCAGCCACAATAGGACCGAGGAGAATGCAAAATGCTTTCCCGTATTGAACGCATATTGATCGCTTTGATGTTCGCATTGCTGGCAGGTGGCATTACGCTCGTGATGGCTCAGGCGCAAGGCGGCGTTCCAGTAACGCCCACGCCCCAGCCGACACAATCCGCTCAAACGCCATCAACAACACAATCCACTCAAACGACTCCAACCTGTGTCGTCTGCCATACCGAATTCGCCACCGAATGGCAGAATGGCCCGCATGGCCAGGCCTCAAGTGATCCGAAATTTGTCGATGAATGGCAGAAGGAAGGCAAGCCCGGTGCGTGCCTGGTTTGCCACGTCACCGGCTATGACCCGGCGACGGGCACATGGCAGCAGGATGGCGTCTCCTGCGAGGCCTGTCACGGCCCCATGAAAGCCAATCATCCAACGGAGCCGATGCCCGTTGATCTCACGTCGGATCTGTGCGCCCGCTGTCACAGCGATACACGTTTTGACTGGCAGGATTGGACCGGCAGCACACATTATCAGCGCGGCATGAGTTGCGTGACCTGCCATGATCCGCACAGCGCCTCGCTTAAGATCACCAAGTCGCTGGATGGGGGTGCGCAATACACGGACGCTTCGCAATTGTGCGTCACCTGCCATAAAGACGTCAGCATGAACTTCCCTTACTCGGTCCATCAAAAGCAGGGCGTCACGTGCATTAGCTGTCATGTAACCCACACGCAGCCCAGCTCTACCGACGTGCACGCTATGCCGGATCATTCCTTCAAGGCCAGTCTGGATAGCTGTAATGCGTGCCACGGAAATCAGATGCACCAGTCTGCTCCGACCTCCGGAACGAATGGAGTTGCCCCCGCGGCGATGGCCCAGGTTCCCCAGGTTCAGCAGGCCGGTTTGACCGCCGGGCCCAGCCCCGTCAGCCCGCTCGGGTTTGCCGGCCTCGCCGGGCTCATTGGCCTGGCCGCGGGCATGGTAATGGCCCCCTGGCTCGACAAGTGGTTCCGCCGCCTCGCCAAGTCTCATCAAGGGGAAAAAGATGAATAGGAAACTGAACCGCCGCGATTTTCTGAAGATCTCTGCCGCCGGCGCGGCCACCGTCACGGCTGCGCAGGTCATGAAGAAGGCGCACGCCGCCCAGGAGACGCAAAGCGGGCTTGACCAATGGGTGATGGTGATTGACCAGTCGAAGTGCATCGGCTGCGGCTATTGCACCCTGGCCTGCCAGGCGCACAATGATATCAATCCCGACATCCAATGGAACCGCGTGATCCCGGCCGGTGACCTGAACGGCAAGGTTGTTTTCCTGCCGCGGCCCTGCATGCAGTGCGCCAAGGCTCCATGCGTGGACGTCTGCCCGGTGAAGGCTTCGTACTACCGCGCCGATGGCATTGTGATGATGGACTACGACCGCTGCATCGGCTGCCGCTATTGCGAAGTGGCTTGTCCATATCAGGCGCGGTCGTTCAATTGGAAAGCTTTTGACGGCTCGAATCCTGCGGTGCCCAAATGGGGACAGCCCGAGGTTGCGCGTCGCCCGCGCGGCGTAGTCGAGAAATGTGCATTCTGCTACCAGCGCATTGACCGCGGCCTTTCACTCGGCCTCCAGCCGGGCGTGGATGCCGATGCGACGCCGGCCTGCGTCGTGGCTTGCCCGGTGGGCGCACGCATCTTCGGCGACCTGAACGATCCCAAGTCGAACGTGAGCCAACTGCTCGAAGGAAATGTCTCCTACCGCCTGCGCGACGACCTTGGCACAAGTCCGCATGTTTACTATTTACCGGCCAACGCCTCGGAAATGGGAGGCTAGCGATGTTGAAGAATCTGCGGATCAAATTCCCCTCCATCAAACCCCCTTCCATTAAGTTCACGCCCTGGGTGGCGTGGTTGGGCTTGCTTGGACTGCTTCTGCTGGCCGCGCTGGCCGGCGGCATTGTAGTGTTTTTGAATGGCCTTTGGATCACCAACCTGACAGACCTCGTGCCCTGGGGCTTGTGGATCACGATTGATCTATCGTCCATCGCCCTGAGTGCCGGGGCATTCACGCTGTGCGCAGCGGTTTATCTCATCGGCCTGAAGCGCTATCAGCCCATTGCGCGTACGGCGACCTTTGTCGGCCTGATCGGCTATACCATGGCCATGCTGTCACTCCTGCTGGACATCGGCCGCCCGGACCGCTTCTGGCATGCCTTGGTCTATTGGAATGATCATTCCCTCCTGTGGGAAGTGACCATGTGCGTCATGCTCTATTTGACCGTCCTCGTTTTCGAGTCCATGCCGATATTTGCCGGCTTCGAGTGGTTCAAGAAGCACTTCCCAACTCTGGCAGCAAAGATGAGCAGCCTTCATCATTACGCGCCGTACCTGGCAGTCGTAGGCCTGGCCCTCTCGATGCTTCATCAGTCCTCGCTCGGCGCGGTCTACGGAGTGCTCAAAGCGCGGCCCTTGTGGTACAAGCCCGAGATGGCGGTGCTGTTCATGTTCTCGGCCATCGTCGGTGGGATCTCACTCACGCTGTTCGCCTCCATGCTCGCCGCCCGCCTGACCCCGAGGGCCAAAGTCAACGATGCCCTCATCGAACGCGTTTCGCGCTTTGTGGCCTGGGCGCTCGTTGGCTATCTATACTTTCGTTTCTGGGATATGCTGGCGCAGCACTATACCTACCAGCCCGGCCGCACCGAAGGCCTCGATTTGCTTCTCAGCGGACCGCTCTCCTTCAATTTCTGGATCGTCGAGATGCTGCTTGGCATAACCGTCCCGATGATCCTGTTGCTGACGCCCTCTATGCGCCGCAATCAGTTCTGGCGAATGCTGGCGCTCGCCCTGGTGGTCATGGGTGTGATCGCCTATCGCTGGGACACAAATCTCTCCGGTCTGATGGTGGTTGTCTCCTATCTCCCGGGCCAGCCTGCGATATCCTACGCTTCTTACTCTCCTTCGCTGATCGAGATCGTCACCGGCTTGGGCGTGGTTGCCTACGGACTGCTGGCGTTCTCCCTGGGAGTCCGCTATTTGAAAGTTGTGGATCATCGCTATGCAACGGAGGAACGGGAGCCTGTAGAAGTGAAATCGCCTGAAACGGTTATCGCCTAATCCAGATAATTCACCCCGAGTAGACCTTACGGTCATGGATACAGTGACGGTCGCCAGCTGGCGACCGTCACTCCTTTTAAGCGCGGTTATTTCTCCAGCGCCCCCGTGTCAATCCATTGCTTGACCAGGTCCATTTGCTCCGGCAGGAGATTCATGAAGTGTTTCGCACTTTGGATCTTGATCAATAAGCTGTTTGCAGAATCACCCGGAACGACCACCGGGCCGTCCTTGCCGCCCTTCATCAATCCGGCATAGGTTGTGAGGTCCATTCCGCCCGCCAATGTGGTGGAGTTGTGGCACATCACGCACTGTGAATTTAGCAGCGGTGCAATGTTCGCAGCGTACGTTGGAGCGCCCGTCAAGGGCTCCGCGGTCGGGGATGGCGCCGGCGTTGGCACCTGTTCTTGCAGGACTGCACGCAGATTGGGCGCATCGAAACCGGCATAAGTGAAAACAGTGCCGTGACAGGCGCTGTTCGAGCAGAAGGATGTGTTGCTTGTCCCGCCTGGGTCGTCCATGCTGTGACAGGCGGAACAGGTCGTGTCGATCGATTTATTGTGCAGGCTGATCCAATTCGGATTTCGATGCGACTCCGGCTCCGGCCCGCGGCTGATCTCAATACTGCTCACAAAGGCCTGCGGTCCGGACACGACCGGAATGGAATGGCACAGATTGCATTCAAGGCGGATGGCCTGCTGGTTTGCATCCAGATGCTTGCCATCGTGACAGCGGAAACACCCGGGCGAGTTGATGTGGCCGAGGTTGTTGGGGTAGGTCGTCCAATCCACCTTTTGATCCTGGAATACTGTCTGATCATAAATATCCTGGATGGCCCGGATCGCCCCTTGGATCTCGTCTTCGTGCCCTTGATACGTGGAATTCTGGTAGTACTTATCCAGGCCGGCAATGGCTTGCACGGCATCCTCGCGGGTGTCATATTTCGCGCTCAGAACCTCAACGGCTTTGAGATGAATGTCCGGGATGGCAGGGTCAATCAGCCCTCGCGACATGGCAATATCCACCGACTGGGCAGGCGGCATGAAGTTGTGTGTGACACGGTTATGGCACGTTACACAGTCCATGGTTTTAAGCTGGCTCGGGTCGATGGACTTGGGGTCGAATCCCGATTGGACATCCACATAGGCCGTGGTGCTGCCGTCATCGTTGGTAACGCTTACGTACGGAATATTCTGGCTCAGGTCATCCGTGGCATAATACTGGACCTTATTGACGATGTGCCAGTGAATGCCCAGCCCCAGCCCCTGGCGTTTGGCGCCGCCGCCGGTCTTGAGAATCAGGTAGGTAGTGGACGCGGTATTGTTCTGGTCGTCGGCAAAATGCGCGATCGCAACCAGGCTGTCGTTGGCAAAGGCCTCCGGCTGATGGCATTTCTCGCAGGTCTCCAGCGCCGGGCGCGTGCGGCTGGCGCGGATCGGATATTCATAGAGATGAAATGCCATCGCCATGATCTCGTGCACGTCTTCGGTCTTGCGGGCGAGCGTTTGACCGAAAAAACCTCGTCCGATATGGCATTCTGTGCAGTAGACATTGGCATGCGGAGAATTGAGATACGTCGCGTTCTGCGGGGGCATGGTATGACACGTCGTGCCGCAGAAAGTCGGTGAATTGGTGTAATCCCACGTATAGGTTCCCGCGCCTATCACCGCGATAGCCAACACAGCCACAATCACGGCAGGCAGGATGAACATCCAGCGAGCCGAGCCCGCGGGCGGAAAGAAAAAGTTTCTCAATCTATCCCCGAATTTCATCAGTCTCCTCCAACAAAAGAGCCGCCGACCGTCCCTGGGTCAGCGGCCATTACACTACTTCAGATTATTTTTCCAGCGCGCCCACGTTGATCCAGGCCTCTACAGCGGCTAATTCGTCGGCAGATAATTGCCCCGGGTGCCCGCCCGCGGATTGGACTTGGAATAGCTTGCTCTTCGCCGCATCGCCTGGAATGATGACCGGGCCATCCGCGGCGCCTTTCATGGCGGAGGCATACGTGCTCAGGTTAAGTCCATTGGTGGCCACCGTTGCACTGTGACAGGTTCCGCATTTGGCTGCAAAGATGGGCCCCACCTCGGCCCAGGTCAGCGGTGTAGACGTTCCGGCTGTGCCTTGCACTGTCGGCGAGGGTATGGGGGATGGGCTGGGCGTGGGAGTAGCCGGCAGCGGCGTCGGAGTCTGTGGAACGTAAATGGCGTTGGTCGCAATTTGAGGCGGCACCGTTGTAATGGCAGACTGCTCACCACTGACAAATCCATATACGGCAAAGAGCAGCACCAGCGCTGCGACGGCCGCAATAGGATAGTATATTTTCTGGCGTTTGCGGAGCGCCGCCGGCCCCGGGGTGCCATTCGCAGTGCCGGCTTTGATATCGGCCAGCTCGAGTGGATGCTCGTGAAGCATCTCTTCCTCACTCAGGCGGCCTGTCCACATGGCCTTGTTGAATCGCTTGAGATGGACGCCGTACACATGCCATACGATGATGGCCAACACCGCCAATAGCGCTTCAGCGCCGTGTGCGGCTTTCGCCGCCGGGATAAACTCACCCGGCAGGAATTTGACGGTCGCCAGCGGGTTCCACATCATGAATCCCGTCAGACCCATGATAAGGATGCCCCATATCAATGCCCAATATTCGGCTTTTTCTTCGAACGTATACCGCCCCATCTGCGGCCGTTTCTTGCCAAGCCCGACGTTGTACGCGAAGGCTTTCCACGCGTCGGTGACGTCTTGCAGGCTGGGCAGCATGCTCATGCGCTTGCGCTGGACGAATACGGAATAGCCGATCCTTATCAGATGATAGATGGCGATAAGCATCAGTACCGCAGCCGCAACGTGATGCGTCGTGCGCAGGTTCTCAATGCCTCCCCACAGGGAGATGATCCATATCGAAATGGCGCTGAGGGCGTACTTTTGCGCCAGCCCCGTGATGGCCAGTGTGGTGAACGACAGTAGCAGCATCAGATGCTGGGCGCGGTCCGCGAGCGGGAAGCGCACATAATGCTGCGAAACCGCCGGAGCAGAGGTTTTCTCAGCCACGTCTGCCTCCTTTCCCGGCTTCGATCCTTCGACGGGTGAAATCGGCGACCACAAAGATCAGCATCCCACCGATAACCGTCGGGATGAATATTTTATAGAACAAGTTGACATAATAGACCAGTGCAAAATGGGTTGGGCTTGCCACATAATGATCCATCCACGCGTCGGTGAAGCTTGCCGTCGTCACGTTCGGATGGCAGCGCTGGCATTTCGGCAGAAGGTTCTGTTTGATGGCTATGCCGGTTTGCGGATTGTTGACGTTGGAAATGTCGTGTACGCCATGGCAGTCTGTACAGACGGGTTTGTTTGTCGGGGTATTTGGCGAGACCTGCTCGAAGAGCGTCACCGTGGTGCCGTGGAAGTCTGAAACATATGTATTCAGCACCTGGGTCGATATGCCATACTTGTCCATGATCTGTGGATCCGTGTGGCATTTGGCGCACAACTGCGGAATATCGTTGCGGAATTGTGCCGAGGTCGGGTTTTGAATGTTATGCACGCCGTGGCAGTCGATGCAGGTCGGAACGTCCAGATTGCCGTTGACTGTCAGGGCTGCGCCGTGAACACTCTGTTTGTATGTGTCGTAGATCGTGCTGTGGCAGCGGGCGCACGTCTGCGGTATCTCCAAACGGGCATCAGGGAGCAGTTGGCCCGTGGTCTTATCTGTGAGACGTGTCTGCTGGTGCGGGTTGTGACAGTCGGTGCAGACCGCCGCGTTTGTGTTCCCACCCGCCAGCGCCGTCTGATGAACGCTATCCAATGTTTTGTTATATTCGTCTGCGTGGCACTTTTGGCAGGAGGTGTAAAGCTGTAAGGTTACATCGCGGGTGGTATTGGCATTGAAGGCCGGATGAGGGAACGTGCTGATGTTTGTGTGACAATCCACGCAGGCGATGTTTTCCTGATTGTGGACTCCGTGGGTGAACGAGTTGGGGTCTATGTACAGTGACAATATCTCGCCGCTGGGCAGCGTCTTCTGAAATCCGCTCTGGCTGTGACAGCTTAGGCAATAGTCGTTGGCAGGCTTAGTCTGAGTAACTGGATTGGGGGCCGTAGCGGCGTTAGCGGGTTGTGTCAGTCCGATGGCTGCGACGATCATCAGCCCCAGGCCGAGAATAAAAAGTGCCAGCCTATATCGTTTTGACGACCATCCGGTCATTGCATTCTCCTGCCATCTCGGTCACCATTCCGTATTCCAGTAAAAGCTTTGCAGAAACATGTGCCTGTTTCTGCAAAACCTAACCTGCATGCCAGACCGGGAACAGTGTCGAATATCACTAAATTGATGTAATTTGTCAGTCTACACATAATGAATGAGATGGCGGGCGCGTTGCGCCCGCCATCCTGCGAACTCCACGTTGGTTCTACCCTCTAAGGCCTCTTGAACTTGGATACGTCGCCGCCGATATCCTTGGTCGAGTCGTACAGGAACTGAAGCACATACATCGGATTGTGGGCAAAGGCTCCAGGGTCCTTGATGGAGTATTGGTAGTTGTAGGCTGCCTCCAATAACCGGGGCGTCCAGGCGCTATAGGCCGTCGGATTGCCACTGGCATCCAGAACGGGCTTGCCATCGGGACCCGCTACAAAGAAGTACGGATAGGTGCTTGCATCGTACATGATCGGAGCACCGGCCTTCTTCTGTGCATAATCCTGGATTCCGGAAAACAGAGCCACGCGGAAGCTGTCAATTTCTTTATAGATGCCCTCCGTTGTATCGCCGTTGCCGTTCCAATCGGTCGTATCGGTGGTGGCGCGGATGTTCTGCAGATCGGCGTCGCTGGTTACGTTGGTATGGCAGGTCTTGCAGGCGTCCACTTTCACGTTCAGAGCATGCACATCGTGGCAATCGGTGCATTTGTTAAGCGGATGGACCGTATTCTGGCCCATGTACTTCTGGTTGGCGTACTCGTACGCGCCCTGCGCCGCATCGCCGAACAGTGTTGCGCCCGCCGCAAAATAGTGGACGTTCTTGAATGCAATCGCGGGGTCGGCTGTGTCCAGAGGTTTGCCCGCCAGGTAGTTGTTGACCGTCACCGTGGACTCGCGGCCCTGATGGCACTCGATGCACAGGTTGGAATCCACCGGTACCAGATTGCCCTTCGCATCTTTTTCCGTGCTGAAAGTCAGGGAGGCGCCATTCGGGAACGGCACACTCGTTACTGCGTAGCGATTCGGGAAATTGGACGCATCGTGGCAGGTCGTGCACATGAAGCCGTTCGCCACAGGCTGTCCGACCACGCCGGTGATCTGGACGCCGGCTTTCGTTACGACTTCCGTGCCGCCGTTGGCAATGTACTGCGGCAAACCGCCGGCGCTATGGCACTTGGCGCAGGCCGCCGGAACCGTGCCCGTGCTGTCCCAGTCGCGGAACGGCGTCGTATCGCCGGCAAAGTGACCCACGTCATCGCGCGCCAGCTTGCTCATGTCAACCGGCTTGGAGAGGCTGCCGTTCAGGTCATCGATCGAATCGTACAGCAGTTCAATCACATACTTGGCGTTATGAGCGTATGCACCCGGATCCTTGACCGCCACCTGATAGTTATAAGCGGCCTTCAGCAGGCGTGCAGTCCAGGCATTATAAGTAATGGGATTGCCCTTGGCATCCTTGGCGGGTTTGCCATCGCTGCCTGCAACAAAGAAATAGGGGTTGGTGCTGTCGTCGTAAACGATCGGGGTCTTGGAAACGTCGGTGGCATATTGCTGGATCGAGCTGTACAGGATATCCTGCAAGCCTTTTAGCTCGTAGTAAATGCCCTCCGTCACGTTGCCGTTGCCGTTGTAATCGACCAGGGAGCCGTTCTCACGGTTGTTCTTTAGGTCATCCACGGTCTTGACGTCCTGGTGACATTCCGCGCACTTGTCCACGCGCACCTGCAGCGTATGCTGGTCGTGGCAGTCAAGACAGGTGTTCATGCCCTCTACGTGGCGGAACTCGGGATCATATATCTTGCCATCGTACTCGTAACCCATCTCGGCTTGCGAACCGTACAGCGTTGCGCCGGCCGCAAAATAATGGACGTTGAGGAACCCAAAGGGCGTCGTCTTGCCGGTGGAATCCTTCATGGGCTGGACTACCGCGTCGACATTGGTAACATTGAAGCTGGCGATCTGCTTATCGACGCTGACCTTGGATTCGCGGCCCTGATGACAGGTCATGCAGAGCGCCTCCCCTTCCTCGGAGGTCGTGATCACCTTTCCGGAGGGGAACGTCACCGAGGTCAAAGCCATGGCCGCAGAATTGTGGCAGGTCGTGCAGGTGAAGGTACCTGCCGGAGCGGGCACATCGGCTGTAACCTTGCCATTCGCAGCGAAATCCTGGAAACCTGCGGACGTATGGCATTTTGCACAGGCCGCGGGTACGACTGCAGGCGTACTGCTGTTCCAGTGATTGAAGGCCGTCGCCTTGGCATCCGCGTGGGCCGAGCCTACGAATGCATCCTTGAAGGGAATATCAAGTGTGGGTTGAGGGACTGACGTCGGTGTTGCAGGCGTGCCACTGGAGCACGCCGCCAATACGACGGCGGCTACGAGCATCAGTCCGAGAATGATCAGCACTTTCCGTAGCGGCATTGTTGCATTCTCCTTTCGCGACAAAGCAAATACAAATGTGCCTGTTTATTATGTTGGTACTTTCAGAGGCAACCGCTAAATGAGTTCCCCGCACCGCTAATGGGTTCTATTCCCCACAAGTATAGGTAAATGTATCATTAATCACAAGTAAGATTGGGGTGAATATCACATGACATATGTCACATATCCCAGCTGCTTGGAGCGAAATTGGGTGGATTTCCGTGATGACGATGTGTTTCGGGCAGGACCCCATGACGAAAGTCACGCAGCGGAGGTGATACTCAGTCACTTTGTATAGTCAACGATTGGGATAGAATACACAAAGAGCAAAACAAGTGAACGAGATCTTGTTCCTCGTCTATTTTCTTTATGGTTTGTCCTTTTGGGCGATGGGCTTGGCCGTATTGCTGGAATCGGGGCGCTCCCCCGCTCTGGCGGAGGCGCCAAGCCTCCGCATGTTGGCTGCTTTTGGCCTGCTGCACGGGACGCATGAGTGGCTGGAATCCTACATCCTGCAGGCCCAGTCTTTGGGTGTCTCCTTCCCCGCCTGGCTTCCCTGGCTGCGCCTGTGTTTCCTGTATGCGTCTTTCATCGCCCTGTTTATTTATGCCTTTCTAACGCTGCGATTGGTTTCCGCCAGGTATCAGAGTCACAAACTCGTTCATTTTGGGCGTTTGGCCATTTTCGAGGGGGCATTTGTCGGCCTTGCGCTTCTGGCTTACTGGGGCAAGCCTGTTCCGTGGTTGAGTCTTCTGGACGTGATGGCTCGCTATCTTGTGGCGCTGCCCGCCGCCATTCTGGCGGCTCTCGCCTTGCGTACGCAATTACGTAGGTTCAGGGAACAAGATCGTTCGGCCCTGGCAACTCCGCTCGGCTTGGCTGCCGTGGGCTTTTTGGTCTACGGTCTGGCTCAGATTTTTGTCAGCCCGCTCGATATGATTCCCGCCCGCTACATTAATCAGGATGTTTTCCTTGCCGCGACAGGCCTGCCCATCCAGCTCGTTCGCACCATCGTGGCGGTGGTCATCACGATCGGGCTGATACGCGCCACACAGATTGTCGAAAAGGAACGTCAGGTGCAATTGGTCGCCGCAAATCAGGCGCGCCTCGATGCGTTGGAACAACGCGAGGCTCTACGCCGCGATCTCCTTCGGCATACTGTCCACGCCCAGGAAGACGAACGCGCTCGCATTGCCAGGGAACTTCATGACGAGACCGCCCAATTGCTCTCGGCCGTCTCGCTCGAACTTGCCACCCTGCGCAGCAAATTAAGACGCCCCGATACAACGGCCCGGGTCGATCACTTGCAGACTCTGACCCACCAGATGTCGCAGGGGATCTATCACCTGGTCCACGACCTGCGGCCGGCTCAGCTTGACGACCTGGGCCTGGTGCCGGCGCTGAACTTCCTGCTCTCACAGGATTGCTGCCCGAAGGGCCTGGATGTGGAGCTCAACGTCGCTGGGGAGCAAAGACGACTCGATCCTTTGATTGAAACGGTGTTGTTCCGTGTGGCGCAGGAATCGCTCAACAACGTCGCCCGCCACTCGGGTTCCACGCGTGCCGTGCTGGGCCTGGATTATGACTGCAAAAGTGTGGTCCTGCGTGTCTGCGATCAAGGGCGGGGATTTGAGCTCAACCAGGAGTTTCAGCCTCCGCGCGGCTGGGGCCTGGCGGGCATGCGTGAGCGCGTCGAGTCGATCGGTGGAAAGCTTTCCGTGCAGTCTGCGCCAGGCCAGGGTACTACGGTTGAAGTTGTCATCCCGCTCATCCAGATAAACGACAAGGAACGCCAGGTTGGACACAATCAAATTGCTGTTGGTCGATGACCACGACGTCGTTCGGACAGGTCTGAAGTCTTTTCTCGAATCCCGAGGCGGATTTTCCGTGGTGGCGGAAGCCCGCAACGGTCTGGAGGCGCTTGAACGCGCCAGGGAGGCAAAACCCGAGATCATTTTGATGGATATCACAATGCCTGAAATGGACGGACTCGAAGCGACCCGTAGATTGAAGGAGATTTGTCCTGACTCAAAAGTCCTGGCGCTGACCGTTCATGATGACAAGCAATACTTTATGGAAATGCTGGCAGCCGGTGCTGCCGGTTATCTCACCAAGCAGGCTGCAGCGGAAGAACTCGTTGCGGCCCTGCATTCCGTGGCGCAGGGAAATGTCTATCTGCAGCCTGCATTAGCCCGCTGGCTGCTGGAGGATTATCAACGACTCGCCGGTCAGAACACGGCCCTCCCTTCGGCAGCCGCAGCCAGGCAGACCTCTGCTGGCGGCCTGGACGTGCTCAGCCGGCGTGAGCGCCAGGTGCTCGAACTGGTTGCCCAGGGTCACAACAATGTGGATATCGGGCAGCGGCTGGGCCTTAGTCACAAGACCATTGCCCGCCACCGTGAGCGCATCATGAAGAAGCTTAACCTGCATTCACGCACCGAGCTCGTGAAATTCGCCATCCGTACGCAGTTGATCACGCTCGAATAGGCGGCTTCCGTATGAGAGCCTCAGGCTATGAGTTCGATTTAGGATAAAATTGGGAGGTTTTCGTGACAATTGTCAAAATCACTTTTCAGCGTGCATTAATCTCGACATGTAGAATGAAATTTGGACTGAATATCTTTTCCAATTCCCGGAGGCCCTCATGGGACGCATGAAATTCGTCATTGGCGGTGTGTTGATCCTGGCCGCGGTGGTTTATTTGATCTTCTCGGCCACGCAGGCCAACGCGGAATACTTCATGACCGTTGACGAACTAAAAGCCAAGGGTGCCAGCATCGTCGGCCAGAACGTGCGCATCTCGGGCGCAGTGGTCGGCAGCACGATCCAGTACGATCCTCAAACGCTGACGCTTACCTTTGAGGTCGCCCATGTTACCGGCGATAACAAGGAAGTCGATGCCGAGGGCGGCCTGGCCGCCGTCCTGCACGCGGCAGTTACAGACCCCAACCGGGCGCGCATCAAGGTGGTCTATTCCGGCCCAAAGCCTGACCTGCTCAAGGATGAGGCCCAGGCGGTCATGACCGGCCAGCTGAACGCTGACGGTACGTTTCACGCCGACGAGCTTCTGCTAAAGTGCCCGACAAAATACCAGGACGCGGTGCCGAATCAAGTGGGCGGCTGATATTGACAAAGCCTGACGGGGACAAAGCCCCGTCAGGCTTTATTTTATGAGGAGTATTATCGGATGCTCGCTGAAATCGGATACGGGATCATTGTCGTAGCGTTTCTCGTTGCGCTCTATAGTGTCGGCGCCGCCATCTACGGTCAGCGAACGAAGTCCGCGGCCGTTGTTGAATCGGCCCGCCGCGCCATGCTGTTACTTTGGCCGCTCATCAGTCTCTCCGCGGCGATGCTGATCTATTTACTGGTTACGAATCACTTCGAGGTCTCCTTCGTCTATCAGGTAACCAGCCTCGAGATGCCGACCTATCTCAAGATCACCGCCTGGTGGGGTGGGCAGGCCGGTTCGCTGGTATTCTGGTCGTGGTTAATGTCGGCCTTTGCCTCGCTGGTCACCCTTCGCAAATGGGATCGCGACCGCGAGTTCCTGCCCTGGGTTATCGTCGTCACCTCGATTACAACCGCTTTCTTTCTGGCGCTGGTTGTCTTTTACGAGAATCCTTTTGCACGTTACTGGCAGACCCCCGACGGGCAGGTTCTCACCAGCATGTTTGCGCCGCTGAATGCCACGGCTCTTTTCCCTGCCGACGGGCGCGGCCTTAATCCCCTGCTCCGCCATCCGGGCATGATCATTCATCCCCCGATGCTTTACCTTGGATTTGTTTCCTTTGTTATCCCGTATGCGTTCGCAATTGCTGCCCTGATCACCGGCCGCACCGATGACCGCTGGATCCGCATCACCCGCCGCTGGACGCTCTGGGCCTGGCTGTTCCTTTCCTGCGGGCTTGTGCTCGGCAGCCGCTGGGCCTACGATGTGCTCGGTTGGGGAGGCTTCTGGGGTTGGGACCCGGTTGAGATTGCTGCTCTCATGCCCTGGCTGACCGGCACGGCCTTTCTGCATTCCGTCATGATCCAGGAAAAGCGCGGCCTGCTCAAACAGTGGAATATGATCCTGATCATCCTGACGTACTCGCTGGTCATCTTCGGCACGTTTCTCACTCGTTCCGGCGTGCTCTCGTCCGTCCATGCCTTTGCTCAGAGCGCCATCGGCCCGGCCTTCTTTGTCTTTATTGCCGCCACTTTCATAACCTCGATTGCATTGGTGATCTATCGCTGGCCCCAGCTGCGCGGCGAGACGGAACTGAAGTCCATGCTTTCGCGTGAATCGCTCTTCCTGCTGAACAATCTGCTGTTCATCAGCGTGCTGGTTGTCTGCTTTTGGGGTGTGATCTTCCCGCTTATATCTGAGCTGGTCACCGGCCAGAAAGTGACCGTGGGGCCGCCTTTCTATACCAGCGCCACCGGTCCGTTGTTTGCAGGCCTGATGTTATTGATGGGCATCGCTCCGCTTTCTGCGTGGGGGCATTCCACGGCGAAAACCCTGGGGCGTGCACTCTGGAAATCGGCCCTGGTCGCGCTGGCCATCGTTGTCTTCGTATTTTTCACTTACACCAGGGATGCCATCGCCTTGGTTGCCTTCTTCCTGATTGCTTTCGTCATATTGGTTACATTGCAGGAGTTCTGGCGTGCGGCCAGGGCCCGCATGCACGCACAGGGCGAAAACTTCCTCATAGCTCTCTGGAATCTCACCGGGCGCAACCGGCGGCGTTACGGTGGCTACGTCATTCACATCAGCATGATGCTGATGGCGCTTGGCATTCTGGGAATTAACGAGTTCCAGATGCAAACTCAGGGCACCCTCCCCGTAAACGGCTCGCTGCAATTGGGCGACTATTCCATAAAATATGATTCCATTGCGCAGTTCACGGGCCCCGATAACCGGCAAGTGACGCGCGCCGTCGTGGGCGTCTACGATAACAACGGCAATTATCTCGGCCAGCTTTACCCGCGCATTGACTATTATCCGGATGCACAGCAGAACATGACCATTCCCGGCGAGCGCTCCACTCTGAGGGATGACCTCTACGTTCTGCTCGTCGACTGGCAGCCGGCCTCCGCCAACGGCGCCACGTTCAAGATCTTCGTCAATCCGCTGATTAACTGGCTTTGGCTCGGCGCCATCGTGTTCATCCTTGGCATCCTGCTCGCCGCCTGGCCCGACCGCGACCCGGAGGTCGTTCCAGTACGCCTCCGCCGGTCGGAGCAAACCAGTGCGGCGGACTGACGTCCTGGCGCGGGGCGGATACTAACGAAGATGAAAAAGATCCTTTGCATCTCCCTCCTTGTCCTGGTATTTTCGGGTCTGCGAACGGGCGCGGCCCGGGCCCAGATTCCAACTCCCAGCGACGATGAGGTCAATCGCATTGCCCATCAGTTGTATTGCCCCGTCTGCGAGAACACGCCTCTGGATGTGTGTCCCACAGAGGCCTGCCGCCAATGGCGCGATCTGATCCGCCAGCAGCTTTCGCAGGGTTGGAGCGAAGACCGTATCAAGCAATACTTTGTCGCCCAATACGGCGCCCGCGTATTGGCAGAGCCGCCCCGTACCGGGCTCAACTGGCTGATCTATATCCTGCCGCCTGTCATCATTCTGGCTGGCGCCTTCCTGCTGTTCCGTGCCATGCGGGCATGGACCAGGCCCGCCCATGCCTCCCCGGCTGAGAACGCCTCGCAGCCCGATCTCCCGAAGGACAAGTACGTTGCACAATTGGAAGAGGAAGTAAAGAAAAGACAATGACTGAAAACGCGACCGTGACTCCCAATCGGCGCGGGGTTCCGATCTGGGCGCAGATCGTCATCTGGGCCATCCTGGTGGGGCTGCTGGTGCTCGTGGCAGTCACGCTCAATCGCTCGCAGCAGGGGACGGCCCAGCCGGGCGACAAGGTGCAGGATTTCTCCGTGACCATGTTTACAGGCTATGAGCTCAACAACCAGCAGGTGGTCAGGCTTTCCGCCTTGCGCGGCAAAGTGGTAATGATCAACTTCTGGGCCTCCTGGTGCAAGCCCTGTGAACAGGAGGCGGCCGATTTGCACGGGGCGTGGGATTACTACAAAGGCAGCGGCAAAGTGGTATTCATCGGCGTGGACTACGTGGACACGGAGCCTGAGGCGCGCGCCTATCTGGAAAAGTTCGACATAAGTTATCCTAATGGCCCCGACCTGGGCACAAGGGTTTCGCAGCTGTTTCGAATCCAGGGCGTCCCTGAGACGTATTTCCTGGACCAGAATGGCGTGCTCCGGCGCGTGCAGATCGGGCCGTTCACATCCATGGATGACATCAAATCCATCATTGATCCGCTGCTTCAATAGGAGGGGTAATGGATCTAGGCGTAATTTTGCTGCTCATCGCCCTGTTGGTGGGCGTGGGCTTATACTTGGCGGCCCCGCTGATCAGTCACGCCTCGCGCCGCGGTGTTCACGATACCCAGGAAGTCTCCTCGCTGATGGCTGAACGCGACCGGGTCATAACTGCCTTGCAGGAATTGGATTTTGATTTCAAACTTGGCAAGATCCCTGACGAGGATTACCCTGTGCAGCGCACCGAGTTGTTGCAAAAGGGAGCGGGGATTTTGAAAAAGTTGGAGGTCTTCGACGCGGTTGCTTCTCCGAGTGAAACGGGTAATAAGAGGCAAAACCAGCGTCTGGCCGCGCAGCTGCAGCAGCCCGCCGAAGATCCTGCGCGCGAACTTACGGACGACAAGATTGAGGAAATGCTGGCCGCCCGGCGCAAGGCTCGCAAAACGAGATCTGGCGGTTTCTGTCCCCGTTGTGGGAAGCCGATCATGATCACCGATCAGTTCTGTCCAAGCTGCGGAAAAGCATTGGCTTAGAAATCCGCGGGCAGAAGCAATCGACCGTAATTAACCGCACGCAGGAGTGGTCTTGGAAGGCCGCCGCTTGAGGAACTCATGAAAATTTTGCACGTTCTTCTTATCATATTGGGGATGTCCGTGCTTACCGCCTGCAACTTCACGCTGGCGGCGGATATCACTCCGCCCCCTGACTACGTCTCCCCCACCCCCATGCCTACGCTGGGCGCATTGTTTCCCGCGGCTTTTCCGGATGTTCAAGATGGCGCTGCCATATATGCACAAAACTGCGCAGCCTGTCACGGTGACAAGGGCCTTGGTGATGGTCCGCAAAGCATGCAGTTGCCCGTGACCGTCCCCGGCATTGGTCTTGCCGAAGTCGCGCGATCGGCCTCCCCGGCCGCCTGGTTCAAGATTGTCACCCAGGGAAACCTCGACCGCTACATGCCTCCTTTCGTCGGCGCTCTCAACGACCAGCAGCGCTGGGACGTGATCGCCTATGTGATGACATTGCACGCCGCTCCGGACCAGATCGCCCATGGCAAATCGCTTTTTGAAGCCAATTGCTCCGGCTGCGCTGGAAACTTCACCGACCAGTCGAAGATGGCCGCGCTTTCTGAAGATGACCTGGTCCAGAGTATGAAGAATGGGCAGGGAGATATTCCGGCATTCGGAAAGAATTTATCACAGGATGACGCCTATGCGGTTGCAGCCTATCTGCGAACGCTGACGTTCGCTCCGGTTAACGTGGCTGCCGCCGCGGAGCAAACGCCCGCGGCCCAAAGCGGAACCCCGTTACCTTCCTCCGGGACCAGTGTGACTGGCAATACCGCCCTGACGCCTGAGGCAACCTCAACAGGCATGGGGATCGTCACTGGCAGTGTCCAGATGGCGACTGGGACTCTGCCGCCGAATTTGACTGTGACGCTGCGCGGCTACGATCACGCGCAGGATCAAACGACCGGACCGCAGGAGGTCCTGACCCTCACCACCACGGCTGCCTCTGACGGCTCATTCAGCTTTCAAAATGTCCCCATGCCCGTCAACCGCATCTTCCTTGCGGAGGTGGATTACGGCGGAATCACGTATCGCTCCACGTTCCAGGCGGCGACCGCAAATCAATCCGCGATCGCCTTGCCGCCCGTGAAGCTGTACGAAGCAAGCAATGATGTCAGTCTGCTAAGCCTGACGCAGGTCCACATCTACACGGATTTCGCCACTGCTGGCACGGTGCAGGTGCTTGAGATCCTTGCCTTCTCGAATTCCAGCCCCAAATCAGTGGTCATCTCAACCGACGGCACATCCATTCCATTCATCCAACTGCCGGACGGCGCACAGAGTGCAGGCTACGAGGCCGGGCAGGATAGTGCGCCTTTCGTGGCCGCGGGGAAAGGCATAGCTGCCGTTCCCAGTACTACCCCCTATTCGATCATCGCTTTCTTCAACCTGCCCTATGCTGGGAAATTGGATATCAGTCAGCCTCTTGGGATCGACGCACCGGCCATCCTGCTGCTGGTTCCGGATGGGATGCACGTGTCGGGCTCAAAATTCGTGGACAAGGGCGTGCAGGTTATCCAGAACAACAATTACCGGGAGCTTTCCGCAACCGGTCTGAAAGCCGGCGACCTGATGAGTTTTTCCGTCAGCGGCAATCCTCCGTCAGGTTCCGCAGGGGCGATTGACCCTCGCCAGAGTATCCTGATTGGCGGTGGCATTCTCGGTATCCTGCTGATCGTCGCCGGAATTTTCCTGTATCTGCGCGATCGGAAAAATCGGGCGGTCGTGCCGTCGGACAACGGAGAATTCGAGTCTGCCGGTGAAGTGATGGATGCGATCCTCGCCCTCGACGACCTGCATCGCGCCTCCAAGATTTCAGATCAGGCTTATCAGAAGCGTCGGGCTGAATTGAAAGAGGTCCTGCGGGATCTGGCTTGATCCTTCGGATTGCGCCGCCTGTCGAAGAACATGATTACGGTGAGACAGCTCGTCAAGCGCTTTGGTATGAAGACCGTCTTGCGCGGCCTGGACTTCGACGTTCAGCCCGGCGAGTTCGTCGCCATACTGGGTCCGAATGGCGCGGGGAAGACCACCTTTCTTCGCATCCTCGCTTCACTGGCTCGTCCCTCTCTGGGTGAAGTGCACGTAGCCGGTTACCGCCTTCCAAATCAAGCGGCGGAAGTGCGGGCGCGGCTGGGAGTGGTCTCACATTTGCCTCTGCTTTACGGGGATCTGACAGCCGAGGAGAACCTGCGCTTCTACGCTCGGATGTACAACATTTCGAATATCGAACATCGAATATCGGACGTCCTCCAGTTGGTTGGGCTTGAGCCGCGCCGCCGCGACCTTGTCCGCACCTTCTCCCGAGGCATGCAGCAGCGCTTGGCCATCGGGCGCGCCGTGCTGCACGACCCCGAAGTCATGCTTTTTGACGAACCCTACACGGGTCTCGATCAGGATGCCGCCGCCATGCTGGATGGTGTCCTGCGCTCCGTGGCCGTCCAGGGCCGCACCGTGGTGATGACCTCTCACGACTTGGCGCGCGCCGAAGACCTGGCGACGCGCTTCGACATCCTGTCGCGTGGTGCAATTGTGGCGTCTGCCACCCCCAGGCAATTAAGCAGGACTAATCTGCTTTCTTTCTACAAAAATGCACTGGTCACCTGACGTGAAGAGGGGAAGAAACGAGATGGAGGCCTGGGAAGCCTTCGAGCATGCAAGCCTTCCCACCGTGAACCGCGGTCATTCTCCCGCGGCGGATTTCTGGAGGGCCATGCTTGCGGTCGCCTGGAAAGACCTGGCAGCCGAGTTCCGCTCCCGCGAACTCTTCTCTGCCATGTTCGTCTTCTCCTTGCTGGTGATCCTGATTTTCAACTTCGCCCTCGAACTGGACATCAAAACCCGTCAATCCGTCACGTCGGGCATCTTGTGGGTGACGTTCGCCTTCGCCGGCACCCTCGGACTTAATCGTTCGATGGCAATCGAAAAGGATCGAGGCTGCCTGGACGGGTTATTGCTTGCGCCCGTGGACAGGTCGGCGATTTACTTTGGAAAAGTCATCAGCAATCTGGCCTTCATGCTGGTCGTTGAAGTGATTGTCCTGCCGGTCTATACTTTCCTTTATAATGTGAACCTGTTTCAGCCCGGCTTGCTGCTGGTGATCTTGCTCGGGTCGGTGGGCTACATCGTGGTCGGAACCCTTCTGGCTGCCATGGCCGTCCAGGCTCGCACGCGGGATGTGCTTCTGCCCATTTTGTTGTTTCCGGTGGTTCTCCCGGTTCTGATCGCCGCGGTAAAGGCCAGCGGCGGATTCCTGACGGCCGCTGATCCGGCCAACATTATGCCGTGGTTGAATCTGCTGATTGTGTACGATGTGATTTTCGTCGCCATCGCGTTTATGGTGTTTGATTACGTAATAGAGGAATAGAGAAGAGGGCAGAGAACGGATACAGGGACGCATTGCCTGCTCTGCAGCAAGTGAGCGGTTATTCTCCATTCAATCAACTGCTCTCATCCCCAAAGGAGATTTATGCAAGCGAAGCCTTCCAACCTGAAAATTCTCGATATTTCTTCGATCGTCCTGCTGGCAGTGGCTGCCTACCTGGCGCTCGTCTTTGCTCCGGAGGAACTGGTAATGGGGCAGGTCCAGCGTGTGTTCTACTTCCACGTGGCCACGGCCTGGACCGCGCTGCTGGGATTTGTTGCCGCAGGAGTAACCGGCGTGATTTATCTCGTCACCAAGGACGAGAAGTGGGACATCGTTGAGGTCGCCGCGGTTGAGATCAGCCTCGTCTTCTTCTTTATCACCATTGTGTTCGGATCGATCTGGGCGCGCCCCATCTGGAATACCTGGTGGACATGGGATCCGCGCCTGACCACCGCCGCGGTCACCGAGCTTATTTACATCGCCTATTTCATGCTGCGTGCGGGCATCGAAGATCCGGACCGTCGCGCCCGCTTCGGCGCGGTCTACACGATCATCGGCTCCGTCAGCGCCCCAATTACCTTCTTTGCCATCCGCCTTTTCCGCACCATCCACCCGGTCGTTATTGGCAGCGGCGACCCGGGCGCACAGGGCACCTTTGCCATGACCCCCGGCATGCAGGTGGCTTTCTTCTTTGCCCTGTTTACCTTCACAGTCATCTTTATTGATCTCTTCTGGAATCGCATCCGAATTGGCAGATTGGCCGCAGAAGTTGAACGGCTCAAGCTGGGCTTCATGCAATAGGAGATGGACATGTTGTTTCAAGAGGCGCCCCCCGATACTTCCGTCTACATGATTGCCGGTTATGTTATTTTCTTTCTGATCCTGGTGATATACCTCGCCAGCCTCTTCATCCGAACTCGCAACTTGAATCAGGACCTGACCACGCTGGAGACTATGCGCAAGGAAAAAATGACTCAGGAGAGCCAGCCGGCGCCTGCTAGGCGCAAACCGGCGGCGAAAAAGCCCCCCAGCCCCAAGCCCGTCCGCAGGAAAGTCAGCCGAAAGAGGTAGCTGCAAAAAGCACAGAGTTCACTATAATAAGAGTGAGCTCTGTTCTTTTTATGCATGGGGTCATGACGTCCTGCCACCGATACAAAACCCTTACGCATGGGTACATCGCCTTGCTGCTGACATTAAGCGGCTTGGCATTTTTACCCGTTACGCCGGCCCGTGCCGCCCAATCCCCTGATCCTCCCGGACCGGATCGGGTCGCGCCCATCACCGTGGATTACACCGCCTATGACTGGTGGATGGCCAGCTGGAACAAGAATCAGGTGGTCTGCAGCCTGACGGTTGACCATGAGGGACAGCCGACCCTTGCGGAAGTCTATCTAAACTGTGATCCGGGTGTCTACGATACCTTCAAGAATCAGCAGCCGTGCGACGTGACCGGCACGGAGAAAAGCTGTGAAGGATATTACCTATATCTCGTCGATTCCCATGCGTCGCAGCGTCAGATCAGTGTGACCCTGCCGCCGGCCGACGTATGGCTGTCATTGCAAGGCTGTGATTCCGTCTCGAGGTCCGGCACAAATATTTGCGAAACCCCGCCCATTCTGGAATTAAAAGGCGAAGAACCTCTTCCCAACCAGCACATCCTGCGCATCGAAGGCACCATGGATGGCCAGCCGTTCACTTGCGCGGTGGACTGCCAGTTGCAGCTTTCACCGACCGATGCCACCGGCGTAAAGATGACGTTCTGGGCCTGGTCCAGTTATGGAGACTCCAGCCAGGTATTTGGGGCGCAAGTCCGCGTGGCAACGGCCTCCGACAATAATCCCGACCAACCCTCCTGGTATGTGGATGTGCTGTCAAGCCAGTGGAAGGGCGTTCGCATCGCCTCTTGCTCTGACACCTGGAATTCGTTCCCGCCAGTGGGCGGACCGCCCGACTGGTTAAGCACCCCCGCGGACGCCTCGGAGTTGAGCAGCGATATACCGTATAACTACCTGTCCGCGAACCTCATCCTGCAAGGCGCGGTGGACGCCGGCAGTTGCCCCGATGGCGGACTCCAGCCCGACGGCGGAGCGAACCAATGTGGACAGGAAGCGGCCCGAAGTGCCGTGGAACAATGGCAAAACCAGTTCGATAATCTCATCCTCAACACCGCGGAGATACCGGAGTACCGGCCAAATTGCTGAAGAACCTGTTCGCCCGCGAAAGCCAGTTCTGGCCGGGAGTCTTCAAAGCCAATGCCGACGCGGGTCTCGGTCAGCTGACTGAAAACGGTGCCGATACGACTCTCTTGTGGAACCCCTCTTTCTATTCTCAGTATTGTCCCCTGGTATTGTCCTCAAAAACGTGCAGCGAAGGATATCTGCATCTCCAGGATAATGAGCAGCAGCTGCTGCGAGAATCTTTGGTTGGCAGCGTGAATGCCACCTGCAACAACTGCGCCCTCGGCATAGATCTGAGCCGCGCAGACTTCAGCGTCAATGTCTTTGCTCACACGCTGTTGGCGAGCTGTGAGCAAACCGGACAGGTCGTGTATAACGAGGTCAGCCAATCCCCCGGCGATGTCGCCACGTATGAGGACTTGTGGAAATTTACCCTGGTCAATTACAACGCCGGCCCAGGCTGTCTCTCGCTCGCGCTGGACGGAGCCTGGACCACAGAGCATCAGCTTACATGGGATGCGGTCTCTTCGCATTTCACCGATGTCTGCGCTGCGGCCAAGGATTACGTAAACGAAATCAGCCAATAGAGATATTTCGGGTTGGGATTACCGGTAAGAAGACGTTGTAGCGGAGGCGATCAGCCTCCGTTATTTTATTCTGTGCTAAACTAAAAACAATTTATCTACTCACCTATATGGAAGAAGGCCCGGAAAATGAACATGGCTGGGCGTTCTTCCCAGCCATGTTCATTTTCCGGATTTTCCTTCTGCCATGAGAACTGTGTTCTTCCAGCCGCAGGTGCATGCGTTCTTCCTGCTCTCATGGCATCCAGGTCGGAGCTGGTTGATGGCCAGCCAGGCACTTCGTGAGTAGGTATAACAAATTTTAGCCTCGCTATTTCCTGCCTCTTGGCGCCACCTCCCTTTGTGGGAGGCCGGATGGGAGCCTGCTGGAATGGCGAGGTCCCGGAGACAACCATGCTTACAACGATCGAAAAAATCCTCTTTACGCTGGCCGTCGTCGTCTCGCTTTACTTCACCTGGCGCGGCGTACAGCGCATTCTTGGGAGCATATCCAGCGGGCAGGGCAGGATTGAATGGAAACTCATTTGGAAACGGCTCGGCGAACTGATCGCGAAGGTCGGCTTCTTCCAGCCGGTATTCCGTTTCCGCCTTGGACCGAGCATCTTGCACGCCCTCATCGGCTGGGGGTTCCTGATCTTCCTGGTCGTCAACCTGAATGACCTGGTCTACGGCTATACGGCCTTCTCCATATTGAATCAGACAGGCACGCTGGGCGATCTCTATCGCCTGCTGGCGGATATCGCCAACGCTGCCATTCTGGTCGGCATCGTGGCGATGGCGATTCGCCGCTTCGTGCTGCGCCCCGCGACGCTGTCCACGCGCGAGACGACGCTGCTGCATCCCAAGGCGCGCTTCGGCATCCTGCGCGACTCGGCCATCGTCGCGGCATTCATCTTCATCCACAACTCCGCCCGGCTGCTCGGCGAATCGTTCCATCTGGCCGGCGAGGCAATCTGCATGACAGCTGGCAGCCGATCGCTTCTTCGCGTGGCCGGTTTGTGGTCCGGCGCGAACCCGGGCAGTCTCCTGGTCGGCGAGCACATCATGTTCTGGGTATCGCTGGGCGCAGTGCTCGCCTTCCTGCCGTATTTCCCCTACTCAAAGCATATTCACTTGTTCTTTGCACCGATCAACTTTGCGCTGAAGCCGGAACGAAGATCCATCGGGCGAGTTGAGTTACATCAATCTCGACGACCAATCCATCGAGCAGTTCGGCGCGGCAAAGATGAGCGACCTGGGCTGGGAGCAGATCATGGACAGCTACGCCTGCATCATGTGCTTCCGCTGCCAGGAAGTCTGCCCGGCGTACAACACCGGCAAGCTGCTCAGCCCGGCCGCGCTGGAGATCAACAAACGCTATCACTTGAACTATGGCGGCGGGACCGACGTGCAGCTCACGACTCTGATCTCCGAAGAGGCCGTCTGGGCCTGCACCTGCTGCGGCGCCTGCGTGGACATTTGCCCGGTGGGCAATGAGCCGATGCGCGACATTCTCGACATCCGCCGCAATCTTTCGATGATGGAGAGCAGCTTCCCGAAGCAGTTGGAGACCGCCTTCAAGGGCATGGAACGCAACTGCCAACCCGTGGAACGTTTCGCAGGCCGATCGCATGAAATGGGCCGACGGTCTGAACGTGCCGACCATCGAGAAGAATCCCGAGCCCGAGATCCTGTGGTGGGTTGGCTGCGCGCCGGCGACCGACGCACGTGCGCAAAAGACTGCCCAGGCGTTCGCCAAGATCCTGAACGCCGCGGGCGTCAACTTTGCCGTGCTCGGGCAGAACGAGCAATGCACGGGCGATTCGGCGCGACGCGCCGGCCGCGAAGATATCTTCTTCGGACTGGCCTCGGCCAATGTGGAGATCCTGAACGAGGTCAAGCCCAAGCGCATCGTGACCACCTGCCCGCATTGCCTGCACACGCTGAAGAATGAATACCCGGCCTTCGGCGGAAATTACACCGTCATCCATCACACGCAGTTGATCAATGAGCTGGTCGGGGCAGGGCAAGATCAAAATGGAGGTCACCACGGACGAATACCGGGTGACATTCCACGATCCGTGCTACCTGGGACGGCACAACAAGGTGTTCGATGCGCCGCGCGAGAACCTGAAGTCCGCCGGCGCTGCAGGTGATCGAGATGCCGCGCCACGAGGCAAAGTCCTTCTGCTGCGGCGCGGGCGGCGCACAGATGTGGAAGGAAGAGGAAAATGGCACCATGCGCGTCAACACCGCGCGCTTCGCCGAAGCAAAGGCTACCGGCGCCAGGGCGGTTGCGGTCGGCTGTCCGTTCTGCCTGACGATGTTGACCGACGCCTCCAAGGCGGACGGTGGCACGATCGAGGTCAAGGATGTGGCCGAGTTGGTCGCTGAGAGAATAAAGTAGGTGGGGCGGCTATTCAATTGCATGAATCACGCCAAACCTAGATTTGTCCTCTCTGCCAATTTGGGAAGTCATCGAAAACGGATGGGGCGGGGTGATCTACCCCGCCCCATCCGTTTTCGCTCCTCTCCGCCCGTTCCCGCCAAGTGGGCGGGAACGGGCGGAGCCTGCTCAAGAAATCCGGAAACATGGGGACTCTGGTTAATCTTTTCAAATATTCAAGGGCGGCTTCAACCCATCCGGGATGGGAGAGCTATAGTCCGCAGCCGCGCGGCGCTTCTTGTATTCATCCTTCGCCTTGCGGACCAGCTCCGGGCTCCGCATGAATTCCGCTCCCGCCAGCGCCATGACCTTTGCCGCGTACAGCATGCCCTTATGGCCGATGCCCATCCTCCCCTGCGCCACGATCTGCCACGAGTGACCGGGCGTGCCGAGCGCCATGCATGCCGTCATGATTTGCCCGGTCGCGGCCACCCACGACACATCGCCTACATCCGTTGAGGCGGGCAGCACGGCATCCGGCGTGTAGGATGGGAGCACGCCTTCGTGCAGGGCCGTTTTCTTCATGCTCGCGATTTCATCCGGCCCCAGGCCATACAAGTGCGCCGACTCTTCGAAACTGCCGGCTGGAATGGTTTTGGAGATCTCTTCCGCAAAAGCCAGCTCTTCCTTGCTGAATTTGGGCGCGCCCACCTCTTCCAGCTTCTCTTGCAGCACATTGTTTATCGTTTCATTCAAGAGCAGGTTCGACATCCCCGAATAAAGCTCGATTTCGAGCTCGGTGCCGGTCATCAGCGCCGCGCCGCGCGCGATATCCTTGACTCGTTCAAACAGCGGATTCAATTGATCGGTTCGCGGAGCCCGGATGCTGTATAAGGACCCCGCCTCGGCCGGGACAACGTTCGGCGCAGTCCCGCCGCCGTTTGTGATGACGTAATGCACGCGTGCGTCCGGGACCATATGCTCGCGGAGGTAGTTGACGCCCACGTTCATCAGCTCCACCGCGTCCAGCGCGCTGCGCCCATTGTACGGATCGGCCGCCGCGTGCGCGGCTTTGCCGTGGAATTTGAAGCCTACCCGGTAGTTGGCGAGGAAGTTCGCCCAGAGCGTGGTGTTGACGTCTTCCGGGTGCCAGCTCAGGCAGATATCGACGTCCCCGAAGAGCCCCGCCTTTGCCATAAAAGCTTTCGCCGCGCCGCCTTCTTCGGCCGGACATCCGTAATAACGTATAGTGCCTTCTATCTGACCGGCGTCCAGCGCCTCTTTCAGTGAGAAGCAGGCTGCCACGCCCGCCACGCCCAGGAGATTGTGCCCGCAGCCGTGACCCGGCGCCCCATTGACCAGCGGTTTCCTGAAGGGGACGCAATCCTGGCTTAACCCGGGCAGGGCATCGAACTCGCCGAGGACGGCGATCACAGGCCCTGCGCCTTTGGTGTACTGGGCCACGAACGCAGTGGGTATCTCAGCGACCCCCTT
The DNA here is from genome assembly GCA_963846805.1 of uncultured Chloroflexia bacterium. Classification (GTDB taxonomy): domain Bacteria; phylum Chloroflexota; class Anaerolineae; order Anaerolineales; family Villigracilaceae; genus Fen-1038. The sequence continues at coordinate 1,375,938 of CAWJXH010000005.1, forward strand.
TTGAAACGTGAAGCCCTTGCGCTCCATTGCCTCGATCAGCAGTTGCGAGGACTTTACTTCATGGTAGCCTAGTTCGGCAAAACCCCATACTGCATCGCTGAGGTTCGTGAAGATGGTCTGGTTCGTTTCGATCCATCCAGCGAGATCCATGCCCGGCTCCTTCCAGGGTATTCACTGTGTAGGGGCGAGGCATGCCTCCCCCGTGCGTGCCTCGCCCATGCTGCCGCTCCGATAATCATACCATTCCGGGCAAACCCAAGCATCCCCGCGGCATCGTCATGATCCATGAGGCGAGGACGGATTCGTCGCCGCCCCTACGCGCGGCATTATATAATACCGGCATGACGAAACAGGCCGATCAGGTCGCCTATGTGTTCGAAGGGCAGCCGCACCTATTATCCACCACGCTCATGCAGTGGATGGAGGCGTCCTCGCGCTTCACCAGCTTCGTCGAGATCTACCGGGATAAGATCCGCAAGAAAATCCGCCTCACCCGCGAGCCGGAAAGTGTTCTGGACCTGCGCGGCGAGTTGGAGGTCGCCTACTGCCTGCTCAACGACCGCCGCCTGGCCGTGGCCTATGAGCCGTACGCCAGCGCAAAAAGACGCGGCCCTGATTTTGCCGTCACCTACCGGGACAATCTGATATTCAATGTCGAAGTGGCTCGAATGCGTGTGGAGCAGAGCGGGGTTGACGAGATCGATCTCGCCCGCAAAGAGGAGCGCATCCTGCGCATCCTGCTGTATAAACTGGGACAGATGCAGCCCGGCATGGCCAACCTGCTGGTCATCCATACCCGGGAGGAGTTGGCGCATTCCATCGACCTGGGCAGGCTCATGCAGGACGTAAAAACCAGGGCGGAAGGAAAAGACCCTTCCTTTTATTCCGGCACCGGATACACCGGCCCGGCGGATTTCTACAAGGAGTTTCTCCACCTTAGCGGCGTCCTGCTTTGGGCGGCTGAGGCGCAACTTTGGGTCAACAAACAGGCCCGCCCGGCTCTGACGGAAAAAGTCCTGCGCCTGGTCAGTGCGCTGCCTTCCAGAGCATCTCCGGCCTGAGGCGTCCCGCTTCTCGAGCGAGCCAGCAAAAAGGTGCGTCGCACCTCACCCCTGGATCAACTCTGTTTAACGCATACAACCCACCCTCAGAACGCACCTCATCTGGAAAGGTGCGACGCACCGTCTTTTTCCCGGCAAAAAGTGCGTCATACCTTAACCCCCTGGATGAACCCTGCTAACGGATACAACCCACCTTCAGAACAAATCCCGTCCGGAACGGTGCGACGCACCCTCTTTGCAGGTCATCGAGCGTAGATGTTTAAACGGCCTGTGCGGCATCGGCCCGCGTCCGCGCATTCGTCGCATTTATCACAAGGTCGTCGGCGTGACAGGCTGGAAACTGCAAGATCCGCCTCATACATAGAGCTATAATCGCACTGACTCACCCTCCAAGCCAGCCGCTGCAACCGAGTCAACCTCATATCCACCCTGGCCCTGGCCTCTACTGGTATTAACGAGCTCGGCAGAAACGAGAGATATTCCTTGACGGTGGAGCCTTGAAGAAGCAAGCCAAAACCATTCGCCCCAAATCAAAGCCAGCCAAACACAAGCCGCAGCAAGACCCCATCCCGCCGGCGGATGCGTCGGATTCCGCGCCTCCCTTCCCTGCCGGCAGCACGGGCACTTCAGCGTTGGGACTCGAAGCGTTGCATGCATCGGAAGAACAAACACGCATCTTCCAGGATGTATTGCAGTCTGCATCGGACGGTATCCTGGCAGTCAACCAGGATAACCAGGTGCTCTTTGCCAACGATCGCTTTGTCGAGCTGTGGAAGATCCCCCAGCAGATCATGACCACGCGGAATGACACCCTCCTTCTCCACTACGTCCTCGACCAATTGTCCGACCCCCAGGAATTTCTCCGAAAAGTTCAGGAACTGTATAACTCGCAGGAAGAAAGTTTCGACACCCTGCACTTCAAAGATGGCAGGGTATTTGACCGACTGTCACGCCCAATGTTGCACGGGACAGAGCTTCGAGGCAGGGTCTGGTCATTTCGTGATGTGACCGACCACAGACGGACCGAAGACGCCCTCGCTGCTTCTGAAGCGGAACTGCGCGCCCTGTTCGCCTCCATGCATGATGCCGTATTGGTCATTGACCGGGCGGGAGTCTACCGTCAGATCGGCCCAACGAATCCCGGCCTGTTGGTGAAGCCGCCCGAGGAGCTTCTGGGCAGTAATCTAAAGGATGTCTTCCCTGCCGAAATGGCGGAAGCCCTTGGCCGGGTTCTCCAACAAGTCCTCGAACTCCAAACAAAATGCTCAGGTCGAATACGAGCTTGCCATCGATGGCCGAAGCGTATGGTTCCAAACCACCATTTCTCCGTTGAATGCCGACAGCACGCTGTGGGTTGCGCATGATATTTCCGGGCGCAAGCAGATGGAAGAAGCGCTTCGGGTCGCCGAGGCCAGGTATCGTACCATCTTCGAAAACGCAACGGTGGGTATCTTTCAATCCACTCCGCAGGGCCGCTTCCTGGACGTCAACCCGGCCATGGCGCGTATCTTCGGATACGATACGCCCGCGGAAATGGTGGCCCGCGTCACGGACATCGAGAAACAGGATTATGTTGATCCTGCCGACCGTCGCGAATTTCAGCGCCTGCTGCTTGAGAACGGGGAAGCGCGCGACTTTACTTGTTGGAATTATCGCAAGGATGGCGAACGCATCTGGACCCGGGAAGACGCTCGGGTGGTAAAAGACTCCCAGGGGAATATCCTGTTTTATGAGGGTTTTGTGTCCGACATCACGGAGCGCAAGCAAGCCGAAGAGGAATTGCAGCACGCCAAAGACGGCCTCGAGACTGCCCTGCTCGAACTCCAGCAGTCTTTGGAGCGCGAAAAGGTGCTGGCGAGCACCGATGGTTTAACCGGGTTGGTGAACCGCCGCCACTTTTTCGAACTCGCCACCCATGAATTCGGCGGCGCCATACGCTATCGGCGCCAGCTGTCTTTCCTGATGTTCGATGTGGATGACTTCAAAAGAGTAAACGACACTCTCGGGCACGCCGCCGGGGATGACGTACTGGTGGAGGTGGCCCGGACTGCCGCTGCGCACATGCGCGCTTCCGATGTGGTCACGCGTTACGGTGGCGATGAGTTCATCATCATGATACCCCAGGCCAGCGCACGGCAGGCGCTTCCCATTGCGGAGCGCATCAGAGCCGGTGTGGCGGCCATACGCGCCGGCGCCGGCGCGGAACCGGCTTCATTGACGCTAAGCATTGGCATTGCCGAAATCCGCCTCGAACCACCCGACGAGGTCGTCGAGCGCGTGATCCAGCGCGCCGACGATGCCTTATACAAAGCAAAACAAAGCGGGCGCAATCGCAGCGTGATCTTCGGACAGGATTGATCATGAAAAAGAATCCTGGCATGCACAGTTAAAACCGGCATGTACCAACTGACCCCTTTTTCCCGGGCGGCGAGTGCGTCGTACCTTACCCCCTGGATGAACCCTGTTTAACGGATACAACCCACCCTCAGAACAAATCTCCTCTGGAACGGTGCGACGCACCCTCTTTTTCAGGCGACATACCCGAAGGCCGCAGGCAGTAGGCCGTAGGTGGGGGTGTACTTCCCCCCAGGGCTTTCTTCCCGCAAAGGTCTTATTCCTGCTCGCCGGGGCAACCGAAACAGGAATGCCAACTCTACTTTATTATTTCAAATCTATAATGCATAGACTTCGTAAAAATCGGTTTGTCGCGGCAAAAGATGACAAAAGACTTGTTTCGGGGATAAATGTAGGTTAAACTTCTAGTTGCTTAAAGTATATTGAAAGCGATTTCAATGTCAAATAATAAGCCAATCAAAGTTATTCCTGTTGATCCGCAAGCCTATGGACTCGGAATTCTAATTGGGTGTTTGTTCCAATTCTGGCCTTATATTCTAGGAATTGTGATAGTGATTTCTCTCATACAAGGTGTTGGTTCAGTTATAGACGGATGGAGCCGTCAATCTAATCGCGACCAAATTCTTTCGCAAATTGATATAGTATCTTTGTCGGGTAGATATGATGAAGCGAATAATCAGTTCGTAGTTGACTATGTACTGATTAATCGATCTAAAGGAGTATGGGATACTGGTATTGGGGTAGAACTTCCAGTCCGATATTATGACTGTCAGTCTGCCGGTACAAAAGCTTATGGTATGGGATATGGTAGTCCATTACGACCTTCTACACAGTACTTCACTTGGTATCCTGATGAAACTAAGCAGGGTACTCTTGGCTTAGACGGAACTCCCCGGGATTACCCCGCCGATTGTAAGTATGAAATTGAAAAACCTCTACTGCAGGTAATGGATAATCCATAAACTTCTTCAAAGTCCAAACTAGAAAAACATCCTTTATAAGGATGTTTTGGTTGCGGGTCTTCATTATCGTTAAACGATCTGCGGTCAACTGTCGCCAGTCTTATACTCAATCACGGCGTCCCTGCGCTGTTTCTATCAAAGATACTTGCTCATCTCTTGCTCGGCGCGGGTCTTCGCGCAACACCCTGTAAGGGCCTGACCCCGCCGAGATGCCGACCGAAGGTCTCATTTGCCGATGCTTCCTTCAGTATAAACCCGCGCTGCTCGCGCTCGGCGATCGCGTAGCACATCGCGCAACACCACCTGCCCCGCGCCAGCGGCGCGACCATAGCGAAGGGCCTGACCCCGCCGAGATGAGACCAAAGTTCTCATTTAGCGATCGTGTGCAACCGGCCGCAGCGCCATCTACCTCCCCCAAATCCACGCACCAGAATACTTTTATAGATCACTCAGTTCGTCGTGTATTTGGGGGAGGTGTCACGTAGTGACGGAGGGGGCGCCGAAGGTTCCTGCTCGGCGCAGATACCCGCGGCTGCAGGCGTCCGCGACAATGCCCCGCGGCACGCACTTCCTCCCCCATTTTCTATCTGATCCATCCGCGCCTATCGAATGTATCTGATTCGATACCTATCCGCTTCCCATGAACTACTGCAGAAAAAAATGGGGGATCGCGAAGCAGGCACGAAGTGCCGGACGGGGCATCCTCCCAATTGCGCCGCGGAGCCGCTTCCAGCGGTCGCCGCAAGTCCAGGCGTCATGAGTCGCCGGGGCACCCACCTTTGGCAGGAAAGGCGGCTCCAAGTCCTGAGCCAGTCAAGGATGCGGTTCTCCGGGAGGATCCGGTGCCTATTTGGAGTGCTTCGAGAAGAACTCCCAGATGAGGTTTGTGGCAGAGATGCCTGTCTCCTTGACCGTCGGCCATGCATGCTTGCCGTTCGCAATCGTGTAGAACGTCACTTCACTGCCGGCGGTGCAGCCCACATAGTCTTGTCGGGTGACGTTTCCGCCGCCCCCTTTGGCTGTTGTAGGTGTATTGTCGCAACCGTCGTTCTTGACCCAGGAATTCACCGCGTCCGTAACAGGGGCTGCAAACAACATCCCGGCGCCATTTCCCTGGCCGCCGTTGTATGGAATATGGGTATCCTGTTGGCCATGAAAGATGATCACCGCAATGGGTCCCGCGGGGTTCGGAATAGTGAGCCAGGTACCATCTGGTTGCTTGTTGGCCATCGCACCTTCCACGACAGCAATCGCGGCAAACTGGTCTGTTAGTTGCGCCCCCAACCGATAAGTCATGATGGCGCCGCCGGAGAAGCCCGCGGCATAGACCCGCGTGGGATCCACCCCCAGGTCCTTTTCAAATTTGTCAATCAGCGCCTTAAAGAAACCAACATCGTCAACTGTTATCCTCGAGTCCTCTTGGAGACCGGAATTCCAGCCACTTGGATTACCTGTCCCGTCAGGATACACCACGATGAAGTTTGCCTGGTCGGCCAGGGTGCTCATGCCGGTGCCAATCATCGACTTGCCGGTACCGCCCCGTCCGTGCAGGACGAAAACGAGCGGCAAGGCCTTCGTACCGTCGTAGTCCGGCGGGATATGCAGGATGTACGTACGCGTCACTCCGCCGTTCACAATGGATTGATCGTAGTCACCGGATTTCATTGGGGTGCCAATTGGCAAAGGTGGAGCAGCTGACGCAATGGGGGCAGCCGTCAGCGGGGTGACCGGCGTGGCCGGTGGGTTGGCAGCACTACTTGTGCTGGATGCCGCCGTCGATGGAATAGTAGCCTGGGTGGGCCCTGCCTGGCCGGCCTGCCCGTAGCACGAAAAAACAAAAAAGCCGGCAACCAGAAAAGCGACCAAATGCCTCGTAGTCATGTCACATCGCCTCATACACCATTAAATCCAGTAAGCGCAAGCCGCGCTAAATCGATTCGCCCGCCGCCGCGCCAGGAGTTTTCAGGGCGTTGCGTTGGGAAAGTTGCGTTTGGGTGGGTTTGGTTAAGCTGTCTGTCTCCTCCTATTCTTGATTCCTTGATGGGGATTGTATCATGGGCCATGAAGCGCCCTCGATTGCAAAGAAAGTATTCAGTTATCGCAAACCCCGATCGGCGCGGGTCTTCGCGCAGCACCCTGTAAGGGCCTGACCCTCTTGCTATGGCAAGAGTAGAAAGGGGGGCTAACGGTTCGCGTTCGCGAAGCATGGCGCTGGGAGCGGGCGTGGACTCTGCTTGGGAACAGGACAAACTTGAAGCCAGGAAAATGCTCGAAAAGCCGCACCGTGCCCCAGCGTCCCGTGCACGCTTTGTTACGCCCAGGCTTTTGAGTCTTTGTTCCGGACAATCTCAAATTTCTTGAATCCTGGGCGGGCCTGAGCTTACTCTTGCCGGACTATATCGACCGAGATCTCCACCGCCGGAATCGTTCCTCTGTTCTCAAGCCAGTGTGTGGTGTTCCTATCCTCGGGCCAGCCCACACCCGGCCCATAGTCCGTAGCGACTCCGTTTCGATGGTCAGTGATCGTTCCCTGCAATATGTAGACGATGCCGGGTCTGTCTTTATGGTCGTGAATCGGGCCGAAGACGCCTCCAGGCTCGAAGGTCACCATACGCATTCGAAGCTGGCGCCCTGCCATGCCCTCGATCTCAGGGCCAAGGTCAACCGTTTCAAGTAACTTCACCGTAACACCTTTCGTCTCAGGTGCCACCTGTTCGTTGCTCATCGTGCTCTCCTCTCTGTGCTTCTAGGGCCTAACCCTTGCTCGGCGTGGGTCTTCGCGCAGTACCCTGCAAGGGCCCGACCCCGCCGAACTGCTCGCCAAAGCCCTCATCTGCCCCTGCCATCAGTCGATCCTATCCGCGAACGGCATCAAAGGCTGCCTTAATTGCGGCGACCAGGACGATGAATGCGAACACGCGCTGGAGCGCCGTGGCAGAAAGCTTCTTCTCGGCAAGCGTTGCACCAGCCAATCCGCCCAGTACCGCTGCCCCTGCCAAAGGCAGAATCATCCTGAAGTCAATCCCGCCCTTAATTCCATGTGCTGCCAACCCAATGGCCGACAATATCAGGATCAAAGCAGAATTCATTGCCGCCATCTGTTTTGGGTTCGCCCATCCGAGAAATAGCACGAGCGGTCCCAGAAATACACCGCCGCCAATTCCTAAGAAACCCGAGAGAAACCCGATAACAAGGCCCGAGGGAATGCCTACTAGCCACAAATGACGGCCGTCGGGTACGTGCTCTTCCTCTCGCACATTTGGCGCATTTCGAAACATCGCAATACCTGCGACCGTAAGGGCTGCTGCCAATAAGGCAAGGAACAACGTTCGATCGGCTGTTATAAGCCCGCCTAGGAAAGCGGTCAGCATGGCTGGCAACAAGAATGGCAGGAAGAGTCTCCACTTCAGCCGCCCGGCCAGGCCAAAGCGCAGCAACGCTACGCCAGTAACCACAAGGTTGAGGAGTAATGCCGTGGGTATCATGACGCTGGCTGATATTCCAAGCAGGGTCATGATGGCAAGATACCCGGTGCCTCCACCCAGGCCGACGGAGGCGTAGGCGCCCGCCACAACGAAAACCAGGAGTATCAGAACCAGAAGTTCGACTGACAATCTATATGTCCTTTCCCCTGCTCCTCGCCGGTCTCTCTTGCACCACCACCTTTGCTCGGGCGATCGCGTAGCGCTTCGCGCAGCACCCTGTAAGGGCCCGACCCCGCCGAGATGCCGACCGAAGGTCTCGTTTGCGATGCTGCCTTCAGTATAAACCCGCCCTGCTCGAGCATGCGTAACGGTCCCTCTATCCGAGAGTTCTCAGTCGCCCTTCCATCTCAGCCCGTCACCTCCTGCGAACTGCAAACCGTCAACTGCCAACTGTCAACAGCCAACCGCCAACCGTTTTTTCCAAACTCTGTAACCCATGGAAGCAGTGGAAGCAATGGAATCCTCTGGGTATTGCATTTAGAACACATGTTCACTATAATAATGTCAGTACCACTGCTGCCATGAATCTTCAACTACCCACTGCCAACTGTGAACGCGGCGAAGCACTCCGCCGATTTATCAATTCACCAATTTACCAACGTACCAATTTTCCAATCTACCGATCTACCAATCTCGCCCTCGCGGGAGGATTCAAGTTGGATTCGAATTATTCGCGAAACACCGCTCTATCGGAGTGGATCGAGACCGGGATGTTTGTTTCTCTTTGCCGACCAGGTCCGTTGCAGCCGCGAGAGGCAGAATTGTTCCTCTTTGCCGACCAGGTCCATTGCAGCCGCGAGAGGCAGAATTGTTCCTCATTGTTTTTCCGTCGCACCCGGACGACAGCCGCGAAATAAAATGGCCGCCATATATGCACACCCTTGCCGTCATTGCTGGCCAGACAGTCACCTATGGCCGACTGCTCAACACCTTGGCCTCCGATTCCAGAGGTTTTTTCACCAGGAACTCCACACATTTTCCCGTAAACCCTCTCGGAATTCAATTCGCACCAGGCAGGCTCGCGCAAGCCGGCTTCAGGTCGCCACCGAAGGTCCCTCGCGCAGCACCCCCTTGGGGGTGGCGAAGCATTCCAAAGGAATGCGCCCGAGGGATTGCCCACATCGGCAAACCGACTCGCCGAGGCTCGGCTATCGCAGATGAGGGTCGGCACAGGTGCTACCAATTTACCAATCTACCAATCTACCAATATATTATTTTCTTCCCCAAATCGTTTTCCATTATAATCAGACGCGTTTACTCAGGATAATCATTAGGAGAGAGTACATGCCCAAAGCCAAGGGTACTGTTGCACTTCCTCATGAGCTTGACCGTGAACAAATTATTCAGGATTATCGACTCGCCTACCAATCGCGGCAGGCGAGTCTTATTGGTCATCGCGAGGTGCTGAGCGGCAAGGCCAAGTTCGGCATCTTCGGCGACGGCAAGGAACTGGCCAACATCGCCATCGCCCGCGCCTTCCGCAAAGGCGACTGGCGCTCCGGCTATTACCGCGACCAGACCTGGATGGCCGTGCTGGGCGTCATGAGCATCCAGCAGATGTTCGCCCAGCTCTACGCCCACGCCGACCTGCAGGCCGAGCCGAACACCGGCGGGCGCGGCATGAACGCTCATTTTGCCTCGCGCTATATCAATCCCGACGGCTCCTGGCGAAATCAAACCGAAACGTACAACACGTCCGCCGATGTCTCCCCCACCGGCACGCAGATGCCGCGCACGGTCGGGCTGGCCTATGCCTCCGTCCTCTATCGCAAGCTGAAAGAGCTGAAGAAGTTCAGCGGATTTTCGCACAACGGCGACGAGGTCACCTTCGCCACCATCGGCAACGCCTCCACCGCCGAAGGCATGTTCTGGGAAACGGTCAATGCCATCGGCGTCCTGCAGGCGCCCGCCGTCATCACCGTCTACGACGACGGCTACGGCATCTCGGTCCCCAACCAGTTCCAGATGGTCAAGGAAAATATCTACGCCATCCTGAAGGGTTTCGAGCGCGACGATTGCATGGAGGAGGAATGCGAGCGCGGCTTCGACCTGTATCAGGTCCCCGGCTGGGATTATCCGGCCTTGCTGGAGACCTATCAAAAGGCGGCCGAGTCGCCCGCCGCTATCACATCCCATCGCTGATCCATGTCACCGATCTGACCCAGCCGCAGGGACATTCCACCTCTGGCAGCCAGGAACGCTACAAGTCGCCTGAACGACTGAAATGGGAGGAGGAATTCGACTGCATCCGCAAGATGCGCGAGTGGATGATCGAGACCGGCATCGCTTCGGACCCCGAGCTGGCCTGCCCTCGAAAAAGAGGACCACGAGGCCGTGGAGGGCATCCGCAAAGCCGCCTGGGAGGCGTATCTCAACCCGATCCTGGAAGAGCGGAGCCAGGTGATGGACATGCTGGATGAGATCGCCGGCTCCTCGTCCCACGCCGCGGAATTGAACGAGATCAAGGAACGGCTGGCCGACCTCCCGGCTCCGCTTCGGCGCGACGTGCATGCCGCGGCGCACGAGGCCTTGCGCATCCTGCGCGATGAAGAGATTCCATCCAGGCAGGTCCTGGCGCAATGGAAGAACGAACAGGACTCGGTCAACCTTGCGCGTTACGGCTCGCATCTATACGACGAGAGCGCGCTGAAGGTGCAGGAAGTGAAGCCCGTTTACTCGGACCGTTCGCCGACGCTGATGGGCTTCGAGGTCGTCAACGCCGCCTTCGACGCCATCCTCCAGCGCGACCCGCGCGTGATCGCTTTTGGCGAGGACGTGGGCAAGCTTGGCGACGTCAACCAGGGCTTCAAAGGCATGCAGGAGAAATACGGCGAATGGCGCGTGACCGATACCGGCATCCGCGAGGCCACGATTCTGGGGCAGGCCATCGGCATGGCGATGCGCGGCCTGAGGCCGATTTGCGAGATCCAGTATCTTGATTATTTGCTGTATGCGCTGCAGATCATGTCCGACGATCTGGCCACCCTGCACTGGCGCACCGCCGGCGGGCAAAGCGCGCCCGTCATCGTGCGCACCCGCGGCCATCGTCTCGAGGGCATCTGGCATTCCGGTTCGCTCATCGCCGGGCTTATTCATTTGCTGCGCGGCATGTACCTGCTGGTGCCGCGCGACATGACCCGCGCCGCCGGTTTCTACAACACGCTGCTCAAGTCGAATGAACCCGCCTTGGTCGTCGAGGTGTTGAACGGCTACCGCGTCAAGGAGAAATTGCCCGACAATATCGCCGAGATGACCGTGCCCCTGGGCGTGCCGGAAGTGATCCGCTCCGGCAGCGACGTCACCATCGTCACCTATGGCGCCTGCTGCCGCATCGCCCTGGATGCCGCCGACAAATTGAGCAAGGTCGGCATCGAGACCGAGATCGTTGACGTGCAATCGCTTCTGCCCTTCGACATCCACGGCCATATCGTCGAATCGCTCAAGAAGACCAACCGGGTTTTGTTCGTGGACGAGGATGTGCCGGGCGGAACCTCCGCCTACATGCTGCAGCAAGTCATCGAGAAACAAGGCGGTTACTTTCATCTTGATTCCGAGCCGCGGACGCTGAGCGGCGCCGCCCATCGACCCGCCTACGGCAGCGACGGCGACTACTGGTCGAAGCCCAATGCAGAGACCATCTTCGATGCAGTCTATGAAATGATGAACGAGGTCGACCCCAATCAGTATCCAGTGATAAAGTGATCAGTTACCAGGGTGCACGCTAATTGATCTACAGGCCACGGAGGAAATTGTGAGCAAGCTGACGTATGCAAAAAGCCACCGCGATCTGATCGTGTATCAAAAAGCCCGCGAGTTGACGAATGAGGTTTTTCAATTGACCAGGGGTTTCCCGAAGGAAGAAGTGTTTTCCTTAACAGATCAAATTCGGCGCTCTTCGCGCTCTATCGGAGCTCAGATTGCCGAGGCATGGGCAAAACGTCGCTACGAAAAACATTTCATCAGCAAGCTCACTGACGCGGATGGCGAGCAACAAGAGACTCAGCATTGGCTTGAAACGGCTTTGGATTGCCGATATTTCACAGCAGAGGAATGCGCACGATTGGTGGAAAGAAGTGCGGAAATCGGGCGACTCATTCAAGGAATGATTAACAAGGCGGAAATGTTCTGTGACCGGGCCGCACATTCCGTAAGCGAAAACCAGGCAGAGTACTTTATCGAAGCACCATGATATTCTCACTGGTCACTGATTACTGATTACTGGTCACTGATCACTGGTCACTGATCACTGGTCACTGATTACTGGTCACTGATCACTGATCACTGGTCACTGATCACTGGTCACTGATCACTGATTGTCGGTTACTGATTACTGATTACTGGATACTGGTTACTGATTACTGGCCACTGATAACTGGAGAAACCCATGGCAACCAAAGTACTCGTGCCCAGGCTGGGCGAAGGCGTTGAAGAGGTCACGGTCACCAAGTGGCTCAAGCAGGAGGGCGATTCCGTAAAGGAATTGGAACCTCTGCTCGAGGTCAATACAGACAAGGTCGATACGGAAATCCCGGCGCCGGCATCGGGCACCGTACTTAAGATCCTTGCCCAGGAAGGTGTGCCTGCCAAAGTCGGTACCGTGTTGGCATTTATCGGCAAGCCCGGCGAAAGCACCGAGACCGCAACTTCCTCTGCCGCTCCCGGACCGCTCGCGCAGGGCAGCCTCAAGCTGCCACTGGGCACCCCGCGCCAAGCAGGCGCGGGGCAACTACCAACAGAGTCCCCTGAACCGCCACCCGCCAACCAGGAAATCGGCTTTGTCTCTCCCGTTGTCGCAAAGATTGCCGCCGAGCGTTTCGTCGACCTGTCCCGCGTTCGCGGCACCGGCCTGAATGGACGAATTACAAAGAATGATGTGCTGAAGTTTCTGGAGGCTGAAGCGCAGGATGCCGGAAAAACCGGCAACGTAGCTGCGCCCGCCCCAATTTCCCAATCTACCGCGAGCGAAGCGAGCCGAACGAGCGCAGCGAGTGGAGTGCGCCCAGGCGACCAGCTCATCAAGCATACGGTCATTCGCCGGCAGATTGCCGAGCATATGGTGCTGTCACAGAAGACCTCGCCCCACGTGCTGACCGTCATGGAAGCAGACATGGGACGCGTCACAGCCCATCGCAACCTCAATAAGGAGCAGTTTGCCCGCGACGGGGTCAAGTTGACTTTCACGGCTTACTTTATCGCTGGGATTGTCGCCGGACTGAAAGCCTACCCCATGACCAACTCATCCTGGACCGAGGAAGGCGTGCTGGTTCACGCCGCGGTGAACGTGGGCATGGCGACTTCGTTGGGCGACGAGGGGTTGATTGTCCCGGTCATCAAGGGCGCCGATAACCTGTCCCTGCTGGCATTGGCCCGCGCCGTCAACGATCTGGGCAGCCGCGCCCGTGCGAAGCAACTCCAGCCCGATGAAGTGCGCGGCGGCACGTTTACTCTGACCAATCATGGCACAGCCGGCTCGCTTTTCGCCATGCCGATCATCAACCAGCCTCAATGCGGAATCTTGGGCACAGGGACGCTGCAGAAGCGCGTGGTGGCGGTAACGGATGCGGCAGGCAATGAGGCGGTTGCGATTCGCCCGATGGTGTACCTGTCGTTTGTTTTCGATCATCGCATCCTGGATGGTGCAAGCGCAGATGCCTTCCTGATGAAAGTCAAAGAGACGTTGGAGAGCTGGGCATGAACGTTAGAATGTCTGGCCGTTTGGCAGAATACCCGAAAAATAAAAGTGGACGGGTGCTCTCGACGACCGCTTTCATTTCTCGGAATATCTTTGCCGTCTTCAAATCGTAGTTCGATTTGAAGACGGCAACGGAGTGTGTGCGTGACACAGAACAAAGATCATGCTCAAGTTCTGCTTCCACCCCCGCTGATCTTCCTCGGCTATCTGGTCAGCGCCTTCGTGTTGCATTGGGCCGTGCCATTCCCAACGCCTTGGACCTGGCCGATGCGCATCCTCGGCGCGCTGCTGTTGGCAGCCGGGATAGCACTCGTCGGCACGGCCTTCTCCGAGATGAGGAAGGCGCATACCACCCCGGATGCACGTCAGCCCACCACCGCACTGGTTACCGACGGGCCCTATCGCTTTACCCGCAATCCGATCTATCTCGGATTCGTTCTCATCTATCTCGGCTTCACATTTTTGGCGGGCACGCTGTGGGGATTGCTGCTCAGCCCGTTCCTGATCGGAACGGTTACCAGCTCCATCGTCCACGCCGAGGAAATCTATCTCGAGAAGAAGTTCGAGGATACTTATAGAGGCTACAAGTCGCACATTAGGAGATGGATATGAACAAGCCCCAATCAACGACAGGAATCAAAAAGAAACAGACGCCTGTTCAAAAGTCAGAGCTGCAACTGAAGGTTAATGGCAGAACGGCAACGGCCTACCTGGCCAGGCCCGAAAACGGAGGGCCGGGTGTCCTCGTGCTGCATGCCTGGTGGGGACTCAAACCGTTCTTCAAGCAGGTGTGTGATCGCCTTGCGGAACAGGGGTTTGTTGCGCTTGCGCCCGATCTTAGGAACGGACAGATCGCACGGACGGTTGACGAAGCCAAAGAGCTGATGGAGAAGAGCGACCGCCACTTCGCCGGTGAGGTCGTTACCTCTGCCGGAGACTACTTGCTGGGTCTGCCGGATCGCAAGGGGAAAAAGATCGGCCTCGTCGGATTCTCGATGGGCGGGCAATGGTCGCTCTCTGTGGCAGCCACACGCCCGGAGCAAGTGGCCGCCACCGTGCTGTTCTACGGTGCGGGAGACGAGGACTGGGGTAAGATCCGGTCGAAAGTGCTGGGCCACTTCACCGATGTGGATGAATGGGAGGACTACGAGTATGTGAAAAAAATGGAAGGCCTGCTGAAAGCGGCAGGCGTGGACGTTCAGTTCCACGTCTATCCGGGGCGGGCTCATTGGTTTGTGGAGGAGGATCGCCCTGAGTACGATCCCGCGGCTGCAAAGCTTGCGTGGGACCGTACTTTTGAATTCCTGAAGGCAAATCTTTGAGACGACAGCCGACGGGTTAAATCTGGACAGTAGTAAAATTGCCGGGCGCTATTTCGGAATTTGCATTCACTAGTCTCTCTTCTCGGGAGTAAAGCATGGCTGAAAACTTTGATGTCGTCGTCATCGGTGCGGGTCCCGCAGGCTATGTCGCCGCGATCCGCGCTGCGCAGCTGAAGCAGAAAACCGCCATCGTGGACAAGCAATGGCTGGGCGGCGTGTGCCTGAACGTCGGCTGCATTCCATCCAAGTCGCTGCTCAAGAACGCCGAGGTCGCTCACACCCTGCGTGAACGCGGCAAGGATTTCGGCTTTTCCTTCGATAATCTGAAGCTGGATTACAGTGTGGCGGTCAAGCGCTCACGGCAGAATTCGGATCGCCTGACCAAGGGCGTCGGCTTCCTGATGAAGAAGAACAACATTAGCGTCTTCATGGGTGAGGCAAAGCTGACCGCAAAAGACACCGTGGCTGTCACAGGCTCGGACAAGAAGGTCACCGAGTTGAAAGCCCGGAATATCATTGTCGCCACCGGCGCTACCGCCGCCGTGCCCGGCGCTTGGAAAGTGGACGGAGAAAAGGTCGTCACCTATCTCGAGGCCATTTTGCAGGAGAAGCTGCCGAAATCGGCGGTGATCATCGGCTCGGGCGCCATCGGCGTGGAGTTCGCCACCGTCTGGAGTTCCTACGGCGTGGAGGTCACCATCGTCGAGATGCTGCCGCGGCTTGTCCCGCTGGAAGATGAGGAAGTTTCGAAGGAACTGAAGAAGGAGTTCAAGAAGCGCGGGATCAAATGTTTGGTTGGAAACAAAGTGGAGTCGGTCGCGGCGACGGGGACGGGTGTAACAGTCAGGGTTTCAGCGGATGGCAAGGAATCGAGCCTCGAGGCCGACCAGGCCCTGGTTGCCATCGGCTTCCGCCCCAACTCGAAAGGTCTCGGACTCGAAGAGGTCGGCGTCAAGATCAATGAGCGCGGCTTTGTCGAAATCAACGAGAAGATGCAGACGAGCGTGCCGAACATTTATGCCATCGGCGACGTGACCGGCAAGCTGATGCTGGCGCACGTCGGCTCTGCGATGGGCATCGTGGCCGCAGAGAACATCGCCGGCGCGGAGACGGTCACACTGGATTACGAAATGATGCCGCGCGCCACGTATTGCCAGCCGCAGATCGCCTCCTTCGGGCTGACCGAGGCGCAGGCCAGGGAGCGCGGCCACAACATCAAGATTGGGCGTTTCCCATTCCAGGCCAACGGCAAGGCGCTCGGGCTGGGCGATTACGCGGGCTGGGTCAAGATCGTCGTCGACGATAAATACGGCGAGATTCTGGGCGCGCACATGATCGGCCCCGAGGTGACCGAGCTATTGCCCGAACTCACCCTGGCGCACCTGATGGAACTGACGCCGCACGAGATCGCCCGAAACGTGCACGCGCATCCATCCTTGAGCGAGGTGCTGATGGAAGCCGCCCACGTTGCCGAAGGAATGCCGATACATATTTAGACAGTGAAACCTCCGGGGTCTTCTGACCCCGGAGGTTTGTGTTTACAGCCCGCGATTCCTGCTGGGCATTTAGTCGGCGAAAGTTTCCGGAGCGGGTTTGCCAGCTTCCTCTGCAAGGGCGCCCCGGTCTTCCTGGCCGCGTACGAAGGAGATGCCGGCTGCGATTACAACGAGCACCGTCGAGACCAGAAACGCGCTGTGCATGCCCGTGACGAAAGCCAGCATGGGCGCTGAGCCCAGCGTAACATTGTTCCCAACGAATAGCTGCATCATCACGTCGCGCGGCAGGCTGCTGGCAGCGACGGCAAGCGACAGTGCGAAGCTGGTCACCATGCCTGCCTGGCGCAGGGTCGCCAGCGTCCCGGAGGCGATGCCGAGCCGGTTCCTGGGCGATGCGTTCATCGCCGCACTGGTATTCGGCGGATAGAATAGACCGCCGCCGGCTCCCATCAACCCCAACCCGAGTGCGATCTGCCAGTAGGGCATGGCCGGCGTGATACGCATGAACCAGACCAGGGCCGCGCCCTGTATCAAAAGGCCAATCGTGGCCGGGACACGCGCTCCGATGCGGTCGGAGATATTGCCGCCGAACGGCGCGACGATGGACGTCATGATAGGCAGGGGAATGAGCAGAATCGCTGCCTTCAGCGGGTCATAGCCGAGAACGCCCTGCAAATAGAAGATGATCAGGAAATTCACGGCAAAGAGCGCCAGCGCCTGAATCATGGCGGATAGCACTGAGAAGGTGTAGACGCGATCATTGAACAAGGATAGATCGAGCACAGGGTTGGAGGCCTTGGGTTCCCACCACATGAAAAATGCCAGCCCGACCAGGAACACACCAAACAACACGAGGATCGGCGGCGAAGTGAAGTCCAGTGAGATCCCAAGGGTCAGGGCAATCAGCAGGGCAGTCAGGCCGAGGCTGAAGCTGATGGCGCCCACCGGGTCGAACCGCTCACCTTGCTTGCGTGCGGACATCTCGCGCAGGGCAGTGTAGCCCCACACGGCGCCGAAAATCCCGACCGGCACGTTGATGAAGAAGATCCAACGCCAGTCGGCCAGGGTCAGGATCAGGCCGCCCAGGATTGGCCCTGCCACGCCTCCGATGGAAAACGTGATGGCGTTGAGGCCGAGTGCCTTGCCGCGCTCATTCGGAGGGAAGACCTCGGTGATAAGCGCCACGCTGTTGACCACCATCATTGCCGCGCCGCTCCCCTGCACCAGGCGGAAGATGATCAGCTCGGTGGCATTGAGAGAGAAACCGCATAAGGCCGAGCCGATGGTGAAGATCACGAAACCCAGGTTATACATGCGCACGCGGCCGAACAGATCGGCCACCCGCCCAAAGGTCAGGAGAAAGACCGTGCTGACCAGGATGTAGCCCATGATCACCCAGATCATCTCGATCAGGTCTGCGTGCAGCTTGACCATCATGTCGGGCAGGCCCAGGATCACGATGGTGCTGTCGATGGCTGCCATCAGCGCACCTATGGTCGTCACGCTCAACACGATCCACTTATATGCAACCTTCTTCCCAAACAGGGAATACTGCTTATCCATTTCTTGTTCAACTCCTTTGAATAGTCTTACGGTTAAACCAGGATGGTTTCTTCTTCGGATAGTTCAGGCAGAGACGCCTTCGGATTAGGCGCGAACATATTCTTCAACACGTCCATAGCGCCGGCAATCTGCGTGCGCTGTTCGTCCGTGAGCTCGGCAAATTTTCCGGCGAAAAAGGATTGTGTGTGCTGATAGGCCTCATCGAGTTCACGTTTGCCCTGCGGCGTAAGCGACAGGCAAATGCGCCGGCGATCCGTTCCGTGCGTCTCACGAGCAAGCAGCTTGTGATCGACCAACGTGTCCACCAGCTTGGACATCGAGGGCAGACTCACGCCGATGTGTCCCGCCGTCTCGGAAAGGCTGGCGCCGTGAGTCGCATCCACGAAGGCCAGGGTGCGGAACTGCACCATGGATAGATCACCGACACGTTTTTCGCGGAACTTGGCCCGTAATAGCCGCATCAGGAACGGGATGTCCTCCATGATCAGTGCGGCGGTTTCTTGAGGCGAGGTCACAGTTTTGTTTCCTTTGTTAATAGTTGCGAAGTGCAATTATATTTCGGAAGCCGAAAATGTCAAGACCCAAGTGCGCACGATTTCCTGGGCAAGAAAACCCGTGGCAGGGAATGGTCGGAGAAAAGGGGTCTATGACTTCCGAGCGCCGGCGCTCAGGCTGCTGGAAACCCTCCGGCGCGGTTGGCCTTGACGTTACCTCTCCTGTGCTATACACTCACACAAATTTGGGCCAATTCTGTCTGATTACACCATGAGGCATCGATGAGAGGAGAGACCATGCCAGAGCCATTCATCTCTCGCGGATTCGTGGGCAAGCGGCGGGCGGGAGCCGGGAAGGTGGACCGCATTCCGCCGGGCCAATATCTAACCGACGACTTCCCCGTCCTCTCCGCCGGGCCCACACCTCACACATCCCTCGACAAATGGACATTCACGATCGAAGGCCTGGTCAAGCAAAAGACTTCGTGGACGTGGCAGGAATTTCTCAAGCTTCCGATGCAGAAATTCGTCGTGGACATCTCCTGCGTTACGAAGTGGACGCATCTTGACATGAAGTGGGAGGGCGTCAGCCTCGACACCCTTTTGGAGCATGTCGAATTGGACCCCCGCGCCATATTCATCACGGCCTACAGCGATGGGGGCTACACCACCAACCTGCCCCTCACCGATATCATCAATGGACAGTCGTTCATTGCCCTACAATACGATAATCGGCCGCTGGCTCCCGAGCACGGCGGACCCGCGCGCATGGTGGTGCCACATCTCTATTTCTGGAAGAGCGCCAAATGGATCCGCGGCATTTCTCTGATGGAGAAAGACAAGCGGGGCTTCTGGGAATCGGCCGGCTATCATAACCACGCCGACCCCTGGAAGGAAGAACGCTACTGGAATGATTGAGAGTATGGAAGTAACGTGAAGAAAACATTGGACTGGCAGATCGCGTCTGTCAAGGATATCAAGCCGGAAACGGCGCGCGCCAAGACCTTCACGCTTGCTCTTCCGGACTGGACGCCTCACCGCGCCGGCCAACACTACGATGTTCGTCTCACGGCGGAAGATGGCTACCAAGCCCAGCGAAGTTACTCGATTGCCTCAGAGCCGGAACGCGCCGGCGAGATTGACCTGACCGTGGAGCGCATTGGCGATGGAGAGGTCTCGACGTATCTGCACGATGTCCTGGTCAAGGGAGATCGCATTGAAGTGCGCGGACCCATCGGCGGATACTTCGTGTGGGAGGCGAACATGGCAGGGCCGCTTCTGCTCATTGCCGGAGGATCAGGCGTGGTTCCGCTCATGTCCATGCTGCGTCATCGGGCTGCGGCGGGCGCTACAAATCCGGCACACTTGTTGTACAGCTCACGCAGCCTCGAAGACATTATCTATTACAACGAGTTGGAAAAGCTGCGTGCCAATGAGAATGGACTCGAGATCTTTCATGCACTCACGCGCAGCCAGCCCGCCGGCTGGACCGGGTATGCGCGTCGCATCGACGAACAGATGCTGAAGGAAGTAATCAAGCCGCTGGGAAAGTCACCACACGTTTTTATTTGCGGTCCGACCTCACTGGTAGAGTCCGCGGCAAATACGTTGGTAAAGCTGGGCCTGAAGCCCGGCAGTATCCGCACCGAACGCTTCGGGCCGACAGGAGGTTGAATCATGACAGACGCTGCCACTGACATCAATCGTGAACTCATGCTGGATGCCAACGCCACTGCGGGCCTGTTGCAGGAGGTCTTCGGCGTAGAGATGACCGCCGCGCCGACTGAATGCGCCAATTGCGGCAATGAGGGCGAGCTGGGCAGTCTGCTGGCATTCACGCAGGGACCCGGTATTGTGCTCCGTTGCCCGGCGTGTGAGAACGTGGTGCTTCGCATCACGCAAACACCCAAAGCCATCTACCTGGATGCCCGCGGAGCCGTATACCTGCGCCTTGCAAGATCGGAGGCATAAACGGCCGATGTCCGCTGTTTGCTTCATGAAAAAAGGAGGCCTAACTAGCAGACCGCCAAGGCAGTAAGGCTTGGCGGTCTTTTCTTATGCTCGACCGTTCAGAGACCAAGAATTCCTCTAGCGCTCCGCCTAGCCTCCCAGAGCCTCGTTCAACCAATCCAGGAAGCCTTTTTCCTTCGGCTTGACCGTCGTCCCCAGAGTATCGGCCAGTTTTTCGAACAACTCGCGTTGTTCCTTCGTCAGCTTGGACGGAATTTCGACGTTGACGATCACCAACTCGTCGCCGCGATGATCCTTCCGCCGCAGATGCGGGACGCCTTTGCCCTTGATGTGAAAGACCTTGCCAGCTTGGGTGCCGGCAGGTATCTTGAGCTTCTCATCGCCATCGAGCGTCGGCACCTGCACCTCCGCTCCGAGTGTGGCTTGAGCGATATTGATATCCAGGTTGAGCAGGATGTCATTCTCGCGGCGCTTGAAGAATTTATGTGGCTGAACTTCCAGCAGCAGGAAAAGGCTGCCGTTCGGCCCGCCATAGACGCCGGGCCCGCCTTCACCTGCCAAACGGATCTGCGTTCCCGTATCCACACCCGCCGGAATCTGAACCTTCTTATGAACCGTCTTCCGTTCCAGCCCGCCACCTCGGCAGGTACGGCAGGGTGATGAGATAATTTCTCCGCGGCCGCCGCAATTCGGGCAAGTCGTGGTTTGCACCATCTGGCCGAGGATCGTCTGCCGCACCTGGCGAACCTCGCCCTGGCCGCCGCACGTTGGACAGCGGGTGGGCGTCGTGCCCGGCTCGGCACCCGAACCATTGCAACGCGAACAGGTTTGCTTCGCGTTCGAAGTCGATCTCTTTTTCTACACCAAAGACCGCCTCGTCGAATTTCAGTGTGATGCCCATCTGCAGGTCACGACCGCGTCGCGGGGACCTGCGCGATTGTCGTCCGGTGGAGAATCCAAACTGCCCAAAGAGTTCGTCGAAGATATCCGCAAAATCCACAGTGTAATCGCGGAAGCCGCCCAGGTTGCCCAGCCCCTCACGGCCAAAGCGGTCGTAGCGGGCGCGCTTGTCCGCATCCGAGAGCACGCCGTAGGCTTCGTTGATTTCTTTGAACTTCTCTTCCGCGTCGGCTTCTTTGTTCACGTCCGGATGATACTGACGCGCCAATTTCCGGAACGCGGCTTTGATCTCATCCTCCGACGCATTCCGGCCGACGCCAAGAACATCGTAGTAATCGCGATCAGACATAATTCAAGAGAACCGAGAACAGATCATTAGAGAGTAGATGAGTAGTGCAGCGGAGTGGATCGGCCCAGTTCGACGGCGACTCTCTACTCTCTGTTCTCTACTCTCCGGTCCCCAACCTCTATTCTTTCACTTCCCCGTCCACCACATCGGGGCCGGCATTGGACGGACCCGCCTGACCACCCTGGCCCGCCGCGCCAGCCTCACCGCCAGCGTCCGGTTGTTGATAGGCAGCAGCGCCGATCTTTCTGGATGGCTTGCCCCAGCACTTCGGTAGCGGACCTAATGGCGGCTACATCCTCGCTTTGCGCCCTGCTGCGCACTTCAGCCACCTTCGTCTCAATCTCCGACTTGAGGTCCGTCGGCACTTTGTCGCCAAAGTCCTTCAAGGCCTTTTCGGCGGCGTACGCCGTGTTATCGGCATTGTTGCGCGCTTCGATCAGATCCTTGCGCTTGCGGTCTTCGTCGGCGTGGGCCTCGGCGTCCTGGCGCATCTTCTCCACTTCAGCGTCTGAAAGCCCCGAGGAAGCCGTGATCGTGATGTGTTGGCTGCGTCCGGTGGCCTTATCCTTGGCCGTCACTTTCAGAATGCCGTTCGCGTCGATATCAAATGTGACTTCGATCTGCGGCACGCCCCGCGGCGCAGGTGGGATTCCATCCAGAATGAACTTGCCCGAGCGACTTGTTATCAACGGCCATCGGGCGCTCGCCCTGCAAGACATGGATCTCCACCTGCGTCTGGCTGTCCGATGCAGTCGAGAAAGTCTGGCTGCGGCGCGTAGGGATTGTCGTATTGCGTTCGATCTGCGGTGTGGCAACCGCACCCAATGTCTCGATGGAGAGCGTAAGCGGAGTCACATCGAGCAGGAGGATATCCTTCACTTCCCCGCCCAGCACACCGGCCTGGATGGCCGCGCCGACCGCAACCACCTCATCAGGGTTGACGCCCTTGTGCGGTTCCTTGCCAAAGAAGGCGCGTACACGATCCTGTACGGCGGGCATGCGCGTCATGCCGCCGACCATCACGATTTCGTTGATATCGCCCGCGTTCAAGCTCGCATCGCTCAAGGCCTGCTTGAGCGGCGCAATCGTGCGATCAACGAGATCGGCGGTGAGTTGTTCCAGCTTGGCACGCGTCAACTTGGTAACCAGGTGCTTCGGGCCGCTGGCATCCGCCGTGATGTAGGGCAGGTTGATCTCGGTCTGCATCATGGTCGAGAGTTCGATCTTGGCCTTTTCAGAGGCCTCCTTCAAACGCTGCAGTGCCTGACGGTCGTTGCGCAGATCAACGCCGTTGTCCTTCTGGAACTGGTCGGCGAGATAATCCATGATGCGCTGATCAAAGTCATCGCCGCCGAGGAAGGTATCGCCGCTCGTCGAGCGAACCTGAAAGACGCCGTCGCCGACATCCAGGATGGAAATGTCGAATGTGCCGCCGCCCAGATCGTACACCGCGATGACTTCGTTCTTCTTCTTGTCGAGACCATAGGCCAGCGAGGAGGCGGTTGGCTCGTTGATGATGCGCAATACTTCCAAGTCCGGCGATCTTGCCGGCATCCTTGGTGGCATTGCGCTGTGCATCGTTGAAATAGGCGGGAACGGTGATGACCGCCTGCGTGATCGGCTCACCGAGGTAGGCCTCGGCATCGGCCTTCATTTTGGCCAGGATCATGGCCGAGACTTCCGGCGGGCTGTAATCCTTGTCATCCAGCTTTACGCGCACATCGCCGTTCGGGGCTTCCGCCACCTCATAAGGCACGCGCTTCTTGGTGCGTTCCACTTCGGGATCATCGGACTTGCGTCCCATGAAACGCTTGATCGAGAAAATGGTATTCGTGCGCATTGATGATGGCCTGGTTGCGCGCCACACGCCCCACCAGGCGCTCGTGGTTCTTGTTGACTGCCACCACCGATGGAACAAGCCGTTCGCCCTCCGAAGACGGGATCACAATCGGCTCGCCGCCCTGCATGACCGCCACGACGGAGTTCGTCGTGCCCAAATCTATTCCAATGATTTTTCCCATGAGATGATTTCTCCTTGATTTTATCTGTGGCGTGGCAGCGATTCTCGGTGACCCAAGTTCCATCGGATACCCGTTTTCACGCCCTACAGTTTATTTTGCCACTCTCACCACTGCGGGCCGCATCACACGCTCGCCCAGCATGTATCCATTTTGAACCACCGCGATCACGCGACCGCTCTCGAACCCGTCCACAGGCTCGTAGGAGATCGCCTCGTGAAAATTCGGATCGAAGACCGCGCCCTCTGCCTCGATGCGCTTCACGCCTTCGGCCTCAAGAATCGACTGCAGCTTTCGAACGATCAGCTCAATCCCGGCCCAGGCCTCTACCGCGCCTCCTTCGCTGGGTTTGTTTTTCAGGGCCCGTTCGAGATCATCCAGGATGGGCAGGAATCTTCTTGATGAGGTCGCCTTTCATGATGGCCTTGTCAGACTCCCGGTCACGCTCTATGCGCTTCTTGTAGTTCTGGAACTCGGCAACCGCACGCTGCCAGCCATCCAGATGTTCTGCAGACTTGGCCTCCGCCTCAGTGAGCTTCTCTCTCAACGAGGCAACCTCGGTCCCATCAACCTCTGCGGGAGCCGGCGCCTGCCCTTCAGGTGTGTCCAGATTTTCGGGCAATCCCTCAGGCGGCGTCACCTGCTCCTGGACTTGCTCGTCCTTATGCCGATGGTGCTTCTTGTCTGTCATGTTTGGCTCTCGACCTTCGTTATTCGAAAATGGGAAGATCGGATTCGGAAAGTGTATGACTCCCGACCCACAAATCCCGGTTCTCGGTTCTATTCGCCCGCAATACTGTCGTTCACCAGATCGCTCAACAGCCCCGCCACAAACCTTACAGTAGGTATTGTCTTCGCATAGGACATTCGCATCGGTCCAAGAACACCCAGAGTGCCGGTGGCCAGGCCCGGAACGCCATAGCGCGCCAGCACCATCGAACACTGGCGCAAATCCTCCCAGCCGCCTTCGCCGCCGATGAGCACCTGCAATCCACCAACCGCGCTGTTGACGGTTGTCCGCGCCAAAAGATCCTGCAGCGTCGAACGTTCCTCAAAGAGTTTAAGCGCCCGGCGAGCATCGTCCGACTCCGCGAACTCGGGTTCCGACAGCATGTTTGCGAGACCGTCGGTATAGATTTCCCCGGAAGGCTGGCCCGCACTGCGCCGCATGTCGGCGATAATCAGGGTCAGGATATCCTGTTCCAGGGCGTCGGTGCGAGGGGCAAGCGCAGCGAGGTCGTCAACAGTGCGACCCATTAACGGCCCATTTAGGCGTATGGCCGTCTGGCTGAGTTGTTGCTGAGACACTGGTTCAGCCAGGGCTAGAAGCTGCTGGGAGACTTCGCCACCGACCATGACCAGCACCATTAAGATCTGGCGTCCCTGAGTCGAAATCAGTTCAACGTGCTGAAAGCGCGCCTTATCCGCTCGCGGTGCGGTGACCACCGAAGCGCCCTGGGATTGATGCGCCAGCACGCTGGCTGCGAGATGCATCCATTGATCCACCCCCGGCCGCGCTTGATGAAATTGATGGGAAATGGTGTTTTGGACCGACTCAGGCAGTTCGGCCTGATTCATCATCTCGCTTACGAAGTAGCGGTACCCTTCTTCCGTGGGAACACGCCCGGCGGACGTGTGCGGCTGGCGCAGATAGCCCATCTCGGTCAACGCGCCCATCTCATTTCGGATGGTAGCCGAAGAGAGGTCAAGATGATAACGGTCTACAAGCCGCTTCGATCCGACCGGCTGGGCTGCATCGATGTAATCGCGAATGATGACCAGCAGAAGGGTTTTTTGGCGTTGCGTGAGGGTAGGCATTTCTTTTCACAATTTGGCACTCTCAGATTGAGAGTGCCATTTATGCTTCTTGAATCATATCATGCTGACAATCGGAGCGTCAATAAGAGGAGTGTAAGAAACCCGGGGATATCCCCACACGGTTTCCTCATCCTCCTGCCCCCATTGGGTGACCGAGGGACCAAAACTCCCGCTTCCACGGGATCCGGATATCAGGGTGCCGGGGACGCGGCTGGCCGCCAGGCTGGGTCAAAATCCACGCCGGGATCGGTAGTCAAGCGCGTGCGTTGTTCGCCCGTAACCATGGCATAGAAGATATCACGGTTCTCATCGGCACTCTTCCCCTCGAACACCACCCATAGCCCGTCAGGTGAATAGCGGAGGTCTTCAACCGGCAGGGGACTGATCTTTACCAGGTTTGCAGCCGCGGTATTCCGGTTTTCATAGGCGATTTCCATACCCCAAGGTTGAACCGGCCCCTGGGCGTTGCGTTCGCTAAAGAGGATGGTCTTGCCATCCGCAGACCACACCGGGAGATAATCCCAATACCCCTGGCCGCTCCGCACGATTTGCTGTTGACCCTGGCCTGCATCTGTGACGGCCCAAATCTGATACGCGCCGGCGCGCTTCTTTGCGAAGAGGATCTGGTTTCCAAATGGCGACCAGGAGGGTTGGCGGGCAATATCGAAGTCCGGGGTTGGTTCGGTCAACCGCGTCACAGATTGATCAGTAAGGTTAAGCAAATATATGAGCGGACGCCCATCGCGTAGCGAGGTGAAGGCAATACGTTTTCCATCAGGAGACCAGGCCGGTTCCGAGTCTCCGCCGGGGACGGTGGGCAGCGCCACCAGGTTCGAACCGTCTGCATTGATGGTATATAGCGCGGTGTCTTTGGGCAAAGGCTCCGAAATGTCCATTTGCCGCCGGCAGGGAGACACAAAGACCAACTGCAGGCCATCGGGAGACCACGAAGGTTGGCAGGCCCCGTCAGGCATGTTTGTTACAGGCGTCACCACCTGCCCGCCCAAATCGGTCAAATAGATTTGCGGGATGCCTGAACGATCAGAAGCAAAGGCAATTTGCCCCGGCCCGCTGCCAATTGGCGTGAACAACGCAATTGACGTCTCCGTTAGCACGGTGGTCGCTATGCTGGTAGGCGTTGCCGCAAAAGTAGCAATCGGCGGAACGGTCGCAGTCTGTTCGATCAATGTCCCAGTCGGCAGCACCGCAGGCACAAACGTGGCAATGGTGGTGGATGTCGCTGTTGGAACGAGGAACGGCAAAGGAAACGGCAATGTGTTGCGCAGATTTGCATACACATTATTTGGGAATAATATTAAAATCCCCGCGCCCGCGATAATCAAAATGAATAATACCAACAGCCCAGCCGGGCTTCGGCGTCGGCGCTTATTCGGCGGCACAAACGGCTTGGCCTCTTCAACCGCCATGGGCGGCAGTGCCAAACCCGGACCCTTCGGCGGAGTCTCGTGGTTTCCCGGTGCAGCGGCGGCGCGAGGGGGGCTCGGAACATCGGGGGGCGGCACAACGGTGAACTCTCCGGTTGCGCGCTCCGTTTTCGACTTGGAGGCCAGCAGTGCGCTCTTAAAGTCTTCGGCCGTTTGAAAGCGGTCTGTGGGATCAACCGCCATTGCTTTTTCGATGGCCGCTGCCAAACGGCGGGAAACCTTCGGATTGCGCTTGCGCAGCGGCGTCAATTGTGCGTTATCCATGGCACGCGCCAGCCCGTCCTCCGGGATCATCCCACATAGCGCAGCGTAAAGCGTTGCGCCCAGGGAGTAAATGTCGGTGCGCGGGTCGGTGCGAGCCGTCCCATATTGTTCCGGCGGAGAATAGCCCGGCGTCATGGCTCGGGCGCCGGTGGTCGTGGCCTGCGTGCCCTGGACCAGCTTGGCAAGACCAAAATCCACAAGGTAAATATGGCCATCTGGCGTGATCTTGACATTCCCCGGTTTGAGGTCGCGGTGCAAGATGGATGGTTTGCGCGTGTGCAA
This sequence comes from uncultured Chloroflexia bacterium, assembly GCA_963846805.1. Classification (GTDB taxonomy): domain Bacteria; phylum Chloroflexota; class Anaerolineae; order Anaerolineales; family Villigracilaceae; genus Fen-1038. Next base: position 1,403,415 of record CAWJXH010000005.1, read on the forward strand.
ATACGACAGGGCATCGCACATTGCCGCGCCCACCATCACGGCATCATCATCGGTGATGGTACCCATACGCTCCATGCGCTGCCGCAAGTCCTCCCCCTCGATGAAGTCCATAATGAGGTATTGGCCTTGCTCGCCCACGGCAAAATGGTCCGAGACACGCGGCAGGTTGGGATGCCGCAGGCTCGCCAGGATGACGGCCTCCAGGCGGAATTGGCGGGCATATTCATCTGTTGTGAAGAGGTTTTCCTTGACAGCCACGTCCACGCCCAGATTTTCATCCACGGCGCGATATACGGAGCCCATCCCACCCTGTCCGAGAATTTCTACGATACGATAGCGTTTATGAAGAAGAGTGCCGCGTTCGAGCGTCATCCCGATCCCATCGTGAGATTTATTAACGTCTTTAGCATGCTGCAGGATTAATAGGGCAGTCCCATGGTTTTGGGGACGCAGCATGTGAAGAAAAACATAATGATTATATCAGATTGCCCTGTGCAGTTTTTCGGCTGACAATTCTGATATGAAAAAACAACCGACCGCCCTTATTTGACGACCTCCCGATACTTATTGTACACTCGGGTGATGAGGCAATCATCCGGCCGAAACTGGGATTGGCTCTCGAGTTTTCTGCTTTTCCTGTCAATCCAGGTGGTAGCTGCGCGTCTCGTCACGACGAATTGGGCACCCCTCCTTTACTTTTCTGAGACCATTGCCGCCTTCGGAACGATCCTTGGACTTGCAATGGGCGGGAGTCGATTTCGCCGGGGTGTGGTCATCGCGCTGGCTGTTGGCTATACGCTTGTTGTGCTGCCCTGGCAGGCAACCGGCGCGGTTGGCGACAAGCTCTTTCTTGATCGGCTCAACCACGCAGGCAGAATCCTGCTTACATCGCTCAACCAATTCTTCCAACGCCAGCCCGTGAAGGATCCATTGCTCTTTGTCGCCTTCGCGTGTCTCGTATTCTGGATCCTGTCGCTTGCGGCAGGCTATTGGCTCGTGCGGCACAACAACGTGCTGGCCGCCATTATCCCCTCATCGATTGTGGTCGTCCTTGTCCAGGCATACGCCGACTATCAACGCTACGCATCATGGTGGCTGGCCGTTTACCTTCTGATTGTGCTGCTTCTGATCGGACGCGAATACTACCGTCAAAGCCAGAAGGGTTGGTCTCAACGCCGGGTATTCATCGGCGAGGGAGCTTGGACCAATATCCTGGGCGGGCTCTTCACAACTGCTGCTTTGGCCATCCTGATAGCCTGGCTCATTCCCACTTCTCTGTCCAGTCTGCAATCCGCAGCAGACTCGTGGAACAATTTCACGAAGCCGGTCCGCGAGCGGCTTTCCAATGCCGTGTCTTCACTGAACGGACCTTACAGTGCCGCAAGCGGCAACTTCTACGGAAACACCCTTTCCGTGGGCCAAAATGCCGCAACCGGCGATGCAACATTGTTCACCGTGGATGTGCTGAACCCGCCAGATTCCGCCCTCCGTTACTATTGGCGCGGGCGAGCCTACGATACCTACAGCAATGGACAGTGGTCCAATGCACCGGCGTCCAACCTTGACTTTGTTCCGGGCAATGGTGACATTAAAATTCCTGATGCAGACAATCGCAGCCCAGCTCTGCTGCAGTTCACGATGCAGTTTCCAACTCAATATCTGGTCTACGCACCTTCCCAACCGGTTTGGGTTGACCGCCCGGCAAAAGTTTTTACAACCGTCACCGACACCAAGCTTTACGATGCTCTGGACTGGGAGGCGCAGTCTGCCGTCCATGCCGGAGGCCAATATCGGGTGCGGTCCGAAATCGCCGATCCGAATATCCTGCAACTGCAAGCCGCAGGGACCACATATCCCCAATGGATCACGGATCGCTATCTTCAAATCCCTGATCAACTACGGCCCGAAATGCAATCACTTGCAGAAAAAGTAACCGCCGGGCAGCAGAATCCGTATGGCAAAGCCTCGGCTATCACGGATTATTTGCGTGCCACCCTTCAATATTCCACGAATGTACCCGCGGCTCCCCCCGGAAAGGACGCCATCGCGTGGGTGCTCTTTGACTACAAAAAAGGATTCTGCAACTATTACGCCTCAGCCGAAGTGTTGATGCTTCGCTCAATTGGTATTCCGGCGCGGCTCGCCGTGGGATTCGCTCAAGGCGAGCACCAGAACGATAGGTACATCATCCGCATGCGCGACGCCCATGCCTGGCCAGAAGTCTATTTTCCCGGCATCGGGTGGGTGGAGTTTGAGCCCACTGTCAGCCAAGCCGCGCTGGTTCGTCCCAGCGCTGTATCATCGGCGAACGGACTGAACGGATCGCCGCCAATATTGAAGAAGCCCAATGGTTCAAGCGAGGATTCGAGTGCCAACACTTCAAAGCTCTCGACGACGGCCAAAGCCCTGCCTTTCACCGGGACCGTCCTCGGCCGGACCCTGATTATCGGCTTATCGCTTATTGGGCTTATGACATTAGCGATCGTGTTCCGCCGCTACCACGTGTTATCACATGTGCCGGTTTACTTGTCCAGGACTTTCGAAAGCGGCGGTATGTCTGCGCCCGTCTGGATAGAAACCTGGTCTCAATGGAATCAGCTCCTGCCGGTTGAGCGCTCTTTCGCCAGCATCAATTGGAGTTTGCGCTGGCTCGGCAAGCCTCAGTCCATGGATGCCACGCCGGCTGAGCGAGCCGCGTTGTTGAAAAAGTTGCTGCCGATAGCAGCAGTGCATATTGAAACATTGAAATCAGAGCTGGAGTCTGCGCTATATACGCAGCGGCCCGCCGATGTCCGCAACGCGTGGCGCGCGGGTCTGGTTATTATCTATTTTGCACTCCGAGACCGCCTGTTCCGATTTTTGGGCCTGACTGACGACCATGATGTATACTCAGGGTAAATATGGATCCAAACATATCCCACCCCGTCACTCTGCATGGGCAGACCAATACGCTGGCCCTGCAGGCAGCAAAATTGCGCGACGCATTCCAAAAGCTAAAGCCGCGTGACCTGCCCGCCAACGCCATTCAGGACTTAACCAATCTGACCGACACGCTGACCCGCGTCAGCCAAAAGATTGAAGCGTTCGAGACTGAACATGGCAATATGACCGCGCTGGCCCAAATAGGCGGAGTGGTCAACTCATCTCTCGAGCTCGACGAAGTGCTGCGCATAGTGATGGATAACATTGTGCGGCTAACACGCGCCGAACGCGGCTTCCTGATGTTGCGGAACGACAACGGAGAGATGGTCACGCAGGTGGCACGCAACTGGGAGCAGGAATCCATTAAGTCCAGCGAAGCGGCTACGAGTCGCACGATCGTCCAACGTGTGATCGATTCAGGTGATGCGATCATCACCACTAATGCTCAGGAGGATCAGCGATTTAGCGGGCAGGAAAGCATCGTGGCCCTCAATTTGCGTTCCATTCTGTGCGTGCCTCTCAAAGTCAAGAGTGACCTGATCGGCGTCATCTATGCCGACAACCGAATTCGCACCGGCATCTTCGCAGAGAATGAGCGAGACCTGCTGGTCGCGTTCTCCAACCAGGCCGCCGTCGCCATCGAAAACGCACGTTTGTTCTCGTCGCTCCGCCAAACCCTGGCAGAGGTGACGGCCCTCAAGAACCTCATGGACAACGTTTTTTATTCCATGGCCAGTGGCGTGATTACCACCGACGTTCAAAACCAGATCATGCTTTGCAACCGCGCCGCGGAAGCGATCCTGGGCTTGAGCATGCCAAACATCCTTGGCCATCGCCTGGACGAAGTGCTGGCATCCGCCTCACAGGGGATCCAGCCACACCTGGCCGCGGTTCGCCAAACCGACAAGCCCGTTCTGGACCTCGAGATCAGCCATTCCGATCCAAAGCGCGGCAACATGGACTGGCGCCTGAATCTATCCCCGCTGAAAGATGCCGGGCAAAAGACGCAAGGAATAGCTATCGTGCTGGACGACCTGACCGAGCGCAAAAAACTTGAGGCGCAGCGCAGGCTTCTTGAGCGTATGGTATCGCCTGCCGTATTGGATCAGATAGACCCTAATAGCTTTCAGATTGGCGGCAAGAAGGTGGACGTTACCACGCTGTTCGCCGACATCCGCGGCTTCACCAGTTTTAGCGAGAAACAATCGCCTGAGAATTTGGTGGCCGTCTTGAACCGCTATCTGGCCGCTGCTGCTGAGGCAGTGCTCGAATACGAAGGCACAGTGGATAAATTCCTGGGCGATGCGATCATGGCCTGGTACAACGCACCCCTGCTCCAGCCGGACCATACTCTCCGGGCCGTCAAGACTGCCCTATCCATTCGCGATGCGATCGCGAAGCTGCACCGCGAATTGCCGGCGGAGGCGCATCTCGATTTCGGCGTAGGCATCCACTACGGCGAGGCTGTCCTGGGCTGGATCGGCACGGAGAAACGCCTCGAGTTCACCGCCATCGGCGACAGCATTAATACCACAAAGAGGATCCAGGAGAATTCAGGCAAGAACCAGATTCTCATTAGCAAGGAAGCATATAGCCGGGTGAAGAACGAAGTGAAGGCCCGGCCCTTTACCCCTTTAACCGTCAAAGGCAAGACACAGCCCTTGAATGTATATGAGGTGATCGGGCTAAAGTAGGGCAGTACTCACAATTGCAAAAGCGGGTCAACAATCCAACCCTCCAGGGGATCACTATGCACCGGGATACCGAAGTTTTGATCTCGCTGAGAGTACGCCCAGGCGGCTTGAACAGCGCATAGGAGCGCGTCCAACCGATCGCCTGTGCCATCCTGAATGCACATTTCCGACCAGTCATCCACAAAAAGGACATCAAAACCGTAATACTCTTTTGCACCTTGTGAACGCAGGCCAAGGAGAATATCTTCGCGGGCAGCAAGCATGGCAGGGCTTTGTCCACGCGGAGAATCATTTTTGTAAGGTTTTCGTCTGATCCAGCGTCGCGCTACAAGCGCGGGATACGCTTCGAAAATAATACGGTCGCTATTCTGAGGGCGTAAAGGCAGAATGCTGGCACTGGAATCCATCAGGCGGCGGGCGCCTTCAAAAAACATTTTTCCGACTGGGACATAGTCGAGCTTCATGGGGCTTTGAGCGTGTGCCAATTTGTCGACGCCCCGCAGGTGTAGTTTATCTCCCGGTGGTCGGAGGCGAGAATAATCTGCCAGCGTTTGCGCAAATTCCTTCTTGTTCATCCGTGCCATGACGCGGACATAGCCTTCCCATGATAGAGGCCAGCCGATATTTTCGATCAATTTTCGCGGCTGACCAAAGGGGAAATCCATGCCAGCGACCCACGGACCGGGTTCGGCCAGCAAAGCTTCGAACGCGTCGAATGACGCCAGAGCGTCAAATGTCTCAAGCTGTAGTACTTTCTCATCCAGTCTGCATCGCACACAGGTGATCGGCTTCCTGAGGCTGGGAGCACTGGTAAAGTCAAGACCGTAGATTCTCATCTGTTTGGGGTAAAAGTACGGAAACAACATAGACATTCGCCGTAGGGGTTGATAACTGATTAATCTTCACTGGTTACTGAACACTCCCTCCACAAAACTCACCAATTGCCGCATCCCCTTTTCCACTGGTTCAATATCGATGTATTCATGGATCGTGTGTGCACTGCCGCCGGTAGTAATGCCCAGGACAATGGCAGGGTAGCCGCGGCTCAATGGCAGGTTGGCATCCGTCGAGCCGGAGGTAAATGTGGCCTTCAACCCCTGTTCCGACAAACACGCCTCTGCCAATTTCGCCAGCGGATGATCGGCGGGAATTTCACCTGCCGGCCGTTGCCCGATTACTTCCAGCTCAACCGCCACGCTGTCCTTGTTCGCCAGTCGGATCTTCTCCTCAACCCTCTGAAGCAGGGCTTTGAGGGCTTCCACGCTCTCGGACCGTACATCTAATTCGAATTTCGCCTCGGATGCCAGCACGTTGACGCCGGTACCGCCGGAGATCAAGCCTACGTTTAGGGTCGTGCGCGGATTGGCGGCCACCGGCAGGGCGGTGATCTGCGTTACCAACCGCGCCAGCTCGTGCACTGCAGAGGGTTGGCCGTAATCCGACCAGGAATGCCCGCCGGCTGTTCGTGCGGTTACACGGTAACGCTGAACGCCAACCGCGCGGTGATAGACATGTCCCAGCGCCGTGCCCTCAAGGACGAGATACGCCCGGACGTTTCCAGTGAAACGATCCACCACAGCTTTAATACCGCGCAGGTCGCCCAACCCTTCTTCGCAAACGTTCGCCACAAGCCAAACGTCGCCGGCAAGTTTCAGGTTCGATCCGCGCAGCCGCCATAGCAGTTCAAACAGGGCTGCCACGCCCAGCGAGTTGTCGCCAATGCCCGGACCGTAGATTCTATTTTCTTCCCTCGTAAGCCGAAGGCTGGTATTCCTGGAGAATACTGTATCAAGATGCGCCGAGACAATCAACGGAGGGCGGTCCGTCGTCACTCCCGCCAACCGCCCATACACATTGCTGGCAGCATCCATGGAGACATCCAGCAATTTCTCTTTGATGAACAGGTCGTGCACAAACTGGGCGCGTCGCTTCTCCTCAAAGGTTGGTGCTGGAATTTGCTGGATTTGAACGGCAAGGTCGAGAAGACGGTTCACATAATCATCCATTTAGGCAACCTACATAGGAGCATGCGTCGTACCACACTGGGTCGACGGATGCTGTCGATGCCACCTGGCACTTTGGCAGATCCGCGATTCTCCCATGTTCCATGCATACGTGCGCATGAGATTCACACCTCTCGGACCAGTTCTTTCAACGCGTTCAAGCGGGCTTCGGCCAGGCCTGATAATACATCCAACGGGTAGAAAGCGCCGCTGCCCTCAATCTTAAGCGACGCCGATACGTTACCATACAAGGCCGCCTGCACCGGATCGTACGTTTTCCTAAAGCCTGCCAGAAAACCGCCGCAAAATGCGTCGTCTACACCCGTTGGATCTGCCGGACGCGCGGGATAGGCAGGAATCTCCCATTTGCGTTTGCTTTTGACATCGTACACGGCCTCACCGAGTCCGCCGCGCTTCACGACAACAATCTCGCATCCATACTCCCCCACGGCTGCCGCCATTTCCCACAGGTCGTGGGTCTCGCCCCAAAAGAGTCCGCGCAGTTCTTCCTCAGATGGCAGGAATGCCGTGAGTGCAGAGATTACGACGCGCAGATCCTTGAAAAAGGCCGGCATCATGTAGCCGGGCGACGGGTCCAAAGTCAGCGTCGTGATCGATCCTGCCCGAAACGCGGAGATGAGCTGATTTTGACTCACAAAGTCCAGAGGACAAAGGTGGACGGCGCGCGCCTCGAGGTATACAGCCGGGATTTCCATCGCCAGCGGAGACGACAATTCGGGCTTCTTCGCATCCTTCTGGGCCTCCGGCGCGGCCTGATAACCGAGCAATATCTTCGGGAATGTGAGCTCGCGTCGCGCAAATTGTGCCACCGGGGGACCGTGCATGACTTCAAGCTTTTCGTTGTAAGCGTGGAATGCCCGCAGGTCGAGACTTTGCTGAAGGATAATAACCCCGCTAATGTCAATACCGCGCGCTTCGATGGCCTTAAGCCACGGACGCGGAAAGTCTTCACCAACGCGCGCCAGCAGGCCCGCGCCCTCATCCCATACCATCAGCCCGCCCGCCGCATAAAGTACGCTGCCACCGGCCACATCCAGCAGTGGTTGTCCAATCGACGGCAGGATATATTCACGTGTAATTCGCCCGACAATGACGTACGTGGGTTCCATAGGACTAGGCTGTCATGGGGGTCATGAACACTAAATAGGAGGTATCGCGGTGTCGGCCGCTGGACACGAGAGGGTTCGCGATTTTATCGATAATTTTGCGGCTGGCGTGCCCGGTGATTTAATCAGCATCGCCTCGCTACAAAATGGCATCGCCGTGGCGAAAACGGATCATTATACGGCTGCAGATTCGGCCTCGACCGCGACTGCCGGAAGAAGAAAAGAGAACGTGCTGCCTCTGCCTTCCACGCTCTCGGCCCAAATGCGACCGCCATGCATCTCGACCATAACCTTTGCGACAGCCAGGCCGAGCCCCATGCCGTTGTGGCGACGGGTCAGATGCGCCTCGACCTGGAAAAAACGGTCGAATACGCGCGGCAAATCCTTCATGGGGATGCCTATGCCGTCATCTGTCACGGAGACTTTCACATATCCGGGCATCGACTGGCTGTTCACAAGAACATGCCCGCCCTCATCCGTAAACGTGATCGCATTCTTTACCAGATTACTGAGCGCGATGGAGATCTTGGTCTCGTCGGCCTCGACGAACAGTTCCGTGTGGCCGGGTTCATTCTTTAATGTAATATTTCTCTCCTCGGCCAAGTCCGCAAAGGAGCCGACCACCTCCTGAACAATCCGCGTAATGGAAATGGCACGCTGGCGGACCCGGGCCCCGCCGGTTTTGAAATTGTCCATGCTGGCGAGGCTTTCCACAATCTCTTTCAGCCGGGAGGCGTTCTTGATGATGACATCCAGCTGTTCGCGATACGGCTCATCCAATAATTCGCGCAGGAAGGTGGCGTGACCGAGAATGACGCCCAGGGGCGTCCGCAACTCATGAGAGGTGATGGCGACAAAATCGCTTTTCAGACGATCCAGCTCAGATAGCTCGGAGAAACTTGCTTCTATGCGGCGCTGAAGATTGGTGTTATGAATAACAAGCGCGGCAGGAGCTGCCAGGGTCTCTAGGATTGTTGCATCTTCCTCGGTATAATCGGCCTTGTCTGTATTGACTGCCTCCAGTACGCCGATCATTCTACCTCCGGCGATCAGCGGAACCGCGAGCAGCGAACGGGGTTCAACAGCGGCCGCAAACTCCGCGCTGCTCCAGTCATCGGGAGCACCTTTCCTGACGTCCGCCACGCGCAGCGTCTGGCGCTGCCGAACGACCCAGCCGGCAGCACTTGCGTTTATCGGAATGCGCACGCCGTGCAGTTTATCCTGAAATGCCGGCGGCGCGGCCAGAAAGCAAAGTGACCCATTTGGTCCTTCTAGCTCCAAAATGGAAGCCGCTTCGCTTTCGGTGAGTTCTGCGGCGGCCGAGATTACGGTCTGCAAAACCAGTTGCATCTCGGTCTGGTCGGCAATGGCCCGCATCACGCCCGTAAGACGTTCGAGACGCAGCGATCGTCCGTCAATCATAGATATCAAAATTATACCCTTTTCGAAGGAGAGAAAAAGTATGGCAGACAAGAAAGTTCGCGTCGCACTCATTGGTGTGGGCAATTGCGCATCATCACTTGTACAGGGCGTGCAATTCTACAAGGATGCGGCCGATGATGCGACGGTGCCGGGGCTGATGCATGTCAACCTGGGCGGCTATCACGTCCGCGATATCGAATTTACCCTGGGCATTGATATCAACGTAACGAAGGTCGAGGAGGATCTTTCCGATGCGATCTTTGCTGCGCCCAATAATACGTACAAGTTCGCCAGCGTTCCGCCGCTGAACGTGCCGGTCGTACGCGGCATGACACATGACGGCCTCGGCAAGTATCTTTCGGAGGTGATCGTAAAGGCGCCCGGCCCCACCGCAGATATTGCAAACCTGCTCAAGGAGACGAAGACCGACGTGGTCGTGAACTTCCTGCCGGTAGGTTCGGAGGAAGCCACCAAATGGTATGTGGAGCAGGTGCTTCAGGCCGGATGCGCTTTCGTCAACGGCATCCCGGTGTTCATCGCCTCGCAGGAGTACTGGGCGAAGCGTTTCCGTGAAGCAAAACTGCCCCTGCTGGGCGACGACATCAAATCGCAGGTGGGCGCGACCATCCTGCATCGCGTGCTTACCACGCTCTTTGTGGACCGCGGCGTGCGCATTGACCGAACCTATCAGCTCAACTTCGGCGGCAACACCGACTTCCTCAACATGCTGGAACGCGAGCGCCTCGAAAGCAAGAAGATCTCCAAGACCGGCGCGGTCACCAGCATGATCCCTTACGACATCGGGAAAAATAATGTCCACGTCGGCCCGTCGGATCATGTGCCGTGGTTGACCGATCGCAAATGGTGCTACATCCGCATGGAAGGCACGACCTTTGGCGAAGTGCCGCTCAATCTGGAAGCCAAACTCGAAGTGTGGGACAGCCCCAACTCGGCCGGCGTGATGATCGATGCCATTCGCTGCGCCAAGCTTGCGCTTGACCGCGGTCTGAGCGGCCCGATTATCGGACCCTCCTCTTATTTCTTCAAGACGCCACCCAAGCAGTTCCGCGACAGCGTTTGCCGCGATATGGTGGAAGCATTCATCAAGGGCGAAGACAACCAGTGATCGGTAAATAACGTTACGTGCTCAACCTCCTTTGGGACGTCCTGCCTGCGGCAGGGCGTCCTTGTTTTTCAGGTAGAATCCAATCTATGATTTCACGAAAGCTTCCGTTACTCTACGCGTTGTTGCTGCCCGCTATTGTGCTGGCTGCCTGTCAGCCGTCAGCGCCTTCGGTGGACGTCAATACCCAAATGACACAGGCTGTCCAAACGGCGTTTGTATCGCTTCAGCAAACACATGTTGCTTCGACTCCGGTACCCAGTGCTACTGCCATTCCAGCGCCGACGGCCATCCGAACTCCCCCGCCGTTGCCCGCCACATTTTCGGCGAGCTCACTCAATCCGCTGGACACACCGCATACCTATATTCAAGACAGCTGCCAGTATCTGAAGGACAAGTGGTCCTCCACGAATGCCACACCCGGCACGATCATAATGGTCGTAATGCTTCACGGCATCGAGAAGGGCGTCGCGACGGTAAGTGATCCAAAGGAGATCACCTCCGACGACTTCCAGAAAATGATGAACGGCCTGCACCAGCAGGGTTTTCAGGCGATCAAGACACAACAGCTCGCGGATTTCATGGAGCATAATGCGATGATCCCCGCCCGTTCGGTGGTTCTGATCCAGGATGACCGGCATCAGGCGGCTAACTTCAACGACCACTTTCGCCCATATTGGGACAAATGGGGCTGGCCTGTCGTCACCGGCTGGATCAGTGCATTTGGCGGTCAGGACCCCTATTTGCAGGAGAACGTCGCTCTCTCTCAGGAAGGCTGGGTGGATTATCAGGCTCATGGTGTAATTCATAACATTCCGATGAGCGACAGTTCAACCGATGACTTTATCACCGGAGAACTTCAGGGCTCCATTACAAACATCCAGAAGTACTTCAACAAAACGCCTATCGCTATCATCTGGCCGGGCGGAGGGTTCGGAGTCCGCCCCGTGCAATTTGCCCGTAAATTTGGATACCAACTTGGCTTCACAATCAACGATCGCGGCCCCCTGATGTACAACTGGGTACCGCTGGCCGATAAGCAGGATCCGGCCCGGCCCTTGGATATTCCCGAGGGGCCTGTCCACGATCCGCTTATGACGTTACCGCGCTATTGGCCCTATCAGGTGCTCAGCTCACTGGACCAGGTGCGTCAGATAGGCAACGACGCAGCCGCCTACGCTGAGCAGAACAAAGCGACCGAGCTGGCATACTATGACATCGCCTGCGCGCCCAAGCTCGGGCCAATTCCTTAGATGAGGAGAAGGAAGGGCATTATGGGCAATCAGCCCGCACGGTCGATGGATCGTTTCCCGGTCTCGTGACGCTCTTCTGATGTCCTAATGTCCGCACGACCCTGCATATTCTGCCAGATCATCCGCAAGGAGGCCGTCGCAAGCATCGTTTATCACGATGACCAGGTGACCGCTTTTCGTGACATTCGCCCCGTTGCTTCAGTGCATATCCTGATCACGCCGAACCAGCATATAGAATCGCTGAATCAATTACAAGCGGGAGACGCTGCGCTCATCGAGCATCTCTTCTCAGTTGCCAGGGAACTTGCTATACAGGAAAAAGTGGCACAGACCGGTTATCGCATGGTGATTAACACCGGCCCTGACGGCGGCCAGACGGTATCCCACCTGCATTTGCATCTTATTGGCGGCCGACGGATGCATTGGCCGCCAGGCTGAACCAGGCGATTTACTCCTAACGTTGCGGCAATACCCGCGAGACGCGGGTGCAACGGCCATCCGGGGTATCTAGTGCTTCAACAAACCGCTTTGTTTCAGCTTACTCTGAGGCTTTCGCAGCCGCAACGCGTACCAACCCAGTCCCAGCCCGCCAAGCAGCAGGACACCGCCAAAGAATCCCAGCAGCGGAGACGTACCTCCTCCGCCAGTGTTGTTCTGGGGCTGGGTGACCGTTGTGTCCCTGGATTGCGCACCGAAATCCACGAAGTCTGTATCCCCAGCCTTGACATCCAGTGTGTAGGTTAAACTCGTCGTCGGATTATAGTTGTCGGGAATGGCTGCGCCAATATTGTACTTGCCCTCCGGCACGTCCGTGAAGCAAGTGCCGGGGTACGCGTTCGGATCGGGGTTTACCGCGGTCGGTTGCGTTTTGGAATATGCGCCGTTGGTTTCAGTGACACTGATGGCCCCGTCGGGGATGACCGGTTCTGTGGTTTGGCGAAGGGCATCGCCGTTCACATCATCGAAGAGCAGAACGCAGATTTCCGTGGTACCCGCGAATGGCGTAGGCGTGATTGTCGGCGGCGCGAGCGTCGGCGAAGGTCCCGGCGTGATCGACGCCGCGGCGGCCGGCCCGCCCGTGCCAACCAGCAGTTTTTCACCGACCTGCAGGTTGGAACAGTCTGAATTGATCCCCGGGTTCTGCTGGCGGAGGATTGTGTCGTTGATCCCGTATAGCGCAGCAATCAGAAAACAACTATCGCCAGCCTTAACCAGATAATAGATATTTCCGTTTGATTCAGGGGTATTGGTCGGCGGGCTTATTTGGGGCGGCGGTGCCGCCTGCACCGACCTCCAAAGTGAAAAGAGCACAACGGCCGCAAGAAATAGGCTCACTACAAGGATTGACCGCGATTTCATTGGCAAAATTATATCAGGAATTAAAATCGGTCCTCCTCGCAGACGACCGATTTACCAAACTACTGGCCACTGACTGCCGATCACTGGTTACTGATTACTGGCTACTGGTTACTGGTTACCTGTCACTCGTTGCAGGTTACTTCTTGTATCGTTTCCTTATTTGGGGGAGAAAGTAATTATCGAAGAAGGCATCGACGCCATAATCAGGGTGCCAGCCCCAGTCATTACGAGCCAGGGAATCATCCACGTCCTCGGGCCATGAATCGACAATACCCTGTCGCCGCGGGTTTGGCTCGAACGTGATACGTGCGCCCGGAAAGGCCTTGACAGCCCGGTCACGGAATTCGCCAGCCGTCAACGCAAAAGCCGCCACGTTGTAAACAACATGACTGAGCCTCTCGCGCGGAACATCGGTAAGCATCAACAGCGATTTGATCGCGTCCGGCATTGCCATGAACGAGATTTTGGTGTCTTCACGGACAAAGCAGGGGTAAGGCTTGTCTTGTGCCGCGGCATGGAGCATTTCCGGTCCGTAGTCGCTCGTCCCGCCGCTGGGGAGCGTGAAGGCCGAGATCAATCCCGGGAAGCGGAGCGCGCGAAAATCCAGCATGACCGGCGGGTGGCTGTCAAGGTGGTGCTGCCCGTGATAATGGCTGTAATACATCCCCAGCTTTTCGCAGTAAAGTTTGTTGCAGCCGTACATCGTATGCGGCGCACTATATTCGTATTCCTTGACGCAGCCGGCGGATTTCTTCTCAGCCAGGCTCATTCCGTAGGCTGCGATCGAACTCGGAAATAGGAATTTGACAGGCTTCCTGTATTTTTCCGACCGATAGGCAGCCAGCATCAATAGCTGCATCGTTCCTTCCACATTGATGCGATGCGCCTCCTCGGTGGCCACCTCGGCCTTCGAGGAAAGTGATGCAGCCAGATGAAAGATCACATCGAAATCGTAATCGTAAAAGACCTTGACGTTGTAAACCAGGTCTCCCTGCACGTGTTCCGACACCAAATCCTTGATTGCATCCGGCAGAGGCGCCATATCAGCCGCCACAATCCGGTGGCCTCCACGCTTCGACAACTCCTGCACCAGCGCCTGCCCAATTTCCCCGCATGCGCCCGTAACCAGCACGTTCTTGGATCCTTGCGGATATGCGTCTGCCATCGTCCGCTCCTTGTATGCTAGAATGGGAAAGCAGAAGTCATCGCGGCGCTTTCAGCAAAAAACGCCCTGCAGAGCACGAAGTTGCCGCATAGCGGACGGCCTGCTGGCCTTAGACGAAATCGTTCACCCGCCTCCTGCCGCCCAGTCGAGGGCCTGTCGGCCGTGGTTGTGCCAGGGTCGCAATGACAACCTACTTGGCTAATTCTACAACACCTGGTGATTTCCAACATGAATCGCAATATCTTGACTTTTCTGTCGGGGTTGATTTTTCTTGCTTTTACTGGCTGCAGCGCCATTGCCAGCAGTTCCAGTCCGGATGTTGCGCCCGCCACACCAACGGCTCTCCCTCCCACTCCGACGATAGTATGGTTCCCCCCGTCGGTAACTCCGTCGCCGCAGGTCATTCCGAGCATGGCGCCGACCGCCGAGCAAAAGCCGGGCGTGGGAAACATCCTGCTTCAGGACGATTTCACCACATCCGTGAACTGGAACACTGGATCATCCGACCAGGCTTCGGTGGGCGTTTCCGCCAATCAGTTGACTATTGCCGCCCAACCCGGCGTTGCACCTGTCGTCAGTTTTCGAAAGGATATGACCTTCAACAATTTCTACGCCGAGATCACCGCGCAGCCAAGCCTGTGTCGTGATGGGGATGACTATGGCCTGCTTTTTCGTGCGCCGAACAACGTCGCCTATTACCGATTCGCTCTTGCCTGTAACGGCACGGCCGGCGTGGAACGCGTAAGTCTCGGCGCGCCGCATATGCTCCAACCCCCCATGCCCAGCGGCGACGCCCCGCTGGGCCCGCCAGGAGAAGTTCGGCTTGGCGTGTGGGCGGCCGGCTCGCAATTGCACTTCTTTCTGAATGGTCGCTACCAATTCGGTGTGACCGATCGAACATATTTGGCAGGCGGATTCGGTGTTTTTGCTTTTGCGGCTGGCGATACACCGGTCACGATCTCGTTCTCCGACCTCGTAGTCCGCGCGGTCGAGGTTGAACTGCCGACGGAGACGCCGATGCCCTAGCGGCATTTCCCGGGTTCACCGCACAGCCGCGTGAACTTGTGACTCTCAAGCGTTTCCACTTTCAAAAAAACAGGATATGCCAAACAACAAACTCAACGAACTGGACTCCCGGGCCTGGCTGAAGTTTCAAAAATCCTGGTTCATCCATAATCCGCCGCCGCGCAAGAAAGGGGTGCTGGCCCATCCGGCGAAATTCCCAGAGACGATGGCGCAGGATTTCATTGAATTCTTCACGAAGAGGGGCGAGACAGTCCTCGATCCGATGGCAGGCACAGGCTCCACCATTGTGGCGGCGCTGCGGGCCGGGCGTAATTCTTATGGTATCGAGTTAAATCCAAAATATGCCGAGATAGCCAGTAGGATCGTGGCTGAAGAACGCGCCGCGCTGGGTCCACCAGTCGGAAATCTGAGATCCGAGGTCATGATTGCGGATGCAGCCCGCGGGACCGATCTCGGACTTCCGACGTTCGACTATGTTCTCACTTCACCTCCATACTGGGACATGCTGCACGCCAAAGGCGCCGATACCCAAAAGAAACGCCGAAGTTCGGCCGGCCTGGATGTGGTCTATTCCGACGATCCCAGAGACGTGGGCAACATTCGGGATTATGATGATTTTGTCGAAAAGTTGGTCACGATCTATGCAGGGCTTAAACCCCTGCTCCGCACCAAGGCGTATCTCACCATCATCGTCAAGAACGTGAAGAAAGGCGGCAAGATTTATCCGCTCGCCTGGGACCTGGGCCGCGAACTCGGCAAAGTCTATACGCTGAAGGATGAGCGCCTGTGGCTGCAGGACAATCAACGTCTCTCACCGTACGGACTTGGCTCTGCCTGGGTTAGCAATACGTTTCATCATTATTGCCTGCAATTTAGAAATGAGTGAAGTTCAATGGAATCACAGAAATGAGCCTGCTCACCAATCGCTCGTTTCTTGCAGATGATCTCAACCGACGATCTCCTTTGCTTGCCGTATACACCGGACCTGACCGAAGGGGGAATCGCCTATGCCTGCCGTTCCTTGCCGCACACCTATGATCACATTGGCGGCTCCCCTTTCGATCGCCTGCGCCATATCGTGGCGGGCGTTGCCGTCGAATTGGCCTTCCGCCGGTACCTAACCCAGCAAAATATTCCCTTCAGAGTCAAAAGCGCGACCCCATTCACCGATCCCGATCGGTATGACGTTTCTCTTGGCGGCCGCCGGTGTGATATTAAATCTTTCTTCATCTCCTATCGCAATCAGATCTCTGCACTGCGCGCCGACCCGGGGCTGGCGCTCAGGGCGCCCGCCCTGGTTCCGCTGGATCAGTATGCGGCAGATGGTTATTCACCCAGTGATCTATACCTCTTCGCGTTTCTCACGGGCTTAATAGCGGCTTCTCCAACTGATATTCAAAAGGCGTCTGGCGCGGGACTGCCAACTCATTTGCTGCACACTATGCCGAAGGCATGGATCCAACCTCAAACCTGGATGCCGCTGGGACCTCTAACGTTGAAATCCGAGTCGGAGGAGCCGCTCTTGCTCGAAATCGGGGGCCAGGATGCGGGCCGCGAATTCTTGACCCGTTCGCTGCAACTGGCGCCGCGCACGCGGCTGCAGGTGGATGGCGATTTCTATTCGCTGGCCTACGTGCATGTCAAGTCTCGACCCACGGCCCGGCTTGGAATTTACTCTCCCACGCGCCGCGAAACCCACCTTGTCGCATCGGTCGAATGGAGCAACCTCTGGGTCTACGGTATGGATATCTGCCTGGCAGGCTGGATCTCACGCGAGGAATTCCGCCAGCGCGCCAGCCTCATTCAGGAAGGCAGCCGCGTGTTCCAATTCAATCAGACTCGAACAAAGAATCTGGCCGTGTCAGTTTCCGAGCTTAGGCCGCTTTCCGAACTGTTTGAACACGTGCGCGAATGGACTGTCTCGAAATAGTCTCCCTGGAAAAGCAGCATTTTGATGCGTCTTATTGCTGAAAACGGCGCGTTTTATCCTTAAGAAATCACTCATTCAGAACTGATACACTCGTTGCTATGTTCATCCGCCTCCGCATGATTCTCCTGGGCCTGGCGGGTTTTCTCCTGCTGGGCGTTCTGATTTATCAAATCCCTTCCATTAAAAGCCGGGTGGACTGGCGCTATGAGGTGTGGAGCACGTATATCCAGAATTCAGTGGACCCCGTGGGAAAAATACCGACGCCTTTGCCGTCCACCCCATTCGCAACATTTACTCTGCTGCCTCCAACACCTGTAACCATGGTCACTCCTGGAGAGCCCGCATCCGCAGCACCAACTCCGACCCTGCCGCCGCTTCCTCCGCAAGTCTCACTGCCATCGCCGAAATATGAACTGCAAGGCATCAATAACTGCGGCCCTGCCACGCTTGCCATGGACCTGCGTATGTATGGCTGGCAGGGCGATCAGTACGAGATTGCCAGGATCATCAAGCCGGTACCACAGGATCGCAACGTCAATCCGGACGAGCTGCGCTATTTCGTCCTCAATCAGGCAGGATGGCTGCGCGCCGAATATCGGGTTGCGGGCAATCTGGATACGGTCAAGCGCTTGCTCGCGGCAAATTATCCGGTGCTTATCGAGGAAGCCTCGAAACTCGATCCCAAGGACGCAAACGGCCCCAACGACGACCTGTGGGACGCGCATTATCTTCTGATTACCGGCTATGACGATAGCACCGGCACGATTACAGCCCAGGACTCCTATCACGGTCCGGATAAGAAGATCACTTACGACACGTTGATGACGGATTGGAAACCCTTTAATTACCTCTACATGGTTATATACCTGCCGCAGGACGAAGCGGAAGTCAAATCGATTTTGGAGGCAAACTGGGACCCCGATCAGAACAGGCAAAACGCATTAGCGATTGCGCAGGCCGCCACCACCGCCGATCGCAACGACGCCTTTGCCTGGTTCAACCTCGGCAGCAGCCTGGTTTACTTCGAGCGCTACACGGAGGCTGCGCAGGCTTTCGACAAGGCTTTTACAATTGGCACATTACCTCAACGTATGACGCGCTATCAATTCTTTCCGTTCTTCGCCTATTACAACGCCGGCCGCATGGATTACCTGCTGACGTTGACAGAAGACACGTACAAGATCATCCCCGGTGAATACTCAGAAGAAGCTCTGCTCTGGCATGGTTATGGCTCTGCTCCAAAAGGGCGATAACGTTGGCGCGTCTGCGGATTGGAATAAGGCGCTGAAGGTGCACCCAGACTATTGTGACGCAGAAAAAGCGGTCAACAGCTATATCCAACCGCTTTACGATCTTACGACCTGCAGCCCATAAAACCATAGACAGACTTCGGAAGCCCCTTAGACGCCTCTCTGGCTAAAGACGCCTCGGCGAGACTTCCGAAGTCTTTTAAGCTATGCCAGTCTACAATTAATTGACGTGTGAATTGACCTGTGGTATTATCCCCGAAAATTAAATAGCCCTGATCGGCACTCTTATCCAGAGAGGCGGAGGGACCGGCCCTGTGATGCCTCGACAACCGCTCGCTCAGTGAGCAGTAAACGGTGATCAGAAACTGATTACACGACACTGAACACTGATGACTGAGAATGGTGCCAATTCCGACAGAAGGATGTTCTGGAAGATGAGAGGGCAGCCGTGCCTTATGCGCAAATTGCCCTTTCGAGACCGGAAGGGCAATTTCTATTTCCGAAAGGAACACGATCACAATGAGCAATACGTTTATGACTTCACCCAAACTGATGTTTACTTCTGAATCGGTGACGGAGGGCCATCCGGATAAAATTTGCGATCAAATTTCGGACGCTGTCGTCGATGCCTGCCTGGAACAGGATCCGACATCGCGCGTGGCCTGTGAAACGGCCACCAAGACGGGATTCGTGCTGTTGTTGGGAGAAATCACCACCCGGGCAAACTTCAATTTCGATGAGCTGGTGCGCAAAGTCGTTACCGAGATCGGCTATGACTACTCAGCGACAAGGGCTTCGACGGCAACTCCTGCGGTGTGCTGGTCGCCATTGCAAAACAATCCGGGGATATTGCGATGGGCGTGGACAAAGCCCTGGAAGCCAAGGCCGGCGAAATGACCGAAGCGGAGATCGAAACCATCGGGGCGGGCGATCAGGGCATGATGTTTGGCTTCGCCTGCAACGAAACGCAGACGCTGATGCCCATGCCCATCTACCTGGCGCACAAACTCAGTCGCCGCCTGTCGGAAATGCGCAAGGACGGAACCATGCCCTGGCTTCGACCGGACGGCAAAAGCCAGGTGACAGTGGAATACTCACGGGGCAAGCCCAAACGCATTGATACCGTACTCGTCACCACCCAACACGCTCCGGATATTTCTCACGCTGAAATTAGAGAACAAGTGATTGAACACATTATCAATCCATCCATGCCGGAGGGCATGGTGGATAAAGACATCAAGATTTTCGTCAACCCGACCGGGCGCTTTGTAATCGGTGGGCCACATGGGCGATGCCGGGGTGACCGGCCGTAAGATCATCGTGGACACCTACGGCGGCATGGGACGTCACGGCGGCGGCGCATTCAGCGGCAAGGATCCAACCAAGGTGGATCGTTCTGCCGCATATGCAGCCCGCTACGCGGCCAAGAACGTAGTGGCCGCGGGACTGGCGGACCGCGTTGAGATACAGGTGGCCTACGCCATCGGTGTGGCCCGCCCTCTATCGGTCAATGTGGAGACGTTTGGAACGGGCAAGATCGCCGACGAGAAGATCGCCAGCATCATCAATGAGTATTTCGATCTGCGCCCCGGCGCCATTATTCGCGACTTGAATTTGCGCCAGCCGTATTTATCGCAAGACGGCGGCTTACGGGCACTTCGGCCGCGATGACATTGAATTCCCCTGGGAAAAGACTGATAAGGCTGCATGCGTTAAGAAGCGCCGCCGGATTGTAGTTTCAATCAATTCTTGGAAACAAGAGATGTGCGCGGGCAAGGCCCCCGGTGCATCTCTTGTTTTATGCTCAACGTTCATGCCCTCGAACGGGCATGGAAGTGGGAAAGGTTGCAGCGATGAAGCAATTCGTGGTCGCTGAGTATGTCGGCGGGTAGTCCGGATGCGACAATTTGATGATCCTCTGAAAAAACGCAGATCTTGCTCGAAACCTCCTCGGCGATTGCGAGGTCATGCGTAGCGATGATCAGTGTTTTTCCCGATCTTCGCTGTTCTGCGATGAATTCGACCAGCCAGTACTGGCTGCGCGGATCGAGGCCGGTTGTCGGCTCATCCATCAACCACACGTCGGGTTGCAGTGTCAATAGGGAGGCCAATGCCACGCGCCGTTTCTCTCCGCCCGAAAGATGATGGGGGGCGCGATCGCGCAGTTTCTCTATCTGAAGGGCCTGGAGGGCAGAGTCGACCCGTTTGTTGACCTCGCCGCGTGGAAGTCCAAGCTGCAGCGGCGCAAAGGCCACCTCATCCAGCACCGACGGTGAAAATAGCTGAACATCAGAATCCTGGAACACCAGTCCCACGCGCCGCCGGAAGGCAAAGTTGTACTCATCATCGCGTAAAGCGTCTTCGGTGAGAGGCTCTCCAAAGGCAAAGATGTCCCCGTGCGTGGGGAAGTAGAGGCCGTCCAGCAATTTCAATAGAGTGCTCTTGCCGCAGCCGTTCGCGCCGAGAACAACCAGGGATTCGCCGGCGCAGACCGTAAGGCTCACCGCTTCCAGCGCGGGCTGCTTGCCTTCATAAGCGTAAGATATTTGGCGGACGTCAAAAACCGTATCTGTGTTCAATAGATATGTTCTCGTCGAGGTTATCGGGCCAGATACGCGGCTAGCGTGGCAATACCCAGCAGCAGTGCCAGGCTAAACCAGTCCTTGGCTTGCATATGGAAAGGCTTCAAAGTGACAATCGAACCGCGGAAACCGCGCGATTGCATGGCCAGATACACTTCGGTGCTCATGTTTAGTGACTTGCTCAACAAAGTTCCGCTGATGGCAGCTAACATTCTCTGGTTCTCCGATGTACTTAACCGGCCCACCACGCGGCTTTTGCGCGATAAGAACATGTCATTTGCAATGTGCAGCAGGAGATATATGTAGCGATAGGTCATGCCAAGGATCAGAATAAACACATCCGGAACGCGCAGGATGCTGAGCGCACTCAACACCGTATTCCATGGCGTGGTCAGGATCAGCAGCAGCGTCAGAGAAACGGACGTGCTTACCCTCAGCAGGAGAAAGAGAACCGTGGTTACACCCGTTCGAGTGATCACCAGGCCCAGTGGAAAATGCAATAGAGCAGGGCCGGGGGTCATGAACAGGGCAGGCAGGACGATCAGGCCCGTGAAAAACGGCAACGCCAGCCAGACGCGTTTGATCAGGAAATCAGCAGGGATTGCCGAGAGCCAGGCCAGGAGGAAAACCAGCAGATAGATCAAGCCGATCACTATCAGGCTGCGGCTCAGGCTGACGCTGATCAATAAAGCCAGCACACCAATCACTTTCACACGTGCATCCAGGGACTGGAACAACCCCTTGCGCGTGCTTATCTCTTCAGCGAAGACGGCCCGTTCCAACGTTCCAGTGATCTCCTGGAGGGTATGTTCCAGGATGTTGCTCTTTCCCCGAGATCGTTTGGCAGGTGGGTTCGATACCATTAGTTTGCGCAGGTTGGAAACGATGCTCTTGACTTCACGGATTTCCTTGCCGCCGGGAACCTGAGCCCACGGTCAATAACATGATGAATAGCCAGACCACGATCGCTATCACAATGATCCCCACGACCGCCGAGAGCACATAGCCAAGATTCGTGTTACCCAGGAGGCGGAGGTTATAGCCAGCGAGGGGAGCGCCCCATAACTTGGATAGCTGCGCCAGTCCGGCGGGGACAGCTGTGATGCCTCTGCTGGCCAATTGTCCTGTGCTCCATTCACCCCATGCCGTACCGGGGGCGAGCAGACCAAGCGGTGAAGCTACCACAAGGACCGCCAGGACTACCCACAGCCAGCGGAGTCTCACGGGGCTTCCCGCTTCTGCGAGGATCGCCGGCTTTTCGGCGGCCTCCAATACGCCAATGTTCGACCGTTGCAAATAGGCAACTACCAGCGCCGCCAGCAAACCTTCAGCCACTGAAGCAAGTAATGCATGCGGGATGACCATCGCAGGGATCGAGACTGAGAGCGGATAAGGCGCGTAGAGCGGCGAGCCGTCTGCCGCCTTGAAGAGCAGCGGCTGAAGTCCGAACTCAATCCCGGCAAAGAATGCCGCTGCTGTTACGCCGGCCCATCCCCCCACCGCCGCGCCAACCAGCCGGCGGCGGGAGTTCAACGGCTGGTTCTTCGAGAACGCCCGATAGATTGCATAAGCAATATAGGGCACCGTCACGGCCATATTGAAACTGTTTGCTCCGATGGCAGTTATGCCGCCATCTCCAAAGAAGAAGGCCTGGATAACCAGTGCAATCGAAACCACAATCGTGGCAGCCTCCGGCCCAAGAATGATGGCAGCGATGGTCCCGCCTATGGCATGTGCGGTGGTGCCTCCTGGAATGGGGAAGTTGAACATCATGATGACGAAGGAGAAGGCAGCCAGCAAGGCAATCAGGGGAATGCTGCGTGAGTTCATGGTCTGGCGGATCTTGCGAATACCGATCACCCAGAACGGCAATGCCAGCAGGGCCATAACCAGCGAGGTAACCGGGCTGAGGTAACCGTCGGGGATGTGCATGGCGGTCGTCCCCAGCCAGAGGAGAAGTGTGCCGTAATAGGCGAGCAACATTTTGGATCTTCGCGATTTTATAGTCATCTATGCGGCTCCCTTTCGAGGATTTTTCTTCTGGCATTTGGGACACAAGCCAAATAAGGTTACGTGGTTGTCCATCAGCACGTAGCCAGTGGCAGCTGCCAGCTTGGCATACATATTTCTAAGCAGGGCAGATTCGACTTCAAGCTCGCTGCCGCATGCACGACAGACCAAGTGATGGTGGTAGCTGCCCGCAATTTCATAGACCAGGTGTCCATTACCTCGATGCGTTGGCCATACAAGCCCGGTTTTTGCCAGGAATCCAAGGGTTCGATAAACAGTTGTCTCCGTAAGACGAGGTAGGTCGAGCCGCGCCCGCTCGTAGACTTCAGCCGGCGATAGATGAGTGCGAGCGTGCCGCAAGACGTGCAGAATTGTCATCCGTTGCGGCGTCACACGGAATCCGCGTGAACGAAGTTTTGGAGCATACTCTGAGGCGCAAGTCATGGACATCCTTATTGCAAGTTTTTGCAATAACGCTGCACATATAGTATACGGAACAAGCTGTGTTCTTACCTTAAAGAATGATATGTGATCGCTGTGATTAGTATGAGATAGCCCCCAAAAGCACGGCGGCGGAAAGGTAATGGCTAAATACAAATACGAAAGCCGGCAGTATCCCTACCGCGCCGGCCCTGCGGAAGCTCATGGTGTGGTTCCCACATGAACTGCATAATTGCGTAGAGATAAGGGCTGCCATTTACGTAGTGCATGCCGAGCAGCCACGTGTGCCAATCCAGGCTGCCGTATCCCTGTGTCCCCGCAAAATCATCACTGCTTCGCAAACTCCCCGCCCCAAGAATGCGGCGGGGCCGGAGGCGGGGTTGAAAGAAACCGGACTTTGAGAAGGCCATGATCAATTCTCACGACTGCCTTGACAGGCAAGAGATTGCAGCTATAATTGCGGCCAATATCTCAAAGGCTGAGACGAGGACGAGTACGCGCTGAACGACGGTTTAGAGAGCAGGCGGTTGGTGAAAGTCCTGCCCGAGACGACGGCGCCGAATGGACCTCCGAGCTGTGCGGCGAAAGGGTGCAAGCCCCAGTATCCAAAACGGTCGCTCCCGTTACAGAGCTAGGATATCGGCTTTTGGCCCGTATCTGATGAGTGAGGCTGGCTTTTCTCCCTGATGCTTCATCAGGGAGATTTTGTTTCAGGCAGAGTACAAAGTCTGGACGCTTTGTAAAGCAGCCTAAGCTGGGTGGCACCACGGATGCAACGGCGTTCGTCCCAATTGGGACGAACGCCGTTTTTGTTTTCACACACAGCAGGAAAGGAATACGAGATGAAACCGCGAACGAAGCTTACAGAACATCCGGATGAAGTGGAGTATATGCGCTTCCAGGAGCAATTCGTCAGGCAAGTTGAAGACGATTCTCTGCCGGCCAGGCAAGTGCTTACGGAGCAAAAGGAGGATCGGGACCCCGATCAACCTGCTCCGCTCTTCGTGCCATAGAGGCAGTGATGGCATTCGCACATTCCTTTCACCCGCCTTGAGGGGCATCCAGATTCGCGATATTCGATCTGCGACTGATGATTTTGCGACTTGACGATTACCTATAAGGAGAACACCATGTCTGACCAAACTAAATTTCTGCTGAATGAAACTGACCTGCCGCGTTTTTGGTACAACATCAATGCGGACTGCCCGCTTCCACCGACCCCGGTCCTGCGCCCGGACACGCTCGAGCCGGTCACCCCGGACTTTCTATCGGTCCTGTTCCCAATGGAACTGATCCTGCAGGAGGTCTCGACGGAGCGGTTCATCCCCATACCCGATGAAGTGCGTGAGATCTATAAACTGTACCGGCCGACGCCGCTGCTGCGCGCCCGCCGGCTGGAAAAAGCACTTGGCACTCCGGCGCATATTTACTACAAGAACGAGGGCGTTTCTCCGGCCGGCAGTCACAAACCCAACACAGCCATCCCTCAGGCCTTCTTCAACAAGGCAGCTGGCACCAAGGCACTCACTACCGAGACCGGAGCCGGACAGTGGGGCTCTGCCCTTGCGCTGGCCTGCAACTTCTTCGGGCTGGATCTCGAAGTCTACATGGTCAAGATCTCGTACCAGCAAAAGCCATACCGGCGTGTGATGATGGAGACGTACGGCGCGACAGGTTTTTGCCAGCCCCACAGATCGGACAAATTATGGCCGTTCGGTGCTTGCCGCGGACTCCAACAGCCCGGGCTCGCTCGGCATCGCCATCTCGGAGGCCGTGGAAGCCGCGGCCACCTCGGGCGGCAGGAAGAAGTACAGCCTAGGTTCGGTGCTGAATCACGTGCTGCTGCATCAAAGCGTGATCGGCGAAGAAGCATTGAAGCAAATGGACCTGGCCAACGAATATCCCGATGTGGTCATCGGCTGCGTAGGCGGCGGTTCGAACTTTGCGGGTATTGCCTATCCATTCCTGCGCGAGAATTTGAAAAACGGACGCAAGACGCGGCTGCTGGCGGTGGAACCCACCGCGGCGCCGTCCTTGACCAAGGGCGTTTACACGTTCGACTACGGTGACACAGCCAAGATGGCGCCCGTTGTAAAAATGCACACGCTTGGACACAGCTTCGTGCCGCCCTCCATTCACGCCGGCGGACTCCGCTATCACGGCATGGCGCCAAGCCTATCCTCGTTCTATGATGCCGGCCTGATCGAAGCGGTGGCGGTCAAGCAGAGAGCCACATTCGAGGCCGCCATCCAGTTCGCACGGACGGAAGGCATCGTGCCCGCACCCGAGTCTGCGCACGCCATCCGCGCGGCAATCGATGAGGCGCTGGATGCCAAGGCAAAAGGCGAGAAGCGCGTCATTCTCTTCAACCTGTCGGGGCATGGCAACTTCGATATGGGCGCTTACGAGGCCTATCTCGGCGGCAAACTGGAGGACTATGAATATCCTGCAGAGGCCGTTCAGGCCGCCATGCAGGAATTGCCGAAGGTTAGTATTCCCGCCTAAGCTGAAAAGTCTCCCAGGTCTCGCCGCTTTGTGGCGCCTCGGAGGCCAAAAGCACTTCGATCTGTTTCTTCCTGCTTTCTTAGGAGACCAGCGGCGCCCTTTGCGCCGCTGGTCTCTGCACTTTAAGTCTGTTCGCCGAAGAGGATCACCGCGATATGCTGGTTCAAGAAACGCGGCAGGGCGCCTTCCTTGCCGGGGACAACCTGCCCCAGGGTGTACCCGCCGGCGATGGGGATGTCGGGGCCGAGAATATCCTGTACCGCGGCGACTTCCGCGCCGGGGTTTGACTTCAAAAGCATCTGCCACGCGATATCCACCAGGATCAGCGCAAAGGCCGGCTTGACCTCGCCCAACGCCAACCGGGCCTGCTGTGCAGCCTGAGTGGCCGCTTTCTCA
Source organism: uncultured Chloroflexia bacterium (assembly GCA_963846805.1). GTDB lineage: Bacteria > Chloroflexota > Anaerolineae > Anaerolineales > Villigracilaceae > Fen-1038. The sequence goes on from CAWJXH010000005.1 coordinate 1,429,623, forward strand.
CAGGAAGCGCGGCTGCCAACCAGAAGATACGCGTCTGTGCCATCACGGATGGAGGCGTTCATGCGGAAGCTGCCGTCCGCTTCCACGCGGATGGGCGCACGCACCACCAGGTCCTCGGCCTGCTCGATTCCCAGCGGATAGAGGCGAGCAAGATAGTTCAAAGGAGGCAGGGCCCAATCGCGTGCGGGGTACCCAAATACTTCGGCGTAGGTCTCCGAGGCCGGGCGGCCGTCCAGGGTACGCAGCCAAAAGCCTCGGGAGCGCGTGACGCGGAATTGACTGCCAACGGGGTCCCAGCCGTGAGCATGTCCGACGCCGATGCGGACACTTCCACGCAGGAACGCGGCGGCCAGGCTGCCTGTCCCGGTCTGATTGCCGGCTATCTGATACGTGTTGCCGATGTGCAAATCGCCGCTGGAGAGTCCGCCGACAAGGGGGATGTGGCCGGGCGACATGGCGGCGCACAACTGCTCAGCATCGCCGTTGAACCCGTCCGCAAAAAACAGGATGGCCTGATTCGCCTGGTTCCCGGCAGATAGCTGCATCAGCCGGCCGGCAGTCTCGCGTCCGGATTGGGCATAGCCGGAGAACCAATGCGACTCGGCTTGGAATTCGCCGCTCAACAACGCCAGCGCCACGGAATGGGGATGCTGTCCGGAGTTGGTTAAGGTGGCAGGTGTACTAAAACCGATGAGCGGCGCATCGCCAAGAAGGCTGGCCGCGCCGCTGATGACGTCGCGCGGCTGGTATTGATTGGATGCAATCAGGATGCCAAGAGCAGGCGCCCCGACGCCGAGTCCATTCAGGGCCTGATGCGCCGCCTGCAATCCGGCTTCGCGTCCGTCGAGGGCCTGGGCAAATCCCACAGCAGCTTGAAGGGTCATGAGTTGCTTTCACGTGCGCCACGGGCTTTCAGCCCGTGGCTGAGGATGATCCCGAAAAAGGAATGCGGCCGGAAAGAACGCCCTGCCGCATTCCTTTTTCGGGAAGACTCCCAATCGATGACGGAAACGCCATGTTGTATGCGCGGGCCGCAAACAGAACGGGAGCAGCGCGGCAAGATTGGCCAGAAGCCGCCCGCAGTGGATGCACTGCCGCTTAGCGAGAGCGAGACCTGCTGCAACATAACGGCTAACCCTCCGCCACCGGGACGGTAAAGTGGAAGGTGGTGCCCTGGCGAAATGCACTCTCGAACCAGATGCGCCCACCCTGCATTTCGACCAGGCTGCGGGTGATGTTCAAGCCAAGCCCGGTACCCGGCGCTTCGCGCGCCTTTTGGTCTTCGGAGCGGAAGAACTTCTGGAAGATCTTCGTCTGGTCTTCGGGGCTGATGCCAATGCCATTATCCTTTACCCAGATGTGCACCACCTGGGCGGCACCCTCCGGGTCCCAACGATTGGCGGAAGACTCGGCGCCAAGAACCAGCACGCCGGACTCAGGCGTGTACTTATTGGCATTGCTGACCAGATTGGTAAGCACCTGCCCGAGCCGGGTACGGTCGCCCCAAACCTTCGGAAGCTGCGGCGGCAACTCGGCCTGGATGGTCTGCTTCTTGTCCTCGATCTGACGCTTGGAGGAGCGCACGACTTCATCCACGAGGTCGTTGACTTCAACGGCCCGGAAGTCGAGGCGCAGACGCCCGGCTTCGATCTTGGAGTTGTCGTTCAGGTCCGACACCAGCGTGGACATGCGCTCGGTGTTCGAGCGGATGGTATTCAGGAAGTTGGCCTGCATCTCATTGATGGCGCCAACAGCGCCCCCGGCCAGCAGTTCGCTATAACCCTTGATGGACGTCATCGGGTTCTTAAGCTCGTGCGCAACCAGTGACACGAAATCGCTCTTGGCAAGGTTGGCGCGCTGCACCTCGCTGTACAGCTGGGCATTGGAAATGGCGATGGCGGCATGGTCGCTCAAGCGGTTGAGGAATACCAGGTCCTGCTGCGAATCGCTGGTGCTTTCCAACATCAGCAGCCCGATGACCGAGGCCTCGCGGCGGATGGGAATCACAATTTGACTGTGGGCGGCCGGAAGCAGGCTGCCGCCCCGGCTCGCATCCAGCTGAAGCCGCTGCGGGAGGCCGGTGGTCACCGCGCTCTCCAGGGCGGGAAGCGTCAGTGGCATGGGCTGTTCGGCGTAGGCGTTCAGAAGCGCCCCATAGCCTTCCTGAGCCACGATGCTCAACTTGCCTTCTTCCAGCAACCCGATCAGCCCGGCCTCGGCGCTGGACTGGCGCATCGCCCACTCCAGCGTGATGCGCATGGCACGGTCCATTTCGAGGCTGGCGTTCAGCTCGCGGTCGATGCGCTGCATGACCGAAAGCTCTTCCACGCGGGCCGCGAGTTCCTGGTCGGTCAAGGTGTACAGGCGTGCGTTCTCCATTGCGACCGCAGCCTGGCCGCCAAAAGCGGTCAGCAGAGTTCTGATCCTCTTCGACGAAGGGCAGACCGTCGCGGCGGTTGATCACTTCGATGACGCCGATCACATTCTCTTTCACCTGGAGCGGAAGGGCCAGGACGGCGCGGGTATCGTAGCCGGTCAGGCCATCGGTGTCGGGGTTCCAGCCGGCAGAGTTCTTCACATCATTTTCGATCACCGGTCTGGCCGTGCTGACGGCCCGCCCGACAATGCCGCTGCCGGGAGGGATGCGCTGGCCGAGCAGATCCTTCGCGACCGGGCCAGCCGTAACGCGGAAGATCAGTTCGCCGGTCTGCTCGTCCACGAGGAAGAAGGTGCCGGCTTCGCAGTTCAGGATGTTGACAGCGCTGTCGAGGATGTTCTGAAGCAGAGGCTCCAGGTCCAGGGTGGAGGTGAGCTGACGGGTCACTTCGTTCAAGGTGGTAAGCTGGCGCGCCCTTTGCTGCGTCTCCTGGAGCAGCCGCGCCTTGACGATCGCGCCGGCGGTTTGATCGGCGATGGCCTGCAGCAGGTCAAGTTGACCGCGAGAATAGGCGGTACCCGGGTCGCCGGTGCCAACGCTCAGGGCGCCGATGGATTCAGCGCCGGCATTGAGCGGCACACCCATCCAGGCAGCCACACCTTCCGTGCCGGGAATTCGGTTGTGCATTTGACATTCACGGGTATAGTCCTGCGTCAGGATCGGGCGGCTGCGGCCGATGACCTCGGGCGCCAGGCCGGTCCTGGGCGGCAGGGGAACGTTCTCGCTTGCAGACAGGCGGTCGTTGCTCTCGACGGCAAAGGCATAATAGTAGTAATCGTTGTCTTTGTTGTGCAGCGTAATGTGGAAGTGGGAAGTCGGAATGACCTGCGCCACCTGGGCGTAGATCAGCTCGAGCACGTCATCGAAGGTCAGCGTGATGTTGACGCCCTGCGAGACGCGCGTCAGCGCGTTCATCTCCTGGACACGGCGCTCGAGGTTGACAACCGTCTGCACCCGCTGAATGGCAACGGACGCCTGGTCGGCAAGATTCTCGAGAAAGGTCAGATCGCGCGGCGCGTACGGTTGGCCCGAGAGCCGCGGCCCCAATGCCAGCCAGCCCACGGACTGATCGCGTCCGGGCAGGGCGATAAAGAGGCGTGCACCCAACAGCATGATCCGGGAGCGCTCCGGCTGCAGGCCCGGAGGCAGGGAATCGCCGTCCAGATACAGCGGCAGATGTTCCCTGACGAAATACTCTGCCAGGGGGCTGCCGCCGGAGAATCGAATGTCGGTGCTCAGCCGGTTATCCTCATCGGGCAGCGCCACGTATTGGTCGTTGAGCGAATCGTAGGTAAAGATATGGATCCGGCCGGGGGTGAGCGTGGACATGATCTGCTTGCGCAGGACCCCGCTGATCGTCGCGAGATCGAGCGCACCGGTCAATTCATGGGCGAGGTTCTGCAGGCTCTCGACGAAGGCTCGCTGGCCGCGAAAGAACGTGGCATCCACATAGGTTTGCAGGCGGATGCGAATGGGGTCCAGGATAATCGCCAGGGCGAAGACCAGGCCGCCGATCCAGAGCGGATTATCGGTCGGCATGGCCATCTTGAAGATCAGGCTCAGGCCGGTGACGATGAGGGCGTACCCGCCAACGATGAAGATGGAGAGCAGCAGGTAGATGACGCCCTGTCGAATCCAGTCGTCGGCGCGCAACAGGCGGAAGCGCAGGATGGTATAGCCAAGCGTCAGAGGGTAGAGAACGATGGGCAGGAAAAGATAGGGCGAGAACTGGAACAAGCGCAGCGGCGAGGTCAGCAGCCAGACGGTGAGCGGACCCAGCGCGACCACGGTCCCGATGAGGATCATGCGCGCCTGCGTCTTGACCACCGGCGACTGCGCCCGATAGGCGTGGTAGAGATTAATCAGCAGGTAGGCGAGGCTGGCGAGGCCCACATATAGATAGATCAGGCGCCAGGCGGCGGAGTAGTCCAGCGGGTGCGCAAGATCAAACAGAGGCCGAAAGGCATAGGCGCTCAGGCCGAGGGCCAGAACATAGCCGATCCAGCGCAGATAGGGGCGCCGGGTGACCGGGCGCGGCTCGTAGGGGAAGGATAAAGCCAGATCAATGAGAGCGCCGCCCGTCATGGCAACGCCAACAGTCCAAAGATAGGTCAGCGCGTGGGTGGTATACAGGTCAAAGAAGGAACCGGCGGAGAGGCTGACCGAAGCGCACAGGATGGCAAAGGAACGGCCTGCGGATTCTACGCGACGCATCCAGAAGATCCACAGGCCCAGGACCAGGAAGAACAGGCTGACGGCAATCGGCAGCATAAAGTAGGCCGTCTGGTCTTCGACCGGGAAGGCGTTCAGCGTAACGATGAAGCTCTTCCGGGCACCGCCTGCCGTGAGAATGTTGACCGGAAGGTTCTCGCCGGGGAAATGGCTGCTGAGGATCTGCTGCACCTGGCGCGGCGCTGTGGACTTCGACGCCGTTCACCGAGAGCAGCTGGTCGCCGAAACGGACGCCCTGGTTATACAGGCTCCAGGCAGCCGAGTCGGCGCTGGGCGGCGCACCGTTGAAGAGCATCGTCTGCTCGTACAGGGCGCCGAGGAACGGGGTCTTGATCCACGAGCTGGCGAGGAAGAGGGCGGCCACGAACGCGCCGACCGCAACCACCTGATAGACAGAGGCGGCCATCTGAAGGGCGAGGTTTAGGAGCGCGGCGCCGCCCATCACCCTGACCTTCTCCAGAACGGAGAGGGGATGAGGCCGGGTATCAGAGGGGTTGGTGCTGGTGGCGGTCATCGGTATCAGTGAGCAGTAACCAGTGAGCAGTGACCAGTGAGCAGTAACCAGTGATCAGTAGCCAGTAATCAGTATCCAGTAACCAGTAACCAGTAAGCAGTAAGCAGTAAGCAGTGGGTGGTGAAGGTAGATTGAAATACCGCTCGACATCCGGCGGTACCTACGGAAGGAAATTGTACCGATATTATAGGGTTAAAGTGTAGTACTTTCATGACAAGTTGAGGGCTTTGCGGACAGTACACAAATTCGCCGAATCCAAGTAGGATAGGCCCGATTGACCGCCGCCGGATATTTGCCGGAGCACCAGGCCACGAGAGCCTGCGCAACAAGCCCTTTCGGAAGGAGACAACGATGATCGATCCTTTGGCAACGCCGGGAACCAAGAAAGCCATCCCCAACCACTCGTCCTATCCGGGAGCGGCGGGCTCCCCCAATTTCTACGGGTTCGATATCTCCGCCTATCCAGGCGACAGTCCGATGCAGGCATTCTGGACGGGAACGCCGTTCTGGTTCACGGGGTTCTACCTGGGACCCGCTCCCCGCCATCCCGACACCTCATGGATGGAGAAGAGGACAGTGCTGAAGAACATGGGCTGGGGATTTATCATTATCTATGTCGGAAGACAGTCAGCCGATGGGCAAGCGTTGAGCTATGCCCAGGGACAGAGGGACGCGCTGGATGCTGTGAACCTGGCCCAGCAGGCGGGTTTCCCCAGAGGCGCAACCATCTTCCTGGACGTGGAAGGGGGCGGCACGCTCACCCCGCAGTTCATCAGCTACATCAAAGGCTGGGTCGAGGAAATGGATTCGGTTGCGAGCATATACTGGCCGGGCGTATATTGCAGTTTCTTTCAAACGGCGAACCAGATCAACAGTGCGGTGGGCAACAATGTCATCACGTTCTGGTGCGTGAACGTGAACTGCCCGCCTTCGCCGGGCTGTGAACTTCCGACCCCGGCACCCAAACCGGCCAACTGCGGCGTGAGCTATGCACAGGCCTGGCAATTCGCGGAGTCGCCGAAGCCGGTTGGCGTCAACGGTCCGGGGTACAGCAGCGGCTCGCCGAGCCAGTGTGCGCAGACCTTCGGCGGAGTGACGCTGGATGTGGACCTGGATGTGGCGACGTCGGCAAATCCGTCGGATGGGTAAGACTTCGGAAGTCCTGGAAACTTTCTTAAACACAACGGACACCAAGGGACTCAAAGGAATTCTTCTACGAGTTGAAGGTATAACGACATGCAAAATCAAAAGCGGCTCAAGATAAAGTACATACTGGCATGGCTAACGCTGTTGCCGTTGATGGCCGCGGGTTGCTCCGCGAGGACCGCGAGCCCTGCGAGCCAAGCGAGCCCCGCGAGCCCCGCGAGCCCCGCGGGACGCACGCCGAGGGTCACCGAGGCGACACCCAGTCGAACCCCGAGACCGACGCTGACGCCGACCCCGGCCGCCGCCAGCGGAAACGTCGCGCTCGACTTCGTCCACATGATCGATGCGCAGCAGGGATGGGGGCTGTCGCAAGACACGGTATGGAAGACAGCAGACGGCGGCACAAGTTGGACGAACGTCACACCGCCCGGAATCGAAACGGTGTTCGCGGCAATCCCGACGCAGGGCAGCAGCTCGTTCAAGATAAGCGGGGCATTTTGGGACGCGCAGACCGCGTGGATCGCAGCGGCAGGGCTGGACAAGATCACCATCCTTTACACGGTCGACGGCGGCGGGACATGGAAGACGTCGGAGATAAGCGTCTCGGCGCAGCAGACGTACCCGATCCAAATCACGTCGTTCACCTTCCTGAACTCGCAGACAGGCTGGCTGTTAAGGTCAACCAACACAGCGACGGGCAGCGAATACGTCGAGCTGTACCAAACACAGGATGGCGGGACGACCTGGCACCTGGTGGTAGGGGCCAACCCGGCCAGCACGGATGGCACGATCACGAGCGTTGGCATCAAGACGGGCATTGGCTTCCGCGATGCAAGCAACGGCTGGCTGGCAGGATCGAGCACCGGCAATGCGGTATTCCTGTACTGGACGCAGGATGCAGGCCTGACCTGGAATCTGGAGCAACTAGCGATCCCGAGCGGCTACACGGCCATTGGCAGCTCAGCCAACTCGCTTCCGCCAACCTTCTTCGACGACCAGAACGGGATACTGCCCGTCTATCTCGGAGGCGCGGCGCCCGGAATGAACCTGTTCTTCTACCGCACCGGCGACGGCGGCAAGACGTGGCTGCCCACGACGCCGCTGCTTTCCTCATCCAACATATTTGTCTGGGACTGGCCCGACGCCTCGCACGGGTTCGCAGCCATCGATGGAACCAATACGCTCAACGTCACCAAGGACGGCGGCAAGACCTGGTCGCCAATCAATATAGATGGGGTGAATTTCCATCAGCTCGATTTCATCTCTCCCACGACCGGCTGGGCGATCCTGGACAACGGCACCCTGGGGCAGACCGTCGACGGCGGAAATACGTGGAAGGTGATTGCTAAGTAGTGATTGGTAGGTTGGTAGATTGGTAGTTGGTAATTGGTAGGTTGGTATATTGGTAGTGCCTTCGACACTGAAAATTTTAGATTGTTGATTGTGGATTTGCTGATTTGCTTCGGCATGTATGGGTAATGCCTATGGCGAAGGCAGGAAAGCATGGGCGAATCGATGGAAGCTATGCGCAACGTTACTCGTCCACGTGCCGCGTTCAATAAAAAATTTTTGAGGCGGGTTCTGCAGCCAAGTGGAACTGAGAAACTGATATTCAGTTTTTAAAGTACTGAACGAGATTAATGAATATAGATTGCAGATTGCCTATCACCATAGTACCTTATCAGTGAAATTCTTGTACAAAAAGCAAGGAAATTTTAAACACAATGGACACAAAGTAACACGAAGGAAGAGATTTTAAGGTTTTCCTTCGTGCCCCTTCGTGACCTTCGTGTTTAAAGCTTTTTTCTTTTCCGGCTTGTCCGGGTTAGGGGGTAGTCTCCCCGGAAAAAATCCCGGTGCGGTAGCGCATATCGGTACATTTCTCCCGAATTTTGCCGTCCGGGTGCAAAAGAAAAACCCCGTAAGTACACCGGGGCGAGGCGGCAAAGAGGAACAAACCCTACCTTTACGGGTGCGGCCCGTAGCAGCCCACTGCCAAATGTGGCTGGGCCTCCCGTGAGGCAGCCGCACGAAGGCACATATGGGAGCATTCTGCCTGCAGCCTGCTCCGGTGCAACGCACGCGGAAGGTTCAGGGTTTGCGGAATAATTCAAATCCAACTCAAATCCTCCCGCGAGGGCGAACGGGGCGGGTATGGATTTAGCGGATCGACAACGAGGGGCGGGCATGGCACTATTATACTGAACATGTGTTCTAACTGCAATAGGCAGAGGATTCCATTGCTTCCACTGCTTCCATGGGTTACAGAGTTTCTTAATAGAAGGGGGTTTTTTGGGCCGATTTCCGTCTAGTCTTTCATGCCGACCCAATCAATATCGATGCCCGCGCGGGAGCCGAGCCGCTCCATCAGTTCGCCGGTATGTTGTTGTAGATGGCGAATGTTGTAGAGCTGCAGCTCGAGCTTGCCGAAGGGCAGCCATGAGAATCCCGACTCGGCCTCCAGGTCAAGCCCTGGCGTCATTTCATCCACGTGCGCCTGGACCTCCGCGAGATAGGCCAGAATATCTGGCTGATTGAAAGGTTCTCCGATCTCGGGCAGGCGGTCCGGAGGGCCGGAGATGGCCCCGAGATACTGGTAATCCTTTCGATGCCCGCTCCAGGGACGGAAATTCTTCTCCGTACCAGCCAGGTAGAGGTGTGTGTAGAACAGGGCATGATAGGCAATGCGCCAGAATTGCATTTTGTCGCCCGGGTCGTTCCACATCGACTCAGGGCATTTGGCGACGGCCTGTTTGAGCATCTCAAGCGAGGCCAGGTATTGCGAGCGAATGGCGTCGTGATAGTCCATGGGGGTTGATCTCTATGGGCCATTCTACGACGATTTTGGAGCCATAAATCGATGGAAATTCCGCTGCCTCGAGGGGTTACAGGTTTTGGATAAAGGGCGGATTCCAGGCAGGTTGGTCGAGACTAGGTAGATGGCGGGGTATCGGCGCAGGATTTAAAGAAGAACAATGGGAAATGCGCCATTTTGCAAATGCACTGCCATTCTATCAATTTGCAGTTTGGAACATCGACAATTGCGTCGTTTTTGGTGGGTAGAACACCCCGACAATGATAAATGGATCGGGGGCATTTTTCCGGTGATGGACGAAATTTGTGCCGAGGAAAAGATAGATCTCCTTATCGTTCATAAATTCCTCAAAGTACTTTCGCCTGACTTGTTGCTTCGCGGTTTCTTCGTCCCCTTCAGTGCGCTTAAGGCAATTCCAGAACAGTGCACCAATTTCCCAATCCTGGATAGTTAATTCTCTGGGCTTGCCTTCCCCAGCCGACAAGAATTTGTATTTGAATTTATAGGGCAATTTCTTTATAAGTCGTTGCTGTTTCAGTATTCCATTCGAATCAAGATCAAACATGCTCGCTTGTTTCGATTGATTTAGCCACGTCTGTTTCCAATCCCTTTCGGGTTCTTCCTCGATTACAAAGTCCACGATTTCGATGGGTTTCAATGTTGCAAGAGATTTTCCGGCTGGGCTTTTCGCTAGAGATATTAGGTCTTGCATTGAGGTGAAAACTTCTCTAAGGACAAATTGTTTACGGGCCGCCCACGCATCTGCAGTACCAACCTTGCCGGTCTACCCGGATGTTTTCATCAAAACCCATCTTGGGTTTGTAGCTTTCCTGGCGAAAGTCGCTAGCATTACGCACAAGATCTAGATCAACCCAACTATATTTTGGGTATTTCTCGTCGTCTTTTAGAACTTGCCAAGAGATTGGGTAGATTCGCACCCATTTTTCCCCATCTATCAATCCAGCTGTACATACCGTCTCCCCATAACTACTGTTAGGCAAGGGGTATGTCTTTACCAAAATAAGAACATGAGCCTTATTAATTTCTTCCGGCAAGTACATGTATTTCCTCCCTATTCATAAGAAGTCAACTCAGATGCACGATATTGGCCGCGAATGATGATTCCTGGCTTAGGTATTCTGTGATTTTGCAACGATGACACGAGTGATAATCGGCCTCAAAACACATTAGAGCGACCCTCGAAAATTGAATTGTTATAACCTTTATTCTTTCAATACTATCCAGATTTGAGGCCAAAATCTTCCGCTCGTAATAACTAAATAGAGATTTATATGACGCCTTTGTCTTCAAGTTTTTCCTTCGTACTGAGGGCACACCCAGCTCAGGAATATGTTGATAGCTTATGCCGGCTTCCTCTAGATGAACTCGAAGCGCTGATTTAGAAAATCCTCGTTTTCTTGACTGCGGATTATTTCGCACGTCTATCAGGATGCGAATTTGATTCGCGAGCAGCCGTTCTATGAAGCGATCGATTGTTAACCCCTCGTACCCAATCGTAAACACGCAAGGCGCTTCATTGATGGGCCAAGAAATACTCCTAACTTTCGGCATTTCAAGCAAATTTGTGGCCATAGTGGAGACCGCTTAACCGCTGCTTTCTTGACCTCTACACCTTGGTTTTTGTTTGACGTTCTTTAGGCGTTAGCCTAGGCCTCAGGAAGGGAGAAACCACCTTATTCTGTACGCAATCCTCACTAGTCTTTCCCTACCATCTATTAAGTATAGCGCTAATAATAGGATAATTGTCGCGGAACAGTATCAAGGACAGTGCAAAATACTGTTGTGGTGACGCCACTAGCAAAAGCGATCAAGAAGATAACGGAAAGTCATGCCAATGACCGATGCAGATGGAATTCTAATCGATCCTCATTTGCGAGACAGATAGTATGGTTCTCTATGGGCCAATTTTGGATGGCTGGGGAACCATTCCAAATATCCCAGTAGAAATTGCGAAAAATGAATCTCACGAAATCGCCTATAGAAAGCGGGTAAGAAACAGGTACTCTACAATCATTTTGAGAGAGATGCAGATGGGACTGAGGTTCCTGAATGTTCACTCCGTCGAAATCAAAACGTAAGGATGAACACATCTTAATATTCGTGTAATCTTGAGAATCAAGAGCCGCCTGTATAACCTCTTTAACGCCGAGTCCTTGTTCCTGGTAGATGCTCCAATCGGTCGGATTTAACCCTACGGGACAAGGAAAATATACCAAGCGATGGCCGATCACACTATTTCGCAGGAAATCATAGGAGATTTGGACAATTGCCGCATCAAACAGCAGTAGATTATATTCCCTCCTGCTGAGGCACTCCAAATATCCGTCAACAGTCCCTAGTTCCATGTCGCTTAGCCTAGTTCGGTTAGGCCAGGTTAGCCTAGTCAAGTTCTCGCCCATAGGGATTTCTTCTGTTAAGTTTTGGTCCAATACCAACTTTTGATCGAAAAGTGAATCAATCAGTCTTGCGATCTCTGATCGAACAGCTTTAATTGATCGGTAAGACATCTCTCTTTCCTATTTCTTCTTGCTGAAAGTTTTCCGTAATTTCTCCCGAAGCTCCGGAGGAACGCTTTCGATCGGCAGTTCGCCTTTTTCTATTAATTCAACAAATTCGGAAACTTGCCGAAGTCTATTTCTTTCTTCTTCGGTAATATCGCGATATGTCTTGCGAAGTCTTTCTAACTGCTCGGGTGACGGTACTGTAAACTCCAAGTGATAGTCCCGCTCGGCTACCATATCCGTTTCGGTTTTGAGGTTCTCCATGGCGAGGCCGACGCCAGAAATCCTGACCCAACATTTCGACCTACTAATCGCCGTGAACAGTATGTTCCTTCGTCTAATCAGTTCTGGGCCGGAGTAACAGTATTGACTATTCAGCACATACACCATTGGAGCCTCATTGCCCTTGGCTCTAAAGATGCCTGTGATGGCAATGGAATCTTGTATGAATAGCAAATCCCGGCTGCTTGTGACGCCCGCCACATGAGCCCGGATGCCTTTTGCGGCAAGTCTGTTAACAATAACTCCAGCCTCTGTTGGAACGGTTAGAGGGTTGGATAGTATCACCAGAATATCGCTAGGTTCCAATTCGTCCTGAGCCAAATTGGCCTCGATGCTTGAGGCTATCCAATCAGCTTGCTCATCTGCAGAACCAAATACTAAGCACTGAATAGCTTCTTCTGCTGTGAGGAGATCATAGAAGTATTCGGGCGCGGCATCTTTTCTGCGGGCTAATATTACGTTACTATTGGACGCCAATTGACCGCCAACAACTTCGTACCCAATTCTCTCCCAAACCCGCTCGCTGGGCTCATTGAAAAGTTGGACTAATCCTTCTTCTCTATAAATTCCAAAGCCAACAGCGTGGGCAGTCGTAAGCGCCCACGGAGTATTTCTATAACATACCGGTAGGACTATATCCTGGCGCGGTTGACCATCGACATTGCGAAGAACAACTCGCGGATTTCCTTTCTTGTCACTTCCAAATAACTCCTCCACTAAGGGCATTGCGAAATCTCCTAAATTTTGGAGTTCATCATATGCAAGGACAATTCGTTTTAGTTCGCCGACGCCATAATCGTAAACAAGTTGAAAGAAGGACGCTGGCAAATCCTGGGCCTCATCGATCAGGACGATATCATATAGAGGGAGCCTTTTCGCATTGCCGAGAGCCTTAATTAACTCATCACAAATGCCGGAAAAGGCAAAAGGTTGCCCGTGTTTCATTTTTGCCTCGCCGAAGTTTTGCGGTGTTTGCCCATAGGCAAGTGCAATCTCTGCATATACACCGGGCTCAGATCTTGTGCCCCAAGAATGAAGTATCTTTAGTTTCCCCCAATTGGGTTCTTCTCTAACGTGATAAAAATAGAAGTTGGTGACGAGATTCTTAAATTGTTGATATAAAGACCGCGTGTGAAAGGTTATCGCAATAGTCCAGTCAGGGTGCAACGCATGCAGATAGGAAGCCTTTAGTGCCAATACAATGGTTTTGCCAGAACCAGCTAGCCCTCTTATACACTGAGGTGCGTCGGGAGTTTCTATCGCTGCATGTGTCTGCCATCGATCTAAATTTGCTATTTCCTTTTCTATCCTTTTCAACACCGCGCCCGTGGGAGTTAGGCTTTCGCACAGACAGACGCTTCTTCTCCGGCCGCAAAGTGGTGACTCTCTGTAATGAAGCATTTAAGGCTCTAAAATGCTCTGATGAAATTGGCTCGAGATGATCGAATATTTCATTTACATTATTTTCACCGACGACAACAATCGAATTTTCGTTTATCTCAAAGTTTTTCGCGGTTGGTACGTAGCTGACGATTTTAGGTTCAACGACTACATCGCGTCCTTTGCGCAATTCTTTAGTCTCGGCAAGCTTCTGCTTAATCGCAAAATACAACGAATTTTGCTTTTCCAAAGTGTCTTGCTTGAAAGTTGCATCAGCAGGATCAGTTGAGGGGAAGTCAAATACTATCAACCCAAGCTTCTGCGAAACAAATAGGGCATCAATAACGAGGTCGCCATCTGGCGTAGCTAATATTGGATACGCCGTGTAGAGGGTCCCATCAAGATGCAGGGCCTCCAAAGCGCTTGCCAGGCTATCTGTGGCCAAAGTGTTGGTTTTGCTGCCAATGACATATTCCATAGTCTTTTTCCAAGAAGAGAATTTGGCTTAACAAGAATCTTCTATATAATACACGAAAACGAGCAAAGAATATACGGCCGTTGGTGCACGCAGTCAACAACCAAGCATTTCAATTAACACTTGAATGTGGAGGAGCTCGGGTATTTTGTGCCGTAAGTTGATTACCCGGGAATGCTCAATTTCCTCGCCCATGCTCCATTATGCTGTCATCAAAGAACTCTTCCTTAACCCAAGCAGTGGATTTTGTATGTAGATACGGGTGCTAATTGCATTATAGTCGGATTGATCCTTTGACCTTCACTACCAACATAAACAGGATATCCGGTCTCAGTGTTAGACTGTAACGGTTTGGGAGAAGCATGAGAATGCGTTCCAGTCCGTTCCAACCGATCATAAACTCATTTGTACTTACATTTTCAGACGAGTCCCTCTCTTTTCAGGAGGATAGAAGCCCATGAAAAAGAGACTTAGAGCACCCAAGCATGAGCCGGCTTAAGCCGGTCGCGAGACCGCGGTGGATGAGTTCAAACCCATCCAGCCCATACGGTCGGGGGTAGTGAGGTGGGTGATCATGCTCACCGGTAATCCTGCCTGATTGCGGAAGCGGAGAAGACCGGGGGAAGATTTTTTCACGTCCGCGAGTGCGTCGCACCGTGTTGAAAAGGATTTCTGAGACTGGCAGATTCTGCCGATTGAACGCGTTTCCCGCGTCTTTTAGGTGCGACGCACGGCGCCGGCCAGGATAATAAGCCAATCCATATTTACATTTCAACCCGAAAGTGATAATATGAAAGAACCTTATTATCACTTATAAAATAGAGCAATAATAAGCTTATGGATCCCGACGATTTCCATAGCCCGGAAGCCGGCCAAGCCATCCTTGCGAAGGCGGGCTATTGGGCATTCGTCCCTGCGCCCCTGCCACCCACCATCAATTGGTCGCTGCGATTGGTGAGCGCTCTGTCAGAGGCCGAACGCGAGTTGAGCAGGCTCACAACGCTCGCCGGGGACTTTCCATTCCCAAGACTGCTTATTCAACCTTTCCTGCGCCAGGAGGCGGTGTTGTCCTCTCGCATCGAAGGCACCCGCGCGTCTCTCATGGACCTGTACGCGTATGAGTTGGAACAGGTGTCATTCATCGAGGCCGACGACGTGCGTGAAGTGCACAATTACGTGCGCGCACTGGATTATGGATTGGATCGAACTCAAGGCTCTGCCTGTCAGCCTGCGGCTGATCCGGGAAATCCACGGCAAGCTATTGGAGAACGTGCGCGGCGGCAAGCTGGCCCCCGGTGAGTTTCGACGCACACAGAACTGGATCGGGCCGGCGGGCGCAACGCTGCAGAGCGCAACCTTTGTGCCCCCGCCCGTAGACGAGATGCACAGCGCGCTCGATCAACTTGAGAAATTCATCCATGCCGACCGCGACATTCCGCAGCTTGCCCGGGCCGCGCTGATCCATTACCAGTTTGAGGCCATCCATCCCTTCCTGGACGGGAACGGAAGAGTAGGACGGCTGCTGAACATCCTGCTGTTGTGCGAATGGGGCAGCCTGCCACAGCCGCTGCTCAACCTAAGCGTATATTTCGAACGCCGCAGGCAGGAATATTATGACCTTCTGCTACGGGTTTCACAACGCGGTGCGTGGGAGGAATGGATTCGATTTTTCCTGCGCGGTGTGAGCAGCCAGGCGCAGGATAGCGTGCGCCGTTTAAGCAAGCTGGAAGGATTGCGGACCACCTACCAGGCGATTGCCGAACGAGAGCGCAATTCCAGGCGCATGGAGCAAGTGCTCGACTTCCTGTTCATGCGGCCGGTGTTGTCTGTGCGCCAGCTTGAGAAAGGGCTGGGAATAACGTACCCAGCGGCAAAAAGGTATATCGAGAAACTAGTGGAGGCGGGCATTCTGCAAGAGGTGACCGGCTACGCCAGGAACAGGGTATTCCGTGCAGAGGACATCTATAAGGCAGTGGAAAATATCGGTGATTGAGCATAGAGACTCAGAGTCAAAGGATAAAAGCCCATGAAAAAGAGACTCAGAACACCCAAACATGAGCCGCCTAAGCCGGCGCGAAGCCGGTTGCGGTAGATGAGTTCAAGCCCATCCAGCCCATACGGTCGGGGGTAGTGAGGTGGGTGATCCTGCTCATCCCGCTGCTGATCCTGGCCAGCCTGCCGGCCATCCTGTGGCCGTCGAATCCGCTGGACATATCGGGCAGGGAGATGTTCTCCACGGGGCTGCTGACCGCGGCGCTGGCGCTCTTCGCCTTCGAGATGCTGATGGTCCGAATCTCGACGCTGTTCGGCACGCTGTGGCGGCGCGGGTCCATTGCCGAGGCGCCGAAGCCGGGGGAGGACCCCACCACCGCGACCAACCGGCAGGCCATTTCATCCTATCGCCAGTTCATGCAGGACATCGAAGACGAGCTGAACAGCCGCTATCAATGGGTCACGGCGGTGATATTCGGGCTGCTGGTCTTCACCTGGTACCCGCTGCATCAGCCGGCGGGGAATTACGAATACCTGATCGGGCTGGGCGTGGAGATCGTGATCGCATTCTTCATCGGGCTGGTCGTCTGGCGCATGGTGTCCATCGGCTGGCATATCTGGCACCTGCCAAAAAAGCACGAGCTGGAAGTCCAGGTGCTGCATCCGGACCAATGCGGAGGGCTGGAGCCGCTGGGCAACCTGTGCCTGTGGAACGCCCTGATCACGGCGGTGGCCGGCATCTATCTGGGAGGCTGGATCTCGATCGGCCCGACGACGCCGTTTGCCTCCTATGCATTCAAATACGGGACCATCTTTCGCATCCTGCTGATCGTTCCCATCCTGCTGTCTTTTCTCACCTTCATCTGGCCGCTGTGGACCACGCATCAGGCCATGGCGAAGAAGAAGGCGGAAATCCAGATCCGGCTGGACGACCTGGCGAAGTCGATCTACGCCGAGTCGACGGTGCTGCTCAACCAGACGTATCACCAGGATGTGACCGAGGGCGACGAACGCAACCGGCGCTTGAATCTCATGCGTGAGATCTACACCCAGCACCAGAAGATACCCACCTGGCCGATCAATACGAGCATCCTCACCAAGTTCGCGGTGGCGCAGGCCGTGCCGGTGCTGAGCTACATCGGTGTCGGCGGCCCGATCGCGAGCGTGCTGTCCGCGCTGTTGAAGCTGGTGCCGCAGGCAGGGCAGTAGAAGAAAGATAAACCGCTCTGTCCACCAGGCACACGAAGAAACATCCCGTAAATGCATCCCGGGACGATACTGCCGCGACGAACTGCAAAGGTCTGACCCAGAAGATAAAAGAAAAAAACTTACAATTGGTACCGGCAGCCAGGAGAATTCCGATGACAACTCTTATCAATACGTATCACGTTGAAATTAATGCCAGACCTGAAGTCGTCTTCGCTTATGTCGCGGATCTCACCCGCCACCCGGAATGGAGCGGCGGCCGGCTGAGGATCGAGGCCGTCTCATCCGGGCCGGTGGGCGTAGGCAGCCAATACCGCTCTTACGGCGAGGTGGCGGTCCAGAAGAATCGGCCGAACACGGTCCGCGTGACGGAATATAAGCCGCCCAGCCGCTTCGCGTTCGTCGCCAACGATCCGGATTTCGGCGACGTTCCGCACGAGTTCACCTTCACGCCGCAGGCCGGAGGGACATTGGTGGAGCGCCGCGCCGCGATAACGCTGCCGCCCATAAAGGCCTTGCTCTTCAAGACCTTTGTCTATCCATTCCTCGGAAACCCGGCGATGGAAAAATCAATGCAGGCGCTCAAGGCGAAGCTGGAAGAAAAGCACGCCTGAGCAGACTTCGGAAGTCTCCGCAACAGGGCCATCCATGCGACATGGGTTTTTCAAAGTCGGTGGCCGAAGCCCGATTGTCTTGAAGAAAAGCGAATTCAGAGAAACCCATGGAACATCCCATTTTTCGAGTAGTAAATTTCGAGATCATGGCCGCACATACGCTGCGAGTGCTTTTCGATGATGGTCAGGAGCAGACCATCGACTTCCGACCAATTCTGGCCGGCGAGTTGTATGGGGCGCTGCAAGATGAGCATCTTTTCAATCAGGTCGAAATTGACCCGGAAATCCATACGTTGGTCTGGCCAAATGGCGCAGACTTTGATCCCGCCACCCTCCACGATTGGCCGAAATATGTCGAGAGCATGAGAGAATTGGCGAAGCAATGGCGTGCCAGGAAAGTCGAACCACGATAGGCGATTGCCCCACACCGGCTGCAGCACGCGGTGACGGCACACTCGGACCCGTACGCTGGGTCGTGCCGGTAATTCATACGGCTGGACGCTACCATTGCACACACGCGGGAGGGCTTAGCTAATGACCGACCATAAAGCACCTGCGCCCAAGATCGCAGCGACCATGCACGCCGTCCGATTATATGCACCGGGCGGCGCCGAGAACATCAGGTACGAGAAGGTCGGGACGCCGCGGCCGAAAGCAGGTGAGGCGCTGGTCCGCATCTATGCGGCCGCCATCACCCGCGATGAGCTGACCTGGCCCGTCGACCGCCTGCCTGCGATCCCATCCTACGAATTGGCGGGCGTCGTTGCCGGGCTGGGACCCGAGGTGGACGATCTCAGCATCGGCGAGCCGGTGTACGCCCTCTCGGGCTTCGACCGGGACGGCGCCGCGGCCGAGTACGCGGCTGTGCCCAGGCTTTTCCTGGCGCCCAAACCTCGCAAGCTGGGCTATATCGATAGCGCCGCGATCCCGCTGGCCGCGCTCAGCGCCTGGCAGGCTCTCTTCGATCACGGGCAGTTGCAAAAGGGCCAGCGCGTGCTCATCCACGGCGCAGCGGGAGGGGTTGGCAGCTATGCCGTGCAGCTGGCGCATCGAGCGCGGAGCCTATGTCATCGGGACGGCATCGGCGGGCAACGTCGAGGCGGTCCGCAAGCTGGGAGCGGACCAGGTCATCGATCATACGCGGACTCGCTTCGAGGACGCCATGGAGCCGGTGGATCTGGTCTTCGACACGGCCGGCGGGGAGAGGCTGAAGCGGTCGCCCTCTGTGCTTCGCAAGGGCGGCAGACTCGTTTCGGTGGCCGAGGAGCCTCCGCACGAAGATGCAAACGGGAAAGGCATTACCGCCGTCTACTTCGTGGTCAAGCCCAGCCGCGAGCAGCTCGTGGAGATTTCCAGGCTCGTCGATGGCGGCCATCTCCGTTCGACGATTGACCAGGTTTTCCCGCTGAGGGAGGCTCGCAAAGCCTTCGAGCGCAGCCGGGCCAGCACGGGGCCGGAAAGATCGTGCTGCGCGTGGTGGACGATTAGCAGCCTGAAGGAAGGAACACATGAGCTTCCCCGCGAAGTATGCACACACGAATCTCGTCGCCGAAGATTGGCGGGCGCTGGCAGACTTCTACCAGCGACTCTTTGGATGTGTCCCGGTTCCGCCGGAACGCGACTTTCAAGGCGAAAGGCTCGAAGCGGGCTCGGGCATCCCGGGCGCACACCTGCGCGGCGCGCATCTTCGGCTGCCGGGTTGGGGCGATGACGGCCCAACGCTGGAGATTTTCAACTACAACATCCTTGAGCCGCGCGGCAAGACCGCCGTGAACCGGCCGGGCTTCGGGCATATTGCGTTTGGCGTCGAGGATGTGAGGTCCGCGCAGCAGGCGGTGTTGGAAGCAGGCGGCCGAGCGGTCGGCGAGATCGTGACGTTGCAGGTGGCGACCGGCGCCAGGGTGACCTGGTGCTACGTCACCGATCCGGAGGGGAATATCATCGAGCTGCAGTCGTGGGATAAGTAGGGAGCAACCCCCCAAGCGAGCCTCTCATTAGCTGCGATCTTCCGGCCTTTGATTAAGTCAGGGGATCAATTCTATGCAGGGCTTGATTCTTCGATGCCAAATCCCAAAGTTCCAATAATTCCTGCTGATGCCGGGATGCCCATTCGATTGCCATACCTAGAGCGCGTGGCGGCAATTCCCCCTGGATGATCACCAGCGCACGAATGTCAATTTGCGCATTGAAATCGCCGTATTCCGCATGAAAATGAGGCGGGAGATGATCGCCAAAGAACATCTTGATGCTAATGCCAAAGAAACGGCTTATCTCAGGCATGAGTCAACAGGCGAAGTTTCGGAAGGACATCTTCAGCTTTCTTGCCTGTGAGTTTTAGATAAATGGCCAGACCGTCCAGATCTACTTCTTCATTCCAGATCAACTCGCCGCTCGAACCAACCCTCACCTTTTCGAATTCAGCGTAGTCATTCCACAAGGCAAACACGCCCCGTCCTGCAAAACCGGCTAAGTCTACGATGCCCTGGGCGCCATCGGAGAATTTCACTTGCAAACAATAATTCGGCAGCGGTTTAACTTCCGTCAGAGTGGGCGCCACATCTTTCATGCATTTATTCTACCATTCTCCCGATGCAGACTCCGGGATAGGTGTTCCGCGCATCTGAACGCACGAAGGGAGAATTATCAGGACCCCAGTTGCATTCCGTTGTTCTGAATTGAATTCCCCAAAATCAATGCACATATGCAGGCTTTCAGCCAACGGCTCCCGTAGTCATGCCGCAGGTGTGCACAAAACGCCTGTTGTTCCGCGTTGTTTCACGAACGGCGCGCGATTCCGGCCCATCCCCCTGCCCCCTTCCCAGCGGGAAGGGGGAGAAGAGAAACATGATTAACCCTGAAATTAATCTGACGCGGATTTGAAAAGGGAAAGCGCCAATTCCAGCCGAAGATCGGCAGGAATTGGCGAAGAACGCCGAAAACATGGACAGGGCGGGGGTGGAGCACCCCGCCCTGTCCATGTTTTCGGCGACTTCCTGAATTAGGATACGGCAAACATGAGATTCGGGATGAGTCACGTTTCGACAAACCTGCAATTCGAGAGAGGTCGCGTTACACCACGATGCTCACCAGGCGTCCGGGGACGACGATTACCTTCTTCGGCGGCTTGCCTTCCATGTGCTTTTGGACCGCTTCGCTGGCCAGCGCGGCAGCTCTTACCGTGTCCTCGGCGGCGGTCGCGGACACGGTGATGCGGTCGCGCACCTTGCCGTTGACCTGCACAGGGATCTCGATGGTGTCTTCCTTCGCGGCAGCTTCATCCACCTTGGGCCAGGATTGCTGGTGGATGGAATACGGCTTGCCCAGCTGCTCGGTCCATAGCTCTTCGGCGATGTGGGGGCAGACGGGGGCCAGCATCTTCAGATAGATCTCCAGCGCTTCGTCCCAGGCGGGGGTGCCGAGGGCGCCGCCCTCACGGGCCTTGTACATTTCGTTGAGCAGCTCCATCAGCGAGGAGATGATGGTGTTGAACTCGAACTGCTCGAAGTCGCGGGTCACGCGCTTCAGCGTCTGGTGAACCTTGCGGCGCAACTGGCGGACGTCGTAGGCAGGCGCCACGGCGAGTCCATGACGCGCGCCGACGGGCTTATCTCTGCGGACTTCGTCTGTAAACAGAGTCCAGACGCGGCGGATCCAGCGCACAGAGCCTTCGATGCCCTGAGGGTCCCAGGGCGCGCCCATGTCCCAGCGCGCGAAGAACATCAGGTAGGCGCGGGTGGTGTCGGCGCCATAGCGGCGCACCAGGGCATCGGGCGCGACGACGTTGCCGCGGCTCTTCGACATCTTCTCATGATCTTCGCCCAGCACCATGCCCTGATTGCGCAACTGCATCATCGGCTCATCCCCTTCGGTGACCCCGGCGTCGCGCATGGCCTTGTGGAAGAAACGCGTATATAGCAGGTGCATGGTGGCATGCTCTATGCCGCCGGTGTAGGTGTCCACGGGCATCCAGTAGTTGTACTCCCGCTCGTCGAACGGGCCCTTATCGTAATGCGGGCTCAGGTAGCGCAGGTGATACCACGACGAACACATGAACGTGTCCAGGGTATCTGTCTCGCGCACGGCGGGTTCACCGCCGACAGGGCAGGTCGTATATTTCCAGGTGGGATGCAGCTTCAGCGGCGACTCGCCGGTCGGCTTCCACTCCACGTCTTCAGGCAGGAGCACGGGCAGCCGGTCATCAGGCACGGGGTTCCAGCCGTGCTTCTCGCAGTAGACCATGGGGATGGGCGCGCCCCAATAGCGCTGACGGGAGATCAACCAATCGCGATAGCGGTAGTTGACGGCTTCCTTGCCGATGCCCTGCTCCTGCAGCCAGTCAATGACGGCGGAAATGCCGGGGTTCTTGCGACCCTTCTCGGTGTTGACGCGTGTCCCGTTGAACAGACCCGAGTTGACCATCTCGCCATCGCCGATGTACGGGGCGTCCATGGGCGATGCAGACCCAGCAGGCGATTCATGATTGGCGGCAGCGGGCGATTCATGAATCGCCCCTACGGGTTGGATGACGGGGATGATCGGCAGGTGATACTTGCGGGCAAAGGCAAAGTCGCGCTCGTCGTGGGCCGGCACAGCCATGATGGCACCCGTTCCGTAGGACATCAGCACATAGTCGGCGATCCAGATGGGGATGCGCTCATGGTTCACCGGGTTGATCGCGTAACAGCCGGTGAACACGCCGGTCTTTTCCTTGTCGACGGCTTCGCGCTCGATGTCGGATTGGCGTGCGGCCTGCGCCTGATAGGCCTCGACCTCCGACTTGTGGTCGGGCGTGGTTATCCGATCCACTAGCGGATGCTCGGGCGAGAAGACCATGAAGGTGGCGCCCCACAGCGTGTCGGGCCGGGTGGTGAAGACGGTTATTGTGGACTTAGATTTATTATCGATGCGGAAGGTCACCTCCGCACCCTCCGAACGCCCTATCCAGTTGGTCTGCAGGGTGCGGACGGTCTGGGGCCAGTCGATCTGAGAGAAGTCCAGCAGTTCGTCGGCGTATTTGGTGGTCTTGAAGAACCACTGCTCCAGCTCTTTCTTGATAACCGGGGTGCCGCAGCGCTCGCAGAGGCGCTCTTCACCGATAACCTGCTCGCGGGCCAGGGTGGTGTTGTCCTTGGGGCACCAGTCCACGGCGGCCTTCTTGCGATAGGCGAGGCCCATCTTGAACAGCTTGATGAAAAACCACTGGGTCCACCTGTAGTACTCCGGGTCGGCGGAGAGCATCTGGCGTTCCCAGTCGAACATGGCGCCCATGGTCTTCAGCTGCCTGCGCATGCGCTCGATATTCTGATAGGTGCGCTTCATGGGATGGACGCCGTCCTTGATGGCGGCGTTCTCGGCGGGCAGCCCGAAGGCGTCGAAGCCCATGGGGAACATTACGTTATAGCCCTGCATGCGCTTGTAGCGTGCGCGTGCATCGGACGGCGTCATGGCATACCAGTGGCCGATGTGCAGGTCCCCGCTGGGGTAAGGCAGCATGGTCACCGCATAATGCTTGGGTTTGCTCTCATCGATCACCGCGCGATAGAGCTTGTCCTTTTCCCATCTGGCCTGCCATTTGGGCTCCAGCGTCTGCGGGACGTAGGCAATGCTCCTGGAGGCGACGACTTCTAGGCGCGGCCTTCCTGACGGCCTTTTTCACCGCAACTTTTCTCGCAACGGGCCTGGCGGCTTTGCCGACTTTGCTGGATGGCACCTTTCGGGCCGGAGTCTTTTTGGCTTTTGCGACGGTTTTCTTTTTCGTTACCGGCTTCTTTTTTATTGTAGCCATTCATGCCTCATAGAAGTATCGAATAAGATGCTGAATTCAGATTATCAAACATCCCGAAGGATAGGTTATGCGTAACCACGCACCCTTCGCCATCTTCGCTCCGCTCGACTTTCAGCCCAGGGCGAAGGATTCCGAAAAACGAAAGGAGGCGCGCGAGGAGGCAGGAACCGCCCTCAACACGGAGATTTGCTTTCATGTTCATGCATGCCTCCTTTCCAATCATTTCACGATGGTCATCCATGCATGCCTGTCCGGAATTTGTCCGTTGATGATGCCGAAGAATTCAGCCTGCAGTTTCTTCGTGATCGGGCCGCGAACTCCGCTGCCGACCTTCACTTTATCGACCGAGCGGATGGGTGAAATCTCCACCGCGGTGCCGGTGAAGAAGGCCTCATCGGCCAGGTAAAGCATCTCGCGCGGAACATTCTGTTCCCGGACTTCGTAGCCCAATTCCTGCGCCAGGGTTATAACGCATTCCCGGGTCACGCCCAGGAGAATCGAGGCGCCAACGGGCGGGGTGTAGAGAGAGCCGCGATAGACAACGAAGATGTTTTCGCCACTGCCTTCGCTCACATGACCATTCACATCCAGGGCAATGCCCTCGGCGAAACCCAGGTCGGCCGCCTCCATGGTCACGAACTGTGAATTCACATAGTTGCCGCCAGCCTTCGCCATGGTTGCAAACGTATCCGGGGCCATACGGCGCCAACTGCTGACCATGGCGTCCACGCCCTGCTCGATGGCGTCGGCGCCGAGGTAGCGACCGAACTCGAAGGCAAAGATGGCCAATTCGGTCGGCGCACTGCGACTGTCCAGCCCGATGGGTCCCACGCCCTTGTAGGCCAGCGGGCGAATGTAGCAGGCCTGCAGCCCGTTGCGGCGCACGGTCTCGACAATTGCCACCGCAACATCCTGCTGACTGTAGGGCAGGTCCATGCGCATGACGCGGCAGGAGTCAAACAGCCTGCGCACGTGGGGCTGGAGTCCGAGAATCGCAGGGCCTTGCGAGGTGGCGTAGGCGCGCAGTCCTTCGAAGACGCTCGACCCGTAGTGCAAGGCATGGGCGGTGACGTGCACGGTGGCATCGTCCCATTTTACGAATTGCCCGTTCTGCCAGATCCATTCCGATTTGGGTATAGCCATACGAGTCTCCGAATGAGAGAAGGTTTTCGAAGCGGCCCCACCCCCGACCCCTCCCCCAACGGGGAGGGGAGATTTCCGATTTTGGGAGATGGAAGTGGCCGAACGGCCACTTCCATCTCCCAAAATCGGAGGCTCCGCGAGGATTGGCCGGGATGCAGCGTGCCCAGATACAAAAAAACCTTCATCCACTCAGGGACGAAGGAATGCATCAGCACAGCTCCGCGGTACCACCCGGATTACGTCGACAGGTTTCGACCTGCCAACGTCACTCTTATCGCTGTAACGGGCGCGCCCGTGGATGACTACCCCGTTTCATCATCCAAGTCTCTCTTGCGAGCGACAGGCGAGTTCGGCCCAGCGTGCTCCCATTGACACAGAAGGGCTTCCACCTCGCTCTCCCTTCTCGCTGACGGGATGACCTACTACTCCTGCCGTGACATTTACTTATTGAATTTTAGAGCGTAGAGAGTGTTGGCTCTCCATACAGTGGACCCAGGGGGATTCGAACCCCCGACCTTCTCAATGCCATTGAGACGCGCTCCCAACTGCGCTATGGGCCCGGGTATCAGTGATCAGTAACCAGTGTTCAGTAAATCAGTTTTCTATGTCAGTGGCAGGTCACTGAACAGTGGACCTGAGGGGATTCGAACCCCTGACCTCCTCAGTGCGATTGAGGCGCGCTCCCAACTGCGCTACAGGCCCATTTCAGGGTGCATGGTATTCTACTTTAGGCGAAAAGGCGTGTCAAGCAAGGCTTGGGCGTGAGACACGGCGTTCTCAGGCATCGCCTTAAATGAGGCAGCACACCCAGTCTTTTCAGGGGAACTTTTGTTTTCAGACTGCTATAATCAAAAGGGCGTTCGGGGAACGTCGCACAAAGACGAACACATGCGCCGGGCGCCAGCGGGACAATTCGATGAACAGCTATCTGGATCGGATCCGTCACTTCAAGGGCAATCCTCGCGAAATCGGATTTGCGGCAGGGCGGGAACTCGGCGGCAAACTGGAGCAAACCATCAATCACTACCTTGCCAACCTGGAAGAATCCACTGACATGGAAAAACTGCATGCCGGCGCGTTACCCTGGCTGCGCAGTCTGCCGCAACGGTTTCAGGATGAGTTTGAAGGCATGGCTGCCGGGGCGAACCTCCCGTTGAAGCGCCTGGCTGAATGGGCTTACATAGAAGAATGCGATGCAAAACAGTGCAGCGGTGCGGTATGCCTGATTGACAATCACATTTGGGTGGCGCGCAACAACGACACCTATGTGCCTGAGCTATGGGGCTACGTAAGCATCCGCGAAGTTGAGGGACGTATCCCGACCATAAGCTTCTCGATGGAAGGAGATGTATTTACTCCCACCGGCATGAACCAGGAAAAATTATGGCTGCACTACAACTTCCTGCCGGTTTGGGACCAGCCCTCGCCCGGCAAGCCACACGTACCGGGTTATGTTTTTCTAACCGAGGCTTTGGAGCTTTGCCGCACGATTGCCGATGTGGAAGAAATGCTCAGGAAAATCGACCGGGATGGAGGCATGTTGCTTTTTGCCGTTGACGGAAAGACGGAGGAGGTTGCCCTGTTCGATTGCATGTGCTCGAAACATCTTCGACGCGAGCAATCCGGCCCGTGGATCGTCGGGACGAATCATTATTGCACATGTGAAGACCCGACCCTCGGCGACGACGAAGGGTCGGCGAGCACACTGAATCGATTTCGCCGCATGGAAAGGTTGCTCCAAAATTTGTACGCTTCGGAGGTGCTTACCGGTCCGCCTGAAGACCTAATTCGGATCCTGGCTGACGACCAGGTTGAACGCCGTGACAAAAGGGTAATTACTGCTTACGCAAACGTCGCCTGCCCGACCACGGGCGTCATCTGGTACACATTTGGTGGATATCCGGCGGCCAGCAAAGGGAACTGGCAACGACTCGAGTGGCCGTGGATGGAACAAGGCGATTCCAGCAAGGAACGAACCCCGCCCAACCTGGGGGGCCTGAGATCAGACTTAGGGCAAGCCGAAAAGAAATCGCCCGGTGGCGCGGGCATGCCGGGCGGATCGGCTGTACAATGAGTGTATTCGTTTGCGGAGGGAAATCATGACCGAAATGCCTGCTTATCGCATCACAGACCTGAGCGAGGATGAACGTCCGCGGGAACGACTTAAGAATCTGGGGGCACAAGTCCTCAGCAGCGCGGAACTTATCGCCATTCTTCTGCGCGTGGGCGTGCGAGGCGAGAATGCCGTGCAAGTAGGACAGCGGCTCCTGCAAACGTTCAATGGGCTGACGGGATTACATCGGGCGCCGTTCGAGGAGCTTGTGCAGCAGCATGGGATCGGTGAAGCCAAGGCGGCGCAGATCAAGGCGGCGATCGAGCTGGGACGAAGGCTGACGGTCGAATCTCCTGACGAGCGACCGACGATCAACAGCCCCGCCGACGCGGCCGCATTGATAAAGTATGAGATGTCTGCACTGGAACAGGAGCAACTACGTGTGCTATTGCTGGATACGCGCAACCATGTGCTCGATATTGTGGAGGTCTATCGCGGCTCGGTGAATACCTCGCAGGTTAGAGTGGGAGAAGTGTTCAAGGCGGCCATCCGCCGGAACGCGACAGCGGTAATCGTAGCGCACAACCATCCCAGCGGCGACCCGACTCCCAGCCCCGACGATGTAGCGATCACAAGGGCTCTTGTCCAGGCAGGCAAACTGGTGGACGTGGACGTCCTGGACCATTTGATCATTGGAGAAGGAAAGTACATTTCAATGAAGGAAAGGGGCCTGGGATTCGCATAGTTCTCAGGAACTGCGCCGGACGTAGAAACGCGAGAATTCTCCGGTCGGGTTTTCCCATTCCACCCGGGATTCATCCACGTGCGATCCGGGTGGACCGGCTTTCATTCCGTCTACAAAGCGTTCCAGTTTTTCGCGTTCCCCCTCTGCAACCGCTTCGACCTCGTCATAGCCGACGTTTCGCACCCATCCCATTACCCCGACCTGGAGAGCAATGTACTGCACATGGGCGCGAAAGCCAACGCCCTGCACCCTTCCCGTTACCCACACATGCACACGGACAGCATCTTTAGTCTCAGGCACTAAGTTTCCCTTCCGGCGAAATGCCGCTTAATCAAAGAAACTGTTCAAACAAGATTAACCCCAAATCCCACCTACGGGTTCAACGTTGAATTTTCTCACATCTTGTCAATTGAACTGGGGGCAAGTTCAGAACAAGAGAGGTTTACGCTCGTCGTAATCGGCGTCCAAGGCAACGAGTGCCTGCCGAGCAGCCCGGAGCACTGGAGGAACACAATGCTCCGGGCAGAAGAAAATTCCGGGTAACGGGCATGGCCGGGAAGAGCACCCGACCATGCTCGTTTTCCGGGTACTTTCCTCGCAATCGTGCATATAAGCCCGTGAAGAGCTTATCTTCCCAGATAAACCAAGAGTGGCGTAAGAGTCAGGGGGCTGAGGATAGTACCAACAAATACCATGGCGGTCACAAGAGAAGTGTCGAGCCCATACTCCGTGGCCAGGATGGTGGTGGTGACCGCAGCGGGCATGGAGACCTCGGTCACATTCGCCTGTCGCGCGGCGCCTTGGAATCCAATCAGAGAAGCAAACAAGAGGCCCAGCAGCGGCCCGGCAAGAAGCGCCAGGGAGACACTTAGGCCAACGGCACGTACGCTGTGCGACCATTGAACACGCGACAATTCCAATCCCAGCAAAATTATCATCACCGGGATGCTGCCGTTGGAAGCCAGGTCAATCGTCCTTTCGAGAGGGACCGGAAGAACAATTTGAAGGCGATTGAGGATGGCAGCCAGCAGGACTGCATACACGGCCGGGACTTTGAACAGACCGGCAACGGCGCTCCTAAGATCCATGTGGCCGAGGGAGGCGATAAGGATGCCGGCGGTATTGAACAAGACGGAGGTAGTGGCAAAGTTGAGGGTCGCAAAGGCCAGTGCGGCCTGACCAAAGGCAAAGGACACCAGCGGCAGCCCATAATTGCCGGTATTGCCAAATGCAGCCGTGAGAATGATCGCCATTAGCACGGGGCGCTCAAAATGGAGCAGCTTGCCGATCAAGAACGCAAGCAAGCCGAGGACCAGGCTCATGGCGATGGTAAAACCCACGGTGTCCAGAATGTCACTCGAACTCAGCTTCGTGTGCAGGAGCAAATTGAAAACGAGAATGGGGCTGAATACATAAAAGACGACGCGGCCTAGGCTGCGCGAGTCGATCGACAGGGTTTTCCCCAACAAAAATCCTGCTCCACTGATGAGCAGGATAGGCAGGAGGTTGTTGGCGAAAGTGGTGAAGAGCGCATTGAAGTCCATGATGTTACTCTTCCAAGTGAAGAACCGGTTAAAGACTGTTCGGGTACATGGATCACACGAACACGCTCGGATTTTTCCCCGAGATTCCCCGAAATCGGTTTGCAGGCGGCGTGCGGTGAAGCGGTTAAGCCGCTAAGCGGCACGCCCTCCTGGGCTGTTATTACTCCTCTTCGTCGGGGTCAACCGACATCAGGTCGAAGCGATTCAATTCGTCGGTGAACTCCAGGTTATCAAGCGCCTCCTCGAGGAATTCCACGTCGTCATCTTCTTCCGCCTGGTCGATCAGATTCTCGATGTATACGCGCGCGTCCTCGCCGCCGACCTGGGAAAGGGACCAGATGGCGGCGCTGGTTATATTGTCCTCTTCCTCATCTTCCAGCACCTGGAAAAGCACTGCGCGGGCGGAAACCAGCCTCAATTCTCCGGCCGCTTCGACGGCAGCGAGGCGGACGAGGGGATTGGCATCCAACATGCGCGCCAACACATGCTCCTCCCAGCGTTCATCGAAGGAGCGGCCCATGGCGAACAGGGCGCTGGCCTGCCAATCGGGATTCTCACGGCGGAAAGCAGATTCGATCAGGGTCACCACCTCGGGGCGCGAGGAGAAACCGAGCGCCTCCAGGGCGTTGCGGCGCACAGCCAGATTGTCTTCACTGTTGGCTTTGGCAAGCAGCGCATCTTCCGCTTGACGCTTGGATTGCTCCGGTATTTCCTCCAACTCGCCGAGCTCCACAAATTTCGCCAATGCCACCGCGGCTTCAGCCCGGGTGTCTGCGTCTTCATCTCCCGCCAGCATATTAATGAAGACAGGGACCAGTTTGAGGTCGTCACACTCATCAAGCAGACGCAGGGCGCGCGTCCTTACCTGAGGGTCGGGGTCGGAAAGCAGGGCGCGGGCAAAATCATCGAATGAGACGAGGGTGTCCTCATCTGAAAAGGATTGCAGTCCATCGAGCAGGGCACGCTTGCGCTCGGGCGGGATGAGAGGCCACGCCTCGCGCACGGCCGCCAGCGACGCCGGGGCGATATCCGAAAATTCCTGCAATGAGCGGCGTGAAAGCTTTTCGGGCCCGTCGGTCAATTCGGCAATCACCTTTTGAATGGTGGTTTTGCTTTTGGTCTCGGTCATTTCGGCAAGTTTATCACGGCCGGATTCACAAAGTCCATCACGTTAACGTAGAGCATAAAAACCAGCAGCAACGCCATGCCCGCAGCATGGATCCGGTTTTCCCATTCGGGCGGGACACGCCGGCGCAGGATCAACTCAGGCAGGACAAAGACAATGCGCCCGCCATCAAGGGCCGGGAACGGGAACAGGTTCAGGACGCCCAGGCTGATGGTAAGAATACCGATTAACTGCAGGGTAAAGTAGGTGGGCGTTTGCGGAGCGGCGGTTGAGGATGTAGGTGCGGCAGCCGCGGGCTCGCGACTCTGAACGTCACGGCTGACGGCCTGACCAAAGAGATCGTAGATGCCTTTCAGCCCGACAAAGCGGCTGTCCTGGGGGCTTACCTGGCCGCGGATCATCTGCGCCGGGAGCAGGACAAGCAGGCGTGTTTGTTCATAGACGGCAAGCGAACCATACTGCAGGGACTCAATCGCCGAGCCGGACTGAATCAGCGCCGGTCCCATTGAGATACCCAGCGCGCCCTGACTCTGCGGGCGCTGGCTGGAGGGCACGGCCGAGATGGTCACGGTCTGCTTTCCGCGAGCGATTGTAAACAGCACGGGCTTATCCAGCGTGGCATAGATGATGTCGTGGAGCTGAGTGGAGTCGTGGATGGTCACACCGTTGGCGGTCAGGATAATGTCATCCGCGCGAAAGCCAGCTTGCGCGGCGGGCGAGCCTGCCATCACGTCCTGAATCTGCACTTTTGTGTAATCCGGAACGCCCATCTGAAAGAATAGGAAGCTGAAGACGGCAACGGCCAGCAGGAGATTCATCGTCGGTCCGGCAAACAGCACGGCCAAGCGAGTCCACGGACTGGCGGCAGCCAACCCGCCCGCAACGTTCGGATCGTTTTCGCCCTTCGGCCGCACAAAGCCGCCGATGGGGAGCCAGTTGAGAGTAAACTCCGTGCCTTTCCAATGGAACAGGGTAGTGATACGGGGCGGCAGTCCGAAGCCAAACTCTTCAACCTCCACGCCCAGCAGGCGCGCTACTATGAAATGCCCGAACTCGTGGATGAAGACCACAACGGCGAAGACGGCAACAAAGATCAATAAGGAAAGTATCGAGAGATTCATGGCTAACTTGTGTTTTGTCTGGATCCTACATTAATTACCCAACTCTCCGGGCTTGGTTCGATTAACAATACGGCGACAGGGCCTGTTTCAGGCAAAGGGTTTCGAAGAACGTTGTGATTATATCCGGTTTAAATTAGCAGCAGATGAACAGCAATACAGATAGCATTTCCCCTTTGTACCTTACGACTCTATCTTCTTTCGGCGTTCGCCCGGAAGGGAAAATAAGGAACCAAAAATGAGTGTGGACGGGGCAGAACGCCCCGTCCACACTCATTTTTCGGACGTATCCGCCGTTATATATCCTTCGAGGTTACTCAAGCAACTTTGCGGGGCCGCCCACACCGGCGTTCAGCACAGCCTTGACCCCTGATATCTTGCGGAGGCGCGCGGCGATGTCCGGGCCACCTGCCGAGGGACAAAGGACGTGGACATTGGCGCCGGCATCCACGGTGTAGCAAGCCGAAAGCCCCTGGGCCCGCCAGGCGCGGACAGACTTCATCACTTCGAGGCTGGCAGGCATCCAGTAGTGCAGCGCGGGTGTGGAGGTCATCATCACGGCATGCATCATGTCTGAGTCGAGCTCGACGATCGAAGCCAGCCCGGCAAAGTCACACTCCAGGATCGCCCGGCGGCACAGTTCCAGCCGCCGGGGTGTATCTGCGATACGCGCCGCTTGCAAGGGGCTGGTCCCGGCCAAGGCGTGCCCCTCGGTGGAACCCGTCCGTTTGTGAGCATCACTGACAATGGCAATGCAGTCAACGATGCGCCAGTGGTCGGGACCTGCGATCGAGACTGCCCAGGAGTCTTCATCGCCGGCGCCCACCTGCCATTCGACGAACCCGCCCGGGATGGAGCGGCAGGCCGAACCCGAGCCGCGGCGAGCCAGGCGCGACAGGTCGCGCTCGCTCAAATGCAGGCCCGCGGCCCGCGTGGCTGCCAACGTCAGAGCCGCAAACGCCGAGGCTGAGGAGGCAAGGCCTGCGCCGGATGGAAAGTTGTTTTCGCTGACCACTTCAGCCTGGTCTTTCAGGCCGGCGATTGTGCGAATGAGGCCTAGCAGGCCAGAGACACGGTCCAACGCCGGGCCGGTGACGTCGCGGCCATTAATGATCAGTTCGTCAAACGGCAGCGAGGGCTGAAAACTTACGGTCGTGCGCGTATACAGGCCGTCGAGGTTCATCGAGAGCGAGCCATTGGCGGGCAGGCGCAACGCATCATCCCGATTCCCCCAGTACTTGATGAACGCGAGGTTGGGCGAAGCTTGCGCGGTGGCACTCGGCATGGAAATAGTGTATCACGCGCGAGGTGGATAGCGACAACGTTTCTATATTGTGTTTCGTTTCAGAACTTGTGAGACCGTTCAGGCATGGGGCTACGGTGGGATTTCCGGCCAAGATCTGGGTAAATCGATCAGCGAAGGAGCAGAAAATGGCCGAAGAAACGACCTCCGTAGAATCCACGGTTGACGTCGACCGTATTCCATCACCTGTAGGTGTAAGACATCCATGCCGACCCATTGAACTAAAGAGGAAATTTGACCGCGGCATCTCTGACGACCGGGCCGTGCCCCGGGCAGACAATCTTCGGTGCGAGCGCAGCCTGCCTTTCAACTGCTTCTTTTGCCTTGGCCTCGTCCCACGTCAGACCGGGACGCGAGCCATGGATGCCCTGATCATCGGTCACCAGGGAGTCGCCGCAGAACAATACGCCTGCCGCGGGCGCATAGAACGAGAGGTGGCCGGGCGTATGGCCCCGGGTATCGATCACCTGCAGCCCGCCTGCAACGGGCAGGACTTGACCGGCGGTCAATACCTCGTCGATCTGGAAGGGCCCGGCCTGCATGAAGGGACCCAACACTGCGAACATCACGCGGCGCATCGAGAAACCGGAGCGCTTGATCTGCCGCGAGGATTTGCCGGTGGCGATGGCATCGGCTTCGATCTTACTGGCGTACGTACGTGCGCCCGTCGCTTTGTGCAGGGCGGCCAGGCTGCCCACGTGGTCGAGATCTGAGTGTGTTAGGAGGATGCGCTTAACATCGCGGGTGGAGTTGCCCAGGCTGGCAACATAGGCCAGAATCTTCTTCTGACTGCGCGGGAGGCCGGTATCAACGAGCGTCAGGCCGTCATCAGCATCGACGATGATGTACGGATTAGCCACGATCCCCGGTACGACGAATACATTATCAATGATCTTCATGCTGATAAAATCCTTTCTGGCTGAATTAACAAACGCTTTGGGAGAGTTTGGAGGTCACCGAGGGTCCGCCGTTCTTTGTCGCAGATGGTGGTGTCCTACCTGCCGGAAACGCCGTGATATGGGGCAAAGAAAACACCGGGAGGCTGGGCATATTAGCGCGGCTTGAGTGACAATTCGTTGAGCCGGGCCATTTCATCGTCCGAGAGCTTGAACTTCATGGCCCCGGCGTTTTCCTGCGATTGGCCGACTTTGGTGACACCAGGGATGGTCACAACCGTATCGCCGTGCGAATTGATCACCCAGTTCAGCGCAATCTGGCCGGCTGTGGCCTTGTATTTGAGGCCGATTTCTTCCAAAGCCGTTACCAGCAACCGGCTCTTATCGAAACCGCTCTGCAACCTGGCGCGCCAATACCATGATTTCTTCCGCAACAGTTCAGGGTTCTTGTGATACTTCCCCGTCAGCAATCCCGACGCCAGCGGGGTATAGGCGACGATTGTGATTCCCAGTTCTTGGGCGGCATCCAGGACGCCGTTCTTCTCAATGGAACGATCCAGCAGGCTGTATCGCACCTGGTTCACGGCCAGGGGCAATCCGCGCTTTTGCAGTGTTTTATCGGCCCGGCGCATTTGTTCGGCATTGAAATTGCTTATGCCCACCGAGTGGATCTTGCCAGACGCAACCAAATCGGCCATGGCTTCCATCTCCGCCTCGGGCGAGGAAAAGCCGAATGGTTGGTGAACCATATAAAGACCGATCGAATACCCACCCAGAAAGCGGATGCGATCCTGGATAGTCCGTGGGATATTGCGGGCCGTGCGAAACAGCGGCCACCATTTGGTAGCCACAACGACTTCGTCATCCTTTTTTCCCGCGGCTTTCAGGGCGGTGGATAGCGATGCCTCGGAGATACCTGCTCCATAAAGCTCAGCCGTGTCAAACCAGTTGATACCACCGTCCAGTGCGGCCTTGACAATTGCATTCTTTTCATCCTGGTCGATCACTGGGAAGGCCGAACCCATCAGGCCTCCGCCGCCGGCAAATTCCATCATCCCCAATCCAATGGGAGTGACCTGGATGCTGGTTTTTCCGAGAGTACGCATGGAAATAGATTGTTCACCTAGCATGGATTTGACCTTCTCAGAGATATCTTAAAGTCCAGGGAATTTGGCATAGGCATAGTATACGCCACACAGGTCTCGTCATTACGAGTTGTGGAGTCGAGAGGCTAAACGATTCCATAGACAGTAAAGAAGTTTGAATTTGGGATTTATTGCGTTTTTTAACCCCCAGGTGGTGCTATTTTGCCTAAACTTAAAATTGCGCACGCTGGAGCCCTACGTGAGATTGCAACTCCCCTCCGAGCCCCGAATGCAAGACAGATCGCCTTATGGGTGGTTTTCTCGATAGAAAATGATCTCTCGCAAATCTGCCTCCGCCCTCCCGATCTTGTTCTGGTAGACACGCACCTGATTTTCAAAAGACGAGCGGATATGGCTGGCTTTGTAGCCGACAACCATCTGCGACAGCCAGCTTTGCATGGTCTCGGGATGCGGGGGTTGGTACTGCCCTCTGAAAAACACCTGTTCAGTCGGCAACTTGGGTGGCATGTGCGGATGCGGGCCTTGTGCATACCCAAATACGATAGTCATCAGGGAAACCGCACCTTCAGGCAGGCACAGCCTCTCTTTCAGATACTTGGCATCCAGGAGACCGCTGCGGCCGGTCTCTGACAGCATCACTGATGAGACCCCCAAAGCCTCTGCGGCAATATTCATGTTCATCGCCGCCAGCGAAGCGTTCATCACGGCCACAGTATGTTCCACCAGCGGGCTATAGGGAAACACGTCCAGCACCTGCCGGTCCCGGTAAGTATCGGTAATGACGATCACTGCTCGGCTGCCGTGGAATGGTATGGAGTGGCCAAAGGTTTGCTGGAACAATGCGGCATCAAATATGGCAAACGCCCAAGTTTGCAGGTTCACCGTGGAGGGAGCCAGCCGCCCGGCTTCTAGGATGGCGGCAAAAATATCCTCGGGGATGGCTTGGGAGGTAAAGGACCGCACGCTGCGCCGGTTGAGGATCACTTGCAGCAGCTGGTTGCCGGCTAGGGAAGGCGGAACTTTGGGTTTATGACTCAAAAGCAGGGCCAGACTGCGAACGGTTGAGATCAAGCTCGGCTTCTGGTTCATGGCGCGATCTTTCCATCTCTCTTTTCCAGCAGCGAGACAAACCCGCCAAACAGGCGGTATTCATCCATGCGACACGAGTTGACAAACTTGCCATCGTAGATCGTGATATCCGGACAGCTGTCGCACATATCGGCGCGGCCATCCGGCAGCAAGTCAGGGGCTTGGATAATGCCAACGCTCTGGGTGTAGACGCCGTCGAAGAGGTGTCCGACATGCTGGAGTACGTCCTTGGCACGATTTTTCCAGGCCTGAAGTAAATTTTTATCCCAGGGGGAGAGCCAGAAAATCTTTGACCCAATCCGGGCCGTCGAGAGGTAGGCCAGATAGCGTCCGGTCCATAGGTGATGCCCGGTTTGCACCAGTTCCATTGTCTTCTTGCCCACTGAGCCGTACATTTTGTGATTGCTGCCCACCATCGCACCGATCAGCCACTTGTAGCTGTCGTGACGGATGCTGCCACCCAGGTAGCCGGAGGCTTCGTATTCTGGGAAATTGTCCTTAATAAGCTGGTAGACCTCAGGGGCGGTGATGAA
The DNA here is from genome assembly GCA_963846805.1 of uncultured Chloroflexia bacterium. GTDB lineage: Bacteria > Chloroflexota > Anaerolineae > Anaerolineales > Villigracilaceae > Fen-1038. Next base: position 1,465,679 of record CAWJXH010000005.1, read on the forward strand.
GTGGTCGTCGAACGATTCGCGGGTGTAGCTGAGCTTACTCATATCCACCGTCTGGTCGTTTTTGTCGGTGGCAATGTTGTCAGAAGTGGTGGCGGTGCGGTAGGTGATGAACACCAGCCCTTGCACTTTCTCGATATTCGCCTGCCCCCAGCGCACGACATCCGGGATTTCGTGGAAGGTAGAAGGATATACCGTGGAGTTAAACACCAGGTACAGCCCACCTTCTGCCGCAACCATGTCGGCGATCTTCTGGCGCAGTTCGTTGTGTTCATTTTCCGATTTGCCCTGCCAGTGCGGGCGGTTCTGGTGGCTGTCGATGTGCATGGTGAACCCAGCCAGGCCGGCTTTTTTCAATTTATGCAGCAGTTCGGGCGTCAGCGCCACCCCATTACTCAGGATCACCGGTTTGACGCCCTGTAGGGCAATAAAGGCCACCAGCTCAACGATTTGCGGATGGATCAGCGGCTCGCCGCCGGCGATGGAGAAATTATCCGGGTTACGCCACTGCTTGAAGAACAGCACTTCCTCCTTGAGCTGTTCCAGCGATTTATGACCGGTCATGTACTGGCGATAACAGCCCTCGCAGTGGATATTGCAAATATCGGTGACTTCGATCCAGGCGATGGGGTTATCGTTCATCGACCAGGGGAGACGATAATAATCGCGTTTGTCCAGCATGGTATCCTCCGCATACGTACGATTCCTTGTGGTTCCACCACCTCAATCAAATCTTACAGCATGACCATAACCCTAGACGGCGCCACCAGGAGGGTTGAGCCCTAGGCGGCCACGGGCAGCCATTGCATGGCGGGTGCGTTGGTCGGTATCGTGCCGGGATGGCTTACGACCTTGCTGCTCGGACTAGTACCGATTGATTTTACCGCGCCGAATGCGAATGCACGGCTCGCCCTGGCGACGGCACATGCTGTGTCTGAGACGCCCACCCTGCTCGCGACCTTGACGATTGCCTCGTTTGTGCTGTCGCTCGACGCGGCGGTTCTCGGTGGTTCTACAACCAGTCGGCGCGTTGCGTGCCGCGCCGCAAACCTGAAACCAGCGAAGGTGCTAGGGGAATGAGAAATATTGGTCTTGGGGTTATGTCATTTCATTCGCCAGAGGGACCTCAACTCGCACGCACGATCTTGGACCAAGCGATTTCATTAGCGGGATCTGGTTAATAATATTTGTTTCGTTTCAGAACCTGTGAGACCGTTCAGGGCATAGAGCTAAGGTGGGATTTCCAGCCAAGATCAGTCGAGCAGCCGCGCAACTGGATGCCGAGTTAGAGAAATGGCGGGAGCGGCCCCTGGGCGCAGATCCCTTTCTGTCCCAGTTGTGTTCCCTTGAGATTACATCGCCAACGCGAGGTTATGGGTTGGCCCGGGCGGTGGCGGCGGGCATGGAAATAGTGTATCAAGAGAAAGGGGGACGGGCAGGCAGCCTACCGGCGATTTTGAACGTCTTACCCGTCCCGGTTTTTTCGCATCGGTTTTCTACACGGTAGCGAGCTACGAATTCGTCGAGGTCGGCGCGAGCCGATTGGTTGGCTTTGAGCGTGAAATCTATATCGATATGGAAATTGTAGGACCCGAGCTGTTTCTTATCGCGGAGTTTTTGAATCCGACCGGCGGACGAAGAAGAGAAAGTTGGCTCTAACATCATGAGCAAAAAGATGCCGGGCGACAGGTGGTGAAGTGATGCATCCTGCGCATCATGGCTTATTCACAACAAAAATCCCAGCCTGTTGAAAGGCTGGGCACGCCGATTGATTACTAGTGGGGAATAGCGGGAGGCGCCCGCAATAATAAACTGGCCATCCGTGGCGGGTAAATCAAGAGGCGGGCGGGATCAGCAACAAGGCTTCCATCGATTAGATTGTTCCTCAGGATGCGATCAATGCCAAGGCCGCCAGGGAATTTAATTCTGCACTTGATGAATGCCAGAGCTGCGAGGAAACGAGTCGAACTGCCCGGTCTCAAGAGCAAGATCTCGCAAACGTTGCAGCCTGCGCTTGATAGATGCCAGGCGATGGCTCCGCCGCTCCACATCGGCGGCTTTCTGCTGCAACAGTTCGAGAATCCGTGGGGATGGGATTTGGCCCCGATCGTGAAAAGCCAATATTTCTTTGATGTCTACAAGGGAGATTCCCAAGCTTCTCGCGCCCACGACCAGTTCTATGCGTTCGAGGTCGGCGTGATCGTAGTTGCGGTACCCTAATGAATCCCGACAAGCCCGCGGAAGGAGTCCCCTGCCCTCGTAGTGTCGGATGATGGATGTCGAAACTTCAACTCGTTGAGCAATTTCACCTATCTTCATGGTGTCCTCCCAAACTCGAAAGCATCAATGCCCGAAGAAGGGGCGGGAATTGCCATGGAACGCGGCTGGAATTCTTTCCCGCCAAAGTGCCGCACCTTATTGGCAACCGCTCGCATCAGTACGGCTCGCGAGCGCGCGAAGGCGGTCAAAGCCCTGGTGAATTAGTTCATCCAATTCGGTGTGAATCTCACCGGCAGAAGATGAAAGGGCAGGGTCCGGAATGTCATATGAGATTCCTGTTGAGCCTTCACTCAGCAAGTGTATTTTGTGAGCACATTCGGGAAATTCGGCCTCAAGAGCCTCTTTTTGCCCCTGTTCCATCACGACAACAAGATCCGCGTCCTTGATCAACTGCGCAGTGATAGATCTTGACCGATGACCGCTGATATCCACTCCCAATCGCCTGGCATCCAGGATGGCCGGGGCCGCGGCAGGCTGCCCGTCGGTCGTCCAGGTACCAGCGCTGGAGACGCGCCAGCCCTCCTGAAGATTACGGACGGCCAGTTCCTTCCCAAAGCAGGCTGCGGCTATGGGAGAACGAAAACGGTTAGCGGTACAAACAAATAGAATGGAAGGCATGTTTAGACCTTATGTGTGAGTTCCTTAAGTCGCTGCTAGCCGGAACATTCGAGTCCCGGCTGCTGCAGGTCAGGGGCCAGGCGGCAAAAAGGGCGTCCGGGGTTGGCCTGCGATAGCTCCTGGCCCCACGGCAGGGCAGGAATAACCAAACCGGGATAGGTGTGCTTCAGGACATCGCTGTACCAGGGTTGCTCCAGGAGATCGCTCGAGACGACTGCCAAATCCGGGCGCTCGTGATAAGCATAGTGGAAATACCAGAGGGCGAAAGTGGCCTCGTCGCCCTCGGTGAATAGAATTGCGTTTCGCGGGGCGGCATCAAGGACTGCATGAGCAAACTGATCAACCTTTCGATCATTGGATAAATCCATGCTGCGTACCGACAAGAGTCCGCGCAATACGAAGAACCCCATAATCAGGGCTATTGAGATTAAGGCACCGTATCGGATTCTGTCCGAAACCAACTTAGCCAGCCAGCGGCTTGCCAACCCAATCCAAATTGAAAACGAAATAATGGCCGGCGTGAGGAGTGTATAGGAATCGGGAGAGTAATAGATGATGGCAAACAGCGAATATGCGACGGCTATCCAGATTGAGACGACGTATAGACGAGACGGCTTGAACAATACCAACAGTCCGATGAGCATAATTAGCAGACCAAAAATCGTGAACTGTTCGACCAGGAAATAGGCCCAGGCCCTGAATCCGGAGAGCAAGTAGCTGCCCGTGTTTTGGGCCAGCCGGCTCCAATACATACTCCCTGAAACCAACCAAGCGAATCCGCTTAGGTCATGCACATTCCCCCAGTTTACAGGAGCCTGGGATCGTGCCCGCAGCGGGATGATCAGATAAACGCCCAATCCCAGGCAGAGACCCAAAAAACGGCGGATGAAAACCGCGGCAGCCCGTTCCGTTAACAGCCTCTCAGAGTCCGATTTTGAAGGCACCTTATCCAAAGATGGACTGGGTCCGATCAGAAGCAGAGGCAGCATCAAGACACCCGTGAGGTGATTCCCGATACTAAGTCCCGCCGTGAGACCCAATCCCCAATCGCATAGAACACTTCGCGGCGCAACGAGCAGCAGATACAGGAAGGCTGCCGCGAACACGGCCTGCAGAGTATAGACTTCGGTGATGATCGCCTGCGACCAGATCAACGGAGCCGTTCCGAATGCCAGGCATGCCACTGTGGCGGTAAGGATGCTGCCATCCACGGCCAACATGAGGATATAGATGAGCCAGGCGGCCAATACGGCGGCTACAAGAGATAGCAGGTTGGTGCGAAATGCCAACGAGCCCAATGGAATCTTCAGAAAGACTGAGGCAAGCAGCAAATAGGTTGGATAGCCAGTGGGATGGGGAATGCCTCCGGTAGCAGCCGCCGTGATCAGGTCGCCGCCATCGGCCCCATCGAACGCCCAGGTAAGACCCGGTGCAAGCGTTCGAACATATAGAGCGCCCAGGAATGCGCAGATCAGTATGCCCGGCACATGGCTGTTGGGTCTCACTATGACTGCCTCAAAGAATGGAGCCGGTCCAGCTTGGCCACACCCGCGCTCTGGGTTCCAACAATTGGCTATTGTCCTGCGGCAAGTCCCGCATATGCCGGATTTGAGGTGCTGGCAGGCAAGGTGACACACGCCTGGCCGTCTTTGGGGTCCTCAGTCTTTACCCAGCCCTTGCCGTCCCAGAATGTGGCTGAGCTATTTTGGCCCGGCGGGAGCGGAAAACACACCCTTTCGTCAACGCCCAGGGTGGCGCTCGATGACACTGTCAGTTTGATCGGGTAGGTAAGCGGTACGCCCGGCAACCTTGCCGGAAGGTCGATCGGCTTGACCACGCAGGCTGTATAAACCTTGCCACCTGCAACGTTTGTCAGCGCCCAGCTGGCGATGCTGCCCACCGTAAACTTGCCAGCCAGGATAGTCTGGACACAAGTAGGTGTCGTCCTAACGGTCCCCTCCCGACGGGGTCCCGCCAGCACGCTCGGGGAGAGCCCGTTGTCGGCAGGCGCGGCACTGCCAGAATTTAGTTTCGCGGCCCAGGCAGGTGCGCCAACACCGGCCACGAGGATCGCAACAAAAAATGCAAATGCGAGCAGAATGCGAACTTTCTTATTCATGGAATACTCCTCTTATCAGTCGGACTTCTTAAGCTTTATTGGAAAACGATGGCCGCCCTTGAAGAATGGTTCGGATTATGGGCGGAAGATAACGCGGACGTCAGTGTCTGTTTTCAGATCCAAATTAAGGATCAGGTTCGGCCCATCCTGCGCGTATGCAGGACTGGCGGAATCAACTCTGGAGCCTTGGGGCAAATGGATACGGATGGTGATGGGAGTGTCCACTGTCCCCGCCTGTTTCTGGATCTTGAGATGATAGATTTGTTCGCCGGTATTGGGATCCATTTGAAGCACAGTGGCGGGCAGGTTGAATTGAAACCCCGTGGTCAAGCTTCCTTGCTTCGGAACGACCAGCAGCGTTCCGAAGCCCTGAACGTTCGGAAGCGCCTCGTCCAGCAGGTCCACGCGCGCGGGCACGTCCTGCTCCAGCATCGTCATTTCGTCACTGGGCACGGCATGAGCGGCCGCGGCCGTCAACTGCGTGCCTGCGGGGACGTAGACGCGCAGATAATCGTAGTAACAGCGATCGATCGGATACCAATATTCCATCGTCGTTTGATCGACGTTTTCGGGCCACTGATTGCAGGATCCCGTACCCTGCGCCGCGTTCTGTTCCGAAATCAGCAGGCTGGCCGCAGGCGCAGATAAATCCGTCAGGTTCACATCGTACGATATTGAGGAACTGACCACGGCATTTGTCTTGTTGTACCCAACATTTGCATCCACCGCCATCAGGAAGTCCCCGCCGCCGTTTCTCACCACCCCATCCCAGCCGCGCTCGGCCAGCAGCTTCGCCATAGCCGCATCGTCCAATTGAACCAGGATATGCCGCCCATCGAGCTCCGTCATCATGGCCGTGAGCAATTGCTCCCAAGATATGCCGGTCCCCGAGAACAATCTCTGCAACACGGCCGAGGCGATGGGATTCATGAATTGCTTGCGATACCAATTGGGGTCGCGCTGTTCCACAGGCGGAGCGACCTTCTGCGCGCGCATTACCGTCCGGATATTATCGGACGTTACCGTCGTATTGAGAGCGCTCACCGCAACCGGGCCGGTCACGGACAGTATTGTGGCCAGGACGTGCTGATCGATTGCAATCACTCCATCGACGCGAGAGGAATCGGTATAGGCGTACAGGTATCTGGCCCAGCGAACGGCGGTAGGATAGTCTGTATACCAGCTTACATCCCTGAAGGTCATGATCGGGATATTCATGTAGCTCTGCATCTGCCACGGCGCCGCTGGATAAGCCTTGTTGATATCGTCCACGTTGTACGAGTCGTCGATGCTTAGGCTCGCCAGCTCGCCGTTCGAGACCACAGCCTTGCCCACGGCCGTGATGAAACCACCCGTCGCGCGTAATTCATCTTCATTCTCGACCAGGATCAGATAAGTCTTTGGACCTGAATCGGTGCCGCCCAGCACGTCCGGCACGGACGTGGCCAGCGCAAGCCCCTGGTCCAACGCGGAGATGTATCCGTCGAGGCGGGTCACCGAATCGCGGACGCCAGGCGAGAGCCGCGCCAGGTTCATCTGGGCCCGCATCTCTTTCGCCTTCTCCAATGCCGCTTGCGCCTTCAGCAGAGATGGCCGCGTGTCAATCAGCGCCTTGGTCAGGTCCGCACCCTTGAGATCCTGTTTCCCTTGCAGGGCAACCCAGATAGGTAGTGCCGTCAGGTAGCTCTGATATGCGGCGTCCGTGAAACCTGAAGCGGTCTCCAGCAAAGCATCGGAGTATTCCAAGTCGCCGCCGTACACCGGCATCCATCCAAGGTTACCGGTCAGCCAGGTCCACGGAGAGACTTGCGATCGGACTGCCTCCAGATCCGAGTGGGTCTTGGCCAATAACGGCCCGAACTTCTGTTGCAGGTCCTCGGGGCGCATTGTCAAAGGGTCGGCCTTAGTCAGGTCTGCCACGTCCTGCTTAACCGCCTGCAGTCCCTGGTAGATGGGATACCCCACGATACCCGCTGCAGTCATTCCGAGCAGGACCGCAGCGGACAAGGCGTATGTGCCCCAACGCCAAATGAAACTCAGAGTTCCTTTGGATGACGACCCTGGCGTCACTGACTTTCGAGAGCGATTGCTGCCATTTTCCGCAAAGAGTATGGAAGACCGCCCGAGAGAGATGCTCAGGGATTTTTCGCGGCTGACAAATAAATCCGCCAGGTCCTGCAGGCCGCCACGATGCCAGTCAGTGATTGTGCTGCTGCCGGCCCAATTGACTTCGTCGCTGACCAGTTTGAAGGGCTCGATTTGCCCAGGTTTTAGCTGCTCGGCCCGTGCCCTGTAAACAAATAATAGAATGGCCTGGTCGACCCTGCGCAACGCATCTCGCAGCGAGTGAGGGTAAGGCTCGCCAAATAATAGAGGCCCGAAATAGTTTGCGGCCAGGATGCCGAAGCGTCCCCAGCGCCTGTCGAGCTGCTTTCCGTCCAGTTGAGGCGGCGTGGACGGCAGCAGTTGCCAGAATAGTTTCCCAACTGTAAATGCGAGTTGCGCGCCCGGACTCTTCCCTGCTAGTGCCGGATCATGAGCGATCATATCCTGCACCGTCAGGCTATGTACCCACGGATGCGAGTCGAGACGCTCCGGGGAGCGCAGGTTCTCCACGATTTGCTTCAACAAATCGCGGAAGCGCTCGCGGTCCGTGGACGATAGCGGCCTGGGCGTTGCGTCTTTCGTGATGGGAAATTCTTTCTCGCTAATGCGTTTTGCTGACATCTGTCTCAATGGATGCTCTAATTACGTCGTCGCCCCCCACTTGCCAATATCCGCTGGCTTGCTCTTATTTGACCACCGGCACCAGCAGCCAATCGCCGGGATGCAGATTGCAGAAACTCATGCACCCGTTGTACATTTCCAATAGCGGCGCTGACTCATTCAGTTGCCCGGCGATATCCTCCAGCGTGGTTGCCTCGGTCACGGCATAGACCTTGAATGCCGGCAGCGTGGGGTCAATGGTTTTCAGATTCGGCGCAATCACGATTACGGTATTCGCCCACAGTGAATGCTGCAGGAAGGAATAGTTCAATGAGCGGATAACATCAGTCGTGGTGTTGAAGTTTTGGGACACCATTTCGAACGTCTCGCCTCCGTGAACACGGTGCAACAACAGTTCGTGGTCCCCGATCTGGATCGGTACCTCAAGCATATGAAGTGGCACAGGCGTAAGCGTTGGTGGAACTGTCGTCATGGTGGGGACCGGGCTGGGGGTCGGCGGAACTGGAGTCATCGTGGGAGCTGGGCTAGGGGTGGGAGGAACTGGGGTCATGCTGGGGACCGCGCTGGGGCTCGGTGGAACTTGGGTCATCGTGGGAACCGGGCTGGGCGTGGGCGGGACCGCCGTATCCGTCGCCGGGATGAGAGTCGGCCCGACCTGCAAGGGCGCGCTGGCGGGTGCCTTGGCTGGCGGCGCAGCTAAATAGTGGGAACACCTGCCAGCCGACAAAGCCCAATAGCACGAGGATCATGAAATAGCCGAACAGCTTCCGGGTTACCTCGGATGGAAATTTCTCCGACTCAAGTGCTTGTAGCGCCGCTGGAAAAGACTCTTCCTCCGCCTGCTTGAAGACGGGACAATCCTTATGAGTCCCGGTTAAACAGTATGCTTCCTGATGCGAGAAAAGCGGCGCGGTAGGTACCCGGCAGTGGTAGCAACAATTGCCGCTGGAAGGAAACGAATAGAATCCCTTCGGATCATCCGCAAGTCCAAGATGCGGACAGATTGGCACGGGGGTGGTTCTGAATGATTTTTGCATGGGGGTCTGTTTATTGGTTTCGAATTAGCACCCGAAGGTCGACCATGAACTCAGCCATGTGTGCATCTAAGTGAACGAGGCATCCATCCTAGATGGAACTCGCTGCCTGATTCGGCGGCCGAGGATTAGCAGATTCCCTTGCTCATCAAAGGTCACAACTCGCATTAACTGAAGGATAAATACACAGATGAATATCATGTTGTAGATGGTATATCTTTTCCAGAGTCGCCGGAAATCTTGTGTTAGGCGGAATAACCATTCAAACCCAAGGTTGCGAATCCATTGGGGCGCCTGGCATATCCTTCCACTAAAGAAATCAAAGGTTGCACCCGAAGGCATCAGTATGCAACCTTAAATCTTGGACAGATGCTCGCGAATCCAAATATCTTGCTTGGGTGATCCCAATCCAATCCACAAGAAATCCGGATGCGTGTCATTTATTAACTTGCAAACAGCTGCATCCTCTTCCTCAGTTTGTGCACGGAAAGGGGCGGTATATTTTCCGACGACCGTAACACCATCAAATTGCTGCCTTAAGCGTTCTTCCATCTTGTCAATTGCGCCGGGATACCCACCATAGAAAAAATAGGTGTACCCCTTCACTTTTGCTTTGCTGCTGACCTCTCGTAGCAAATCGGGCGCATTGAGATGGTCGGTCCATTTGTAATAGAAAGTGCGAGCCCATTTAACAAACGGATAGGCATCTATGCCAATTAGATCCGCCGAGTTATACATGTCCCTCAATTTGCTGTTCAGAAGGGAGGAAACACAAATATGCACGTTAATTACGGCTAAACAGTGCGATCGAGACGTCTTATCGGACAGCCATTTATCAAATATCGGATACATGTCCGTATAGGACATACATGCCATGTTGATTCCAAGAATGTTCATCGTTTTCATATTTGACTTACCCCATCACAAGAAGGCCATTTCCTAATCATCAAGATTGACGTTGCCACTATTAATCTCTAAATTGGCCCAGTCATATGTTTGCCTTATTCCCGCCTTCAAGGGAGTAAAAACTTCCCAGCCAAGTACCTGTTGAGCCTTACGAAAATTCCCCGAGCGCCCACCATCCCCCTCGGGTTTCTCAATGTCAAACCGGATGGGAATGTCTTTGCCGCTTATTTCAACGATCAAAGATGCTAATTCAGCAACAGTTGTTTCGTGAGCAGTTCCGATTTGAATTGCCCCTTGATTTCATGCCTTTCAACGGCAACCGCAAAAGCGCATCAACAACGTCGCCGACAAATACAAAATCTCGGGCCTGTTTCCCCGAACCCCAAACAACAAAATCCTCTTCTGGGTATCGAACCGCCTTCCTGATTAAACTGGGAATGACCTGGGAGCGTTTTATCGAGAGAATTGACCTAGGTCCGTAAACATTTTGGAGCCGGAGAATGCCGACCTGCATGTTTGAATGTCGCGAAAGGAGAGCAGCTTCGTATTCTCCCATGAGTTTTGACCATCCATACGCTGACTCCGGATCCGTGGGATAGACCTGTTCCTCAGTCAGCGGCATTCCACCAGGTTTTTCCTGCAGCTTCCGCGGATAACTGCAGGCCGTACCCACATAGACCAAACGAGGTACCCTAGCCTCGAGGGCTGCCGTGAACATATTGGTGTTGATAAGGATATTAGAACGAAACAAGAACGGTTCATTAGCAAACACAAAATCGATTCCTGCAACAACATCCGCCAAATGAAAAACAATGTCAGGGCGGAACCGGAGGGCAGGCAGTCAATGCAGTGTGATAATCCCGCAAGTCTCCAAGCTGGAAATTTGTGTCCAGCGGTACAAAAAAGTCATCGCGGCAGCTTCTCAGGTTCTCCAAGCTGCCGCGCCAAAGGTTATCAACCACGAAGACCTCTGAATCCAATTGGACTAACGCATCCGCGAGCCAAGAGCCTATAAATCCTGCCCCACCTGTTACCAAGCATCTTTTGTTTCTGAACCACGGCAAATCTACACCGTCCTTCGATATACGGCGCAATACATCATCAACTAACGTCGGATTACTATTCACTAACGCATCCTTTTACCAGTCTTCAATATCATGAGCGTTGATGCCCGCTGAAGGATCGGTGCGGGCACGCCCGCTACCACACAACCGGACGGTACAGATTTGACGACAACGGCATTTGCCCCAACCACGCAGTTATTGCCAATCGTTACGGGACCAACGATCTTGGCACCCACGCCTATGTAAACATCATCTCCGATGACCGGAACAACTCTATGTTTTCCGGCCCCTCCAATTGTGACTTGCTGACCTATAAACACATTTCGCCCTATGCACACTTCCGGATGCAAAACAATGCCCATACTGCCATGCGCTAATACGCAATCCGATCCGATTCTTGCCTGATAGGGAACGACCGAATTGAAAAGGAAGAACATTAGCAATTGCAGGACCCGGGGCAAAACTGGAACGCGATGGCGATAAAGCCAGTTTGCTAAATAATAGAGGCTAACGGGGTTCCAGCGCGTTTCTCTCAACATGACGAAAGGGATGCGACATCCTCTCCAAGTAATTCGTGGAATATCTGGATATATCTGGCAACTACCCTCTCGGGCCGAAATTCCTGAACCTTTCGGTGATTTGCGTAGCCCATTCTCGAACGCAACTCGCGATTTCTTAGTAGATGAACAACTACCTCAGCGATCGCCTGGGGGGATCTGGGCTGCACGAAAAACGCGTTGATGCCATGCTTGAGGTGATCAAGGGCTCCACGAATTGGCGTGGTAATAATCGGCAGACTGAAGCTCATGGCTTCTGCAATAACGGTAGGAAATCCTTCACCAAAGTATGTGGGCAAAATGAAAATTGAGGAAGATCTATAATAGCTGGAAAGGCGCTCAGAATCGATATAACCCAACAAGGAGACTGACCTCTCCAATTTTGCCTTCCCGATAAGGGATTTGAGTCTATCCTTCTCCGGCCCGTCTCCGGCTATCAATAACTGGCAGTCGGCCTGATCCATGATAATTGGCATGGCATTCACAAGATCAAAAATACCTTTGGCCTTAATTAAGCGTCCTACAAATAGCAGGATCGGTCGGGAATCATTCTTCCTACTAGCGCGTGTCAAGGGGCTTATCGTTGCATCGCCTTGCGAAACAAATGGATTGTTCACTTGATAGTATCTTCCCCTGGGTTCGAATTGCTCCAAAATCTGCACTTCTTCAGAAGATAACAACAGGACTGCGTCGCTTAATAGGATCAGTACTCTCGTGAGTAGTTTGTACAAGACGTGGCCTTGATTGCCTAGTCGCTCTGTTTCACTTCCATGCAGCATTAGGACCTTCTTTACAGAGAACCCGTAAGTTGCCAGTAACAAAGGAATATCTCGAGATAAAGCATTCTTATCAAGGGTTGTCACAATATAGAGAATTTCATATTCGTCGCGAATTAATGCGAACACAGCATGTACAATGTCAACGAGTCGACCGACAAGCTTTTGGGTAAGGTTCTCGTTGTCCGAATGGCGGCCCCACACAAGCTTATTCACCTGATGCCCTGAATTCTGCAGCTCTGTAATTAGGAACGGGTCAATTTTTGGAAAGGGACCCCGAAGTGTGGCATTGAGGCTAAGGTATAAGATTCTCATCCTGCAGCCGCATTGTTTTGTCATTGTGTATCGCCAACCGCTGTCCGCAGTGCATTATCCAATATCCTAGCCGACTTCCTCCAACTCCAAGTCTGGGCGTCCATTGCTGCTTGCAATCCCATGCTGCTCAACTTGTCCCTTTTTGAACAGGCTTCACGGATCGCCGTTGCAAGAGCAGTTGCGCTGCTGTCCTTTGCCCAAAATACGTAGTCACTATCACCTACAACATCCGTATGGCAGGCAATTTTGGTGGCGAGTATTGGCATTCCGGCCGCCATGTATTCAAAAAGCTTGATTGGGGAACTAATTTGAAATCTACGTAGGTCTGGGAACGGTAGAACGCCTACATGACCGCCGGGAAGCACTCTGGGTATTTGGACGGGCGGCACGGCAGCATGTATGCGAATCGCGCCATCGCTGCACTTTCGGACAATGTCCTCCAACTCGAAGTCTCTGCATTCCTTCGCCGACTAGGTCCAAAGTCACCTGCTGGCTCTCAGCCCTCACCATCTGTACAGCTTCAATCAGAGCTAAAAGGTTTCTTTCTTTGGCTAGCACGCCAATATATATCAATCGTAACGGATCAGCTTTGCTAGGCCAAGAACGGAAAGAAGTCGAGACCTCGAACCTATCTGCCTTTACACCCGAAGGCCAAACGCCGAGCAACTGAGCGTCTGAAATACCCTGTACCCGCGCCAGACGCCTAGTGATTGCAGTCTGCCCATCGGCAAGCCGGGTTGCCATTAAGTCGGAGCAACTTAAAGAAAAGCGCCCATAGTTTTCCCCGGATTGAAGCAATATCCATAGGAGCAGTGCGGGAATCCATAATGAACTTCGGCTTGTTACGTCTAAGTAATCTTCTGGACAGCGCAAGCGGCAGCAGGAAAGGGGCCGATTGTTGATGAAGACGTGATAATGTCAACATTGTGGTAAAAAACGAGTAAGTTGATTAGGACTAAGAATTCGAATATAAGGCGACCGACCAAGTACAAGTTGGGACTTGGTACGCAAACCCAGTTTCACCCGTGGATCTACCTCATCCGGTGGAAAACCACCCCACATATAGTACCTGGAGGTCTCCAACTCTTCGGAGGCAAACCTGCCAACTGATGAGGTCGAAAGGCGTTCCGAAATCAATTACCCTACTTAATATGAGATAAAGAATGACGCCTATCCCCAGGCTTAATAATAATGTTTTAGCACTGGAAATAATGCTTTGTCGCCTGAGATAATATAGCATCACAACTCCCGAGACTGTAGCTCACATAACAAAAGGGCCGCGGTTCTGAAAATATCCATTGATAAGGAGGCCTTCTATCCCCATAAGGATGATGACCAAGTAAACCAGGGCCAGGAGCATCCGGGTGAACCGAGTAGAGCTATCGCGCGGAGCCGGGTGAGCCCGATTATGGCGGCCGGCATCAGGGCAATTATAACCCCGACAAAGTCGACCATGACGATGGCGTTGCCAATTTCGCCGGACCAGAAGGCCACAAAAGACCTTAATGGTACTAAATAAGCATAGCGGCACATGGTTAATTGGGAACTTAAGAAACCGAAGAGGAACAAGCCGGTGCCATAGGCCAACACCGCCATTAAAGTATTATTAGGCCAGAAGGGCAGCCGCTGCCAGCGGACATAGACTCCCAGGCAATAGGCAGATTGCCCGATAATGATATATTTAATGGCATCGAATAGTAAGGTATCTGCTATAACATACTGCAAAAACAAAATGGGTGACTAAAAATAACAAGAGTAGAATGTTTTCCGTTAAGAACTCTTTCTTGGCTGCCATACAACAACACCAGCACCGGAAATAATAACGTAGTAATCCTGGGCATGTCTAACCCCAGCACGACCAAGGAGACCAGAATAGCTGCCAGTTTGGCCAGGCTGACAAAATTGACGCTGAGGCTCCGGCTTCGGCGTAATAAAATACGGTTGCGAGCCGCCATAGTTATGCCGTGGTTCATGCGGTCACTCCGGCTTTACGATAAACTCGCGGATTTTTACAGGTGGCTGCCAGCAGTTCCGCCACCGCCCCTTGCACCTGGGCCATCGTCACCTCCAGGATGCAATGTGGTTCCGCGGCCAGGCAGGCCTCGGTGCACGGCGGCGTAGGTCCTGCCGGCTGCAAAATGCGGTGCGGCACCCCCCAGGGTCCGAAGCGGGCGGGGGAGCGGGGGTGCAAAGGGTGGCCGAGATGGGGAAAGGAGGAGATCTCCACTACCGGCACTCCACCCGCCGCGGCCAGATGTATGGGGCCCGAATCGTTACCCACGAAGAGCTGGCTCTGGCTGATTAAAGCAGCGGTCTGCCGCAACGCGTCTGCCCCACCAGGTTGATGACCCCTTCCCCCAGGGTCTGGGCCAGGGTCCGGCCCAAGGGCTCTTCGCCGAGCCCGCCCACCACCAGGAGGCGCGCCCCATACGTCCTGATGCAGCCAGGCCCCCAGCTCGCCAAACCGGTTGACGGGCCATTGTTTCTCGGTTTTGAGGCACCCGGCGTCAGGGTAATGAGCAAACTCATCTGGCCCCACCCGCAGCCCGGCCAGCCGCTGCCGGGCCTCTTCCTGCTCCCGGGTAGTTAACCACAGGTCCAGACTCTCCTCCTGGACGGTGCCCCCCAAATATTCCAGCATATCCAGACTGCGCCGGGCCTCGTGCCGGGGTTCCTTATGATGCAAAACCCGGGTGAGGAGCCGGTCAGTCGGCACTTTCCCGGATGCGGGGTTGGAGCACTGCTCGGCAAAGCCGATGCGGTCCCGGGCTCCACTGAGAAAAGCCAGGGGCTGGGCGAAATAATACTCCCCGTATCCCCAGCGTGGCACCAGGGCCAGGTCAAAGCGCCGGGGCCGTAAGTGCCTCTCGGGCCAGCCCCCAGGCCCGCCACAGCAGCGTATAATAGAACCGCCAGATAGGGGCCTGCCAGTCGAAACTCAGCACCTCGTTGACGTAGGGGCAATTGACCACCAGGTTATACACCTGTTTCTTTACCACCAGGGTAATCCAGGCGCGGGGGAGGTTGCGCCGCAGTTCCCGCAGCAGCGGAGTGGTGAGCACGACGTCGCCGATCTCATCCAGACGAATGACCAGCACCCGTTGGGCCTCCCAGAAGGGCAGCGACGCCTGCGCATCGGACGCGGCCTTCCGCCCCGCATCGACCCCGCCCGCCCAAAAGCTGCAGGGCGGCCGGGGAAGCAGGCCACTTCAGCAAATCTACCACCCGCTGACGGAGCCAGCCCGATAATGAATGGTTATTCCGCATCGCTTCAACTTAAGGTGGACAAGCTCACCTGGTCAGGGTCACCAGGTTATATTCGACGTGGAACATAACTCATTTATTGAAAATTCCATTAACCATATTTCTTGGCCAGAACTCTCAATTCATACGTGAAAATTTGGGGGCGGCCGGTGAAAGAGCTGGAAGTGACCCGATTCCAAAAATTGTTCTGGTGATATATAACTTAAAAGAAAATATTTCAGCAGACGCGGTATTCGAACTTAAATGTTCCAGGGATGCGGATCTCAGCAGGCGATTTTGGCAAATGCCGCGCGTCTCGAGCACATAAGATAAACTTCCTGAGGTAAAAAGTGTTGTATGGGTGAAATCCTCACAGGCTCCAATAGCACCGGTATTTGACTGGGCATTGGGGATTATGATGCAAAAGTGATCCTTCATCAGACAAAAGATATTCTCTAATATGTAATAATGTGTCAATGATCAATTCCTTCCTAATATGCTCTAATACGTGGCTAATTATTATAAAATCATATTTTTCCTTTACAATTTAAAGAATAATTAACCAAATCCACAATAATTTCTACATTTAATTCCAGACGTTTACAAAATTCAATGGCTTCTGTAGAGATATCTATTCCTTTAACATTGCTGTAGCCATACTTTTAGAAGGTAAATCAATAGATTTCCAAGACCGCAACCTGATATCAAGGATTTTGCTATCTTTTGCTGTTGGCAAAACGTTCAACAGGCTATTACTGAATAGGAGTCGCTTCTATCTCAGAATAATTTACTCCCCTGAGCTTGAAATATTCATTTGTTTGAATCTTTTTGTTAATGTCCATCGCTTGGTCCACTTAGACAACTATCGATTTATCGCCTGGGGAAACCGCTGCCACATAGATTTCAAAGGTTTCGGATTGCATATTCGACGAATCTTTCCTTCTCCTTATTTCTTGACGATATTAAATTTTCCAGTTGCTCTTCAATATGGTCGGCATTCGCCTCCTTGACATAGTGGTAGGGCAGGCCGACGGCTGCCACCATGAGCAGCCGGTGTCGGAACCTACGGCAATGGCAGGAATGCCCAGACCCGCCAAACCCACCGCGGCGTGCATGCGGTTGCACAGAGCCGCCTTGGCCGTGGTGACCGCTTCAAAGTATTCCTGTGGGGTTTTGAGGCCAGAGCCGGGGCACGCCGGCGTCCAGGTCCAGGGCGGCCTCATATTCCTTCCGGTTGTGGCAGAGGAAGGCCAGGCGGTGACGCGGCTGTAACCGCCGCAATGACGTCCTGCAAAGTCTTATGCCAGGCCCCGGCGTCAATGTGTTGCTCCCAATCGAAGTGGCCGCCTCCGGGCATGTAGTTGATCAGGATGGGGCCGCTTTCCTCCAGGGCGCTGTGGCGGCCCCGGGCCGCCAGGAAGGCGCTGCAGCGCACCAGGGGCACCTGGGTTCCCACGGAGGCGCACAGCTTCTGAGCCAGGACGTCCCGCACCGTAGTCAGGCGGCAGTATCCTAGAATTCTTTCCACGTAGTCCCGGTCCAGGCGGTCGTCGATGCCGGAGGGCTGGCGCTCCCAGGCGTAGCAGGAACCCGCGGCCAGATTGAGCACCGGCAGCCGCCGGGAGAGCCGACCAACCACCTGGCGCCACAGCGGTTCGGCCCACTCGGCCGTGTGGCACCCCGGCCAAACACCGGGGCGCCGCACTGGACGATGAGGTCGCAGTCGTCAAAGCGGCTGAGGCCCAGCCGGGAAAGCAACCCGCCGGCCAGGGCATAGGCATAACGCCGGCCCCGGGGCAGCAACTCGGTCCAACGGCACGGGTGCCAGTCGGGGTAGACGGTCATGGGCCGGTGTTTGTTCACTGAAACAAATTCCAGCTCCCGACCCCGGAAGACCTGGCGCAACACCAGGCTAATTCCCTCCCTGATAAAATCGTCCCCGATATTCCAATCCTGAGTAGTGATTAAGCCGATGCGCAACATTATTTCTTCTTCATTACTAAACAAGCTATATATGGTTTTTGGCAATCTTGCAAGGCTTTAGGCTCGGAGAGAAAAATACGTGCGAGAATAGGATAAAAACTGCCAAAGATGAGCATCTGGTATGTTGAGCTGTTGATATAATGAGATAACCGTTTTCCTTGGATCCTTATAGAAAAAGCGTTCATCAATAAATTTTAAAGCGACAAGTTCTAAGGCCGAAGGCTCAATGATATTTTTTTTCAGCAAAGAGGTATCATAAAATCGTTGGAAAAAAATCGCTTCATCACCCTTGGCAGTTCTCTCATATATACTACCTTTGACATATTCTGCAAAAGATTCCCTTGGCAAAAGGCACGGTAAGAATAGCTATGCCACCTGGAGCTAAGACTCGCTTTAATTCCCGGGCGGCAGGATATTTCACCACCTATTTCAGGAGCAATATGCTCAAAAACCGATATCGAGGTTATCAGGTCAAAGTAATTATCTGGGAAGCTAAGATTTCTTGCATCTTCGACTATGTGCGGTTATATTTTTAACTTTTTAGACAATATTTGGCTTTCTCGACAAGATTTACTTCAGCTTCCACAATATCGCCAGAATGTACCATCGCTTGCGGGCATTTTCTTGCTATGGTCAACGGCAACAATTTGGGGCTGCTGATATCCAAAACCCTTTTAGGAGCAATTCGCCAAGTTATCGATTGCCTCAAAAACGAAAGACAACTCTCGCCAACGCACATAATCAATAGGCGCTATTCTTCTAAAACTATTATAGACTCCCATTTTAATTTTTTTACTAATACTATGTTTTGCAGACGTCTCCCCGTCCATTTCGAGATGTTTGATTCTGAAACCTAATTTGTATGAGTCCCATACATTCATTAAATTTTACCATTTAAATTTCAGCTAAATAATAATCTATTTATCACCTGGCCAAATCTTCTAAAATACCCCGTTTTATTAAACACCATCCGTTTCAGGTATAATTGGTCAAAATTGACATTTCTGCAAATATACGGTGGATGATTAAGCGGAAATTCTATCCCCTTATGCTGCAGCCGGCATAGAGTGGCATTGGAGTCCGCGGTGTGAGTGGAGTCGCCCCCGAAGCCAAGGTTTATTATCAGGTTGCCGTGGGGCACCACGCTCAAGCCGGAACGCACCATCTTGGCAAAACCCCACTGAAAATCCCAGGTGTCCAGTTCGCCCCGGTAAACCCGGTCATAGAGCTTCAGGCGCCAGTTCACCTCTTGATCGCTGTCACAAAACCACCGGTAGGCCCGGTCCTCTTTCACCGTGGGCCACAGTTTCATTTCCACGTCGTAGTATTGCCAGGCACGCCGCCAAGAAGCCCAGCCCCAGATGGGCCCGAACCTGGAAAAATAATAGCTATAGGGCGTTCTTTGCTTGTCGTGAACGACATTTAAGCCACAGATCTGCATCACCTGGGAGTCATGGCGGTAGCGTTCCAGCATCTCCTGGCAATATCGAAAGAAGCTGGGGTGGGGCAGGCAGTCATCTTCCAGGACAATGGCCTCTTCGACGTTTTGAAAAACCCAGTCCAGGCCGCTGGACACCCTTCGCTTGCAACCCAGGTTGGAGTCCGCATAGTTTCGTAATACCTGGCAATCCCAATCAATCTGTTCCACTAGGGCCCGAGCCGCGGCACATTGTTCCGCTTCCCGCCTCCGGTCCGGACGGGGGCCGTCGGCCACGATCAGCAGCTGTGGCGGCCTGGCCCTGGCGATTTCGGCAAACACCCGAGCCGTGGTTTCGGGACGATTAAAGATTAGAAAAGCAACCGGAGTGGTTAGCCGCCATTCGCCCATGTTAACCTTATCTCCACAAGGAGGCGTCCTGAGTTGAGACGAATCGGTAAAGGTATCGGATGGGGGCTAATAATGCCTTGGTCTGCATTAAACCTGTCGGAACCAGAGGTCGATAGAAGAACGAGGAGAGAAATCCCGAGATAAAATACGAGATTACCGTGGCTATAGCCGCCCCTACCCCCTGATATCTGGGAATCAAGAAAATATTGAGGCCAATATTCGTCCCTGCCCCCAAAATCGTCGCCAACAAGGAAAATTTCAGCAAACCTTCCGTCACCAGATACTGCCCCGGGCCACCCCGAGAAAGACAAAAATACTGGACCAGATGTAGATGCCCAAAATAATTTCAGCGCCTTGGTAGGCATTGCCGTATAAACCCGCTATAAGCAATGGAGCCATCAAGGCCACAGGAAAAGATATCATATAGGCCAAAACGGCGTTAAGATCATAGAATTGCTGAATGCGCTGCCGGTGGCCGCCCTCACCCAGCTCCCTACTCCTGACCAAGGCTGGAAACACTGAGGCGGCAATAATCATCGGGATGAAATTCCAAATTTCCGCCAGGCGCACCGCCGCGGAGTAAATGCCTACCGCTTTGTCGTCTACCATTTGCCCCAGCATTACCTGATCGATTCTCATGTAAAGCATGATCATCAACCCAGAGAAGATAAGAGGCCAGCTTTCCCGCAGCAGAGTCCGGACCCGGTTGAAATTGAAAGCCGCCACTTCCCCCAGGAGAGCCCCCGAAGCCGGTAGGCCAGGGTTAGCCCCAGGGAGCCCAGGGCCGTTTCTACCAGCATCGCCCAGGCAAATGCTACTATTGGGGCCCGAACCAGGATCAGGATGATTTTGATCAGCGCCACCACCATAAAGGCGGAGTTGCGCGCCCAAACGGTGTAACGGGATTCTACCCGGGACTGAAACCACAGGTCGATGGTATCCAGGGCCTGGAATACGGCTTGGGCCGCCAGGATGCCCACCAGCCAGTGGGCCGTGGAATCCTGTGGACGCACCAGGAAGATGGCCGTCAAGGCCAGCCCCAGGGTGGCCAGCCCCCCCACCGCTTTCAGAACCAGGGCGCTGCCCAGAGTCTCTCCCCGGCTGGCCGGATGCCGCACCAGATCCCGGATAACGATACCGTCCAGTCCCAAAGCCGGCCAGGGTGCCGAAGAGGGTCGTGAAGGCCAGGGCATAGTTGAGGCTGCCGAACTGCTCCGGGCCCAGGTACCTGGCTACCCAAACCCCCACGAAGAGCCCCACACCCATCCGCACCATTCTGTCCAGGAAAAGCCAGCCGGTGTTGGCCAGTATGGCCTGCAACGTGGCGCTGTCCTCCAGGCGCATGCGCCAGGACAAGGGCAGGAATTTGAAATAGCCGGTGATCATAAATTATCATTTGCGTTTGTCGGTGAAGTTCCTGCTTAGCTACTTTCAGATGCGAGTAATCTTATCCTGGCAGGTTAGAGCCTTTTCAGACCGAGAATCACGTCCACCTCCCTCGAAACCCGGACCATTCAGCTTGAAAATAAAGTTTCTGGTCTCTCGATGACCATGCCGCGAGGTCTAGGTTATGATCCGGCCGGAAGGCAAAACTCATTTAGCAGTTAAGCAATATCAGGCCGATCCATACTTATATGAGGCAGAATCGACGAGCGATTGAGCGCATTTTGACTCCAGGATACCTGAGGCGTTCTGTGGTGAAATATATTCGGGAAGAATTTCACCTAGTTTGCTCTTGATGGCCTGTGCATTATAAGTATGAGCGGTTCGATAGAGGTCTTCAAGAGCACCACCAAGCCATTGCTTAAAGTCATTTTGGCTTTTCTGGCCATTCCAACCGTTACTGCGCATCACCATGATTTTGTCATACTTGGTGTCTACAATGCCTTCGCCCTGGGTAATGAGCTCCTCGTAAAGTTTTTCACCCTCACGTAAACCGGTAAAGATAATTTCTATGTCTTTACCCGGTTCTTTCCCTGAAAGCCGGATAAGCTCCTCCGCCATGTCGGCGATCTTGACCGGCGTTCCCATTTCCAGGATAAAAATTTCCCCTCCCGCTCCCAATCCCCCTGCCTGGAGGATGAGTTGGGCCGCTTCCGGGATGGTCATGAAGTAGCGCGTCACCTCAGGATGGGTCACCGTAATCGGGCCTCCATGTTCCAGTTGACGCCGGAAAAGGGGCAGAACCGACCCGGATGAGCCAATCACATTGCCGAAACGCACCGCCATAAAGCGCACCCCGTGCCCTTGCATTGACTGCAGGGACAGTTCTGCCAGACGCTTGCTCGCTCCCATGACATTAGTCGGCCGCACCGCCTTATCCGTAGAAACCAATACGAAGCGCTCTGCCCCGTATTTCAGTGCCAGCTCCATAACCACGTGGCTACCTAGCACATTATTAAAGATCGCTTCCCAGGGGTTTGCTTCCAGCAGGGGCACATGCTTGTAAGCCGCGGCATGAAAAATGAGCTGCGGCCGACACTCATTGAATATGTTGTCCATCAAATCCCTTTGCTGCACCTTGCTGAGAATAGGCCGGTAGCGGTGGAAATTGTGCTCGTGACGTAGTTCCATCTGAATAGTAAAGAGATTAAGCTCGCTGCTATCCAACAAGACGAGTTCAGCAGGTTGGAAGCGGATTATTTGCCGACATAACTCCGAGCCGATAGAGCCGCCGGCACCGGTGACGAGCACCCGTCTGCCCTGCAGATACTTGCTTATCTCCGTATGATCCAGGCTCACCGACGGGCGCCGCAGCAAATCCTCATATCTCACATCGCGCAGTTTCTTGACACTTACTTTGCCGTCGATGATGGCGCCGATTTCCGGTAGGGTTCGATAACGCACCTCGCATTTCTTGCAGATATCTAAAATGCGCCGCATCTGAGCCCCGGTGGCGGAAGGGGCGGCAATAAGCACCTCATCAATCTTGGTGTTCTTGATAATCTCAGCCAGGAGTTTCACGCCCCCCAATACCCTCAAGCCGTGCAGACTACGTCCCCATTTGCTGTGGTCATCGTCCAGAAAGCCCGCAACGTGATAATTGAGGCGCGGGTTGTCAAGAATTTCCCGCAGAATCTTTTCTCCCGAACCACCGGCCCCTATAATTAGCGCGGATTTTGCTCCTGGGCTGTTCAGCCGCGAGGGCCAAAGAGGCCATAGGAGTCCGGAACGGAAAGTGCTTCCATAGAACATCCGAATTCCCATACGTAGTCCGCCAACCATGAGAAACGTGAGCATGCCATCCAGATAAAAAACCGAGTGTGGGAAGCCTCGGGAAATGGCCGGTGGCGGCAATAAGTGAAAGCTAATAATAATGTGGGTGATCGCAATATAAAAAAGCATGGATAACAGGGTAGCCTGCATCAGTCGCCACAAATCATTCAGGCCGGTGTAGCGCCACATACCCCGGTACATACCAAAGAAGAAGAATATCAAGATCTTGCCCGGTAAGAGAATCGGTAACATCCTTACCATCTGGATCTGATAGTAGGGCGTTAGGATGAAATCAAAGCGTAGCAGGTAGGATCCCACAAAGGCCACAGCAAAAAGCAGGAAGTCTGTTGCCAGGACGATGTAAAATCGAAGATTGTAAAATTGGGAGTTCATGGTGCGATCGTCGGCTTATGTGATGACAATATTATGTGATCATTTTCGTCTCTTCGCCGTTTTCGTGGAGGCAAAATGGTCAGGGCATTCTCCTCCAGGTATTCATAATCAAAGATTACTTTCCCCATATGCCAAAGGAATGCCGATGGGGCAAATATCTATTGCGGCCCGAAATATTTTTATTAGACCTTATCATTTTTACATTTGTTTAATCACTATTCTCATAATATTTGGAATAATATT
>CAWJXH010000006.1:0-793016 GCA_963846805.1 uncultured Chloroflexia bacterium
CCTGGTCGGTCACACCAAATACGGTCGATTGACCGTATTTTTTGTTAACTCAAATGCTGTGCTTAAGCGTATTCAGTTGTAAAGGTGCGGGGTACGGTTGGCGGTTGACAGTGATGGTTGCCCCGCGCCTACATGGCGCGGGGTGCGTAATGGCGGCTTGAAGGATTAGCTTCCGTCCCTCATAGGACGGAAGTAGGCGATGGCAGCGGGATGCTGCCTCGCCCTAGCCTTGCGCTACCGTCCGGGTGCAAAAGAAAATCAATGAGGAACAATCCCTCTCTTTACGGGTGCGGCCCGTCACAGCCCACTCCCAAATGTGGCTGAGTATCCCGTGAAATGGCCGCGGGAGGGCACATATGGTGGCATTTTGCCTGCCGCCTGCTCCAAGCCAACCCAGACTGAATGCATCGACGCGCGGGCAGAGCACCTTTGCGGGGAAAACACCCACACCTCCGGCCTTCGGCAATGCCGTCGATATGGCCGATGGTCGGACAATGCCTGCCTGGTGCAAACAAAAAAAGTGAGAAACAACCCTCCCTCTACAGGCGAAATTGGTATATTGGTAGATTGGCAAGTATGTAATCACGTGAACACGGAGAAAGGTGAGCAGGCGATCCGGTACTGAGGCTGGCAATTGACCTCGGCGACCAACGTCGCCGAGATAGGCGATGGTCGGGCAAGCGCCGACCACTTTGCTCGCTTGATGAGCAGGAAGTGAACCTGCACCTTCGGTCGCTCGCCTGACGGTTCATGGTGGCAGGATGCTGATATCATTATACTGAACATATGTTCTAAATGCAAGACCCAAAAGATTCCATTGATTCCACTGTTTCCATGGCTTACAGACTTTGCAGGAAGAGAGCAAATAAGGGAAGATAATTGGCGGTGAGTGACGGATGAATTTGTTCCTTTTCGAGGGCGGACTACGTTTTGCCATGGTAAGGAGGTGATCGTGACGAGCTGGGCAGAATTCGCTCAACAAGCGCCAGAGTTTGCGGAATTTGGCAAGGCCCGTTTTAGAAGCGGAGTAGCCTATCTGGCAACGCTGCGGGCAGATGGAAGCCCGCGCGTGCATCCGGTGACACCGATCATCGGGGAGCAGTTGTTCCTGTTCATGGAACCCACGTCGCCCAAACGCAGAGACATGGAGCGCGATGCCCGTTACATGCTGCACTGTTCGGTTGAGAATTCGAGCGGAGGCGGCGGGGAATTCTACGTCAGAGGGCGGGCGACGCTAACGGACGACCCTTTGCTGCGGGAACAGGCTGCGCGGGCCGCATCGTATGCGCCGCAGGACCGCTATGTATTGTTCGTCTTTACGATCAAGTCGGCGTTCATGAACACGTATGTCGACGGCAACGCGAACATCCGGAGGTGGAAAGCCAGGGATTAGAGGCTTCACCGACGATGGTGATGGGACCGCACCGGCAGCGGTATGGTAATGGAGAGCTAGCGGTCGAACTACCTGGCGGGGTCAGGGCCTTCGCTATGCTCACCCCGCTAAGGCGGGGCAGGTGGTGCTGCGCGACCCCCCAAGGGGGTGCTTCGCGAAGTGCTACGCGATCGCCGATAACTTTAACATGCAGGATTATGTTCCAGTTATCGAAAGTGCTCCACCATAATTATCATTACAGGACAGGCAGATGATAAATTCCATACTTGGGCAACATTTCTTTTGCTCCTGGAGCGGCGGCAAGATTTCTTGCCTAGCCCTGTATCAGGCTGTTCAGCACGGAGGAGTGCCAAAATGCCTGTTTACCATGATGGCTGAAGATGGCAAAGCATCCCACTCACATTGCCTTCCCCGATCATTGCTCGAAGAACAGTCCCGCCAGCTTGGAATTCCCATCACTTTTTCGCGCTGCTACGTGGGACTCGTACGAGGCGACTTTTCTCGAAGGCCTTCGTCAGTTCAAAGCTGAAGGCTTGGGAACCGGTGTATTTGGCGATATTGACGTCGATTCGAATCGCGAGTGGGTCCAACGCGTTTGCCGTACAACTGGCATCGTACCCTTTCATCCGCTTTGGAAAGAACCGCGGAAGGAATTACTTGCACAATTCATCCGTCTTGGCTTCAAGGCGACGGTGGTTGTGGTAAACGACAGAAAGCTGGATCCCGGATTCTTAGGACGGGTAATAGATCAGGAAACAGTGGAAGCGATGGAAAGCGCGGGAATCGATGCCTCCGGTGAGTTGGGGGAATATCACACCGTGGTGACGGGCGGCCCGATGTTCGCTTCAGAGATTATCCTGAAGGCTAACGGGCGGAGAGTGCACGAGGGGTATTCGTTCCTGGAGACAAACTGGTATTGAATTCTGCCGGGCTGTATTTTCCACTTGTCGGCAAACCCGCTTGTTGCAAACATAAAATGCCATTAGCATGAGGAGAAACATGAATAGATCTCCTAAAAGCGGGAGACGCTGACCGACGATCCTGAGCTTCGCGAACATGCTGCGCGGACCGCATCTTGTGCGCCACAGGACCGTTATGTACTATTCGTGTTCACGATCGAGTCGGCGTTTATGAATACGTATGTCGACGGTAACGCGAACATCCGGAGGTGGAAGGCCAGGGATTAGTGGCTTTACCGACGATGGCGATGGGACCCGCACCGACAGCGGTATGGTACGGGAGACCTAGCGGTCGAACTGCCCGGCGGGGTCAGGGCCTTCCGCTTCGCTGTGGGGATGCTTCGCGAATACCCTCGCCCATCAAAGTATAGAGATACGCTTTTCTATTGATAACCGCATGGCGTGGAAATCAACCCATCAGACTGTTGACATCGAATCAGGCTATGCCATCGTCGTCCTTTGCCAGTTCGATCATCCGCTGGAGCGGTTGAGCCTGGTAAAGTCCCCCGTGATAGCAAATTACGGACTGAATATCAAACCCGGTGAGCTTTTTCCCGGGATTGCTTGCACAAGCCCATATCGTAATTGGTCGAGGCCGGAGCGGGCACGAGCCTACCCTCTTCAACTTGCAAGGCATCGCCAGCAACCAGGACTCTACTCTTCTGCAGATACAGGCAGATATGTCCCAAGGTATGACCGGGCGTGTGAACGACGATAATCCCGCCGAGATAGGGGAGCTCCTCCCCGTCCGATACGGTCCTATCGACACGCACATAGCACGTTTGGTAGGCGAGCTCCATTTTTCTGTAGATGTCCTGGAGCTCGGCAGATTTCACTTCCAGGTGATCCTCGAGCTGCACCAGTTTATGGGGCCTCTGATCGCCCTGGATGTATGCCTTCTCTTCTTCATGGGCACTGACTTCGATCCGTTGGGGCGCGTCCTTTAGAATTGCCGCTAGGCCGCCGATATGATCGATATCCTGATGGGTGAGAATGACCTTGTTGAGATTCTCAAAAGGAACACCGGCTTTCTCGACGGCACTCGCGTATTTGCGCCTGTTGCCCAGGGTAACCCGTGTCCACGAGGAGGGTCGTATTGCCATCTAGGATCAAGGTTGGATGGATTCGGTAGGATTGTCCTAACACGGTTCCACGAATTCTCCAGCATTTCAACACCAGTGGCGATCTTCATGTACGCTCCTTCGCGTATTAGTCATCTATTCGAAGCACGTTGCTTGTGTGTTTGTTTTGGCGTCAGCACCAGCCTCGCTGGCGAAGCCGCGCAAGACAAACACACAGAGCGATTTCCGGTCCGGTTCTAGGGCCTTTTCGGGCGAAAGAGCAGGACGATGCCAGCGGTAACGAGCCACACATTTTGGACGATCAGCAGGTTGTCGATCACCGGCTGGAGCAGGTTGAAGAGGCCCATCGAGTCCCAGGACCTGTAACGCCGCGCCCAGGGCGATGGCCAGATATCCATACAGGCGTCGGAGGACGTTTGATCGCAACAGGACGATCCCGAGCGGCAGCAAGAGCGCAGGAGCGATGAGGAAGATATGGTGAATAGCCAGTATGGTAGCTTCGGCAATGGCTCCCATGACTGCATCGCCGCTGGCGGCAGCTTGCACTGCGAGGATATAGAAACTTATCTCCACCAGGCTGGTCATCAGAAGCGCGGCTCCCGAGAGTAAGGTGACCCAGCCGGCAAATGGCTGGGTGGCGCCAGCCTGGTGAACGAGGGCCAGAATGAAAAGCACCACGAGCAGCGAGCTGAATTCCCTGAAGCCAGGCGGCGATCAGGATCTTGTCGTCGTTCTGATTCGCGTACGCAAACATCTGACTGATCGTCGCAGTGGGCGGGGGGGTGGGATTGGCGGCAAATGAGTAGGCCAGGATAATCCCACCCAGGATTCCGAGCGCGGTCAGAGATCCGAAAAGTCTTCGCAGACATTTTAGCCTCCAGAAACGCCATCGTCCCCCTTCCGAGCGTCATATCAAGCGTTTTACAGACAACAGTACCAGACCGAGGTCACGCATTCTGTCTAGCACCCCGTACAAGGCAGCCTGGTCTGAAATTTCGCTGGTCAGAATGGTGACGGCTCCGTTCGCCTCGGCGTGCGCGATCTCCATTTCGCCAAACCATTCTGACCAGCGCTCATCCAGATACCCTTCTACTTCAATTTCGTAACGCGCAGCAGCCTGTGTCATGTTGCATGGGTTGAAGAAGAGGGTTGCGGGTCTCAGGTCCTTGTAACCTGGCCACTGCCGATCTCTGGCAAGGATTCATCCCCCGGCAAAGCCGCGGCTTTCCTCGCGCGATAGAGAAGGATCGCATTAACGACGACCATCGCTGCCAGGGAAATCAGCACGCCGAACTCATCTCCGGACGCCGTGGGGTCGTCGAACTCATTGAGGAAAGCCAGTACTTTGACCGCGAACGTTGCCGCCAGGAGCCCGAAGGGGAACCAGGAGAACTTGTAGCGGTTTTTCCGCGCCAGGTACCAGGTCAGGGCAGCCAGGGCGGCCAGGACGACAAAGATGTCGTCGGCTTTGTCCAGCCACTCGTCTTCGCGGAACGCCTCAGTGAAAACGCCTAGGGCAGTGAACAACAGGAGACCCACGATCAGCAAATTGTTGCCGCGGTTGATCGCTTCTCTTACCTTTGTGGACATATGCCACCTCCTATAAATGATCTTTCGTAACGTTAAATATCAGAAATCTGGGATATTCCGCATGTCCTGTTTGGGATATTCTCTGGGATATTCTGTTCGAGCAGCGAATGCGCTCCATCTGCCCGCTATTTGCCCATTAAGGGTCCAAAAGGTTTACAATTGGATAGAAGTGTGAGTGATGAACACGCTTCTCATAAGTACCAAGACCCATATCCCCGTCTTGCGCAAGTCCCTCGTAGCACGCCCGCGCCTAATCGAACGCCTGAACGAAGGGATGGAATCCCCATTGACGCTCGTCGCCGCACCAGCGGGATACGGCAAAACGACCACGGTGAGCGCGTGGATCCGGCAAAACAAGGTTTGCGTTACCTGGCTCTCCCTGGATGAGGGCGATAATGAGCCTACCCAGTTCTGGACCTACTTTGTGGCAGCGCTGCAGACCCTTCGGTCAGGCTTGGGCGAAAACGCCATGGTCCAGCTTTCCTCACTCGATGCAGAGCGATCATCGATTGAAACCTTCCTGACTGCCCTGCTCAATGAAATCAGCGCCTTCCCCGACGAATTTGCGCTGGTACTCGATGATTATCACGTCATCACTACCCAAACAATCCACCAAGGGATTGCTTTCCTTCTGGGGCATCTCCCAAACAATTTTCACCTGGTGATCTGCAGCCGGACCGATCTCCCCCTACCGCTCGCACGGCTGCGCGCCCGCAACCAGCTAATTGAGCTGCGCGCTGATGATCTCCGTTTCACATTAGAAGAAACCGCGATCTTCTTAAATCACGCGATGGGACTACACTTGTCCCCTGATAACATCGCCGCGGTGGAAGCCCGGACGGAGGGTTGGATTGCCGGGCTGCAGCTTGTCGCCCTATCAATTCAAGAAGACCCAGACATCAACGAATTTATCTCATCGTTTGTGGGCAGCCAGCGTTTCATTCTGGATTATCTGGTGGATGAAGTCCTGCAAAGACAACCGGAGGAAGTCCGATCCTTCCTGCGACAGACTTCCATCCTCGACCGTTTTACCGGACCCCTGTGTGAAGCGGTCACCGGGCAGACCAGTGGTCAGGAGATGCTAGAACGACTGGAACAGAGCAACTTGTTCATAGTATCTCTGGATGACAGGCGAGAATGGTTTCGTTACCAGCACCTTTTCATGGATGTATTGCGTTCCCGCTTGAAACAGAACGCACCTGACAGGATCTCAGACCTGCATCGCCGGGCAGCCACCTGGCTGGAGGCCAATGGGATGACGCTGGAAGCCATTAGTCATTCCCTGGCGGGGAATGACTATGAGCTGGCCTTTCGCCTGATCACAGCACTAAATCGCAGTGACCCAGTGGTGCTCCAGCATTGGATTCGGACCTTGCCTGAGGCCCTCGAACGGTCTTACCCAGAACTCAGTATCCAAAAAGCTTATGCCCAGCTCTCCTTGAAACACTTTTCCGATGCGGAGGGCTCTCTCCGTGAGGCGGAGCGAAATGCAAGAGGGGATTCGCTGATATCGGGTAAGGTATCGGTGGCTCGCGCCACGGTGGCATCGGTTCGAGGGGAAAGCGACCGGGTCATCGAATTAGCTCAGCAAGCACGGATGCACTTGCCCCCGGGAATGCGCTTTCAGCAAGGGGATCTGGCGATGAGCCTTGGGATCGCCTACCGGCTCCAAGGGAACGTTCTTGCTGCCCGGCAAGCTCTGGCTGAGGCAGCCTCTCCCGAGCAGTCAGTGGGCAATCCCGTTGCGGTCACGGCCACCGGCGAGTTAGGGCGCCTTCTTGTTTTGGAAGGGCACTTACGCCATGCAGGTGAGCTTTTCCAGCAAGCTCTAGCGTTTTCCACAGATGAAGAAAACGGCTTCTTACTCGGTGTTGGCAGACCCCTCATCTACCTGGGACAGTTGGAGTTCGAGTGGGACAATCTTGACCTTGCCATCCAGCACTTTACCCAAGGGATTCAACGCAGCCAGGAGTGGTGGTTGCTCCCGACCTTGATTGAAGGCTACCTCGGCCTGGCGCGGGTGCAACAAGCCCAAGGGGACCTAGAGGCGACGCAATCGAGCTTGCAAAGAGCAGCCGAATTGGCGGAGGAATCAGACATTCGCTACATGATGGCGATTACCGATGCAACCAAAGCCCAGCTCCTCGTCACCCAGGGGAATCTAGATGCCTCAGCAGCCTGGGTGACCGAACACTTGCATGTCTTGGATCGAAAGATCGAATATAGCGAAGCGGGGTATTGCGAACAAACCGCACTGGCGCGCTGGTTGATTGCACGTGGAAGGGAGCAATCGGCGGGTTCTTTCTTACGGGATGCCACTCGCCTGCTGCAGGGGATGCGAGCGCGAGGTAGAGAGGGCTGGGCTTACTGGCCGGTCGATCGAAATCCGGATGCTGCAGGTTCTAGCCCTGCAGGCTCTGGGAGATACAACTCAGGCGAAGACTCATCTGGCCCGATTGCTTACCCTGGCAGAGCCGGAAGGCTACCTACGCCTTTTTATAGACGAAGGTGAACCGATTCAATCGATTCTGGAGATGTACCGGATGCAGATTGAAGAACACTCTCCAGCCTTGCGACTCTACCTGGAAGGAATTGTGTCCAGCTTTACCAGGCCCGGCGGGACTTGGGGGGCACACCAAACGGCTCAAACCGGGGCAACCCCTCGTCCAGCAATGCAGCGGATTACGCCGGATTTAGTTGAGGCGCTCAGCAGCCGAGAATTGGAGGTCCTGCGGCTCCTCGCGGGCGGACTATCTACGAGTGAGATTGCAGATGCGCTCGTCATTACAACTGGTACGGTTCGCAACCACCTTAAGAGCATTTATCGCAAACTAGGTACCCACAGCCGTGTTCAGACGGTGGAACGCTCCCGCACACTAAAGCTCCTTTTACCACTCACCTGATCGTTGAATACGGCGCAGTCTGGCGCCCCGATGAGAAGGCGTGCCCTTCCATGCTCCCAGGCCGGTGCAGGCCCATCTTTCCATCTTGCGCTTCAGCAGTCTCCCGATACCTGATGCGCTGCCGGAAGGCCTGGCCATGCATCTAGGGATCTTCCCCGACGATGTGCGGCCGCGCTGAGCGCAGAAGCAGGACCTAATATTCGAAGCGACTTGCTGCCAACTGAGAGGGCGGACGAAATGGCCTTCGTGATCTCTCTACGATTGCTGTTATCGTACAAGCTGCGGCAGGGACAGTTCTCGGCTGGCGCGCTTGTAAGCAGACCCAACCCGCTGTCACCAAGTCAGTGCCCCCGCTCGCGTGTGCCATCAGAGTCGCCTTCCTTTTTCGGATGCAATTCGGATGCGATTGGGAAAACACGCTGTAGAAAGTCTATCGACTATGGACCAATTTACCCAAGAATAGGGCACTACGTACTCGCGATAACACTCTGTAGACCCCGTAGACACACATGAAACAGACTCTTAATCAGTGGGTTCACTTCGAAGAGCACTCAGTGCAGGCAGGGTTCAAGTCCCTGGTCGGTCACAGCGTGAGCCTTCACGGCCGAAAGTGCATCTGTGAAGGTCGCTTTGAGGGTTTCCCGGCGACTCACGTCGCCGGGACTTCGTAGAGCCGCCTGACGCGGCTCTACTCGCAAGTCCCTGGTCGGTCACTGGTCGTGGACGTCTTACTTCCCCAGGGACTTCATCCTCTGGGTAATCGCCTTGAAGGCTGCAGACATTTCGCCATCTTTGTCAGTATGGACAAATGGCGCGGTCTTTACAAAGGAAACCTCGTAAACCAGGATTGGCTGTTCGCTCCCCCTCATCGCCAAATTGCCGACTTTTTGAACCAGATATTTATTGCGAATTGCGCCTGCGGTCGAAGCGCCGACGAAGATGCGATTTGGAACGGCATATTCCTGCATGCGATAGGTCATCTTTATCAAGTCACCCAAAACGTTGAACTCGGCGCGTTCCCGCGTACCCAGATAACCGACGATTGCCTGGCCCGTGTTGATCGCTACGCCGACCACCCAGGGCCGGTCAGGTTCAGGCTGCTCCGCCCTCTTTACGAATTCAATAATATCGCGCGCAACCATGGCAGCCTTGTCTTCAGGGGCTTTTTTATCCTCGACCTCCATGAAAACCGCCAGGAGCCCGTCACCCAGATATTTAACCATGCCTCCGTTCTTGAACACGACCTGAGTGGCATATTGATAAAAAGCAGTGAGAAAGGCGGAAAATGCCCTAGCGCCGATTCTTGCCGCCAGCCCAGTCGAATCCGCGACCTCAACAAATAGAACCGTGACCTTTTTCGCAGCAAGATCGGGAAATCTTCCTGTATTCAAATAGTCCTTTAACAAGTCCTCGGCTTCAATCGGCGAGACAAAACGCAGCAGAAGCTCCTTGGCCTGCTCCTCTCTATGAATCTTTTGAAGTAATTCTATTCTCTCCATCGCCAGGGCGGTCTGATGGCTTATTCCCACGACGAGCTGCATTTCCCGGTTGTCGAACGGCTGCGCCTCCGGCCGATTCCTCTCCAAATAGATGAGCGCAAAAGGTTTCTTTCCGCTGGTTACCGGAACGCAGATGGCTTGCGGGCTGGCCTCAACAGTAGAATTCCGGATCGCTCGTAGCATCAATTCTTCTGTGTTCTCCAGCACAATTTTGTTAAAGTCCCGGGCCTGGACGATCCTACAGACGTCGGCGCCCAGGCTGCGTTTGATCAGGTCTATGACCAGGCTTATGGCGGAGTCGACATCGACTACTGTGTTTAGTTGCTCAGTTATTTCATTTAGTGTGATTGGATGCTCGTCCAAAGCTTCCAAAACCAACTCACGGGTAAGCAGGCGTGTGCCGGAAATACCCTGCTGGCTGGTTGGGATCTCGGCAATCTTCGTCAGATACATTACAGTCTCACCGATGCGAATCACATCGCCATCCTGCAAGCGCGAAAGCCTGGTGATCCTCTGGCGATTGACATAGGTGCCGTTTGAGCTTTTCAGATCATTGATGGTAACCAATTCAGTCATTGAATCATAGAAAATGTCGGCATGCCGCCGCGAGGCAGAGGCGTCATTAATTACAATATCGCAGCTGGCCATGCGCCCCATTACCATCTTGCCGGCCGTCAATTTGATCTGGTGCGGCTCACTGTTTGGGTTGGTAATTCGCAGCGAATACACAATTTCAGCTTTCTAACAGAATTCCACCATGGTTCTTTGCTACCCACAAAGTTTACACGAAGTGCCCGGAAAAAACAACAATCTAGCCGGCCCCGCGCACATGCTTTGCCGGTTTGTTCAGCTATTCTCAGAACAGGTCAGTAAAGGCGCAGGCACATCCGCGGCCGGCCCGCTTTGATACGGAGGCTACAGCGGATTATGGCTGCAACTCAGCATAGAACTGAGGAGGCAGGCTGTCCATTTTGTATATCCGGATATATTCAATCCCGTTCAGCCAGATCGCTTTCTCCGCCGTGACGCCTTGCAGGGCGCGCATTACATTTGCAGGCGATTGCCGGGCCCGCTCCAATTCATAGTAGATGACGAGATAGTCGGAGGCGTGTAGCACCTGGATGAGCTGTGGGACGTTTTCCGCATCGGCGTAGACCGGCTTCAATTCATTAGTTTTTCCCGGATAGAAGAAAGAGAATGAGCCGCGCCCGTAAAATGCGGTCACCGTAGAATGTGCCGCATCCGGTTTCTGCGCCAGGTATGCAGCCGCCAGGTCCAGTCCTTCGCCATATCCAAAATTGGGATTCTGCCTGCCCGGCTCTGAGGCCTCCATGATGGGATTGTAGTAGTTGTAGTAGTAGGGAAAGAATGCCAGCGCACTCGCCGCCTGCAGAACGATCAGAGCGCCCAAAATAACCGTCCCGGCGAGGCGAGAAATATTCTGGGGTGCGTTGCGGGTCAGCCACCCTGCCGCGTACACAAACCCGGCCGCGGCCATAATGTCCAGGGCAACATAGGCTGTCAGCACATAATGGGCCGAATTCCTGCCGTTGGCAAGTCCAAACAGGAGAATGAACAGGAATCCGATCACGAACACAGAGAGCAGCACCAGGCGCTCCTTCCATTTCCGGACCAGAAGCGCGGCCAGTCCCAGGATGCCGCCCAGCCAAGCCACGGGAGTTGTCCTCCACATGACGGATTGCACGTATAAGCCGACGCCACCGAAATCAAGCTGGAAATGGGCCGTCTGCACGCCGCCAGTCACAGACAGACGGGCCCCTTCAAATGCGTAGCTCAACGCGTTGCCAAACACCTCGTAAAGCATGGCGCCGGGCGCGACCCACATGCCGGGCCAGAACACGAAATAGACAATTCCAGCCGTCACAAGCCAGATGCCAAGATCGGCGAGGAGGGCGAGAAGGCTCTTCCTCCATGGCGATTTACGATGAAAGAAGAACGCGAGGAGCAACAACAGGCCGACAAGCGGCAGCAGGACCAACGAAGATGACTTGGTGAGTTGCGCAAATCCGGCCGCCGCGCCGGAGATGATCAAATAAACGGGTCGTTTTTCAAAGAAGAGATGCGCAAGCAGAGCCAGGAGAGAGATGAGGACCAGCAGGGCCAGCATCCCTTCATGGTTGAGCAGGCGCGAGTGCCCAAGAAAGAATGGATCAAAGGAGACCAGCAGTATGGCGGGGATTGCAACCTTGCTGCCCAGCAATCTGCGAAGAAACCAGAAGAGCACCAGGAGCAGGATGACGATCACGACCGTCTGAACGATTCGGGCCGTGGTCAACAACCCGAGCGGGGTATGATTATGTGCGAGGAGGAATCGTTCCAACGTGTCCTTGTACACGTCAAAATAACCCTGCCCAAAGCCGCGGTATTGGGGAAAATAGAGGAGCATGGCGGCTGTGATGATCCACATCGTGGTAACGGCCGGGTGGTAATCGTATACGGTGTTGGCAAAGGCCCGCTGGCCCAGCGCATAATAGAAGTCGGATCCAGCCGTGAGCCAGTAAGGCTCGTCTATAGTGGCAAATCGATCAATCCCAATCAATCGAGGGATTGCCATCAGTGCGATAAGCAGGAGAATAAAGGCACCCTGAACGAGCCGCGACTTCATATTTGAGATTATACCCGTCGGGACTCTCCGTCGTACTCCCGGTCTTGACAGGCCATCAGTTTCGCAGATAATTACCGTCACATTCCTTCCAAAGGCCATGACGGAGGAAAGTACATCAGCGCAAGCCGACAGGGAAACCGGGGTATAGACTGAGACCCCGGCGCCGCAACAACTGATGGAAGTTCCCTCCCGAGCCGCCCGGGTGAAAACGTTCGGTGTTGGAACGCTGGTAGTCTGGGCCGCAAGTCCGGCGTTACACGGACGGAGATTAGCGCAGGGCAATCCTTCGCTGTTCTCAGTGAGTTGGCTGCAGAGACGGCCAAATTGGGTGGTACCGCGGGATCTCCCTCCCGTCCCATACGTGGACGGGAGGTTTTTATTAGAAGGAGAGAACAGAGACCACAGAGTAGAAAGCAATAAGTGTGATCAACAAGCTTCGATCTATCTATTACGTAATCGTTTAGCCCGTTATCTCTCCACGGTTATCAGGAGGTACGATGATTGACAGATTAAGTGAGATCGAAAAGAATGCCCTGGACGCGCTCGCAGGGATTCCGGACGAATCCGCCCTGGAAGCCTGGCGCATCGCGCATCTCGGGCGCAGCTCAGCACTGATGATGGTTTTCTCCGAGCTGGGCGGTCTCTCCAAGGAGGAGCGGCCGGTCGCGGGACAGGCCGCGAACCGGGTAAAGGCGGCTCTCGAGGCCGCGCTTGCCGAAAAGGCGGAGTCGCTCAAACGGTCAGCCGTGGAGCGCTCGCTGAGCGGAGACAGGCTGGATGTGACTCTGCCGGGCCGCGCTATGCATCGCGGGCGACTACATCCTTCGACACAGCAGTTGCGGCTCGTGCTATCGATCCTCGCGGAGATGGGATTCCAGGTGTACACCTCGCGCGAAGTCGAAACCGATGAGATGAATTTCCAAATGCTGAACTTTCCGCCGCACCATCCGGCCCGTGAGATGCAGGATTCACTATATGTGGAGGCAGGGGCACGCGGCGAGAATCCGATCTTGCTGCGGACTCACACTTCCCCCGGGCAGATCCGCGCCATGCACGAGTCTGCCGCCCGCAATCCGAAGGACCCGCCTCCCATTCGCATTGCCGTACCGGGCATGTGTTTCCGGCACGAACAAATCACCTCGCGGTCCGAGGTTCAGTTCAACCAAGTCGAAGGCCTGGCCGTGGGCAGAGGCATCACCTTTGCGGACCTGAAGGGAACCCTGACCGACTTCGCCCGCCGGATGTTCGGGCAGGAGGCGCGGGTGCGGTTCCGGGCCTCTTACTTTCCCTTCACCGAACCCTCCGCCGAGCTGGACGTGGAATGCTTCGTGTGCGGCGGCAAAGGCTGCGCGGTCTGCAAAGGATCCGGCTGGCTGGAGATCCTGGGCTCAGGCATGGTACACCCCGCGGTCCTGGAAAACGGTGGTTATGACCCCAAGCGGTATTCAGGCTTCGCCTTCGGCATGGGGCCCGAACGGCAGTTTATGCTGCGATATCGCATTGACGACATCCGCTATTTCTGGGGAAACGATGTGAGGTTCCTGGAGCAGTTTTAGGAGTCAACTATGAAGATTCCTGTCTCATGGCTTAGAGATTTCATTGACCTGGACGGCCTGACCATCGAAGAAATCGCACGACAACTGACGCTTGCCGGCCTCGAAGTGGACGAAATCCAATATGTCGGTTTGCGCCTTCCTGAGGGAGAGGGCCGACCGCGCGAATTCAAGACCGGGGGCATTTCCTGGGACCCGGACAAGATCGTCGTGGCCGAGATTCGCGAGGTGCTGCCCCATCCCAACGCGGACCGATTGACCCTGCTGGATTTGGATGATGGTCAGGACCAGCAGACGGTCTTGACTGGCGCGCCCAATATATTCCACCTCAAGGGCCAGGGCAAGCTGCCCAAGCCGATCAAAGTGGCCTACGCCAAGGAAGGCGCGACGCTTTACGACGGTCATGCAGAGGGTCTGCATCTGACGACCCTCAAGCGCACCAGGATCCGCGGGGTCGAGTCCTATTCAATGGTCTGTTCGGAAAAGGAACTCGGTATTTCCGAGGATCACGAAGGCATCATTCTGCTCGACGATGACGCCCCGGTCGGAACGCCACTCGTGGATTACATGGGCGATGCAGTGCTGGACATCAGCATACTGCCCAACATGGCACGCAACGCGAACGTTATCGGTGTTGCGCGTGAACTCGCCGCATTGACAAACCGTGCCCTCACACGGCCGGTTATCAAATTCAAGACCTCGGGTGACTCGATAAAGGAGACAGTCTCCATAGAAATCACCAATCCGGAGCTCAATCCGCGTTTTGTTCTCGGATTGATCCGCGGACTGGAGATCAAGCCGAGCCCCTACCTTGTTCAGCGCCGGCTGAAGCTTGCCGGGATGCGCCCGATCAACAGCATTGTTGACGCGACGAACTATGCCATGCTCGAGCTGGGCGAGCCGCTGCACGCCTTCGATTACGATGTCCTGAAAGAACGCGCCGGCCACAAACCCATTCGCATCATCACCCGATCCGCGCAGGACGGCGAGAAACTCACGACGCTCGACGGCGCGGAGCGCACACTCACATCCATGAACGTCCTGGTATGCGACGAAAAGGGACCGCTGTCAATTGCAGGCGTCATGGGCGGCGCAGAATTTGAGGTTACCGCCACGACGCGCAATGTCCTGCTCGAAGGCGCGGCCTGGAACTTCATCAACATACGCCGCACCGCCAGGCAGCACGACCTTCCGTCGGAGGCCTCCTTCCGCTTCTCACGCGGTGTGCATCCCGCGCTGGCCGAGGACGGCGTTCGGCGCGGCCTGCAATATATGGCCGCCTGGTCGGGTGGCGCGGTCGCGCCCGGCCTTGTTGACGAATATCCGCTTAAGCCCAGGAGCCAAACCATTACCGTGACTCCCGGAGATGTGAAGCGGCTGCTGGGCATTGAGCTCCGCACGGAGGAGATCGTGCAATTGCTCGAACGGCTGGGGTTCAAATGCAGGATTCCGGAACTGGCAACCGAAACGCTGAAATCCGCCAGGTCCAAACGGTCCATCTCCGGGGCACGAATTACGAACTACGAATCCCGAGTTATGGTGCAAGCCCCGCCTCACCGCCTGGATATCGGCGAGGGAGTTATTGGTCTGGCCGACGTGCTGGAAGAGATCGCGCGGGTCTACGGATATGATTGCATCCCGTCGACCAATATGGCAGACACGCTGCCACCGCAGGTGGGCAATCCGGTGCATGAATGGGAGGAACGTCTGCGCGACCTGCTGGTGGCTGTGGGCCTTGACGAGGTGGTGAGTTATCGTCTCACCTCGGCGGAACGCGAAGCGCGGCTGGGCCTGGACGGAGAGCATGTTCGCATCGCAAATCCGATCGCTCCCGACAAGAACGTCCTGCGTCGAAGCGTCCTTGCCTCCGTGCTCGACAACCTGGAACACAATATTCGTTTAGATCAGACTCTGGCCTTCTTCGAACTTGGGCCCGTGTTCGAGCCCGCGGCCGGCGGGCTTCCAAATGAGCCGCACAAACTTGCAATCGCCATGACCGGCCTGCGCGGCGAAGCGTCATGGGACTCGAAGGAGCCGGCTACACTTGATTTCTACGACATGAAAGGCCGCATCGAGCTGCTGCTGCACGGACTGCATTTCACCGAAATCTCCATGCTTCCCGTCGATTCGGTCGCCTACCTCCACCCGGGCAAGGCAGCCGAGCTGAAAGTACACGAGCGGTCGGTTGGCGTGTTCGGGGAGCTCCATCCCCTGGTGAAAGCCAAGTACAGTTTTGGTGAAGCCCCAGTCCTCGTGGGCGAATTTGATCTCGAAGCCCTGCGCGCGGTCGCGACGGCTTACGCGGTAACGCCGGTGCCGGAGTTCCCGCCGGTTCTCGAAGACATTGCCATCATCGTGGATGAATCAGTTCCGGCCGCGAAAGTGGAGGGCCTCATCCGCCAGACAGGAGGTAGATCGCTGACAAATGTGCGGCTGTTCGATCTCTATCGGGGCGAACAGGTCGGGCCGGACAAGAAATCGTTAGCCTATAGCCTGACATACCAGGCCGTCGACAAGACCATGACCGATGCCGAGGCTGCCGCGATCAGGAACAAGATCGTGAAGCGGCTGGAGCAGGAACTAGGCGCCAGGTTGCGCGGTTGAAATCGCCAATTCCGGCGTCCTCTTCATCAATTGCACCTCCAAGGAGAAAACGCATGGACACGAGAACCAAGGGAATTATTGCCACCGTTGCGTCGGTCATCCTGTGCGGATGTCCCGGCCTGTTCTTATGCATCTTCGGTGCCTTCACGGCCAGCGGCAACATGCCTTATTCGACGGAACTGAACGGGAGCAGCAACTCCGGCACGCTGCCCCCTACCGCCGGCTTTGTCATGCTCTGTCTCTCGCTGATCCTGATCGTAATCCCGATCGCAGTAGGGTTCTTTACGCTGCGCAATAAGCCCACGGCGCCAGTCAGCAACGAGCCAATCCCGCCAGCTTCGTAGCCTGCGGAGGCAAAGACGGAACAAGAAGAGGACAGCGGAAACCGCCGTCCTCTTCTTCAACTCTGCGACGATTGATGTGGTCGGGAGAGTAAATCCTACTTCACTACCACGCTCACCGTCAGCTTACAAAACGACACTTTCCCGGCTCGAAGAGTCCAGGAGGTCTTATAAGTACCGGTGGGGTAGGGAGCCGTCATGGTGAGGGTTAGAGTTACGGTATCGCCCGTGACCACGGTGCTTGGCAGGTCGGCGGCCTTGAGTTTGGACAGCTTGTTTCCGCTCGAATAGATGAAGTCGACAGTGTTGGAATCCCAAAGCTGGATACCCGTGTTCCTAACGGTCCAATTTACCTGGAAACTCCCATTGCGTGAGACCACCGAGCCGTTGGATGGCGTCTGCGCAGTCAACGCGCAGTCGTAATTCACAGTGGGGGTCACGGGGGTGGAAGTTGGTGACAATGTAGCCAGGATGAACAAGAAGGTCGGAGTGGCAGAGGGCGTAGATGTGGGTATGTTTGTCGGGACCAGCGTGGGCAGCGGAGTAGCAGGGGGAAGCATCGTGGACGTGAAAAGCGCAGCGGTCTGCGTGGATGCCGCCACGGCGGTCATGGCAACGATCGTGCCGACCGGGATGGTCGTGGGCACCAGGGGCTGTGACGGCGCCAGCGTAGACAGATCACAGCTGATCACGATCAGCGTGGAGGCTAGCAGGGCGTGAAAGAACTGGCGTCGTCGGTGGTTCATGCTTACTCCTCTCACGAAATCCCGCGGGCCAAATTCTACGGATCCTGGCCGGGCTTACCAACATGAATGGCCGTGAAGGGGAAACAAAGGCCGCCCTCCACTTTCCACGTCATCTGGTAGTTACCTTTCTGCATGGGAGCGTTGGCGTCGAAGGAGACGGTTGTCGCATCGCCGGGTTTCAATGGCGGCAATGAGACCCCGGTAACGGTCGTGAACTTGGTGCCGCTCACAAAATTGAGATCCTTATTGGACGGCCACTTCTTGGTGCCCGTGTTCTTGATGTAGTAGACGATGTCGAAAGGATCGCCGGGCGCGAAGACGCCATCTCGCGGCTTGAGTTCGGCAAAGGTGCAGGCATAATCGGGTTGTGGCGAATCGCCGCCGCTTCCCCCGGCAGTCGGCACGAATGTAAACGGAGTCACTGTCGGGAAGATCGGTGTCAAGCTGGGAATCTCGGTGAGAGTCGGCTCCAAGGTTGCCGTCGCCTCCGATTGGGCCTGGGCCGCCTGGGCATCCTGTGCGGCGACCGTTAAAGCGACAGAAGTCTCGACCTGCGCCTGGATTTGTTCCGCGCTGATGGTCGGCTGCGCAGGCGCACAAGCAGCCACTAGTGCCATCGCGGCCAGTATAACCAGAACAGTTCTTAAGAATGCTTGCATGATCTTCTCCTTGAGTAGAGATTACCTGACGTTGTCAGATTAACCCTCTTCCTTCGGGCCTGAGCCCCCCGCGCCGATACCCAACGGCTGCCATTTCTTCTCATCCTTCAAACGGTGCTGGATGCCATGGCGATCGTGGATCTCGTCGAAGCCGAGCGGCTTAATGAACATCTCGTCGCCGTCGAGCAGGCCCGTGAGCCCGGCCTGTCCCGGTTCGGGGCGCTTGGTCTGACAGTATTTGCAAGTCTTCGGATCGTGCGCCTTATAGTCCGACGGCTCTTCATATGTTGTAACATATCCTTCATAGTTGCGCACGATGACTTTATGGTCGGACATGCTGAGCAGATAATTCGGCATGACCGGTATCTTGCCGCCGCCGCCCGGCCCATCCACGATGTATTGCGGTACGGCATAGCCCGAGGTGTGTCCTCGCAGTCCTTCGATGATCTCGATGCCCTTCGCCACCGGCGTGCGGAAATGGCCGGCTCCCTGCACCAGATCACATTGATAAAGATAGTAGGGTCGGACACGGATGCGGGTGAGCTTCTGTACCAACTCCCGCTGGATATGGATGCAATCATTAATCCCGGCCATCAGGACGGTTTGGTTGCCCAGGG
This sequence comes from uncultured Chloroflexia bacterium, assembly GCA_963846805.1. GTDB lineage: Bacteria > Chloroflexota > Anaerolineae > Anaerolineales > Villigracilaceae > Fen-1038. The sequence continues at coordinate 18,573 of CAWJXH010000006.1, forward strand.
GGATGCCGACGCGGGTCATGCGGTCGCAAGCCTCAGCCAGCTCCTTGCTGATCTCGTTTGGATGGTTGACGTGAATGTTCAACCACAACGGATGGAACCTGCCCAGCATGTCGCACAGTTCCTGCGTGATGCGCATGGGCATGAATACAGGCACGCGCGAGCCGATGCGCACGATCTCAATGTGCGGGATCTCCCGCAGGCGGGTAAGGATCTCTTCGAGAATCTTCGGCGCGAGCACCAGCGGGTCGCCGCCGGAGAGCAGCACGTCGCGCACCTGCGGAGTCCGCCTGAGGTACTCCAACTGCATCTCGAACTCTTTGCGCGAGAATGTCTGGGCGGGATCGCCCACGATGCGCGAGCGGGTGCAGTAGCGGCAGTACGAGGCGCACTGTGTCGTAACGAGCATCAGAACGCGATCGGGGTAGCGATGGACCAGCCCCGGCACGGGCGAGTGCCGGTCCTCAGCCAGCGAATCCTCCATCATGCCGGTGAATGGAACAATCTCCGAATCGGTGGGAATGATCTGCTTGCGGACTGGGTCCTCGGGATCGTCTGGGTCGATTAACGAGATGAAGTACGGCGTGATGTCCACGCGGAAAAGGCCGCTGGTGTTGAGCGCCTTCCGTTCAGTCTCCTTCAGGGGAAGGACTTTCTCGAAATCCTCAGCCGTATTGAGGCGGTGGCTTAACTGCCAACGCCAATCGTTCCATTTCTCATCCGGAACATCGGCATAAACGGGAGCACGCTTGGAAATCAACGGGGTATTCATAGGATTTTCCTCCGGTTAAAGTAGGCAGCTAATACTCTAAAGTAGGTCAAGCAATTGGCACACACGTGGCGGAGGATCGTGGTCGGGACGGAAGAAACCTGCACATGCGTTGCCTGTACTTTCCATCATTAGTATTGTAAGAGGAAACATAGGCGAGGTCAACCTGCCTACTCGACAGATACGTTGCTCTCTTGAAGTCGGGCCTCCAAAATGCCCTAGGAAAGCATCCAACCGCCCAGCGTGTGAAGATTTCTGCTTTTTTCCCCTTCTAACCCAAGCCAACGAATTCAAGCCTTTGTGTGAGATTACTTGGAGAAAGCCCTACGAGCACCCTTTGATCGACATCCGAGGCTGGAGGACACGGGATTCAGTGGGCCGGCCTTGAGAATAGGCATTTCACGCCTGGGGAGAGGACGGATCTTCCCCGCGGCCGCGTGGCAGAGGTTGCAACACTTTTCAAACAGAGGTTGAAGCCAGTTTTGCCTACTTCTGAATCAGGGGACTAAACCGGGGGAGGCTGTATAGACATAAAAATTGACTATTGATTTTTTTCACAAATAGGCTATAATGTAAATTAATTAGTTTATCGAATCAATAAACAAATTCAAGGAGCCTAATTATGCTGACTGGTGACCAAGAGAAGGTACGGAAGATCAATAAGTCGATCATATTGAATACCCTTCAACTCCACGCCCCCATATCGCGGGCCCGAGTCGCCAATCTTACAGGCCTTAATCGTGGCACGGTCTCAAACATCGTAAATGCCTTAATAGATGACGGTTTGGTTTCTGAAAATGCACAGGAGGACACCAAGGTTGGTCGCCCGGGCATATCTTTGGGCCTGAGGTCCGACGGCGGCGCGGTGATCGGTGTCGAAATCGGCGTTGATTTTGTCGCCATCCTGCTCACCAATTTCGTGGCAGACACTCTCTGGGAAACCAGAGTTGAGACCTCCCCATCACAGTCCCAGACGGCCATCCTTAGTCAAGCCGAAGAATTGATTGAGAAAGCACTTTCCATTGCCAGGGAACAGCGGTTGAGACCGTTAGGTATGGGAATCGGCTTGCCCGGCCTTATTAATATTCGTCAAGGCGAGCTGATCATCGCGCCGAACTTGAATTGGAGAAATGTTCCCCTCCGCCTGATGTGGAACCAACGCTTCCGCCTCCCTATTTACGTTGAAAACGAAGCTAACCTGGCGGCTCTGGGCGAGTACTATTTTGGCGTAGCGCGCGGCGTCGATAATTTCATCTATCTAAGCTCCGGGATTGGGCTCGGAGGAGGCATCGTGATCGGCGGCAATCTGTTTCGTGGTGGATACGGCTATGCAGGGGAAATTGGCCATATGCAACGCGATCCACACGGCGAGAAATGTGGCTGCGGCCGCATCGGCTGCTGGGAAACCCAGGTTGGGCCGCGTGCGGTCCTCCGCCGGGTGAAGGAAGAATTTCAGGTCCATCCGGACGCATTTCTATTGCAGGCCTGCCAGGGAGATTTCAATAATCTTACATTCGATATGGTGGTGAAGTTTGCCCTGGAGGGCAACAGCACTTGCCGTCAGGCAATCGAAGAGGTGGCGGCTTACCTGGGAGAAGGAATTGCAGACCTGGTCAATGCCTTCAACCCCGAATTGGTCGTCATCGGGGGGGCATTTATTCTTGGAAAAGCCATCCTGGAACCCATAATTAAAAAGACGATCTTGTCCAGCGCATTACAACCTTGCACTGATAGCTTACGCATTGCGTTTTCTGAGCGTGGCGATAACGCCTGCACGTTGGGGGCGGTAGCCATCGTGCTGGACGATATTTTGCGTGAAATGACTATTACCTAGACTTTAGTTGTGCCTCAGCGCTATGTGGGTTAAACGAGTATTTATTTAAGGAGGCTTCATGAAGAAATGATCCGAATGGCGTCGTCCGACCAATTTGTATCTCAAATAACACATATGATAAAGGAGCACGAGAAATGAAATCCAATCGTTTTGTGATAACCCTCTTCACCCTGGTGATCGTTGCAGCGATGCTGGCCGCATGCGCCCCGGCGGCCTCGCAGGCCCCGGCGGCCTCTACCAGTGGCAAAATCAAAATTGGTCTTTCCTTCTCCGACTTCGCGACCGAGCGCTGGCCGGTAGAAAATGCCCAAATGACCCAGCTGCTTCAAAAGGACGGCTACGAAGTGATCTCACAGGAAGCCGATCATGATGTGAAGCTGCAGAGCGACCAGATTGACAACATGGTGGCCCAGGGCGTGAAGGGCCTCATCGTCATCGCCGAAGATGGCGATGCCGCGGTCACTCCGGTAGAGAAAGCCGTTGCAGCAGGCGTGAAGGTAATCTCCTACGACCGCCTGATCAAGACCGACAAGGTTTCTGCCTACCTGTCCTTCGATAACGTCGCGGTCGGCAAGGCAGAGGCCGATGGCGTAGTGAAAGCCCTCGGGCTTCCCGGCAGCACCACCTGGACGAAAGACAACCCGGCCAAGGTAGTCCTGTCCGGCGGGTCTCCGACCGATAACAATGCCGTCCTCGTCCGCCAAGGCCAGATGGAAGTCCTGCAGCCCTTCATCGACCAGGGTGTGATCAAGGTCGTTGCAGATCAGTGGGTCGATAACTGGGACGCAGCGAAGGCCGAAGCCATGATGGAGAACATCCTGACCGCCCAGCAGAACAAGATCGACGCGGTCGTGGCTTCGAATGATGGCACGGCGCTCGGTGAACTGCAGGCCTTGAAGGCACAGGGACTGTGGGGCAAGGTGCCGATCTCAGGCCAGGATGCCACCGCAGATGGCTGCAATAGCATCGTCCTGGGCGGACAGACCGTCACCGTCTTCAAAGACACGCGCCTCCTGGCTCCGCAGGCGGTGACGATGATCGAAGCCCTGGTCAAGGGCCAACCTGTAGAAGCCCTGCAATCGTTCACGCTGGCCCAGCTGACCAACGATAAGACCAAGACCGGCAATGTTCAGGCAAACTTCATCCCGGTCGTCGAGGTCACCAAAGCCAATGTGTACGATGTAGTTGTCAAGAGCGGCTTCCAGACCTACGATGCCGTGTATCGCAACGTTCCGGCAGATCAGCTTCCTCCCACACCGGCACCCTAATAGCGAGTTCTTCCCCTTTCTCACCCGCCTCCCCTTTCTCATGGGGGGAGGCGGGGTTCTAAGAGATAAAATATCCTTATCGAAAGATCTTTTTGACTGAAGGAGTTCGGAGTGGACACTGAATTCATTCTCGAATTCAAGCACGTCACCAAGCAATTCCCGGGTGTGGTGGCATTGAATGATGATTCTTTTGGGATTCGCCGGGGCGAGATTCACGGGATCTGCGGGGAGAACGGTGCGGGCAAGTCCACCTTGATGAAGATCCTTTCAGGGGTTTATCCCCATGGAACTTATGAAGGTACCTTCATCTATGATGGCGAAGAACTGAAATTGGGCCAAAGCTCCATTCGGGAAGCTGTCGAGAAGGGGATCGCCATTGTATATCAGGAGTTGACCCTGGTCCCAACCAGAACGGTGGGTGAAAATGTCTTCCTGGGCAAGGAGCCGGTGGAACATGGCGGGATCAACTGGGACAAGCTTTATGCCGACACGCAGGCGATCCTGACGAAGTACCAATTGGACGTAAATCCCAGGGAAATCGTCAATAACCTTGGGGTCGGCAAAATGCAGATGGTCGAGATTGCCAAGGCTCTTTCTGAAGACGCCAAGATCTTGATCCTGGACGAGCCCACGAGCGCTCTCAGTAAGGCCGAAGTCGAGAAACTGATGCAGATCCTGAGAACACTTAAGGGACATGGGATCACATCCATCTATATTTCTCACCGCCTGGAGGAATTCTTCCTCATTACAGACAGAATAACGGTCATGCGGGATGGCAAGATCATCACCACGCAACCGACCAAAGATGTGACCCAGAACGATCTGGTCAGGTACATGGTCGGGCGAGAGATGAAGGAGCGCTTTCCCAAGGGCGAACGCACCGGCCGGGGGATGTCATCTTCGAAGTGGAAGACCTGGAAGCAGTTGACTCCAGACGATCCCACTCGAAAAATCCTGGATGGAGTAAGTTTCAATGTCCGCAAGGGCGAAATTCTCGGGATTGCCGGCTTGATGGGTTCGGGTCGAACCGAATTGGTGATGACGCTATTCGGCGAGTATGCGAAGATCTCCAAGGGCAATATCCGGATCGAGGGCCAGCGTATCCAGCCAAAAAGCGCCCGTGAAGCAATCGATTTCGGCCTGAGCCTGGTCCCAGAAGATCGCAAAAAGATGGGGCTGGTATTGATCCAAACTATCCTCAGAAACATTTCGCTGCCCAACCTGGATCAGTTCTCCAAGTTCTTTCGCATCGATTCCAATGCGGAAATGCAAGCCAGTATGCAGCAGGCCAAAAGCCTGACCATCAAAGCGCCCAGCCTGGAAGTCTTGGCCGAAACCTTATCGGGCGGAAATCAGCAGAAGGTGGTCATTTCAAAATGGCTGCTATCCAAGCCGAAGGTTCTGATCATGGACGATCCGACCCGCGGCATCGATGTGGGAGCGAAGTTCGAGATCTACAAGCTGATGAATGACCTGGCCGAGAAGGGTGTGGCGATCATCATGATCTCCAGTGAGCTGGAAGAAGTGCTTGGAATGAGCGACCGTGTCATGGTGATGTGCCGGGGTCACTCAACGACCACATTGCCCATCGCCGAAGCCGACCAGGAACGCGTAATGGCTTTAGCCACCGGTGTGGCAACTGCCTGAAAACCATGCAAAGAATAAAGTGAGGTAATCCCATGAACATTTCTGCTACTGAAGTGAAGCTACCATCCAGTCTGGGACTAGGCTCTTTCAAAGCATCCGGCGGAACATCCAGACCTACACACTTCTCATCGCCGTGGTCGTCATCTGGGCGATCTTTCTACTTTGCGACCAGCGGCAGTTACCTGTATCCGCAGAACATCTCCAATCTGTTCCGCCAGATGTGTGTCACTTCCTTCCTGTCCATCGGCATGGTGCTGGTGATCGTTACCGGGGGCATCGACCTGTCGGTGGGCAAGCTGGCCGGTTTTGTTTCGGTGGTTGTGGCATATCTGCAATTCTTTGTCTGGTTCAAATATCTTCCGGGCCAGGTGGTCCTGCCGGCGATCCTTTCGATTATCTGCGGCCTGCTGGTTGGCCTGCTGGCCGGCGTCATCCAGGGCTACATTATTGCCTATCTTGGAGTTACCCGCTTTCATCGTGACCCTGGGCGGCATGTGGCTGTTCAACGGCCTGCTCCTTCTGGTGACGCAGGGGAAAACCATTGCAGCCAACCAACCTGTGTTTTCTGATATTGCCCAAGGGTATGTTCCACCTGCCTGGGGGTGGGTGATATTTGCGGTCATCGCAGCCGCACTCTTATGGATCACCTTCAGCGGACGGCGCAGCAAGCAGAAGTATGGCTTCACGCCTCGTCCGCTCTATCTCGACTTGCTGACCGTGGGTATTGTGATGGTGCTGGTGCTTGCATATGTCTTTAGCGTCAATAATTACAAGGGCATCCCCACACCGGTATTGTTGCTGGCGGTGGTTGCCCTTGTCATGGCATACGCCGCCAATAACACGCGCTTTGGCCGATATGCCTATGCCATTGGCGGCAACCGGGAAGCGGCTCGCCTTTCCGGCGTGAACATCAATGCGACAATATTCCGGGTCTTTGTGCTGATGGGCGGCTTGTGCGGGGTGGGCGGCATCGTGCTGGCTTCCTACGTCGGATATGGCACGATCGCTGCCGGAACAGGATATGAATTGGATGCCATTGCCGCCTGCATCCTCGGTGGAACATCCCCCCTGGGCGGCGTCGGCACCATTCCAGGCGCACTGATCGGCGCGCTCATCATTGCCAGCCTCACGACCGGCCTACAGATGCTGAACGTGGCGCCGGCGTGGCAATTTGTTGTAAAAGCGATCATCCTGGTTGCGGCAGTATACGCCGACGTCTACTTCAAGAGAAACCGTTAGTTTTGTTGACCTCATCTTGCTGAAATGAGTTGCGCAAGCGTTTCGACGAAACGATACGGTTGCAAATAGAAACTTCTGAAAGGGACAACGTAATGACAGTCAGATACGAACCCAAACCGGAACATAAATTCACTTTTGGCTTATGGACCGTCGGTAATATTGGTCGTGACCCGTTCGGCAGTCCAGTCAGGGATCCCAAGTCGCCGGTCGCCCTTGTCCATCTGTTGGCTGAGGTGGGCGCATGGGGAGTTAACTTCCACGATAACGACCTGGTGCCCATCGATGCCACGCCTGCCGAACGAGATCGAATTGTGCACGACTTTCAAAAAGCGCTTCAGGAAACAGGGATGGTAGTCCCAATGGCGACTACCAATTTGTTCGGAGACCCGATCTTTAAAGACGGTGCATTCACCTCGAACAATCCAAAGGTCCGTGCCTACGCGCTGCAAAAGACTATGAATGCTATCGACCTGGGTGCGGAGCTGGGTGCAAAGGTCTACGTCTTCTGGGGTGGGCGCGAGGGCACGGAAACGGATGCCAGCAAAGATCCATTGGAGGCAACCAAACGCACTCGCGAGGCGATAGACTTCCTGTGCGAGTATGTGCTGGACAAGAAGTATGATCTGAAGTTCGCCCTGGAGGCGAAGCCCAACGAACCCCGTGGCGACCTCTACAATCCCACCACCGGGCACATGCTGGCCTTCATTGGAACCCTGGGCCATTCTGACATGGTCGGCGTAAACCCCGAAATGGCGCATGAGCACATGGCGGGAATCAACTTCATGCATAGTGTGGCTCAGGCTTGGGAAGCCGGCAAACTTTTCCACATTGACTTGAACGACCAGTATCCTGGTCGTTATGACCAGGACCTGCGCTTTGGCTCGCGTGACATCAAAGCCGCTTTTTTTCTGGTTAAGTTCTTGGAGAGTGTGGGTTACCAAGGCTCGCGTCATTTCGACGCCCATGCCTACAGAACCGAGGATTACGAAGGTGTCAAGGACTTCGCGTGCGGCTGCATGCAAACCTATCTTGCGCTAAAAGAAAAGGCAGCGCAGTTCGATGCAGACGAGGAGATCCAGGCACTGCTCGCAGAAATTAATTCCGATGACGGCGCGATGATGCCCTATTTCGGCAAATACTCATCCCAAAAGGCCAAAGCGCTTAAAGCCCAGGCCTTCGACCGGGTGGCCATCGGCCAACGCGGTCTGAAGTATGAGCGGCTCGATCAACTCGTGATAGATCTGCTTTTAGGTGTGCGCAAATAAAGTTTGCCGATATTCACTGCACCGGTATTGGGGCAGGAATATCCTGCGATACAATGCTGCCCTGTTGATATTCCAGATCGGGAGCTCGGGTGTCCCTATATTTAGGCATTGATGTATCTACAACTGCGACCAAGGCTCTGTTGATTGATGATCAGGGTCAGGTCCTTGCTGTTGCATCTTCGCCACACACCCTTCAAACGCCGCGCCCGCTTTGGTCTGAACAAAATCCGCAAGAGTGGTGGAATGCGACCACTACGAGTATCAGGTCGGTATTGAAAAATGCTGGCGTAGACGGCAAGCACGTCGCCGCTCTCGGCTTAACCGGTCAAATGCACGGGCTTGTATTACTTGATGAAGCCGGAAACGTTTTGCGCCCGGCGATCCTCTGGAATGACCAGCGCACACAGCGACAATGCGACGAAATCCATCAGGGAATCGGCAAAGAGAAATTCATTCAAATTACAGGAAACGTTGCCCTGCCGGGTTTTACCGCCCCCAAGATCTTATGGGTAAGGGAAAATGAGCCGGATGTGTATGCAAAAGCCAGACACATTCTCCTGCCAAAGGACTACATTCGATATAGATTAACCGGCCAGTATGCGATGGATAAGGCCGATGGCTCAGGCACGGTGTTGTTTGATCTAAAGGCGAGGAATTGGTCGCGCGGCATTCTTGAGACATTGCGCATTGATGCCGCGTGGATGCCGCCAACTTTTGAGGGACCGGAATTCACGGGCAGGGTCAATGAAGAGGCAGCATCGGTTACCGGGCTAATAGTTGGCACGCCGGTCGCCGCAGGTGGCGGCGACCAGGCCGCTCAGGCCGTGGGCGCCGGAGCTGTCGAACCGGGCGTGGTGGCGCTCACAGTTGGCACGAGTGGCGTGGTGTTTGCGACAACTCCGTCAGCGTTGATCGAGCCTGCGGGACGCCTTCATGCTTTTTGTCATGCGGTTCCTGGCATGTGGCATTTTATGGGCGTGATGCTTTCAGCCGCAGGAAGTCTGCAATGGTATCGTGATCAGCTTGCGCCAGAGTCCAGCTTTGATGATCTATTGAAGGAAGCCGAGTCGGTTCCGGCGGGCAGCGAAGGTCTACAGTTCCTGCCATACCTGAGCGGGGAACGCACGCCTCATCCGGACCCATTAGCACGCGGCGCGTTCATTGGCCTGACTCTGCGCCACACCCGCGCTCATATGACGCGGGCCGTCATCGAGGGTGTGTCCTTTGGATTGAAGGATAGCTTTACTCTGATCCAGAATACAGGGCTGGGCGCGATCACCCAGGTGCGCGCCTCAGGCGGCGGGACCAAAAGTGCGCTGTGGAGACAAATTCTGGCGTCCGTACTGGAGGCAGAGCTGGTTACCATTAACACGGCTGACGGCGCCGCCTATGGTGCTGCCTTGTTGGCAGCGGTGGGAGCGGGGACATGGCCAGATGTGAACGTCCGCCTGCAATGCTGCCGTCAAACTGACAGGGAGCACGCTGCCCGATCCTGCACAGGTTGAGGCGTATCGTAAAGCATATCCTCTTTATCAAGCGTTATATCCTGCCTTAAAGTCGAATTTCTCCAAGATGTAAGATGACCGACTTTCACGGGGAGCCCACGCGTGTCCTTGAGAATCGCTATTTGCAATTGGAGTATCTTGCGAATTCTGCGCGCATCGTGCGTCTTTCACCAATAGGCAAATCCAATCTCTTCGCGGATCTCGGACTTACTTCAACACAAACACCTTTCGGCGACTTCTATTTTCGCGGCGGCCATCGACTATGGCACGCGCCGGAGGCTATGCCTCGCAGCTATATGCCTGATAATGAAGGAGCGGCGGTCAGCGATATCCACAATGGCATACGTATCGAAATGCCGCCCGAACCATGGACCCACATCGCCAAGAGCATCGAAATCCAGCTAAACCCTGACCAGCCACAGGTCATCCTCCATCACGAACTTCGGAACGAAGGTGCCTGGCCGGTTGAACTTGCTCCCTGGGCAGTGACGATGTTCAGGCTGGGCGGTATCGGCATTTTTCCTCAACCTACGGGGAACGCAGATGACGCAGGCCTGCTATCGAATCGGCAATTTTCGCTGTGGCCATATACCCGCATCGAAGACCCGCGCTTGACATTACGAGACGACTTTTTGCTTGTTCGCGCGAGCCCAAGTTTGCCGCCCATTAAGATCGGCTACTACAACTCTCAAGGCTGGTTGGGTTACTGGCTCGACGGCATTATGTTCGTGAAGCGTTTTGACGCGCTCGACGGCACTCAATATCCGGATCATGTTTGCAACTCCGAGATCTATTGCAACGACCAATTTGTCGAATTGGAGTCCCTGGGCCCGCTCCAGCTTGTCAGACCCGGGCAGACAGTGTTCCACTCTGAATTCTGGGAAGTATACCGAAGCCTGGATGTTCCGTTTATCCCCGAACACATAAGACAATTGGCTCTTCAAGAACTTCAATAGCTCTCGCAGCAGATGGATAAACAGCGGGGTAAAGTCACGACGGCATCCGGTCCGTAAAATACCGGCTGGATGCCGATGATATCGGTCACAGCTCCAGAGCAAGCAAGCCTCGCAACCCCCGGATTAGCTTCCCATTTTCATCGTAATTGCATTGAGCAACTCCAGCCTGGATACGCCGGTGGAATGGGGCATATAATTCCTGGACAATTGACGGAAAGGCTGAGTAGACTACCCATATGACTTCTGCCGCTATTCATGTCCGTGACCTGCACAAGACCTACGTGGTAAGCAAGCGGGAATCCGGGGTGCTGGCTGCGCTGGAAAGCCTAGTGCACCGCCGCACGGAGGATGTCCCGGCCGTGGACGGTATTTCGTTCGAGCTGGCTCCCGGCGAAGTAGTGGGGTTTCTGGGTCCGAACGGCGCCGGCAAGACCACCACCCTGAAGATGCTCTCGGGCCTGCTGCATCCGACGGATGGCGAGGTCAGCGTTCTCGGCTACGTGCCCTGGAAGCGCGAAAAGGCGTTCCTGCGCCAGATCACCCTGGTGATGGGGCAGCGAAACGAATTGGTGTGGGATATCCCCGCGCTGGATTCGTTCGAGTTGAACCGGGCCATCTATCGGATCCCATCCGCCGACTATCGCCGCATGCTCGACGAGTTGACCGAACTGCTTGAGCTTGGGCCCCTGCTTCGTAAGCCGGTGCGCAACCTTTCGCTGGGCGAACGAATGAAGTGTGAGGTCGCGGCCGCCCTCCTGCACCGGCCGCAGATGGTCTTCCTGGATGAGCCGACGATCGGACTGGATGTGACCATGCAGCGTCGCATCCGAGGCTTCATCGCCGAATACAACCAGCGCTTCGGCGCGACGGTCCTGCTCACCAGTCACTACATGGCGGACGTTGAGGCGCTCTGCCGCCGCGTTATCGTCATCCACAATGGCAAGCTGCTTTTCGATGGCGAGCTATCGCAGTTGGTGCAGAAGTTTACAGCGCACAAGACCATCATCGTGCAGCTGGATAATGTCCTGGCCGACCTGCACACGTACGGTGATGTTGTTTCGCGAGACGACGGTCACATTACCTTGCGTGTCCCAAAGGCCGAGACGGCTCGGGTCACCGAGCGCTTGCTGGCCGATCTGCCTGTGATCGATCTGCTGGTGGAGGATCCGCCCATCGAAGAGGTCATCGAGCGCGTCTTCGCGCAGGAGAGTTCGTGATGGGCCTGGTGGGCTTATACAAGCAGCAGTTCAAGACCACATTTGCATCCATGCTGCAATACCGGGCCTCATTGTTCATCTGGATGATCGGACAGGTGCTGGAGCCGCTCATCTACCTCGTCGTGTGGTCAACCGTATCGGAAAGCCAGGGCGGCAGCGTTGGCGATTACACAGCCGGGCAGTTCGCGGCATATTTCATTGCCTTCATGCTGGTCAATCAGGTCACATATACCTGGATCATGTACGAATACGAGTACCGCATTCGGGAAGGCATGCTCTCGCCGGCCCTCTTGAGACCGGTGCACCCGATCCATGCAGACATTGCCGACAACGTGTCGTCCAAACTGGTGAGTCTGCCCGTCATGCTGCTGATCGCCGCCGGATTGGGCCTAATCTTCAGACCGACGGCGACGTTCCAGCTCTGGGCCATTCTTGCCTTCCTCCCGGCGCTCTTTCTGGCGTTCCTTGTGCGTTTCCTGGTTGAGTGGACATTGGCACAGGCAGCATTCTGGACCACGCGCGTAAGCGCCATCAACCAGGTCTATTTCGTATTGATACTATTTCTTTCGGGCCAGATTGCGCCGCTTTCACTCTTTCCGCGACCGATTCAGGTGCTTGCGGATATCCTTCCCTTTCGCTGGATGATTGGCTTTCCCGTGGAACTGGTGCTCGGTCACCTCTCACCCATTCAGGCTGTCACGGGTCTGGCCGCGCAGGCCGTTTGGCTCGCAATCAGCCTTGGCCTCGTGCGGATCGTGTGGCGCGCAGGAATTCGGATCTACTCTGCGGTGGGTGCATGAATCACCTGAGGCTCTTCGGAGTTTATCTGCGTATCAACGTCCTGGGGGAATTGGCGTACCGCGTGAATTTCTACGTTCAGCTGTTTCAAACAGTTGTGGAACTGGGGACGGCCCTGGCAGGCCTGGCGGTAATCTTCACCTACACCAACACGCTGCGCGGTTGGACGCCCGACGAAATGCTGGTGCTGGTCGGCGTTTACTTTATTGCCGGAGGGGTCATCGGCCTGGTGATCGAACCCAGCCTGGAACAGTTCATTACGTCCGTGCGTGACGGATCGCTTGACTTCACGCTGACCAAGCCGGAGGATTCCCAGTTCCTCGTCAGCCTTCAGACAGTCAACATCTGGAAGCTTATCGATATCGTGATGGGTTTGGCCGTGCTGGGCACCGCCCTCGTACGGCTCGGAGAAAAAGTCGGAGCCTGGCAGGCGGCCACTTTCGGCCTGATGTCGTTATCGGGGCTCGTCATCATCTATGGCTTTTGGTTGATTCTCGCCACACTCTCCTTCTGGTTCGTTCGCGTGGAGAACATCCTGGTGATCTTTCAAAGCATGTACGAGGCCGGCCGTTGGCCCATTAGCATCTATCCGGGCTGGTTGCGATTTGGACTGACGTTCGTGGTGCCTGTCGCCTTTGCGACGACGGTGCCCGCGGAGGCCCTCACAGGTCGAACTCACTGCCCCGACCGTGCTGGGCGCGCTGGCCCTGGCCGCCGCCCTCGCGGCAATATCCCGCCTATTCTGGAGAATTGGCCTGCAGCATTATTCTGGCGCTTCGGCTTAGTGAGCCGGTCTGATTATTCTGGAAATCCATGCTCCCGGCTTGAATTCCACGAGATAGAGAGCGATAAGAATTCCAACGCTGAAATAGATCAGGTCAAACGCATTCGGATGAATTGCCAAATTTACGATCTGAAACGGGGCCATGAGCACAGTTAATCCAACCAGCAGATCGACGCCCCAGTTCTTCCCATAGACCAGACCAATTGCCCCCAGAATTTTTGCCAGACCGAGTACGATCAGATAGAGAACGATATAGGTATTGTGGGTAAGGACGTTCGGAATGATGCTTTCAGTGATTCGAGCAAGTAGATCGTGCGGATCTTCGGACAACTCTTTGATCAGGCCGGCTTGAATCAACCCGTATAGTTTCGAGCCAAAGATCGCAATGGCTACGCCTGATGACATTTCGAAAAGTCCCAGCAGGAACTTATATATGAGAATATAGACAGATACATGAAACTCGTGCTCGAGCTCTTCTTCGTTGGCAAAAATGTTCATTGGGCGAACGGCTCTAATCGATATCGAGAGGATGGACATTCCCGCGGCCCGCTTGGACGCCGCCGGGATCGAAAGTGGAAACGCCGCGATTCGCGGCAAAGTTCTGGCCGAAATTCTACTCCTTTTGGCATGCACCCCGGCTTGGATTTGCAGTGGCTGGTCGCCGTTTGTGTCCTGCGACCAACCACTCCAACAACGCTGGCCCTAATCGGCAAACCGACGGACGAACCACACTTTCACCAATTGAGTAAGGACCACGTAAGCCAGCAACATGCCCGCCAGCAACGGCCAATAGAGGCGTGGCAGCGCTACGAATCCCAAGGTGGATGCCAGTGGCGATACCGTTAACCAGGCGCCGACTGCCACAATCACGAGCGAGGTAATGATCAGGGGTTTGCTGGCGCGGCTTTCGATAAACGGTATCTTATTCGTGCGGATGACGTGAATGATCAGCGTCTGCGTGAACAGCGACTCCACGAACCAGCCGGTCTGGAATAGCGTGGGGTTGTTCCAGGAATTGAAGACGTACAGCATGATGAAGTACGTCATGTAGTCGAAGATGGAGCTGATCGGACCAATGAAGACGATGAAGCGGCGCATCGAGCCGATCTCCCATTTCCGCGGCCGCGCCAGCCAGTCTGCATCCACATCGTCGGTCGGGATGGAGGTCTGCGAGAAATCATACAGCAGGTTGTTCGTCAGCACCTGAATCGGCTGCATCGGCAGGAAAGGCAGGAACAGGCTGGCGCCGAGGACGCTGAACATGTTCCCGAAGTTGGAGGATGCCGCCATCTTGATGTATTTGATGATGTTGCCAAAAACCTTGCGGCCCTCGATCACGCCTTCTTCCAGCACCAGCAGGCTATTCTCAAGCAGGATGATGTCGGAGGACTCTTTGGCAATGTCCACCGCGCTGATCCACCGAGATGCCGACGTCGGCAGCCTTGAGCGCAGGAGCGTCGTTGATGCCGTCACCCATGAAGCCGACCACATGGCCTTTGCGGTGCAGGGACTGGATGATGCGTTCCTTGTGCGCCGGCGAAAGCTTGGCGAAGACCGTGGCAGCCTCCACCACGGAATCCAATTGTTCATCCGTCATGGTCTCGATGCTGGTCCCGAGCAGCATATTATCCACCGGCATGCCCACCTGCCGGCAGATGGTTCCGGTGACGATGTCGTTGTCGCCGGTCAGGATCTTGACGTTCACATTGTGCATTTTCAGTTTATTGAGCGCCTCGGTGGCAGTTTCCTTGGGCGGGTCGAGAAAAGCCATATACCCGAGCAGGGTCAGGTCCGACTCGTCAGCGACGGTATAGTGCGGCTCGTCATTGTCACCCGGAAAGATTCGGTAGGCCACCGCAATCACCCGGAAACCCTCGGAATTCAGTTGCTTCACGCGCTGCTTGCGATGCTCGTCGTGCTCCGGCAGGACGCCCAGTACTTCACCGCCGACCTCTACATGGGTGGAGAGGTGCATGATCTCCTCGACGGCGCCTTTGACAGATCAGGATATGCCGGCCTCGATTGTCTTCAACGATCACCGACATGCGCCGGCGCTTGAAGTCGAACGGCAGTTCGTCGATCTTGCGATACAGCTCGTCCACCTGCAGGTCGTCGTTGAGGTTGACGTGATTCAGGATGGCCTCATCCATCAGGTTTTTCAACCCGGTCTGGTAGTAGCTGTTCATGTACCCATAATGAAGCACCCGGTCGCTGGTATTCCCTTTCACGTCCATGTATTTTTCCAGGACGATTTTGCCCTGGGTGATGGTGCCGGTCTTGTCTGTGCAGAGCACATCCATGGCGCCGAAGTTCTGGATGGAATTCAGGCGCTTGACGATCACCTTCTTCTTGGACATGGAAATGGCGCCCTTGGACAGGTTGACCGTGACGATCATCGGCAGCATTTCCGGGGTAAGCCCCACCGCCACCGCCAGTGCGAATAGAAAAGCTTCCAGCCAGTTGTGCTTGCTCAAGCCGTTGAACAGGAAAACCAGCGGCACCATGACTGCCATGAAACCGATCATCAGCCAGGTGAAGCCGTTCACACCCTTGTCGAAAGCTGGTTAACTGGCGCTGCCCGACAATGCTGCCCGCCAGGGAACCAAAATAGGTTCCGCTTCCCGTTTGGACAACCACGGCCTGGCCAGTTCCGCTTTCGATGTTCGACCCCAGGAAGCATAGGTTCGTCATCTCGAGCGGATTTTGCGCCAGATCTCCGACCGGGGCCGGCAGCTTCTCCACCGGCATCGACTCGCCGGTCAGCGCCGCCTGGTTGAGGAACAAGTCCTTTGCCGAAAGCAGCCGGACATCCGCTGGCACCATATCGCCTGCGGATAGATGCACTATATCGCCGGGCACCAGCTCTTTAAGTGGGATCTCCATCGCGCTGGCCATTCCGAACCACGGTGGCCGTTGTGCTGACCATTGCCTTGAGCTTCTCAGCCGCAGAGTCGGCACGGCTCTCCTGGATGAAGCGCAGAACGATCCCCAGCAGGACCATGATAAAGATGATGATCGTGCCCGGCACATCCTGCGTCAGATAGGAGACGACGCCCAGTACGCCGAGCAGGATCACCAGCGGGTTTTTGACATTATCCGCCAGGCGCATCAGCCACGTCTGGCGTTTTTCCTTGGCGACCTCGTTGAACCCGTAGCGCTCCAGGCGGCCTTCAGCCTCTTCAATAGCCAGGCCGGTCTGCTGCGTGTTTAGTTTTTCGAGCACGGCAGAAGCCTCCAGGCGTGCGCTCTCTACCAGGAGCTTCGAGATCTGAACACCATTGCTACGGGGGGAATTCACCCAGCGTTGCGGTGCGGTAAAAATCGTGGCAAAGAAGCCCATGTGTACCTCCAGACAATCTCGATGCGCATAAGAGTCTTCCCGAAATTTCGGGCAACATCGTTAATAAGAATCTGAAGGGAACTGCACAACGGCACCTGATCCCGCGCGTGATGGACAGCTCGCCTAATCGGGCGTGGATGAATGCGGAGCCCGGTCAACGCCGGTGCATCGCTCCGGAAAATTATTAATTTCTGTGGGTTGATAGATTGGCAACTGCGTGCTCTTGTCTGAAACACCATTTCAAACTCCTTCGATCAAAAGCCTTCGAAGGCAACAAAAAACGCCTTCAATTCAGGCGAAATGACGGCGTTCATCGACAAGCATCCTGAATTCCCCCCAAAAGTGATTGGCCTTTAAGCCGGGATCACCATCGATCGGAGGAAGGAGCGGTTGTAAATGAAGAAAAACGTCAGGTCAATTCGCCTATTGCACATCAGACTTCCGGAACTTCCTGAGTCCATCTACAACCTCCTTTCCATCTGCACTTCGAATTTGGCCGGGCCAGGTGCAGCGTCAAAAAGAAAGCCTCCCGTTACTCAACAGGAGGCAGGCTAACGCGCACGCGAACTTTGCCACGCACCTCCTGGTTTAGCTTTGGCACTGCACGTCGTAGGGATCTTGCATCCCAGCCACTTTGAGTGAAGCCTTAATCCGACTTCACCTGGTCTATCCTTTGGCGTCTTTCGACGTTTCAGGACAATGGCCTGTGTACCTTGCAGCCGCCTGGCCTAACGAGGTTTCAATTTGCAAGGTGACTATACTCCCCCGTAAAGGGGCACGTCAAGAGATTACTTTGTGAGCTTAGAATTTTCTCATTTTCAATGTTCGATGGGAGAGGCCATTCGAGGCCGCTACTGCGGCCGCGGCTTGCCCAGCTTCTCCACCGTTGCGTGGTCGAACGTGAGAGTCCCTGTCTGCCCCCTTGCGAACGCCGAGGAGTACACGGTTTTTAGATCACGCAGGATTTCGTTAACGTCCACGTATCTGTCATCGCACAGCAATACGCTGATGCTGCACTGGAAGGGTTCCGCACTGTCATCCTCGGCGCTTTCTTTCAGTTTTTCCTGTATGCGGGCCGCGATCAACGCAGGGATATCCCCGTTCGGGACAGCCTCGATCAGGATGAAGAAGTGATCCTGGTCGAATCTGGCAATGGTATCCGTGGGCCGTACGCTGGCCTTCAATAGTTTTGCAATTTCCCGCAGCGACTGCTCAGTATGCTTTTTGCCGGATTCCCCCTCCGTTCCCTCTTCCCCCTGCACACCCACCAGGATTACAGCGAACAGCGACTGCGCGTTTTCTTCGAAACTCTTTAGCGCATAATCGAGGCGGTTGGCAAAGAAGGGCCGGTTGTAAAGGCCGGTGATCTTGTCCCACGGCGTTTTCCCGAAAGGCGTGGCATCTACGGTTCTGCTGTTACGGCGCAGGCGCTGCACGAGATGGGTCAATTGGTCGGCGCTCACCGGCTTTAACATCACCAGGTCGGGCTCTATCGGAAGGCTTTCCGCGATCTCGGAATAAGCTGTAACGACCACAACGGGGATATTCTTTAGTCGTTCCTCTTTCCGCATCATGTTTAGAATATCGGAGCCCGGTATCCCGGGCAGCGTCAAATCCAGCAGGACAATGTCGGGCTGGCTTCGCGTAAGTCGCTCAACCGCGACTTTGCCGTTCGCAGCGATCTCGGTCCTGTAACCGGCGAGATCCATGACATGCCGGAATAAGGCGGCGATATCCCGTTCATCCTCGATGATTAGCACGAAAGGCTTATCCATCCCACGGTCCCTTTCTTCGGTTAGGCATAAAGGCCCTCGGCAGAAAACGGCCGGTGCCGGCCGCACCTTTATCCTGTCCGCCCGTTCATGCTGGACCACTCCAACCCCTAGTATAAGGATAATCTGCCTGTATGACAATAGATGAAACCAGCAAACTTGAGCGGCGACAACCTAAAATCGAGAAGCGAGTAGTCGCCTCTGCAATTTTGGAGTGCGTTTTGAATATACTGGGGGGAGAGGGTCCTGGCGCGGGCGGTGTTGCCTATCGATGTAAGGAGACGGCCGCCGGAACCAGGAAAAGGCGCTGTGAATGTGGAGTTTTGGACTCAGCAGCTGGGTATGCTGGTGGGCGCATCGATTGCGGGGTTGAAATAGTCTTCGATTTTGTGTAGAATACCATTAGTAGTCAATACAAAAGGAGGTACTAAATGCTTGGAAATCTCATGAATGCACTGATGCAGCCCGGAGCGGGCGGTCAGCAGAGCGCTGGCGCTGACATGTTGACTCAAGTGGTCGGCGGATTGATGGGTGGCGGTCAACAAGGCGGTGCGCCTGTCAACCAGCTCCTTGGCGGTTTGGAGCAGGTCATCGGCGGCAAGCCGGGCAGTGCTACAGGCCCAAGCGGAGCCGTGGACCCGAACAGTCCACTCATGGGGCTGCTCAACCCCATTGCCAATGCTGTGGCCGCAAAGACCGGCATCCCGGCAGCGACTGCAACCGCCGTCGCCGCGACAGCCATGCATTACCTGGTTTCGAGCCATCCGGCCGCCGGGGGGAGTGCCCCACTTAACCTTGGCAACGTTGCACAACAAATGGCTTCGGGCAGCGTCAGCCAGCAAACCCTGCAAAGCAGCGGCATGGTCAACGCGGTGGTCAAGGCCACAGGTTTGAGCCAACAAGATGCAACCAAGAGCCTGGATGCCACTTTCAACCACCTGGCGACTCACGTTAGATTGGCGGATGACCCCAAACGCAAAGCCAGACGGGAAAACAAGTAAGAGGCTCCCCCGACTGGCCGATGATTTCCGAGGTGGCGCGCCAGTGGATTCTGCGCTGAAGTACGCGCCCAGATAGTTATCCCTTCACCTCAAGCCTCCCGCTGAGAAAGCCGGAGGCCGGTGCTTCAACATGCAGCGAAGCAGCAAGTAACAAAGATCGCCGGGCATAGCACACGCAGGAAAAAAGGAGAGAAAACCATGGGTTTTATCGCAACAGTCATAGTCGGCCTCGTTGCCGGTTGGTTGGCTTCACTGATCATGAAGGTCAAGACCAGCATATGGCTTGACCTGCTAATGGGTGTCATCGGCGGTTTTCTGGGCGGCTTTCTATCAAATCTGATCTTCGGCACAAACCTGATGACCGGCATCAACATTACGAGCATTCTCGTAGCGTTGGTAGGCGCGATCATCGTTATCGCCATCTATCGCTTCTTCACTCGAGGCCGCTAGGAGCCAGTGATAGAAGCAGGGCCGCAGAAATGACATCGAACGCCTGGAGTCGGCGCTCTACATTGTCATTTCGGTGTTTCGGATGCCGAAAAGTCCAGATAAATACCGCCGGACGCAAACGTAGGCAACATGCATGGCATCCATGGCTGAACGAGCCGAGGAGACATAAGCGGCACGTTTAAGGCGGTATAGCCGTCAACCATTACGGAAAGGATTTGAAATGAACGTATTCAGTACCATCCTCCAAAAACTTGGAATTCAGAAGCCCGCAGCGCCTGCTGCTTCCGGCGCCGGTTCCCCAGCCGTTGCCCCTTCAGTTCCGGCCAGCGTCGCTACAGCACGTCCGGCTCCGATGGCCATGGTCGATGTTGTGAGCAAGCTGAACAGCCTGGCCGAGAAGAATCCGGGTCTTGACTGGAAGGTTTCTATTGTAGACATGCTGAAGCTCCTGGGCATGGACAGCAGCCTGAACGCGCGCAAAGAGCTTGCTAACGAGCTTGGTTGCCCGCCCGATCTGATCGGCGGCGACTACGCCAAGATGAATGTGTGGCTGCACGATACCGTTTTGAAAAAGATCTCGGAAAACGGCGGCAATATCCCTCAGAACCTTCTACACTAGTCTGTCACGGCCATTGTTGGCTGCCCAACGTCGGCGCGCCTTTCGCCAATGCGAGCCGCCGTTTCGGGCATCTGCTCACGCCAGGGCGTGAAGGTATCCTGTCACACCTCACTCCGAACGGTCATGATTTTCCGGCAAACAGCACCCAATGGTGCGGGCAGTCACAAATCGCCGTATAATTAAATTGGCCTCGCTTGCCCGGACTTTGAAGCACATGCATGGCAACCCTGCTTGCCAATGCCTTGCGACAATTTCGGCCTTTCCGTCAGCGGAAGGACAAAAACGCCGCAAGCAAGAAGAAGGTACTTCTGTAGTCGGTCCAAAAATAATCCACAACGGAGGAACGCATGAATGAGCTTGTGAATCTGATCGTCAAGAAAACCGGCATTCCGGCAGCCACTGCACAGACCATCGTAACCATCGTCGCAGATTACCTCAAGAAGAAGCTGCCGGCGCCCGTCGCAGGACAGATCGATGGGCTTCTAAGCAATGACGCTGCCGTGCAGCAGGCAGAGGGCCTCATCGGCGGTCTGGCATCGAAGTTCGGCAAGAAGAAATAAGGCCGGGCCGAAACATACGCTGATTCCGTTCCGGCAATGACAAGGATCCTGTCAGGTATCGTGAGGGTCCGCCGTGTCCTCCAGATATCCGACAGGGTCCTGAGCACTCAATGACTCGGTTCCCTCTTACGCCGTTCTGTTCCATTCACTCGAGAGGAGATGCAAATGAAAGTCATCGATATTGAAGGAATCGGACCCGCCTATGCCGCCAAGTTGACCGCGGCCGGGATTCGTACAACAGGGGCGCTCTTGAAAGAAGGCGCTACCCCCGAAGGCCGTCGACAGATCGCTGAGAGGGCGGGCGTCGGCCATGAATCTGTCCTGGAATGGGTCAACCGGGCGGATCTCTTCCGCATCAAGGGCGTCGGTGGCCAATACTCTGACCTGCTCGAAAAGGCGGGCGTGGATACGGTGGTCGAGCTTTCCAAGCGGGTAGCCGGCAATCTGGTTTCCAGGATGGCTGAGGTCAATCAGGCGAAAAATCTGGTGAATAAGCTGCCCGGCGAAAAGCAGATCAAGAACTGGATCGATCAAGCCAAGAAATTGCCCAGGGTTGTCTCTTACTAAAAACTCAGCGGCACCCGCAGAATCGATTTTAGGCCTTGGCAGGTCTTGATCGAGGTCCAGGCCATGATTATCGCGTCACTTTGTCCTGGAAGAGGAGACACACTCATGACAGGCTTTTTTGGCCCAATCGAAGAACAAACTCTCAAAAATCAGTATTTTCGCCAGGTGCTGTTTACGGGGAAATATTGCCAACTGGTGGTCATGTGCTTGCAGCCGGGGGAAGAGATCGGAAATGAGGTGCATGCGAACGTCGATCAGTTCTTCCGCCTGGAAGAAGGTGAAGCCAAATTCGTCCTCAATGGTACGGAGACACATTTGGCCAAGGGCAGCGATGGCGTGGTCATACCAGCCGGAACCTATCACAACGTGATCAACACCTCGAAGACCAGGCAGCTGAAGTTGTACACTGTATATTCGCCCCCGAACCATCCCGACGGCACCATCCACAAAACGAAAGCCGAAGCACAGGCCGCCGAGGAGCACGAGCATCATACGTAGGGCAGGCGGCCACTCCTTTGGAAGATGAACTGGCGCAATTACGCGCCAGTTCTTTCCCTTCTTTGAGATACTGCCCCGCGTTCAATTCCGCCGGCTTATACACCATAACGGAGCTTGCGCTCTCATCCACTCCAGATTTTTGCATGCTTACTGAGGAGATTCCATGTCCGACCCAATTCTCATTGCTAAAGGCGAAACTGATCTTTTCCTTCTGCCTCAAATGGCAAACCGTCACGGATTGGTTGCAGGCGCAACCGGCACCGGAAAAACCATTAGCTTGCAGGTGTTGGCTGAGGGCCTCAGCCGGACTGGGGTATCGGTGTTCATGGCCGATGTGAAGGGGGACCTTTCCGGCATCAGCCAACCGGGCAAGGACAATCCCAAGGTCACCGAGCGCGTCCAACTCCTGAAGCTCAAGGACTTTGCCTTTCAGGGTTATCCGGTCATCTATTGGGACGTATTTGGCGATCAGGGACACCCGGTTCGCGCAACAGTTTCTGAAATGGGTCCGTTGCTGTTGGCCCGCCTGTTTGATCTTAATGACACACAGAGCGCCGTCCTGAGTCTGGTCTTCAAGATCGCGGATGACAATGGCCTGCTGTTGCTTGATCTTAAGGACCTGCAAGCCATGCTGCAATACGTCGGCAACAATGCCTGCAACGTACCAGACCACCTACGGCAATATTTCTGCGGCGAGCATCGGAACCGTACAACGCAGTCTCATGACCCTGGATCAGCAGGGAGGCGACAAGTTCTTCGGAGAGCCGGCGCTGAACCTGGAAGACATGATGCGAACCGACGCCAAGGGACGGGGGATGATTAATGTCCTGGCAGCCGACAAGTTAATGCTGACGCCCAAGACCTATGCCACCTTCCTGCTCTGGATGCTGTCAGAGCTTTTCGAGCGCCTGCCCGAAGTCGGAGACCCTGAGAAGCCCAAGCTGGTCTTCTTCTTCGACGAGGCGCATCTGCTGTTCAATGATGCGCCGAAGGCCCTGCTCGACAAGATCGAGCAGGTTGTGCGCCTCATCCGCTCCAAGGGCGTGGGCGTATACTTCATCAGCCAAAATCCGCTCGATATACCCGAGACGGTGCTGGGACAATTAAGCAACCGCATCCAACATGCGCTCCGCGCATTCACGCCGTTGGATCAGAAGGCGGTCAAATCAGCCGCTCAGACCTTTCGCGCCAACCCCAAGCTGGACGTTGCCAAGGCCATCACGGAATTGAGCGTTGGAGAAGCCCTGGTGTCGACACTGGATGAAAAAGGCATGCCGGGAATCGTGCAGCGCGCATTCATGTTGCCGCCGACGAGTCAGATCGGCCCGGTCGCGCCGGACATCCGACAGCAGATTATTAAGAGTTCGCCCGTCTTCGGACGCTACGAGACCGTGATCGATCGGGAATCGGCGTACGAAAAACTTCAGGGCCGGACAACCAAGCCGGGCCCGGTGCAGTCTCAAGCAACCACCCAGGGAAAGGCCTCCGGAGGCTCCAGGAGTGCCAAGCCCGAACCAACCACTTTCGACCAGGTGCTGAAGGCAGCCAACAGCCCGGTCGGCCGGCAAGTTGGGCGCGCACTCGTTCGCGGTCTGATGGGCTCCCTGCTCGGGACCAGCAGCAAACGTTAATGCGGGGATTACATGTGCCAAGTCGCGATATTGACTGACAGCACAGCCGGCCTGCCTGAGACGATGTTGAATGATCTCAATGTCAGGACCGTTGCGTACTAAATTCATCGCGGTTAGGAAGTTTTGCGCAACCTGGTCACAATCCAGCGAGAGGAATTCCTGCAGCGGCTGCCGACGGCACCGTTTGCCCCCACTACGGCCAGTCCGGTTCCCGGCGACTGTCTGGAAGCCTGTGAAAGAATCGCCGCCGAGGGTGTAGAAGAGATCATCAGCATCCACATTAGCTCGAAGATAAGCGGTTAAATCCTTCTTTGGCGAGCTTTCACCGGCGCTTGCAGTTCATACAGGTCCCGGAATGGCGGGGCTGTGCTATTACGAGGCTGAAAAACATGAGGACCTGCGCAATCAAGCCCGACTTTAACTGGACAGAAGAATACGAAGAGAATGCGAAGCGCGCCAGGCTGGCGCGCTTCGCATTCTCTTTTGATGGGAAGCCTTGCCGGATGTCGCGGGCGGAGGCTACTGAGATTCTGCCGGTAATGTGGAGGTGGGAAGCGCCGGCAGCGATTGCAGATAGAGCCAGACGGCCTGGAGTTCCTCATCCGTCATCTTGCTCTTGTACATCCAGGGCATGAACTGGTCCGGAAGCTGCAATCCCGAGGGGGCAACGCCGGTCCTTAATGTCTTGATGAAATCCGCCTGCGACCAGGCGCGCAATTCCCCGCCCGGCGTCAGGTTCGGCGCAAGTGGAGAACTTGGGTCACCCGGCTTACCGCCGGCCAGTTGTGCGCCATGACAGTCACGGCAGCCATTAATATTGACCAGATAGGCTCCGTACGCCGCCGTCACGCCGGGTTGCGGGGTAGCCGGCCGATCAACCTGATTTACGCTGCTTGCCCGCAGCAGGTTGCCAAATATGCCCGCACCGTACATCACACCTCCCATAAACGAGAACTGAACGTCCGGCTTATCATTGCCTCGATCTACCGGCGGAACGGACCTGACATAAGCCACTACGTCCGCCAGGTCACTATCGCTCAAATAGTAGAAGTCATTGGCTGGCATGATGAACACGGAAGTGCCGTCGGGTTTTACTCCATGCCTTAGAACACGCACCCAATCGGCATCGGTGAATTGGGTGGTCAGGCTGAACTTGCCGGAGGTAAGGTTGGGCGTCTTGGCGCTAGCCAGGGGTCCGAGGGAGAACCAGGCTGTATTGCCGCCCAGGTCATCACCGTGACATTCCTCGCATAGGAATGTGGCGAGATGCTTGCCTCGCTCGAGCGAAGCGGCATCCGTTGGGATGCTGACGGATTCCACGGTTACGTTGTATTTCTTCGTAAACTCTATTCTGGCCTTTGCATACAAGCCGATGGCTATCAACAAGATCAGCCCGATAAGAATTCCAAGAACAATGCCGATCCATTTCAATACCTTCAACATACATCCTCCTTTGGCTGGTTTGGCAAATTCGGGCCGAATATACCCCAAATCAGCATGGGATACAATGATGGAGGCGGAAATATTCTGTGTATTTTTTCCCAAAGATTTGAATGGAGAGAAGAAACTGACATGAGCGACCCCGCATCCACACATGGACTTTGGGCTGACCTTTGCCTGCCGAACCTTTCACCCAATGATGCCGACATCTCAGTTATCGGAATTCCCTATGACGGTGCCGCCTCGGCGCGCAAAGGCGCAGCCTTGGGCCCTGAACGCATCCGGTTCTGGTCCACGCATCAGACTCCCTTC
Source organism: uncultured Chloroflexia bacterium (assembly GCA_963846805.1). GTDB lineage: Bacteria > Chloroflexota > Anaerolineae > Anaerolineales > Villigracilaceae > Fen-1038. Next base: position 44,042 of record CAWJXH010000006.1, read on the forward strand.
AGTGAGGACCGGACGCGACTCGCGGCTATTAAGATTGCTGACCTCGGTGATATCCGAATAGTGGACCAGCCGCGGGACTTCGGCCTGGTCCGCCAAACTGTGTCCGCGCTCCCGAACATGCCGATATTTCTGGGAGGCGACCATTCAGTGACGATCCCGATCTTACAGGGTCAACGTGAACGATTTGCGCAAAAACGCCTGGGGGTCTTGTGGGTGGATGCGCATCCGGACCTGTGCGATGAGTTTACGGGTTCGAAACTTTCGCATGCCTGTGTCCTGCGCCGCGGCCTTGAATTCGGAATCAAGCCGGAGGATGTTTGCCTGGTTGGCGTGCGCTCATGGGAATCGCAGGAGATTGACCTGATAGAGCACGGGAAATTGAATGTTTACACAGCTGCGGATGTCGCCGAAAATGGCATGGACGAGATCGCCGCAAGGGTCGTACGGAAATTATCGAAATGCCAGGCGGTACATGTATCGCTGGATATCGACTGCCTCGACCCGGCCTTTGCGCCCGGCACGGGCATTCCCGACTCCGGAGGACTTCACGAGTCGGGATGTGATCACCCTCATCAAGTCGCTTCAGGGCTTGCCCTTGGTCGGGCTGGATGTCGTGGAAGTTGCTCCTCCCCTCGACCCATCGGAGGCTACGGTCTTCGCCGCGCTCAAGATCATCATGGAATTCATCGCGGTGATTGCGAGGAAAAAAAGCAAGCACGGATAGGCATAGAGAACCCGAGGGACTCAACTTCTCAGAGACGAAAGAGGGCAGGGAATATCTTCCCTGCCCTCTTTCGTTTCTCGCCCGCACTTCGATAGAATAAGAGTGAAATCCGTCCGCTAGGCGGTCTGGGTGGGGGTCGAAGGCTGCGTGAAGGTAGGCTGCACCCACAACCCAATGGCCGAGCGAGAGTTCGGATCGAATACCACGTCAAACGGATAGACTTCCTCGCGATCCGAGAACGGATTGTATATCCGCACCCATCCGTTGTTGGCCACGGGTAGAACGTCCTCAATGACGATCCAATGGCGGATGCGGCTGCCCCACTTTATGAGGCCATTGTACGTGATACCTGTGCCGACGATAGCCATTCGACCGGTATCCAGCATCTTGCGCATGTATCGAGGGGTAATCGGCGCGACGCTGGTCTCGGCGCGGAAAAAGTCGTAAGGCTTCTTGAAAGCATCCAGCATGGACTGGAGATCGGGGATGGATGTGCCAACGTCAGTTTCGAGAATCGTCTTTGCACCTGCGTACGAAGACATCCATTGCTTGAGGAACGGAATGACATCGCTCCCCACCAGCGCTGCCGCGCAGAACTGTCCGCACAGGTTATGGTTGACCTTCGCCCAACCCGTGGCAGCATCTATGTTGATGTATTGCGCACCCAGAAGTCCCGCTTTTCGGGCAGCGTCGATTTCAGGATCTGCGGGGAGCCGTATGGAGGACCGGCTCAGGTCGAAAACCTTGTCCTTGTTCTCCGGAATCGTCACGTCAGTTGTCGGCGTGGGCATGATGAATTCTTCCATCAGGTCCGCTTTGTACCAGCCGTGGAACGTCTGGTCGAGCTTCGTAAAGTCGACCTGGTACCAGGTTTTATATTTTGGCTCGTCGTTGTTCAGGGCGACGTGTCCCGTCCAATGCATTACATCGTTCGGGGCGACCCACGCAGGCGCGGCTGCATGCTGCGAAGGCTGGCTGAATATTCGCTCCGTGCGGATGCTCCACATCTGCCGTCCCCCGGCAAGGATCACCAGCCATTCGTCCATGGTGGCGGCAGCCTGGCGTCCCTGGGCATTTACCTCGGCCACCCAGGCGTCCCAAGCGGAACGCTGGGCGGCAATCGCCTCACGGATCATCGCACCCACCGATGGCTGCTTGCCAGACCGGATCGCATCCAGATAATCTGCCGGCAGCCACGGAGACTCGCTAGCCGAATTCAACCACGGCAGAAACGCAGATAAAGGAAGCGAGGCGGGAACGGATGGGATATTTACGCCCGCAGCGATGTCGACTCTGGGAAAGACCTGCGGCACCGCCTGCTGTTCGATGATGGCGGATTTCAACGCGTATCCCAGGATGGGCGGATTCCACTTTGTCGCCTGGACCTTCAGCATGTTCCCCGCATCCTCGAGGATCTGGACATGCTCCTGAGGATCCAACGCTTCCAGGACCGTCGATTTGAGGTCTGCGGTCACGCGCAAGTTGACGGAAGAACAAGTCAGACCATATTGAGCATCCATATTTGACCGAGCCTTTCCATAGCGGATTATAAAGCGAATCATAAGAATGGCTCCATGTTGGAGGCCATGGTCAAAAACATGTCAATTGCCGTACGTATTTTAGAGCAGGAGATGGAAATCACGCATGGCCCACTTCGAATCTTAGATTTGGTTCCCAAGCTTATCTGGCATTACCGAAAACAGGGATGGGGCGGTGTGATTCCCGCCCCATCCCTGTTTTCGGCGTTTTTTTGCCCACTCCCGCCGGGCAGGTGGGTGCAAGCGTTGCAACCCTCATGCTGGAACGCGTTTCTTTGTCTGGCGGGGACGCGAACGCAGCATTCGGACCTGCGACTCCAGCCCTCACGCCTGGAGGCCATTACGAAATCAGCAGCGATGAAAAGAAAGAAACGCGCTCACGCTCGAACGCGTTTCTTTGTCTGGCGGGGACGCAAGCGCAGTATTCGGACCTGCACCTCCGGCCCTCACGCCTGGAGGCCATTACGAAATCAGCAGCGATGAAAAGAAAGAAACGCGCTCATGCTCGAACGCGTTTCTTTGTCTGGCGGGGACGCAAGCGCAGCATTCGGACCTGCGACTCCGGCCCTCACGCCTGGAGGCCATTACGAAATCAGTAGCGATGAAAAGAAAGAAACGCGCTCATGCTCGAACGCGTTTCTTTGTCTGGCGGGGAGGACAGGATTCGAACCTGCGACTGAGGATTTCGCCCCAGTAACCGCTTAGCAGGCGGCCCCATTCGACCACTCTGGCACCTCCCCATTGAATTCCAGATTGATGATTGTAAAGTTACCGTTCCACTCGTTAAAGCAGTCTTCAATCTAAAATCGAGAATCATCAATCCAGCGGAGGGAGTGGGATTCGAACCCACGTTGGTGTGACCCAAACATGTTTTCAAGACATGCGCCTTCAGCCGCTCGGCCATCCCTCCAGGCTGGACGATTTTACCATATGGCGAAGCCGCTTACCAATCGTTGTCCGCTTCATACCCGAGTCTTATCAGCAGATTGCCGGCCGTCTCTTTGAAAATTCGTTTATGGTCTTCCGTGAAATACTTGCGCCACTCGCCCGTTTTCCCCGAACGGAACGTCGGAGAACGGGCGGGATTGATGGACAACTCAAGCGCGTCGAGAACGGCTTTTCGGGAGGCCCTGATGGGAACGCGGGCCATGAAGCGATCTATCACGCGATTCAGGGCGGCTGCTCGATCTTTGATCAGGTCCTCGAAATGGATCTGCATGACAGATGGCTGGTCGAGCCAGCCTAAGTAAGGCGCGAACCTGCCGGCGATATCCGGGAATTCCACATTGGCGTCGGGGCGGCCAAGGATACTGACATTAAGGCGCGGATTGAAATCGGGCAGGGCTGTGTAATATTCATGATGGACGTGATGCTCTTCCATATCGGTAACATAAAAGACGTGCGACACGACCACGTCGCGCGGGTCACGGAAGATAAAGTACGGAACGAACGAATCCGTGGCGATCCTTGCAATTGCCTCGGGGCGGGAGAACAGGTGCGCCGAGGCAACGTCCAGCGGCCGCAAAGAGTCCAGCCAGGCAAGGGCCTGTTCCGGCGCCAGCTTGTGGCCGCTTTCCCCTTCGTATTCTGCATAAAAGGAGTGCAGGCGTGTCGAAAACGGCGCCACCTTCGAGAAGCCCAACAGGATTTGGTCGAGCAGATGTGTGCCGCTCTTTGGAAACGAGATGCTGAGTAGGATCGGCCAGCCCCCTGGCGGAACCGCCATGGTAGAAAACCGGAGGCGCTGGGCCAGCTTTTCAGTCTGGTAGACAAAGCGACGGAGCACAGGTTTGATGGGCATTCTGCTTATTGAACTCAACAAGAAAACATTCTATAATGCTTATGGGCGGAATTATAGCTTAGCGGTTGCTCCGTACTCACTCACTTATAGGTTTTCCACAACTTCCAACTTCCCGTTGCCCGCGTTCCGCGCAGGCTTTCATCGGCGGACAGAGCCCGATTGATGCGATGCGAATCCCGTAGCGACAGCCATGTGCAACAGGATTGCGTTCAAGGAGTACGAGACATGCGAAACCTCAGGCTGCTCCAGCGACATATCAAATTCATGGTCCTTGTTGCTGTGTTGGCGGCGATGCCGCATCCGGTTGGCGCCCAGCAGCCGCAGACTATCACCGGCACAGGAACGATTGTCGATGTCGCATACTGCGGGGATGGCTGCAATCTGACCGTTACCTTTCCCCCGACCGGCGGGCCTGTGACCGGAACCGCTATTTATCAAGGTGGCATGATACGTGTCATCAGCGAGGGAGAGACAACTATGGGGATGTCCCGGGACAGCCACTTACTCCATGACCGGCTCGTTCGCCGGCGGTGACGGAGGCGCGGCAACCGGGGACCTTCACCTGGGAGCTTGTAGCTGAGAACTCCGACTGCACGATGCATGGTTCCTACGCAGGTTCCTGGAGCGGCAATTTTTACGCCAATGGCTTAGGATCAGGAACGTTTCACGTAGACACCGCGGATTTCGAATGGTTGGGGACAGATCGAAATTGGCAGGATGCCTCCTGGCAAGGTCACGTTCTCTTCAGCCGAATTCCAGGCCGCAGTCGCGCCAACCATCACCTCAGAGTACATCTACAACACCTACGGCATCACAGTGGAAGACAGCTTCGGGGATGCGACGTGGGCACCAAAGGCTTGGAGCGAGCAGGAACTCGTCCTGCTCAACGATGTGCTCAAGGAATTGCCGCCGGAACTCATCAAAACCATGGCGGTTACCAGGATCGTCAGGAACACGGTGTTTATCGACCAGGACGGGAATCCAAAACCGGCCACATACGGCGTCTATGACCCTTGCGGCGCGCAGACCATCAAAAACTGCGACGGATCGAGGGCCACCATCCGCATTTTTGACCATGCATTGACCCCGTCTGACTTTGCAAATGACCCCAACGGCTACAAAGAGTTCAAAGCCACCATCCTTCACGAGCTAACGCATGCATTGCAGTCGCACAAAGAGGAGAATGCGGTCTACGCCGACCCCGAGGCACGCATTCAGCACAACTATGCCTCGTCTCCTTTGGTGCAAAATTACATGGACGCCACCCGCCCAATCACCAATATGACGGATCCCGGTTTTTGGAAGGACAATGGCTGGGGCACACGTAAGGATGGAACATGGGGACTGGTCGTTGCGCCGGGCAATCAGACGCCAACTGACTATGCCAGGACAAGTCCGGCAGAGGATTTGTCCGAGTCTGTCATGATGTACGTCTATGATCCCGGCAGATTGCAGGGCGCGTCACCCCAACGCTACAACTTCATCCGCGATCAGATCTTTGGAGGCGTCGAATATGAAGACGGCAGCAAGAAATAGAGTTTGCCTGCTTTCTGGCTTGGGTGTAGTCGCTGTTGTACTCTCAAACATTTCCTGCTCCTTCGGTGGCATGACAGTTCAGCTGACCGATGAACCGTCCCCCGCTACTAACGGCCCGGACTGCATGCGGGGCGTCCTGCCAGGAAAGACCACCAGAAACGAGCTGCTGGCCCAACTTGGCAACCCGCTGGCGACAGACCAGGAAGGCGGTTTTGAGATATTGTCCTATGCCGCCCCAATATACGGGCAGCTGAATTCTGTTACCCTGCAAAATGGCGTCGTAGTGTTGGTGACGGCTATTCAAGCCGCAAATCAGCCGCTCCGGTGGTCAGAGGTCAAGGCGCAGCACGGCGAGCCGGCGTATGCAGCCTTCACAAACTACCAGCAGGGAAGCAAGATCTACGCTTTCCCAACGAAAGGCCTGGCCTTCGTTGCGGACGGGCAATTCGATGCAGTCTTCATTCGGCAATGCTTCGTGCCTATGTCCCTGGAGAACTACATGCTGGCCTATGGGAACTCTCTGCCTACCGAGGATCCGTTTATTAGATGAGCGCGGCCGTACAGATGCAATCTTGTGCCTGCGAATTGTGCTGGCGGGTTTCCGGCCCTGCGACAACTGCGAACCTTTTGGGTTGAGTCGTTCAGGGGCAGTGAGTGGACCTCGGCCGTGCGCGGCGAAACGAGACTTAGTATAGTTTTATCCGGCGAAGCGGAGGCAATAGTATGAGACCGCTCTTCCTGCCGTGCATTGTGGTTGGCCTATCTCTGAGCGCCTGTGCTGGCACCGGCGCCCCAGTTGCCCCACTGACATCCACGCCTGCACCGCCTGCCACACCGACCTTCGCGCCAACCCAGACTCCGGCGCTCGCCCCCACAACCACCAGCACCCCTCTTCCGCTCACACATCTTGATCTCTGGCTTTCCGCTGAAGATGATCCTGCTGCCACGCCGGTCAGGAGCTTCAAGGCGGGCAGCGTCGCTGAACTCTATATCTGGGCCAGAGCGCCGCAAGGCGTGGAGGGCGACTTTACGCTATCGGCAACATACCAGACTGGCATCAACGATCGGCTCGGCCCCACCTTTCACGCAAAAGCCGACGGTCAGCCGATAGATTGCGGGTTTTGGAGCGGTGGATTTCTCACCCAAAGAGGGAACGTGAGCCTGAGCGCGTATTCAGGCGACCAGCTGCTTGGGTCATACACGTTCTCGATTGATTAGAGGCTTCAATTTACTTCCCTGATAGTTAAAATCCACCTTGACAGAGTCCGTATACGATATTATCATTTTAACCGATATCGTATACGATTTGAATCCATGAAAACTGCCCGCACTTCCCCCAACCTGCCGCAGGCCTCAAGCACCACCCAACAAATAGTGGATAGCTTGCGTACCGACATTCTACGGGGCAAGTTACGAAGCCAAGAACCTCTCCGGCAGGATGAGATCGCGGGCAAATTCGGAGTTAGCAAGATCCCCGTTCGGGAGGCTCTGGTTCAACTCAGGGCAGAGGGGTTGGTTACCTTCTATACAAATCGCGGTGCGTTCGTCTCGGAATTGTCGGCAGCCGAGGCGGACGAAATCTATGTTATGCGGATTGCCCTGGAGATCGCTCTCCTGAAGCGGGCGATCCCAAACCTGACCGTTGCTCAATTGAAGCAAGCCGAAGAGATCCTCACCGACCTTGATCGTGAACGAAACATAGCGAAGTGGGGAGAACTCAATTGGGATTTTCATGCTGCACTATATTCCGCCGCCCACCTGCCCCGACTCATGAAGACAACACACGCCCTGCACGCAAATATCGCCCGCTATTTGGTGCTTTATCTCTCGGGCATGGATTATCAGAAGGCCTCCCAGCGGGAACATCGGGTGATACTGGAAGCATGCCGTCACGGCGAGGTCAGGAAGGCGGCGGCGCAGCTCAAAGATCACCTGCAGTCTGCAGCCAGTCAGCTGGTTGCGTATCTTGATAAGAGAAACCTCATAAGTTCGAAAAAGGAGTCCAGGAAATGAATGAAACGGAACCCTCCCAATTAGAAGTGCATGATCCCGAAGTCCTGGCGCATGCCAGGGCGGTTATGAGCGCCACGGAGTCCCCGCGCATGTGGGCACAGGCCGTGGTCGAGGCAGTGAAACGTAACGAGGAATGGCGCGGTGAGCGCTGCCTGAATCTGTTGGCGCCCGAGGCTCCGACGAGCCCGATGGTGCGCGCCCTGCTTTCCTCCGAGATCGGAACGCGCGCGGCAGAGGGCCACATTGGCAGGGTCAATCGCTGGTTTGCAGGAACCCAGTATATAGATGAAGTCGAATCGTTGTGCGTGGAATTGTTGAAGGTCGCCTTCCGCTGCAACTACGCCGATCATCGACTGATGGGCAGCATGCTGGGAAACATGACCGTCTATCACGCCCTGGCCTCGCCCGGGGACATAATCATGTCGGCTCCCCAGCCGTTCGGCGGTCATTCGAGCAATCGGCATGACGGACCGGCGGGGACGCGCGGCCTGAAGATATTCGACGTTCCCTTCAATATGGCCGAACTCGAGGTAGACCTGGATGGATTCGCCAGGATCGCCCGGGCGCAGAAGCCCAGGCTCGTCGTGATGGGCATGTCCATGACGCTCTTCCCGTTGCCAGTCCGCGAGATGAGCGAGGTCATCGCCGAGTGGGGCGGAAAATTTGTCTTCGATGGCGCGCATCAAGCCGGTTTGATCGCCGGTGGACAATTTCAGGATCCATTGAAGGAGGGGGCTGTGATCCTGACTGGATCAGCCGGCAAGACCTTCAGCGGCCCCCAAAGCGGCATGATCCTGTGGAATGACCCCGCGCTCACGAAACCGTTGACCGATGCGATCTTCCCCGCTCTCGCCGCCACGCATCAGGTCAACCGCGTGGCTGCCCTTGCCGTTTCCGCAGCGGAAATGATCGAGTACGGAAAATTCTACATGGCGCAGATCGTGAAGAATTCGAAGGCGCTTGGAAAAGCATTGGACGAGCGCGGCATCCCGGTGCTGTGTGCACATAAAGGCTACAGCCAGACCCACCAGGTCATCCTCAAGGTCAAGCAGTACGGCGGGGGCATGGAAGTCGCCCATCGGTTGGCGGAGGCCAATATCATCACGAACAAGAACCTGGTGCCCGAGGACAAACCCGAAGATTGGGATCGTCCGAGCGGACTGCGCCTGGGCACCATCGAGGTGACCCGCCTCGGCATGAATGAGAAGGACATGGAGACCATTGCCGGGTTCATTGCCCGAGTCCTGGTAGAAAGAGAGTTGCCTGAGTCAGTTGGGAAGGACGTGGTCGATTTCCGGTTGCCGAGGCAAACGCTCTACTACAACTTTGACAATGAATACCCTGCTTGGGCAAAGGTTGCAGGCAAGTCCGCAGACTAGCCCAAGCCGCCTCCAGTTCTTAAGAAAACAGTAGGGCCGTGCGGCGGCCCTGCTGTTTTGTGCATCCAATCTGCGACCTACATCAATGCTCTTCGAGCAGAAAGTCTCCGCCTTCCAATATCCCCGTCGAGATCGCCTTCATGGCGGGTGACTTTTCCGGCGACAGCAAATCCAACTCAAACCGCTTGAGGCGGGTCTGCGTTGTGCGCACGGACGGTTCGAGGAATTCCTCGAAAGGCAGCGACGTGCGGAACAGTTGGTAATATAGGAAACGCCGCGCGTTGCGCTTGAATTCAGGTGGGACTTGGATTGACTCGGCCTCCAGGAATTGCCGTAACATGCCTTTCTGCTCATCGGTCGTCTGCGGGAAGAAGACGATTGGGTACTGCGTAAACCGCGCCTTTCCCCCGCACACCACGGGTTTGTCCATGATGGTAGCTTCCAACCCAATCGTCGAGTTGTAAACCAGCACAAATTTCGACCGCTGGATCAACTCATAGGAGCTCAAGTATTCCCTGGGCGCGACGAAGATCGCGTTCTCAAGCTTGCCCACGCCGCGCTCTTCGACCCAGGCCTGCACGGTTTCCCGGCTCGCCTTGCGCGTGCGCGTCTCGTCCGGGTGCGCCCGGATAACGAACATCGTGTCGGGGTGCGCCTTGATGGCTTCCAGCACCATCTCCAGCCAGGCGAACATGTCAGTAAACACGGTATTGGCGTGAGGCTGGCTGGTATCGAAAGCAACATTGGTAAAGACCGGCACGATCTGCCTGAAGCGCGCAGCCTTTGTAAGAAACGCCTCGTCGAGCTCGCGCATGTCCGGCCAGAACCGAATACCTGCCATCGAAAACTGCCCATGAAGGCGCTTCTGCAAATACTCGTCGAGCCGGGCGTTCTGCCGGCTGCTCAACTCAAAATCGTCCGGAATGTGGATCGGATAGGCAGTAGCTTCGCCTTCTGTGAAGAAGGCGCTGGCGGGCTGCAACCCCACCTCGTGCGTGATCACGCGCAGTCCGCGTTTTCGCGCAACCCAACGCGCGGTGGCTTCCGGGAAGAACTGTCCGTTGAATACAATGACCGCCCGCGGATTGGTCTCGTCCAGAAATCCCGAGAACTTCCGCGCGACGTTGCAGGCGGACAGGATGTATTCCCGGAAGAGGAAACGCGTCGGTTCGTCATCCGGCAGATGATGAACTCTCAGAATCCATCTCAAACCGGGCACGCACAACTCTCCCAGCGGTATCCCCTCCCATACAAATTGCATCAACTCCGGCACGGGCAGGCCTTTAATCGCCCGCGATAGATTTTCATCCGCCTGGTATTCGAACCAGTTTACGCGCGAGGACCTTGCACCGTTTGAATCATCGAGCATTGGAACGCCTGTATAGAGGGTTCTGGATTGATGGATGCATGACTTGCATGGCGGCGCTTTAGATACGTTTCCGCGGTTCGTTCCCAGCACGCAGCGGCTCATTCCTGCCTTGCATGCAAAATAGACCACAGGTATGCCCTGTAATCGGAGTGCCCACGACGCCAGGAGATGGAACCCGCTGTTCCATGAAAGATCGTCGATCCCGGTGGAAGCCTTGAAGAAGACGACCGGCTGGCCTTTCGGCTCAGGAGCGCGCTTCGCAACCTGCGCTGCCACGCTGGCAATCTTCAGGTTGTTCAATCGCCGGTTGAGCCCGCGCTTGAGACGCTGCGTGAAAAAATCCTGGAACATGGGAATCCGAAATCGTTTTTCGTTATGGGGCTTGGACTACGCCACCCTCACCAATCATTGTCCCTTTCATAGCCCAGCCTTACCAACAGGTCTCCAGCGACATCTTTAAAGAGTCGCTTATGTTCCTCCGTGAAATGGCTGCGCCAATCACCCGTCTGCCCTGACCGGAAGGTGCGCGACTTCTTCGGTCGGATGGCTGCCCTGAGCAGGGCTAGCGATTCAGCGCGGGATGTTGGGATCCGATAGCCCGTCTTCTCCACTTCATCCAGCATGGCATTCAGGGTTTCGTCGCAGCTATTGATCAAATCCTCGAAACGAATGCACAGTACGCCCTTCTGTTGAAGCCATTGGAACACCCCCTCGTACCTCTGCCTGACATTCACCATGTATAGCCCATCGCGGTCGATTCCGGTGATGGCCACTTTCAGCCGCTCACTAAAATCTGGCAATGAGTTGTAATAGGCATGCAGCGCGTGACCTTCATACATATCGGTTGCGAAGAAAACCTGCGAGACCAGCATGTCGCGCGGGTCACGATAAACAAAGTAATTCACGCGGCCAGGGCGGCAAAGCACTGCAACGTTTTCAGCCGTTGGCTCGACGTACCCCCAGCCGATCACACCCTGTGGCACATGCCGTAGATCGGCCTCAATGCGCTCCACTGACCTGCGCCCGCCCTCCTTATTGATGGTGCGGATCGGATCGGCCTCCACATAAGCATAGGGCATGATCCTGCAAAACCCGCCGAGAATCTGAAGCACTAAATGCGAGCCGCTCTTTGGCTTGGAGTTGCCAAATATGGGCGGCGCCTCAGTGAAGGAAAATCTCTTCCAACGCGCCATCGCCAGCAGGGTTTTTCCGGCTGGCCGCACGGCGCGGTGGAGTTGTTGAGGAAGGCTCATGAATTCATTGCCAGGGGTGCGCTATGCCACACATGGATCAGTGGTTACCTGCGGCCGCGCCGGTTCCTGGCGCCGAGGCTTGCGGTTACTCGCCATTCACGCGGCGCAGCCTGCTCATCGATGTTTTCTCGCTCTCGTAGACCTTCTTGACGCCGTCTCCAAGAGAAGCTTCGGTTACGCGAATGTATTTCACGAGGCGTTCAAACCCGCCGGGTTCCACAGACGCGGCCTGGTCACTTCCCCACATGGCGCGGTCTAACGTGAAATGACGTTCCACAATACAGGCCCCAAGCGCCACCGCGATCGCCGAGGGCACGAGGCCCACTTCGTGACCCGAGTAACCGATGGGTAGATCCGGGAACTCGCGGCGCAGCGTTTCGACCATTTTCAGGTTGAGCTCTTCAGGCTCGCACGGATAAGTGCTGGTACAGTGCATCAAAACCAGCTCTTTTTCACCGGCACTGCCAACGCCTTTCTTGATTTGTTCCATCGTTGACATCCCCGAGGAAAGGATCAACGGCTTGCCAGTCGCGCGCGCCTTGCGGATCAGGTTGAAGTCGGTCAGGGAAGCGGACGGTATCTTGTAGGCGGGCGTATCAAACTTCTCCATGAATTCAACCGAGGGCTCGTCCCAGACCGAGACCATCCACGCAATGCCCATTTCCCGGCAATGGCGATCGATCTCGTGGTATTGCTCTGCACTGAACTCCACCTTATGCCGGTATTCAAGATACGTGATGTATCCCCACGGGGTCTCACGCATCTGCTTCTGCTGCTCGGGCGGCGTGCAGACCTCAGGCGTGCGTTTCTGCAGCTTGATCGCGTCGGCGCCCGCATGCACTGCCGCGTCGATCATCTGCTTGGCGACCTCAAGGTTACCGTTATGGTTGATGCCGATCTCGGCGATGACGTAGGCAGGGTGCCCATCGCCGATCATGCGTTTTCCCAGGCGCACCTCACGAGCCATGCGAGTTCTCCTCCAGTTTGTTCAAGACCAGGTCACATAATTCCCGCAGCGCCCCATGGCCTCCCGCCTTGCTCAACACGAGGTCGGCAGCCCGGCGGACTTCAGGGTACGCATCGGCCACAGCCACCGACCAGCCGGCCATTTCAAAACAGGCGAGGTCGTTGAAATCGTTTCCAATATAGATAACGTGCGAAGCATCCACTTTTTTCTTCGCCAGCAGCTCCCGCAGGGCCTCCCCCTTGCTACCGATGTCAACTCCTTGTATCGCTTCGACTCCCATCTTTTCGGCCCTGGCTTGGACGACCGGATTCGGTTCCGAGGAAAGGATCATGACGTCGACCCCGCATTCACGCAACGCGCGCACGCGCATGCTGTCACTGCGCGACGCCACGACGGTTTCGCGGCCATCCTGGTCCGTCCAGACCCGATTATCTGTGATCACGCCATCAAAATCCGAAACGATCAGCTCGATCTTCTGCGGCATCGGACGAGGCGCTTTGCCCGGCGAAACGATATCCAGGCCGCCGGAATAGATGATCGACTCGTACCTGGCCCAGTCCGCCAGGTTGTCAATATCCACCGTGCAGCGCGGGTCGATCAAGAGTGGATAGACTTTATCACCGCTCATCGAGCCTTTTTGCAGGATCGTGCTGATCCTGATCGCATCGATGTGTCCTGTTTGCCAGTAGACTGCCGGTAGGATTTGACGCGGTGCATTATAGGGCTCGGCGATGCCCTCTACCTCGAGCAGCGGTCTCATCGGCTCGTGCTCACTGGAGAGGCGCCACATCTTGTGCGGATTTTGCCCCGCCGGCACAACACCGCGAACGCTGTCTGCGTCGGGGTGCGCCAGCAGGATTCCGACTGCGCCGTCCACACAATCCCGCGGTCGGATGGGTGAGGTGGGACGCAGCTGGACGACCACGTCGGGTTCATAGTCTTCGTGCTCCTGCAGCCATTTCAACGCGTGCCGGAAGGCGGGCAAATCCGTGGAAGTATCCTGCGCAAATTCAGGCGGTCGCAGGAACGGCGCTTCGGCACCAAATTGACGCGCAACGGAGGCGATCGTTTCGTCGTCGGTGCTGACAATGACGCGCGTCACGGTTTTCGCCTGCCGGCCCGCCGCAATACTCCAGGCGATCAGGGGCGAGCCCGCAAATTCGCGGATGTTCTTGCGCGGGATGCCTTTCGAGCCGCCGCGCGCGGGGATGATTGCCAATACTTCAGTCATGCGTTACTCGATGCACGTTATTCGGCATTCGGAAATCGTAATTCAGACCGCGCACACGATCACCGATTCCCGGGTTCCGATTCCCAATTTCTGTCCCTACCACGCCGTCCAGCCTCCATCGACGACAAGGTTGCTCCCCGTCATATAGGAGGAGGCGTCCGAGGCCAGGAATAGCAATGCGCCGTTCATCTCGTCCTTGCGGGCCATCCGGCCAAGAATGGTCTTCGCCGAATAATTGCGGACAAAGTAGTCCTCGTGATTGTTGAACACCCCGCCGGGAGTTAAAGCGTTCACCCGAATCTCCGTCCCGGCATAATAAGCCGCCAGATACTTCGTGAAGCCGAGGACGCCGGCTTTGGTCACCGTGTAATACACGGGCTTGAATGCAACCCGCTCCTCATCTTTGATGTAGATGCGCTGATCGGGCCCGTTGATCCCATACGTCGAACAGATGTTGATCACGTTGCCCTTTTTGCCTTGTTCAAGCATCTGCTTAACGCACGCCTGTGTGATGAGAAACATGCCCGTGAGGTTGACGTTCAGCGCTGCGTTCCACTGCTCCAGTGGATAGTCTTCGAAACTGCCAGGCGTAATGCCCCTCTTGACAGCCTCTGAATCGAACTTCGGATCCAGCGCGGCCGAATTGACGAGGATATCAAGCCGCCTGAATTCCGCCAGTACGGAGGCTGCCAGATCCTTTACCGATTTCGGGTCTGTGATGTCCGCCGCGAAGGCTTTCGCTTGGCAACCCTCCTGAGCCAGCGCCTTGGCCACGTTGTGCGCCGCGGTCGTGTTCAAATCCACAACAGCCACGGCGGCTCCCGCTTCTGCCAGCGTCCGGCTAAACTCGGCTCCCAGCAATCCTGCTCCGCCCGTAACAACCGCAACCTGGCCCTTCAAATCGAACTTATCCTGAATCTTCATGTTTCCTTTCAGGGCGTGGCGGTGAAGACTTCATCGCCCGCTGATTTGTGGGCAAGATACAAGCCATTGCTCAGGATGGCCGCATCCAGGGCCGATACGTCGCCTCCACTGAATAATGCCAGAACGCCTCGGCCGGCCTTGATGTCGCCTTGCATGACTGCGACGCCGGTTTCAAAGCCCGGCCGCGCCTCGGCAGTGACGGGGTCGTATCGATCAGGCAGCACGTAGGCGCCGCGGCCCGTGTACAGATACACCGCACCCGGCTGGTTTGTATAGATTTTTAGCTGAGGCGACAAAGTGCGCAGGAATGCCATTGTTTTTGAATCGTACCATTGGAAGGAAGCATACCCCTGGCCGCCCTTCATTAACTCTGTGACCGCCGCGAATTGCCCGTACGCGGAGATGCCGAAAACCAGCACCGCCAGCAGGATCGCCGCCGCCCGCCGCCTCCTCCACAGCCAGATTCCCAAGAACACCAGCAGGATCAGCAGCGAGACATAGATCGGCGAAAGAATACGCAGCTTGAATTTCGTGGAGGCGTCAAAGAACGACATCGAGGCGAAGATGGACGACAGGTATCCAAAAACGTATAAGCCGTTGCTGAAGGCGATGATTTCCGGTCGGCCCTGTTGCTGCCGTTCCGCGATGAGGCGCCTTACTCTGACCAGAACCCAGCCCAGCACCACCGCAAGGACGGCAGCCACGATCACCAGAAAGAGTCCGGGGACTTTGAACAACTCGCGTCTCCAGACCTCGACAGGCATGAGAAACGTCGAAACATTGTAAAGCGCCGTATCGAAATTGCTTGCCGTAATGGCGTGGAACACCAATTCGCGGTTGGTGGCATTACCGGCGAGGATTTCATTGCGAACCGCCCAGCCGATCATCCACGGTAGAACGGCGGCGACAAATATGGCCGCGCTTACCAGGCGCTTTCTCCAATTACTATGTACGATCAGTAGAACGATCACGAACGTGGGGACAAGCGCCAGCCCGGCGTAACGCGTGAGGAAAGCCAGGCCGACAAAGACGCCGCAAGCCACAAGCCAAAGCCAGTGGGCGTCGCGTTCGAAGTACAGGTCGATCATCCAGAATGAAAGCAGGCTCAGGATGATGAAAAGCGGCTCGCTCATGGCAACCGCATGAACCCTCAGCAGCGAGTCGTTGGCAAGGAAGAGCGCCGCCAGGATCAGCCCCGCGGGCAGCGACCGGGTCATCCGCCAGCCGAGGATGCCGGCCAGGATGATGTTGAGACCAAACAGCACGGCATTGAGGAATCGCACGCCGCGCAGCGGGTCAAGACCAAACAGGCCAATGAAGGCCAGCAGCGATGAAAAGGCCGGCGGAAAATGTGTCACGAAACCATCGCTGGCGAGCCAGGCTTCGCGATAGCCGTGGCCGGCAAGAATGCTCCGCGCCCCGGCGATATAGCCGACTGAATCGTCTGAAAGGCCCAGGCCTTCCGGAGTTGCGTGCAAAATGAGGAATACCCCGATGGCGGCCATCAGGCCCAGTGCCATGACGGAGAGGAGACGCGGGTTCAAACGAATGGTCATTTCACGTATTCGCGATGGTGAAGGCGCCAAACCCTGTTCGATCAATCGCCGCGGCCTATTTATGGGAAAGGACGTAGCCCTGTTGTTCCAAATATTCGACTATCTTGTGGGCGTTCTCTTCGGGCGAGGCACCGTAGCCTTTGAGTGAGATCTCAGGGTCTACCGGCGGTTCATAGGGATCATCCACGCCCGTGAAGCCCATCGGGTGGCCGGCAGCCATTGCCTGACGCGCCTTGATATACAGGCCCTTCACATCGCGCTCTTCGCACACCTCGACGGGTGTATCCATGTAGGCCATGATGAAATTGTCGCCGACCATCTTGCGTGCCTCGTTGCGCGCGCTGCGATACGGGCTGATGGCCGCGCAGATGACGGCGCCGCCGGCATGCACAATTTCGCCGGCAACGAATCCGATGCGCAGGATGTTCGTGTCGCGGTCTTCCTTGCTGAAGCCCAGACCTTTGGACAGGTGCGTCCGGACCACGTCGCCGTCCAGGATGGTGACCTCGCGTCCATGCTCGAGCAGGAGCGACGTAAGCACCTGCGTGGTGGCAGATTTGCCCGAGCCGCTCAGGCCGGTGAACCAGATGCAGAATCCCTGCTTGTGGCGCGGCGGATACATCTCGCGCAGGATCTCGGCCGTCTCAGGGCGGGTGAACCACTCGGGCAGCAACTTGCCTTTCGCAAGATAGTCATCGCGCACCTGCGTGCCGGAGATGTTCAACGTCTTCGCCCCCGCCGGGACGTCCTTCCCCTCCACATAACGATCTCTCATCCGGCAGATAGACAAGTTCCTCGAAGGGAATCATCTTGACGCCCAGCTCATGCTCGTAGGTCTTCATCTGTTCCTGCGCCTCGTACGGACCGTAGAACGGCTTGCCCGTCGAATCCTTTCCGGGGCCCGCGTGGTCGCGTCCCACGATGAAATGATTGGCGCCGTGATTGCGGCGAATGATGGCGTGCAATAGCACTTCCTTGGGCCCGGCCATGCGCATCGCCAGCGGCAGGAGACTGAGCAATGTGCTCTTCTGGTCGTAATAATTGTCCACCAGTGCCCGATAGATGCGTACGCGTGTATAGTGGTCCACGTCGCCGGGCTTGGTCATGCCTACTACGGGATGAATGATCAACGAGCCGCCCACTTGCGGCCGCGGCGCGTTTTGTCAACTCCTCATGGATGCGATGCAGTGGATTGCGCGTCTGGAATGCGACCACATTGGCATTCCCCATTTCCTCCAGGCATTCGCGAACCTGCACCGGCGTTCGACGCAGGTCGACAAAATCATGATACTTTGGAAGATTCAGTACTTTCAGTGTGCCGCTGATGCAAACCTTGTTCCAGCGGCCCATCTCCGACACCATCGGATGCTTGACATCGGTGGAGCCGTAGGCGAGTGCGGCTTCGGTGGCCGCGTCCCAGTGATAGACCTCGTCCAGCGTCATGACGGCCATCACATCATTGTTGGAGTTTCGCAGCACCAGGTCCTCGCCTACGGTTGGCAATTCCTTGGGATCGGCGGTCAGGGTGATGGGCAGCGGAAATAGAACGCCTTCGCTTAGGCGCATTTCATGCAGCACCCGTTCGTAGTCGGCTTTACCCATGAAGCGGTCGAGCGGAGAAAATCCGCCTGTGGCCAGCAGTTCGAGGTCGCATAGGTTGCGCATCGTGATTTTGATGGATGGCAATTGTGGGGCGCGGCCAAGCAGTTCATCCCGTTCTTTACCGGTGACCACCAGGTTGACCAGTTTCCCCCCATACGGGGTGATAAGTCTTGCTTTTGTCATTGAGTACTCCCGTGAAAAGTATAAACTTGAGAAATCATTTCGGGTGCGCTAAGCCAGGTCTTGATGGAATGAGACACCCGAGATTTCATTGTTTTGTTGAATTGCGAGCGAGAATTATACTTCAAAATTCAGTCAGTGAATTTTAGCGCGGGCGGGGATGGTTCGGTGCAGGTACCTGCCATCACACATTACCACGCGACCATCATCACAAGCTCGTCGAGCCGCTTACGATATAATTGCCTGCAATGAATTCTAAACTGTGGCGAAACCTGTTCTTCGGACTGCTGGTGCTCGGCTTCTTCTACTATGCGTGGCAATATATTCTGGCCAGCAGTTTCCTGATCAACGGAACAAGATATTATGTTCTTTTCGACGACGCCATGATCTCCATGCGCTATGCCTACAACCTGGCGCACGGCAATGGCCTGGTCTGGAACGTGGGTGAGCATGTAGAGGGATTTACAAACCCATTGTGGGTGGGCTATATGGCGATCGTTCATTTGTTTCCCATCCCGCTCCCGGAGACCAGCCTGGTGATCCAAATTAGCGGTGCTGTTCTGCTGGCCGCCAACCTGTTTTTCGTGCGCGGCATTGTCGAGCATTTTACGAATGACCTGCCGGCCATGCTGGCGGCCGTGGCATTCACAGCCTTCTATGCGCCGCTGATCTCGTGGGGGCTTCTTGGGATGGAGGTTAGCCTGCTGGCCCTGGTGCTGACCGCCGTCATCTGGCTTATCCTGAGGAACGGTTCGGAGCGTTTTACTCCCTGGCCCTACGTCCTGCTGGGCGTCTCCACCCTGGTCCGCTTTGACATGGCGGTGCCCTATCTGGTGATTCTGGCAGTGCTGTTGTTCGTTCAGAAGCAATATCGAAGACAGAATCTACTTTGGGGGCTGGGGCTGCTGGCGCTGTTTCTTGGCGGCCAGACCATTGCCCGCTATCTATACTACGGACAATGGTTGCCGAATACCTATTATCTCAAAGTCGACGGCTGGCCATTCTCCCTGCGAATCATGCGCGGGCTGTACGCGCTGACCTGGTTCATATACTACTCCAACTGGGTGCTGTTCCTCTTGCCGCTGACCATTTACTTTACCCGCCGCGATTGGAAGGTCACGCTGCTGATCCTGGTCATCGTCGGGCAGCTCGCTTACAGCGTATACGTCGGCGGGGATGCCTGGGAAGATCACGGAGGCGCCAATCGCTACATCGCCATTGCCATGCCGTTGTTCTTTGCCGGCTTTGTCGTGGCGGCAGACGCTTTGCGACGTAAGGCTGCCGCCAGTCTGATGGCCGTCACTGGCCGCTCACCCGCAACCCCGGCTGGGCCCGGGAGCACTGGAATACGACCCGGGGCGCGGACCATCGAGATTGGCTCCCGGTTTTTGTATTTGGCCCTGTTCGTAATTGCCCTGTTGAACTTCAACCTCCTGATCGGAGATTGGAAATCGATCCAACGCTGGGACCTGTCGCGGCGACCCGACTTCGTAGCCGGTGGTGATCACAATCTGGAGATCGCCCTGGCCTTGAAGGACACCACGAAGCCCGGCGCCTCCATTGCGGTCGTCGGCGCCGGCACCATCCCTTATCTTCTTCCTGACCGCTATGCGATTGATATCCTGGGCAAGGCCGATCCAGTGATCGCGCACGAAAAAGTCCGAACGCCCATGAGTATCGAGGACGTGCCCGATATGCGTCCCGGGCATATGAAGTGGGACTATGCACATACCTTTGGCCAGTTGAAACCGGACGTGATTGTGTCGCTATGGACTGGCACCGACCAGGAGGCCGCGCCTTACTTGACCCAATATGACTATGCGGCGATTGGCAGCGGCATCAAGGTTTACCTGCGCAAGAATTCCCCGAATATACTGTGGGACAAGGTCAGGATCCAAAACTGACAACGCGCCCCGTGTTCTGCGATTCGTGAACCGCAGAGATCAGCTGCATGACACGGATGCCGTCATCCAGGGTGCACGACGGCTCTGTCTCCCCGCGGGCCACCGCCATAAAGTGTTTCATCTCCTCCATGAACATGACGTTGCGTTCCCAGCTCTGCGGCAGCGGATAGGCTTGCCACTCTCCCTTCGCCGCTCTATAGACCTGCACAGCGCCGTCCGAGAGATCACATTGCAGTGAGCCCTGGGTGCCAATGAGTTCAAAATGATGTGAAGGGGGCTGTTGGTTGTAATCCAGATGGAGGCTGCCAAGCCTGCCCCCGGCGAATCGCAGGCCGATCTCTGCGGTGTCTTCCACGTTCACGTCCAGGTCGCTTAGCTTCGCCGTGAATCCCCAAACCGATTCCACCCGGCCCACCAGCCACGGAAGATAGTCGAGCGCGTGGCATTGTGTCAGCACCACGCCGCCGCCCAGGTCAGCCCGCGCAGCATAGCTCGTCCTGTAGTCCTCCCAGGGATGCCAGGCTGGCAGGTATTCCCCAAAATGGACGTGTGCGGAGATCAGCCGCCCAATCTCGCCGTCCAGGATCAATTTCCGGGCGGTAAGCATGCCGGGGTGAAAGCGGAATTGGAAGCCCGTCAGGACTCTCGAACCGCTTCTCTGAACGGCCGCCTTCAACTTGTCTACTCCGTCCAAAGAATGTGAGATTGGTTTTTCCAACAGGATTGCGCATCCCGCTTCGGCGGCTGGAATCGCCACTTCCAGGTGCAATGCGGTTGGGTTGGCAACAATGACAGCCTTCGGTTGGTGTTTGCGCAGGGCTGTCTGCAAATCGGTCTCGACCGGGTAGCCCGCCAGATCATCTTCAGGCAGGGTTGCCCGATGAGAGCGCAACAAGACAACATCCGATTCGCTCAATGCCATCAGGTTGCGCAGATGACGACGACCGATCGAGCCCAGTCCGGCAATCAGAATCTTTGTCATTGAATCACGCCGCAAGCATTATATCGTAGCCATCTTTTACAACGCTCTTCGGCTCCGTCGGAACTGTTGGCCGGTGTCCGTCATGCATGAGCAGGCTTCAAATGTTCCCTGCGAATCACCAATCTCCACCACCAGTGGATCAGGTCGATCAGCGTTCGCACGACGCGTGCGATGTTGAAGAACTGCGAGACGCCATACTGCCTGTAGAAGTGGTGCACGGGCGCCTCGCTGATGGCAAATCGCGCATCCTGTATTTTCTTCACCAATTCGAACGTAATCGTCCCGCTCTTGGATTCGAGCGTGACGGCTTCGAATATGGAGCGTCGCATGAGGCGATAATCGCAATCGACGTCGCGAATGACCAGCCCGAAGATTAGTTTGACAAAATATTGATACGCCAGGCCGACCAGGACTCGAATAAAAGGGTCGTGACGCTTGATCTTGTAGCCGTTGACCATATCCGCGCCGTCATTCAGCTGGGACGCCAGCACCGGCAATTCACGTGGATCGTATTGCGCATCGCCGTCGGTATAGAATATCCACTCTTTCGAGGCCAGCGCAAATCCCTTTCTCAGCACTCCCCCATAGCCGCTTGGTTGAGTCTCGTGAATCACTTTTACATGCTCAGGGTAAAGCCGTTTCATCTCGTCCAGGATCAGGGCAGAGTCGTCCTGACTGCCGTCGTTGATGATGCAAATCTCGAAATCGTCTGTCACCGTCGGCGCGGTTTGCATGGCACGGATGATCATCGTGGCTATCGTTCCGCCATCGTTGTAACAGGGAAAAAATATGGTCAAACTCGGAAGCTTCATCTTTCAGTCCGCCGCCTTCAGGATTTGATCAGCCAGTTCAGGCTATAGGGCCGCAACACCTGCGCTCCGCCAAAGCCCCAGCCCAATTCTACTTCCCCTTTCGTCCGTCTTTGGCAGCATGTCGCCTTATTTCTTGATAAATTGGGTCTTGATACCGTCATCCGGTTGTCGTATATTGTTCGTTACTTGCCGTTTCGATAGGGTCAGAATTTCACATGGGAGTTTAGAGATCGAATGTCTCTGGTTGTGGATCCAACAAGGAAGGAATTGCAGGCGCTTAAAAGGGTGATGAATTGGCGCGGGAAGCGCGTGCTCGAGATTGGGTGTGGCGATGGCCGCCTCACCCTTCGCCTGGCCTCACTGGGCCCGGAAAGGATCGAGGCCATGGACCCACAGGCGCGGCTGATCCGCCAGGCCCGCAGGCAAAAACCGAAACGTTACGCCCAGCGTATCCGATACCATGTAGGCCAGGCGGAACATCTCAAATATCCACCGGCCGTGTTCGATGTAGTCGTATTTGCCTGGGTTCTCTGATGAGTGGCTCATCCGGGCATGGTTCATGCCCTCCACGAAGCGCACAGGGTACTTAAGCCCGGCGGCATTTTGATTGACCTTCGGCCGGGTCCGGCGCACCGCCGCGTGGGGCTGGGAGAGGGAAGAAGCTGGCAGTTGGTCGGCGTTCTGCGGGAGGATCTTAGCGATGATTGGGCTGCGAACCGGGCAGTAGCCTAGGTCTTGCGCGAGCGCATTTTCGTCCAGGAAAGACGAGTGAGTATGGTCCTTGAACGCGTAATGGACACAAATGCGGATTTTCGCGTCTGGCTTGAAGATTTTGTTGAACGCCGCGGATTGCCCTGGCAGGCCTGGCTGGTAAGGCGCCTGGAACGCGCACAGGCGCTTCAGACCAGGAGCAGAAAGATCACGGTTCGCGGACCTCTAGGGCTGGGAGTGCTCAAAAAGCTGGATATTCGGTGAGTTTGGCAGCTGCGTAGAGTATGATTAGAGCGTCGCAGTCCGTTTCGACTTCTTCTCTTGTTGCGTCCCTGGCTGCCATGACTAATCAATCCTCCCCCTACGAAATTGAGCAGCAAAACCGAACACTTTCCTTCGTGCTGTGGATCGTGCTCCTGGCCTCCTTCTTTCTGGGTGTGGAGAACTTGCAATACCGCACCTGGCCCTCGATCATCGCATTGTTCGCCCTGGCGGTTTTCTGCGTTCCGCTGTTGATGTTGAATGCACGCGGACATTACACGATAGCCGCCCTGGTCCTCAGCGTTCTTGTGCTTATCGCGATTGATTTCAACTTGTATGACGGCGATGGCATCCTGGATTCTGGCATACTTGCGTTTCCGATCCTGATCATGTCTGGCACCTTGTTCTTCGGAAAGCGCGCCTCTCCCTATTTTGCCCTCGCGGCGATCGCATCGGCGATAGCCATGGTATACCTGCAGCTTCACGGCGTGATCCGGCCGGTGATAAACCCCGTTACCTATGACAGCCTTCTTCCTATCATAATTCTCCTCGCCACGGCGGCCGCAGTGGTCTGGGTGATCGTCCGGAACAAAGAGAGCTATTTGGCCCGTGTCAAAGCATCCGAGGCGGAGTTGCTCCGCAATTACGAGCTCACGCTCGGAGCCTGGGCCAGCGTCCTGGAATACCGGGACAGGGAAACACAAAATCACAGCCGGCGCCTCGTGGACCTAAGCACCCGCCTGGCGCGTGCCGCCGGCTGCAGCGAAGAGCAGATCGTTCACTTGCGGCGGGGGGCCATGCTGCACGACATTGGAAAACTGGCCATCCCCGATGATATTCTCCTGAAGCCCGCTGTGTTGAGTGAGGCGGAGAGGAAAGTCATTGAAAAACATCCCGTCTACGCCAGGCAGATGCTTTCCGGCCTGACCTTCCTCGAGCCGGCCATATCCGTTGCCTACAGCCATCATGAGCGCTGGGATGGTCAGGGCTATCCCGATGGATTAAGCGAAGAGCGGATTCCGCTGCTGGCCCGCATTTTCGCCATCGTGGACACCTGGGACGCTTTGAATTCAGAGCGCGTATATCGGCCGGCGTGGCCCAGGGAGAAGATTATTGCATACCTCAAAGAGAACGCCGGTATACGTTTCGACCCCGAGCTCGTTCAGGTTTTCCTCGGAATCATTTAGAATCGAATTCGCAATAACATGAGCCGGAAGAAATCCCTTCAGGAAAAATACCCGCCTTCGGAGCCGTGCGACTGCGACGTCTGTTTGAGCTACTGCCAGCGCCCCGGTTGGTGGGTGGTGGCCGAGGCTGTGCAGGCTATTGTAGCCGGATACGCCGGGCGCATGATGCTCGAGATGTCGCCAGATCGCTCCTTCGGCGTCCTGGCTCCTGCCTTCAAAGGCTGCAAGATCGCATTTGCAGATCAGGCTCATGCCTCTGGCGGCTGTACATTCTTGAAAGACGGGCGCTGTGAGCTTCACGGTACGGGACATCAGCCATTGGAGTGCAGGTTCTGCCATCATGATCGCGTGGGACTTGGACCTCGCTGCCACGCCGATATCGAGAGGGATTGGAACACTGCCCGGGGACGCGCGCTGGTCGTTCGCTGGAGCAATTTGACCGGCTTCTGGAAGCAACTGAACTCACCTGAAATTCTTCGGCTGCCGGTAGAAAAAGAGACTTAATCTTGGGAATCCACTGCTTTTACGGTGGTCTCTATGTTCGCTGACTCCTGATCCGGCTCCATGCAGCCGGATTTTTGTTCCGGGATGAACAACGTCCGGAATCTATGGAAGGATATCACTGGCAGACATCCGCCTCGGAATTTATGCTGTAGAGGGTTTTGAGGCGAATAACTCTCGAAACGATTGGAGACATGCATGAACCAAACCAACGGGCCCGCTCTGCCGGGCTTGATCATCAAGACGATTGTTGCGCATACCATCACCTATTTTCTCATGGGCATCCTGGCCTTTAATTTCTTGAATTACGGGGCCGCTTATGCCAGCGGCCCGTTGGCTTGTCTGATGCGTCCAACTTCCGATCCATGGGTAATGGCCGGTGTCTTGTTCCAGCCGATCCGCGGTTTGATTTTCGCCCTCGCCTTTTATCCATTGCGTGAGCCTTTGTTTGGCAAGAAGAATGGATGGCTCGTAGCGTGGTGGACTTTGGTCGCCCTGGGGATTCTGTCTACGTTCGGGCCGGCGCCGGCCTCCATCGAAGGCATCATCTACACAAAGCTGCCCTTCCCGGGCATTACAAGCTATGTGGAAGTCGTGCCGCAGGCGCTGCTTCTTTCGGTGATCCTGTTCTATTGGGTGAATCATCCGGAGAAGAAATGGCTGAGCTGGGTTCTGGGCATCGTGTTTGCGGTCGTGCTGATCCTGCCAGCCCTGGGTTTGCTGGTATCGCATATCCCAGTGCGCTAGCTGAGGCATTCGACACGTGACACGCCCCGAACTTGGGGCTTTTCCGAAAAAGAAGCCGCCAGCAGCCTAAGACGCCGCTGGCGGCTTCTTTTTCGGCATCTAACTCCCCCTTCCCACGGGAAGGGAGATGAGGAGATGGACAGAAAATGCAGCATTCAGCTTGAAGCTTAGATTCAGGGTTAATCATGTTTTTGGGCGGTTATACTTCGCTCTGGAAGGTCGCACCTACCGGATCGACGAACACAGTGTTAAGGAGATGAGAGAACCATTATGGGCACGTCAAAATGGTGCATCTGGACGGCTGGCTTCCTGAAACAACCCGACGGCGAAAGGGTTATGGATATACCCCTCGGCGGTCTGGTCATCGCCAGCGGCAAGCAGGTTTCCACAGCAGATGCCGGCCAGAGCCTTTTGTGGTCTGAGGTCGTCTATCGCGATCAGATCGGCTGGGTATATGACGGCTACCTCGAAGACTACGTGGAGAAATTCCCAGCCAGTGAGGTTCTCATCCCTCATCCGACGCCGGACCCGTTTGACGCCGCGCAATACATGATGGTGGATGGCAATGTTAAGCGCAACATGTGTGGCGAATTGTGTGTAGCCTTTATCGCTCACGAAGATATAGAGACTTTCCTGGCAAAGTGGAAGGCGGCGTCTCCAGGTTACTATCAGTGGGCCGTGGGCGCAGACAGTGATAAGACAAGCAGCGCCGATGCCCTGGACAGCATGCTGGCCGTTTACGGCCACCCCGTGCCCGGGACCCGTTTCGACGCCGGGCTTAGGGATCCTGTGATGGGCGTCAAGATTTCACCCGGCCGGCTAAAAAGCAAGCTTGAAACTTGCTGCCTGATCGCCGGAGTCCAGATTGATCCAATCAGCGGCAGATTAAGGGGCCAGGGCGTGAACCATTGGATCGTCGTGGACAAAGTCACGCCGAACGGCATAAACGGCGGCTGGGTTGAGATATACAATCCTTATCCGAACCGGCGCGAGGAATACTCTTATGATGAATTCATGCATTCAGCAGGCCCTGCTACGTGGAATGGCATCTGGGTGAACAGGCAGCCCGGCGCGTGAATGAGGAGAAACAAGGCTCTGGATCTGACAGGCCGCCAATTGTCTGCTTTTCCGGCGGCGGTACAAGATCTTGCCGGGTACGAGGCTCTGCAATTCGATGGAAACCTGCTCACGACCCTTCCTGAGAATATCGGTGAGCTGAACGATCTTAGGCTGTTGAGTTTGTACGACAATCATCTGCCTGAACTTCCTGAATCAATTTGCCGGCTGACGAACCTGGAGACGCTCAACGTCAGCGTCAACTCCTTATCCTCCCTCCCCGGGCATATCGGGGACCTGCACAAGCTCCGCATGCTGGATCTGGGACACAATCATCTGGCAAGCCTGCCCGAGTTGCTCGGCGCGTTGAAGCGCCTGAGATTCCTTTACTTGAGCAATAACCAATTGACCTCCTTGCCCGCGACGTTCGCGAACCTTCGATGCCTGATCTATTTGAATATTACGGATAATCGGTTAGACACCCTCCCGAACGGCATTTGCTCACTTGTGAATTTGATCGAGCTAAGGTTGTATAACAATCTCTTTACGATGCTCCCGGAGTCCATCGGCGATCTGCGCAGCCTGAGAGAGTTGCATCTGATGAACAACAGGCTCACAAGTCTTCCGGCGTCGGTCGGCATGTTGAAGACTCTCAGAAAACTGGACTTGCAAGACAACGCATTGACCTCTCTGCCGGAGACCCTGGGCAACCTCGCAAACATGAATGAACTAAACTTGCGAAACAATAGGCTGTCCTCGATTCCTGCATCTTTGTGCAGCTTGAAAAATCTCCGCTTCCTGGATCTGCGCGCAAACCAATTGACCTCTCTTCCGGCCCGCCTGGGCGTTCTCCCCAGGCTTGAAAAGCTGGACTTAAGATGGAACAGGCTGTCCTCAATTCCCCGGTGGATACGAAGCCTAGAGCAGCGCGGCTGCACCGTGTTCGTCTGACGACCGCACTCAGCAAACCGGCATTCTGAATCGAAACATTAAGGCTTTCAGACTGTGATTGCAATCTCATCATGTTCGAGTGGCAGGACGGCCCAATCAGCGCTGTCCGCTTTTGTTTCGTGATTACCTTCGCGCCCAGCCCGCCGCCTCGGAGGCCTAGGCCCGGGTTAAAAATGCCCTCGCAAGATTACACCCCAACGACATGGATGCGTATTATGATGTCAAAGATCCCGTCTGCGACATAATCGTCGGCGGCGCAGAAGTGTGGGCTGCCTACAGTCACTGTGAGCCGGGCCCGTCGGATTCCTGGAGGCAGCCTCCTGCCCTCTATTGAAAGCCAGGCCGCCGCGTGTGTCCAAATCCTGAATCAATTGGAGTCGTGATGAATGACATCTCTTCTTTTCTTCAAGCTCATGTTTCGGAAATCTTGAACGATGTGGAAAAGCTTGTGCGGATTGAGTTGCCGTCCAACGACGTCCAGGGAGTCGAATCGCGTGCAGGACGTGCTCGCCGGCTGGCTCAGTCCATTGGCGAAAATGCAGCGGCACGCCAGCGAGTTCGGCGACATTCTGCACGCACAGTTTTCCGGGCAGAACCACGACCGCGTTGTCTTACTGGCGCATATCGACACGGTATACCCGGCTGGTGCCTGGAGGGAGCCATGGCGGCTTGAGGGCGATCACGCCCTGGGGCCTGGCGCCTACGACATGAAGGCCGGCGTTGTCCAGGCCTTATGGGCCTTGAAAGCTATCCGGGCAATCGGAAAAAGCCCTGCCTGCAGCGTTGATCTTTTGCTGACACCCGATGAGGAAATAGGCTCTGATGCAGGGCGTCCCTTCATAGAAGGCTTGGCGCGCGGGGCAACTGCCGTCCTGGTTCTTGAACCCCCTTACATGAATGGCGACTTGAAAGTGGCGCGTAAGGGCGTCGGGGATTATAGAATTCAAGTCCATGGGAAAGCAGCACACCAGGGCGTCGAGCCGGAGAATGGACGCAATGCCATCGTCAGCGCCGCGCGCCTGATTCAAGAAATCATCAAATTGCAGGATCTCGAGCAGGGCACTACCCTCGGACCGAACGTGATCCATGGCGGCACGGTTTCAAACGTTGTCCCGGATAGCGCAACCCTGGATGTCGACCTGCGCGTCTGGACTCTCCCGGAAGCGGAGCGCGTCGACGCCGCCTTGCGTTCGATCCGGCCCACGGACGATACAAGATTCGAAATCACGGGCGGACTTAACCGTCCCCCGATGGAACCGTCCGACGGCACGTTCAAGTTGCTAGAAAAGGCGCAGAGGCTCGCCGCAGAGATCGGGTTCAATGTTGGCGCGGCCCGCGTAGGTGGCGGCTCGGACGGAAACTTCACCTCTCATTTGGCGCCCACTCTGGACGGTTTCGGCGCGTTCGGTGCTCATGCACATCAGAAAGACCTGGAATTCATCTACATCCCCAGCCTCGCGCCCCGCACGGCGCTTCTGGCCGGTATGCTCCTCGAGTAATTTAGGAGGAACATCATGACCACTCGCCTCTACCTCGTTCGCCATGGCGCGACGCCTCTGACGGCGGAGGATCGTTTTTCCGGCGCGGAAGGCGTTCATCTCTCCGACGAGGGCCGTGTGCAGGCGGAACAACTAGCCAGGCGATTGGCGGGAAACGAAATCTCGGCCGCGTATTCCAGCCCTCTGGATCGGGCGCTGGAGACAACCTCGATTATCGCCAAGCCGCACGCCTTGAGCCCCATCACTCTGGATGGTCTGCGGGAGATTACTCATGGGCATTGGGAGGGACTGAGCCGTAAGGAAGTCGAGAAGCGGTTCCCGGACGAATACGCGGCTTGGGAAGAAGACCCTTTCACGTTCGTACCCGAGGGCGGCGAATCGGGCATCAGCGTCCTGTCCCGTGCCCTGCCCGCGATCCGGGAGGTGGTCGTCAGGCACAAGGACGAAGACGTCCTGGTCGTTTCGCACAAGGCCACTCTTCGTCTCATACTGAGCAGTCTGCTTGGCTTCGATGGCCGCGGCTATCGCGACCGGCTCGACCAGGCGCCCGCCTGTTTGAACATCGTGGACTTCAGGGATCCTGTGCGGGCGCGCCTGATGCTCTTCAACGACGTGTCGCACTACGCCGGCCAGCCTCTCCGCCCGGAAAAGCACCTCTCCAAATGGTGGGATCCAACCAACGCCTCCAATTAGGGTTGAGGTGCAATAGCGGTGAGGCGTGTAAGTTTTCGCGGAAAGAGAAGTTTGTAAGGTAATATTCATCCCACACGTCCGTTCAGTGACTCGGAGATCGCTTCAACAGGTTGGCGATTTGTTTTACCCACTGCAGTTAGCCGCAAACAAACCTTGGTCTTGGCCGGAAGTGCGGATGAAGAAGCCGGCCAGTATTCCTTGAGCTGTGCGATTTGCTGGACAAATCGACTGGGGTCTGAATATCCCATTATAGAGGTTACATGAACGATACCCGTAAGATCCAATCCGTCATTGAACCGCAGTTCGTCATCGAAGGTGCGGGGGTGTTGCTCCGCCGTTCCATCGCGCCGCACGTCAGCAACGAGTACGATCCGTTCCTGCTCTTCGACCACTTCGCCTTCAACGACCCGATCGAAGGACCCATCCGTGGCTTTCCCTACCATCCTCACCGCGGCATCGAAACCGTTACTTATATGCTCGAGGGATCCACAATGCATCGCGACAGCCTCGGCAACGCCGGCATGATCGGCCCGGGCGATGTGCAATGGATGACCAGCGGCCGCGGCATTCTGCACGAAGAAATGCCCCGCCGCGGCCCAAGCGGGGACATCTACGGTTTTCAGCTCTGGGTTAATCTGCCTGCCCGGCTCAAGATGACTGCACCGCGCTATCAGGAAGTCAACGCCGCCTCCATCCCTGCCCATGAACAGCCCGGCGTAAAGATCCGGGTCGTCGCCGGGTCCGCGGGTGATGTTATCGGCCCGGTTACGGAGATCGCAGCCTCGCCGCTTTACCTTGATGTTCAATTGGCTCGCGAGGCTCAATTCGTCCAACCCATTCCTCGCGAGCACACGGTGATGGCCTACGTTTTCGAGGGTGCAGGCGTTTTTGCCGACCAGACTGTACAGGCCGTGCGGATGATCAAGTTCGAGGCCGGCGATCAGGTCACGGTCAAAACCGAGGACAGCCCTGTTCGATTCATGCTGGTCGCAGGCATGCCGTTCAAGGAGCCTATTGCTCCCTATGGGCCCTTCGTAATGAATACCAGGGAGGAAATCCAGCAGGCCCTGCTTGAGTTGCGCAACGGCACGTTCATCAAGGCGGAGGCCGCCTAAGCCATTTCGGGGACCTTCATCGCTGCAGTATCGTCATGACGGCCTTGCCAACCTCCTCAGCCGCCAGCACGGGCGCGGCGTGATTGGCCTCGACGAAGTGATCTCTCAGGCCCGGCCGGCGCGGCCTGGCGGGCACGATATCAGATTTCCCCCAAATATAGGAAGACGGGACGGGCACCGAGAAGGCTTTTCTCCCAACCGGGATCACGAGCTTCACGGTAGCCTTCAATATGCTGACTGGCTGTGCGCTGATTTCGCCATACCATTCCGCTGCCAGAGGGTCTCGCTGCAGGTTGAAGCCGAATAGCGAGATCAGGAACTTGAGCCGCCACCCCTGCAGAACCCATGTCCCGCTGGCGGGCAGGCAGCGGGACATCCAAAAGGCGAACCGCAAAGTCAATAGCTTCAAGCTGTCGATTTGCAGGGGACAGAGAAAGATCAACTCACAGACAGCCGCAGCGTGGGTTTGCACGTAGGCTTCGGCGATCCGGGAGCCCGTCGAGTATCCAAGCACGTTCCACTTTTCAATCCCCAGCGCCAGGCGCACACCTTCGATGGCTTCCACCGAGTCGCCGAGATAATCGGATCCGTCCACGGGCATCGGCGAATCACCGATGCCGGGCAGCTGGATCATGACGAGGGAAAAATGCGGCCGCAGGATCGGGGCCAGGTCCTTCCATATGTTAAATGAGATTCCAAACCCATGCACCAGCAGGAGTGGCGGCCCACTCCCCTCTACTCGATAATTTAGCCTCAGGTCATCCATGCCTAAAGCCGCCTCCACCATACGCCGGTGCACTCTGGCAGTATGGTCATCCGCCTCTGCAGGATTCTCTGCTTCATTTCATCGCCGAAGAAAAAGCCGGCGACTTCACCAGCAGCCTCCGGCGATTCGAACCGGTAATCCGTGCGGATCCACTTGTTCTTAAAGCCCATTGCATCCCGCCAGTCGTAGAAGTTTTCGAGGTGCGGCAGGCGTTCCGGTGTTTCATGGCCCGTTCCCAGCGATTCAAACAAAATAATGTGCCCGTCCTTTCGCAGGACGCGCCGCGCCTCGGCCAGCCACGCCTCAGCTTCCTCGCGCCAGCGATCGGGATACCAAACCGTCACATAGCTCACGCTCCAGCCTGAGACGATCAGGTCTGTGCTTGCAACCGTCAGTGGCAGGCGACGGTGGTCGGCTGCCGCAATCTGCCAGCTGCCTTGCCCAGCTGCGCGCAGTTTATCCCGTGCGATGCCGAGCATATGTGCTGAGAGGTCGAAGGCCATCACGCGGCCTGCATGACGTGCAAGCAGGCATGCTAGCCTTCCCGTCCCCGCGCCGATGTCGACGATTTCAAGGCCGTCCAAAGGACAGATCTGCTGGAGCGCCTTAAGGATATTTCCCTGATAATCTTCATGCGAGACGAGCGCTTCATACTCGCCCGCATGCTTTTCATAAACTTCTTTTTCGCTTGGCAATTTACGATATACTCTTTTCAATCAGACTTCGGAAGTTCACAGGCTCGACAAGGGACCTCCGGACTCTTGAGACATGTACGATTTTATCATCCGCGGTTGGACGCCGATTACCTGACTATCGGACTAGTAGACTATCAAACTATCGGACTAGCAGACTATGAGCCTCTCCCCCACCGCACAAAAAGTGCAGGACCTATTGATCTCGCGCGGTTTCGATTGCAAAGTCATTGAGCATGCCGAAAGCACCCGCACTGCGCAGGAGGCCGCTGACCGCGCCGGCTGCACCCTCGGGCAGATCACCAAGTCCCTTATCTTCAAAGGCGCTCGCACCGGCAAGCCGATTCTGGTGCTGACCAGCGGCGCGAATCGCGTCGATGAAAGGCTCATCAGCGGCTACGCGGGCGAAGCCATCGGCCGAGCCGACGCAGATTACGTCCGCACGATGACAGGCTTTGCCATAGGCGGAGTGCCTCCGCTCGGCCACACGCACGAGATGGAGACTTATCTGGATGAGGACTTGATGCAATATGCCACTATTTGGGCCGCGGCCGGCACGCCCAACGCCATCTTTGAGTTGACACCGGATGCCCTGCAAAAGATGACGGATGCCAGGGTCGCAAAGGTAAGACAATGATTGAAGACATTTACAATTACCTGCCTCTTACCGACGCTCTTCTTACAAGCGGCATGCCGACTGCGGAGCAGCTGGAGGCCGCCGCGAATGCCGGGGTAAAGATGGTGATCAATCTCGCCCCTTTCGATCCGGCAAAGGACGTGCCCAACGAAGAAGCCCTGGCGAAGTCGCTGCACATGGAATATCTCAACATTCCGGTTGAATGGGAGCATCCCACGCCGCAGGACCTCGGACAGTTCATGGATGCCATGGATGCGCACCGGCCAGACAAGCTGCTGGTGCATTGTCGCGCGAACCATAGGGTCAGCACTTTCGTGGCGTTGTACCGGATCCGACGCTTGGGTTGGAAGCGGGAGGATGCATTCCGGGATCTGCAGCTCATTTGGAATCCAGACGAGAACGCAGTTTGGAAGAAGTTCATTGCAGAGAATCTGACCGGGAGCTAACCTCGGAGATG
The DNA here is from genome assembly GCA_963846805.1 of uncultured Chloroflexia bacterium. Classification (GTDB taxonomy): domain Bacteria; phylum Chloroflexota; class Anaerolineae; order Anaerolineales; family Villigracilaceae; genus Fen-1038. Next base: position 77,086 of record CAWJXH010000006.1, read on the forward strand.
GTTGCTCCCCGCTGCGCAAAGAAGATGGGAATAGCGACCTATCCGTTTTTTCTTGCAATCGGACCGGCTCTGCCGTAAAATCGGCGGCATCATTCGGAGGCGAACGCATGCGCAGATTCGGTTGAAGCCTGCGTCTGCGTGATCCTCTATTATGATTCATTCTTCTTGTCGTCCTCTCCTTCTTGGGGGGCGACGATTCTGTTGGGCCGAATCCCAACCTGGACCAAATCCACAGACGAACTTTCGGCCGGCTTTTCCGAGGCCGAAGAAGAGGAGAAATATTCCTATGAGTTGCAGCGGTCTTTTTCTTACATCTGCTTTGCTTGTCTCGTTCCTTGCCTCCTGCAATCTTCAAACCCAGCAAAACACAGCTGGTCCTCAGCTTGCGACTGCGGCGGAAACTTCGGCTGTCGCCCCCAGCCTGAGTGCGTCTTCCGCTCCTGCCCTGACATCCACCTCAAGTGTTTCTCCGACGCCTGCCGCTACCTCCACTTCGACGCTGACGCCTACACCGGCTATCCCTCAATTTACCCTGAATGAGAATGCCTTCTGCCGCAAAGGCGCGGACGTTTCGTTCCCGGATGTGACTGGCATTGTTAAGGGCACCACGGTTGACATCCTGGGCGTCAGCGAGGACGGTTATTGGTACTTCGTCTTTTTGGCGCAGTATAAGGCGAAATGCTGGGTCGCCGCGCCCACAGGTCAGGTCAGCGGAGATTTGGCCGGCGTGCCTACGATGGTGTCACCGGATACGCCCACGCCCACAAAATAGTTCAGTTCTGGAATGTGCCGGCCGCAGGCCATAAGCCTCGCAGACCCCTCTTTCCTGCGCCATCCTTTTTTACTACGAGGCATTCTTCCGGATCAATTTCCACATGCGCACGCGCCGCCGTAGCGGCGACCCGTGGGTCGCCCCAAAGACTTCTTCCACGTATCTTTCAGGCGGCAAGTGTCACGGGCGTGACTGTGCAGCGTTAAGCATCTATGGAAGGGGTCCTTTCAGTCATTTTGCTTTATCGCTCGCCTCTGCATTGCAATCGTCCAGCCTTTGTCGTAGAATCCTTGCTCAAGCCAAAGGAGAGAGTTATGACTAAGATTGCTGCCAAATCCGCACCGATTACCGATTCCCGTCCAATTACCGAGGAAGCCGACTTCCTCCAGATCAAAGCCATTGACCACGTCCACTTTTATGTGGGCAATGCCCGCCACGCCATGTATTACTGGTGGAAAGCCTATGGCTTCACGCCGGTCGCCTACTCCGGTCTGGAGACCGGCAACCGCGACTTCGCCTCGTACGTGTTGCAGTCGGGCCAGGCGCGCTTTGTGGTTTCCGCGGCCTACACGCCCACCAGCGAGATCGCCGCGCACCACATGGTCCACGGCGACGGCGTCAAGGTCATCGCGCTGGAGGTGGATGATGTCGAAAAGGCCTGGAAGGAAACCACTTCCCGCGGCGGCAAATCCGCCTGGATGCCGCGCGAGCAGAAGGATGACTTCGGCATCTACCGCACCTCGGCCATTTACACCTACGGCGAAACTCTGCACGTCTTCGTGGATCGCGCCGACTACAAGGGCGTCTTTGCGCCCACCTATCGGCCGATCAAGGACAAAGCAGGCTCAATCCACTGGCCTGGCCGCCATCGACCATATCGTCGGCAATGTCGCCCTGGGCAAGATGAATGAGTGGGTCAGGTTCTATCATCAGGTGATGGGTTTCCGCCAGCTGCTGCACTTCGACGACAAGGACATTTCCACCGAGTATTCTGCGTTGATGTCCAAGGTGATGTCGAATGGCAATGGTCGGGTCAAGTTCCCGATCAATGAACCCGCCGAAGGCAAGAAGAAGAGCCAGATCGAGGAGTATCTCGATTACTATCTGACGCCCGGCGCGCAGCATATTGCCATGATCACCGGCGACATCATCAAGACCGTCGGCGAGTTGACCGCGAACGGCGTGGAGTTCCTGCGCGTGCCCGACACCTACTATGAGGTCCTGCCGGACCGCGTCGGCAAGATCAACGAAGACATGAAAGCCATCCACGATCTCGGCATTCTCGTGGACCGCGACGATGAAGGCTATCTGCTGCAGATCTTCACCAAGCCGATCCAGGACCGCCCCACTATGTTCATCGAGGTCATCCAGCGCCACGGCTCGCAGAGCTTCGGCAAAGGCAACTTCAAGGCCCTGTTCGAAGCCATCGAACTGGAGCAGGAACAACGTGGCAACCTTTAGCGTTTCAATCCTCCCACGTTCAAACGTCGAGGCGGCATGAAATTCGTCACCTACTCCACGACGGCCACGTCTCATCAGCCCGGTCTCCTGGTTGATGATGGCATCTATCCCCTGCCATTTCCTTCCTTGATGGATCTGATCGAGTCCGGTGATGCCGGACTCGATCGCGCCCGCCGCGCTCGTGACTCCAAACTTATTCCCCTCAACCTGGTCAGCCTCCACGCCCCGCTCCTGCGCCCGACCACCCTGCGCGACGCCTATGCCTTCGAGACCCACGTCAAGACCGCGAACGCCAACCGCGGTCGCGAAGTTCCGGAAGAATGGTACAAATTTCCGATCTTTTACTTTACGAATCCCAACAATATTTTCGGCCCGGATGACGAGATCCCCTACCCTCCATACACAAAAGAACTGGATTACGAGCTTGAGATTGCGGTTGTGATCGGCAAACCCGGTCGCGACCTTCAGGCGGACCAGGCCGCGGGGCATATCTTTGGCTACACCATCTTCAACGACTGGTCCGCTCGCGACGTTCAGCGCGAGGAGATGAAGGTGAGCCTTGGCCCTGCCAAGGGCAAGGACTTTGCCTCCACCCTCGGCCCCTGCATCGTGACCCCCGATGAGCTGGCGGACAAATCCGTGGGCCGACCCGGCATCTACGATTTGGAGATGCGGGCCTGCGTGAACGGCGTCGAACGGTCGCACGGCAATTTCAAGGACATGTACTGGTCCTTCGGCGACATCCTGGCCCGCGCTTCCGAATCCGTGACTCTCCTCCCGGGCGACGTCATCGGTTCCGGGACGGTCGGCACTGGCTGTCTGCTGGAGATCACAAAGGCCAAGGGGCCCTGGCTCAATAAAGGCGATGTAGTGGAACTGGAAATAGAACGAATTGGAACGCTTCGCAACAAGGTAGGGAACTAATCATGCCCGAGGACCGTCCTGTCATCACGATACACCCCACGAACACACACCTCACGAAGCAACAATTGCCAAACTTCGAGGGCGTTTCTGCCGGCACGGCGGGCGCAACCGGTCTCTGCATGCATCTCGTGGTCATCCCGCCCGGCGGCAAAGCCACGGCGCATTATCACAACGGGTACGAAACGGCCATCTACATCGTCCAGGGCCGCGCTCGAGACGCGCTTTGGCCCGAACCTGGAACATTCTTCCATCAACGGGGCCGGCGATTTTCTTTTTATCCCGCCCAATGTTCCGCACCAGCCGGTAAATCTAAGCGACAAGGAGGAAGTGATCGCCGTCGTCGCCCGGAACGACCCGAACGAGCAGGAAAGCGTGGTCGTCTATCAAATCGAGCAGGGCTCACAAACAGGGAATGAAATTTAGCAGGCGTCTGGAATTCATCTCTTTATCTGCACTCGTCTTAGTCGTGCTGGCGTGCAGCGCCATCGCCGGGCCGCTAACCAGCTCCACGCCCGCGGGCTCCTCTCCCGCAGGCATCCCGGTGCTTGCCGCCCCAATACAATTTGTGATACCGGACGGATTGGCGGGAACGGCCACGGTCGCGAGCATAGCTGTGGTCACCGATCAGACCGGCGCACCCTGGGACATCGCCCCGGCGCATGTCGAGATCACTCTCGAGGGTTATGCGCTGCAGAACAGCTTCCATGTCCCGCAGATCTTTGTTTACCCTGGTGCGGACTACGCCGCCGCGAATTCAAGCGCGGCCGAGAGCCTGAAGCGCTTGCAGGCCGTCCTGGCAGCGCCGAATAAGCCTTACACCAACGACGTTCTGCCGTACGTTCCCTTTTTCAATGCCGGGCAGGTGATAGCCTCCCAGGAAAAGGTAATTCAGTTCAAGGGTGGTTCCGGCCTCCGCATCCTTACCCAATATGCACAGGATGTTTCGCCTATTAACAACGGCGGACTGTTCTATCATTTCGAGGGCCTGAGCAGCGACGGCAAGTATTACATCGTAGCCATCTTGCCCACGACGGCGCCTTTCCTGGCTGCGGACAACAATCCCGATTCGGCCGTTCCACCCGGGGGCATTCCTTTTCCCCAGAACACTGCACCCAGCACCAGTTTCGAAACCTACTTTACGCAAGTTACCGATATGCTCAACAACACTTCGGCCGTCAAATTCAATCCATCCATCGATATGCTGGATGCTCTCATTCAATCCATCTCAATCCAGCAATAGGAAATCATGAAAAAGTCCTGGAAAGCAATCATCGCCTTCATGACAGCCTCGATCATTTTGGCATGCAGCCTCGTATCATCTGCCAGCCCGGCTCCGGCCGCTCAGCCAGCCGCGCCCGTCTCCGCCCCGAGCAAAACACCTGCAGCCGCTCTGGCGAATACGCCCGCACCCGTTCCCACCGATACCGCCGCCCCGCAGGGAGTGCCGGTTTCATCGGCCAATGTGACTTTTGTAATTCCGCAGGGGCTGGCCAGCAACGCGCTGGCCGAGACGGTCCCCGCGGTGAGCGAGCAGGACGGCGCGCCGTGGGAAGTATCACCGGCTTACCTCCGGTTTACGCTGCAGAACTATCCGTTGCAGGGCAAATTCTTTACGCCGCAGATCATGGTCTACCCTGCTCAGGATTACGCGGCGGTCGGCGCAGGCGCGTCCATCAGCATACAGCGCTTGCAGGCTATTCTGGCGAGCCCCAATGCGACCCTGACCAATGCCATTATGCCGCGCCTGCCCTATGTCAATGCCGACCAGGTCATTGGGGCACAGGCAAAGGTCATCACTTTCAAGAACGGCAGCGGCCTGCGCGTGCTGGCGGAATATGCCCAGAACTTCACCGTCATTGATAACCACGATCTGTTCTATCACTTTGAAGGCCTCACCAGCGACGGCAAGTATTACATCGTGACTACCTTGCCCGCCAACGCCGCCTTCCTGGCTGCCGATAGCAACCCGGCCTCGCCGGTTCCGTCCGATGGCATCCCCTTCCCGGGTTACGATGCCATGAATGCCGATACGTTCAACAGTTACCTGCAGAAGGTCGGAGACAAGCTCAACGCCACATCGGCCGAGGCGTTCACCCCCTCGCTGCAAGCCTTGGATGCTCTCATCCAATCCATTTCGGTTCAATAAGGAGGCCCGATGAGTTTCTTTATCAATACCATCTCTGCGCCTGAGGCAACCGGCCAGTTGCGCGAGTTCTACGATCAAGATGTGAAGGACTTGGGGGTCGCCTCCAATGTGACTCGCTCATTCAGCCTGCTTCCTGACACGTTTGAGGGCTGGAGAGCCTTGATCCGCTCAATTCGCAAGCATTTGCGCCTGCGCGACTACGAGCTGACAACGCTGGCCGCTGCGATGGAGATGGGCTGTACCTTCTGACTGCTCGCACACGGAGCGGTGCTTCGTAAGAACGGCTTTTCCGCCGAGCAGCTCGAGGCCGTCGCCCGGGATTATCATCATGCGGGCTTGGAGGAGAAGGAAGTCCTGATGATGGAGTACGCGCAGAAGGTCGTCCGCGACGCATCCTCCACCGTGCAGGAGGATTTCGATGGGCTTCGGCGAGCCGGCTGCACCGATGAAGATATCCTGGGCATTACTCTTGCGGCAGCAGCGCGCGCCTTTGCCAGTAAGGTTTTCGATGCGCTGCATGCAGATGCGGACGCGATCTACAAAGACCTGGACGAAGAGACCCATCATGCCCTGATCGGCAAGCGACCGTTCATTGCCTAAGATGCGGACCTGCCATGCCCTTCTAGCATAAAACTCGGACAAATTTCGCACTCGGACCATATACAGTTGGGTTTAAGTAAGGAATAAGTGAACAATTTTCGCAAGATGATCTTCGTAATTGGCTTATCTGGTTTGATCCTTGCCTGCGGTATCTCTGGCGCGCCAACTTCACAGACCCAGGGCCTCCCTACAATTGTCGCAGCCACGCTGCAGGCTTTGACCTCGGCAGCACCGGCCGTCACGCCTCAGACGGGCGTGCCGGCCTCGTTCGCTAATGTGAGTTTTGTTATTCCCACCGGGATGGCCACGGGAGCCTCTGCGCAAACAATTGCGGCGGTTACCGACCAGAGTGCCGGCCCCTGGTGGCAGGTCGCGCCTCAGCACACCGAATTTACGCTCACGGGCTATGGTCTGCCGCCGGGATATTTCTCAGAGATATTGATCGACATCTACCCTGCCTCGGAGTATGCCGCTCTAAATCAGGTCGCCGGCCTCGGCCTCAAACGCCTGCAGGCCATTAAGGCAAATCCCGCCTCCGCGCTGACCGACGATACCTTGCCCGAGGTTCCGTACTTCAATGCCGCGCCCATGTTCGCCGCGCAATCGAAGGTCATCAGCTTCGCAAACGTTTCCGGTGTACGCATGATTACGCAATACGGTCAGGCCGTCGGTCCCATTGCCAACAACGGCACGTTTTATCATTTTGAAGGCCTTACGACCGATGGCAAATACCTCATCGTCGCCGTCTTGCCGGTCCAGGCCCCGTTTCTTCAGAATGGTAATGACCCCTCGGCCGCGCTTCCGGAAGGCGGAATCCCCTTCCCAGGATACAACTACTCGGATACGCATTATTATGATGCCTATTACAAAGCAATCACCGATAAGCTTAATGCTACCGATGCATCCTCGTTCCAACCTTCACTTGACTCTCTGGATGGCATGATCCAATCGATTGTTATTGCGCCTTAGCTCGACTTTATTCATATTGGCAGCTTCCTCTGCGACGGTTAGCCGCTGGAATAGCTTTTCGCAATATCTTCGTTGCACGCTGAAACTTGAAAATGGCCTTTCTTTATCGTTTTCTGTTTTTAACCTTCGTGTTCGCGAAGCATTCGCGTACTTCGTGGTTAAAGAACTGACAGAGTCTGGCTTAGATGTAACCATAAGGAGTTGCCATGCCCTTCTACCATAAACTCGGACAAATCCCTCACAAGCGCCATACACAGTTCAAGAAACCCGATGGCAGACTATATCGCGAGGAGCTGATGGGGCTCGAGGGATTCTCGTCCATCCAATCCATTCTTTATCACCACTTCCTGCCGCCGCGCGTCACAAAAGCCGAAGATATGGGTTCGCTCAAGCTGGAGTTCGTCGACTTCGGCCCGATCCAGCACCGGGCGTTCAGGACCTCTCAGGCCCCGCTCGGAGCCGACCCCGTATCGGCGCGCATCCCCCTGCTGGGCAACAACGACGTCACCCTGGGTGTGTGTCGCGCCAGCAAAAGTATGGATTACTTCTACCGCAACGCGCAGGCCTACGAGACCTGGTGGGTGCATGAGGGCAGCGGCGTCTTGAAGACCCAATTCGGGAACCTGCCGTTCCATGCGGGCGATTACATCGTCATTCCTTTTGGAACCACCTGGCAGATGCAGTTGGATTCGCCGGAGGCGCGCTTCTTCACCATCGAAAACCCATCGCAGATTGAGCCGCCGGCCCGCTATCGAAACGATTACGGTCAGTTGCTCGAACACGCCCCGTATTCCGAGCGCGACCTTCGCCTCCCGGAGACCCTGGAGACCCACACTGAACGCGGCAATTTCGAGGTCCGCATCAAGGTGCGTGACCGGCTGACCTGCCACGAAATGGATCACCATCCCTTCGATGTCGTCGGCTGGGACGGGTACCTCTATCCGTGGATCTTCAACATCGGTGATTTCGAGCCGATCACAGGCCGCGTCCATCAGCCGCCGCCCGCTCATCAGACTTTCCAGGGACACAATTTCGTCGTCTGCTCGTTCGTGCCGCGACTCTTCGACTACCACCCGCAGGCTATCCCTGTGCCCTACAATCATTCCAACGTCAACTCCGATGAAGTGATCTACTATGCCGAAGGCAACTTCATGTCACGCAAAGGCATCGACCAGTACGATATCAGCCTGCATCCCTTCGGCCTGCCCCACGGGCCTCAGCCGGGTATCACGGAGGCTGCCCTCGGAAAAAAAGAGACAAATGAGCTGGCCGTGATGGTGGATGCGTTCTATCCGCTGCATCTAACCCCTCAGGCGCTTCAGATGGAAAAGAAAGAATACATGGCAAGCTGGCTTGAAGGCGACGGAGAGTAGCGCCGGCGGACCCTTTTGCAAAAAGAAATGCGAGCGGATGCTCAAAGCCCTCGCATTTTTTGAATGTATACTAGACACATGGTGACCAACACATCCGCCCAAAAGATCAACAGCCGGAATTTTCAGGCACTATGTGACCTGATCGTTAAGGATATGAGCCGCCTCCGTGTACCCGGTGTTTCTGTCGCCGCATATCATAGGGGCTGCGAATACTCTGCGGGTTTTGGCATCACAAGCGTGGAAAACCCGCTGCCCGTCACGCCGGACACTCTGTTCCAGGTCGGCTCCATCAGCAAAACCTTCACCGGTACCCTCCTCATGCGGCTTGTGGACCAGGGCCGGCTGGACCTCGACTTGCCGGTTCGCACGTATCTGCCCGAATTGAGACTTGCCGACCGCAGCGTTGCGGCCAGGGTTACCACGCGTCACCTGCTGACGCATGTGGGCGGTTGGGTCGGCGACTATTTCAACGATTTCGGCAACGGAGATGATGCGCTGGCCTCCATGGTAGCCAGCCTCGTGCGGCTTCCGCAGGTGACCCCGTTGGGAAAGATCTGGTCATACAACAACGCGGGCTTTAATATTGCTGCCCGCCTTGTCGAAGTGCTGACGTGCAAATCCTACGAGCAGGCTGCGCAGGAGCTGCTGCTCGACCCGCTCGGCCTGCACATGACCTTCTTCTTTCCGAGCGATATTCTTATTACGCATCGCTTTGTGGCCGGTCACCACCGCGCAGGCCGGAATATCCGTGTATCCCGTCCCTGGGCAATTGGCCGCGCCGGAGCAGGCGTTGGAGGCGTGGTTAGCACGGTTAGGGATTTGCTCACCTACGCCCGCTTTCATATGGGCGATGGCCGGTCTGAAGACGGCAGACGGCTTCTCAAACAAAAGACTCTGGCTGCGATGCGTCTGCCCCAGGCCGATGCTGGCGACCGCGGCAAAATTGGCATTACCTGGTTCATTCGACAGGCGGGCGGGCTTGCTGTTTTCAGTCATGGTGGCGCAACCCATGGCCAGCAGGCAGGCTTTTACTTCATTCCGCAAGCCGGCTTTGCCCTGGCCATTCTTACCAACAGTGACGACGGCGGAGTCCTCACGGACAACGCCCTCAAGTGGGCTTTGGATATTTATTTCGATGTCGCCTTGCCTCAGCCCAGGCCGATCCAGACTCCTGCGCGGCGCCTGAAGGAATTCGCCGGACACTACGAGCTGCCCCTCTCCGCATTTGACTTGAAAACTGTGAAAGGTCAGCTTGTCCTGCACGATATCCCGCGTGGGGGTTTTCCGACGCCTGATTCGCCTCCGGGCGAGCCGATGCCACCCATCCGTTTCGCGTTCTTTGATACGGATCAAGTCATCGGGCTCGATGAGCCGATGAAAGGCGCATGTGGTGATTTCTTCCGTGACGCCAATGGCAGGCTTCGCTATTTCCGTCTCGGGGGGCGTGTGCACAAGAAGGTGACTTGAACATGGGATTGAGAAGACTACTCGTCGCCATTCTGACGCTGATCCTCGCGGCCTGCAGCTCCGCTGGAAACATTCCGAGCACTCAGGAACCGCAGCAGCTCGCGGTCACGATCGTGGCAATGACGTTTGCCGCCGCGACGCGTTCAGCTCAAGCGCAGCCCCCGGCGCTGCCGACGTTCCCCCCGGCTGCACCGACTCTCGATAAGCCCAGGCTGTATGTGAACGCGGACGTCCAGTGCCGAACCGGCATACAATCGAACTTCAAGGTGGTTGCCAGCCTCACAGCCGGCATGGTCGTGGACATGGTTGGAAAGGACACCGCGGCCAGCGCCTGGCTTGTGAGGGTTCCCAACGGGGCGGACACCTGCTGGGTTCCCGCGCAAAACTCATCGCCCAGCGGAAGTTTTCAGTCCCTGCCGGAAGTCACGCCTCAGCCTTCTACACTTGCGCTCCCCCTTCCGCCCGTAAACTATAACTGGCCTTACATTTGTTCATTCGACCAGGGGGTTCTCTATAAGGTGACAGTCAATCTCTCGTGGAGCGAGACATCCACGGATGTCAATGGTTTTCGCGTATATCGGGGGGATACCCAGATTGCAGATCTGCCCTCGAACGTCACCAGCTTGTCGGATACTGCCGAGGTAAGCCTCGGCGCCGACTTGGTCTACGGCTTTGAGGCCTACAACGATGCCGGGGCATCACCGCGGCACAACCTTACTATCACCTCTGTTTGCAAGGGAAAACCATGAAATCAAATAATAGGCTCCTGGCTCTTCCAATCACGCTTGCGTTGATCTTGTCGGCCTGCAATCTTAATCTTCAGGCGCCCCCAAACAACCCGAATCAGGCCGCTGCCACCATCGTGGCAATGACGTTGACTGCCGTGCACTCGCCGACGTCGAATGGGTTGGTCGCTGCCACGCCTCTTGCGTCTCCGGCAGTCTCTACGCCCACGACAAAGCCGACCTTGCACATCAACAACAACACTCCGTGCCGCAGCGGCCCGGCCGCGGATGCCAAGGTCATTGCCTCCTTCACGGCAGGCACAACTGTCGACCTCATCGCCGAAGATGGAGCAGACGGTTATTGGGTCGTGACGGATCCCGCTACGGCTAGTCTATGCTGGGTAGCGGCCCAGGACGGAACGCCCGGCGGCAGTTTTAGCGCCGTGCCCAGGATCACGCCTCCGGCAACGGCATTAGCCCTGCCGGCTCGCCCGGGCAGCATCTCATATACCTACAGTTGCGACACGGCATCGCTTACTACTGTCATGAGCTGGGCTGACACTGCTGACAATGAAACTGGTTATCATGTATATCGCCAGGGCACGCAAATTGCCGATTTGCCCGCCAACTCCAGCGCATACACCGATACGACGGCCTACACTCCGGGCACGCAGGTGACGTACGCCGTCGAGGCATATAACGGCGCCGGCGCGTCTCCCCAGCGCTCAATCACCTTCCACTGCCCGTAGCAGATACGAAAAGAGACCGGGGCCGCTAAAGCAACCGATCTCTCTTACTGGTCACTGATTACTGGTTACTGACCACTGGTCACTGATTACTGGTTACTGGTTACTGGCCACTGATTACTGGTCACTGACCACTGGTCACTGATTACTGATTACTGGTCACTGACTACTGGTCACTGACTACTGGTCACTGATTACTGATCACTGATTACTGGTTACTGGTTACTGATTACCGGTCACTCATCCAAAAGTTCTTTGGCTTTTTTCGTCTGCTTCCCGCGCTCCTCGGTATTCAGGATACGCTTGCGGATGCGGTACGATTCGGGGGTGACTTCGAGCAGTTCATCGTCCGCCAGGTATTCGACCGCCTCATCCAGGCTCATCTGCCGCGGCGGCGTCAGACGGATTTCCATGTCGCCGTGTGACGAGCGTACGTTGGTCAGGTGCTTCTTGCGGCACACGTTGATCGGGATATCCTGCCCGCGGCTGCTCTCGCCCACCACCATGCCTTCATACACGGCAACGCCCGGGCCCACAAACAGCGTACCGCGGTCTTCTGCGGACTTGAGCGCATAGGCGGTTGTATCGCCTGCCTCCATCGCCACGATCGAGCCGGAATTTCGTGTCGCCATCGGGCCCGCCATCTCGTCGTAGCCGCTGAAGACCGTGTGCATGACGCCCGCGCCCCGCGTCGACGTCAGGAATTGATAGCGGAAGCCGAGCAGTCCGCGTGTCGGTGCGATGTAGGTCATGCGTGTCGTACCCTGGCCCGTATCGTGCATGTCCATCATCTGGCCGCGGCGCGCGCCCAGCATCTCAACCACAACGCCAACCGTCTCGGTGCTGGTCTCGATGTGTACTTCCTCATACGGTTCAAGCAGCGAACCATCCACGGCCTTGTGGAAGATCACTTCCGGGCGGGAGACCTGGAATTCATAGCCTTCCCGTCGCATGGTCTCGATCAGAATGCCGAGATGCAGTTCGCCTCGGCCGGACACCAGGAAGGTATCGGCCGTATCGGTTTCTTCCACGCGCAATGCCACGTTCGTGCGCAATTCTTCGAACAGGCGCTCGCGCAGTTTGCGCGAGGTGCCCCATTTCGCTTCTTTGCCCGAGAACGGCGAGGTGTTGACGCCGAACGTCATGCGGACGGTCGGTTCTTCGACCTTGATCGTCGGCAGCGCCACCGGGTTCGCGGGGTCTGCCAGCGTCTCGCCGATGGCAATTCCTTCCAGCCCGGCCAGCGAAACGATCTCGCCTGCGCTGGCCTCTTCCACCTCGACTTTGTTCAGCCCTTGGAATGTATAGAGATATCGCGCCGTTTCAGGCAGGTTCTCGCCTTCCGTTGTCAGCCGCGCCAACTTCTCTCCGGCCCTGATCTTTCCGGCAAAAACACGGCCCACCGCGGTCACACCGCGGTAATCGTCGTAACCCAGGGTCGTGACAAGCATCTGCAGAGGCGCATCCGCGTCCACACGTGGCGCGGGGATGTGCCGCAGTATCACGTCGAAAAGCGGCTGCAGGTCTGGCCCAAGCTCCGGGGTTAGGCCGGCCCGGCCGGCCGTCGCCTGCGCGTAGATCACCGGGAAATCCGCCTGTTCTTCGCTTGCACCGAGCTCGATGAACAGGTCGAATGTTTCGTTGAGCACCCGCGCCGGCTCGGCATCTTTGCGATCCACCTTGTTGATCACCACAACTGCCTTGTGCCCCATCTCCAGCGCCTTCTTGAGAACGAAGCGGGTTTGTGGCATGGGGCCTTCGGCCGCATCCACCAGCAGCAGCACACCGTCCACCATGTTCATCACCCGCTCCACCTCGCCGCCGAAATCCGCGTGACCGGGTGTATCCACAATGTTGATCTTTACCTGTTCTTTGGCAACCGGATCGAATATGGAGATGGCCGTATTCTTGGCCAGGATCGTGATGCCCCGCTCTCGCTCGAGATCGTTGGAATCCATCACCCGCTCGGCCACCTGCTGGTTATCGCGGAAGGTGTGAGCCTGGCGCAGCAGATAGTCCACCAGCGTGGTCTTGCCGTGATCCACGTGTGCGATGATGGCAATATTACGCAGGTCCGTGCGCTCGTTAATCATCGTTGAGTAGTTCGACAACATCCGTAGTCTCTCCTAAGCATGGCCGATTCTCGAGGTATCCAGGAAGACTTCGGAAGTCGATTGTATTGCATACAAAAACCCCGGCGACGGGGGCCGAGGTCTTGTCAAAGATCAAACGTTCGGCGTGCGGACGCTATCTTATCAGAGAGGCGGGCTTTTGAGAAGGGGCATCCTCTACGGGCCCGCGCTGCGGTAACGCCCACGGGGTGTCTTCGTTAAATCTGTTGCAGCGCATTTCGTTGCGGAAGCCAGGCCGTGCTATGCCTGCCGGTTCGATCTTGCATCACGCTCTTACTGTCTCAGGGGCTGCTGCTGGCTGTCGCGCTCGTATTAAGTGCATGCGCGCCAACTGCAATCCCCCTCACAGTTCCGTCGATCACAGTTCCAACAATTACGCTACCCACGTTTGCGGTGCCGGCTATCAACCCGCCGGCCGTTGGGATCACCCTCATGCCGGGTGGCGGCAGCGGCCTCAGCGGCGTCGCAGTGTGGCTCTTTTACGGATTGCTGGCGCTGCTCGGCCTGATCCTGGTCATCGCCATGTTCGTCTACTTCCTGCGCCGCCGCCCTGACCGCTGGACGTGCGTGCGCGTTAACCTCCGCGAAGAAACCTTATGCTCGAACTGCTTCTCATCATCCTGCTAATTCTCCTGCTGCCCGGCCTCGTGCGGCGAGGCCGGGCTCTCAACGTACTGCTCCTGATTGTTTTGATCGTGCTGCTCGTCAAAGTATTGCACTGAGCAGCTTGACGATCTGGTCGCATGCCTATAACCTGAAGCCACCGAGGGCGACGAGCCGAGCCAGAGGCCGAAACCCGAAGTTCTTTCTCTTAAGCCTTCGTGTTCCCTTGTGTACTTTGTGTTAAATAGTCTGGCTTATGCGATTTTCGCCAGCGCACCTTCCAGGTCAGCCAGGATGTCTTCCACCGCTTCGATGCCGGTCGAGAGTCGCAGCAATCCGTCCGGGATTCCCACGCTTGCGCGTTCCTCCGGAGTCAGGCTGCGGTGCGATGATGTCGCCGGGTGCAGCACCAGGGAATATATGTCACCCAGCGTCGTCGCCGGCAGGCACAAACTCAGCGCTTCCATGAAGCGAAAGACCTTGGATTTGTCGGCCCCGGCGATCTCGAATGAGAGTACGCCGCCGAAACCTTTGCCCTCAAAGAGACGCTTCGCCAGCGCGTGTTGAGCATGGCTTGTCAGGCCGGGATAGTTTACCTTCGAGATCAGCGGCTGATCGGACAGCCACTCGGCCACTGTCTGAGCGTTCTGGCATTGCTGCCCCATCCGCAGCGGCAGCGTTTTCAAGCCGCGCAGGGCCAGCCACGCCTCGAACGGACCCAGCACGCCGCCCACGAGTTTGTTCAATTCATAAAGCTTGTTCTTATTCTCCGCCGAGACGGCAACCACCCCCGCCAGCACATCGTCGTGACCCGAGATGTATTTCGTGGCGCTGTGGATCACGAAATCCGCCCCATACGCCGCCGGATTGAAAAGGAAGGGCGACGCGAACGTGTTATCCACCAGCAGCGCTGCTCCGGTGCGGTGTGCCAGCGACGCCAGTTCGGGGACGTCGGCCACCTTCAGCAAGGGATTGGAAATCGTCTCAGCCAGCAATATCGTGGCATGTGATTCTTTCAAAGCAGTTTCGACTTCCTGCAGATTCGAAACGTCCACCATGCGCACTTCCACACCCATCGTCGTCAGCAGCCTGCGCAGCAATGTGAACGTCGCACCGTAGACGTCCATCGCCGCGACCACCGAAGCCCCGGCTTTTGCACCCGCAGCCAGCAGGGAGGCGTGGATGGCTGCCATGCCCGAGCTATATGCTTGGGCCGCCGCCGTGCCCTCCAGCGCCGCAATGGCTTCCTCGAACGCCGACACGGTGGGGCTGCCATAGCGCAGGTAGACCGGACCCGCCTTGGTCCCGCCCAGGACGGCATCCATGTCGTCCATGCTCTCATACACATAGCTGACTGCCGGCCAGATGGGCGTTGCCACCGGAGTGTAGTCTGCGGCAGGCTGTCGTTCTCCGGCATGCACCGCCTTGGTTTGGAACGATTTCGCGCTCCGGCCTTTCATGAGCGATCCCGCAGCATTCGCCATTTCATGACTCCTTGTTCCTGACTTGAGCATCTGCCCCGGGGGGCAGCTGCCTCAGAGACTGTTTCTTAAGTCCGTTTCTGCATGCTTACACGTTGTGCAACGCTCCCGAAATTCGAGATATGGGTGGTATTCTCCCACCCATATCTCGAATTTCGGTACTCTCCCTCCCCTTAGGAGAGGGCCGGGGTGGGGTCGTTACGGGCAAAAACCATTTAGAAACACTCTCTCAGCGGATGACCATTGCGCCTGCTTTCGCTCGTAGAGATCTCCACCGCTAAAGCGATGCGCATTCTACGAGGCCTCGCGAATGAACGCAACCCGTTTCTTGCCAAGGGATCCAACCGACCCCACTGGCTGAGTGACACAAGGCCGGCGTCCACGGGATAAATCCTTTCCGCACGATCCCGCAGCCGCTTTCATGACTCCCGCGGAATTTCGTTATCAAGTCGAGCGTTCCGGCGTTCAGGAATGAGCCTCCAGATACGTCTTCAGGCCGGAAAGTGTCGCTACTTCGCCTTCCATGGATTTCTGGATCATTGGATCCATCAGCTTCCCGAGGCCTTTCGCTTGAAAATCAAGCACAAAGCTGACCGTCGTCGATTTCCCCTCTGATGCAAATTGATATTCGCCCTTCGGCCTGGCGGGTCCGGCAGTCACTTCAAACTTAATGACTTCATTGGGCCTGCACTCTGTGATTTTGTAGTCTCCGTCAATTCTGCCGCCTGGCCCCTTCAACCCCTGCTTGAACGCAGACCCGGTGCCATAAGGCTTATCACTGAGGGCCTTTATATCCGGCACCGACGGTCGCCAGAGCGGGTTATTGCTCCCATCCAAAACAAACTCGAACACGGCCTGGACAGGCCGCCCGATTGTGACTTTGCTTTCTGCATGGGCCATGTGATTTCTCCTCGCCAAATCCAGACCATCTTCGTATTGGAACGCCGGGCAGGCGCCTTACTGGCCCATCCCAGGTATACCGGGCGTCATCACCGGCAGGCTGGTCAGGTCAGTGCCGTCATAGATCTTTATGTTGGCGGCCTGAATCCAACACGGCCTGTGAAAGTAAGGGTTGCGGATGATGTACCAGCCGGGCTCGGTCCCAATGCCCAGCAATTGGACTCGCTTGCCTTTTGAGATGTTGCTCTCCAGCGTGTATTGAGGACCGGGGCCGAAATAGCAGCCCGCAAAATTGAGGATAAGCTGCATGGTGTAAAGAGGGGTGTTTGTGATCTGCGGAGTTGGCAGATCCGTGGGGCTGGGAGTAACGCTGGCGGTCGGTGAGGGTGTGGGAGAGGCGGCAGCCGCCGTTTCGGTCAATAGCTGCGACGCGGCCTGCGCCACAGCCGTCGCCATAGTATCCACGGTGGGCGTGCTTGGTTTCGGGGCGCACGCCGTGAAACCAAGGATCGCCGCAAGCCCTACCGCGGCCACACTCAAGAATCCTTTGTTCATTTCAACTCCCTTCGATGAATATGAATATTATACAGCGTTGCAGTCGGCGCCCCTGCAGCGACAGATCTACTCACAGACGTCAGGACAATCCTTTCGGCGGCCTGCAGTCTCCTCGCCCGCGGTGGGCCCATGAAGGTGTGCCCGACAGCGGGTCTGAGGAGAGATGCATTGACGACGAGACCTCCGATTGGCATCGGAGGTCTCGTGTTTATCGTGAAGCGGGTAAGTAGGGGGCCGGGCTACAAGGTAGGCGAATCCAATGGGGTCACTTTGCCTGCGGCCTCGGTCCCGTCCGATAGGGTCTCCGCATCGACGACCTCTTCGGAGGCGGGGACTTCAGAGGTATCAAGGAAGGTGATCTTGCCCCCCGTCCCTTTTCTCGCACTTTCGCTGGTGCCTTTCAATTTGACTCTCAATTTCCCATGGGCTGGCTGCGCGCCGCCCTCACCCTCATCGTCGACCAGGTCGAGCAGCTTGATCTTTAGTTTCTTCCCCAATTCTTCCGGCTGAATGTCGTGGCTGGCTTCGCCTTCCGGCCAGTCCAAAAGCTTGACTTTCATCTTGCGTGCCAGCTTCTGGCTTGCCGGGTCTTTTCGCACTGTGCCTTCGGGCGTCAGGACCTCCAGCACGAGGATCGCCAGGCGGTTGTGCTCCACGGCGTAGGATATGCGCCAGTCGCCGGCTTGGATCTGGTAAAGGTGAGGATACTCGAACGGTCTCTTTTCACCCCCGCTTCTGACCGCCTCCATGGCTTGGTTCTCGTCGTGCACCTTGACCCGGGTTTCGGTGTTTAGAATTTTCGTAGGCATTTTTGTCTCCAGTTGCTTCTAAAGGACAGTGATCGGACTGCCTGTCAGGTACACAGTATAGTATCGAAGCTGAAGGAGTTCAAGCCCGCCTACCGGTACTTATTGGCTACCCGTCTGCACTTTCCTGAAAACCTTTAACAATATAGAATTCAACCTCGAGGAGATAAGAAGATGAGAGCGAAACGTTTTATTGTTGCATGTAGTATCCTGCTGCTGGCCGCCCTGGCCTGCAATCTTCCCGGTTCGCAAAGCGCCAATCAACCCGACCTCGCCGCCACGATCACGGCCCAGGCTCTGACCTTGCAGGCGACGGGCAGCACCCCTGTCACCGCTGCGACGGGCACCCCTTCCGGCGCGCAGGCAAGTGTCACGTCCGCCACCAACTGCCGTACGGGCCCCAGCGCCGCATATGATCTGGTGCTGACCGTCAACCCCGGCCAGACCTATCAGGTGATAGGCAAGAACAGTTCAACCAACTATTGGATCGTCACGAATCCTGCAGGAGGCAGCTGCTGGTTGTGGGGCCAGAACGCGCAGGTGACTGGGGATACCGCGAGCCTGCCGGAATATCCGGCGCCTCCCGCACCACAGGCAAACAATCCTCCGAAGCCGACCAAAACGCCAAAGCCAAATAACCCCACGGCCACCGCGACCAAGGCATCCGGCGGCGGCAATATCTTCCCTGTCTTGACCTTTAGGCCCAAGCCCATCTTATTGCTTCCTAGCGCGCCCGGCAATCTGACCCAGAACAGGTCCTGCAGCGAGTACTTCCAGGGAATAACACCCATGTGGGCCGAAGCTGCCACACTCACCTGGCAGGCCAGCGCTGGTCAGACCGGCTACCGCATCTACAAGGGCGGTGTCGCCATCTCCACCATCCCGGCGACAGCGACCAGCTACCACATCACCCTCAACTATCAAACAGGTACTGGCGGCGCGCTTTACGACACTTTCGGTGTCGAGGCCTACAACACTGCAGGCGCCTCGCAACGGCCGTCAATCGACGTTCCCAGATGCCCCTAGCGTTCTGGCTGAGACAATGAAATTGTCCTCGCGGAGCGCTCCGCGAGGACAATCTCTTGGTTCTCAATCTTCAATCCCCGGTCAGCAATCTGCAATCCTACGTTCCTTCTTCCCACGAGTTCAGGTACTTCAGCTGTGCATCGGTGAGCTTGTCGATTTTCACGCCCATCGCCTCGAGCTTGATGCGGGCGATCTCGGCGTCGATTTCTGCGGGCACCGAATAGACCCGCTTCTCCAGTTTGTCGGCATTCTTCATCATGTACTCCGCCGCCAGCGCCTGGTTGGCAAAGGACATGTCCATCACCGAAGCCGGATGTCCTTCCGCGGCGGCCAGATTGATAAGCCGGCCCTCGCCGAGAATGTTGATCTTCCGGCCGTCCTTCGTGGTGTACTGTTCCACGAACGGCCGCACCAGGTTCGGCTTGCCCTTCGACATCTTCTCCAGCGCCGGGATATTGATCTCGACGTTGAAATGGCCCGAGTTGGCAACGATGGCGCCGTCCTTCATGACCTCGAAGTGCTCCCGGTCGACCACATTGATGTCGCCGGTAACGGTGCAGAAGATGTCACCGACTTTTGCGGCTTCCATCATCGGCATGACCTCGAAGCCGTCCATCGTGGCTTCCAGCGCCTTCAGCGGATCGACTTCCGTGACGATGCACCAGCGCTCCCATGCCGCGCGCCCGTGAGGCCAGCCCGCGGCCGCACCAGCCGTAACCGGCCACAACGAACTTCTTCCCGGCCAGCAGTACGTTCGTCGCCCGGACGATGCCGTCGATCGTCGACTGGCCCGTGCCGTAGCGGTTGTCGAAGAAGTGCTTGGTCATGGCATCGTTGACGGCGATGACCGGGAAATTGAGCATCTTGTCCGCCGCCATGGCTCGCAAACGGATGACGCCGGTGGTGGTCTCCTCGGTGCCGCCGATGATGTTCGGCAGCAGTTCGCGCCGATCCTTGTGAATGGTCGAGACCAGGTCGGCCCCGTCGTCCATGGTCATCTGCGGCTTGTGGTCGAGGGCCGCGCCGATGTGCTTGTAATAGGTTACGTTGTCTTCGCCCTTGATGGCGAAGGTGGGGATCTCGTACATGTTGACCAGCGCCGCCGCCACATCGTCCTGGGTGGATAGCGGATTGGAGGCCGTCAATACCAGGTCGGCGCCGCCGTCGTGCAGCGTTCGGGCCAGGTTGGCCGTCTCGGTTGTCACGTGCAGGCAGGCCGATAGGCGGACGCCCTTCAGCGGCTTTTCTTTCGCGAACCGTTCACGGATTTGTCGCAGGACGGGCATCTCGCGCTCAGCCCAGTCAATGCGCCGCCGGCCGCCCTCGGCCTGGTTGATGTCTTTGATATCATAGTTATCGCTCATCTTTGCTCCTTCAAGTCAGAACCTTCCAATATCAGGATTTTTGAACCATCGCAATCTCGGACAACAACCCATTTTGCCAAATCACAATCTACCGTTCCAACAGCTCGTCCAGCTCCCCCTTGTCATCAAAATGCTGCCTGAAACGTTCGACAAATTCCTGTCCGCGTGTAGCTGTGGCTTTGCGGACCGCGGCATTCCAGGCAATAGACCGCCGCCAGCGCACCGACCTCGCCGCAAAGCGTCCAATCCCAGCCATGGGCATAGCCCGTAAGAAAACCGCCGCGGAATGCGTCTCCCACGCCCGTCGGGTCAACGATTTCCCGTTCGGGCACGGTCGGGAATGAAACAGTCATCACCATTGGTATAGAGATTGGCGCCGTCCTTGCCGCGCGTGACCACCAGCACCTTCACGTGCTGCAGGATTTGGCCAAGATCCCAGCCGGTCTTCTTTGAGATCAAGCCCAAATTCATAATCGTTGCAGAACAGGAATTGGGCGCCTTCCATATCGCGCGCCAGTTCTGCACCTTCCAGTCGCAGCACCTGCTGGCTCGGATCATACAGATATCGAATGCCCAGCTCGCGGCACTCAGCCGGGAATTTCATCATCGCATCCGGCGCGCTGGGCGAGACCACCACCAGGTCAGGATTGGAAGGCAGGTCCTTCAGGGATTGGATCGCCGAGTGTCCCATCGCGCCCGGATAGAACGAGGCGATCTGGGCCGAAGCCCGGTCCGTGGTCGCAAAGAAGGAGGCGGTGAATTCTCCCGGCACGACTTGCATCAGTGATGTATCGACCCCTTTTGAGTCGAGCCAGGCGCGGTAATCTGCGAAGTCCTCACCTACCGTCGCCATGATGCGCGGTCGTTCGCCGAGCAACGCCATCGTGTAAGCGATATTGGGTGCGATGCCTCCGCGCTCCTTCGACATCGAATCGACCAGGAATGAAAGGCTGATGGATGCCAGCCGCTCGGGCAGGATCTGCTCCTTGAACAAGCCCGGAAACGTCATCAGATAATCGTAAGCCACGGAGCCGGTTAGAAGAATATCCATGATGCTTCTTCCCAGGATTTCCCTTCGTCGAATCTCAGATTCAGAGTTGCGGACGCCTCCGAAAAATGATATGCGCAGGCGTCGTCTCCCTGCGCATATCATTTCTCGGAAATTCTGTCCTTTCGAACTGGTGGGCATTCCCGCCAGTTCGAAAGGACAATAGAGACCGACCAGATGCAGCATCCGCAGGAAAAGGCGCGGCGCCTATGCGCCGCGCCGTGATCAGCGGGCAAAAGTTTATCATGCCGAAGCGATCCTGTCTAGAAAATGATCCTGCCTTTTTGGCCTGATCGATCAGCCATGCCACGAGTTGAAAGAGTCCGCGCCGCCGCCGAATATCGACTTACGGATTACGTCACCTTCAGCCGGTATCCCACTCCAGGCTCGGTGATCACGTGCCGCGGCTTTGCCGGGTCTTTCTCGATCTTGCGCCGCAGGTTGCTGACGTTCACGCGCAGCATGTGGGTCTCACTCTCATAGGCATTGCCCCACACGGCGCGCAGCAATTGGCGATGCGTCAGCACTTTGCCCGCATACTGAATCAGCGTGCACAAAATATCATATTCCTTCGGGGTCAGGAATGTCTCTCGTCCGTCAACGGAAACGATCCGGTGTGCCATGTCTACTTGGAGGTCATCGCTCGCAAAAACCGACTCGGCTTCGCCGCTCCCCGCCGCAGCGTTTCGCCGCAGCGCCACTCGGATGCGCGCCATCAATTCCCCCGCCCCGAACGGTTTCGTCAGGTAATCGTCCGCGCCGGCGTCAAGGGCGGCGATCTTGTCCGCCTCCTGTTCCCTGACCGACACGATAATGATCGGCGTCTTGGACCATTCACGCAACCGCCGCGTGACTTCCACGCCGTCGATATCTGGTAGTCCCAGGTCCAGAATGATCAGATCCGGCCGCTCGTTGATGACCGCCTGAATTGCATCCTCTCCGTTCGCGGCCTGTACGACCTTGTATTTTCCGCTCAGTGAGGCGCCCAGGAAACTTCGGATGGGACGCTCGTCGTCCACGACCAGGATGCAGGGCAGGTTTTCGCTCATCTCTCCTCCGCCACTGGCATCGCAATAATGAAGCAGCTCCCCCCCGCGGCCCGATGCTCGGCCCAGATGCGCCCGCCGTGAGCTTCGACGATTCCCTTGCAAATCGCCAGTCCGAGACCGGTGCCGGTAACATGTTCGGGGCGTTGTACGCGGTAGAACTTGTCGAAAACCCGCTCCAGGTCGTCTGCAGGAATGCCTATGCCTCGGTCCAGCACGGAGATCAGAACCTCATTCCCTTCACGCCGTGCCTGTACCTCGAGTGGCGAATCCTTCGGGGAATATTTGAGCGCATTGTCCAGCAGATTATTGAGTACGTGTACGATCAGCACAAAGTCTGCAGAGATCATGGGAGTCGCTTCCGGCACATTGATCGTCACGTTGCGGCCTTCCAATCGATCCTCGATTTGCCCGATCGCCGTACCGACCAGGTCTTCCACGTCGCAATCTTCGCGCTTGACTTTCATTGCGCCGGCTTCCAGGCGGGTCATATCCAGCAGGTTGCCGACCAGCCGGTTGAGTCGGTCGGCTTCTTCGCGTGCCGTCTGCACCAGGCTGCGGTGCGCCGATTTGTCGAGATGGCCATCCTCTTCCTCGAGCGCGCTCAGCGCCCCGGTGATGGATACCAACGGTGTCCTCAGGTCGTGCGAAATGGAGTTCAACAGCGCCGTCTGGAGCTTATCTGCTGCCTGCAGCATCTCCGTCTGCCTCGCCTGCTCGGCCAGTCCGGCCCGTTCGATGGCCAGCGCGGCCTGGTCCGCAAAGGCCAGGAGCGCCTGTCGTTGCTCCAGGCTCAGGGTGCTTCCCGATTCTGGCGGCCGGATGCCCAACACCCCCACAATCCCGCGGCCCGTCTTGAGCGGATGACAGCGCAGCGGAGCCGCGGGCAGGGTATCTGTGCCGCGTCCCGCCGGTTCGTCGTGTTGAAATACCCAGGTGGCAACTGCCAATTCATTGGCATCCGGCTGAAACCCGGCGCTGTGCGCAAACGTCTGCACATCGCCATATCCCGGGCTTTCCGGCAGGAAGATGGCAACGTCACGGCCAAACACTTCCACGATATGCGAGATGATGATGTCTACCACCTGCCGTAGATCGCTGGCGGAGGTCAGGTCACGCCCCAGGTTGTAGAGTGCAGTTGCGCGCGCCTCGCCCTGGACGGCGGCCTCGGCCTGCTCACGGACGCGTGCCGTCAGCGTGCTGACCACCAGGCTGATTGCCAGCAGCACAACAAATGTCAGTATATATTGCGTATCGCTGACTGCGAAAGTGAAATACGGTAGAACGAGGAAGAAATCAAAGCTCAGCACGCTCGTAAACGCGGCCAGCAGCGAAGGGCCCCGTCCAAGAAAAACGGCCGAGATGACCACGATCGCCAGATAGATCATGACCAGGTTGGTGGGTTCGATCCTGCCCCGAAAGAACAGGCTGAACAGCTGTCGCGATTCCCACGAGGCCCAGGCTGAGCAGGTAGCGCAACAGTGGACGATGCGGCCGCCACTCCCTCGGTACCACCGCTGGCGCACTTTCGGCCTGTGCGCCGATGACATAGATGTCGATGTCTCCCGCTGGCATAGACCAGTTGGTCCACCACGGAGCCGGAGAGCCATTCTCGCCAGCGCGGTCGTATCGGTTTGCCCACCACGATCTTGGTGATGTTGTGCTTCTGTGCATAGGCAAATACCGCTTCACGGATCGAGTTGCCCGGCGATCGTGCGGGCCTTCGCCCCCAGGCTCTCCGCCAGTCGCAGGGTCTGATCGATACGCGCACGATTGACCGGGTTGACCTCCGGCTTGGTCGCCACGTCCACGTACACCGCGAACCAGTCCGCGTTCAACTCATCGGCCAGTCGGCGCGCGGTGCGCACGATTTTTTCCGCATACGGGCTGGGACTGATGCACACCAGCAGGCGCTCTGTGGCCGGCCAGACGCCGGGTATGGCGCGCGTCCGCATGTATGAACGCATCTGGCCGTCTACTCGTTCGGCCGCTCGCCGCAGCGACATTTCG
The DNA here is from genome assembly GCA_963846805.1 of uncultured Chloroflexia bacterium. Classification (GTDB taxonomy): domain Bacteria; phylum Chloroflexota; class Anaerolineae; order Anaerolineales; family Villigracilaceae; genus Fen-1038. Next base: position 101,240 of record CAWJXH010000006.1, read on the forward strand.
CGCAGGGCCGTCAGGTTGCCCTTACGAAAGAACTCCTGGATGGCCCGGGCGGCCTGGTCCGGGATATAGACCTTGCCTTCTTTCAGGCGGATGAGCAGTTCGTCCGGCGGCAGGTCGATGACTTCAATTTCCGAAGCTTCATCGATGACGCTGTCCGGCACCGTCTCGTGCACGATCACCCCGGTCACCTGCGCCACAACGTCGTTCAGGCTTTCCAGGTGCTGGATGTTGAGCGTTGTGTAAACGTCCGTTCCCGCATCCAGCAGCTCCTCGATATCCTGATAGCGCTTGGCATGTCGCGACCCGGGAGCATTGGTGTGAGCCAGTTCATCCACCAGCACCAGCGCCGGATGGCGCGCCAGGATGGCATCCACGTCCATCTCGGTCAGGTTGATATTGTGATATTCGATGGATTTGCGTGGGATCGTCTCCAGCCCGACGATCATGCTCTCGGTTTCGGCGCGTTTATGCGTTTCTATGTAGCCGATGACCACATCCACACCTTCGTGCTGACGCTGATGTGCGGCCTCGAGCATGGCAAAAGTCTTTCCCACCCCGGCGGCGTAGCCCAGGAAGATCTTTAGCTTCCCCCGGCCGCTTTCCTCGGCCTGGGCTTGCGCCAGCAGTACTTCCGGATCGGGACGACGCTTCTCATCCATTTTCATATTTTACGTTAGTTTCATCGAACCGTTAACAACCTGGTATCGTCAGTCATGGGTTTCTCAAAGTCGCTGGCCGAAGCCCCATTGTCTTGAAGAAAAGCGAAAAAGTGATGATTTTGCGGGCAAAGCCCGCAAAATCATCACTTTTTCGCAAACTCCCCGCCCCAAGATCCGAGCGAAGCGAAGGAGGCGGGGCCAGAGGTGGGGTTGAAAGAAACTGGACTTTGAGAAGGCCATGTATCGTCAGTCCGTCTTTGCGGTTCATATTTCGTAATTCTTCAGGTTCCTTACCCGAGCACACGCCGGTGCTCGAAAAACGTGTATTGGGCAGTGCGTACGCCGCCCACGATACCACATTCAGATCTATCTTCCTTCTCCCACCGGCATCCAACGAGAGGCCCTAGAGCAGCCCATCCAGCGCCAAATTCAGTTCCAGGACATTCACCCGTGGCTCACCCAGGAAACCGAACTGGCGGCCCGTCGTGTATTTGTCCACCAGTGCCCTGACTGCCTGATCCGTGAGTCCTCGCGCTTGCGCCACACGATGCACCTGGTAATAGGCCGCCGCCACGCTGATGTTTGGATCCAGTCCGCTGCCCGAGGCCGTCACCAGGTCCACCGGGATCGGCGCGGTGTTGGTCGGGTCGGCGGCCTTGAGAGCATCGATGCGGGCCTGTGCTGCCTTGAAGAGCGCCGGATTTAGTGGCCCATAGTTCGAGCCGGAGGACCCGGTCAGCGTCTCGGCATTGAAGGCATTGTACGGAAAGTCGCCGGTATCCGAAAGACGCCCCCAGAAGTATTTGGGGCTATCGAACTGCTGGCCGATCAATTCCGAGCCGACCGGCTTTCCGTTCACGTAGATGATGCTGCCATTGGCCTGTTTTGGAAAAAGGACTTGTGCGATCCCGGTTACGACCAGCGGATAAATCACACCGGTGATCAAAGTAAACATCAGCCAGCATCACGATTGCTGGTTTCAATTGCTTGAGCATGCTAACCTCTGTTCTTTTGGCTTGTGACCTGAGCCGCGCTGGACGCCAGCTTGGACTCGACCAGGCTTGCGCGTTGCAGCGCACGCGGCAGTCTGCGCCGCAAAATTCTGCATCAGTGGGCTGTCTTCCGACGGCAATTTGGAATAGTCGCCGCGCCATATTTGGATCTCCCCGACCATTCCCCAGGCATTCAGGATCGGCAGCACGCGGTCGGGCTTTCCTTCGCCCTTGCCATATTGGGGCTCGCTGGCCACCATCCGTGGCGATTGCTTGCTGGACTGGTAGGTCACATTCACCAGAGCCGCCTGAAACAACTGTTGAATATACCGGGCTGCTCCATATGTGACTGCTTCCCACGTGAGCATATCGGAAAGAGCATCGCTTAATTCATACATGCAGGTCGCCTCACGGGCTTTGGTCAAACTGGCGTGAAAACGACCGACCAGGATCATCGCCACGGCCAGGAAGATCGCCAGTATCAGCCATCCTTCCAGGCTGCCGATGGCAAAAGTATAGAACGGTGGAATGAACAGGAATTCGAAGGCCAGTGCAGCGGCCACGGCCGCGCTCATGCCCGGTCCCTGACCCCAGCGGTAACCGCTCCAGATGATCGGTACCAGATAGATGAGCGCAGCAACAGCGTCACCGAGTTCGTTCCGCCCAATCAACATCAGGACCAGGGTGGTCGCCAGCACCATCAGGACCGCGTAGGCCGAATTCTCGTATTAGCTCAGGGCTGAAGTGAAAATGCAAACGGTTCATTGTTTTCCTCGTTCACGCCAGATGCAAAGCCGCCAGCAGCATGTCGATCAGCTTGATGCCGATGAACGGCGCGATCAAGCCGCCCACGCCGTAGATCAACAGGTTGTCTCGCAGCAGTCGCGCCGCGCCCACCGGCACGATATGGCACGCCGCGCAATGCCAGCGGGATGAGTGCAATGATGATCAGCGCGTTGAAGATCACCGCCGAGAGGATCGCGCTTTCCGGCGTGGCCAGCCGCATGAAATTCAACGCGGTCAGCACCGGATATGTGCTGGCAAACGCAGCCGGGATGATGGCAAAGTACTTGGCTACGTCATTGGCGATGCTGAAGGTGGTCAGTGCGCCGCGCGTCATCAGCAGTTGCTTGCCGATCTCCACGATCTCGATCAGTTTCGTCGGGTTGCTGTCCAGGTCCACCATGTTCGCGGCTTCGCGCGCCGGCTGCGTGCCGGTGTTCATCGCCACGGCCACATCCGCCTGCGCCAGGGCCGGCGCGTCGTTTGTGCCGTCGCCGGTCATCGCCACCAGCCGCCCGCCGGCCTGATTTTCGCGGATCAGCTTGAGCTTGGCTTCAGGTGTGGCCTGTGCCAGGAAGTCGTCCACGCCCGCTTCGGCCGCGATGGCCGCCGCGGTCAGCGGGTTGTCGCCCGTGATCATCACGGTCTTGATGCCCATCTTGCGCAGTTGCGCGAAGCGCTCCTTGATGCCGCCCTTGACGATATCCTTCAGATGGATCACGCCCAGCGCCTGTCCGTTGCGCGCCACGACCAGCGGCGTACCTCCGCCGCGGGCGATGGCATCCACGGCCGGCTTCAGATCGGACGGCAGCCTTGCCGCCGTTGTCTTGGACCAGCGCCATGATGGTATCTGGTGCACCCTTGCGGATGGAACTGCCGTCGAAATCCACGCCCGACATGCGCGTCTGTGGCGCTGAACGGAACGAAGTGCATGCCCTCCGGCGCCTCGTCGCTCGAGCCCATCGTCCGGCCGCGCAAGCCGTATTTCTCCTTCGCCAGCACCACGATGGAGCGGCCTTCGGGGGTCTCGTCTGCCAGGGAAGCGAGTTGCGCCGCTTCGGCCAGCTCCTCCGGGGTCACACCGTTCACCGGCATGAATTCCACCGCCTGGCGATTGCCGAGCGTGATGGTGCCGGTCTTGTCGAGCAGCAGCACATCCACATCCCCGGCGGCTTCCACCGCCCGCCCCGACATGGCAATGACGTTGCGCTGGATCATGCGGTCCATGCCCGCGATGCCGATGGCCGAGAGCAATCCGCCGATGGTGGTCGGGATCAGGCAGACCAGCAGCGCGATCAACACCGTGATGGTGATGGGTGTGCCCTTGCCCGGCGGCGTTCACGCTGTAGAGCGAATACGACAGCAGCGTGGTGCACACGACCAGGAAGATGATGGTGAAGCCGGCCAGCAGGATATTCAGGGCGATCTCGTTGGGCGTCTTCTGGCGCTTGGCGCCTTCCACCAGGCTGATCATCCGGTCGAGGAATCCCTCGCCCGGGTCGGCGCTGACGCGTACGATCAGCCAGTCTGAGAGCAGGCGCGTTCCGCCGGTGACCGCGGAGCGATCGCCGCCCGCCTCACGCACCACCGGCGCGCTTTCGCCGGTGACGGCGCTCTCGTCCACCGAGGCGATGCCCACCACGATTTCACCGTCCGCCGGCAGCAGATCGCCGGCTTCAACCAGATAGAGATCGTCTTTCTTCAGCTGCGTGGACGAAACGATTTCGGTCTTTGCCAGCGCGGCCTCTACCGTCTGGGCCGGCCCATGCAGTCGCTTGGCCGGCGTATCCTGCCGCGCCTTGCGCAGCGCTTCGGCCTGCGCCTTGCCGCGCCCTTCAGCGACGGCCTCGGAGAAATTCGCGAACAGCACCGTGAACCACAGCCAGAGCGCAATCGCCACCGATGAAGGCTGTGGGCGCCTCGCCCTTTCCGGCCAAGGCCCTGGATCCACAACGCCGTGGTCAGGACACTGCCGACCTCCACCACGAACATGACGGGATTGCGCACCATCGAGCGCGGGTTGAGCTTGATGAAGGATTCCACGATGGCGCGCCGGTAGATCTCGCTGCGGAACGTGAGGATTGTTTCCTGAGTTGAGTATTCATGTCTAAATCCGTCCTAGTGGGCAAAGACCATCAAATGCTCGACGATCGGCCCAAGCGACAGCGCCGGGATAAAGCTCAGCGCGCCGACGATCATGATGACGCCGATCAGCCAGGCGACGAATAGCGGTGTATGCGTGGGCAGCGTCCCTGCGCTTGCCGGGACCTTTCTTCTTCTGGACCAGCGATCCGGCAATCGCCAGCGCCGGGACGACCAGCCAGTACCGCGCAAAGAACATGCACGATGCCCAGTGCAGTATTGTAGAACGGGGTGTTCGCGCCCAGCCCGGCGAAGGCGCTGCCGTTATTGTCCTGCCGCCGACGAGAAGGCGTACAGCACCTCGCTGAAGCCGTGCGGGCCGCCCGTATTCCAAATGCCTGCGAGCCCCGCCGGCACGACCACGGCAATCGCCGTGCCCACCTTCGCCAGCAGGATGGGGATCAGCAGCATCAGCGAGGCCATCTTCATCTCGTAGGCTTCGATCTTCTTGCCCAGATATTCCGGCGTGCGTCCCACCATCAGCCCCGCGATGAATACGGCCACGATGACGAAGGCCAGCATCCCGTATAGGCCTGAGCCGACGCCGCCGAAAATGATTTCGCCCAGCTGGATCATGAACAACGGCACCAACCCGCCCAGCGGCATGAACGAATCGTGCATCGAGTTGACCGAGCCATTGGAGGCCGCGGTCGTCGCTGTCGCCCACAGCGCCGAGTTGGCAATGCCGAAGCGCGTCTCCTTGCCTTCCATGTTCCCGCCCGGGTTGATATTGGTCTGGGTTTGATCGACACCCATCTTCGTAAACGCCGGGTTGCCTCCCTGTTCGGCCCAGACCGCCAGCGCCAGGAACGCCACCAGGATGATGGTCATCGTGATCAGGATGGCCCAGCCCTGCCGCGTGTCGCCCACCATCTTGCCGTAGGTGTAGCACAGCGCGCCGGAGATGACGAGAATGGACAGCATCTCGAGGAAATTCGAGAATGGCGTAGGATTTTCAAACGGATGCGCCGAGTTGACGTTGAAGAATCCGCCGCCGTTCGTGCCCAGTTGCTTGATGGCAATTTGCGAAGCCGCCGGCCCAACGGCCAGCACCTGCTCGCGTCACTGCCTTGCCGTTTGCATCCGTGGTGGGCTGTAGCAGCGCACACCGTCTTGTATGGGCCGAAGGTTTGCACCACGCCCTGTGAGACCAGTACGCAGCGCCACGACGAGTGGCCAGCGGCAGCAGGATATACAGCGTGGTGCGAGTCAGATCCACCCAGAAGTTGCCGATGGTCTTGGCGCTGTGCCGGGCAATTCCGCGGATCATGGCGATCAGCACTGCCATGCCCGTCGCGGCCGAAACGAAGTTCTGCACGGTCAACGCCAGCATCTGCGAGAGGTAACTCATGGTCACCTCGCCGCCATAGCCTTGCCAGTTGGTGTTCGTCGCAAAGCTGACGGCCGTATTCCAGGACGAATCAGGGCTCACTGCGCCCAACGCCTGCGGGTTCAAGCGGCAGGAACGCCTGCAATCGTTGTATGGCATATACCGCCAGCAGGCCCAGCACATTGAACACCATCACCGCGATGGCGTAAGTCTTCCAGCCCATGTTCTTCCTCTGCGTTGACGCCCGAGAGGCGATAGATCAGTCGTTCGACCGGACGCAGCGACAGGGTCTAGGAAGGTCCGTTCTCCCTCGTAGACGCGGGCCATGAACGAGCCAAGCGGCTTCGCCAGCGCCAGCAAAACGACAAAATAGAAGATGATTTGCAACCAGCTATAGAGATTCATCCGAACCACTCCGGTTTCAAAAGCGCGAGTACAAGATAGATGAACAGGCCCAGCGAAATCAGGCCGCCGATCACGTATAACGGGTTCATGATTTGTCCTCCATCAACCGTCTCACACAGCACGATCAGCCCGTAAGTCAGGGCCAGGAACAACAGCGTGAGTCCGACATAAATGACATCGTTCATGGTATGCCTCCGCAGGTCATAAACCGGCCCTAGTGTATACATTTCCCCGTCAAGAGGGAGTAAAGAATGTGTATGCGCCTGTCAAGAAAACGTCAAGAAATCTTTACGTAGGCCTTCCCCACTACCGCTTACTGCTTACCGCGTTCTGCCTTCCGCCTGCGCTTCGAGCTTTTCGCCCCCCGCCTTCCACCCTCCTCTTTCCCAATCCCCCATTTCCCAATCTACCCATCCACCGGAATCACTCGTCCCAGGTCTCCTCGACAAAGTTGCGCGCGGCGTCTTCCGGAGGCTGCAGGGGTTGACCTTCTGCCTTAGATAGATATCGTTGATGATCCAGCACCCAGAGATACATATCGCCTTCCGTCTTGCCGGGGAATTCCTTGAGTATCTTGCTCTGCCGGATCACTTTGACAATCGGCAGGTAGACGGTATCGTACCAATGGGTGACCGCTTCCTCGTCAGAAACGTCGCGCTGGAGGTCGAGACCCATGAAGTAGCGGTGGACGGCGATATGCTCGGCCATGCGATCAAAGCCCCCGACGATCGTCAGCCGGACTCTCGACCGCGGCCGCAATTGATCCAGGCGTGTGCGCTCCAGGAACTCCACTTTCTCACCCAGGATGACGAGGTCTTCAGGCTTCAGATCGGGTGTAATGTTGACCTTGGTGGCGCACTCGCGTACCTCGGCTTCGATGTATTCCTGGCCCTGCTCACGGGCCACGGAAACCCGATGATGCCCGTCCACAACAAAGTATATCTGCCCAACCTTGTAGAGCATCACCGGCGGCAGGCCGATATTCCTGTAAAAGGCCAGGTCGACGTTTTCCCACCTGGAAGCGATGCCGCCTTTTACGGGTAAAAAGGCGCGGTCAAAGTCATGATAGCGGTTCAGACTGCCGACAATGTCCTCCACGCGTACCGTCTCGACTCCCCGGTAGATCGGGCCGCCGATATGCAGGCTCTGTCTTGACCTCTTCGTAGGAGAGCAGTTCCCTCGGTCGTCCTGAGACGATCGAGCGGATGCGGTTCAGGAAAGCCTTCAATCGCGCCATGGCTGAAATCGGATTCGGCACGCCGCGTCAGCCTGTCAAGCATCTTGGATCTCGATCAGACGATAAGGATACACATTCACGATTGACGTGGTCCCCTGCCAGAGTGGCATCGTGGAAAAGGTTCGACTGGACGAAATGAATATGTCCGTGGAGGTGATAGCGCGGTCGTGCCCAATCCAGCAGCCAGTTGATGGCTTTCAGGCCGCGATGGGCGCGTGAATCATCGTCGTGGACGCCGTACGGTGGCGAATGTGTAACAAGGACATCCAGCGCCCTCCCGTAGCGCAGCCGGTTCCTCCACAATTTGGGAAGGAGCATCGCGGCCCGCAGGAACGCCTCCGTCTGTGTGTACTGGTTTGTGCCTTCCGGCCGATACCGGATGCTGCCGCCGAAGCCGGCGAGCAGAAGCCCCTTGGCGCGGGCGGTTCCCAGGTCCAGGTTCGTGCAGCCCGCCGCCTGTGCCGTAGTCGACCCGGGATTGTAATCAAGGTCATGATTGCCCGGGACATAGAACAGGTCCACGTTCAGGATGGTGACCAGGTATTCAAGGTAGTCATAGCGCAGATCGCCGCAGCCGATGATCATCTCGACGCCGCTTGAAGTGGCCCTGCGGGCACGAGGTCGTAGATTCGATCAACCTCCTGGTCGCTTACGGCAAGGATCTTCATTGCCAGACATTGTCCCCCAGAAGCCGTTTATACGCAAGGAATGCCCCCGACATGATGGAATGACTGGTTGCAACGACGGCACCCTCGCTAATCGCAACCTGGAACATCCGCAATATAATATGTGTATGGCCTTTCGCTCTGTCTCGTCCTGAAGCACTGTAGCGCTGTCTTCCAAAGGGTGAGCATATGACTGGCGTTGTGACAATCGGCGAGGTCCCATGGTCAAGGGAAGACATGGTTCGGAAATTGCCCGAGTTCGCGTTGTTGTACGAGCACAGGCCGATCAAGAATAACGCCGGCGGGATGCTCTCCCCACACATGTTCCTGGCATGGTTCGCCCTGCAGGCCCTGAAGCCCAGGGCCATTATCGAGAGCGGCGTCTTTCTCGGTCAGGGCACTTGGTTCTTTGAGAAGGCATGCCCTGATGCACAGCTATATTGCATTGAACCGAACCTGGCCCGTATCCGCTACAGGTCGGATCGGGCAGAGTACTTCGACCGGGATTTCTCTTTGATCGATTGGAGTCACCTGCCGAAGGGCGAAACTCTTCTCTTTTTCGATGACCATCAGGATGCTTACGAGCGAGTTAAGACGGCCAAATGGTTTGGCTTCAAGCAGCTCATTTTTGAAGACAACTGGCCGCCTTCACAGGGCGATTGTTACTCCCTCAAGCAGGCGTTTATGCATTCAGGCTTCAGGTTCCTCCCTCTGCCGCACTGGTCCTTTCGGGCGAAGCTGAAGTGGCAGGTTGCAAAACGCTTCGGGATTCTGGCCGACAAGTATGTAGGGATTTTCCCCAACGAGCTTGATGCACAATACCTCCGGCAAAACCTGGACATCTATCACGAGCTTCCCCCCATATTCAGGTCGGAGCGGACGATGTGGGGCGATCTCTGGGATGACTTGAATTACCCCACTCCGGATGCCCTGTTAAGCACCGTTGAGGATGAGTACCAACGAAGATTCAGGGATGAAGCCATGTACTACTGCTGGATGTGCTATGTCCGGCTGAAGTAGCAAGCCGGTTCCTGCTCGTCCAGGGTTTTTGCGCAGCCTCCTGAGTGTAGCGAAGAGAGCCTGACGAACTGACGGTGAGGCGTTCCCCCGATGGCATTCTCGCCTTAGTCTTAAGTCCGTTTCTGCATGCTTACACGTTGTACAACGCTGCCGAAATTCGAGATATGGGTGGTGTTCTCCCACCCATATCTCGAATTTCGGTACTCTCCCTCCCCTTTAGGGGAGGGCCGGGGTGGGGTCGTTACGGGCAAAGACCATTTAAGAAACACTCTCTTCGACGCATCTTTCCCCATTTTCGTCATCCTTAGTTCTTCGCGAACATGCGGGATCGCGAAACAGGCGAAGCCTGATAGGGGCGCTCCCCCATCTGCAACTTATCTGCAACCGCAGGTGGAAAGGCGACTCTGATGAAGTTTGTTCTGATACCTGCTTCTGGAACAATGGGCAACCAGGCAACTTCATCAAATGGCAATTCAAGGGCAGCCTCGTCAGTGGACCAACTCATCGGCCACAAACTTTAGGACCGGGCTCCAATCCAGGCCGCAATGATCGCCCTGGACCTCCAGGTAGGAATGTTTCACGCCCGATTGGTTGAGGAGTTGGTCAAATGCTTGCGCGGGCTGTGGATCGTCGTACGCACCCTGGTAGATCATCAAACCGAGCAGGCGAACCGGTTGTGCGAGGTAGTGCTGAAGGTACGCGCCCGGGCCAATGGCGTCGATCTTGGCCTTGACCTCGGGCACGATCTGGGCTTGCCCGCCGACAATCGCGAAGGGCATGTCAAGATAGAATGGCGGCTTCGCAGGGTTAGGCGCCGCTCCGGATGCGACAGAGACATAGTAGGCAAGAGGAACAGGGATCGAGATAGCGCCCGCACCCACGTCGCCGGGTACTGTCGTGAATTGGCTCCGAGCCTTCTCCCACATCTCATCGCCCCACATGTAAAACGGAAGAGAGTTTGCCGCTGCGACGCTGAACACGTCGGGGTGTGTGAAAGCCAGGTACAACGCACCATAGCCGCCCATCGAACAGCCGGTGATTGCGCGCGCCTCGCGATCTGCAATCGTCCGGTATGTGCTATCGACGTGGTTCACCAACTCTTGCGATATGAACGTATCCCAATCGCCGATCGTTGGCGAATTTAGGTACCAGCTCCCCCCAAGTTTGTTGAAGCCATCGATGAAGACCAGAATCACCTCCATAGACTGTCCGGTCCCGATCAGTCTATCGAGAGCCTTTGAGACTTCCAGGGGGTCAACGGTCGGTACGCGAAAGCTTTGTAACAAGTACAGCACCGGATACCGCTTCTGGCTTGTGTTGTAGCTGGCAGGGAGATACACCGTCGCGGCGCGGGTGGCCTCATCCCCCAGTAGATTGCCGGCGAGGGCCTTGCTGACAATTGTATCTCGCCAGATCATCTTGCCGCCGGGGTATGGTGTTGGCGACATGGCGATAGTCGGTGCTGCCGTCGGAGGTGGAGCTGCAGTGGGGAGCACCACCGGCGCGGGCTGCGCGGGGCCACAAGCTGGCAGGATCATCAAGGTAACGATGATGGATATCGATATTCGCAGGAGCGTTTTCACTTTTCCCTCCAGTGAGTACGCGGCGGGCAGCGATGATGCCACGGACGCGAAGGGACCCTCCCCCGGTAAAGGGACGGCGAAACCAGCGTACGCTAAGGTTGTAGGGGCGTGCCTAGGCCGGGGAGACTACCGCTTTGATTGTCGCGCCTGGGGCGGGCGAATTCAAGTGGCGATCGAGGGAAGTGCATAAAGACCTCGACATCTCTTCAAGGGACTTGAGGAAAAGCTCGCAGCAGATCAGCAAAGGCGAAATCCTGCCGAGAGGCGGTGTTTTCAGGGCTGGGGGAAAACGGATCTAAAGTGCTATTAACTGATCCAGAGGCACGCCGGAAGGCCTCCTATACCGTCTACACGATAGAAAATCATCTACAGCCTGTCGTTTCTTCCCGTAGGTGGTGTCTATAGCGTCTATATCGTCTCTACTGTAGCTCCGTGTGTTCGACAAATTGCAACAAATTGCAACATGCGACAACTGCATAGGGAGGGCGGTTGTCTCCCCTGCCACTAAGGCTCATCGCGTTGGCACGCGATGGATAAGTGCGCACGATTCGATGTGCGAACCCCTGAATTCTGAATACTATATGCTAAGGATTGACTTCCAGATTTTGAGGATAATCTAGTCCAGACACTAAGAGCGCAAAGGAGCCATCCGAAGGATTGACCTTGTATACCTCACCGGTAAAATTAACGCTCACGTATATTGAGTGATCTAGAAATGCCATTCCAGCGATGTTATTTGACGGAATCTTTGCAAGCTTAATTGGAGGGCTATCACTCGAAATGTTGTAGATTGTGTCGGATGTGGCGAGGTAGTACTTGCCGTCGCCATAGGTTATAGCTCCGAGCCAAGGTCGCAAAGTTGGAAGGTTAGCGAAAACAGAGGCTTTATAAGTCTGGAGATCAATTGCCAACACATGGTTCTTTCCATCCTCTGACACGATTAGGGAACCATTCGTGACAACTGCCGAAACGTTCTGCGCATGGTCATCTTTCTGTTTCAGCATGTCAACGGTAGCGACTAATGCTCCCGAGGAATCAGTTAAATATACCTTGTCTGAATAATTGCTCAAGAGAGCGAAGCCACCGTTTGGCAACGTAGTAAACTCAAGAAAGTCAGCCTTGGTAAAGAGTTGGATTGTTTGGAGCAGAGTCCCGTGCAGATCATAGACTAGTATCTGCGTGTGAGTTGGGTTGGCAGCGTATATGTTGTCCTCGGTGACGCGAAGTCCATAACCGCTAACCCCTTGAATAATCGTTTGCTTATCGCCTGCCAAGGAAATGCGGGTTACAGACCCGCTTTTCGACAATACATAGAGGGCCGGCTCGGGCCTGGGAGTTGGCATTGGCACCTGGGTTGCTGTAGCCGTCGGCGCAACAGTTGGTGAGACGTAGGATGCGGTTGGAATTGCAACTGATGTGGCTGGTGCTGCGCAAGCGGCAAGTCTGAGCACAATCAGAATTACAATTGAATATAGAAGCTTATTTTTCATTTTCCTATTCTCCCTTAGCAAGAATAATTATTCCTAACCCAATCCTGTATATTAGCATAGCCTTTCGGGAAAATCGCAACACGCGCGACTATCGAGGAACGGCAGTTATTTCGACACCTTTAGCCTACACTCCAACAGTTACCTTGATCAACCCAAAGGAGATCAGCTCCTTGAATAGCTCGTTCGTCTTAGCCGAGAGGCTATCTTTTGGGAATTCAATGTACCCAATGTCCCGGAAGTTGCTTGGGAAGTGGACAGATTCCTCCTTGAAAATGATCACACGCTGACCATAGAGTGCAGAAGCTGCGCCAAGTTCAAAGATAACATTCTCACTCGGTCGCCAGAGTACATTAGTGTTAACATCGCGGAACTCCTCGTCGGCTGTGAAAATCAAGATGGCAGCACCGCATGAATGCATTGTGTCCGCGACCTTCTCAGAAATAGGTCGAAACACATTAGCCTCTTCGGTAGCAACTTTGTAAGGTATGCCATATTGATCCAGAATAGCCTTGAGTTGTGCAAGTGGAGTCTTATTCTTACCATGCCCGACGAATATTGCATTCTTGCCACTTGGTGAAGTTGAGGTAGTCGATGCAGTGGTGGGAGCACCGAGGGCTGCAGGGATAATCGGCGTACCCTGAGACTCTTCATTCTCCTCAGGTGGGGCAACGTTTGGGGTAGGAACCGTGTCAGAGCTTAACCACTTCCCAGTAGTAGCGACTTTGACAAGGCCAACGTATTCCATGTTTGTGATAAATATGCTCACGCAAAGGCCAGCATTCTCCTTTGCGACTCCAAACTCTCGAACGACAGTGTTTTCGAGGTAATTAGGTTCTGGGATCTTCTTCCCCTTAAGGTAATCATACATCTGCCGGAACGTAGGCGGATTAAGCGCAGCTTGGGCCAAAGCCATCGCGGCTTCATCGGGGGTTTTGGGCGCAACAATACTTCTTCCCAGAGCCTCAAGTGTAATTCTGTCAGATGCATAACTGCCGCCGGTAAGCCCATATCGGAATGAGCTTGCTAAAATTGTCCGGAAGGTGGAACTTCCTGGACTCAGTGACATCGCAATTGCAATATCAGTGGGTGGATAAGGTTGCCCCGCATTAGCCGTCTCTATGGCACTTGGAATGCGCAACGCCTCCTCAAGCGTGTTCTTTGGAAACTCGGCCTTTGACTTTGCCGGTGTTGCTTCTGTAACTTTGGGAGATAAAGACTTTGCCATACTTTTTCCTCCTAGTGTCAGAGCAATCGCCCTGTCACTCAATGACGAAAGCGCCGTGCTTGGTCATACGCAAGCCCCACATTATATGAATATTATAGCACCGTCGGTATAGAAGATTAGAGAATTTTCTCCGGCATATCAATTTGTCTATCCTGTCTATATAGTTTCATCGCGCCTTGACAATACGGCGCATCGCCATACAATGCGAGTCACACATGGAGAACACATGTTCTATGGTTGTCCGTAATGACGACTGGAGCAAGTGACAACAGTTTTTCTTGGTCTCGGCGCGGCCCATTTTCCCCGCCCCCCCACGATGCGTTTTGAGCCGCCGCATGTCGAGCGCAGGCAAGTCACGGTTCTCCCCCCATTAGCCGCCGTGAGCGCCGTTCAGCCTGCGTACGCCGCCCGGACGTGAGGAGGACGGAGTGCCGCCGCAGTGTGCAGCGATTTGACGAATGGAATGAACGGAGGGAAACCGGCGCGAGCGCTCATGTTCTTGAGCGAAGGGGCCCTCAGAAACCCCTTTGTGTTCCCTCGTGCCCGTCGTGGTAAAAGTTCTTTCCCCCTTGCATCGACCTAAACAAAAATACCGCCAAAAAGCGGCGTTTCTGCATCTTATTGAGGCTGGGGCCAACGGATTTGAACCGCTATTAACTGATCCAGAGTCGTGTCGAAGGCCGTAGATAGCGTCTACATGCTTAATAACAGTCTATGACGGTTCATTTTACGGGTAAGTAAGTCTCTGCAGTGAATAGTGTCTACGGCGTGTTTTCCTAACTGCAACCGGTTTGCAACCGGATTGCAATTGGAAGAGGAATGGCGACTTAATTGCTCATCCAACACTTAGGGTTAACCAGAAAACATACTTGAAAAGATAGCTCTGATTTTTTCGGTTAGGGGATACCTTAGAGTTTCCAGCGCTTGGGGCGGAAAGCCCTGCAAAGCATGTAGGACGTTAGGAGGAAGACTTCCGCCCATGATCTTTACCTCCATAAAGTAGTGAAGAAGTGCGTTTGCAAAAGCATGTTGATGAGTTTGCGTCCAAGAGCCAGTCTGGAGGTGGGCCCAATGCGAGAACTGTTCCTTTTGCCCTTCACTTAAGTCTCTCTCATCAGCGAAAACTAGACACAAGGACATTAACATTGCGCTTGCATCTCATGCGTTGTTTGCGATGATTGTATATCTGCCATCTGCCTCTTTTCTAACAGATCCCGCGATTTGTCCGCCTCGATCGTAGGTAGCCAAGGTTGAATTAGATGAGGTGGTCATGCGAACTTTGACGGGGGTCAACGGTTCAATGCCGCTGTAAGACACAAGATAACTTGCACCACGATTAGCAATTGACATTTCAAGGTCTGTGGAACCGAATGCATTTGCGATACCTACGCTTGCAAAGAAACAGACTGCATCTTTCGAATGTGCGTATTCAAGAATTTGGAGGCCGAGTTCGAAACTCTCAATAACGCCTTTTCTCGGATATACAGCGGTTCTTACTATGATATGGACCAATTGTCCATTCTTGCGGGCCACTATTTGAGGATTTGAATTTCTATCGCTTGTAACACTAGTGATTGAGTATCCGTTTTTTTGAATGTCGTTTAGAACTACATTGATGCCAAACTCGTGTATTTCGTCGGGGGTCAAAGCAAAAGGCTCGCGCATACTCAGCTCCAATGGGCTGGTTTACTGGTCTCTAGAGTGGATAATGAGCTACAGTGTGTTTCCCCATGTGAAACATATCTGCGACCGCGTTGCGGCTCCGTGTGGAACGGCGACTCGGCCTGGACAAGACATACTCCTACGGCAGGCGGCTCAATAGAATATGAGCGCAGTCCATAATTGCGAGGATTCGGTGGTGGTGCTTGGGTGCGTTTTCCTCGGGATTCCACTTGTTCCTTGCATTGGTTTCCTGCCAGTCAGCACTTAATTTGAGGACATTGAAAAGCATTCTCCTTGCCTCCTCATAATCTTCCATCCGAAGCCTGGCTCCGACCTCCTGCATGTTGCTCGCCATCGTCAGTAGGTACGGCGTAACGAATTCTACGGTGTGTCCTTTCTCGATAAGAAGCGCCTCGCATTCCGTGGTTGTGTACGCGTCTTCCCAGATTTCTTGTATGTCGGGGGTTGGGAGAGGGCGCTCATCAATCTTGAACTGCAACTGGAGAGCGGCGTCGAGTACCTTAACTGGGAAGCCCTTGAGGCAGCTTTGACACTGCACGAATTCCCCTAGCTCGGCCAAGGGAAATGTGATAATTCCAATGTAGCCCTTCTTGTGGACCTTGATTCGATGGTACTGCCTCTTCCGGCTACATAATGGGCAAATGAAGTTGCCCTTGCCAACTGTCTTTTCACTTGGGCGATAGCCGTAATAAATGTAAATCATTCGTAAAGACCAGCAATTCCGCTAGGCTCGATTTGCCTTATTTCGTGCGGCGGCGGCAGATACACGTAACGGCTCAATGTCTATGCGCTGAAGATTGGCAGCGAAGGGACAAGCCCTGCCATGGTACTTTGGCCGAATGCTGCGTTGATAGAGAAAGCCCTGATTGGCTAGCCAAATTGAATTCTGTTCAAGGTATTCACCCAGGGGCTTTGCTACCCTCTTTACGTAATCTTCGTTCACTTTCTTGTGAAACGATAGCATTCCGAGATAGCCAAACAGGTAATCGGTAATGGGCTTCTCGCAGGCAAAGATGTAGCAAGGCACATCGTCATCTGAAATGTTGCCCAGAGCGCCCTCAAGGCCGATGGCAAAGCAGAGCGTGGCCCAGGTGCAAGTCTGGTCGCTGGCCCTCTTGAGCAGCCGGGGTAGATCATTCTCTGTCATTAAGCCATGTTGCCTCAGTTGCTTCGTAATCTCGTCAATGAAATTGGCCACATAGCCCAATGAGCCTTGAATGCTGTTCCAGGCCTCTTCAGGTTTGCCGTTGTAACTATCATTCCAACTGTCGATCAATACACTGAGGTCGTCGAATGTGACGCAATCCGCGGGTTTGGCTGCTAGCTGGTTTGGCATAGCTCCTGGGTCCTTCCTGTCACTGTTGCAGATTGTATCGGGGGCGTCTGCCCGTAGGGGTTTCTCTTCTTTCATGACCGCACCACAACTGACTTTGATTATACGGTATGTTGGGGGTGAAACAGTGTTTTATGGTGATGGAGAAGCTCATTGAAAAGGCAGTGCGCGAGGGCGCAGCCCGTCCGAGTAAGGGAGGCGCAGCGCAGCCAAGGCAGTGTCACAATGTGCCGGTGGGAGTCAGGGCGCTCAAAGGCAATTTGGAATTTCGGCACAATAACATCTCCACGGCATTTCCCTTTGCCTCGCCGTCCCCCGCCCTCCCATCGCGCCCATCCTGCCTACCTAATCCCGTTTTTCCTGCAAACTCTATAAGCCATGGAAGCAGTGGAAACAATGGAATCCTCCAGGGCTTGTATTCAGAACATATGTTCTGTATAATGACACGTGGAGTCACTGCAACCATGTGCCGTCAAACGCCCACCGCCCAGCATGAATCAAGCATTCTCCCGGCCGGCGATTCGTTCCTCCTTGATCCTCTGTTTGCTCCTCGGGAATTCTTAAAACCTGCTTCTTTTCTACCCGTAGATTTACCGCCGTCAGAATATTTGATTATTGAAACCCACGCTTCTACCCGTAACTTTGCACACATGCTCCACCCAAACAGAGAATCGTTCCTCGTCGTTTTGCCACGGAGAATTATGAGAATCGACCGTCAGCCCGGTTGTTCCCCCGTACTCACCGCCGCCGAAGGTCCCGAAGGCGATTGCCCGAGGGGCAGGCCCAAGGCCGCAGGTGCAGCCGGGCTTTCCTGCAGGGGTGCTCGGCCCACAAAGGCAATCTTCCTGCTCTGCGAAGCCAATCTTCAATCTAAAATCTGCAATCCCCCTCCCCCGCTTGACACCTCCCCGCATTGCCGGTATAAAAATCCCATGAAACGCACCTTGCGGATTCTCTTCGGCCTGGGGATGATCGCCGCACTTGCGGGCTGTGCCTTGCCCCCCTTCCATGCCCCCCAGTTGCCTACCGTTGTAATCCCCTTCGGCCCTTCGCCCACGTTTACTCCCTCACCCGTCCCAACGCCCACCCAGACGCCCGTCCCCATTGCGCGCGTCAGCAGCGGCGACGCCGCGCTCTTCGACGGCGACGTGGATACGGCCATGGCGCAATATCGCGCGGCGGCCGCTCAAACCACCGACCCGAACATTCGCTCCGCGGCCTTTTGGGGCCTGGCTCGCGCCCAATACACCGACCTTCGCTATGCGGATGTGCTAACCACCCTGGACCAGCTCATCAGTGGCTATCCCGACTCTCCTTATTTAGCCGCCGCCTATTTCCTCGAGGGCGAAAGTTACTCCGGTCTCCAGCGCTATGCCGAGGCTGCAACCGCTTATCAGTCTTACCTCAGCAAGCGCCCCGGTGTGCTCGATTCCTACACCCAGCAGTTGCGCGGCGACGCCCTCGCCCAGGCCGGCAGCTATTCCGACGCCCTCTCAGCCTATGCCGCTGCCCAGGCCGCCCCTCATCTCGATGACGCGCAGGCGCTGCAGATCAAGATCGCCGACGCGACCGCCAGGACCGGCGACAACGCAACCGCCTTGACTCTATACGATGCGATCGCCACCAACACCACCAACGATTACACGCGGGCGCAGATGGACTATAAGACCGGCGAGGCCTATCTGGCGCTCAAGCAAACCGACAAGGCCTACGCCAGCTTCTTGCACGCGGTGCAGAATTATCCGCTTTCCTATTATTCCTATTTGGGACTCGTGGTGCTCGTCGGTGCCAATGTCAAGGTCGACGATCTCGACCGCGGTCTCACGGATTACTTCGCCGCGCAGTATGACGTCGCCTTGGCGGCGTTCGATCGCTATATCGCCGCCAACCCAAACAACGATGGCACCGCCCATTACTATCGCGCTCTCACCCTCGAAGCTTTGCAGCAATATCAACCGGCTGTGGATGAACTGACAGCCTTCATCAAGGGCTACGCCTCCAATCCCAAATGGACGGATGCCTGGGACGAGAAGGCCACGATTCAGTGGGTGGATCTGAACATGTATCCGCAGGCGGCCCAGACGCTGCAGGACTTCGTCGCCGCGGATCCGAAGGCCGCCCAGGCGCCGGACGAACTGATGAGCGCCGCGCGCATCCTCGAACGCGATGGCCGCTTCGACCAGGCAGCCCAGGTTTGGGAAAGCGTCGCTAATCTATACCCCGCCTACAGTCAGGCCCCGACTGCCACGTTCTTTGCCGGCCTCATGCAATATCGCCAGACCGATTACAACGCCGCCCTCCCGCTCTTTGAGAGCAGCCTCGTGGAGTCAATCGAAGCTACCGACCAGGCCCGCGCCTATTTGTGGATCGGCAAGACGCAGCAGAAACTCGGCAGCGCCACCGATACGCAGAACGCCTGGCAGCAGGCCCAGACCGCCGATCCCGACGGGTATTACGGCGAGCGCGCCGGTGACTTGCTGATGGGCCGCGCGCCGTTCGCCCCGCCTCTCAAAACCAGCCTCAATCTTGACCTCGCGGCCGACCGCAAGGCCGCCGACTCATGGGTGCGGCTCACCTTCAAGCTGCCGGCCGATACCGACCTCTCCGGCCTCGGCTCGCTGGCCTCGGATCCTCGCGTGATCCAGGGTACCGAATTGTGGAATCTCGGCTTGTATGAGGATGCCCGCCTGGAATTTGAGGACCTGCGAAATTCGATCAGCACCGATGGGGTTTCCACCTACCGCCTGGCCAACTACCTGCTCGACCTGGGGCTGTATCGTTCGGCTATTTTTGCAGCGCGACAGGTATTGACGCTGGCAGGCCTCGGCACCGATGCGGAATCCATGTTGGCGCCGCCCTACTTCAGCCGTCTGCGCTTCGGCCTGTATTACAGCGACCTGATCGTGTCCGCCGCCAGGCAATATGGCTTCGACCCGTTGCTCCTGTTCAGCGTGGTCCGTCAGGAGAGCCTGTTCGAGGGCTTCGTGAGTTCCACTGCGGGCGCGCGCGGGCTGATGCAGATTGTTCCCGCCACAGGCGGCGGCATCGCCCGTGCGGTTGGCTGGCCCATCAACTACGATGCCGATCAGCTCTATCGTCCCATCGTGAGCATTACCTACGGAGCCTATTACCTGGCCGCGAATCGCAGCACGCTCAACAATGACATTTATGCCGCACTCGCAGCGTATAACGGCGGCCCGGGCAACGCGGCCGACGCGAAGAAACTCGCCGGCGACGACCCCGACCTGTTCCTGGAGTCCGTGCGCACCCAGGAGACGCGTGATTACATTCGCGGCATCTACCAGAACTATGTCATCTATCGCCGGCTCTATGGGCCGAGCTCCTGACCTAAATGGAAAGGTCAGGGCGTTTCTCCCTGACCATCTACAATCTTCGATTTTTCTTCAGGCCCGAATCATGCCGCCTTCAGGGTTTCCGGTAGCAAACGTGCCGCCTCCTCCACCTGCGCGGTCGAGCATGAGAACGCAAATCGGATGTGTCCCGCGCCCGCGGCGCCGAAGGCCGAACCCGGCGCCGAGCCGATGCCGGCTTTGTCGATCAGATAGTTGGTCATCGACCAGTCGTCTTTGCCGCCCGCGTAACCGGGCCACTCCGGCTGAATTCGCGCCCACAGGTAGAACGCGCCGCCCGGCTTGAACGCCTTCACGTAAGGCGCTTCTTCGAGCGCTCCATACAGTGTGTCGCGGCGCTTCTGGTATTCTCGGGCCATGGCTTGCGTGAAATCCTGCGGACCGTTGAGAGCGGCAGCTGCGCCGTGCTGCGCCACGGAGTTCACGCCATTGATCGTGCAGCGCACCAGCTTCTTCATTCGGTCCAGGAAAAGTGGCTGGCTTACGATCACATAACCCAGGCGCAGTCCGCTCATGGCATATGTCTTCGAAAGCGAAAACACGCTGATTGTCCGCCCTTGTGCGCCCGGCAGCGAGCCAAGGCTGATGTGCTTCCGTCCATCGAAGATCACGTGCTCGTAGGCTTCATCGCTCACCAGATACAGGTTGTGCTTGTCGGCGATGGCCGCGATGGCTTCAAGCGTTTCGCGCCCGGCCACCATGCCCACCGGGTTATGTGGTGAGTTGACGAAGATGGCGCGCGTCCTGGGTGTGATGGCCGCCTCGATGGCAGCCGGTTCATATTGATAGTCGTTCTCGGGCCGCAGGCGCACGGGCACCGGCCGTCCCCCGCCCAGGCGGACATTCTCGGCGATCTCCGTCCACATCGGGTCAGGCAAAATGACTTCATCGCCCGGCTCAAGCAATGCCCGGAAGATAATGTACAGCCCGTGCATGCCGCCATTCGTCACGATCACATGGTCTGAACTTGGCACCTTCAAACCGTTTTCACTGGTTACTTTCTTGAAGATGGCTTCGCGTAACGGTGGTATTCCCGTGGAGGCTGTGTAGTGGGTCAGGCCGTCCCGCAGGGCCTTTTCCATGGCCTCCCGCGCGTGCGCAGGGATATCAAATGATGGGTCGCCCGATTCCAGACGCAGGACTTTTCGGCCGTGCGCCTGCTGTTCGAGCAGCCGGTCGCGAACCTGAACGATGGCCCCCAATGAAACCTGATCCACGATATTCGACATACTGCCCTCCTCCTCTGCCCCGAAAATTTCAGCGATTATCCCATGAGAAGGCCTTCATCGCAAGAGAAAGAAAGCGGCCCACTCGACCATCCGAGCGAGCCGCAGACAAACCCGAAACCGCACTGGTTTCAATCGATGTGCGCCACAATGCGCTTATGGACCGTCTCGGCATCCATGTCGAGCACAGAAATCAACTTATCCCGTCCCGATACGCCGGCCACAATTTCGATTCGGGATTTCGGGATATTCAATACCTCGGCCAAAAAAGCCACCAGTTTCTCGTTGGCTTCCCCATCCACGGGCGGTGCGGCAATGTGGATCTTGATCGTGCCGTCGCTCATTACCTCCACGATCTCGTTACGACTGGCGCGCGGGGTCACCCGCACCGCCAGCGCCGCGCCGACCTTCCCATCGTGTAAGTGAAAATTCCGCCTGGGCACGTCTACCTCTTTATAGAGAACTCAGGATGCCGACCAAAACCCGTGACAACAATTCGATCAGAATCATCAGGATCATTGGGCTGAAATCTATCCCGCCGGTATTTGGCAGCACCCGGCGGATCGGTGCCAGCATCGGTTCGACAATCCGATCCAGCGCCTCACGCAATGGATGATACGGAGGCATGATCCAGGTAAGGATTACCCACACAAAAATAAGAATGATGAGTATGTTGGCAAGGAGACCGATCAACTGCCCCACAATCAATCCGCTCATTAAACCTCCATCGTCGGTCTCGGTCCCAGAATCGCTTGCCCAACCCGGACCAGCGTGGCGCCTTCCTCCACTGCAACCGAAAAATCCGCACTGGTGCCCATGGAGAGCTGATCCCATTCGGCCTGCTGAACCCGGCTGGCCAGAAAATCGCGCAGGCGGCGCAGACGCCGAAAGTGGGCTCGTCCCGCCTCGGGATTGGTGGAGAGTGGCGGCATCGTCATCAGGCCGCGGACCTTGAGATGCGCCAGTGCAGCAACGGCTTCCATGTCGGCTAACAAATTCAGCCAAGCCCGCTCGTCCGAAGCCGCCCAACCGTGTTTGCTCTTTTCACCGCTGACGTTGAATTCCAGCAGGGCTGCTAACGGACGCCCAATTTCAGCAGCTGACCGATCGAGCCGCTGGGCAAGTTTCAGACTATCCAGGGAATGAATGAGGGCGAAATGTTGAGCGACCAAGGCTGCTTTGCGGCTCTGAACGTGGCCGATCATGTGCCATTCTACCGCAGAATGCAGGCCGAGCGCAGCAAGCGACGAGATCTTCTCGGCGGCTTCCTCGGCATAGTTTTCGCCAAGGACGCGGGCGCCGGCCTCAATAGCCGCCTCTATTACGTCCACTGGTTGTAGCTTGGTCACAACCACCAGTTGCACAGACTCGGGCGTGCGTCCTGCCTTGCGCGCTGCCGTGGCGATCATATCCAACGTTCGTAGATAGCGTTCGCGAATGGACGAAGTAAGATCGGACATCAAATCAATTCTACCCCACTCGACCACGGCCTTCGCGCAACCCTAATGGGGTGCGAGGTGATCCCTAAGCGGACAGCGCAATCAATGCGCCAAATCGGCCGGTCTTCCCCTTCTCGGCTCGATGCGAATACCAATCTTCCAGATCACAGGCGGTGCACAGACCCGCACACTGCACCTGCTTCACACCGGCCTTTTCCAATTGAAGGCGGTTTGCCGCCCATAGATCCAGGTAAGTCTTGCCGTCACGCTCTTCGATCAGGGTCCTGGCATCCACTCCAAAGCCCTGCTGCACCTGGCCGATAACGTCACCACCCACCTCGTAATGATCCGGGCCGATGGATGGGCCGATGCCGGCCAGGATGTCACCCGGCTTCGAACCGTAATGCCCCGTCATGGCCTTGACCGCTGCTGCAGTCGCGCCGCGCACGGTTCCCAGCCAGCCTGCGTGAGCTAATCCGACCACATTTCTCTTGGGGTCGTGCAGAAGTATCGGTACGCAATCGGCAAACCGCATGTATAACGTGACCTCCGGTTTGTCGGTGAAAATGATATCGGCCTTGTAGTGATCAACATCCGGCGGACGCGGCGCCTCGGCGAATACCGCATCCGCGGAATGAACTTGCCAAACGTCGAACAGCGAACTCAGGCTGCGCCCGACAGCTTCAAACGAACGTGCGCGATTCTCCCGTACGCGATTTGCGTCGTCTCCAACCGTCCCGCCGACGTTGAGCGAAGTCCAGGGCGCCGGGCTGACGCCTCCCTGCCGCGTGAAGACTGCCTGCGTTACGCGGCTCGGAAATACGTCGAAGGTGTAGTAGCGCAGGCCGTTGCTATTCGAAAAGGGCATGTTTGATGTGGAATTGCCGGTAAATGTCAAGCCCCCGCCTGCACGACGGCGAATTTCTTCAAAAAGAACTCTCTAGTTTCACGCATCGATTCTTCGATGCTGGGATATGCGAACCAGGCAGTTGCGAAGCCAAACAGGAAGCCGGTAAATACCCGCATGAACGGTGTGCTTTCGTAGTACGGCAGAAAATGTAGCAGCCAGGGCCAATTGAATTGGCTGAGAAGCTGTGCGAAACCATCCAGGCCGATGGGCACGATGCCGATGAGGAACCATAACGTCCAATGCAGCGCGGGCAGCCGCCGCTTGGTTAACGAATAGACAAGGCCAAAGAGCACGATGGCCCCGTAGATGGCATTATCGCGTTCACAAATGGCGACTTTGTAGCCAACTGTGGGGTCGCCGATGAATTGACGGGCATACAGACGCGAAATACTGAACGGATCGGCCAGATTTGTGTAGCCGGTGATCTGGTCAAACGTCTTGACGTTTGCGAGCCCCACTTCCTTCAAGGGATAATATGGCTGCTCGCCGAAGAGGAAGAACGAGCGGAATCCGAATTGATGGCACAGAGGGCTGTAGATTGTGTAGATCAGGCGAGCGGGTACCGTCGCATCGATTTTCATTAGGGCGGGAGCCAGGAACGGCAGGCCAAAATATACGAACATCAGCAAGTTTAGCAGAGCCAGATAATGCTTTGAGATCCACAGATAAATGCGATCGCCTCCGCCCATGCTTTGTCCCTTGCGGACGCGCTCTAGATAGGATTCCCCGCCGACCTGCTGGAGTTGGCCGCGGCGATCACTAGCCGCGCCGAGCGTCATCTCCAGGGCTTGCTTGGCAATAGGCGCCTTGAGCTGGTAGGGACCGACCTTCACAACCGGCACCTGCTCGGAATACTTTTGCTGCAGCACCGGGTCGGAATCGATATTTACTTCGGCCAGCCGGTGAGGAAACTTCTTTTGCAGACTCACAAGGTTATCCCTAACCTCATCACATAGTTTGCAATCCTCGCGCATGTACAGCGTTACATTAAGAAGTGTATTCTCAGCCATCGCCTATATCCCAAAATTGACGTAATAACCGTAACGGGAGATCAGCTCAAACACGCCCGCGAACAGCAAAACGCCGACAATAACCAGCAGGACGCCCATGGCAACTTCCACGTAATGCATCACCTTGCTGTACTTGCTTAGAATGGTCGTCACCCAGCCGATTCCCAAGGCCGCCGCCAGGAACGGTACGGCCAGGCCGGCCGAATACGCACTGAGCAACTTTGCGCCGAGGGCAACCGAGCCGCCGTTGATTGCCACGGTCAGAATCGTGCCTAGCACCGGACCCACGCACGGCGACCAACCCGCTGAGAAGAAAACTCCCAGGAGGGCGGATGAAAGGTATCCAAGGTTATTGTTCGGCGCATTGTGGATGCGCGCATCGTATTCGAGAAAAGGGATCCTTAAGACGCCAATCATGTGCAGGCCGAAGATGATGACGACAATGCCTCCGATTTTCGCCAGGTAGCCGCGCAGATCATACAACAGTCCGCCCGCCGCGGAAACAGCAACGCCCAGCACCACAAAGACCACGCTGAAGCCTAATACAAAAGCCAGGCCATGCATGAACGTTGAAACGCGGCTGGAACGTATCGCAATCTGATGGCTCCGCTCACCGGCCGAATCCACTGCGCTCGCTACGCTCGCCGCGCGTCCGCCCAGATAACCGATATAGGCTGGCACGAGCGAAAAGACGCACGGCGAAAGGAAGGAGGCGAGTCCGGCCAGGAACGCCAGGCCCAGGCTGATTTTCGAGATATCCATCCGCTATGTCCTAGGTCCCTGGGAGTTTTGTCTCGTTGACGGTCACAGCCGTGCTGAAACTGCCCCCCACTTTCGACGAATCGGTCTCGCGCCATTCGCTCTGATCAAGCGACAAGAATGGAGTTGTCCAACGAAATATCCATTTGGCGTCCTCTGGGCTGCAATTGACGCAACCATGCGAGCGCTGTACGCCGAAATCGTTATGCCAGAAGGCTCCGTGGATCGCGGCCCCGGCAGGCTGGTTGAAATATACGGGCCAGGGAACGGCCATTGTATCGTAGCCGCCTCGATTCGCCGTATTCGCGGCCATATGAATGGAGTATATCTTCCACGAAATCGCCTGGTCGCCTTGCGGCGTGGAGTCATCCTCGGCGGCACTGACGAAGCCCGTGGAAACCCGGCAGAAGTAGACTTCGGTCTTGCCTTCAAAGCATGAGAGAGTTTGCTGCGTCGGCGTGCAATCCACGACGATCTTCTTGGTGGCTGGATCCACATTGGGATTAATAGGCGCCACATCCTCCGCGGTTAGCGGATGGAAGGCAGCACCCTCTGCAAGAAAGAGATCGCCGTAGCCGTAGCCGTGGCCCGGTGATTCGTTGAACCGATACAGAATAGTGTGCCCATCTTGCGAGCCGACCGCATCTATCCATACCACCTGGCCATAATATAAGCGGATTGGCTGCGAGTTCCCAAGGAGGTACTTCATTGCCGGTGAGATTGGCGAGTTTTGGATTTGCAGATCCACGTACGGAACGGTCACTTCAGCCCAAAATCCCGGCTTTCCGGCAGGGACAGCGGTTATCGGGGTGTTGGGCAAATTGCGAACCGGCTGAAGATCCACCTCATAGATGAATCCTTCCGGCGTCTCAACCCATCTGGTATTAGTGCGCCCCATCACGTTGGTACCAATGACCTCGCGTTGCCAGGCTACGATTTCATCCTGTTGTGCATCCCGGATCTTTGTAGAGTTCTCATTGGGCTGCGACATCAACGGCGTGGAGTAGAAGTTGGGCGTAACCGCAACTCTGCCTAGCCGATCCCCCGCAGGAAACTGGGCCAGCGCCGGCTGGCGTTGAAATCGTGGCGGTCCAAACGCCAGTGCCCCGATTCCCAATCCGGCTAGCTTGATGAAATCACGTCGAGATGGAGGGTGGGAAATATGCATTTTTCACCGTGTCAAATCAAAAGAAAGTGCGGGTAAGGATACACGTAAAAAGGCTGAGCGTCAACAGGCCGGGTTGGGATTTGCTAATCTTGAAGAATACTTCTGGACTGCGTGTCTTCACCGCGCGTGTTTACGTGTTACGTGTTTGCATATTAATTGCTGCGTCATACCCTTATCTGAAGAAGGCCTCAAGCGCTCGGAGGCAAACCGCGCTCACTTTATGGCCGACCTCATCTTCACAGAAAGTGACCTGCGCGCCAGCTTCCTCCAACAATTGAACTGACCGGCGTGCATCTTCAATCCTGACTGTCTCGTCTTGCGTCCCGTGTGCGACGAAGAATGACTTACCCGCCAATGGGCGGCTCGTTACCAACGACTCGGAGCCGGCTGGCACAAATCCGGCCAGGACGCCCACGCGTTCAATCCGTTCTGGATGCAGCAACGCAAGCGCATTTGCCAGTGCCGCGCCTTGACTGAAACCGATAATGTCAAACTCACCTGCCTCAAGGTTATTTCCCACAGCATAGGCGTCCACGAGTGAGAGTAACGCATCAGCGGAAGGACGAAGAACTTCGATGCTGGGCCGATCCCGCTCGCCCGCTTGAAACGGACGCCACGAATAGCCGCCTGGCTTCATTCCATGCGGCGCACGCGGCGCCACGATCCAATAATCAGGCGGAAAACCACGCGCGAAGACCCACATGGAATTTTCGTCCCCAGTCCAGCCGTGGATCAGCAATAGGAGGCGCGCAGGGGTTGCGGTCGGAGGACGGACACGCAAGGTCCATTCCCCAAACGTGGCGAGCTTCGGCTCATTTTGGATTTGCACGTTTGACAATCCAATCAATGCCATAGAGGGCAACAAAGATCAGCCCAATGGGTACAAGGCTGCCAAGCAAACACAGGAGGCCAACCCCGGCCGCACCGGGACCATAAATGGAATAGATCAAGCCCAATCCGATGACGAAAAGCAGTATGAACGCGCCAACGGCCAGTCGAAAATTAGTCTGTCTCGCAAATGCACGTAAATCGCGCTTCATCAATAGTCTCCGAATATTCGGCGGCGCAGGCGGGCATTCCAGCTCGTGACGCGTCTGAGTTCCGGTAGTTTCGCCCGGGCAGCCTCTTCTCCGAGTTTTGCCACGGCGGCCACGTCTACACGTTCAAGCATACCCACGTCGTCGACGTTCGGGTGAATGATCACTTCGGGCTTTTCGATTTGAAAGCGCAGCTCTGCGATCTGGCGGCCCCCAATATCGATCGAGCGCATGAAAATGTCAAGAGCGCGTGTAACGCGCAAATTGCTGATGCGTGCGGTCAGTGCGGCCGGCAGGCTATCCAGCAACGGTAAAGGGATCGAACGCGGTGGTTGGCCGAGAGGCGTTCCCAAAGATACGGCAACCACCGGCAAGGAAGGAGCAAGCGATCGCGCTAATGCCACCGGAACTGGATTGAGCAAACCGCCATCCACCAATTCCAGGTCATCACGAAGGAAGGAGGGAAAAATCCCCGGCATCGCAATGGTTGAAAGAATTGCGTCTCGCAAGCGGCCTTTTTCGATGACAACCTCGCTGGATGTCTGCAGGTTTACCGCTGTCACCGCACATGGGATCTTCAGATCATCGAAAGTGCGTTCCCCAAGATGTTGTTCCAGCCACTTTTCGACCCGGCTCAATCCCAGGAAGGAAGCAACTTCGCTCTTATCGCGGTCATAAAGTCGGGCCTGATCAACCGCCGCAAATATGGTTTCGATATCATCCGGGCAGAAGCCCGCGGCGTAAAAACAAGCAACCATGCCGCCGAAACTGGTCCCCGCAATTGCGCGGACTCTAAAACCTTCCTTCTGTAATAAGCGTAAAACGCCGATGTGAGAGTTTCCCTTTGCTCCACCGCCGCCTAATGCCAGTACAAGATCCATTCGATATCCCTGATTGTCTGCAAAATGGAAAACTTACCCCATAAATTATACGCTTCCATCCGGCTTGGCGTTTGATTATAGGATCAGTCCGCCGCGACGAGGTCGACTGGCTTCGATTCGGCGCGACCGGACGATGCTATGGTGTAGGCGTGTCCGTGGGTGTGTCGGTAGGTGTGGGGGCTACTGTCGAAGTCGGCGTATCTGCGGCTGTCGGTGGTTCCGGTGTATCCGTCGGACTCGTGCTCACTTCAAACGAGACCATCAGCGAATCGCCAAACATGTTGCCATTCGGATCCGCCAGGCGCCAGTACGCGGTATAGGTTCCGGCGCTTTTCGGAGCGTTCAGATCCACCGAGACTTCTGCCCAGTGTCCCACTGTCACCATTTTGTTAAGCTTCGTCGTTATGCCGTCAAAAGCGTTCCCGCCGGATAGCACTAATTCATATTGATACATCCAGTTGCATGTGCCTGTATTGGCCACCTTCCACGTCTTAAAGACATCGTCTCCCGGTCCAAACACGGTCCCGCTTGGAACCGTAACATCTCGAACGAATGCCAGATTGTTGCAGCCATATGCCAGCGATGACGGATCTGTGGTGGGAGTATAGACTGTGCCGGTTACACTGGGTGTGATCAGGGCCACCGTGGGATAATACGCGAATGTTGCCGTCTGCGAGGCGCTTGTAGGAAAGCTGTAAATTGTGTAGACCGTAGGCACCTGACTGGGGAACGTCGGCAGCGCCATGGCAGGCGCCGACATCGTCTGAGCCTGGAACGCCGAGGCGACCAGCGTCGCCACCATGGCCGTGGAAATGGAAGCCGCATCCACCGGCGTGGAAGTGGCAATGCCGCTGCCGCAGGCGGTTAAGGCGATGGCAAGCATCATCAGAAGCGATGCTTTGTAGACTGAACTCATGTATTCCTCCGGGTGGAAATTGCCGATGATTGCCAGGGCAGTCAGATAATATCCAAAAGAAACTAACGTTCCCCCGCCAACTTCTATTACATGATACACCCAACGCACCCATTTTCAGCGAACGCCAAGGCTACGCGAAGCCAGCGGCCCCGAAATCCTGGGACGTTAGTAGAGCAAGTGGCTCAATGCGGCGAGCAGGCGATTCACATCCCGCCGCGTGTTGTAGCCTTGGATTGAAATGCGGATCAACTTTTGTCCATTCCATTCCATAAGGGGGACTTCAATCCGATATTCGTCATACAAAAGAGACTTCAACCTGATGATGTCGGTCTCTGGCGGAAGTAGCGCGCTGGCTACCTGAACATACCATGAATCATCAGGATAGATACTCGGCAGGCCGGTAATCTCGACGATCTTCTGCAATGCCTCACTTAGCAGCGCGTGACAGGCCGGCACGACTTTGTTCCATTTATGCATGGCCTGAAATTTGATCGCAGCCGGCACAGATAGAAACGCCGAGACGTCGCGCGTGCCCCACCATTCGTTGTAGTCAACCAGGGTGGAACCACTTGGAGTCTCCGCCTCATATCCCCAAGAAACGACAAGAGGCTTAAGCAGGTGCTGCACGTCAGGTCGCGCGTAGAGGAAACCGGCACCCTTTGGGGCACAGAGCCACTTGTGCAGATTGCCGCCATAGAAGTCCGGTCCGGTCGCAGGCAGGTCGAGTGGAATTTGTCCAGGCGCATGTGCGCCATCTATTATGGTCAGAATACCCGCGCTCCGCGCGCGCCGACAGACTTCACCAATCGGGAAGATTGCGGCGGTTGGGCTGGTTACATGACTTAGAAAGATGACGCGGGTCTGGGAGGTGACGCCGCCCCACAATTCGTCGAGGACCCCTTCTCGCGACTTAAAGGGAATTGAGACGGGCTGGTTGACATAAGTGAAGCCCCGCTCCTTTGCAAGAAAACGCCACGTTCGGTCGCAAGCTCCATATTCATGGTTGGATGCCAGTACTTCGTCGCCCTGCCCTAAGTCGAGCGAATGCGCCACGATATTGACCGCGATCGTGACATTCTGGGTATAGACCAAAT
Organism: uncultured Chloroflexia bacterium; assembly: GCA_963846805.1. Lineage (GTDB taxonomy): Bacteria > Chloroflexota > Anaerolineae > Anaerolineales > Villigracilaceae > Fen-1038. The sequence goes on from CAWJXH010000006.1 coordinate 131,598, forward strand.
CTTTGGCATCCGCGTTGAAGTACTTCGCCAGGGCTTCACGCGCGGCCAGCATGAGTTCAGCGTGGCGGCGGCCCAGGAACTCCACCGGCTGGCGCTCCAGCTCGCGCTGCCAACGCTGATATCGACGAAATACGGGCGTTGGCGTTGCGCCGAACGATCCGTGATTCAGAAATGTAACCGAGCGGTCAAGTTGAAAGTAGCGGCGGAGTCCTAACATTGGATATCTTGTCCATTCGTTGATCGGGATGCCCTTCAAGCTGAAATATTATAAGCGCAGGTCTGGTTTCCATTCTCAAAGTCACTCGGCTCATCGTGTCGCGGCGCTGATAATTCGATTGTGCTAAAATGAATCTCATGCCCGAGGGAGTAAAAGTCGTTGCGACCAACCGCAAGGCTGGTTTCGAATATTTCCTGCTCGAGAAATTTGAAGCCGGCCTGTCATTGAAAGGCAGCGAGATTAAGTCTGTTCGCGCGGGACAAATGAGCCTGGCCGAGTCCTACGTGGATATCGAAGACGGACGCAGCGCCTGGTTGATTGAAGCGCATATCGCGCCCTACGAGCAGGCCAATCGTTTCAATCACGACCCCAAACGGAAACGACGTTTGCTTCTGCACAAGAAACAGATTCGCGAGCTGTGGAACTCGGTCCGCCAGAAAGGGATGACAATAGTGCCCACGCGCGTCTATCTAAAGGATGGCCGGGCCAAGATCGAGATCGCGCTGGCGCGTGGAAAGAAAGCGTTTGACAAACGTGCCTCCATTGCGGCACGGGACCAGGCCCGCGAGCAGGAGCGTGAATCGCGAGTGAGGTAGGTCGCTTCGCCGTGTTTATCCCGTTCCCATGGAATAATCCCTGCTGCGCCAATCTTGCCCAATCCACAAGCGGCAACCGAAGCCAGACATGACCTCACTGTATACAATCAATGCAATCAACTTTCTGCCCGATGCGCAGAAAAGCAAGATCTATCGAGACCTGATCCCCAAAGAGCTTCTCGAGCGTTTCGGTATTCCTCGTTCCTGCGTTGATCCGCAAGGACGCGACCTCATGCAGGCAAAGTGTACCCCGGGCATTCCCTCAGTCGAGTTGTCGCTCTTCCACCACGTGGATTTTTCGGACCCAATCTTGTACGGACACCTGGCCGACACTGCAAACGGCCAGATACACGTACTCCTGTACGTCATGAACGATCCTGACGCACCCCGTTTTGATGTCGACAAGATGCCCGACGGCCGTCCCACGAAATTCGGGACGCTCCAACGCAATATCGATGCGGAACAGGCTGCCTTCGCCGCCGGATTGGCGCCAGGCCAGATTCGGCGAGGCCTGCGACTGCTCAGCCCGGCGATAAGCGCTTTTGAGACGTTCATCGTGGCACTTGGACATGATCTTTACTTCGTCGAGCCTTTGTATTATCACAGCGCAGCCATCTTCGAGCGCTACGGATTTGCCTACCAGCAGGGACGCAAGTTGATGCAGCGGATCCAGACCGGTTTTTCGCCGGGTGGAGACTTGCTGAAGCGGTTGGACGGGTCGGCGTTTCGTAGAAAGGGGGCAGAGGACAGCATTCGGCTGCGGTCCTGGGCAATTCACGATGGACTTCTCGGCGAACCTTTCACGAACGTCACCATGTATAAACGCGTTGGAAAGAATGCGGGCATCAGCACAACAGCAGACACAAAGTGGTAATGGGACGGTTAAGTGTTCGCATCAGGCGCTTAGGCGCCAGCTTGCCGACGAGGCAAATCTTTTGCCGTGTCCTTCTCTCGAAACGGACATCTGAGCTTGAATTGAAAGACCACGGTGTTGGCCGTGGTCTTCTAGTAGCGGGGGCAGGACTTGCCGCGCCGCGTGCAGACCTTCTTATCAAAAGACCATGGTTCTCCATGGTCTTCTAGTAGCGGGGGCAGGACTTGCCGCGCCGCGTGCAGACCTTCTTATCAAAAGACCATGGTCCTCCATGGTCTTCTAGTAGCGGGGGCAGGACTTGCCGCGCCGCGTGCAGACCTTCTTATCAAAAGACCATGGTTCTCCATGGTCTTCTAGTAGCGGGGGCAGGACTTGAACCTGCGACCTTCGGGTTATGAGCCCGACGAGCTGCCACTGCTCCACCCCGCATCGATTTGGCTTCCCGACGATCTGGCGCCTACACTGACCGCATGAAAGCCCGCAGACTATACCAGATTTGGACAGCAGCGTCAAGCTGCCGTCTTGTCTACGCTTTGATTGGCATGACCCATTCGCCCGGCATGACTTCAGACGCCGGTGATCCTCGCAATATTACTGACTCTATGGTAATAATTGCAATGACAAGAACCAGTACCTATGGCCGAGGCTTTTGTTAAGATTTGGTGTATAATAATTTAGCCCTTAGAGATTGCATCTTTAATAAAAGACAGCACACTGCCTGATCTTGTCAAGCTGGACGGCGCATCTCGTACCATGGAATCTGCACTCGTTGAGCAAAGGGTGAGAACGCGGCCGGCAACTCGGGAACATCTCTCTCATAAAGAGTTCTGTCTGCAATCATTACATCACACATGACTGATTCTCTCCTCATCATTGAGGGCCGTCACGCCGACATCCCTTCATTTGCAACCGAACTGCAAAAAAAGGGGTTTGAGATCCACTCTGCGACCAGTGGCAGTGTGGCGGTTTCGCGTTTGGAAAAGATCAATCCGAGCCTGGTGGTCGTCAACGCGGCTTCGCTGCGCAGTACCGGCTTGCGCATCTGCCAATCGATCCGCGACAAGAACGCCAAATACCCGATCATCCTGGTGCTTGCCAAAGAGGCCAAGGTCGGCAAGGACCTCGCAGATGCCGTATTGGTCTTGCCTTTCACTGCTCAAAAGCTCGCCAACCGAATCAAGCCGTTATTGCCCGGGGATGGCAAGAACGTTCTGCACGTGGGGCCGCTTCGCCTGGATGTCGAGCACCGGCGCGTGAAATGTCTCGGCAAGAACACGAAACTCACGCCTCGCCTGGTTATGCTTCTACAGCTATTGATGGACAAGCATGGTGAGGTGGTGGAGCGCGAAGCGCTGTTTAAGAAGGTATGGGAAACCAACTACACCGGCGATACGCGTACACTCGACGTCCATATATCCTGGCTGCGCCGCGCCATAGAGCTTGATCCCCTCAAGCCGAAATTCCTGAAAACCATTCGAGGCGTTGGCTACCGCCTAGACGCCTGAACTCCTGCTGGAGCAACTCGCCCTCCGCGGTTACCAGCCGGACGCAGAATCTGCGCCCGGTTTTGATTCTTATTTCATGCGATATGTCGCCGCTTCTGATCGGACGTCCGGCCTGCGCCGCGCTTTTGAATATCTTCCCATCCCAGGAAGGATCGACTTCCCAATAGTCGAGGTGGGGCGGCCCCTTCACGCGTACAGTATCGGACAAAACAGTAAGTTCCAGCTCCGAGGATTCAACGACGGGCCAATCAAAAGCCTCATCGCGTTCCATCGTGAATGCTTCCGACGGCAGCGCACACAACCGCTGTCGGGTCGTATGAACAGCGCGGAAGGTATTGTCCAATGCGATGAATTTTCGTCCGAGCCGCGCGGCTACGGCCGGAGCCGTCCCCGATCCGCAGAAGAAGTCGGCCACGAGCCCGCCCGGGTTGGTGGAAGCCCGGATTATGCGTTCCAGCAAGCCTTCCGGCTTTTGCGTAGGATACCCCGTGCGCTCGTTGTGCAGTCTGGCCACTACGGGAAAATACCACCAATCTTCAGGTACCTTGCCGCGTTCCAGGTTCGGCATCTTACCAAAGCCCGCCTTGGGCGAAGCCCGAAAAGTCTGTACAGTAGAGGGGTTATAAGGTTCTCGAACCGCATCCGCATTGAAAATATATCCGTCGCTTTTTACGTAGGCGAGAATGGTATCGTGCTTGCGATTGAAGGCACTTCGAATTGGCGAAGGGCCATGATAGACCCAGATGATCTCATTGAGCAGGTGATCCGAACCAAACATCTCATCCAAAAGAATGCGGGCGTAGGAGTTGGCGTGCCAGTCAAGGTGCAGGTAGAGCGTCCCGCTCGGGGAAAGCAGGCGCATCATCAAGGCGAAGCGCTGGAAGAGAAAATCCAGGTAGGCATCCAGGTTGGGCCAGGAATCTTGATAGCCGGCAGCCAGCGCCCATCCTTCCGGATGACGTGAGTCTTCGCCGCGGCCAATGCGAGCGGGATATCGGCGGTTGGTAAAGAACGGCGGGTCCGCGTAGATAAGATCAATGCGGCCCTCAAATTCTGGCAGCAGTGCGGCCATAATTGCCAGGTTATCCCCAAGGATGAGGCGATTCTCCGGAAAACGATCGGGGTAACCCCGGCCGCCCGGATAGATTATAGAGTCTTCTATGAGAGCGGCAGGTTTGGCAACAGCAAGACGCTTCGAGGGCCAGGTCAGCGAAGCCATATCAATAATGAACGTTCACCGCGGTGCCATGTCCACGGTTGTTGACGTAAGCGTCGGCAGCATGAACGGGTGTCGCCCATCGGAACAGCCATAGAGCCTCGCTGGTTCGCATGTTGACGCACCCGTGGCTCATCGGGGTTCCGAAGTTGTCATGCCAGTAGGTGCCGTGAAACGCCTGACCGTCCTCCGTGAAGTAGCACGTCCATGGCACACCGGGTAGCTGGTAATAGCCGTCCACACTTTGATAGATGTTTGCCTCGCCCATGAGCTCCGAAGGCAGCTTTTCTATGACGCTGAATTGGCCCACATGCGTGTTGGTCTTGCTGGACGGGATACCCGAGGAGATGGTTGTCTTGAAAACGATCTCCTCATACTCATAGGCCGCGAGTGTCTGGTTCGTCAGGTTGACGTCGATGTGCTTCTTGTCCCATGGCACATCGGCGCTTATGGCCGTGTACTCCGAGGGCGCGATCGGCCGCAGATGCATGGCTGGAACATAGTATGGGAAACTGGCGACATGATCGAAAATTCTATACCATGGGCCATCGTAGTCCGGAATGCTCGGGCCTGACTCCAATGCGTCCACCCAGTGGACTGTCCCATAATACAGGCGCCATAAAGGAACGGGGAGCGCTTCCCAGCCGCCGGCATTGCTGTGCCGCCACGGTTCACTGAATGGAACTGTAACCTCGGCCAGTACTCCCTTGCCTCCTGGTATGGAGGCGGCCGCAGGGATGGATGAGAGCGGCACATTGAAGATGGTCTTCACAGGTTGGAGCCGGGATCGCCAGGCAAACCCGCCCCACACCCGATACCAGATGGGATTGGGGTTAGGAGCCAGCGTGTGGCCGGGTTCCGGCGTGGGCGGCGGCGCGGTTACCTCCTGATACACATGGATCAAATCATCGCGATACCAGGTGCCGGTGATGATTGCATCAAGCGAAGGTGCACTGTGGACACTCCATGAGTCGGTCGCCACACGTACCACGTCGCCGTCATCAAAACCAATAAAGTTGGGCGTAAACTGCCTGAAGGCCAGGCCGGCCATGCTGAGCCCGCCCAGTTTCAGAAAGTCGCGCCGTGAAAAGCGATGCTGCATAACAAAAATTGTACCCGAAAACAAGGGATAAAAAAACTGCCCTCCAGGGAGCGGAGGGCAGCCACATTCTTCGTTTTTTTGGTCAGGCCTCGACCGGAGCCGGGATCATGTCCTTCAGGATGATCTCGAGTGCCATGGTGTGCCCGCAGCGTTGGTGGGTGAGGAAGAACTCGCAATCGCACTGAAATTTCGCATTCTCGAACTTGACTTGGTGATTATTGTTGTCGCCGTGGAAGGTAAGGTCAAATTTGTTGAAGCGAAAGCGGTTGCGTTCCTCGGCGTAGCGCTTGGCTTTCTCGATTTTTCCTATCATTCCATAGTCCATCACTCAGTCTCCTTTAGGTGTGAAACAAAAAAGGCACGCGGAACTACGCGTGCCTTTCCTTTCACCGGACGAACTCATTGTGTGCCAATACTCGCATGTCGAAAGTACCTGCAATGTGTAGTATAGCCAGATTCACAGGACGAGTCAACTAGTTAATTGAGATATTAACAATATCGTATGGTAACTGTAGGTACCGGCAGTTTACCTCCGCTGCGCCGTGGCTAATGAGCATTAAGATTGGATAAGCTCGGGCTATTCTATCCTGCCCATGGATATTCTTCGAGAATTCTCCGCCGCTTTTTAAAACATGAATGAGGGGCGAAGGAGAAGAATCAGGAGCCGGGCGGCTCCGCCTAGTCCGCTGCTGCCCCGGCAAGCGTGGGTTCATCACCGTTGTAGCGGAGCAGCACCGGCCACTTTGCCGCTATCAGCGCCACAATCAGGATCGTCCCCACCCCTCCGCTGAGGATGGCAAAGGCCACCCCAAAACCCTGAGCCACAGCGCCCGCCTCAACTTCACCAAGTTGCGGTCCGCCCATGAAGAATATCTGGTTCACACCGGTCATGCGACCTCGTAACGAATCGGGCGTATTCAAATTGCGGATCGTGTTACGAATAATGGTGCTGACCGAATCGGCGCCGCCACTGATGGCCAGCGCCAGGAAGACTACAGCGTACAAGTGCGTAACGCCAAACAGGATGGTTGCCAGGCCAAAGATCACGACCGCGCCTACCAGCAATTGTCCCTGGCGGCGTATGCTGTTAAATTGAGAAATGATAAACCCCACCGCCACCGCGCCGACTGAGCTTGCAGCTGCCAGCCATCCATAAGCTACCTCGCCAACGTGCAGAACGTTTTGGCTGAAATACGGGAGCAGCGTGTTGGCCGACGCAAAGAAGGTGGCAAAGAAGTCCAGGATCATGCTGGACAGGATCAGAGGCTGGCTGCGGATGAAGTGGATTCCGACACGAATGTCAGTCAGCGCAGCCTTCAGGCCCTTCTCTGCAACAGCTTGCTGTTGTGGCACTTTTCCCATGGCTATCAGAGCCACAATGACGGCCAGAAATGAGACCGCGTTGATTAGATATGCGTACGCCTGTCCCCAGTAGCCGATGACTACGCCGCTTAAGGCCGGGCCGAGAATGGCGCCCATGCTGAAGGCAATGGACTGTATGGAAAAAGCATTGGGAAGGTCTTCAACCGGCACCAGGTTCGGTACAAGCGACTGCCGGGCCGGCAGGTCAAATGCCCCGGCAGAGGCCTGGATCGCGGTTAGCAAATAGATATGCCAGAGCTGGATCACGCCGAACAGCGTCAGCAATCCCAGCATCAAGGCGACCATCAAAGAGATGCTCTGCGTGAGGAACAGGATCAGACGGCGGTTATATCTATCGGCTACCAGGCCGCCCACCAGAGAAAAGCATAGCACGGCTGCGAAGCGCACGCCTCCCACGATGCTGACTGCAATCGGATCCCTGCTTAGCTGGCTGATGTGCCAGAACAACGCCCACTGCTGCATCTGTGTCCCGATCATCGATACGATCAGGCCAACCCAGAGCAATGCAAAGCGCCGGTGTCTAAGGGAAGGAGGGAGATGGATCATTGTCCGGTTTCGAATGGACCTTTGAATTTACAAATGCGGGCACGCAGGGGCCCGCATTCATGAATACGGAAGTATCGGAGCAGTCGGGTATGCCGGGTTAAGTGCCCCAGTCGCGCAGATAAAGGAAGTCGTAGCCAACCGTGCGCGTGCTTAACTTTGCGATCGGGGGCATCATGCGTTTGAACTGGCTGCGGCGAACGCGGCCGACGACATTGTCCACAAAGGACTTGTCAAAACCGGCGTCTACGCAGTCTTGTACGCTGTAACGTTGGTCAACGAGCAGGTATAACAGCTTGTCCACTTCTTCATATGTTAAGCCAAGCTCCGCCTCATCCGTCTGCCCCGCCCACAAGTCGGCGGAGGGCGGCTTCTCGATGACCGACATCGGAATATTCATTGCGCGTGCCAGCTGCCGCAATTGGGTCTTGTACAGATCGCCGATCGGGTTGATCGCCGAGGCCATGTCACCCCACAACGTGGTGTAGCCAAGCAGGATTTCCGTTTTGTTGCTGGTTCCCACAACCAATCCTTTGAAGGCCTCCGACTGATCATACAGCACGATCATGCGTGCCCGGGCCATCAAATTGCCTTTGCGCAGATCCGACATCGCCGGTTCGCGCTCGATCAAGGGTTCAACCATCGGCGTGATGTCGATGGTGATCATCTGGACGTCAAGACAACGCGCCGTCTTTTCTGCATCTTCCAGCGAATCCGGGGAGGACGATTTGCAGGGCATGCGCACGGCCAGCACATTCTGCGGACCCAGCGCGTCCGCTGCCAGCGCGCAGGACAGCGCCGAGTTGATGCCGCCGGAAAGCCCGACCACCGCGTGACGAAAGCCAACGCGGTAAATTTCGCTTTTCACGAAACCGGTCAGGATTTTGCGGGCGAGATCGGTATTGATCGTCAGGTCTATCTTCATTTCGAAAGAATGCGATCAAGTTCCTGCTGAACCAGGCTGGTACGCTCGTCCCGCAACAGAGGCAGTCGCGCCCGTGTGCGCCGGAGTTGGTTCAAATCGAGCGTAGCCATGGTCAGTGCCTCTTCATAATATGGCCCGTGGGCTATGCGTTCGCCGTTGGGATCGAAGACCGTCACGCCGCCCCAAAAGTTAAGGCCGTCTTCATAGCCGACCCGGTTACTGTGCGCAACAAAGCACGTAAACAGGTTGGCGTACGATTGATTCACGCCCTCCACCCACCAGGCCGACTCAAGCTTATCGTGCTCATTTAGTCCGCGCCCAGGTGAGGCGGAGGAAAAGAGCATGAGATCGGCGCCGTCCAGCCACAGCAGGTAAGGCGGCGATGCATGCCAGAAATCTTCGCAGATGAGCATACCGGCGCGTCCAAAACGTGTATCGAAGGCCCTCACTTCATCGCCGCGGGTGAAGAAGCGGCCCTCATCGAATAACGCGTAGGTCGGCAGGTACAGCTTGTGGTGAATGTGAACTACTTTCCCGCCGGAAAGATAAGCGGACCCGATGTAAAAGCGGTGGCGAGAATCCTCGTCAACAAAGCCAGCGACGATGTCCAGGTCCTGGCTTGCCTTGAGGAGGGGTCGAAAAACCGGATCGTCATCCACGGGCCGGTGTGCCACGGTCGCCACCAGGTCCTGCAGGACATATCCGGTCAGGGAGAGTTCCGGGAATACAACGAGGTCAGCTTTCTGGGCCTTGGCCTGCTTGATGAAGTCCAGATGCTTTTCAAGATTAGATTGGACGTCCCCGAGTTTGGTCGCTATCTGGGCCAGGGCAAGGTTCAGCTGCATTGCACGAATCTTACCACTGAATAATCGGCCCTGAACGTATGGAAGTTCTCAGGGTCTTTTGTCAGAACGCTGGTGGAAGGAAATGAACCTGGCTCAACTCTCGAGCAGCTTTTTAAGGCTGTCCAAAAGCATTTTCCAGTTCTGCTCGGAATGAGCTTTCTCTTCCTCCGAAGCATTGTTATCCTGGCTGAGCGTTACCCGAGTCTTGCCATCCTGCCCGGAAAGTTCGTATGTAACCGTATGATAATTCTCGGAGCTGTCTGGCACGCCCGATAGCGGCGACCAATGCGTGGTAACGAGCAGCCTTTCCGGTTCGAATTTCAAAACCTTGCCTTTGTCTTCGAATGGCTTGCCTTCCCATTGGCCCCGGTAGAGGATGGGGCTGCCGACTTTCCAATCGGTGATCACATCCACACCAAAAAAGTACTGTTTCATCAACTCTGGAGTGGTTAGTGCCTTCCAGACTTTCGCGGTCGAAGCGTTGATCGTTATGCTGGCCGTTGCCGTAAATGATCCTGTCATTCTCACCTCGCATATTTGCTAAAGTTGGCCGAGTGACCATCTGAGACGTCGCCTGAATACCCGGGTCGACCCGGTTTGGAACTCACGAATATTTCAATAGTCCGGCATGAATTAGCTGCTACGCATCAGGCGCACGGGCATCGGTTCGTCCTTGCATTGGAATCATATGCTTCATGTCAATTTCGATTTGAAGATTCCGCCGGCGTGGATGGCAGGCAAGCTGCCAGCGTGACTATTGTACTCTACCCAGATGTATAAGGCCGCCCATGGCTGCACGAAAAAGTGCCTCCAGTGTGTACGGGGTCGGAATTGCGTCGTTGGGGCAAGTTCAAAGTCGCCAAATACGGTTCTTGGAAACAAGGGTTGGGGTCCAGATTGGTTTGGCCGCGCTCTGGTAGAATAAAATGGTGCCCGTAGGGCGAATCTGGACGAGGAGCAGGAAATAAAATGGCAAGCAATCCAATATTGTCGGAAAATTGGTACTATACGATTGAAATCGAAAAGGGGGTCTTTACGAAAGGCTTCGAACATGAAAACTTGGCGATTACTCGCAAATTGCTGCGTAATATAGAGTTTCAGAACAAGACTTGCATTGACATTGGCACGCAAGAGGCTGTAATACCGATCCTGCTCAAGAAAGCGGGCGCCGGACAAGTTGTGGCCTATGACCGGTATGATTTGTCAGAGAAAATCAACCTGCTGCGCACGGTTTACACCGTAGATTTTGCGTATATTGGGGGAATACAGTTGCAGGACCTTCCCAGGAAACTTGATGAGAGCGGGATGGAGCCATCTTTCGATCTGGTTGTTTTCTCGGGAGTTCTTTATCATATGATAAATCCTTTAGGTTTACTGGCGCTTGTAAGGGCCATCTGCAGGGTCGGCGGGCTTTTTCTAATTGAGACCGTAGCAATACAAGATTCCAGGGAAATGCTGTATTTCAATGCACGAGGGAAAACGTACGGACAAAGTTCGAACTATTTCATTCCAACTACATCGTGGTTGGACTATGCACTAAGAATGTTGGGACTGCTGCCTTTGCACGCCATCTACCTCGGAGAAATAGGCAGCGCCACCCCGATCCGGTTGGCTATACTCTGCCGAAGTCAAAGTGCTCCGTGCCCTATGGATCCGGATGATGACTGGATGCTACAGGATTTTCATGGGTACATTTTTAAGGCTGAGGCGCAATTTGATTGGCAAGAGCTTGGTCGGAATCGCGAACCGCTTGCCTATAGGCCGTATGATCAAAGTGTCGTTCAGTTACAGAATCGGAGTTTGCACAGTGCACTCAGCAAGCATCGTCGATATCTACCTTCCAAAAACGAATTAATATTGTCTTTGGAAGCCAAAATGTAGTTGGTCTGGGGCTGAGTAAGCGACTGGCTGGTGGAAAAAACAAGGATCAGAATGGGAGATGCTTTGATAACGATATCCCATGTGCGATTAAAATCGAATCTGCTGATCTTGTGAAGTCTTTCATTCATTGGACAATGGATTACTTCAGGCAGGTGGCAATTGCATCACCTGCCCGAAGAGAATGCTATAGCGAACTGACAGCCGGATTTATCAGAGATCAGGGAGCGGCCAGCACGAGGTTGGTGGTAATTCCCAGGTTATCATAGGTGGTAAACCAATAGTCGCTGGTCATTTGATCGACCGGTATACCCAATATCTCATTAAAACTGCTACTATATTTCGAGCGCTCACTGGCGAAGACCTTGACCCCGTTGGTGCTGACCACATGTACCGGCCCGCCGTTGATCCCATAACGGGGAAACACACGTTGTCCGGCGCCAATCGAGTAAGGCGTCGTATTCATCTTGTTCCCGCCAATGTAGACATCCACCTGAGCGGTGTTAACAGGGTCCGGATTTCCAATCACCAGGTACGTGATCATGCTCGCATCGTCCAACGTGGTGAACCAGATGTCCGTAGCAACTTGATCCCCTGGATAACCTGCCACCTCATTGAAACTGCTCAGGTACTTTGAACGCTCACTGGTGAAAATCTTGACCCCGTTGGTGCTGACCACGTGTACCGGCCCGCCGTTGATCCCGTAACGGGGATACAGACGTTGTCCGGGGCCAATCGAGTACGGCGTGGTATTCATCTTGTTCCCGCTGATGTAAACGTTCACCAGCGCGGTGTTCACAGGGTCCGGATTTCCAATCACCAGGTACGTGATCATGCCCAAATCATCGAGGGAGGTGAACCAGTAGTCGGTGGCAATTTTATTGCCGGGGTAGCCTGTTACCTCATTGAAGCTGCTCAAATACTTCGTGCGCTCGCTGGTGAAGATGTTAACCCCGTTGGTGCTGACCACGTGTACCGGCCCGCCATTGATCCCGTAACGGGGATAGACACGTTGTCCGGGGCTAATCGAGTACGGCGCGGTATTCATCTTGTTCCCGCCGATGTATACGTCCACCAGCGCAGTGTTTACTGGGTCCGGATTTTCGATTACCAGATAGCAGATCATGCCCGCATCGTCCAATGTAGTGAACCAGTAGTCGGTGGTGACTTGGTTGCCTGGATAGCCCACAATCGAGTTGAAGCTGGTACCAAAAATGGCGCGCTCGCTCGTAAAAATGGCATTCCCATGGGGACTGACCACGTGCACAGGTCCATCATTGATCTTGTAGTTGGTTGATACGAAAGTATCCGAAGGCACATAGTAGCCACCCCGCAGGTCGCCGGCGATTGTCACATTCACCACGGAATTAGCACAAGTAGGAAACGAGAACGAACCGATGATGGTATTCCAGGCAGCGCCGCTGGTGGTCACGTAGTATTCCTGGGTATACCAGAAGGTGCAATCGTCGGTGGGATCGACCGACATCGTGCTGTAGTCACCCCAGCGGCTGGATGGATCCGTCTGGGAACCGCCGCCGGTGGCCAGGTTGACCTCGCCCTGCGGCATGAGGCCGAGCGTGTCCGTGGCCAACCGCCCGGTATAGCGGACGGATGGGTAGGTAGTGCTGCTGGAAACCGAATATCCGAGCGCCATATCACCCGCGCCGTCCATGGCCAGGCTGCCCATCCAGCGATTATCGCCATCGGCGGGCGCATAGACGCCCTCCTGATAAGGCGCAGTGCCCCAACCGGACCCGCTATTGCGCAGTTCGAACCAATGAATACCCGCCTGGTCGGCGCCATTGGCATCCACGGTGTGGTTGCCAATCAGCGTCTGATAGGAGCCGAAGTTGCGGTATTCCGCTCGATACATCTGCCGGTCAGAGATGGGATCCAATTTGACGCTGGTGCCGGGCTGCGGAATGCAACTCGTCACCGTATTCGGGTTTCCACATAGAGCCGGATCGACATTGGTAGTGGTCACCTTGGCGTTGGCGGTGTGGGCAGCATCGGCGCCAAAGGTGGAGTTTGCCGGATTGGTCCAATCGGTGTGAGCGTACCAGATGCGAATGGTATCGGCAGGGTCGCCGAGCCCATAGCTACCGGCGTCATCCCATTCCGTGAAATAGGCAGGAGTGCCCGGGGCAGGCGCAGGGCCGGTAAGGGTGGCGGGCAGCATGCCCGGGCCGTATTCATTGAGGTCATACTCCAGCGCACGGGCGGAAGCACCGGTGAGCATGGCTGCACGCTCGAAGACCACCGCGCCGGCCCCATACCAATCCCACCCCCCACCGATGCGGGGAGTGAACTGGTTCAACGTCATGTAGTATCCATCGGGCCAGACGGCAAATTTCGGATAATCACCCAACCGGGTGGTACTGATCTGGAAGCTATACTCGTACCAACTGCCCAGAGGGTCGGCGGAGGTCGAAACGGCAATACACTGTTCGAAATCCCCGGTTGCGTAGGCAAACTGGCTGGCCAGCCAACGGTCGGCTAGAGGGTCAAACAGAACGATCGGATCGCCGTCGTTGTGTGTTTTGCAAATTCCGCTAAGCCCGGAAAACAAGGCATTGCCATTTTGCGGGCCGTACACCGAAGTTATGCTGCCTGGGTTCGTAACATCCCAAATCTCGAATTGAAGATTCACCCATTGGAAGTAGTACTTTTTTCCCGTGGCCGGGTCGAAGCCGATATCGCCTTCCGTGTCCGGCGGTAATACGTTATTGTTGGCGGAAATGCCATCAAAATAGACGTTGGGCTCGGGCATCGAACCACCGAGGGGGCTGGTTTGTACAATGGAAAGGTCTGCCGCGGCCCCGGAGCTTTTCGTTGGGCCTGCCTCGGCGCCATTCAGCGGCGTTAGCTTCTTGCCTAATGGCACCAGATTGGCGGGGCCCGCAGCCTGAGGCTGGCTTGAAAGCGCGCGTAGCGGCAATGAACTGAGGGGTGGGCTGATCGACACAGGACTGGATGCAATCACCTGCGGGCCGCCCGGAGTTTGCGCACGGGCAGAGGAAACGGCGTTAAAGCCCAGGCTTGAAAGCAACAGGCTGGTGAGCAAGACGATAGAAGAGAGCTTGAAGATCAGGTGGAGGCTTATTTTGCGGTTCATAACATCATCCTCAGCTGGAAAAGAGCAGCATTTCTATCTTATTATCAATCATGGAAACGTGCGCTGCAATAGCAGCTACATGACAAATCTGTCGGTTATTTCTTGGCACTCATTCAAAGAGCTGGTGCATGTCCTGCCTTATCTACTGCCTCCGATTGCGAGGCGATACACAATTCGCTTTTTTACCCAGGGCAACAGGGATTTCTTCACAAAAGCCGGGAAGTACAAAGGAGTGGCTTTCCCGCTGGACAAGGAGGACCAATTCTCGGCCTTCAAGGACTACTGAATACGAATGAAACGTATATTTGACCGGTGTAACAGAAACCTGTTTGAGATCAATCCAAACGCCTTCAACACTTTTTACCCTAAGATTATGGATAACACAACCATGGCGTTCGTCAAGAGCGTCCAAAAACCAGCTGGAACGATGGGTGGGGATTAGGTAATACCTTTGTCAGACGGGCCATTCTGTCTCTTAAGCTGCTTCGACGTCAAAAGTGAACACTATCAAAAGCATTCCCTCCAGCGCAGGGAAGCAATCTCGTCGCCTTCCCCCCGGAAGCCGTGGATTGAAACCCTGCACGTCGCGCATTGTAGGGGCGAGTCATGACTCGCCCTCTAGCCCGTAGGCCTGCCACAGGTGTGCACTTTTTCGAGTTGTTCCCCGAAGGTGCAGGTGTTCTTCCTGCCCGTTGTTTCACGAACGGCGCGCGATTCTCGCAGATGCAGGGGTTCTGCCTGCGGGCGAGCGAGCCTTCAGTGACCTGAAATCCCAACAGACAGCCTCATCTACAGCAATTGCCTTTGCCGGTAAGGCGATATATCGGCCTCATCCCATGCCAGCACCTTACATCGCCGGGGTTCAGGATATCTCCGGTGACGATACGCACCCCATCTCGTGGAGCAATATCCAGTTAACGGGCCTCGGGCTTGTCAAATACTGTGACGCCGTAGTCACACCCCAGCAAGGAGCTGACCAAATGCGCTCCGATGAAGCCTCCGCCACCGATGACTACACAATTCATACTGCTGTCCCAGGCTGAACAGGGCTAAAGTATATCAGCAGAACATATCCGATACCAAAGCTAAAGCAACGCGCCCGGTCATATTGGACGCTCGGATCTTTGGGCACTCTTAACCGGAGAAGCTGGATGGATGCGGATCTGACCAAAACCCCAGGCGTGCGCGCGCTCGAATGTTCAGGAGCCTCTCAACTTTCGGGCATCTTTCACGCCCCGGTACTGTCCATACAGGCTGGCAAAGGAGTAGAAAGGAACTTGCAGCATCGCCTTCCCCAATGCCGGAATTCTGCTCTCGTGTCTGATCACATAGGCCCAATCCCCAACACTTGAATAAAGGGTTCGTTTCATCAGCGATTTTAGAGACGGCACGGTGCTAACTCCAAATTGTTGATGAAGTTTCCTGAGAGTCAAGCGATGTCTTTCGTAGAGATAGCGAAAAGAAGGCTGGTGCGAGTGAACGACATAGGCTTCGGGCCAGTAGGCAATTTTCCAGCCGGCTTCGAGTATCTGCTGCGACCAGTCAAGGTCCTCTCCGAAATCACTGGCCCTGAAGGGAATGGAGCGCCAAACGCTCTTGCGAATGGCAGAACACACATCGTCAAAATTGCAGAAGTAATAACGCTCGACCGGGGACAGTTTTCTGTAGGCGGCCCAATCCTCGATCCAATGGACCTCCCTGGCTGTGCGCCCGGCCAGGGCGGCTGCCGCGTTCCGCTTGGTCAATACATCCGCCTCCTCTGCCGCCACCTGACGGGCGTATGCTCCGGCTATCTTTGGATCATCAAAGGCACTTACGAAGTTGCGAGCCAGGTATGGATTTCCCGGGACGGCATCCTGAGACATCATGACGATAATGTCACCCGAGGCCGCCTCGATTCCACGGTTGCGCGTTAACCCATGATCGAATTCTGCAGGCGGAACTACGATGACGGTTGCCCCGAATTCAGAAGCAACCTCCAGAGTCCCATCTGTTGAGCCGGAGTCGATCGCGATCAGCTCGATGTCCCCTTCATACTCCTGTGCCTTTAACGCCTGAAGCACCTTTCGAAAAACTAGTCCTGCGTTCTTCGTGGGGATCACCACAGATACTTTCGGGTTGGATCTGGAGGCAATATTCATATCCCAGCCGGCGCCCTGCCTGGATTCTCCCGTAGGAGTTGTCTAACCGGTATTCACCACCGCGCTCTGGCGGCGCTCGAGGTTGAGGCTGCGTCTGCCCTTACCGCTCTCGCCCAGGCGCGGTCAAGCTCGACCGCCATCCTTTCCCAAACTCCCAGGTTCGCCAAACATATTCAGCAGGTATTGAACATAGTCGTGGAAATTGAGGTCCTGGTCAACGGCAGACTTCGCCTTATTGACAAGGGTTTCCCTCTCGGAGTTGTTCGAGATAAGTGCAACCGCAGCCTGGATCATGGCATCCACATCCAAATATGGAACAACAACGCCACGCTGGTCGGCAAGCAGCTCGGGAATACCGCCCGCCTTATCGAACGCGACAACCGGGATATTTGCGTCCATGGCCATCGGCACCACGGCCGGGAAGGGGTCTTCGCGGGAGGTAAGCAGGAAGATATCCGAGCCAAGAAACACCGACAACGGCTCCGGGACATACCCCATGATATGCAGCTTATCCTCGCAATTCAATTTCGTCATGTCATACATTGTCCACATCTTCAACTGAGATTCAACTTCACCTATCCAAACAAAGTGCGCCTCAAAGGGCACATTGCCTGTCAGCAGGCGTCTGGCAAATTCCACAAACACATCGAAGCCTTTTCGCATATCACCGTACGCGCAGCCTAGAAAAATCACCGCGGCCTCTTTCGCTCCGATCTTCCTGCGGATCTCTCGCCTGGCCTCTGCTCTCACTAGCACCGCCGGCTGAGTGGTATAGAATTCCCTGCGGTCTAACAACAACATTCCTTTCTCTTGGGCCAAAGTTATCGACAAATTGCTGCCTTACAAACTCAGCGGGAAATACAATCGAATCCGACAGGCGGGCGATATTATTGGCTGCCTTGGCCGCATTGAGCATGATGATGGAGGTTGGCAGCTCATGAATCAGTGTGATTACGTCAAATCCATGACTTTTGATAACTGGAAGAATTGAACCTGACAAGGCGGTGTTGGCAATGCAATATTTCAATCCCTGCTCACTTAGCTTCAGAACTAGATTATCCACCACGCCTAATGAGCCGGTGGAACCGCCGTTCCCAAGGTGGACGTTGAAAACTCGGCTGTATTTCTCGAAATCGTGCTCCAGCGGTCCGCCGTCCAACAGGATGGTAATCACTTGTTTCCCGTAATCCTGCTGTAGAACGCGCGCGAGATGCAGCGCCAGATGCGAGGAGCCTCCTGTTCGCGCATCGTGGGATACCAGTACAATGGCGTCGTGGGGATTATGTACAATAATGTTCCCGGCGGCAAGATCCCGTTCAGTAAGCTGCTGGTTCGAACCTCCGCGTACAAGCCATTGCTTTAGCCTGTTCCAAACTCCCGGTATTCCCTCTTTTGAGAGTATGCGCGCACCTTTCCAGGTCACGTTGAAAATCGATCGGCGCCGTGTTCCATAAGGCAGCAATGTCTGCAGCGCGTCGACTTCAGCGGACATGCTTTGCAGTTTCTGCTCCTTTTCTGCAATTATGGCGGAGAGATCACGGGCCTCCTGTTCCCTTTTAATCAGCATGACTTTCAACAATTCCGTCTCTCTGTTGGTCAGCAGTTGTTCGTAGTTGTTTGACGCGTCCAGGAATGCAACGGAATCATTGTTCGGTATAAGTTGATATTCAGGTCCGGCCTCGGCACACATATTGCTGTATACCTCCAGCAATTCTTTGGGAGGCCTCTCGTCCAATAACTCTGACAGTGTCACGTGGTTATGCCGTAATGGCGTGGAGATCGCACGGACCGCCTTGTTCATTGTTTCTTCTGAGTACGGAACATGCAGGAATTTCAGAATTCGCCGAAGTTCCGAACGCGGCTCGCCGAAATACGTATCATAGTGAGTAATGATTCGGTTTTCTGGGGCGACGGACGCCAGGAGATATTTGTTGAAAGAGAGCCAAAGGTTAAGTCCCAGGGCAGATGATGTTAAATTGCGCTTGCCTAAGGATCGGGCTACTTCCAGCGGATTCCTCAGACAAATCACAACTTTGAGATCCGGGATCAATTGCTTCCAGAAGGGAATCGTGAAGGAATTCCGGGGATCTTTCCAACCCCAATTTTCATGCCCTTCAAATTGTTTAATTAGTTGTGCGGCTTTTATACGTACAGGCACCAGTTGGAAGTGCATCTCCCAGCCTGCAGGGAGGTTCGGAGCCAGGTCCCAGGCTCCGCCAAACCCGGCCAGGATTTCATCATTCAGCAAGACGAACTGACGGTTTCCCCAGAAGCCATCCGTATCATCGAATGAGGCGGGTACAAGATCGGCCTCGTTCCCAAGATAAATTCCATTAAGGTTCAAAAGATGGGCGACCATTGACGTCGCAGAGCGATGCATTCCGGCAATGCAGACTACAGCCATGATTGCTTCCTATTTCCACAGTCGGAATTTTTCATGCGGACCATAAACTACGGCCGGCCCTTCCTTTCGGAAGACCCTTCCCGTTCCTGGTAGCTGAGCCAATACCAAAGGGCCTTGGAATTCCAAATGCAGACAACTTCTCTGCTTGAGCGGTTGCCATCCATCACTTGAATCCATTCTTTTTGCTCCGCCAACGGCCTGGGGCAAAAAGAATACTTTCTCACTGCGGGGTCAGCTTTGAACGGAGAAAACGAATTTGGATGTCAACTCGTCTGGCGAAGAACAAGCATTGATTCCGGTGAATATTATACCTTGTTGCCTGATAGCGATCGTGCCGCCCGCAAAATTTTGCGGGCGGCACGATATTCAGAGGCATTAGACTCTATCCGTAAACTGATGAAATCTTAACAACGACAATCCTGATGCAGAATTGTAGGTGCTAAACTAACAACCCGCAAGGAGTGTCGCATAGGTTATGCCAGGCTGTGGGATGTGCCTGATGCGCTTTGGGAAAGGCTCGGGCAGCTGCTTCCGAAGGGAAAGCCCTGCGGAAGTCCAGGCAGACCCGCGCTGCTGCTCCGGCAAGTGTTCAATGGGATCCCGGACGTGTTGTGCACAGGCTCTCTTATGTGCGTCCCTATCAAATTTACGGATAGGCTCTTCGTTTCTCGTTCATCCATGATGTATCCCGAATTAACCCTTATCTGTGCGATTTGCCTGACAAAGCGTCTGTGGTTGGAAAGATGCTTTAGAATACGTCCTCAGAGACACGCGGGCCCAAAATACCGGCAGAGACTCTCCGCAACTCTGCGGCATTTCTTTGATTTGATACAGCCAATCCAAAAGAGGCATGCATGTTCGATCTCCCCGATGACGAAATACTTTCCCTCTCCAAAGAGCACGTGTTCTGGACCTGGTCTGCGCAGGCGAAGGTCAACCCCATCCCCGTGAAGTCCGCCAAAGGCGTCTACTTCTGGGATGTGGATGACAAGCGCTACCTCGATTTCAATTCGATGACGATGTGCGTCAACATCGGCCACGGCGATGAGCGCGTCATCGAGGCCATGGTGGCGCAGGCGCGCCGGCTTCCCTACGCCGCCCCGGGCATGACCAACAATGTCCGTGCACTCGCCTCGAAGCTGGTGGCGGATGTTTCACCGGGCGGCCAGTTGACGAAGATCCTGTTCACCCTCGGCGGTGCGGACGCCAACGAGAACGCCATCAAACTGGCGCGTGGCTACACCGGGCGTTACAAGATCCTCTCGCGCTACCGGTCCTATCACGGGGCCTCGGCCGGAGCCATGGCCGCCACCGGCGACCCGCGCCGCGTGGCCTGGGAACCGATGTTGATGCCGGGCGTGGTGCATTTTCTCGACCCTTATCGCTACCGCTCTACTTTCCATCGCACCAACCCGGATATTTCCGACGCGGAATTCACGCGCGATTATCTCAACCATCTGGAAGAGATTATCCGATATGAAGGACCCGAGACTATTGCAGCCATCCTGATCGAGTCCGTAACGGGCACAAACGGCATCATCATCCCGCCCGCGGGCTATCTGCCGGGCGTGCGCGCTCTTGTGCGACAAATATGGCATCTTGATGATCGCCGATGAGGTCATGAGCGGCTTTGGCCGCACCGGAAGATGGTTTGCCGTGGATCACTGGGACGTTGTGCCAGACATCATGACCATGGCGAAGGGATTGACCTCCGCTTATGCGCCGTTGGGGGCGGTGGCGATGAAGCCCGAGATCGCAGCCCACTTTGACGAGACTCCTTACACGGCCGGATTGACGTACACCTCGCACCCCGTTTCGCTGGCCGCCGCCATCGCTAACATCAACGTCATCCGTGAAGATCGCTTGGTCGAGCACGCCGCCGCCATGGGACCCGTGCTGAGGCGCATGTTGAACGACTTGGGCGAATCGCATCCCTCGGTGGGCGACGTCCGCTCAATTGGCTTGTTCGGCATTATTGAGTTGGTGAAGGACCGTAAGACCAAAGAGCCCATGGCCCCGTGGAACAGCTCCAGCCCTGAGATGGCCGCCTTCAAAAAGTATTGTTTCGACCACGGCTTATATCTCGATATTCACTGGCACACGGCGTTGATTATTCCGCCGCTGATCATTACGGAGGAACAACTCCGGGAGGGCTTCTCGGTGTTGGACGAAGCCTTGAAGATCACGGATAAGGCCAGTCGTCAGTGACCGGATTTCGGCATAAGACAGCGTGGGGGCGACTCTTCAGGGTTGTGCCGCCATTATTGTAGGCGAGGCACATCCAGTTCGCCATTTCCTTGCCCGGTCCAGGGAGAGTCGCCCGCTCCCGCTGCGCGTTGTTTAGCTTAGAAAGACCTCCGAGGTCTCCGCAGACCTCGGAGGTCTGCCCGTAGCTATGGCATTACCGTGAACGCATTCTGCAAGACGAATGTCGAGCCATCCGGATTCGTCACCTTGACGCTCCACGATTGGGGGATCGAAAGAACTGCACTTATTGCATGCTTTTTAACGATGGCAGGGGAGATCTGCTCTGCCCGGCTTCGCTGTCGAATGTTAAGAGCAAGTTAGAACCGGAATGCCCGCACGCGAATATGTGGCCCGAAAGGAGCAGCTCGCCTAATGATGCGGGAGCATCGTGGGGCATTTTCCCGCGAAGCCCCTGTTGCTTGATCCTGCCACTCGTTCGTGATGTAGGTGCACTGTATACGGATTGAAATGGCAGGGCAGGTTGCTGCGCCGCGTTTGCTGACAAAACATTTACATTTTGTTGTCACTTATCACGTCCTTGTGCATCTGATAAAATGCAGACGGTAATAGGCGGGCCTCTCGCCTCGTCCTGAGAATGCGATAAATTGGGTTAAGGTCTGGAAATCAAATGAATTCAAATGGCAATGCAAATCATGTGAAGGTTTTGGTGCTCGGTTCGGGCCCGGCGGGACTGTCGGCGGCGCTCTATGCGGCGCGTGCTGAGCTTGCCCCCGTGGTTTTGACGGGCATCCAGTTGGGCGGACAGGCGGCCCTTACGTACACGGTTGAGAATTTCCCGGGTTTTCCGGATGGCGTCGGCGGCGCCCAGCTCGGCGAGTTGTTCCAGAAGCAGGCCGAGCGTTTTGGCGCCAGGGTGGAGTTCGATACGGCCAGCGAGGTGGACCTGTCCCAGCGGCCGTTCAAGGTCAGGACCGATAACGGCGAATATAGCGCGGATTCCCTCATCATCTCAACGGGCGCAGACCCCAACAAATTGAAGATCCCCGGCGAAGAAAAATTGACCGGGCGCGGCGTTTCGTATTGCGCAACTTGCGACGGCTGGTTCTTCAAGGATAAGAAGGTGGTAATTGTGGGCGGCGGCGACAGTGCGCTGGAAGAAGGACTGTTCATTACGCGTTACGCCTCATTGGTGACGATCATCCATCGCCGCGATGAATTGCGCGCCAGCCCATTGCTGCAGTCGAGGGCCAAGGAGCATCCCAAGGTGAACTTCATCTGGAACACGATCATGACGGAGATCCTCGGCGAGGATAAGGTGGAGGCGGTGCGTTTGAAGAACACCCAGACCGGTGAAGAGACCATCTTCGAAACAGACGGTGTGTTCATTTTCATCGGCCATACCCCCAACACGCAAATGTTCAAGGGTCAACTGGACATGGATGCGCGGGGTTACCTTAAGGTGGACGAGAAGATGCAGACAAGCACGCCCGGCGTCTTCGCCGGAGGCGAGGCGGCCGATCCGCACTTTCGCCAGGTGGTCACGTCGGCCGGGATGGGCGCCGCGGCTGCCATCCAGGCTACTCGGTTCTTGGAATCAGAGGAGAAGTAAGCCCACAGCACCAAGTAAAAACAGGACTTTCGTCACACAGTTTACCGGCGGAAGTCCTGTTCTTTCTCAAAATCCATTGCGCTTCGCAACTATCGGATAAAATTATCGGCAGTCGCGGCTGAATTGGCCCTTGGATGTCTTGGGACGCCATGAGGTGCTCGCTTTCAGGGCGCGGACTGTATCCTGTGGTTGGAGGTCACATGCACAAAATCTCGATCATCGGCGCGGGCATGACGGGCGCCACGACGGCGCACTGGCTGGCCGAACGCGAACTGGCAGACCTCGTGCTGGTGGACGTGGTCGAAGGAATGCCGCAGGGCAAGGGGCTGGATATGCTGGAAGCCATGCCGGTCATCGGCAGGGATGTGGAAATTGTGGGCGCAAATGATTTCGCGGCCACCAGGGGGTCGGACATCGTCATTATTACGGCCGGACTGCCGCGCAAACCCGGCATGAGCCGGGATGACCTTCTGACGGCCAATGCCGAAATTGTTGGCAAAGCCGCGACCGAAACGTTGAAACATTCCCCCGATGCCCTTTATGTGGTGTTGACGAACCCGCTCGATACAATGGCTTATCTCACCCTGAAGCTCAATAAGCTGCCGCGCGCGCGGGTCATCGGTCAGGCCGGAGTTCTGGATTCTGCGCGTATGCGGGCGTTTGTGGCAAAAGAAACCGGCATTAGCGTGGAGAACATTCAGTGTTACGTGCTCGGCGGCCATGGCGACGAAATGGTGCCGTTGACGCGCCACTCCAACATCGCCGGCATTCCGTTGCGGGATTACTTGCCCGCCGAAAAGCTGGAAACAATTGTAAGCCGCACGCGCAAAGGCGGCGGTGAGATCGTAAATCTGCTCAAGACCGGTTCGGCTTTCTATGCTCCGTCTGCGGCTGTGGCGCAGATGGTGGAAGCCATTATCAAAGACAAGCATCTGATCCTGCCCTGCTCCGCCTATGTGCAAGGCGAGTATGGCCTCAAAGACATATTCTTTGGCGTGCCCGTCATGTTGGGCGCAAAGGGCATGGAGAAGATTATCGAATATGATCTGGATGCGGAGGAGAAGGCCCTTTTTGATAAGTCCGCCGAGGCGGTGAAGGAAACCCACGAGGCGTTGAAGAAATTGGTGAAAATCTAAACGTCCTCAGGTTCGGACGATCTGACCTGGCGACATTAATTGGAGGAAACATGATCCTGCACGAGAAAATCTCTGCTCAATTACCCGAATGGCGTGAACGCATGAAGGCGTTGGCCAAAGACCATGCTGACGTTGTCGTCGACCAGGTCACGGTCGGACAGATCGTCGGTGGCATGCGGGACATCAAGTCGCTTTTGACGGATGTCTCTTTCGTCGACCCGGCTGAAGGCATTCGCTTTCGCGGCATGTCCATCCCCGAGCTGCTGAAGGCCCTGCCGAAGGCACGCGGCGCCAAGATGCCCCTCGTCGGCGGCCTGTATTACCTGCTGATGATTGGTCACGTTCCAACCAAGGACGAGGCGCTCGAGGTGGAGGCCGAATGGGGTAAACGCGCCATCGTTCCGGACTATGTCTATAAGATGATCAAGTCCATGCCCAAAGAAACTCATCCCATGACGCTGTTCTCTCAGGCAGTGTTGGCCCTCCAGAATGGCTCCGCCTTCGCGAAGAAATATCACGAGGGCATGAAGAAGGACGTCTACTGGGAACCCGCTCTGGAAGACAGCCTCGACCTGACGGCTAAACTGCCTGTCATGGCTGCGTTCATATATCGGATGAAATACTTTGGCGAGACCAAGAAACCGAAATACAACCCGAAATGGGACTACGGCGCAAATTTTTCGCGAATGATGGGTGTGTCGGACAAGAAAGGCTATGCTGAGCTGGCCCGGCTTTACTTCATCCTGCACAGCGACCACGAATCCGGCAACGTATCGGCCCACACGATGCACCTGGTCGGTTCGGCGCTGTCGGATCCCTATTACTCGTTCTCCGCCTCACTCAATGGCCTGGCAGGACCGCTGCATGGGCTGGCTAATCAGGAATGCCTTGGCTGGCTTATCGACGTCAAGAACAAGTTTGGCCGTGTTCCGTCGCGCGAAGAGTTGTACAAATTTGCCTGGGACACCCTGAATGGTGGCAAAGTCATTCCCGGCTATGGACATGCCGTGTTGCGTGTCCCGGACCCGCGTTATATGGCTCAGATGGAATTTGCCAAGGCGCGTTTCCCCGAGGATGAGCTTCTGCGGCTGGCGGACCTGGTCTTCGACGTGGTCCCGCAGGTGTTGAAGGAGCAAGGCAAGGCCAAAAATCCGGCGCCGAACGTTGATGCCATCAGCGGCACCCTCCAGTACTATTATGGAGTGCGTGAGTTTGACTTCTACACTGTCCTGTTCGGTGTGGGCCGGGCTCTGGGCGTCACCGCCAACTACGTTTGGGCGCGGGCTCTGGGCTGGCCGATCGAACGCCCCAAGTCGCTCACAACCAAGATGTTGGAAGACGTCGTGCAAAAGCAACTCCAGCCTGCCTAGCGATCTCTGCTTGTGCAATAAATATGACTCACCCCGATCCTCAGATTTGCTTCTATGTTGATTAGGGGAGTCGCCAAACATGACTCATCCCAAATCTCATGTTTGCCACATCCTAATTCAGGAAGTCGCCGAAAACATGGACAGGGCGGGGGTGGAGCACCCCGCCCTGTCCATGTTTTCGGGGTTCTTCGCCAGTTCCAGCCGATCTTCGGCTGGAACTGGCGCCGTCCCTTATCAAATCCGCAATAAGATTAACTGGGCGGTAATCATGTTTTTAATTGCCGGACCATCGACTTTCTATTGTTTTGACAGTGCGTCCACATTCAACAGAGTGCTGTCCTTACGCACGTACATGCCATTATCAAGTTCCTGGTATTCCTGCTTCCCCCGCATGTAATCTCCCAATTTGACCCAATTGTCGGCAATCAAGTCGGGCTTCAACTGCATGATGCTATAGTCGTAATTCCATTTATCATGACCAGGGTAAAAGGGGCCGGTTATCGGTCCCTTTGCAATTACCGGATCATTCAGGCCGAGCAGGTCAATGGTTTTGCGCCCGGAATAATAGGGGATTTGTCCCGCGGCGTGCACGGCAATTACGGCCTGCGGGGAGGTGAATTCTGCAATCGCCAGTCCCAGCTTAACCCTGCGGACATCGGCTTTGAGCAGCGGGGCGTTATCGATTACCCAGTTGACCCAGGGGGTTCCGCTGATCACAAGCAGGGCCGCAATGGCCACGCTGCCGGCAATGCCGGCTTGCAGCGCCGGCCGCGTTTGTATATCGGGGCGCCGTGCCGCAACCAAATCGCTGATCACGCGGTCAGCAACCAGGCTAAACAGGATGATCAAGGCTGGCATCCCTTGCGTGATGAAGCGGTTGGCCGCGTCCACCTCGACCTCTGCATAGTCGCCGCCAACCCAAATGGAGTACAGGCATTGAATAATGAAGAGCCCTGCCAATAACAAAATATTCCGATTGTGCAGGCCCTTATAGAAGATTACGCCGGCAAGCGAGAACAAAGCCAGCATCAGCGTATCCCGCGTGGCGTATTGGTTGAAGACCAATAGCCCATTCCTGATCCGTTCCGAGGCGGAGACTCCGGCAACCTTTTGATAGTAGGTGTTGGGCAGGAAATCGCCAAAGTAGGCATGTTGGAACCAGAGGATCGCGATTACAGTTACGCTGGCGGCCAGCACCGGCAGGCCGACGGTCCTCAGGTTGAATTTGACCTTGCTGGCCAGATAGAGAAGGAGTACGGAAACCTGCAGGATCGCATCCAGCCGGACCAACACGGCAAAGGACACGATGAAACTGAAAACGATCACCGGCGACAAATCGCTTTCGCCTGCCAGCCGCAGTGCGATGAGTGTGCCAAGATCGATAAGCAATACCAGCAGCCCCACCTCCATGCCTCTGAGTGACCAGAAAACCAGGGGAAAATAGAACGCAGTTACCGCTCCCGCCACCAGGGGTGCATACCTGCCTCCCGGCTCAATAACCTGGCAAATCTGATATACAACGAAAATATTTACCAGCAGGATCAGCGCTGCGGCAATCATCACAGCCAGCGAGATCTTGGATGCCGGGATAGCCAGAAGATGCAGCAGGGCCATGAAGGACATCCAGCCAGGACTCGTGAATCCCTCGACCGGCTTTTCCCCTATGTTCCAGACGAGTCCGTATCCCTGTGCCAGATGCTGGGCATACCGCATGCCCACCATGGCATCGTCGATGAGTGTGAAATATAAGTTGCCTTGGATGCGGAATGAGGTGCGGGCGATAAATACGAGATAGAACAAAGCGGCCAGCGCCAGCATGACCGTGATCGCTATAGGTTGGTTTCGCCGCAACGTGTTCATGCTCTGATACCCCGCCCGCTAACGGAACGGCCCGATACTCACGGATGTGCCCGCGGAGCTTTCCGCGGTCGCCACAACCAATGTCTGGCCTGTGCTCTTGTCAAGAACGGACAGCGCTGCCCACCATTCCCCCGGAAGGGATTTATCCAATGGCACCTTAATACGATCCGTCAGTGCTCCATCGCTTGGCTTCCAACAGGTCATGGGATAGGTATCCATAAAGGGAGATAGCACCGTTGCTGAATTTGATGTCGTCCCGTCGGGGGATACTGGACGAATCTGATAGGCATACGGCACGTCTACTGATTTCAGATCGTCCCAGGTTAGCCACAAGTAAAGGTAGGATTGTTCGTTGCCCTGAGCATCAAGCTGCGTGTTGATCGCGCCAGAGAAGGAGCTCAGACGAACCGCGCCATTGAACACGGCGCCGCTGGTATAGACCGGCGGACTGGACGCGGGGTACTTCACGGGCAGCGGCGCTGGAGCCGCCCGTCCCCGGAATTCTGGTGCTAGAACCTGTAGACAGACGACCATAACAATCGCAGCGAGGCCCTGCAATGTGGTGAGGACCCAGCCTGCTCGTTGTTGACCGCCGAGGCCCTGTGCAGCTGCCAGCAATAGCCAGGGAGAGAGGAAAAGCAGGATACGCCCGGTTTCGCCGCGCGGTGTGCCGGAGAGATCAAGAACAATGAGCATTAGCCCGGCTGCCAGAAGTCATGACGTCGCTCTCTCCAAGGCTCCTTTTTGAGGTTATGTTTCGAATAATAGCCAGGCAGCCGAGGCCAGCAAGCAGGGTCAAGGGCCAGCCGGTGAACATGAAGAAGTCATTCAAATTCAGCGCCAGCCACGGCAAATAGGGCCGAGCCTGAGCGACCGCGGCTTGAGACTGCTGAGCCGTCACGAGAATGTTCCATAACGATGAGCCAGTAACCCCCCAGAAAATCAGCCAGACAACGGATAATCCTGATCCGAACCATAACCCCATTTGAATCGGCCAGTGCCACCGCGGACGCGGGATGGCTCTCTCCCTGATTTTCAACCAGTACGAGCCCAACGTCAGAAGGCCGGAAAATAGTAGTAAAGGTACAAACGTGAATGTGAGAAAGCTCAGAAGAGACGTCAACAAGCCGGCGGCAAAGACCCATCGGATCTGGTTATTTTTCAATCCATCCCATAGGAGCATGATCGCCAGAAGCGCAGGAAGCGCGAAAGACATGTTAGCCAGCGGCGCAAACATTAGAAAACTGGGAATGAGCGGCCACCACAGCACGCTCCAGCGAGCGGCATCCTCGCCAAAGACGCGCCTGCCCAGGCGATAGAGTGGTATGACGGTAAGACTGCCCCAGACGGGCATGAGCATTCCAAGCCAGGCAGACGCGTACTGCCCGTTTGTGTAACCAACCAGGTACTGGCACAGTTGCAACCGCAGCGGCCCCGCTAGGAAATTCGCGAGTTGCGGAATGCGATCCAACAAGTGACTGAGGGAATAGAAAATGAGCACAATTCCCGGCGGCTCGTGGTCTAGGTGCGGCGTAAATGAAGTCGAATCCTTCATAAACTGCGGCCAATCGCGCATAGTTGATGGTAAGTCTTGTATGCGTGCGGCCGCCATCTGCCAGCCGCTGGCACGCCCACTGACAGTAAGGGAATAGAGTCGGTAAAGGATATCCCCTCTTAAATGTACGGCAGCCAGCGCAAGGCCAATGCCACCGAGGATCGTCCAGAGAAGCAAGCCGGCGGCGCCGCGCCGTTTTCTGAGCCATAGGCCCACGGGGATATATATCACCACACCGAGAATGAACGGCAGGTTGCGATATTTCTCAAGCACCGGCCTGTAGTGCCATTCCCAGTCATCGATACCCCCGCGCAGAACCGGCAACAAATTGAATGCAAAGACGATTGCCCAGAGGAGACTTAGAAGCGCAACCCAAAAAATCTTACGGGAGAACAACGATGATAGCTTCATGAGCACTTGTGTAATCTGGATACCGCCGCAGCATTCGCAGGCAGTGCCTTACGAAACGGATTGGAGTATAACATGCCGCCTCAGCCACCTGCTCAAACCCCTCGACCGCTTCTTTACGTTGTCATCCGGGCAAGCGGAAAGGTCAAATTCCTGATGTGACCCCTTGCCGCCCCTATTTGCTGAGGATGACCTTATATAGCTCCACACCGTCGTAGCCGGCAAAGTTATAGGTGTTCGGCATCTGATATATCGTTTCATAGTCGACCGCGATGTTCCCATGTTCCTCGTAGTAGCGGGATAGGAACACCTTGAAAATGGACTTCGTCATTAAATAGACATTATCCTTTTGATAAAGTGCATTCGGCAGCGAGACAATCCCGAAGTCTTGCAGTGCCTGTTCATAAAACGGGGAGAAGGTAATCCACCCCGTATCCAGGTATTTGATTTCAGGGAATCCAAGGGTGAATGGATTCGACCATTCCCAGGGCAATCCATGAGAGGGAGAGATGATCAGGGCGTCTTTAGCCAGCTTCCCCTCAGACTGCAACCGTTCGAGATCCGTCTGTATTTGTCGATACGCCGTCTGCTTCTCGAGATTGCTGCTGGAAGTCGCTATAGACTGACCGAGCGCCATTCCGATGACTACGGTAGTTATCAGTTTGAGGCCGACATAGACCATGCGTTGGAGGCGCGAAGTTCCAGTCCCGGGTGAGAGTCGAGGGTTGGCCGCGTTCCGCCAACTTAGCAGCAAAACCTCGAAAACCGCTGTATTCGCCAGGGAGGAGAAAAGGACGTAGTCGGGATCTTTATACAGCCATACGAGGCCCAGATTCTCTCCCAAACCGATGATCGCAATTGTGAGAAGGGCCAACGCCGTGGTCCTTGAAGACAGTCCGATTTGCGCCAAAAACCAGATGGACGCCATCGCAAGCAGCAGGAGAATTGCGCGGAAATTGCTTAATCTGCCAAGAAAGTTCGAGAACGTGTAGGCCAGGTTCTGGCTCGTGCCCTGGATATGCTCGTTCAAATAGCGGATGCGGTCGAGGGAATAGATTCCGGCGTCGGGGAAGAAATAACGCGCAAACACTTCCTGATCGTTGCTGCTCCACCCAACATTGCGGATTTGTCTCCCCGCATTGTTCAGGCGATTCGAGTCTTGCAACGCCTGTGCTGCTTTGTTATAGATATAGTATTGATGCCAATCCGGGTGGGCGCGCACGTACAGTCTGTCAAACGCGTAACCGGCGAACACGGCCAATCCGGCAATCGCCGCCGCGATGACAAGACCTCTCAGTCTGATGGATCGATACAGGAAGGCCGCGCCCGGCAGGAACACCGGTAAGTCAAGGGCCAACATCTCGATGCGGATGAGGCTGCCTGCAAAGATCAGTGCGATCCCGCTGAAGTAAAGTAACTTTTGTCGAAGAGCTGAGGCTCTTGAACCGGCCAGGAGCAGGCACAAGCCAGCGAAGCAAGCCAGAGCGGCTGTGCTGGTAAATGTAATATTGAGGGCAAAATACGCAGTGCAAGCCAGGATGATTATGCTCCCGGCTACCTTGTAGGCTTCTGCTATGGCCTCTGAAAGTAGGATGTAAAGTAGGGCCCAGACCGAAAGCAGGTTCACGGCTGCGAAAAGCAGCATTTCCCAATTGAGGTTGGTATGCAGCGCATAGAGCGGAGTCAGGATCAAGCCCAGGAGCACATTGCTGAATATTAGGAATGGAGCCGGGTTGTTTCCTGGATAGCCGGCGAGGATCGAAATCATCTTGAGGTCGTCATTGATTGCGTAGCCTGGATGGAGAATCCCGCAAAAGATGATGAAATAGAGGACCGCGACCAGCAGGGATGCCACCCATGGCCTCGATAATGTTCTGGAGAACCTGGAATTCATGTGCAGAATTTTAGCGCAAAAGCATTCGGGCGGGTGAATTCGGGGCCTCCCAACCGCTGTATAATGCAGTTGGAATAGAAAACGGAGTCCCTATGCATGTCGCTTTGGAAAGAAACCCGGCTGCCGCAGCCTCCGAACGCAATCCTGGCACTTCCCTGGACCTGGATTGGGTGCTGGGTGCGCACATTAATCGAAGCGCCGTTGAACGGCGCGTCGAATCCCTGCCAAAACGGCGGAGCATCAAGAAAGACTGGCAGGCAGCCTGGCTGCTGCGCGCTGTCACTTGTCTTGACCTGACGACTCTTGCTGGCGACGATACGCCCGGCCGCATCCGCCGCTTGTGCGCCAAGGCCAGACAGCCCATCCGGCCCGATATGCTTGCCCGGCTCGGACTGAATGATGAAAAGGTTACGGTCGGAGCGGTCTGTGTATATTCGGCGCGCGTCAAGGATGCGGTGGAGGCGCTCCGCGGAACCGGCATCCCCGTCGCCTCGGTTGCGACTGGTTTCCCTGCCGGCCAAACGCCGCTCCCGCAGCGCATTGCTGAAATCGAGCAGGCGATCGAATCCGGGGCGCGTGAGATTGATGTGGTGATCTCTCGCAGCCATGTTCTCACCGGTGATTGGCAGGCCCTGTACGACGAGCTTAAGGAGTTCCGCAAAACCTGTGGGGACGCGGCCCATATGAAAACCATCCTTGCCACGGGCGACCTGGGCACGTTGAAGCAGGTTTATCAGGCCAGCCTGGTGGCCATGATGGCGGGCTCTGACTTCATCAAGACCTCCACCGGCAAGGAAACCGTAAATGCCACCCTGGAGGTCAGCCTGGTAATGACGCGCGCCATCCGCGAATACCTCGAGCGAACTGGCTATCGGATTGGTTTCAAGCCGGCGGGCGGTATCAGCACAGCTAAGCAGACGATGGCCTGGCAGGCTTTGATGAAGGAAGAGCTGGGCGATGAGTGGCTGATGCCGAGTCTGTTCCGCATCGGAGCGAGCAGTCTGCTGACCGACCTGGAACGGCAGCTCTATCATTATCTCACCGGGCATTATGCGGCGCGGCATCACATGCCGATCGGATGAGCTGGAGTTTGAGATGAGCACATTACTCGATGTCTTCAAGACCATGGAATACGGCCCGGCGCCGGAATCTCCCTCGTCAGTGAACGCCTGGCTGGACGAGCATGGCCGCAAGTTTGGCCTGTTTATCAACAATGAATGGGTCGTGCCCAGGGGTGCGAAGCATTTCCCGAGCTACGATCCTTCGAATGGTGAATTGCTTGCCGAGACGGTGCAAGCTGGCCGGAAGGAAGTGGATCAAGCGGTCGGGGCCGCGCGCGCGGCCTTCGAGACGTGGAGCCAGACGCCCGGCGTCGTCCGGGCCCGTTACCTTTACGCCATCGCGCGCAACGTCCAGAAGCATCATCGCCTGTTGGCCGTGCTGGAGTCCATGGACAATGGCAAGCCTATTCGCGAATCGCGTGATATCGATGTGCCTCTGCTGGCGCGACATTTCTATTACTACGCCGGCTGGGCGCAGTTGATGGAGACCGAACTCCGGGAATACCAGCCTGTGGGTGTAGTGGGGCAGATCATCCCTTGGAACTTTCCGCTCTTGATGCTGGCGTGGAAGATCGCGCCGGCCATTGCCATGGGGAATACCGTGGTTTTGAAGCCGGCTTCTTATACGCGGCTGAGCGCCCTCCTTTTTGCAGAGATCGTTGCCGAGGCTGGACTTCCACCCGGTGTGGTCAATGTCATTACCGGCAGCAGCTCTGCCGGATCGATGATCGTCACCCATCCGGACGTGGACAAGATTGCCTTTACCGGCTCTACCGATGTGGGCCGCACGTTGCGCAGGCAGACCGCCGGTTCCGGCAAGAAGCTTTCGCTGGAGCTGGGCGGCAAGTCGCCCTTCGTCGTCTTTGAGGATGCCGACTTGGACGGTGCGATAGAAGGCGTGGTGGATGCGATCTGGTTCAACCAGGGACAGGTCTGCTGTGCTGGCTCGCGCCTGCTTGTCCAGGAAAACGTCGCCGGGAAGTTCATTCATAAACTCAAGGCCCGCATGGGGCACATGCGCGTCGGCGATCCGCTCGACAAATGCATCGACATGGGCGCAATTGTCGACAAAACGCAGTGGGAGACGGTGGATCATTGGGTAAAAACAGGCGTCAGCGAAGGCGGACAACTATTCCAGCCGGACATTCCCTTGCCCGATAAGGGCCTGTTCTACAAGCCTACCTTGATCACCGGACTCGACCCTGCGGCCGCCACTGTACAGGAAGAGATCTTTGGTCCTGTTTTGGTTTCGCTTACATTCCGCACACCGCAGGAGGCCGTCGAGCTCGCGAACAACACCCGCTACGGCCTCGCCGCCAGCGTGTGGAGCGATAATGTCAACCTGGCTCTTGATGTAGCCAGCAGAATTAAAGCAGGCTCGGTGTGGGTGAACTGCACCAACCTATTCGACGGTGCATCCGGCTTTGGCGGTTATCGAGAGTCTGGGTTTGGGCGTGAAGGGGGCAAAGAGGGATTGTTCGAATACGTGCGCCCCAGGTGGATGCCCCGCCCTCGCCCTGAGTTCGAGCCGCCTGCCGAAGGTGCAGGTGTTCTCCCTGCCGAGGCTGCAAAGACGAAATGGGGCGAGCATGTCCCTGCACGCCCCGCGTTGCCATCCACTGAACGCCTCGATGGCCGCGAGCTGCCTCGTGTTGACCGTACTCCGAAAATGTACATTGGTGGCAAGCAGGTGCGCCCGGATGGAGCATATACGGTCGCGGTAATGAGTGCGCGGGGCGAGGTCATCGGCCAGGTCGGCGATGGCAATCGCAAGGATATCCGGCAGGCTGTGGAGGCGGCGCATGCCGCGCATCTGGCGAAACCCGGCTGGGCGATGCGTCACGGATTCAATCGCTCGCAGGTGCTGTACTTCATTGCCGAGAACCTGGACGCGCGCAATGCCGAGTTTGTCGAGCGCATCCTTGAAATGACGGGGCGGACTCGCAAATCTGCTCAGGCCGAGGTGGACGCGGCCGTGGAGCGCCTCTTCACCTACGCCGCCTGGTCCGATAAGTATGGCGGCACCGTGCAGGAGACCACGCTGCGCGGCGTAACGGTGGCTGTCAATGAACCGATCGGCGTCATCGGGATGGCCTGTCCGGACGAATTCCCGTTGCTCGGCTTTGTCTCGCTGATGGCCCCCGCCATCGCACGCGGCAACACTGTGGTCATGATCCCCAGCCAGAAATATCCGCTGAGCGCAACCGATCTCTACCAGGTTCTGGATACGTCGGACGTACCGGGCGGTGTTGTAAACATCGTCACCGGCGACCGTGAGCATCTCACCAAAACACTGGTCCAGCATGAGGATGTTGACTCGGTCTGGTATTTTGGTTCCGCAGAGGGCTGCTATCACGTGGAGCATGAATCGGCAGCCAACATGAAGCGCACCTGGGTTGGCTACGGGCTTCCCCGCGATTGGATGGATCGCGGGCAGGGCGAGGGGCATGAATTCCTGCATGAGGCCACTCAGGTCAAGAATATCTGGGTGCCGACCGGAGAATAGCGCTTCGATCCAGCGGGGTCGTTTGCATCCCAGTTCGCTCGATAACTTAATGGTGATTGATGAAGAAACCCATCGAACTTCCAATCCAGGCCTTTCGGAGCAGGAAGGACTGGAACGCGTGGCTTGCAGGGCAATACAATAAATCAGCCGGCGTTTGGTTGAAGTTGGCCAAAAAGGGTGCTGACATCCCGTCCGTGACTTATGAGGAAGCGTTGGATGTAGCCCTTTGCTACGGGTGGATTGACGGCCAGAAGAAGAGCTTCGACACTAGATACTGGCTTCAGCGATTCTCGCCGCGCGGCTCCAAAAGCATCTGGTCGAAGATCAATACTGAGAAGGCGGAAAAGTTAATCCAACGCGGCGAGATGCAGCCGGCTGGACTCAAAGCAATTCAACTTGCCAGGCAGGACGGGCGCTGGGATGCGGCCTATGCGGGGCAGAAAACCATCTCAGTTCCGCCCGACTTGCAGGCGGCGTTGGAGGAGAATCGGCGGGCAAAGGCCTTCTTCGCCACGTTGAATAGCGTAAATCGGTATGCAATTCTGTTTCCAATCCACAACGCGAAAAGGTCAGAGACCCGGGCGAAACGCATTCAGCAATTTGTGGAAATGCTGCAGCGGGGAGAGCAGCTGCATCCGTAGGACTTTCTACATCAGCGCCGTAAATTCCGCGCGCGAAAGGGTTTCCTGTTCCAGCAAGCGCTGTGTGACGCGCTCCATGATTTCGCGTTTCTCGGTGACGATGCGTTTCGCTTCGGCATAGCAGTCTTCCAGGATGTGACTGATCGCCTCGTCCAGCGCCTCGAAAGTCTTCTGCCCCGTGCGCGGCGCGGCCAGGCCCTCGTAGCCCTGCGGCTGTCCGAAGACTCGCAGGCCGGTGGTGCTCATCCCAAGCCGCATGACCATCTCCTCGGCCAATTGCGTTGCAGCCTGAAGATCGTTCGACGCGCCGCTTGTAATGTCGTTACAGAATAATTCCTCGGCCACGCGTCCGCCCAGCAGGCCTGTAATTCGAGCCAGCATCTGGTTGCGGGAAATGAGCATGCGGTCTTGCTCGGGCACGGCCATCGTAAAGCCGCCCATCTGGCCCCGCGGAATGATGGTCACTTTGTAGACGGGGTCGGAGTGCGGCGTGGTGTGCATCACCACGGCATGACCGGCCTCATGGTAGGCTATCGTGCGGCGCTCGTCCTCGCTCATGACCCAACTCTTGCGTTGTACACTGCCTGTCAGGGTTTTCTCGACCGCTTCCTCGAAGTCCTGTCCGGTGATGGCTGCATGACCTCCGCGCACGGCCTGGATCGCAGCCTCATTTACTATGTTGGCCAGGTCAGCCCCTACCAGCCCGGGCGTGGACCGGGCGATGTCTGCCAGGTCGACATCCTCGGCCAAAAGCCGGCCTTTGGTGTGAACCTCCAGGATGGCCGTGCGTCCCTTGATGTCCGGACGCGGCACGTTGACGTGGCGGTCAAATCGGCCGGCACGCGTCAGCGCCGGGTCGAGCACGTCCATCCGGTTCGTGGCCGCCAGCACGATCACTCCCTCGGAAGCGGCGAAACCGTCCATTTCGACCAATAGCTGGTTGAGAGTCTGGTCCTGTTCCATATCGCCGCCGCCCATGCCTCGGACATTTCGCTTCCGTCCGGCCGCATCGATCTCGTCGATAAAGACGATGCAGGGAGCCTTGGAGCGCGCCTTCTTGAACAAGGAACGCACCCGGCTTGCCCCCAGCCCCACGAACACCTCGATGAACTCTGAACCGGACGTGGCAAAGAAGGGCACGCCTGCTTCGCCCGCGATAGCCCTGGCCAACAGCGTCTTGCCTGTGCCTGGATCGCCCACGAGCAGCACGCCGCGCGGCATGCGCGCGCCCATGCGCTGAAACTCGGCATTGTCTTTCAGGAACGTAACGATGTCTGCCAATTCCGAGCGGCATTCCTCGATGCCGGCCACATCCACAAACCGGGCATCCGGGATGTCGCCTTCCGCATACCGCTTGGGGATGGGCATCAGGCCGCCTGCGGTGATGCGCGTGATGCCAAAGGCCAGCATGCCGAGCATGGCCACGCTGACGATGATGTTCACGGCCTTCTCGGTCGTCGGCATCGTGGCATCCACCATCCCATATTGAACCTTCGCCAACTGGGCTTTGTCCACGCCGAGATACTGGATTTGTTCCAGGAACGAGGTCGCTGTATCGCGTTGAGCGGTATCCTGTGTTCCATCCTTATAGTAGATGGTCAGTGTGTTTCCGCCCTGGATATCTTCGATCTTTGTCACCTGACCCGCGTTGATCGCGGCTGCCACCTTGCTCAGCGGGATCGGCGCCTTCTGTTGTTTGGATTGAAACAATAGGGCGCCTGTAATGACCAGCGCCCCCAGCAATGCGACCAGAACCAGCTTGCCATATTTATGTTGCTTGAAGAAGTCTAAGATTTGGGATAGAGATTGTTTCATTCTGATAACGTGCCTTTCCGAACATTTCAGATTCGGGTAATGTTACCGCGACCGGGCCAACCCCAGGTTTCAATTTCATGATTTCAGATTAGAGAAAATTAAGATTCTCATTCTTCGCCGGTTTGTGGCTTTGCTCTGCGCCTATGGAGTGCAGGATTAAGTATCGTGATGCGTCTCATTGACGTGTGGCGGCGGGCATTTCACTTCCTGCGCTGCCTTGGGATGAGGCTGATATATCGCCATACCGGCAAAAGCCATTGCTGTAGATTATGCTCTTTGGCAGACTCTTGATTCACTGAGGGCTCGCTCGCGGAGCACGCCCGAAGGGGTGCGACCGGGGGCAGCGCCACCTCCCCCGACCGGGCGGGGTCTGGGTGCATGAATACGCTGGTCGCACCCGTGCCGGCTATGATGTAAACAGGGTCACCAACAAGCGCCGCCTCTAAATCCTGGAGGCCAAGCCCACCCTGCATTGCTTCCTCCGCCTTCTTTACTCCCACAAATCCACAAACCAAAATGATTCTTTTAACCGCCGGGGAAATTAGCCTGACGCGTTTTGTCAGTTAATAATCACATATTCACGGAAAGGGAAAGAATTAAGTCTGGATATGTCTTTCCGATTCAATGATAACTAAGTTTATAGAGATGGGTTTTAGCTAATGGATAATCACTCAAAAATCTCTTAGAGGTGATGCTGTGAATGCCAATCAGAATCCCGGCCTGCCCGTCAATTCCCGAACATCTGAACCAATCGCATGGTTAAAGCGTCATCAGCTATTAGCCTACTTCATTCTGGCTTTCGCGATTGGTTGGCTGGTCCTGCTTCCAAGAGTCCTTGCCTCATTCGGCCCTCCAGGCGTTGCCTCCTCGGCACATTTTAATAGATGGGATGAACTTGTATTCGTCTACGCCCCGGCGTTTGCTGCAATTATCGTGACTGCCGTAACCGGTGGCAGCATACGCCATCTGCTTGGTAGGCTGGTGCGTTGGCGAGTCGGCCTGCAATGGTATTTGATTGCCGTGCTTCTACCAGGTCTTATTTTCCTCATAGCGATAGCGATTGCCAGGCTGTTCGGAAGCGCTCAGCTTGTGATTCCACCGATGCGGGAGTTGATCCCGGCTTTCCTGATAGGGCTGATAATTCAGATGGTGGTAAATATGGAGGAAGTTGGTTGGCGGGGGTTTGCCCTCCCTCGCATGCAAGCAGAATGGAGTGCGCTCAAGGCTGGCCTTATATTGGGGGTAATCTGGGGCGTGTGGCATATCCCGCTTTTTTTCTTGCGCGGGAATCCTCTTCAAAGCACACCCTTTATTCTGTTCATAATCTCAACTACCATGTTGTCTGTGATGCTGGCGTGGGGATTCAACAATACACGCGGTAGTCTTTTGATTACTCAGATGATGCACCAGTCCTTCAATGCATGGGTTGGGCCGGCAGTTCTGCCAATTGCCCCTGTCTTGGCCGGGGGTGACATAAGGCCTTATCTAATTGCTACTATTCTGGCTTGCGCGGTTGTAGTCTTGATCGTTTGGATTGCAGGCCGTGAAAATCTGGCGCAAGCGACGCGTGAGAAAATATCGGTAGGCTAACCCCAAAGAATATACATGGTAGCTTTCTTGATTTCAGAGGAATTCATAGTCGCTTTGATTCTTTAATAGGCTGGGCCTAACCAGGAGACTCTTTTTTGAAAGGCCACTAACAGACTTTCTACCAGACCTCCGAGGCTTGGCCGCTCATTGGCGCCTCGGAGGTCTTGCATGGTCTCGCCGCGCTATAGTCCCGCCATGCCGTGCAGACTCACCCATTTATTGCCGGGGGCTATTA
Source organism: uncultured Chloroflexia bacterium (assembly GCA_963846805.1). GTDB lineage: Bacteria > Chloroflexota > Anaerolineae > Anaerolineales > Villigracilaceae > Fen-1038. The sequence goes on from CAWJXH010000006.1 coordinate 170,230, forward strand.
ACATATCTATGATCGCGGCAACAACCGCCAAGCCATATTCTTCGAGCCGGATAACTACCTCTACTTCTTACAGGGGATGAAACACTAGCTGCTGCCCTCGGCCGAGATTCTGGCTTACCAGCCCCAGACCTCGGGGGTCTCGGAGACCCCCGAGGTCTCTTTTCGCCTCTCAATTTCCCGTTTATGAGAAAAGTCTGTAAGCTGTGGAAGCAGTGGAAGCAATGGAATCTTCTTTGCATTGACTTGTGAACATATGTTCTATATAATGATCTTGGCTCAATCGCATGAAGTCATCGCCCAAAACCTTCGATTGCCGCCCCGCTGAGATTCGCATTTCAAGGTTTTGTCGGATGGCATGGGAGAAACAAAATGTTGGGATTATTGTTGACCGCCGCCGAAGTTGCGCACATCCTGCATATCAGCCGTTCGAACGTTTACGAGCTTTTCCGGAGCGGCGAGATGATTACCATGCGCTTGGGCCACGCCGTTCGCGTTCGTCCCGACGACCTCGAAGCCTATGTCTACGAAAATCGGCTCGACTATGGAAAGACCGTCCAGGAATTTCTCAAACGCCAACGCGGGCTAAGCGCGGATGATTTCCTCCTCTCTTTTCTTTCGATTTCTGTCTTGGTCTTCTGTACTTGACCTTTGTGCCTCTTCGTGGACTTCGTGGTTAAGAAAAATATCTGGCGAATGGAGTAGATAACATGTCTAGCAAACCCTCACGCCGCGCCGGCGGTCAGTCAGGCAATGCCAACGCCCTCAAGCACGGCCTCTACGCCAGGCACTTCACCCCCGAAGAGCGCCGCCTCATGGACTGCTTGCCGCCCCTCGAAGCTACGCAGGAGATACACCTGCTGCGCCTTACTCTCGATCGCATTCTCACCCTGATTGAAACCTGTCAGGACGAAGATCGCCGGGTCAAGCTCTACAACTCGCTCTATCTCGGCGCGCAGCGCCTCATCACCGCCTTGCGCACGCAGACCATCCTCGGCGGTGAGGACAAGGAACTTCTCACGGCTTTCTGGGACGCGATGGAACTCTTCCGCCGGGAGCAAAACATCTGATAATCGTTCCTCTTCGCCGTTCGCCCCGGCGCACTTACGGGGTTTTGTCAGTCTGGATTCCGTGACACTACCCGGATCTCATAATCGTTCCTCGTCGCCGTTCGCCCCGGCGCACTTACGGGGTTTTGTCAGTCTGGATTCCGTGACACTACCCGGATCTCATAATCGTTCCTCTTCGCCGTTCGCCCCGGCGCACTTACGGGGTTTTGTCAGTCTGGATTCCGTGACACTACCCGGATCTCATAATCGTTCCTCTTCGCCGTTCGCCCCGGCGCACTTACGGGGTTTTGTCAGTCTGGATTCCGTGACACTACCCGGATCTCATAATCGTTCCTCGTCGCCGTTCGCCCCGGCGCACTTACGGGGTTTTGTCAGCCTGGATTCCGTGACACTACCCGGATCTCATAATCGTTCCTCGTCGCCGTTCGCCCCGGCGCACTTACGGGGTTTTGTCAGTCTGGATTCCGTGACACTACCCGGATCTCATAATCGTTTCTCGTCGCCGTTCGCCCCGGCGCACTTACGGGGTTTTGTCAGTCTGGATTCCGTGACACTACCCGGATCTCATAATCGTTCCTCGTCGCCGTTCGCCCCGGCGCACTTACGGGGTTTTGTCAGCCTAGATTCCGTGACACTACCCGGATCTCATAATCGTTCCTCGTCGCCGTTCGCCCCGGCGCACTTACGGGGTTTTGTCAGTCTGGATTCCGTGACACTACCCGGATCTCATAATCGTTCCTCGTCGCCGTTCGCCCCGGCGCACTTACGGGGTTTTGTCAGTCTGGATTCCGTGACACTACCCGGATCTCATAATCGTTCCTCGTCGTTTTGTCACGGAGAATTATGAGAATCAGTTGATGCGGCAGGCCAAACTTCACTTTCACACCTGGCTCGGAGCTCGTGCGCCTTTCTGCACCTTTACAATCGAATATCATCCCCAATAGCTTCACCCAGGCGGGCACAAGACCTCTTGAATCTCCCGCGCACCCATCTTTGCGCAGTCGTAGGGGTCGTGTTCAGGGTGTCTTTCTTTTCACCTTGAGCACCGCGATCTTGGTGGAATGATTGAACGGTGCCGGATCTGTAATGGGGGATCCCGTAATGGTCTCTGGGTAGCCCGCAATATCATTCGGCACGGGGATCAACTCTGTGATCTCCAGGTAGCCGTCGGCGCACAGCGCTTCGAGCGTTCGGATGTACTCGGCCCCGCTGACGTACAGCGCGTTGTTGATGGCCACCAGCGTTCCGCCATCCTCCACCAGCGGTCGCACTTTGTTGATCAAGCGCGCGCTTTCATGGACCTGATCCACCACGCCGTTCGGTGAAGACGAAAAAAACGGCGGATCGAGAAAGATGCAATCGAAACGCTCGCCGCTGCGTTTGAACCGGCCCGCCTGCTGAAAGAAATCGGCGCTGAGAAAATCACCCTTGTGAATCGGGAAGCCGTTGAGGGTGCAGGATGTTTTCGCCACGTTCAGGAACTGGCGATTTCGGTCGAGCTGGATCACCTGACCCGCCCCGCCCGCCGTGGCTGCGATGCCCAGACTGCCGGTGTATGCAAAAGCGTTCAGCACTCTTTTGCCCTCGGAGGTGGTCCAATGCCCAGCGACGAAGATTCCGCGTGTCCAGGTACAGGCCGGTATCTTGATTCATCGTCAGGTCAACCGAATACCACACCCCGCCTTCCTGTATCTTCGTGTCGGGCTTATTCCCGAATAGGAGCGTACCGCCTCGCTCCCCGGCTGACTTGCTGTTCCGCCTCTTTAGGATTCCGCTGCGGATCCACGGCAGATTGTCTTGTAAGAACGCTCTTGCCTCGTCAACGGCCTGCAGTCCCTCTTGCGGCAAGTCCGCGTAGTCGTTGAGGACGGCCGTGGTTGCGTAAATGTCCACCACCAGCTCGGGCCAACCTTCGGTGAAGCCATTGAACAATCTGAAAGCCGTTCGATGCGCGGCGTCGAACAGGAGATTGCGGACCGCGCAGCACTTTTCAAGCAGTTGGGAGAGAGTTGCGGAAACCATGAATGCAGAGATCTATGATCTTGGAGGGCGATTCATGAATCGCCTACGGCAGCGGCAATTTCCCGGAGGCGGATCCCGCAGGTTCAGCTACAGCCGGGAGCGTTACCTGACCGTCGGACGCGGGCGCCGATCTCGCTCGCCCGTGGCTGATCGCGTTCAGGGCGATGCCCCCGAGGACGATCAGACCGCCGGCGAGTGCAAATCTCCCGGGCTCCTCGCCGATGAACAGGAACACCCAGACCGGATTCAATACCGGCTCCAGCGTGCTGACGAGCGTGGCCTCCAGCGCGGGCACGTGCTTGATGGCCGTTGTAAAGAGCAGGAAAGAGAGCCCAATCTGAAAAATGCCAAGGTAGAGGATGATCAGCCAGTTTGTGACCGTCCACGATTCTTTGAGCACGGCGGGAAAGCCCACCACCGCCATGAATACATGTGCAATCAGGATACTTTCCATAGGCGTGCCATCCTTCTGCGCCCGCAGGGCAACGGTCATGACTGCCATCGCGATCCCGCTGAGAACGGCCAGCAGGTTGCCATAAACGCCGCTGAGGCTGAGCTTGTCCCCGAAGAAAAGCAGCATGCCGCTGAAGATGATAACCATCGAGCCCCAGTCTGCTTTCGAGGGCCGTTCATGCAGAAACCAGAAGGCCAGCAGGACGATATACACGGGTGCCGTGTATTGCAGGAAGATGGCATTCGCCGCGGTGGTCAGCTTCGTCGCCGAAACGAACAGGAAGGCGGTCATCACGTGACCCACGGAGGCGATGAACTTCCAGCGGTTGAGTTTCGTTGGAAAGCGCCGGAGATAAATGAGCAGCAGAAGGCTTGAGAACAGGCTGCGCCCTCCCAGGATGGCGATCGGCCCCCAGCTGATGACTTTGATCATCAGCCCGCCGGTGCTCCACAGCGCGGCGGCCAATACCAGAAAGAGAGTTGCCTTGCGAAGTTCGGAAGGTGAATCCATTCTATGTTCCCGCGATGTTTCTTGGATTAAGCACAGAAACCAGCCGGGTCTTTCCGCCCCTCAGGTCCTGCACCTCGACGTCCAGCTCCACCCAGTAGAAACTGCGATGACCCGAATACGGATCCACGCGGGCTACCGTTCCCTCGAACCATCCGGAGCTTTTCCAGAACTTCGAATCGAGGAAGATCCTTACGCGATCCCCGATTTGAAAACCGTCCGCCATTGTGCCCGCGGTCCGTCTTCAGAGGCTGCGCCAGTGGGTCGGCGTAACCCGGATGGCCACAGAGTATTCGCGGCTGAATTCGTCGGGCGTCATATCGAGGCCGGCAATGCCCGAGCGATATTTCCGGAAGTAAGCAGGCAGTTTGTGCGCCGGCCCCACTTTAGAGTCGACCGCGGCGGTCCCAATGAACACCAGCACATCATGATCGGCGGTTTCGTCCGCATTGAAATGCAAGGCTACGCCCGGATGCTGCTGAAGGTGACGAACCTTGTGCGCATGGGGTTGGCTGAAGATGATGAACGAATCATGCTCCCAGATGAACCAGACCGGCCTCGGCTGCGGCGTCAGATCCGAACCCACCGTCGTAAACCAGACGAAATACTCCTTCCGCAGCCGCCGCTTGAGTTCGCTGCTAAGCTCCGATGGCAGGTTCTTCATATATATTTCCTTCCCGAATCAAGCCTTGACGAACTCGCCTCGACTCACTCCGGCCGGTATGGAGCTTCGGCTTCGATATCTCCCACGTACTCGGGAAGATCGGTATGCCCGAGCATCTGGCGTATCGCCTGTATTTCGCCGATGTGATACCAGTAATGATAGGTTACCCGTCTCAGCCCGGAGCCGATTGTCTGCCCGACGGATTTGCCCTCCCGCAGCAAGTCAACCTGCAGCGACTCGCTGGTGAGTCCATCGAGGTACGGGTCGGCCGCCGAAGTCACCGCCTGCCACAGTCCCCTCATCTCGCCCAGGGACGGCGTGCTCATCGGTGCGCCGTAGGCGTACGTCTCATTGAGCTCGGGAAAGAGCATCTTGTGCTGAGCGAGTTCGAGCCAGTAACGCTGCTCATGCCAGGCGAGGTGGCCCACGGTCCAGCTGATGCAGTTCATGGGGCCGAAGTGCCGCATGGCATCCTCTTCGGAAACGCCCTCGAGACCGCGCAGCCATTCATGCCGCGTGAATCGGAACTGGTCAACCAGTGGATGAGGCATATGTGTTCTCCGTTCGCTTAAGTGCTGCGGGTATTGTACACCACGAGCAGGCGCGTGCATGCAGACGGCAGAGCCTGCGCAGGCCATATCCATGCGCACCGCAGCTGGCGGAGATAAGTTCAATAAGAGGGAGCTACGGGCAATCAGGAAGTGCGCATCTGCTGGATGAAAACGCGTACCATGCGGGGATCGAAGTGCTTGCCGCTCTGTTCCTCGATGTAGCGCAAGACGTCTTCCTTCTTCCAGGCCGCGCGATAGGGCCGGTCGGAGCTCAAGGCGTCCCAGACATCCACGACGGCGAATATGCGGGCCGGCAACGGGATTTGCTCACCTTTAAGTCCGCGCGGGTAGCCGGTGCCGTCCCACTTTTCGTGATGGCAATACGGAATGTCGAGGGCAGGGCGCAGGTAGGAGATGGGCATGAGCATTTCGTAGGCGAACTGCGGGTGTTTTCGCATGACGACCCATTCCTCGGCGGTCAAGGAGCCGGGCTTGAGCAGGATGTGATCGGGAACGCCCATTTTGCCGATGTCGTGGAGCAGGCCGCCGCGGCGCAGATGGATCAAATCTTCATCTGCGATGCCGACGCCCTGCGCCAGCTTGAGCGCCATCTCGGTAACGCGCAGGGTGTGGCCTTCGGTTTCTTTGTCGCGCAAATCCAGGGCGTGGGACCAGCCCTCGATGGTTGCGTCATAGGCCAGCGCCAAGTCCAGGTTGGAACGCTGCAAGTCCTGGAACATGGAAGAACTGTCGATAGCGATGGCGGTCTGCCCCGCCAGCGCATCCAGGAATTGCAGCCATTCGGCTTCGCGGGTCAACGCCGAACGGCCGAAGAGCTCCAGCACGCCCTTGACTTTTCCCTTGGCGATCAGCGGCACGCCGTAATATGCGAAGAACTTCTCATCTGTCAGGAGGAAAGGCCTCTTTTTGGTTTCATTCGTGCCGCGCAGATCCTCTGCATGAATGATTTGCCTGTCGAGCGCCGCCTTTCCCGCCAGGCCCTCGCCTATGGAGATCCGACTGGATTCGATGGAGCGCGTCCAAAAACCCTGACCGGCAACAAACTCGAGCATCAGGGATTCGGGTTTGAGCATCAGGATGTCCGCGGCGTCCACATGGAGCTGCCTGGTCACACTCTCCAGCACCACGTTGAGCATCATGCGCAGGTCGAAGCTGCTGCTGATGGCGATATCAATGGAGCGCAGGGCCGAGAGCCGGTCCAATTGTTTGACGGTCTGCTCGTACAACGCCGCGCGCTGGAGGGCATTGCCTCCCACATTGGCGATGGCATTCAGCAAACGCAGTTCGTCTGCAGTGATCTCGCGAGGCAACTGTACGTTCACGAACATGGCCCCGATGGCCTTCTGACCCGCGAGCAGCGGCACACACGCGCCGCCGACGCCTTCCGCAATTCGCTCACGATGGGCTTCCGGAATGCGCGCATCCGTGCGCAGCTCGCGCGCCACGATTGGCTGCCCGGTCTCGATCACGATATCGGGGAGGTTTCGGCCGCGCGGATAATCCGCCAGCGGCTGATCGCTCCAGCCGCGGCTGAGGCTCATCTCAACCTTTTCGGTTTGGGGGTCGCGCAGCCAGATGCTGCCCATCTGGCTCCCAAACAGCGACAGGGTTTCATCCAACAGCTGCGGCAGAATCTCCCTGACCGTCTGCGCCGCGCGCAAAGCCGTGCTGATCCTGGCTATGGCCTCGAATTCGCGCTCGCGCTGTCTGCGCTCCGTGATGTCTTCGCCGGAACTTACTATGCCAACAATCCTGCCGTCTTCGGCGGTAAGCACGGAATTGTGCCAGGCGATGAGTCGCTCCTGGCCGCTTTTGTTAACCACAGGGTTTTCCACATATTCCGCCGCCGCGAGGTTTCCGGCGATCAGTTCTTCAAAAGCGTGAGTGAGCCTGTCCCTTTCCCTGGCTGGAAGGAATTTATCGATCCAATTCTGCCCAACTATTTCCTGTTCCGAATAGCCGAGGATCTCACAGCCTTTCTTATTCATGAGAGTGACGGTCCCCTCGGCGCTCATGACAAAGAGGATAACGCCGGCAACATCCAGGTACCGTTGCGCCCGATCTTTCTCCCTCTGGAGCGCTTCCTGGGCTTGTTTGGCCTCGGTGATATCGCTCATCAACCCCTGCCAATACAGGGGATGACCCTCGGAGTCTCTTACGCGCACTGCCTGGTCGCGCACCCAGACGATGTGCCCATGACGGGCTCGCAGCCGGTACTCCATTTCAAATGCTTCCCCCGTCCGGCTGGCCTGCTCAAGCGCCTGCAGTACCCGTGGGCGGTCTTCCGGGTGCATCACATTCTGCCAGAACTTCGGCTCGCGGAGCCATTGCTGCACCGAATAACCCAGAATGGATTCAACTTGCGGGCTTACATAGGTGGTGTTGCCGATTTCCGGCGTGGCATTGATATACGTGATCATCGGAAGCTGCTCGACCAGCGTCCGGTATCTGGACTCGGCTTCGAGCAGGGCCTGCTCTGCCCGCTTGCGCTCGCTCGCATCGACAATCAGCGCCAGAACAGATGCGCCCTCCGGACTTTGAAAAGGCGTAAGTCCGATTTCAACCGGAATTTCATGACCGTCCTTGTGCGCGCCGACAAGCTCACGCCGGGAAACCACGGCGCGGCTGGCGGGGTGCCGCATGAAATTCCCGCGCTCTTTGATATGGGCATCACCCAAACGATCCGGTATCAGAATTTCCACGGGTTTCCCCAGCAATTCTGCCTTGGGATATCCAAAGATCTGCTCCGTTCCGGCATTTACGAGACTGATCTTCCCCTCAGAGTCAACGACGACGACGCCGCTGGGGGCCGCATCCACCACCAGCCGGAAGCGCTCCTCGCTCTCCTTCAGAGCCTCTTCGGCAAGCTTTCGTTCGGTGATGTCAAATTGGATCCCCTGGGAGAATGGCTCAATGCCCGGCTCGCGGATGTGCTGGGTCTCATCGTGAAGCCAAACGATGCGGCCGTCGCGGGCAAAGATCCGGTAATCGCAGACGAATGGGCGACCTTCCTCACGGCTGGCCTTGTCTTCGGCCAGAACGCGATCACGATCTTCCGGATGGAGCTGCCGTTCCCACAAGTCGTGATCGTTCTTCCATTCTTCGGGTGAGAAGCCGAGTATGTTTTCAACCTGCGGGCTGACAAACAGTTTGGGATAGGGGGGAACCGACGAGACAACATACGTCACGGCCGGGATGCGTTCAACCAGCAGCCGGTAACGGGCCTCTGCTGCACGCAGAGCCTTTTCCGCCTCTCGCTGCTCATGCCGCGTTTCGGCGTCCTGGAGCTCGCGCTGGATGGCGGGCACGAGACGGGCCATATGGTCCTTGGTTATGAAGTCGTGAGCGCCCTCTTTTAAGGCAACGACTGCCCCCTCTTCGCTGATCGAGCCGGACAGGATGATAAAGGGCGGATCCTGGCCGCTGGCTTTCAATAACTGAAGCGCTCTTAGCGCATTAAATGTCGGCAGGGTGTAGTCACAAATGACAAGGTCCCACTCCTGGCCGGCCAGGGCCGCCTGCACAGCGGGGGCCGTGTCCACGCGGGTGAACTCGAGTTGATAACCGCCGCGCTGAATTTCTCTTACGATCAATTGGGCATCGTCAGCGGAGTCCTCTATGACCAGCACTTGGAGCGGGACTGCCATCGCCTGCCTTTCAGATCACGTGGGAGGTGTTTCGTTAAGCACCAGCCAGTAAAGTCCGAGATGGTTGACCGCCTCGACGAACTGCGTAAAGTCAACCGGTTTGCGCACATAGGAGTTCGCCCCGTAGCCGTAGCCGTTAATCAAGTCCTGCTCCTCCCTGGATGAAGTGAGAATGACCACGGGCAACAGCCGCGTGCGCTCATCTGCGCGTACGCGGCGTAGGACTTCCAGGCCGTCTATTTTCGGCAATTTGAGGTCGAGCAGGATAACCTGCGGAGCGTCGCGCGGATCACGGGCGGCATCCGGGCCCGTGCAGAAGAGGAAGTCCAGGGCTTCGGCTCCATCGCGTTTAACGACAACGCGATTGCGGATGTTATTCTTCTTGAGGGCGCGCAAGGTGAGCGCTTCGTCGTCGGGATTGTCTTCCACGAGGAGGATCAGTTTCTCGTCCATAGCCTGCTCCCAAGTGCCGAGAAGTGGATTGCGTCGTGTCTCCTACGAAGAGGTGCAAAAAGTCTTGAATACTGCCTTGAAAGACCGCAGGGCTTGAGGCATGCAGAGGACTCCGCCCGGAAAAAGCGCCTGCACCATTGGAAATGAATCTGATCGGGGTACGACCCGTCCCGCCGCGGGCCGGAGAGGCGATACGTCTAATGATTTGAATTCCCGGATGTCAGTTCCCGTCGCCATCAGGATGCAAAGTGAAATAGAAGGTGGCTCCCTCGTCCACCGCACCCTGGGCCCATACGCGCCCGCCGTGCTTGTGGATCACCCTCTGGACGGTTGCCAATCCGATGCCGGTGCCGGGAAAATCGGTGACCGCATGCAGGCGCTGGAAGGCTCCGAAAAGCTTGTCGGAGTAGGCCATATCGAATCCGGCGCCATTATCCCGAACAAAGAATATCTGTGCGCCGTTCTCATGCTGCCGGCCAATCTGTATGCGGGCTCGATCGACTTTGGAGGTGAACTTCCAGGCATTGTTCATCAGATTCGCCAACGCCACGCGCAGGAGCCGTGCATCGCCACGGGCATTGAGATTTTTCGCGATGGCAAACGTCACCTTGCGTTCGGGTTCGGCCTGCCGAAGGTCATCCGCAATATTGCTGGCGAGGCCGGTCAAATCCACCGAATCCATCTCGACGGGCGCACGCGTAATGCGTGAAAGGTCCAGGAGGTCATCAATCAGTTTGCCCATACGCTGTGCGGCGCTGCGCACGCGCTCGAGGAAGTTGCGCGCCTCCGCCGGCAGGTTGTCGTGATAATCCTCCAGCAGCGCCTGGCTGAAGCCGTCAATGGTGCGAAGCGGAGCGCGCAGGTCATGTGACACCGAATAGCTGAAGGATTCCAACTCCCGGTTCGCCACTTCCAGCTCCAGGGCCCGCCGTTTCAAGGCGCTGTTTAGATCCTGGTTTTCACGCTCCACGCGTTTTCGCTCCGTCACGTCGCGGATGGCCGCGGTCACCCAGTTGCCCTCTTCGATTTGCAGCGGGCTGAGACTGATCTCCACCGGAAATTCGGCGCCATTTTTGCGCCGTCCATAAAGCTCCAAGCCGCTGCCCATCGGGCGCACGCGCGGCTCGGCAAAATATCCCGACCGATGCCCTGCGTGAGCACTCCGAAAGCGCTCGGGCAGGAGCATTTCTATGGGTTTTCCCAGGATTTCGAAACGCTCATACCCAAAAAGCAACTCGGTTTGGGCATTGACGACCTCGATAAGGCCCTGCTCATTGACGACGACGACAGCGTCGGGGGCTGATTCAAGCAGGCCGCGATACTTCGACTCCGCAAGGACGCGGGAGGTGATATCTCGGGAGACGCCGACGATACCTGTGATCTGTCCATCCTTGCCGCGGATGGGCATCTTGGTAGCCGAAAGCCAACGCGGCTTGCCGTCGGAGCTTGGATTAAATTCAATCCGGTCAACCAGCGCCTTTCCGGTCTCAATCAATTCCTGTTCCTCATGGTAGAAACTCTTGGAAAGGTGCTCCGGCTGAAAATCAAAATCAGACTTGCCGATGGCGTCATCCGGCCTGTCGACCCCCAGCATGCGAGCCTGGGCCCGGTTGATCCTCGTAAAGCGCGAGGAGACATCCTTGAAGTAGATGGTATCGGGAACGTTATCCATCAGTGCATCCAACAGATCGCGCTCCCGCGTGAGGGCTTCTTCATTCAGCTTGCGCTCGGTCACATCCCGGATGGCAGCCGTGACCAGATGACCTTCCTCGGTCTGCAGCGGACTGAGGCTGATCTCCACAGGAAATTCTGTCCCGTCCTTGCGCCGGGCGTAGAGGTCCAGTCCCACGCCCATTGGCCGGAGACGGGGCGCAGCGGAATAATCCTGGCGATGGGCGGCATGATCGTTCCGCAGCCGCTTGGGCAGCAGCATGTCCACGTTTTGGCCGAGCAGCTCCTCGCGCTGATATCCGAACAACTTCTCCAATTGAGAATTGATAAGCAGGACCTTGCCGCCCTGGTCGACAATGACCATTGCATCCGGTGCGGCCTCCAAGAGACCGCGGAATCTCTGCATCTTCGCGTTGCCGTTCACCGGCGCTCCGGAGGTCGGCCTGCTGCCTTCGAATTAGATTCTCCTTCGTCTCCAGGTAGCTCTCGCCGATAATGCTCAATGCAATTTCAGTCAATTTGTCCCCGCCATTCATAGCGGAGAGCAGCAACTCCGGAGCATGGCCGTAAGCTTGCAGGAGATGAGGTCGCATCAGCTTACGAAAGACACCGACGATTTCAAACCAAGCGCGGAAGCTGAGAGAAGTCTGTGCGTAATTCATGCCCAGGAGTTGAAGACTCTCAAGATAGGGCACCCAGTCGTTCGAATAGATGGCCCGGTCCTGCATTTCGATGCTTTGACCCCGCTGTTCTGCGGAAAGAGGCGGGGTGTTTTTCAGAATTACCTTGAATTCCGGATGCTGGCCCGCCATTTGCCGCAACTGGTCCGTGATCTCCCGCCGATGCAACTCGTATACGCGCCAATAGTCCTGCAACCCCTTCTGCTCGTCCGAAGTGAGAGCGGGAGCAGCGACCTGCGGCAATACTGTATCCGTCATGCGGCGATTCTTCGCTTGCATGGTATGCGGGCTTTCACCAGCGAAATACATCCAACTTTGGCCCCCTCAACGATGACAACCTCATTGTGAACGGCGGGGAAGGGCGCTGCAACCGGAGGACAGCCGAACGGCAGTCATTCGGCGGAAGAACAGCGCCATATACGGACAAAAATTGTCCAATTATTTGGCTAATATACGACTGTGCCCCCAAAAAGACAAGGGGCATTTTGATGGCAAAAAAGAGCGCGTGACCGTGACCTCAGCAGACTTCCGGAGTCTTAGGGCGACCAGCCGGCTCCCCTAAAGAGGGGCGCGTGCAATGACAAGCCAATCCCAGGGAAAGGGTTCGCCCATCCAGTCTGGAACGGTTTCCTCTTCCAGATCGGTGGTCCAGTCGTACTCCATTTTCAGGATGTCAATCAAGTCGAGATGCATTTCATCGCGGACCAGAACCAACAACTCCTCCCGCAAATAATGCTTGGTGGGTTCTTCTCCGCGTCTGAATACGCCTTGTGCGCTCATGCGTGGTCCGGCCAACGAACTGACATCGGTCAATTTTTCCGCCTTCTTCGGCGGATGGCCGCTCTTGCGATGCCATTCAGTCTCTCGAAACGCACTGTAAAGCAGAGATTCTACGGAGGGCACATCCAACAGCAAATGACCGCCGGGCCTGAGGTGCGAGGCCACGCCGCGCAGGAAATTCAGCCGGACTTCCGTATCGGGCATGATGGCGGCATTCAGTGAGACCCCGAGATCCACCGCCGGGATACGATCATTTGGCCGCGCAAGATCGGCATTTTGTATGACCACGTTCTTCAGGCCCTTGGAGCGCTTACGGGCAATCTCCAGCAGTTTGTCTGAAAAATCGTATGCATAAACGCGACGAAATCTGTGCGCGAGAAAAGGCAATATCTTGCCCGGTCCACATCCGAAATCTGCGGCATCCAGGTCGGGAGCGGCGAAACGCTCGACCGCGGCGGCCAGCAGGTTCGAGCGGCCGTAGGTGAAGGCATCCGTTACTACATCGTCGTATTCGTGGGCAAAGCCATTCCAGTAATTGACGTCCATGGGTATATTTTGCGGGGCATTATGGGAACGGTGGTTGAAGGGAAAACGTTGTTGGGGATTGGGTGATTAGGCGTTCGATATTATGAAGTGAGGTGCCGCGAAGAACTTGATCGGGGATAAAAAACTTCCGAAGCCTCCCAGGCTTCGGAAGTTCATGCTTAGGGTGTGGGGGTTTCGACGACGGCCGCGCCCACCCAGCTAAAGTCCCTCTTATCGCTGGCGGCCCCCGCGGAATCCCAAACAGGCTGGCCCTGATTATCGGAGCCGCTCTGCCGGACAGGTGCAACCCACCAGCGCATGATGTGCGCCAAATTATCCTTGGGACGGAACGAAGCCGGGACAATGTACTTCGTATCGGTCACGTAATCCACGATGCGGCGCGCCGCGCCAGCCGTGATATCTTCGACGATGACCTGATAGGCCTCGTTCTGGCGGAGGGTGCCGATCGAAGCCCACTGCAGAGTTACGACATCGTTCGCCAGTGTGAACGCCGCACCATCGCTCGGCAGAAGCAAGTTGGGGGCCGGATACGGCGGAGGAATGGTGGGGGTTGGCGTTGGACCTGCCGTGGCCGCCCGAGCACACAAAGGAATCGTCAGCGATTGCCCGACGAAGACATTATCCGTGGCCAATCCGTTGAAATCCTTGATGGCCTGCATCGGCACGGCATAGTTGGCGGCGATACTCGACAACGTGTCGTTCTCCTGCACGGTTACAATGACTTTCTCACAGGCCGCTTGAGTTTGATCCACGGGCTGCAACGTATCGGTCGGGACCGGCGGCGGAGTGGCCGTGGGATAGGGAATTTTCAGCTTTTGCCCAACCACCAGGTTGTTGCAGGATGCAGGGAGGTTATTGAGGATGATGACGCTTTGCACCGAAACGCCAAAGGTGATGGCAATGCCGCCGCACGTATCGCCGGAGGCCACCGTATAATCAAAAGGCGCCTGTTCCGTCGCGCTCGGCGCCAGGGTAGGTAGTTGCGTATCGGTGGGAGTGGCAGAGGCTGTCGGCGTATCCGTTCCGGTGGGTATCTGTGTGGGATTCACGACGCGCTTGGCCGCACTCAATCCGGCATACACCACGGTCGCGCCGACCGCCAGGAAAAGCACAAGCAAACCCAGCGCAATCGGAAGACTGAGGGTCACCTCCGGCATACGAGCAGCCTGGATGGATCGTTCAGCCTGACGCGGCTGCGCTGAGGGCTTGGCTTTGGCAGTCAGGTCTGTGCCACATACGGGACAACGCGTGGCTGTTTCAGAAAGACGTGTTCCGCAAGTTGGACAGACCTGAGTTTTTTGTGATGGTGCTTCTGGACTCATACGGCGGGAAATTATACTCCAGAAGGAACAAAGGACGTTCGAGATCGGGGAGCGGGCAGTCAGGTGATTGGGTAATTAGGTGATTAGGAGATCAGATGATTCGGTGTGGGGAAATCGATATCCGATATTGGATAGACGTACGACTTGCAGCCCCGTTGCTACCCCCCTAGATCAGGCCCATGGCAAGGCCGTCTGCGCGGGGGTCACTTCCAGCCGTCAGCACACCGCTTACCGGATCACGGAGAATGATCTGTCCGCGTCCGAAAAGGGAACGGTCCAAACCAGACACTTTCTTAACGGGATGCCCGCGCGCCGCCAGATCGGCGGACACCTTATCCGTGATCCCTTCTTCCAGGGCGACGCCATCATCTTCAATACAAAAGCGCGGCAGATCGAGGGCGGCTTGCGGATCGAGACCGCTGTCCACCATCGCGGAGAATACCTGTACGTGTCCCTGAGGCTGCATAAAGCCTCCCATCACGCCGAATGAGGCGAACAACGAACCATCTGTTTCACGCGTGGCCAGGGCCGGGATGATGGTGTGATATGGCCTCTTGCCGGGCACAAGCGCATTGGGATGCGCAGGGTCCAAGTCGAAGTTGTGCCCGCGGTTTTGCAAAGCGAAGCCCCAGCCTTGTGGGACAATGCCCGTGCCGAAGCCCATGTAGTTGCTATTGATGAACGAACACGCATTGCCAAACTTGTCCGCAACGCTGAAGTAAACCGTGTCTGACGAGCTTACCGGCGCACCGCGCTGCCGGTCGAGGGTGGCCCGGCGCGGGTCAATGAGTTTGCATCGTTCGATTGCATATTCCTGGGAAATCAATTCGGAAATCGGCAGATGCGAGAATTGGGGATCGGAAACATACCAACGCGCGTCAGCGAAAGCCAGCCGAAGCGCTTCGATCTCGAGATGCAGGCGGTCGGCAGAGAGGATATCAAGAGAGGCAAGGTCAAACGCTTCGAGCAGATTCAACGCAATTAAGGCCGTGATGCCCTGACCATTCGGCGGACACTCGTAGACCCGGAAGCCACGATACGTGACGCTGATGGGCGTCTCCCACGTGGACACATGTGCGGCAAGGTCGCCGGCTGCTAGGCATCCACCTGCCTGCACAACGACCGCAGCGATGGCGTCGGCGATCTCACCCTCATAGAATGCCTGCTTGCCGCCCTCAGCGACTTTCCTGAGTGTGCGAGCCAGGCCCGGATTCTTGAATATTTCTCCGGCCTTTGGCCCACGCCCATTTATGGTCAGTTCAGCGCCGTTTGGCGCTGACTTGAGCTGACGATCAGCGCCGCGCTGCCAGAAGTAGGAGGTAAGGGGCGCCACCGGGAATCCCTCTTCGGCCAGGGCGATTGCCGGCGACAGGATGGCTCCCAAACTCAGTGTCCCATGTCTTTCGATGAGGTCGCACCAGCCAGCGCATGCACCTGGGACCGTAACGGTGTAGGCATGAAACTGTGGAAGTTCGGTAAACCCCTCTTTTTTTAGTCGTTCCAATGTAAGGGCAGCGGGCGCCCGGCCGGATCCGTTAAGGGCGGTGACTTGTTTTGACTGCGCCTCGAAGAACAGGGCGAACATGTCGCCGCCGAGGCCGGTGGAGGTTGGCTCGGTGACATTGAGCGCGGCGGCCGTCGCCACGGCCGCGTCTGCAGCATTTCCGCCTGAGGCGAGGATTTCGATACCGGCAGCGGCGGCCAGCGGTTGTGAGGCGGCAACCATCCCGCCGCGGCTGTACACGGGCGAGCGGTGCGAGTTGAAGGTGAGATCGAGAGTCATGGGCCGGGAAATTTGTGATGGCTGATTGATAAATGAATACTCGGAACTACTGCCGAAAAGCCCGGACAAGCCCCTGGTCCACCAAACAACGTTTGGGTGGATGAAACGCTAAAACTTCAACCTTTTTTCTGGCCCGCAAGGGGCTGGGTGGAGGAACGCGGCAAGGTGGTGACCAGCACCTTATCCACGCGGCGGCCGTCCATGTCCATCACTTCGAAACGCAGACCGTTCCACTCAAAATGATCGGCAGCCTGAGGCACGCGTCCAAGCGACATCATGACGAAACCACTCAACGACTCGTACTCCTCTTCGTGAGGCAGTTTCTCGACCTTGAAGATCTCCTTGAAGTCATCCACGTTCAGCAGCCCGTCGAGCAGCCAGGAGCCGTCCTGGCGTTGCGTAGCCTGCGGTTCGACTTCGATATCGCCCACGATTTCTTCGATGATGTCGTTCAGAGTAAGCAAACCCTGGAGGCTTCCAAACTCATCAATGACGAGCATGAGCTCGGCGTTCTTCTCCTTGAAGACTTCGAGGGCGCGCGAGGCCATCATCGTCTCAGGGACATAGAAAGCCGGCCGCAGCTTATCCTTGAGCTTAAAGTCTTCACTTGAGAGACCCGGCGGGGCCAGAAGGTCGCGCGCCTTCACGATGCCCAAGACCAGGTCCAGACTATCCTGGCAGACGGGGAAACGCGAGAATGGGCTCTCGATAATCTTCTTGCGGATCTCCTCCGAGGAGTCTTTGATATTGAGCCATACGATTTCGGTGCGAGGCGTCATAAGAGAATAGATGCGCGAATCTCCCAGGCTGAAGATACCTTCCACCATGTCCTGCTCGGATTCTTCGATGACACCCGCCTCCGTGCCCTGATCGATGAGAAGTTGTATCTCCTCTTCAGTCACAGGCGGCTCATTGCTGGGCTTGATACCCAGGCCTTCAAGGGCATACTCCGTCACCTTTCCCAAAATCCAGACCAGCGGCCTGAATAATTTCGAGACGAACATCATCGGACCGGAGATCGCCGCAGCGATCTTTTCCGGCTGGTGCAATGCCAGGCGCTTGGGGATAAGTTCGCCAACAAGCAGGGAGAGCGTGGTGATCAGGACGACCACAATGCCAAAGGCAAGCGAATTGGCGATGGAACTTACCGGCTGCCAGCCTTTCAGTATTTCAGCCAAGGGTGTCGAAAATGCCGATCCGCCGAGCGCGCCAAGCAGGATGCTGATGAGCGTAATGCCGATTTGTACGGTGGATAGGAAGGCTTGAGGATTTTGCGCCAGGTCCAGGGCTGCGCTCGCCCGCTTGTTCCCCTCGTTCGCCTGCTGCTGCAACCGGGCTTTTCGTGATGAGACGACTGACATCTCCGACATGACAAACAAGCCGTTGAGCAGGAGCAAGATCACCAGTACTAGAATTTCCGTCGAAACGCCTGACATTGGAATGTTACGTCATCCAGCCACGGAGACACGGAGAGTATTAGATGAAATTCTCTTTATTCTCTGCCTGCCGTGACACTTTGAATGGGCACCTCGTTGGCGGAACTGCCTAGAGGTTGCCGGGTCCTTGGGCAGGATATTCAATCTTTGTGTTTCTATTTTACACGAATCCCGCGACCGGTCTTGGCCTCCCCAATCACCCAGACAGGCTGATTCAAAGCGCGGGCGCGCTCCATGAACTCGTCCAGTCTGGGACGGGCCACACCGAGCAAGAGGCCGCCGCTGGTCTGCGGATCGAAAAGCGACATTTGACCAATTTCATCAATTGCCGCGTCGAATTGGACGTGCGGCCCGAAGTAAGCCTGATTATCAAACAAACCGCCGGCAAAGGCCCCCATCCTGGCATAGTTGTGCGCGGCGCTGACAAAGGGAACCTGACTGAACTGAATCTCCAGTTCGACTCCCGAGGCATCGGCCATTTCCAAGCCGTGACCGAGCAGGCCGAAGCCGCTTATGTCGGTTCCTGCGCGCAGATCGAGCTCGACGGCCAATTGCCCGGCGATGCTGTTCAACCTCTTCATCCAACCTACGACCTCTGCGACGTCTTTCTCCTCGGCCTGTTCGCGCTTCAATGCAGTCGTTATGAGGCCAAAGCCCAACGGCTTGGTCAATATAAGGATATCGCCGACCAGCAGTCCACCCTTGCTCAACATCTTCTGCGGATCCAGGAAGCCGATGGCGACCAGGCCGAACTTGGGTTCCTTGTCCTTGACCGTATGCCCGCCCGCGATCACCACGCCCGCCTCGCGAGCCTTCTCGGCGCCGCCGCGCAGAATTTCAGAGGCCAAATCCGTGGGAAGGTCCTCAGGAAGGGCTGCAATATTCAAGGCCAGGAAAGGCTTGCCGCCCATCGCATAGATGTCGGACAGGCTGTTTGCCGCAGCGATTGCGCCGAAATCGTAGGGATCGTCCACGATGGGGGTAAAGAAATCTGTGGTTACGACCAGCGCGCGCGAATCGTCCAGCCGCCAGACAGCTGCATCGTCGGGGCCTGAGAGTCCGACAAGCAAATCGGGATAGTCGGACGATTTAAAAATCTGCTGCACGGGGCGCAGGACCTGCGCCAGCGTTTCCGCGTTGAGCTTCGAGGCTCAACCCGCGCAGGCTGCCAGAACTCGTCAAACGAATCTGGCGGCCGCTGACGAATTTCTTGTTCATGTCGTGAGATATTATAATCGCTTGCTCTTGCCCGATAGCCGTGTTAGGATGCGCACATGCTGGGCAATGGAACGGTTGCAGAACTGGTCTTGCTGGATAGACTTCCAACGGTGCGGATCGTGTGCCCGAAGGGAATCATCCCCGCGCCCGGGCAATATCTTATGGCATATGCGGAGGGATCGGACGCTCCGTTAGCCACCATCCTGTTCCGGGCGCGGGCCATGGCTGCCCCTGGCCAGCCGGATATAGGAAGTTTTGTTGCCGCTCCACCCACCCCAGCGCATTGGTTGCCAGGGACATGTCTCCGTATGCGGGGGCCGTTGGGCCACGGGTTTATGTTGCCAACTACGGCGCGACGGATCGGCTTAGTATCATTTGATGCCCCGGATACCCCCGCGAGCAGTTCAGCAAGACGTCTGCTGGCGCTACTGGAACAAGCCCTCAGACAGGACGCCTCTGTCACGTTGGTCTGCGAAAGATCACCTGAGGATCTGCCGTTGCAGGTTGAAGTCCAGCCGTTGCAGGCGCTGCCCGATGTCAGCAATTGGGCAGACTACATTGCCATCGATAGCCCGCGCGAGTCGCTGGCGGAGTTGAAGAACAAACTTGCCATGAGTTCGGGATCAGCGCGGGCGCACACGCAAGTGCTTGTCAGCACGCCGATGCCATGTGGCGGGTTGGGAGATTGCGGCGTTTGTTCGGTGGAGAGACCGGGGGGCACAAAGCTGGCCTGTGTAGATGGGCCTGTCTTCGATTTCAATCAGTTGACGTGATAATCCAGCAAAGCCCGCACAATCTTTTCTGCAGCGTGGCCATCTCCGAAAGGATTGACTGCCTTCGCCATTCGAGCATACGCAGACGAGTTGTCCAGCAATTGATTTGACGCATCAACAATCCGGCGAGCATCGGTGCCAACCAGCTTCGATGTACCGGCCTCGAGGCCCTCAGGCCGCTCGGTCAAATTGCGCAGGACCAGCACCGGAATGCCTAACGCGGGCGCCTCTTCCTGTATTCCTCCAGAGTCGGTAAGGATCAGGGCCGCATGCTTCATTAAATGAACGAGGGGAAGATAATCCAATGGGGGCAG
Source organism: uncultured Chloroflexia bacterium (assembly GCA_963846805.1). Taxonomy (GTDB): domain Bacteria; phylum Chloroflexota; class Anaerolineae; order Anaerolineales; family Villigracilaceae; genus Fen-1038. The sequence continues at coordinate 190,139 of CAWJXH010000006.1, forward strand.
GAGGGTGACATGCCGCACGTCTTTCAGGAGACGGTTGACCGGTTCCTGCACATTTGGGTTGAGATGAACAGGATAGACAATTTCCACGTCGCCGCGGATGGCCAATTCCCGGAGCGCAAGGCAAATGTCCTCGAGGGGCTGGCCGAAACTTTCGCGTCGGTGAGCGGTGACGAGGATCAGACGCTGAGAAGTTTCCTTCTTCCCACCTTTGGCAACGGTCCCCATTCCGATGCCCTCCAGCAGCTGAAGCACAGAAGCGGGTTCAGGCTGCGCGACCACATAGTGCAACGCATCGATGACCGGGTTACCCGTTACGGCGATCATCTTGTCGTCCACGTCCTCGCGCAACAGATTTTGCCGAGCCCATTCCGTGGGTGCGAAATGCAGGTCGGCAGTCACGCCCGCCACGCGGCGATTGATCTCCTCGGGAAATGGCTGCCACTTGTCGTGAGTGCGCAACCCGGCCTCGACATGTCCCACGCGGATGCGATGATAATAGGAAAGAAGCGAGGTGATCGCCACGGTGGTGGTGTCGCCTTCCACCAACACCCAATCCGGCTTGAACCCGGTCAGCACCGGATCAAGATAGTGCATGATGGCTTCGCTTAAATCGGGAAGCGACTGATCTTCGCGCATCAGGTCGAGATCGTAATCGGGCTTGATATGGAACAGCTCCAACACCGGATCGAGCATCTGGCGATGCTGGGCTGTGACGCACAGGCGCGGTTCAATGGCCGCCGTGTTGGCGAGGAGGCGTACCACAGGAGCCATTTTCACGGCTTCAGGCCTTGTACCAAAGACGGACAGAATCTTCATACCGTGGACGGCGCGATGAGCAACTGGTCTCTACCGGTTTCGAATCAGGATTCGGGTTCGCCCAATCTAGTGACCGCAAACCCCGCCGTGCGCCATTCATTGGCGTCCCAGCCATTGACCGAATCCACCAGCAGGCGCGCTTTTGTCTTCGCCTGAATCTCGACTGGTTTCATGCTTAGGAATTCAGTATGCCGGACGAGCAATAGGATCGCATCGGCATCCCGCAGCGCGTCCTCGAGACTGGCAGTGACGTGGACGCCGGGCAATTTCGCATCGGGCTTGAAGGGTTCCCAGGCGTAGACGTCTACGCCTTCCTTCGCCAGCAGAGCGGCGACTTCAACCGCCGGGCTTTCGCGAAGATCGTCGACATCGGGCTTATAAGCCAATCCCAGCGCAGCGATCTTCTTTCCCTTTAGGTCGCGAAGAGCACGCCTGACTAATTCGACCACGAATTGTGGCTGGGCATCATTTACCCGGCGCGCGCTGGAGATCAGGGATGAGAGCTCGGGCGCGGCCTCGACGAAAAACCAGGGATCCACGCTTATGCAGTGTCCGCCAACGCCGGGGCCAGGACTCAATATCTTGACACGTGGATGGCGATTGGCCAGGGCAATAGCCTGCCAGATGTCCACGTTGAATCTGTCGGCAAGGCGTGAGAATTCGTTGGCGATGGCGATGTTCACGTCGCGATAGGTGTTCTCCATCAGCTTCACCATTTCCGCCGTGGTTGCATCGGTCTGCACAATCTCACCTTTTACGAATATGGAATACAAATCCGCCCCGGCTCGCGCAGACTCGGGTGTAATCCCACCGATAACGCGCGCGTTCTCAACCAACTCCCGCAGGATCTGCCCCGGCAATACGCGCTCCGGGGAGTACACCAGGTGGAAATCGCGGCCAGCCACAAGGCCAGAGCGCTCCAGAATGGGAGCAATCCGTTCAACGGTCGTGCGGGGCGGCGAGGTTGATTCGAGGACGACGAGGTTGCCTTTGCGGAGGCAAGGGACGATGGCTTCGGCGGCGGAGGTTACGGCGCGCATATCTGCGAGTTTGTATTGCTGGCCGTTGTATTCTCCGAACCGGTCTGCGTAGAAAGGCGTGGGCACCGCGATCAGGAAGGCGTCGGCTTCTGCGACCCGATCGGATACTCCGAAATTACCGGATGCCAGTGCGGACTCCACAATCTCGCGCAGGCCCGGCTCATGGATATGGATGTCGCCTCGGCGCAGGCTTTCCACGATCTGCGGGTTGACGTCCACGCCCAGCACCTCGACGCCGTGCGTGGCGAACGTGGATGCCGTCGGCAGGCCAATATAACCCAGGCCCAGGACGCAGATCTTCCTGAATTTCAATGAGTACTCCTGTGATTGCACTCTTTCTCACCCTGTTTCATTTGCATGAGCCTTCAAAGTGGAGAATGGGAATCAGCCTTAAAATCCATAAGCCCAATTCCGGCTCACAATTTCTTTGCATCCACGCCTGAGGCGGCTGGAAAACCGAGATGATTATACACCGCACACAACCCTCGACCGAGCGGTGCGTAGAATCAATTGATGAATGTTAATTGGCGTATAATGGATTTGGCTTTCTACACGGAGGGCCGATGGATCTCTTGTTGAACCCTAACATAGCCTATTTGCTGCTGGTAACGGCGACATTCTGTGCGCTCGTCGCACTCATCGCTCCCGGCACGGGCCTGCCGGAACTCATCGCCGTATTTTCGCTGGCCCTGGCGGCGTACGCGGTTTACCATCTGTCATTCAACTGGTGGGCGCTGGTTCTGCTCATCCTAAGCCTCGTTCCGTTCTTCATTGCCGTTCGCGGGAATGCGTCCGCAACGGTGCGGCGGGACCGGTGGCTTGCACTCTCCATCCTGGGGCTTACGGCGGGTTCAGTGTTCTTCTTCCCGGTGGGAAACGGCGCTCTCTCGGTCAATCCCTTGCTGGCGTTGCTGACCTCCGCCGTCTATGCAATTCTTGTGTGGTTTTCCGCCCGCAAGGTAATCGTGGCCACACAGGGTAAACCGATGCAGGATATCTCGATCTTGATCGGCCAAAGCGGCGAGACCAAGACTGCCATCGATGCTGTTGGTTCGGTTCACGTCTCAGGGGAGTTATGGTCCGCGCGAAGTGAGATGCCAATCCCGGCTGGAAAACCGATCAAGGTTGTCGGCCGGGAAGGATTCATGCTCATCGTCGAAAAAGATGGTTTAAGAGAATCAGAACTGCAAAAGGAGTAGTCCATGACCAATACCGTAGTTCTATGCATTTTCGGCGCAATAGTGGTGGTTGGCTTCATCTTTTTGGTCAACGCCATCCGCATCGTTCCCGAATATCAGCGTCTGGTCGTATTCCGCCTCGGCCGCGTCCTGAGCGCGCCCCGCGGCCCAGGTATTGTGTTGCTGATACCGATCATTGACCGTCCTGTCAGAGTGGACTTGCGCGAGCAAATCCGCGAGGTTCCACATCAGGTATCGATCACCAAGGACAATGCACCTATCTCGATTGACTTCCTGTGGTATTTCAAGGTGATCGAACCTACAGCCAGCGTGGTTGCCGTCGGCAACTTTGAGTTGTCCGCGGCCGGCATGGCCACCACCACCCTCAGGTCCGTGATCGGCGGTATCGCATTGGACGAGGTCCTTTCGCAACGCGAGAATATCAATACCACCCTTAGGACGAAGCTGGATGAAGTTACCGAGCGGTGGGGCGTGAAAGTGACCAACGTAGAAATCCGCGAAATCATCCCGCCGCGAGAGGTGCAAGAAGCGATGAACCGCCAGATGACGGCGGAACGCATCCGCCGGGCGGTCGTGACCGAGTTCGACAGGCACACGTGAAGCCGCAATTAACGTGGCCGAGGGAGAGAAGCAGGCAGCCATCCTGAAAGCGGAGGGCTCGAAGCAATCCAACATTTTGCAGGCCGAGGGCGAAAAACAAGCCCAAGCCCTGCGCGCTGAGGGGTTTGCGGTCGCACTGGATGCGATCTTCGCCTCCGCCAAGTTGATTGATCAAAAGACCATGACCCTCCAGTACTTCGACACATTGAAAACTCTCGGTCAGGGCGCCTCAACCAAATACATCTTCCCGATGGAGTTCACGAGCATGATCGAGAATTTCATCAATGCCAAGGACAAGTCGTAGACTTCAGAACGCTGGGTAGACAATCGACCTGAATGCCGTATTGCGACTGCGTCCCCCTTCCCAACAGAATGGGGATGAAGTGCAAAAAGGACATGCCAGCGGTGTATGATCCGCTGGCACGTTCATTTCTTCGAAATGCTGTCGCTGTAGAATGCGTCACCCGTTCGTTTTCATACGGAACATGGAAATCATCGCTGCATCCTTGCTTGACCTTACATCGCTCCAAAAAGTTGAGCGTGCCTGCTTCGAAAAAGATGCCTGGCCATTCCTGGATTTGATCGCCGTATTAACGTTCCCCGAGGTCGTCCGCCTGAAGGCCATCGAAGATGGGCAGATGATCGGCTTCGTGGCCGGCGACCCACGCCCCTCCGAGGGGTTTTCGTGGATCGCCACCATTGGGGTCCTGCCTGATTATCGCCGGCGCGGGTTTGGACGGGAACTGCTGCACGCATGTGAGGCCAGACTGAAGACGCCGCGCGTGCGGCTTTCAGTGCGCGCCTCGAACGACGGCGCCATCCGCCTCTACGAACAGGAAAGCTACCAGCGCGTCGAAGTCTGGCAAAGCTATTACAATGACGGCGAGGCTGCCATCGTCATGGAGAAGCAGCGGGAACCACAATCGCAATGATGACCTTGAACACACTGGCTCCGCCGGTATTCATTGATTCCGAAAACGGTTTTGCGAAGCTAATTGAAGATCTCCGTCGCCAGCCGCGCATTGCAGTCGACACTGAATCCAACAGCCTGCACGCGTATCGCGAACGGGTTTGCCTGATCCAGTTCTCCACGCCCGACACGGACTACATTGTAGATCCCCTGGCGCTCGATGATCTCAATCCACTTGCACCCATTTTCCTGGATGCGGGCACGGAGAAGATCTTCCATGCGTCGGAATATGACATTATTTGCATGCGGCGGGACTTCGGATTTGGTTTCGCCAATATTTTTGACACCATGCAGGCGGGCCGCATCCTGGGACGAAAGCAAGCCGGACTGGATCGTTTGCTCGAAGAAAAATTCGGCATCAAGGTCAACAAGCGCTTCCAGAAAGCGGATTGGGGTGTGAGGCCGCTTTCGCAAGACCTGCTGCTGTACGCCCGCGTCGATACTCATTATCTGATACCGTTGAGACAAATGCTCCAGGACGAGTTGGAAGAAAAACGACTCTGGCAACTCGCGCAGGAAGATTTCCGGATGGCGTGCAATCCAAATGAAGCCAAGACGAAGGGCGAATCGCCGGCCTGGGTGCGTTTCAGCGCCCGGCATGGACTGAGCGCCCGCGACCTGACCGTAATGAATGAACTGCTGCTCTGGCGGGACCAGACTGCGGAGAAATTGGACCGTCCGCTGTTCAAGGTGATTGACGATGACAAACTTATCGAGATCGTCAAAGCGATGCCGTCCACTGCGGCGGAGCTGGCGGAAATAGGACTTCCGTCCAGGCAGGTCAGTACCTGGGGTCCGGCCATTCTAGAGGCAGTGAGTCGCGGGACACGCAATCCTCTGGTAAGGCGGTTGCCCGCTCAACGGCCGGATGAAGGCTATTTGAGGCGCGTGGAAAAATTGAAGTATTGGCGAAAGAAGGCCGCGGCAAAGATGGATGTCGAATCGGATGTTGTGCTGCCGCGATCGCTCCTGCTGGCGCTGGCGGAACACGGCCCGCAGTCGCTGGCTTCCATCCTGGATGTATCTCCATGGCGAATGGAAAATTTCGGCGCGCAAATCCTGAAGGTACTGCAAGAGGCTGCCTAGCTCCTGCACCTCACGCTGCAGGCCGGCATGAGACTAAATTTGCACGGTGCAGCCCAGACCGTCATCGGATCGGTGCGTTTGCTGGAGGTCATCGGGTCGAAGCTCGTGCTGGACCGCGGTCTGTACCCGGGCCGTCGCGACCAAAGTAATTCGCGCAATCGGGATTATGGACACGATCCACTCGGGGTCGATGCGGTAGTTCTTTTCCAGGCGCATATCGACCATAGCGGCAATTTGCCGAACCCGATCAGGCATGGCTTTAACGGGCCCGTTATAGAAGGCGCGCCACTGCCAATCTGAGTGACATTATTCTTCGCGATACGGGGCATATCTAGGAATCCAGTGCAGCCTTCCTGAACAAGAGATTGCGCCAGGTATGTCATTCGGGGATGCCCTCCAGTGTGGAAACCTGGCTGATAAAGGACTTGAGGAGTGTCGCCGGGAAGCTATGCTATAATTTTGGGCACGCATAAATTCGGGGCGGCAGTGCATCATGCACCTGGAGAGGTGCCAGAGTGGTTGAATGGGACGGTCTCGAAAACCGTTGTGGGCCTCGTGTCTACCGTGGGTTCGAATCCCACCCTCTCCGCCATTCGTCACAATCCAAACATTTGAAAATGGCCGGCTCGCATTTTCCACGGCCGGCGCTGGATATTCGGGGAAATCCGCGGGCACAAACTATGGGATCCGCGGGCCTCGGGATTTCCCTAATGAACATCATGGCCGGAACGTCCCTGGCAAACAGGAAACATTGGAAGCTATGGAATCTCTACGCAAAAACGCGCTGATCGCACCCTGCGGAATGAACTGTGGAATATGCGCGGCTCGTTTGAGAGAAAAGAATCCATGTCCCGGCTGCAGAGGTGCAGACTTAAACAAACCCGTTACGCGTGTCAGATGCAAGATAAAAACCTGCCAAGTCATGCAAGAGGGAAAAGCAGACTTCTGTTTCGAGTGCAGGGATTTTCCTTGCGCAAACCTGAAGCATTTGGATCAAAGATACCGGACAAAATACAAGATGAGCATGGTCGAGAATCTTGAATATATAAGAAAATTCGGCATCAATAAATTCTTCCAGAATGAAGAAATCAGATGGGCCTGCGCCGAGTGCGGAGGAACTATTTGTGTTCATACGGGTATTTGCTCCAATTGCGGAAGAAAGCGGACACAGAAGATCAGGCCGGGCGAACAAAGTTAGCAACAAGTTCACCTGCGTGCAATGGAAGGTTGATCTGGATTGGTTTGTCGACTGCCCGATCCAGTAACGGCCTGGCAACCGGCTCATTATAGACCGCGAAACCGGATGCCGAAACTCTTCGTAGACAAAACTATTGCGATACAGGCGCTGCCATCAAAAGCCCGGATGGCGCTGACAGACCCGGAGTTGACACGCGCTTGGGTCCGCGAATTTGGCATCGACGACGGCAGAATCGTCTCCGAATGGTCAATGAGTAGCCGGGTCCAAAGGAAAATGGGAAGAGCCGCGCAGTGGGGGGCCATAACCGCTGCCCAGGAAGTGACAAAAATGGACAAGGTTCGGAAAAGACTACACAGCAAGGCCGGATCAGCCAGCAACGTTACTCTTATGCAGTGCCCTCCAATTGCTGATGCCGACGGCAAGGAACTGCCGGACTTTAAGCCGAGACTCATCGTTGGCAAACATGGCAGGGTCCATTTCATTACCGGCCAGATAGATTTGCGGCTTAAGGCCAAAGATTTCGCCTATCATCACGCCGGGCACGAGTGCCGGATCAATGGCCGCAGCCCAATCGCTAGAATCGGTCCACTCCGGTACACAGATCGGTTCCACCTGTCCGAAATACTGGTTCTCGCTGTGCACATTGGCGGCCGACGACCAACGCGGAAGGAAGAGATCGCGTGCCTGATCCATAAGGTCGCGCGGCACCAGACAATACTTCGGATCCGTGGCCTGGCGCTTGCCTGTTCCGTAGGAAGCCGTATCATTCTTGACGTGCATAGGCTGATTGTAGACGGATTTGGAAACCGCTTTCCAAGCCGCATAGTCCGTGCCGAGAGCAGTAGTCAGGAGGTTTGCATGCCCCCCAGCTGTGGTGACAGCAGTGGTATTGAACAATGCGCCGCCATCTGAGAGTGCTGGGCCCACGCCGTTGCCACTTGTGAATAGGTCGGCGACCCGTTCGGAGATGTTTCGCATGCCGCCCATCGCCAACTCGTCCGGCAAGGCCTTGAAAGCCCGCACATCATCGCGGAGGATGGCTTCGAGCGTAAGGCCAATATAGCCGCCGTACTTTGTCCAATCACTTGTCTCGCCGTTGTCACCGATGGCGAGCTGGGTATATTCACCACGCTCGGCTACGCTGGGTAATGAACCTATGGTTCCCAGGATTAGCCAATCGATCTGGTTGAGGTTGTCGAAGTGCTCGACAGTCGTAATCTTCGTCCACCAGTCGTAGCCAGCCTGGCCGTACTTGATCCAAGCCTGGTTAAGCTTCTTGTTGAGGGCATTCTTCACGATCTTAGGAAATGAAGCCGTGTCGAGAGCAAATTCGGGGAAATAACCGCCGACCATGTCCCGATCGCCAGTGGCCAGGATATAAGCCTCGCGGATGCCAGTGAGACGAGCGACCTTGACGTTGGAACCCTCCGGATCACGTGACGCGCCCAGCAGGTCCTCCAAGGCCAGTTCAAATTGATCGGCTTCGGTATACATGCCAGTGATGCGGGCAGGTCCGCGCACCGTCGTATGCGCGGTTAATCGAGCTAATCTCCGCACGCGCTTCGTCAATGGCGGCCTGCAACTCCGGCGCTTTGAACGCACGTGCCTCGAATTGACGGCGAATCCGCTTTTGCGTGACATCCGGCAGGCGACTGGAGACCAACGCAGAATCGAGCAGATGCCCACACTGAGCTATCAGCACCGTATTGCTTTCGTCGAGTTGAGCCTGCATGGCCTTGTCCATTCGCTCTCTTTCGGCAAGCAGTGCCGCCGCAGCCTGGCGATTCTCCTCGATCTGAGCTGGGCGAGGGTCGGGGGAGGCAGACATTGGGGACTCATGACTGGGCTCTGCCGCGGTTACGGCGTACTGCGTTTGTTCAGTGTTCTTCATTGAAACTCCTTTGTGGGTTTCGGGCGTCCTCAACGGATACCCTATATGGCTCACAGCAGACTTGTGTCCGCCAGTGAGTTCGGTCTTGTACTCGCGAAGCAAGGAGATAATGCTCGTTCCATCCACAGCGTTCGCGTTGACGGCGCTGGTCTCCTTGCCTTTCGGGTTGATAAAGATCAGTTCGCAGATCATCTCTCCATGGCCGGTGTCATATTGACGGCCCGGGACATGGGAGCAAGTGAGCCAGTCCATGTTGCAGACCGAGCAAAGGATTCCGTCATAAAACCAGCCGATGGAAAAGCGGTCGATGCGGCCTTCCACAAAATCGGTCATGCCGCGGCGCGTGGTGAGACGAATCGTTTGCTTGAACCATTCCGCTTCAAAACGCGACGCCAAAATAGTTCCGTCACGGGCACCGATATCTGAGGTTTCGTGATTGCGTAAGAAGGGCTGCCCTTCGAAGCTTGCACCGAAGGCCGGCAAATCTTCGGGCTTGAAGGTACAGAAGTTTCGATTGCGACCTGAGCGATAAACTCTAGCATCGAAATCAAGATAAGCAATCTCGCCGCTTTCGATCCTCGGAAGCAATTCAGCCCGCGGTGGAAGGGTTAACTTTTGAATGAGCGCGAGTGAGAACAAATCGGATATGAGAGCGTGTGTGGTCATCATTCCTCTTTCGGGTCAGTGGGTTCAACAGGGTTATCTTTGGGATTAGACGGCGCCGAAACAAACCTGATGTCCTTGCGAAGGCCTTTCGGCGCACCACCCGCGAACGGTTCGGCCATCATGCGAAATGTGAGATCCAGCAGGGTGTTCTCATCAATGAGCCTTCGGTCGAAGAGATCGGCCAACGCAGGATAGGAACGAGCCAGCGCCAAAGCAAGAGTGGCGTTGTCACGCTCGGTGATATCAGGACCTTTGACTTCGAGCTCGGCGTCGGGATTAATCTTCTTGTCAGCTCTAGCTCTGACCTGTAAGGCAACATGGGCTACACTGATGAGCATATTGAAGAAGTCGCTCTGCGTTTCTTCCAGGCTGCGGAAAGTTGGGGTGCCGGCTGCCTCCGCGGTCGTGCGCGTGGCAAACTCGGGTTCGGCATAGTAGTGCAGCGGGTGACCTACGCCGCTAAGAATATTCTTCTTAATGGCAATACCGTCTGCATTGGCGTCCGCGGAGTCCAGCTTTGGCGAAATGACCTCCCACGTTTCGCCATTGTCCTTGTTGAGCACCAGAACTGAGCCGGGTCTCGGAGGGTTGGCGTTGAGCGCCCTTTCGCGAGCACTTCGTTCGGCCTCGTTGTTGTACTGGCCGGTGATCGCGTACATGATGGCCGATCGGAAGCGATTGAGCCGGACGCGGTCTTCAAGCCAGGAACTGAAGCGGCCAATCCAAACAAGTAGCGTATTGAAGTCCGCTTCACCCCAAGGACAGCCAACAGGTTGATTGGTTGCAAAATGCAACATGAATTGAGTCTGCTCTTCCTCCGCGGCATAGGCGTTCCAACCCTCCCCACCCAATCCATTTCTAGCATACTTGACCTCCTGCTCGACATCATTCTCTTTCGTGACGATTTCGCCGATCTGCTCAGAAGGCACTGCGCGAATATAAGACATGCCAGCCTGATCAACAGTGAACAACAGGAAGATATTGCCCGTGCGCGTATCTTCATCCTTCCAGCGCTTGATGTTCTTGTGGAAGTCATTGAGCGGATGATCCCACCAGGCCTTCAGGAATTCTGCGGTATGGTGATCGGGATCCGAGTTGAGTGCTTTTTCGAGGAGGTTTTTCCTCCGGGCCTTAACTCTGATCGTCAAACCCTTTCCGATGACGAAGGAACGGGTCAATGTGACAATACGACGAGCGATGGGGTTTACCCGCCAAGCTCGCAAGGCTTCTGCAAACACTTTCCTACGATCCCATGCGGTGCGATTGCTGTAGATGCCGGACAAGCCACCGGTAAAGAAGTTATTGTCTCGTTCGGGCGACAGCGCAAGCGCGGCCTCATATGCGTCATTGGCCAGGGATAACTGGCGTTGAAGAGATTTAGTTGACGGCTTCTTAGTAGGCATGATCCATGGCCTCCAGTGCATCCGGGGTTTCGATGACTACCGTACCAACCCGCACGTGCCAAGCAAGCCTGTCCAAGACGGCAGTGAGGGAGTCCGCGATTACGTGGTCATCATGCACAAGCTCTCCATCCGGCCCGCGCGTTCCGTCCGGCACACCCCAGCGGAAGGTCTTTGCCGGGCCTGGCAATATTTCACTGCGGCAATTGGAATACTGGATGCGAACCTCATCAGTGAGTGCACAGTTGCGAAACCGTCCGGTCTCAATGATAGCAAGAAAGCGCCAGCCGATCTCTGACTTCTGCTGTTGGGAAAATTTCACAGGGATGACGCGAGTCGGAAAAGCCTTGTCGAGCAACGACCACAGTCCCTCGCCGACGCCGGTAGCATCGATGACGATGTGCTGCGGCTTCCAAATATCGGCGAGGGCTTGAAGCTGACCGAACACCGTCAGATAACGAATCCCGGTCCAAGCCTGGCGATGAACGATGCGGTAGGTGGGGGACTGCAAAGTCGCGAGGGTGGAGAGATCGATCTCGGAACAATCGAGAGCGTGGTTGAGTCGCGGCCGGGATTCCCCAATTCATTTGAATTCAGCATGAGCTTCATCCTGACCGGCGACGTCGATGAGGAAGGCGTAGGCTGTTGTCGGTTGGCAGTTGGCAGTGGTCGGTTGACAATTGGCGGTTGACCCCATTGCGGTCCACCCTCGCTCCGGACGAAAATGGGGGGAGCGCATTGGAGAGGGGGAGTCGGATTGCATGAGGGCAAGGCGAGCGGCGTTGAACATGCCGGTCTGGGCATCGATCTCGCGGCAAAGATATTGGGAGACCACAATCGGATTGTTGGGACCCAGGCGGGCGATCTCCCCTTGCAGGAATTCACCATAAGGAGCATGAACTTTCGCAATCTCATGACCGTCCACGATGAAAACCCGCTTTACGCCGTCCTGTTCTTCCTGGAGGCGGCAGTAACGCTCTTCGCGCGCAAGAAGGGTGGTATTGGTCCAGGCCGTGCCGCTGAAGAGGCGGGTGGCGTTATTGGCGGCGGCCATCGGAGCGAAATGTTTATCGTAGATAGCGGGTAAAACATCCTGAGCTTCGTTCACGACCAGCAAATGCGAGGCGGTGGCACCGACCACGTTCGCTGAACGATGGGCGGAAAAGAAGTATGTACGGGCACCCCGAATGCGAAAGATGTGCTTTGACTGCCGGCGCCATTCGGATTGAAGCACGACATGCCGCGAAAGGCGGGATTGGAGCCTTTGCATCGAAAGCTCGGTTTGGGGCTTGAATGTGGGGGTGGCAACGACGATGGAGGCGTCAAGGTGGCAGAGGACGGTCATGATGTACTCGTAGAGCGCGGTGAGGGTTTCGTCCTTGCCGCCCTGACGGGCGAATTTCCAGACGAAGGAACTGCCCGCACGGTCGAAAACAGATTCGATGACGGCATTCGCGGCCTCTATCTGGTAAGGGCGCAACGTCGACGAGGCCAAAGTAGGTCGTGAAGGCATCCAGTTGAGAGAGAAGGGTTTTGGTTTGGTTTAGTGCGTCCATGCCTGCCTGCCTGGTGCAACATAAAAGAAATGAGGAACAACCCGTACTTTACAGGCCACGCTCCTTGCGGAATAGCTCGAGGGCTTCCCAGAAGGTGGTGAGAAGCTGCTGATCCTTACCCACGACGAGGGTGTGGGTGCGCATGGCGGCGGTCAGTCGCTGCGTGCCTGTGAAGAGGGAATTGTAGAGCTTTATCTTGCGATCTTCGTCCTCACAATTAGCGATGAGAGAAAGGATATTATCGATCTGGCAACGGAGCATGTAAATCTCCGGCAGAGGTTCAAGCGGCGGCATACGCATCCAAATCCGAGCGGCTCTGAGGCGTATAGTGTTTTGCGTACAAGCCGTGTTTGAGGGCGTTCTTATTTCCTTCTGGCGCTCCGGGCTTACCACCCGTGGGTTTGCGAGACATGTTATATGATCCTTTCGTTAGATATTGTTCAGCCACGAAGTTTAAGTACAGAAAAACAAAAGAAAAGAGAGGAGAATGTCGTTAGTGTTTAGCCATGCTGGCGTTTAAGAAATTCCTGCACGCTCTTGCCATAGTCGAGCCTGTTTTCGTAGACGTAGGCTTCAAGATCGTCGGGGCGAACGCGGACGGCGTGCCCCAGGCTGAGGGTAACGATCTCGCCGCGGCGGATGAGGAGGTAAACCAACGACCGGCTGATATGCAGGATGTGAGCAACTTCGGTGGGGGTTAGCAACGATCCGAGCATTTTGTCTCTCCTATATGGTCGGAGAAGAACATGAAGGTTTCAGCCATTGAACCATTTGGCGAGATAACTTCACGCGAATAAAGTCATTGTCATTATAGAGAACATATGTTCTAAAGTCAAGTCAAGAAGATTCCATTGATTCCACTGCTTCCACAGGTTATAGACTTTTCTCATAAAGGGAAAATTGGGAGGCGAAAACAGAGCCGCGAGACGCCAAAAGCGAATCTGAAGCACGATTCGGCCGTTCGGCCAAGGCACCGTTATTCAGAATTACTCGGGGAATTATGGGGAAACTTGAAGTAGACCTAACAGGATTACTACCTACGACCAAGCGGATATAGGCTCCATCACGATATGGCTATGATTTTGGCCCGCTGAACCTTACCTAGATCGCCAGGTCGAAAGGCAAGTACAAGATGTCCCGAAGCCTTCTGCCTTCGATCATCATGTCCAGGTTTCGATTGCGGCTTCATCCTGGGTTTCCCTTACGGATTCTATGAGTTCAGGCAGTGCACAATGGTAAACGCGGTCAATGTCCACGGTTCCGAGTGCCAGAGACGAAATTCGGGTAGGGAGTGGTTCTCCTGTGACTACGACAACATGCGGTGTATGGCCTTTAGGATTGCGAATGAGGTTTAGGCCTTCTGTTCTCGCGTTCTGTAATGTATCACTCCGCAGCGTCCATTTGCATGAAGCAATGGCGTGAAGAGGAAGAGACGCGTTGATTTCTGCTCGAAGAGGAGTGCATGTAGGTCTGCCCGGCCGTACCTATTACTTGCTCACTTCTGTTAATCTCGGCGTCCAGCACGGGGTGACGCGCAGCTACCAGATCAGGAGAAATCACGTAATCGCCCAGGGCCGCCATCCCTCAATCAATAGTTCTTTTTTCCCCCCGCCGGGATGAGAGAAGGAAAGTTACCAGTACGTTGCACCACGTGATAGCAGTCAGAATAATACGAAAGGAAATGGCCACTGCCATGACCTTGGCGGTGCCAATGTAAGGTCCGAGCAATAATGAAACGAGGCCTTCACTCACGCCTAGTCCTGAAGGTGCAAATATGCTAATGTACCCGCCCAAGTATCCTGCACTGTAGGCGCCGGCGATTGTCCAAAAAGGCATGATCCCATAGCCAGCGCTGCGATAAAGTAGCCAGGTGAAGCTAACGGCTGAGATTATCCAAACCACCAACCCCAGCATAAGGACTCTGAGTGAAGCATTGATTGAAGGCAAGGGTGAGCTGTCGGGGTAATATCTTTGTCGCAATCTGTCCAGCCAATTGCGTCCCAATATGAGAAACAGGAATGGGACAAGACAAATGGCCGCGTAGCCCCACCCCAATATGGCCGCCAGACCCGTGATGCCGACAATCGCGCACGCGGACAACATGATCACCGTGTAAAAGAAGATGACAACAACGCTATCGGCTTTTGAAATTCCTTTTGACCACAGAACCGCCGCGAGGCCGGCATATCCCCAAACTCCGCCGGGGATCATGGATGCCAACTGCGAGAGATTTAGGGTATGGTAGCCATCGGCAACTCCAAAGCGATAGCCCATATCCTGAATCGGAATTGCAAACGCCAGCGCCGATAAGATTACGCCGATGCATAACATGAACAGTAGAACGACCATTTGGAGCCATCCCAATTTCTCAAAGGTGGCTAGGATCATCTGCCTGTAGATCCAGATCCAATAAAGGAAGACGCCAAGGATCGCAGCTCCCAGGATTGGAGCCAACCTCGCCCTCCATGTGCGCAGCGTTTTGAGGAAGCTTGAATTCTCCTGCAGCAACCGGCTCATTCGACTCGCTTCAGCTTTGATTTCTCTTGGTTGTACCAGTTGACAGGAGCACTTTATAGAAGTCGGAGCGCCTCTTCCCCGCTTGCTTCCTTTCATCCTGCAAAATGTCGGCCGGGAGATTGAAAGTCCTATGGAATGTGGGGTAGAAATCGTAAGTAAGACTGTCTTTCTGACCCAGCCAATCAAGCATATGCCCGCAAATCTTGACGTTGTCGTTATACGTTTCCACGTAGGCCCGTCCGCGATAGGCCAATGCTTTTCGTTGGTCAACATCCGGAATAATCTTTCGAAGATTCTCTTTAAGCGTAAATACATTTGAATTTATTGCAGGGCATCCGGAAGGAACCTTCGAATACTGAGCCATATATCTGACAAGGACCGAGTTGCCGGTTGCCATTGCTTCTGATGACAAGCCACCAATTGTGGCCGAATAGAGTTCGTCGATCACGATATCGGCGTCGGACAAAAGATCCCGCAATTCCTTGTTGGGCATTCTTTCGATGAGACGGAACTCGAATTCCAGCCCTTCCTCATGCAGTTCGCGTATCACCCTTAGAACAATATCGGTGCCTTTTGCCTCGGGCACGCTGGGGGCGTGAAGAATGAGCGGCTTTAGACGGGCTGGAACATTCAACCGAAGCTCAGACAAATCCAGAGGTATGTGTCCCCTCATGTAAGGGCGGCTCTGGAGTTGGCCGCTATCTGAACACGAAATAATCAGATCGGAGTATTTCTCAGCCACCCTCACTGTGCGCAGTTTGTCCTCATAGCTTCCTCCCGACCGAATTCTGATGTACTCAAGGAACGGCAGCATTTCATTCTCTACCCCGAAAGATTTCATCTCTTCGGCGAAGGCATACCAATAGCGAACATCACTTCCAAGAAATTGGGTGATTATCTTTTTTCCAAGCAATTTTAGGATGGGATAATAGAGGTGTGTCGGCAAAACAGCCGGAGCCGACATAATCATGAACTTACAATCCAGGGCCCTGGCTAGCTGTGCTATGCGGAATGCGATCTTCAGGTACATCAACGGACCGTTGTTGTATGCTACGCCCGGCTTTCTGTCATCGATCACCAAGGAGTATTCTTCGTCAGGATAGAAATAGCTCTTGTTCCATACCACGGAGAACACCTCATGCCCCAAAGCCCGAAAACCCTTTGCGTAGTTAGCTGTAATGTTGGCTACATCCGTAAGGCCGACAAGTATTCGCATATCTGATCCAGATTATCTCCAATTCACTGTTTGATTTTGGGGTTAAGGACGAGAACTGTGTCGATCGACATGTTGACGAACGAGGGAGACCTCCACAGCGGGTTTCGCAAGGACTATAGCGGAGAACACTTGCAATAGGATTTTCGTTGCGGAGTTGCGATTTACGCGAGTGCTTTGTCCAGCTCGGCTCTACGAGGAAAGTTTATCAGGACCGCCCGGTTGCGACCAAAATAGACCACCATGCTGCCGGCAGCGCAGGCCGATGCACCGGCCTGTTTTACCGCTGCGGTGAAATCCTCAACTTTGCCAGCGCCACCGCAGGCAATGACCGGCATGTTGACGGCGCTGGTCACACTCTTGATAAGTTCGAGGTCATAGCCCTCCTGGGTTCCATCCCGGTCAATGGCCGTGAGCAGGATCTCTCCAGCCCCCATTTGGTCCATCTTTACGGCGAACTCCACGGGATCGAGGCCCGTGCTCTTGCGGCCCCCATGAATGAAGACCTCATAGCGGTGCGGGGCTGTTGTCCGTACGTCAAGCGAGACCACAATGGTGGAACTTCCATATTTCGCGGCTGCCGCCTGGACGAAGTCGGGGTTTTCTACTGCGTAGCTATTGATCGCCACTTTTTCGATACCCAGAGTCAGAATCTGCCGGATCGTTTCCATGTCGCGTACACCTCCGCCGTATGTAACCGGCATGAAGCATTCGCTGGCAATCTCTGAAAGCACTGTATAGGGGGGCTGGCGTTTCTCAATGGTAGCGGTAATATCCAGGAAAATCAACTCATCGACTTCCTTCTCGTTGTAGATTCGAACTGCATTGATCGGATCACCCACGTAACCGGGATCGTTGAATTTGACCGTTTTCACCAGCCCGCCATCTTTGAGCAGCAGACAGGGCATGACGCGGGGTATCAGCATTGAACGTAATCCACGAAATTCTTGTAGAGTTTCATGCCGAATTTATGGCTTTTCTCGGGATGAAATTGGGCCGCCATGATATGGCCATGCTGAAGGGCAGAGGCAAACTCGTAGCCGTATTCAGTTGTGCCCAACACATCTTCGGGGTTGTGTGAGACAACATGAAAAGAATGGACAAAATAGAAACGGGGAGAAGGCTCCATGCCTTTAAATAGTATGCCCTCGCGTTTGATATTGACTGTGTTCCAACCCATATGAGGGACCTTCAAGCCTGTTTGCTTAGAATCAAAACGGAAACGAATGGTTTCCGCGTCGATCCAGCCGAGGCCAGGCAACTCGCCCTCTTCGCTGATCTTCGTGATCAGCTGCATTCCCAGGCAGACTCCCAATGTGGGGGTTTTAGCTTTGAGCACCTTCTCGTTCAGCAGCCCGATCAGGCCGGTCTCTCGCAGCCGCTGCATACCGGTATCGAAGGAACCAACGCCCGGCAGGATGAGTTTTTCCGCCTGCTCGATGTCTTTTGGATCGGAAGATATCTTGGCGGCCGGTGCGCCGACTCTTTTGAGCATGTTTTGAATGGAACCCAGATTGCCCATTCCGTAGTCGAGGATCACAATCATATTAATCGCTCCGAGATCAGGCTTTGTATCTGCCTGGTGTTTTCGGAAAAGCCTCCAGCATTGTCTGTAAAATCGCTGTCATCCCTGCCAACTTCTGCCTTAGTGTCGAACTACGCATGGATGCGCTACGCGGGGCAAGCCTCCACAGAATCGTCGAAACAGCATGCTGGGAATTTCAGGAGCGGCCGTGTCTTGAGTTGATTCGAAACATATTAAGGCTGTCGTCGGAGGGCTTTGCAGCAGGTGAGGATACAAGCTGCTACGTCAGGCTTGGCTGGCTGCTTCCGTTCTTTCCATTGTCAAACCGAATTCTGTTGCGTCGGGTACGGTGTACTTCAAATAGAAACTCTTTGGCACTCTTCCAAGCTTATACATCAACCAGAAGAACCAACGCAAGCGCTCAAAGGATTTTTTGTAGGTATCGAAATCCCTATAGGTCTTTTTAGGCAATTTCATCAATCCGTCAAATTCCTTGTCGGAAAAACCGAGCCTCTTCTTTACATACTCCAATTCCTGGGGATCAAAATAATACGGCGACGCTATTTCTTGCAAGCCTTGCTCCCTGGTCAGCTGGCCAGACCTGACCAGCGCAGAATAGCCCAGGAGGCGAGTATCGATGCCATATCGTTGGGGAAACAAGTAGGCAAAACCGAAGGCTGTGATCCGGTTTTCGAGATGATGGCCACCGTACCATTCCCAACCCAGTTTTTGAGTGAGGAGCGCCATCGCCTCCTTCTTTCTGTAGTTCATGTAGTATAGAGGACGGATTTTTTGGACCTGACCCACAACCATGGATCTGACAAAGGAGGAGAACCATAGATTGGGAAAGGTCTTGATCTTGCGAGTCCCATAGTTCTTTTGGACGCTTTCGAGATACTTGCCATCCATGTAGGTCCAACCCAGAGGCGATATGCCTTCAGTTCTAAAAGAATGGCCCTCAAAAATATAGTGGATTCCATACTCCTCGGCAGCCGCGTTCAGAACTTGCGCCAGAGCAAGATCCGTGGCCATATCGACTTCCGGAACGCCCGCCTTGAGGAACGAGCGGTAAATATCATCCATCTCTTCATTGTCAACAACATAGGTATAAAGATCCACGTCCAGGGTCTTCAAAACGGTCTGGATGTTCTCTACTGCGGTCGTAGTGTCCCAAGTATTGTCATAATGAACTGCCAACGGACGGAGGCCCAGGATCTCCTTGGCAAGATACAGCATGTAGGACAAGTCGCATCCCCCACTTACGCCTACCATGACATCATATTTCTTGCCATCGCCTTCCTTTCGGATCTGGTCAGCTATCTTTCGCAGCCGCTTCATACCCTCTTCCCCCATCGGATATTCGGCATCCAATGCATCATGCTGTTTGCAATAGTTGCACACACCATTTTCATCAAATGAAATGGCCGGCACACTTACATCATCGTACAGACATCTTGTACACCTTCGTGCCATGCATTCCTCCAACAATCGATATTGGTAAGCCTGCTATAGGGAACCGGTTTATGAAATTCTCCAGATTTAGGCTGGCAACAAGCAATCAGGGGCTGGATTCGTCCTTGCAAACTATACCACATTGCCTCCGGCCGGAATTCTGGTGATGCGCCCCATAACTACAGCTCTGAATCATGTACTTCAATGAAGAGCCGAGGCTTCCAAGTCGTCGTTGATGGTTAGGATCAGAGGACGGTCTCGTGCATCCCACGATCTCGAGCTCCACATGCAAAACGTTCCACGTATTGCGTCCAGTGGGTATGAGCCGTGCGGGCCTGCCAAGAGCAGCCAGCCTATAAGAAAAGTGAAGATTTCTACCAGAATTTGGAGCCAACTGCTCCGAGCACAGATTCGAACTTCGTGGAAACCCCCTCCGCTGACTACTTCGGCGTCCTGCCAATCAGCTCCTTGATTGTCCGGATGCCGTACATAGTTCTCTCCATGCTCTCCGTTCCGACTGACACACGGATAAAATGGTCACACGATTCACCGTATCCCAGCCCGGGAACCGTACTGATGTGATGTTCCATAAGAAGACACGTGCAGAACTCCTCCGAAGATAAGCAAGATTCTTCAATAGAGACAAAAAAGTAGAATGTCGCTTCACCCGGCAAATACCTAATGCCCAGCGAGTCCATGTAGGTTGCCAGTTCCTTGCGCTTTTTGACGACCTCGAGAATCTGAGGCTTGGTGATCGCCAGGACATCATCGAAGTGCTTGACCAGGTAATGTTCCAATATGGTTGCGGGACAAGTAATCAAGTGCTGGTTGATCTTTAGGATCTGCTGCATAAGATCGGCGTTGGAGATGACATAGCCGATCCGCCAACCAGACATTCCATAGTTCTTGGACATCGAATTACAGATAATGGTGTGTTCCTTTGCCGGATCGTGCAGGCCGGAAGAGATGAACTTGTCTTGATCCAGCAAGAAATCACTATAGGCTTCATCTGAAAGAAGATACAGATCATTACCGCGGGCCAATGAGTGCAGATATTCTAACTCTTCCCTGGGCAGGACACGCCCGCGCGGGTTGTGAGGAAAGTTCAAGACGATGGCTTTAGTCCTCTTCGTTACATATTTCCCAATATCGGAAATGCCCTCATAGTAGGGCACCATGATTGGGACCGCATGACACAGACGAACCTGCTCGGGATAGCTCACCCAGGCCGGCTCTGGAATGATGACCTCATCGCCAGGATTGAGAATAGCCATCAAGGACATATGGATCGCGATCTTGGAACCGGCCGTTACGATGATTTCAGTCTCAGGATTCACGGGAACACCGTACTGATCGGCGTAATAGCGCGCCAATCTTTCTCGCAAGTCTATAATGCCCCTGGAGTGGGAATAATGATAAAGGCCGGGGTACGGCAGATCATCGAATGGGAACAGAGGTATATCGAAAAATGCTTCCCCCAGGGAGAGCACGATGATGTCCGTTCCCTGTCTCTTCAAGTCGTAAACAAGATTGTTGTACTTGATGGACATGGCTTGAACGATGCTATCAACGTAATTGGCGTGGGTTGGCACAGTCGTACTCCTATAATCCTAGGCTCTCAGGCAAGAGGCGTTATGCTTTCTCGGCGACCATCTCAAAGATTACGGCTCGCTCAACCTCATCTGCCCGCCGAATCGCCTGGCTGCGATTTGCACCTTCTACGACTGCAAAT
This sequence comes from uncultured Chloroflexia bacterium, assembly GCA_963846805.1. Classification (GTDB taxonomy): domain Bacteria; phylum Chloroflexota; class Anaerolineae; order Anaerolineales; family Villigracilaceae; genus Fen-1038. Next base: position 211,000 of record CAWJXH010000006.1, read on the forward strand.
CCGCTTCTCTCCAAGCTGTTGATCAATTCTTCAACTTTGTCGCCCGGCTTCTTCAAAATGCCCAAGTCGAGGACACCAGGCATCTCCCGAGCCCTTTCAACTCCATGTATGGCTTTGACCACGCCGCTGGGAGGGCAGAAGAACCTGTATACGCAGCCTCGTTGGGATTTTACCTCAAGGCTCGGTGCTTCCCCGACCAATAGCTTGGCCGTCTGCTGAACCATGTTCACACCGCTTACAGCATTAACGATCAGGGAAAAGATGTGCCCTCCCCCGGGCCTGGCGCCCGTCTCGACAAGCTTAGGCCCCTCTGCGGTGACGATCACCTCAGTATGCGCCGGGCCGACTGTAATACCCAACGCCTGAACTGCATTTCTCACGAGCACCCGTACCTGATCCAGCGTTGCTTCCGGAAAATCAGCCGGATAATTCAAGCTGGTGGCTACGCGCGTCCGTAATGGAGGCTTTTGCTTATCAGACATTGCTAGAATGTTGACATTGCCACCATAAGAAATCGAACTCGATTGTCATTTCTATGCCGTCAAGGAATCTTTCGATGATCGACCGTCCATTTCGCAGAAACGGGCGCGCGAACTCATACGCCCACATCACCTCGGACATGTCCCGGACAATAGAGACCCCGCGCCCTCCCCCGCCTGAGTCAGTTGGTTTCATTACCAGCGGAAAGCGCAACTCAACGGCGGCCTGCTGGGCCTCTTCCGGGCTTGTGACAACGCGAAAGTCCGGAATGGCTAAACCAGCTGCCTGCCAACATTCCCGCATTAATCCCTTATCGAGGCATCGTTCTGCGGTAACAGGATCTATTCCGGTCAAGCCAAGCTTTTGTGATGCATAGGCAAAAGACCTGACCCCATAGTCGCTCACGGGCATGAGCCCGTCGACTTTATAGTCTCTGGCGACTCTCAGAACTTCCTCGCGGTCCACGATGTTTACCGCTTCATGAGCGTCTGCCTTCTCGAAGGCCGGCGCGTTGGGATCTCGGTCTACAACGACTGCCTTGTATCCAAGTTCCTGAACCTGGCGGATTACCTGCACCGCATAAGCGCCGCCGCTGAGAATGAGTAGAGTCTTTGGTCGCATAGGCTCAGTCGTTTTCACCAACGCTATTCTCCATTGTGGCCGGACGTGTCAGATCGTTTTCGGTCGCAGTGAAGACATTTCGCCGGGAACGCGAAGCGTCACGATACACTATCAGCGAGAATTCGAAAGGCATGTAATCGTGTCTGATTTGGAAACGCCCGCTCAGCCTATTGGCCAAGGCTGCCGCCCAGCCCGGATCTGTGTGCCAAGCTGTAGGATGCTGGAAGTCCACGCGGGTGCTCAGAAAATCGACGCATACGGCGGCCCTGGCTAAATGAAACATGTGCGTGACGCACCGCTCGATATGTTCGTTGTTGTCTTGTTCCTGCAGTTTCGCATTGAAAACACCGGAAGCGACGACGAAATCGAATTGGTTAGCCTGCTCCGGTGGATAGTCGAGGATATCCATGGTTTTCAGATCCAGTTGGGGATGCCTTTGTTCTGCAATATCCAAAACGGCTGGAACAATATCAATGCCGTGGTAACCTCCGTTCCAGCCTTTCCCGACTAGATAGTCGTAGAAGTCGGCGAATCCACATCCAACGTCCAAGACTGAACTCTCTACCTGCTTCAGGATTGGCTCACCCAGCACACTGAATCTGACCTCCTGCCGACCGCTTTGACCCCACCCCAGAGTCTGAGGCGAGTAGCCAAATTGCTTCAGGCGGTTTGTATAGCGATTGATGTATGCTTGCTTGTCAGTCGGATGCATGTCGGATCCAATCAGGCTGCGGCGCCTTGAATTGCCTGCAGAAGGTTAGTGCTGAGCACCCGCTCCTTGGCGGCCGGCTTCCCATCTCCGAACAGATTGTCAAGATCGGACAAGGCCTGAACCTGGCTTATTTCCGGAAAGTCCGAACCGAACACCAAACGGTTTTCAAATGTCCGCAGTAAATAACGGATATCCATCTCCACAGAACTGCCCAGGTATCTGGATAGTGTAAAGGACAGATCGAGAAACGCATTTGGGCAGTTGCGGACGACATGTGCCAACCGAAGAATTTCCGGTCCGCCCGAATGCGCCAAGACAAACGGGACGGCGGGATATCGACCGACCAACTCAAAAATGGTCTCCACCGCTGACCTTCTCAGGGCGCTCCCTTGATAGTAGAAATACGTGCACAACCAAACAGGAAGGTGAGCAGACCAACCGGCCATCTCATCCAAAAGGCTTAATACCCGAGGATCCAGCGGGTCGTATCGATTCAAACGCGGATGCAATTTTACACCGATGAAACCATGTCCGGCCAGTTGATGCCTGGCCTCTACTGCCACTTTTCTCCCATTGGAATAGGCAACCGGGTTGAAAGATGCGACCGGCATCAAACGATCTGCGTGGCGCCGACACGTGGAAGACACGAATTCATTCGAAATATAGCCTGCCAATCCAACAACGGCTGCTCGTTCTATACCGGTATCGTCCATCTGCCGCAACAATGCGGTCTCGCTCGCGTCAACCGTTGTGGAAAACCAGCGTCCATCGGGGGTCACGTGAGTCAAGGCATCGAAGACCGAGCCCCTGGGTTTCCTCCTAGACTTACCGGTTCGTTGTCGCGACAAGGACTACTTTTCCTGGACCGTTATGGCGTCCTGCAATCTTGCCTGAATGACATCGAGATCCTCTTCAGTCAACTGTGGGTACAGCGGCAAGGTGATGGTGCGTGTGAAGGCGGCGTGGGAGTTCACCAGCTGTCCGGCTCGGTAGCCAAACGCGCGCTGGAAGAACGGCTGGTCATGCAGGGCGTAGGTACCGAGAGTGGTCTCCACCCCGCCAGACTTCATTTGATCCACGATGCGGTCACGATCAAGATGCTGATCGAGCATGATCACATAGGACTGGAAGATGTGACCTCCCCATTTTGGCTCCGTTGGCAGGCGCACGCCGGGAATTTCGGAAATCCGTTCCGAGAGTGAGACCGCCATGCGGCGTTTCTTCTCGACCAGCATGGGGAGCTTCTCCATTTGCGCCACACCGATCGCCCCCTGAACGTCGCTCAGGCGGTAATTGAAACCAGCCGCTTCGTATCGATACCAGTTGCCGGTTCTGACGCCGCCATGACTGCGGAGGAGCCTTATCCTTTCGGCGAGTTCACCATTGTTGGTGGTAATCATTCCACCCTCGCCAGTGGTAATCACCTTGCGCGGGTGGAAGCTGAAGCAGCCTAATGATGTCAGATTCCCGCAGAAACGATCATAATACTTGGTGCCGATGGCGGTGGCGGCGTCCTCAATGACAGGCAGATTGTGTTCCGCGGCGATCTGGTTGATCGGATCAAAATCGGCCGCGCAACCGAATGCATCGACGGGGATGATAGCTTTGGTTCGTTTTGTGATCTTGCGGCGCAAATCCTCGACATTCATCGTAAATGTGTCCAGGTCGATGTCTACAAGGACGGGTCTTGCACCCAGTTGAACCACCACGTTGGCAGTCGCGGGGAAAGTAAAATCGGCCACCAGAACCTCATCGCCCGGCTGGATATCCAAGACCGCCAGTGCTAGATGCAAGGCGGTAGTGCAGGAGCTCATCGCAAAAGCGTACTTGCAGCCGATGAAGTCGGCTACCTTCTGCTCGAACTCAGCGGTCTTTGGACCCTGTGTAAGATAGCCGGTTTCGAGGACCTTGGCAACCTCTTCGACTTCCCGCTGATCTGTAAAAGGAATATTCAAACGAATCATGATTTCATCACGCTCCGATACCAGTCAACCGTTTCGACGAGAGTCTCGTCTGAAATACTGCGCGGCTGGAAACTCGTGAATTGGTGAAAGAGGGTCACGTCGCCGCAATGGCGCCGTACGTCGCCGGGCCGGGCGTCCGAATGAACAACCGGGTGACGGGGCGCGCCCATGACAGCTGTCAGTTTCTCGACGAGCGCATTCATGGAGGTCTCCCTGCCCGAGGCAAGGTTGATCACGTGCCCGCGCGTTCGCTCCTCGCCGCAAATCTGTACCATGGCCTCCGCCGTATCGCGAACGAAGACGAAGTCGCGCGTCTGCTCCCCGTCGCCAAAGATCTCAATCGGGGTATTCTCCAACACATGCCGGACGACGATGGGAATAATTCCGGCATAGCTTCCTTGATTCTGACGTGAGCCAAAATTATTAAACGGCCGCACGATCACCGCATCAATTCCATATGTCTCGCGGTAGGAAAGTACGACATGATCGCAGGCAGCTTTGCTGGCGGCATAGGGCGTACAGGGAACGAGCGGATGCTTCTCGTCCATTGGCGTGTAACGCGCGGAGCCATATGCCTCCGAAGACGAGCAATGCACTAATGTCTGAATATAACGGTGCCGGGCAAGCTCGGAGAAGGTGGTGGCGATGCCGATATTGGTCTCGATCGTCCAAGTGGGGAACTCGAGGGAGGTGGGCAGGGGAACGACTGCCAAATTAAATACAACCTCGATCTTCTCATCGGTTACGAGCTGATGCATGGCCGCAAAATTGGAGGCGTCCATGCGATAGAGCTTTAGGCCGGGGCATGCCTTGCGCGCAGAAGCAAGGTTCTGTTCGTTGCCCAGAAAGAAACTGTCCACGACAACCAGGTTGGCGGGGTTCTCCTTTACAAGCCTATCCACCAAATGACTACCTATGAACCCCGCGCCCCCCGTGACCAACACGTTCTTTCGGGATAATCTCAAGAGAGGCTCCTCCAATGGCATCAACGGTCCCAGCAGTCTCCGTAGCGGAGCCTATCTGCGACGGTTGTATTTGTTGTAGTCCATATCGAACCACATGGCGAAGAACAGGGACTGCATGCCGGTAATGAACAGAAAAACAGCCAGCAATGCACTGGTTGGCTCGACGGCTCCAACGAAGATCCGATAAAATGACAAGTATATGCCAAGCAACAGGCCGATGGTGAACAAAATGAAGCCTGATACGTAAAACAAGACCAATGGGTGAAAGTCGCGGATCACATACTTCTGAACCATCCGGTAGAGGAAGAACTTGCCCATGCGCCAGGCCAATCCGGGGATCATGCGGATGGGTTTTATGCCCGACTTCTCACCGATACCGTAGATTGGTTTTATCTCAACATCGCAGACCCGAAAATTATATATGTTAAGCTTCACAAGCATGTCGTTCGGCATGCCGTAACGCTTGTAGATATGATCCAGATCTATCGTTTTGAGGACCTTGAGATTTGCTGCCGTGTAGCCGGTCTGGGAGTCCGCGATATTCCAGTAGCCTGAGGCTATCTTAGTAAGGAAGGAAAGCATGGCGTTGCCCAAGTAACGGACGCGGGGAATTCTTTGCCAAGCTTCGCCAGAAATCAATCGATTTCCTTTTGAGTAGTCCGCCTCATCGTTGACAACGGGCTCAAGAAGCGCGGGCAGGTCGTTCGGATCCATTTGGGCATCCCCGGCCATTACCGCCGTCACATCCACCTGATGATCTCGGCACCACCTGTAACCCGTAGCAATCGCAGCCCCCACTCCTTGATTCTCATCATGACGAATCAGGACGAGGCGATCGGGCTGTCGGTCGGCATAGCGTTGCACGACCGAAGCAGTACCGTCTGAGCTGCAATCATCCACAGCGACGATCTTATCCACGATCATGGGCATGGTGTCGAACACCTTGCTAATGAGCTTTTCCTCATTATATGCGGGCACGACAACGGCGATGGTTTTCCCGTTGAGCATAGATCTGGCCCTAGCAGTTCTTGCCTTTTCCCAGCCCGATATAACGGAATCCCGCCGATTCGACCTGCGGCCCGGTATAGACGGCCCGGCCGTCGACGAGAAGGCGAGTTCGCATCACCGAACCGAGCTCTGCCAAGTCAATACCCTTATAGTCGGTATGGGCGACCATGACTACCAGCGCATCCGCGCCCCTAGCAAGGTCCAGCAAGACTCCTTTGCATTCCTCGACAAAGGGATCATGAATTACGACCTCCACACCCAGTTCACGAAGACGTTCCACTAATACGATGCTCGGACTGTTACGCGTATCGTCCGAATTCTCCAGATACGCGTACCCCATGATCAGGACCTTCGCTCTTTCAAATTGAAGCCCGGCAGAACGAAGCCCGTTTCCCAGCAAGTCTGCCATGTACAAGGGCATATAATTGTTGATCGCCCGTGCCGCCGGGATCAGGCGCAATCGTACATCCTTATCCTTGACCGCGGAGGCCAGCGGCCAGGGATCCTTCGGAATGCAATGACCGCCGACGCCCGCGCCGGGAATGTGCATTTGTCGGAATGGGCTCTTATTGACGAGTTCTCGTACTTTCCACACATCACTCCCAACGGCATCGCAGATCAGAGCGACTTCGTTCGCGAACGCGATTTGCACATCCCGGTAAGCATTTTCGGCCGTCTTCACCAATTCAGCCGTGATGCAGTCGGATGGATCGAGATCAGCGTTGACGATAGACCGGTAGAGTTCAACCATCGTCTCCGCCGTTTCAGGAGTCATGCCGCCCACAACACGATTGACGGTTCGCAGATTCTTGAGCAGCTTGCCGGGCATTACGCGTTCGGGGCAATTACCCAGATAAAAGTCGTGATTTACCCTTCGGGCACCATTCCGCTCGAGCAAAGGAAGAACAACTTGCTGCATCGTCCCCGGTGCGATTGTTGATTCGACGATCACCAACGCGCCTTCAGCCAGCACGCCCCCCAGATCCGTCACAGATTCACGCAAGGCTTCATATCGGGGAAGATTCAGTTCGTCCACCGGAGTCTCTACATCAATCAATATTATATTGCGATCTTGCAGGTCGGCGTAGTCCGAGGTGGCCCGCAGACGGCCAGAGCTCACTTTTGCTGAAAGCAGATCCGCTAGGCCAGGCTCTTCGCCCTCGATCGGACATGTCCCCGCATTTATCTTTGCGGCGCGCTCTTTGCAAATCTCGACACCTAGAACGTCAAAACCCGCATCTGCAAACAAGGCTGCTACCGGCAATCCGACATAGCCAAGTCCAATGACGGCAATGCGCGCAGTTTTGTCGTGGATTGATCTACGAAGTTCATCCATGAATTAGACTACAATCGTAACGGCTGTACGGGACGGGAATCCACAGACCAGCCTGCCCCACCGCCGTTTAGTTGACCTCGACAATTTGATGGTCTAACCCTGATTGGGCCAATGCAAGTGAAATACGGAGTGCCGCCAGCCCGTCTTCGCCCGTCACCGGAACCGGACATTCGCCTCGAACAGACTTCAGGAACGCCTGCAACTCCGATTTGAGCGGTTCGTAACGGGGAATAGCATAGCGGATCATGCTTCCCTCGCTGACGCCTTTCAAGGCGGCAAGCGCAGTCCATTGGATGTCTTTGGCTTCGGAGTTCTCAAAGAAGTACAGATCCTGAGTTAGATCGTCCACACGGAACATGCCACGTTCACCGACGACCACAACCTCACGCACTTTCGCCGGGGTGAGCCAGTTGATCTCTAGGGCTCCAATGGTTCCGTCTTCGAAGCGCAAAGTGCCCCACAGCAGGTCCTCGTGATCTGTATGAATCCGCTTTTCCGTCTCAGCATAAACACGGATCGGATCCGAGCCGACCAGAAAGCGCATGATATCAACGTCGTGCGGCGCCAGGTCGATCACCACCCCCACATCACGGATGCGCGCCGGAAAAGGGCCTGCCGCGACGACAGAAGATCTGAAAGATGCGACCGAGTTCTCCAGCGTCCAGTTTTTGCTTAAGGGCCTGAATAGCCGGATTGAACCGAACGATGTGTCCAACCATCAGTTGGCAACTCAGGGAGCGTCCCTTCTCAATGAGGCGCTGACCTTAAATCAGGGTAGCCGCAATGGGCTTCTCGACCAATACATGTGCTCCCGATTCCAGCGAGGCCAGGCCGACTTCCTCGTGCATCGCCGTCGGAACAGCTATGGAGACCGCCTCAGGCTTTTCCTGCTCAAACATCTTTCTGTAATCGGTGTAGGCCCACGTGCCGTATTTTTCGGCCGCGGCATCCGCCAAGCTTCGGTCTGCATCCACCACGGCCACGAGCTCGGCTTCGGGCAGTTCGGTATACACACGTGCGTGATTCCTGCCCATGGAGCCCACACCAATAACAGCTACTTTCACCCGTTCTTCTCCATGAAATCGTTGACGGCAGAAACGATGGTTTCCAGATCGGTCGAACTAAGGGCGGCGTGAACTGGCAGCGAAAGCGCGTCTGTGGCCACGCGCTCCGTCTCCGGAAGCACATCCTTATATCCAAGCTGGCTCACGTAAAAACTTTGCTTGTGGATCGGCACGGGATAATACACTTCCGAGCCCACCCCATGCTCCTGCAAATAGGCTCTCAGGGCATCACGCTTCCCGCCCGGAACGCGAACAGTATACTGATGGAAGACATGCGTCTGTCCTTCGGGCACGCAAGGTACAACCACGCCCTTCAGATGCTCACTCAAGAACTTGGCATTGGCCTGGCGCGCTGCATTGAACTTATCGATCTTTCGTAATTGCGCAAGACCAATTGCAGCCAGGATATCGGTCATGCGGAAGTTAAATCCAAGTTCATCGTGATAGTAGCGTTTGCGCATCCCGTGTTGGCGAAGAACACGAAACTCTTCATCCAGGGCATCGTCATTGGTCGTAATCATCCCGCCTTCGGCCGAGGTGATGTTCTTAGTTGCATATAATGAGAAGGCGCCCGTACCGAAGGAGCCCGCTTTGCGACCCTTGTATTCGGCCCCATGAACTCTGGCAGGCATCTTCAATTACGGCCAGTCCATGCTTTGCCGCAATGCTCATGATCGGATCCATATCGCACGTCAGTCCGTAGAGATGGACCGGCAGGATCGCTTTCGTTTTCTTCGTAATGGCCTTTTCGATCAGGGCTGGATTCAGGTTGAAGGTGGCCGGATCAATATCAACGAAGACAGGCTTCGCACCCGCGTATAGAATACTGTTCGCAGAAGCAATGAAGGTAAAAGCAGACGTGATGACCTCGTCGCCCTGACCCACGCCATTCGCCAGCACGGCGATGTGGAGCGCGGTCGTGCCGGATGTGGTGGCAGCGGCATGCTTGACGCCGCACATCAGAGCAAACGCCTCTTCAAATGCCTTGACGCGCGGGCCTTGCACAATCATTCCGGAGTCCAGCACTTCCATCACCGCCCGTTTTTCTTCGTCCCCAATCTGGGGTTTCGCCATATTGATCATTTGATCTTCTCCCAATCCAAAACCGAAATCTCAATCTCTCGACCGCACTGGGGACATTTTGCGACTACGCGATCCCCGCGACGGCCCTTTTCTTCGACCTTGTTGGCACAGGTGCATACAAAACCGTGCAAGCGGGCCGGGTTTCCATACACCAGACCATATCCCGGAACATCGTTAGTAACCACGCTGCCCGAGCCAACCAAGGCCCAATCGCCAATTGTAACCCCGCAGCGGATTGTGGAGTTGGCTCCCAGGGCGGCGCCGTGCTTAACCAGCGTCTTGGTCAACACCCAATCATCTGCAGCTTTCAAAGAGCCGTCCGGATTGATGGCCCGCGGGGTCATGTCGTTTGTGAAGCATACATGCGGACCCACAAAGACACCGTCTTCGAGAGTCACGCCATGATAAACGGAGACATAGTTCTGGATCTTGACGTTGTCGCCAATGGATACATCATTGTCCACATAAACGCCCTTCCCGAGAATACAATGGGTGCCTATGCTCGTGCCTTCGCGCACCTGGGCCTGATGCCAGATGCTAGTCCCCTCCCCGATTTTCGCCTTCTCAGAAACGTCGGCAGTTGGATGAATGCGTACAGCCATGTTTGTTTCCCTTCGAAGTATGGAGCTAGGCGTCTCTCATATTGAGCCACCCTGACGCCCTCGTTCGTTTTTGCACAACTTATGAAAAATTTTCCCACGAAACTTTGAAAGAGTCAATCCTAGCTGCCCAACGCCAATAAAAACTCTGGGCGAGCCAGAAGAACGAGCGATATTCGCCCAACTTACGGCTTGCCATTAAAGCATCAGATAAAAAAACAAATTGGACATTCATCTTTCCAGGGTCGCTTCAATCCCAAAATTAAGCGGGTATGCCAATTCACCGCGGTCGGGTCGCCGCGTCGAGCTTGTTCTTCTTGCGGCGAATTTGGCTGAACAACTCGTCCATTCCTGCGGTCCCCGCTTCTCTCGGCTCGGGCACTTGAGGCAAGCGACCCAGATCTCCCCACTCAGTTCCCTGCCGTGCTGCTGGGAACTCCTTAGAGGACGAGCCGTTTGAGACCAGCATATGGCGCCGACAAGAAAACGAGGCCCATTTTTGTCATGGATTGGGGTTTTCTCGGTTCCGATAACGGCCAATGGCCCGGCTTAGGCAGGGCTTGAGTGTATGCTGAATACTTCAGCACAGCTTGATAAAGGCAACGCCCTCTTAGTTTAATCAAGGACCAGGGCGAGGGCATTGATGTGCACACCCTGCCTCGCCTTGTCGCGAACATCTACGGATAAACCGAAGGTTTCGCATTCTCTGGTTCATGCCTCGAGGGCCTGTCCTTAAAGCGCTGAGTATATCAGTGCGCGGCTGTTCAACGCCTCGGGATTGTGAAGGTGATGGCTCCACCGTATGAAATGCGGCTTCTATAAACGCATCAACTCTAGTTTGCATAGAGGTTCGAGAAATCTCTATTTATGGCTAATGTGGTATCGAGGTTCTCTTAGCTATGACCAGATAGAGAATACCCAACGCCGCAAGTATAATGAGAGAAATAGCCAGCCCGATCTTGAATGAGCTGGGATCGTACTGCATTTTGATGACGTGATTACCCGCTGCCACGATTATGCCGCGCATGTCACAATTCACGCGGTATATTGCTGTTTCTTTGCCATCCACTGTGGCATGCCAACCAGGGAAGTACGTATCACTAAGGACGATCATAGAGGTCTGAGGAACATCTGCGTCGATCACGACGCTGGTTGCCTCGTATTCGCTGATTCTCGCGGTGGACGCAGGAATGCCGCCAGCTACTTGAGCGGGTCCAACCTGGGTAGCGGCGGCCCCACCAGTAATGCTGACGCTCTTGTCCTCGACTACCGCCTCATGCGAGGGATCAATCTGTCCTAAGGTTGAGGCGCACGAAGTTTGGTTGGCATATATCAATTTGGTGATCACCGGAATGCCTTCGCCGAGTGTGGTGTTTTCGTAGATCGTCAAATCGCCGGTGTGGACCAGTTTGTATTTATTTGCGACGGTCGCATTGTATTCCAGCAAAGCAAAGGCCAGATCGCCCTGCTTTGCAGATTGCTTTCCATTCAGTATTATGGTTCCACCACCATATATGTCAAAGTTCACAGAGTATAAGTAGGAATCTTGGGGAATCGATTCCCTGACAGGTGCGATTTCAAACGCTAATTGCTGCCCCTCTTTTACCTGCAACGAGGGAAGATCAATGGAATACCGGCCATTGTCTTTTGCAACCGCCTGCCCATAGAAATCGGCCAGAAGAGTATTGTTCGACAGAATCTTAACGTTGACCGGAATTGGCTCATTCCGAGGTGTGTGGATCACGATTTCAAGGGTATTCATATAACCATTCCGGGAGCTAGTCATAGTCTGCCCGAATGACTTCAGAGTACGTAGATCATAACTCCGGTTGTACTCAGTTTGGTTTGCGAGGCTCACCCATCCAATTGGATTTGCTGACGGAGACAAGACAACGTACCGAACACGATAAACGTCCAGTAATGGGGATGCAAGATCGATCGAGCTCGGATCAAATATGGGCTGGGTCGTGTTCGTGGCGTAGATACCTGGGCTTATCAGTTCTAGATTACCTTTGAAGGCAGGATCCGCAAATGCATGCGCAACCAACGTATTTATGGAGTAGTACATAGGGAAACTTGGCACGAACGAACGGCCGATGCTGACCATTCGCTCATACTTTTGCATCTTCGATTCGAGAAACGATATGCCCGGCGTCTCGGGAAAAAAGGTCCCCGGATAGCTGGCTCCCTGATAGCCGCCCAGCAAGAAGGCGCGTTCCACGAAGTTTAGCATCAGTATCAGGGAGAGAACTATGAAAATAGCAGCCCTCTTGCGAAAGGCCCGGATAGCCGCAATCAGGAGGGCATAGCACAGCAAAAGGAGTTCTGTGAACAGAATTTGAGTAAGGTAGTAGGGATTATGGGAAGTTGTGGGATCAAGTTTGAAAGGTATGTTTTCAAATGCCAAAATAGTGAGAACTCCCCAAGAGCAGGTAGAAGTCCCCATGTCCAGTAGCACCTTTTTTCGTTTGCTTCTATTAGGCCCTCCATGCCTATCGCAGAAACAAAAGCAAAGCAGAGGGGAAGCAAGGATATCATCCGGATATTTGGGTTGAAATTGAAGAAAGGCAGACTGCCGACGATGACATTCAATGAACCCACGCCAAACACGATCATGAGAACGAGCGCGGCGGCCACGAGAAAGAATGATGAGGTCGATTTGTATCTCTTGCTGCCAAGGCTGAAAGGAATGAGCATGAGTGGCAATAGCCCTACATACAAAGCGGTTTCATTGTAGTTGCTATAACAAATCCACTGAACTCTGGACCGGGTTCCCACAAATGTTTGCATTGACTAGTCGCCCGATCTCATACCAGATAAATGTTTCTGGTCCCACCCCTACGCGATAGCCGATATTTATGGTCCGGAAATATTCGTACGTAGGCACCAAGCTAAAAGCTGCTAACGAGATCCCGATCAAAAAGGCTGCTGCTATGATAGCCAGGTTACCAATCCGCTGCCGCAATGGCCTATCCCGAAGTTCAAGAAGGTTTCGATAACTGAGGTAAAACACAACAAGTAACAGCGTGTACATAATGACAGACGGGAAACCCGAAAGAATGGTAACGAACACGCAAAGAGCCAGGCACAGAAACTGCCAATACTTCCTTTCCTTAATAAAGCGATCCGCAAAGTACAGGATAGCCGGCGCGTAGATCAAGGCATCGGGAACTTCTGACATTCCATTCACGATGATGTATGCAGAGAACATCAGGACCAGACTCCCCAGAAGAGCGGAGGCTCTGGCTAATTCCCTGTATCGGAGGTACCCGTAGATGGAAATACCAGCGATATACATCTTCAGGCACATGTAAAGCATGGTCCCCCATTTCACACCTCCGAGGGCAATCGCCAAGCCGTGCAGTGTGAAGATGCCGAACACGAGGAAGCCAAATGGTGCTCCGCCATTGACGTATGGGATCCAAGATGGAAATCTGCCGCTCCGAATCTCGCCGATTATGTACTGCCATCCCGGGATCCCAAAATCATAGTCATCACTTAGGACGGGATTGTAGACCATATCGCTCTTGAAGGCCCCGCGATACGAAGCCCACGGGGTCAACTGATACAGATAGCTGGTACTGAGGGGGAGTTTTCCCTGGATCAGAGTGGGAGCAAAGAATAGCCATATGAGAGCTACGAAAATGACTGAGGTGCTCAACAATTCATTGCGCCTGAGCCAGCTATCCAATGCCATCATTCTGATTCCTGGATGGGGTAGCCTAGCTTTCCTCCGCACCTGATGATATCGGCGAAGGAGGCGTAAGACAGGCATGGCGCAACATTTGAACTTTAGCGATGCCAGAAGCCCGGAGGCCTCCAAGATCAGCGCCATAGCCAAGTAGGAGAGGTCAACGTGTTTTCGAAGCCCGGCCAGAGGGATGCCCAATGCCACTGCAGGGTAAGAGAGAATGACGAGGATCGACACGAGGGCCAGCGCAAGAACTGCGAAGGTCACGACATAAGTATTGCCTTTAGCCACGCTGCCAAGAAGGAGTCTCACGCGTTCAGCATGAGTGTGAACCTGGCGCGCCAGCCAGCTGAAGACCGCAGCAAGCACAACCAGGCCAGCAAGAACCAGTGTTCCTCCGCGGCTGGGACGACTCCACCAACCGGCCTGCTGATAGGAATATGTGTTGTAGAGAAAGACACCGAGGGATTCGAACGCGGACAAGAAGAGCAGTGCCTGTGCCCACACAATCGATGCCGTCCCGGCACCATGAGATTCGCAATTTGGTTTATCCGGCATGTCCGTCCTCGTTCGAAATTATCACGGTCGTGTAACTGAACATTCTGCAACAAGAGTCATCCAATGCCGGACAAAGTCCGCTGTCCCAGCTATTTGGACGTATTAGTTCAACTCCACATGGACGGCCGCAGAGACGAGGAGGCCAACTTCTCTCTGCGGCCTTCACTTCTATGGGTAGATAACGTGGCCCAAAATACAATCGGATTCTTTTACCACTGATTGCATAGGCAAATCCCAGTGTGCAAGCTTGTACAAGAATCCCTGTCGGGTGTCGCCAAAGACCACACACGCAGGGGAGCCGGCTTGAACGACTCCCTGCTTCGCACCCATGACAAGACTGCTCAAAGTTTGTTGTACATAGGATGGGGAAAGGCCGCGGGGAAAGATGTCCGCGGACACTTGGTACGAAACGAACAAGAAGATCGCCACCTGCAAAATGACCACGAGCCCAAATACCGGTCGCAGTTGCTCGGCGAACCTGCGGTACATCAAGAGGACAACAATGCAGAGATCCATAGGCAGGAACAGCCAATACCGCAGATAATAGGGAACCGGGAAGAAACTAACGACCGCGAAAGCACCCAGTGCGACCAGAGTGTAGCCGAGATATCGCCTGTCTTTGCAATACCAGCAGCCCAAGAGGAGCGATGATGACCACAAAATGAGGTTGGCCACAAAATAGCCGCCTGTCTTAAACGAAACATCTTCGGCGGAACTCCCCGCTGTTGACATGTCAATCGACCATAATCCCCCCTGATTGTCTGTCCAAAGCCTGATTTCAGACAGCGATAATACGTACTTATAGCCAGCGTTGGTATCTTGTGATTCTCCTGCGAGGCCCACGGAGACCGGCCCGTGGAACGAGATAGGCCCGAACTTCGTCGCAAGCGGGTAAAATGGGTTGCCAAACCGAACAAAATCAGCGATGATATTAGCGCTAAACAGCAATCCGCACGTGAAACAAACCAGTAAGAACCGTGCACGGCTTTGCAACAATTTGCCGGGTCGGATTTCCCGCTTATCGCTCTTAAACCAGAAAACCAGGCAGGTGAGCGCGAAGAAGAGGCCGGCGACGATGGTCGTCTGATCCTTCATGTTTGCGGCAATTGCCAAAGGAAGCAAAACGGCGATCAGGTTCTTCGTCTCAAAACGGTTATCTTCAAAGGCCGCCAGCAAACCGATGAAGGCGATGGCAACGAAGCAATTCGCCGGCAGATCACTGTAGCTGTTCACGCTATGAATCGACACGAGCGGAATGCTAAAAAGGAATAGCGTAAGCAGCCATGGCTTCAGTCTCAGCCTTTTCGACGCGATCCCAATGACAAGAAGAATGGACAGCCAGGCGACAAGGTTGGTCGCGGAAATCAAACCTGTTGCGCGCCAGAGCCAACCCTGCAAGAACTCCGTGAGCTTGGGCGCCCCTAAATACAAGGCTTCCACGTCGGGATAGAAGATGTACTGTTTACTTGGTAATATGCCACTCAGCCGGGCAGCCCAGGGTATATGGTATTTCATTGAATCCCAATATGTATCCAGGTGAGTAATGGCACGACTGCCCAATACGGCGAGGAAAATCACTGAAACGCCATCCATGATTCTGTCAATGAGTGATTGGCGAGAATCCAAGAATTGAACGGGGTACGGGAGGAATGTGGAAGGGCCTTCGACCTTGAAGGAGACCAGGACGACCAGTGATTGCAGAGCGAACAATGCCAGCAGAAATAACAGATTCAGATGTCCATTGAGAACCCGAAAAGGCGTGCGTAAAATAAGCTCATGATCTGCGAAGATGGCCAGGATTGCAACTAAAGCAAGCGCCAGGGGAATTAGGATGAAAGCAAAGGTATTTCCCGCGACCATACGCTGCAGGAATCTGCTCACCCCCTGCGCATCAGCATACAACTCATAGACAAATGCTCCAAACGCAGCGACAAGCATGAGCAGGGCGGTTAGAACAACGGCTCCCCGCGCAGTGGGATGTTGCCACCAGCCGGCCAGCAGATAATCCTGCAGCTGGTAAGAAAAGACATATGCGGATTCAGCCATAGACAAAAAGAGGAGCAGCTTTGTTAAGGCCATTGATCTGATCGCAGTAGCGGGCGCCTCATTGACAATTCTTTCAGGCGTAATCATACTCATCTGGGTGTACTCCCGTGACCAGGCTGAATATATCGTAATAGGTCGTAATGGCCTGCTCCGGATTTGCGTCAAGCTTGCTGTCGAACTCGTCAATTTTCCTGATCTGAGCCTGCAAATTCATTAATTCCAGTTTTCTTTCGTTGATTGTAGCCGGGTCATCCACGGGATGAAGTTTGTAAAGAAACTCAGAGAGCCTCGAAAGTCTTGCGCCTTTGGGTCAACATTGCGTTGGCTCCATCCAAATAGTAACGGTACTCACAGGTAAGACGCGGCACATGATGAAAGTCAAAGGCCCTGCTCAACCTGACCAGGAATTCGAAGTCCTCCAACATGAGCATGTCCTCACGGAAACGTCCCACTTTGTCAAAGCAACTCCGCGCTATCAACCAGCTGTGGATGGGAAGATGATTCCGAACCAATAACTCGCGACGGTCATAGTTCCAGGGATTGATCCCTATGATCATCAGCGGTTCCCTCTGTGACCTGGATCGAAGCATACATTGATTGCAACTGGAATAGAAGAATTTGAAGTCCGGGTTGATCCTGGCATTGGAAAGGAGAGCATCCAGGTGCCAGGGATAAAAGATGTCATCGTCATCAAGGATGGCAATCCAGCTCCCCTTGCTATGGTTAATGCCGATGTTTAGTGCCGCAGATCGTCCCTTTGACTCGGTATTGTGCACATAGCGGAGTGGAAAATACTGCTCAAACATACTAAGCATGCCGGAGACGTCGGGTCCGCCATCATTCACGACGACAACTTCAAAATTGCCAATCGTTTGATTTGACAGGCTAATCAAGGCCTCCCGGAGAAGCTCCGGGCGATCCTGGGTTCGAACAATGACGCTGGTTGAGAAATCAGGCGTGCGTAGTTTTGGCTGGCGCAGTGTGACCGAGATACTTTGTGCCTTGCGGTAAAAACGGCGTCGATTCCTGATCATGAACCGAGCGTGCAAGCGGCTGTTCTTCTTAAAGGTCATGGTACCGAAATGGTAGACAAACGCGCCGCGCACGATCGCAAGCCGAAAACCGGCTGCAATGGTACGAAGGCAATAGTCCTCGTCTTCGTAGTTGCCTCTTCCGTAGCCGACATCCAAATCGCCGACGACATCAAGCACCCTGCGACTGATGGCCACACAATAGAATACTAGGCGATTAGATTCGTAGATATAGTCGCAGGCTTCTATCTTCCTGGCGTAAGACTCAATGTCCTCAGGGCTGATTTGCCTCGCGTCTTCATCTATTTGGGGACCTTCACCGACGTAATTGGTCACCGGGCTGACAATCCCAATGAATTCGTCCCTCGAAAATGGGTCCACCAATCTGTCAAGCCAGCCATTGGTGACAAGTGTGTCGCTGTTCAATATGACGACGTAGCGTCCCGCGCTTTGACGACATCCATAATTTACAGCCCCCGGAAAACCCAAATTCTCCCGCATGTAGTAGGACTTGAGAGTGGGCTGCCTCTTCTGCTCCATTGCAAGCATCCTGGCCGTACTGTCGCTGGAATGGTCATCCACAACGACGACTTCAAAGGAAACGTCGCAATGGGTCTCATAAATTCGCCGAATACAATTACCGGTAAGCCACGCGGTGTTGAAGGTCGGAATGACTATGCTTACAGTGGGATGCAAATTCCCCAGTTGTTTTCTTACTTTGGAATTCACTGTTCCCGGAAGGAGCTTGCGCCGGATGGCCGCCAGGAACGGGCGCCAGCCCTCCTGCCTCAGAACTCGAAAAGCTTCGATTGCCAATTGCATAGAGCACCTTTTGCTTGACTAACCCTCTTAATTCAGGTCAGACGTTCCCTGTGGCGGCTCCGGGAGCCGGCCCTCCATCTTGCCGAATCTCAAATAATGCAGCAAGGGATTCATCTTTGTCGCCTGCACATCGGGATATCTGTTCAGATACCATTGACTGGAAAATCCCGGGCCAGGGTCGCGCCCTTCAAAACCGCCAAAGAACAAATAATGGCGGGCAGGATCAAGCTCTTTCGCAGCCGCATCCGGATTGTGAACCAGATACCAATCCGAATCAAACAAACCGGAGTCGATAATCAACGATCTATCTCTTTCGGCCTGGCGGATATCGCGGATGGCAGAAAGGGCAGCCAACAAGAGCGCCAGCAGCTTCTTTGTCATGCGACGGCGCCAGCTGCCATAGGGCAGCAGGCGAGCCTGCAAGCGCTGCAGCCACATGAGGAGTCGCCAGGATCTACTGCCGGTGATATTGCGCAACTGTGACGTCAAGTCCTGCACCTGTGACGAAAGATCCCGCACCTGGCCTCTCAAGTACGCGTTTTCAAGTTCCAGAGTCTTGCCTATATTTAGTTGATCCTTGGCGTGTTGGCGATACTCAAGCAGAAAATCGTCCACCAATCTGGCCTTCCAACCCAGGTCGAGCATCCTTGCAAACAGGGAGGCATCTTCGGGCATGGCTCCTGTGCGATAGCCGCCGGCCTGCTCATACGCCGCGCGGCGATACATGGATGAGCCGTGAATGTAATTCAGCTTACGGATATCCTGTTTTGGGTCAGCGGGAAACCGCTTGTAAAAAAGGTTGGGTATCGTGGGGTGAGGAGAGGCCTTCATTTCTGCTGCAACGACTGCGGCCCTGGCATCGAACAATACAAAATCAGTGTAGACCACCCCGGTTTCGGGTTCCTTGTCTAAGATCGTCTTCGTCTGCTCAATGTAATCACTCCTGAAACGATTGTCTGCGCCGAGAAAGCAAATGTAATCTCCGTGGGTCAGGCCGACGGCTTTGCGGAAGTTTTCCACCACGCCAAGATTCTTTTGATTCGCTTCAACGCGGATCCGCGGCCCATAACGCCGGGCCACTTCGACGGAGTTATCTGTGGAAGCATCGTCGATAAACAGAATCTCATCCGCAGGATAGGTCTGCGAAAGCGCAGATTCGATTGATTCTGCGACCAAGTGGCCGTAGTTGTAGCAGGGGATAATCAGAGAGACGCGGGATTTGGACAAACGCGTATCGTTGTCCACCGTCAATCGCTTTAGATCGCAGCGGTCGTTGTCATTTCCATCGTCGGTGGCAACCGCCCCCGTGAAGCGTGCTTCAACCTCGCTTCGATAAAGAGACTCCCGCTCCCCATAGGGATAGGCGTACCACTTAAAACCTTGTGGGCACATATCCCGCAAATCATTGGGCACCGTCAACTCCCTCTGCATTGTACCCGGCGGTTCGCCAGAAAGACGAGTATGAGACCACGAATGCCACTGCAGCCGCCCCCCGGCCTGGATCATCTTTGACAGGGTTTCATGATCGGCAAATTCGGTCGATGGCTCTATCGCATCAAACGCATTGGTCTTTCCGATAGATTGTCCGATAACAAACAACTCGAACACATAACCAAAATGCCGCAAAATAGGAATGGCGTATTTCCACAGATTTTGATATACCCCATCAAAGGTAATTACACATTGATCTTCGTCGGATGGGTCGTAATCGTCGAGATATACGACTTTTTTACATCGCAAATCGACCATTTGGCAATAGAAGCTATCGGGTGTTACCCACCAGATTGTTTTCGCCTCCGGGTATATCTTGTGATAGGTCAGGATCATTTTGCGTATACCTCGAGAACCTGCGAATACTCGCGGTATGGAAAATACTCACGGGACACGGTCAAGTACGGAAACCTGGCCCGATACCATTCATATATATGCGACGAAGTCAAAATTCCGCCGGGCTTCAAGAGATTATCTATGAGAACATAGGCCAACCGCACGGCCTCCCCAATATATTGGGGATAGAGCACTCCAGTAATCACAACCAAGTCCATGGCAGGCAAGTCTAATTCCGGCAAATCGAACAGCGAAGCACATACGTAGTGCACATGCTTGGGGGAACCGGTATTGGCCCAGTCAACCACCCTCTGACTAAGATCAATACCTATGATATCCTTACCGGGCAAATCGTTGGTAATAAAACCATTTCCGCAGCCAATGTCGAGCACATTTTCGTATTCCAATCGAGGAAGAGCAGATAAGATCCTGGCCTTACGCATTCGATCGGATGGATTGCCGTAATATTGCCAAGGATCAGCTTCTGAATACCAATTTTCCAATTCGTCTTTGCTTTGCATCCTTTGGTCTCCATCGCGGAGTCAGGATAATGGCACAGGGCTTTGAGGATTTCTATGAAGCGTCTGTGGGCATGGCCTGGGAAGGATTATGATGCAGCCCGACCATACGAAAGCGGGATCACATTCAAGCACGCCATCATATTAATCCCAGGATGGCTTGATCCGTTTGACCGCCTACGGTGCGCAACTCTCTGCGAATATTTCGATGGGAAGACTACGCCATCTGTCACTTCTATGAGCTTTGCACCTGGGGCCTTTCGTCCTGCGCGCCTATCGGCTCGCTCGCAATGTGGATTCGGCCCTAGTATAACATTCATGAGCCACTCATATTTCCATGACGCAACCTACCTTTGGTCCTTGAATGGGCCATGGGTTCCTACAGCCAGCCTGCTTTTTGCAGCGCGGCCTTCGGCATTTCCCAACGAGGGGAGGATTAAATGATCCATGGAGCTGGGATCGATGGCTTTCCAGCTCCATGGATTTCTATAACCAGAATCGTTCCGATGGGCAAGAATGCCCCTATGAACTGCGTTGAATCTTTAGGGGCATGCCAGGCCCGACAGCCAGTAATCAAGCGCCGTGAGCGGGCCAAGGAGAACATTCTTCGTGCAAATCAAATCGCCGGCCGTATCATAGAGCTTGACCGTGACATTGGCGTTCAAGGCGTCGTTTGTATTTTGAACGACAAGAGCTGAATTATAAGTGTCGGTAGCAAATGGATCCCTAAATAGAATTGGAACATTAGGAGCAGTTGCCCCGGCGGAGCCGTCGTAGGTCATGATTTCACCGCCCACATGAAGGCGGCCAACCGCGATCATCGGCTGATCCGAAGTGATGACCATACTTCCAGACCAAACTGCCGGAAGGCAATCACGGTTGGGGATCCAGTAGCCTGTGGATGCCAAGGCGGGCAGCGTGTCAGTCAGAGTGCAACTCAAATTGCCCGAAATCATCATAGAGCTGCATGGTAAAGTGAGCCGTCTGAGTTGCGCTGGTGTTTTGGACATAAACCGCCGGAATGGTAGAGCGCCGCCGACCCCAGCCACGTTCTTCTTCAGCATGGGGACATAAGTGGTGGTGCTTCCAGAAGCGAAACCATCGTAGGCGGTGACTTGGTCGGCGATGTGTGGTCGTCCGAGGGCGATAATGGGTTGATCTGAGGTGATCACTACACCTCCCGACCACGGATCCGGAAGACATTCCCGATTGCCAACCCAATAGCCCGTTGCTGCCAGGACCTGGAGTGTGTCATTCATGGTGCAATTGTAGTTGCCGTAAACATCGTAAAACGCAACAGAGATGTGAGCCACACTTGTTGCCGACATGTTCTGCACGTACAGCGCAGAATCATAGTTTCCAAACTGATGCTTGAACAGCATGGGAACA
Source organism: uncultured Chloroflexia bacterium (assembly GCA_963846805.1). Classification (GTDB taxonomy): domain Bacteria; phylum Chloroflexota; class Anaerolineae; order Anaerolineales; family Villigracilaceae; genus Fen-1038. Next base: position 232,714 of record CAWJXH010000006.1, read on the forward strand.
TACATGGTCGTGCTTCCGGACGCGAAACCGTCATAGGCCATGATCTCGTTATAAACATGGGTGCGCCCGATTGCCATGATAGGGCGGTCGGACGTGACATTCACACCTCCAGACCAGACAGTTCCGAGACAACCAAGGCCTGGAAGCCAAATACTCTCATCGGACAATTTTGGAAGGGCGGTTGTGATCGTACAGGTAAAACTGCCGTAGACATCGTAGAAATTCATCGTAACGTTGGCGGTATTGGCCGGGTCGGCGTTTTCGATGTAAAGCGCAGAACTGTAGAATCCGCCGAACTGATTCTTGAACAACATCGGGACATTGCTGGTGGTGCTGCCCACATCGAAGCCATTGTGTGCGGTTACCTGACTACCAATATATGAACGCGCCGCCGCTACCACGGGCTGGTCAGATGTGATGAGCGCGTCACCGAAAACAGAACAAGAGGGGAACTTGAAGGAACCGATGATGGTGTTCCAGGCGGCGCCACTGGTGACGCTGTAGTATTCCTGGGTATACCAGAAGGTGCAATCGTCGGTGGGATCGACCGACATCGTGCTGTAGTCACCCCAGCGGCTGGATGGATCCGTCTGGGAACCGCCGCCGGTGGCCAGGTTGACCTCGCCCTGCGGCATGAGGCCGAGCGTGTCCGTGGCCAACCGCCCGGTATAGCGGACGGATGGATAGGTAGTGCTACTGGAAACCGAATATCCGAGCGCCATATCACCCGCGCCGTCCATGGCCAGGCTGCCCATCCAGCGATTATCGCCATCGGCGGGCGCATAGACGCCCTCCTGATAAGGAACAGTGCCCCAGCCGGAACCGCTATTACGCAATTCAAACCAATGAATACCCGCCTGGTCGGCGCCATCGGCATCCACCGTGTGATTGCCAATCAGCGTCTGGTAGGAGCCGAAGTTACGGTATACCGCGCGATACATCTGCCGGTCAGAGATGGGATCCAATTTTGCACTCGTGCCGGGCTGCGGAATGCAACTCGTCACCAGCATTCGGGTTCCCACAAAGAGCCGGATCGACATTGGCCGTTGTAATTTTGACATTGGCGGTATGAGAAGTATCGGCCCCAAAGGTGGAGAGGGCCGGAGTGCTCCAATCAGTGTGAGCGTACCAGATGCGAACGGTATCGGACGAGTCGCCAATACCATAAACGTTGTCATCCCATTCCGTGAAATAAGCAGGCGTGCCTAAAGCAGGCGGAGGACCGATAAGGTTGGCGGGCAGCAGGCCAGGGCCGTATTCATTGAGGTCATATATGAGCACACGGGCAGAAGAACCGGTGAGCATGGCCGCACGGTCGAACACCGCCGCGCCCGCCCCGTACCAACTGCCGTCAGGATAAAACTGATTCATCGTCATGTAGTATCCATCGGGCCAGACGGCGAACTTAGGGTAATCACCTTGCTTTGAGGTGCTGAGCTGAAAACCATACTCGTACCACGAACCGGTGGGATCGCCGGAGGCCGAAACGGCAATACACTGTTCGAAATTGCCCAATACATAGGCAAACTGGCTAACCATCCAACGATCGGCCAGGTGGTCAAACAGAACGATCGGGTCGCCATCATTGTGGGTTTGACAGATGCCGGCAGCACCCATGCCTGCAAGGGCAGCAAATAGAACGTTGCCGTTCTGCGGGCCGTACACCGAAGACACGGCGCTAGGATCTGTGACATCCCAAATTTGGAATTGAAGGTTCACCCACTGAAAGTAGTACTTAATGCCTGTAGCCGGGTCGAAGCCGATATCTCCTTCAGAATCCGGTGGCAATACGTTATTGTTGGCGGAAATGCCATCAAAATAGAGGGCAGGCTCCGGCATAGAACTCCCCATGGTGCTGGTCTGTACAATGGAGAGGGCTGGGCCGGCCGCGGAGGCGCTCGGGGCACTCGCATTGGGGCCGCTCGATGCCTTCAGCCTCCTTCCCATGTGCACCAGATTAGCCGGGCCGGCAGTCTGCGGCTGGCTCATCTGGCTGCTCGGCGGCATTGAGCGGAGCGGCTGGCTGATCGCAGCGGGGCCGGATGTAATCACCTGCGGGCCGCCAGGGGCCTGTGCTTGGGCAGTGGAAACACCCTGAAAGCCCAGGCTCGAAAGCAAGAGGCCGGTGGGCAATATAATGGCAAAGAGCTTGAAGATCAGGCGGGGGCTAATTTTGGGGTTCATGACGTCGTCCTCAGCGAGTATTCAGCAGGATCGTTATCATATTATCAATCAGGGAGACGTGCAATGCAATAGCAGTCCCATGACAAATTTGTCGGGGGTATTTTCGTGCTCGATTGCCCTACTTTGCTGCACAACATTACATCCCTCTGTCAGGTTCGTCCGGCATGGGATCGAAGCCCTGTTGCATGCAGAGTCCGAAGCCATGGCAGAGTGAGCGGCGCAAGGTGAAGTTCGGATCGCGATTCGCCCGGTCGGTGGAAGTTCAGCTACCCGGCGCGGTAATCAGCCACCACCTTTTGCACGGGTCCGATGGAAACGATCTTGCCGTGTTCCAGCCAGGCGGCGCGGGTGCACAGGGAAAGAATCGTATCCATATTGTGGCTCACAATAAGGGTAGTCGTCCCAGCGGACCGAAATTCTTCCATGCGGATCTCGCATTTGCGCTGGAAGGCCTCATCGCCGACGGCCAGGACCTCGTCCATGATAAGGATCTCGGGCCGCCAGGCGGTCGCGACGGCGAATCCGAGGCGGGCGATCATGCCGCTGGAGTAGGTTCGCAAGGGCGCGTCAATGAAGCCGCCGAGTTCGGCGAACTCGAGAATGGTCTGCATACGATCTTCCAAGTCGCGGGCAGAATGTCCAAGAAGCGTGCCATTGAGATACACGTTCTCCTGGCCCGTCAGCTCGGGATGAAAGCCGGCGCCCAATTCGAGCAGAGGCGATACAATGCCGCGCAGACGAACCCGACCTGTGGTCGGGACGAGCACGCGCGATACCACCTTTAGCAGGGTGCTCTTTCCCGCCCCATTGCGCCCAACGATGCCAAAGATCTCGCCACGATTGACCTCGAGGTTGATCCCGTTCAGCGCGAAAAAGTCCGTGAATTGAACCCGGCGCTGGAGGAGCCGGATGGCATATTCTTTGAACGTTCCAATGCGCTCTTGAGGGGCGCGGTAGCGCACCGAGACATTTTCAAGACGTACGACGGCGTCAGCAGGCGCCTGCGCCTCGATCACGCTCTGCAGACTAGATGCGATATGTGAATTCATCGGCTTTGGAGGAGAAGACCGCCCAGCCCAGGGCCAGAGTTCAGCAGGGCGATGGCAGCGGCCGCGCCCAGCAGGGGCCCCGACGGCAGCATGCCGTCGTAGACCGGCATGCGGAAGACCTTGATGAGATAATACATGGGATTAAGGTAGAGCCAGAAACGATAGCGCTCGGGGATGATGTCGAGCGGGTAGATTATCGGCGTGAGATACATCCAGCCGAGCAAGGCCACCTGATACATCTCGGACACATCGGGAAAGTAGATGGCCCAGGCGGAAAACAACAATCCAACGCCCAAGGCAAACGCCGCCAGCAGCAGGGCAGACACGGGCAGGAACAGCAGCGTCCAACGCAGCGGCAGGCCGACAAGCAGGGTGATCAGAAGGAGGGGGACGACTGAAAGCACCAGGTTAACCAGGCCGGTGCCTACGGCCGAAACGACGAAGGCCGTGCGGGGCATGTAGATACGGTGGAGCAACGAGCTTCCCCAGACCATTTGATTCATGGCTGAGGAGGTGGCCTGGGAAAAGAAATTCCAGGCGATGAGGCCGCTCAGGATATACGCCGGATAGCCGGGGACGGAATGAAACAATTGCGAGAAAACAACGGTCATCACGGCCATCATGCCCAAAGGATTGAGCATGGTCCAGGCAATGCCGAGGGCCGAACGTTTGTAGCGCGAGACGATGTCTGCGCCGCACCAATTGATAGATCAGGTCACGATAGCGGAACAGACCGCGCAATTCCTCCAGCGCAACAGGCCCACGGCTGGCGCTGTCATATTCATAGGGGCTCTTTTTAGTTTCAGTTGCCTGCATATTCGGTCAAGGGGAGGGAGGGTTTGGAAACCGAATCGAATTCCTGGGCAATGATCGTTCACTTGAGATGAACGGACCAGGCGAATCCAAGTTTACCATAGGCATGGCAGCCGCTCATTGGGGCGAATTTCGTCCGTTGCCGGCCGCGAGCTCAGCCACCGACTACCGCCTGGTGCATACTGACAAATACGTGCAGATCTATGAGAACCAGAATGTCTTTCCTCGGGCGTTTATGGTATATAACATTCACAACGTCTCAACTCCGGCTGCCGCCCTTCAATTGTTGGCCGACCCCATGCTTGATCTAAAGCAGACGGCCGTAGTCGAGAACCTGCCTGCCAATCTGGAGACGGTGATCAAGCGCAACGATCCGGGTATGCAATCCGTGCCAGGGATTGCGAAGCTCATAAGTTCGGGCGAGCTGGATGTTGAAGCGGACACGAAGGCGCCCGGGCTGCTGGTCGTGTCAGATCAGTACTATCCCGGCTGGCAGGCGATTGTAGACGGCAAACCGGCTGCGATCTTCGCCGTGGACGAGAGCTTTCGAGGTGTGTTCCTGAACTGCGGGAAGTCACACGGTAAAATTCATATACCGACCCCTCTCTTTTATTGTGGGTGGTGCCGTAAGCGTTGTTTCGCTGCTGACAGCCGTTATCTTCCTGATACGCAACGCACGCCGCCCACGGAAGCCACGCCAGGCTTCCATGGGCAACGACCGGCTGCTAAACGATGGCGGCTCGTCGTGACCACGAGACCCTCATTATGAATCGTGGTGAATCGAGCGCGGCGGCGGAATTTCCTTGCACCATGCGGCCGCCGCCTTCGTTGGAAAATAATCAGTGCTGATATCCAAGGTTGCGGTGATTTCAAGTTATGGTTACGGTGCATTAGGCCGTTGACAGGGAAGGAGAAATCGTGGAAAAGCATTTTCCAAAGGCCCTATCGATAGTTGGAATAGTAGTTGTCATTATTTCGATTTTTGGGCCGAATTCTGCAATCGGGCGCAGCCTGTTTGAGAGCCTGCGCGAATTTCCCTACGCTCGCAGAATCCTGCTTATCTGCGGCCTGATTCTTGCCTCTACGTACTTTTGGAAGACAGTTTTCGCATTCGCGGCCCGCAAATTGGGAAAGATACCAACCAGGACAAAAGAAATTACCTTTGCGGTTTTGGTTCTCGCGGGGCTATTGGCTTTCTTCTATCGCGATGTTGTCTTTCAGGGAAAGACCTTCCTTATGGAGAACATGACGGCGGGCACCATGCCCGAACCGCCGGGAGGGCCATTCCGTTACCCCTATGAGAGTCCCGGCCCTGCAGTTTTCGATCCGGGAGCGATCGCCTGGCAAATCGAACCGTTCAATCGATTTGTTTCCACGTCCATAAAAAAGGGGGATTTCCCATTATGGAATCCCTACGCCGGACCGGCGGGAAGCCCGCTTTTGGCGGACGCTCAGACCGGACCATTGGAGCCCATACAATTTCTATTGTTCTTTGTTCCCACTGTCCTTTGGCCGTATGCCATCGATTTCCAATTGCTGATCAGATATTTGATAGCCGGCCTTGGATGTTATCTATTCGCGCGCAGGCAAAAGCTGGACTTTGTCTCGGGCATTTCGGCAGCAATTGTCTTCGTATTCTCCAGTTATTTTGTGGGTTATGGCGATCACCCCAAGGTAAAGGTACTCCTGTTATTGCCTCTAGTATTATACGGTTATGACCGCCTCACGGACCGGAAGGACAAGCTGGGGTTCTGGTTGTGCGGGCTGCTCGTCGGTTGGTCAATTCTGGCGGCGATGCCAGAAGGAATTTTTTTCGCGCTGTTCCTGGGGACCCTTTGGTTCTTCTACAAATCGATCGCGAATGCGGATAAATCGCGGCTGGCTGCAGGATTTATGGACATGGTGGGGAGATATATAGTCTCCACGGTAATGGGGTTTCTGATCTCCGCGCCATTCCTGTTGCCGATGTTGGAATATATTCGCATTTCCGCAAACTATCACGCGGTCGGCACGGGTGGGCTTCTATCCTTATGGCCTTTTTGGCTATACCCCAACTTGATCTTTCGACCCCAAACTGGAGCTTATCTTGGGTTGTTTCCCCTCTTTGCGCTGGTTTACTCTTTGCTGAATGTGAATCACTGGCCCGAACATCGAAGTGAAATCCTCTTCTATGGTGGGTTCGCAGTATTCTTTCTGTCGGTACTCTTTCACATCCCTGTATTTTCCTGGTTCGTAGGCTTACCGATATTGAACCAGATCAACATCGTCGATTTTGCAACGCCGCCGGTTATTTGGTGCATCGCCATGCTGACAGCAACCAGCATCGACGCCGCGAAAAATCATGAACCCTCGATTGGGAATGTGTTGATAGCCTTTGCCATTTTGCTTCTTGTATTCGTGGCGCCGCCGATACTTGCCAGCCCGGCACACTCCATAGTCCAATATGTCGGCGACCAGGCGCAGCTGATTGCCCTGGCTTTCATGATGGGCGGAATATGCCTTTCAATTCTCCTTCTTGTGCTCCTAAGGCACGCTCACAAGATTCACCCGCTTGTTTTGCAGATTGGACTCGTCGGTCTCCTGGTCATCCAGGTGTTTTTGGGGCGGGAGGATGTTCAAAGGCCCAGCCGGTTCGATCCGTTTCAAGCCCCACCCTTTGTGCAATACCTTCAACACGTGAAGGGCGCTTTTAGAATATTGGGGCTGGATAGAATTCTCTATCCTAATACGTCTACCGCCTATGGATTGAGCGACATTCGCTGGCTGAACGGCCTGGAGCCAAAACGTGGTTACGATTTTTCGACGCAATTTGTGGCGCCGGATAATTTCATAAGGTTTGCGGGTGACAAGTACCCGATCTCTGACAGGATGTTCAACCTGCTCAATGTGAAGTATGTGCTCATCAGGAACTCAGGCGATAAGAACACCAACACGGTGAACAATCCGGCGTGTCCGGCGGCATCCGGCGCTCAGACGAACGACCAGATCCAGCATTATTTCGGAGAAAACACGCTGGCCAATCTTATTCTCTCTCAAAACCCATCCGACAAAAATCTGGCTGTGGAACCGCTAAACATCAGTGGTGACGTAGAAATGGCGCTCTATGCGCCAGCGGATGAAGATTTCAATCTCAAGCTGTCCGTTCCTGCAACGCCTTCCAACCTCCATTTTTCAATCGGGCTAAGTCCTCAGGTCTTCCGACCGGACAGGGGCGACGGAGTTGATTTTCAGATATCCGTAGTTGACGGAAATCACGAGGTCGATGTATTCCGGCAATATCTTGACCCGAAGAAGAATCCCTGCGATCGATATTGGTTTGAGGAATCGGTGAACCTCCAAAATTGGGCCGGAAGACAGGTTGTTCTAAAGTTCACAACAGGAGGCGGCCCGGCAGGAGATACCGCGTGGGACTGGGCTTATTGGGGAGATATTCATCTGGAATCGGCTGACCAGAATGAATTGCCGGCCGCGAGCTCAGCGACCGACTACCGCCTGGTGCATACTGACAAATACGTGCAGATCTATGAGAACCGGAATGTCTTTCCTCGGGCGTTTATGGTATATAACATTCACAACGTCTCAACTCCGGCTGCCGCCCTTCAATTGTTGGCCGACCCCAAACTTGATCTAAAGCAGACAGCCGTAGTCGAGAACCTGCCTGCCGATCTGGAGACGGTGATCAAGCGCAACGATCCGGGTATGCAATCCGTGCCAGGGATTGCGAAACTCATAAGTTCGGGCGAGCTGGATGTTGAAGCGGACACGAAGGCGCCCGGGCTGCTAGTCGTGTCAGATCAGTACTATCCCGGCTGGCAGGCGATTGTTGACGGCAAACCGGCTGCGATCTTCGCCGTGGACGAGAGTTTTCGAGGTGTGTTCCTGAATGCAGGAAGTCACACGGTGAAATTCATATACCGACCCCTCTCTTTTATTGTGGGTGGCGCCGTAAGCGTTGTTTCGCTGCTGACAGCCGTTATCTTCCTGATACGCAACGCACGCCGCCCACGGAAGCCACGCCAGGCTTCCATGGGCAACGACCGGCTGCTAAACGATGGCGGCTCGTCGTGACCACGAGACCTTCGACAGGCATCCCTTCCATTCCGGCTTGACCCGGTTCACCGGGGAATGCGTTGAGGCAGGCATGCGTTCTTTCGACAGGATATCCAGCACAATCTTCCCGGGTATCTTTAGACTTATTGTAAGGGCTGTCGAGTTAAGCCCGCGAGCGATGAAGATCCGCAGTACGGTGCACGGAGGCTGGTAAGTGAATCAGGAACAGCTGGCAAACTCCTGCCCCATATGTGGTGGTATAAGGCAGGTTTATCTTTTTGAAATTCATGGATATTCCGTCACATCTTGCACGGAATGCGGCTTCACGGTTTCATCTCCGGCGGCTAACTCGCGGAACAACGACCGCTTTTCCATCGGCTACGCCTCGGGCGATACCCCACGCACCCTGCCGCTCGACAAAACCCAAATTGAAGCCAGCAAAAGATATCTGCGTATGCTCGGCGGGCGATCCACCAACATACATAATATTCTGCTCGTTGCAGAGCCGGAGCACTGTTTTGCATCCTTGGCAAAGGATTCCGGCTATAGTGTTTTGCGCCATTTATCCGTAGATGAATTACAGAAAGAACCTGCGCTGCCTCAGGCGGTCGACGCCGTTGTAATCATTTATCAGTTGGAAAAGGCGGATGCCGTCGAAAAGATCCTGGCTCGCATTCATCAGGCGTTGAGGCCGGAGGGCGAATTATTCATCATTGCTCTCTCGCTTGATTCCAGCCCCGCTCGTTTTTTTGGTCAATCCTGGATCGGCTGGCGTCCCGAAAATCGATATTATTTTGACAACACCACCATACAATCTCTGCTGTGGAAGTCCGGGTTCAATGAAATCCAGCTTTCCAAAGACCTAAGGTGGTACACACTTTCCCACATATATTCTCGTGCTCAACAGTTTCCGAAAACCTGGATTACCCGGGCCGTCCGGGCGGTATACAGTATTTTGCCTTCAGGCCTCCGCAACCTCTATTTTCGGATGCCAACTTCCGGGGTAGTCGTCACGGCCAAAAGGACGGAACGCCGTCAGCGACCGGTTGTGTCCATTATCCTGCCCATCTATAATGAAGGCTCCACGTTTTCTGCGCTGATGGATCAACTTGTCGGAAAACAGATCAACAACGCCGACAAAGAGATAATTGTTGTTGAAAGCAATTCATCAGACAATTCACGCCAATTGGTGATGAGTTATACAGATTACCCCGATATCAAGATTATCCTCCAGGAAAAGGCACGCGGCAAGGGGAATGCCGTTCGCGAGGGGTTAGATCATGCAACCGGCGACATCATCATCATACAGGATGCAGACCTGGAATACGATCTCAATGATTATGAGGCGCTCCTTGAACCGGTTGCAGCTTACAGGCGGCCATTCGTCCTGGGATCACGCCACGGGGGTAAATGGAAGATGCGCCACTTCACTGATCAGACAAGCCTCTCGACATACTTCAATTTTGGTCACGTCCTTTTTACTGCATTGCTTAACCTGCTCTATGGCCAGCACATGAAGGACCCATTCACCATGTTCAAGGTCTTCCGGCGCGATTGCCTGTATAATCTCAAATTCGAGTGCAATCGTTTTGATTTCGACTTCGAGCTTGTCATTAAGCTGCTGCGCAAAGGATACACTCCACTGGAAATCCCGGTCAATTATTATTCCCGCTCCTTCAAGGAGGGCAAGAAAGTCCGGATGTTCCGTGATCCCTTGACGTGGCTAAGGGCGACGTTCAAATATAGATTTGTTTCAATTTATGCTAAACCAAATAGCCAGAGTTATGAAACTGAAAAACTGGCTTAATATTTCGCTCGGATTCGCTATTACCATCGTTTGCATCTACCTCGCGTTCCGCGAGGTTCCACCAAGCGATCTGGAAAAAGTGATTTCCGGCGGGAACTATATCTGGCTAATTCCGGCCTGCCTCGCACAACTTTTCGCAATACTTGTCCGGGCCGGAAGATGGCTGATACTGTTGGACCGCAAGACAGAGTTGGAGGCGTCCGCTTGGACGCAAGAGATTGGATACCTGTTTACGAATCTCTTCCCCTTTCGTCTGGGGAAATCTGCCAGGGTTCTGGTGATGTCCGAGCAATACAGACTGCCCCTGGTCCAGGTAGCGGGAACGGCCGTCGTGGAGCGCCTCCTGGATGTTGGCACAATGATCTTTGCCTTGTTGATCGTCCTGCTGGCAATATTCAGGGAAACCAGCATTATGCTTATCGACAAGGTATGCGCTCGTTTTACTTTTCTGCCAAAATCGATGATCATGGCGCGTTGAGCCAAACTCCTGGAAGGTCTGACGCCTTTGCTCCGGCTGTCGGTTGCATTCAGGGTCATTGCTTTTTCTTTGGCGATGTGGTTCTCCTCGAGCGCAGTTTATTTCTGCTCGATCCAGACCTTTAAGCCCCCCGGCCTCTTCCTGGAGGCGGTATTCATGATGGTCTCGTTGTCGTTGGCCGTTGCCGTACCCTCCAGTCCCGGATTCATAGGGGTTTTTCAGTTTGTGGGCCAGCAGGCCCTGGTTATCCCCTTTGGTGTAAAATATTCGCCGGGCGCCGCCCTGGCGATTACCGTGGTGGCCTACCTGGTGTATTATGTTCTTTCGACCCTCCTTGGGGCAGTTGGCCTTTTCCGGCTCGGTCAGTCGTTTTCAGGTTTGAGACAGCTGGTTGCCGGTGAACGGCATCAGGACATTTCGGGTTGCTCTAATACCAAAGGCAAGGAAAAGGATGAAGTATTTCGTAACCGGCTGTGCCGGCTTCATTGGCAGCAGTCTCGTTGATCGTCTGCTCGCGGACGGGAACACTGTAACCGGCTACGACAATTTCTCGACCGGGCAGGAAAAATTTCTTGCGCCTGCAGAGCAGGCGGCGAACTTTACGCTCGTACGCGGTGATCTTCTAGATCTACCCAGCCTGACGAGGGCCATGCAGGGCGCTGAATTTGTCTTTCACCTGGCGGCCAACGCCGATGTGCGTTTTGGCACGGAACATCCCCGCAAGGATTTGGAACAGAACACGATTGCCACCTACAATGTTTTGGAAGCCATGCGTGCAAACGGCATCCGGCGAATTGCGTTTTCATCCACGGGCTCCGTCTATGGTGAGCCGCAGATTTTCCCCACGCCCGAAAATGCCCCCTTTCCAATGCAGACCTCTCTCTACGGGGCATCCAAACTGGCGGGGGAGGCGCTGATTCAGGCATACTGCGAAGGCTACGCGTTTCAGGGTTATATCTTTCGCTTTGTCTCGATACTGGGCGAGCGGTATTCGCACGGGCATGTATTTGATTTCTACAGGCAACTGCTCAAGAACCCGGGCGAGTTACATATTCTTGGAAACGGCCATCAACGTAAATCCTATCTTTATGTCCAGGATTGCATTGACGCCATGTTCTGCGCCATTGAAAACGTACGGGAGGCTGTGAGTATTCATAATCTTGGCACTCAGGAGTATTGTGAGGTGAACGACTCCATCGGGTGGATTTGCAGCCATCTGGGGTTGGATCCCCGTCGAACGTACACAGGCGGAGAGAGGGGCTGGATTGGGGACAGCCCTTTCATCTTTCTTGCTACGGCCAAGATCCGGGCGCTCGGGTGGAAGCCAAGATTCACGATCCAGGAAGGGGTCGTCCGCACGGTGGACTATTTGCGGGACAATCAGTGGCTCCTGGAGCAAAGACAGTGAAGATCTGCGTTCCTGGGCTTTGGCACCTGGGCACGGTAACGGCCGCCTGCCTCGCCTCGTTCGGGCATGAGGTGGTGGGCCTGGATTTCGACCAGGGGATCGTTTCGAACTTGAGCAAGGGTCAACCGCCTTTGTTTGAACCGGGCCTGGAAGACCTGGTCAAGAAAGGATTGCAAGCCGGCTTGTTGCGGTTCTCAACAGATCCGGATGACGCCATGCGCGGCGCGCAGGTGCTGTGGGTTGCGTACGACACCCCCGTGGATGATGAAGATAATGCAGACGTCGAATACGTTGTCGAGCGCGTTTCGCGTCTGTTCCCGTATCTCAAATCCGGCCAGGAAGTGCTGATCTCCTCGCAGTTGCCGGTCGGCACCACCGGAAGGCTCCAGGCCATGTTCTCGGAGAGTCATCCCGGTCTGGCCGTATCATTCTCCTATTCACCGGAGAATCTGCGTCTCGGCAAAGCCATTTCCGTCTTTACTCAGCCCGACCGCGTTGTAATCGGGGCACGTACGCAGCGAAGCCGTGAAGTTCTCGGCGGGATGTTAGCCCCTGTTACCGATCACATTGAATGGATGTCGGTCGAATCCGCTGAAATGACAAAGCACGCCCTGAATGCCTTCCTGGCTACGTCGGTTACCTTCATCAATGAGATTGCGTCAATATGCGAGCAGGTGGGCGCCGACGCCAGGGAAGTAGAGCGCGGACTGAAAACCGAGTCGCGCATCGGGCCCAGGGCCTATCTCGGACCCGGAGCGGCATTTGCCGGCGGAACACTCGCCCGCGATATCGCCTTCTTGACGAAGCTGGGCCGGCAGCATGATTTGCCTATCGTTCTTGTGCCCGCGGTGCGTGCCAGCAACGATGCTCACAAGACCTGGCCGCAGCGCCGTCTGGTGCAATTGCTGGGCGCACTTAAGGATAAGACCGTCGCGATCTGGGGATTGACGTATAAACCCGGCACGGATACCCTTCGACGCTCCAGCGCCGTTGAACTCTGCTCATGGCTTCTCGGACAAGGCGCGCAGGTTCATGCACATGACCCGGCCGTCAAAGTACTGCCTGAGCAGCTTGGCGGCGTGAAACTGTGCGCTTCTCCAATCGAGGCCGCGCGCAGCGCAGAGGCGTTGGTGGTCGCGACCGAGTGGCCGGAATATCGCGCGGTTGCCATGGCCGAGGTTGCATCGGCTTTGAGAACGCCGGTCATTCTGGATGCAAACGGGTTCCTGGCGGCGTCGCTCAAAGATGTTTCGGCTGTCCGCTATTTCACGGTCGGCAAGGCTGTCAATCCATGAGCCGGGCACTTGAGGGCCGTGCCGCCATCATCACGGGCGCGAACCAGGGACTGGGCGAAGCGATTGCACGCGCATTCCTCCAGGCTGGGGCCGATGTGATGCTCTGCGCACGCGACGATGCGAAGCTTGCCACTGTGACGGCGGAATTGCGAGGACTGTGTCAAGCCGGCCAGCGTGTGGAATCGATGCGCGCAGACGTCTCGAAACCTCACGACATCGAGCTCCTGATTTCCACTTCGCTTGAGAAGTTTCCCGAGATCCACATATTGGTCAACAATGCCGGCGTGTATGGGCCCAAGGGTGCGCTTGATGCGGTGGATTGGGACGAGTGGGTGCACGCGGTCGAGGTCAATCTCTTCGGTTCGGTATTGGCCGCAAGGGCGCTATTGCCCCATTTTCGCGCCAAGCATTATGGGAAGATCATCCAACTCTCGGGTGGAGGGGCCACCGCGCCGCTGCCGTTCATCAGCGCCTATGCGGCCTCGAAGGCCGGCATCGTCCGCTTCATGGAGACGCTCGCCGAGGAACTAAGATCTGAAGGCGTCGATGTCAACTCGATTGCTCCGGGCGCCCTCAATACCCGGTTGCTGGACGAGGTACTGCAGGCCGGCCCCGACAAAGTCGGAGCGGCCTTCTACGAGCGTGCACGGAAACAAAAGGCCGAGGGCGGCTCGCCGCTGGAACGCGGCGCACAGCTGGCGGTTTTTCTGGCTTCCGCTGCCAGCGACGGCTTGACGGGAAAATTGATCAGCGCTGTCTGGGATCCATGGGAAAATTTCCCAGAACGCCTGCCTGACCTGCAGGGAACTGACATTTACACCCTTCGTCGCATCGTCCCCAAGGATCGAGGTCAATCGTGGGGCGATCGATGAATCGATTGCCTGGCGTCGCCATCCTGGGCTGCGGTTTGATCGGCCGGAAACGGTCGAAGACACTGGCGGGGGCGAAGATCGTCGTCTGCGCCGATGTCGATGAAAAGCGGGCCAGGGCGCTTGCCGGCGAGTTCCCCGGTTGTGAAGCCACACGCGACTGGCGTATGGCGGTCCAACGCGACGATGTAGATATCGTCATAATTGCAACCACGAACGATGCCCTGGTGGAAACAGGTCTCGCGGCGGTTGAAGCGGTCAAACATATTCTTGTTGAAAAACCTGCGGCTCGTAACGTCCGCGAGCTGGATGTGTTGATTGCTGCCGCGCAGGCCGCAAATGTTCGCGCCCGGGTAGGCTTTAATCACCGCTATCATCCTGCGTTGCTCAAGGCGCGCGAGCTTGTAGACGCGGGTCAACTCGGCGATTTGATGTTTCTTCGCGGGCGTTATGGCCACGGCGGGCGGACAGGTTATGATCGCGAGTGGCGGGCCGACCCCCTGCTTTCCGGTGGCGGCGAGTTGATCGACCAGGGCGTGCATATGATCGACCTTGCCCGCTGGTTCCTGGGCGACTTCCATGAAATACAGGGATTTGCACATACCTATTTCTGGGATATGCCCGTCGACGACAATGGTTTCATGCTGCTGAAAACGGTTCAGAAGCAAACGGCGTTCCTGCACGTCAGCTGCACCGAATGGAAGAACCTCTTTTCGCTCGAAATCTACGGCAAGCAGGGTAAACTCCACATTGAAGGGCTGGGAGGCAGCTACGGTTTGGAAAGACTATCGTTCTACAGAATGCTCCCGGAAATGGGGCCGCCCGATACGACCATTTATGAATATCCACGCGGCGATAATTCGTGGGCGTTGGAGTTCGCCGAGTTCCTGGAGGATATTCGCCTGAAGCGCATGCCCTCGGCCAACCTGTTGGATGCCCGCGCGGCGCTTACGGTGGTGGAAAAGATTTACAAGGACTCTGGCTATGATCATCACGCGTAGTCCACTGCGGATCACCCTGGGCGGCGGCGGCACCGATTTGCCCTCCTATTACTGTAAATTCGGCGGTTTCCTGATTTCAGCGGCGATCGACAAATATGTTTATGTCACGGTTATGCGGCCCTTCGTCCCCGGAATTTTCTTGAAGTATTCCGAGCTTGAGAAAGCACAGACTGTGGATGAAGTCCAGCACCCCATCCTGCGCGAAGCCATACGGCTTTTGGATTTCAGGACCCCCCAAATCGAAATCACTACCCTGGCCGATATCCCCTCCGGCACCGGACTCGGCTCTTCCGGCAGTTTTACAACGGCTCTCGTAAAGGCGCTGTATGCCCATCGCCGCCGTCTCATCCTGCCGGATGAGTTGGCGCGCATCGCTTGCCGGATCGAAATGGATATCCTGAAGGAACCCATAGGCAAGCAGGATCAATATATTGCCGCCTATGGCGGCATTACCTGTTTTGAATTCAATGCGGATGAGTCCGTGAATGCCTACCCTCTGCCGATCAACATGGATACGCTTTTTGACCTGGAGGACAACCTGTTGCTGTTCTTCACGGGCTTTGCCCGCAGCGCCTCCGATATTTTGAAGGACCAGGACACGCGCACCCGGCAGATGGATCCCGCCATGATCCACAACCTGCACTACGTGAAGGACCTGGGATTGCGAAGTAAGGAGGCGCTGGTTACCGGGCGTACATCTGAGTTCGGCGCGTTGTTGCACGAGCATTGGGAGCACAAACGCAAACGTTCAGGCGGCATGAGCAATCCGCAAATCGACGAATGGTATGATCTGGGGATAAAGAATGGCGCGCTTGGCGGAAAACTGGTTGGGGCGGGGGGCGGCGGCTTCCTGATGTTCTATGCCGAAGATCGCAATCACTTGCGTCATGCCATGTCCAAGGCCGGATTGGAAGAGGTGCGTTTTCGGTTCGACTTCGAAGGGACGAAGACCCTGATCGGATGAAGCTCTTTCCGGTGGTTATCCTTGTGGGTGGATTGGCCACCCGTCTGCGGCCCATCACTGAAAAAATACCCAAGGCATTGGTAACCGTCGGCGGTCAGCCCTTCATTGTTCAACAATTGCGGCTGCTGCACTCGCATGGGGTTCGGCGCGTCGTCATTGCTGCCTGGTATAAAGGGGAGATGATCCGCGATACCCTGGGTGACGGCAGGCACTTTGGGATGGAGCTTCACTACGTTTTCGACGGTGAACGGCCGCTCGGCACCGGCGGAGCGGTTCGCCGGGCCCTTAGCCTGCTGGACGGTCCTTTTTTTGCGCTGTATGGCGATTCCTATCTTCGATGTGATTACGCAGAGATTCAGTCGTTCTTCGCTCGTCACGACCGGCTGGGCCTGATGACGGTTTTTCGTAATGAGGGTAAGTGGGATGCCAGCAACGTGGAGCTGAAAAACGGCGAAATTGTTCGATACGACAAGAAGGCCCGAACACCGGGGATGGAATATATCGACTACGGGTTGGGCCTTTTTCAACCCGCCGCATTCACTCACCTTAACGATGGGCAACCCGCTGACCTGGCCGAAATCTATCAAAAGTTGCTGGCAAGCGACCAACTCCTGGCCTACGAAGTGCAACAGCGTTTCTATGAAATTGGCTCGTTGGAGGGCCTGCGAACATTGGACGAGCTGCTCTCCAATGATCCGGATCAGTTCTTGCAGAAGGAACAGAAATGAACTTCACCGAAGCCTACATTGCTGAAGCCATCGAGGTACTCCGTGGATTGGATGTGGCATCTATCGAGCGCATTGTCGATGTGCTGGTGGAGACCCGCGAACAGGGCGGGCGCCTTTTCATATTGGGGGTGGGCGGCAGCGCGGCTAATGCGTCTCATGCCGTCAATGATTTTCGAAAAATCGCCGGTATGGAGGCTTATGCACCAACCGACAACGTCTCCGAATTGACTGCCCGCACGAATGACGAGGGCTGGGCTTCTGTCTTTAGAGGCTGGTTGGAGGGTAGTCACCTGGCCGCGAAGGATTGCGTCCTGGTCTTTTCCGTTGGCGGCGGCGATCTGGAGAACAACGTCAGCCCGAATCTTGTAAAGGCGCTGCAGCTGGCGAAAGAGGCAGGCGCAACGATCGTTGGAGTCGTGGGTCGTGATGGCGGCTACACTGCGCGGGTCGCAGATGCGTGCGTTATCATACCAACCGTCCAGGCCGATCACGTCACGCCTCATACGGAGGCATTCCAGGCGGTCGTTCATCATCTGCTGGTTACGCACCCCCGAATAAAGATCAGGCAGACAAAGTGGGAATCGTTAAAGTAACTGAAGGGTTTCCCGCGGTATTCCTGGATCGTGATGGCGTAATCAATCGTGCGCTGGTTCGGGCCGGGAGGCCCTATCCGCCGGCGCGGTTGGAGGAAGTGGAAATCCTGCCGGGTATATCTGCTTCACTCCCCCGTCTGCAAGCCGCGGGCTTCCTGTTGATCGGGGTCACGAACCAGCCCGACGTGGCACGCGGCGCGCAGTCCCGCCAGCAGGTGGAGTCCATCAATGCATCCATCATGCAGCACCTCCCAGTGCGCGAGATCTTTGTCTGCTATCATGACGACGCCGATAGTTGTGATTGCCGCAAACCCAAACCCGGGCTGATATTTCAGGCGGCAGAGAAATATGGTTTGGACTTGTCGAAAAGTTGGATGGTGGGGGATCGCTGGAAGGATATTGCGGCGGGCCATGCCGCCGGTTTGAAAACCATCTTTATCGATTATCATTACGACGAAGCCTTCCATGGCGCGCCCGCCACGTTCGTGATGCAAGACGCAAGCGAATTGGCCAATATTGTTTTGCAAGGAAAACAGTGATGCTGCTCAGCGATTTGAAGATCAAGATTTTTGCCGACGGCGCCGATCTTGAAGGCATGCTTAAATTCCATGCCTATCCGTACATCAAGGGCTTTACTACCAACCCCACCCTTATGCGGAAGAGCGGTATTACCGATTATGAAGGATTTGCCCGCCGGGTGTTGGAACAGATCACAGATCGCCCCATTTCCTTTGAGGTGTTCTCCGACGAATTCGAAGAAATGGGCCGGCAGGCTCGCAAGATTTCGACCTGGGGCAAAAATGTGTTTGTGAAGATCCCGGTAACGAACACCCGCGGTGAGTTCTTCGGTCGGATTGATACGCAGCCTAGTGTCGGAGGGTATTCAGCTGAATGTGACCGCTCTGGCCACGCCAGGGCAGGTTCAAGACGTCTCGCCAGCCTTGGGCGGCAGAGTTCCATCCTTTATCTCGGTTTTCGCGGGTCGTATCGCCGACACCGGCCGCGAACCCGCCCCCCTGATGAAGCAGGCTGTGCAAACCATGGCCCAATATCCAAATCAGCAGCTGATTTGGTCCAGCCCCCGTGAACTTCTGAACATCTTTCAGGCCAATGAGATAGGCTGTCACGTGATCACCGTTACGCACGACATTCTTAACAAGCTGCCTATTATCGGAAGGGACCTTGACGAATACTCATTGGATACGGTAAAGATGTTTTATACGGACGCTCAAAAGGCCGGCTATAAGCTGTAGCCATGTCAAATGTAGTCTCTTGCTGCCGATATTAGAGCCCGGTCAGCGGAAACCTCCCAGCAACTTCAGTTGCTGTGGAACGGGCCATACCAAGAATCGTAGCCGCCCGCAATGTGCGG
This sequence comes from uncultured Chloroflexia bacterium, assembly GCA_963846805.1. Classification (GTDB taxonomy): domain Bacteria; phylum Chloroflexota; class Anaerolineae; order Anaerolineales; family Villigracilaceae; genus Fen-1038. The sequence goes on from CAWJXH010000006.1 coordinate 251,325, forward strand.
GCGGCTACGATATTAAGGACAATCCGGTACCTCGGGTTCCCCAAGAGAGCGTTTCTTAAGTAGTCGGGTAAGCCTGGTGAGTGTCCAAATTCAGCCAAACCTACCGACTGACCTGAAGTATACCGAATGGATGCTGATTGCGGAGTGCTTTCCGCCGTGGCGAACGGCGTACGGCCATTATTGGCGCTGGAAGAGTTTTGGACTGTGGTCGCAGATCAATCATAGGCTGGTGAGGCAGAAGGCTGGACGGGAGCCTGAACCCAGTGCGGGCGTCCTGGACAGCCAAAGTGTGAAGACTTCCGAAGTCTGCTGGGCGGCTGAAGACGCAACCACAACCTTGAAGGCCATCACCCCCGTTTCCGAAACCAGCTGATGATTTGCGTTATTCCGAGGGCGCCAACGATTGCCAACAAGACCGCCCATTGAAAGTTGAACTGCAATTTGACGGCCATGGCCAGGCTTGCAAGCGCGAACCCGAGCAGTGATACCGCGGCAACCCGCACGAGATGACGCGTCTCGATGGCGCGACGCTCCTCATCAGAGGCAGAGAAGCGCTGGCGATATCGAAAGTACGTCAGGTCCCAAGCCAAGAGTGCGCCGATTGCACCCGCAAACATCCAGCCGGGCGGAAAATTGAGGAACCAAAGGCCCAAAGCAGCGGCGAGAAAATAGAAAGCCAAACCTATGTGGGCAAACCATCGCCAGCGCTGCCAGACGGTAACCAGCCAGACGGCGCCAAAGATCAGGATCCACCGCCCAAATTGCGGCAGACCGACCTGGGCATAACCCCAGGCCAGCGAACCGGTGCCAAGGACAATGCTGAACAGGAGCGCCAAGAGAGTCATGTGTCTCTAATGTCCATCTCAGGCTTTCGGCTGCGCGGTGCACGATCTTCGCCAGGAGATCGATGGGGCTCCAGGCGGGAATGCCGGGCACGCGCCTTCATCTTCGGATATTCTCCCACAGAATGCCGTAGGAGGCCGCGTCACAGCCTATTCCCCATATGGAGACGGGGTCCGAATGCGCGACGAGCGGCCTCATCAAAAGGCTGCGCGACATTCCACGACATGACCTGTATGCCGGCACGTCGAATTCGCCTGAGCAGCAGTTCGCGTTCCATGCGGACCACCCGCGCGGCCAATTCGATCTCCGGCCCGGCCGCCAACATACTCTGCTCGAAGGCCACAGGATCAGGGCTGACAACCAACAACTGGTAACCGCGCGCCCGCAATTGGATCAGCGTCGCGTAATCATCCTCCACCAGCGGACTTACCAGCACGATTTGCGATTCCACTGGAAACAGCCGCGTCGGCAAATACTGCAAGCCGTCGAAGAGCTGAACTCGAACCCAAGGCTGCCTGAGAAAGCGTGTGCAAAATCCGGTGGCGCTGGAGTTTGCCGTAGCCGGGGAGGGTCCAGTGAACGAACTGACTGTAGACCAGCAACCCGACGCGGTTGCCCTGGTTGAGAAAGGCATCGGCAAGCGTGCCTGCGGCCAGCACCGCGCGTTCAAACAGCGATCCGCCGCCGGCAAAAAGATTGGAGCGCTCGCGGCCGTCGAGCACGATCCCAACATCGGCCACACGCTCCTGCTGAAATTCGTTCGAATACAGCTCTTCCACCTGCCGCGCAGTCACGTGCCAATTGATATTGCGGGGCGAATCTCCGTTCTGATAATCCCGAACGCCGAAGAATTCCACTCCAGAACCGCCCAGGCGCGCGGGGATGTTTCCGGCGTAGACCCGCGTGCGCCGAGGCCAGATCGGAACGTGCCTGATCCGTGCAATGGCCGGGAAAACGAACAGCTGCCCATAAGTGGGCACATCGTGCATGAGGCGCAAGACACCCAAATGATCCCCGGCCTCCGCATGAAGCGTCTCGAAAGGATAGCCGCCGCGAGGTCCGCTGACTGTGTACTCAAACGAGAAACTTCCGCCGGAGGGCAGGGAGATCAGGTGACGATTGCTACCATTGGAAACGGTGAGGGCCGAGGAGATACGATCATCCAACGCCAACTCGTCCAAAGCCTTTCCGGAATTTGTGAGCGTCACTTTGACGGTTACCGGCGTTTGAGGCGCGACGCGCTCCGCGCTCAGTTCCCGGCGGACTTCGAGTTGAATGTGTTCCGGGCCGCGCCATAAGCCATAGAACAAATATAGCAGGAGAGGAAATGCCAGGGCCACCAACGCACCATGCACGGTGGCAAGGCCGGCGACCAGGAGGGCAAAGACCAAGAGACCGAGGAACACGGCGCGAGACATGGGGGGAAGTGGGAAGTTGACGGCGATCAGTAATCAGTAAGCAGTGACCAGTGACCAGTAAGCAGTAAGCAGTAACCAGTAAGCAGTAAGCAGAGAGCGGCGAGGAGGGAACGATGAGGAGCGATCAGGAAATCACGGGCACGGGGGTTCTCTCGAGCACATCATGGATGACGTCTCCGTTGACAGTTTGCGACATCCAAAATTCCGGCTGAAGAATCAGGCGATGGCTGAGGACAGGCACGGCGAAACGCTTCACGTCATCGGGGATCACATACTCACGGCCCTCCAGCGCGGCGTTGGCACGCGCCAGCTTGAGCAAAGCAAGCGACCCACGCGGCGAGGCGCCGACAGATACGCGCCGGTCGAGTCGAGTCGCATGGATCAACGTAGCAATGTAATTCTCGATGTCCGAATCCACATGAACCGTTTCGACGGCGGCGCGCAAGGCGGTGAGCTGCTTCGGCTTCAGAACTTGAAGGAGGGTGACTTCATCCTGCATCCGTTCGCGCCGCCTACGCAAGATTTCATGCTCCTCGTCGACACTCGGGTAGCCGACTGACAGTTTCACCATGAAACGATCGAGCTGCGCCTCCGGCAAAGGAAAGGTACCTTCATATTCAATCGGGTTTTGAGTTGCCAGCACGATGAACGGCTCGGGGAGGGGCAAGGTCTCACCCTCCAACGTCACCTGTCCCTCCTGCATTGCCTCCAGCAGGGCAGATTGAGTCTTCGGCGAAGCCCGGTTGATCTCATCGGCCAGAAGAATATTGGTGAATACCGGGCCCCGGCGCATCTCGAAACTATTTTTGTTGCGGTTGAATATATATCCGCCGGTGATATCGCCGGGCAAAAGATCGGGCGTGAACTGGATACGCTTGAAGCCGAGCCCGAGCGTGCGGGCAAAGCTGCGTGCAATAAGAGTCTTTCCAAGCCCGGGGAAATCTTCAAAAAGCACATGCCCGCCGGACAACGCCGCAGCCATCACCATCTCGAGCAGACTGCGCTTGCCAACCACTGCCTGCTCTACCTCGGCAATCACTTTCCGGCTCAATTCAGAGACTTCACGAATGCCTGTCACGACGGATCTCCATTTGAGACTCCAGATAGGCTATGGCTGCCCCGGGATCCAGGTCCAGGGGCGTCGAGGGGCGATGCCGGAATCGATTGCCAGGCACCGGGTAATCCACGAAGGAATGGTTCAACCCCGCGTCCAGATAGTCAGCCACCGGCCCGTCAGCCCCCGTGAGAGCATCGCGCTGACCGGACATCTCACGTACCTGGCGGGCGATGCGGCCCAGGCGATTGGCCAGCTGCCATTTGAAATAATTGCCGTGGCGCGATTTACGTATCCATGCTGCCAAGGCTTCGACCTGCCCCTCTGCCGCCCTCAGTTGGCGCGGTTGCCGGGACGAGGGCCAGACCGTCGGCACCAGATTCCAGGCGAGCAGCACAACCAGTGCCACCATGAGCACAATCCAGATGATCACTTGCGGAATGGCCGAGTAGTAAAGGCCCGCAAGCCAAAGCAAATACGCCAAGGGCATGAGGATAAGATCGTAGATGAGGCCGCGCAGGAAGTACGCCAGGACGGCTGAGAAAAGCAGGGAGATTGCCAGGAGCAGCAAGCGAAAGCGGATCATTCGGCCGCCCCGCACGCCTGCAAGATCAAGCTGAGGCAGGCGGCTGCTTCGGTGACTTCGGATTGGGTTGACTTGCGACCGCCATAACGCACAGACTTCGAACAGGTTCGTCAGTCGCCTGACGGCATCGGCGGGGAGTCCTGCCCGCTCAAGCCTCGAGGCAAATTCCCTCGGCGTCATGGCCTGCGCGCGGTGAAGCCCGCGGTTGGCGCCGATCACGGCGCTCATGCGAACATAGGACTGGATGATCACGTCGCCCCAATCGCGACCGGCGGCCAGGTCGTCCAGAGAAGAATGGGCAATGCCGGCAATGTCATCCAGGGAGGAATGGCGATGCGTCCGAAAGCGCAACCACCAGCGCATGGTCGCCCAGGCCAACAGCAGCAGTATGAACAGGACCCCCAGGCTGACAAGGTAAATGGTCCACGCAGACATTTGAGGCGCGTGGAATTGAGGTATTCCGGAATGCGGCCCGGTTGCCGACACCGTTTGTCCCGTGTTTTCAGCAGGCTGGGTTTGCAGGAATGGCAGCTGAATGATTCGATATCGAAGGGCAATCACCAGGATCAATGCGCCCATGGCCACAGTCAGCAGCTGACGGAGGATGCGCTTACGAATCTCCGGCGGCAGCAGCCAAAAGAATAGCACAATGTTAATTACTATGGCCAGCCAGAATACCAATATTTTCCACAGGGGAATCTCTGTTATGGCCTGACTTACGCTAATAGTCAACGGAGAGGCGGCGGGGGCATCAGGAGCTATGGATTTTCCCGGCTTGAAGTGCACGTCGCGCAGACTGGATGCCAGCACCGCAACGATCGCCAGCATGATGAAACAGACCAGTAAAATCCAGCGCCTTCTGCTCATGGGTGACGAAATTTTACCACCGGGGAAAAGGCGGGAATGGGTGGTCAGGTGAGTAGGTCATTGGGTGATAAGGTGATAAGGATTTCGATATTCGACAGTCGGCATTCGAGAATCGGGATTCGGGGAGCGAGTATCGAGCAGCACCCCTCCCATGTTATACTGCCGCGAGAATGACCGACTGCGAGGGATCACTTCACCCGCGCGCCCGCAAAGGTATCCTCCTCATTAATAAAGGCGAGTATTTCGAGGCCCACGAGGAGCTGGAGGCGGCGTGGAAAGAGGAGAAAGCGAAGGTGCGCGAGTTGTATCAGGGCATCCTGGAAGGCGCCGTCACGTACCTGCATATCACACGGGGCAATTACGCCGGCGCACTAAAAGTGTACGGACGAAGCATGAGGTGGCTGAAGGACTGGCCCGAAATCTGCCGCGGCGTGGACGTGGGCCAATTCCGCAGAGACCTGAGCGAGGCCATCGCGGAAGTCCAGCGGCTGGGGCAAGCGCGATCGGTTGAATTCGACCGATCGCTGCTGAAACCGGTCATCTGGAAGGAAGGCTAAGTTGGGAGAGAAGGAAACGAGCGAAACGACAGGAACCGAGGAATCGATAGTTCCCGAGCAGGAGGCGGCCGGGCGGGACACCGCCGCCTATATCTGTGACCGCTGCGGTTTCAAAATGGTCGAGAGGAACTGCAAGATCGTGTGTCCCAATTGCGGGAATCGATTCGATTGTTCAGATCTCAACATCTATTTTGATTAGGGAAGAGAGCAGAGACCAGAGAATAGATAATAGGGCGATAGCGGATGTGGGAGAATAAGCCCTACGCAATCAGGTGCGCCACGATCTCTGCCGCATGATTGACAATCAAAGAGACATGCCCTTCTTCCGGAAAATAAGTTGCTTCAGAGTGAGTCAGCCACAAATGCACCCCCGGCATCAGCAACGACAGCCTCACGACCGAGATCCCGGCTTTCGCCGGATTAAGACCCTATCCGTAAATTAGATATGCACGCACATGTTCCACAGGACGAAGGCTCGCCCGCAGGCAGAACCCCTGCATCTGCGAGAATCGCGCGCCGTTTTCCAAACAACGGGCAGGAAGAACACCTGCACCTTCGGGGAACAACTCAAAAAAGTGCACACCTGTGGGAGGCCTACGGGAAGGGGAGCAATGAATGGCTATATTTGTGCATTGTTTTTGGAAAAATACTGGTCAGGCGGAAAGTTGGGCTTCCGCCCGCCTTCGGGCGGAAGTGGGCGACCTCGGCTGGAAGCCTCGTCGCCCAAGCCCTGAGGCCAGAGGGCAAGTCGTGACTCGCCCCTACTACAAGGCGCGAGGCGCAGGTTGTTTGTTCAGCACCTACAATTTTGCATCAGGAGTGTCATCTTGTTAAGATTTCATCGGTTTACGGATAGAGTTTAAGTTATGATTTAGCTGGTTTGGAAAGGTAGCCTTGTGAATATGAATACCACGTTTCGCCGTACCAGGCGTTGGCTGCGGGCTTTCGCCGGCCTGCTTCCTTTGCTGCTTTCCGCCTGCGGATCCGCCAATGCCAATGGCACTCCCACTCTGAGCGTTGAGGCCATCTTCACCTCGGCCTACCAGACATTCTCTGCCCAGGAGGCCACGCAACTAGCGCTCACTCCGCCGACGAGCACGCCCCCACCGACATTGCTTCCCACCCTGCCGCCGCCTTCGCCCTTAGCGACCATCGCGTTTATCAGCCCCACTCTGGGCGGCGGCTCTCTCGCTTGCGACAATGCCGCCTATGTGGCCGATGACACGATCCCCGATGGCACAATCATGACCCCGGGCCAGAAGTTCGAAAAGAAGTGGAAGATCGAGAACACGGGATCCTGCACCTGGACCAGCAGCTACGAACTCGCCTTCGACAGCGGCGAGCTCATGGGCGGAACTCCGACCGTCGTGACGGTGCCCGTGCCTCCGAGCAACCAGGCCGACATCGCAGTGGAGCTCACTGCCCCCACCACAGCCGGCAGCTTCACAGGCACCTGGCGCATGCGGAACGCCAACAGCCAGCCCTTCGGAAGCTTCCTCACGGTGGTCATCACGGTCGGCGCCGGCGGCAACACGATAACACCCGGCCCAAGCCCCACAGCCGGCGCGGGCACCGTAACAATTTCCGGCAACGCAGGGAAGCCGGGCGTGGTCATCACATACACGGGCAGCGACAGCAGCGACCCCAGCGGAAGCACTTTGTCGGATAGTGATAACTTTGACTATTCATTCAATGTCCCGTCCGGCTGGTCGGGCTCCGTAACTCCTTCCAAAGGAAACAAAGGATTATGGACGTTCAGTCCTGTGAGCCGCAGTTACAGCAACGTGACGTCAGACCAAGGCGGCCAGGACTACGACGCTCAGTAGCGGTTGATGAGACTGAAGGCAGGTATCCGTTGACAGTTGACGGTTGGCAGTTGACAGTTGGCAGTTGAAAGCTCTGAGCTTTGAGAATGCAAAGCTCAAGGCGTGGGGGTTGTTTCGGGGAACGGCGTATGTGTGGGGAGCGGAAGGAAGTGCAGCAGCGGGTACAAGGTGGGCGTTTGCTCCGGAGCCGGGGTGGGAATGAGCGGAAGCCAGCCACTATAGCCGAAATACGCAGTCAAAAAGGCCGCGCGTTCATCCGCAGTCATTGGGCGCGGACGAGCGTAGTCTTCGAGCATGGCGGTCAGCAATTCGGTGCTGATATAACGGCCGTCGTAAATCACATGGCGGTCAATAAACTCGTAACGCTGGGCGGGTTGCGGTGACATTCCGGGATTGGGCGGCTGATTTCCCATCTGACCGAAAAACAAGTTGCCCAGGCCGTAATGAATGAACGCACCCTGATAGAACTCCATCTCGAGCGGCGCGTGCGCCTGGCTTCCGCTGACAATCACGGCGCCGGCCGCCGCGGCTTTGCGAAAATCGTTCGACTGCCATGGCATCACCATGGGTGAATACCCCTCCTTGTATTGAAAGGTAACGATCGGCAAATAACCCTGTGAGTGCACCTGGCCAATTTCCGCGGTGAGCTGGGTGTAATCACACGGATTAGCGCCGGGCGTATAGGTGGTGGCAAGAGGCTGGGGCGGCTCCCCGGCGTTGCAGCCGATAAAGGCAATCTTGTTGCCGTGATTCTCGATTAGAAGCGGCCGGCGCGCATCGGCGAGATTTGCTCCGCCGCCGTAGGTTTGCATGTTATTCTCTTTATAGAGGTTCAGCGTGTACAGGAACGCATCGACGCCATCGTCCAAAATATGCGGCCCGGTCAACTCAACAACCTTCACGCCAACGTCGACCAACAGGCCAATGTATCTAGGATCACTACAATAGAAACGGTTCTCGTCCGGATTCGGGGGCGGACAGGATGGATCGAACGACGTTTTGTTGCTGACATGCAGAATGTCAGCCTGGCGGAGCCAATCGCCGATGTCCTGAGCCGGATAGTCGATGCCTTTGACCTCCATCTGGTAGGCGATCTCACGCACGAGGGAGGTGGTGCCGGTCATGATGAGGGTTGTCATCCTGGATGGATCGCGATTGGAAGGAGTAAGGATTAAAGATGAAGGCGGATTGCCCTGCAACGCAAAGGTGATTTGCAGTGGATACGCGGATGGATCAAAGTCTTTGTGAATGGGCGACTGGCCGTCCACCATCAGGACTTTCCAGCGCGGCTCAAGGGACTCGAAGGGGACGATCGCCCAGGAGGGCATATTCTTCCAGGCAAAATCCAGCAACTGAGGCCCGGGAACCGTCTGAACTGCGCCCAACGTGGGCGTGCCCCAAAGAGCCGCAAAGGCCGCCAGCGTCGAATCCGACATCAACAGAGGCTTGCCGCCGAACAAATCCGGGGCAGGGCCCTTCCACGCGAGGCGGAGTTGATCGAGGGTCACGCCATCCGTTACGGTCGGAAAAGGCGCGACGAGCGCATAAGTCCAAACAGAGGCCTGAGCGCTAGCTGTGGATTGTGAAACTTGAACATCGAGCTTAAAGGAGGATTGCGAGGCGTCCGTGACAATAGGAATCCCCCAGCCTTGCGCAACCTTGCGCAACGCGTCTGGCACGCCCGGGCCAATCCAGAGCGCCTCTTCTGATGAAGAGGCAACGGCAGCCGTGGCAGTAGAAGTGGAGGTTGAAGACGGGGGTGACGTCGGCGGCGCCGGGGCCGACACAGGGGAGGCGCAGGCGGCAAGAAAAATGCCGACAAGCAGCACGAGGACAAGTTTTTTCACGAAGACGGATTATAGCTTACCAGCCGCTCTCCGCGAAATACTCTGCCAGAAAGGCCGCACGCTCCTGAGCTGTCATAGGTTGGGGCTGGGAGAAATCTTCAAGGCGCGCCGTCAATAATTCCGTGCTGATATACCGGCCGTCGTAGAAGACGTGGCGGTCAAGGAACTCACGGCGAGTGAGAGTATTGGGCGAATCACCCATCTGATCAAAGAACAGGTTGCCGAGACCATAATGGACAAATGCGCCGTTATAGAACTCCATCGTCTGAGGCAGATGAGCCTGGCTGCCCTGGACAATCGCCGCGCCGGCTTCTGCCATCAGGCGGAAATCATGGACCTGGGCGGCAAAGGGCCGCGGATCATAGGTTTCATAATACTGAAAGCTGGCGATCACGAGGTATCCGTCATCGCGCAGGCGGCTGATTTCCCCAGTCATGTAATCGTAGTCGCACGGCGCGGCGCCCGGGCGGTCCGTCGAAGCCGTAGGCATACGGCCGACGTCGACGGAGTTGCAGCCGATGAAGGCAATCTTGTTTCCGTTGTTCTCCAGGAGAAGCGGCTTTAGGGCGTCTTCCAGGTTTGCGCCCCCGCCGTAGTACGACATACCATGCTCCTTGTACATCGCCAGGGTCTGCAGCATGGCCGATGGACCGTAATCAGCATAGTGATTGCCCGTCAATTCAATCACGTCTGCGCCAACATAGTCCAGAAGTTCGATGTATCGCGGATCACTGCAGAAGACCAGCCTGGATTGGGCCGGATCCGGCGGCGGGCATGCGTCTGAAAATGGAACCTCATTGCTGACATGCGCGATGTCGGCCTGGAGCAACCAATCACGAATGTCACGACCGGGATAGGTAATGCCCTTCGCATTCATGGTGAAGGCCGTCGCCCGCACAAGAGCGGTGACGCCCGTCATGATCACGGTGGTCATTTTCGCAGGATCGCGATTGGTCTCGGAAAGCGCCGGCAGGACAGCGAACGGACACGGATTCGAGCAAGATAACGTAAATGTGACCGCCAGCGGATAGTCGAACGAAGTCTGCAGGAAAGTATAGCGATACAGCCGGAAGTCCTTGTCAATCGGCGATTGACCATCTACTTGCAGGACTTTCCAACGAGGGTCGAGGGCTTCAAACGGGACAATCGCCCAGGACGGCCGGTTGTTCCAGGCTATGTCAAGCAGTTGATCGGCCGGCACGCTTTGAACGGAGCCGGAGGAGGGTGGACCCCATAACGCCGTGAAGGCGGCGAGGCTGTGTTCGTCCATAAGCAGAGGGCGTCCGGCAAAGGGCCCGGCGGGCTTGCCGTTCCAATTGGATTGCAGCTCCTGGAACGATACACCATCAGCGACGGTCGGAAATGGCGCAACCAGCGCGTAGATCCACGTTGCCCCCGGCGAAGCGTCGTTCCGGACATCAAGCAACAACGATGCCGAAGAGGGGTCGTCCGCGCGGGGAATGCCCCAACTATCCGCGTTTTGACGCAACACTTGAGGCACCGCCGGACCGATCCACATTGAGGGTGATACCGGCGTGGGATTCGTCTCAAAGACTGTCCCGGGTTGGGGGGCGAGGCGCCCGGCTGCGGACGCCAGCCACGACTCACTGAACCATACCGAAGGGACCACCACAAAGGCGGTCAGGGCCAGGAAGGCGAGAAAGGATGCTGCCAGCGAAGCTTTTTTCATGTGTGGATGCGTATGGAAGTGAAGAAAACAGACACAGGGCTTCCAGGGCGAAAACCCTGCAGGCCCTGTGTCCAGAATCCACCATACGAGGCTCTACGCTTCAGGCGAAGGTACGAGTCGATTCCTTGGCTCTATACTATTCTATTTTTCCTGTCCCAAGACCCAATTAACCAAGGTGTAATGTTCTTGCTATTTCAAGACCGACCTAACCAAGGTGTAATGTTTAAGGGCTTTGTCATCGATTGTGACCCCCAAACCGGGGCCGCCAGGAACGTCAATGGTGCTGTCCGTGTTCAATTTAAAGGTTTCGACAGTGATGTCCTGCCGGTAGTATCGATCCGAGGCAGAAATATCCCCGGGCAAGGTAAAACCAGGGAGGGACGCCAAGGCCAGATTGGAAGCGCGGCCCACGCCGGTCTCCAACATGCCTCCGCACCAGACGGGCACACCCTGGGGGAGGCACAGGTCGTGCACCTCAAGCGCCTGGCTCAAGCCGCCCACGCGAGCCGCCTTGATGTTAATGATCCGGCAGGCTTTCATCTCGAGCGCGTAGCGGGCGTGGCGCGGCGATACAATGCTTTCATCGAGGCAGATCGGCGTGCGAAACTCGGCCTGCAGCTTGTGATGATCCCAAATGTCGTCTTCGAACAGAGGCTGCTCGATGAGCAACAAATTCAGATCGTCCAGAGGCTTGAGAGATTGGGCGGAATCCAACGTGAACGCCGAGTTGGCATCCACTTGCAGGCGCAGGCCCGGAAAAGCCTCGCGCACCGCGGATGCGTCGCCAACGTCCCGGCCCGGTTTTATTTTGATCTTCACGCGCGCGTAGCCACCCTGGACGTATTCCCGAACAGTCCTCACGAGAACGTCGGGCGACTCCTGCAAACCCACCGAAACGCCGACAGCAACCTTTTGCTGCCTGCCGCCCAGCAACGCGCGCAGACTCTTGCCTGAGCGTTTGCCGAGCAGATCCCACAGGGCCATCTCGACTCCCGCCTTCGCAAGATGATGTCCCCTGATCCCGGAAACGCGCCGCTGAAAATCGGCGGCATCTTTCACGTCCTGGCCCAAGACCAGCGGCGCTACAAATTCCTTGAGAATGTGTCCGGCGGTGCCGGTGGTCTCATAGTTATAGCCGGGGTCGCGGGTGGCAACACATTCGCCGTAGCCAGTAAGTCCCTCGGACTGGACAGCGATAAGGATACATTCGCGATCGATCTCGCGCCCGAACGAGGTCTCGAACGGGGCAACCAGCGGCATGCGGAGGTGATGGAGGGTGATGGATTCGATTTTCATATTGTCCTATGGGTGACTGCTGCAGGAGTGATTAATCAGCGGATGAAGGAGTTGCTGCCAAGCTTACCTGAGAACCGGAAGGAGACAGTTCTCAGGCCAGAAGAAAAGCATGCTCCCAACAGTTGTGAGCCGATAGAGCTATGGCGTGGAACAGGAAAAGGCCTGTTTGGCACGGTCTACTACGCTCAGGTCCGCAGATGGCAGCGCCGCGAGCCTGATCCAGGTGGAGCAGAGGAGGGGATCCATTTCTGATATGACCGCCTGGGCCGAGAGGCTTAGTTCATAGGCCTTTTGCCAGTCGCCCGTCCGGGCATTGGCTTCAATGAATGGCAGATATTCGGCTCCGAATTTCGGCGCGAGGCCAAGGGCTTTCGCCTGCTTCTCCAACGAAAGGACGCTTTGCCAATCCTGGAGCTGGCGCGCCAGATCGGCTTTCTGAAAATAGTAACACCAGGTGTGCGGCGGTTCGGGGCCGAAAATATCGGGGTCTGGAGCACTGGATCCGGAGGGCAGGATGCGGGAAACATTGGAAACGCCCACCAACTGCTCCTGGTCCAACGCATAGAAGGGCTGGCCGGCATAGACGGAATCCAAGACCTGCAAACAACGATCCTGGCCCTGATGCACAATTGAGATGGCGTCCGAGGTGTTTCCGGAAAACTTGAGGTTGCGATCCGTATACGAAATTGCCTTGCCCGGCTTGAAATTAAAGTTCAAAAAGCGGTTGTTGGTAAAGAACCAATAGGGAGTGGCTCCATCCACGATGTTCCCGTGGAAAAGGACATTCATCGCAAAACTTGCGTCGTATCCCGGAATGGAGACCGACGGCTGTTCCAGCGAGAATATGGCGGTGTGCGGCATGAGCGCCGGAACCCGCCAGGCAAGCTGCCAGTAATAGTCGCTCTCGATATTCCATTCCAAACGATATTTATTGACTGTAAGTATCTGCACCATGATGGAGCATACCAACAGCAGGGCCAGCAGGATTTTTTGCTGCCGGGCGCGAACCAGCCAGGCGATAAGTGCAATCACCATCAGGCCGGCACCCAGCATCGGCGCCAGAGAGAAACGATCGTCCCAACGGCCGGTGCCGCTGAGCTGCCTGTTCGTAATCCAGAAGGGCAAGCCGCTCACCAGGAATGCAAACAGCCCAAACAAGAACATGGAAAGCCGGGATCCACGCTGCTGGTCATTGGATTCGACGCCCCCGTCCTGAAACAGCGCAAAGAGTGCAGCGAGGAGTGTGCCGGCGCCCAGGGCAAACCAGGCAACCTTGCCCTGAAAGGTGAGCGCATCGGGTTTCGTCAGACCCGCCAGCCAAACCTGAACGGTGGAGTAGATCAGGTCATAGAAGGCACGGGTGACAACAGCCAATACTCCGGCAGCCAATGAAATGTGGAATTCATCCAGCATCTTGTAGTCGCCGGCATAATTCAGCTTGTGAAGCGTGGATGGAAAGACGATCAACCGCCACCAGCCATAAAATCCAAGCAGGAAGAAAAAGGGGAGAAACAAGAGCAGGGCCTTGCCGAGCGCCCTACTTTTCTGCGCTTTGCCATCCTGCATCAGCAGCAGCCACAAGAATACCGGCCTGATCAATTCCAAACCGACGAAATACTCAATCGTAAAGATCTGAACAAATGCGATCAGCCAGGAAAGCGGGAAGAGGAACCATGCCCGTTTCGGCTTCCTGACCGCAACTGCCATCAGATAAAGGGAAAGTGCAAACAAGAAGAAGGCCGTGAAATGACGATTGTAGGCAGCCGAGATGGATTGCTGAAGAAAACCGGGATAAACGAGAAGCAACAGGCCGAGCCAACGCAAATGCGAGTCATAGCGCGGCCAGAGCAGCCTGAGCGACAGGTAGAGCAGCAGCACTCCCGCCCACCGCAGCAGCAGAGTCATGAGATGCCAGGCAATCGGATTCAGCGCGAAAACTGCATACATGGCCTGATACGGCCAGGCGAATGGCCGGTCATAGGCAAAGTAGCCATAGAGCAGGGGCAGGTTACGGGTATTCAGCAGGAAGACGACTTCCCAGTCGTCCCAGAAATATCCGAGCGAACCGAGCGCGTATCCGTGGGCCACGAGGCCAACCAGCAACAGGGCCGCCGGATAGAACCAGGGTTTGTTCGAGAATCGCTTGAGGTCTGGCAGTTGAGAGGCCCGGGCTTTAACGGATGCAAGATTCATTTCACAGATCGGATGAACTGGAAGAAACTACCGGAGAATAAAGATTGGAAGCTGCTAGACGAGATCCTGACCGGACTTTGCGTCGGCCTTGGCCTCCCCGATTTGCAGATCACGAAGCGCCTCGTCGATGGTAGTCCCTTCCTGCCGCATGCCCGGTACAGGCGTCCCGCAATAAGGGCAGATATTCCACGGCAATTCCATCAATCTGCCGCAGTGATGGCAGGATTTCTTCAGCTTGGTATGGCAATTTGGGCAGACTTGCCAATCGTCCCGGACGCGGCGCTCACAACCTGGGCAAAGCGGGAGGTCTTCCAACGCCTGGAGCAGTGACTCCTCCTCCAGCGTATGCTGGTACTCCTCTTCAAGCGTGCGAGCCGGGGCGCAGGATCAAATACACGAGCACGCCCGGCAGGTTGAGCACTGCCACCAGCAATGTCGAAAGAATTTGAACCAACGGATCACGCGCACGCGCCCGAATGTCGCGATAGGTCCAGATGACGAGGGCGATCCACAGCGCGGCCAGAAACGCGCCGCCGAAGGCCGTCAGAACCAACAGGAAGTTACTGAGGAAAGCGGGATCAAAAGACATGCGGCCTCCTATCCACCGGTGGAACCACCGACAATGCCGCCCTGTGTAAGACGACGCAAATCGGAGAGTGCATACTCAATCTCCTGGACAGTCACAGGGCGATCCTCATCACGGTGCTTCAGCACACCGGCAGCAACCTTCTCAAGCGCAACATCGCGGATCGCAGCGTTGCGTGCCAGGGCTTCTTTCACCAGCGCTGCGCCTTGGGAATACCCGATCACCGGGTTCAGGGCAGTCACAACAATGGCGTTTTTCGAAAGCCAGCCCTCGGCCTTGTCGCGATTTGCAGTCAGCCCCTTGACGGCTCTTTCCGTAAATGCGTTTATCGCTCCCACGAGAACTTGCATCATCTCAAACAAGTCGTGGGCGACGATCGGCATCATCACATTCAATTCCAATTGGCCGGCTTGCACGGCCAGTGCGATTGCGGTGTCACAGCCGATCACATGGAACATCGCCTGATCGAGCATCTCCGCCATAACCGGGTTTATTTTCCCGGGCATGATGCTGGAACCGGGCTGGACGGCAGGCAAGTGGATCTCATCCAGGCCGGTGGATGGGCCGGAAGCGAGGAGGCGAAAATCATTGGCGATGCGGATCAACGTCAACGCCAGGGTGCGCATGGAGGCTGAGAAATCTGCGACGTCTGCCAGGGATTGCATGGACTCAAACAGATTGTCGGATTCATACAACTTCAGGCCGCTCAACTCGGACAATTTCTTGACCATCCGCTGGTGATATTCGGGATGCGCATTCAATCCGGACCCGACCGCCGTCCCGCCAATGCCCAGGCGCCTCAGACCCTCTGCGGAGCGCGCGATGCGTTCCGCATCGCGGCCCACGGCTTTGGCATACGCGCCAAACTCCTGCCCCAGGCGCACCGGTACGGCATCCTGAAGATGGGTGCGGCCGGATTTAACAATGTCATCAAATTCTTCGGCTTTGACCTCGAGCGCCAGCCGAAGCCCTTGCAGTGCACCAAGCAGTTCATCCAGGCGCCAGAGTGCGCCCAGGCGAATGGCGGTGGGTATCACATCGTTGGTGGACTGGGCCATGTTCACATGATCGTTGGGATGAACATAGTACGTCCCCAACGGGCCGCCCAGCAGTTGCGTGGCACGATTGGCAATTACTTCATTTGCGTTCATGTTGTGACTGGTTCCCGCGCCCGCCTGAAACGGATCCACGACGAATTCAGCGTCCCATTTCCTGTCCATGACTTCCTGGGCAGCCTGCACGATGGCGTCGACCAGCTCGCGGGCGGTGAAATGCCGGCCCTCTATCTCGCGGTCATGGAACAATCCCAGGTCAAAATTGACCTCGGCCGCGGCACGTTTGATGATGGCGACGGACCAAATGAAGGCCCTCCACGGCCGCAAACGCGTTATAGCAAAATTCTCGACGGCACGCTGAGTTTGTACACCATAAAGAGCTTGCGCCGGCACCGACAACTCCCCCAGAGAATCTTTTTCAACGCGGAAGTCCTGGTTGTTCACGTTAGGCTCCAATGGGGTGGGCGTAGAAGACCATCTGCCTGCCCAAAACTTGATGTGGAACGCTGAAGAAAAAATCCCAAAGCCCTTGCGGGCTTCCACGAAATGAGCAAGTTTCCCAATGCTGCTCTCGTTTCTATTTTACACCTTCAAGGAGTACGGAAATCAAAATGCCAGTCGGAGCCGTCCGACCAATCTGTGGAGGTTTCACCAATCACCTGATAAAAAGTATGACCCGGTTTGAGGTAAACGGGATTCCCCGAAGGCGTCGTAATCAGCAGCGGCTGGTCAACATCCGTGCGCATCCAGCGCGCCGGATAGCCGTATCCATCGCGAAAGACGAAAGCATTGCCCGAATCCACCAGATTGATATGATAGATTTCATCCTGTTGTTCATTCTGATTTGCAAACGTATGTGAAACGAACAGCACTACGACGTTGTCCGACCAAACCTGCTGCTGCGTAAGAGCATCCATGAGGGGCGCATATGTCTCCGGGGTATCGCTGCAATCGTCAATGTGCTGGGCCTTTTGATTGGGACTGACCTCCTGATAGCGCAGGTAGTGCGAGGTCTGCGGGTCGTACTGCCAATAGTTGTAGTCGCAGAATGAATAATGGGTGAAAATCCGATTTACTGCGAAGCCATCCGGCGGCAAGGCCACGCTGAAAAAGCCGTTGCGCAATGGCTGCCGGACATTGTCAACGCTGCCGGCGCCGAGGCAATTGCTGAATCTCGTTGAGTCGAAGTAGCTCTCATAATGATGAATATCCACGATGGAACTGCTGACCCGATATTGAAAAAATGGGGGGCATGCGCCGAAGCCGGGCGTCACGAGGAATTTCTGAAGGTCGCCGCCGAGAAAGTATGTATACTCACGCGGGTCGGCAAAATTGAACACGTAGTAGGCATGGAACATGCGCGTAATATGTTCGTCGAAATAACGCCCCGAGCGCACGGGGCCGATCTGTTTGGCGTTGTTGCCATAGAATATGCCGATGAAACGCGTATCGAACCATTCGATATAGTATTCAAATACCTGATCCGCCAGCGTCAAACCGTACTGGGGACGAATTTCACGCGGATAATTTGAAATCTTGATCGCCAGGGGACGCCGGTCAAGCAGGGTTGGGTCGGAAGGCGGAAGTCCGGTGAGCGGGTCAATCTCGACAGGAGCAAAAGACGCACCGGCCGAGGGCGTGGAGATTTGCGGCACCGCAAACGGGCCGTCGTGAGGCGGATTCATCGGATAGGGGGTAAAGGTAACCGCCGGAGGCGGCGCAAAAGGAGTTGTGAACAATGCACTACCGGCGCCAGGCTGAAACGGCGTGGGAGTAAGAGCAGGGTCGACAGCAGCGGCGGGGGTTGCGTCGGGCGCTGTGGCGCAGGAAGTCAATAACCACAACGCCAACAGATGAAATGTCAGCGAACGGCGGCAAGGCATAGTCATTTTGATTGTACCAAAGCACCGTCGCATCCTGCGTGGCGATTGCCTTTCAAAGCTGATAAAATCATTCCACCCCGCCCAACATTGGAACATCGGTCATGTGGCTTCTTCTACCCGCCTTGCTGCTGTTCGCACCGGCCTTGATGCTGCTGCTTCTGCGCATCCTGCGTCCGGGCTTTCGTTTCGCCTGGTTGATCTCGGTCAGCGCGGCGTTTTTCGCGTGGATAAGCGTAGTGTTGTGGCAACCGCAACTCCCATTATCAATGGTCCTGCCCTCTGGAAATCCTACCGGGCTGCTATCGGCCGCCCCAGCATTCTCAGCCGACGGACTTTCATGGCCATTTGCACTGGGCCTGGTGACGCTGGCGGTGGCGGTCCTATTGACTGCGGCGGCCGGCGATGACTTCCCCAACTCCTTAGCCTGGGCGCTTTCGTTGACATTATGCGGCCTGGGATTGCTGGCGGTTACCGCGAATAATCCGTTTACACTGGTCATGGTCTGGGCTGCGCTCGACCTTGCGGAAGTGGTCATCATGCTGCAAGCCGCCAACGGACGAAACCTCAGCGAACGCGCGGTGATCGCGTTCTCTGTGCACGCAGCGGGAATTGTCCTGGCTCTGCTGGCGCAAGTCATAGGCAGCCTGGCCGCCAAGACCGTGGATCTGGTTTCCCTGCCCCCGCAAGCCGGGTTGCTACTCTTAGTGGCGGCGGGCTTGAGGCTGGGAGTTTTCCCGGTTCATTTGCCCTATGGCTCCGAGACTGCATTGCACCGCGGCGTAGGGACGGTGCTGCGGCTCGTGTCTGCCGCCTCGAGCCTTATTCTCCTGGCGCGCATTCCGCCGGCAAGTCTCGCGTCTCCGTTTACGCCTGTGTTGCTGATCCTTGCCATGATTGCCGCGTTTTACGGTGGATGGATGTGGCTGCGGGCACCCGATGAGTTGACAGGCCGTCCATATTGGGTGGTCGGGCTGGCCAGCCTGGCCGTCGCTTCCGCGTTGCGGGGCAATCCGGCGGGAGCCACTGCCTGGGGCACAACTCTAATTCTGGCGGGCGGCGCGCTGTTCCTCGCCTCCGTTCAACAAGTCTGGCTGAATCGCCTCATATTGATCGGCGCCTGGTCCGCTTCTGCCCTGCCCTTCTCGCTCAGCGCATTGGGCTGGATATACAACGCCGGAAGTTTTGACTGGAGCCTGCCAGCATTCATCCTCGCGCAAGCTTTGATGATGGCCGGATTCGCACGGCATGCACTACGACCTTCGACGCGCCCGGCTCTGGAGTCTCAGGCGGCCTGGGCGAAGAGTGTTTATCCGGTGGGGATCGGACTGCTATTGTTCGTCCAGATTCTGCTTGGAGTCTGGGGCTGGACCGGTGCGCTCCAGGTTGGCGCCTGGATTGCAGGCCTTGCGGCTCTGCTGCTCGCCTCCGGCCTCTTGTGGGCCATACCACGTTTCCCTGCTCTCAATCCCGTCCTGGCCAACTGGCAGCAATCAGCCTCCCATTCCCGCATCGATCGCGTGTATCAGAACCTCTGGGATGTGTATCGCTGGCTGGGACGCCTTGGTCAAACTATTTCCGATATCCTCGAAGGCGACGGCGGAATCATGTGGACCCTGCTATTCCTTATCTTGTTCATTACCTTGATTGTCCAGAGGCGCCCTTAGCATGCTCGCCATCCTTCTCGCCTGGGGTGCAGTCGTCATCGTGACCGCGACATCGGCAGGCTTGTTGCTGAATCGCGATTGGCGCTGGGACCTGGGCCTGCTAGCCGTGCAGTATCTTGGCGTATCGATTCTTGTCGGGCAGCATTGGCCGCCCGGGATGGCGGCTGCCAAATTGGTCACCGGTTGGATGGCAACCGCCGCCCTGGGAATGACGCTGACCGCGCTCCCAGCTTTGGAAGAGCCCCTAGAACAGTACTGGCCGCAGGGGCGGGCCTTCAGATCCTTCATGGCGGGCATGATCCTGGTACTGACAGCGGCGGTTACCCCACGCATCGAGAATGTGATGGCGGGCGTCGGTTCACCCGTAATCGCCGGCGCAATATTATTGATCGGCATGGGCCTGCTCCAACTTGGCACCAGCTCTCGAATCGTACGCGTGATATTTGCGCTGTTGACCATCCTGGCGGGGTTTGAGATACTATATGCCGCGGTCGAAGGCTCGATCCTGGTCGCGGCACTACTCGCCATGATTAACCTGGGAGTTGCCATGGTCGGCGCGTATTTGTTGAATGCGTCCGTGGCGGAGGAACTCCCGTGAGTGCCCCCGTGTTGTGGATCGTCCTCCCGATCCTTATCGGCGTCTTCACCTGGATGCTATCCGGCGAACGCGCCATCGCATTCACTGGCGGCCTCGCCTCCCTTGCCTTGGCAGGCATTGCGTTGATCATCCCCATCGATGAAGCCTTGCTGATCGGGCCGATATCCATCAAGATTTCTTCCTCAATCTCGCTGCTGGGAAGGAACCTTGTTCTGACCCCGGCGGAGGCGCCGCTCATCGTAATGATTTTTGGCATGTGCGCCATATGGTTCTTTGGAGCCCAGGCCGTGGGGGCCGCCAGCAGATTAGTTCCGCTGGGCTTCTTGATCACGGCATTGCTGGTTGCTGCCATTGCGGTACAGCCATTTCTGTTTGCCTCTCTGTTGATCGAAATGGCCGTGCTGGCGGCGGTGCCTCTACTTTCACCGCCCGAGCATATACCCGGGCAAGGGATCATACGGTTTCTTATTTATCAAACCCTGGGCATGCCTTTCATCCTGTTTGCGGGTTGGCTGCTGGCCGGGGTAGAGGCCAGCCCCGGCGACCTGTCTCTCACGATCCAATCCACCGTAATGCTGGGATTGGGATTTGCATTCTTACTCGCCATTTTTCCCCTGTATAACTGGCTGCCGCAATTAATTGAAGAATGCCCGCCGTACGCGTTTGGCTTTTTATTGTGGTTGCTGCCGACGATCATAGTCATATTCGGCATGAGCTTTCTGGACCGCTATGCGTGGCTCCGCACCTCCCCACAGGTCATAACCGGGCTGCGAATCCTGGGCCTCGTCATGCTCGTGTCTGGCGGATGGTGGGCGGCATTCCAGCGTCACCTTGGACGACTCATGGCATTCGCGACCATTGCAGAAACTGGATTTCTACTACTGGCCGTCAGCCTTGCGGCAGACACAGGAGTAAACCTGGTCTTTGTTTTCCTGATCCCCCGCGGCCTGAGTCTGGCCATTTGGGCCCTGTCTCTCTCAATATTGAAAACGGGCGATGAAACCCTGCAATTTGCCTCGGCTCAGGGATTGGCACACGTTTATCCCCTTGCCTCCGCAGGATTGGTACTGGCAACCCTTTCGACGGCCGGCTTCCCCTTGCTCGCAGGTTTTCCGCCTCGTCTGGCTTTATGGGAAGGGCTGGCGGCCGAATCCTATGGTGCCGCCATCTGGTTCCTTGCCGGGTTGTTTGGCCTACTACTTGCCGCCATGAGGGTGCTGGCCGTGCTCGTTATGCGAAAGGAAGAATCCGCCTGGATTCTAAAGGAAAGCCTTGCTCAACGGGCAATGCTCGCCATCGGAATGATTGGGTTATTCATCCTTGGAGTGTTTCCGCAGGCAGCTGGCTTCATCGTTGACAACCTGCCACAAATGTTCCAGCATCTCAGCCGGTAAGAGGCTTCGGCCCCAGGCTCGATCACCCGTAAACCGAGAGAACGCCAGGCGCGAGGCATGTCTCCAAAAAGCGACCGATTTCGGGAAATCGGTCTTAGCCTGGCAGCGTCAGGTCGGCCGCGAAGGGCCTGCGCACCCGCGGGGAAGAATGTGCGGAGAAGTATAATTTCCGTCAGTCACGAATTCGCTTGATGATCCGGATTTGGGTGCTCAGCCAGTTCGCCTGCCTAGGCCTCAAACTTCCGATGTACACCAGCCGCCCCGTGATGAGTCGAACTTATCCTCCTGGAGGATTTCATGGAATTCGAACAGATTGGGAAACGCCTCGAATGGCTTGACGAACAGCAGCGGAAAAGCAAGACCGACTTCGGAGGCCTTGCCGATCGGCTGGCATCTCTTGAATCCGGCATCGATGTCCTAAGCAAGCAGGTCAAGACGTTTAACAAGGAAATTGGCGACCTCAGCCCTGCCACGGCGCGCATCAATCAGTTTGATGAAATGATGGCGAAACAACGAACGGACCTGAATAAAATGCTCGAGGCCGTCGAAAAGGGAGCCGTGCGGCGCGAGCAGGAGGCGGCGAAGCTCCATCAAGCCGAGCTTGAGGAGATCCGCAAGACGATCTTTCAGCTTGGAAATTCCATCCACACGGAGGAGATCGAAAAGAAGTTCAAGGACCGCGCTCATGAGGAGCAGCGGCTTACCCTGGCGGTCCAGGATATGCGCACCAGCGTGGATCAGGCGGTCTCGCAAAACAAAGACCTCGTACTGGCGCAGAAGGCCGCGGAAGACGCCCGCAGGCAGGACGCAAAACGCCTGGCCGACCTTCAGGGTGAAATAGCGGCCGTCCGCAAGCGCGCGGATGATGCGCGCGAAAAAGCCACGCTGCACGCCGACAGCATCCGCAATATGGAGAACCGGGTCAACGAGCTGCTGGAGACAGAAACTACACGCCAGGAGGGGCAAACAGCCTTTCTCGCGCAGCAGGCCATGGCCCAGGTGGAGCGCGACCGCTCATGGAAAGACTGGAACGAAAAATACGAGGTCTTCAAACAACAAGCAGCCAACATGGAGACACAGGTCACCACTCTCGAAGAGTCCATACGGGCTGCGAAACGCGCACAGGATTCATATAACGACCTAAATCAAAAGCTGGAGCGACGCATTGCGGAAGTCGGGGAAATGCAGAGACTGGCCGAGGACAGAGTTCGCCAGGAATGGGTGGCCTTTAAAGCCGATGAGCAAAAACGATGGACGGGGCATTCTCTGGCTCAGGAGGAAGTCGGCGCGCGACCTGCGCAAGAGCATGGACAAGATCGAGCAGCGCCTCACCACACTCGATGATGTGGCCCAGACCATGCAGGATCAGCTCCATCAAACGACCGATACCACCGAGAAACAATTGCAGGAACTGATGAATGTTGCCCATGAATGGCTCTCGGCCTACGAACGAATTATGGGACACGGCAAGACGAAGGCCAGGAAATCTTCCCGATAACATGCGAGTCATTGGCACAGCCGGCCACGTTGACCACGGAAAATCAACGCTGATCGCCGCCCTCACGGGTACTCATCCGGACCGCCTGAAAGAAGAGCAGGCACGCGAAATGACAATTGAACTTGGCTTCGGATGGATGACGCTTCCCGACGGCCAGGAGATTGGTATTGTAGACGTGCCAGGCCATCGCGATTTCATTGAAAACATGCTGGCAGGCGTGGGAGGCATCGACGCGGCGCTACTCGTGATTGCTGTTGATGAAGGCGTCATGCCTCAGACAAGAGAGCACCTTGCCATACTGGATCTCCTACAAGTTCCCGCCGGTCTTATCGCTCTGACAAAAGCCGATCTGATCGATGACGAAGAATGGCTGGAGGCGCTCGAGTCCGATGTGCGGACCGCAGTAAAAGGCACAATCCTGCAGGATGCCCCCCTCGTGCGGGTCTCGGCCCGAACAGGACTCGGGCTCGATCAGCTCAAAGCTATGCTGGGCCAAATCCTGGGTAATAGCCCGCCGCGGCCCGACCTCGGCCGCCCGCGCCTGCCCATTGACCGGGTCTTTACCATGAGTGGATTCGGCGCCGTCGTGACCGGAACTCTAAGCGAGGGACGGATTTCTGTTGGCGATGAGGTTGAGATCCTGCCTGCAGGCCTGGCCGGCCGGGTGCGCGGTCTACAAACGCATAAAAAGAAGGAAGAAACGGCCGTGCCCGGCTCGCGGACGGCCGTGAATGTTTCCGGTATCGCCACGGAACAAATTCAGCGCGGCGGGGTTTTGACGCACCCCGGCCAGTATCAGGTTACGCGCCGGCTCGATGCACGCTTCCGTTTGCTGAAGGACGCCTCCTCAGGGCTGAGGCATAACACCGAAGTGAAAGTCTTTCTAGGGACCGCCGAAACGATGGCGATGCTCCGGCTCTTGGGCGTGGATGAACTGGTCCCCGGTCAGGAGGGCTGGATCCAGCTCGAATTGGGAAATCCGCTTGTCGCCGTGCGCGGCGACAGGTATATACTGCGCCGGCCATCTCCCGGCGAAACACTCGGCGGCGGGACAATAGTAGATGCGCAGCCGAAATCCCGGCACAAGCGCTTCGACGAAAATGTGCTCGAGTCCCTGGCGACGCTGGCCAAAGGCTCACCCGCAGACGTCCTGTTCGAGGCTGCCTGCGCCCTCAATGCCTCACCTGCGAAAGACATGGTTGCACGTTCGCACCTGGAATCCGAGCCCGCGGCGCACGCATTGCTGGATCTGGTGGCCGCCGGCCGCCTGGTCGCGTTGGAAGATGGCGCAGTTCTCCCATCGAGTGACACGCTCGTGATCGCTTTGCCGCACTGGAATGAACTACTTGAGAAGGCCAACCGGACAATCAGCAGCTATCACGATAAATATCCGCTCCGGCAGGGAATGCCACGCGAGGAGTTCAAAAGTCGTCTGAACCTGCCACCCCGCCTTTTCAACGCCGTGGTTGGCAAGTTGGCTTCCGAAAAAGTGCTTGTTGAGTCCGGCAACGCCATCGCAAAGGCTGGGCACGAAATCCGATTCGACACCGAGCAGCAGGCCAAAATCCGGGCCATGATGAAACGCTTCGAGCAAAATCCCTACGGTCCGCCGACGCTCAAAGAATGTCAGGATGAATTCGGCGGGGAGATCGTCGGCGCCCTCGTCGAATTGGGCAAATTGGAGGCGGTTTCGGGAGAAATCGTTTTTCGAAAAGAGGATTATGATTTAATGGTCGAAAAGGTGCGGGCGACCCTGGAGCAGGACGGCCAAATCACGCTGGCCGAAGTGCGCGATCTTTTCCGCACCAGCCGCAAGTATGCGCAGGCCTTGCTGGAGCATCTTGATGCAATCGGCGTGACCAGCCGTGACGGTGATTACAGGAAATTGAAAGGCAGAAGCGCGGCGAGCTCTGAAAGGCCTCACTGAGAAGTGGGCCGGCATGCTTCCACCCCAAGGATATATCATGTGCGGAAGGTTTACTTTAACAGTTGATCCAGCGAAATTCAAGGACGAGTTCGAAGGCGCGGCTTTCCCCGGAAAATTCGCGCCGCGCTTTAACATCGCCCCCACGCAGGCGGTGCTGGCGATTCCGAACGACGGGCGGAACGCCGCAGATTTCTTTATGTGGGGACTGATCCCTTCGTGGGCGAAGGACCCCGCCATCGGGGGTCGATTGATCAACGCCCGAGGCGAGACTTTGGGAGAGAAGCCAGCCTTCCGCGGCGCATACAAGTACAAACGCTGCCTGATCCTGGCCGATGGCTTTTACGAATGGAAGACTTTGCCGGGGACGAAAACCAAGGCGCCGCATTTCATTCATATGAAGACCGGGAAACCTTTTGCGTTCGCCGGGTTGTGGGACGAATGGCCGGCAGCCGATGGCGGGGCTGTCAGAACATGCACCATCGTCACCACAACGCCGAACGAATTAATGGCATCCATTCACAACCGCATGCCGGTCATCCTGCAACCGGGTGATTACTCAGAATGGCTCGACGCAGCGCCCCGAACAGCGGACAGCCTGAAGCATCTGATAAAGGCACTGCCCGCCGAATCCATGGAGGCTTATCCAGTCTCTACCCTGGTGAACAGCCCTGCAAATGATCGGCCTGAATGCCTACTGCCAGAGAAGTAAAGCCAAAGGCCCGAAAAATCGTCAAGATCGTGCATGGCTTCGCTGCGTCGCTGCCCCCGGGCGACAATCGCAATCTTAACGTCAGCATTGCGACTGCGAGTGCGCTTGACGCTCGATTCTCTGCGTGATATTATCCGCCGCCGGAGCCGCAATGCAAAACAAGTCAAAAGATGAGCCAGGTGCGCGTCGGGGGGACGAGGACGAGCCGCAACACGCACCCGCTTCAAATGAAAAACAAGGACGCCTCTCTCGCTGGACCCAAAGTCTGCTCCAGATGGGGCTGGGGGAATTCCTGTTGCAGGCTGCCACAAATGTCTTCTCCATCATCGCCATCGTTATTGTCGTCTGGCTGGCGCAGATATACCTCCGCCAGCCCGGGGCGAAAACCCAGGCCAATGCACAGGCCGCTGAAGGAGCCACGCAGATAGCCGCGCCGTCGCTAACCCGCAACATCCCTCTGGACTTATCTTCCTTTGGGATCGTGCGCCAGGCGGATATTCATACCAATGTCCCCGCTCGTTCGCGAGAGGATATTACCAATTACACGGTTGTGGCGGGCGATACGGTTTCGGGCATTGCAGACAAGTACGGCCTTCAGCCGCAGACGATCTTTGCCGCCAACTACGCCGTCCTGCAGGACGACCCGGAGAGCCTCAAGCCTGGACAAACCCTGAAGATTCTTCCCATAGACGGCGTCTATTGGCAATGGCTGGGAGGTATCCCCTTCGGACAATGGGCGGCATACTTTAAGGTGAAACCGGAAGACATTATCAATTATCCCCCCAACCATCTGGACCCGGCGACTGTCGGAGATCCTCAAAATGCAAATATAAAGACCGGTACTTTTCTCGTTATTCCCGGCGGCGCGTATCAATATCACACACCCGGCCAGCTGCCATTGGGGATTACCCGGAGCAACCCGGCCAGCGCTCAGGTGGCGGGCTCGGGCGCTTGTCCGCCCATCTCAGGCGGCGCAGTAGGCACAGGGACATTTGTGTATCCCACGGACAGGCATTATCTCTCAGGCTACGATTATTCTGTCAAGACGAACCACCTGGCGATTGACCTGGCCGCCAACCTAGGGGACAATATCTATGCCGCAGACGGCGGTGTGGTGGTATATGCAGGCTCGAATAGCTATGGATATGGCAACATGATCATGATCGACCACGGCACGGGTTTCCAAACTCTGTATGCACACTTGAGCCAGCTTTTCGTGAGCTGCGGACAAAATGTGACTCAAGGTGAGGTCATCGGGGCCGCGGGCGCGACCGGCCATGCATCGGGTCCGCATTTGCATTTTGAGGTACGTACAGCCAGCGCGGTAATTGACCCATGGAACGTGCTGCCGCCGCCGTAACCTGCAAACCTGGTAGTGATGTGTCTCACGAAAAGCATGGCCTTCTCAAAGTGCAGTTTCTTTCAACCCCACTCCCAGCCCCGCCCCATGAATAGGGCGGGGCGTTTGCGAAAAAATGATGGTTTTGCGGGCTTCGGCCAACGACTTTGAGAAACCCATGTCACGAAAAGTTGCAAGACTTGCGAAGAGAAATTATCTCGGCTATAATCCTGCTCACTCCGGGCGATTAGCTCAGTTGGTTAGAGCGCCACTATCACACAGTGGAGGCCGAGGGTTCGAGTCCCCCATCGCCCATAGAATACTGGCAAAAACCCATTAAACAGCCCCTCACATAGAAAATGTGGGGGCTGCGTTTTCACCAAGCGTCGTCGAGGTTTGAGTGCTGCGCGATGTGAGTACGATTTGTTCACAGAGTAGTTGTCCAGTGCACGGACGATTGCCTGCCAAGTTGTCCCGGATACTGGAAGCACGCAGTTAGCAGGAAAAAAGAAAAGACCAGAAAAAGAACACGGTCGGGAAAATACCTCCGGCCGTGTTCTTTTTCTGGATGTTCTCCGAACGGTGAAAAGTAAAACCTAGCACCTGCAGTGGTCATCCTTAGTGTTGATTAAAGTAGGGACGCCGTCCTTTCGGACGGCGTCCCTTGTCTCAGGAGGAGAAGGGAGCGAACACCCATCGCTCCATAAATTGAGACGACATCTTTATGCAGAATCTTACGGCTCCAGTCCCGATGGTCACAATGAAAGAGGCAGTATAATTTCGCAACTCATGGCAACACGTTCGAACGAAACCTGGCTTGCCGATCTGCGCGCGGAAGGCTTAAGGCGCGAATCCGCATTGAGCGATTTGCGTGAGGTGGTCCAGCACGGACTACCTTATGCCCTCTCGCGGTGGCTTTCACCCGATGACCCACTTTTCACGCCCCTCGTGGAGGAAGTGACGCAGGAGACGCTGCTGCGTGTTCTGGACCAATTGGGCACTTTCGAGGGTCGCAGCTTGTTTACTACCTGGGTGCACAAGATAGCTGTCCGTATTGCCTTGACCGAACTGCGCCGAAAGCGGTGGCAGGATGCTTCGCTGGACGAGCTGGTTGATAACGAGGAATCTCCGGCCCCGGCGCGCCTGATGGCGGACCGCTCTCCGGGCCCGGAGGCCATCGCCGAGCGCAGCGACATGGACGCCCGCGTCCGCCGAATTCTCGAACAGGAGTTGACACCCAAGCAGCGCGAGGCGCTCATTCTGTTGGGAATTCAGGATGTCCCGCTCGAGGAAGCGGCGAAACGGTTAAAAACAAACCGCAATGCACTCTATAAATTGTTACACGATGCGCGCCTTCGGCTCAAACGGCGTCTCACCGCCGAGGGGTTAAGTCCGCAGGAGGTGCTGGCAGCGTTCGAGCAAAAGTGAGGCGGCAAATCATCCAAAAGGTGTCGGATTTGGATGTGTCTTGTTTCTCGCGCTCGGGCGTCCGTTGCCTGTCCGGGGCAACGCCCGACAAAAGTCGTAAGATTGGCGGAAGGCCTAACGTCAAAGGTTTCGCATGGACATGAAGGACTTATTCCAGCATATCGCGGGGCACTTCAGGCGGGATCATCACGAGCTTCCCGATGACGTGGTCCAGGGCTTTTTGAAGGTACTCGAACAAGTACGCGAGGAGGATATGCCGTGCAGTCAGGTATTTGCAGAGCTGGACGAATACGTCGAGAAGGAAGTGGAAGGACAGGACGCCGCCCGCCTCATGCCGCTGCTCCGGGAACATCTGGACTTGTGCCCGGATTGCTGTGAAGAATACGAGGCACTACTCAGCGTGCTGGAAGAATCGTCGAAAAAGTAATGAAACATGATTAACCCAAAACTTAATCTATCGCGGATCTGAAAAGCGCGATAGCGCCAATTCCAGCCGAAGATCGGCTGGAATTGGCGAAGAACACCGAAAAAATGGACAGGGCGGGGAGTGGATCACCCCGCCCTGTCCATTTTTTCGGCGACTTCCTGAATTAGGCTATGGCAAATATGAGATTCAGGGTGAGTCATGTTTCATTTAATGTTCTTTATCGAACAATTTCTCACCGGCCCGAATGGGTACTTTTAAGCGATTCTCGAACGGTGTCAGGGGGCAGGACCAGTGGTCGTTGTAAGCACAATACGGATTATAGGCCAGGTTGAAATCAATCAGAAAACGCCCTCCAGGCAAAGGCTCGGGTTCCAGATACCGGCCGGCGGGGTAGGTATCCGTCCCGGCCAGTGAGTCCACAAACGGCAGGAAGAACCCGCCTGGCCCCTCATATATCGTCAGCTCTGCCTCCTGGCCCTCCACGCTGAAATGGATCCGGCTATGCCGAAAGTAGACTTGCACATCGCCGGTGGAGGTCTGCATCTCGATTCGGTCTTTAGCCGGCAGTTGCTCGGGTTTGATCTCCAGCCGCAGGTCGGGGTTTTCCGGGAAGTAATTCAGCCCGGCAAAGGCGCGTTTCTGCTCCGCAGTCAGCGGGCTTTGGGGATCATGCCCGAAAAAATCGTCCTTCTCGGCTCGAAATGCTTCCAATTCATCCATAATTTCTCCAACTAAGTTGCGTGCATGGGACAGACAGCCGGAATGCCGGATTCCTTACGACGCCCTTGTCATTTCGCTTATCTTGTGCTATTTTAGTTCCGAGGGTCAATTGCATGCCGCCCACGCAGAAAACAGTCATGATCATCGAAGATGAACCGGATGCCGCCGAACTATTTGCGGAGATGATGCGCTTGAACGGTTTGCGAGTCATCAAGACGTATACGAGCACTCCGGCCATGACCCTGATTGCACAGGAAAAACCGGATGTCATTATCCTGGACGTGATGATGCCGGACGTATCCGGCCTGGAGGTGCTGCGCTATATTCGCAGCGAGCCCGAACTCGCCTCAATACCGGTAGTCATTGTTTCAGCCAGGGCCACACCCTCGGATATTCGTGCGGGTTTGGAGGCTGGCGCTTCGATCTATCTCACAAAACCGGTTGGTTATATGGAACTGAAGAAAGCAGTGGACGGCCTAACGCAGGGCGCCTAGGCGGCTATGGGTTTACTGCGCGCATTTCTGGCGTCCGAACTGCCCTCCCCCCTCCAAGATGCAATTCAGAAAGCCACTTCAGGCCTCCGAAGAACGCTCGGCGATGATCTGATTCGTTGGGTTCCAGCAAACAACGTGCATCTGACGCTAAAATTCCTTGGCGACGTATCCCCCGCAAATTTAGACTTAATCAAACATATGCTGGTAACGGAAGCTGCGCAGTTTCCTGCTTTCGATGTCAGCGTCGAGGGCATTGGCTCGTATCCAACCCCGCGGCGGCCGCGCGTGCTATGGATCGGGCTAAAGGGCCCGGCCGTGCTTCTCTCTTTGCAGCGTGCGATTGAGTTGGCTGCTGCGCGTTTGGGTTATCCGGCCGAGGAACGGGGCTATTCGCCACATCTCACGATTGGACGCGTGCGTCAAAACATGTCGGCAGCTGACATCCAAAGGATTCGCACCGCGTTGGAAGAGATTCAGGTCGGTCAACTGGGCAACGCCCACGTCGATGCCATCCATTTGTTCAAAAGCGACCTGCAGCCCACCGGCTCCGTGTACACCAAACTTTTCTCGGCAGCATTGGGGAAGGCGCAATAATCTCTTCCGCGAGTGCGCGCCTATTCTTCGCCAGGCACGCGGCGCCGTGTTGTGCGATGGCACGTCGTCCTCTACTCCGCAAAAAGCTCCGTCAAGAGGCGCATACGTTCTATCCAAATTGTCTTGCAGTGACCTTCCCGAAAGACCGACCGGTGTGGCCAAAGAAGGCCCCCGCAATGACGTTTCCCGGTGAGGTGATTTCTGAACGCGCTTGAACTTGCTCACACAATTGTCGGCTCCCTGGAAGAGCGGAAGGGGGAGGATATACTGCTGCTCGACATCAAGGAGGTCGCTTCATTTACCGATTATTTCGTGCTATGCACGGGCACCAGTGACCGTATGCTCAACGCCCTGGCAGATGCGACCATGGAGACCGTCAGTAAGAAGCATCACAAGAAAGGCAAGAAGCAAGGGGAGGCCCGCGAAGGCTGGATGGTTGTGGACTATGGTGACGTGGTCGTCCACCTCTTCTCGCCCGACCAGCGAGACTACTATGACCTCGAAGAGCTGTGGCAGGATGGAAAGGTGCTGCTGAGGGTGCAATAATGGAACGGCTGAGGGAGGTGGCCGCCTTGTTCCTGAAGCTGGGCTTTACGGCTTTCGGCGGTCCCGCCGCTCACATTGGCATAATGCACGATGAGATCGTAAAGCGGCGCAAATGGCTGGATGATCAAAGATTTCTGGATCTTCTGGGCGCCACCAACTTGATTCCCGGCCCCAACTCCACCGAGATGGCCATCCATGTGGGATTTCTCCAGGCGGGCTGGCCGGGACTGTTTACAGCGGGAGTTTGCTTCGTTGCACCGGCAACGTTGATCGTCCTTTTCCTGGCCTGGGCGTACGTGAAGTTCGGCGCCCTGCCGCAGGCGCAATGGCTGCTCTACGGCATAAAACCGGTTGTGATCGCGATCATCCTCCAGGCAATCTGGAATCTCGGAAGAAGAGCAACCCGGAATTGGCTGCTGGCTGTTTCCGGCCTCCTGATCCTGTTAGTGTATTTCTTTCTCCACATCAACGAGATCGCCTTGCTGTTCGGAGGCGGCCTGGCCGTCATGCTGGTTGCCAACATGCGGCGACTGGGTGCGCAAGACATCAAGCGCGTTCTGGTTGCAATCGGGGGACGGACAGGCAGTGTGCTCGCTACACAAAATGAACAGACCAGGCAACCCAGCCTCTCAAACATCTTTGCAACGCTGGAAAGTAAGCTGAGTCAGGTGACCAATTGGCAATCCCACATTGTCGAATTTTCTAATCCGGTGATTGCCAACCTGTTCTCCGTTCCCTTCAGCCTGCCGGTCTTGTTCCTCACTTTTCTAAAGATCGGGTCGATTCTTTACGGAAGCGGATATGTGCTGCTGGCTTTCCTGCGCGCGGATTTCGTCGTAAGGCTCGGCTGGCTGACCGATGCGCAGTTGCTTGACGCGATTGCCGTCGGCCAGATCACGCCAGGGCCTCTCTTTACCTCAGCCACGTTTATTGGCTATCTCCTGGGCGGCGTGCCCGGGGCCCTCCTGGCAACCCTGGGCATCTTTTTGCCATCGTTTATATTCGTGGCCATTTCGAATCCGTTAATTCCCAAAATCCGGAATTCAGCCTGGATCAGCGGGTTCCTCGACGGGGTCAATATCGCTTCTCTGAGTTTGATGGCCGCCGTGACTTTTCAACTGGGCCAGGGATCGCTCACAGATTTGCCCACCATTCTGATTGCACTTGCCGTGCTCGGGCTATTGCTGCGGTTCAAAATCAACTCGACCTGGTTGATCGCAGGCGGGGCAATCTCAGGGTATTTGGTTTCGCTGTTTCGGTAAGACGCAAGACTTCGGGGATCTTAGAGACTTCCGAGGTCTGCACTGGCAACCTTGAGAAAACCGGCATTAGGCTCAAAAATCAAAATCCTGCAGCCAAACTTCTCGGCAGGACGTCTTTTTCTTTTCTCTGCTCTCTATTCACTGTGCTCAGCTACCTATCCTCAAAGACCCACTTATCCACTTCGCGCTTCCAGTCCACCAGCTCGTCCTGCTTGAACCAAAGGGCCACTTCCTTCTCGCCGTTGGCCGGCTCGTCGGAGGCGTGGGTCAGGTTGCGGCCCACTTCCAGTGCAAAATCGTGCCGCAGCGTGCCCGGCGCGGCCTCGGTCGGACGCGTAGCCCCCATCGTCTGCCGTACGGCGGCGACCGCGTTGGGTCCTTCCCATACCATGGCCATCACGGGCGCAGACGTGATATAGGAGATCAAGCCATCATAAAACGGTTTGCCTTTGTGGATGGCGTAATGCGTCTCAGCCAAAGCCTTGCTGACCTGCATAAATTTCGCGGCAACCAGCCTCAGCCCGCGGCGCTCGAGGCGCGCAACAACCTCTCCAATCAATCCCCGCTCGACGCCATCCGGCTTGACCAATACAAGGGTTCGTTCCACAGATTTCCTCCATGCGATATTGTTATTTAGAAATCCGACGGCAGGAGCGCCATCGGGTATCCGTAACACAATAAGGGCGACCCGACTGGGTCGCCCCTGGCTGTTCATCGAAGCAGTTCTTCTGCCTTGGTATAGGCGTCCAACGCTTCCTGCAAGCGGTTGGCACGCATATACGCGTCGCCGAGCGCCTGCCAGATGGGCACCTCCACGGGATAACGATAAAGCGCATCCCGCAAATCTCGAATAATTTCCTCGAGCGACTTACCCTTGCGGATCAGCTTGCCGTATAGGTCGAGGGCCGCAGCGATATTTCCGCGTCCCAATTCAGACTGGGCGCCGCCGAGAGATGCAGCGGCGGACACCTTGGTGGCTACTGGAGCAACTGCCGGCCGCGGGCGTACAACAACTGGCGCCTTCCGTTCAGCTCTCGGTGCAACCGGTGTACTAGCAGAAGCCTCCGCAGGTACTTCGGCTGGCTGCGAAATGGATTCGCCCGCCGGAATGCCTTCCTGACCTTGCATCTTCTTGTCCGAAACCTGAGGTTCCGGCTGCACTGTGGGCTTTGACTCAACCGGCTGCCAATCGGCCGAACTCGTCCGTTCGGTAACTTGGGGCTCAGGCTCCACTCCGGCGTGGAGCCACGGCGGCAGGTCATCCGAGGAGCCGGCATGTGATGAGGTCGCTTGCTCTTCTTTATCGAGGCCCGCCAGCCAGTCAGGGAGATCGACGGCGGATGCCGAAGCTGGCGAAGGCTCCGGCGGAATGCTCGCTTCCGACTTGGCCGGCTCAGACGAGGCAGCCTGCAACCAGTCCGGAACATCTTCCATCCGGGATTTCTGCGCGGGCGATTGACCGACACCCGCCAGCCAATCGGGCGTGGCTCCCTCGTCCATGATGGGTGTCTCTTCATTTTCATTTCCGTTGTCCATCACGGCAAAGTCATTTTTGTCTGAAAGGCTGCTGCGCAAGTCGAACGCACCTGGAATTTCATGCTTTGGAGCGGGCCCCGCGGCTTGATCGGGTTCAAGATTGCGAAGCCACATGCCGGTAGCGTCGTCGGATGATACAGGAGGCAAACCAGTTTCCGGCGCCTGTTCGCCGATCTCCTTCGCCTTGTCAACCCACTGAGGTGCGACGTCGCTACGCTCATCCGGATTGGTCACTAACTCTTCAGGTTTTGCCCCATGTTTCGCGGCCAAACCTTCCAACCACGCCATCGCATCATCCTGCTCCTGAGCGGTGGTGCCCAGCGCGCCGAGATTCGCCGGCGGTGCAGGTGCGCTTCCGGCCGGAGGTTCCACCGTAGTCGGTTCAGGCATCGGCTGGGCGGGCGAGGCCGTAGTTTTCTGTATCGGTGTTTCAAGGTCGTTATCGAAATCCTTTAGCCAATCCGGAGACGCTTCCTGCGACGACTCAGGGACCGCGCCCGGCCTCTCTTCGGGTGCAGGCTTTTGTTCTGCCCGCAGACTGCTCAACCAGTCCGCCTCGCCAGCAGGCTGCGCGGCAGGTACTGACGCCGAGGGTTCATCCAGCTCGCGGTCACCGAGACTCTTAAGCCAGTCGGGTACGTCAGGCGCCGACTCAGCAGCGGGTAGCACCGGAGTGGAGGGCTGATCACTGGCAAGACTCCGGAGCCATTCCGGGGTGTCTGCAATTTGAGAGGCGCTTTCCGAAGATGGCGCAGCCGGTTGGGTTGCGGACTCAGCTTCGTCTGCCGGTGCCAAGGCCTTTACCCAATCCGGAAGATCACCTTGAACGGCAGCCGGCTCAGCTTCGCCCTGGCTTGACGGCATTGGCGGTTGCTCAGTTCCGCCGCCTGGCTCTGCCCAGCCCGCCTGCCGGAGAAAGTCCGGAAGCTCGTCCTTGCCTTCTGGGGCTGGTTTCAGATCCGGGGCAGGGGCCGAAGCCGAGCCCGCTCCAAGTGAAGCCGCGGCAGGGGGAGCAGCGCCCAGCAGCCACCCCGGCTGATGCGAAGTGCCACCGGTCAAGGTAGATCCAGCTTCCAAGCCAATCCCGAGTGGAGCGGCCAACACCGGCGATTGGCCGGTGTACTCCAACCTTTCCAGACTAACGGCGCTGTCAGCAACCTTTTCCGTGTCAAAAATAGATTCCTGGGCAAAGGCGGCGTAGGGATCGAGTTCGATGACGCGCTGGCGACAACTCTGGACAGCCGCGGCTTGTTGCGTGCCGGGAAGGATCTCCACCATCAGACGGTTGGCCTGCAGGCAGTAGGGATAGCGCGTGAGCAGGTCGTTGCAGATATCCGTGGCCTCAGCTTTTTGCCCGTTGCGAAAATAGGCCGTGGCCAGCAAAGCCTGCATGTCGACGCGTTTTGCGTCGTTGCTCAACACCGCGCGGATCTCGGAAATAGCCTGAGTAAAAAGCTCTCCCTGGACGTACATGTGTGCAAGCGCGCCGCGTGTCAGACGGATTTTCGGAGGCTCCACACCGTCACGGCGACCAAACAAGCGCTGCAACTCGCCCTGGATAGCCGCATTGGAAGGCTGCACTTCAAAGGCGCGCTCCATGTGCCAGATGGCTTCGTCCAGCTTGCCCTGGTCGTCTGCGATGATGCTCATCCCCACGTGCGCAACGAAGTCATCCGGCGCGACCATCAGCACGCGCTGGAAGATCTCCACGGCTTCGTTATACCGCTTGGCCTCCAGATAGGCCTTGCCAAGCAGTCGATAAGTTTCAAGTTGTTTGGGATAGGTTTTTAAGATGTGGCGGCAATGGGCAATGGCTTCGTCGAGCCGTTGACCGTGCTCGATCAGACCCTCAATTTCGCGGTCGTATATGCGCAGGGAAACCTTGGCCATGCTACTCTCTCGTCTAAGTATGCCCCAATCTTAAAGAATCCGCAAGCCTCGTGCCATTTCAACGGCATTTCAATCGTAGAACCGTGGCAGCCCGGGCACAGACGTGTCGCTGAAGACGTGCGCCGCAAGGACGCGTTCGCGCGCTTGTGCCTGCTTCTGCTTATCGTTGGCATGGATCGTGAATAGCGGTTCCCCTTTTTCCACCCGGTTCCCGACCTTGTGCTGGATGATAAATCCGACGGCATGGTCCACCGCGTCGCTCTTTTTGGCGCGTCCGGCGCCCAGTTCAACCGAAGCCTCGCCCACCGCTCGAGCATTTATCTCAGCCAGCCAACCACTCCTGGGCGCCGGCACCGCCTCGACCAACGCTGCCTTCGGCAATTTAGCCGGATTGTCCACGTAGGACACATCTCCAGCCTGCGCCTCAACCAGCACCCGAAGCTTTTCGAATGCAGTTCCGTTTGCAATGGCTTTCTCGGCGAGTGTACGCGCCTCGTCCAGATCCCTGGCCCGCCGTCCAACGACCAACATATGCGCGCTCACGTGCAGGCAATGCTCGCGAAAGTCATTTGGCCCCCTGCCCTGCAGCGTGTCTATGGCCTCTTTCACTTCCAAGGCATTCCCCACCGCATTTCCCAGCGGCTGATTCATGTCGGACAGCAGACAAATCGTCTGGCGGTCCGCAAGGTCTCCGATCTGCACCATCAAATCGGCAAGTTGATGCGCCTGGTCGAGGGTTTTCATGAAAGCACCGTTTCCAACCTTGACGTCGAGCACGATCGCGCGCGCTCCGCCGGCAATTTTCTTGCTCATGATGGATGAGGCGATAAGAGGAATGGACGGCACGGTACCCGTAACGTCACGCAAAGCATACAGCTGGCCATCTGCCGGAGCAAGATCGAGGGATTGGCCGGTCAGAACGATTCCCTTTTCCCTGAGTTGCTTTTTGAACTCGTCAGTATTCAGGTCCACCCGATAGCCCGGAATAGACTCCAGCTTGTCGAGCGTGCCTCCGCTGAATCCCAATCCTCGCCCCGACATTTTTCCGACGGGCAAACCACAACCCGCTACGATAGGCAGAACGGCCAGCGAAGTCTTGTCTCCGACGCCGCCGGAGGAATGTTTATCGACGGCAATGTCCACAACTCCGGTCAAATCAAGGATGCGACCAGAGAGCACCATCGCCAGGGTCAGATCCGTAGTCTCCCGCGCGGTCATGCCATTCAAGAGCACAGCCATGGCCCACGCCGAAACCTGATAGTCGGGAATTTCGCCCTTCGCAAAACCCTGCACAAAGAAGTTGAGTTCTTCTTGTGTGAGTTCCCCTTTGTCCCGTTTCTTGATAATGATGTCTACGGCACGCACAAAAACCTCGGTGCGCGTATTGTACCTCAGCAACCGAATTCTATCCCCTCACCAGTTTCTGTCCCTCTTTCGTGTCCTGCACTGTCCAACCAAGCGCCGTGATCCGGTCGCGAATACGATCTGATTCGGCCCATTGCTTTGCCGCACGCGCTTGCTGTCTCTGATCTGCCAGTGCCAGCACCTCGGCAGAAGGCTTGTCGTCATCCATCGGCGGAGCGTCTTTTGCCATCTCCCAAACCTTGTCGGGGATGCCCAGCGCGGCAGGCTCAGGCACGTTGAGCGCGCCCAGCGCGCTCAATGCAAATTTCGCTCCGGCGGCGTACATCTTTGCCTCACAATCGCGGACGAGCGACACCGAACTGACGCCGCTGACTTCGCAATCCCCGGACTCAAAGTCCACGATCAGCCCGGTATGTTCATCCAAGCCCACCGTGGTGTTTTCCGCCGGCAGGCTGTTGCACCAAATGTCGAAGCGTTCGCGGCCCATGAAACAACGGCTGGTATCCACGTCATCACCGCCCTCGGCATTATTCCAATGCGGTATGAAGGATACGTGCAATCCAAAATCGCCAAACAAGTTCAGCCCCGGAAGGCTATGGATATCCTCCCCCACTTTATAGACTTCGTACACGGGCAGGCCCCAGGCTCCCACTGCGATGGTAGCCGATGAAGCAAAGGCCAGCGTGGCGCCCATGCGATGGCGTACACGGATCAAGTCCCAGGCCAGGCTTCCCTTCAACTGGCGAATCGCATACGTTGGGCTGCCCGGCCCCATAAAGATCAGGTTTGCATACAAAAGGGATTTAAGAATGGACGGTTCATCAGGGCTGAGCGCGGTACCGCGTTTGCGCGCCGGGATCACGTCGATCCTTGGAGTGTAGTTCTGCAGCCGGTTCTTCATGAAATCGGCCACGCGGCCCGCGACTTGATGTGAGTTGAGCTCAAACCCTGCGGGTGTTTCGAGGACCGCGATCCGCAACGGCTGAGGCAGTGCCCGCGCCAATGTCTCAAAGATCTGCCCCCCTGCCCGAGACGTTTCTCCAGAGCCGAGAAATGCAATTTGTCCAAGTGTCATATCAGTTTCCAGTGTTCCTATTTATTGAGCAGAATTCTGCGCCGTGCGCCCTGTGGAATGGATTCCCACGAAATGATTTCCAACTGCCACCGATCAATACCACGTTGGATGCACCCTTAAGCAGGTCTATTACGTCCAGCCGGCGATTGCGTGAGGGAATGGCGACGTCGAAGAGCCATAAAACGCATATCGGATTACGCCCCGCCCATCAGGGAGGTTGACATGCGGCCCGCGACCGGCCTTCTATTGCGCGATCCCGATCAATTCCTGGGCCCTGGCCCAGATTTGATCGAACATCTCCACAGTCAGTTTGCCTGTCAGCGTGTTTTGCTGACTGGGATGGTATGAGCAGAGCAACCAGGAAGACGACATAGACGACGTAGCGGGCAGTTCATAGGCAGCACCATGTGAAAATTCCATCCTTGAGGCTGAACCTCGAACCGGGAGCGTTCCACGGGCGAGGATCTTTGACACGCGCTCGAATGCCACATGACCCAGGCATACAATTACTTTCGGTTTGAGCAGTTGAATCTCCCGTTCGAGGTACGGTTGGCAATTATCCAGCTCCTCGCCCGCCGGCTTATTGCCGGGCGGGGCGCAGCGAGCCGCCGCGGTTATGTAAATATCATGAAGGGTCAGGC
Organism: uncultured Chloroflexia bacterium; assembly: GCA_963846805.1. Taxonomy (GTDB): domain Bacteria; phylum Chloroflexota; class Anaerolineae; order Anaerolineales; family Villigracilaceae; genus Fen-1038. The sequence goes on from CAWJXH010000006.1 coordinate 290,133, forward strand.
CGTCATCCCGTGCAGAGGCATTGGGTTGACTTGCAAATCCCGCGCGATAAAGGGCGGGATAAAGGAAACGTCCAGAAGCATCGCCGGTGAATTGCCGGCCGGTCCGGTTCGACCCATGCGCCCCAGGCGCCAGACCCACGGCGAGCACGCGCGCCCGGCGGTCACCGAATCCTGGGACAGGCTTGCCCCAGTAGTCCCAATCCTGATAGGCCTTGCGCTTATTGCGCGCAACCTCTTCGCGCCAGGCAACGAGACGCGGGCATTTTCGGCAAGCAAGGATTTCCAGGTTGAGGGAATCAAAACCCATATGGGCCTCGGCCGTGATCCATGACATCTGCGCAATGTCTGCTCACTCCCCTGTTTTCCGGCGCTTTCCAAGCGCGGCATGAGCAGATGCTAAGCTGGAGTACAAAGCTTTCTTCCACTGAAATACGGAGCAGGAACTTATTTGGGCATTTTTGCGAATATCATACTATCCAGTTAATTCTACTTTGAATCTTCATGGATTTGCGTTACACTGCGCCTGTCTGAGGAGAATCCTATGAAACCATTTCGCAAAAACCTTGCGCTCGCCATAGACGGTGGGGGAATCCGAGGCGTCATCGTCACCAAGGCCCTCTCCATGCTGGAGGAGCATCTCGGCCGGCCAATCCACGAAATTGCCCGCCTATACGCGGGCACCTCAACCGGTTCGATCATCTCCGCGAGTCTGGCTTCCGGAATGACCGCTTCGAAAATCCACGAACTCTACCTGACTCTGGGAGAAACCGTTTTCCGCAAGAGCCTGCGCACTCTCCTCTTTCCGTTGACCCGTTATCGCTATCCGCAGGAACCTCTCAAGGCTGCCCTGCATGACCAGTTGGGCGACATGAAGATGAAGGATTTTTGGGCGAACATGCTGCTGCGGGACGTTGTAATCACCAGTTTCGACGTATTGACCAATAAGACTCTCTTCATCAAGCCCTGGAAGCTCCAATACCAGGACTGGCCGGTCGTCAAGGCAGTGCTCGCCTCCAGTTGCGTGCCGACCTATTTCCCGCTAGTGGAGGGCAAGTATGCAGACGGGGGCGTTGGTTCCTATGCCAACCCGTGTTACCTGGCCGCCTATGAACTCAGCTTCTGCCTAGGCTGGAAGCCGGAGGAAACCACGCTGATCAGCCTGGGCACGGGCCGCATCCCGGACCTCCTCAAGCCGGGGCAGCCGGGGCGCCTTTTTGAATGGGATTGGCTTGAACCTATTTTAGATGCGTTTCTCACATCGGCCAGTGACCAACAGGTTGTGCTCGTTCAGTCGTTCTTCAAGCAACTCGACTTCCGCCGGTTCCAGGTAGATCTCAAACAAGACATCCAAATGGACGACCCCACCTACATACCTGAGCTGCTGGAGTACGGCAGGCAATTGGGCAATATGATCCTGAAAGATGAACTGGATAGCGTGATCAAAATCAAACCCGTCAAAGCGCGCCGGAAGATCAAGTAAAAATACCCAGAACACTCATTCTCGTTGCAGCGCAGTTTCGCCCCGTTCGGTATAATCTGGGCGGCTGCCTTGCGTTCCCGTTACCAGACTACGCGGCGCCGGGGCGTTCGGGCGTACTGTCTGGAAGACGGCGCGGGTCCGCACACTTACCTACCATCTGTAGCCCTGTCGGACTTATAACCCGGTAACGAATGAGGCCAGGACTATGAAACGCTTCCGCAAGAACGTGGCTATTGCGATTGACGGCGGCGGAATCCGCGGCCTGATCGTGACCAAAGCCCTGAGCATGCTGGAAAAGGAACTCGGCCGGCCACTCCACGATGTGATTCGTCTGACGGCCGGCACATCCACGGGCTCAATCGTCGCCGCGGGCCTGGCCTGCGGCCTGACGGCCGAGCATCTTTATCAGATGTACCTCCGGCTGGGACGCGAGATTTTCACGAAGAATTTTCGCACAGCCTTCTGGATCTTCTATAATCATCGCTACCTCCGTGCTCCCCTCGAAAACGCGCTGCAAACCTACTTCGGCGACAAGACGGTTGGCGATCTGTGGAAAGAGAACCCGCCCACGGACCTGGTGATCACCACTTTCGACATCCTGGAGAACCGGACGCGTTTTATCAAATCATACAAATCAAAATACGAGCACTGGCCCATTGTCCGGGCTGTGCTGGCCTCCGCCGCCGCGCCCACGTATTTCCCGTCGGTTGAAGGCCGCTTCATCGACGGCGGCATCGGCTCATATAACAACCCATGCTACCTGGCTGCCTATGAAATCGAGTTTGGCCTGCCGTGGAGGCCGGAAGAGACCACTCTTATCAGCATCGGTACCGGGCGCTCGCCCGGCCAGATCAAACAGGGAGCTGTGGATCACTTCCTGCCGATTCAGTACATCAGCCCTTTGATTGACGCCTTCTCGCATTCCGCTGCAGATCAACAAGTGGACCTGGTCAAGAAGCTGTTCAGGAAGTTGGATTTCCGCCGCTTCCAGGTCGAACTCGATACTGCGATTCCCCTTGACGACGCATCCAGGATTAGGCTCATGGAACAATATGGAGAGCAACTGGGCCAGAAAATCTTGAATGACGAGACAGACCGGGCCATGCGCGAGGTCTCCGACCACGCACCGTCCGACACCGCCAGGCGGCTCGTATCTACAGGATCAACATCGCATCGCCAAAAGAATAGAACCGGTAGCCCTCGCGTTTTGCGGTCTCGTAAGTCCCCAAAATCTGTTCACGCCCGGCGAACGCGCTGACCAGCATCAAGAGGGTGGACCTGGGCAGGTGGAAGTTGGTGATCATCGCATCCACCACTTCGAATCTGTAGCCCGGGAGGATAAATAGAGATGTGGGGCCGGAGAATGCAGAAACTCTATATTCGTTTTTGGAGGTTCGTGCGCTGTCGCGTTTCGAATCGTCGAATTTCAAATCCCGGCCCGCCGTTTCCAGGGTGCGCACACCGGTGGTCCCGACCGCGATGATTCTTCCCCCGGCAGCCCGCACCCTGTTGATTGAATCGGCGGTCTCCTGAGAGAGCTCGCACCATTCAGTGTGTATTTTGTGCTGTTCCGGATCGTCCTCGGTGACCGGGGCGAACGTGTCCAACCCAACGTGGAGCGTCACATAGGCAAGCTCCACGCTCTTACCTTTCAACTGCTCCAGCAGGCTGGCCGTGAAGTGCAGGCCCGCGGTCGGTGCAGCCGCAGAGCCCGGCTCGCGCCCATACACAGTTTGATATCTTTCCGGGTCAGCCAGCTTTTCATGAATATACGGCGGCAGGGGAACATTCCCGACCTTCTGAAAAAACAGCTCAATCGGTTCACTAAATTGAATGAGCCGTTCAGATCCATTCAACGCACTGACAATCTGCGCTTTCGGGCCATCTTCGACCTGAAGGTTTTTCCCAACCGACAACCCCTTGCCCCCGACCAGCACTTCCCAAGTCAGCTCATCTCGGCGACGCAGAAGCAGCAATTCGACGCGCCCGCCGGTGGCCTTGCGCGCATAAATCCTCGCCGGGATAACGCGCGTCCGGTTCAGGACCAGCAGATCGCCCGGTCGAAGGTAATCCCCGATCTCGCGGAAAATGCGATGCTGGATTCGACCCGTGTTACGGTGTAAAACCAGCAAGCGCGACGAATCCCGCGGTTCGACCGGCCTTTGCGCAATGAAGGACTCTGGAAGCTGATAGTCGAAGTCAGAGGTATGCAAGTCGAAAGACTAATATAGAAACGGGATCAATTTCCACGTATGCGAACCATATTCCCCGTATTCAGGGATCGTCGCCAACAGCATCTTCTCTTCGCTTTGAATTCGATACACATAGGCGCCCAGCATCACAATCACCACAATAAACACGACGATCCAATTCACTGTCGCAATGGCCGCGCCGATCCACATGAGCATCGAACCAAGGTAGCCCGGATGCCGGATGAGGCGATACGGTCCGTCATGAACGATGATCTGCCTCTCCACCACCTTTAGTGTCCGTGTGTAGAACGCACCCAACGTCCGATTTGCCCACCAGCGCAGCAGTAGACCACACACCGCCAGAGCCAGTCCTAGCCAGCCGGCCCACGCGGAGAATTTGCCAAGCCCCAGCGCGTTCAACAGCCATGAAAGGAGCAAGGCCAGTATGCACATAAGGTAGGCCATCCCGACGTACATCGTGCTGCGACGATCAAATTGTCCCGGCTCGAGACTCCTGGCTTCTCCACTCCGCCGGCTGCTATCGAGAGCAAAGAATTGCAGGATGACAAAGTATCCCAGGATCGTGGTGAGCATCGCCATTTTCTATTTATGAAAGAGCCGGAAGATGACGTTCAAGATAATCGTCAGCACCAGCGATAGAATGATGGATGTCACTATCGGGAAATAGAACGATCCGTTGTTGCCCTCTATGCGAATATCCCCCGGCAGGCGCCCGAGCGGCAATCCCAATTTGGAGGCCAGGTAGAACCCGCCGCCAACAAGAATCAATATCAATCCTGCGATGACCAGGTAACGACCGACGTTTTCCATATTCCTGTCGTTCGCGCGTTTGAACGTTCAAACGCTGCCACGTCACAGAAGCCGGGCTTGTCCTGCCTCCGTATAGCGCAATCCCAAATGCTCGTAGGCAGACTTGGTTGCGACGCGGCCCTGGGGCGTTCGATCCAGGAAACCCAATTGCAGCAGATAAGGCTCCACTACGTCCATGATGGTATCCTGTTCCTCACTGATCGAGGCCGCGATGGTATTCAGACCCACCGGCCCGCCGCCATATTTTTCGATAATGGTCTTCAAGACCCGGCGATCAACATCGTCCAGCCCGAGCGGATCGACCTGGAGCAGGTCGAGGGCTTCCTTTGCCACCAGTGAAGTAACGATACCATCGGCGCGGACTTGAGCATAGTCCCGAACCCGGCGCAGCAGACGCAGGGCCACGCGTGGGGTGCCCCGCGCGCGCCGGCCGATCTCTTCCACGCCGGCACCATCCACTTGAACCTGCAGCAATTTCGCGGCCCTCTCAACGACAGCTCGCATGGCTGCCAGGTCGTAATAGTCCAGACGATAGACGGCACCAAAGCGGGCACGGAGCGGCGCGGTCACAAGCGCCAGGCGCGTGGTGGCGCCTACTACTGTAAAGTGCGGCAACTTGAGTCGGATCGAACGCGCCGAGGGACCTTTCCCGATCACAATGTCGAGAGCGAAATCCTCCATCGCGGGGTATAGCACTTCTTCGACTGCCCGACCGAGGCGATGAACCTCGTCGATGAAAAGCACGTCCCCGGCCCGCAGGTTTGTTAATATTGCCGCCAGATCTCCGGCGCGCTCAATGGCGGGGCCTGAGGTCACTTTAATATTGACTCCCATCTCATTCGCTACCACGTGCGCCAGCGTCGTCTTACCAAGTCCGGGCGGGCCGTAGAACAGCACGTGATCCAAAGCTTCTTCGCGTTGGCGCGCAGCGGTGATGAGAATGGCAAGATTGTCCTTGACCTGAGCCTGCCCGATGAGTTCATCCAATTTCTGCGGTCGCAGCGCATTATCAACCCGGTCATCGGGTTTGGCCTCTGGATCAAGTTGTCTCGTCCGCGGTTCTGCCATTCGGTGATTATACTGCCTCTTATTTTCCGTCCGAAATGAAGGCGGTTTGCAACAATCGCAGCCGGCGCGTTGCCAGAATCATTGAATACGACTATAATCCCGCCTGTAATTCGGGGCGTGGCGCAGTCCGGCTAGCGCGCTTGCATGGGGTGCAAGAGGTCGGAGGTTCAAATCCTCTCGCCCCGACTTGTTTTTCTTATCAGGCAGCTTATGACGGGGTTGGAGGTTTCCCCCTACGGGGACTTCGCAAATCCTCTCGCCCCGACTTGTTTTTCTTGTCGGGCACCTTATGACGGGGTCGGAGGTTTCCCCCTACGGGGACTTCGCAAATCCTCTCGCCCCGACTTGTTTTTCTTGTCGGGCACCTTATGACGGGGTCGGAGGTTCCCCCCACGGGGACTTCGCAAATCCTCATGGCCCAACCCGCAACCCTAAAGGTTCACGAAACCTTTAGGGTTGCTTAATGAACGATGGTCAACCAGAGTTTACCGACAAATCCTACAAACCGCGCCTCGCTGATCAGCCTGATTGCGGCGCTGCTGACCGTCATCTCGTTCTGCATCGCGGTCGCTCCGATACCCCTTACAGGTTTCGTTTGCTATCCGGCGGCTGCCTTCTTTGGCCTGATTGCCATCCTGACCGGGCTAACCTCCTTGTGGCAACTCCGCTCCAGCGGAGGAAATGGCCGCGTATTCGCTATGTTAGGAGTAGGGGTCGGTGCGCTGGCTATGATCGCCGCCTTATGCGCAACAACGTTGGGGATCATGCTAACGCCGCAGATCATGAACTTTCTTCGTCAGATTCCAAGGTAGAGAACCGTCTAATCCTGGTGACTACTTGCCAATAGTACCCGCCTCGATTATGCTTGTTCGCGGGAGTGGTTAAGTCCCGGCGGGCTTCCTGGTCTTCAAAACCTGTGGCGGGTCGCGTTGCGGGCCGCGGTGGGTTCAACTCCCATCCACTCCCGCTGCGTGACCTTGGGTACAAGACTCATTGAATCCGCATTGTCCAAGGTCCCAATAGAGGTGCATCATGTCTATCCCTGCAACCGAAATCCTCAGCAATATGGTGTCACGCGTCTTCCGCGTGGAGGACGTTACGCTCGGCGAGCCCGCACGCGGGTTGATCGCGCGTTATCGGGGTCACTTGATTTCTGATGACACGGTCGGGGCTTATGATCAGCTTGCCGGCTCGCTCAAGCCATATGAAATCACACCGCTGTTCCGCACGGAGAAGGGCCAACAGGTCATCTACCTGGTGCCGCGCAAGCCGGATCCGAAACCCGCGCGAGTTTCCGTGAACATTATTCTGTTCATATTGACCGTGCTTAGCGTTCTTTTCGTCGGTGCGCAACCACAGGGCACGATGCCCAACGACACTGCCGGCCAGATTCTCTTTCTCTTTGGTGCGTTGTTGTCCGGCTGGCCATACGCGCTCAGTTTGATGTCGATATTGCTGGCGCATGAGTTTGGCCATTACCTGATGAGCCGCCACCACAAGACTCCGGCTACGCTGCCTTATTTCATCCCGCTGCCCTTCCCGCCGCTCGGCACGATGGGCGCAGCGATTCTCATGCAGGGCACTCCCAAGAACAAGCGTGTCCTGTTTGATATTGGAGTGGCCGGCCCTCTGGCTGGCATGGTCGTAGCAATCCCGGTCCTGTTTTTTGGTCTTTCGCTGTCCCACATAGATGTCGTAAGGCCGGTGGGCGGAATGATTGAAATGGAAGGCAATTCAATCCTGTACCTGCTGGCAAAATACTTGACCTTTGGGAAGCTATTGCCTGCGCCAGCAAGCCTCGGGGGTGTTTCGGCCCTAAGCTATTGGGTCAAGTATTTTTTCACCGGCCAGCCGGTTCCGGTCGGCGCTACAGACGTCTTCATCAGTCCGGTAGCATTCGCGGGCTGGGCAGGATTGCTTGTAACGGCGCTTAACCTGATCCCTGCCGGGACCCTGGACGGAGGGCACGTGGTATATTCCTGGTTCGGCGATAAGGCTGCCAGGGCCTTTCCCATTATCCTTCTGGTGTTGGCAGCGCTGGGCGTTTTCTGGAACGGCTGGTGGATCTGGGCCATCCTGCTTCTCTGGCTCGGACGCGTCCACGCAGAACCGCTGGATCAGATCACACCGCTCGATTCGACACGGCTTGCGATTGCCGCGCTTGCCATCCTGATCTTCATTCTGACATTCAGCCCGGTGCCGTTTGCCGTCTTCAGCGGATTATGATCCGGCGCCGTGGCGTTTCGCTGCTGCTCCTATTCCTGCTCGCGGCCTGCCAGCCCACTGCACCAAATCCAACTGCTGTCCCCTCCAAACCGGCCGCAAGCACAGCTCGCCCCACATCCACGCCGGATGCAGGCACTCAACTCGGCATCAACAAAGAGGCGCTCAAGGGGGTCACGATACAGGTTTGGTACCCCTGGTTCGGTGTCGAATCCAGCTTGTTTGAGTCGCAGGTAGAGGAATTCAACCAGACCAACGAATGGGGAATCAAGGTCCAGGCTACAAGTCAGGGCAATTACACACAGCTTTACGAAAATGTATCAGCCGCCCTGCCGATGTCGAATCGCCCGCAGCTCGTAGTTGCATTTCCCGAACATGCACTTGCATGGAATGCAGACGGTTTCGTCACCGACTTGACGGACTACGTTGACGATCCGCAATTTGGACTCACCAACGGAGATGTAAAGGATTTTCCATCCGTTTTTTGGTCCCAGGATGAATTCGGCGGCAAGCGCCTGGGAGTTCCCGCCGAGCGCTCGGCTCGCTTCCTTCTCTACAACTCAAGCTGGGCACGTCAGCTTGGTTTTGAGGAGCCTCCCGCGACCGCGGACGATTTCCGCCAGCAGGCTTGTCGGGCGCACCAGGCCATGCTCACCGACAGTGACAAGACGAACGACGGTCAGGGTGGCTGGCTGGTAGATACGAGTTCCACCACCTTCATCTCTTGGCTGATGGCGTTTGGCGGCGGTGTTTTGGAGGGAAATGACTATCGCCTGTTGACGCCAAAGAACCTGGCCGCGTTGACTTTTGTCAAACAGCTTTATGACGATAGCTGTGCCTGGACCGCGCAACCGGGCGCGGACTTGCCGGCGGCGTTTGCGGGACGCAAGGCGTTGTTTGCGACTGCCGGTCTTGAAGACTTACCCAACTATTTGGATGCAATGGCCTCGGCGGACAATCCCGACCAATGGACAGTGCTCAGCTTTCCCGGCGATTTGCAGACAGGCCTTGTTGTCTATGGCTCGTCTTACGTCGTCCTGAAGTCGACGCCAGAAGAGCAGTTAGCCTCCTGGCTCTTTGTGCGCTGGCTGCTGTCGCCTGAGAACCAAAAGCAATGGGTGGAGGTCACCGGCCTGTTTCCTCTCCGCAATTCAGCCCTGACTTTGCTGGGCGGCTATAAGAAGAGTCATCCGCAGTGGGCGGCGGCGGTCGGACTGCTGCCTCAAGCCCAGATCGAGCCGCAGTTGGCCTCCTGGCGCGAGGTCAGCGTGATGCTGGGCGACGGATTCGATGCCATGTTCCGCTCGAACACGCCTGCGGGCCGGGTGGCCGAAGTTCTGGCCATCATGGAGTTCGACCTCAAGGGACTTGAGCAAATGATGCTCGATATGGAAACGTTGGAATGATGAAACATTCCAACGTTTTTTATGCAGCCACATTACTCCTGCACGTTCAAGGTAGTTTCCAGCCTCCTGAGCAGAATTGCCCTGCCCTGGCGTCCTCGTTTAGGGGACAGCTCGCATGAGGAAACAGCTTTCGGTCCTCCAAATGGTGGTCCTCAACGCATACTGGGTGGGACTATCGTTCATGTGGAATGCCCTGCATCCCATCATCCTGCCAGCCATCCTGCTCAATTTCGTGCCCGATGCGAAGAAGAATACCTATCTCGGTTTGCTCACATTTGTGGGTCTCGTAGTCGCAATGATAGTTCAACCATTATCCGGTGCTCTCTCCGATGTCTGGGCTTCACGCTTTGGGCATCGGCGTCCACTTATGGTGATCGGCACGCTGTTTGATTTTGTCTTTCTCTCGATCCTTGCGTGGAGCGGCGGGTTGCTCCTGGTTTTTGTCGGCTACATCGGCTTGCAGCTGAGTTCCAACGTGGCACAAGGTCCGCTCCAAGGGTTGTTGCCGGACCGCGTGCCTGAAGGCCAGCTGGGCATTGCCTCCTCGCTAAAAACCTTCATGGATATGCTTAGCTTGATCATCGCCTCGCTTCTGGCGGGACGGTTGCTTGATCCGCAAACCCGCAATCCAGGTCCCATCATGCTGGTCGTCATAGCCTTGCTGGCGTTCTCCGCTTCAACCACAATTTTCTTTACGCCCGAAGAGCCAACCCCTGCCCGCCACCCGCTTCGTTTGCAGGCATTTCTCGGACAGTTCAAGCTGAGCTTCAAGCAGAACTCAGCATACTGGTGGCTGATTGCAGAACGCGCAATGTTCCTGCTCGGTATCTACGGGGTTCAGGCCTTTGCACAGTATTATCTGCAGGATGTTTTGCGCGTACCCGATCCACCGAAACAAACCGGTGATTTGCTGGCCTCGATCGCGATCGGCCTGCTCATCCTTGTCCTTCTCGGCGGCTGGCTCACGGACAGGTTCGGCGCCAGAGGCATCCTTTGTGTTGCCAGCATCATCACCGCCCTGGGAATGATCCTGATGCTGCTTGCCACCGATATGCGCGGCGTGACGGTCTTCGGCAGCCTGGTGGGCGCGGGTATTGGGCTGTTCCTAACATCGAATTGGGCTCTGGCGAATGGACTCGCGCCGGTCGAGGAAGCGGGGAAATTCCTGGGTTTGACCAATTTGGCTACCGCAGGTTCCGGCGCACTGGCGCGGCTGGAGGGTCCGGCTCTGGATGCCCTGAATGCCGCGTGGCCGGCGGCCTGGGTGGGTTACAAGAGCCTATTCATATTCGGCGCAGTTTGTATGCTGTTGAGCATGCTGTTTCTGAGTAGAATTCACGTCAGGAACTAGGACATGGATGAATTCGAACAACTACTGGTAAACAACAAACCTGAGGCCCAGCAGTTGGCTCTAGACCTTCGCGCGCTGGTCCGTCGCCTTCTGCCGAAAGCGCAGGAAAGAATCCATCGCGGTTGGGGCGTCGCCGACTATGGTTCCGGAGGATCCGGCCGCGGTTTCTTGTCAATCGGGCCCCAGAAGGGCTACGTGAATCTGTATTTTATGAACGGTGTCGACCTGCCCGACGAGACTCACCTGCTCGAAGGCCGCGGCAAGAGACTTCGTCACATCGGCATACGCCGGCCTGAAGATTTGAAAAATAAGGCCCTGCAGGCACTGATCAAGGTCGCTGCAAAATAGCATGTTCCGGACCCGCCCGGTGCAGATGGATCACATGGAAGGATTGATGTCTTTTGCGAACTTTGCGGACAGGTTTTTTGTCTAGACGGCCTGGCGGGGTGGGTTGCTACTTTTCTGCGCTTGCCTCGTAAGGGTAAGTAGGAAGCTCCAGGAAAAAGTGAACGAAGAAATGGCGTGGGTCGCCCAGGCCCAGCAGGGAAGCGATGAAGCCTTCACCCGGTTGGTGGAGGCCTATCAGACGCACGTCTATAACCTGTGCTATCGCATGCTGGGTGAGGCGGAATCCGCTGAAGACGCCGCGCAGGAGACCTTTCTGCGGGCTTATCAGCACCTCCATCGCTACGATCGCAAGCGCCCGTTCGCGACCTGGCTTCTCTCCATCGCCGCGCACTATTGCATTGATCGCCTGCGGCGCCGCAAATTCTCGATGACATCCATTGAAGAAGACGAAGAAGATGGCGGCTACGAACTCCCGGACGGAGACGCGCCCAATCCCGAGTCTGAGGCCATTCACAGTGAGCAGCGCCTTCAAATGAAGGGATTATTGGAACGATTGGATTCTGTTGACCGCGCAGCGATCGTCATGCGCTACTGGCACGACTGCTCCGAAGCCGAGATCGCTGAAGCGCTCAACCTCACGGTTAGCGCCGTTAAATCCAGGCTTCATCGGGCGCGCCGTGCGCTTGCGGGCCTGTGGCAGGATGAAACGCCTCGCCCCAAAAATGAAAGGAGGCCGTATGAATCACCGGCCTTTTGAGGATTGGCTCCTGGATGATCAGCCGCTCAATCCGCAACAAAAGCATGACTTGCAGGCACACTTGCGAGATTGCAGTTCCTGCGCGGCCATAGCCGAATCCAACCTGGCCTTGCACACCACGAGGATGCTCCCTCCGGCTGTGGGCTTCGCCGAGCGGTTCCAGATTCGACTGGAGCAACGCCGCCGTGAGCAGCGGTGGCGCCAGGTCATCGGCACACTGGTGCTGGTACTCGGAGGGCTTGGCCTTTTCTACTGGCTGGCCGGCCCGTTCATCCAGGAAGCATTTGCTTCGCCGGCAGCCTGGATCACGACGGTGGTGGGCTATTTCCTTTTCCTGTCAACATCTATCCAGGTACTCAGTGAGGCAGGTGTAATTCTTCTAGGTGTGCTGCCGGCGTTTATCTCGCCAGCGGGCTGGGTTGTCATATCTTTATCGATCGCCGGGCTGAGTGCGTTGTGGACGGTTTCATTGTGGCGGGTTGCCCGCGTCCCGCAAGGAGTTTGAAAGATGAAAAAAATCGGCTATTCTTTGATATTACTGGCGCTATTGCTGCTTCCGGCCCGTTCGGCCTACGCCCTGAGCGGCCCGATGGACGGCCGGGTGGTGATCGGTCAGGACTTTACGCTCAAGAGTGGCGACACATTGAACGGAGACCTGGTCGTCATCGGCGGCGAAGCGGCGGTAGAACAGGGTGCCACCGTGATCGGCAATATCGTGGTCATCGGTGGAAGCCTTAAGTTGGATGGAACCGCGACCCGCGATGCCGTCGTCATTGGCGGAGTGGCCGCCCTGGGACAAAAGGCATCCGTGGCTGGCGACGTGGTAACCGTCGGCGGTTCGCTTCAACGCGCCGAGGGAGCCGAGATAGGCGGCAACATCGTTACGAACCTGCCTCCGCCAACCATTCAGATACTCGGTCCGGCCACGGCTCAAACCCCGCCTGTGCCCCCCGCGCCGAGAGTTGAGTTCAACTTTGGACCATTCGCCGCGGCGGCCGGCGTTTTCTTCCAGGCGATCGGCCTGGCTGCGCTGGCGATGCTGCTGACGGTTTTCCTTCATCCGCAGCTGGATCGTGTTGCGCAGGCGGTCGTAAAACTACCCTTCATGGCTGGAAGCATAGGCCTACTGACCGCTCTCCTCGCGCCAATTGCACTGGTGATACTAGTGATTACGCTGATTTTGATCCCGGTGGCGCTGGCGGCAGTCCTTCTGCTTGTGCTCGCCTGGTTGTTCGGTGTGGTTGCGTTTGGAATGGAAGTTGGCGAACGCTTCACAAAGGCGATTCATCAATCCTGGGCGCCTGTTTTATCCGCCGGCTTTGGAACCTTCCTGCTGGGGATCGTGATCGGCACGGTGAACCTGATTCCGTGCGTTGGCTGGCTGGCTCCGTTGATCGTGGGGCTTATGGGGCTGGGTGCGGCGGTGATTACCATGTTCGGCACTCGCCCGATTTACCGTCCTGGCCTGGCTGCAATCCCATCTGACACCTCTGGTGAGAGCCCGGTCCCGCCTGCATCTTGATGCTAAATCCAGGGGCAGAATGGACGAAATAAAGAGAATTGCGCGTCGCGCACCTCATACGCGCCGCGCAATTCTTTGTTGGCAAATCTTCCGCGGCGATATGGAAGACTGGAGCCACGCGAGGAATAAACACATCCCGAATGATATAATTAATCCGCCCCGGAGTATTCGCCGGGGCGGATTTACTTATACACGAACTTATCATACAGGGAAAAGATCATGCAATCCAAATTAGAGATACCGAACACCCCCATTCATAATGCGCCGCCGCCGCTGATTCAGGTTGCGGGCACACACGGCGAAATGGGACGTCAGATTGGCGAAGAGCGCCGCACTCAGATCCAGCACAGTGTTGCGAATGCGCATGTGCTGCTGGAGCAGTCCTATGACCAGCTGGAGCTGACCTGGGAAGGCGCACAAATCCAGGCACGCAAATACCTACCGTTTGTCGAGGAACGCTACCCGCAATACGTGGATGAAATGCGCGGGATCGCAGAGGGCGCTACGGTCGCCTTTGACGATGTCATGGCGCTGAATGTCATGGAAGCCATGACGATGGACGCGCTGCATCTCACACGCTGCACGAGTTTTGCGGTCAATGAGCAGCGTACGGCAGACGGGCACGTCCTGGCAGCGCATACCGAAGATTGGGTTCCTGAAGACGAAGATGATGTGTACGTGGTCGCTGGCCAAGCCCAACGACGAGCCGCCTTTCCTGGCCATGACCTACGGCGGTTTGCTGCCCAATGTTGGCTTCAACGCCAGCGGGATTGCGCAGCTGATCGACTCGGTCTATCCCACGGATTCGCGGATCGGCATTCCGCGGCTGGTGGTAGCGCGCGCGGTCCTGGCCGCCCGCCGGATTTCAGGCGCGATCGGCCGCGCCCTCGTCCCACATCGCGCCGCAGGCTACAACCATATTGATTGCGCATGAAAGCGGCGAGATGTATTCCATCGAGGTTTCCGCGCGGCGTTTTGAGATTTTGCACGGCACAGATGGCTACATCGTCCACACCAATCATTACCTGGGGCCGCAGATGAAGGAAATTGAGAGCGACCCAGAAGAGCTGATCTCATCGCGGGTGCGCTATTTCCGCGCCAACCGCCTCCTGCGGCAGAACTCGGCACACAACATCAAGACGCTGCAGGCGATCCAGAAAGATCACGTCAATCTGCCAAACTCGATCTGCAATCACGCCATCGAATGGACCGATCCGCTCGACCGGGAGAAGACAATCAACGCCCTGGTCATTGACCTGACCGCGCGCGAGATGCACATCTGCTGGGGCAACCCCTGCCAGAACGCTTATCACACCTATCATCTGGATGCGTAAGTCCAGCCCGGTGCGTTGAACAATCCAGCGGCGCAAAGGCCAATTTCATAATGGGAGCACTTTGCCATTCGTTATGGGTGGTATCTGATGTGTTTGCGCCAACCCCTGCATTACAAGCCATTCAGCGCCTGCTCGCCGAATCATCTCCAGCAGATTGATATGATAGAATAAGATGATCTTGGAGCAAAAATGATAGAAGTGACGATTGACAGCGTCCGTGTGAACCTCATGTCGCCGCAGAGACTGGTCATCCTGCGCGAGGTCGGCGCGGACCGTTACCTACCCATCTGGGTTGGCCCGTACGAGGCGGAAGCGATTACAGTCGGCCTTCAGGAAGTGGAAATGAACCGTCCGTTGACCCACGACCTCCTGAAGAACGTTTTTACCACCTTCAATGCCAAAGTCAAGCGGATCGAGATCGTTTCCCTCAAGGAAGACATCTTCTACGGGAACATCGTAGCTGAAGTGAACGGCCAGGAGACGAACGTCGACTCGCGGCCCGTCGGATGCAATTGCGCTCGCCGTGCGCGCACATGTTCCGATCATGGTGGATGAAAGCGTGATTCAGAACGCGGGGATCACGCCCGAAGCCGATGTGGAATCTGTCGGGCGGAACGGCAGCACAAAACCAGGGGCAGAGGACCGCTGCCCCTCCTGTTGGCGAGGTCAACACAGAGCGCCTGTCGGTATTCGAGGATTTCCTGGGCAAGCTCGATCTTGACAAACTGGACAAGGACAAACCTGAGGGCGAAGACACAGACGAACGATGACAAACCCAAGTCCGACAAACCAGACAAGGGCGATAAGCCGGACAAACCCAAGAAGCCCAAGGAAGAAATGACCGATTATCTTCCGCCCGAAGCACCCACCGCCCCCGCCGCGCCCAGTATCCCGCACAGCCGAGAAGCCGAAGAAGCCGTCGTAGGGGCGGTGCTCATTAACCCCGAAGTCTATTACGACGTTGCCCAGTTCCTGCAGGCCGACGATTTCTACATTCATCGCCACCGGTGGATCTGGGAAGCATTTACCAGCCTGCACGAACAGCGCATTCCCGTCGATTTGCTGACCGTCAGTGAAGAACTGGACCGCAAAGGCCAGCTGGCAGAGATAGGCGGTCCCGCCTATTTGACCGCCTTGGTCAATCAGGTGCCCACCTCGCTGAACGCCGAGTCGTACGGTCACATCGTTGAGAGCCATTCGATCCGGCGCAAGATGATCAACGCGGCCAACTCCATCGCCTCCCTCGCCTACAACGAGGACTCCACCGTGGACAACGTGATGGACGAGGCCGAGAAGGCCGTGTTCAACGTCAGCGAGCGCCGCCTGAAGCACGACGTTCAGCCCATTTCGAATGTTCTCAGCGAATACTACGATCGGATTGATGATCTCGCCAAACGCGGCGAGGATATCTACGGCGTGCCGACCGGTTTCATCGACCTCGATAAGATGCTCAGCGGATTGCAGCCTTCGGACCTGTTGATCATTGCGGGCCGGCCGGGCCAGGGCAAGACCGGCTTCTTGCTATCGGCGGCCAGGAATGCCGCTCTCACCCACAAGAAGCACGTGGCGATCTTCTCGCTTGAAATGTCGAACGAGCAGGTCGCCCAGCGCTTGATCGCACAGGAGACCGGCATCGATTCTCAGCGCCTGCGCACCGGCAAATTGCAGGAGAATGAGTGGCCGCTCTTCACCCACGCCATCGAGGTCATGTCCGACACGCACATCTTCCTGGACGACACGCCTGCCATCACTCCGCTCCAACTGCGGACAAAGTGCCGGCGGCTGCACCTGGAGCATCACCTCGACCTGATCATCGTGGATTATCTGCAGCTCATGGGCGGCGATACGCATACTGAGAACCGCGTGCAGGAAGTGTCGTACATTTCGCGGAATCTCAAGGTGCTGGCGCGCGAATTGAACGTGCCCGTGTTGGCTGCCGCCCAGCTAAGCCGCGCCGTCGAGCAGCGCTCCGACAAAAAGCCGGTGCTCTCAGACCTGCGGGAGTTCGGCAGCCTCGAGCAGGACAGTGATATCGTCATGTTCATCTACCGTCCTGACCAGTACGAAAAGGACACCGTCAAGCAGAACGTGGCCGAGATCATCGTCGCCAAGCATCGCAACGGTCCCGACCGGGAGCGTAGAACTGATCTTCCGCAGCTCACTGGCAAAGTTCGAGAACGCAGCCACAAGGATGTTCAACCCGAACGAATAAAGGAATTCGATATTCGATGTCTGAAAATCGAATATCGAATCATCGAGTATCGAAATGTTCAAAGGCTTCACCGATTCCGAAACCTTCAGCCAGCTCCCAGATTCGTTCTTCCATCAATTGCTGAGCGAAATCACCGGCGCAGACGAGCTGAAGGTCACGCTCTTTGCCCTGTGGCGCATCGAGCACATGGAGGGGCCGTTCCGCGCGTTGTGCGAGACCGATTTCACTGCCCAAGAACTGGGTTTGACGGCGGATGAGATCCGCTCGGGGCTCAAGAAGGCCGTGAAACGCGGCAGCCTGTTGAAGGCAGTGCATGGGGACGATGTATTCTATTTCCTCAACTCCCCACGCGGGCGCGCGGCAGCTGACTGCGTTCACCAAAGGCGACTGGCGCGATTCGGCCATGTCGATGTCTGCGCCGCTTGAACGTCCGAACGTGTTCAAACTGTACGAGGAGAATATCGGTCCGCTCACGCCGTTGATTGCCGACGCCTTGAAGGACGCCGAGCAAACCTATTCGGAGCGAATGGATTGCCGATGCAATTGAGCTGGCGGTAAAGAACAACAAGCGCAGCTGGAAGTATTGCGAGGCGATTCTGAAACGCTGGAAGGAAGAGGGCCGTGGCGAAAAGCAAAATAGACGAGACGATCAAGCATCTCGCCAGCGCGACGTCGAAGACAAGATCAAGAAGTTCATCGGCAGCTGAGCAAGTCTACGACCTGCCCGGCGACCCCAACTGCCCGCACTGTCACGGCGTGGGATATTTGCGCAGTGATGTTCCGGTTGGACATCCGGACTTCGGCAAGCTCCAAGTGTGCGTCTGCCGCCGCGCAAATGTGACCAACAAGGTGCGTGAGCGACTGTTTGCGTTGAGCCATCTGGATGAGCTCAGAGAGCTGACCTTCGAGACCTTCAAGCCACGCGGCCGCAAAGGTCTGGGCGAAATGCAGGCCAATTCGCTCGAAATGGCCTTTAACCAGGCCACCCACTATGCCCAATCTTTGAACGGCTGGCTGCTCCTGCAGGGCGGCTATGGATGCGGCAAGACCCACCTGGCAGCCGCCATCGCCAACTATGCCGTAGGCATGGGTGTGCCCACCCTCTTTCTCACGGTGCCGGATCTGCTTGATACGCTGCGCTTCGCCTACGACAGCGATGACACCACTTTCGAAGAACGCTTCGACGAGATCCGCAACGCACAGCTGCTGGTGCTGGACGATTTCGGGACCCAGAATGCGACCGGTTGGGCACAGGAAAAGTTGTTCCAGATCGTGAACTATCGCTATATCAACAAACTGCCCACGGTCGTCACGACCAATCTGGCGCTCGATGAAATCGAGGCGCGCATCCGCTCCCGTCTCGCAGATCCGGAGTTGGTCACGCAGACGCGGATCATTGCGCCCGACTACCGGCGTCCGATGGACGATGCCGGCCATCCGGAACTCTCATCGCTCGATTTGCATTCGAGCCGCACCTTTGATTCGTTTTCCCTGCGCAAAGACGAGGATCTTACCGCGCCCGCAGGAAAGTCGCTCAAAGATGCCTACGAGGCTGCGCAAAATTATGCTCAAAAGCCGCGCGGCTGGCTCGTGCTGACGGGCGACTACGCCTCGGGCAAGACTCATCTTGCGGCAGCGATTGCCAATCACCGGCTGCAATTAGGCGAACCGCCGTTGTTTGTCATGGTTCCCGACCTGCTTGACCACCTGCGCGCGACCTTCAGCCCCAACAGCCAGACGACATTCGACCGTCGCTTTGACGAAATCCGCACGGCTCCCCTGCTCGTGTTGGACGATCTGGGCACACAATCCATGACGCCCTGGGTGCGTGAAAAGCTATATCAATTGTTCAACTACCGTTACAACGCCGAATTGCCGACGGTTATTACCATTGCCGTGGATGCGCTCGAAGAATTGGATGGCAGGCTCAGTTCTCGTTTGCAGGACACGAGGCTGGTGAAACGAGTTGGGATCACGGCGCCTGCATATCGCGGAAAATCCAGCGCGCGTAAGCCGCGGCCGACAAGGTAAGCCAGATCTTCAGTACCTTCCTATCGTTGAAACTGTGATATCCCGGTGATGCCAGCCGGTCCTATTGAATTACGAGAATCTTGGCAAAACCAAGCTCGGATGATAGAATATAGATAAATCAGCCTTTATTAGGCTGATTTTGTTATCTGGTTATAGAAGGAGAGAATCCCGTGAGTTTTGTACAAACAGTAGTACTGGGGGCGATTGCCGGTTTTACCATTTATTTGGGACTGCCCATGGGAAGAATCAAAGGCATTTCAGAGAAAAGCCGCTCATTCCTGTCGATGACTTCGGCGGGCATCCTGGTCTTTCTCTTCTTTGACATTTTCCATCAAATCACAATCCCCATTGAGACAACTATTGGTCAGGCAAGCTATGGGCAGACAGCGCTCCTGCTCGGAATCTTCATTGTGGGTTTTGGCCTGGGTCTGTTGGGATTGATCGCCTTCGAGCAACGCCTGATGGGATTGGGCGCGGCGGCAAACCGGGTGTTGTCGCCGTCCCGGCTGGCACTGATGATCGCCACGGGCATTGGCCTGCACAATTTCTCGGAAGGCCTGGCGATCGGACAATCGGCGGGCCGCGGTGAGATCGCATTTGCAGTGGTTCTGATTGTCGGCTTCGGGTTGCACAATGCAACCGAGGGCTTCGGAATTGTCGGGCCTCTGTTTGGAAAAGAACGACCTTCCTGGGGCTTTTTGGGGCTTGCCGGCCTCATCGGTGGAGGGCCAACTTTCCTTGGAACCATGCTTGGATATTACTTTGTATCCAGCGCCATGTCCGTCCTGTTTCTTTCTTTGGCCGCAGGTGCGCTCGTCTACATCATCGGTGCACTGTTCCAGGGCAACTGGCGGGGAGGCACCAAGCCGCAAGCCGGCTGGGGTTTGTTCGCGGGATTTATATTTGCCTACCTGACGGATTTAGTGCTGTTGATTGCCCATGTGTGAATTCGCGCAGGCATGAAGTCAAGCCGGGACGGTGTTGTCCCGGCTTTTTTTGTCTGCGCGGTAGAATCGGCGGATGACACTTCCCGTTCCCGATTTCTTTGACGCAAATAAAGTTGAAGAAGTCTGGCGCGTGCCATATAAAGACCGCGCCCGACAAGCTGGAGACTGGGCACATCGACATGCACTGGCGGCTGCCGAGACTAGCGCAGGCGCGGCAGGCTGCCGCTGGAAGACGGTACCTCACCCGTCGTTGTCCCTGGCGCGGATTTTACAGACGCCGGCAATGCCGATTTTGCGAAATTTGCCAGAGCAGGCATGCATATTGTCAAGTCCACTGACTCGTTCTTAAAAGCATAAGCCGCGTTTGGGGCCAGCAGGAACGTGCCGCCCTGCGCGGCGGTGTTGGCTTCGAGGTAAGGGAACCGTGCGACTGTCATCCGAGGTTTTATGAGCATCTTTGACGGCAAACAACTCACCAACGAAACTTTCAAATTGGATGTTGAGCGCATGCGGCGCGGCTGGTACTCAGATAAATACTTCGAGAACATCAACCAGATGTTAGCCGCGCTCTCGGCAGAAGGGTATAGCTATTCGGGCAAATATCAAAATCTCCCGCAGGGCCTCTCGCCCGAGAACATTTCTGTCGGCGATGTCGAAGTCGAGATGCAGTGGTTCACGCGACGGCCTGGCAGGACCATCGTGGTGGGCATCGACAAGGCACTTGCGATGCTCAAGCACTCCACCGGTTACTTTGAAGGCGATCGCTTCATTGATACCTCGAGCAAACTCGAAGTATGGGCGGTGGAGGATGGTTGCACCGTGAACTACGACGGCGATCCGGAAAACGTTCAGCCAGTATTGCGTGTGCGGGGACGTTATCGCGACTTCGCACTTCTCGAAACACCCACACTTGGCATCCTTACGCGCTCCAGCCGGGTGGCCAGTAACGTCTATGAGACATTCGTGGCGGCGCGTGGAAAACCGGTGCTGTTCTTCCCCGCCCGCTTTGACTTGCACGAGGTTCAGGCCGCAGACGGCTACGCTTATAACATCGCCGTCCAGCGCTTCAATCTCGACCACGAGAAAGACCTGGGTCCTTTTATCTCAACCGACGCACAGGGAGACTGGTGGGGCGGCGCGGGCGGCGGCACCGTGGCTCATGCTGCCATTGCCGCTTTCCTCGGTGACACCGCAGAGGCCATGATCCAATTTGCGCGCGTCCTGCCGCCGTCTATTCCTCGTATCGCGCTGGTGGACTTCAATAATGATTCGGTACAGGACTCGATCAAGGTCCTCAACGCCTTGTTTGCAAAATATCGCGAGTTGACAGACGCCGGCAGGCAGGCAGAGGCAGCCAGATACAAGCTCTACGGCGTGCGCCTCGACACGGCCGGCAGCATCCGCGATGCTTCGGTTCCGCCGCTCGGTGAGCCGGGCCTCGACCTGGGCGTCACGCCGCGCCTGGTGTTCAACGTGCGTCAGGAGCTAGACTCTGCCTGGAAGCGCTGGAGCCTTCCCAACTCCTGGCGGGATGCTGCGAGCGATTACTGCCATAGCGTTAAGATCGTCGTCTCAGGCGGGTTCAATCCGGACAAGATTCGCAAGTTCGAGCACCTCAGCGTGCCAGTAGATATTTATGCGGTTGGATCGTACCTTTTCAACAACAATGGCTCAACGGTCACGGACTTCACCGCAGATGTGGTACGCGTGAGGGTACACAGTTCCTGGGTGGACATGGCCAAGGTTGGGCGCAAACCCAGCGACAATCCCGACCTCGAAAAAGTCTGGTGAACCTGACAGGGAGGAACTTTCTCCCTTAGAATGCAAAGCAGCGCGCAGATACTAAGACCCTCTCGTCAATTAGATATGCACGCACATGTTCCACAGGACGAAGGCTCGCCCGCAGACAGAACCCCTGCACCTGCGAGAATCGCGCCGCCGTTTTCCAAACAACGGGGAACAACTCAAAAAAGTGCACACCTGTGGCAGGCCTACGGGAAGGGGAGCAATGAATGGCTATATTTGTGCATTGTTTTTGGAAAAATACTGGTCAGGCGGAAAGTTAGGCTTCCGCCCGCCTTTCCGCAAACCTCCGGGGGCGGAAGTGGGCGACCTCGGCTGGATGCCTTGTCGCCCAATGGAGGCCTCGTCGCCCAAGCCCTGAGGCCAGAGGGCAAGACGTGACTCGCCCCTACAATGCACAAGGTGCAGGTTGTTTGTTCAGCACCTACAATTTTGGATCAGGAGTGTCATCTTGTTAAGATTTCATCGGTTTACGGATAGAGTCTAAGTTCTGCCGCCGCCGGGTTTTACAGGAAATTTACACGGGGATAATTCTGTATTCAGCACCTCGCCCTACAATGACGCGGAGGTGCTGATATGATCATATCTCGTCGTGATTTCATTAGAGCATCGGGGCTATTTGCGACGTTTGCCGCCCTCTCGGCCTGTTCGCCGCAGAAGCAATCCACACAGATCAGCGGACATTCGTCGGGCAGCGGCAGCATCGGAGTCGTTCCCTGGACCAGCGGACCTTCGTCGATAGCGGATGATGCACTAACAGCCTTGACGCTCAATCGGATCAGTTTCGGTGCAACGCCAGAGATGTACGACCGTGTCAGACAGATCGGCTTGGAGGCGTTCATTGATGAACAGCTTCACCCACAAAACATCAACGATGCTGCAACCGATCAACTGATGAGGCGCTTCCCAACCTTGACCATGACGCCGCTTCAGCGGCTGCAGGACCCACAACCCGGCCAATCGGCCCAGGAGCTGATCGCGGCGACAATTCTCCGCCAATGGCACAGCCAACGTCAATTGAATGAAGTCATGGTGGATTTTTGGTCTAATCATTTCAACATCTATATTGCCAAGAGCCTGTGTCGGGTCTTGAAAACCGATGACGACCTAAACGTCGTCCGCCCCAATGCCTTTTCCAGGTTCGGCGATATTTTGAAAGCGTCGGCGCACAGCCCCGCGATGTTGATATTCCTGGACAACGCTGAAAGCCGCAAGGAGGCGCCGAACGAAAATTACGGCCGCGAACTCATGGAACTGCATACGATCAGCGTCAATGGCGGATACACACAACAAGATGTCACCGAGGTGGCGCGCGCCTTCACCGGATGGACAATCTACGGCCCCAACAGCATCTTCGGCGAGTTCGGCACATACCAATTCGTCCGAGCCTTTCACGACGCCGGCGAAAAACATGTTTTGAATCTGGACATCCCGGCAGGCGGCGGCGAAGAGGACGGGCTGCAAGTGCTGGACATGCTGGCGCACCATCCAATGACCGCACAATTCATCGGCACCAAGCTTGCCCGCCGCTTCGTATCAGACCGCCCCGACCCAGCGCTGGTCAGTGCATTGGCACAGGTCTTCACCCAGACTGACGGTGATACCGGCTCGGTGCTCAAGGCTATATTCCAATCGGAGGCGTTCAAGAATTCCGCAGGCCAGAAACTGAAGCGACCTCTTGAGTTCATGACCTCGGCATTGCGGCTCACGAATGCTTCCATCACCGGCCAAGCCCCGCAACTCGTCAAGCATGTCAAAACGCTTGGACAGATCCCCTTCACCTGGGAATTCCCCAATGGTTTCCCCGACACGGCTGCCTTCTGGGCCACGACCAGCGGCCTGCTCGAGCGCTGGAACTTCGGCACACTGCTAACGTCAGGCCGCATCGGCGGGATCCAGGTTGATGTGAAATCGTTGGCAGCGGAGGCGCAGTCGCCCCAGGATGTGGTGGATATTTTGAGCCAGCGCTTCCTCGGCGCCAGGTTGCCCGACGAGGCGCGCAGCATACTTCTTGACTTTGCCTCCGCCGGCGATCTCGGCAGCAAGCTTGCCGGCATTGCAGGACTGATCTTGGGCTCGCCTCATTTCCAGGTCAGATAGAGCGTTGACCGGTTGTAGGCCTGTCGGCAAATCGCTACAACGCCCCACGAATGAATATTTAGCAGTCCACCCATAGCCGGCTCATTATCGTTTGAAAGCAAAAGGAGCAAAATGGATACAAAACTTAACCGTCGTGATTTTCTGAAACTTGCCACATCCGGTGCGGGCGGTTGGGCGGTTTCGTCCGCCCTGCCTTCATGGATGCCGCGCATGGCATTCGCTCCGGAGGGCGTCGAGCCGCCCGGTGACCTTTTGGTGGTCATATTTCAACGCGGCGGTATGGATGGTCTGAACGCCGTCATTCCGCATGGTGACGCAGATTACTATCATTTGCGCTCACAGTTGGCCATTCCCGAACCGTCCAACGGCAGCGCTAAAACCGGCATTGACCTGGACGGATTCTTCGGCTTGCATCCAGCACTGCAGCCGCTCAAAGACCTGTGGGATGAAAAGGCCCTGGCTATTGTGCACGCGGTCGGGTCGCCAGATCCAACTCATTCACACTTTGACGCCATGGACTATATGGAACGCGGGACGCCGGGCGAGAAGACCATTGAGACCGGCTGGATCGGCCGCCACCTGCAATCCGCACCCTGGCAAAACACGTCGCCGTTTCGAGCCATCAGCATGGGAGGCATTATGCAGGCCTCACTACGCGGCCCAATCCCCGTTACCACGCTCCAGTCCATAGCCGATTTCCATCTGCAAGGCGATGCCAGCCAGTTGACTGAGATCCGCAAGAGGTTGGAGTCGCTCTACAGCCTGGGCAGCGGACTCGATTCCGCTGCAGCGGACACTTTCGATGCCGTCGACTTGTTATCCAAAGTGGACATCTCGAATTACACGCCGGCCGGGAACGCACAGTATCCGCAGACTGAATACGGCATGGCGCTGCAACAAGTGGCGCAGATCGCCAAAGCCGACATCGGACTCGAGGTTGCATGCGTAGACATCGGCGGCTGGGATACGCACAATGCAGAGGGTGCGGTAGACGGCGACCTGCCGAAACTACTTGAAGAATTGAGTTCCGGCCTGGCTGCGCTTTACACGGATATGGGTGACCGGGCAAAGAAGATGACGATGGTAACCATGTCCGAGTTTGGACGGCGCGCGCAGGAGAACGGCTCCGGCGGCACTGACCACGGCCACGGCAATTGTATGTTTGTGATTGGAGGCGGCGTAAACGGCGGCAAGGTTTATGGCCAATGGCCAGGGCTGGCCCCAGATAAACTTTACGGCCCCGGCGATCTGGCAGTCACGTCTGATTACCGCGATGTCTTGGGAGAAGTGGTTGAAAAGCGTGTGAAGAACCAGAATCTAAGCCAGATATTCCCGAATTATACGGATTGGAAGAACCTGGGGATCGTGCACGGATAAAACATGGGGACGAGTCGATAGGCTCGTCCCAGTCTCATTTCAACATCGCGGGGATCTTTTTGACCAGTTCGTCCCGCACCTGGCGAAAAACCGCCAGCCGTTCTTCCACGGTGCCCTCGGCCCTGGCCGGATCGCGAAAGCTCTGGTGCAGGCGTTTCCCTTTTCCCAGCCAGACTGGACACTCTTCGTTGGCATCGTCGCATACCGTCACGACGAGATCCAGGTCGGCATTGCGAAATTGCTCGACGCTTTTGGACGTCCCGAGGTGCTCAATCCCGATCTCACGCAACACTTGGATCGCCATCGGATGAACAGTTCCCGCGGGATGCGTCCCCGCCGAAACCGCCTGCCATTGTGGATGGCGGGCATTGACGATTGCTTCAGCCATCTGCGAACGGCAGGAATTTCCGGTGCAGAGGAAGAGCACGCTGCGCCTGCTCATTTTTGTTTCCAGAATTCGCTATCCGTGTCAGTGATCTCGGTCAATTGGCCCGTGACGACGAACACGGTGCGCTCGCAGATATTCGTGACCCGGTCGGCAAAGCGCTCCAGGTTGTGAGCGGTCCACAGCAGCCAGTTGGCGCGTTCGATGGCCTTGGGGTCGGCAATGACGAAAGTCATCAGTTCGCGATAGACCTGGTTATACAGAGCATCCACTTCGTCGTCTTCGACGGGGATCTTGCGGGCAGTCTCGATATCCTCATTGATAAAAGCAGTCAGCGCCCTATGCAGCATGTCGGCGCCTTTCTGCGCCATGCGCGGCACATCGATCAGGGGTTTGAGCAACGGCGCATCGCCCATGCGCATGTTGATGTTGGCAATACCCTTGGCGTAATCTCCCATACGCTCCAGTTCGGAATTGATCTCCATAATAGAAGCCAATAGACGCAGGTCGTGTGCCATGGGCTGCTGCGTGGCGATCATGATCATCAGTTTGGATTCGATATCGAACCGCTTTCGGTTGATCTCACTATCGGAAGCGAATATCTTTTCGGAGGCCTTGATATCGCGTTTCTTAAGCGCTTCCACCGAATCGACGATGGCCTGCTCCACCATGGAACCCAGCACCAGGATCTCGTCTTTCACCTCTTGGATTTCGGTTTCGAACGTCCTTCGTAGCATGAAGCCCTCGCGATCTGCCGTCGACCTACTTTGATCAGCTGCCATTCAGAGGTTATCCAAACCGGCCGGTTACGTAGTCTTCGGTGCGCTTGTCCCTGGGATTCGTAAAGATGACGTTCGTCTGATTGAACTCAATCAGGCGACCCGCCCGGTGATCATCGATCATCATCATCGCCGTAAAATCTGAAACCCGCGCAGCCTGCTGCATATTATGTGTGACGATGATAATCGTGTAGTCTTTGACAAGGTCATGCATCAGCTCTTCGATGCGGAGAGTTGAGATCGGGTCGAGCGCTGAAGCAGGTTCGTCCATCAGGATCACTTCAGGTTCGACGGCCAGCGCGCGCGCAATACAAAGGCGTTGTTGCTGCCCGCCGGAAAGGGAGAAACCGCTTTGACGCACCTTGTCCTTGACTTCGTTCCATAGCGCGGCCTGTCGTAATGATTTTTCCACGATCTCGTCAAGATCGCTTTTCTTCCTGATTCCATAAAGGCGCGGCCCGTAGGCCACGTTGTCATAGATGCTCTTGGGAAACGGATTGGGGCGCTGGAAAACCATTCCGACCCGGCGACGGACATCGACGACATCCACGCCCGGGACATTGATATTCTCGCCATCCAGGCATATTTCACCTTCCGTCCGAGCGTGGGGTGTGAGGTCATTCATTCGATTAAAGGAGCGCAGCAGCGTGGATTTTCCGCATCCGGAGGGGCCGATGATTGCAGTAATCTTGTTCGTTTGCACGTAGACATTGATGTCAGCCAGAGCGCGGAATTTCCCGTAGAAGACGGAAAGATCCTTCGCCTCCACCTTGCTTGCTGATGCAATGCTTGCTGCTACTGCCTTTGGAACAATAATTTTCGTTTCCATACCTTTAGCCTTGAAGCGCACGTTTTCGGGACTCAACCCAAAGGCGCGCAGCGATCTCGATCAAGAGGACAAACGCCATCAGCACCAGTGCCACACCCCACGATTGGTCGATCCGTTCCGGGTAGGGCTGCTGGGCATATTTCCACAACGTCAGTGGAAGCGAGTCCACCGGCTGGTTGACGATACGCCCGACGATGGCGAAAAGGCTCTGGTGGGTCTGGATTCCGCCGCGAACAATCTGTCCGACATCATATTGTTCATTGCCCAGGGCGGTGAAAAGCAGCGGCGCCGTTTCTCCGGCCGCGCGGGCAATGGCCAGAAGAAACCCGGTGATGACGCCATTGAGCGCCGCAGGGAATACAACGTTGAGCGACGTTTTCCATTCGGGAGCGCCCAGTCCCAGCGAGCCTTCGCGCAGGCTATGCGGCACGAGCTTGAGCATTTCTTCCGTGGTGCGGATGATGATGGGCAGCATCAGAATTGCCAGCGCCAGGCCGCCTGCCAGGGCGGAAAAATGCCTGGTCGGTACCACCAACAGGACGTAGATGAAAAGTCCCATCACAATAGACGGAACGCCGGCCAGCACGTCAGTGCCAAAACGCAGCGCTACTCCCAGCGGGGTATTTGGGTTCCGCGCCGCATAGAAGGCAGCCAACACGCCCGGTGGGATGGCAAACAGGCACGCCAAAACGGTGATTACAATCGTGCCCTCGATCGAAAATAGTACGCCGCCGCCCGCCATGCCCAGGGGGCGTGAGAGCTGCGTGAAAAAATCAAGGTTGATGGTGCTTCCACCTCGATAGATGACATATCCGACAATCCAAAAAAGCGGTATGAGGGCGAGCAATGTCAGGAAACCAGTAAGGCCCAGCATCACGCCGTTGACGAAGCGGCGACGCTGCATGTGCATGGACTGATTCTGTACAATAAGCTGTTGGAAACGGGTCATGCGCGCGCCTCCTGAGGGGTACGCCTTGCCACCTGCCAGACCAGGAAGCGCGCGATTAAATTTAGGATGAGGGTGATGATGAACAACGTCAGGGCAATTTCGATCATTGCCTGCGTGTGCAATTGGGAAACCGCCTCTTTGAATTGGTTGGCAAGCAGACTGGTCATCGTATATCCCGGCTTGAGCAGCGAGCCCGTGCTCTCCAGAGAATTTCCGATGACCATCGTCACCGCCATGGTCTCACCGAGCGCCCGCCCCAGCCCCAGGATGACAGCTCCCAGGATGCCGGAGAGTCCGTACGGCAACAGCACCTGCCAGATCATCTCCCAACGTGTGGCGCCCATGGCCATGGCAGCCTCGCGCTGGTTGTCGGGGATCGCGAGGAGAACATCGCGAGTAATGGCCGTGACGGTTGGTATGATCATGATGGTCAGGATCATCGAAGCCGCCAAGCGCGATGAACCGCTTTGTGGGATAGGTCCGGTAAAGATTCCGGCGATCAGCGGCAGGTGGCCCAAAGCCGCAAACAATGCGTCCCCGACGGGAACGACGACCGCGGGAAGGAAGACAAATATGCCCCACAGGCCATAGACCACACTCGGTATTGCTGCCAGCAACTCTATCATCCAGTTGAGCGGCAGGCGCAATGAAACAGGGCATAATTCGGCAAGAAAGACCGCAATGCCCACGCTGATCGGGACCGCTAGAAGGATCGCGAACAAGGATGTGAGCAACGTACCGTAGATGAACGCCCAGGACTGGAAAACGCCCGATATTGGGTCCCACGTTGCATTTGACGTGGGAAGGATAAAGCCCCAGCCAAGTTTTGCCCGGGCGTCCGCCGACTGCTGCCATAACATCCAACCGATCCCAATGACCAGAGCCAGAATGAGCACCGACATCAGGATGATCAGCCCAGACCACGGAGCATCTCCATGGTGCGTTGTGCGCTGCAGCCGCATCTGCCACGAGTTTCGACGTGGAACGAAAATCCTTCTCATATCAGACCGTCGCGGCCATTCTGGGAAACGCAGGCTGTTCTCTTTGGGTTGTTCTTCAGCATGATGGAAAGTTCATCCTCGCTGGACTGTTAATAAAGCCAATGGAGGGCCTCTCATTTATAACATAGAGGGGCCCTCCGGCCACGTGAGAACCGGGGAAATTCCGATTACTGGGTCATCACCGGTTGGCCATTGCAGGTCACCTGGCCAAGCTTGCCAAGTACCTGCTGCAAAACCGCGTCCGGCAGCGGGACGAAACCGAGGGCTGTAGCTCGCTTCGTTGCCGCCGGATCGGTCAGGATCCAGTGAATGTATTCCACAAGCTTCGAGGCCTTGACACAATCGGTCATGCTGGTTTGATGGATAATGATGTAGGTGTACCCGGCGATCGGCCAGGAGCCATTACCGGGGGCATTCACGATTACGGCAGTCAATTGCGGAGTGAATGCATTGGCAAAATCAGCCATGGCTGCCTTGGTGCTGTCTGGAGTCGCAGTGACAGTCTGGCCGGCCTTATTGACCATCTGCGCGAACGACAGTTTGTTCGATACGGCGTATGCATATTCAACATAACCGATGGATTCCGGCGTGTTTTGAATTGCAGCAGCCACACCCTGGTTGCCGTTGCCTCCGACGCCGTTCCCGGCCTTGTCAACAGGCCAATTGATCGTCGTGCCGTGCCCGGCGGTCCAGTCGCTGCTGAACGAGGTTAATGCGTTGGTAAAAATCTCAGTGGTGCCGGAGCCGTCCGAGCGGTGTACCACGGTGATTTGCTTGGCAGGCAGCTTGGCCGCAATTTGCGGGTTGAGCGCGGCGATAGCGGGATCATTCCACTTGGTGATCGTCGCGTCGTAGATTCCGACCAGCGTTTTGCCATCCAGGATGAGCGCGGGGCCCTTGGGGTCCAGCTCCGGAATGTTATAGCTCAACACTGTTGCACCGGCCAGGAAAGGATACATTTGCAGGTCCTTCCCGTCTGCAGTTTCCTGGTCGCTGAGAACCGCATCGGAGCCTGCGAAATCTACCGTGCCATCGATAATGGCTTTTTTGCCTGCTCCTGATCCGGTGGGCTGGTAGTTGATCACCACCGCGGGATCAACATATTGAAAAGCATACGCGTATTCGCTTTCGGCGGGCGCCTGGAAGGTGCTGCCCGAGCCGTTGAGTGTGACGGAACCGGCGGGGAGCTGGGTAGCGGTCGCCGCAGGCATCGATGTGGCACCGGAGGCTTGCGTGGAAGCAGGCGCTTGTGTGGCTGTGGCAGGCGCGCCGCAGGCGGCGAGCAGAATACTAAATAATACCGTGATGAACAACATCGTGCGCAGGGATTTTGGCATTGCTATTCTTCTCCTTTTGAAGTTTTCATTCATCATCATGTTATCAACGCGCTTTTAATGCCCATGGAAGAACTGGTTAACATTGGGTTAAGAGCTGCGTGATGGCGATTTACAAATAGGACCTGCCCGCTGCAGACGGCGGGCAGGTTCTGAGTGAGGGAGAGGAATAAGGAGGAAGAGACTATTCAGGATTTTTCCAATTTTTCCTGTGTCGACAATTCAAAAAAGGGGAGCGGACCGTTTTCGTCCCAGCCCCACGTGTTGAGATCAGTCAACGCACGATAGGCGGTCAAGTCGAGGTGAAGAGGGGTTACCGAAACGTAGCCTTCGGCCAGCGCGCCGATATCCGTGCCGCGCTCCGGGACGCCCGTCGGCGCGTCGCCTGCGATCCAGTAATAGGGGTGCCCGCGCGGGTCAAGGTCCTCATCCAGGCGGCTGTGGTAGACGCGCAAGCCCTGGCGGGTCAAACGGAAGCCGCGCATCTCCTCGTCTTTCAGGAGGGGCACATTCACGTTCAACAGGATTTCTGAAGGGAGGCCGTTTTCAATCACATGTCGAACAACTTCGCCGGCCGCGCGCGCCGCCGGTCCGAAATCAGT
Source organism: uncultured Chloroflexia bacterium (assembly GCA_963846805.1). Lineage (GTDB taxonomy): Bacteria > Chloroflexota > Anaerolineae > Anaerolineales > Villigracilaceae > Fen-1038. The sequence continues at coordinate 320,994 of CAWJXH010000006.1, forward strand.
TTCGCCGGCACGCCCCTCCACAGTTTCCAGCGAGACCGCGATGCCGGGCACGTTGGCAATCACGGCTTCCATCGCGGCAGTTACCGTTCCGGAATAGGTCACATCATGTCCCAGGTTCGCACCCACATTGATCCCTGAAACGACCAGGTCAATCGGCTCCTTGAAGTAGCCGAGTGTTGCCAGCGCCACGCAGTCAGAGGGCGCGCCGTCGCTGGCAAAAGCGGTCGAGCCATCCTCCAGCCGGAATTCGCGCACGCGCAGGGCACGATCAAGCGTTTTGACGTGCCCTCCGCCCGACCAGTTGCGATCCGGAGCGAGGATGCTCACCTTGCCGATTTTGCGCATTTCCTGGGCAAGCGCAAGCAACCCCGGCGCCAGTACGCCATCATCGTTTGTTACCAAAATATGCTTGTTCATTCTTTTCTTACGAATTTCCTTCCTTTAACCTTTTACCTTCTTTGTTTCACTTGCTGGGACGCCTTCGTGAAAGGTCTATGCCGAACACAGCCAGCGTCAGGATTGTAACAACCAGGAAGAACAGGATGTCCACATTCATTTGCCCATCAACTTTCTGCTGCAATACTAATCCCGTCCCTTTAAGGGCGACCTAAAAACTCGTTAACATTGGGTAAACAGATTCAAAGCTGCTCATCATAGCGATGCCGACAAAAATCGGCCTGGCGCAGACGCCAAGCCCTGATTTGGATATCCGGCTTCGGATTTACAAGTTGGCCGGGATGGAATTCCAGGTTAAGTGCGTGGGATCGAAAAATAGAATGTGCTGCCGAGGCCCTCGACGCTTTCGGCCCATATGGATCCGCCGTGCGCTTCCACGATGTGACGCGCAATCGACAACCCCAGCCCTGTACCTTTGCCGGCGCGCGACCGGTCCACGCGGTAGAAGCGTTCGAAGATGCGCGGGAGGTCGTCGGAAGGAATGCCGCTGCCGTTATCTTTGACAGCAAAACGAATTCCGCCATCTATAGAATCCGCCAAAAGAATCACCTCACCGCCGGGGCGCGTGAACTTGACCGCGTTATGGATGAGGTTGACAAGAACCTGCTCGAGCCGGGACTGGTCTGCACGCAGGGTGGGCAAGTCGTCGTGGCAGTCAACTCGAATCGTCAAACCGGCCCTTTCGGCCTGCATGCTCATTCGCTCCGCCGCAGACTTCAGCAGCTCCTTTGGCGAAATCAAGGTGCGCTCAAGCGAGACCTGTCCGGATTCGATGCGCGAAAGGTCGAGCAACTCTTGGGCCATTTGTGACAGCGCATCAACTTCGGTGACCATACGGTCAAGAAAGCGCGGCCCGGCTTCCGGGTCAGAGATCGCGCCCCCTTGCAGGGTTTCAGTGAGGGCCTTGAGCGAGGCCAAGGGAGTCCTCAACTCATGGGAGATGTTCGAAATGAAGTCGCGGCGGACTGTTTCGAGCCGCCGCACGCGCGTAAGATCCTGCACCAGCAGGAGGCTTCCGCTCGCGTGCTGGTCGGGGACAACGATGAGTTGTAGGAACTGATGTCGCGTAGCAATCTCAACACTCTCACTTTGCAGTTGGCTCGTACGTTGGCAGCGCTGCCAGGCCTCGACCAGTTGATGATTGCGCAGCACTTCTGTAACGCTTCTCCCAACCGGATCGTGGACTTCAAACAGCCGACGCGCCGCAGGGTTGGCAAACTGAACCTGCCCACTGGCGTCGGCGATCAGCACGCCGTCTGTCATTTGATCGAGCACGGTTGCAAGACGGTCGCGCTCCGCGGCGAGTGTTGAAAGCCGGAGGTTGAAGGAAGCCTCCAGGCCATGGACTGCATTGGATAAATCCTCCAGGCCGCTTACGTCGGTCGGAAATTCTTCCGGACTCCCGCGGATGATCCTCGCATACCCACTCAACCGGCGACGCAGGTCAAAATAACGCCATACAAACCAGGCGGCCAGCAGGGCCAGGACCACAATACCCAGGAGCAGGGAATCGGACATTAGGACCGGCTTTCCATCAACACCCAGCCGAGGCCGGGTCGTTAACCTTCGAACCTGTAACCTCCGCCCCTCACCGTGACGATGCGGGCGGGTTTCCCCGGATCGGCCTCGATCTTTTGCCGCAGCCATCGAACATGCACATCCACGGTGCGACTGTCGCCAACATAATCCCAGCCCCAAACGCGCTCAAGAACGAATTCGCGCGAGAGCATCTGGCCTTTGTGCTCGGCCAGAAAGAGAAGGAGTTCATATTCCTTCGGCTTGAGCTGCAGGGGCTTGCCGGTCAGCGTTACCTCACGGCGGGTCAGGTCGATTACCAGGTTTTCAAACGTCAATTTCTCGTGCGGGCTGGGCATTCCGGGCTGCCCCATTTCTTCCCGGATCAGGCGGGCGCGTCTTAACTGCGCCTTGACGCGCGCAAGCAGTTCGCGCATGGAGAACGGTTTGGTCAGATAGTCATCCGCACCGACCTCCAGGCCCACGACGCGATCGATCTCGTCGTCCCGGGCGGTCAGCATGAGGATGGCCGTGGTCATCTCTTTGCGCAGGATGCGCGCAACCTCGAAGCCGTCGAGTTCGGGCAGCATCAAGTCAAGGACGATCAGATCCGGCTTCAGGCGACGGGCCGCTTCGACCGCGGAGCGGCCATCTCCCACGGCTTCAACCATGTAGCCCTCTTTCTTCAAGTTATAGGCAAGAGTCTCCTGCAAGGAGGGCTCGTCTTCGACAACCAGGACTGTTTCAGGCATGCTGCTTACCTCGAGGATGTTGCAGGCGTATGCAAAGTTCGGAATTCTTCAGCGTTGTGTTGGTGGACTATACCCGATCATAGAAACGCGCTCGGGTCTTCTCCACAATGATCGGAACGGAGTAATCTTCGACCGCAATTCGTCTGCCAGTTCGACCCATCTGCCTCCGCAGCTCAGGATCCAGGATCAACGTCTTCAGGGCATTGGCAAGCGCCTCGACATTCCGCACGGGCACCAGCAATCCATTTTCATTGGCACGCACCACATCATGACAGCCAGGGGTATCCGTCGTAACAATTGGACGCCCGCTGGCAGCAGCTTCTATCAAGACGCGTGGAAGCCCCTCACCGTAGTAAGTAGGCAGGCAGACGATATGTGATTTCTCGTAGGCGCCGGCCATATCCTGCTGCCAGCCCCACCATTCGATCACACCTTCCGCTTGCCAGGATCGGAGAGTTTCCAATGGTACAGAATCCGGGCTGCTCTTCTCCGTATCACCCACCAGGACGAACCGCGCTGGGATACCCTGTGAGCGATGAATTCTGGCCGCCTCCACAAACTCGCTTATACCCTTTGACCACAACATCCGGGCCGGAAGGAGCACAGTAACGATGCCCTGCGGTTCCTCGGTCGGATGAAAATTGTCCACGTCAACTCCCGATCCCGGAATAATTTGTGCCTGGGCCGGCGCAATCCATCCATTCTTCAGGAACTCCTGACAATCGTCGCCATTTTGAAAGACAACCTCGGTATCCTTGAAGATCGGCTTGTAGATCCATTGAAGGAGACTGCGCAATACTACGGCCCTGGGTGCCCGACTGCTAAACACGTATCCCAGCCCAGTGATCGCGTTGAGGATGCGGGGAACACGAACAATCTTGGCAGCGAGTGTGCCATAAAGATAGCATTTCACGGTAAAGTGATGCACGATGTCGGGGCGCTCGTGGTTATAAAGTCTAACCAATGCCAAAATCGTCATCGTTTCCAGAATTGGATTTAGGCCCCGTTGTGACATCCGGAGCGGGGCCCAGCGAAAACCCTCCTGGTGGAATCTTCTGGAGAATTCATCATCGGGGGCAACCAGAACTATGTCCCAACCCTGTGCCCGCAAAGCCCGGGCAAGCGAAAGACGGAAGTTGTACAAATACCAGCCTGTGTTGGCAACCAGCAGCGCTTTCATGCGGATTCGGCCAGCCAGGCCTCGAACATCAACACGTCCCAAAGAAGATATTGCCAGTTGCGAGCGCCCGAAACATGCTCGGACCACTTCTGGCGGATGGGTTCCGGGCAAAGGTAACCCTGCTGCCGGAGATGATTTTCATCCAATAGAGTCTCACACCACTCACGCAAAGGCCCTCTCAACCAGGCGTCCAGCGGAACCCCGAAGCCCATCTTAGGGCGTTCGAACATCTTTCTTGGAACGTGACGATAAAGAACCTGGCGAAGTATCCATTTGCCAGAACCGTTTCGAATTTTCATTTTCAGCGGCAAGCGCCAGGCAAATTCAACCACCTCGTGATCGTCCAGAAAAGGAACGCGGCCTTCCAGACTTACGCCCATGCTGGCGCGATCCACCTTGCAGAGGACGTCGTCCGGAAGATAGGATACAAGGTCCAGGTACATCATCTGCTCGGCAAAATTGCCCACCCGCGCCCGGCTTGAGGAATCCGTGGCGGGAGTGACAGGTTCTACAGAATTCAGCGCAATGTCAGCCGGGCGATCCCAACGAGAAATCAGCCCGCGATAGATGGACGAAAACTCCGGAGCCCGAATCAAATCGGCAAGTTTATCAGCCTTGTCAGCCGGATTCGGAAAACTCGTTGTTCTTGCCAGCCAGTCTCCCCAGGTGGAAGCAGGAATAGCCGTAATGCCTCGCGACATGGCCTTTCTGGCTGCAAGCGGCAACCAGCCAATCCAATTCCAGATCCGTGGCGCAATGAAGTATCGGTTATATCCGCCAAAAAGCTCATCGCCGCCGTCGCCAGAAAGGCTGACGGTTACGCTCTGGCGGGCCAGGCGGGAAACGAGATACGTGGGAATCTGCGACGGGTCCGAAAATGGTTCATCAAACAGGGAAGGCAGGAGAGGAATGACATTGCGCGTTTCTTCCGGCGAAACGTACAGCTCAGTGTGATCGGTTTTTAGATGCCGGGCTACTGCCTTGGCATGTGGAGCTTCGTCGAAACCGGCCTCGTCGAATCCAATTGTAAAGGTCTTAATGGGCCGACTGCTTTGCGCCTGCATTAGCGCTACGACAGTAGACGAATCAACGCCCCCGGAAAGAAAGGCTCCCAGGGGCACGTCGGCAATCATCCGCAGGGCGATGGATTGACGCAGCAATGCTTCCAGCGCGTCGACGGCTTCCTGTTCGTCTCCCTGGAACGGGTTTGCCACGCCGGCCTCCACGGCCTCCCGCGCTGACCAATACACAGCGGGAGTCATGGCGTAGGGAGCGTCCGTGGATCGGATGGTGATGATGGCGCCCGGCGATAGTTTGTGAATCCCCGTGTAGACGCTGAACGGAGCGGGAATATAGTTGTAGCGCAAATAAAGGGCCAGAGCATTTCGGTCAATCTCGCCCTTGAAAGCCCGATGGGCACGAAGAGACTTGAGCTCGGAGCCGAAAAGGAATGTATCCCCCATCCAGCCATAGTACAGGGGCTTGATGCCAAGCCGGTCGCGCACCAAATGAAGAGTGCGCTCCGAATTGTCCCAAAGAGCAAAGGCAAACATACCGTTGAAGCGTTTTACCGCGGCCTCCAGGCCCCACTGAAGAATGGCGGCCAGCATGACCTCAGTGTCGGAGGAGCCGCGAAAGGAGTGACCTAAACGAAGCAGCTCCTGGCGAAGCAATTCATGATTATAGATTTCCCCGTTATAGATGATTACGTATCGCCCGCCGGCGGAGTGCATAGGTTGGCGGCCGGTCTGTGAAAGGTCGAGAATGGCCAGACGGCGAAAGCCGAACGCAAGCCCCTGTGCCGCATCACACCAGAGCCCCTCATCATCCGGGCCGCGATGCCGGATGCAATCGCTCATGTGTTTTACCTGGGCAGCAAGTTCGTCGTCGGAAAACGCATGAGATAGATCTAGAATACCTGTGATCCCGCACATCGTCAAAAATTATAACCTAGGCCAAAAACGACCTGCCCGCGCTTAAGAGCAGACTCAGTAAACGCGGAGAGGCAGCTTCCAGGCTGTATGTTTCCACGGCCTTATTTCGGCCTGCTGCACCCATTTGGCTTCTTTTCTCATGATCCTGATGCAGCGTGCTCAGCGCTTCAAACCACTCATCATCCGTTGAAGCCCAGAAGCCGTTGACCCCCTGTTCCACGATCTGCTTGTTTGCGCCAACGGGCGAAGCAACAACCGGCAGGCCGCAAGCCATGTATTGGATCAGTTTGTAGCCGCATTTTCCGCGCTCGAACGGTTCATCGGGAAGCGGCATGATCCCCACGTCAAAGCCCTGAATTTCTGAAGTCTCAGTTGCTTCACGCCAGGGGCGCACCTCATTCCGAATCCCCGGGAGTTGAACCTGATCGCCTGCACCGACCAGGATCACGCGTACATCAGGATTTCGGCACAGCCGGCCCAACGGCCCCTCGATCAACTTCAAATACGGGGCTGTGATCGGAGAACCAATCCAGCCGACGCAGAAAACAGAATCCTGCTTTTCTTTTGGAGAATATCGCTGCGTATCCACCACGCTGGGCAAATATTCCACTCTGCTTGCGCCGGCTTCATGGGCCCGTTCGCCCAGATAATCGTTACCCGCGATCACCAGCGCCGCGCTGCGCATCACAGAATCAATCTTCTTTCCGAGAATAAGGCGGATCAAACCGTTCCTGTGCAGATCATAGCGGTGGAAGACGGCGTCATCGTAATCTACGACATAAGGGATTGGCAGCCGCGCCAGCAGGCGCTCTGCCTGCGCAGGCAGCCAGGGTAGGATTTCCTTTTCCAGCCAAATCAGATCAAAATCCCGCGCCTGGGTCAACTGCTTGATGCGCTCAACATAGGCCGCCGTAATTAACATCCACGGGCTGCGCCGGCCGGAATATAACCGCTCCACGTAGTCGTTTGGCAGCAGCGGCGCCATCTTAACGTCAACTCCATGCTGCTTCAGGTAGGGAACAAACTGGTAAAAGCGCACACGGCTGCTGGGAGCTAGTGGGCCGTAGCGGGTAAGGGCGAGCAGGCGCATTTCTATTTTGCTTCCAACTCGCTCAATAGTCCTGGAGATCTCCTGACAAACGCAGCGTACGCCGCGAGTGTTTCCTTGACGTTTTGCCCGGACAGACCGATGAGGCTGCCTGCCAGGCGAGTCCAGAATTCTATGCACAGCGAGGTCGCGAAGATCCCTAACGCGCAGGGTCTGCCAAAATGTTTGCCGACATAGCGTATTCGGCTTTCCAGAACATAAGCCAATCGCCTTGCCTTCACTTGATTGGAAGACCCCATACCGAAGTGCAATGCTTGCGCCTCCGCAAAATAAAAGCTCTTCCAACCCGCCCGCCGGGCCCGGTAGGCGAAGTCAAGGTCTTCGAAGTACATAAAGAACCGCTCGTCAAATCCATTTAGCTCTTCGAAGGCCCGCCGGCGAACGAGAAAGAAGGCCCCCTGTACCTGATCCACATACCTGCTTTCCATATGGTTCCAGTCGGTCATGAAATGCGGTGGGAAGAGTTCAGGCCATAGGTGGTCGAGGCCTAACATTTGGAATAAGAGTGATTTTGGCGTCGGAAAACGTGCCACGTTCCGGTGCACCATGCCTCTGTCATCGACAAGCTGGATGCCAAGAATTCCAATCGACGCATTTCGGGGTTCTTCGAGAAAAAGCAACGGATCCTTCAGGCTGTGCTCAAAAAGGCAAAGGTCGGGGTTGAGAAAGAGGATATATTCTCCTCTTCCGCCCGCTGCCCCCTGATTGCAAGCACGCGCAAACCCTTCGTTTTGAGCGTTTCTAATGATCCTCAGAGCCGGAGATGGATCACCCAAGCCAGCCGCGGAACCGTCAGATGATGCATTATCCACTACAACGCATTCATTCAATTGTGGGACCGACCCCGCGCAGGCCGCCGAAATGGATTCCAGGCAACTCCTTAATTGCGCTCCGCTGTTCCAATTTACAACGACAATATCTAAGCTGATCATTATGCTGATCGTCAGTCGGACGATTTCACTGTAATGTTGATCTTGCGAGCATGATGACCTAAGAGATAGGGCTGCAGCCAACCGCGATCCATAAGGCGCGATAATTCTCCGGTGTCAACCTTGGTGGCTTTCTGTATCGTCTGCCTTTTTTGAAGAGCGCGGGGCAATCCGCCCAGAGCATCTCTTTTCGCCTTGAATAAGATGCCCCCATGTCCTCGAATCGTGTAATATGCAAGGCCGATGAAATTAGCCATAAGATGCGCCGGCAACGCCTGCCACAGCAGGGGTGAGGGCATGTTTTGGACAAATGACCATATGAAGTTCCTCTGCCAATAATACAGCGCAAAATCGCTCCGGGCACGGACATTGGTCGAACCGATGTGTCGGACGCTTGCATCCGCAACATACAAACAGCGAAATCCCTGCAGCCTCAAACGGAATCCAAGATCTACGTCCTCATGATAACTGAAAAAATCTTCGTCGAATCCGCCCACCTGGAGAAATGCCGTTCGCGAATAAAGAGCTGCGGCGGCGCAGGCGCTAAATACTTCTTCCGTTTTCAAGCCAAATTGTCCGATTGGAAAACCGTAATATCGACGCCAGGCAAGCCCGCTTACGTGATACGCATCTCCAGCCCCGTCCAAAAAGCGGTCGTCAACAGCCCGAATCTGCCGGGATGAAAACGCGGCGAATTCAGGATGCTGCCCGGCTGCCTGCAGCAACTTTTCCAGCCAGTCCGGTTCCGGGAAAGCATCCGCATTCAGGAGTCCCAGCCATGTGCCGCGCGCAAGGCGGGCGCCGATGTTATTGGCAGCGGCGAAACCCTTGTTTGCGCCGAGGCGTTTTACGCGAAGATCCAAGTTGGGATATTTTTCTTCCAAATCATCCACCGCACCATCGATGGATCCATTATCTATGACGACAACCTCGAAATCGCCGCAAGATTGCGCGGACAGGGCCTCCAGGCAGCGCGGCAGGTAGCTGGCGCTATTCCAACAGACTACGATAATAGAGACGGTAGGTACCTTTGATGTCATGCTGATCCCCGGGATGGCAAGTATATCATCAGAGGAAATTGGACTTCGAATCGCCATCTCCCAGGCCGCGCTGCTTATTCCAGATGCGATACGCTTCCCCCCAATGGCCTATTCAGCGTCCGGCTAGATTATGTTCTAATCGCCAGAGAGCCACATCCAGACTTAGTTCTTACTCGTTGCCGAAGGAGGCCGATCATGGTTCAATCGGTTCAAAATGTCTCAGAAGCGGTCGAGCGCCTGAAATGCAATTGGTGTCAGGGGATGAATCTCAAAACTGCCTTGTCATGCCAATTCTGCGGAGCGCCCCTGGACCTCGCGGACATCGTCAGCGAATCAGGCTGGCGCGAAGCTCCGCGCCTGAAAGACATGACTGAGTTCCACTTTTTCAACAGCTCCTGTCAGGTGGAAGGCGAGATTGTACCCGTGGCCGAGATCAATCTGGGACAGGGCGATGGCGTCTATTTCGAGCATCACGTGATGCTGTGGAAGGATCCCACGGTTCCAATGTCGGTCTTGCAGCTTCCGGGCGGCATGAAACGCATGCTGGCCGGCATGCCTTTTATTATCAGCGTGGCGCAGGGGCCGGGGCGGGTTGCGTTCTCACGTGATGCCACCGGCGAGCTGGTTGTGCTTCCGCTTCATCCCGGCATGGAGCTGGATGTGCGCGAGCACGCCTTTCTGCTGGCCTCCGCCAACATTACTTATTCCTTCGAGCGCATCAAGGGCTTGCGCAACATCCTCTTTGGCGGACAGGGTATGTACATGGACCGCTTTGTCACGACCAACCAATCCGGGTTGCTGCTTCTCCATGGTTATGGCAATGTCTTCGAACGGACGTTGAAGCCCGATGAATCGATCCTGATCGAACCCGGCGCATTTCTGTATAAGGACTCCTCTGTCAAGATGAACGTTCAGATGCAGCAGCTGACCAGCGGACTGTTTGGCGGGACGGCCATGAGCCTGGCGCAGATGATCGGGCCGGGACGCGTGGGCATTCAATCCATGTACGTGCATCATGCCACGGACTAAGAGGCGGATATGAGCGCAACCCCTTCTGCTCCCGCCGCGGGACGGACGTACACCTGCAATTGGTGCGGCACCGTTTCCGACGGTACATCGCTGAGCTGTCCGGCGTGCGGTGCGACCATCAATGTCAAGGAAATCGTCACCGCCACGGGCTGGATCGAGGTTCCAGGCCGGAAGGATATGGCCAAGCTGCAAATCGGCAAGTCGTCCTGTCAGATCGAGGGGCTGTACGTACCCGTCGCAGATTTCAACCTTTCCGCCGATGACGGTGTTTACTTTTCGCATCATGTCTTGCTTTGGAAGGAAAACTCGGTCGGCTTTTCAATGATGTCGATGAAGGGCGCCTGGAAGCGCGCCTTTGCCGGCATGCCGATCTTCATGATGCAAGCCAAAGGGCCGGGACATATCGCCTTCTCGCGCGATTTACCCGGTGAGTTATTGGCCCTGCCGTTGCAGCCGGGTCAGGCTGTGGATGTGCGCGAGCATTTCCTGTTGGCGGCTACAAGCCCGGTTGCCTATGGTTGGACGAACACGAACATCTGGTTTACCACCAAGAATGGCGATGAAACCGAAACGCACTATCCCATGGGCATGTTCCTCGATCGCTTCTCCGCGGCCAACACACCGGGTTTGTTATTGCTGCACGCCTCAGGCAACGTGTTTGTCCGCAAACTGGACGCCGGACAATCCATCCTGATTAAGCCCACTGCCCTGATTTTCAAGGATCCCACCGTTTCCATGCAGTTGCACTTTGAGCATCCAAACAGCAAGTGGAATCTGTGGATGGCATACACGCAGCGTTATCTGTGGCTGAGAGTCACGGGGCCCGGACGCGTCGCCATTCAATCCGCTTTCGAGCCGGTTGAAGATAACGGCCGCAATATCACGAGCCATTCGCCTGCCACGCGTCAAAATTGGTAAATGATGAAACGCAAAGCCTTCGGAAGTTTCCAAAAAGCCCCTGAGGTCGTTGCCTCCGCCATGACTTCCGAAGCGTGGGACAAACAGGCCGTCTTACCGCCCCGGAATGCGCCATAGTCTGATCGTCTTGTCGTCCGAGGCGGAGGCAAGCAACAGCCCCACGGGCGACCAGACAAGGCGATTCACTGTATCCGTGTGTCCGTCCAGAACGGCAAGATGTGCACCATTTGCCGCGATGAGATCAATCTGGCTTTTTACCGCGACTACCAGGAATTGCCCGTCGGGTGACCAGGCCACGCCGTTGACGCCACCGTTCGTCGCGGTGAGTCGCGTACCGTCTGGCTTCCAAACATCCCGCCCCGCTGCCAACAGTTTCCCATCGGGCGACCAGGCAATCGAGTTGATGTCACCCTGGCTCTGCCTCGATGTCAGCAATTGCCCATTGCGATCATAGAGCTGCAGATTTCCGCTCTCATCTCCGATCGCGAAGGTCTGGCTATCGGGTGACCACGCGGCGCCCCAGGCAGGAGTGCAATGTTCGCAGCCGGGGAGATATGCCACCTGCGTCCCATCACGCCTCCAGAGGGCGTAATCCGTCGCGCCTCCAAGCAGCAACTGACCATCTGGTGACCAGGCCAGATTATAGAATTTTCCCCCGCTGTATTTCGTATTCATCGTCGTGATCAAAGTGCCGTCCACCTTCCATAGCTGGACGGTTGGGTTTAGGAAGAGCCTGATCGAACCGGCGGCAAGAGTTGTACCATCTGGCGACCATGCCAGCGCCCAGACGTTGCCAGCATCGGCTTGCAAGACTCCTTCCAGAGTCCCATCCGGACGCCACAGCCGGACTGTTTGGTCTGCCGATCCGGAAGCGAGGAGTCGGCCGTCAGGGGACCATTGCAGCGAGAGAATAGCGGCCGAATGGCCGTTCAGCATCCGAATCAATTTACCGTCGGCGTTCCAGAGGCGGATGCTGAAGTCGGATTGACCATCAGCACTAAACGCCGAGGAGGCGCTGGAAGCCAGCAATTTTCCGTCCGGGGACCAGGCGAGTTGCGTGACACCACCCGCATGTCCGGATAAGACTGTTGAAGATATGGATGGAGTTGAAACAACCGTCGGGCCGGAGGACGGACCACGTGTTACAGCAGTCGCGGCCGGTAGGGTTGTGGAGGCACCCCTCGGGGCCGGACCGCACGATGCCAGCAGCATCAGCGATAATGTGGCGAATGTCTTTATCACGCTGATCGGTGCTCGGTGAAAATGCTTATCGGCCTCTTCCCCGGGTCTTCTTCCTGGACAAAGGCTTTTTTGCAGCAACCTTCTTTGCTGCTGGTTGTCTCGCCGGTTTCTTCCGAGCCGCAGACTTGGCAGCCAGCTTCTTCGCCGTCTTCTTCTTTGGTTTCCCTTCTTCTGAACCCGCTTTCTTGACGTACCTGTCCACGGCCCAGCCCACGTTCAACGAAACGACTTCTTCGCCGGGCCTGACTTCGACGACCATATCTCCTTTTGAAGCAGTGCGCTTGCGAAGGGCCGCGGCGTCCAGTCGTGCAGATTTCGGCGCGCCCTTGCTGATATGGATGGTTGCCATCGCATTCGGTTTGCCGCTGCCACAGGCAGCCAGCTTCACTTTGGCAGGCAGACTCCAGACTCGCACGCCTTTGCCGTAGCGCCCCTGCACCGGGAATTCCTTCTCGTCCACGCGCTTGGCCTTGCCATCCGATGCCATCAGGAAGAGCTCGCCTTCGGCCGGCAGGATGTCCATCCCGACCACCTCATCCTCGCCATCCAGCTTGATCCCATTCACACCCGCTGCCACCAATCCCATTGGACGAACGTCCTCTTCCTTGAAACGAATGGCCATCCCTTGCGCGGTGGCAAGCAGGATGTCTTTCTTTTTGCCATCCGTCAGTCCAACGGAGTTGAGAACGTCGCCTTCGTTGACTCGCAAAAGTGTGAACGTTTGTGAAGAGGGGCCAGGCAATTCACTGATCAGGGTTTTCTTGACCATGCCGTAGCGCGTAGCGGTAACGATGCAGGTTTCTGCGGGATACTCGCTTTTTCGGGCCGGCAGCGCAAAAACGGCCGCGAGCACGTCCGTCTCGCCCAAAGGCGAGACCTTGTCGTATCGTGATCCATCCGATAATTTATCCGCCTGCGGGATTACGTGGACCGCCACCGCCGCGGCCTTGCCCAACTTGGAAACGAAATAGATCGTATCGGTCGTTGAGGCTTTCACAAGCCAGCGCGGGGCGTCATGGCCGGAGTGCCGCGGCGGCTTCTCGTCGTGCGTACGCGCCGCTATGCCCTCAGCGGTCACGCCGATCCACACCGATTGCTGGGGGATCAGATCCCTGCTGCTCAGTGTCTTGGCCGTCTTACCGCCCTTCTGCAGGCTGACAATCTGCGTCCGGCGCCGGTCAGCGTATGCTTCCTTTACTTTCAACAGCTCGTCCGCAACCACGCCGCGCATGCGCTTGGCGGATTTCAAGAGGTTTTCCAAATCCTTGATGAGCGCGGTGACTTCCTTGTATTCGGTTTCGATCTTCTTGCGTTCGAGAGCAGCCAGCCTCCTAAGCTGCAGATCGAGGATTGCGGTTGCTTGAAGCTCGGTCAGCTTGAAGCGCTTCATAAGTTTGGTGCGCGCCGATTCCACGTCGGAGGCGTTGCGAATCAGGTTGATGACCTCGTCCAAATTCTTGAGGGCCACCATGTAGCCTTCGAGGATGTGGGCGCGGGCGCGTGCCTTTTCAAGGTCGAATTCTGCGCGTCTCTTGATGACCGTGAGGCGGTGCTCGATATAGACGCGCAGCGCCTGCTTCAATGTGAGCGTTCGCGGCTCGCCGTCCACAAGCGCCAGGAGGTTTATGCCGAAGGTCGTCTGCATGGGTGTGCGCTTGTAGAGCTCGCGCAAGACCGTCTCGGCCTCGGCATTCTTGGTCAATTCGATCACGATACGCATGCCCTGCCGGTCAGATTCGTCGCGCAGATCGGCCAGACCGTCCATATGGCCTTCCCGCGCCAATTCGGCGATGCGCTCGATCAGGCTGGATTTGTTGACCGTATACGGCAGCTCCGTGACAATGATACGGCTCTTGCCGCGCTCCATCTCCTCGGTGTGTGCCTTCGCCTGCACCGTCACACGGCCGCGGCCCGAGCCATAGGCGGCCTCCAGGCCCTCCCCACTGGCCCCTTCAATGATGACGCCGCCCGTCGGAAAATCCGGCCCCTGCACAAATTGCATAAGATGCTCAACATCGATATCGTCCAGCTTTTCCCAACGGTCCAGCATGTAGACCAGCGCATCCACGACCTCGCCCAGGTTGTGCGGCGGGATCGACGTGGCCATGCCGACCGCGATGCCTGTTGCACCGTTCACCAGAAGATTGGGGATGGCCGATGGCAGAACGCTGGGCTCGGTCAGGGTGTCGTCGAAGTTGGCAGTGAAATCAACCGTGTTCTTATTGAGGTCCGCCAGGATGTCCATGGCCGGTGCGGCCAGGCGCGCTTCCGTGTAGCGCATGGCCGCCGGCGGGTCGCCATCCACCGAACCAAAGTTGCCCTGGCCGTCAACGAGCATGGTGCGCAATGAGAAATCCTGCGCCATGCGAGCCATGGCCTCGTAAACAGCCGCGTCGCCGTGAGGATGATATTTGCCGAGCACCTCGCCGACAATGCGGGCAGACTTCTTGTAGGCCGAGTCGGCGCGGATGCCCATGTCATACATGGCGTACAGGATACGCCGTTGGACGGGCTTGAGCCCGTCACGCGCATCGGGCAAGGCTCGTGCGACAATGACCGACATGGCGTAATCCAGGTACGCCTGCTGCATCTCGCTGTCGATATCAATTTTGCGGACTAAGCCGAGGTCCATTTAGAATCTCTTTTCTCTACAGAAAGACTGAAAATTCGTCGTTACTCATGGAGGCGGATCACGTTGCTATCCAAGCTGCCTCGCCGCCTACATTTGCACGGCAGAGACAGGGATTTCGGAAAAGGATGACATGAATTGGAAGAACGCACTTGCAGGCCAGCTTTTTCGGGCGGTTTCCCACAGCATGTGAGCGGATGTCGAGCATCTGGTGAATTTATGTTCTATAAGCGGGGATATCTTACGGGGAAAGAGAAATGGCGTCAAGGTGGTGGGTCGGATTCTGCGGCCCAAATTGCTGATTGACTTTTTTCGGGAAACGTATACAATGTAATTAACTTGGTGTAAGTAATTATTACACGATGTAACTAATAGGGCTTTCGAAGTATTTTCCTATTCACCCATGATCAAACAACGCACCATCACGGCCACGGAAATGCGCGGGATTAACCGTTCGGCGATTCTGGAGATAGTTCGCCGGGAAAGCCCGATCGCGCGGACGACGATTGCCCAAAGGTTGGAGATCAGCCTGCCCACGGTGATGCGCATCGTCGATAAGCTGATCGAGGAGGGGTTTGTGCGGGCCCAGGGCGCCACGGAATGGAGTGGCGGACGCCGCCGTCCCCTGCTCGAGTTCAACGCCGATGGAAACGTTGTGCTGGGTGTGGACATGGGCGGGACAAAACTTTACGGTGCGCTCTCAGAGATCGGCGGCCGGATTATCGATGAAGTGAACATGGAACGCGGGGGTGCTTCCGGCGAGGCCTGCTACGATCTGCTTACTAAGCTGATCGACGACCTCCTGTCGCGGCCAGGGCTCAAAGGCCGGCGGGTACGCGGTATCGGCGTAGGAGCACCGGGGATCACGCAGCACGCAGAAGGGATCGTTAGGTGGGCATATGCCCTCAAGTGGAAGGATTTTCCACTCAAGGACAGGCTCAACGAGCGTTACAAGTTGCCCATCACGGTCGACAACGACGTGAATTTGGCGGCATTGGGGGAATTGTGGTTTGGTGCAGGCCAAAATGTCCAGAACATGATATTGATCACCATCGGGGCAGGGATAGGCGCGGGCATCATCATCGACGGCACGCTGTACCGGGGTTCGAGCGAGGCTTCCGGTGAGATTGGACACATGATCCCCGGTCGCGAATTTTTGGGGAGGAGCTACCTTGATTTCGGCGCCTTGGAGAGTGTGGCCTCGGCGACGGGAATCGTGAAGCAGGCCAGGGACATATCCAAAGCGGTGGATCACCATTCCAGTGAAGAGATATTCGAAGCCGCGCGAAGCGGAAAAGCCTGGGCCCGGTCCGTTGTCGATTCTACAGTCGATTATCTAACCATTGCGATCGGCAATCTTGCCGTAGCCTTCGATCCGGAAGTAATCGTGCTCGGCGGGGCGATCACGCCTTTTGCAGCACCTTTGGCAGAGTCGATCACGAAGCGCATAGAAGGGATGATCCCTTCCCCGCCCCGGTTGGAAATCTCCAACCTGGGCTTGCGGGCGACCGTCATGGGAGCGATCGTGACGGTGCTGCATAACACGTCGAACTTCTATGTTGTCCACAAGCTTTCATGAAAAGGAGGTGTCCCCGAGAATCAAACTGAAAACAAGATCGGTCGAGAGTGTTCACCCAAAAACCTTTGAGAAGGAGAAGAAGCAATGCGTTCCATGTACAAGATTAGCTTGTTGGTGCTGGCCCTGCTGTTCGTCGTGGGAACAGTCGGCTGCGCACCCAAAGCCGCGGCAGGCCCCGTCACCATTCATGTCCTGACAATGGATCAGGCCGGCCTGAAACCCGCAGAGATTGACCAGATCGCGCGCGATTTCGAAGCCCAGAATCCCGACATCAAAGTGTCGATGGAATATGTAGGCTACGATAGTGTCCATGACAAGATCACCACCGGCATGGCCGCCAAGCCGCCGGCGTACGATGCCGCCATGATCGACGTAATCTGGCCCGACGAATTCATCAAGGCCGGCTATCTGCTGGACGTGACCAACCGTGTCACCTCCCAGATGAAGTCCGATATGTTCCCGGCTTCCTGGAACGGCGTAACCCGGAACGGAAAAGTCTACGGCATGCCCTGGCTGATGGACGTCAAGTACTTCATGTATAACAAGGATATGCTGCAGAAAGCTGGCATTACCAACCCGCCCACGACCTGGGAGGAACTGGTTGACCAGGCCAAGATCATCAAGCAGAAGGGCATTGCTGAATTCCCGGTCATTTGGTCGTGGAATCAGAAGGAAGGCGTTGTCTGCGATTTCACCGTTTTGTTGTTTGGCAACGGTGGAGCATTCCTGGATGCGAGCGGCAAACCGGTTTTCAACAACGACAAGGGTGTGCAAACTCTGACCTGGATGAAGCAGACCATTGACGACGGCTTGTCAAATCCGAGCTCGGTATCTTCTGATGAGAACGCTGTGGAAGCCGATTTCCTGGCGGGCAAAAGCGCCTTCGCCGTGAATTGGCTGTTCCAGTACAGCGATTCGAACGATGCCACCAAATCCCAGATTGTGGGACAGGCCGCCTTCGCTCCAATGCCGGTCTTCAAGGCCGGCGCGGATGCAGGCATCAAGGGCTCGAGCGTGGATGGATCCAGTTCGTTTGCCATCATGGCCACCACCCCCTACGCAGATCAGACGTGGAAGTACCTGACGTACCTTGCCAGCAACGAGGTGCAGACCAAATATTCCGCTGAGATGCTTCCGGTCTGGCAGACCGATTTCCAGGGTGATGCACTCAAGACGCTGGAGGGCGCTACACCTACGAATCCGGTGACAGTGCCAGCCTTCCTGGCGCAGTTCCCGTATGCCAATGAACGGCCCACCGTAGCGTACTACAATGAGGGCTCTGCCGCGCTGCAATTGGCCATTCAGAATGCTCTGACGGGTGTGAAGTCCCCGAAGGATGCGCTGGACGAAGCCGCTGCAACATGGGTAAAGTTGGCACAATAGTTCGCATGTAAGAGGCAACAAGTCTAATGAAAGGGTGGATTTGCGGCAAACCGCAAATCCACCCCTGATTTACGAATTAGATCATGGCAGTCAAGTCCACGCCCCCTCATAGAATTCGCCTCTCTTTGCGACAACAGGACGCGCGCACTGCCTGGATGTTGCTGGCGCCGAGCCTTATCGTGATTCTGGGAATCACGCTCTGGCCCGTGATTTCCACATTCATTCTTAGCTTTTTCAATGCACCGACGGGGATCAATCAGACGCGGACGTTTGTCGGCCTCGGCAACTACATCGATATGCTCAGCGACCAGACTTTCTGGGACACAATCTGGCGCACACTGTACTTTACGGTTGTCTCCGTCGGCGTGGAGTTGGGACTGGGGTTGGCCATTGCCCAGCTGATCCATTCCCGTCCGTGGGGCTGGCAATTCCTGCGCCTTAGCTTAATCATCCCCTGGGCAGTACCGACCATCGTCAACGGCGCCATGTGGCGATGGATTTATAGCGCCGACTTCGGCGCGTTGAACGGACTGCTGATGGCCCTGGGATTGATCAAGCATTACGTTGCCTGGTTGACACTCACCAACATGGCCATGAACCTTGTGATAGTCGCAGACGTCTGGCATACGATGCCATTCGTGGCACTCGTGCTGCAAGCTGCCCTGGCGACTCTGCCCGAGGATTTGGACGAGGCGGCCGCCGTGGATGGCGCCAATGCCTGGCAGCGCTTCTGGCAAATCCGCCTGCCGCTGTTGCGCCCGGCCATCCTGGTGGCATTGATCGTCCGAACCGTAGATGCCTTTCGCGTGTTCGATATCGTCTACATCATTACTGCAGGGGGACCCGCCTACAAGACCCTCACGATCACCTACCTGACCTATCTGTACTCATTTTCTTTCGGAAAACAAGGCGCTGGGGCCGCGCTCTCGTTCATGATCTCCGCCATCACCATCATCATGGCGTTGGTCTATATCCGACTTTTGTACCGCCCCGAGGAAATCCAATAATGCGACACCACAGACTGCGGGACAAACTGGTTCTGCTTCTTCTAACGCTGCCCGTGGTTTTCTTCATCTTCTTTCCGATACTCTGGCTGTTCAGCGCCAGTCTATCCACGCAGGTGGAATTGTTTACGGTACCCCCGCATTGGATTCCGCAACATCCCACCCTCCAGAACTACATGGACATCTTCTTCCCGAGCCAGGCGGCCTCCTCGGTGCCGCGGACTTTTGCGGTAGCGTTGTTGAATTCCATCAAGATCGCCTCCGCCGTGACGATCATCTGCATCTTTATCGGAAGTTTGGCTGCGTATGCGCTGGTGCGTATCCCATTCGGACTCAATCGCAATATCCAGCTGGGCGTCATCGCCCTGCGCATGATCCCGGAGGTGTCGCTGATCCTGCCGTTGTTTATCATTGCGTCCAGCCTGCAATTGATCAATAAGCCTATTGTGCTGATCCTGACCTACATGAGTTTTGCCCTGCCATACGCCATCTGGCTCATGGCAGCCTACTTCCAGACAGTCCCCATCGAACTGGAGGATGCGGCGCGTTTGGACGGCTGTTCGCGCCTGGGCATCCTGTTCCGCGTGGTAATGCCGATTTCGGTGCCGGGCCTGGTTTCGACGGCGATGTTCGTCTTCTTACTCGCCTGGGACGAATTCTTTTACGCCTTGATCTTCACCAGTACGCTGGCTGCCAAGACCGTGCCGGTCGCGATTGCCGAGTTCATTGGCCGCTACGTGGTTAACGTCAACGGCATGATGGCAGGCGGAATACTGGCGGCAGTGCCGCCGGTTCTGGTTGCGCTCATCTTCCAACGCTACATTGTCAGCGGGATGACGGCGGGCGCTGTAAAGGGATAGGACGCCAACTTACCGGACCTTTCCGGAGAGTCGGTGTGCCAAAGTGGGGAAATGTAATAGGACGATGGGATTTGACCGGCATGACTCGTCCGCATTCCACTTTTCCTCGGTAACGGCCTGCTGAAGCCCTATGATATGATTGCGCCGAATACATGATGCAAAGCCGACCCGCGCCGAATCGAAATCTGTTCCCCTATTTTCTTGCAACCATAATTCCCATATTGGTTCTTCTTTTCGTTCTCGTGATCCCGATACCAATTTCGATCAGTCGGGCCATCTGGATTTATTCTTTTCCCGTGTTTTTCCTTGTGCTGATTCTGTACTTTTTGAGCTTTCGGTTGCCTGGGATCATGGGCTGGTTGGCGGCAGCAAGCCTGACCACGCTGCTACTAGGGCTCACCCTTTCATTCCTTTGGACCTCTGGCTATTCGAGCGACAAGATCATCGGTGGCTTGCTCCCTTTTCGCGATGGGTTTGACTTTTACAATGGCGCAAAACTGGTGCTGAGCGGGCATGTAATCAGCAGCATCGATGAGAGCGCGGCCTGGCGCCCCTTGTACTCGGGCTTTCTGGCGACCCTGCTGCTGATCACAGGACAAAACCTCCAATGGGCCATTGCCCTCCAGGTGGGCGTTGCCGGAATTTGTTATACGCTTTCAGCTACGCACCTCCGGAATCTCTTCGGCGCGGCCGCCAGCGCGATTTACATGACACTGCTCTACTTCTATATCCAGCACTTGATTGGAACTACATACTCGGAAACCCTGGGTCTGGCCTTTGGCTGCCTGGGCTTCGTATTATTGTTGACCGCCGCCAAAACGCAGAGTGCCAGGCGATTGCTTTTGGGTCTGGTCATCCTGTTGATCGCTGTCAGCGAGCGGGCAGGCACATTCTTCATTTTTCCGCTTCTGGTCTTGTGGAGCGGATGGGCTTTTCGCGGGGAGGCAAAGTTCTCCCTCCGCCACGCGGGGCTTGCCCTCATCGCTCTCGCAGCCACGTATCTGATCGCCAACACTGTGTACGATAAATTGATGGTGGAGCCGGGCGTTCCGCCATTTGGAAATTTCGCCTTCACCTTTTACGGACAGGTTGTTGGAGGCGCCGGCTATCACAAGGCGTTCGAAGAATTGGGAGTTCGAAACCCCGCCGTGATCCTGCGCGCAGCCGAAAGGTTTTTTCTGGCTCATCCATTAAGCTTTTTCGTCGGCGCGGCAAAAGCCTATCGGGATTTCTTCCTGCCCGAAATAGGTGCCTTGAGTTTCGGGTCTACGACGGGAGACCTTCTCGTGTGGGTGCCCGCCACGGGCCTGCTCCTCTTTGCGCTCTATCGTGCGGCTAGAAGAATAGCCTTGCCCGACTTTTCCCTGCTGTTGGCAGGCTTCATCGGGATATTACTCTCCATCCCATTCCTTCCGCCGATTGACGGAGGAATTCGGATCTACGCCAGCACGATGCCCTTCTTTTTTGCGCTGCCGGCCATTGCCGCGGCAGGACTGCTGCCTCATCGGCAGGATGAGAAGGGGTCGGCCGTCCCAAATGCGGCAGGGACTCTGGGTATCGTCCTGGCCGGCCTTACTGTGGTTGTACCCGTCATCGTCCTTTTCTTGAATCCAAAGCCAGCCTTCGCCGCTCCGGCTTGCACGGCCGACCAGGTCCCCTACGCGGCCGTATTTAGTCGAGGATCCTACATTGATCTGAAAGATGGAGGCACGGCAGACTGTGGCCGCTTGCCGCAGCTTTGTGTGCGCGATTTCAAGGCTAACCAGGGATCGACTGACCCTTCGGATGAAGCCACATACGATGCCTTGATGTCCGGGGCTGCTCAATCAATCATACGGGTTTTTCCGGCCAACGATCTGGTAAACGGGCGGCCGCATATATTTGTGGGGCCGGCTGCCTCGTTAAACGTCCGAAACAACTCCGTGCTTACCGGTTGTGCCAGCGAGACTCTCATAAAGGGCCGCCCGAGTATCTATACCATCCAATAGCAGATCGTGGACGGCAAATTAAGAGATACCCGGTCTCTCGCTGATATGATCATCGGGCAATCGAATGAGAAACCGGCCGCAATTCCGGCCACGAACGGGAGCTTAGCATCAGCGAGCGAGCATGAAGCGGACAGAATCATGACAGTTTCACAAACGGTCATTTGTTTGGCTTGATTCCGAATTTACCCCGTGATACACTTGAAAATGAAATGGCAACAAACCTGCTGATCGTCACGCCCAGTCCCAGCTTTGGAGAGTACGTTCGCCGCTCTTTGGAAGACACGCAAAGCTACCGCGTCTTTGTCGTCAACAGCAAGGCGTCCGCCATTGTGCGCGCGGACGAAGAATCTTGCAAGATGGCCTTCCTCGATCTGGACCTGGGCGAACAGTGGGTCGAAGAAGTGGGAATGTCGCTGCGCACGATCATCCCGACTATCAAGCTCTTTCTCCTGGCGCAGGATGAGACTCCGCCTGCACTCGACGCAATCCGGCCGTGGACACTGATCCGCAAGCCGTTTCATGTGCCCGATCTACTTCAACTCCTGGAACGTCCGTCGCAATTCATTCCCAGCGCCCCTTCCAAGCGGGAACCTGCCGTCAGCCTGCCCTGGTTGAGCGATGTCAATAAAGCCGCCCAGCACCTGACGCGGCTCACGCTCGAGAGCTCATCGCAAGCTGCCTTGATCACGCGCGAGGGCGAAGTCTGGGCCTACGCCGGCCAGCTGTCGCAAGCTGCCGCGCAGGAAGTGGCTCGAACTCTGGCCCGCAATTGGGACGACGAAAAGGGCGGCGATCTGCTGCGCTTCGTGCGGCTCGAATCCACCAAAGCCGAGCATATGTTATATGCCACCCTGCTCGCTGAGGGGATGCTGCTGGCCATGGTCTTTGATGCCGAGACGCCATTCAGCACCATCCGTTCGCAGGCAGGTCAGTTGGCTAGTTCGCTGGAAGAAAACGAATCGGGTTCGGATGCCGCCGACTCATTGGGCGAACTCAACGGCCGGATGCCCAATGTAAGGGCGCCTATCATGAGCGAGATGGACGATGACGACGATGAGGTTGAGATCCCGCCGATTACCGACATCCTGAAAGACATCCCGGAGCCGGATCCTCGCTCCGCCGCGGGCTCGCCTCGGATCGAAGCCGCGCCGCCCCCCGCACAGCCAGAACCTGCACCGCCGATTGACCCGGGCGCGACGCGCCCCTCCATTTTTTCACATGAATCCTCCGCTCCCATCCCGGTAAAGGATCTGATGACAACGGGCGCGAAGGATCCAAATGCCACAGGAATTCCGCCGGCCGGGGACATAGCTTCACCTTCGGCGAGCGCCAACATGCCCGTGGGGCAGCTTGATGCGACGCGTGTATCTAAATCACAGCTGCGACCTGAAACACCCGTTCGACGGCCCATGCCAGCCGCAGCCGAGCTCGACGAAACCCGGCCGCACACC
The DNA here is from genome assembly GCA_963846805.1 of uncultured Chloroflexia bacterium. Classification (GTDB taxonomy): domain Bacteria; phylum Chloroflexota; class Anaerolineae; order Anaerolineales; family Villigracilaceae; genus Fen-1038. The sequence continues at coordinate 343,991 of CAWJXH010000006.1, forward strand.
GAGAGCGAGGCCGGCCCAATCGTTCTCGAACCGATTACTGCCGGCGTTTACCATTTGGCCTACGCCTGCCTTCTGGTGCCGCGCTTTGCATCCCATTTCCTGACAGGCGACATCGCCGACAAACTGTCTGAGTGGCTGCCGATTATCTGCGTCGCCTTTGGATGGCGGCTGGAATATTTGTCAGTACGCCCCGAATATCTTCAATGGATCGCAAACGTGCCGCCGGCCACATCGCCGGCCTATGTGATGCGCGTGATGCGCCAGCAGGTTTCAGAGAAGATCTTCACCGCATTCCCGCGCCTGAAGAGGGAAAATCCCTCCGGCGATTTCTGGGCGCCCGGCTACCTGATCATGGGGGGCACTCAGCCTCATCCGCCGCAATTGGTGAAGGACTACATCAAGCAAATCCGCCAGCGGCAGGGGATTGAAAAACCACATCGTTGAGCGCACCGTGCTGAGAGAAGCGCAGAGACCGCAGAATCATACTTCGGCGCTCTGCGCTTTTTTGTTGTCGGATCGCTCCAGCCCGACTACTGAATGCTGACGGCTGATTACTGTATACTTGGCTACTGACCATGCCTCCCACCTTCTACCTCGTTGACGGTCACGCCCTTGCCTATCGCATGTATTTTGCCCTGACGGCAGGGACAAGTTCAACCCGCTGGCAGACCTCCAAAGGCGTTCCGACCGCAGGGATTTATGGCTTCGCCCGCGAGCTCCTGCGCATTCTCGAACAGGAACAGCCAGAATATCTTGCTGTCGCCTTCGATACCGGCAAGACTTTTCGGGACGACATCTTTCCGGCTTACAAGGGTACACGCGCCAAAATGCCCGAGGACCTGCGTCCGCAGATCGAGCAAATTCGCCAGATGGTGGATGCTTTCAACATCCCTCGGCTCGAGATGGAAGGCTACGAGGCCGACGACGTGCTCGGCTCGGTGGCCCACATCGCCGCCGGACAAGGCCTGGGCATAAAGATCATCACCGGCGACCGCGACCTGCTCCAACTGGTGAACAAACGAACGGCCGTTTATCTGGCGGGCGACGACCAGAACTACATCACCGACGAAGACGTGATTAGAAAGCTGGGAGTCCGCCCCGATCAGGTTGTGGACTACAAGGCCATCGTCGGCGATAAGTCCGACAATATCCCCGGCGTGCCGGGCGTGGGGGAAAAGACCGCCATCACGCTGCTTGAAAAATTCGGTACCCTCGACGGAATCTATCAGAACATCGATCAGGTTGAGAATCGCTGGAAGAGCAAGCTGCAGGCGGGTAAGGATTCGGCCACTCTCAGTTATGACCTTGCCCGAATCCGCACCGATCTCGCCATCCAAGCTGGACCTTGAGCACGCAAAGTCACACGATTTCGATGCGGATCGAATCGCTGCCTTTTTCGAAGAATTCGAATTCCGTACACTCATCAAGACGCTCAACCGGCTGACGGGAAAAGAAGCTACCAGCTACCGCAGGCAACGCTGCCCGCCAGGGACAGCTCTCGATGTTTGCAAACGAGCCGCAAGCCGTGATTGTGGGCCAGCCGAAGTCTTCGATTGAAGTCAAGATCGTCGATACACCCGAGAAGTTGGCAGACCTGGCCAAAGCCCTCGCCAGTGCAAAGGTTATCTCATTCGACACAGAAACTACCTCCACCGAGGAAATGCAAGCCAATATCGTGGGCATTTCGCTATCCGTCCAGGAAGGCACAGGGGTACTACATTCCCATCGGTCATCTGGCCGGAAATAACCTGCCCATCGAACAAGTCGCCGACAGCCTGCGCGGTCCATTGACGGACGCCCGCATCCCAAAGATCGCCCACAACGCCAAATACGACTACATCATCCTCGCCCGACATGGGATCCAGGTGTCTCCCGATCAGTTTCGACACGATGATCGCCGAATTTCTGGTCGACCCGTCGTCGCGCAATCTGGGACTTAAGAATCTCGCCTTTGCACGTTTGGGCGAAGAGATGACGCACATCGAAGAGTTGATCGGCAGTGGCAAACACCAGCTCAGCATGGCCGAGATCGCCATCGAATCCGTGGCCGCCTACGCTGCTGCCGACGCGGAAACAACTTTGCGGCTCATGCCGATCATGCAGTCGGAGCTCAAACGTGTGCACGGCCAGAAATTGATGGAAGAGGTCGAGATGCCTCTGATTTCAGTCCTGGCCGACATGGAAATGATCGGTGTGCTGCTCAACCTGCCCTTCTTCAAGAAGCTGTCCGAAGAACTTGCGGACCGTCTGAACGGGATAGAGAAGCAGGTCTATGAAGCCGTGGGCAAGACCTTCAACATTAATTCCACACAGCAACTCTCGGATGTACTCTTCAATCGTCTTCGCCTGGAACCACCGGACCGGGGCCGCAAGACCGCCAGCGGACACTATTCCACCTCCGGCGACATTCTGGATGCACTGAGCGGAAAGCACGTGGTGGTGGATTGGGTTATCGAGCATCGCGAACTATCCAAGTTGAAGTCAACATATGTGGAAGCGCTCCCGGCTGCCGTTGATGCAAAGACCGGGCGCGTCCATACCTCCTACAGCCAGACCGGCGCAATCACCGGGCGGCTCTCCTCGTCCAACCCCAATCTGCAAAACATTCCGATCCGCACGGAAGAGGGGCGCCGCATCCGTAACGGTTTTATCGCGGCCAAAGGCAGCGCATTGCTCTCCGTGGACTATTCACAGATCGAACTCCGCATCGTGGCGCATATGGCGAAGGACGATGCCATGTTGGAGGCCTTCCGCGCCGGACAGGATATTCACGCCACCACTGCCGCGGCCATTTACGGGATACCGCTTGATCAGGTGACCAAGGAAATGCGCCGCCATGCCAAGGCCATCAACTTCGGACTCATCTACGGCATGTCCGCCTTCGGCCTGACACGCTCGACCGAACTAACCCTGGCCGAGGCCGAAGAATTCGTCAAGGCCTATTTCACTCGTTTCCCCGGTGTCAAGAAGTACCTGGATGGTATCCGAAAGCAGGCCGCGCAGGATGGCTACGTCGAAACCCTGCTGGGTCGCCGCCGCTACTTTCCGGCCCTTCAGGGCAAACAGAACGCCGTCGTAAAGAATCGCGAAGAACGCGAAGCCATCAACGCACCCATACAGGGTACGGCAGCCGACATCATGAAGATCGCCATGATGCGCATTCCGACAACTCTGAAGAAGGCCGGACTGCATGGTCAAATGCTGCTGCAGGTTCACGATGAGCTGGTTTTGGAGGTTCCGAAAGAAGAATTGGAAAAGACCGCCAAAGTGGTGCGTGAAGTCATGGCCTCCGCATATCCGCTGGAGATCCCCCTCTCCACAGAGGCCCGTTCAGGCGCTGACTGGGGCGACATGCAAGTGATTCCGTGATTATCACGACAAGCAGCCGCACGCCCGCGAAGATTCTAAATTTGCAGCCACACCGCAAGATTTTGGGGCGGTTTCTAGGTTATGATTAAACCATGCCCGGTAGAACAGACATCTACGAAAAGGCGATGAATGAGGGCCATTCCGCGGCCTGGGACCAGGACTGGAAGAAAGCGGCGGCGGAATATAGGAAAGCACTGCAGGAATTTCCAGATCAGACCAAGGCGCTTAACAGCCTGGGCCTGGCCTTATATCAAACCGGTGAGTTCGATGAGGCCCTGCATATTTACCAGCAGGTAGCCTCACTTTCCCCCGATGACCCCGTTGCATTTGAGAAAGTCGCCCAGATTTCCGAACGTGTGGGCGATCTGAATACGGCCGTGGAAGCCGCCATGAAAGCCGCCGAGACATTCCTTAATCAACGGGATGTCGATAAGGCCATCGAGAATTGGACCCGCGTAACGGCTGTTAATCCTGACCACGCGGTTGCCCATTCAAGGCTTGCGATGGTACATGAACGCCTTGGTCACAATCAACAGGCTGTCACCGAATACTTGGCGGTAGCCAGTCTCCTGCAGCGGGCCGGAAATGCCGACAAGGCCCAGGAAATTGTGAGCCGAGCGCTTCAATTGCTGCCGCAAAGCCCGGAGGCCAAACAGGCTCAGTCGCTGTTGAAAACGGGGCAGCTTTTGGAAAAACCGCTGCGAAGCAAAGGGGGAACCGGCCCGATAACGATGGCCAAGGTTAAGCAGCTGCAGGAACCGAAGGAACAGGCCGTCTCCAAACTCGATCCGGTCGCTGAAGCCGGCCAAAAAGCTCTGACCAAACTGGCAGAGGTTCTGTTTGAGTACAGCGACGAGAGTCCCTCGGCAGTGGAACGACGCGGCCTTTCCGACATTGTAAAGGGCACCGGCCCCTTGTCCATGCAGCACGCCGAACAGACAAAGGTCGTGCTGCACCTTGGACAGGCTATCGATGCGCAGACCCGCCAGGACGATTCGGCTGCAGCGGATGAATTGGAACGTGCCCTGGAGGCGGGTTTCAATCATGCAGCCCTGTTCTTCGATCTAGGATACCTACGCGCCCGTGGCGATCGTCTCGAGAGCGCCATTCGCAACCTGGCGCATGCTGTCAAGCACAAGGATTACGGGCTGGGTTCCCGCCTGTTGCTGGGCGAGATCCTTTACAAGAAGGGGCAGGTCAGGGATGCGGCGCCCGAGTATCTTGAAGCTCTGAAGCTTGCAGATTCCACGACGGTACCCGAGCAGCAGTCGGACGACGTTCGTCAGCTCTACGAGCCCCTGATCGAAGCTCAACAGAACCAGAAGGACGAAGATATCAACCGTCGCCTGTGCGAAAACATACGCGGCCTGCTTATGCGACCTGACTGGCGCGACCAGATCTATCGAACGCGTGAGCAGACCCGTAAAGGGCAGGATGGCAGTATCCCCACCCCGCTGGCAGAGGTAATGCTGGAGGCGCAAAGCTCCAGTGTGATCGAGTCGGTCAATCGTATCCATCAGCTGGCACGCGTCGGAAGTCTGCGGTCCGCAATGGACGAGGCCTACGATGCGGTCCAGCATGCGCCAAGCTACCTGCCGCTCCACACCCTGATCGGTGAGCTGCTCATACAGGAAAGCCGGACACAGGATGCGATCGCAAAGTTTTCGGTGGTAGCGCACGCCTATGGCGTGCGGGGCGAGGTGGCTCATGCAAGCCAGCTCCTGCGCCGCGTTATTCAGCTTTCGCCCATGGATTTATCGGCTCGCACGCGTTTGATTGAACAGCTCATAGCACGCGGGCAGGTGGACGAGGCCATCAATGAATATCTGGAATTGGCCGATATCCACTATCGCCTCGCCGAATTGGATATGGCCCGCAAGACCTACACAACCGCATTGCGCGTCGTTCAGCAAACCAATGCCGACCGCTCCTGGAACGTGCACATCCTGCAGCGCATGGCGGACATTGATATGCAACGGCTCGATTGGAAACAAGCGCTGCGGGTCTATGAACAGATTCGCACGCTGCGACCTGACGACTTGGGCGTTCGCAAACAGCTGCTGGAGCTCTACTCGCGCATGGGACAAGCTCCACAAGTCACAGCAGAACTTGAGAGCTTTCTGACTTATCTGGAAAGCCACGGCCGGACAGCCGAATCGCTTCCTTTTCTTGAAGACCTGCTTAAGGAGGCACCCGGACAGCATCCTTTTCCGCCGCGCGGCCGGCGCAACAACTACACCGCCTGGGACGAACAGACGAGGCCGTCACGCAACTCGACGCACTCGGCGAAAGCCTGTTGCAAGGCGGCAAGAACAAGGAGGCGGCCGAGGTCATCGCACAAATCCTCGCGATGAACCCCTCCAATGCAGCCGATTATCGGCAACTTTTATCGCAGATCGAAAAGTAAATATGAAAACATCGGGGGAAGGGCGAATCCTCCAGGATTTGAAACAGAAACCCCTGTACGAATCCCGGTCCTCTTACAGAGCAGCCTCTGCCATCCGCCGGCGAACAAAACCCGACTAATAAGGGGAAATTGCCCTGCTTCAACCACAGACCGAATATTAAGGCAGCCTATCCTTATATGGCGGCCAGAACGAAGACGGGCGGCAAATATGGGGGAAATGTGAATTTTGGGTTATAATCTCATGAGAAGTTTCTCCAACTGGTGAGTAGGTAGGAATTGACCAAATGGTAAAAGGCCACGCCAGTAATTCCAGTCTTGTCTTCGATGAAAGCCAGCATGGCAAAGCAAGGGGTGGCCTGCATTCGATTTTGGGACGGTTCAGCGCGTTGCCGAATCGCCGGACATACACATGACGGTCTTGAAAATCTACTAACGTTTTTGTAAAGCAGTCCTGGTTTCACTTCCCCTATAATTCGGGCAGGCGAAAACTGGGAATTGAATACAGAAAAGTATAGAGACGTTGCCAACTTCAAACCTGAAATCTTCCATGCAGGACGCTGGGCAGCAAGATACCGACCAGGAATCACGGGCGGAAACTAAGGCACGTCGCGAGGACGATAATAAAATCACGCTCACCGATCAGAAACGGCCGCGCCTCGCCCCGCCAAAACAGGTCAAATTTCTTGACAGGATAAAATGGCAGTCTGAACAGCGCGGAAGGGTGGTGCTTGAGCGCGTAGATGCGGATCTCTACGGCCTGTCCTACGCTTGTTTGTTGATTCCTCGTTTCAGCTCTCATTTCCTGATGGGGGACGTCGCGGAAGATCTGCGCCTCTGGATGCAGCAGATCTGCCTGTCTTTTTCCTGGCGACTGGACCACATCATGATTCAACGCGAGTATCTCGAGTGGATACTCAGCGTTCCGCCCGCCACGTCACCTTCGGGTTGCATTCGCACGATTCGAGAGCAAACCTCCAGGCAAATCTTCGCAGATTTTCCGCACTACAAACGGGAAAATCTGTCCAAGGATTTCTGGGCCCCGGGATTCCTTGTTCTCGGCGGATCAAGTCCACTTCCATTGGAATTAATAAATCAACATATCCTGATGACTCGGCAGCAGCAGGGCATTCAGCCTCGCAGCGGCGAATAGCCCGGAGCCAAGATGTACCTCCAGGAGATTTTTGAAGTTGTAATCGGTCTTGTATTTACATGGCTGGTCCTCAGCACGGCTACCATGCAAGTACAGGAATGGATAGCAAACCTTCTCCGCTGGCGCGCCAGCGATCTTGAGAACACTCTCAAGAGGATGCTCAATGACGAAGACTTTACACGGCTATTCTACGAGCATCCTCTGATTCGCAGCCTTTCGGGTGAAAAGGATAGTAAGAACCCGAAACCTTCCTATATTCCCGCCAACAAATTCTCGGCTGTCCTGCTGAACATTATTCAAAATGCCGAAACAGAGTCTTCGTTGCTTTTGCACGGCTTGTACGGCCTTTTCTCCCGCCTCGGCGACATCAAGGATAAGAGCATGCGCCAGCAGGCCGATACCGAGTTGAGCCGGTTGGTGGAATTGGCGCGACTATCCGCCAGCTCTGAGGGCGGCGAGGCCTTGGGCAATCTCATGCTGACTTCCCTTGAGAAGGAAATCAACGATTTCGGCGAGCGCTTTACCGAGGTGAAGGAAGCTTCCAAGGCCGTCCTCGAAAAGGTGCAAGCCAACAAAGACCACATCGACAAAATGCTGAAGTCGCTTCCGGTTTCCAGTGCGGCGCCTTCGGAGGTTAACAAGACGTTGAGGGGCATGCTTGCCCTGGGTGTAACCAACCCCGGGCTCAGGCTCACTTTGAGCAGCCTTTTGGTTGGTGCCGAGGATCAGGCTGGCGCAGGCGCCAGTACTACACAGACTTTGCGCACCAATATTAAATCCTGGTTCAATGATTCCATGGATCGCCTGACCGGCTGGTATAAGCGCAAGGCGCAGCTGACTGCATTCATCCTCGGCTGCATCATTGCAGCCGTATTGAATGTGGACACGATCAACATTTCAAACCAGCTTTGGCGTGAACCGGTGGTGCGCCAGGCCATCAACGCCAACGCCAATCAGATTTTGGAAAGGGCCGGGGGCACCACTCCGCCGTCGATCACCGACCTCGTATTCACGGTTCAGGATCAGTTCCTGAATATCAGCTTGCCGATCGGGTGGACGTTCGAAAGTGATAACAGCGCCCTCGCACAGAATTGTTCCTTCGTCCCGGGTCGCGGGGCGGTCTTTGGCCTCAATTGGTACGGTTCGTGCGTCAGGCCCACCGGTGCACTGCCATCGACCAACGGCTGGATCTGGTCGGTCACCAAGCTGGCTGGACTTTTGATGACCGGTTTGGCGGCGACTCAAGGATCATCCTTCTGGTTCGACGTACTGATGAAGATCATAAATGTTCGTGGCTCAGGCATCAAGCCGGTATGAGGTGACCGGTCCGTTGGGTGCAGCCCCTCGCTTCTTGCAGCACGCAGTCGTTAATACTATACTGGATGCCAAGGAGACTGCGGATGGCAGAAATTACACTTAACCGGATAGGTGAACTGCTTCGCAGCGTCCTTGAATTGCTTTGGAACAAACCCGAGGGCATGCCAGCCAGGGAAATTCTGGCTTTCCTCCCCGAAATCACCCAGCTAACCGAATACGAACGAGGCGCTTCGGTACCCACAAACGTTCCGCGGTATGAGAGAATCGTGCGCCTGGCCACCATTCCGCTCGCAAAAGCGGGCTGGCTGGTAAAGAACAACAAGGGACGTTGGTACATTACCGATGAGGGCCGTCAGGCGTGCCGCAGGTACCCAAATGCGCTGGAGCTCTACAAGGAGGCCCTTCGCCTTTTCGAGGGTGTAAAGCAAAACGCACCCACCTACGCGATGGTTGTAGAAGAGGCGGAGGAAAAAGCCTGGGAGCAAATCCAGAAATATCTTCTGGGAACCAACCGGATCGAATTCCGGGATTTGTTAGCCGAGTTGTTGAAAGCCATGGGCTATCATGTGGCGTGGATTGCTCCCGTTCAAAAAGATCATGGACAAATTGACATGGTAGCCTATGCAGATCCCATAGGCGCCGGGGGTTCGCGCATCCTCGTTCAGGTCAAACATAAGGGCCAGGCAATAACAATGGAGGGGCTGAAGGCGTTTTTGTCCATCCTCAACGCCAGTGACTATGGCTTGCTGGTCTCATCCGGCGGCTTCACCAACGAGGTCACTGAGGAGATTAGATCAGACGCCTTTCAAAGAACCACCCTGCTGGATCTTGAAAACTTTTTCGATCTCTGGATACGATACTACGCAGAATTGAGCGACGAAGCCAGGAGTCGCTTTCCGCTGAAGAAGATCTATTTCCTCGCCGGCATAGAATAGATCATCGGGGCGGCGACCACCGGACGGGCAGGTCACGGACATGGTAACCCCGACCGGCGCCTCTACGTCGTTCGAACCCAGAAACAGAATGGTATGCCAAACACACGGTCAGATACCCGAACATCCTGGGCAGAAAATATAGGCATTCTGTCGGGTGAACTGGACTTGGCGATTAAATGGGCCAGGCCCAGTATTTTGCTGGCTGTGCACAAGTCGAAGCTCGGGCAGGATAAGGCCCAGCGGGCTCTGGCAGAGCACCTCCAGAAGCACGGTCAGGCTGTCCGCGAGATCATCGTAAACAACGAACGCCCGGATGTCCCTCACCGCATTGTCGAGATGCTCCCTGCCTCTCCCGCCGAAAAGACTGTTTTCTTTGTTTCAAACATTGATGGGGGCGGCGGCCAGGACGGAAAAGAGGCTTACCGGGCCCTGAATATCTATCGTGAGTTATTTGTGGAGAATCAGATCAAAGCTGTTTTCTGGCTGACCACACAGGAGGCCGCGAACCTGCCCCGCGTCGCCCTTGATTTTTGGGCGTTCCGGCATCGGGTCGTCGAGTTTACCAGCTTGCGTGGCGCCCGGAGGGCCAATTTGCCGGTCGGAGTCTTGATCTGGGATATTCAGGACTCGACCGAGCCGCTTGAGAACGATACGGCCGGCACGGATGCCAGGCAGGCACGCTTGCGCCGGCTCAAGGATAGTATCGCCGAACGGGAGGAAATGCTGACCAGGCTGCCGCGGAACAGCAATTCCCTTAGCGCCCGCATCGAGGTGCTGTATAACATCGGATATCTACGCTGGCGACTGGACGATTCCGATAATGCGTCTGCAAGCTTCGCGGCCGGCCTCGACCTGGTTGCCGAACATCCATTGCCGAGGCTCAAGTCGCACCTCCTGCACGGCCTGGCAGTCCTCGATTATCAGGCGGGAAATTTCGATGGGGCAGTTGAGCATTACAAAAAGGCGCTCCAATACAGTCCCGAAGACAATGCGCTTCTCATTAACCTTAGCGCGGCCTGCAGCATGCTTGGACGGAATCATGAGGCCATTTCCATCAGCAAAAGAGCGCTCCGGATCAATGCCGGGGACGCCAGGGTATGGAACAGACTGGGGTACATCTATGTTGCCATGGGGAAATCAGCAGAGTCAATTTCGTGCTTCGCGAAAGCCGCAGAGTTGGCGCCCAAAGTGGCTGCTTACCACGAATCACTTGCCATCGCCTATAGCATCCTAGACCGCGCGGACGAGTCCCGGCGGGAGATGGGAATCGCCCGCCAGCTTTCGACAAATCAGGCAAGCGCTTATTTGAATGTATACGAGCAGGCGATTCTCGGAAACACCGAAGGGGCTCTTGAATCCCTTCGAGCGGCAATCATGGCAAAAAGGTTCTTTCCGTTCGAACTTCGGCGGGATCCCAACCTAAACCTCCTCTTCGATGTTCTGCCCGACGAGGGGCAGCCATCGTGATTTTCTAATCTCAGCGCTTCCAGGCGGACCCCGGGTGCATTCGCAAAACCATGATATAAGATCAAGGGAAACTCATGAGTTTTCAAACGTGGAGCTGGTGGATAAACATAGCCGTAGCCTGCGGTATCGGCATTGCAGCGCTCCGTAGGCGCGGAACGCCTGGGGCCCTTAGCCTGGCCGTGCTCTCCTTTTTTGTGGCTCTTTGGTCATTCAGTTACGTCTTTTTTGACAACGCCACCGTGCCCATCGACCATCAATGGTCTGCGGCGGTGATCTATCTGAGTTCGGCGATCGTCGCTGCCGCTCAGTTTACTTTTGCTCTCTCGCATACAAACAGGCAGCCGTGGATCAGGCGCCCCACCTTTGCATTGTTGGGAGTGATGCCCGTGATCACCCAGGTCTTGCTCTGGATAAAGCCGGCCCAGAGCCTTCTCTTCGGAGATTTGGGTAGCCAGACAGCCGGCTTGTTGTTTTTCTCGGGACCCTGGGCAAAAGTCAACGCCTTCTACATCTACAGCCTCACGGGCGCCAGCGTTCTGTTGCTCCTGGATTCCCACCTTAAGAGATCCCATTCGATATTCAGCCGGCGCGGGATACTGCTCCTCGGGTCTGTTTTTCCGCCGCTCGTGCAGACGCTTGCCCTTGCACACATTGGCGGTTTTCCCGAAATTGACCTGCTGCCCTTCGCATTTACCGTTGCTGCATTGGCGTTTGTCTTCGGTTTGTTCCGATCAGGATTGTTGGAATCCGAGACAGTTGACCGGAATGCGGTGGTGGAAGGCATGGACGATGGCTGGATGGTATTGAATCCTCAAAATGCCATCGTGGATATGAACGCTGCAGCAGAAAGAATGACCGGCCGGTCTCGACAGGAAATGTACGGGCAGCCGATCAACGCTGTATTGGGCGATCTCCCCTACCCCGAGCAGAATTTCAACGGCAGCCAGGAACTGGAGATGAAGCGGAGCCTTCGCTCAGAAGAAGGCTGGAGATATCTGGATATTCGAATCTCTCCCCTGACAGACCTCGAGCACAAATCCTTCGGACGCCTGGCAGTGTGGCGCGACATGACGGATCGGAAGCGTTCGGAAGAGGCTCGACAACGGGGACGTAATGAGATGTTTGTGCTGCTTAATGCCATTTCAAGTGCGGCCAGCAGCAACCTCAAGCTGGAAGATTTCTTGCTGGAGGTCATCTACCACATTATTTATCCATTTCGAAGTCAGGTGGTAGGCTTCTTTTTGATGGATGAACGGAACAAGAAAAATGAGGTCCAGAGACTTTTCCTGGCGTCGCATCTCGGCATTCCGGCCAAATCCATCGAAGAGTTGGGCTCCGTGTCAGCCGACGCCCCCTTATTCGAGGGCGTCATCCGGAACCGGCTGCCGCTGCAGATCGAAGACGCCGGTGAAGACCTGCGCGTGCCGGCAGCCCTGAGGAAAATAGGAATTGCCTGTCTGCTGACTCTGCCGTTGATCGCACAGTCCCGGGAAGACACCAGGGTTCTGGGATGCATGTGTATTGCTCGGAAGGAGAGACCGATATTCAGTCAGGACGAGATAGTCCGTCTGAGCACGCTGTCCGATCAAATCGCGAATCTGATAGACAGTGACCGCCGCCGCAAGCTTGCCATTGTCTCATCCGAGCGGCAGCGGTTGATGCGCGACCTTCACGACTCGGTGAGCCAGAAGCTTTACGGGCTGGTCACCACAACCGAGGCAGCCCAGGCGGCGATTGAAGCTGGTACCCCCGAGGACCCGGGGCAGGTCTTGTCTCGCATAGGAGAGAATGCCCGGCAGGCCGTAAAAGAAATGCGGCTGTTCCTGTTCCAGATGCAACCCATTGACTTGGAGAAAGACGGGTTGATATCGCTATTGCATCATCGTCTGGCCGCCGTAGAAGGCCGGGCCGATATCCAGGCCAGATTGCTGTCGGACCTTGCAGACGAAGAGATAGCGTTGTCCAAAGACAAGCAAATTGCCCTCTACTACATTGCGCAGGAAGCGTTGAATAACATCCTGCGCCACGCACGCGCCAAATCCATATTGGTCACCCTGAAGCAGGGGCGCCAAAACGTCACATTGGAGATCCTGGATGACGGCCATGGATTCGACATCAAGAAGGTGGAACGCGGGGGCATGGGCATGAGCAGCATGCGGGAAAGAACGGCACAAATAAACGGAAAGCTGAAGATCACTTCGAGAATTGACCATGGAACCGAAATCATCATCACCGTCCGCAAGGACGCAGACTTCAAACCAACCAGAAGCAGGCGATAAGCATGAAGAAGATACGCATCATTGTCGTGGATGACGAAAGTGTAGTGCGGGAAGGCATCATGGCCATCCTGCGGCTTCAGCCGGATTTTCACGTGGTCGGTGAAGCTTCGGACGGAGTTGCCGCTGTGGAATTGGCTGCCAAGGCCAAACCGGATGTGATCCTGCTCGATCTGCGCATGCCGCTGCAGGACGGGCTGACGACGATCCCTCTCCTGAAGGAAATCCTTCCCGAAAGCCGGATTCTCGTTCTGACGGGCCAGGCCGAGAGTGACCGTGTCTTTCAGGCGATAAAGGCCGGGGCGCTTGGCTTCCTGCTCAAGGACGCCACGCGCGTGCAATTGTTGGAGGCCATTCGAGAAGTGGCAAATGGTCAGGCTTCCATTCAACCTTCTATTGCCGTGCGAGTCATTCAGGAAATAGATCATCCGATGCAGGCGTTATATACGGCAGACCCACTTACGCCGCGCGAACTGGAAGCCCTCCGTCTGATCGCCAGAGGCTTAAGCAATAAGGAAATCGCCTTGGTGCTTCACGTCCATGAGCGCACTGTCGCCAAATATGTCAGCAGCATCCTGGAGAAGTTGCAGCTTGCCAACAGAACACAGGCCGCGCTTTATGCGATTCGCGAAGGTCTCACGGAGCCCCGTGAAAGAAAGGATATGCCGGTCAAGCCGAAAATAACAGTCCAAGACGTGATGAAAGCTGATGCCGGAAGGGCGAGCCCAACCAAGCCCCGCGAAAGAAAAGCAAGTCCTGCGAGATCAGCAAACAAGAAAAAAAGATAACGTAGAAGAGGCCGGGTTTCTTGAAGAAAACCCGGCCTCTTCTCATTAATGACCGTGGGGGCGAAATTTGCATGGCGACGTCAGATTCTGCATGGTCATTTGTGACCGTCAAATCGGCAGAATCCGCACGTAAAAAAACGCAAAGCAACATGCGAAATGGCGCTTTTTGCGGTACCCCCAGCCAGATGGAATCCCTATAATGTGAAAAATCAGGTAGACGATTATCTCGACCTTCGGAGCTCAAAATTGTTCCTCGGAAAATTTTCTCGCACTTTGGACGCAAAAAGCCGCTTCTCTGTTCCCAACCCCTTCAGGGAGCAGGTCTCCGGAGGAGTATATATCACGCAAGGCTTTGACCGTAACCTGCAAGTTCTCACGAGGGACGCATTTCAAGAAATCTATCGCAGGGTGATGTCTCTCAATATCGCCGACCCGCTGGCACGTTTGTTGCTGCGTCTGATTCTGGGCACCGCTGTCCGGCTGGGAACCGATCAGGCCAGCTATCTGGCCATCCCCGGTGAGCTGAAGGATTTCGCCAATTTGCGGGAAGACATCCTCCTGATCGGACAGGGCGATTACTTTGAGATCTGGTCGCCCGATCTATGGGATAAGCAGCAGGCCCAATTGAGCGACGCCGAGACTAACTCGGCCAGGTTCTCAATGCTCACGGTGGCCACCCGCTGAGACTGTTTTCTTTGAAGGCAAGAAATATGTCCGGACCAAATTCTAGACACAACGATAAATCATGGGACCAGGAATCGAAATGAAAAAAATCCGCATTCTTGTTGTGGAAGACCAGAACGTGGTTCGCGAGGGCCTGATCGCTATTCTATCATTTCAGGCCGACATGGAAGTTGTTGGCGGGGCTCAAGACGGCATCGAGGCGGTCGAAATGGCGCGCAAAACCAAACCGGATGTGATCCTGCTCGATATGGTAATGCCTCGCCAGGACGGCCTGACCACGATCCCGAAGCTCAAGGCCGGCGTACCGGAAGCACGTATCCTGGTGCTGTCCAGCTTCGCTGAAGGCGATCGCGTCTATCAGGCCATCAAAGCTGGTGCCATCGGATACCTCCTCAAAGACAACACACGCGTACAACTGCTGCAGTCCATTCGCGATGCTGCCTCCGGCCACCCATCCATCCAGCCGGCCATCGCCATGAAGGTCATTCATGAGTTCGATCGCCCGTCTGATGGGGTTCTCACAAATCAGACTCTTACGCGCCGGGAGCTTGAAGCGCTGCGGTTGATTGCCCGTGGATACAGCAACCAGGAAATTGCGGCTGCCCTCGTGGTCCACGAACGAACCATCGCCAAGTACGTCAGCAGCATTCTGAACAAGCTGCACGTCACCAACCGTACCCAGGCCGCCCTGTACGCCATTCGGGAAGGTCTGGCCGCGACCGGCGCAGACTAAAGGAACTGATTGAGGCATTCATGAACAATTTTGATTATCTCGTCGCAACTGATTTTGACAGGGCCTGGCTGAATTTTGAGCTGGACCTGCCCCTCAAGCCGGGAAGAAACGGCCAGCCGAATCCCTTTTATATTGATCGGCCGGGCAATCCCATCGCCGAGCTTACAGACGCACTGCTGGCCCCCTTTTACCGGCCGCCGAAGTTCTTCTTCTCCGGACACCGGGGCTGCGGCAAGTCGACTGAACTGCTGCACTTATTGAGCAATCCGGAAATCTCGAAAAAGTACTGGCCGATCAATTTCAGCATTCGCGAAGAAGCCGACATCATCGACATTGACTTTCGCGACGTGCTGCTGGCAATTGGCGGCCGCTTGTTTCGGGAATATCGAAAAAAGGGTGGCGAACTGCCGGACCAACTGCTAAAGGAGCTGAACGGTTGGAAGGGCCGGGTCGAAAAGGAAATTTCCACCATCCTGGAGGGCCGCGTGGCAGGCGTTGAGATTGGCGCATCCATTGATGCCTTCTTCGCGAACGCCGGCATGAAAATGAAGTTGGAGCCGGCAACGCGTGTGGAGTTGCGGCAGGTGGTCGAAACGGATATTACCGGCCTGATCTCGATCATCAATCACATTGCCACGGCCATCTACAGCCGGGAGCACCGCATTCCCCTGATCCTCATTGACGACATGGACAAGCCCGATTTGGAAAAGGCACGTGCAATCTTCCATGATCGCCGCGAGATCATGATGCAGCCAAGCTGTGCCATCGTCTATACGGTTTCAAGCGCATTGTTCTACAGCAAGGAATTCGATGCGATCCGCGATCAGGCTGTCTTTCTGCAGAACATCTATCTGCACCCGCCGATGGACCCCGAGGCCCATCACGAACAGGGATACGAGACCCTCAGGCAGTTCGTCCATGTGCGTATGGCCCCCAACCTGACCGAAGATGCCGCATTGGAAGTCAGCCATTACCTACAGCGGTGGCGTGTTCCGTGAAATGGCCCGCATCATGCGGACGGCTATTGGGCGCGCACGGCGCAGACGGGCACCCAGGCTCGACTGTTCGGATGTCGAATGGGCCGCCACCGAGATACGGAATGAGTACCGGCGCATTCTGGATAAGGAAGATATCAAGCTGCTCAAGAAAGTTAGCGACAACAACCGCCTGGAATACAACGATCGTCTGCGGCCGCTTCTGCAGCTTTTGGCCCTCCTGGAATATCGCGATGGCGAGAACTGGTGTGACGTCCATCCGGTATTGAGGAAGTTGATAAATGACTAACCCAATCATCGAAGCTCCTCAACCCACCGCATCCTTTGACGAACGGATTGAAATCCTCGCCAAGGAGCTTGAGCTGGCAGTCAAATGGCAGCGGCCCTGTGTGCTGCTTGTCGTCTACAGTTCTGAGTACGTGCGTGCCGATGTGGAGGCCGCGCTGGAGAATTTCTTGATCGACCTGGGGCAAAAGACCGTCCGTCTCCAGATCAAGAATCAGAGGCGCAGGTACCATCGTCCCCTTCCTGAAGGAGTTCAAGGATCCGACCCGCGCCGTATTTCTGATCGATGGGTTGCGCCTGGAAGACGGTGAACAGGCTGATGCATACGCCACACTCAACCTGCAAAAGGAATTCTTCGTCGAACGACAGGTCCGTGTCATATTCTGGCTTACCCAGAAGGAAATCGTGCACCTGGCTCACTATGCGCCGGATTTCTGGGCATGTCGTCATCGCGTGATCGAGTTCGTTGAATTCGCCGAAGGCAGAGCGCGTCCTGCAGCAGGCGCTCGAATTGGCCTGGCAGGGCACCGGCGAGTATGCCGATCAATATGATGACACCGACGCAAAAATATCGCTCCGCGAATCCCTCCTGACTGAACTCCCGAAGGGAGAGGAAGCCAGTTCCATCCGGGCGAATTTGTTGCTGACGCTGGGCGTGCTGAACTGGCGCAATGGCGACTTTGAAAAGGCGGATGAGCAGCTCCAGGAAGCGCTTAAGTTCGCGGAGAAAATCCAGGACAACTGGTTCGAGGCGGAATGCTTTAACGCCATCGCACTTGTGAAGACGGGCACCGACAGACCGGATGAAGCAATTGACGCCTACAAGCAGGCGATCCAGTTGGCGCCCGATCAGATCTTCGCCTGGAACAACCTCGGAAACCTCTGCGCGAAGATTGGCCGCAATGACGAAGCCATGGTTGCCTTTCGCAAAGCGATCGAATGCAATCCCAGGGATCCTATCGCCTGGAATGGTCTCGCCAGCCTCCACTTCAAGATCGGCTACGTGGACGACGCCATCGCCGCCTACCGCCGTGCAATCCAATATATGCCGACCTTTGCGCAACCGTGGAATGGGCTTGGCGACGTTTATGCCAGTGTTGGTCGCGTGGATGAGGCGATGAAAGCCTATCACAAGGCGATTGAACTGAACAAGCAGTACGCCGCCCCCTGGATTCGGTTGGGAGTGCTTTTCGCCAAGCAGGAAAGATACCGCGAGGCAGTCAAGGCCTATCAAAGGGCGCTGGATTTGGATGCCAAGAATAGTCTCCTCTGGAACGAGTTGGGTACGATCTATGTCAAATCGCAGGCTTTGGATCAGGCGGTGGACGCCTTCTCAAAAGCAATCGAACTCGACCGCGGCTACGGTTGGGCCTACAGCAACCTGGCCTTTACCTATATGCAGCAGGATAAATACAAGGAAACGGTTTCACTGCTTCTGAGGAGTATCGACCTGCTGAAAGATGACAGGGACAAGGCCGTCTCATGGGAACGCCTGGCAAACGTCTATCGACTGCTGAACGACTACGAAAATGCCATCGAGGCCTATCAGGTGGCCGACCGGCTGAAATTGGGAAAACATGCCCCTGATGTTCAGAATGCGGAAGAGCCGGTGGATTTAGGTTCTCCGGAACCCGAGGAAGTCACTCCCGAGATAGCGGAGCTTCCGCCAGCCAAGACAGAAGAGCCGAAGGGCGCGGATGAGGCCGTCCCCGCGAAAATTGACGACACTGTTCCCGCCGCTTCGGAGCCAGCGTCCAGGATCGTTGATGCACCTGCATGGATCTTCGGCTCGGACGGTCAGCAGGTCGGCGAGGCAGCAGAAGAACCGGCAGTCCAGGAGGCAGCTTTGCCCTCAGATAAAGAAGGAAAACAAGCCGAAGATGAGCAGGTTTCTACCGGTGGAGAGCCTCAAGAAATGAGAGGAACTGAGATGAAAGATTTAGCCTCGACGGAAGCACCTACAGTAGCAGCTGCCTCGGAGCCCGCACCGCAGACCACGGAGCCTGTCAGCACAAGCTCTCCTGCAGCCGATCCGGAGAAAATGGATGCGTCCAAATGGAACGAGAGCGGGAATGCCGCCTTCAATCAGGGCAAATTCGAGGATGCGATCCAGGCCTACAACAAGGCCATTCAACTCGACGCTTCCTTCGGTGCGCCATATAGCAACCTGGCCCTCACGTACCTTACGCAGGGGCAGTGTGCAGAGGCGATCCTGCTGTATCAGAAAAGCATCGAGTTGTTGAAGTCGGACGGCGAGAAAGCCCTGTCGTGGAACGGCCTGGGAAATGCCTATCGATGTATGGATGATTACACAGAGGCGGTTGCGGCCTATCAAAAGGCGGCAGCGTTGGATCCGGAAACCGCCGGCATGCGCGACCGGGCGGACAACTTCCAGCTGGATCAGGGACCCAGGACCGCCACGGCCTGGAACGACCTGGGAGAAGCCTTCATGAAGACTGGGTCTGTCGATGAAGCCATCCATGCCTTCCAGAAAGCCATCGAGTTGGAACCGGAGGCAGGCGCGGCCTACGACAACCTGGCGCGGGCCCTTGCATCGCAGAACAAGTTCGACGAAGCCGTTCCGCTCTTCCAGAAGAGCATCGACCTGCTTCCCGACAACAAGGACAAGGCAGCCGTATGGAACCGCCTCGGCAACGCCTTTCGCAAGCTCAATGATTACGATAATGCCATCAAGGCCTATCAAAAGGCTGTGGTTCTGGCCGACGAAGGCGTGGACTTGCTGACCCGCACACGCTTCAGTCTCTTGAGCAATTGCTATGTCAATCAATAATTCCGCCCATCCTTATCCACACGGAGGTAGAAATGAGCAACTATGAGTTCTGGGACGAACTGGGCAAGATCTTCAATGCGGTCATGGCTTATCAGGAAAAGACCATCGAATTCAACAAGCGCTTCATAAATCCCTGGATTCGGCTGGGCAACGTATTTGATAAGCAGGATCGAAACAAGGAAGCCGTCAGCGCATACGAACAGGCGATTGAGTTGGACCCGGACAACGCCCAGAACTGGTATGAGCTGGGCAACGTCTACTTCAAGATGGAGCGCTACGACGATGCGATCGATGCCTACAACAAGGCCATGGAACTCGATCCGGACTTCGGCTGGTCGTATAGCAACCTGGCGTTGACGCTCGTGACTCAGGGCAAGCACGTGCAGGCTATCCCCCTCTACCGCAGGAGCATTGAGTTGCTCGAGGAGGATGAGGACAAGGCGGTCGCATGGAATCGCCTCGGCAACCTGTATCGCAAGCTCAACGAATATGACTTGGCCGTGGAAGCTTTTCAGAGGGCAGACGATCTCGATCAGGAAAACGCGGGTTTTCGCGACAACCTGGACGAAGCTCCTGAGGCGCCCACGGTCGTGGAAGCCGGCAATGGAGAAGGCAGCGATCAGGCAGCTGTCCTGAACGTCAGCCCCATCGAACTGATCTTCGCGGACCAACAATCAACAGAGCCGGCCCCGGTCGATGATGGCCAACCGGATGATACGCCGCTTGCGGCCTCGACGGATGTAACGACCCAGCACGCACAGGCGGCAGTTGACGAGTCGGCCGAGACTGACGTAGTTCCCGATGCCGCAACCGCCCATCCTGAAAGCGAACCGCCAGTGGATGTTGTGGCACAGGCGGCTGATTCAGCTCCGGTTGATGCACCCGCAGCCCCGGCGGCTGAGGCAGATCAGAGCCCAATCGCCGACGCCACACTGGAAACTTCACCAACCCAGGCTGAGGCGACCGCCGGTGTTCCTGCGGATGATACCTCGCAGACGGCACCAATTGCAGAGGTTGTCGCGGCGCCAGTTGCCGAAAAGGACGCATCGGACGTTTCTGACAACCTGACCCCGACCCAGGCGGGCAGCACCGCTAACGAGCAGCCTGCCGCGGCAGCGGGGCCCGTGTCCAGTGAGCCAGTCCCTTCATCCACTGACGCAGCGCCGCTCGTCGAACCTGTTGCAGAAGTTCCAGCAGCGGCCCCAGCGGTGGAGCCGGCCGAAAGTGCCGTGTCTCCCGCCGAAGAGACTGTATCGGTCGTCGTGCAGGATACCATTGAGACCTTCACGGAAACTGTGACGGTCACGGACACATCTACGGAAACCACGGATGCCGGCCTTACTTCAGACGCAACAGTCCCGGCCTCTGAGATTGCAGATGCCCCGTCTGGTGAAGCAGCGGCCGAGACAGTTGCAGTAGTCTCGGAAGAGGCCGGCGCCGCCGATGATTCGCCAAGCACACCTGAAGTGACAGCTGTTGTATCCGTCGACGCCGCAACCGGAATTGATACCGTCAGCGCCGACAATGTGCAGGAACCCGTCATTTCAGAGTCGACATCGGACGAGCCCGCGGCCCCGGACATCATTGCGGCCGCAGAAGAAATTGTTGCAGCAGCCGCCGAACCCGATCTGCAAGTTGCTGGTGCGGACATTCCCGAGCAGGCGGCTTACGAGCAGTTCCTGAAAGACACCCGGGAACCGGCAAATCTACTCGACCCTCAGACCGCTGAATCGCCGACCGAAACCGACGACTCCCCGGCTACCCAGGAACCCGTCGCGAAAATCGATCCTTCCGGTGAACTCCAGATCGAGTTGGACACCAAGAACGCTCACGTTTGGAATGAGCTTGGGAATGTCTATTTCAACACAGGCGCCTTCGACGATGCGATCATCGCTTACAGCAAAGCCATCGAACTGGACCGCTGGTTTGCATGGCCCTACAGCAATCTCGCGTTGGCTTACGTTCAAAAAGGGCGCTTCGTGGAAGCCATTCTGCTCTACCAGCGCAGCATCGAGCTGTTCACTACCGAGAAGGACAAGGCCATTTCATGGAACCGGCTGGGCAACGTGTATCGTCGTCTGAACGACTACGAGAATGCGATCGCCTCCTATCAACGGGCCGATGAATTGGATCCGGACAACACAACGCTTTCGCTGCAGTCCCGCTTCAGCTTGTTGGGCAGCTATGCCATGGAACAAAAGCCTACCTATGTTTCGTAGGCGGAGGTGCAATGAGCGAGCATGAACTATGGAATGAGTTGGGCAACCTGTACTTCATGTCGGGCGCGTACGATCAGGCCGCTTACGCCTATCACCGGTCCATTCAACTCGACGTCGGCTTTGGAAGGCCCTACAGCAACCTCGCCCTGACGTATGTTCAGCAGGGCAAGTATGAGGAGGCTGTCGAACTCTACCGAAGAAGTATTGAGCTGCTGGCAGACAACAAGGAAAAGGCTATTTCCTGGAATCGGTTGGGTAATGTCCATCGGCAGCTGAAACAGTACCACAAGGCGGTCGTCGCCTATCAAGAAGCTGATGAGCTTGATCCGCAGGGTACTGCAGACTTCCTGGATGCCGTCCATGGTGACACCCAGCCCGGCCAGAATCCGGAAGAGGCTTCTGACAATTCGATTCCAGCAGAGTCCAGCGCGGAAGCAGACGAACAAAGGCCGCCTGAAGCATTGGAAGGGCTTTCCGCTTCCATGCCCGACGACTCCAACGCTTCCTGGACTCCCACGGATCCGAGTCAGTATCAAGAGGATATCTCAGCCCCGCCTGAACCGGGTTCTCTTACCACTTGGGGTGACGAGGAGTTCGACGACGACGATTTGGACGTATTCCCGTGGTTGGAACCGGAGCCTGAGATCTACGGCCCGGATGCCGACGAGGATGATCTTCGAAAATGGGTGATGGTGCCCGAGGAAGAGCCAAGCAGCGACCTTGAGATATCCGCCTTCTCAGAACCGTTCGAGAGCATCGATGACAGGCTCGAAGCCAGCCTGAAACGCATTGCGGCCCTCTCGGAAATGCAGTCCATTGGCAGCATGCAGGTGGCAAGTGAACTGCCTTCTGTGGGCGTCGCAAGTGCCGATGGCGACGAGGGCCAAAGCGATGAAATCGACTCGGACTCCCCGAATCCGCCCGGCAGTTCACCGTCAGTCCTCTATTGGCCGCCGAATGCAGCTCGAGCCTGACGCATGCGGTCGAATCGCATTCCGATCGCAGTGAGAACTCGTCTGCAAAGAGAGCAAGCCGTTCAATTGAGGGAAGTCGACGTGGAGGTTGAAGAACGTCCGTTGCCGGATTTCGTCGTAACCGGGACGGGAAATCCCGATCCGCAGCCGGATCAATCGGAGATCGACACAGTTCAGGTAGCTGCCGCCGAACCGACCCTGACGGCGATGCCCGGCGACAGGCTCGAAGCATCCGCACCGGAGTACGACGAGCAGGAAATGCAGGAGCTACAAACAGAGATTGCCAAATTCAAGAGGGTCGTACAGATCAACCCTCGCAATGCCCACGCCTGGGATGCGTTGGGAACTCTTTACAAATCAGCAAGCAGCTACAAGGATGCGATCCTCGCATATCAGCAGGCCATTTCCTGCGACTCTTCGAAGCCACAATACTACCACCATCTCGGATTGGTCTATGCCTGCGAGGGACGCGATGAAGATGCGATTGGCGCCTTTCAGCGGGTGATCGAAATGGACCCCGAGTGCAGCCTGGCGCACGCCACGCTCGGCGGATACTTCCGAAAAATGGGGCTGGAAGAACTGGCCCAACAACACATAGGTAAAGCGATGAAAAGCATATTTGACACCGAAAACGAATATAACCGGGCGTGCCTGCAGGCCATTTGCGGCAACGCCGACCAGGCCATAGAACTGCTGGGAGTGGCTTTGAAAAACAAACAGACCTACGTGGACTGGATCCTCCGCGATCCTGACCTTGATTTCATCCGGCAGGATCCGCGCTTCAAGCAGCTCATTTCGGACTATACGAGATAAGAGTCATGGGAAGATCCCTGAGACTCAATACGTGACCTCCTTTGGAACAGGGGGCAAAACTCAGAACCAGTGAATGCGAGCGGCTGCAAGCCAGCGCTCGCATTCACTGTTGAAATAAGGCACATCTGAATGAAACACTCGTATCCTGCCCGCGCCGTCGGTCTGAAGTGTCTGCAACCTGGATTTCTTTCTGCCCCTAATTTCCGCCTCGCTGCCTGCCGGGCAGATGAGGAGTAAGTGTGAAAACTCCTTGGTTCACGCGTGGATCATGGTCAGCAGCATTTTGAAGCGCTCTACAGCCCTCACGGCGTGGGGCTCATTGGCCGGCATGATGATCGCCTCATCGACGCTGAGCGGGTAACTCCGGCCCGAGATGCGGATCTCCGCCTGGCCCTCCAGGATATGCAGGAGAGCATCGAACGGGGCCGTATGCTCGCTGAGTTCCTGACCGGCATCAAAGGCGAAGAGAGTTACGTTGCCGCCCTCCGCCTTCGTAATCTGCCGGCTCACGACCGATCCTTCCTGGTACGACACCAGCTCTTTCAGTTCAAGCACCTGCGATTTTGGCGTAGTAGACATAATTCCTCCAGGGGAAAACTCCTGAATCACCGATATCTGATTGTCGATTCTCCAATTGTCCTATCACAGGTCATTTGATCTCGAATGTATACCCGGCGGGCAGCCGCGTAAATCGCTGCGTACCGGTTACCACGAGCACTGCGCTCTCGCCCGACTGCAGTGAAAGCGCGACACTGGCGGTTTGATCGGCGTTGACCGTCACATTCTGGACGCTGGTCTTATCGCTGCCTTTGATGATCATGTCCAGGCGGAAAGTCTGCGGCACGGCGTTCTCGACGCGGGCGAAGCCGTTTGACTGCCACCCGCCCTCATCTGCCTCGAGATCAGACGAGTAATTGATTGCCGGTATGGAGAAATCATCCAGCAATAGTCCCGCGCCCAGCACCTCGGCGTCCGTCACATATTCGAAGCGCAGCTGTACTTTCTTCCCCGCGTACTGGGAGAGGTCGACCTTTTCGTTTATCCATTTGGCCGCATTTCCTCCGCCGCTCTCGGCGTTGTAACCGCAGCCGTACGAGTTGCCGGACTTGTCCTGGGACGTGCAGGACGGCGTCTTGAGGATGTCCCAATGCTGGCCATCGGTGGATGCTTCCAGGTACAGATAATCGTAGCCTTTTTCAAGGTCGTACCACGTCCAATACGAAAACTCCAAAGGGCCGCTGACCTTCGAGAAATCAAAATCGTGCGTCAGGGTCGTATCCGACTGGTCGGCGCTGTTCGACCAGAACACGTACTTTCCGGAATGCGGATCCGTGGGCAGCACATCAGTCTGTGTCGAACCGGAGAAAGAAAGGGTGTGGTTTCCAGGGCAGGTGATTTCTATATAGTCGGCGCCATATTGATTCACCGTACGGTTGGCCGGAGGCTGCGGACAGCTATCAATAGTCTCGGTGGCTGAAACCGTCGGCGCGTTGGGATAGTTGTGATACACGTAGCGACCATCGCCCACTGTACCGTCATTCAGGTACATGGTCGCCATCCAATCCATCACCACATCGTCGGCGGTAATCAGCTGTCCGGTTTGCTTGTCGGTGATGTTCAATGTCTTCAGCGTGTCGTCGATGCTGGGCAGGCTGTTCTCCTGATCCTTGACCAGCGCCTGTGTGGCCTTGTCGCCAAAGCGGTCCAGGAAATACGTCAGGAAAAGGAAACTCTGACCGTAATGCGCTGCGGTAATGTTTGGGTCATTGGACAGGCTGGTCCAGTCGGTGAGGGGTATATCCGGGTTTTGGGCATAGGCCAGGTCGGCCCCTCCCACCGTATAACCGTTCAAGAAGCTGGCCACCTCCGAGAATCCCTCATTCATCCAGGTGGATTCGTTGCGGTCCAGGTTCCAGTGGATCATATGCTGGAATTCATGAGCCAGGGTACCGTACGTATACTCATCGGTCAGGCTTTCCCCATCCGCGTTGAAAATGAATAGTTCGTGTCCATTGGAGTATTTGAACACGAGCGGATTGTATTCATCGGGCGTGGAATAATAGCCTCCCACCGATTGTCCTACGCCGCGCACGTACAGCACGTAAATGTGCGGATCGTTGTCCACGCCCGGCGTCCACTCGCTGCCGAAGAATTCGCGGTCCGTTGGGTAGATCTTGTTTTCAAAGGTGTCCATCAGCGCCTTGATATCCTGGTCTTTGGCATCCACCCCGTCCTCCAGCCAGAAATAGGAATGCGGCGTAATGTACTTCAACGTCGTGTCCACCTTGAAATTTTCCTGGGTGTCCTCGTTACTGATCCAGAATTTCTGATTGTCGCCCACTTTGAACGGAGTGGCGGGTGCGGGCAGAGTGTGCGGCACGCCGCAAATATTCTTCAGGCGGCAGGCGAGATCATAGAGATTGCTGTCTGGGATAACGGTCTTGCCGAGTGTGGCTACAGTTTCGGTGGGGATCGACGCAACCGGCGGGCGCGGCACCGTGACGGGCGGTTGGTTCGTGGTGCCTGCATTAGGCTGCAGTGACACGCTGGGCGTGGGATTAAGGTAAAAGTTCTTGAGGACATAATAGCCGGCCCCGCCAAGGGCCAGCAGTGTCACACACAGGCAGCCCAGCACGACAACGATGGTAATGATCGTGCCGCGGTTGGAAGATGGAGGCTTAGGCTGGTTCATGGGATCTCTCCTGTATCGAATTCTCCAGATATTACTCGAATTCATTCAACTTGGCAGCACGAATTCGTCCCCCCCGATCGAAATATGGCTTACCCCAATCTCGCGATTGCCCGAAAAAGAGGATGGGGTCGGCGAAATCGTCGACCCCATCCTCTTTTCCAGAAACGCAAATCTACGCAGTTGCAGGCTGTTTGGCCTTCTTGACCGCCTGAGCAGTTTGAAACTTGATTTGATTCTTTTTCTCGTCCACGTCGACCAGGACGGTTGCGCCATCCTTGTATCTGCCGCCTAGCAATTCCACTGACAGCGGACTCTCCACGTATTTCTGAATGGCCCGGCGCAGCGGCCGCGCGCCGAAGGCCGGATCGTAGCCTTCCTTGGCCAGCCACTTGCGGGCCGCCTCGGTCAACTCCACCTGGATGCGGTATTCGCTCAAGCGATCCTGCACTTCTTTCAGCTGCAAGTCTACGATCTGCTCCATCTCCTCGATGGATAGCGGCGAGAACATGATGATCTCGTCCACGCGGTTGAGGAACTCCGGACGGAATGTGCCTCTTGAGCGCCTTTTCGATCTTATCGTGTGATTCGCGTTCCTCGTCGTCCTCCTTTTGCTGGAGGAATCCCAGGGTGCCGCTCCGCTTCACATACTCGGTGCCCAGGTTCGAGGTCATGATCAGGATCGTGTTGCGGAAGTCCACCACGTTGCCCTGGCCATCGGTCATGCGGCCGTCATCCAGGATTTGCAGAAGGGCATTCCAGACTTCGGGGTGCGCTTTCTCGATCTCATCGAACAGCACCACGCGGTATGGGCGGCGGCGGACTGCTTCCGTCAGCTGGCCGCCTTCCTCATAGCCGACATAGCCCGGAGGCGCGCCAAACAAACGGCTGACCGTGTGCTGCTCGCGGTATTCGGACATATCGACGCGCACCAGCGCGTCCTCATCGTCGAACATGAACCAGGCCAGTGCCTTCGCCAGTTCGGTCTTGCCGACGCCCGATGGGCCGATAAAAATGAACGAGCCGATTGGCCGGGACGGGTCTTTCAAACCGGAGCGGGCGCGGCGGATGGCATCCGAGATGGCATGGATGGCTTCATTCTGACCGATGATGCGTTCGTGCAGCCGCTCTTCCATGTGCAGAAGCTTCGTAGCTTCGGTCTCCATCATCTGGCTGACCGGGATGCCGGTCCATTGATGAACCACGGCCGCGATGTCATTGACGTCCACCACTTCATCCAGTTGGTGCTCCGACTTCCCATTTATCGCGCTTGCCGCGATACTCTTCGTCCTTGCGCAGCCGCTCGACCTTGATCTCGGCGGCCCGTTGATAGTCGCGGGAGTTCGAGGCTGCATCTTCTTCGGCCTGCAGACGGTCGAGTTCGGCCTTCATTTCTTTCAGATCGGCGGCATGGAATACAAGCGCCACGCGCAGTTTGGCGGCGGCTTCGTCCATCAGGTCAATGGCTTTGTCGGGCAGGCGGCGGTCGGTCACGTAGCGGTCCGCCAGACGGGCGGCGGCCACCAGGGCCTCATCCGCGAAGCGGACCTTGTGATGCGCCTCGTAGCGATCGCGCAGACCTTGCAGCATCTTGATCGTGTCGTCGACGCTCGGCTCTTCGACATAGATCGGCGCGAAACGGCGTTCGAGCGCCGCGTCCTTTTCGATGTATTTGTGAAATTCATCCAGCGTGGTGGCGCCGATCGCCTGCAGTTCGCCGCGCGCCAGCGCAGGCTTGAGCATGTTGCTGGCATCCATGGCGCCTTGCGCCGCGCCCGCTCCGACGACGGTGTGCAGCTCGTCGATCATCATGATGACTTCGCCCTGGGAGCGCTGGACTTCCTCGATCACGGCCTTGAGGCGCTCTTCGAATTCGCCGCGGAACCGGGAGCCTGCGATCATCGCGCCCAGGTCGAGCGCCACCACACGCTTGCCGGAGAGGATTTCCGGCACATCGTTGCTGGCAATCTTCTGCGCCAGCCCTTCGACGATGGCCGTCTTGCCCACGCCCGCCTCGCCGATCAGCACCGGGTTGTTCTTCGTGCGGCGCGAAAGGATCTGGATCAGGCGCAGGATTTCATTGTCGCGTCCGATCACCGGGTCGAGCTTGCCCTCGCGGGCCAGCTGGGTCAGGTCGCGCGAATATTTCTCGAGCGTGCGGTAGCGCGTCTCGGCCTGCGGGTCGGTGACGCGCTGCCCGCCGCGCAGGTCCTGGATGGCATCGTAGACCCGGTCACGGGTCAGGCCGGCGCATTCCAGGATGCGGGCAGCCGGCGTGTTGCGCTCGGTCAGGATCGCCAGGAAGATATGTTCGGTCGAGATGTATTCGTCCTTGCAGCCGGTTGGCCTCCTCGTTGGCGAGGTCGATAATGCGCTTTACGCGCGGGGTGATGAAGATCTGCCCGCGCCGCCGCCAAAGATATTGGCCTTCGGGCTGGCGCGCAGGGTTGCGTCAATCCGCTCGACGAGCGCATCGGAGCTGACGTTCATCTTCTCGAGGATCTGGGGAATCACTCCGCCTGGCTGCTCGATCAGCGCCAGCAGGATGTGCTCGGTGTCAATCTGATTGTGGCCGTAGCGCTGGATGATCTCCGCCGCCCGCTGGGCGGCCTCCTGCGCACGTTCGGTAAATCGGTCAAATCGCATCATAGGGTGAAGCCTCCGCAGGGTTCAATTCATGCCCCTGCAACGAATAGCTTGAAAGTGTCAATTTATCCGAGAAGCCTGAAATAGTCGCTTCATCTGCCGGCCTTGCCGAAGCACTCTTCGGCTTCCCATTCAGGCATTTTTGCCCTATTTCTCGGGAAAAACCGTGTTTTTGGCTTTTCTGGCGGCAAAATTGCCGTGATTCTGGCAGCGTCGCCGCCCAGGTTGAGGGCCTTTTCCAGATAGGTTTGGCTTTGAATAGGCGCATTATAACAAAGTTCGCGTTGTCGAATTGTTTACATGGCATAAGAGATGTATTAATTGTCATGGACCGCTTGTGCCCTCCTAAACCAGGGAAGTCGACTTGGGCCTGCTTCCCTGCTGTTTCGATACCCCCTATCCCGTTCACTTCGCGGATACTATAATACACGCAATGGCATCGATCACTGCTCAGGTGCTTCGCCCGCCAACGGGACCCCTGCGCCCGCTTAACATCCTCCGTGACCTGCCGCAGGTGGCGGACCTGATCGAACTGTGCTTTGCTACCACAATTGACGACGACGGGCAGTCTTATCTGCAGCAGATGCGCCGTGCCAGTCATGACAACGACTTTCTGCGCTGGGCCGACAAGGTCGTGGACAGTACCTCCATGCCGCTCTCCGGCTTCGTCTGGGAGGAAAATGGAAGGATCGTAGGCAATGCCAGCCTGGTTTATCAGTCCTATCAGGGCAGGAAAATTGCCTTGATCGCTAATGTGGCCACTCATCCTGATTTTCGCCGGCGCGGCATTGGACGGGCTCTGACCGAGCGCGCCATGGCGCATGCAAGGCGACGGGACGCAAGGGAACTCTGGCTTCAAGTCCGCGACGACAACCCAACCGCCATCAAGATCTATGCAGATCTCGGATTCGTGGAAAGGGCCCGGCGAACAACCTACTATTCCAAGCCCGGCACCCCTATTCTCCTGCCGCAACACGGAGTGAGCGTTACGCCGGTCAGCCCACGTGACTGGCCGCTTCAACGCGAATGGCTGAGACGGGCGCATCCGGATGAGTTAAGTTGGTACGTCCATTGGGATTGGAATCCGCTCGGGCCGGGCGTCTGGAACTGGATATACCGTGCCTTCATGGAATCCGAGGTCCGGCAGTGGGCCGCCCGCCGGGATGCCAAGCTGCTCGCCACACTAAGCTGGATCCCGACCACGCGCGCAGCGAGCATGCTGTGGCTCGCAGCCGATCCTCACGCTGATCCTGCAGATCTGCGGTCCGTGCTCGAAGTTGCGCGTCGCGACTTGGCCTATTACCGGCGATTGACCGTGGAGTATCCGGCGGGCGAGATGACCGCCGCCATCGAGTCGGGGGGCTTTGAGGCCTTCCGGACCTTGATCTGGATGCGGGCTTCCGACAAACCCGTTCCGGACCGATAGCATAGCCCGAACTGGGTGCAACGCCGCAGCTCTGCCTGCGTATGGAATCTCGAAAGGACAGATCCCGATGACAAAATTCATTTTGCGCTGGGTAATTAACGCTGTGGCTTTCTTTCTCGCCATCCGATTCGTGCCCGGCATCGCGTTGCATAGCGGACTTCTCGGCGTGGTCTGGCTGGCACTGATCTTCGGATTGGTCAACGCCTTCCTGCGGCCGCTGCTGAAGCTCCTCACATGTCCTCTGATCATCCTCACGCTTGGCCTTTTTACATTGCTGATCAATACCTTCCTGTTCTGGCTCACGGGACAGATTGGCCAATTGTTTGGTATTCAAATTACGATCAATGGATTCTGGCCTGCCTTCCTCGGGGGGCTGGTTGTGAGCGTGGTGAGCGTCGTACTTACCGTCATCTTCAAAGAGGAGTTGAGGGGCAGAAAGCACACCGGATAATGACCGCCGACCGGCAAAAGGCATTGGAGGGAACCGGCTGCAAAGAAGAAGCGGCCTGCAAAAGATGCAGGCCGCTTCTTGATTTCCGGCAATGGTGCGGCACTATTATCGGTTTTTGCCCAGGCCTGGCAGGCCGCCGGCGGGTGCAGCAGTTTGCACCGCCCGCAAGATCGCCTGCGAGACGGCCTGCGCGGCGAACGCGCCGACCGTCGTAACGTCTGCCTGTTTGTTGCCGGTCGACAACGCAAAGATTGTGTCGCCATCCAGCATCGTGTGCGCGGGACGGATGGCGCGCGCTGAGCCATCCTGCGCCATTTGTGCAACTTTGGTCGCCTCGGCCTTGGTTAGCTTTGCATTGGTAGCCACAGCGCCGATTACCGTGTTAGACCGCGAAGCCAGCCCCAGGATGCTGCTGCCTACCGGCTTCTTGAGCATTTCAAGCGTATCTGCAAAATAACCTGTGCCGCCCACTCGCAGCGGACCGACCCTGCCCGAGCGCAGGCCGGCTACGATCTCGCCGTTGTCAGGGTTGAATACATCCCCAAATGCATTGACAGCCACAATGGCGCCCACGACCACGCCGTTTGCCCGAACACTGGCACTTCCGATTCCGGACTTCATCGCCAACGACATTCCAAACAACTTTCCTATCGATGCGCCCGTACCCGCACCCGCATTCCCCTCTGCCGGCGCGGCCTGCGAGGCGGCAAGACAGGCTTGAAAACCCATCTCCGCATTGGGACGGATGTTCTTATCACCCACGCCCAGGTCGAAGAGGATCGCCGCGGGCACGATTGGAACTCGTGCAACGCCGGTATTGAAACCTATCTTGTGCTCTTCGAGATAACGCATTACCCCCGTGGCCGCGTCGAGCCCAAAGGCGGATCCGCCTGCCAGCAGGACAGCGTGGACGCGATTAACCAGATTAATCGGATTCAGGAGATCTGTTTCTCGAGTGCCCGGTGCACCTCCGCGCACGTCCACACCCGCCACCGCGCCTTTTCGGCAAATGATAACCGTGCATCCCGTAAGGGCCGATGCATTTTGCACTTGGCCGACCTCAATTCCGGGCACCTCCGTAATCGAACCCACACGGGCAGAAAGGGTTGGTTCAGTTTTCATTCACTTCAGAATACGGGCCAGCTCAAGGAACTCGTCGTATTCCTCTTGAAAGAAATGCACGGTCACGTTGTTGAGTTCAACGTGGTAGGTCGTTTCGCCATCCGGTTCTTCGGCCTTCCAAACCATATAGTTCTCAGTTTCGGCTAGCGTCTCTGTTCGAGGTTCGTTATCGTTATTGGACATCAAATCCTCCTTCCGAAAGCTACCATAACGCACCTGGCTCGAAAGTCAGGCTGATTTGGTGAAACGCCCCCGCTGATCCCGCCAGAACCGGCGGATACGGACGATGATGCGCGAGGCTGTCGGTGCGGTTTGTGGAGCATCCTCTGCAGGCCAGGGATCAACGTCCAGCATCTTGCGCACCGTATATCTCCACAGGAGCAGCGCGGTTGCCAGCATCGGCGCGGCCACTACAACCCCGAGCAGGCCAAGTAGATTGGCCGCGACCAGCGCCGCGACCAGCACCGCAGCCGGGTGCACTTTCAAGGCCTGCGCGATGATCCGGGGAGTGATCATGTTGTCAAAGGTCTGGTCAATCATCACCGCCAGCCCCACCACGATGATCGTGGATGCCAACGAGCTAAGGCCAAAAAGATTGACCGGTTGAAAGTAGGCCACCAGGGCAAGTGTGGTCCACGTAATGAAGGCGCCGACGTAAGGCAGAAACTTGGACAGCCCGGCCAGGAACGCGATTCCGATCGCATAGCGAACGCCCAATATACTGAACACGACCGCATAAATCAGGGTGGTCAGCAGGAACACTATGATCTGCCCGCGCAGGAACGCGTTCCAGATACGGCTTAGTTCTTGTCCGATGCGGCGGCTGTCTTCAACATAACCCGGGATATCGAATCCGACGATGCGGCCCCGCAGCCCGCCGCTTTCGGTCAGCATGAAATAGGAGAGCAGCAGTACAAAAAGCGCCCAGCCCAGAAACTGCGCCGCGCTGCTGGCGATTGCGCTGAGCAGCGTACCGGTACGTCCGAGCAGCGGCTGGACGATACCGAGCAATTGGCTGCTCAATTGATTCATATCGAGATGTCGGAAGTCAACTTGGAATGGGCCGAACTGATAGACCTGGCCGGCTAGATTTTGGATGATGCTCGGCAGGGCGTTAAGGTAGTCCTGTACGATAATAACCAGGCTTGCGATCTGCTGCACCAGGCCCAGGCCTCCCAAGGTAAGCATCCCCAGCAGGAAGGCGAGAAGCAGCAGATAGATCAATCCCACCGCCAGGGGCCAGGACAGGTGCAGCGCCCTTTGCAGGAAGCTGGCAACCGGATGGAACAGATAGGCCACGACAAAGGCCATCAACAGCGGGCCGATTATGGAATGAAATTGAATGAACAGCCCTGCCGCGATCGCAACAACCGTCAGCGCCACCACGAGCTTCGTGGTCGCACCCCAGGGCGGGGAATGAGGCTTTGGAGATTCAGATACTGGTTGCATTCCTGCTCACTGCTGATTGTAGTCAATGCACACGGAATTTACAACTCCAAAACAAAACGCCCCCGCGAACTCATTGGCGGAGGCGTGTACTCGTCTGTGATTGGGCCTACGGGCAGTATCCGCCGAGAGTGCGGGCAACGATGCTGAACGGGAACGTGCACCAATAGTTCAGCTGGTCTACTGCCACAAACACCGCCACGCACAGGCAAATCAGCAGCAGAACACCGACGCCTATGATCAACGGCATGTTGCGCGCCGGCTTCGCGGCCGCGGCCGGTGCAGCACCCGCAGCGCCCGCTGAGCTCGGAGCCGCGTAGTATTGCGGAGGAGGCGCCACTGGCACAGGGGCCGGAGCGGGCATGGGGGCTGCGGCAGCCGGGCTTTTACGCGACGAAATCATCGTCGCGCCGGCATCTGCTGTCAGGGCCTCATACATCAGCACGATTTGCTCGCCCAGCGAGACCACGTCGCCCGATTTCAGCACGACGGCGCTTACCAGGCGCTGCCCGTTGACAAAGGTGCCGTTGGTCGAGCCCAGGTCTTCAATAACGTACTTGCCTCCCTGGAATGTCAGCCGGGAATGTTTGCGGGAAACCTCTGCGTCATTGATTGCGACCCCGCTGGAAGAATCCCTTCCGATGATCAGCTGATCTCCCTCCAAAGAGAACACGGCCCCAGGAGTCGGGCCAGAACGCATAACAAATTGAAATTGAGCAGCCATACATTCTCCTCCACGAAGACAATGAACTACTGCGCTTAGTGTACAGGTTTCAAGCCAAAAAGTCAATCAAATATGCGTTTGGAGCGCATCGCCCGAATGTACTGCGTTGTGGCAGGCGTTAATTTTCTTTCTTTGGCTTGGCCAACGAAGCGATGCTCAGCAAATCATTTCGAATGCCGGCGCGCCAAATAGGATGATTTCCAACAGCGACGGTTTTGTTCCAGTCGTTTTGCCCCCTGAATTGTTTCCTCCCGGTTCTCGAGGAAGCTCGGCAGGAAAGCATCATGCCGTTTACCAACCACGCACATTGGATAGTCCGCATTTATGCTTGCGATGAGCACTGTCGGCGGCAAAAACGAATAGGTCCGCTAGTTCATCTGGAATTCAAAGACTTCGCCGAAAGCCGCGACTACTGCCGTCTTCACGGCTGGTATATCCGGTGCAGGAGTAAGCAGGTCTGCGATACTCACAACAGGATCCCCTGCCAGGCCGCAGGCGACGATGCCGTCCCAATACGTCATGTCGGGGTCAACGTTCAGCGCAAAACCGTGACGCGAGATGCCGCGTGCATCCACCTTGACGCCGATTGCAGCGATCTTGGCCGGCTTCGCCCGATCCTCGGGCTTGCAGCGTGCGCAGCGCGACGCCACGTCCGGCTGCACCCACACGCCGGTCAGCCCCGGCCTTTGGCCGGCTGCCAGTCCCAGCCGCGCCAGCGCAGTGATAAGCGCCTTCTCCAACTTCCTCACGTATCCAACGTAGTCTGCCTGCGCAATCCTTCCCTTGCCGGCGCTATCCGGGCTGGACGGGCGGCCCAAAGGGATAAGTGGGTAGCCCACCAATTGACCCGGTCCGTGGTAGGTCACGTCGCCGC
The DNA here is from genome assembly GCA_963846805.1 of uncultured Chloroflexia bacterium. Taxonomy (GTDB): domain Bacteria; phylum Chloroflexota; class Anaerolineae; order Anaerolineales; family Villigracilaceae; genus Fen-1038. The sequence continues at coordinate 378,572 of CAWJXH010000006.1, forward strand.
CGCGGTCCACCCAATGCACGGCCACGCCGCGCTCTTTCAACTGCTGCTCCCCCCATAGCAGGTTCTCAGTATGGCCGCTTCGGCCAAACGTGTAGACGTGCGGGTGTTCCAATAGCAGCAGGGTTGGGCCGCGCCTCCCCTCTGCGATCTGTGCTGCGTACTCATCCTGCATTTTCCAGGCCTGTCGGTATTCGATCAGGCCCAGGTCAACGACGTTGCACGTCGTCTCATGGGGTCGCGGTGTCATTGGGCTTTGAAAGACTGTCCAACCCATCGTAGGCCGCGGATTTGTATAAGTCGGCCAGCGTGGGATAGTTATAAACGGCCTGGACGAACTCCGTGATGGCTCCGCCCGCCATCATCACATGTGACGCGATGTGGATCAACTCTGACGCCATCTCGCCGATGATGTGCGCGCCCAGTAATTTCCGGTCCGCAGGCGAAAAGATGAGTTTGATCATGCCGCTCATGTCGCCGATGATCTGCCCGCGGGCATTGTCCTCATAGAATCCACGGCCAACGCAATGCGGAATGTTCTTGGCCTTGCATTCATCCTCGGTCAGGCCGACCATGGAAATCTCCGGGATGGCATACACCGCGAAAGGCAGGACCGGTGAAAGCCGCTCCTCATAGCCTGCGCCAAATGCATGCGTCATGGCCACCCGCGCCTGCTCCATGGATGTAGCCGCCAGGGCTGGGAAGCCGATGACATCTCCTGCGGCATAGACGTTCGCGACGGTCGTCTGGTATTGCTCATTGACCAGGACCAGGCCCCGCTCGCCGAGCTTCACGCCGATCGGCTCCAGTCCCAATTCCTGGACATTGCTTTGCCGGCCCGCGGCGATGAGTGCGATGTCGAACTCTTGCGGGCCGGCCTCTTGAAGGGTTAGCTTTACATGCTGATTGATTGCTTCAATTGCTGACATGTGGTCGTTCAGCCGGAATTTCAAGCCCATCCCCTCCAGCTGATGCACCAGGCGGTCGATCATCTCCGAATCAGCGAAAGGAAGGATTCGCGGATGGGATTCGATCAATGCCACTTGTACACCCAGCGCGGCGAAGATCGAAGCGTACTCCACGCCGATCACCCCGCCGCCCAGGACCGCCATGGTCCGGGGGATCTGCTTCATCTGAAGGATCGTATCAGAATCGTAGATGAGTTTGTGATCGAATGGAATTTCGGGTGGATGGAAGGGGGAAGAGCCGGTCGCTATCAGGATCACGTCGCCGCTGACGTCCTTATCGCTCACGGAGGTGGTAACGTGAACGGTGTTCGCATCTTTGAACGCAGCCGCGCCGTGGATTCGCTTGATGTTGTGCCGCTCGACGTTACGCGACACCAGCCGCCGCTCGTTACCCACCACAATGTGCTCGCGGTGCATGAACTCTCTGACGGACAAGCCCGCTTTCAGCGAGTAGTCGATCCCGTATAAACCTCGCTGCTGAAGCCCGGAGAAATACAGCGCCGTCTCGCGCAGGGTCTTGGAGGGGACCGTGCCCGTGTTGATGCCGGCGCCACCCAGATGTTCAGCGCGTTCGATCAAGGCCACACGCTTGCCAAATTGAGCAGCCTGTTCCGCACCTTTTTCGCCTGCCGGCCCCGAACCGATGACAACAAGGTCGTAGTGTTCCATGGTTAACTCCAGGAGTGTGTGGGTGGACCCTTGAAGTCGTGCATGTTGATTTTGTCCATTCCACTTTCACCGAATGGACAAGGAAATCCAAAAAATGAATGTGGACGGGGAAGTATACCTCGCCCACGTTCATTTTTTTGGATGTTTTCACGGTGAGGAGCACGCAAATAAAATCTGGGAAGGTGCCGCTTGGTAATTCTCTGCATTCAGAACTGCGGGGGCCTGTGTGGGGTTATTCAAAAATGCGCCGGTAAAGATTCGATTCAAGCAAACCCTCCGGATCGCAGCGTTTTTTTAGCCTCTTGAACTCCGCGATCGCCCTGGCGCCCAGGAAACGCCTTGTCGATTCCGTAGTGGTCTCGCTGTTCTTGACAAAATAGAAGCGGCCGCCGGCGTCCAACACGATGCGATCAAAATCCTGCAGCATCCGGCTTAGCTGATCGCGGTTGCCATCCGTCACCTTGAAGTCCAGGGCCAGCGAAAATCCATCCACCGCATGCGTCAGCAGGAACTTATCGGGACGATGGCGCTTGGTCACACCCAGGTATGATGGTAGACCGCGCTTTAGTGACAGACGTAGCATTTCGGTCCAGGCATCTGCTGCAGTCTCTTTCGGCAGGAAAGATTGATGTTCGATTAAGCCGCCGCGACCGTAGGAACGCTCGAAGTTCGGAATGTAGTCAAGCAGGAAATGGAATGCGGCATGCGATTGCCTGAACGTATGCCGCGGCAGGCTGGTAAGGTATTTGCCGGTATTTACCGCCCGCGTGCCGGCGTTGTTTACAAAAGGAGCCATGAAGAGATACAAAATGGACTTGGGAAACACGCCAAAAATGCGTGCAGGCAGCACCTGGTTCTTTAGCTGCATGCTCTTTTTCGGATTGGGGTCCTCTCCCTCGCGCAGGTAGCGCGCGGCGTGGACCTGCCCTCGGCCCAGGCCGCGCCCGCCCGCCGTGCAGTCCAGCCAGCCGACGATGTAATCGTTGTCTGGCGCGTGATCCAACAAGTCGGTCAAATGTTCATGTAGATTGTGCGAGGGCCGCGCAGACACCTCCAGGAGACCGGAATAAATGCGCTTCATGTGAAGCGTGACGGACGTGAAGATGCCCAACATGCCCAGTCCGCTGATCATCGCGTAAAACAAGTCAGGGTTGTTCCGGGGCGAGCAGGTCACCTCGGTCACGCCGCGGCCGCTCGGCGTGCCTCCGGTTGGCAGCATGGCTGTAAATTCAACCACATGTTCGCCGATCGGACCCATCTTGAAATTGTTCTTGCCGTGTATGTTCGCGCCGAGGCAGCCGCCCAGCGTTGTGAACATGGTTCCCGAAACGACCGGCGGCCACCATCCATCCGGCTCGACCTGTTGCCAGAGTTGCTGAATCGTGACGCCTGGTTCGGCCCGCACGAGTCCCGTTGCCGGATCCCAATGCAGGATGCAATTCATCTCGGACAGGTCAAGGACAATCCCGCCGCCGTTAAGCGAGGCGTCGTTGTAACTGCGCCCGGCGCCGCGCGCGGTCACGCTCAAGCCGGTCTTTTTCGCAAGCTGAAACGCTGCGGCAATTTCTTCGGAGCATCTCGGCTTAAAAACGTACGACGGCGCGCGCATTGAGTGGCCGAAGTTCTCCAGGGATACAAAGTTGTGATCAAGCGTGAGAGAGGTCATCTTGTCGGATCTCGATGAAAGAGGAGTTCGAATTTCAGTAATTGGCACTGTATGGATTCCTGCCTTTTTTCTTCGCGGTTTGCCCCGGAGCACTTACGGGATTTACCTGCGGGACCTAACTATGGGATGCAATTGCCGGAGCACTTCGCGTTTGGAGGAGGGTTGATCGATCGTTACGATTCGCGGCCGGCCAAATCCTGCGCCGCATCATTCATTAGTCTAGAAACTCATCCGGCGGAAAAGGACGGATGGCATGTTGCGCACGCCGAACATGAGCCAGCTCCAAAACCAGGGTGTGTAAATCTGCTGCTTTCGCGAGCGAATCGCCTTGTAGATATCATCGGCGGCTTTCTCAGCCGAGATCGGAAACATGACTCTTTGCGCGGCTTGCAGCATGTCTGTCTTAACGAAGCCGGGCTTGATGGTCAACACGTTCACCCCATGCCGTGTGAGTCGGTTCCTCAATGATTCCAGGTAGGTCGTCAAGCCCGCCTTGGACGTATTGTATCCGGGGTTGCCTACGCGCCCACGGTCGCCTGCCACCGAGGAGATTCCTACAATTTGTCCCTGCTTGGCCGATTGAAACATGGCCGCGATCGGATTGAGCCAGGCAAAGGCGCCGATCAGGTTGATTTCCAGCATCTGGCGGTCGCCCTCAAAGTTATATTCACCGGGGCCGGGCGGAAAATTGACGCCCGCAGCATAGATCACCAGGTCCAGGCCGCCCATTCCTGCAACGATTCGACGCAGTAAGGCCGGGACGGAATCGTAATCACTCACATCGTGCACATAAGATTGCGCACGCGGTTGTCCGCTGGTCCGATTGATCTCGGCGCACAGGGAAGTGAGCGCGGCTTTCCGGCGTGCAACCAGGGCCAGGATATAGCCTTCACGGCCAAGACGGCGGGCGAGCGCCGCGCCCATTCCGCTGGAGGCCCCGATGATTAACGCCCGACGTTGGGGATGCAGTGGTGTTACAGGGGGGAGAGATTGCTTTTTTGCAGGCACGCAGAAAACTCCAGGATATATTTGTCAAGATCATTGACATCTTGGAAGAATTGGAAGAAACAGAAGTGCGGCAATTCGCACTAATCGGGTACGTCAGCTTTCAACCTTGCCGCACTTCATTATAACCTGCTCACGTTCAGCATTCCGCTAAGCAGAAGCAACCGAATAGAGATTTGTCCAGGGCAGAGACAGGCGCATGTCTCTCTTCGGTCAGTGTCCCAAGGCACGCAAGTGGATACCGTTATTTCAACTGCACCTTTGCTCTCACCGTCCCCGCGCGTTCGTGCCGGGCGGTGAGATTCACCCGTCCCCCGTTTGGCGCTCTTATCACCCATTCAACCTTCAAGCGCTCGTGCGTGCCCTCCGAGCCCGGATTGACCATCGCCTCTTTATAAGCACGTCCTTCCAGCTGCCCCAGTTCCTCGCGCGCCTTCCCGGTTTCCAGCCTGGCCCCCTTGGGAAGCTCGATCTCACAGACCACGCCGCGCAATTTCTTTTCGAGTGCCTTCTTCGTCACGTAGGTGGGCAGCCAACCCACGTTCTCAATGACCAGCCGCAGGCGATATGTGCCTTTTCCCAATTCGCTAACGCTGGCCTCGCGCAGGGCAAGTTTCGGTGAGATCAGCGCGTGCCATACCAGCCAGGTTGGAAATGCTTTGATTTCCTTCTCCAGGAATTCAGGCGGCGGATTCGTCCAGGTATGCAGCGAGTCCCAGCCGCCCAGCTCGACTTTGCCCAATTGTGGGTGCTGGAATTCGTACCAATCCACGTAGCCGGCCTCGCCAAGTTTCTTATCACTCCACTTCATTAACTTCAGGTCGTCAGCCACCGGGTGCTCACGGAACCAGTCAATATATTTGTAGCCTTTCAGCCCGGCCTGTTGCATCGGGCTCCACAATTCCACTGTCCAGGCAAACACGCCCAGATGGTCATACGTCCATGTATCAAACGCCCCGGTCGTGACGGTCTTTGGATGATAGCGAAAGTCGTGATACACCGCGATGTTGGGATAGCCCGTCATCTTGGTGCCTTCCGCACCAATCTTTTGATACGTCCACAGGTCTTCCGCGGGAAATGCGTCGTCCGGGCGGTCATCATATGGACGCATGATCAACCCGCTATATGTGTGGAAGGTCACTACCCCCGTGATATTCGGATGCTTGACCATGAAATCGACCAGGTTGCGCGCCTCGGGTTCGCTGACTGGATATGGCCCGGCACCGGATTGCTCCGAATCCTGACGCCATGCCACGGGGAAATTTCGGTTCAGGTCCAGGCCCTCCTTCGGATTCCGGACCTCGATCGTCGCGCCATCGTAGTTCTTCAACAAGCCCTCGGGCAGAACCCGGTAATATTTGCCGCCAAATTCTGTCGGCTCACGCCGGATGAGCAGGCGCGGCTCTTTGGGGTGTCGTTTCCAGCTTCCGTTTGTGTCCGGTATGCGCATGGCCAGGATGCGGCCATCCCCGTCTATGTCTTCTTCAAGCAGCCCGTCCACCGGCTCCTCGTCATATGGATAAGGCCGCGTGCTTGAACGTATTACTTTGGGTTTGTCCGCCAGTGCCCATTCCGCCCCGTCAGGGTTCACGCGCGGGACGATGTAAAAGGCCCGCGTATCAAGACATTCGGTGACCTGTTTGTCCTTGCCGTACTTGGAGACCAGGGTGTGAATGTGATACAGGGCCGCCGCGGATGCAGCGACCTCCGACGCATGCATGTTGCCGTCCACCCACATCGCGGGCTTTTCCGTATCCGGCCCCGACTTGAAGTTGGTGGCCGTAAGAAGCCATACGTCGCGCTCCTCGTGGCTTTTGCCGATGCTCTGGAGCTTCAGCAAGTTGGGATATTCTTTGGCATAGGCCTTCAGCAGGCGGGTAAGCTCATCGTAGCGATAATACTTGTCGAAGCGCGGCTTTCGCATCGATTCCTCCTTTATGACTTTGCATTCTGCATTGTAATTCCTTCGAGAAGAGCTGCCAATTTTCCGACGCTCTTCTCCCGGCTGAAATTCTCTTCCAGGTATCGCCTGCCCCGCAGCCCCATGGCGCGGCTTTCCTGTGGATCGTTGGCCAGCTTCAGGATGGCGCCTGCCAGCGCCTGTGAGTGACCCGGCTCTACGAACAGCCCGCACCCCGCGGCCTCCACGACCTCGCGAATCACGCCATCGATTGCCAGCAGCACGGGGCGGCCTGCCGCCATGTAATCGAAGACCTTGTTGGGGTACGTGGTCTTGTATTCTTCGAGCGGCTTCAAGATGGCTATACAGGCGTCTGCCGCCGCCAGGGCATGCGGCATTTCATTCTTCGGCACGGAGGCGGCAAACGTTACATTCGTCAGGCGCAGCGCCTGTGCAAGCGCCTGCAGGGCCGGCTTTTCCTTGCCGTCGCCGACCAGGACGAGTTGCGCGTTTGTGCCGGTCAGCAGGACCGCCGCGTAGAGCAGCACCTCCAGGTCATTCGACATTCCGTGCGCCCCCGCGTAAACAACCACGAACTTATCCTCAAGATGGTACTCGCTCCGGAAAGCCGCCCCCGTATCGGATGGATCGAACATGGAAGGGTCTGCTCCATTTGGGATCAGCTCTATGCGTTTTGCCCCGCGCTGCTTTACATGGTCAATGAAGCCCGGGCTGTTGACCATGACGTTATCGGCGCGAGCGTACAAAAATCGCTCCAGCCCCTCTGACGCGCGGATCAGAACGGGATTCTTCAGTACCCCCACTGCAACCGCGAACTGCGGCCACAGGTCACGGACTTCGAACAGGAACTTCGCGCGCTTCAGTCTGGCCAACGCCCAGGCCGTTACACCCTGAAAGATCGGCGGCGATGTGCCCCAGACCACGTCCACCTGCTTTATCCTCAGGCCGATAAAGAATGAAGAAAGCATAAACGAGAAAAAAGCGATCATCCTGTGGAAAAATGACTTGTGATGCGCGGAGTAAACCCGGGCCCGGAGAATATTCACGCCTTCAGCAATGGGCGCCTCCTTCATGTCCGAAGAAGATGGGGGAGGCTCGGTCGGGGCCCCCGTAATGTAGCTGACGGAACTTGCAATGACCGTCACCTCATTCCCGCGCGCGGCTAAGAGACGCGCGAATTCGTAGTGACGCGTCCCGCCCGGTTCGTCGAAGGATGCAAACGCCTGGTGAATGATAAGGATGTGCATAATGGATCACCTGCACCCTGCCTTCCCCAAATCCACGATGAAAGCATTAATGTACAAGACGCAACTCATTGTGGATTTGGGGAAGGTGCCCCGCCGAAGGTCCGCTGCTGTAGGTTTGCGGAAGGGGCGGAGGGGGTGCGTTCATCGAGGAACAACAAAATCGCTTGCGAATGAAAACTCCCTGTCCGACGTGACTTCAACTGCCAATGATAACGCAGGGATTCTTTGCCCATATGTCGGAGAAGCCCAGCCTTCAAACGGTAAAACATCTCGCCTGCCGTAGATTAATTCGCCGGCCCGCACAATAGAAAGCTGAAGACGAGGGCTTGAGAACAATGGTTCAGTCTGCAGGCAAAGCTTTATCCAGCCTTCCGGTGATTTTAAGCGAATCTCTGCTCTCTTCTCACTAATCTCTTTTCCCTTCCCTGTGTTCTCTAGCTTCCACTCCCAATCCTGCAGGAGCCAGTGCAGCCGGAGGACGTGTTCGCCGGGTTTGGAGAAAATCAAATGGTCCTTGATTTCCCAGTGTTCCTCTGCTCCATCGGTCCGTACCGTGGCAGTTCGTTCGTGACGGATGCCGAGGCGCCGATAACCTTTATGATACGCCATTATTCTTCCGAGGACGTTTTCGTCACTCTCGATGACCCGCCTGGAATACGCCGGGACCCAGTCCAAGACCAGGAAGCGGCCAGCCCGGGTCATTTGGTCGCGCCCGTCGACGATCACCGTGTTGTGGACGCGCGTGGCGACCAGCGGATTATCCCACGGCGCCTCCGCGTTGTAGAGGTACGTGCCGGCGTCCTGTGCTACGTTGAGCCCGCGCCACCACAGGTCGAAATGCAGTTGGTCCATGTGCGACAGGCGCGATGTGAAGGACGAGGCGCGCAGATAGGCCCATGAATTCTTGCCGCGCAGGTGCTCGGTGGCGTAGACGTCCGAGCCTGCCGTGTGTTTTGACGCGGGCAAGCCCAGCCATAATGAAAGCTCATCCCACTCGCCTGCTGGCAGGCCTGTCCGCAGGAAAGCCCGCGCCGCGGCCTGCACCGTCGGGCGAAAGTCGCCGTATGGGGTGGGGCTCAATGGCAGTATTAGGGCTCCATCATTGGCGCCCAGGTTTGGGGCACACCCCGATGCCGGGTCAAGCATCGAAAAGAGCCAATGGGAGGCGCGCGTGTCAGTGCTTCCAGGGTCTGCGAAGGCCAGCGCTCCCGAGGCTTGGCGGGGCCGCGCAGCATGGCATCCACCCACAGTGCAGACTGGAGCATGAGGCGGTGATAGTTAGTGCTGTGCTGGATGTATTCGCCGTACGAGCTGATCTGATGTTGGAGGGCGTGGTTAAGCCACCGCCATCCCAAGTCGCGCCACGAACGCTGATCGAGCGTTACGCCGGCGGTGTACATCGCGGCGGCTTCGGTGATCAGATGGTTGTTGTTCTGAGAGCGTGCGTAGACCAGCGTCGGCGGGATTCGCCTCGCGTGTTCTGTAATGGATTGCGCCACAAGCGCACGTCGTCCGGCGCTTGAAGCGGTCGCCTCTTCAAAAACCTGCGCCGCCCATACCAGCGCCATCAGCCGTATCGCAACCTCCTGGCCGTTCATCCAGTGCGGGCCGAGATAAGCAGGATTGCCCTCGGTGAACCGCTCGAAGTATTTCCAGAATGCCTCCGCATATGCTTCGGACGGGCCAGACCTCGGAGGTCTGGAAGAAAGGTAATATGCACGCCCCAACGTATACGCCCAGCCGAAGCGCGCAGGTTCCCATAAGAACTTGATATCAGCGACCGGAGAATAGAGAGGGGAGAGCAGCTCAGGGCGCAGTTCGTACTCCGTCCAGTGACGAAGTGGCTCCTTGAAAGTCAATTGCAATGGGACTGCATCGCCGCCGAAGAGCCGCACCTTGCCCTTCACGATCTCGCCCGCCTCTTTCAGCAGTGCCTCCTCGCCCTCCTTGCCAAGCGTTTGCAGCAATGCTTCCTTGGATGGAAGAGAGAACAGAGACTGGAGATCAGGAACTAATCCTCTGTTCTCTCGTCCTCTGCTCTCTGCTCTTCCATAATGCCCCGTCCACAGTCCGAATCTATACAGCGCGTTGAGAGTCAACGGCTCGGGTCCGAGCTGGAGGAGGGCTTTGAGGGCGGAAGTCGGCTGGGATGGCATGGAGAAAGCAGACTAAGTTCAAAAGGTTCCGTGCAGGACCGGCGGGTGGGAAGTCGCCCGCATTAAGAGCAGCAAGATCAAAGCCGTCGATGCGTTCACGGCATTCCCTCTAGATTTTTATCGTTGTCTGGCCTCGCAGTGACTCCACCGCCGCGAACGTCGCCTTCGTCACCCCGATTAACTGCTCATAGGGAATTGGCGGTTCCCCGCCCTCTCGGATGGCCTTGCCAAAAGCCTGCCATTCATTCACCCAGCCCTTGTCCTGCGGACCCCTCTCTTCTTTCTTCCTTCCGTCTTCCACCAATTCAAGCGACCGAAAATCGTCCAGGACCGCGATCTTCCCACCGCAGAACACCTCGACGCGTTCTTTCGGGAATGACCTGTCGCCGTTAGCGAGATAATCCACCACGCCTATTGAGCCATCAGGGAAGGTTAACGTCATGCTCACGTTATCTTCGCGGTACTTGCCGTTGTCCGGCAAGGCATGCGCCGTCACGCTGATTGGCGCGGCCCCCACCAGGAACGTGATGAAGTCGATGAAGTGACAGGCTTCGCCGACGATCCGTCCCCCGCTGATCTTTTCATCCTGCGTCCAATGGTTCAAGGGAAGCGCGCCGGCATTGACGCGATAGTGTGCATGCAGCGGCTCCGTTCTGCTCTGGAGAAAGGCATGCAACTTTCCAGCAAGGGGAGCAAAGCGCCGATTGAAACCTACTGTTAGCAAGCAGTTTTCCGTCTTCAGCAACTGCTTACTGATCACTGATAACTGATCACTGTTGATCGCCAGCGGCTTTTCTACGAATACGTTCTTTCCGGCCTTCAAGGCCTTGATCACCAGGCCGGCGTGCGTATCATGACGGGTCAGGATCGCAACAGTCTTGACATTCGGATCGTTGATGATTTCATCATCCGAGGCAGTTGAGTATGTGAATCCGAACTTCTTGCCGGAGTGTTGCGCATGCAGTCCGCTTGCCGATGCAATTCCAACCAGCCTGATGTTTCCAGCCTTCTTGATCGCCGGCAGCAAGGTCGCATTGGCGAAGTTGCCCGCACCAATTACTCCCAATCTGACTGCTGATGGCTGAACGCTGATGGCTGATCTCTGACCGCTGACCGCCCTGAATTCAACCCTCTTTCCTGCTTCTTCTTTCTTCTGATCGTACGTAAGCACCACTCCCAGGAATGGTTCCTTCTTCTTACCCGTGATTACCTCGTAGGCGGTTGCGGCTTTTTCAATAGGGAAGCGATGTGTGATCAGCGGCGCGACACGCAGCTTGCCGGCTGACATCAGTTCAACGACCGATTCCAGGTTGCGCCCTTCCGTCCACCGCACGTAGCCTGCAGGGTAATCTCTGCCCTCTTCTTCATAAGCGGCGTCGTATCGACCGGGGCCATACGACCGCGAATTGATGAATGACAATTCCTTTTCGTAGTATGCCCTGCGCGGGATGTTCAGGCCGACAGCCCCGGTTGCGACCACCCGCGCGCGATCCCGCGCGATGATAGCCGCCAATTCCACCGGATCATTCGAGGGCGTGTCCGCGCAGATCAGCACCACATCGAAGCCGCGATTGGCTGTGAATGCCGCCGAAGATTCCGCCGCTTTGTCCCGTCTCACCGCCTGGACGTCCAGCGAGGCAGCCAGAGCCACGCGCTTGCGGTCAAGATCGACGCCTAGCACTGCGCATCCCGCAGCCGACGCGATCTGCGCTGCCAACAATCCCAACAAGCCCAGGCCGATGACCGCCACGCGCTCGCCCACCTGCGGCTCAGCCAGTCGAAAACCATGCATGGCGATCGCACCTAGCGTGGCGAACGCAGCCAGATTCGAAGTCTACGTTCTTTGGGAGCGGGGCAAGCAGGTTTCGCGGCACCACAGCATACTCTGCGTGGACGGCATAACCGCCGCCTGCGCAAGCCACCCGCTCGCCCACCTTGAAACCCCGCATCTCCCGGCCTAGCCCGACGATCGTTCCCGCGGATGAATAACCGAGCGCCATCGGCTGGTCGAGCCGGTTGAACGCGGATTGCACGGTGGTGAGCAGTCCTTCTCGCCTGGCCTTTTCCATGACTTGCCGGACGAGATCCGGGCGCGCACGCGCCTTGCCCAGCAGTGACTTCTCGGCGAATTCAACCACCATGCGCTCGGTGCCTGCCGATACGAGGCTGGCAGCCGTCCTCACCAATGCCGTGCCGGCCCGCGGCGTCGGAATGGGTACGTCTTCGACGACGGTCTTGCCATCGCGCATGTTTTGCAGTAGTTGTTTCATAATGCGGTTTCCCGATATTCGATCTTCGATACTCGATATTCGAACGCAGGCATTGAATATCAAGCAACGAATTATCGTAAACCAGTATACCGCAAGTCCGCATGATATAATTTCAAGCTGCGTTCTATATTGCAATCACCGCAGGTTCCCCCCTGGAGGCCAACTTGTCAGATCCTCGCGTTCAGAACTATGCCAAAATACTGGTCGAACATTCCACGCGCGTGGAGCCGGGGGATCGCATCCTGATCGAAGCCACCACGGCCGCCGAACCGCTGGTCCGTGAGCTGTTCATCCAGATGCTGGAAAGAGGCGGGATTCCGCATCCGATGATTGCCTTCCCGGGGATGATGCCGTTCAGCCAGGACGAGCTGTATCTCACCTACGCCAAAGACACCCAGCTCGATTTCATTCCCACCTTCTACAAACTGGCCTACGATCAATTCGAAGGTCGCATCCGCGTCCATTCGGCCACGAACACCCGCGGCACGACCAACATCGACCCGCTCAAGGCACAGCGGCGCGGCAAGGCCCTCAGCCCGATTACGGAGGCGCAGATGCGCCGCGGCGCCGAAGGCAAGTTCAAATGGGTCACCACCCTCTATCCGACCGACGGCTATGCACAGGATGCCGGCATGAGCCTGAAGGAATATGAGGATTTCGTCTTCGCTGCGGTGCACGCCGAAGAGGCGGATCCGATCGCTTACTGGAATGGCACAGCCACGGATCAGCAGAATGCCATCGACTTTCTATCGGACAAGAGCCAGGTCGTTTTGCGCGGTCCGAATGTGGATTTGACGCTCTCGATCAAGGGGCGCAAGTTTGAAAACTCCATCGGCCTCTACAACATGCCCGATGGCGAGATTTTCACCGGCCCCGTGGAGGAGTCTGTCAATGGCTGGGTCAAGTTTACCTATCCCGCAATCTACGGCGGCGTGGCCGTCGAGGGCGCTGAGCTCACGTTCAGCAACGGGCGCGTGGAGACTGGCCAAGGCCGAAAAGAATCAGGATTATTTGTTGAGGATGCTCGAGTCGGATCAGGGATCGCGATACCTTGGCGAGTTCGCCATCGGGACCAACAAGGACATCACCCGCTTCACCGGCAACATCCTCTTCGACGAGAAGATCGGCGGTTCTTTCCACATGGCGCTGGGCGCAGGCTATCCTGAAACCGGCTCCAAGAACAAGTCTGCCATCCACTGGGATATGATCTGTGACCTGCGCAAAGATTCCGAGATCCTTGCCGACAAACAGCCGTTCTACAAGAACGGGAAATTCGTATTCAAGAAGTAGAGTGTTTCGGTTGTTCGGGGTCCCTTGCCCCGAATCTCATGGTTCATCTGAAAGACAGGATGGGCACGACGCCTTGGCGTTGTGCCCATCCTGTTGTCTTCCTGGTTTTCTCCCCTCTCCCGTTGGGATGCGAAGCAGCGGCGCTACCAGAGGGTTTGGGGTGCGACTGTACCATGGAATCTCCACGGGCCGATTATCGGCTTTCGCGCTAACGCCGCTCCCTAATAGATTCCAACCGACCGATCGATCCGCCTTGCATACTCATCGATCCCACCTGCCACGCTGAAGACTCGCTTCCAACCCTTCGCGGCCAGCCAACCGGCCACCTGCGCGCTGCGAGCCCCCTGATGGCACAGAACGTAAATCTCCGCCTCCTGCGATTTTGCAGGCTCGGGCAATCCGGCCAGTCCCTTTTTCGCCAACAGACTCATCGGCAGAACGGCCAGCCTTTCGTCGGCGATCTTTGCCGCCTCTATTTCCCATTGCTCCCTTACATCCAATAGGACAAATTGATCCTGAGACCTTAGCTTCTCAGCCAAAGCTTCCACCATGATTTCCGGAATGGGATTCAAAGAAATCCTTTCTTGTCACGCTGCCGAAGTGCTCAAATCCTCAATCACAAATCGATAATCATCAATCCTTATGCGCGCCAGAACCCGCGTCGCACCGGCCGCACGTCTTCCGATGTCACAAAAGCGTCCGCGTCGGTCTCATGGACAAGTCGCTTTGCGTGTGCCAGGTCTTTGCGCAGCACACTGGCATTCAACAGGCGCACTGTTCCATCCTTGCCGCGCGCCGAGATCTCTGTCACTCCGTAGCCCGCATCCCGCAGCACCTTTGCCAGCGCCACGCCGTGCCGCCTGCTGATGATCTGCAGCTGAATGTGCCCGATTGCCAGGCGCTCTTCAACAGCAATGCCGATTACATTGCCGGTGGCAAATCCGGCCGCGTAGCCAAGTACCGTCAGCGGATTGCTTAGGTTGGAAAGAACCTTGGTGATGGCGATGACATAGACCGCAGATTGGCAGAAACCGAGCACCCAGACGATGCCCTTCCGGCCGCGCACGCCGAAAAGCGTCCGCAGCGTGTCGAGTGACATGTCTGTGATGCGCAAGCCAAAGATCATCAACGCCCCCAGCCAGGCGGAAGGAGAGAGAAGAAAATTGAACATGACTATTTCAACGCCGGGACGTATAACCTTTCCACGTATTCTTTCACCATGCGCCGCGTTCCGAATTGCGGGATTACTGTCTTCATCGAGGCTTTTATCAACGCCAGCCAATTGCGGGAAATCTCTTTCGCGTCCCTGTCGTAATAGAGTGGGATGATCTCGTTCTCCAATGTGCCGTACAGGCTTTCGGCGTCCTCTTCATCGGGCACTTCCGGATAATTGATGTCGCGGTCCTCGCCGATGGCCCAGCCGTTCCGGCCGTCGAACGCCTCACGCCACCAGCCATCCAGCACGGAGAAATTCAGCGCGCCGTTGAGCGCCGGCTTTCATGCCCGACGTGCCGCTGGCTTCCATCGGTCGGCGCGGCGTGTTCATCCAGACGTCCACGCCCTGCACCAGGTAACGGGCCAAATTCATATCGTAGTCTTCGAGGAAGACCAGCCGCCCGCCCGTCTCAGCACGCTTTGACCTGGCGATACACCTCCTGAATGAGCTGCTTGCCCTCCTCGTCCGCCGGATGCGCCTTGCCGGCAAAGATGATCTGCACCGGCATGTTGGGACGATTGATGATGTCGATCAGCCGTTCGACGTCTGAGAAGATCAGGCTGGCGCGTTTGTACGTCGCAAAGCGCCGCGCAAAGCCGATGGTCAATGCATACGGATTGATCAGCACGCCCGAGGAAACAACCTGCACCGGATGATACCCGCCTTCTGTCCAGCGGTCGCGCACCCGCTCGCGCATGTAGAATGCCAGCCTGCGTTTGAGATGCAGGCGGACCGCCCATAGCTCCGCGTCGGGAATGGCGTCCAGTTTGGACCACAACCCGGGTTCATCCAGCCGTTCGTACCAATCCTCGCCCAGATGCGCATCCAGCAGGCGCCGCAGGCGGCGGGCCATCCAATTGGCAGTGTGTACGCCATTGGTCACATGCGTGATCGGGACTTCTTCCTCGGTACAGTCGGGCCACAGGAAATTCCACATCCGGCGCGCCACCCGTCCGTGCAGTTCTGAAACGCCGTTGCGCCCCTGCGCATTTCGCAGCGCGAGCACCCCCATGCTGAAGGTTTCACCCGATGGCCAGGTGCGTCGCGCGATATCGAAAAACTGCTCGCGGTCCAGTTTGAGCTGCGGCCAGAACGCCGACAAGTGCTTCTCGACCAGCCACAGCGGAAATTCGTCGTTGCCCGCAGGCACGGGTGTGTGCGTAGTGAAGACGTTCTGTGTGCGCGTTTTGGATATTGCCGTCTCGAAGGTCTCTCCCGACTCCACCAGTTCACGCGCCCGTTCGAGGGTCAGGAAGGCCGCATGGCCTTCGTTCATGTGCCAGACCGATGGATTGTATCCAAGCGCGCGCAGGGCACGCACGCCGCCCACGCCCAACACTACTTCCTGCATGATGCGGTGATCGAGGTCCGCCCAGTAAAGGCGGGCGGTGAGGCTCTTGTCTTCCTCGGAGTTCTGGGTCGACGTCAGAATCCAGCAAATACAACGGCACACGGCCCACCCGGATTTCCCAAAGCCCCAGACTGACGGTCCGGTCGGGAAATTCAACGTCCACGGTCAGCCGCTCACCTTCCTCCGTCAGCACCTGGAGCGCCGGTAGGTCTGCAAAATCAAGGTGACTGTTGACCGACTCCTGCCAGCCATCCTCACTGACTGCGCTGGGAAAAGTACCCTTGCGCAGTACATCAGGCCCACTCCCACCAGCGGCAGGCCAAGATCGCTGGCTTCCTTAAGATGATCCCCCGCCAGAACGCCCAGGCCCCCCGAATAGATCGGCAAGCGTTTCGTGCAGGCCAAATTCCATCGAAAAGTATGCAATCGGCCGGTTCGTCAATTCGGGATGAGCGCGGGCCGCCCACGGCCTGCCATGCGCAAAATACTCGTCGAAGTGTGCGAAGATGCGATCGTATAGCGCCAGATAGTCCTTGTCCTTTGCCGCCTGATTCAGGCGCGCCCGCTTGATCTCGCGCAGGAAGCGGATCGGGTTATGACCCAGCCGCTCCCACAAATCGTAATCGAGACGACCAAAGGCCCGTGTGGCTTCGGGCTGCCAGGTCCACCACAGGTTATAGGCAAGTTCGCCCAGCCGCTTGAGGCGCTTCGGCAGACTGAATGGCTGCGGCAACTGTGCACGGAAGATTTCCATAGGCGCAGAATCATACCATAACCGATTTGTCTATCCATTCTGGGCGCCTTGCATGCCGTTGCCCCTGCGCAAGCCGCCGCATCGTTTCGACCTTTTGAGCAGTACCTGACACCCACCTCACATTGATTTACAATCGTTTCATGCGCAATGTTCAACTTTTCATAACCTGTCTGGTAGATACGTTCTTTCCCGAGGTGGGCGAGGCAATGGTTGAGGTGCTTAATCGGGCGGGTGCGGATGTGGATTTTCCACCGGACCAAACCTGCTGCGGACAGCCCACGTTCAACGCCGGACTTCGGTGGGATGCGCGTCGGATCGCGGAGCACACCATCCGCGTGTTTGAGGCAGCTAAGGGGATGTCCTCAACCACGGATGCTCTTCCGGATATCGTCATGCCCTCTGGCTCGTGTGCGCACATGATCCGTCACAACTATTCCGAGCTATTCGCGGATGATCCGGTCTGGCTGCCGCGGGCCAAAGCACTGGCAGCCCGCACGTACGAATTCACCGAATATATCGTGGATGTCCTGGGGCTCACCGACCTGGACGCACACTGGGACGGCCCTCTCACCTACCATCCGACTTGCCATCTCCATCGGGGACTCGGCATTGACCGCCAGCCGCGTGCCTTGCTGGCAAATGTGCACGGCGCCGATTTGCGCGAACTGCCTGAGGCCGAGGACTGTTGCGGCTTCGGTGGGATCTTCTCTGTGGAACATCCGGAGCTTTCCGCGGAAATGCTGAAACGCAAGATAAAGAATCTCGAAGCCACTCGGGCTCCCACGCTGGTGGTATGCGACGCGGGCTGTTTGATGCATGTCCAGGGCGGGCTGCACCGCAACAAGCTGCCTCAAAAAGTGGTCCACATTGCCGAGGTTTTGAATCATCGCTTGTCCGGGACCGGCAGATGACCTCTAACCAATTCCGTCGGCACATTCGAGCCGCCATTGCAAACGACTCCCTCCAGGCCGCTCTCGATGCCAACGCCGAGCGTCGCGTCGGGGGCCGCATCGCCGCCTTTGCCTCGCTCCCCGATTGGCGGGAGCGTCGCCTTCGGGCGCACGCCGTCCGGGCCGACGTCATTTCGCGCCTGGATGAATATCTCGAGAGATTTACGGCAAAGGTCGCCGCGAACGGCATCATCGTTCACCGCGCGCAGGATGCCGTGGAGGCAGACCGGGTCATCCTCGACATCGTCGCCAGCGCGCCGAGAAAAAACACAGATCGCCCCGCTGTCGAAAACAATCTCAACGTGAACTCGCCCGAGCCGGGTGGCCAGCATGCATCTCGATCCGTGTTGCCTGCCCTCATTGCCAAATCCAAATCGATGGTCTCGGAAGAAATCGAGTTGAACCGCGCCTTGCAGGCGCAGGGCCATCGCGTTGTCGAAACCGATCTGGGCGAGTATATTGTCCAGCTGCGCGGCGAGAAACCCGCTCACATCATCACGCCCGCGGTGCATCTCCGCCGTCATGAAGTGGGGCGGCTCTTTCACGAGAAGTTGGGCATTGAATATACCGAGGACATTCCCGTGCTCACGGCCGCCGCCCGCACAGTGTTGCGCCAGGTCTTTCTAACTGCCGACGTCGGCATATCGGGCGTCAACTTCGGCGTGGCCGATACAGGCACGTTGTGCATCATCACCAACGAAGGCAATGGACGGATGGTGACGACCATGCCGCCCGTGCACATTGCGCTCATGGGTATGGAACGCATCCTCCCTTCCCTCGACGACCTGGCGTTGATGCTCTCCTTGCTGCCGCGTTCCGCAACCGGACAGAAATTGACCGTGTATACCCAGCTCATCCATTCGCCGCGCCGCCTGGGCGAGATCGACGGTGCGCCTGAGCGTCATCTCGTCATCGTGGATAACGGCCGGTCTCGGATGAGAAATTCTTCGCTGCAGGAAGCCTTGTACTGCATCCGTTGCGGTGCCTGCCTCAACGCTTGTCCGGTATTCCGCGAGATAAGCGGGCACGCCTATGTCGGCTC
This sequence comes from uncultured Chloroflexia bacterium, assembly GCA_963846805.1. GTDB lineage: Bacteria > Chloroflexota > Anaerolineae > Anaerolineales > Villigracilaceae > Fen-1038. The sequence goes on from CAWJXH010000006.1 coordinate 397,074, forward strand.
AGATGGTTCGATGGCCCCATATCCGGGTCCGATCGGCTCCGTCGTTTCACCGGGTTTGTTGGGACTGCCACAGTTTGGACATCTCGCGCAAGCCTCCTCCTTATGCGGCGCCTGCAAGGATGCCTGTCCTGTCGACATTGACCTGCCCAGGTTGTTGACCAGGGTGCGGGCAGGCGCTGAGGCGGACGATAAGAAGCAGGACGGTATTGGCCTCTCTCTTCCCAGCAGAATTGGCTTGCGTCTGTATGGCCGCATCGCCTCCTCGCCGCGGCTTTTTGCCGCTTCGCAGAAGCTCGGGGCATTTGGAACGCGGCTGGTGTCCCCCTTCTCAGCCTGGATGTGGCTTCCGCCCTTCACCGGCTGGGGTGCCAGCAAAGATTTCCCTCGCCTGGCTGCTAAAACATTCCGGGAACGATATCGCTATCGGAAGAGTCAACCCAGGGAGATGCAGGGGAAAATAGAAATTCCCGCGGGGTCAGAAGAACAGCGAGCATCGACAGGAAATCTTCCGGAGAGATTGGCGAGTGAGTTGGATGCCCTCGGCGGACATGCGTATCGCGTGAGCGCGGCTGAATTGCAGGGAACCATAATCAAGTTCCTGCGCGAACGCGGTATCGACCAGGTACTCATGTGGGAGCGGGTTTCCGGCGTAGACGAGGCTCTTCTGACCCAATCCGGTATAAGGGTGGAAAAGGGATCGAATCCGGAACTTAAGGCAGGCATCACGGGCGCGACTGCCGGAATCGCGGAGACGGGCACGTTGGTTATCCCGGCAGCAGCTGGGCAGCCTCTGAGTGCATCGCTCCTGCCATCCATTCATATCGCCGTGATTGAGACGTCGCAAATTGTTTCTTCTCTCGAAGAAGCGCTAAAAGTGAAAGAGTTGTCACAGGCTTCCGCGGTTGTGTTGGTTACGGGACCATCACGGACCGCCGACATCGAAATGACGTTGACCGTGGGCGTGCATGGACCGGGGGAGCTGATTGTCTACATGGTAGAATGAATGTAGCTTGCTCAAGGCCTTGGGAAGGAGACTCGGAAATTGAACATGGCTGAGTGTCGCGTAGCATTCCCCACCATCTTTGTTGTCCGAATGACTTTCTGGCCTGAGAGCTGCGGTTCTCAAATTCTCGGGCCAGACCCCTACAAACGAGACCAGGAATATATTCGAACAAATAACTAGTTCCACGATATTGCAGGCACACGAAATCCGGCGTTTTCATCCATGCTCTGCCTTCGTCCTGATAAGCCGACCACGGCCTTTTTTATTTATCTTGGAATCATCTCGATCCTCGGCGGGGCAATTGTCTATTTAGCCACGTCCCGCCTGGGCCCCGGCGTCTCTACGGATTCTGCCGTGATCCTGTCCACGGCCGAGAATTTGGCCAAGGGCCGCGGCCTGCTTAATTACTGGGGGGTCCAATTAACCCAATTTCCCCCTCTCTATTCCATCATCCTTGCGCTCGGAAGTCTGCTTTTCGGCAAGGATGTTTTCATCATCGGTTGGGCTTTGAACGTCGTCGTGTTCCCTGCTCTAATCTGGTTTAGCGGTCTTTATTTCTTCTTCGCGTTCAGAGAAGAGCCGCTTCTCGCGTGGTTGGGCAGCTTCGTTGTCTTCACCTCCGCTTCGTTGATCCAGATTTCCGCCAACATCGCCTCTGATCCGTTGTTCATGCTCATGGTTGTCTTCTTTCTTATGGCCGCCACGCTCTACTTGAAAACCGGCCGGCTAAGGTATCTGGTCCCGGCCGCCGTGCTGACCATCCTGGCCTGCTTCCAGAGATATGCAGGACTTTCCCTGGTAATTGCGGGAGGCCTTATCGTTGCATGTAACTACAGAAATTCCATCCGGGGCGCGCTGCTGGGCGCTTCTCTTTATGCAATCCTGACGGCGATCCCCATCTTCTTATGGGGCTACTTGCATAACGCGCCCGTCAATGGGACGGTCTTTGGCGGCCGGTTGCCGGCCGTCCCCCTTCTGAACTTCGTTGCGGGCGCGGAAAAACTCCTCTACTGGTTCATTCCCCTTCAAATCATTTCGTTGGTCAGCCCGCTCGTATTGCTGGCCGCTATCCTGGCCTTGATCATCGTCCTCATATTCAAGATAGACCCGGCCGGCTTCTTAAAAAGACTTGGGTCGCCGTTCGGCATTCCAAGCGTGGCTTTTCTGCTGGTATACGCAGCAGTCCTGGTATTCGACATAAGTTATTATGAACTCAAAGGGGTCGACACCGATCGCGTGCATATCGTCGCTTTGCCGTCCTTGTTGATTATCCTGCTGTCCGTGGGTGATTTGCTCGTCAAGGCGTCGAAGCGCAGGTTTGGAAATCTCCCCGTCTACTTCAGCGCGGTCCTGCTGTTTGCCGTCTGGTCGGTTTATCCGATCGGCAAAGTCTCTCAATACGTGAGCAGTTCCATGAAAGACGGCGATGTAAGCGCCTATAATTCCATTAATAAGCCGGGGCTGCGTAACTCGATGTTCTCAGCCTACCTGGCGAAGCTGGATATCCATAACAGCAAGGTTTACAGTAACGGCGATGACTCCGCCTGGTTCATTCTGCGGGCGCAGGTATACTCGCTCCCTGGCGTTCCGTCCGACGAAAAGCATAGGATCGTCTACGTTCAAGGACACTACGCGGGCTGGCCCGGCCCTGGGAATGGCGGATATATCGTATGGTTCAATTCGGAGGCTTACAAAGGCTCCTCGGCCACGCCGCACGAATTGACTTCCGTTGCCGATATCAATCAGGTTTATGGCGATGAATATGGAAGCGTCTATTACGTGAATTCTCCTTAACGCGCCTGATCTTCCTCAGCGGATGGAACATTGCCGGGCCTTTGAATTGACGACCTGAGCCCGCAATGATACAATCTCGCCCGCTCATGGCATAAAAGCACGAGCCCCCATCGTCTAGGGGCCCAGGACGAAGCCCTCTCAAGGCTTAAACTGGAGTTCGAATCTCCATGGGGGCACTGGCCCAAAGCCCTGCTTTTGCAGGGCTTTTATTTTGAGGAGAATGTATGCAGGAAACGTCACGGAATTCTTCGCGGGGGTATCTGATTGGTTTGAGCGCTACGCTATTCTTGTCCTTTACCGGCATAATTATCAGCTATCTGAACCGGGCCTATCAACTGCCCTCTCTGGTGCTCGCCTTTTGGCGGGACGTTTTCGTCGCCTCCGGCCTGATTATTGTCTTCGCGGTCTTCGGCCGCATCCGCTTTCGGCTCGACCGTTCGCTCTGGAGTTTCTTCATCCTTTACGGATTAGCGTTGGCGCTGTTCAATTCGACCTGGACGTTCTCCGTGCAGTTCAATGGCGCCGCAATTGCAACCGTGCTTGCATTCAGCTCGCCGGCGATGACGGCAGTCCTCGCGCATTTCCTGCTCAAGGAGCAAATAAACGGCGTCAAGCTGGCGTCCATCGTCCTGAGCCTTGCCGGCATCGTCCTTGTCTCGGGCGCTGCCGACCTGTCCGCGTGGAAAGTCAATTCCGCCGGCATCGCCTTTGGTTTGCTGACGGGCCTTTGCTATGCCTGTTACACCCTGCTCGGAAAGACTGCTTCCAACAAATCCATTGATCCGTGGACGACTATGCTCTACGTTTTCAGCAGCGCGGTATTCTTTTTGTTCGTGTTCAACTTGCTGGTCAATGTCTTTTCCGGAGCGCCCGTGCTTGGCAATTTCCTTTGGCTGGGGACATCGGTAAGCGGGTGGACTATCTTGCTCCTCCTTAGCATCGGCCCCACTGTTGGAGGCTTCGGACTCTACCTGGTGAGTCTCAGCTACCTGCCGGCCACAATCGCCAATCTCATCGGCGCCCTGGAACCGGCCTTTACCACCATTTGGGCCTACCTCCTGTTTCATGAGCAGCTCACGGTCGTCCAGGGGATCGGAAGCGTGTTGGTCTTTGCCAGCGTAATCCTCCTGCGACTCGGGGAGGGACGCAGAGTCGCCGCCGCTCTCGCCTGACTTCCTGCTTCAACGTCCCCGTCCCGGCGGCTATTGCGGGATTCCGTTAGCAAAATGCAATACAAGATTCTCACCAATTCGTTTAATATACATAACATACAATAGAAAAAGCTCGGACCGACTCTTTTTATCACGCCGCCATCGATGAGACTATTCCTATGACCTCCAATCCTCCAAAATCGGCACGCCGGGGTTCATACAGCTTTCTGCTTTCCTTCATGGTTGGAGCGCTCTTGCTTGTCCTGATAGGTTGCGCTGCTCTTGCACTAACCCCCACGCTTGTAGGCGCGTTGCAGCCAAGCCCTACCAGTGCAGAACGCCTGTCCTTTGCATTGGTGGAGATCGCCAAGCCCACGTCCACGCCGACGCTTGTGCCTACGATCGCCCCAACGGCTGTTGTTGCAGTTGCCACACAGGCGCCGTCGCCGACCCCCGCGCCCTCTTCCCAGCTTTCCATGAATTATGTGACGGATTCTAGTGTGCCGACCTCGGCCGCTGTAGATTCAGGTCAGGTCAATTCCGCGGGGAAATATATCGACGTAAGCATCTCTCAACAGCATTTGTGGGCCTACGATAACGGGCAGCCCATCTACAGCTTTGTCGCAAGCACCGGTTCTGGAAACTCCACAAGAGTTGGCACGTTCAGCGTCCTGGATAAGATTCCCAATGCCTACGGAGCCACGTGGAATATCTGGATGCCCAACTGGCTCGGTATCTACTGGGCCGGAACCTTGGAAGACGGCATTCATGCCTTGCCTATCCTTCCCAACGGCAACCGGCTCTGGTCGGGTTACTTGGGTACACCCATCTCCTATGGCTGCGTCGTCCTCGGAGTTGATGAATCGCTGCAACTTTACAATTGGGCGGATATTGGGACGCCTGTCGTGATCCGCTGGTAGGGACACAACCGCTCCAGTATTTTCCTAAACCTTGCTTGGGATGAGCGGAAAATGGACAAGCGCAGGGGGCCCATCCATTTTCCGCTGCGTTTTCTCCCCGTTTCCCTTTAGGAAAAGGGGGCATGGGTGGATGCCTAATCCCCGCACGCACAGCAGCCATATAGAAGATATCGAACGCCGCCCGGTGTAACGAATTCCTGCCCATCGTTCCCTATATGATATTGCGCCAGTTCCCCTTGTATCTGGCTCATCGCCCTGTCCGCCTGCCAGCCTGATATCGTGAAAGAACGCCAGTCATGAACGGGATGTGTGGCCTCCGAGTGCTGTCGGCAGAACAGCATGGCCCCCACGGCATCGCGCGCCGAGCTCGGGTATGCGGGGGACTGAAATATGTTTACTAGAACCGGAACCGAGTCGGCGGATAGCGAAGCGAGATACGGCACGTCCAGGGCCTCCCCCTGCGTTGCGCGTTGGACATTCTGTCCCACGATGAAGCCATCTACATTCAACAGGCTCAACGAAGCGGCAAAGCCGATTGCCGCCAGCAGTGCCGCCGTGGCAAAGGCCCGTTCCCTGCGGAATATTTCCAGCACCACGACCGCCGCCAGCAAAATCCCGATCCAGACCAGGAACACATGCGTGTACGTGCGCAAGCGCGAAAACCCGTAGGCCGCTTCGTAAAGCATAAGCCGTTGATAGGCCGAGACCAGCATGACCGTCACCAGGACCACGATGACGACGCTCAAGCCTGAATAGGCTCGACGCTGTAATTCGCTTTCCCGGCGGGTGATGCTGCCCAATCCCAGGATGAGCAGCATGCTGAAGAAAGCCACCGCGATGAGTTCGCCGAAACCTCGCCGCGCGTACTCCGAATACGTAAAACCGGCAAGGTTGATGTTTGCCTGACCGCCAAAGAAGTACCTGAATTGGACGATAACAAAGGCGCCAAACAGGACGATCAGGCTGCCGAGTACGATGCCCGCTTCGGTAAGTCCGAGAAACCGGGAAATCAAGGGCTTATCGCCGCCAGGCAATTTCACCTCCGTGCTCTGCGTGGCTGCATGCAGGTAGGCGCCCGCTAGCGCGTACCCGATGAGGATGATATAGACGAGGCGAAAAATATACTCCGGCAAGTTCTGTAGCCTGAAGAATTTCATGAACGCCTCGAGTTCATTTCCAAACACGGGGTCAGCGGATGTCAGCAGCGCAGCAAAGACTGCCAGGATGGGTAACGCGATCAGGATGCCGCGCAATATCGGCCAGAAATTCACCCTTGATCCCCGCACTCCGCTCTCCTGCTGTTCGCGTCGGACCTCGGCATTGAACATCAGTGGCCGTGCGATCAGGCTGCCGGCAAGTTGCAGAAAACCGAATGCATAATCCGCCAGGTTGTACGAAAGCCAGCGACCGCCCCGCGCCGTGATTGCCAACACGCCCATGGATAGCAGTACGAAGAAGAATCCTAGAAATGCCGTCAGCGGCTCGGCACGGATGAAAGTGACGCCTGCAAAGAACAGTGTAACGGGGATCAGCCATAGCGTCCGGGGCGCAATATGCACGTTATCCAGTCGCAGCAAGAGCAGGCCGCCGGCCAGGCAAAGCACCGCAAAGATTGCAAAATTGATTCCGGGCGTTTGTCTCCAGAAGAGAAAGTCAAAGATCCAACCCAAAACGATGCCTGTGATCCATAGGATATTCGGGTTTTTCCGCATAATTTGCCTCCTCGTAAGTTTCGGGCAGGATAGCAGACTGCCGCTTGCGGAGTCTCTCAAAGCCTATCACATTCTGAATGCGCGTCGCACCCGATGGGCGGTCTCATCCCGCGCAACAGAGAAAACCTATTCGATTTGGTCATCGCAGGGAGCATGGCGCAACACACCCATACAACTTGTATAAGGTTTGGCTTAGTGTTCAAATCCCACTATTGACATCCAATTCAAGGTATGTGATACTACGCTCACTGCACGGGGATTACAACCAATTGCCATCCTATAGAAAGGAGGAGGTGATGTCCATCATGGATAGTAGTATCAAACTCAGCGCTGTGGCATCCCTCCTCAATTAACAAGGAAGCCACAGCGCCCACGAATGCCGTCCCTTTGGACGGCATTCTGGTTTTAATCCCCAGCTTGTTGCTTGCCGCCTCCACAAATTCGCCGTGAGATTTAGCACGCCTAGCTTCTCGCATCCGTTGTGGGAGGTAACCAAAAAGAAGGACAGGCGAAGGGCGTGTGCCCTTCGCCTGTCCTTCTTTTTGGAGTTTCTCAGCCCCAGGCTAAAAGCGTGGGGCGCAAGTGTGAGTGGTCCGAAACATGTTATGGAACCCATGGACAGACTTGGGGAGGATTCCGCTGGGGCTTTCTTGCTTTTCCCCGGCAATACCCATATAATCGTCTCCATGTTGGAACAGACACAGCCTTCACGATTTCAGGCAATTCTCAGATGGATCATACCGATTGCTGCGCTCTTCGCCTTGGCAGGCTGGATTTGGATCGCGCCGCCGGGCCTCATGGGCAAGCTCGATGCCATCGGCTATGCGGTCTGCCACCGCCTGGACTCGCACTCGCTTCATATCGGCAGCCTGCAAATGCCTTTATGTGCGCGCTGCACTGGCGAATTCAACGCCGCGGCAATCGCATTGGTCTTTCAGGGTTTTGTCAGCCGTAAGAAGAGCCGGCTCCCCAATCGCGGCATCCTGGCGGTGCTGGTCCTCTTCTTTCTCGCTTTTGCCGTCGATGGGACGAATTCCTACCTGGCGCTCATGAAGACCACGTACGCCGGGGCGTTCAGCAACATACCGAATCTATACATCACAAATAACATTACGCGGGTCTTCACCGGCAGCGGAATGGGGATCGCCATGGCGGGCGTTCTCTTTCCGATGTACAACCAGAGCATCTGGCGCACGCCCGAGGATCAGCGCTCGCTGACCTGGCAGGAGTTCGGGCTCCTGGTCGCCATTGTGCTGGTTCTCGACTTCGCCATGCTTACCGGCAGCGCCTTGATTCTTTACCCTGTCGCGTTCATCAGCTCGTTGGGCGTGTTGGCGCTGCTTTCGATGGTCTTCAGTATCGTCTGGATCATGGTGATGAAGCAGGATAATGTTTTTGACCGCCTAAGTCAACTCTGGCTGCCTGCCCTGGCCGGCTTGACCCTGGCCTTCCTGCTGATCCTCAGCATTGACCTGTTTCGCTTCAATCTAACCCACACCTGGACCGGTTTCCCGGGCCTTACTGGTTAGGAGGCCGCAAGAACATGAAACTTCTTGGACCTTACGGCACATCGGAAAATGTAAATGCGGGTGGTGCTTTGCCCGGGGTGTTGAATTTGGACTAGATCAAGATAAGAAGATGGTAACATTGTCGCGATAACGATTATGGACATCCTACTTGGCATTTTTTCCGCCTTCGGACTTTCGGCCAGCGCTGGCCTCAACGCCTACATACCGCTGCTGGTGGTCGGCGTCCTCGCGCATTATACAGATCTGATTCACCTGAGCCCTCCCTGGGATACCCTTGCCAATCCATGGATACTCATCATGCTGGGCATCCTCCTCATCATCGAGATGCTGGCCGACAAGCTTCCGGCCGTGAACCACATCAATGACTTGATCCAAACCTTCGTGCGGCCCGTGGCGGGCGCCATTGCCTTCGCCGCCAGCACGAATGTCGTGCACGGCATCAATCCCCTGCTTGCCATGGCCTGCGGGCTGCTGGTGGCCGGCAGCGTGCATCTCGTCAAATCCGCCGCGGTGCGCCCCCTGGTCACAGCCACCACCGCCGGTGCCGCGAATGTTCCCGTCAGCGTCGCCGAAGACGTGACTTCCACGGCCGTTTCTCTGCTATCCATCCTCGTTCCGGTCGCTATCGCCGTCCTGGTCGCCATTCTCATCCTTTTCCTGCTTTGGTGGTGGGCACGCCGGACGAGCAAAGCCGAGTCCACCAAGGGCCTCTGAGGTTGCATCACCTTGTGGAGGCGCGGATGAATGATCCCTGATTATGGATGCCTGATCGTTCATGCCTGCACGCCCCGAAAACATACCTTGCACGACAACCAAAAGGAGAAGAGAAAATGAATCAAAGCATGTCATCTGCCCCAACCCCCATGCCGGAGCAACCCAAGAAGAGCAATACGGGACTCATCATCGCTGTGATCGTTATCGTCGTGCTGTGCCTTTGTTGCGCGGTGATTGGCGGAGGCTATTATCTGTATCAGAACGGCGACAAGATCTTCGGTACCGGCACCAGCTCCTGGCTGATGCAGCTCCTGTAAGAATTCATCATTTCAAAAGCAACGGCCCCCGCCTATGCCGGGGGCCGTTGCTTTTGAAATACTTCCTGCAATTCACTCAATGCCGCGAGGGCTTCTCGCCTGTCTCCTGCTTCAAGGGCTAAACGCTCGAATTCGTCTACATCGATCACCGTCTGTCTGCCGTCTGCCGAAACCCACAGATCCAAAGCCAGGTCAACGTATGAGACCGTTTCCTGCTCCGAGGACGCATCGACCACTGCAGGCCTGCCCACGTTGCAGTACCAGCCCTTGAACCTGTCACCCTCACGGTCGTGGATTTCGAAAATGTTGTACCAGCGGTCCGTATAGAACGTCTCCACGAAACGGTCGTGCTCCTTGAAGGTCACGTCCATGAACGGCATATCGGGCCGGTTGAAGAACGCCTCCAGCACGACCGCGTTGGGCCCACGCCGCAAGACCCGGCCCTCATATTGCCAGGTAACTTCTCCCGCCAGATTAAGTTTGAGCACTCTGATTCGTGACATTGATATCGACCTACCGTTGTCGTCGAAGTTTCCGGGAAATGAAGATGGTCGGGAAATCTCCCCCGACCATCTTCATTTCCCGGACTTTCTTCTGCCCTAAGCGCTGCGTTCTTCCAGTGCTTAGGGCAGGCCGCGGGCGCGGTCCTACTGTATTGTGCGAGCCCTGGAGACAGCTCCGGGGAGCCTGCAATCCTTTCAGTTTGCTCCTGGTCAACGCCCGCCCTCGTTCTTCGATACTTGCAAGTCAGAGCTGGCTCCCAGACATTCCATTCTAACCTTCACGTGTATCGTTGTCCCGACCTCCGGCGCCTCCGGCAAATAAAAATACAGACCATTATCCACCAGGACCTTGAATTTATCCTGCTGGAAGAGTACATCGCTCACACGGCCCTTGAGCGTATCCCCTTTCGGTACAACAGTCGGCCTGACCAGCACGCTGACATTATCCCCTTTTTGATGCCTGTGCTCACACTTCAATTCGAAAACCCCATAAGTCGTTTTGACCTGTGAAGCCCCGGCCTCCAACTCAAACATTCCTTCGATGACAGTCCCCAATCCGAGAAACCCTGCCGCCCAGGCTGATCCCGGATGTGCCCATACCTCCGACGGTTTTCCCTGTCGCGCGATCTCCCCGTCGTGCAGCAGCAATACACGGTCTGCGATCGTGAAGGCCTCTTCCTGGTCATGCGTAACGTAGATCGCCGGGATTCCCGTCTGGTGCAGGATGCCCCGCAATTGGCCAAGCAGGTCTTCGCGCAAGGCGCGGTCCAAAGCCCCCAACGGCTCGTCGAACATAAGCATCCTGGGACGCGGGGCCAGCGCCCGCGCCAGTGCCACACGCTGTTGCTCGCCGCCGGACAGTTCCGTAACTCGGCGCTCACCAAAATCCTGCAAGTTTACAAGCTTGAGCACCTCAGCAACTCGTCTTACGGCTCCATCCTTCGGCCAATCCCGCATCTTCAATCCAAAGGCAACGTTATCACGGACATCCAGGTGGGGAAACAGCGCGTAGTCCTGGAACACCAGCCCGAAATCCCGCAAGTGCGCCGGCATGGCGGCCAGGTCTTTTCCATCCCACAGGATTTGCCCGGAATCCGGCGCTTCAAGGCCGGCGATCATTCGCAACAACGTGGACTTCCCGCTGCCCGATGGACCCAGCAGGCAGATAGTCTCCTTTTCTTGCAGGGCAAAAGAAATGCCGCGCAATAGCGACTGGCCCTCATACGTCTTGTGGATGTTTGCTATTTCCAACATAATGAGTGTCGATTGGGGCGCGCCTGCATTGCGCCATCCTCTAAATCCTTCTAGAACTCTCCCATCCCTGGTAAGCGTAATTTCTCGATCAACAGAATGCCGGCTGTCGTCAGCGCCATGAGCAGGGTCGCCATCGCCATAGCCTGCCCGTAATTCTGTCCGCCGGGTTGGGAAAGGAATCGATAGATTGCAATTGGGATGGTCGGGTAATCCGGCCGCGCCAGCAGCGCCGTCGCGCCGAACTCCCCCAGCGAGATCGTGAAGGCGAACGTCGCCGCCGACAAGGTTGCGCGCCGCAGGATCGGCCAATCTACGGTCTGCCAGGCCCGGAACGGAGAGGCCCCCAATGACACGGCCGCTTGTCGCAGGCGGTCCGGGATCGACGCCAGTGCTGGCTGAAGCGTGCGAACGACGAACGGCAAGGCCACCAGAGTATGCGCCAGGGGCACCAGCCAGGGATCGCTCAACCACCGGCTGAACGCAACGATGAACCCGAGGCCCAGCGTCACCGCCGAGGCCCCCAATGGGATGATCAGGATTGGGTCGAGTATCTTTTCGAGTCGGCCGGGCTTCGCCAACGCCGAGGCTGCCGGCAATCCCAATAAAAGGGAAAGTACCACCGTCGCACCTGCATAGCCAAGTGAGTTGAGCGCGGCCTGAACAGGCGGGACGTAGAAAATGGAATTGCGGCTGTTGATGAACAGCTCTGTATAATAATCCGTCGTGAAGCCGGCCTGGAATTGTGTCGTTTGACTGCGGTCGGCGTCCAGCCGCGAGACGGAGCGCAGCGGCAGTGCCAGCATCGGGAGAATGAACATGCAGAAAAGCAGAATAGACATTCCCGTCAGGAATAACTTCTCGCGGCCGGATTTCGACCTGCGCACGTTGGCCTGATCCGACCGGGGCGCGGTCTGCACAGAGCTGTGGGCCAGCGCCCGCGTGTAGATGACGGAGAAAGCCAGTGTGCACAGCAACTGGATTAGCCCGAGCAGCGCAGCCAGCGGCAGGTTGAGCAACTGTAGCGCCTGGATGTAGATCTGGACCTCCAGTGTCGAAAAGTACGGCCCCCCGAGCAACAGGATTACCCCGAAGCTCGTGAAGTCGAACAGGAACACCAGCAGTGAGGCCGCCAGGATCGAGGGGCGCAGCAGGGGCAGGATCACGTCCCACCACACGCCTCTCCCATCGGCGCCCAGCGATCGCGCCGCTTGTTCCAGCTTCGGATCCAGGTGCGAAAGCGCATTGCCTACGATGCGTATCACGATGGTCGTGTTGTAAAAGACATGCGCCGCCAGGATCGCCCCCAGCGTGCCGACGAACGTAATGGGCGGCGCGCTTAATCCAAACCCGTGCATCAGCGACAGGTTCACCCAGCCGCGCGGGCCCATCAGCGCGTTGAAGCCGGCGGCCACCACCACCGTGGGCAGCATGAATGGGACAGTGGTCAGTGCCCTCAGCAGCGACTTTCCCCGAAAGTCATACCGCGCGAAGAGATAGGCTGACGGAATCCCTATGATGAGCGTCAGCAGCGTGGAAAGAACGGCCTGGTAAAAAGTAAAGAATGTAACCTGCGCTGCCAGTTGCAGGTTGGGCGTCGTTATCGCTGATAGATTCAGGCCGAATGCAAGTATCCGCGATAGGGGATAGAAGAAAAAGAACCCCAGAAAGCCCAGCGGCAATGCCCATAGAGCGAATCTTTTCATAACTCGCTCTGGATCGAAGGTTCCGCAGAAAAAGGAACGTGGCGGCGGTGTGTTCTCCGCCGACATGTTCCTTCTTCTGCACTTAAACCCCCCTTCCTGCTGGGAAAGGGGGCAGGGGGGATGGGAAACACAAGATATCTGCGGCCACACCTGAATCCAGGGCGACGCATGTTCGATCCTAGCAGCTGCTTATTTGCGGTCCACCTGGCTTTTTGAGCGGGCACTGTGCACCGCGCTCTCAATGCAGCACAGCATCCGTCCACGCCTGGATCCACGCATCACGGTTCTTCGCGATGTCGTCAGGCGACAGGGTGGCAGGCTGCGCCGGCGTTTGCGCATACTTCGTGAACGCGTCGGGCAGCGGCGTGTTTGCCACCACCGGGAACACAAACATCTGCCCCGGCATATCTGCCTGGAACTGGGTGCTGAGCATGAAGTCCACGAACTTCTGGGCCAGTGCCAGCTTCATCGTGCCCTTGAGGATGCCCACGAACTCGATCTGCCGGAAGCACGTATCCGGCCCAAGGATGGACCCGATCGGCGAGTCGGTCAGCGGTGTCTTCGCGAACATCACCTCAGCCGCCGGATCCGTCGCGTACGATACCACCATCGGCTGAAGACCCTTGCCGGACGAGCCGCTGAAGTTGGTGTAGTAAGCCGTCTCCCAGCCATCCACGACCACCAGCCCGTTTTGACGCAGGTCCTTCCAGTAGCCGATGTAGTTCGGGTCGCCGAAGTGCTTGACCGTCGCCAGCATGAAAGCCAGCCCGGGCGACGACGTCGCAGGGTTCTCCGTCACCAGCAGGCCCTTGTACTCGGGTTTGGTCAGGTCCTCCAGGGTTTGCGGCACGGCCAGGCTATGACCGGAGAAATAGGCCTTGTCATACTTGATGCAGACGCCGCCATAGTCCACGGGAAGGGCGCGATCTGTCGGGTCGAGTTGGAATTCGGCCGGGATGCTTTTGAGCGCCGGTGAATCATACGGCACGTAGATATCTTCGCTGAGTGCCCGCGACAGAAACGTGTTGTCCACGCCGTAGAACACATCGGCCAGCGGCGCGCTTTTTGACAGGATGACCTTGTTCAGCGCAGCGCCCGCGTCGCCGCCTTTGACGAAATTCACCTTGACGTTGTTGGCCTGCTCGAACGCCTGGATGACCGTATCGGTCGCGGCAAACGAATCGTGCGTCAGCACGGTCAGGGTCTCCGGGCCGGACGGCTTGGGTGCGCAGGCCGCGGCCAAAATGAAGAGCAGCAGAAAGAGACGTTTCATGGCAGCCTTTCGGATGTGAATTTATGAACTACGAATTTCAATTGTCGGTACCTCATTGTCTGCGGTGCACGACCAGCAGCAAACCGGACTCTATGCTGACGCTGGCGTGCTCTCCGGACATTTCATTGCTGATGCCGCGCGTCTTGTCAGGATACAGCGTCTCTGCGCGAAGCGGCCATCGAAGGCCCTCGGTGCGGACGCCTCCAACCGCCGCGCCCCACGGGATGAGCGAAACGAGGTCGCTCTGCCTGCCATCGACCTGCAGCTGCTTGCGGCAAAAGGAGGCCTCCTCGACGCCGTCGTCGAGCCGGACGTCCAATGCGGCCAGGGCCGGGTCGCTCAACAAAGCCAGGTTGCCGAGAGTCTGATCGAGACGGTTGCCCAGCGCCCCGACGATCAGGATGGAAGCGGGCTTCTGTTCCAGCGCGTAGCGGATGGCGAGTTCGAGATCGGTTTCATTCTTGTCGCGCGGGTGCTGGATGATCTTCGCCTTCTGTTCGCGCATGAGCCGCTGCACGTCCGGCGTCATTGAGTCCAGGTCGCCGATGACCACCGACGGCCGGAGTCCCATGGCAAGCGCGTGCTGCGAGCCGCCGTCCGCACAGACGATGACGTCATCGGGCTTCATCAGGCTGCGCGCCTTCTCAATGTCGGGCAAAAGACCGTTGGCGAAGATCACGATGCGAGACATAAGAATCTAGTCGATGCTCAAAGCCGTCAGCAAAAAAAGCCATCCTCCCTGGCGGAGGATGGCTTTGATTGAATCTATATTCCCTCCGCCGGTATGGTCCGGATCAGGTAATGCGGGTCGAGCGCGGCTCGCTCCTCTCAGTCCCGCGTCGCGGGACTCCCCGTTCAGTTGTTTCAACGACTAATATACCCCAATCTTACGGCCTGTCAACCTGGGCGCACGAGGCGGCTCGTCGCCCGCAGGCAGAACCCCTGCATCTGCGAGAATCGCGGGCCGTTCGTGAAACAACGTGGAACAACTCGAAAAAATGCACACCTGTGGAAGGTCTACGGGAGCGGTTGCAATGAAAGGCTGCATATGTGCATTGATTTCGCGAAATGACTCCCACCGTGGGCCGCCTCCCCCGAATTCACGCGCCAAAATACCCGTATTGACCCGTCAATCGATCGTGTATTTGGGGGAGGTTGGCAGCGGGCTCCTCCGCATTGAATCCGGCAGAACCTCGAAGCTCTCCGTGCGCGGGACGAGGCTGAAAACCTCCGCCAGTTCCGGGGTCGGCAGCGCCGTCTTTCGCGTCGCCAGGACCAGCAGCGCCCCTTCGATGTCGAGGCTCACCGCCCGCTTCCCGTTGGACTTCAGCACGTCGTGATGGACTTTCCAGCGCCCGCCGCCTGGGGACAGCCCGGCCAGCGCATATGTGATCGTCACCGTCTCCCCTATCCGGACTTCCCGCAGAAACTCGGCATGGATGGCGGTATAGATCGGCCCCATTCCGAGCTCGGCAAAACGGTCGGGCGGAAATCCGTGTTCGGTGAAGAAGCGGTAGCGCAGATCGCCCGCGGCGTCGATGTAGGCCGAGTAGTTCACGTGGCCGTTGGCGTCCAGGTCCGACCATCTGATTTCGTAGGTGCCGCTGTATGGAACCATGAGGTGTTTCCGGTGGTATCCTACCGCCTCCGCCCTTCCGCAAACCTCCGGCAGCGGACCGTCGGCGGGCACGTCCCCCAAATACGACCTGAGAGGCTCACGTTCCAGCCAGGATTCTGTCGTCGTATTTGGGGGAGGCCGGGTAGGGGTGGGGCCTAGATCGTGCTGGGTATGATCTGTTCGGTCTTCTTCTTGTCCTGCTTCTGCTTTCTTTTCTCTTTCAGCGTCAGCTTGGCTTTCTTCTTCTGCTCTTTGTTGCCCTTGTCGCGTTTTCCGACGTCACCCATGGCGAACTCTCCTTTCGTGTTGGTCAGGCACTCCCCGCTATTTTACCCGGCATGCTCGTTCCGCGGTCGGGTTTTGACTTGCAATCGCCGAAGCCTTCTCTTCACCAGGCTGGCGGCCGATGGAATGTTCCGGATTGGTCTTCCATGGATACCGGAAATTGGCTGGCCGACAAAGCCCCGGCACGAATGGGTTTCACAAACGTGGCGTTCTTGCGAAGATCGTAGCTGGGAGTTGAAACGAATGGGTTGAGAATGCCGACCGGGAGTCTCAGTTCCTGGCGCACAATCCTGACAGGCTCCACGAGGTCGGAGTCATTGGAAATCAGGATTGCGACCTCGAAACGGCGTTTGTGGCCGTCATTGACCATATGTGCAGCGATATTTACGTCTGAACCTTTTTCTTCCGTCTTGATCACGCGTACGTATTTCGGCTGCCCCTGTGCACGTTGCGCGGCCAGCATTGTGACTTCATGCGCCAAAAAGTGACCATAAATGATCTCAAGGTTTGGTATCGTCTGCAGCGCTCGCAAGAAAAGTTGCTGGCGATTGGGTTGGTCTGGATCCGTTGGTCGGGCTGTCACAAGGGCCGTGAAGTATTTTATTTGGACGATCTCATTCCTGGGAAGCAACAGGCGGCAAAGTCTTTCGATATTGAGCCACTTATAGCCCGTCCCCTTGAGCGCGCCATAATAGAGATTGAAGCCGTCCACATAAGCGATTGTCTTCATGTTGCCCACCCACACTTAAAAAGCAGAGGCGGCCTAGACCGCCTCGCACCCTGACCCCGAAGGAACAGGGGGGATATGGAATTCTTATAGCACACCCCCACCCATTTGTCAAACGCCGATATGCGCAAAGGCCCGGGCGAGCCCCCTCCTGCCTCCCCCATTTTCTGTCGAATCCCTTTGCGCATAACTCACAGGCGTCGAGGGAATGGGCGAAAGCTAAGCACCGACTGGGTCAATAGAAAATGGGGGCGGTGCCGGAGGCCAGGCGTCGGCGACTCGTCTCGCCGACATGCGCAGCCCCCTTGCGTACCCTTTCGGGTATGCTGCGCGAGGGACCTTCGGTGGCGGCTGGAGGCCGCCTTGCGCAAGGGCCCTCTACCATCCCCCGGTCTTGAACCGATTTCGGATCGCATCCTGCAAAGCCGACAGCATCTCCGTGAACGATTCCCTGTATGCGGAGTTGCCCGTCGTGGCCTCGTCCTCGAGGCGCGCAAGCAGATAGACCATCCACGCATTCCACGTCCGGGGATTGCTGTCCAGTTTCGCTATCTCTTTCGCCGTCTGATTGAGCACATCGCGGAGGTCATCTTCTTTGCTCATGCCATACTCCTGACTATGTCGTCTAACCCAGGTTATTTATGGACATTGTATCACCCCATCCTTTTCCATCGATGAGCAGCAGGTCCCATCACCCATATCCCCGGAGTTCGTGAAACCCGGCGCCGCCCGCAGCGTATATCTTCCTGGTTGACATTATGTCCAAGGAGAATTGCAATGACCGCTGAAACGAACACCCCCCAGCCAGAAAAAAAGGCCCGCAAAGTGATCTACAGAGGCACAGGTTCCGAGGCCGTCTACGGGATCGGCCTGATCGGCGCCCTGGTGTACTACCTGCAGCATGCCACGACCTTCGTGATCGGCCTGCTGGGCGTCCTCAAAGCCATCGTCTGGCCGGCGATGGTTGTCTACAAACTGTTGGAATTCCTGAAGATGTAGGGATAGTTGTCACAGGCGCGCACGTGCGTCGCACCTTGCCGACAGGTAACTCCGTCTAAGCGGCGCAATCCCCTCGAGCGGACTCAGCCCGTCAAACATGGTGCGACGCACATTCGCAGGTCCTGGTTTGGCCGGCGATAGTCCTCTACAAGCTGTTGGAATTCCTGAAGATGTAGGGAAGTTGTCACAGGCGCGCACGTGCGTCGCACCTTACCGACAGGTAACTCCGTCTAAGCGGCGCACTCCCCTCGAGCGGACTCAGCCCGTCAAACATGGTGCGACGCACATTCGCAGAATTCCTGAAGATGTAGGGATAGTTGTCACAGGCGCGCACGTGCGTCGCACCTTACCGACAGGTAACTCCGTCTAAGCGGCGCACTCCCCTCGAGTAGATTCCTCCCTCAAACCAGGTGCGACGCACATTCGCAGAATTCCTGAAGATGTAGGGAAGGTTGTCACAGGCGCGCACGTGCGTCGCACCTTGCCGACAGGTAACTCCGTCTAAACGCCGCAGCCTCATCGAGCAGATTCCTCCCCTCAAACCAGGTGCGACGCACATTCGCAGAATTCCTGAAGATGTAGGGATATGCCGGCCTACTGGCCCTGTTCGAGAAACGATGCAAACGCCGAGAGTTCGGTACTCAATTGATTGAACAAGTCGGGTGCGGACTGGACGAGTTTTTCTAATTTGGCGGGGTCGAAGCGGTAAGTATACACATTGCGGACCACGTGACGAAAGCCGCGGTATTCATTGAGGCGATTCGCAATCGACTCCGAGATAACGGCCGGGCGCACCCCGGCTTCTGTTTGGCCATTTGTTGCAACAATAGTAAATGCCAGTTTTCCCCTTGCGGCACGGAATCGTCTATTGTTTCTGCGATCAAGCCGAAAATGCGTTCCAGGCCTGAATAAAAGCCATGCAGGTTTAGCGCAACGCTATCGAGATAAAAATCGTCATCTGCGCGGCGGGCGCGTTGCCAACCCTCGTTGATGCGTACGATTACCTTCCCGAGTTCCCCAGTTCCTGCCGAATACGATTGGCCAGCCCGGTCAGGTTCTCATCTTTCATAACTCTCGCCCCTCAGCTTTTATAGTTGCTTGAAGCCCGGCCGTGCAGCTTTCAAGATCGATCAAATCGATTTTGAATTCAGCGCTCAAGCCCGTCACTGCACCCACAGCTTCGAAGAAGCGAGCGGATGGAATTCCCCTGGCGGCAATGTCAATATCTGACCACAGGCTAAAGCCGCCAGGCCGCGCCAGCGAGCCAAAGATTATCACTTGCTTTGCACCGAATTCGCCACGCAGAAGATCGGCCACCTTACGCGCGGTGACGTGCGCACGTCGCCTGCGGCTCGAGACCTCAAGGTTCTTCCTTTTCTTGCGGCGACGGACGGCGTCCAACGGGCGATATTTTTTCAGAGCATCGGGCGGCAAATCCAGCGCGGTAAGTGCCATGAAGAGATTATAACTTCGAATTTCATGCTCCGGCCCACCCCCTCCCAGCCTCCCCCAAATACGACATCAGAATTTGGGTTCAGAGGCATATATTCCACATCGTATTTGGGGGAGGTGACCGCCGAATGTCCGCTGCCGGAGGTTTGCGGAAGGCCGGCGATGGTCCTCTACAAGCTGTTGGAATTTCTAAAGATGTAGGGAAGGTTGTCACAGGCGCGCACGTGCGTCGCACCTTGCCGACAGGCAACTCCGCCTAAGCCACGCCATCTCGAGCAAACTCCTCCCGTCAAACACGGTTCGCCCCACTCGTCAATCATCCGATTCCACGAACACCTTCCGCAGGCGCCTTGAAATATCCCATTCCTTGTCCTTGCTGATGACATTGTCCACGATGTCCACCGCGCCTTGACCCACAACGTAGTTGTGCGACAGCGTTTTCCATTCCTTGGAATAGAGCTGGACAGGCTTATTCTCTCGAATTTCCTGACTTAGATACCTGGGCAGGCCCGGTTTGCCGGCCCGCTTGTAGACTGCGCCGGTACAGGAGATGATGTCTTCCACCACGCCGCTTTCAAAGTAGGTCGGAATAGTTCTCGTTCGCAAATAGATAAGCCAGAAGTCGAGGCATGCAAAGAGCGACTCGAGCACGCTCTTCCAATCGCGGTCCGGGTACTTTCCTTGCCCGGCACACTCCTCAATGACCGGGAGGGCCGCACGCAGATGTACTTGCGAGCTGAAACCCCGCGGCAAGTCGACATCGTGCACGCAGCCATAGATGGCGAACAGCCGGTGGAAACTCAGTTCCGGCCAATACCAATCGCGGACCGTAGAAGCCGTCCGGTTCTTGATGCGGCCGTTGACATTCTCGCCCAGCTCCTTCATGTAGCCCGCCAATATCTGGACCGAGGCTTCGAGGCCCATTGCTTCATCCGCCCTCAGCATGTCCAGGACGTGGCTCTTGTGCTCATACGTCCCGTCCGCCCAATCCTGGGAGACGTCCTTTACGCTGGCGATCAATTCATCCACGTTCATAGTCATACACTCTCCAAAATTCCCGGCCGGCCTAGTGCGTCGCACCTTCTTACACTAAGCCTCCGAGAAATATCCCAGGAATTTATCCCACGCACCATCGATTAGCTTGAGCGAATAATCGCGCCAATGATTCGGGTTGGACACGTCCGGCTTGGGCACGTACAGACGGTCTAATTCCGGAAATCCTGAACCGTTCGAGCGGAACGTCTTTCGCTTGCCGCGTAGGGTCACGATCCAGGCGCCCCATTGATGGCCCTGTTTTACAAAGAGCATTTCTCCACCTTCCATTTCTACAAGGCCGCGGATCTCTTCGTAAACCCGGCGTTTTGCCACGGACACTCCTTTCCGCGGGATTAGCCAGTCCGCCTAAGAGGCAGGGCGTAAATAAGTGATATCACGTCAAGCATGGTGCTATACACCTCAACCGGTAACGGCCCGAATTCTCTCGCCGCAAACGGGACATATGAAGACTGATCCAGATTTTGATAATTGATCTTTCATCATTTTGGAAAGCAATCCCGAGTCGCGCTTCTGGTGAAATTCATGTAACCCGTTTCGAACGATCTCGATGGCATCCAGAGTCCGGCCGGGAAGTCGCGCGGTCAGACTTCCACTAGAAAGAGAATAATTTCGCACAAGAATGTCAAACTCCTCTTTTGTCCAATCGGGTGCACGTTTCATGGAAGGATCCTCCGGCAAACACGGTGCAACGCACCTAATTCTCCAAGTAATCGTTGAGTCGCGAAGCTATCCGCTTTCGTCGTTCAGACAAGAACTCCCTGTACTTGTCAACTTCGAGTAATTCCGGATTTGTTGGGATACACTGCGCGCTAAATGTATTGGCGCCAGACTTTTCTATCAGGGGCGGAAAGTAAATTGACGGTGGTTTATCACTAATTGCCCGATTAGTTTTTCCGCCGATAAATGCAAGATTGGAAATATCATCGATTTCCCGTTGTGAGTATGACGCCTTCAATAAGCCCCTGGGGAAGATGTGATGGAATTGCAGACGGTGTTGAGCTCCTGAATGGTCCAGCGCAATAATTAGGTTTGAACGCCAATCCTTGGCATCCGAGGCGCGGAATGCCAGAAACATCGTTTTGAACAATGCGCTTCGTTGATTACGTCCTTCGAATTCGTCTGGTGATATGTCGAGCCGTCCAACCTGGCTTCTTAGACGATCAATTAACATATCTACCCCACCGCCGTCGCGCAAGGCGGCAATATCTTGGTCTAAAAGGGTTTCACTTGAGCCTCTCGAAAATCGTCCTTTTGCATTTGCTATCAATGACCAGTATCGCAGCTGGGTAGATTCTTGAGGTGTGATGTTGTAATCGCGTTTGTATCCAAAGTATGCCAGAGCCACCATCAGGAAAGGTGAAGATAATAATGTCGGATCATAAATCCCCGCATTATTCTTCAGAAAATTGAGGGCAAACTCCATGCCTTCGCAGCTGGTTTTCCAGGCGGATTTCAATTGCTCAATGGTTAGATTTCCTACTGTCAAAAATCTAGATTGTCCTGTAGCAAAGACAATCATGTTTCTCAGGTGAAGACCCAAATCCAGATCGAAGCCATCTTTGGCGCATTTGGCTTGAAAGGCTTGAAATATCTCAAGGGAACTTCTCCATTTTGCCGTAATCTGGGCGAGAGCCAGGTCGGAGCTTCGAAGTTTTGCGCCAAGCGAGTTGACTCTGACGAATATTTCTGTTACTTCGTCGTATGACATACTGCGTTCCAATACATCCATTCGATAAATATACTTGCGAATAGCACGCAAGCGGGCAAGACGCTGGCTATACTTTGTAAACAGGGGATCGCTAATTTTTTCAATACCTGCTCTTGCTAAGAACGGGGCATCCTCATCAGTCTTGAAAACATCAGTTACCTTTACCCAATGCGGCAATGCTTCAATCTTTCTGGTTGCTACAAGGAAGGTCATTTTATCGAAACGGCGCTGCAATTCATCATTTGAAGCGTCAACATCAACATCTTGATCAATATCGTCTTCTTCACCATTTCCGTCGACATCCTCGTTTACTTCGGTGACCACCGCCAATTGATCTGGATGTTCTAAATTGAACAATATTTCAATGGGTCGTTTCCTACCGCGCACTTTTACAGATTCGCCACGAATGACCGCAGATAATGATGTCAATCGCTGTTGTCCATCCAGCAGTAACCGCGTACTCTGGTACGGATTAACCTGCTGGGCGACTGCGAAATCCTGTTGTGGTACTTTTTCATCGGTGTCCCATAATAAAATTACTCCAGAGGGGTAACCACGATATAGCGAATCTAGAAGATCTCTAACGCGGGTTGAACGCCAGATGTATCGTCGTTGCATCTCAGGCAGCCGCAATTCGCCTCGTTCAATCATACCTACAAGTTCTTCTACACTTGCTTCAGCCTTGGCCATCACACTTTCCCTTCTTGAAATACCATAATCAACCTGATCGCCGACGCGCTTCGGGTCTTTTTCCTAGTCGAGCGCGTTGTGCTGTGGGTTCTTTTCAAAAACTCTCTACCCAATTGGTCGGCCATACGCAGGATTGACAAGGTTTGCTTGCAGTTGGTCTAACCGAGGAGCTACCCACCTGGTATTCCAGTAATCGATTAGGTCATCCTTGTCATTATTTTTCCAGTTGATTCGATTGTCTTCGCCTCTGAGATATTCTTGCCAATTTTCTGCTAACGCACATCTATAATATCCCCTTTGCCATCCAATGCTCATCATCTCTTCCGAAAGGCCAAGGTTGTGTAGGCCAATTCGAAGGATTCTCATCTTCCAGTTTGGTCCCTGCCCAAACTTATAGGTCTTGAATTCCTTGGCTGGAACTGCTTTCTTTATGTACTCCCAGCTGCCATTTGCTGTTATATGAATGTGGCTCTGACCTTTTGTGTAGCCAATGAAATCCCAATTTAGAAGACGGTTATATATCGACGATTTTCCAAATGCCCCCAGCGTGTCGACATAAACCAAGTATGGCTTCTTTTGTTTTTTTCCAATGATAGATTTAGAGGCCTTGTACTTTTCATAAAACAAGCTGCGCACCTCTGGAAACATTACGGTCAATGCAACAAGTTTTCCTCCAAGTATACGATTGTAAGGAGGAATAGCGCCGAGTACGTACGCCGTCATGCAGTTGTAAAGTCGCTGCAACTTCTGTTCCACGGACCACCCAATGGACGTAATGTCCCGCGCCTCCAATCCAATAACTGGATCTGTAAGGCCAACAATTCCGAGCAGCTTACCGTTTTGAGCATCAAAGACAAAATACCGTATCCTTCTTCCATATCCCGTCGTAACAGGAATAGACCAGTGCGAAGTGGCGTATGCCCAAATGCGGTGATGCTCTTCACTTGGATTCACAGGAACCAAGTATGGTTTAACTTTCAAGATGTCAATGTCGTCTGGTTTTGCAATGTATTTTGCGAGTTTCTCAGCGTAAATTGCCCCGGATGGGTTAGTATGTTGCGCCAGCTTGGCCTGCGTTTCTCTAAAATCAGCCACGGAAATCTTGCCCTCAGCTGTGTTCCACTGAATGCCGTATTTTCGGAGATTCGCAAAAATCTTCCTGCGGAGGTATCGCTTATTGATTGTCATGCAAGGACTTTTTCGGAGAATTTGGATTCTGCGTAAACCTTGTTCTCCACCAATTTCTCGAATTCATTTACTCGGACCGGCAAGGCAAATGCCTGATCGGAAGAAACCATGTACAAGTTCCCCGGAATAGTTTCTCGCTGAATAAAATTCGCGATGACGCCATCATAGTTGATGTTTGACTTCGTAAGGGCCCGAATGTCATCCGCGTTCCCCATATGAAAGGCGAAGAAGTTTTCTGCCTGGGTGCGAATTTCATCCGAGATTGCTGACGGCCTCTGAGTAATAGCTATTAATCCCAAACCGAACTTGCGGCCTTCCTTCGCAACTCTAACAAACGGGTTGGCGTTTGACCTGACAAACTCCTCCGATAAGACGTTTTGAGCCTCCTCGACGAATATGACGGCGTTGATTACGTTCTCCTTGTTGTCAGATGTAAATTCAGCCTTATTATTTTCAAAAAGCTTTCTAACAATAATAGTCGAAATAATGCTTGCGTCCATGTTGTCTTTCAAGGATAAGTCAACAATCACTGTCCGGCCACATTTAAGGTGATCAAAGATTTCTTCAATCATCTGTGAATTGGCCGAGTGGATTCCTTTACCCTCCTCAATTAAATGCCCGAATTCGTTTTCTTATCGCCATAATCGTTTTTCGGGCACTAACATCTTCCTTCACGTTGCCGTTTTTGTCGGGTTTCTGCTCCCCGAAAAAGTCGGAGAAGTCGACGTGCAATTTTTGGGGATTGGCCACATAGCCATTAATATTCTGTATGAAGTCACCCACACCCTCCTCATCTAGATATAGCAAGAACGATTTCATCACCTCGGAGAATCCGGCCCCAAAGCTGAGAATATCCCCGACAGTAAGGTGTTTGTATGTATTTATCAAGACTTTACCGCCGTACACGAATCGCCCCTTGTACTCGGCAGGCATCTTCTTGTCCGAATACACAATGAGATTTTGTTTGATTTTTGGGTCGTCAATATCGGCGAGGCCATAAGTTTTGGTGCCGCGCAGGAAATACTCGCCGTTTAGATCAAAAATCAACTTCCCATAATTATCATTCCCAATTGTGTAGTGCAGAAGAACCTTGACCAGGTTCGTTTTGCCGAAACCAGACTGGGCAAATATCATGGTGCGCCTATCCCTTAGCTTGTCGATCTGGAACAAGATTTGCCCTTTGTCGTGAAATATCGATTCGCCCACGCAAAGATATCCTATGGGAGCACCGTTTTCATTTGCCTTGTTCAGTATGTATTCGATCTCTCGCTTGTTCAGGTGGCGGGCAATGTAGGAAACCGTGGGTAGCTTTCTAACAGCCGTTGTAAACTCTATCTTCACGCCGCTGTCAGTAAATGTTCCTAAGATTCGGACTTTGTAGGTATAGCTAAACATCTTTTGTTTGTCGCGCTCAGATAATTCACGCTCCGCGATCCGTGCATAATGGACGGCGATTAGGGTCTTATCTTGCGATTTGAAAATGGGATCTTCGTCATAAATTTCCGCCTCGACGCGCGCAAGAAATTTCGTGTTTCCTTCATCTTTGGGCGTTAAGACTATGAAGTCGCCAGTCTGAGGGCTAGCCTTTGCATCCTCGTAGGACGAATAGATCAGTAGCGCATCTTCCGTGGTTTTCTGGCCATAGAGCACTCCAAAATCTACTTTTTCGCTCATCTTGCCTCCTAAAATCTGTCATGAGTATCAAGGAAGAGGTTTTCGATGTCAACGTTGTCCATTTGTTGATCCTTGTACATCGAATATTTGAGACGATTGATTATTTCTTCCTTGAAGTTCTTCTTTAGGGAGATGAAATTATGTGCTTCTGCCAACGGGTAAGGGTATCCAAGAATGTAGTGTTCTTGAGTTAGGCGGGTAAGCTCTTTGAAGATCAAATCCAAAAAATCTCGATTTCGCTTAAATTCTCCGCTTTCTATCCACGGGACGGCATCAAAGATGTTTACGTCGGCGATAATCCAATCGTAATTTTGCAGTTTCTCTACATAGTCCAGTCGTGCTGCGACATAAAGTCCAAATCCGCGGCCACTTTTTATATCCTTTCTTATAATGAATTCACCTTTATATGCCGCTTGTAGTACATCGTCCGAGACTTCGAACCAACAGCACAGTTTCTTTCTGTTTGGGTTACTCTGAGTAAAAGGATATTTGTGCTTCAATTCGTCTTGAAGATAATTATCGATTCTCTTGAAAGTATAGGATAACTCCATTTTCAGCGGCGACTGCTTGGTCACAGCAACAAGAATGATTCCCTTTTCATGCAAGTATTTTCCGAGTTTCACCATGTAAGATTGTTTAACTAGTAGAGGACGCAAATTTCCATCACGCAAAATGAAGTCGCCGGCCTGTGTCTCAGAACGTTCAGCAATTTCCAAAATCAAGGAAATCTCCAAGATTTCTTGACAGAAACCAAGTAAAGAAGCAAGATGGGAGCATATCTGCTTTTTCTGCCAGGGGAATATACTCTCCGGATTGTCGCCCCAAAATTCCAACAGTCTCTTGACGCTCGGCATTGATAAGAGTTCGTCGTACATTACTCCAAAATGCTCTTCATTTGTTACTAGGATGTTTTCTGGATAGTATGCTTGACCCAGAATTACGAGGTCGTCATCAGAGTTCATTCTGAGTTGTTTGCCATGATGAAAACAAATGTAGCCCGCCGTATAGATTGCTATTGCCAGTCCGTTATAAAACTCCTGACTATTGTAGCTTCCATCAATCGCGTAATAACGCCGTTCACTATTGTCAATCTCATTGAAGGGAAGAATCTCGAATATTTGTGGCGTTTCAATGTTGTCTTGGATTCCAACTGGGTTTATGCCGTAGTTCTTGCTACTGCGCGTATTTATTTGGCGAGCGACTGCTTCGATGGCGCTATCTGGAATTTCTCTTTTAGGCATGTGCGCAAGTCCCGATTTTTCCAATCTTGTTTCTCAGAGCCAATAACATCGAGCTTCCGATCATTACAAATCTATACGCGAGCGAAGCCCGGCCCTGCAGGAGATACTCTGCCAAATCTACCATTTAGGGTTGAATGTACGGATAATTGGCCCTCCCTCACGCAGTACCAATAGCATACAGCTAAATCCGCCTCTGCACAAGTGCAGCCCCATTTCAAAGGCGAAAGGCCAATATCGCGTGTGCGCTCATGAACCCGCCAGATATTGTAGTATATTTGTGATAAATATCGCAATCTTAATCCGCCCGCTGAGCAGGGATGGGCCAAAAGGAGAACACCATGTCAACCACAATGGAAAACCTGAAGGAAGCATTTGCCGGTGAGAGCCAGGCCAATCAAAAGTACCGAGCTTTCGCGAAGAAAGCCGATCAGGACGGCTTGCCCAACATCGCGCGCCTCTTCCGCACCGCGGCCGAGGCCGAGCGCATCCATGCCGAGGGACATCTCAAGGCCATGGACGGCATTTGCTCCAGCGTCGAGAACCTGCAGGCTGCCATAGCCGGTGAGACCTACGAATACACCAGGATGTATCCGCCCATGCTTGCGCAGGCGGCCACCGCGGGAGATAAGGCACAGAGGATGTTCGGATACGCCGTGAAGGCGGAAGAAGTCCACGCCAGACTGTACGGCCTGGCCCTGGAGGCCGCCAGGCAGGGCAAGGACCTGGCCGAAATGGAAATCTATCTCTGCCCGGTCTGCGGGAACATCGAGTTCGGCAAGCCGACCGAGCCCTGTCCGATCTGCGGAACCAAGCCCGGCAAATTCATCCAGGTTTAAAGCAGAACACATACTGCATCTAGTAAACGAGACCGGCCCTTTCAGAGCCGGTCTCCGCTTGATCTTCCTCCCCCGAATCCACGCACCAAAATACTCCAACATACCAGTCGATTACTCGTGGATTGGGGGGAGGTGTCACGAAGTGACGGAGGGGGTTGTTTCTCACCTATCCACACTCTATCCCCCGAAGACCACAGTCGGCGAGACATACTGCATCTAACAAACGAGACCGCCTATTTCAGAGCCGGTCTCTTTGATTCTTCGAGAAGGCGTCCGGCTCGCCCTAATTTTCCTGGAGCCGGTCTGCCAGGTCGCTCAGGGTATTGAACAACCTGGTCAGGATTTCGGCGTTCTCCTCCAGGTCCCGCTTGGAATACTTCAGGGACGGCCCCTCCAGCTCAATTCGAAACTGGCCCGGTATCTCCATCACACCCGCCTGCACCCTCGGCTCGCCCAGCACCTTTATTGCAAAGTCCGGCGGGTTGCTCTTGACCACGAAGCGCGCATCGAAGGCCTCGTCCCCGATTTGCACGTCCTGCGCCTTCGTCAGTCTGCCGAAGAAATTCCCCACCGAGCCTGCCTGCGTGACCTCCAGGATCGAGTTGGCCGGATTGTTCACCGTCAGGGCCACCGCGGTGTAGGTGATCCGGTTCCCCTGGCTGCCGGCGTTATAGGTGTACAGACGGATCGGCCGCTGGCGAAACTCGCCGTTCAGCTCGGGCTGCGAAAACATCCCCGCGGGTTTGAGCGTCAGCCCGGTAGTTAATCCCAGGTCGGCCCAGGTGCGGTTCACCGATCGGACGCTGCGGTATGCGAAGAAGAATATTCCCCCCGCAATGCCCACAAAGAGCAGCAGGAAGCACAGGCACGCCAGGGCCGCGATCAACAAACCGTAGGATGCAGACATCGGCTACCTTTTCGCCTGGATGAATGGAATAATGGGTTGAGGTTCCTCATGGTTAGCCGCAGCCCTTCCTGGCCGTTGGCGTGAGGTCGATGTGAACGGTGAATCCTTTGCAATACGTCCCGGCCGGCGCCGTGGCGCAACTGTCCGCCATCGTCACCGTGAGGCTCGCACTCCCATTCGGCGCATCGGCTCCCTGCACCGTATAGGACCCGCTGCCCGCCCAAGTGACTCCGTATGCGCTGGCGCTATAGCTGGCCTCACCGCCCTGCGGGCTGCCGGGCATGAACTGGAAGGGCAGGGTGAGTCCGTCGCTCGAGACGGCCGTAAGGAGAAAAGGCTGGGCGAGACTGCACACCACGCCCGACCATACGACGCCCTCGCCTGCTCCGCTAGCCTTATAGGCCTGGCACTTGGCTTTGACCTTGTCGATGGTGTCGTAGATTTGGTTGCTCTCTTTTTGGAATTCGCTTGCGTCCTGCATAAGCTGTACCTGCCGCAAGAAACTGAGCGCCTTCGACAGGATGGCCGGAGCCGCATCGCAGTCCTGGGTGGCTGTCTCGAGTTTGGGCGCGACGAAGCGGTTATAGCCCTCGTGTAAATAGGCGGTCACTTTTTCCTCGAACTGCGGGTCCGTGGGCTGGCCCAGCAATTGTGCCTGGCGCTGCTGTCCGAGGTAGTTCCGCATTTGCTGCATGAACGCATCTTCCGCATCGGCCGGGACGTGTTGCTGCTCCTGGGTGTTGATGTCGGACGACGTCCCCTGCGCCGCGCCCGCTCCGCTGAAATGCCAGATCTCCAGGCTGAGCACGCTGCCTTTGACCTCCGATGGACTGAGATACATGCCCTCGCCTTTCTGGTGATAGGCGAAAGCCACGGTCTCAAATCCACTGGCCGCGACCGTCTTCGGAGATTCAATGGTCAGCGTGGCCGGCTGGAACAGCCGCAGTCCTTCCGGGGCCATCTGCACCGCACCCGCCAGCCCGCCGCTGAAGCGGCAGCCCGTCGATGGTCGTCACCGGAGTCAGCGTGATCTGCTGATCGCCCTGCTAACGCCCCGGCTGGCAGTGTCAGCGTGAACACCGTCCCATCCGCCGCGGTGGCCGAGAGGCTTCCCCCGGCGTCTGTGATGAGCGCCGTGACGGCGCTGCTTTCGTCGGTGCTCACTTTTATGCTGATGGGGTCCACGGTCCCGCCGGATGGCGCACTCGCTGCTGTTGCTGCTCGCCGGGCCAAGGATCGCCGCGCAGGCCAGGCTGGCCAATGCCAGAATAACCAGCGGGCTGACGATAACGAATGTCTTATTCATATGCCTCCACTCCTTTGCTTCCGCAAAACATAATGATTGCCGGAGCTCGATGATCGCATTCGTTACGATTCTCACCCGGCCCCAACGGGCCAAGGATCGAGCTTGTGAAACCCTGCCGAGGGCTGTCCTCAAACGGCAATATCACGAAATATATGAGACAAGTGTGGAAACTGTTGTGAGCATCGGCACCATTAAATTTGACTCACCCCGCCTGCTGCCTGATCGAACGCGAAACACCTGATATATGGACTCCCAACCGCTGCGGCTCTACCAAAAGCCCCCCGCTGGGAGATGCGATGCACGAGGAAAGAGAAATGATGCTCCCCCTTGAGTTCAACGTCAAATCTAGGATACGCTTCGAAGCGGCAAATAAATAGATGACATTTATCACTACTTTTACAATTAATGTGAAATTTCACAAGTTAGCTGGTCGGCCGAGCGACCGAAGGTGCAGGCGTTTTACCCTGCTCGTCAAGCGACCACCGAAGGTCCCTAGCGAAGCACACCGCCGCAGGTCCGCTGCTCTGTGCGGAAGGCGTGCGCCCGGGGGATCGGCCACATCGGCGAGACGACTCGCCGATGCTCGGTCGCGCACTTCTTGACGGCCTATCCACATCCTATCCCCAGTTTTTAGGCTCGCGCAAGGCGGCATCCAGCCGCCGTTGCGCATGTCGATCGAAGATCCCCGTAAGGGGGCGACACGACCGCAGGTGCAGGTGTTTTCTTCCTGCTCGCCGACGATCCACATAGTTGTGCACAGCCTGTCAACAGTTTGCCAACCGTGTTTCTTCGGTTCTCCACATCGCGCAAGGCTCGGGCGAGGCAGCATCACCGTTCGTGCCGCCGCAACGGCGGTCACGCCGGTGCTAGACGACAAGCCGCCGTTGCGCACCCTTGGACGACGAGGCTTCAAGCCGACATCGCCCACTTCCGTCCCCGAAGGTCCGCTGGTCTTTGCGGAAAGGGGGACGGAAGGTAGCGCTTTTAGCACCGGGCCAAATCTTCTATCTAATCAGGGAGGCCGGCAGTAGCCGGCCTCCCCCATTTTCCATAGCCCTCTGCTTCCGCCAAGATAATTGATCCATGCGGCTCGCACAAAGTAGACAAACGATGAAGAAAGTAGGGGAAATGGTCGCGAAGCAGGTGTCACGAAGTGTCGGAGAGGGTCAGCCTGGGATTCCTCTGTTTAGGTATCCTGACTCTATGATGCCTATTTCAACCGTTCGCGGACGATTTGCAAATGTTCGAGAAGATCACTTGGATTTATATCGAATTCTTTAGCGCGCGGAACGCACGCCTGTGTGAAGGCCTCCAATTGGCCCAGCTCAACAAAACCTTTATGTATCAGGAAAAGGACGTCGTCAAGGTCGGTATCGAAGCCGCGATCCAGCTTGCTCAGCGCGATGCTGTAGGGGTCGGCAACAGACACTTCGAGATTCCCGAATTGGCCGATGCGAATGTCCCGCCCAGCGCTACCGGCGGGCAGGGGAATGAACCGTTCGATGGGCACAGGTTCAACGACAATTTTCAATTCTTTCGCGGCCTGCATGATCATTTGGTGCAGTTCGCTGGGAGCAACGTCATCGCCCTCGAAATCAATGTCAATCGTCTGGCGGGTGCTTCCGAGGAGAGCCAGCGCGCCGCCCCCAACCAGCAGCAGGCGTGAAGATGCCGGAACCCTTTCGCCCAATGTCTGCAGGATGCTTATGATTTGTGAGTTGTCCATGCGCTCAGGATCTTTGAATTTCCAGCCCTTTGATCCATGTTTGCGCGGCATGCTGATAAGTGCCAAGCCAATTGACGCGCTCACCGCTCAATGTCTCATGGCGTTGCGCCAGCAATTGCAGGTTATTCTCGGGATCGTTTGTGAATCGCAAGCCCAATTCACCTTCGAAATATTCGGGGAGGGCGGGCTTCTCACCGATGAGGGCCCGTAAGTGAGCCCCATATATTCTCTGCAGGAACACAGCCGCGCTGTAATAACATTGTAGAGTTCTGCGGGCCCTGACCCCCATGTTTTGCACGGCTTGCTGAACGTACTTTGCAAATTCCGGATGTTCCAGAAAGAGCGGAATCAACGATGAGCGCAGCCGCGCGTCATCGCTTTCTGCAAGCGCCGTGATGAGGCGTGCAGGTTGCCAGTGCAAGGATTTGCCGGCATCCGCTCTGCCCATAAGGAAATTTACTCCGAGGGCATAAAGAGCGTTTGCCAGTTGGTCCCCCGTGGCAGGTGATACGTTGCTCATAATTTGATTATATCCCGCCTTCACCCCCGACCGCCGCCACCCCTGGCACGCCTTGCCGGATGAAAAATACGTTGACCTCCAGCTGCCCCTCCCGCCTCCCCCATTTTCCATCGCTGCCCGCTTGGGATCAGATACTGGATGGATGTCATCAGCAATGGATTGGCAAACAAGGCAGAGCCTGGGGAAAATGGTCGCGAAGCAGGTGCCCCGAAGGGGCGGTGGGGGCGTTCGGGGCATTTCCCCGCACCGTCCAGCCGCCCCCGCCGAAGGTCCCGAAGGCGATTGCCCGAGGGAAGGTCCCTGGAGAAGCACACCGCCGCAGGTCCGCTGCTCTTCGCGAAGCACCCCCTTTGGGGGTTGCGGAAAGACGGACAGGAGCTAGCTCATCGAGCAGCCTCCCCTAAATCCACGTTCCAAAACAGCTTTATTGAGCCTTAGCTCTGTCGTGGATTTGGGGGAGGTGGGCGAAGCCCGGTGGGGGCGTTTCGGGGCATTTCTCCACATTCTATCCCCAGCTTTTAGGCTCGCGCAAGGCGGCATCCAGCCGCCGTTGCGCATGTCGATCGAAGATCCCCGTAAGGGGGCGAGGCACACGTTGCGCCGACGATCCACATAGTTGTGCACAGCCCTGTCAACAGTTTGCCAGCCGTGTTTCTTCGGTTCTCCACCGCTTTATCCACAGCTTCCATGACCTGCCAGCAAAACCCTTGTCTCAGTCTTTCTTTCCTTCCTGCATTCTTCGTGGAAATATCGACCCAATTCTGCAAACTCTGTAACCCATGGAAGCAATGGAATCCTCAGGCCTTGTAATCAGAACAGATGTTCTGTATAATATCGTCTGAGGATATTGCAACCATGAACATCCAACCCTCATATGCCAAACGCCAATTTACCAATCTACCAATTCCCAATCTACCAGTTCCCCATTCGATCCATTCGTTCCTATTTGTTTTAGAGCGAGGAACGAATACGACGCCGTCTAGTGGGAGGGTTCGAGTTGGATTCGAATTACTCCGCACAACCCTCTCTGTTCCTCGTTGTTTTAGCACGCAGAATTATGAGAATTCATGGCTTTTCTAGCCGTAAAACAAAATGAGTCGGAAGATTCACTTTCTTGGTTCCCACCCGTTTACTCGTAATCCTTCGCATAACTTGCACCCAGACACAGAATTGTTCCTCTTCGTTTTGCCCCGGTGCACTTACGGGGTTTTGCCACGGAGAATTATGAGATCAGTCGAGCGACCGAAGGTGCAGGTGCCGGAGGTGCCTGCGCCTCGAAGCCAATCAACAATCAACAATCTAAAATCGAAAATCAGCAATGTCCCTACCTGACCCTCCTCTTCCACTCGTCCTTCAACTGCAGCTCGCGCGGGCTCAGCCCCGACTCCAGCGCCAGGAAGTCCGTCAGCAGGCGATTGAAGCGCCCCGCTTCATCCAGCATCGGGAAATGGCCCGACTCCTCCAGGTTGACCTGGTGAACGTTCAGCCCCAGCGGGACGGTGCTGTCCACCGCCGGCACCTTTATCGACGGATCGTTCTGTCCGTAGACCAGCAGGCACGGCACGTTCGCCGCGCGGAACTGGTTGAACAGGCTGTCCGACTGGAAGCTGCCCAGCGAAGCCGCAACGGCCCGCGGGTCAGATTTGGACGCGTCCGAAAGAGCGCTTTCCGATTCCGGAGTGTGGCCGGCGAGCCAATCCACAAGCTCGGTCGACGAATGCCCGTTCTTGAGCCGTGCGTTCACCCAGTTGAAGTCCAGCGGGCTGCTGATGGCCATGATGCGGTCCACGCTCGCCGGTTGCTGCGCTGCGAAATAGAACCCCACCAGCGCGCCCAGGCCGTGTCCCACGATGGCGATCTTGCCGATGCCCATCTCGTCCAGGAAACTGGTGAGGAGCGCCGCCTGCGCCTCGAGCGTATAGCGCGCCGGGTCGTGAGTGGTGTCGCCGTAGCCGAAGAGGTCCAGGGCGTAGGCTCGATACGAAGTCGAGGCCACCTGCATCGACGACATCCAATAGCGCCACGAGCCCACCCAGCCATGCAGGAAGACGATGGGGCGGCCCCGTCCCAACGCTTCGTAATGAACAATGGCCCGGTTAAGGATGATGGCGCTCATGCTACCCCCTCCCAGCCTCCCCCAAATGGACGACCAGAACCATCTTCAAAATCAAGACGTTCATTTGTCCATTTGGGGGAGGTGGCCGAAGGCCGGAGGGGGTATTACTCACTTCCCATACCTCGCCAACAAACTTCTCACCCGGTTCGTCAGCTCATCCGGAGAGAAAGGCTTCAGCAGATACTCTTCCGCCCCCACATCCAACCCCGTCTGGATTTCCGACTCCTGGCCCTTGGCCGAGAGGAACACCACCGGGATATCCTTCATCTTCGGGTCGGCCTTCAACATGCGGCACGCGTCGTACCCCGTCAGCCGCGGCATGCGCACGTCCATCAGGATGAGATCGGGGATCTCGCGCACGGCGGTCTGCACGGCCTCTTCCCCGTTGCTGGCCGCCACCACCTCGTATCCCGCAAAACGCAGCAGGAAAGCCACGAGCTCCCGGATATCCGGTTCATCTTCAGCGATCAGAATTTTTGCCATTGCGTCCTTGTCGGGCGAGATCGGACGGGAGCCGTAGGGGCGACGTTTCGTCGCCCGGACATCCTATTTCGCCGCTTCCTCCTTGAAGATGGGCAGCGTGAACGAGAACGTGCTGCCCTGGCCTGCGATGCCGTCGCTCTTCAACCAGATCTGTCCCTTGTGCAGTTCCACCAGCTGCTTGACGATGGCCAGGCCCAATCCGGTGCCCGGCGTGGCGAGCACCAGCGGATGTTCGCCGCGGTAGAAGCGCTCGAAGATGCGGGGTTGATCCTCGCTGGCGATGCCAACGCCGGTGTCCGTCACGTCCACCTGCACCTGGCCGTGGCTGTTAAGAGCATGGAGATGGACGTTGATCGTGCCGTTCTCCGGAGTGTAGTGATAGGCGTTATCCACCAGGTTGAGCAGCATCTGCCGCACGCGGTCTGCGTCGCCATAAACCTTCGGCAGGTTGCGCGAAACCTCCAGCGTAAACGTCATCGGCCTCTTGGCCTCCTCCGAAGCGTGCTGCACCTCGGAAATGACATCCTTTGCGATGGCGCGCATGTCCAACGCCTGCGGCATAAGCTCGATGCGGCCCGCCTCGATACGCGATATATCGAGCAGGTCGCTGATCAGCGTGTTCAAGCGATCGATGTTGTTCTTGACGATGTCCAGGAAATGAGACTGGTTCTCGTTGATGGCGCCCGCCGCGCCCATGAGCAGGATATCCACGTAACCCTTGATGGCCGTCATCGGCGTGCGCAGCTCGTGACTCACGGTCGCCACGAATTCCGATTTCAGCCGGTCCACTTCGACCTCGTGCGTGATGTCGCGGAAGATGGACACGGTGCCCAGAAAATCATTCTGCAGGATCACCGGCGCGAGATGCACCAGAGCGGTGCGGTTATCGCCCAGCTCCAGCCGCTCGGCGTACGTATCGCCCGGCTGGATCGAGTCCGGCACCTTCGACCAGCGGTGGATGGTCTCCATCCACGTCGAGCCTGCTTCGCCAAACCGCACCCCGAAGGCTTCCACCGATTGCCCGAGGGCGCGGCCGCCGCTGATAGCCAGTATGCGCTGCACCGACGCGTTGAGGAAGGTGATCCGGTTGTCCGGGCCGGTGACCAGCACCCCGTCGGCCACGGCCTCCAGGATGGCCTGCGAGCGGCTGGCTTCTTCCTGCTCCTTGCGCAGCATGAGGCCCAGGCGCTCCGCCTGATCGCGGATCAGTTCGTACAGGTGCGCGTTGTTGATCGCCACCGCCACCTGGCCCGCAATGGCCTTGACCAGGTTGAGGCTCTCGGGCGTGAAGTAGCTCTCGTTGCGCGAGAACACCATCAGCACGCCGATCACGTCTTCTGCAACCAGCAGGGGCGCCACGATGGCGCTGCGGTGGTCGTTGGAAGCCGTTCCGGTCCGCACCCAGCGCGGGTCCTTGTTTACATCGTCTATCAACGCCGCTTGGCGCTTCTGCACCACCCAGCCTGCCAGGCCCTCGCCCACCTTGAGCGTCAGGCCTCGCTGGTCGCGCCCGCCGGTTCTCTCCGAGAGGTAGCCGTAACCGGCGCGGTAGTGCAGCAGGTTGTCTTCCGCGTTCAGCAGCATGATGGTGCCCTGCTCCCCGCCAACGGCATTGTTGAGCAGCGAGAGGGTGCGGTTAAGCGCGCGGTCCAGGTCGAGGC
This sequence comes from uncultured Chloroflexia bacterium, assembly GCA_963846805.1. Classification (GTDB taxonomy): domain Bacteria; phylum Chloroflexota; class Anaerolineae; order Anaerolineales; family Villigracilaceae; genus Fen-1038. The sequence goes on from CAWJXH010000006.1 coordinate 433,140, forward strand.
TCGCCGACACCTCGGTAAGAATGCGCAGCAGCGTCTCGGTGTTCTGCTGTTCGCGGCGCAGCTCGGCCGTGCGTTCGACAACGCGCTGCTCGAGTTCCTGCGCCAGGCGCTGAGTCTCCTCGAACAGGCGCCCGTTCTGGATGGTCACAGCCGCCTGGTTGGCGATCGTGGTCAGGATCTGCAGATCCTCGTCGGTATAGGCATTGCTTTGATAGCTCTGCGCCGAAAGCATCCCGATCGTCCTGCCGCCGAGGATCATCGGCACCGCCAATGTGGAAGCCGAGAGCCCGCGGTCGCCGACACTGATCGCTCCCTGCGCCTCGGCATTCTCGACCCCGTTGATCAGCAGTGGCTCGCCGTCGAGGATCACCCGGCTGCTCAAACCCTGGCCCAGCGGCAGGCGCATATTGGGCGTGCGCTGGTTCATGTCCATCATGTACACGCCTTCGATTTCCTGCTGCTCTTCATGCAGCAGCGTGATGACGAAGGCGTCCACCGGCATCAACCGCTCTGCCGCACGATGGACGGCGGCGTAAATCTCATCCGGTGCGAGGCTGGCGCCGATCACGGCGCTGGCCTGGTTGAGGACGGCCAGCCGCTCCGCGGTCCGCACCGTGGACTGATACAGGCGGGCATTTTCCAGCGCAATGGCCGCCTGGTTGGCAATCGTGCGCGCCAGCTCGATCTCGGTAAGGGCAAAGCGCCTTTCTCCGACGATTTGCGCAAACAGCAGGGCGCGCAGGTTTTGGCCGCTCACCAGGGGCAGGACCAGCAGGGCGCTTACGTCCGAGCCCAGAAACTCCTTCAGCGGAACGAGATCGGGCTCGGTGTTCACAGACTCGGTGTTGAAGATCCCCAGCGATTCGCGCAAACGTTCGAACAGGGGCGCATCCGGCAGCACCTGGGGCAGTCGCTGCAATGACCTGGGGCTGGCAGCCACCCAACGGGCCTGCTCGCGTTCGAAGGACACCACCGAAACGCGAGTGGCATTCAAGGCACGCTGCAATTCCTCGGCGGTCAAATCGAGGATCGCGCCTGCATCCAAGATGCCGCTCAAGGAAGAAGATAATCGGTTGAGCAGCGCCAGGCGTTTCGAGCGCTCGTCCAGTTCGGCCGCACGGCCCAGGCTGTCTTCGTACAACTGGGCGTTATCCAATGCAACCGCGGCCTGGCTTGCAAACGTGGTCGCCAGCTGGATCTGTTCGCGGCTGTAGAAGTTTGCCTGCCACTTTTCCAGGGCGATCAACCCGATCAGTTCGCCCTTGGAGATCAATGGAATGCCCAGCCACGAAAGGCGTGGCGCCTCTACGGATGGGAAGCGCGGGTCCTCGCGCACATCCCCCACCGAGATGGCCTGCCCGCTCTTGACCATTTCCCTGAACAGGGCGCTGTCCGTCACGGAGACGGTCAGGCCAAGGCGCCTCTCCGTGTCTGGGAAACCGCGCGCCGCAGCCACCGTAAGTCGCTCCGCATGGCGCAGCCAAAGCGTGGCGGTATCGAATGGGATGATCGGGTCGAGTTGGCGCAGGAGAGACGCGACCAATTCGTCCGACTTCAGGCTCGACGTCATGGCGGTCGCGACGTCGTTCAGGGCCTCCAATTGGCCGGCGCGTTCCGCCATGGCATGCATCAGGCGGACATTCTCCAGCGACAGCGCCACCTGCTGAGAGAGCGAAACCATCAAGGCTTCATCCTCCGGCCTAAAGGCCGCAGGCGTATTGAAGTTGTCGAGGACCATCAGCCCGATGCCCTGATCGCCGGTGGCGATGGGAAGCAGGAGACTCGATACCGGCAATCGGCCGCCGGTGGCCTGTCGGTACAACCCCAGTTTCTCGCTGCTCAAAGCGTAATCCCGCGGGAAATTCACCTCGTCCACTCGGCGCGGCTTGCCGGCCGTGAAGACATTCCCTGGCAGCGCCTCGCCGCGGCGGTAGGTGATGTGCATCAGGCTTTTGTCATCGGCATAGCCGGAGACAGCGCTTGGCTCCAACACTTCGTTTTGATCATTCCAAAGCAATACGGCGCCGGCGTGCGCGGCCTGCAAGACGCGGCGTCCGCTGTCCAGCAGAGCCTTGACGATCTCGTTCGGATCCAGGCCGCGCAGGCGGCGGCTGAATTCGAGCAGGAGATTAACCTCCTGCAAACGCCGCCGGGTCTCGTTTAGCAGGGAGATATTCTGCAGGACGACGGAGGTTTGCCGCGAAATCTGGAAATACACCTGCCGGTCTTCTTCCGTGAAAGCCGGCATGACCTCGGAGCTCATGGCCAACATGCCAGCGATGGGCTTGCCTTCCACCATAACCGGCAGGCAGATGACGGCTTTGGCCCGCATCTGGCTGAGCAGCGGCGTATCGCGCCACTCATCGGTCTCATCCAGGTTGGAAATCAGGATGGGCTCGCCATTCTGTAATACCGCGCGCAGCGGATTTCGCTGGCCGAACAGAGCTTCAGGGTTGCTCGACCGCGGAATCCCGCCGACGAGGTGGATCAGGTGCGGGCCGTCTGCCGAGTTTTCCGCCACGAGGGCGATGGACATTCCGAACTGAGTCAACGTCTCACGGCCAAGCGCCAATAAAGCCGAGGAGGCATCCAGCTGGCGGCTGACGGACTCGGTGATCGCAAGGCCGGCGCGCACGCGCTGCGCACGACGGTCGAGGTTGTGCAATGAGATCGTCTGCTCAAGGTCCTTGCGAAGCAACACCGGCAGATCGTTTTGCGTAACGCTGAGAAGTCTTTGCTGGCGTTGGATGCCAGCCGACAGCGAATCGACCCGTTTGTTCAAGTCGGCCAATCGCCGGGAGCTGCTGATCAACTGTGCGGCCTGCGCTGCAAACAATTCCAAAGAATCGATCGTGGCGCGGTCGGGCCGCAGGCCGTTGCTGGGGTCGTCCAGGCTGATCAGGCCCAAAGGCTCACCCTGGGGATCTTCAAGGGGTATTAGCAGGAAGTCGTCAGGGTCCCAGGCATTTTGTTTGGCCTGGGCTTCAGAATAATGGCCGGCGTATACGTAATGGACATCCGCCGGCAGCACAGGCGTTTCGTCGGCCGGGATATAGTAGGAGCGGCTGATCTTGAACTGCGGCTTCATCAGCTGCTGAATGCTGGTCAGCGGCTGCGGGCGCGCCAACAACTCACTCAATGTCTCGGGCGCGATGCCAACGCCGGTCAGGCGACGAAGCATGCCCGTGGCAGGCTCGTAAACACTGATCAAGATAACCCGAAAGGGCGTTGATTCGCTGATGCCTTGCACAATGAAAGCGAGCGACTCCTCCAGCGGCTGTGCGAAGTTCAGCGAGTAGGTGGCTGAAGAGAACTTCTCGAGGGTTTCCGCGCGGCGGCGCAAAAGCTCCGCCTGCATGCGTTCCGAATGAACCTGCCGCGCATTGTTCAAGGCAATGGAGGCCTGCACCGCAAGCGTCTGTGCCGTTTCAAGCGCTGCATCGTCAAACGCGCCAGGAACCGCGGCGTGCAGCTCTATCAGTCCGAGGACCTGGCCACGGTGAGCGATCGGCACAACCAGCGCCGAGTGGATGCCCTCATGCGGAGGGAAGAATGCCTCGGCCGTGAAGTCACGGATTAGAAAGGAGCGGTTGTTCTCAATCGCAGTGCGTTGCAGTGGAGAAAGCTCGCCAACCGATGGGCATCCCACCAACTGGCGCAGGCGAGGATCGTTTGCCGCCGCTTCCGGGTCCAGATAGAGTATGGAGCCGCAGTCGGCGCCGGTGGAGAGGATGACCTCATCATGGATCACTTCGAGGAGGCGATCCACCGAGATGGAGGCGCCAATCTCCCGGCTGACGCGCGCAACGGAGGTCAATTGCTCCACGCGGCGTCGCAACGATTCGTCGGTCTGTGAAAGGAGGAGCAGGCTTTCGAGTGCGGAAGCAAGCTGGCCTGCAGCCGTGGCTGCCACCTGCACATCATAATCATTGAAGAAATCGGTCTTGCGGCCGGCGAGCAGCAACTCGCCCAGAGATTTCCCGCGCACCAAAAGCGGCACGAAAAGGGCTGATTCCATCCCGGCGCCGGTCACCAGTACACGATAGTACGCGGGCAAGCTTCGATCAACGCTCATGTGGCCGGAGACGTAAGCATGGGCGCTGCCGCTGACAGTTTGGCGATATTCGGGATCATCGATAGCAAGATTTGGGAAGGAGGCGGCCGTATCGGGGGATATCCCAAACATCGAATCGCGCTGGAGGCATAGTTCGCCACGCGTCTCGTCGAGCCGAAGTACAGCCGCTGCGTCAACCTGGAAGAGATTTACGAGCTCCTGCACGGAATACTTGAGAACTTCATCCAATGTTGCAGATGAGGAAGAAAGGCTGGAAATGCGCCGCAAAGCTTCCGACCGCCGGGCGCGCTCGCGGCTCTGCCGAACCAGCAGCGCGTTTTCGATGATGGCCGCTGCCTGATCACCGACGATGTTCATCAATCGCAGTTCAGTCTCTGAGAATTGTGATGCGCCGCCGCGATGATGCGAGACCTGGAAATATCCGACCATTTCCCGTGCAGAGACAAGCGGCACAAGCGCCGAGTCTCTCAGGCTGGCTGCTATGGCAATGTCGGTCAGGCCGAGCGTCCGCCAATTTGCGTCCTCCGCCGCGTTCATCGTGAGAATCGGCCGGCGTGCTTTCAACAGAGCATCTGCGGGGCTGTTGGGTGTGATCGAAGCGCGATAGATCTGCACAATATGCGGCGGCAGGCCGCGGAATGGAACCTGGCCCTCAAGCGTATGTTTGTTTTCATCGTAAAGCAGAAAACCGACGACCTCCACGTTAAAAAGCGGAGCTACACTTTCGACCAGCCGCGTAAACAAATCCTGCGGCTCGCGGATCACGCTGACCGCCTGAGCCAGATTGGCCAAGCCGGAGAGTTCAAGGGCGCGGCGGCGTTCCTGCTCATAGAGCATGGCGTTTCGCAGGGCCACCGCCGCCTGCGGAGTGACTAATGCGAGCAAATCCACATCCTGCTGAACCAACGCTGCGCTCGTGGTCTGCCCTGCTTCCAAGACGCCGACCAATTCACTGCCGGCCATGAGCGGTAGACCAATGTAAGACCCAATTGTCGTGAAAGCAACGCCGGAGGCATCACTTCGTGCCGCCTCCACATCGGCCACGAAAAGCGGCTTGTGCGTATCTGCAACGGTATCTGTGAAAGCGCTAAACTGGCTGGCAGGAAGACGAACAAGTTTGCGACCCGAGCCGTTCATCTCCTGGAATCCGTAAGCGACAAAGCAGCGTGTTTCTTCATCCCAGGCTTTCAATTCGAAGACGTCTGCCGGCACAAGCCGGGGAGCGTTGTCGAGGATCGACCACACAACGGAGTCGAAGTCCAGACTTGAGGCGATGGACTGTCCGAAGCCTGTGATCAGCTTGAGGATGGTTGAAGAGGCGTCTTGCGCTTCATTCTGCCGCCCACCGGCCTGGAAAGCCGACGCAAAGTCCGGGCCCCGCAGCGAAAGGAGCATTTGCGGATATGCACCGGGAACCTGGTATGACGTAACCTCCATCGGTCGACCATTGACGCTCAATCGTTTCTGACCCGGCGCGGCGCACAGATCCAGAAAATCATCGGGCGGGCGCACGCGGCGAAGGAGTCGCTCGAGATCGGGGAGGTCATTCTCCCGTAAATCGAACCACTCACGTGCCTGTGCGTTGACATAATCCACCCGGCCTCCAGGCTGGATCACGACGATCGCATCGGCCGTTTCATTTGTATCCGCGGGGATGAAAGGGGTCCGGCTTGGTTGTGTAACCTGACCGCGCGGCAAGAGGTTCATCAATCCCCAGACAAGTATCACGAATACCAGTCCGGCGATGACCAGCCCAATGCCCAGGTTCAAGCTGACAAACATGCCTGGAATATCCTCTCAGGCTGCAGCAAGCAAATCCTGCCGCCGAGCTTCGGCGGCAAGTTCGGTAATCTCCCGGATATCTGCGAAAGAATGCTGGCTCGGAGAGATCATACCGACCGAGATGGTCATGAACGGCACGTTTTCGACGACGCCGTCAGCCTTAGGCGCTTGCATGAAGCCCTGCACTCGATCCATGAAGTTATAGTGAGTGGGCACTTCGGCCACAAAACGGTCTTTAACACGCTGCTTGATCAGCGGCGCCGCCTCAGGATTCGTGATGACAATGAAGTTGTCACTGCCCGCGTGACCTATGAAATCATCGCTGGTGCCAAGCTCATCCACGACCTCCGTGACCAGCATCGCCGTAAAGCGCATCACGTCGTCGCCTGCCACGAAACCGTACACGTCCTTGAATGGCTCAAGATGGTTTACCCGCATATCAAGCAGGGCCCAGTCCTTCTCCCGAATAATGCGCCGTAATTGCTCCTCGATCAGCCTACCGGCCGGCAATCCCGATCGCGGGTCGGTAAGACTCTCGCGTTCAGAACGACGGATCGCTCCCTGCACGCGCAGCTTCAACTCCTCGATATCGAACGGCTTGGTAATGTAATCGTCGGCGCCGAGCTCCAGGCCCTGCAATCTATCGCTGCGCTCATCCTTCTGTGTAAGGAAAATTACGGGAATGTGGCTGGTGCGCGTGCTCATCCGCAGATTACGGCAGACCTCGTAACCGTCAATATCGGGCAGCATAATGTCAAGGACGATCAGATGCGGCAAAACGTGTTTGGTCTTCTCCAAAGCTTCCGATCCGCGGTAGGCGACATCGACGTCAAAACTCATGCCCGAGAAGTAGATCTTGAGCATGTTGGCAATATCGACGTCGTCTTCCACAACCAACAGGCGGGCTTTTCCCATGGAGCCTCCTAGGCGTGCCTGACCATGCGTGGCTTGCGAGCGAAGCGAGCGGACTGTGCTCGACGGGCGTTCCGGCGAACAATCTCGATCTTTTCCTCCGTCACCTCACGCTCGAAGGAACGGAAACCACTTAGACGGAAGCCATGTTTGCCGGCCATGGCCGTGATCTCGTTTACTCTCTCCAATGTAATATCCTTGCCTACCGTATAATCTTCAAAACGACCTTCCAACGCCAGGGCCATCGTCTCGGCCATACAAGCGTAGGCCTTACCCCGTGGAAAGCCAAAATTAAAATGGAAATCCACGGGGCCTGGCACGTCAACCATTCCACCGTCGATTACTAATATATCATCTCTGGCAGCAGCGACCATTGCAGAAACGTCGCGGGGACGGGCAACATCACACACCACACTGCCGGGCCGCAAGTACTCCGGATGAATTACATCCTGCAGGGCGCTCGTCACGGTGAGGATCAGCTCTGCATCCCGCAGCGATTCCAGGTCCCCGCTGGTGATTATCCCGGCTGCAGACCGGGGCTGCAAGCGATCCTGCAATTCCCGCAATTTATGGTCGTTCCGGGCTATCAGAAGCAGGCGTCCGACGTCGCCCGCCAGCAGTTCTGCGCAGACCCTGCCGATTGCACCCGTCGCGCCGACGACGACGGCCGCGGTCGCGTCGGCGAGCGGGATGTCCATCACCTCCGCCGCCGCACGCACCGCCTGCACCGCTATCGAGACCGTGTATGCGTCACCGGTTGTCACAGGAATTTCCAGCGCCCGCGCAATCGTGAGACCGGCGTCGCCCACAACCGACGTATACGCACCCAGTCCCAGGATCTGCGCACCCAACTGCTCGGCCATGCGACCGGTTTGGATGATCTTGCGATAGACGGTGGACTCCGGCAACTCCATCATGCGCTTCGGGGTATATGGGCAGGCAACCAACCAGCCTTTGATCTGCTTGCCCGTCGCGGCCGAGGTGATGCCGTCGATTTCAGACAGATACACAGGTGGGAAGAACGTTGAGAAGAAATCGATCTGACGCTCGGTCAGGATCTTCCCCAGCAAAGGAAACTTGCGGCTGACATCACGTTTGGGATCAATGGGATGGATAACGAAGGCAAAACTGTCCATAATATGCATCATTGCGGGGGAGGCAAACGGCAGCGCGGCTTTACAAGACATTTTTCCCTTTTCCTGGAGAATGTCTTTGGGCGCAGGCCATTTGGGTTGCGGATTACCAGGACTCCAAGTCCCGGTCTTTTTGGCGATGATACAGGGCTTTGTGCAGGGTGGCCGCTTTGAAATGATGATGGTCGCTCTCTTCAAAGCGTACGTCGCGGTCGATCACGCGCCGCTCGCGGGAAGCGACCAGAACTACGTCCGACTCGATGGTACGAGAGGGATAAACGATCAGCCCCGAACCAAGCCGGCAGTTGTGGCCAACGGCGCTCCCCATCACCGGACGGTTGGAGAGGCTTAACTTGCCAGCCGCATCGCGGGCCCGCAGTGGTGCGGGCACAAGGTTGTAGTCTGTAAAGGTCGAGCCGGCGCCGACGAATGTATTCCGGCCGATCACGGACATTTGCAAACAGGTATTTTGGGCGATCATGCTGTTTTCCATTACAGTGGTCATGAACAAGGCTGAACGGAACGGCATGAATGTCCCATCGCCCACCACCGAAAGCATCAATTGCACGTCCTGCGAAACATTGACGTTGTTGCCGATGATGCAATTTTCGATCACGGCGCCGGCGTTGACAGTGACGTTATCTCCGATGGTGGTTGGCCCATGAATAATCGCATGCGGATCGATCACGCAGTTCCTGCCGATCCTCACCAACTCGGAACACTCAAGCAATTGGCGTCCCTCAAAAACCGCTTTGCCTAGAATTCCAAGTTTGAACCCAAGGTCTTCGTTCAGCCGCTTTTCGAAGCGGGCACCGCGCCCAAACAGGCCAAAAACCACGTCGGCGATAAAGATGTGCACCCAGGAGTTTATGGCGAGCAGCGATCGCAGAGGCACCTGGAAAAGCAGATCGCCGCTCTGGTCAGCCATGTAAGTGGGGACATGGTAATAGCCGATCTCGCGCGCCTGCAGATCGATCACCAGCGGTTCTACGTCTGCCACCGGGCCGTTCGGGTAATACCACAAGTCAGCCAGATAAAGATTGCCCGCCAACGTATAGGATGTGGAGAGCGGCAGGGCGTGCTCCTTAAAGGCCGGATCATCGGCGGAGAAGGCAGCGCGAACCGGGTGCCTGCGCTTCAGCGCTTCGGCCATGAAAACCCGAATGTACGGTTCGTCGAAGAACAGGTTATCACGATACACCAGAGCCGGCTCACGCACGGCGGGCATCCGCATGCCGGGCTTCAGTTCCAACTCGCGCGTCACGTAGGGCGCCAGCAGGTTGCGCTGCCAAAGCCAGAGCGGCGCGTTCTGAATGCGCAAATCGCGCGCCGGTTCACAGAACGGCATAATCGGATTTGGGGCATTAAGTATGATCTTGAGCATGACAGCCCAGCACCAGCGATTTTAATACAACAGGGGCGGGAGTGACCCGCCCCTACATTTTCGTCAGGAAACGCCAATGGTCAGGAGATAGGCGTTTTGTCAATCACAATCGTACAGGCAGGGTCGCCGCAGGCAATACATGCAGTCTCTTCGACATTGAATATCTTACCACTGCTGGCCCAGTACAGGGATTCCTGCAAAAGACCCACAGCCAGATGACAGATCGGCTCCTGCGCCCGGCGATCCCAGCACAAAGGACAGCGGTCAATGTGCCAGAGCAATTTCCCCTCTTTATCCTCGATTCGCACGCGTTGGTCAGTTTGGCGGTTGAACAAGTCGGCAAATGATTTCGCGCCGACGTCCAATTTGGAGGCGAGCGGCAGAAAACGAAATGCCGACCCGGTAGACTCCAGCGTCGAGCCATACTCTCGCAGCCCATAGTGGAGGCAGGCTCGCCCCACACGAAGGGCAGTGCCACGTCCGCCCTGGGGGCCGTACGCCTGCTCCAGCGCATCCAGGAGCCGGCTCACCGTCTTGAAAGAAAAGTCCTTTTCGGAATGGGCCGGCGGATAATGATCAATGAATGAATCGAGTGAAGCAGTTCGAAGAATCGAATGGATCTCCTCCCGACCCAGGATTTCCTCCATAGCAAGCAGGATGATACGTCCCATCCGCTGGGGATAATAGCATTCAGTCATGAGTTTACCAATTCTGGATTGTCAAGTGCCTCTGACGACGGGGCGAGACCATCAGACTTCCATTTAGAAATGGATCGGCGCCGACTCAAACCGGCGAGGGTTGGTCGAGGAAATCCTTGAGCTTCTGGCCGAATGGCCCCGGTTCTTCGAGCATCATAAAATGACCGGCATTGGGAAAGCGTTCAATTCGGGCTTGCGGCATGCCTTGCTGCATGGGTTGCCACTGCAGAGGATGAACGACCTTGTCTCGATCTCCGTAGAAGCCCATCGCCGGAATCTTAATCTGATTGAGAAAAGGCCGAAGATCTGTGCGCCGCAACGAGGCAATGGACCGCAAAAAGGATTCCAGGGTTGTACGGGAGAGGTCGCGATCCATCATGTCGGGAAATCGAGGATCCGTGCAAATGCGCCGGGAGTAATAGTATTTCATCCAGGCACGAAAGGGACCCATCAGATTGAACAGCAGGAATGCCACGGGCCGATAGCCAGCCAACTTGAGCAGCATTGCGAGGGATGAACCAACGATCGGTGAGCCGGCTACCACAACCTTGCCGACGCGCTCGGGATACTGTTTTGCAACCAGGAGGCTGACGGTTCCGCCCATGCTATGGCCCACCAGCGGAGCGCGCGCAATGCCCAGTTGTTCCATGAATTGATCAACGAGGCTGACAAAGTCCTGCACGGCGTACGTATCGCGTTTCTTGCCTGATTCGCCGAAGCCCCAGAAGTCGAGCGCGTAGGTTCGATAGGAGCCGGCGAGGTAGGCCATGGTCTCCTGCCATAAGCCCCAGGAGCCGAGCCAGCCATGCAACAAGATGACGGGCTTGCCCCTGCCGTATACTTCGTAATGAACCGAACCCTGGTCCGTAGTGATGGAGGACACTTATTTGCCGGACTCCATCTCGGCCAGGATGCTGTAAAGCAGTTCCAGCAAGACCAGCTTCACCTGTTTCCGGTTGGTCGCCACACAAGACAGGATCTTGGTCTTGCCGTCCAGGCGCAGGGCATGGCGCATGTCCTCGAGTTCCCAGGCATCCTTCATATCCTGCTTGTTGGCAGCGACGACATAGGGCGTCGGCGCATAGGCCCGGAAAGTCTCGAGGATGGAGCGGGCCTCGCGAAAGGTTTCGGGGCGGGTCGAATCGACCATGACGATGAATCCGAGCATGCCCTCGGACAGGATCTCCCACATAAAATCAAACCGCTTCTGGCCAGGAGTCCCGAAGAGATATAAGACCAGGTCTTCATCCACAGTGATACGGCCAAAGTCCATGGCGACCGTCGTGGCGTCCTTTACGACGCGCTCCGCCGCAGTTGTGATCTTCCTTTCGGTCGCGACCACTTCAATTTCGCTGACAGATTGAATGAACTGAGTCTTGCCAGCGCTAAAAGGGCCCGTGACCACCATTTTGACCGTTTGCATAATTCCTGTCCTTCCCAATCAATATTACAGGCGCTGAATTCGTCCAATTAATTTGTTGATCAGATTACGCTGTTCTTCCTTGTCCTGCGTTGGGAACATTTTGGGATTCAGCTGAAGCGGCGCGGTCGAGGGTCGCACCATCTGCACCAGGCCGGCCTGGATGAGGCCGTAGACGATGCGCCGGATCTCCATGTCGTTCAGCTTCGCTGCAGATGCGATCTGCTTCATGGTGTTCTTCGGGTCAATGTACTTGACCACGCGCCATTCCTCAACGCTCAGGTTCAGGTTGGTCATCGGGCGCTCGGTGAACTTGAGAGCCAAATCGAGGCTGGGAATCTCATCCTGCAACTGCTCCCACTCCCGCAGCTGACGCGACCCTTCGATGATCAGGTTCTCCAAGTCCAGCTTTACATTGATGCGGTCGTCCGGCGGCAGCAGCTCGTTCTCGAACCGAAACAGGCCCTCCACCCAGGTAAAAAGGCGGCGAATGACATCCGTAAAGTGAGACTGCAAATTCAGGAGGATATCTTCCTGGGACACGTAACCCGCATTTATGAGCAGGATTCCCAATTCTTTATCGGTCATCCTGCCAGCCCGCTCACTGATGGTTCGATATTGGTTGACGTTGAGCTTGTTGGCCTTATGCAGAACAGTCGCCAGCCCACCATCTTCCCGGCCAATACTGGCGTAGGCCAATTTACCGTCTCGAAAAGAGACGTGCGCCTGCTCAGACGGCCCATCTACAATCAGGGTGCCGGTCTTCTGCGCCAGGTTTATCAGATTGAGCAATTGAGTAATCGTGAAATCGCGCAAGTTTCCGCGTAAAGCCATAGCACCTCATTGCGAGCCCCCGCTGGGGCTGACTGAAAAAAGATTATACATGCAAGAAATAGAAGCGTCAATTAAGCGCTTTGCAGCTTTGTGAAGTCGGGCGATTCATATTTCCGGCAATCAACGTATTTGCCGGAACTTCTATACTATACTGGCGTGGATTGGCGAAAGGCAACCGTCCCATGCAAATGCGGCTAATTCTCTTATCTACTGTCGTCGTTTTGGCCTGTGCAGCCCCTAAAATCACCCTGGCGGGCCATCAACCGAACGATCTGAGAGCGAAAGCGGCTGCGCCATTCGCTGCCACTGCTCCAAAACCACACTACGCGGTCGAAATCTCGCCTACCGCGCCTGCCCCAACGAACATCCCGCCCGGCAGCCCGCCGCTTTCGCTGACTTTGATGCTGGGGTTCACCTGCTGCGTACTCGCCCTGGTTCCCGCCATCCTGGCGCTCGGGTTCGTCCTTTCGAGGCAAGACCGCAAAGAAAGCAAATAGTAGATCAGACTACCGAGGAAGGGCGAAGGCCGATCCGCCACGGTTCACGGTTCAACGATGACCAGGTGCTGTCGAAGTGCGATTCCGATTGTCCGGAAGTCACGGCCTCGCCTCGACCGCAAAATCGACCCGAGCTATCCGGCCCGCCACGCTTGCAACCATGAAAGAAAAGGGCAAACTGGCTCCAGGAGCCAGGGGCGTAGTGGACTGCCATCTGCGGACGCCGCTGATATTCCCCGCCGCATCATAAACGACTGCTGCCACCCATGCGACGTTGGCAACCTTGGAATTCGCAGGCAACAAAATCTGTCCGCTGACCTGCGCACTGAAGCCCGACCAGTCCACTTGAACCAGTGTGTTCTGAATCGTGGCAGGCAGATAACGCGCGTCGCCTGGAAGCAGACGGATGGCCGTGAGGACTTGCACCCGAGGCTCCACGTCTGACGGAACATCGGGAGCGAAGAAGACACTCAGCGGCAGCGATTGCCCTGGCGGCAGAATGTTTAACGGAAGCAGCGCCGTTTGGCTGGCAATGGATTTTCCCCGCGAATCTACTATGCTGACTTGAGCGGTGACATTCTCCATAAATTCGGATGAATCATTATGCGCCAGAACGAAACACCACAGGCCGCGGTCCAGCGTCGGGTGGCAGGCGGCCTGCAGAATGGGGAACGGCACCGGTGTCGGCGTGGATTCCCCCGTGGGATTGCTGGGGTTGCTGGGGATCTTGAGAGTCTGACCGACGGACATACCGTTGGGATCCACGTTTGGATTGGCCTGCATCAGCGCGTCGAGCGAGACATTGAACTTCTCTGCGATTTGGCTCAAGGTGTCACCGGATTTCACGGTATAGGCGAACGGGGTTGGCGACGGCAAAGGCGTGTCGGCAGAGACGATGAGGCCGGCTGGTTGAGAAGGCATAGCCCGTGGCGTATCCGTCTCGTATGGCTGGAGATCCTTTGTAATCGGAGTTTGGCTGGCAACTTGAGGCACACAGGCCGTGGATAGCAAAATGCAAATGAAAACAATCGTTCGCAAACTTTGCATGGAATGATTATACTGGACGGGCGTTATAATCTTTTAGATAACAACATCGGAGGCAGCATGGACTATCGTCACCTTGGGCGCGCGGGCATCCGCGTCAGCGAACTTTCATTCGGCTCCTGGGTAACTTTCAGTAATCAAGTGGACGTGACAGCCGCGGCGGATTGCATGTCGGCGGCGTATGATGCGGGGGTAAACTTTTTCGACAATGCCGAGGTGTATGCGGGCGGCAAATCCGAAGAAGTCATGGGCGCGGCGCTCAAGAAACTGGGTTGGCGCCGCGGCAGCTATCTCGTCTCAACGAAATTTTTCTGGGGCTTGCATAACACCGTAAACGAGAAGGACACGCTTAGCCGCAAACGGCTGATCGAGGGCATCAACGGCTCGCTCCAGCGACTGCAGCTGGATTACGTTGACCTGATCTTCTGTCATCGCCCCGACCCCGGCACGCCCATCGAAGAGACGGTGTGGGCCATGCACAGCATCATTGAATTGGGCAAGGCCTTCTATTGGGGCACTTCGGAATGGGCCTCCGGAGAAATTGTCGCAGCCATCGAGATCGCGGAAAGACACCATCTGCACAAGCCTACGATGGAACAGCCCCAATACAATCTGTTCAGGCGGGAACGATTTGAGAGGGATTACGATCGCCTGTTCAGGGATTATCGATATGGCACAACCGTATGGAGTCCGTTAGCCTCCGGCTTGCTGACGGGGAAATACAATCACGGCATCCCCAAAGACAGCCGCGGCGCACTAGAAGGTTATGGCTGGCTGAAGGCTCGCTTGACCGATCCCGAGAATCTTGCCAAGGTCAGCAGACTAGAACCAATCGCCAAGGAATTGGACTGCACACTGGCCCAACTATCCATGGCCTGGATATTGAAAAACCCAAACGTCAGCACTGTCATCACGGGCGCGAGCCGAGTGGAGCAGGTGCATGAAAACATGCGGGCGATTGAGGTCGTCCCAAAAATCACCCCAGATATCCTGACACGAATTGATGAAATCTTCGGTATGGAGAAGGAAGAAGACGAAGACTAGAGGCGGCGTTCCCCGGCTTGGCTATGTTTGCTGCCCCCTTCCTGGGAGCGCAGGTCAATCCGTCATGTACTCGTAAAATACTTCTCTTCTACAGCCTGCCAGGCTTCCTGGGGCAGGTGCATGTATTGCGTAAGCAAGGGGTGAACGCGCCGGATCTCCTCATATACCGCCTGGGCAATGCGCCGAATGGAAAAGTGCGCATTCGAGGCGGAGCGTAACTGACAAAAGGCATACGCTTCCCGCAAATTGAATTGCGCAAGCACCCTGCGCCTATAGCCATTCGGAACAACATACTGGCTGACCCGGCGGCTGAAGTCATTCAGCTTTTCATGCATCTCCCCCGCGGCGTTCATGGCTGCATCATATTGGGATTCGAAGCCGGCTTCCGTTATCAGACGCGGCGTGGCGTACCCCAGGCGGGTAGTAAGCGTCTGACCGGTCTGCGTCATCATGCGATGGCGCTTGAACTCAGCATACGCACCCTGGTCCATCACCAGGTCAAACGTATACGTGCAATACTCCAACTCGCGCAACGGGATGTCATGCTGATCGAGTTTTCCGAGCAAGGCCGCCGCCAATTCGGCACGCTCCAGGCCGGAAAGGCAGTTTACCCGTGCCCGGGCGGCGGCAAAGTTGGTTTCTCCAAATCGATAGAGCGCAGCGGCCAGAACCATAGACTCCGCATCTTTATCGTAACTGACCAATTGACACCATGCCGATTTCGGACTTTCGTTTTCCGATTCTCGATCTTCCCTTCCCAATTTACGACCCGCATACTCAGCGAGTTTGTGATCCGTTTGAACAAGGTATGGAACGACCTCCGCATACTTCACGAGGGTTGGAATTTCACTATTTGCCACTTCTTTTACTGCCTGCCCGACGTCCCTCACTTCGGCCAACTCATGCGAAAGCATCTTTCGAATCACGTTTTCCAACACCCGCGCGTTGACGGTCATCCCTACATTGGCAAGCGAGGCTGCCGGGAGCAGGAAGCGACACACATCCACATACTGGGAACGCATGCGGCGATCGAATGCATCATCGGTCTCGTTTTCGCGCCGCTGCGCATGCTTTGCAACCGCAGCTCGTACGGGGTCGAGAGAGGCTTGATAGGTGTCGAGCAAGAAGCGGCATGTGGCGATATATTCTTCGCGTAGAGAATGGCCGTCCAACTCCGACGGTATCAAAAAATCACTGGCGCCCCATTTTTGATAGCGCGTGGATTTTTCGGTATAGGAGGCAAGCCGATTGGACTCTATACTCTCGATGGCCAGGCGAGAGACATTTTCAAAGGCAATGTGAAGGACGGCGTGCTCGGCGACCGACGCATGGCCGTATCCGACCACCCACTTCTCGTGGAACTTCGCTGACTTCTCCTCAGTGAGGCCGGCCGCAATCTCGCGAAACGATTCAGGGGAGCGGGAGGTCTTGGCGAAAGCAACCGCGATCGTCTCAGGGCTGAGTTCTTTGGGTGAAAGCAGATAAATCTGGCGGTCGGGCATAAGGCCTCCTCAAGCGGTCGGTCGCGCTGATTATAACGAAAAGGGCGGCCAAGTTGCCGCCCGGATCCGATTGGAGATAAGACGCTGTTGCGGGAGGTGTTCAAATTGCCGATAATATTTCCCACGTCCGGCCTACATCCTGGCCAATTTGTTTCACCAGGCCGTCCACCGAGACGAATTTCAATTCGTCTCTTAGCCTCGCGAGAAATTCAACTTTGAGATCCTGACCATAGATATCGCGATCGAAATCCAGTATATGGGCTTCGACCAGCGGCCTTCCGCCGCCTTCGTGAAATTGAGGCCGCGTCCCCACATTGATGGCTGCGCCATATTTAGTACCCTTGACCCAAACCCAGCAGGCATAGATGCCATTAGAAGGCAAAATCTTTTCCGCGGGGTAATCAATATTCGCGGTCGGAAAGCCGAGCTCGCGTCCGCGACCATCACCATGAACAACCGGCCCGTGCAAGCTATAACTATGGCCCAGCAATTTGGAGGCCTCGGCTACGTCGCCTGTCGCCACCAGCTTGCGAATTTCCGTGGAGGAAATCACACCGCTCTCATCGCTCACCGCGCGAATCACTTCGACGGCATAGCCCAGTTCCTGCCCGATCTCGGTAAGGCGGGCTGCGTTCCCTTCCCGGCCGCGGCCCAGAGCAAAATCATAGCCAATCAACAGGTGTTTGACTCCGAGATGCTCTTTCAATGTGGCGAGGAAATCCTGCGCAGAGGTATTTGCGAGCGACCGATCGAAGGTATGGACGATCATCACATCCACATCCAGCGTCGACAGCACATCTGCCCGTTCATCCAGCGTGGTCAGGCACTTCACGTGGCCGTTTCCCAGCACGCTGGCCGGGTGCGGCCAAAAAGTCAACACCACGGCAGGCGCCTCGGCACGATGAGCACCGGTCGTGAGCCGATGAATGATCTGCTGATGGCCGCGATGGACGCCGTCGAAGACGCCGATCGTCAGCCAGCTGTTTTGTATATCAAGTTCCTGAATTGAATGGGCCTGGATCATGCAAATAGAGAGGTCGCGAAGAGGAACCCAGAGGCGTTATTCTTTCGCGACCCTGGCATCCACGGGAGCAATGCTGTTTACGAGAAGAACACTTTCTTTGGCTGCCACTCCGGCTCGCCGCTCTCGCCGGTTGCCAAGTCCATCAATGCAACCAATTCACCCTGGGTGCTGACGCCGCGCACCATTCCGGGCTTGGCATCCGCAGAAGCCTTCACGCGATGTCCGTGGCGAACATCCTCGACTTCATCAGGATTAAGCTCAATCGCCGGCCACTCTGCAAGCGCCTCGGCGGCGGGAATCAGATACTGATACCAATTGCCCGCATGGAAGGCCTCCTGAAGCTTTCGCAGCGGCGTCGCATCGCGCAGCGAGAAGCGGCCGCTCTTGGTCCGGCGCAAACCCACGAGATACGCGCCGCAGCCGAGGGCTGTTCCCAGATCATTCGCCAGTGAGCGGACGTACGTGCCGGAGGAACAATGCACATCGATGACCACTTCAGGCGGAGCCCATTCCAGCACCTCGAGATGATGGACAGTTATCTTGCGGGGCGCGAGTTCCACTTCCTCGCCCTGGCGGGCCATCTCATAGGCCTTGCGTCCCTGCACCTTGACCGCCGAATACGGCGGCGGGGTCTGCTCGATCTCACCGATGAAGGTAACGAGCACTTTCTCAAATTGGTCTTCGGTCACATTGACTGGCTCATCGGCATGCGTGAACTTCCCGTCTGCATCAAACGTATCGGTTGTGGAGCCCAGACGGATGATCGCCTGATATCGCTTGTCGGAGGCGGATACGAATTCGCTCAACCGCACAGCGGGTCCGACCAGAATCACAAGGACGCCAGAGGCGCGTGGATCGAGCGTGCCCGTGTGCCCGGCGCGGCGCAGGCCCGTTCCAGTGCGAATCGCCTGCACCACATCGTGTGAGGTCATGCCCACGGGTTTATCTACAACCAGGACACCGGATATGGCGTTCTTTACTTCCTGACTTTCCATTCTAACTTTCCTCCTACGTCTCTTTCCGACGGTGGTAATTCAGACTTTTCTGGTCTTATTATAGACTCAAAGTCTTAGCATTTGCTTAGTGCTTTGAATGACGCAATTCTTGACATCTTCCAACGATCCTTCAACGTCCGCCCCGGCTGCGGCTGCATGGCCGCCTCCGCCGAAGTGGGTGGCAATCGGCGAAACGTCAATGCCGGGCTCCAAAGCTCGCCACGAGATTTTGACGCGGTTTCCTGCCTGTTCCACAAAGATCATACCGACCTTGAAACCGTCAATGGAAGAAATCACATTGATCAGATCCGCGTCGTCGCTGCCGGAATATCCCGCGGCCTTGCGATCGTCGAGCGTTAATGTGCCCACCACGATCCCATCCATCCGCTCCAACTTGGAAAGCCCTCCACCCCAGTAACGCGCCGCCTCATATGAGCGGCGCACAAGGCCGCGCATGTAAAGGTCGGGCATATCCACACCGGTTTCCATCAACGTGGCCACCTGACGCATGGCCTCCGCGGTAACATTCGAGGTGCGGAATCCAAGTGTATCAGTGATGATGCCCGTGAGCAATGCCGCGGCGATCGATCTCGTGATCTTGTATCCCCAGACGGGAAGATGATTAGTGAGGATGGCGGATGTCGCCACCTCCGTACCCTCGATCAGGTTCAGCTCCCCGAATTTTTCGTTTGTGATGTGATGGTCAATGTTGATATCCGGCCGTTTCAGAGACTGAAAAGGCTTTCCAGTGCGTTTGAAGTCCGCACAATCCACGGTGACAAAGGTGTCGAAGGTCCCCTCAACCTTTGTCTTGATCTGACTGGCCCCTTCCAGATGCCTGAACGACGAAGCCACGCCGTCAGCGAGGACCATTTGAACATTCTTGCCGGCATTCTGCAACGCCAGACCCAACCCAAGCAATGCGCCGACGGCGTCGCCATCGGGGCGGACATGTGAGGCGATCAGGATTTTTTCGGCCGTGGCCAGGCGGGATTTGATCGCTGCATCAATATCAATGCTCATGCCAGAACTCTAACCTTCCAACCCCTACAGGACAAGGTGCGATCGGTACTATGATCATATTATGTTTATGAGAAGGGTCCGATTTTGGTTACGAAAGCGTTCGTCCTTTGACGGCCCAGACCACAAGCCGCGAGCAGCGTAATTAAATTCATAGCCGGCAATACATCTTGCATTAAGCAACACCTTTTCTCTTGCCGCGAAGTTCCGCCAAAACCTTTTCGATGCGATCGGCATTCTCCGGCGTCGGATCCCAGTGAAACCGCAGGCGGGGAAAGACGCGCAACTCCACACGTCCAGCCAGAGTCCTGCGAATGAAGCCGCTGGCGGATTCTAATCCATCGAGAACTTCAGCTGAACGCGCCGAACCTTCAATTGCCGAAACGAAGATGTCTGCGTAGGCCAGTTCCTTGTCAACTTTAACGTCGGTGACAGAGACTTGTTTCAGGCGAGGATCACTGAGTTCGCGGATCAGCATGTCCGCAAGCTCCTGGCGGATACGATCAGCAATACGTTGGAGGCGCAGTTTGGAGGGCATATTCCAATCTGTAGTGCGTGAAATTCGACTCTAGGATTTTTCCAAAACATAGCAAACCAGCGAGTCGCCGACCTGGATGTCGTTGAAGTTCTTGAAACCCACGCCGCATTCGAAGCCGGTCCGGATTTCGCGCACATCTTCCTTTTCATGTCGGAGGGAAGCCATTTCGCCTTCATAGACAAGGTCCGCGCCGCGGAACAAGCGCACTTTTGCGTTACGATGCAGTTCGCCTTCCGTAACACGGCAGCCTGCCACGCGGCCGAGTTTCGAAGCTGAGAAAACTGCCAGCACGCTCGCACGTCCGATCGACTTTCTCGACGACGACCGGCTCAAGCATGCCCTCTGAGGGCCTTTTCAATATCTTCGCTCATCCGGTAGATGATGTCATAAAGGCGGATCGACACGCCTTCGGCTTCTGCCAGGCGCCGGGCAGCGACATCGGCTTGCACGTTGAAACCAACAATGATTGCCTTTGAGGCAGATGCCAGCATGACGTCGTTCTCACCGATATTGCCCGTCTCCGCATACAGGACTTTTACGCCAATCTCACCTTGGCCAAGTTTTTCCAATTCGAGCATGATCGGTTCCAGCGATCCTTGGACATCCGTTTTGAGAATTAACTGAAGCTCTTTCGCCTCACCGGCTTGCACGCTGGCGAAAAGATCCTCAAGCGAGACCTTTTTCGGTGCCTGGGCTTGCGATTTAGCTGCCTGGACCCGCTGGTCTGCAATTGCCCGGGCTTCTCTCTCGGAACCGACTACCTGAAAGACGTCGCCGGCCGACGGGACTTCGTTCAAGCCCATAACGGCAACAGGCATGGACGGGCCGGCATTCCGGACCGGCTTGCCTTTGTAGTCAGTTATGGCCTTCAGGCGGCCGTAGGCTCTGCCCGCTACAACGATATCGCCGGCCTGTAGTGTGCCATTCTGCACGAGCAGCGTGGCGATAGTGCCCTTGGTCTTCTCGACCTCGGCTTCGATGACCGTACCGATCACCTTGCCCGAAGGGTTCGCGCGAATGTCGACATTGTCGGCCACCAGGAGGATGCCTTCCAGCAGGTCGTCAATACCCTGTTTCTGCTTGGCGGACACAGGCACCACCATGGTGCTGCCGCCCCAGTCGTCCGGAACAAGTTCGAGTTCAGCAAGCTGTTGTTTCACGCGTTCGGGATTGGAGTTGGGTTTATCAATTTTGTTCAAGGCGACGATGATCGGGACGCGGGCGGCCTTCGCGTGGGCAATGGCTTCCCTGGTCTGCGGCATGACACCATCATCAGCCGCAATCACCAGGATCACTATATCCGCACCCTGTGCGCCCCTGGCGCGCATGGCCGTAAAAGCGGCGTGTCCGGGTGTATCCAGAAAGGTGATTGTCCGCCCCTTTTTCTCTACCTGATATGCTCCGATATGTTGAGTAATCCCTCCGGCCTCGCCGCCGGCCACGTCCGTTTGGCGGAGTGCATCCAGCAGGGAAGTCTTTCCATGATCCACGTGGCCAAGAATGGTCACCACAGGCGGGCGAGCCATGAGCTTGCTGGCATCCTCATCCGCAATTAGACGACGCCAGAGCGGGACTTCGCCCTCCTCATTCTTCTTGACTTCTTCCCGGGCTTCAGGAACGGCCTCGAAGCCATATTCGGCCACGACAATCGCGGCGGTGTCGAAGTCCACCGACTGATTGATGGTGGCCATTACGCCGTTCGCCATCAGTTTCTTTATTATTTCAATCGGGCTTTTTTCGATCTTCTGCGCCAGGTCGCGGATCACAATGCTGGCAGGCAGTTCAATGCTTTTGCTCATAGGCCACCTCCAAATTTCAAATCAGCAAATCGGCAACCCTTAATGATTGCCCATTTGCTCTGGCGATGGTCTGTGAGCGGTGGCTATTCGTTCACATACACTACTCGCCAGGCCCCGTTTCCGGGAGCGTGTTCATGAATGCTTCCAGACGCACCAGGTCGGCCGGGTTCAGCTCAGCCTTCAGTGCGTGGGCCAGACTGCCTTTCAAGCCGGCTTCCCAACAGGAACGGCGGTCATGCAAATATGCGCCGCGGCCAGCCAGTTTGCCCGTCGGGTCAACCAGCACCCCATCCGCCGTGCGGACGACGCGCACCAATTGGCGTTTCGCCATTACGGTGCGGCATCCTACACAGGTGCGTTGGGGAATATGCTTCACGCGCTGAACAGGTTTCTTCGACACCTTCATCACACGTCGTTGCGAGAAGGAACCTCGCCGCGGACATCTGCCTATTCTTCTGAGCCGAGGTTCTCATCGCCGCGTTTGTGCTTCTTGCGGCCTACGACCTCACCCAGTTCCTCATCGAGCACCAACTCGACGCCTTTTTTCTTCTGCTTCTTACCTTTCTTCTTTTCGGCCTCGTCGTCTTCAACGGCGGCTAGTACGGAAGATCTCAGGCTTCATCTTGAACAACTCGTCCAGCGAGACGCCATCCTTGGCATTCTCGGGCTCGACTTCTTCCTCTGCCGGCTTAGCGGCTTTGGCCGCCTTCTCAGCCGCCGGCAGCTCTTGCACTCCGGAAAGCGTCGCAGCGTCCGTCGCAGCCTGCGTCTCCGAAGGTGCCGCAACCGCTTCAACGGGATTCTCCATTGCAACCGCCGCTTGAGCCTGTTCCTCGGCAGCGATTGCAACGGGGACTTCCACAGGTACCTCAGGGAATGTCATGGCGTCAAGCTGCTCATGGATATTCTGTATGGCTTTCGGACCCACTCCAGCCAACCCGAGCACCCGGTTCTCATCCAACTTGAGCGACATCATCAAATCGCCGATGGTTTCGAAACCCGCCTCGACCAGGATATTGAAGACATGCTCCTTTAGACCAAGCCTATCAAGCGGCATGCTGAACGCAGCCGGCGGTATTTCGGCCTTGGCAGCGGCCACCCGCTCTTCATCCGCCCGCACTGCCTCTTCCTTTATCTGTGTTGTGCGGCGCTCCACACGATCCACAAATTGACCAATCAAGCGTGTATTCTTCAGGGGTAACGGGGCGGTTCTCGGCTTTCTTGGCAAGCACTTCCTGCACTTGAGGGATGTTCTCTACGGCGCCCGGAAGCGCAGCCGCCAGTTCGGCATTGGTCTGCAGTTTACCGAGGGCATCACCCGCGGCCTCAACCACCGACTTGATATCTATCCGCCAGCCGGTGAGCTTGGCAGCCAGACGCGCATTCTGCCCGTCGCGTCCGATGGCCAGACTCAACTGGTCTTCCATCACGACGACTGTTGCAGTGCGGCTGCCGTCGACTTCATTCAAGTAAACGCCGCTGACGCGCGCCGGGCTGATGGCCTTGGAGATGTAGATAACAGGGTCCTGGTCCCACTGGATGATGTCAATCTTCTCGTCGTGCAATTCCTTGACGATGGCCTGGATGCGAACCCCTTTGATGCCCACGCAGGCCCCCACCGGGTCCACGCCGGCCTGTGTGGCCGTCACCGCTACCTTGGCGCGCGCGCCTGGCTCACGCGCGATGGCGCGCACTTCGACGATGCCATGATAGATCTCGGGGACTTCGTTTTCGAGCAAGCGCCGCAGGAAATTGCGGTGGGCACGCGATAAGATAATCTGCGGGCCGCGCGAGCCGTCCTTGACTTCCAGCACGACAGCGCGAATGCGGTCGTGAAGTTTAAAGCGCTCATTAGGAATCTTCTGATTGGCAGGCAGAATGCCCTCCGCCTTCATGTCCAGCCCGATGGTCGCGCCCTGCATATTCGAGGCCTGCACGATGCCGGAGACAATTTCCCCGGTCTGGCGGGCGAAGTACTCCATCTGCGCCGACCGTTCGGCTTCGCGAATGCGCTGCTGGATCACCTGGCGGGCAGTCTGTGCCGCCACGCGGCCAAAGTCGGCTGGCGTTGATTCCACGATGACCATGTCGCCCAACTGCGCCTCGGGATTTACCTTGCGGGCCTCATCAAGAGTGACCTCGGTTTTGTCTTCCTGTACGTCTTCGACGACTTCTTTTTCCGCAAAAATGGTGACTTTCCCCGTGTCGGTGTCCACTTTGGCCTCGACCTGTTGAGCAGTCGAAGCATTGACGGCCCGCCGATAGGCTGAGACCATGGCAGACTCAATGGCGCCGAGGATGATTTCCTTCGACAGTTGCTTTTCTTCCAAGTACCTCGTTGAAGGCCAGGGCGAATTCGTTCTTTGGCATGCTAAATACTCCGTCTATCCTTATACAAGCAGAAAAGTGGGGGCTGCCCACTTCTCGGTGTCAACAATATTGATGCTACGATGACCTACATTCTAGCATATGCCCGGAAATTGTGCAAGATATAATTGCCCCATGACTCAACGGGATCTCACCAAAGCCGCTCTGCGAGGCGAACCCTCCTATGTGTGGCGCGAAGGCCAAGAGCGGCGCCTAGATATGATCGTGCGCGGGGCGGGCGGCCGCATCACGGGAAGAATCCTGGAAAACGGCTGCGGCGTGGGCATGTACGTAGAGCACCTTGAACGCCTGGGGGGAACGGTTTACGGGCTCGAGTATGACTATCAACGCGCCTCCCAGGCTGCAGCACAGTCGCCCCGGATCCTCAACGCGGCGGGCGAATTCCTTCCGTTCCCCCAGGGGACTTTCGACTTGATCCTCAGCCACGAGGTGATTGAGCATGTCCGGGACGACCGGGCGGCAACCTCCGAGATGGTGCGCGCCCTCAAGCCAGGCGGTCGGATTGCGCTGTTTTGCCCCAATCGGGGCTATCCATTCGAGACACATGGCATCTACTGGAAGGGCAGGTATCATTTTGGCAACAAACTGCTCGTGAATTATCTGCCGCGTGTACTGCGCGATAAACTAGCCCCCCACGTGCGTGTATATTCCCGCCGCGATCTGGAATTGCTGTTTGATGGTCTGCCGATAAGGTTTGTCGAGCGCACGGTGATCTTCGGGGCCTACGACAATATCATTGCACGGTTTGGGGCCGTTGGGAGAATTCTGCGGGCGGCCCTACAGTTCCTGGAGAGAAGCCCGCTTCGCATATTTGGATTGTCGCACTTCTGGGTAATCGAAAGAATCGAAACTGGAGGAGAGGAGAACAGCCAATGAAGCGGTACCGCGTCAGTCCGGACAAAAAAGTACATCTCGAGGAGTTCGAGCCTTCCGATATGGGCGACTTCAAGGGCGGAAAAGAGGAGGGCCTGGCAGCGCTGCTCAAATTAACCAAAGAACTGGACAGTCTGCAGGAAATCCTTTATGCAGAACATAAACACAGGGTACTGGTCGTGCTCCAGGCGATGGATACGGGTGGCAAGGATGGCACCATCCGCAGAGTGTTCGAGGGGGTCAATCCACAGGGCGTAAGGGTCGCCAGTTTCAAGGTGCCTACTCCGGTGGAGTTGGATCATGATTTTCTATGGCGCATCCATCAGCAAATGCCAGGTAAAGGCGAAATGGTCATATTCAACCGCAGCCATTATGAAGATGTGCTGGCCGTGCGGGTGCACGAGCTCGTGCCTCCCAAAGTTTGGAAGGCCCGCTATGAACACATCAACGCGTTCGAAAGAATGTTGGCGCAGGAGGGCATGACCATACTGAAATTCTTTCTGCACATCAGCGCTGACGAACAAAAGAAGCGTTTACTGGCGCGCCTAAAAGACAGGACAAAACAATGGAAGTACAATCCCGGCGATCTCCAGGAGCGGCAACTGTGGAAGAAATACATGCAGGCCTACGAGGACGTTCTCAACCTGACGTCGACCGCTGATGCGCCCTGGTATGTCGTACCGGCCAACAGAAAATGGTATCGGGATTGGGTGGTTGCAACCACGCTGGTGGATGCCTTGACGAATCTGGAGATGAAGTATCCCAAGCCCGAATTCGATGTGCAAGCCGCGATAGACAATTTTGACGCGATGGCCGGCGATGTGCGGTGAACCATATCGATTCGGTGGTTCGCCTCATGTATTCGGCCTGGGGCGAGCCGCTTGCGCCGGTTCTCTTCGAGTGTTCTGACACGCCGCATGAATAGACACGATGCATAAGAGGCGTTTCCAAATACATCATCCATGATCGACCAAGCTGAATTCAACCGTATCACTCTCGCCCTGCCGATTCTCCGAGGCGCCGAGCCCCCGCTCGTGCGGGAGTTCGAAGATGTCGCTTCGATGGCACGCATCCGTGCAGGCCAGGACATTTTTCTGGAAGGCGATCGGGTAGATTCTATTGCCCTGCTGATCTCCGGCGTCGTACGCGTTTACAAGATTGGCGAGACAGGGCGCGAAATAACGCTCTACCGTTTTGGAAATGGAGAAAGCTGTATCCTGACCGCGAATGCCATCTTGAGTCAAAAGACCTTTCCGGCCGTCGCCACCGTTGAAAAGGATGCTGAAGCGGTGATGATCCCGGCAGACACCTTTCGCCATTGGGTAAGCAGATACGACCTGTGGCGCGATTTTGTCTTCGAGCTGCTCTCGGAGAGATTGTCAAGCGTGATGGCAATTGTGGACGAAGTAGCCTTCCGCCGCATGGATGCGCGGGTGGCCTCATTCCTGCTGACCCGTTCCCGGATCAAAAACCCAATTCAAATCACGCATCAGGAGATTGCCGCAGAGCTCGGAAGTTCCCGCGAGGTCATCAGCCGACTCCTCGAGGATTTTGCCGAGCGCGGCCTGATTCGCTCCGCGCGCGGAGAGGTCGAGGTGCTGGATGCGGCCGGTTTGAAGCCGCCCAACCCCGCGTGACTTTGTCACAGACAAATTCCCCTTATTCTCCTATACTGGCGACAAGATAACCAAAAAGGAGATAAGTAATGAACCCAATTGTTTCTTTCCTCGCCTCCCCCGCCGGCCGAATCACTCGTATCGTGGCAGGTGTTGGGCTTGTCCTTTGGGGCCTGCTGGGCCTTAACGGCACGACGGGCGTCGTCGTAGCCATTGTCGGCCTGGTGCCGCTTGCGGCCGGCCTGTTCGACTTCTGCGTTTTCGCCCCGTTGTTCAAAGCGCCATTGAGCGGCGCAAAAATTCGCGCGGGCAATTGACCCCAGAACTCAGGCTGCACGCAACGCCAGCTGACCATTTAGAAGAACAAGAAGGGGACGGCAAAAATCGCCGTCCCCTTCTTGTTTTTTCGTCCTCTCCCAGGATTGGCAGGGGGATTACTCACGTAGGGTTGCAGAGTAATCCAAAGATCATGGCCATCCCTAGTGCTCCATAACGGCAATCCACTGACAACTTCAATGGAAGAAGCTGCGAAGTCCAAAAGGTATAATGAAGATCCTTTGATGTCCCTACCGAGCGCGGCACAAGCTATCGGTATCTGATCCAGGAGCAGGTGCACAATGTCCGAAAAACATACCAGAGGCGAAATGCACGGCTGTATCGTGTGCGGGAAGCTGTACGAACTTTACGTAGTCTATGATGCGAATGGCAAGTTCCTCGACTGCAAAGTCATGAGCGCCGGCGGAAGACGGGTGCCCGATGACCGCCGCCCGCTGGTGGCCTGCGAAAAGCACGGCAGCAAGGAGGTCGAAGCTGCGGTGGTCAGAGTCTATGGAAAACAAAAGGATGAGGACGATTAGTTCGCCATTCCCGCCTCCGGGCGACACGCCGCTGAGCGGCGCGAAGTAGATATCCAGGCGCGGGCTCGGGATCGCCTTTACCGTCCTCGAATTTCAAGATTGGGGATATAGCAGCGATCGCCTTAAAGGTCATTGGCTACAGCGGCAATACACTGCCCGTACTCCTTGCCTTCTCAATACTGCGTGCCTCGCGGCACTTCGTTGCCGATTGGACAAATCTAATCAATAGAACCGGTAACAGCCATATTGCCTTCAATGAAAAGCGCATTCTTCTCGTGGGAAATTTTACAACCCGGAGTATTTCATCGGGGGAGATATGAGAATTGGACTGGATTTTCCGGCGCTTTCGCAAAACGGCGGGGATACCTTTCAATGCATCCAGCTTGGCTCGCAACACCAAAAGGGGGCAGCAGCACACACTGTAGTAGAGTGCCTGCCAAAAATTCGTAGCAAGATGCACCGGCAGATATATCCAAACCATGTAGGCTGGCATGTTCTTGAGAAAAGTCCAAATCATATTCCGCTGGCTATAGTAAATGGCCAAATCGCTGAATTTGCCCAGTGCGGCGGAGCCAACGTGTAAAACCCGCGCGTCAGGCACATATAGACAACGGTATCCGGCCAATCGCAATCGGAATCCAAGATCTACATCTTCGAGGTAGTTGAAGAAGTCCTCATCGAATCCACCCACCTGCAAGTAAGCCTCACGTGGATACAAGGCAGCTGCCCCGCATGCGCTAAAAACTTCATCTATGGTTTTGGATGCCGCTTCAACGGGATCGTCAGTCTGGCGCCGACGGGCCAGCCCATTTATGTAATACTCATCCCCCGTGCCATCGAGCTTGGACGTATCTTCTGCCTGAATTTGGCAGGAAGCGAAGAAGAAAAGTTGCTGGTGGCGGCTGGCTGCTGCCAGCAAAGCTTCCAGCCAGCGCGGCTCAACAAAAGCATCATTGTTAATGAGAGCTAACCACTTTCCGCGCGCCCGGGCGGCCGCCAGATTGTTGGCGGCTGCGTATCCGCAATTTTCCGTCAGCCGAATGACTTCTATGCCAGGCCAGCGACTCTCAATGTTTGCTGCTGAACCGTCCGAGGAGGCGTTGTCAACCAAGAGCACTTCAAAATCCTGAAAGGTCTGCGAAAAGAGCGCGTCAAGGCAGCGCTGCAGCACCCGAGCGCCATTCCAGTTGACCACTATGACGGAAACCAGCGGGTGGGCGGGAGTATCTTTCATTACGGCGGGAGGTAATGGAATATAATTCTGGGCTAGTAATGTATTGGGAATTCGTTCCGGTTCTGGCGATTATCCGCTAATGCACATTGTCTTCTTTACCCACCAATTCCTTCCCAAGCACATAGGGGGTACGGAAGTTTACACTCTGGGCCTGGCAAAGAGGGTGATGGCCGCAGGCCATTCTGCTACGGTTGTAACTTATCAAGAGACGGATTCCGGGAATCCTGCAGATTGCGGGCCAGTCTTCAAAACGTATGATGGTATCCCGGTAGTTGAAATTGTGTATAACGTGGGATTGGCCCTTAACCCGGCCCGCTATGAGTATGACAACCAGTTTGTTGCCAACATCTTGCGGCATATTCTACCACGCATGAAACCCAGCCTTGTTCACGTTATCCACGCCATGAAACTCTCGGCGGCGGCGCTCGAAGTGTGTGACGAACTCGGAATCCCGTTTATCGTCACATTGTGTGATTTTTGGTTTATCTGCCCCCGCCACACACTACTTAAGTGGGATCAAAAACTCTGTCAAGGGCCTTCACACGTGCTCGCATGTACCCAGTGTGTGCGAGCGCTCCACGGTTTCGCACAAGGCCCTCATTTGGTTCGCGATCTATTTGCCATCAGCCGCCGCAATACTCAGGTGCGCAGGGCACTGTTAAAGGCGCGACACATCATCGCCCTGTCGGACTTCCAGATGAGAATGTACAGCCGGAATGGCATTCCAGCCGAACGAATCGAGCTTATCGCTCATGGTTTGGACTTGGCCGATGCCACGCAGCCGTCGGTTTACGATCCTAAAAGGCCGCCCCGAATTACATATATCGGTTCCCTGGTGGAGCACAAAGGGCTGCACATCCTGATCGAGGCGCTGGCAAGTCTGCCAGATGCTCAACTAGAATGCAATGTGTATGGCGCTCTCGAACCTGGAACGCCATACATTTCACGCTTACGTCAGAAGGCCGCCGACGATCCAAGGATCCACTTTAGGGGACTGTTCAGCCCCGAAGAACTAGGGCATATCGTGGGGCGTACGGACATCCTGGCAGTGCCCTCCCTGTGGTACGAGAATGACCCGCTCGTCGTGAAAGCTGCGCTTCGCAGCGGCGTGCCGGTGCTGGCAAGCGATATTGGTTCTCTGGCCGAGATGATCACGCATGGACAACACGGGTGGCTGGTGAAACCGGCCGACCCCTTTGCCTGGGCGGAAGCACTGCGTATGGCGCTGGGCGTGTACCCGGATTTCACGATGGAACCCGTCAAGGTCAAGACAATCGACGAAAATGCAGCCGAGATGATGGCGTTGTACGCCGAGGCCTCGCGATGACCCGCGAGGTTCGCGGAGAGGCGAAGATTCCCGAGCTCGTTGACAGCGTAGTCTACATGGTTGACCATCTGCCGAAGGCCAAAATAAAGGCCCCGGCTGCAAATTATGTGGGCGTGCACAGAATTCCGATACACAGGGATAACCGCACCGCCATCTTCCAACATCCCCCGTCACAAATAGAATTTGGCTCCATCCATCTGGGCGAGGAACCGATACTGCGATTCGCCTGCGGAATCAAGCAGACTGTCTGGAAGGAAATGCGGAGTGGGATTATCTTCGAAATCTTCGTGAGGAAATCCCCAACGAGAACCTCCCGGATCTTCAAGCGTGTGCTGGAACCAAGTACTCACGCTCAGGACCGTCAATGGGTCGATGGGGAAATTGACCTGCGGCGCTTTCGACAGCAGAACATCGTGCTGATATTCTCCACTTCGATTCGGCCGGGGGCATCCGCCGAGTATTGTTGGTCGGCCTGGGGGGAACCCAATATCAGCCACAAACTTCCAAAACCTCCGATACGGAATCGACCGATAGGAATGGGGCATGTCTTCCTGATCACATCCGATGCGCTGCGTCCGGACTTCCTAGGATGCTACGGCAATTCAACCATCAGCACGCCGAGTTGCGACCAGCTTGCGGCAGACGGCATTCGATTCTCACACGCACGCGCCCAAACGGCGAGCACCCTGGGTTCACACGCATCCTTATTGTTGAGCCAGAATCCATTGGTTCACGGAGTTACCACCGAATGGGGCTCCATCCGGCCACATCCAAATTCCTTGCCGGGATATATGCGGGCGCACGGATATCGCACTGTCTTGATTCCCAGCGAAAACGAATTGATGGATCCCCGGGCGGGTATTGCGCCACTTTTTGAGAGCCAGGAGGCTTGTCTCGGAAACCCGGCTCAGGACGGGGCGCTGACCACGCGGATTGCGATGAATGCAATCGACCGGGAACAAGCGCCTGCTTTTTTCTGGATTGAATATTTCGATACGCATCCTCCCGTGGTGCCTCCGGAACCCTATC
This sequence comes from uncultured Chloroflexia bacterium, assembly GCA_963846805.1. Classification (GTDB taxonomy): domain Bacteria; phylum Chloroflexota; class Anaerolineae; order Anaerolineales; family Villigracilaceae; genus Fen-1038. The sequence continues at coordinate 464,165 of CAWJXH010000006.1, forward strand.
GCTCAATGTATTACTCGGGCGACCCGACTGATGCGGCGCAGTTGTACCGGCCCGAACAGGTTGCCAGGATCAGGGGCCTGGAATCAATGGAGGAGTTCTATTGGGGTTTGCCTTTACTGGAAAAGGGGCGCGTAGATAGCTTTCTGTATGCTAAACTACAGGCGACGGTCTCCGCCTTGCGCGGCGCGAATGCAAGCGATTGCGACCTGGCTATCCACTTGCGGAACCTTGGGCCGAGGGCGCGTCACAATATGTCGCTGGATGCATTTACAGAATGGCTGAGTCTTCAGGTCCATCAACTCCGACAAGGACGAACTCCGGCCGAACTGCTGACCTGGTTGAATGGCCTGGTTCCTATGCTGGGGGAGATCGAGGCCGAAATCATTTCCTGGCTGGATGGCGTGATCGATTTTCGCTATCCCCTGTCTCAATATGGCAGCGCCATTTCTTACTTCGACTCGCACATTGGGCGTCTCTGTGCATATCTGAAAGAAAATGGATTGTACGATCAAAGTACGATTATCCTGGCCTCTCCCCACGGGGAGATTCTGGACGAGCACGATATCACCTTCGCCCACCACACACTCATGGAATTGTGCGTCCGGCTGCCGATGATCATAAAACCGCCGGCCGGGGTACCGATCGTTGGCGTCGGCCGAAAGGTCGACGGCACCTTCGATAGCATTGACCTGTTCCCAACAATTACAGAGCTGCTCGGCTTGCCTCATCCGACAGGTGTCGCAGGAATCAGTCGTTGGTCGCATTGTCTCGACGGCTCACCAATCCCAGAACACGATAGTTTTGCAGTCAATAATTCAGGAACAATGTCGTCGATCACACGCGTGCCGTACAAATTTATGAAAGCAGCCAGGGATCACACTAATTCGCTGCAGTGGCAGTGGCGCGCGGGGGATAAGGCGCTCTTTGACCTGCGTGAGGCGCCAGCAGACACGATTGACCGCCTCAATGACCTTCCGCAGATCGCCAGGGAAATGGAGCACAGGCTGGACCATTTTTTGAAGCAGCACGCCGACAATGATTCACCCAAAGCGGGATCAGGCGGCAGTGTTAATAGCGCTCCGCGAAACGATTGACGTTACCGACTTCCAGCACTGGCGGTTGGCCCGGCAGCGACCGGCTTCAGCCAGCCATTTCCCTCAGCCGTCGTGATACGCTGCGCAGCACGGCCAGGGAGACCTCAGGACGCTCTCGCAAGATCCCCTTGAAGGACTCGCCCTCCAGGGCCAGCACACGGACATCGCTTTGAGTCAGCAGGGTGGCAGAGCGCGGCGCCGACTCAATAATCGCCATCTCGCCAACAAAATCGCCCGGGCCGCGTTGCGCCAGCACCTGATCCTGCCCGTTCGCAGATCGCACGACATGCAAGTGACCGCTGACAATGATAAACATCATGTCCCCTTTTTCGCCCTCGTGAAAGATTGCGGTGTTATTGGGGAACCACTGCTCACGAGCGATTTCGGCGACATTGCCAAGATCCTCGGACGATAGATCGGAAAAGATGGGGACTTCGCGCAAAAGCAGGACGCGTTCAAGCGTGGAGACAGTTTGCAATGTATCCATTGAGTTGACCTCACCAAATTGAATCAGGGCACGATCTGCCGTTTCGCGCACCAGTGGATCAGGGTCGGATTTCAGATCGGACAGACGCAGAATCAGGTCTTTCAAGCCCAATTCCAGCGCGGCCCGAATCGCCAGCGCCCGCATCCATCGATCAGTGCTCCGCAAAATGGTTTCAATTGCAGCCTCCGTCGAGGATTTAGCCGGCTCCTCTTCCAAGAGAGAGGTTATGCCGTGCGCAATTGTCTTGTCTCCGAGAGTCTCCAGGGCCTCCAGGGCCGCAGCCCGAGACTCAGGGTCGGAACCGCCCATGGTCATGCGAACCAATTCCATCGCCCGCGGGTTTCCAATCAGTCCCACAATTTGAACCAAACGTCTCTCGCCCTGTTTGACCTTATGCTGCAGGGCCGAACAAAGCAAGGCCGAAGCGCGGCCATTAGATGGCAAGCTGGCAGCTTGTATTTTGAGTGATCGAAGTCGCTTGATCTCTTCCTGAGCGAAAGACCTTAACCGGTCGGATGTGTAAGCCTCGCCGGGAGCGAGAGCATCCAAAGCGGCATCCCTCGCAAGCTCATCTTCTGAGTCAAGGACCCGCAATGCAAATTCACCCGCCTCTGGACCTTGCTGCCTCAAGCCTTGGGCGGCAATCTGGCGGACAGCAGCGTCCGGATCCCGCAGGCTGTCGGAGAGAGCTTGCGCACAGGCCGGGTCACTTACATGGCCTAGCGCCCGGCAAGCCGCCACTCGAATAGCGACGGATGGATCCTTGATGCTGGCCAGGACGGGCGCAGCGTCCTGCAAGGGTGAGCCCACATGGCCGTCCACAGCAAGGACTGGACCAAACGTTTCCAGTGCAGCCACGCGCAGCGACAAGTCATCTCCCTGCAACCACCGTTTCAAACTACTTATAGAGATTTCCCGGCGTCCTGCCTTCGCCAGCATGATCGCGGCCCGACTCCGCACATGGAGCGAGGTATCATCGAGCAGCAACTCCAGCTTTGCCAGAAGAGCGGGTGAAGCTTGAACGCCGATGGACGTCATCGCGGCCAGGGCCTGTCCGCGGACTTCCGAGTCGGCATCGTCGAGCGCGGATAGCAATTGTTCAACGGCAACGGCGGCACGCAACTCTCCGAGGGCGCAGATGGCTGCGGCCCGCACCGTCGAATCGGCATCTCGAAGCTGATCCACCAAGGCCGGGATGGCTGACTTGTTCTGCATCTTTCCCAGGATTTCAGCCGCCAGCCGGCGAGTTGTGGGCTTGGAGTCCCGCAAGGCATGCTGAAGGACATTCAGCGCGGCCGCATCCCCTTGTAAGCCGGTGAAACCAGGTCCTTCAGCCGTGAAGACTTCCAGGCGACCCGCCTTCAAGGCATCCACCAATGCCTGCCCATAAGCCGAGCGCATTTTCCAGACCAGCCCTCCACAAACGAGGGTTACCAGTATGCCCATGAAGAAGATTTGGGTGGTGGTCAAGACGCGTTCGCCCAATATGAGCAACAGGCCCGATAACGCCACACCGACTTGTGATGGTACTCCGTTCTCAAACGCCAGTACTTGCCCGCGCTTTTGCGAGGGCACCACGTTGAACAGAGCACTCCAGGCCGTACCGGCGACGCCTGACAAAATAACCAGCTGTGCAAAGCGCGCGATGATCGCGCCGTTCAGGGAATATTGCGCTGCAAACACTACAAAGCCAAACAAGTAAATCAGCGGCATCAAGAGCACGCTGTTCACGATACCCAACCGGCCGTAAACGCGGTTTGCCAGGAAAAGCGAAACAATGAATGTTACAGCCGTAGTAATACCGCTGAAGAGTCCGAGGAATCCGGCCACGCCGGCTTCGTCGGGGAACGAGGCGGTGACGACTTTGCTGAATGGAAAAGCTATGGCAAAGAAAAGGATCGAGAACAGCACCGAGGCATAGGCGACCAATTTCATCAACGCTGAGCCCCGAACAAAATCGAAGCCAGAGCGCAAGTCATTCAGCAGGCCGGCGCTTTTGCCATCGGATTGTGAGATGTGAAGGTATTTTCGGGAAACCGCGCGCGTCAGGAAATAACACACTCCGAGCAGGCCGGCAAAAAAGATCAACAGATTGTCAGTGCCCAGCAATTTCGCCGCGAAACCGGTGATGGAATTCCCCAACACGCTGCCCAGAATACCCGCGCTGGTGAACAGAGGGAACAACCTCTTCGCCTGCCGAGCATCGCTGACTTCGCCGGCCAGGTTCCATGTGAACGTGCCCAGGATCATTCCCATGCAGCTGACGGTCAACCACAGCATCGGATAGAGGAGCGAGAAAGGCCTCAGCAGGGCCACGCGCTCAACAAGCAGCAAAAGCAACATGCCCAGGAGCAAGGCCTGGAAGAAACGGCTTCGCTCGAAACGTCCGAGGCCGGCGGAATAGGCCAGAGTTAGCAGGAAGGTCATTCCCCCAAGGATGAGATACATATAAGGGAGGAAATCCACGCCGAAACGGAGGAAGAACAAGGCTGAGGCTGCATTGTCCCCCATGCCCTGGCCAGCCTGAATGCAAAGAAACATTATCCCGAGGAGCAGGACGAGCCGTCCCTCTTCCGGGCGGACTTTGAATATCGAGGCTAGTCGTTGCATTTCCAGGCCATCATCGCAACGTATCCACTCATGCCTTCAATTTCCCGACACTCTCCCGATGATCGGAGTAGAGGGCTTTACTTGAAAAGTCCCATGCTCTTCATGCGCGGTTGACTCAGAAACGATTCACACAACCCAAGCGGACGCAGGCACTCGCCAATCGCTTCGGCAATCTCTCTGGCTTGCATTCGATTCTCCTCCGCCTCGTTCCCTCTTCCAAGCCTTGTCTGAGCTATGGCGAGGCTCGACAAAATTGCCCATAGGACGCTGTTTGACTTCTGCTTTCGGGCCAGGACGCTAGCTTGGATCAGCGTCTCACATGCCTCTTCGTACCGGCCCAATCCGAGTAAAGCCTCGGCCTTCCGCAGCAGGATCTCGGGGATCTCGCCAAAGACCAGGCCATCCATTTCCGCCAAGACCTTATCTGTACAAGCCAGCGCTTGCGCGAAATCTCCACGGACGAAGGTCATTTCGATTTCCGCCTGCCGCACCATAAGCGTGTAATGAGGGTATGGTATCGAAACGGGTTCGAGAGGGACGCGTGCTGCAGCCTGCTCGGCGGCGCGTGCATCGCCTCGAAGGGAATGGAGCCTCACTTGAATGGAGACCGGCATGGCCATCCAATCCGGCAAATGGGCCTGCGTTAACTTGATCGCTGTATCGATCAGTTCGAGAGCCTTGTCCGTGGCGCCACACCAGCCATATATCCAGGCCAGATCACACCGACCGGCAATACTGCTGATGATAAGGCCCGCCTGATCTCCGAGCTCGACGGACTCTGCTGCCATTCGTATCGCCTCATGCGACTGGCCGCGTTCGAATTGCGCCAAACCGAGGAGCAGACGATGATAGGATCTTCCCCATTGGTTGTCGATCAATTCACAGATCTCCAATGCTTCTTGAGCCAGATGGATCAACTCGTCATAACTTCCCAATGAGTAAAGCGCCTCTTCTTCGGCCCCCAGATTATCCGCCAGCATGATCCGGTTATCCAATTGGCGCCAGAGTTGGCGCGCTTCGTGGGTCGCAGCCAGCGCCAATTCGAAATCACCGCGGCAAACGTGGACGCGGCCCAAATCATTCAGGACAAAGGCAAGTTGTTCCTTATCCGGAGCCCGACGCGCGGCGGCGAGCGCACGCTGACCGTATTCGTAGGCCTGCTCGATGTGCCTGGAATGCAGGTGGTTCAACATCAGATTCCAATTGAGTTTGGCCTCGAGAGTCACGTCGCCTATCTGGCGAGATAATTCCAGAGCCTGTAGAGAAGTCTTTTCACTCAATTCGGCGTCGCGCAGCGCGGTTGGCGTCGCATAAATTGTAGCCTTCGACATCAGCGCGTTCAACTCCATGGGAGGAACATGATTTTCGCGGGCGAACTGCTGCATGCTTTCATAGTTTGTCAAGGCCTGCGGATAGCGCCCCGCAAGTTCGAGCACTCCGCCCAATTTTGAATACAGCTGTGCAATCTGGTCCATCGGAGCGGCGATTCGTTTCGCCGCTTCCAGGGCGCGCTCAAAGTGAACAGCGGCCTCCGAATTTGCGTACAGACGGGCTGCCTTTTCCCCGGCCAATAGATCGTATTTCAAAGAGCGCCCATCCTGCGCAGCATAGAAATGATGAGCCAGCAGCGGAGCGAATTCGTCAAGCCGGTCTGAGTGCAACGCCTCCAGGCTCTCCCCAACCTGGCGATGAAGGTTCGGGCGTCTCTTCAACAGAATGGAATCGTAGGCTGCCTCCTGGATCAGAACGTGCCGAAACATTTGTTCTTGCGGTTCATCCGTAGACGGCTGTGGAGAAGACAAATTCGAGGGGAGTCTGGACGCAGATTCGACCAGGCCGGCCTGCTTCAGCTGTAGGATTTGGGCGAACAGGTCATCGGCATTGGTTAACCGTTCCAATACGCGCAGGTCAAAGACGCGGCCGATGACCGCTGCCATCTGCAGCACATGACGCGCCGGCTCCGGTAAACGATCAATGCGGGCGCTCAAAACACCCCTGAGCGTATCCGGCACGGCAATCGCGGTACCGCCACTTAATCCCATCGCTACATGCCAATGCCCGTTTTCACGGATGATCTGCTTTGTTTCGATGAGAGACCGTATGAGCTCTTCAATGAAGAAGGGATTGCCTTCAGCTTTCTGCACGATAAAATCCTGAATCTTCTCCGGCAATTCCTTCATACCCAACAAATTCCCCAACAAAAGGCGCGTTTGTTCGGAAGGCAGGGGCTCAAGCACGATTTCATGAAAGCGATCCGGGATCTTCCGCCCCATCTTTTGAACGGCCTCCCAACTGGGCGCCTCCTTATCGGGCCGCAGCATACAGATAAACAAGATCGGTTGATTTCTCGAGAATTCAACGATGTTCAACAGCAGATTTAGAGAGGCTTCATCCGCCCAATGCAAATCGTCGAGCACTAATGCAAGGGGCTTCCGCCGCGCCAATTCGCGAAGATATCCGCCGGAGGCCCCCGTTATCTGTGCAACCAGCGCCTCGCCTTGATAGCCAGCAACGGCTTTCAGGCAGTCTTCATCTTCAACAGCCAGTATCGCCTGCAGAAAAGGCATATGTTCCGCTGGCAGCTGGCAGCTATGACAGGCGACTTTTAGTTTGGAACGCACGTCTGACGGCGAATCCCCCTCGTTCGCCCCAATCGACTGGCGGATGACCTGCTGCCACGGAAAGTAGCTGATCGAGCGCGAATAAGACAACGCCTCGCCTTTTAGCCAGGTCACAGGCGGTACGACGCCTGACCCTCCGACAGTTCCCAGGAAAGTCTTTTGGGTTTCCGCCACCAACGTGGATTTCCCCAGACCGGCCTCACCGGTAATGGCGACCAGTGCCCCCGCGCCGCGGTGCAGTTGTTCCAGCAGCTCACGGATCAATGCCAACTGCGCATCCCGTCCGACCAGCGGTGAGGACAATCCCTGTAATCCTCGCAACTGGCCGGGTGCGTTTTTTCTACCAAGTACCCGGTACGCCTGTACGGGCGCGGTCCTGCCTTTTACCTCAATTTCGCCAAGCGCTTCAAAATCAAATAACGGGGAGATGAGTTTGTAGGTGTCATTTGTGATTTGGACTGTGCCCGGCGCAGCCGTCTGCTCCATACGGGCGGCCAGGTTGATGGCGTCGCCAATCGCCGTATATTCCATTCGAAGGTCCGAGCCAATCTCGCCGACTACTACGAGGCCGGTATTAATACCGACGCGCACGCCAAAGTCAAGACCCCTGGTTTTATTGATATCGCGTGCATATCTGGTAAGGCCGTCCTGGATCTCCAAGCCGGCAAAGACAGCTCGCTGCGGATCATCTTCGTGTGCAATGGGAGCGCCGAAGAAGGCTAAAATCGCATCCCCCATCAGCCTGGGGACGGTGCCTTCATATTTGTAGATCGGCGCGATCATACGCTCGAACGCGCCGTTCATGATGTCAGTCCATGTTTCCGGGTCCACTTTTTCTGCGGCGGCAGTCGAGCCCTTCACATCGCAGAATAGCATGGTTATTACGCGCCGCTCGCCAGCGGTGACATCGCGTGCCCGGGCAGCCTGCAGTTTTGCAACCAACTCCGGTGGGAGATATTGTTGAAGGAACTGTGACCTCGATCCCCCACGCGCGTTCCCCGTGCTGAGAGGTGCTCCACAGTTCATGCAGAACTTGGCGCCCTCTGGATTGGCTGTATTGCACGTGGAACAATTCATCCGCGGATCAACCTGTAAGTACGGAGATCTGCTCGTGCGCCTCTTGCTGCCGTCGAAACGGAAGGAAGAAGGGGACACCCAAAAGAAGTCTGAAGATACAAATCCGATAAGTTGGGCCCTATTCTAGCATAATTCACGCAGCCATTTTTACACGGATTTTACAGTCATCTCATCCACCGATAATTTGCGAGTGATAGGATTTCAACAGAAAGAAGGAGATAACTCCATGACCACTATTGCTCGCATTACTGCGGTAATTCTGATTGTGCTGGGAATTCTCGTCATGCTCGGCGGGCTGGCCCTCGGAATCACAGGTGCGATTCGCTCCATGATGAACCTGGCTACAGCGGCTCGTCCGATACGCGCAGGCGGAATAACGGGCTTGTTCGTTGTTGCGCTTGTCATTACGCACGGTTTGTTGGTAACGGGCGCGGGGGAGGGATTATATTTGCTGACCGGTCTGTCTCACAGATAATGGAAGAAGCGAACAAATATCAACATAGAAAGCCGCCGTTGTTGGCGGCTTTCCTTTTATAATTGTCCACATGAGATCCGTACGGTTCAATGCCAAAAGTGTGCCAGTCACATTTGGAATCGTTACCATTCTGGCCTACGGGCTTCTATTGCCTCTGACCGGCTTCTATTGGGACGATTGGCCGTTTGCATGGATCGCGAAGTTTCTCGGCCCCGGTGCATTTATCCCTGCCTTCCGCGGCTTTCGTCCGTTTCTTGGGCCGATCTTCTTTTTCACGACCAGCCTCATCCCTCCGAACCCACTGCTCTGGCAGATCTTTGCGCTTGTGATTCGTTTCCTGGCGGGGCTTTCAGCCTGGTTCGCTCTGGATCAAATCTGGCCCAATCACAAACGAACAGTCCTGGGCATTTCTCTGCTCTTTCTGGTCTTCCCCGGTTACAGCCAGCAATGGGTGGCGTTGACACACATTAACCAGGAATGGATACCCTTCATATTTTATCTGCTCTCCATCGGCCTTACCGGGCGCGCACTGAGAGCTCGCAAGTCTTTGTTGAGCGGCATACTACCCGTTGACGACACCGGGGTGCAGTCTCTTGGGCAACGACGCCAGGGAGGTTCCATATGGCAGTCATTTTTCCTGAACACATTTTTTGCGATCCTTTTCTTCATCGCGGGCCTGTTTCCCACCGAGTATTTCATCGGCCTGGAACCGCTGCGCTTCCTATTCATCTGGACGGTCATATCCCGGGAGGCGCAGGGATTCCGGGCTCGCCTCCTACGAACACTCAAAAACTGGTGGTTCTATCTGCTGATCTGGCTGGGCGACGCCATCTGGCTCATCTATTACTACAAGTCCGGCGCGTACGTTTCCTATGATGTCACCGCAACCCAGGGCGCGCCTGCGTTCCGTGACATACTTGTTGTCTTTGGCGACGCACTCTGGAAGGCGGGGCTATACGTATGGACACAAGTGATCATTCTGACGGCCCAATCTCTGACGACGCCGACGAGCCTTGTCACACTGGCCCTGATTCTGATGGTCTTTGTGGTCGCTGCTGTTTACCTGATAAGACTCGAGCTTCAGAATGCTGATTCGAACTCTCCCGGACTGGCCCTGCTCATATTCGGCGTTGTCGGAATCCTGCTTGGCCGAATTCCATCCTTTGCGGCCGGTCTTCCGCTGACGCTTCAATCCAGCTATGACCGCTTCATGATCTCAATGATGTTGGGGGGGAGCCTTTTCGTTGCAGGCATTATTGAGCTTTTGATCCGCAGCCCGCGGGCCAAAACATACGTTTTCGCTGGTCTGATCGCCCTAGGAGTTGGGCAGCAATTCTTCAATGCCAACATCTTCCGCAGGGATTGGGAGGGACAGCAGCAAATCTACTGGGAATTTGCCTGGCGCATACCGGCGCTCCTGCCAAATACGGCCATCATTACTCAGCAGATGCCGCTGGATTACGAAACCGATCTCTCGATGACCGCCCCATTAAACTGGATTTATGCGGCAAATATCAATCCGCCGGAATTGCCGTATGCGTTGGTTTATAGCGAAAAGCGTTTGGGCGGCGTGGTCCTCCCTAATCTCAATCCGGGCACGTCGATGCAATTGCCCTATCGGACCGTGAACTTCAACGGCAATACCTCTCAGGCCATCGTGATCTACGTCCCGCCGAATGGGTGCCTGCGGGTGTTCGATCCTGCCCTGGGAGACGCGGAAGCTTATGCAAAGTTTCCCGAATCACTCATCGCACCGATCCCACTCTCCAATATGGCACGCATCGTCACGAATGCTCCACCGCGCGTTTTACCCGATCCGCCCTTCATTAAGGAGCCGGAACATACCTGGTGCTACTATTACGAGCGGGCCGAACTTGCTCGACAGACGCACGCCTGGAACACTGTCGCAGCGTTGGGACAGGAGGCTGGCCGGAAAGGATTTGGGCCACAGGATGCATTTGAATGGCTGCCCTTCATTGAAGCCGATGCGCGCACGGGAGATCTGCCGACTGCCGAGCAACTCAGCCGGCAGGCATGGAACGGCGAGCCAAAAGTCCACCGAGCCTTGTGTGTGCTGTGGGCGCGATTGCAGTCCGACAGCCCGGCAAACGCAAAGTCCGTGGCAACCGGCCTGATTGGGGACTTTCATTGTGGTCAATAATTCCCATTCGCGGCTTGACGCTTTAAAGGGTATATGCTACCATCCTCATTTAAGGAATGTGAAGAGGAGATGTCATGAAAAAGAATCCTAACGTGCAGCTGGCTGGCGCGCTCCTGCTCGCAGCGATCCTGGCTTCAGCTTGTACGCAGACGTATTCACAGGCACCTTTGGCAACGCCGACCCTGCTCCCCACTGGTTTATTTGTTTCCCCATTCCCATCCGGGCAGGATCCTCTGCAAATTGTCGCTGACCTTGGGACTCAGACCGCCATGGCCAAGACGGCCGAGGCGAGCGGCACGGCAACGCTTGGGACGCCAGTCACGGTGACAGGCCCCTCACTAACACCAACAGTCGGAACACCGGTTACCCTGGCGGTGACGACGCCGGCCCCGGTGACCGTCATGCCCGGTTCGACAACCACCCCGTACTCCACTGTGGTCATTCCGACCGTATCTTCCGTCCGCCCGACAAGCTATACCCTGCAACAGGGCGAATTTGTTTTCTGCATTGCGCGGCGCTACAATCTAAATCCTGACGATGTACTGGCCATGAACAATATCGTCGACAGCCAGACGGTGTATCCCGGGCTGACGCTGACCATACCTCAGACCGGATCGTTCCCTGGTGTTCGTGCCTGGCATTCTCATCCCGATACGTATACGGTATCCGGCAACAATGACACCACCATCTATGGAGTGGCATGTTACTACGGGGACATCTTCCCCGAGACTATTGCTGCCGCCAATAATTTGCCGCTCTCAACGACGCTTACGATAGGCCAACAGCTGACCATTCCTTAGCAAGTCTGCCCTGCACCTCCAAACCCAGGCGAGCCGCCTGGGTTTTTTTCTTCCATGCCTCCGGGCTCTGCGAAAAGGAAAATCATTATGACTTTCGAACTCATCAAATCCGAATCGCTTTTTCAAGGTCGCGCGTTCAAGATCCGCCGCGACTCCTTGAAAACTCCGGACGGCCGCCAGACTAAATACGACATTGTTGAACATACGGGATCCGTGGTGATCCTGCCCATCGATGAGCAGGGCAATTTGTTGTTCGTGCGCCAATATCGACACGCCGCCGGCCTCGACCTGCTCGAACTGCCCGCTGGAACGCGTGACGGAGATGAACCGCACGAAATCTGCGCTGCGCGTGAGATCCGCGAAGAGACCGGCATGGCCGCGGGCCGGCTGGAAAAGATCGGCGAATTCTACCTTGCACCGGGTTATTCAACGGAGTTTATGGTGGTGTTCCTGGCCACCGACCTCAGCCGGAATCCGTTGCAGGCCGATGAGGATGAATTTCTGCAGGTCGAGACCATCCCCGTAAAGAAAGCACTTGAAATGGCTGAACAGGGCGACGTTCCGGATGCCAAGTCTTTGGCAGCATTGTTCCTCGCAAAGCATTATTTGGAAAAGTATTGATAGACGAGACAACGGAGGCAGCCGACGCTGGCGCGACTGTTTGTTTGCCGAGGAATTCCCGGTCTTTGCGGAATTCCTCCAATTTTTGTCCGAAATATGACAACCCGCAGGTGGATTCGTGCCATAAATAACTAACGCCCGGCTATTAGGGGGGATAAACTAGACACTGGAGAGATATTTTCGGGCATCTGCCCGTTTCCAAAGGAGCCTAACACAATGAAACGTCCGATCGTCACGATTGACGGCAACGAGGCTGCGGCCTCGGTTGCTCACCGTTTAAACGAGGTAATTGCGATCTACCCCATCACGCCCTCGTCCAACATGGGCGAGTTCGCAGACGAATGGTCCGCCAAAGGCAAGAAGAACCTGTGGGGAACCATACCGACCGTGATCGAGATGCAGTCCGAGGGCGGCGCTGCCGGAGCAGTACACGGCGCGTTGCAGACCGGCGCGCTGACCACAACGTTCACTGCCTCTCAGGGCCTGCTGCTCATGATCCCCAACATGTACAAGATCGCCGGCGAATTGACCAGCACGGTATTCCACGTTGCGGCCCGTTCGATTGCAGCGCAGGCTCTCTCGATCTTTGGCGACCATTCAGATGTGATGGCTGTCCGCCAGACGGGCTTTGGATTGATCTCCTCCGGCTCAGTCCAGGAGGCGCACGACTTCGCAGCCATCGCACAAGTTGCCAGCCTGAAATCCCGCGTTCCATTCGTACATTTCTTCGACGGCTTCCGCACCAGCCATGAGGTCGCCAAGATCTTCCATTTGACCGATGATGAGCTTCGGGCTCTGGTGGACGAAGACCTGATCCGCGCTCATCGGGCGCGCGGCCTATCGCCCGAGCATCCGGTCCTGCGCGGTTCTGCGCAGAATCCGGATGTTTACTTCCAGGCGCGTGAAACGGTCAACCCGTTCTACGCAGCCACGCCTGCCATCATGCAGGAAACGATGGACAAGTTCGCCAAGATTACCGAACGCCAATATCATCTGTTCGATTATTCCGGGCATCCCCAGGCGGAACGCATCATGATCCTCATGGGTTCCGGCGGGGAAACCGCTGAGGCCACTGCAAAATACCTGGCCGCGAAGGGCGAGAAAGTGGGCGTAATACGCGTCCGGCTTTATCGGCCATTCTCTAACGAACATTTGATGAGCGCGCTGCCAAAGACCGTCAAGTCAGTGGCGGTGCTGGATCGGACGAAGGAGCCCGGCGCAGCCGGCGAGCCACTGTACCTGGATGTGGTCAATGCCGTCGTCGAGGGCAAGAGAACCGATGTCAAGGTGATCGGCGGGCGGTACGGCCTGTCGTCCAAAGAGGTCACGCCAGCCATGCTCAAGGCTGTCTTCGACGAACTGAAGAACCCCGAACCTAAGAATCACTTTACGGTCGGAATCAACGACGATGTCTCACACACCAGCCTCCAGGTGGATGCTTCCTTCTCCATCGAACCCGAGGAGACCGTGCGCTGCATGTTCTTTGGCCTCGGCTCCGACGGTACGGTGGGTGCCAACAAAAATTCCATCAAAATCATCGGCGAGGAAACCGACAACTTTGCACAGGGGTACTTCGTCTACGACTCGAAGAAATCCGGCACAGTTACCACCTCTCACCTGCGCTTCGGTCCCGAGCCTATCCACGCCCCATACTTGATCGAGGCCAACCAGGCCAATTTTGTGGCCTGCCACAACTTCAGCTTCCTGGAAAAGTTCGAGATGCTGAAATATGCAAAGCCGGGCGCTGTTTTCCTGCTCAACAGCCTGTTTGGTCCCAATGAGATCTGGGATCAACTGCCGGTGGAAGTCCAGACGAGCATCGTAGAAAAGAAGCTGAAGTTCTACGTCATCAACGGTTACGACGTAGCCGACAAGACCGGCATGGGCGGGCGCATGAACACCATCATGCAGACCGCTTTCTTCGCCATCAGCGGCGTCCTGCCGCGCGATCAGGCAATTGCCAAGATCAAGAAGGCCATCGAGAAAACTTACGGCAAGCGCGGTGAAGCCGTCGTGAAGCAAAACTTCGCCGCCGTGGACGCCACCATCGAGAATCTTTTCGAGGTCAAGGTTCCGGCGAAGGCAACATCGAAGATTACGCGCCGCCCAGTCGTCCCGGCCGGAGCGCCCGACTTCGTCAGAAACGTGATTGGCCCGATGCTCGCCTTCGACGGCGACGAGGTGCCTGTGAGCGCCATGCCAGCGGACGGCACCTTCCCAACCGGCACCACGCAGTGGGAAAAGCGCAATATCTCGCTGGATATCCCGGTTTGGGAAGCCGACCTTTGCATACAATGCGGCAAGTGCGTCATGGTCTGCCCGCATGCAGTCATCCGCCAAAAGGTGTTCGACAACAAGCTGCTGGAGGCAGCACCGGCGACTTTCAAGCACATGCCATCGAAATTCAAGGAATTCTCGCAGGGCATGGCCTATACAGTACAAGTCTCGCCCGAGGATTGCACGGGCTGCACCCTGTGCGTGGAGGTCTGCCCGGCCAAGGACAAGAAGGATCCGACAAGAAAATCCTTGAACATGGCTCCCCAGCCGCCTCTGCGGGAGAGCGAGAACAAGAATTGGGACTTCTTCATGAAGATTCCCGATATGGATCGCAAGTTGATCAATCCATCCACGATAAAGAACTCACAGCTCCTCCGTCCTTTGTTTGAATTCTCCGGCGCCTGCTCAGGCTGCGGCGAAACGCCTTACGTGAAGCTCGTCTCCCAGCTATTCGGGGATCGCACCATCGTCGCGAATGCCACAGGCTGCTCGTCGATTTACGGCGGCAACCTGCCCACCACACCGTGGGCGGTGGACTCCTTCGGGCGAGGGCCGGCTTGGTCAAACTCGCTGTTTGAAGACAATGCTGAGTTCGGTTTGGGCATGCGCCTGACGATCGACAAGCAAAATGAATACGCACGCGAGCTTGTACAAGTGGAAGAGATCGCCAAATTGCTCGGCCCGGATCTGGTCAACGGTTTGCTGACCGCCGATCAGTCCAACGAAGCCGGCATCCAGGCTCAGCGCGGCCGCGTGGATGAACTCAAGGAGAAGCTCGGCGCTTCGGGCGATAGGCGCGCCAAAGACCTTATCAGCGTGGCAGACAGCCTCGTGAAGAAATCGGTCTGGATCATGGGCGGCGACGGCTGGGCCTACGACATTGGCTATGGCGGTTTGGATCACGTGCTGGCCTCAGGCCGAAACGTCAACGTTTTGGTGCTGGATACCGAGGTTTATTCCAATACCGGCGGACAGGCGTCCAAATCCACCCCGCGCGGTGCGGTTGCCCGGTTTGCCATGAGCGGCAAGGGCCTCCCGAAGAAAGACCTGGGCCTGATCGCCATGGCCTATGGTTACGTTTACGTGGCGCGGGTGGCCATGGGCTACAACGACCAGCAGACGCTCAAGTCCTTCCTTGAAGCCGAGGCCTATGACGGCCCGTCGCTCATCATTGCATATTCCCACTGTATACAGCAGGGAATTGACAACGAGATCGGCCTGGAACAACAGAAGCTGGCGGTGCAGGCGGGCGTGTGGCCGGTGTATCGTTACGATCCACGCCTGGCGCAGAAGGGCAAGAATCCGCTGATCATCGAGAGCAAGGAACCCAGCATCCCGGTCTCGCAATATGCATACAATGAGACCCGCTATAAGATGCTGACGAAGATGGATGAGGCCCGCGCCGAGAAGCTGATGCAGGAAGCACAGCAGGATGCAAAATCACGCTGGACGCTTTATCAGCAGATGGCGGCCATGCACTATGATGCAGATGGCCAAGGGGACGGCAAGGAGTAGAGGATCGAAAGCCTCTTTCAGAGGCCTGTGAAGAAGGGATACCGCAAAAGACATGCGTGGCGGCCGGAAGATCGGCGCCACGCATGTTAGTTTTAACCCTGACCGTGTCTCTGCGTTCGGCCCCCAACGCGGCGTTACCCGAACTGCACCAATTCGATTAAGTTTCCAGCAGGATCGTGGAACATGACCCAGCGCGCATGTCCATCCTTCTCGACGCCCCAAGGCATGACGACACGAAGTTTTTCGAGCCGCGCCACCATCGCATCCAGATCATCGACCGACAGCGCAAATATTGGAAAACGCGGCGGCTGGGCCCGCTCGGCCGGCGCAGGCCTGCCCTCGACAATGGTCAGGTAAACATCATTGACCACAAAATGCGGTCTGCCTGCGTGATGGGACAGGAACTCAAGCCCCAGTATATCCCGATAAAAATGAACGGCCGCAGGCAGGTCTTCTGCCCATAGGGCGATTACAGCAAACTTTATTGGCATGGCAAATGCTCCTCTGGATCAATGAATTAAAAGAGACACCCGGCTGGGTGTCTCTACATGCTCAATCTTCCTATTATTGCAGAATGCAGGAGGCTGTTAGGCTTGTTCTACGGGCGCGGGCTGATTCTTTCGCTGGCGGAAGGTGATGCGGCCACGCGTCAGATCATACGGCGACATCTCCACTGCGACCCGGTCTCCCAGCAGAATGCGGATGTAATACTTGCGCATTTTGCCCGAGAGATAGGCCAGTACTTCGTGGCCGTTCTCAAGCCGCACTCGGAACTGCGTTCCCGGCAGGGCTTCGACCACGACACCTTCTGCCCGAATCTTATCTTCTTCTTTCGCCATACATGCCTCCAGTTAACTTACTCGGTCTCCCTGGTAAAGGAGCGTCGCTTGATTCGGCGAATCGCTTTCTTTCTTTCCATGCGGCGCTGCTCACTCTTGGAGACGTACCAGCGCTTCCGGCGCACCGTGCTCAGCACGCCGCTCTTGACAACCTTCTTGCGGAAGCGCTTGAGCAGGGAGTCCTGAGACTCTCCGCCACGCAAAACTACTAATGCCATGTACGATTCACCTCCTTTCCAGGGTGGAGTAGGCTAAAAAAAACTCAACCGAACGCGTACGGCTGAGGGTGGTGTTTGAAACGAAACGGGCAAAAATGACCTTGCGATCAAATGGGCGCTTCACACTCCTCGAATGTCAATGCGAGAGACAGCAGTCCCTCAGCCGAACTAACGCCAACAATTATACACGATTAAATGAGGACTGAACAGGTGTCCAGCGAATGTTAAAAGAAAAGCCCCTTGGCAATGACCTACTCTCCCGGGAGGTCGCCCTCCAAGTACCATCGGCGCTGGCGTGCTTAACTACCGGGTTCGGGATGGGACCGGGTGTACCCACGTCGCACAAATCACCAAGGGACGTTTTCACAACGTTGATCTGAATAGCATATCGAATGATGTAGTTGAAAAGTATCAAGTTCTCCGCACCACGGGATTAAGCCCTCGACCATTAGTACAGTTTAGCTCAACATATTGCTATGCTTACACATACTGCCTATATAGCAGGTAGTCTACCTGCGGTCTTACTCCCTTAAGGGAATACAGGGATCTAATCTTAGGGCGAGTTTCCCACTTAGATGCTTTCAGCGGTTATCTCTGCCAGACATGGCTACTCAGCAATGCCGCTGGCGCGACAACTGACACACTAGAGGTCTGTCCACCTCGGTCCTCTCGTACTAGAGGCAGCTCCCTTCAAATCCCTTGCGCCCACAGCGGATAGAGACCGACCTGTCTCACGACGGTCTGAACCCAGCTCGCGTACCGCTTTAACGGGCGAACAGCCCGACCCTTGGGACCTTGTCCAGCCCCAGGATGCGATGAGCCGACATCGAGGTGCCGAGCGAAGTCGTCGATGTGAACTCTTGGACTTCACCAGCCTGTTATCCCCGGGGTAGCTTTTATCCGGTAAGCCACGACCATTCCACACTGAATCGTGGGATCACTAAGCCCGACTTTCGTCTCTGCTCGACGCGTTGGTCTTGCAGTCAAGCTCCCTTATGCCTTTACACTCTGTGGTGGGTTTCCATTCCACCTGAGGGAACCTTTGGGCGCCTCCGTTACCTTTTAGGAGGCGACCGCCCCAGTCAAACTGCCTGCCTGGCACGGTTCCCCGCCCGGTTTACGGAACGGGGTTAGAGTCTAAGTGTAATCAGGGTGGTATTTCACTGATGGCTCCACCGAGGCTAGCGCCCCAGCTTCAAAGCCTCCCACCTATGCTACACAGATCAAACCCAAACGCAATGCCAAGTTGCAGTAAAGCTCCACGGGGTCTTTTTGTCCTGCTGCGGGTAGGCCGCATCTTCACAGCCATTTCAATTTCACCGGGTCCTTCGTCGAGACAGTGCTCTGATCGTTACGCGGTTCGTGCGGGTCGGAACTTACCCGACAAGGAATTTCGCTACCTTAGGACCGTTATAGTTACGGCCGCCGTTCACCGGGGCTTCAGTTCAAAGCTTCGCCTTGCGGCTAACCTCTCCCTTTAACCTTCCGGCACTGGGCACGCGTCAGCCCCTATACATCGCCTTACGGCTTAGCAGAGACCTGTGGTTTTGTTAACCAGTCGCCAGAGCCATTTCACTGCGGCCCTCCAAAGCTTGCACCTCAGAGGGCACCCCTTCTCCCGAAGTTACGGGGTCATGTTGCCTAATTCCTTAACGAAGGTTCTCCCGTTCGCCTTGGTATATTCTACCCATCTACCAGTGTCGGTTTGCGGTACGGGCGCTCAAAAGTT
This sequence comes from uncultured Chloroflexia bacterium, assembly GCA_963846805.1. Lineage (GTDB taxonomy): Bacteria > Chloroflexota > Anaerolineae > Anaerolineales > Villigracilaceae > Fen-1038. Next base: position 482,689 of record CAWJXH010000006.1, read on the forward strand.
ATGCTTAGAGACTTTTCTCGGCAACAAAACTCAGCCACTTATGCCTTACGGCTCGCTCCTATCTCGACTCAACCGGCGGATTTACCTACCAGTCTCAACGTCTTGATAGATCGCACCTGAATCCAATAACAGGCTGGCCTATCTCGTTGCGTCCTCCCATCGCACTCTTAAGCGGTTCCGGAATGTTGACCGGATGTACATCACCTACGCCTTTCGGCCTCGGCTAAGTGCCCGACTAACCCGACGCGGAATGACCTGGCGTCGGAAACCTTAGATTTACGGCGAACACGGTTCTCACGTGTTTGTGCGCTACTCATGCCTGCATTCTCACTTCCGTCTGCTCCAGTCGCCCTTATCGATCGACCTTCAGTGCTGACGGAACGCTCCCCTACCGATGGCGCAAAAGCGCCATCCCATGGCTTCGGTACTATGCTTAGCCCCGTTAAGTTTTCCGCGCAAGGTCACTAGACCAGTAAGCTGTTACGCACTTTTTAAAGGGTGGCTGCTTCTGAGCCAACCTCCTGGTTGTTGCAGTAACCTCACCTCGTTTCCCACTTAGCATAGATTTGAGGACCTTAGCCGATGATCTGGGCTGTTTCCCTTTCGACCCCGAAACTCATCTCCCGGAGTCCGACTGCCATGCTCTCGAGTACTGGCATTCCGAGTTTGATTGGGTTCAGTAAGCTGTAAGCCCCTTAGCCCATTCAGTGCTGTACCTCCAGTACTAAACGCATGACGCTAGCCCTAAAGCTATTTCGGGGAGAACCAGCTATCTCCGAGTTCGTTTGGCATATCACCTCTACCCACAGCTCATCTTCTAATTTTGCAACATTAGTAAGTTCGGGCCTCCACGAGTGGTTAGACTCGCTTCACCCTGGCCATGGGTAGCTCACCCGGTTTCGGGCCTAATCCCAGCGACTGTACGCCCTATTCAGACTCGCTTTCGCTACGGCTTCGGGTGTCACTCCCTTAACCTTGCCACTGAGATTAACTCGCAGGCTCATTCTCCAAGAGGCACGCTGTCAGGCATAGCGGCGCGTCACCTGCTTTCACAGGGACACCGACCCGCTGTTAGCCCTCCAACTGCTTGTAAGCTTACGGTTTCAGGTTCTATTTCACTCCCCTAACAGGGGGACTTTTCACCTTTCCCTCACGGTACTTGTTCACTATCGGTCGCCAAGCGTATTTAGCTTTGGAGAGTGGACTCCCCAGATTCCTACCGGATTAGCGTGCCCGGTAGTACTCAGGTATCCAGCGGGAGACAATCAGCTTTCGCATACGGGGCTATCACCCTCTATGGCAGGCTTTCCCACACCTTTCCGCTAACTGATTGTTTTGTGACTCCCATGTGCCAGACCCTACAACCCCGTCTCTGCAAGCAGAGGCGGTTTGAGCTGTTTCCCGTTCGCTCGCCACTACTAGGGAAATGGTCTCTTTTCCTCCAGGTACTTAGATGTTTCAGTTCCCTGGGTGCCCTTCCTCAAACCTATGTGTTCAGTAAGAGGATGCTCGAGGTTCGCTCGGGCGGGTTTCCCCATTCGGAAATCCTCGGATCAACGCTTGTACACAGCTTCCCGAGGCTTATCGCAGTGTCCCACGTCCTTCATCGGCACTTGGCGCCAAGGCATTCACCGTAAGCTCTTAGTAGCTTCTCCACGTGATGCGGAGAAATTGATACTTTTCGAAATACTTCGATTTTGGCCTACATCAAATGCTATTCAGTTGTTAAGGTGCAATTTCACCGTTGACCGGTGAACGATGCTCTTGATCTTCATCCAGGGCATCGGTCACCCTTCAACCCTATTCTGTTTTCACAGACAATGCGACCCGGCACACACCGCCGGGTCGCGATTTCAACCCATTCAAAGAGCGGTGCTTTCGTCAACTTTATGTCTGCGTGCCGTTCAACAACTCTTCTCTAACTCCTAAGTGGCAGGCTCTTGCCTTACCATTCTCTCTCGAGAAACTCAGTGGAGATGGCGGGATTTGAACCCGCGACCTTCGCCTTGCAAAGGCGCTGCTCTCCCGCTGAGCTACATCCCCAGGGCTTGCCTAGTTAGTGGGCTTGACAGGATTCGAACCTGTGACCCCAGTCTTATCAGGACTGTGCTCTAACCAGCTGAGCTACAAGCCCAGGGTCCGACACCTCGACAACTGAGAAGTGATAGGAAGCCATCTTACCATTCAAACCAGCGCCCTACACCGCGAAGGGCAAAATAGAGCAACGATCTGTCGTGGGATCGCGCTCGGAAACTCTAGAAAGGAGGTGATCCAGGCGCACCTTCCGGTACTCCTACCTTGTTACGACTTCGTCCCAGTCACCAGCACCACCTTCGACGGCGTCCTCCTTGCGGTTAGACTACCGGCTTCAGGTGTTACCAGCTCCCATGACGTGACGGGCGGTGTGTACAAGGCCCGAGAACGTATTCAATGCGCTATAGCTGACGCGCATTTACTAGCAACTCCGACTTCACGCAGGCGGGTTGCAGCCTGCGATCTGAACTGAGGACAGCTTTGGGGATTGGCTCTACCTCGCGGCTTAGCGACCCATTGTACTGCCCATTGTAGCGTGTGTGTAGCCCTGGACATAAAGGCCATGCTGACTTGACGTCGTCCCCACCTTCCTCCGGCTTAATACCGGCGGTCCCGTATGACACATGTAACATACAGCGAGGGTTGCGCTCGTTAGCGGACTTAACCGAACATCTCACGACACGAGCTGACGACAGCCATGCAACACCTGTGCAAGCTCCCTTGCGGGTCGGTCACCTTTCAGATCTCTACCACTTGCATGTCAAGCCCAGGTAAGGTTCTTCGTGTAGCATCGAATTAAACCACACGCTCCGCTGCTTGTGCGGGCCCCCGTCAATTCCTTTGAGTTTTAATCTTGCGATCGTAGTCCCCAGGCGGTGAACTTATCGCGTTTGCTTCGGCACCGATAGTGTTTAAGCCACCGACGCCAAGTTCACATCGTTTACAGCTAGGATTACCGGGGTCTCTAATCCCGTTTACTACCCTAGCTTTCGTGTATGAGCGTCAGAAACAGTCCAGAAGATCGCCTTCGCCACTGGTGTTCCTCCCGATATCTACGCATTTCACCACTACACCGGGAATTCCATCTTCCTCTACTGTTCTCTAGTCCGGTAGTATTGAACGACCTCTCCCAGTTAAGCCGGGAGATTTCACGCCCAACTTACCGAACCGCCTGCACACGCTTTACGCCCAGTGAATCCGGATAACGCTTGCCTCCTACGTTTTACCGCGGCTGCTGGCACGTAGTTAGCCGAGACTTATTCCTGGGATACTGTCCTTTCTCATCTCCCAGAAAAGCACTTTACGATCCGAAGACCTTCATCGTGCACGCGGCGTTGCTGCATCAGACTTTCGTCCATTGTGCAATATTCCCTACTGCTGCCACCCGTAGGTGTATGGACCGTATTTCAGTTCCATTGTGGGGGGTCACCCTCTCAGGTCCCCTACCCGTCGTCGCCTTGGTAGGCCGTTACCCTACCAACTAGCTGATGGGACGCAGGTCCCTCCCAAAGCGCATTGCTGCTTTAGACATCGGTTTCTAAATCCGATGACCACATGCGGTATTAGCAGTCCTTTCGAACTGGTATCCCACACTTCGGGGTAGGTCACCAACGCGTTACTCACCCGTTCGCCACTAGGATACCCTCGTATTGCTACAAAGGCACCTCGTTCGACTTGCATGTATTAGGCACGCCGCCAGCGTTCATCCTGAGCCAGGATCAAACTCTCCGCCAAAATTCGCACTCTTGCGAGTGTTAAAGTTTACGGATTTTACTGGATTGACAGGTTCATGTTGCTTCCTATCACTTTTCAGTTGTTAAGGTGCTGTCCTTCTGCTACTGCTTCGCCTGTCAAGTCCTCTTACAGACGAAAATACCGATGCCTCTTGCGCATCGGCTCGTCAGACTGCCAAACCTGGCGGTTTGTGTCTCTGACATGCGACTTTTTCTCGGTTTTCAATGATCTGTCAGGGAGGACGAGATCGTTTTGAATTACACTAGCGAACGGTGATTATACGCCTTTCGGGCCCTTTGTCAATGGTTTTTCAGGCATTTTACCTTAAAAAACCGCTACGCTGCCAGCGGCGGCGGCGCCCGCCGGGCAATTCGCCGCCCACCAATGGCCACTCCAAGGCCTGAGAAGTGCGTAAAACCTGGCTACATCTCCTGCCGGCCTGAAAGCGCGCGCAACAGGGTATTTTGATCGGCGTATTCCAGATCGCCGCCAACAGGCAGGCCGCGCGCAAGTCGCGTCACTTGAACGCCGTAGGGCCGAAGCTGCTGTTGCAGATACAACGCCGTCGCGTCGCCCTCCATGCTTGGGTTAGTGGCAAGGATCACCTCCCGTACATCGCCTTTGGCCACGCGCTCGATCAATGGCTTGACCTTGAGGTCATCAGGACCAATCCCTTCAATTGGAGACAGCACCCCATGCAAGACATGATATTTTCCGTTATAGGCGCCAATCCGTTCCAGCGCCAGGACATCCAGGGCCTCTTCGACCACGCAGATCAGCCCGCTGTCACGCTTCGGGCTTTCACACACTTCGCAGACAGACCTGCCCGCCTCGGTGAAATTGAAGCATTCCCCGCAAAATGCAACCTTGTCTTTCAGGCCATCCATTGCATCGGATAACTCCTGCGAGACATCCTCGGGAGCCCGCAGCAAATAGAACGCCAGCCTGGAGGCCGATTTCGGCCCAATCCCCGGGAGACGCTCGAATGCATTGATAAGTTTCTGGATGGGTTCTGGAAGGATCATTGGTCAAAGCGTTGAAACGCCCAGAGGTTCGAAAGTCAGAATGGCAATCCGCCGGTCAGCGGGCCCAGCCTTTGGCTCGCCAATTCGCGGGATTGATCCAGCGCCAGATTCACCGCCGAAAGGACCAGATCCTGAAGCATCTCAGCATCGGCTTCCTTTAGTAGATCAGCCAAGATCTCCACTGATTTACATTTCTGGTCGCCCGTCATGGTGACCGTGATCGCGCCACCGCCGGCTGTGGCCGTGACCGTTTCCTCGGCAAGTTTAGCCTGGGCTTCTGACAATTGCTGCTGCAGCCGTTGGATTTGCTGCATCATGCCGCCCTGACTGCCTCCTGCCCCGCCGGCCGGACGATTGAATCCTTTGGCCATAAATACCTCATCAACCGGAATTCGTTATTCGATATTCGTGAAAGCTTTGAAGGCCCGCATGCCCCAGTCTACCAGGTCCCAATTTACCGCGCCTCACTAATCCTGCACATCCACAATCTCGCCGCCATGGTTGAGGGCGGCGGCTACCATGCCATCCTGCGATACATTAGGCGGCAGTTTCCCTTTGGCGTTTGTCACCACGCATTTGATCGTCAGCGTCAGACCCAGCACATCGGCAATGGCCTTGCGGGTCACTTCGAGATTCTCCGGTTTGTCCATTAAGGCGCGTACCGTCTCAGATTGAAATCCCAGGATCAACTGGTCGCCACGCACGTCCATGGGCTTGCAGGAATTAAGTAGGGCTTCGACGCCAGGATGCTCCGGACGCAGGACGGCGCGGATATCCTTCCAGGCCTTTGCGATTTCGACCGGACTTATCGCGGTTTGTTTTCCGGCCCGTTCCGCGCTTGCCTCGGCAGCCTGACTTTGGCTTGCTTTCGGTCCTTCCGTGGCTTGGGTTCCGGCGTTCTGACTTAGAGGAGCATTCGCTTTGCCAACTCTTTCCGGAGTGCCCCTTGTCCCCGCACCGGGGTTGCCTGAAGAATCGGATTTTGAGACCGAAGGAGCCAACGGAAACTCGAACGATTCCGCCACCGCCAGTTCAAGGGACAGTGACGGCTGCCATCCGCCGCGGGTATCGACGGCAGCGCCATTGAAGGCTTTCATCATCCGCAATACGTCGGCTGTTGAGAAGAACCTGGCATGGGCCGCCATCCGCTCTTTGATCTCTTTGGTGGTCTCGACCTGGTCTCCGTTGCCCAGTTGGATCAACATCACGCCGCGGAAGTATTCCACGATCTGTCGGGCCAGCGCACGGGAATCAGTCCCTGAATCGAGAGCACGGTGGACGATCTCCAGGCCGTGCCCTGCCTGCCGCTCTTGAAACGAATCGATGAGCTGAAGGACAGTTTCACTCGTTGCGGCTCCGAGCAAAGTCTCCGTCAGTTGCAGCGTAATGCGGGTGTCCATGGAAGAGAGCTGGTCGAGCAGGGATTGAGCATCCCGAATCGATCCGGTCGCCTGGCGGGCGATGAGCACGAGTGCCTGCTCATCTGCTTTGAGACCCTCGGTATTGACGATATGCTTGAGATTGCCAACTATCTCATCCAAAGGTACACGGCGAAACTCGTGTCGTTGGCAACGCGAAAGCACTGTGGCGGGAATCTTGTGTATTTCAGTGGTAGCCAAAACAAAAATGGCATGCGGCGGCGGTTCCTCCAGCGTCTTTAACAGCGCATTGAAAGCCGCAGTCGACAGCATGTGGACTTCGTCAATAATATAGACCTTGAACTTGCCCTGGGATGGAGAGAAGTTGATCTTGTCGCGGAGATCACGCACGTCCTCTACGCCTGTATTGGATGCTGCATCAAGCTCGATCAAGTCCAGAAAGCGGTTCTCATTGACGGCCCGGCAGTTCTCACATGTGTTGCAGGGTCTATTTTTACGCTCCTCAGCCAGACAATTCACTGCCTTCGCCAAAAGCCGTGCCAGCGTGGTCTTGCCTGTGCCGCGCGGTCCGGCAAAGAGATAGGCATGCCCCACGCGGTCGGCTGCAATCGCGTTCCTAAGCGTCTGGACCACGTGTTCCTGCCCGACGACTTCGGCCCAACCTTTAGGTCGATATTTTCGATAGAGCGCCTGAGACATAGCTTTTAAGTCCGATATTTCGGAGATCACTCACGGCACCGGATAACTATCCTGCGCCTGACCTTGTGGGTTTGTCAACAGCACCGCCTCGCCTGATTGCCAGACGGCCTGGTGTTGGCCCCAATAGAGGTCAATGGCGGTGTCTGTTCCGCTGGCCGTATGCACCTGCACGGCGCCGTTCTTGAAGAGTTTAAACGGCGGGAAAGTATAACTATTGCCGTTGGCATCTTTGAGATGCCAGCCTGTCAGATCCAGCTGGCCTTCCCCGTTGTACTTAACCACCACCGCCTCGACATTCAGAGTGCCCGCACCGATCACGCTGACGATCTGTACCTCGCCTTGCTGGAGCGTCGCGGCCGGCGCTGCACCCGTTGAGTTTAACGAGGCCGTGGATACGGAGACTTGAGGCAGAGTTACGGCCCGATAGTTGCGGTCGTACCAATATAGGATGGCGGAGGTTACACAAGCCGAAACAAATACGTTGAGAAGCAGGTAGAGGAGCAGGCGCCGTCGATCCATGCTTGCCAAATCATAGCACAATTGGCTGCAAATACCGTGGAGTCATGCCGAAATCGGGAATAGGCTGGCCGAGGATATCACTCACGCCGCGCAGCCCGCGGTGGAATACTGCCATGGTCCTCATCGCCGCAGTTCCAACGCCACCCAATCCCCCATCTGCTCCCGTGCAACCAGCTGCATGTTATTTGCCGCCGCCGCCGCGACCACGCCTTCTGCTTGCTCCTGCAGAATACCGCTCAACACCAAGTTGCCATCCGCTTCGACCAGGTCCGCCAGGCCCGCATCGAAGAGACGGACAATCACGGGCGCCAGGATATTTGCCAGAACCAAGTGCGCCCTCCGAAACGCAAACTTGCCGCCCAGAATTTCTTTCACCGAGCCGACTCCCAAAACCAGTTCTACGCCGATGCCATTCGTAGCCGCATTCTCGCGTGAATTCTTTATCGCCTCGGGATCAATATCTACGCCCAAGACCGACTTCGCCCCCAGCTTCAATGCCCCGATGGACAGGATTCCCGATCCACAGCCGATGTCAATAACGCGCAAATCGTCATCCGGTGCTTGAAATTCCGTATCCGTTGTCCGGGAATCGCCTGAGGCCTTCCGGGGCTGGACCCCCGAGTCTCGCTCACCCAATATTGTTTCCATCAGCTGCAAGCATAGTTGAGTGGTAGGATGCGTCCCCGTCCCAAAGGCCATGCCAGGATCGATCTTGATTGCAATCCGATCCTCGACCGGTGTATCCAGCCAGGCCGGGACGATAATCAATCGCCTGCCAATCGGGATCGGCCTGTAATGCTCCTTCCAGGCTTCCATCCAGTTCCGGTCGGGAATGGCGGTAAAGACCGGTGCCGGGAGTGGCTGTATCGACCCAAGGTAAAACAGGGACTCTTCGAGCCTCCTTCGTGACTCTTCGATGTGCGCATCGACCGGCAAATACGCCCGGACTGTGATGGGACCCGTCGCAGTGCCCTCATCTTCATCGTTCACGAATTTCACGCCCTGCTCGGTCATCACGCCGTTCGGGGCGAAGCGCGCCAACACATCGGCGACGGCTTCCGCCAGTTCGCCGTTCACGGTCAGGGAGACTTCAAGCCAGTTCATCTTCTATCGTAATTGCGACCATGGGTCCGCCGTCTTTCGCGGAGCCGCCTTCCCCTATCACCAAGCATTGCGAGGCCTCCATGAAAGAAATCCCGCGCGTCCCTGCCATGAAATAGACGTCTAGCTCTCCTCCGGCGGTTTTGTCGAGCGAAAACTACTGTATAGCAGCCCATCGTAGACAAGTTTTAGCCCGCCTGCCAGGAAAAAGGGCAGGCTGAGGAGCGCAGGCACAGACAGAAATATTCCCGTAAGGGTGGGCGAAAGGGCCGCGCCAACAGAACGTGCAATGCTTGTCACGCCCGATGCCGCCGAGCGTTCATCGGGCGAAACCACCGCTATTGTATACGATTGACGCGTGGGCACGTCCATTTGCGAAATGCTAAAGCGCAGCAGCAGGGCTGCGATGGCCAGCGGCAACGTCGGCATCAACGGCACCAGGATAAGCAGGATGTTGGATGGCACGTGCGTGAAAACCATCGTATTGATGAGGCCGATTTTTCTGGCGATCCTTATCGCCAGCAAAGCGGACACGCCTGCCAATACGTTCGCACCAAAGAAGATCGAGCCGATGACGCCGGCCCCCACACCAAACTTGATATTGAACCAATAGGCGATCATGGACTGCACGATGAGGCCGCCGGCGAACGCATCCAGGGAAAACAGTCCGCTGAGCTTGACAACCACATTGCGCGATTTATGCAGACCCAGCACGCGTTGGACGGATTCGGTTTGAAGCGACCAATCCACCTCGACATCCCGCGTAAGCGACAGGAATAGGACGCCGATAACCAGGCCGCCCAGCGCGTATCCAGCCAGGACGACGCGATACGAATCCAGGGGGGAGAACCCTCGCGTTTGGAGAAGTTGAGCCAGCCAACCGCCAGACAACGCGCCGATGGCGGTGGCAAATGACCCGACCAGGTTATACCAGGCGAAGACGCCGGTGCGCTTTTCATCGGGCAGCAAGTGTGATAACGAAGCCTGCTCAACCGAAAGGAATGGGCCAATTTCATTCCCGCTCGGACTGATGACGCCAATAATGGCGGCGGCCATTAGTTCGATGGCATTTCGGCTGAGGATGAACACAACGCCGGCGCCAAGCATCAGCAGCGCGCCGAGGACAAGCGTGCGCTTGCGTCCAAAACGATCTGCCGATGTGGTCAGCCATAGCGTTATGCCGGCATCGCCTGCGAGCGTTAAAGTGAAGAGGACGCCCACCTGCCGTTCGTCAAGCCCGACCTGGATAAGATACAAAGCCAGGACTACGGAGAGGAAGCCGTAGCAGAACAAGCGGATAATGCGCGTGGCAAAGAGCAATGTGATGTCGGAGCGATGCGCTGGATGCATAAGTTTGACGGCCCTGGATTCTGAAGATCAAGTATCGCAGGCGACTCAGGGAAGCTTGCGCACTTTACGCTAACCTGCGGATGAGTTGGCCCTACTTCTTTTCTCTGGCAACCTCGAGTCTGCACCACGCATAAAGTCCATCGTAGACCTCAAACTGGTGTTCCAGGTTTTCTACATCCTCCGGAAAGCGCAGGCTGTAACCGGCGGCAATTGCCTCCAGCCCGCGACCGATCGGGTCTTTGTCAATATCGGCTTCCACATCGGCTGCGTGAATAATCTTCGCCAGGCGCAGCAGGCCAGGCTCTTTCAAACCGTACTTGAGTATGATGGACTCAAATGAACAGCGACCATCCGGGCCATGTCCAAGTTCCACGCCGGGTGCATCGAAGGGGATCGCTCCCGTCTCTTTGATAACTTTCTCCAGCTGGCTGGCAGGCACGAATAGGAACTCTGCTTCGCTATCGATGAAGCGCGTAATCAGCCACGGGCAGGCCACACGGTCAACATGCACATGAGAACGGGTGATCCATTTCATTTTCTATTCTCCTTCGCAGATAAGATGAGGCACCGGCGCAATTTGGGAAATGGCTCGCGACGAAAATTCCGCATTATTCCCCTGGATCTGCATTCACGCTTGATTCCGGCTTCTCGTGGCTCACTCCATTAATATCGCAGTACAAGGCATCCGGCTCGCAGTCGACACACTCCAATTGCAGCGTGGCATGTGCCACATGGTAACGGTGATTGACAAGTTCGCTCACCTCGCTCTGAATCTCCGCGCCCTCGCTAATGGGAATGTCTTCCGTCAAAATATGAGCGGACATTGTCCGCAGATTCCTCGTCAGGCTCCATACATGCAGATCATGCACACCGAGCACACCGTTGATCCGGCGGATATCGGCCACCATCGCTTGCATATCAACATCCCGCGGTGTGGACTCCAGGAGGATTTCCACGGTCTCGCGCAATATGCTCCAGGCATTGTAGAGTATAAGCAGGCCGATCAGCACGCTGATGAGCGGATCAAGCCAATTGGCCCGGGTGAAATAGATGATGATGCCTGCGATCACGGCGCCGCCGGTGGCAGCCACATCTCCCATAAGGTGCACGAAAACCGAACGCAGGTTGAGATCCTGCTCACTGCCCCGCCGCACGAGCAGGGCAGTAACAAAGTTCACGATGACGGCGGCCAGCCCAACGGAAATCAACACGAGGGAATTGATCTCGGGCGGCGCCTTGAAACGTTGCCAGGCTTCATAGAATACGCCAAGTGAAATTAACACCAGGGTGGTAGAGTTCGCCAGAGCGGCCAGGATGCCCGCCCGGTGATAACCGTAGGTCTTTTGCGAATTGGAAGGTTGTGTGGTCAAGCGCACGGCATACCAGCTCAAACCGAGCGCAAACACATCCGTCAGATTGTGTGCCGCGTCGGTCAGCAGTGCCAGGCTGTTTGCAAACAGGCCCGCGGCTGCCTCTATTACTACAAAAGCCAGCGTCAGAGATAGCGACAATGAAAGCCGCACTGCCGTGCGTCGGGCCAAATCTCCAAAGTGAACATGTGGTTTGGCGTTGTTCATAAATCACACAATTGAGTCGGACAATTCCTTGTCGGCCAAAAGCCGGAGTCCAATATAAACATAACGATACAAACAGGACTTGCTTACCCAACTTCCAACAGACCGTGCCACAAGAATGCCGGATTGGTCCCCCGCCGGAATAGAGATTTTCCCCATAAATTGGCCTGAATCCAGCGACTATTATACCGAAAACGTGGTAATCAGGATTCTCGCCGATGCTGGCGGCAACAGATGAGTTTCCGGCTGTCGTCTTCGGCAAGGCCAAGACGCCTCGACTGTTCCCGAGGGAGTGCTCCGCTACGGCTGTTTTGGTTCGTCGATCTCTATTCTCTCGGGGTTTACCTGTACCCCAATCGTATCGCCGTAGTTTATCCCAGGGATTGGAGGCGCGATTACTTCAAGTAAGGATGGGTTTTGATAATTGCGCCGTTTCGTTTCCGGATGCGGGTAGTACACCCAGCCTTCATACTTGTTGCCCTGGTACGTGACGGCGCAACGACAAAATGAGAAATCCTCGGGCGGGTGTAAATCCGTCCACTCGATGTGACGAAACGTATATTCGGGTTTGATGAGCTTGAACGCGAAGGGGTGAATATCGATGTTCAAGGTTCCGTTGAAGCAGGCGTCAAGGTCAAGCCCGCGCGCCTTGAAAAGAGGCTTCTGACGGTCCAGGGCGCCGTAAGGGTAATCTTTCGAGGGGCCCGATGCAACGTGGTAGCCCTCGACCAGGACGCCCTGCAGGAGAGTCCACTGAGCAATCATCGCCGTGATTCTACTCTTGTCCGGTCCGGAAGCTCGGCTCGCCTTTCGCGTTCGCTGTTGCGTTTTCGAATCTTCGCCTGTATACTTGACGGACCTTGTCTGATTTAGAGGCCTTGGAATACTTGCATCGTTTGGAAACCGAATGACCAATCCTGATATGGATGCTTCCTCCGGGACTTCAGCGCCTGCCCGGCGACTTCCTCCTTCGCCGCCCAGCGGCAATCTCCGCCAACTGGTGCGTAATCCGCTCGGTTTTTTCCACACGGCGGCGTCGCAGTTCGGCGATATTGTGTGTTATCGGCCCGCGCCGGAGCCAGCCTATCTGATCAACCACCCTGACTTTGTTCGTCACGTGCTCCTGGAGAACAATCACAATTACGATAAGGCGACTTCTTCGAATCTACTTTTCACCAAAGTGGTAGGAGAGGGGCTGCTGACATCTGAAGGAGAGACATGGCGCCAGCAGCGCCGCATGATGCAGCCGGCCTTCCATCACACCCGGCTCGAAAAGCTGGACGAGATGATCACGGAGGCTGCGAGCCTCATGCTGGATCGCTGGCAGGTTCTCTATACCGAAGGAAAGCCGGTAGATCTGTCGCGTGAAATGGGCGCCCTTACGCTGACTGTGACCACCAGGGCCCTGTTCGGCGTGGACTTGGGGGACGAGGTACGCGAGGTCGGCGAGTTGGTCACGGACGGATTAAGCTATCTCGAAAAGCCGAGCAATCCGCATCTCGTCAACTCTGCGGGACGATTGAATGAGGTGGTTGATCACATCATCCAGCGGCGCAAAGCGGATCTCAAGGATGGAGGCGACCTGCTGAGTTCCCTGATCCAGGCCCGCGACGAAAATACGGGCGCCGGTATGGACGACGACCAGCTGCGGAGCCAAATCCTGACCCTGATGCTGGCGGGCTACGATACGACTGCCAGCGCGCTCACCTGGACGTGGTACCTGTTATCGCAGAATCCTGCGGCGCTCGAACGCCTGCGCAACGAGGTGCGCACAACTCTGGGCCATCGCCGCCCTCGCTATGCGGACCTCGACCACCTGCCGTATACTCACAGGGTCCTGAACGAAAGTTTGCGGATGTTCCCGCCAGCCTGGACATTGGGCCGGCGCGCCCTTGGTGAAGATGAAATCGGCGGCTACTACGTTGCACCGAATACGGTTATTGCGATCTGCATCTACAGCCTCCACCGGCACCCCGATTTCTGGGATAAGCCCGATGTCTTCGACCCGGAGCGATTCACTCCTGAGAAGTCGGCAGGCCGACACAAGTTTGCCTATATTCCATTCGGTGCGGGTCCGCGTCAATGTATAGGCAACAATTTTGGCCTGATGGAAGCCTGTCTTGTCATCGCCTGCATGGCCCAGCAGTTCGAGTTGCGCCTGATGCCCGGGATCGAGGTTCAGCCGCAGGCAGTTTTCGTGCTGCGCCCCGGCCGAGATCTGATGATGAGCCTGCATCCGTGAGCCTGCCGGGACAAATTGGCCGTGAATAATTCCCGAATGGACGCGAGAAGATCCTGGCAGCGATACAAGAAGAGAGCGGACGTCGTCCGCTCTCTTCTTCCCTACCCTGAGTTCATTCCGCCACTTTGTAGTTCTTTGTGGCCGATATGTCGTTCGGGCTGGTCACGTGCAATGTGATCGTGTAATGACCGCAATCCACGGGATAAGCACCGGGACTCGGAGCATCTTTCGTGCCGGCAGCCTTAAATGTCAGCGTGTCGGTTACCGGAGGATTGGATTTGTCGCCGCCCGTTTCCCATTGGAAATCGACCTTCATTGGACCATTGGTTGTAATTGAGCCGCTGAATTCAACCGCGTTAGGCCCGCCGCAGAACACCGTGGAAGGCAACGATACGTCCACCGTGACTTTGGTTACGGTGGCTGCCGGAGGCGCGACAACCGGAATTCCCGCCAGCGGGCCGGAGATGGCCACCACGCTTGCCGCCACCCAGCAGAATCCTCCTGAATTTGAGGGATCGTGGATATACCACCACGACGAATTATCGTTCCGGCCCGCGACCTGGGCAATCGCGCCAAACATCAGGGCGCCAACCGAATCATAACTAACGTCGGGGCCGGAGCGACAGTTGTCGTTAACGGATAAGGGTGTAACCTGGGGAACAGTGGGGGTTGGGATGGCCGTCGCCGTGGGTGAGGCGGGAGGGGGAACGGTAGGTGTTGGCGGCAATGCCGTGGCGGCAGTCAAAGGGCTGCTGCCGTTAGAAGGAGCCGTAGACGGTTGAATAGTCGGGGCCGCAAGCGGCAAGTTGCAGGCCAGCAGCAATCCGCCCGCGATCAAGGTAAGCACAATTCGACGAGTGCGCATGCATTCTCTCCTTGTAAGTTGAATGGTAGCGCCTCGGGTCGGGAAAGGCAATAGTCCATTTGGATTGCGGCTGCGATTGTCGCCGTGCATGTCATTCGACTTACACCCACAAGGCATGAATTGCCCCAAGGTCGTTCCTGACCAAGTGCTGCCTCAGCGCATGCAGCCCAGAACTTGATAAACTCTTGCCCTCGGCAGAAACAGGATTAGTCGATACCATGCGGGTTTTTGGTCCAAAGATGTGGCATTGAAGCTCTGGCCAGTGCCGCCAATGTAGATTTCGTTTGCGCTGTGCTGACAGATGGCGGCGAGCGTGGCAGGACTGCCAAAGTCCACATAATATGGCAGGCTAAACGTCGGTCTTCCCGTTAAAGGTGTGATCCAAACACCCGCATCACTGCCCGCATTCTGCACAGCAGGGAGTGACGTGGTCAACAACATTTCCCCTGATGAAATCAAGATGTTCGAACTGGACGGCAGGTTGCGGTCCAGCCAATTCAACGCCACCAGGTCGTCGCTTTTCACCAATGAGCAGCAGTCGGAAGGATAGAAGCTATAGGCAAACAGTGCATGTACCCCAATTGCCAGCGCGACCAACGCGACGCCGAAGGCCTGCAGCATTTTTGACTGATTGTGCAAATGCCCGATCAGCCCGGCACATCCCAATCCGCCCAGAAGGGCAAGGGGAACAAACATGAGCATTTCCACCAACGGCCGGTCGAGAAAAGTGAAATACGGATCACCAGGTACAGGGATGAACATGGCGGACAACAGGAACACCATCGTCAGCAACGAGGCGAAGGCAAGCCGCGAGTATTTCTGAAGGGCGATCACTGCCAACACTCCAGTGAGACCGGTAATCAGGATACCGTTGCGAAAGTAAGGATCCAACAACGCGTTCAGGATGGGATTCCTGGCGACCAGGACGGTTTCAACTGCCAGGAGTGCCACGACCAAAATCAGGAGCATCAAGTGAAATCGTCGAGGCTGACGCTCCCACATGCCCGCCAAGGTCCAGGCTCCAAAGACTATGGACATGACAATGATCGAGCGGGTGTGTATCAGAAGGGAAATCGTTATCCCAAGCAGGGCAATGCCAGGAAGCCCAATCAAATCTCGTCGTGTTAAGTTGGAACGCACCGCAAGGTATGCAACACTCAACGAAAACTGTATGGTCAACAGGCTGAGCAACGCGGGATACTTGCCCCAGTTTACGGCATTCGCAGGCATATACCAGCCGAAGGCTGCCAGCACAACCGCAAAGAACCCCGCCAGGTCGGACTGCGTCTCGCCTCGAACGATCAAAAACAAGGGAATCGGTGCAACCACCAGGACAATTTGGCCGAAAACCAGCATGAGGTGTCCCACACTTATCCCGGACATAACCGCCATGACGGCGATCACCAGGTGATAACCCAGATGATAGTAAGCAGGAACCGGCCACATGAACGCATGGGCGGCGTACGCCTGCCGGTAATCTGCCATTAGATTCTGGATGATCTCATAATGCTGTGCGGAATCGAAATACATTGGCAGCGGCGTCTGCTCGATGAACGCCAAACGCAGAAACAACAATAATAGAGAAATGGCGACCAGGATCAAGAATGATAAGGTGCGCCCCCAAGTGGCATTTATCTTTGCAGGCCTGGTTTTCCACACCGCCAGGCCGGCACTCACACCGAGCACCAGGATCAAGAATAAGGGATTGGGGCGCAAATTGAACAGGGCGCCCAGGACAAAGACCAGGAGCGAAGCGACAAATACTGGCACAACCCACCCGCCGAGCGCGAGCGCAAAATACTGAGGAACGCTGAGCGGACTTACGGTCACGAGCTTCATCAGCGGCGCGATCATGCAACAGCCCCAGACCACGCAAATCAGGAGCGCGAAGACGGTCCCTCCATCTTTGGACAGGACAGTCCAGCTATCGAGAACAAGCTTCATTTATCGCGGGAAGAGCTCTACGGATTCGGGTAGGAGCCGCCGGGGACCGGCGCAGGCACAGTCGTCGTCGGAATTGGGGCGGGAATGAACACATACGTGGGGGTAGCGGAGGCGCTGAAAGGGGCCTCGGTTGAGCCTGGTGCGGCGGTAACAACGAGCGGCGTGGAGAGACCAACGGCGGAAACAACGAATACACCTTCCGTCAGCAGAGCACTCCCCTTGGCGGCATAAACCCGGATACGAATGGAACTTCCCAGGGCTATTGGATCGCCAGTGCAAACCATGGTGGTCGGAAAATCCTTGAGGATCTGGCACGGATAGAGCGCGCTGACATCCCCATTTTGAATCTGGAGATAGTAACCCGGAGGTGAGCCAGCGGGAACAAAGAAACTGACAAGCATCCTGTTGTTGTCATCCAGCCCAAACGAGACCAAACACAGCGAGGAGGGATTCGCGGCGCAGCGGGAAAGCTCCGCAACAGCTTGATCGGTTGAGGAGGATGCCAGAAAAGGCAGGCTGGAGCAGGCCAGGGTCATCGCCGTCAGGCCAACCAGGGCTATGCCAATCGCTTTTTGTCGCTTCTTCAGGATTAGGCCCAGACCTGCGCGCAAGACTATTTTCCCAGCATTGGCATTTTGAGTCCGTGGCGGCGCGCGGCGGCGATGGCCTCCGGATAGCCAGCATCTGCATGCCGCACTACGCCCAGGCCCGGATCGGTCGTAAGCACGCGTTCCAGTCTTTTGGCGGCTTCGGGCGTTCCATCGGCTACGATCACCTGGCCGGCGTGCTGGCTGTAACCAATTCCCACCCCGCCACCATGATGGAACGAGACCCAGGTCGCGCCGCCCACGGCATTGATCAGCGCATTGAGGATGGGCCAATCGGAGATCGCATCCGAACCGTCTTTCATAGCCTCGGTCTCACGGTTGGGACTGGCGACAGAGCCCGAGTCGAGGTGGTCACGCCCAATCACAATCGGCGCTTTCACGATGCCTTTTGCGACCAATTCATTGAACTTGAGGCCGGCTTTGGCGCGCTCGCCGTATCCCAGCCAACAGATGCGGGCCGGCAAACCCTGGAATGGGACTTTCTCCTTCGCCATCTTCAACCAGCGATGCAGATGAGCATCCTGAGGGAATAGTTCCATGATGGCCTCATCCGTACGATAAATATCTTCGGGGTCGCCGGAAAGCGCCACCCAGCGGAACGGGCCCTTGCCCTCACAGAACAACGGGCGAATGTAGGCCGGCACGAAACCCGGAAACTCGAATGCATCGGTCACACCGTAGTCATAGGCCTGCTGGCGCAGGTTATTTCCATAGTCAAAGACTTCCGCGCCATGGCGCTGGAATTCGAGCATCGCCTGCACATGTTTCGCCATGGAGGCCATCGCCATTTTCTTGTACTTTTCTGGGTCGGATTTTCGCAATTCGTTGGCCGCGGCCACGGAAAGCCCGGAAGGCACGTACATGAGCGCCTCATGCGCAGAGGTTTGATCTGTCACGACATCCGGAGTCACGCCGCGCAATACAAGCTCTTGATAAATATCGGAGGCATTGCCGATCAGCCCAATGGAAAAAGGCTTGCCGGCGGCCTTGTTCTCTTCAACAAGTGTCATGGCCTCTTCAATATCATCCACCACCGTATCGACGTAGCCAATTGAGCGTCGCCGTTCGGCACGGTCCTTATCTACTTCGACGATCAACCCCACGCCTTCGTTCATCGTGATGGCCAGCGGCTGAGCGCCGCCCATGCCCCCGAGACCGGCGGTCAGAACAAACCTGCCTTTCAACGAGTTCCAGCCGCGGAGTTTCGCCAGCGCGCCAAAAGTCTCGTAGGTGCCTTGCAAAATACCCTGCGTGCCAATGTAGATCCATGAGCCGGCCGTCATTTGGCCGTACATGATGAGGCCTTTTTTAGCCAGCTCGTCGAAATGCTCCCAGGTAGCCCAATGTGGGACCAGGTTGGAATTGGCAATGAGCACCCGCGGTGCGTCAGCATGGGTCTTGAAAACGACCACGGGCTTGCCGGATTGAACCAGCAAGGTCTCATCCTCTTCCAGCTCCTTGAGCGATTCGAGGATCGCATCGAAGGCCTCCCATGAACGGGCTGCCTGGCCGCGTCCGCCATAGACGACCAGATCGTCCGGACGCTCCGCCACTTCAGGATCGAGATTATTCTGGATCATCCGGTACGGGGCTTCAGTGAGCCATGACTTGCAGGTGAGTTGCGTGCCGCGCGGCGCGCGGACGGTGCGTGGACCAGACATCCTATTGCTCCTTTTGAAAGAAAAAAGGCCTCTCGACTATTATAGTCGAGAGGCCTGGATTCTCAGATCGATGGGCTATGCCGGAACTTTGCTTCGTTCCAGCAGATAGGCAAAGTTGGTGCCTTTCAGGCGCTTCACCAGCATTTCCTGCGCCTCACACCATACAGGACGCAGCGGACAATCCTCATCGAATGTGCACTGGCGGTCTTCGCCGACGCATTCGTTCAACTGGATAGGCCCATCAATGGCCTCGATGACCTCAAGCAGAGTAATATCCTTTGCGTCGCGGGCCAACGTTACGCCGCCGCGCGCTCCGCGCGAGGTGTGCAAGAGCCCCGCTATGGACAATTGTGAGATGATCTTGGCCAAAAATGAAGGCGGGATGCGCTGTTCCTCTGCAACGGTGCTGGTGGCGGCGCGCTCGTTTTCGCCCAAACGGGCGAGGTATAAAACCGCACGAACTGCATAATCGGCCTGACGGGTTATTTGCATGATGTCCTTCCTCTCCCAAGGAAAAGGTCGACCTTCCAAAAAACCGATAATACTTGTCTGTAATAGTGATTTTATGTTGGAGGCCGCCAGACATCAAGTGATAGAGGTCACAGAGGAAATATGACCTTTTACTCCGATTTTCCGATGCGGCTAGCCCGATTTGCGAAATGGGGAGATCAGGAACGAAACCCCGCTGCCGGAAAATCCGACCCTCATCCGCCTAGGCAACCTTTCGGCCTGCAGACTTTTCATTTTGCCCCACAAACGCGGCCTCCAGGGCTTGCTGGATGGAGCGGGCCTCGAAAATCTCCATGTCTTTGGGCCAGCCCTGGGCCGGGCGGACCGCCTTGGGGACAATGGCACTCTTGAAGCCGAGCTTGGAGGCTTCGCGCAGACGGGCCTGCATTTGGCCGGGCATGCGAAGCTCACCAGCCAGCCCGATCTCACCGATCAGCACAGCTTCTGCCCGGATTGGAATGTCTTTCCATGAAGAAGTAATGGCCGCCGCAATCGCTAGATCGGCGGCAGGTTCGTCGATTTGTATCCCCCCTACTACGTTTACGAAGACGTCCTGTTCGCCGAGCTTCAGGCCGACACGCCGAGTCAGCACGGCAGCGATCAGCAGAAGGCGGTTGAAGTCCACGCCATTCGGCGTGCGACGCGCATTTCCAAACTGGGTCGGAGAGGTCAGCCCCTGGATTTCAACCAGAATGGGCCGGGTGCCTTCCATCGTCACCGCGATGGCAGAGCCGGCTGCGTTGATCATACGTTCCGCCAGGAAGGCCTCGGACGGATTGGTTACTTCGGTCAGTCCGCGCTCGCGCATTTCAAATACACCGACTTCGGAGGTGGCTCCGAAGCGGTTCTTGACCGAACGCAACAACCGATAAGCCTGGAATCGATCCCCCTCAAGATACAGAACGGTATCCACGATATGCTCCAGCACGCGCGGGCCGGCGATAGCGCCTTCCTTGGTGACATGCCCGATCATGAAGACCGATACGCCGCTGGATTTCGCAAGTTCACGCAACTGCGAAGCGCACTCGCGCACCTGCGACACCGAACCGGCCGAAGAATCCAGCTGTGACAGGTAGGTTGTCTGAATGGAGTCTACGATCAACAGATCCGGCTTGACTTCATTGACGTGGTTAAGAATGATCTCGAGATTGGTTTCGGTAACAAGCAGGAGGTTCGGGCTAAACGGAAAAACCGGGCCTTTCGATGCGCTGGATCCTTGAGCGGTATGCCCCGCCTTTCCATCCACCGTTATGCGGGAGGCGCGCATCTTGATCTGCCGTTCAAACTCTTCGCCGCTAACATAAAGCACGCGCTGGCGTCCCGCCATCTCCATCGCCATCTGAAGCAGCAGCGTGGACTTGCCGATTCCGGGATCGCCGCCCACCAGCACAATCGAGCCGGGCACGATCCCGCCGCCCAGGACGCGCGCAAACTCAACCATGGGAAGGGCGATGCGATCTTCCTCATCGCCGCTGACCTCGCCGATGGGCCGCGGCTGTGAGCGCCCGGTCAGCCCGCGCACGGCAGATGGGCCTTTGGTGATCGGCTCGTCGTGGACAACTTCCTCGATCATGCTGTTGAATTCGCCGCACTGCGGGCATTTCCCCATGTAGCTGGCGGAGACGCGTCCACAATTCTGGCAGACGTAGCGGGTGTGAGTTTTGGGCATGTCAATTTACCGGATCTGAACGGGGATGAACTTTCGATTGCAATCGCTATCGGCCTACGTACTGACCGGTCCGCAATCAAGGAGTTATACGGAATTGCCACGATCATTGGAATAACACGCTGCTCATGGCAAAAGAAAAGCCCGGGGAAGAGCGCCCGACCACCTTCTTTTCCGGGTGTTCTTCCCACACTGTGTGTGGGCACAGTATAACAGAATTTTTGTTCTGTTAATCCGAAATATCCGCTCGCAACCTGTATCTGAATTGTTCGAACGTCTAAGCGGGAGTGTAGACCTGATTCAGGAGAGCCAGGAATTCTGGAGCCGGCCTCTGGCGAAGTATTTCCTTGCGATCTTCACGTGAAAGCGTCCTAAGCAGCAAGTACTGTACGGCGTGCTTTCTGAAGAGGCGTTGGCCGTCTTCCTGCCCATAAAACCGAATATTGCGCTCCAGATGTTGCGCAACGATCTCGTGAACTTGTCCCGGCGAAACCTGCTCGCGGTCGAGGCCGGCAAAAATCCAAGGATTGGAAATTGCCGCGCGGCCCACCATGACGGCCTGGCAGCCCGTGTGCGCTTTCATTCGGGCAATATCCGCCACATTTTTCACATCGCCGTTCCCGATGACAGGAATATGGACAGCGCTTCGTACTTCCGCAATGGCATCCCAATCGGCCTGGCCGCCGTAGTTTTGTTCCTTTGTGCGGCCATGTATGGCAATGAGTGAGCCGCCGTTTTCCTCCACAATGCGTGCGATCAGTTTATACGTGCGGCGATCTTCCCAACCAAGGCGGATCTTTCCCGTGACGGGCACCTTCAGGCTGGAACTCAAGCTGCGGAACAGGTGCGCGACCTTCAACGGCGTTCGCATCAAACCGACACCTGCGCCCCGGGCGGCAACGCTTTTGGCCGGGCAGCCCATGTTGATATCGATGATGTCCGGCCCCATGTCCTGTACGATCAGGGCCGCCTTCAAAATCTGGTCGGGGTCATCACCATAAATCTGAAAAACGACCGGGCGTTCCTCGTCTTCAAAGTGCAGTTTTGCACGCGTGTGCCTGGGGCTGTGCAGGATGTACTCCACCTTGACGAACTCGGTATAGCTCATGGCTGAGCCCAGCGCCCGGCAGACTGAACGAAACGGCCAATCCGAATAACCGTCCATGGGAGCCAGAATGGCGTCTCCATAGATGGGCACGTCTCGCACCAGGAATGTCGGAGAATCAACTTTTGAGAAATGCCGATCGGCCACTAGAACTGCCTTTCACAATGAAGGCAAACATTGACGCAGACTGGGACATTATACCTTTTGAAGGATGACCATCCGTATGCTATACTAGCGCCGACAAAAAAGAGAAAGATTGTAAGTTTTTGGCGTTAGAGCACTCCATGACGGCGGAAATAAGGCCGGTTGACTATTGGTTGTGCGGAAAGAGAATGACCAAGCGTTCTCCTCGGAGGAAAAAGCGAGATGCCAAATCCAGTAATCATGGTGATCGATGACGATCAGGCTGTGCTAAACGCGGTGGAGAGGGATTTACGCCCGAAGTTTGCGCGTGACTATCGCATTGTGAAGGCCAATTCAGGGCAGGCCGCCATTGATTTTATCAACAAGCTCCGGCAGCGAAATGAGATGGTGGCTTTGTTTCTTACCGATCAGCGCATGCCTCAAATGACCGGGCTGGATTTCCTGGCGCGAGCGCGCGAGGTCTTCCCCGAGGCGAAGCGCGTCCTATTAACCGCGTATGCTGACACGGAAGCCGCGATCGCATCCATCAACAAGCTCCAATTGGACTACTACCTGCTAAAACCGTGGGACCCTCCCGAGGATAATTTATATCCGGTCCTGCAGGATCTGCTGGAAGACTGGCGGTCCAGCGTGAAGATGCCGTTCGACGGGATCCGCGTCGCGGGCGCATTGTGGTCACCAAAATCGCATGACGTCAAGGATTTTCTGGCCAGGCACCAGATTGCCTATCAATGGCTGGACGTCGACTCGGATTCGAAGGCCCGTGCAATGGTGGAGGCGCAGTCTAACGGCTCACTCCGGCTGCCAATCCTCTTCTTTCCGGATGGCAGCGTGCTGGTGGAGCCTGATATCCAGGCGCTGGCCGAGAAAGCCGGAATACAGACGAAGGCCACCCTGCCGTTCTACGATGTGGTGATCATCGGCGCCGGGCCTGCCGGCTTATCCGCGGCAGTGTATGGAGCCTCGAATGGATTGAAATGCCTGGTGATCGAAAAGCAGGTGCCTGGCGGGCAGGCGGGGAACAGTCCCAAGATAGAGAATTATCTCGGGTTTCCCGCGGGCCTTTCCGGAATGGACTTGACGCGGCGCGCCGTGACGCAGGCAAAGCGCTTTGGCGCAGAAATCATTTCAACGCAATTTGTAGCCGGGATACGATTGCAGGACATGTATCGGGTGATCACGCTCTCCAGCGGCACGGAAATCCTGAGCAAGGCCATCCTGATCGCCACGGGTGCAGCCTTCAGAAAGCTGGAACTGCCGGCAATCGAGGAATTCACCGGTGCAGGCGTCTACTACGGCGCGGCCTACACGGAAGCGGCTTACTATAAGGATCAGCCCGTGTTTGTCGTCGGCGGCGCGAATTCCGCGGGACAGGGTGCGTTGTTTCTCAGCCGCTTTGCCAGCAAAGTGACTGTGCTCATTCGACGTTCGGCGCAGGACGGAACTTCGCAATATCTTCTCGACGCCGAAGCGGCCAACCCGAAGATCGAACGCTTGTACAACGTCGAAATCCAGGAAATTCACGGAAAACCGGGCCAGATTCAGGAGATCGTCGTCCTCAATCGCAAAACCAACGAAAAGAACACCATCCCCGGCGCGGCGATGTTCGTCTTCATCGGCGCCGTGCCGCAAACCGACATAGTGAAAAATCTGGTAATGCTGGACGCCAAGGGCTTCATCCTGACCGGCCGCGATTTGCTCCGCGATGGAAAGCTGCCAAAAGAGTGGCCGCTGGAACGTGATCCCTTCATGCTGGAAACAAGCGTGCCCGGCATCTTCGCAGCCGGCGATGTGCGCCTGGGTACCAACCACCGCGTGGCTTCTGCAACCGGCGAAGGCGGGATTGCCATCGCCGCCATAGAGTCCTATCTCAAGACCCAATGAGCAAGGAATTTCTTCGCCGCCTCCCGCTGTTTGCCAACCTTTCGGAGGCCGACCTCGACTGGCTGTCCTCCCAGGCCAAACCGCTCAACCTGCAAAATGGAGCGAAATTGATCGAGGAAGGTCAGCCAGGTAACGCGGCCTACATTGTCGTGGATGGCGAATTCGAGGTCGTAAAGAAATCGGATGTTCAAAACATCGTGATCGCCGTGCGCGAGGCGGGCGAAGTGTTCGGTGAGATGGCGCTTCTGGACCAGGCGCCGCGAACCGCGACGGTGCGCGCCATCCGCGACAGCCAGGTATTAGAAATCAGCGGCGATACCTTTCAGCAACTGCTGGCACACAGTCCAACGGCAAGCCTAGCGATACTCCAGACGGTCAGCAAGCGGCTTCGACAGAATGAAGCCCTCCTCAGGCAAACCGAAAAAATGGCGGCGCTGGGTACGCTCTCCGCCGGCCTGGCTCACGAGCTTAACAATCCGGCCGCGGCCGTGCGAAGAAGCGCCGGGCAGCTGCGATCGGCCCTGGCGCTGTTGAGCACGGCCACGAGCGAGCTCGAGCGGATGAATATGACTGAAGCACAGGCTGCGGCGGCCGGTGCTTTGAAGACAAAGATTGAAGCGCAGCAAGTCCCGACTTCGGGGCTGGATCCGTTAACCCAGAGCGATCGCGAAAACGAAATGCAGACCTGGCTGGATGAACACGGGGTTCCAAACCCGTGGGAGCTTGCGCCTTCTTTCGTTACAGCCGGCTGGGATATCCCGCGGATGACCGGCCTGCAGGAGACCTTCGAGCCTCCCCTGTTAGTGGCGGTCTTGAAATGGCTTGCAGGCGGCCTTACGGTTTACTCCCTGCTGGCGGAGGTCAGCATCGGGACAGAACGGGTTTCGGAGATCGTGAAGGCGGTCAAGGCCTACTCCTATCTCGACCAGTCGCCTATTCAAGAGGTGGATATCCATGAGGGTCTGGATAATACTCTTGTAATTCTGCGGCATAAGCTCGGCCCCGGCATCCACGTCACGCGAGAGTATGCCACGGGCCTGCCTCGCATCGAGACGTATGGAAGCGAGCTGAATCAGGTCTGGACCAACATCATTGACAATGCCATCTATGCCATGGAAGGCAAAGGCGAACTCAAGCTGCGCACCTACGCCAAAGACAATAGTGTGGTTGTGGAGATTCAAGACACCGGCCCCGGCATACCGGCCGAGATCCAGCAGAGGATCTTCGAGCCGTTCTTCACGACAAAGCCTCCGGGGTCGGGCACGGGCCTGGGGCTGCACATCGCCTACACCATAATCAACAATCACTATGGCCGGATACGCCTGGATTCAGAGCCGGGCAGTACTTGTTTTCAGATAACGTTACCCATTCAACTGCCGCGCTAGCCCGAGGAGACCATGACCATCGAAGACGATCGCGAACTCAAGCAGATTCTCAAGACAATAAGGACAGTTGCCAGCGTGGGAGTCTCTTCCAATGAACAGAAACCCAGCTACGGGATCTTTCACTACCTGTTGGAACACGGGTACGAAATGATCCCGGTAAACCCGACTGCGGCTGAAATTCATGGGCCGGAAAGCCTACCCTGATCTGGCCATCGGTTCCACAAAAGATAGACGTGGTGCAGGTATTTCGAAAGCCCGAGGACGTCCCACCCGTCGTGGAGCAGGCGATAAAGATCGGCGCAAAAATCGTCTGGATGCAGGAGGAAGTAATCAACGAAGAGGCAGCGTCACAGGCGGAGAAAGCCGGCTTGAGGGTAGTGATGAACCGCTGCATGATGAAGACGCATCAACGCCTGCTCGGTGAGCTATTCCATATATAGGCCGGGGCATCCCGCCATTTCCAAAACAAAAAAGCGCAGAAGATGTCTCTGCGCTTTTTCTTCGTTACGCCGGCTGGGGTTTCTTCAGCAACTCCAGGAAATGCTTGCGGAACTTCGCCACCTTGGGCGCGACAACCGCCATGCAATACGGTTGGAAGGGGTTATTGGCAAAGTATTCCTGGTGATAGTCCTCGGCCACATAGAACTTGTCGAATTTCGTCACTTCCGTAACAATGGGTTTGTTCCAGATGTGTTGACCGTTCAAATCCTTGATCAGCTGCTCCGCAGTTGTCTTCTGCTGCATCATCATGATAGAAGATGGCCGAACGATACTGCGTGCCCACATCGGCGCCCTGCCGATTCAGCGTGGTCGGATCGTGTATGCCGAAAAATACGTTGAGCAGATCGCGATAGCTGATGGCCGATGGATCGAACTTCACCTGCACCGCTCTCCGCATGACCGGTCGTGCCGGTGCAGACTTCGCGATAGCTCGGGTTTTCCAGCGTGCCGCCCGAATAGCCGGATTCGACAGACTCCACGCCCTTCAGCTCATCAAAAACGGCTTCGAGACACCAAAAGCAACCCCCGGCCAGTGTTGCAGTTTGTAAGTTTTCCTTCATGATGAATTCTCCTTTTCTCTAAAGATTGCGGCCCGTTCGCTGCATAGATGCCGCCGCAAGGCAGGATATTATTAAGAGAAGATGACAGTTTGAAAAGAACTTGCGGGCGCCTCCGCCCGCAAGTTCTTTTCCGTGAGTTTGATTGAAGTTATAAACTGGGTTCCGGCTCGGGGACAGCCGCGGCCGCCCGTTTCAGTTCGACGTCGCCATCCGGCGTGACGTCCACCTCGACGAAGTCGCCGTCGGTGAACTCGCCTGCGAGCACGCGGTCCGATAAGGGGTCTTCGACTTTTTGCTGGATAACCCGGCGCAGCGGCCTTGCACCGAACTCGGCGTCGTAGCCCTGCTCCGCCAGGGCAGAGAGCGCCGCGGGCGTGGCCGTCAGCGTCAGCTTATGTTCCTTGAGGCGCTCCGCGACCTTGTCCAGCTCGAGCGATACGATCTTCTCGATATCGTCCTTGTTGAGCGATCGGAAGATGATCACGCTGTCGAGCCGGTTGATGAATTCGGGCCGGAAGGCACGCTTGAGCAATTCGCTGAGTTTCTTGCGCATTTCATCGTAGGAAACCTTTTCCTCCGACACCTCATCACGCTTCAGCTTGAAGCCGAGCGGTTTGATTCTTGATCATGTCGGCGCCGATGTTCGAGGTCATCACGATGATGGCATTGCGGAAATCCACCTTGTGGCCCTTGGCATCGGCGAGGTGTCCTTCCTCCATGATCTGGAGCAGCATGTTATGCACTTCGGGATGCGCCTTCTCGACTTCGTCAAACACCACGATCGAATAGGGTCGGCGGCGCAGCGCTTCGGTAAGCTGGCCGGCATCTTCGTATCCAATGTAGCCGGGAGGCGCGCCCACCAGCCGTGAAGCCGTATGGCGCTCCATGAACTCGGACATATCGAGCTGGATGGCGGCATCTTCGCTGCCGAACATGAACTTGGCCAGGGTCTTGGTCAACTCGGTCTTGCCGACGCCGGTGGGACCGAGGAAAATGAACGAGCCAATCGGCCGCTTGGGGTCCTTCAAGCCGGCGCGGGCGCGGCGGACGGCGCGCGAGATGGCAATGATCGCATCTTCCTGGCCGATGATGGACTTGCGCAATTCGTCTTCCATCTTGAGCAGGCGCTGCGATTCGGCTTCCGCCAGCTGCATGAGCGGCACGCCGGTCCACATGGAGACGACCTCGGCGATGTCATCGGCGGAAACGACCGGACTGTTGGCGCGATCCCAGCCGGAGCGCAGGCGCTCGATCTGTTCGCCCAGGTCCATTTCGCGCTCCTCCCATTCCTTGATATCTTCGCCGTTGCCCTCTTCCTGTGCAAGGGCGCGGTTCTGGCGTGCCTCGCGCAATTGGCTGTACAGATCCTTGGCCTGTTTGGCGGCGGGACTCTTGTACATGCGCACGCGCGAAGCCGAACTCGTCAATCAGGTCAATGGCTTTGTCGGGCAGGAAGCGCTCGGTTACGTATCTCGATGATAAATGAGCGGCCGCATCCAGAGCCTCATCCGAAATCACCAGATGATGATGCTCTTCATAGGCGGAGCGGACACCTTTCAGAATTTCGATGGTCTCTGCCTCCGAGGGTTCATCCACCTGAACCGGCTGGAAGCGGCGCTCCAGCGCAGCATCGGATTCGATGTGCTTGCGATATTCATCCAGGGTCGTGGCGCCGATCACCTGAAGCTCGCCGCGCGACAGGGCAGGCTTGAGAATGTTGGCCGCGTCCACGGATGAGCCTGCGGCTCCCGCGCCGACCAGCATGTGGACTTCATCGATAAATAGGATCGCGCCGGATTGTTTCAGTTCATCGATCACCCGCTTGAGCCGTTCTTCAAACTGGCCGCGGTACATGGTGCCGGCCACCAGTGAGCCAACGTCAAGCTGCAGGACGCGCTTATTCATCAGCGGCGCGGGCACATCGCCTTCGACGATACGCTGCGCAAGGCCTTCGACGATGGCCGTCTTGCCGACGCCCGGTTCGCCGATCAGGGCAGGGTTGTTCTTTGTGCGCCGCGCCAGGATCTGAATGACGCGCTCGATTTCCATCTGGCGGCCAATGACGGGATCGAGTTTCTTCTCCTCGGCCATGGTCGTCAAGTCGGCTGCCAGCTGATCTACCAGCGGGGTCTTCGGTCCGGTTGCGGGCGTGCGCGCGGGCTGCGGGCGAGCCTGCGGGAGCAGGCGATGAGGCGGTTTCATTCAACACCCGGCGAGTCTGGCGGCGAATCTGATCCGCGGTCACGCCGAGGCGGCGCAGGACTTCCATGGCCGTGCCATCCACGCGCACAAGGCCGAGCAGGATGTGCTCGGTGCCAATGTAATGATGGCCGAGGCGGCGAGCCTCGTCCACGGCGTATTCAAGGACTTGTTGTGTATCGGGTGCGAGCTCGATCTTCATATCTTCGTGCCGGCTCTCCACGCTGACACGTTCGATGATCTCGCGTACGCGGCTTGATTCCAGCCCCAATTCGCGCAGCACTCTGCCTGCAACACCACCCTCTTCCTCCATCAGACCGAGAAGCAAGTGCTCGGTACCAATACTGTTCTGACGGCTGCGTTCGGCTTCCTGATGAGCCAAACTAAGGACCCGTCGTGCGCGCTGGGTAAAGCGTTCCATACCAGCCATGTGTCTGTCACTCCTCGACCCAAAATAATCGGATTGGGTCGGTAAAGATTGTACCAAAAAGCAAGGGAAGTCTGTGTAGGAAAAAGATTAGAATTTCCTTACGCTTGTGAGATTCAATCCAAGCGCGCACCGATTTTCGTGATTCGCCAATCACACGTTTCTTACGCGATTCCATTTGAATTCGGTTCTTTTGGTTCTTGAAGGACCTTATCGATTGTCCCCTTCGCCTTGAAATCTTGCCGCGCCTCTGACGATCGAGGAGTTTGGCAATATTATGTTCGGCAATCTCTTCCAGGGATAGATCCAACTCCGATGCCACTTGAGTTAGGTACCAGAGCACGTCGCCCAGCTCAGCTTTGAGCGCTTGACGATCTTCCATGCTGATCACACCCCCTTTATCGCGGAATATTTTTTTGATCTTGCCCGATACCTCGCCGGCTTCGTTTGTCAGGCCCAGAGTAGGATAGATGACACCGTGTCCGATCACGGGATATTTGGCGGTTTGTTTGGCTTTTTGTTGGTAATCGGTGAAATGCATGACTCTCCTAATATATGAAGGGGATAAGGAATTTGGTACGATGCCTGTATTCAGCCCAGGATTGACCAAAACGCTGCTTCAGCGCAGACTCTTCTCTGCGAGCGCGTCCGGCAAACGAAATAATCGAGAAGACCAGCATCAATAAAACCGCCCAGACGGGATATAGCAAAGTGAGGCCCAATAGGCAGGCCCACCATCCAAAATACATCGGGTGCCGCACGAAAGCGTAGGGTCCGCTTTGGATTAGCTGATGATCGTCCAACAACTTGACCTGCATGTTCGTGCTGACTCCCCAGTTCCTGCCGAGTGTGTCACGCGCCCATAAAACAAAGACCAGGCCCCCAAGATACATGAGGAAGCCCAATGTTTTGGGAAGGTAATACTGACTCCCGTTTAGCGCAAATAGAGGAATCCAAAGGTAGTAAAAGAACGCTACACAGATCGCGAGCGCCAGGATTGTCGTCGCAATTTGAACCCACGCTGGCCATTTGTGCCCCCCTCGTTCAGGCAGGATCGAGACCGCTTGCCCCTTCCGAAGTGAGGAAATCCAACCTGCAAGGGTCAACACAAAAACGAGATAGCATAGGCTGGTGATGATAATCGCTGCCACAATCCAATCAAAAGTTGTCATCATGCCATCCAGTATGTACTCAGGGAAATTCTCATTGATTCAGAACCTTTGCGAATACCTTTCGATATTCGACTGCATACTGTAAAGTTCGAAGGAGAGGAAAATGCTCGGGTATAGCTTGAGAAACAAGAGGTTTATCTTTGATTTCCAAAAGAATCTCCTCCATTAGTTCATCGATAAGAATTATTCTTCCTCCTCCAATCGTGTGGTGGTTCCTGCCGCCAAAAAGAAAGACAGCAATCTGATCAAGGCTGTCAGGTAAATCAAAGCCGTCAAATAAAGATGGGATGTATTTCCGGCCGGCTGTAAATTTCTTCAGAAATCTCTCCTCGCGGACTTTCCAACTGTCGGCATCCAGAGAGGGCTCAAGATGAACAAGCTGCCTTTTACCGGGATGGAATGCCACAACATCTAATTCACATTCGTAGCCGCCTTTTTCACGTTTTCCGACCAACACATTCTTCCTAACGAAATATCCTCGGTATTCGTAGAACTCGCCAACCAACTGTTCAAGATGATTTTCAGCCATGAACGCCTCCGCCGGAAAGGCTGCTTTGAACAAGCTTCTTCCAAAACTTGTCCCGCTCCCGCGGAATGAATGGCTTATACAAGGCCAGGCGGTCCGCGATCCCATCGTATCGTTCTTTGAGCGCGGACGCCAGATCGCCTTCGTCCGCCACAAGACAGAACTCATGCAACATTTCATCGCTTACTAAAGCGGGCATTTCCGCCCATTCGCCGCGTGCAGCGTGCGCCGACAATTTCCCGGCAACATCCTCCCACCCATACAAAGACATCACCGGGCGATAGGACGGGGTCGAGGCATAGAAGGCAATTTGAGAGCGGGCAAAGTCCTCTTCCTCGGTGGAAGTCGCAGCAAAGGCGGTCACCGTGACGGCAATGTCCGTCCTGCCTCTGCCTGCTGCTCTCGCTCCTTCTTCAATGGCTGGCGCCAGAACCTCGCGCAAATAACGCGGGCTGTGAAACGGATGCACGTGGAAGCCCTCGCAGATTTCGCCTGCAAGCTTCGCCAGGCCGGGATTTACCCCGGCGATATATATGGGAATATCCGGCTTCTCAATCGGCCCCGGATTGAAGAAAGGCGACATCAGGGTCAGCTTGTAGTATTCGCCCCGGAAATTGAGCTTCGTGCCGTTCTGCCAGCAGTCCCAAAGAGCGCGAATGGCCAGGATTTGCTCGCGCAGTTTGCCCCTCACCGACTCGGGCCAGGCGAGGCCAAAGCGCCGTTCGATATGCGACTTGACCTGTGTGCCGAGGCCTAGAATGAAACGCCCGCCGGATTGCGCCGCTAAATCCCACGCGGTGTAAGCCAGATTGGCGGGCGAACGGGCGAACGAGACGGCGATCGCGGTGCCGAATCGCAAGTTCTTCGTATGCTCCGCAATCAGCGTACATGGCAGAAACGGATCGTGCTGAGTTTCGGAAGTCCATAAGGCATCGAAACCGAGCGCCTCGCCAGACCGGGCTATTCCCGGAATGTCATTTGGAGGAACTGGCGGAAGGAGGGCATCGAAGAACATGGATCATGATCCAACTGCCATTTAGGGCGGGGTCTTGCGGTGAGTACCACTCAAAGGACAGGAGGGTTAGGAGAAATATCGCGGCGCTCGCGCGCCTATTGAGACGAGTTTATCAGGCAGCCTCATATTTCGTCGTTTTATCCCGCCACAGATCTGGAACGGGGATCGTTTTTCGACTTCGATAATCATAGCCCACAAGGATCACAGTCCCGCTCGCATAGACTTCATTGGTTGTCTGGTCGACAATGCATTGATCAAGAGCCATTGATTTATTGCCAATCTTCACCGTGCGCACGCCGACTTTGACCTGCGCACCCAGGAAAACCGGGGCTTCATACTTAATGTGGATATCGGCAATGACTACTCCGATATCCTCGAATGATTGATCCTTTGTAAACAGGCCCAACTCCGTGAAATATTCGACCCGCGCCTGCTCAAAAAAGGTCAGGTACTTGGCATTATTGAGATGGCCTTGCGCGTCGAGGTCGCCGTAACGGACCTCCATCGGATGAAAGAACTTGTACGCGGACATGAGGCGATTATACGTTTGATTTTTCCGAACCGCCATGTGCCCAAAGAGTACAAAATCCCTTGTTCGCTTTTTTCTTCGCGAACCTGGCAGCTCGCGGCGCAATCTTCTCCAGGTTAGCGCGGTATAATCGCCCGTGCGATGCCCAGACGTAAAGCGCCGGAAGACCTGTCAGTTGAAGAATTGCGCCGCCTGTTGATCGAAAAACGACGCGGCGCACGGCGCGAACGTCTCGATCATTTTCGTCGCACGGGCCGCGTCGTCGCCCCGGAGCTCGCTGAAGCCGCAGCCGCTTCGCCGGTCGTAGAAACACCTGAAGAGACCGGCGACCGCCGCCAGGCGCCAGCCTCACGACGACGCCGTGTGATGGACGCTATCCTGCTGGCTGTGGAAATCCTGGCAATCGTTGGGCTGGTGGGAGTCCTGCTGAGCGGCCTGGGCATGCTGCGCGATTTGAACCGTGAAGTCGCGGCGGCTCTCAACCCTGCAACGCAGGCGCCCACTCCGCTGGTCATCGCAGTCGTGCTGCCTTCCGGCCACACGCCGCCCGATGCACAAGGTAATACCCGTCCGAACGACGCCGAAATTCCGGAGCATCTTCGGCCAATGATGCAATCCCTGGCGAACCTGCCGGTGCCGACGCCGGGCATAGAGCAAGCCATTCGGATTGAGATCCCGGCCCTCAAGATCGATGCGCCGGTGGTGCAGGGAGATGGCTGGGAACAACTGAAGAAGGGCGTGGGGCAGCATATCGGCTCTGCGGACCCGGGCCAGGCGGGCAACGTCGTGCTTTCTGCGCACGACGATGTCTACGGCGAGTTATTCCGCGATCTGGATAAGCTCTCCCCCGGCGCACAGGTGATGCTCTACACGCAGCAGCGGCAGTACACGTATATTGTCGACCGCACTGAGATCGTCGAGCCCACTGCGGTGGAAGTGATGGCCTCCACGGGCGCGCCGACCGTTACGTTGATCTCGTGCTATCCGTACCTGGTGGACAAACAGCGCATTGTGGTCTTTGCGCGATTACAAGATTAGGAGAAATGTATGGCGAAGAAGAACAAACGACGGGTGAGCAAGTCTGCAGCATTCATACCTGCACCGCGCACGACGGAGTTCAATCCCGACTACACCCACATCAAGCGCGACCTGGGCCGCATTGGCACTTTGGCAGCCGCATTCTTTGTAATCCTGGTGGCGCTTTCATTCTTCCTGCGATAGGTGAATTTCGCTTTTCGGGGTTCAGAGAACAGGATTTATCCGGCGATGCGTAATCCGTGATGCGCAAGTTACGCATCACGGATTACGCATTTCTTTATGGCTGCTGATCTGCACGAGATCACCCTCACGACTCTCGCCTATGGCGGCGAAGCACTCGGCCGATTGCGCGACGGCCGCACAGCCTTCGTGCCCTTCGGGCTTCCGGGCGAGCGTGTGCGCATCCGGCTCACGGAAGAAAGGGCCGGTTTTGTGCGCGGACAATTGGCGGAGGTGCTGCAACCTGCCCCTGAACGCATCGCACCCAAATGCAAACACTTTGGCGTCTGCGGCGGTTGCCATTACCAGCACATGCCGTACGGGATGCAGTTGAAGGCGAAGGAGGATATTCTCCGAGACCAGCTGCAGCGGATCGGCAAGATCGGGGACCCGCCGGTCAAGCCAACCATGGCCCTGCCAGACCCTTGGCATTATCGCAATCACGTTCAGTTTCACCTGACCCGGGAAGGTAAGATCGGTTATGTGGGGGTGGGGGCAAATCCGAGAAACATCCCCGCAGTAATCCCGATCACGGAATGCTATCTCCCGGAAGAATCCATCAACGCGTTGTGGCCGCAGCTTGAGTTCGAGCCGGACTCGACCATCAAGCGTGTTTCGTTACGCGCAGGCACGGACGGCGAATCACTGTTGATACTGGAGTCAGACTCGCCGGAAGCGCCGGAGGTGGAAATCGAGGCGGCGATTTCCGCGGTCCATGTGTTTGAAGACGACAGCCTGATCATTGCCGGCGTAGACTACGTCACAATGCGCGTGCTCGGCCGCGATTTCCATGTCTCTGCCTCATCCTTCTTCCAGGTCAACACAGCCATGGCCGGGCAAATGGTGCGCCACCTCATGGCCAACCTGTCAACCACCGAGATGGCCAATCCCGACGCCACAATACTGGACGTGTATTGCGGCGCCGGGCTGTTCAGCGCCTTCCTGGCGCCGACATGCAAGCGATTGATTGGCGTCGAATCATCGTCCTCGGCCTGCGAGGATTTCTCGATCAACCTTGACGAGTTCAACAACGTTGAGCTGTACGAAGACCTGGCAGAGAATGTGCTGCCGGCATTGACCGTGAAGCCCGACATCCTGGTTCTCGATCCGCCCCGGGCAGGCGTCGAGCGCGCCGCGCTGGATGCGATCGTGAGACTGGAGCCGGGCGTGCTGGCGTATGTCTCCTGCGATCCGTCCACTCTGGCCCGCGATGCAAGGCGCCTGATCAATGGCGGCTACCATCTTATGGATGTCACACCGTTCGACCTTTTCCCGCAGACCTATCACATCGAGAGTATCAGCATGTTTAGGAAGTGATGTTGCGCAGCCAAAGGTGGCATATCGCACCTGACACCAGGCTGTTGAAAAAATGGCCTGTTGAAACGACCCGACAGCCGATTTTAATGACTGATGTTTCGCAGTTGTAGTTCGTTTTCGCTGCCATTCCGCATTACAAATTCGCTGCTGCGATCTCTTTCGCAGCAGTAATTGCTTGTAATACTTACTCCTCCCGTGGCGTAGATATACTGACAAGACTGATCAATCTCGGAGAAAGTATGGCAATCGGGAGCACTACGCTGACTATTCCAAACGAACAAGCGTTGGTTGCGCGGGCAAAGGCCGAGCCCGCCGCCTTCGCCGCCATCTATGACCACTACTTTCCGCGGATCTTCAACTACGTCATGGTGCGTTTGGGCGATCCGGATGCTGCCAACGATGTGACTGCCCAGGTGTTTGAAAAGGCCCTGAGTATGCTGGATAGTTACAGATCGGACCGGGGCGAGTTCGGCGGATGGATCTTC
The DNA here is from genome assembly GCA_963846805.1 of uncultured Chloroflexia bacterium. Taxonomy (GTDB): domain Bacteria; phylum Chloroflexota; class Anaerolineae; order Anaerolineales; family Villigracilaceae; genus Fen-1038. The sequence continues at coordinate 518,106 of CAWJXH010000006.1, forward strand.
GTCATTGCCCGGAACGAGGTCAACACGTATCAGCGGGTGGCTAAACGCCGCCGATGGCTTCCCTTGCCATGGATTGACGATCTACCGGGGCATGAGCCAGGGCCGGAAGCAGTTTCGGCGATGCATGAAGAACATACTCAACTGCTGGCAGCAGTCCACACGCTGGCAGCCCACGAACAGGAGATACTCGCCCTTAAGTTTGGCGCAGAATTGACCAACCGGCAGATCGCGCGGCTGGTAGGGCGCTCCGAGAGCAGCATTGGCGTGATCGTGTACCGGGGACTCAGAAGGCTGCGTAAGGCGCTGGAAGACAAGGAGGTTCAAGCGTGACGCACAAAAATGGCAATCAGAGTTTTGATCAGGCGCTGGAAGCGGCCCTTGAGGGGCGCAAAACACCCTTCGAGACGCTGGATGAAGAAGATCGGGAAATCCTTGCCTTGGCCTCTGGCCTGGCAGAGACTGACTTCAGCGCTGTCTATGGGAAACGCGCTGCCCTGCGCCGGCGCCTGCTAGGCCAGCAAGGAGAATCGCGGCAGGCATATTCATCTATAGGAGGCAAATTCACGATGTTTACTAATAGAAGGCAACTGACGATAGTTGCCGTAGCGCTGATGGTCGTAGGGGTTCTGGCTTTTGCGCGGTTTTCTCCTGCGCTGGCCGAGTCACGGCAGGGTGTCGCGACGTGGCTGCTGACCGCGGGGGTGCCTGAACAAGCGGTTGTCGTGGTCACAGGCCCACCAGCAGTGGCAGTGATCCGCAGTCAGGGTGGCTCAATGCAAACCCTCACATTCACCATGGTGAGCAGCGTTGATGAGGCACAGGCCGCCGCTACCTTCACAGTAAAGCAGCCCACTGTCCTGCCCGAAGGATTTGCTCTGAAGTCTATCGCTATTTCGCCGCAGGGCAACCGGGTCGTCCTGGCTTATGAGAACAGCTCAGGCAATATGGAGTTCTCCCTCCGCCAGACCACTGTGGCTCCTCCTTCAGGTGCAGTTCCCCCGAAGGACGATATCATAGTTCACCTTGGCACCGGTGCGGACATCCCGGCGAATGTCATTCGGTGGGAGACAAATGGGGTCCACTACGAACTGAGCGGCACACTCAGTAAGGCTGATCTTCAGGTCATCGCCGACTCCGTCCGGTAGTTGAGCAGCAGGCTGGAACGTGCAGGGAGCTTCGGCTCCCTGTTTCGTTCTTGAGATGGGTTGCATGAATCTGCTTGCAATGAATGTATTTTGATACAAAAAGGCCCGCCCAGATCGCACGGAATCGGGATAGAACGGCTTACCTTGCGCGCGGGCACCCACATTTGCCGCTGCCTAGGTTGATCAGCGGAATCAACGCCGAAGCAAGCCGCGTAAGGTATATCAATGACTCAGAAACAGATGGCTCTCGAACTACTTGCTGACCCTTATTCATTATAAGATGTGAAGCTTAAGAGCGGGGAGAAGAAAGACGATCCTGGATTCGTCGTACATTGTGCACTTTGCGACTTAAAACTAGCCTCAGGCGGTTTCTGTGCCCCAATAAGGCTTGACTTCCAAAGCTAGAGGGAGAGACTATACAGCCTATAGCAGTTCACAGCCAAGAACCAACTATAAGACACAGATCCGGGCAGACGAACTCCAGCGGTTTCGGCGCAGCGGCTGAAGGCGCCAAGGAGGAGACTGATGATAGGCCATAAGGTTCGCGACTTCAAGCAACATGTGGCAATCTCTCTGGATACTCTAGTACCCCGAGAGAATTTCTATCGCCACGTCGATCAGTGCATTGATCTGAGTTTCGTGCGCGATCTTGCAACAGAGTACTATTCGAGTTTTGGTCGTCCTTCGATTGACCCGGTGGTCTTCTTTCGCCTGCAGCCGATCGCTTTTTTCGAAGGTATCCGCTCCGAGCGACAATTAATGGAGACCGTGAATCTCAACTTAGCCCATCGTTGGTTCATTGGCTACGACCTGGACGAATCCATCCCCGATCACAGCAGTCTGAGCAAGATCCGGGAGCGATATGGCTGGGAGGTCTTCCAGCAATTCTTCGAACGAATTGTGGAATTGTGCATCCAAGCTGGGTTGGTGTGGGGCGAAGAGCTATATTTCGATAGCACCAAGGTGCAGGCCAACGCCAATATCAAGGGGAGCATCGCACGAGCTCAGCACGAAACCAAGCAACAGATGGAGCACTTATTCAAAGGCTCTAGCAAAGAGATTGCTTCTTTTGGACGGTTGATTGAGAAATACAACGGCACGCGGCTTCCCGGTATTCGCAAACCGCACTACCAGCGAATTGCAGATGACCAGATCTCCCCTACCGACCCGGATGCGGCGCCGATGCAGGCCTCCGGCGGAGGCAGTGCGGTCCTGGGCTATCGCGATCACTATGTGGTGGATGGCGGGAAAGCTCGTGTCATCCTGAGCGCCCTAGTGACGCCCGCCTCAATCACGGATAACATGCCGATGTTGGACCTAGTGGACTGGGTGAGAGCTCGCTGGCGACTGAAACCCAAACTGGCCGTGGGCGATGCCAAATATGGCACGGTCCCCAATATCGTGGGCTTGGAAAAACGTGGCATCAAACCCTACATACCCACCTCCGATTTTAGCCAACGAAACAAGTATTATCCCGCGAAGCTCTTTCGCTATGATCGCAAGAAGGATCGCTTTATCTGTCCTCAGGGACAAATACTCCCCTACCATACTCGCCGCATCACAGAGCAAGTGATTCTCTATCGTGCAGATCCGAAGGTCTGCAATGCCTGTCCGGTGAAGAGCGAATGTACGGGCAGCAAGAGCGGACGGCACATCTTCCGCTCCTTCTTCCAGAAACATCTTGACAAGGCAGATGCGTATCGCCAAACCGAAGCATATCAGAAAGCCATGCGCAAACGTAGTATGTGGGTTGAGCCGTTGTTTGGAGAAGCCAAGGAGTTCCACCGGTTGAGACGGTTTCGACTGAGGCGTCTATTGAAAGTGAATATCGAAGGCGTGATGGTGGCAGCTGGACAAAACCTGAAACGCCTGATCAAGCGGAAGCTCGCTGCTTTCTTTTTTGGTTGCCGAGACTGGCCCTGGCCAGTGCAATCTCCAGCCGAACTCTGACTTTTTCAACAGGCTGACACATTGTACGAACAATCTGGCGTCATCGTCTATTCTCCCGCTCTTGGACTTCCCGTCTCATAATATGGCAATCGAAAGTGCGATAGTAGAATAATAACCTAAGCACCGCCGGTATCAAATATCTGAAATGTCAGAATGATTTCCATATGTGTATCCTTGTGAAGTTACGCCTTGTTCTGGCCTTGGCATTTGAAGCCTTCTTCCGTGCCTGCCCATCCCTTGCCCTGGCCCCCGTCTGATCAAGAACATGAAAACCCATTTCCCCTTCACGCTAGCTGAGAACGAATCTTTTTGGGGAGTAACGGAAAGGTTCTTTTGGCCCATCTATCCACCCATGGTTCAAGGTTCTCTGGAAGATGCCCCATTTGCCAATCATGTTCTTGTGCTGCGGCGGCTTTGGCATTTGCAGGGTGGGTAACAGTAACCAATTGAATGGAATAAAGAACGACGCCGAGAGAATGCGTAGGCACGTGTGCTGTACCGACTGCCTGGCCTGCAGCATGGGCTGCGTAGATTGCAGCCTTATCTTCATCATCTACCAACTTGGCGGCCGCATGAGCACCTAAAGAAGCTCGTCGAATGGTGGACATGTGAAATTCTCCTGTCTTTACCCATTCGCGGAGTGCACTAATTGCATCCCTGGGTCGGGCATCACTTCCGTACTTTTTCTCGAAATATGGCAATAGCCTTTCTGCGCAATTTGCCGCCCAAAGGCCTAAAGCTTTATGGTCGTTTATATTATGGTCAATCCAAAAGTCCTGATGCTTACCCAGATACCTCTTTCTAAGCTCTCCCAGAATATCTTCATCATTGACCGGGCAAGGACACCTTCTGGCATGCTCCATATGCCATTTGACCCTCTGCTCCACAGTTGGGTTCTCTGGTATTTTATGTTTCGAATGCCATTCCATATTTTGAACGTTGTCAAATTCCAGCGGTTCAGGTTGCCTTTTCTTTGGATTTTTCTCAATATCTGGCATATGAATATTGTATATCTCCAATTGGGGATGGACAAGAGCGGCCATACTAAACATGCGGGCTTTCGTTCTCACCCGCGATGTGATCCGGATGCAATGGAACTACGTAATCTTTCCAGACCCTCGTCTGGTCCAAGGGAAATACTGATCCAGGTCTATGCCGCTGTGTCTGCTCGTAAGGTGCGACGCACGCTCGAGGCGAATTAGGAAATGAAGCCGCGCGTGCTTCCGTCGGGCGATTCGGCGTTGCTCATCACGTTCGGAGATCAAATAGACCCGTCGGTTAACCGCCGCGTCCATGCGCTGGATGCACTGCTCCGCGCACATGGGCGCCAGGGCTTCATTGAAAACGTTCCCGCCTTTGCGAGCCTGCTCGTGCACTATGACCCGCTCCGTCTGACATATAAGCAGGCGGTGGACTGGATTAAGGAGGAAATGGACCGGGTTGAGGAGGCCGTCGCAGGCAAGCCGCGCCGGATCGAGGTCCCCGTACGATACGGCGGCGAGTTCGGACCCGATCTCGGATTTGTTGCCGCATACCATCACAGTAGCGAAGAGCAGGTTATCCGTCATCATATAAGCCGTGAGTACACAGTGTATATGATGGGGTTCACGCCCGGCTTTCCATACATGGGCAAGCTGGACAAGAGCATTGCAACGCCGCGGCTCGAGAATCCGCGTACGCTCGTGGCGGCGGGATCGGTGGGTATCGCGGGCGCACAGACGGGAATCTATCCGATAGATTCCCCCGGAGGCTGGCGGCTGATCGGCCGGACTTCACTGGAGGTGTTCAACCTCGCGGCCGACCCGCCTTTTTTGTTTTCCCCCGGCGATACGGTGCAGTTTGTAATTGAGGCGGGATGAATGGGAGCGGCACCAGCTTGGCCCTGAGGGGTCCGAGCAGAGATGCAGGTTGGCAAGATGTTTGAAGTCATCGAAGCCGGCGGACTCGCGACAGTGCAAGACCTGGGCCGCATGCGGTGGCGCAGGTACGGGGTTCCAGGATCGGGACCCATGGATGCATACGCGTTCCGGGCAGCGAATCTGCTGGCCGGCAACCCTGCCGATGCGGCAGCGTTGGAGATCGGCGGCGGTGAACTTGTCCTGCGGGCATTGTACGATTGCGTGATCGCCGTGACAGGCGCAGGTTATGGCCTCTCGATTTACGTCTGGGATTTTCCGCTGTGGAGCTCATATTTCGTGCGGGGCGGCTGGACAGTCCGCTTAAGGCAAGCTGGCTTTGGGATGTGGGCGTACCTGGCAGTCTGCGGCGGAATGGAGGCCGCCGCGGTCCTCGGTTCGCGCTCGACCTATCTGCGGGGCCGCTTTGGCGGTCATGAAGGAAGGTCGCTGCAAGCCGGCGACACGCAGCCAGGAGCAACCTCGCCACAGCATCTCATGGAAGCGGCTGGCCGGACTGTGATCGAAGAAGCGCGGCCGCCCTATCATGAAGCGCCGACCGTGGACGTGATCCTCGGCCCGCAACACGAGCATTTCACCGACGAGGGCCTGCAGACATTCTTGTCGAGCTCGTATCGGGTGAGCACTTATTCAGATAGAATGGGATACAGGCTGGACGGCCCGCGCCTGCGGCCGCGCGGCAGCGCCGACATGATCTCCGAAGGCATGGCAGGCGGTTCGATCCAGGTGCCGGCGGACGGCAATCCGATCGTCATGATGGCCGACTGCGCTACGACGGGCGGCTATCCAAAGATCGCCTCGGTAATCAGCGCCGATTTGCCGTTGCTGGCGCAATGCACGCCGGGCAAGGATGAAGTGCGATTCCGCCAGACGACCGTGGCGGCCGCCCAGAAGAAGTACCGTCTTATGCTGGAGAAGCTGGAGATGGGTGTTATAAAATCAGAAGAGGACGAACATTTCGGATCGTAGATTCCAGGTTGGCGGATTCAAACATCAACTCTACAGCAGCGAACCGTGCGCGAGATTACAGAGTGAGTGGATACTGCCAAGCGGAAGTCTTTTGATGATCAGGATTCAAACATGGACTTGAACTGCGATATGGGTGAGAGCTTCGGCCGGTACGTGCTCGGCAATGAGGCCGCGGTGATGCCTTACATCACGTCGGCCAACATTGCCTGCGGACTGCACGCCGGCGATCCGGTGGTGATGCAGGCCACGCTGCGGCTGGCAAAGCAGCACGGCGTGGCCGTCGGCGCGCATCCGGGCTGGCCGGATCTACAGGGCTTTGGCCGCCGCGAGATGACATTGGCGCCGGATGAGGCCGAAGCGACTGTCCTTTACCAGATCGGAGCGCTGGCCGCGTTTGCGAGGGCCGAAGGCCTGGAGCTGCGACACGTCAAGGCGCACGGCGCGCTCTATAACCAGGCTGCCAAAGACCGCTCGCTTGCAGATGCAATCGCGCGTGCCATCAAAAGGTTCGATAAGGATGTGATCATGGTCGGACTGGCCGGCTCAGCCTTGATCGCGGCCGGTCTTGAGCTTGGCCTGCACGTGGCCCATGAAGGCTTCCCCGACCGCCGCTACAACCCGGATGGAACTCTCGCCTCGAGGAAACTGGCTGGCGCGATCATCGAAGCACCGGAAGAAGTTGCAGCGCACGCGGTGACGCTCGCACAGGAAGGAATCGATCTTGCGGGCCGGCGCGTCATGGTGGATACGTTATGCCTGCACGGCGATAACCCCCGGGCCGCGGAGAATGCGAAGAGGGTGCACGAGGCGCTCGTCAGGAACCGGATTGAAGTGGAGGTAATGAAGGGTATTAGAGAGTAGAGGGTGCGGAGTGGTGGCCCTGCTATCCGCCGCGTGCCAGGGCGCTCCAGGATTCGCCGGCCGGGCAGACAATATTGACGAAGCGCGCAGCTTGATCTAACCGAATCTTGTGCCGCTCGCGATCTTGTTCTTGACCCAGACGAGCGCCGCCCCATACACAGCGCCGAAGACAATTAACATAATTACATTTAACGAGGAGTAGAAGGCGCCGCCCGCGGGGTTATCATGGAAGATGTTGTTCGCAATCAAATACAGGCTTAGTGGCAGTGCGATGACCGCGCCATACATCGCCCCAGACTTCATGCTGGATACGTCGGCGAGATAAACGCCAAGTGTGATTCCGACGCCGAAGATGTAGGGACTGCTGCTTACGAAGAGATAGAGCAAAATGGATACAGCGATTGACAGCACAATCGCCATCCATGGTTTCATGGGCCAAGCCTTCATTTTTCCCTCCGCGCTCCCATTAGATATACGATAATCGACTCGCAGCATAATGCGGCTTGCGTAGGATCGAAGTCGTGCGAATCACCAGCCGCCACACAATCCTGACGACAGTAGCCTCTAATTCATGCCTTCAAGGTGCGATTTTCAATCTTAAGTGAATGCGGTGCTGGCAATTCGCTCGCTGACTGGAATGGTCCGTCGCTCGCGGCGGCTGCCAACCGGAGGCCTTGAGCGGAAGTTGACTTTTTCCGCTGTCAACTGTCTCCACCCGCTTCCGGTCTTAACGTCATAGATACCCATGTACCCGCCCGGCAGCAAGTGAAACGGCTTTGAGATTCTCTTCATCTGATCGAACTGCGTGCCCGGCTTGCGGAACGATTCAAACCAGGATGGGAAGACGAAGTCGGAGACCAGCACGCCATCGATACTGTACCCAAATTGGTCGGCCTCACAGGCGTCGCAGACTTCATACGCGAAGAGCCGCCCGCCAATCACGCCTTCTTCAAATACGGTCAGGTTTATGGCCGGGTCTGCCAGCATTTCCAGTAATTCATGGCTGGCCGTGGCGCTCCATTGATCTCCGTACGTCGCGTCGGATTTGGCGAACACTTTTCCAAGTGGAAGACCTTCATTGGTGACGTCATGGTATCCCAGGGCTCCGGCCTGGTCGGAATTGTCAAGGATCGCCAGCCACCATTCGCCCGCCGCGGGTTTGTCCCCCTTCGGGACGAGGCGCAGGCTGGCATCCATCCCCCACGCCGGTGCAAAATCGCGCGTCACCTGGGTCTGAAGCGCAGCCACGACTTTCTGCAGCTCCCCCGCATCGGTTACAAAAGTACTCGCATTGATGACGGCGATCTTTATGTTTTCCATGGACGTCCCTTTTGGTCGCAACCGTTGGAGACCTGGCGGGGTGGTCGGGATTATACGCGGCACAATTTGGCCTTCGGATTCTTTTCTCCAGCCTGATCACCAGGACAAACCGGTGCGCCGGCTGTAAAGTTTGAACACAATTATAGGATGAATCCAACTGCGAATCAATGCATCCAGAACAGGATACCATGACACAAGAATGGGCCGGGGCCGGGGGTGGGGTTGAAAGAAACTGGACTTTGAGAAAGCCATGAACAGGAGACTGGCCCAGGAGATTTTCGCCTGGCCGGCTCCATACTGGATAGTCAGGACGGCCTGGCGTATTAGTGTAAAATCAAAAACTACAGGTAACTATATACTTGACACACGAAGACTGTTTTTATCAAAAATTGTTATAAAATTACACAATGGAACCAAAAACATGTTAACTGTAGAATCGATAAAATTTGATCCAGAAATCAAATTAACAAGTGGAGAAACCATATTCATAAAGGATGATACCGAACTACGCATAGATTACTATCCGATTACCGCCTATATATTTACCTACCGTATAAACTGTCATTCCACAGGCGAGATGAATGGCATGTACTTCAGTGAAATCCGAGTCGGCGGGATCAAAGGGGACATTATCAGGAAGACCGATATCTTCCCCATCAAAAGTATCGATGTCGGCGGAAATGGAAAACTCATCATTATCACCAATCTCCAAAATCTCATCTTCCTCATCCCCGGCCTCTACATGTTCAATTTTATTTTCAACAATAATTTGCTTCATTCTGCTCCTCTCACATTAATAGATACAAAATTAGATTCTTAGTTATGCGACTTAAGATTTATCCCCTCTTCAACATATCCTCATCAAACCATTGCTTATCTAATAACCATTCGGATGATACCTTAAAAGTTTTTGCTAAAATCATTACCTCAAAATCTGTTACTCGCCTGATCCCCGCCTCAATCTTTGATAATGTACCCCTGCTGATTTTCCATCCGTCCAATTGAAGTCGTGCGGCTAACTCCTCTTGGGATAGTGGGGGTTTGAACTTGCGCCTAGCTTCCTGAACCCGCTTTCCCACAATATTTTTCACCCCGCCATTGTATTTTTAGGCGGTCAATCTTTTGCTCCACTAGCGGAGCAATCGTGGTAAAATATTTTATCGTTTCAAGGTACAAAGGGAGTGAATATGAAATCAATCTATCTCATAATTACAATTTCAGTTTTCTTACTCAACACCTGCGGCCAACAAACTATTCCAACCATTGATCCAACTCAAGTGCAAGCATCTGCCGTTTCCATAGCCAGTACAACAATTTCACTGACAACCACTCCAATCCCAACCGAAATCTCTAACTCTTCCTCGTTAAGCAATTTAGATTGTTGTTCAAATACTGGTAACGATACAAACACATCATGGTTTTCAGGCGGAACATTACATAATTCAACAATAAGAGAATGGAGACAGGCTTCATATTCCAACCGCTTAGCAACCGCAGCGGACTTTATTGCCGCAACACAAAATGTTGACTACGGTGATATGAATGGCTTTAAACGAATGGCTACCGATCTAGAAACCTGTATATCAACAAGTACGGAGGGCGGCGCAGCAGATAGCGAACAAACGACTTTTGTCTCGGCTTTGTGTATGACACAATTGTTTCCAAAATGAAAGGAGCATGGCAATGAAGAAGTGTCCGTATTGTGCGGAGGAAATTCAGGATAACGCTATTGTGTGTCGTTTTTGTGGACGTGATCTGGTTAATCCAGAAATCAATATCCCCAAATGCCCGACATGTGGGTCTACAAAAGTTGAAAAGATTTCTGCCGCGAGTAAAGTTGGAAAAGCGGTTTTATTTGGAATTTTTGCGGCTGGCGCTATAAGCAAAACTTTCAAATGCAATAACTGTGGACATCAGTGGTAAATATACGAAATGGTTATCCGTCACTAAATTAAGCAATTATATATTATGCCGCACAGCTAAACTTTTGAATTATTCATCAGGTTATCTCCTAAAATTGTACAAGGCTAGAGATCAAAATAAGAACAACGATAATTGCTAGTTGAACGGTAATTAGTTGCCCTAACTTGCGCCTCTCCTGTATTATCATATCGTTTCTTGGAATTACATTTATATAGTTAGATAGCCTTTGTAGGGTAATCTCTGCATCATTCTTGTTCAGAAAAGCCTTCTTGTATTCCTCCATCTCCGGCACAATTGGATGGTGAAACAAACCTGGACTAGCGGCCACTAAACTTTTCACCATTAACCAAGCATACAAAAATACAATTGCTACGGCAATAAGAACATGATAAATAGATCGTAATGGAGAAGCGTTTATTGAACTGAACGTTGCGAACAAAGTTACTAATACGCTAGCTGCGCCCAAAATTGTCTTGGCATGATCTCTTAATATATCCAGACTTCTAACCTGTGTCCCATAATATCTCTCAGCCTCTTCTAGCATTGCTGTATAATCAGAACGATTTGATTTTTTTGCCATACATATTCCTTTCTTTGAACGGAGGGTAGTTTATGAACCCCGATAAGAATAAAAGAGAAACTACAAATACAGACAAAGAAGAAGCTGAAGCATCCAAAAAGAAAAAGGAAACGGTTGAGCTCCCAACACCTTCAAAGTCCACCTTAGTAAATTTTAGCATTGACGCAGCAAAAGCAGAGCAGGAGAAAGAAAAGGAAAAAGACAAAAAAGATTAGATAACTAATCCTGTTCCCTCGCTTCCTCTTTCGGCATTGGCGGGGACTTCAGCAATTCCTTTAAAACCTCCTTCTCCTCTGGCCCATAAAGGGTAAGTTTCTTCTGATATTTATTGTTTCTCTTTTTGGTTGCTTTCTTTTTGGCTTTCTTTTTCTTCACTTGTGCCATGTGTTCACGCTTTTTAGTTAGAATAGAGGCGGGGAGGTGCCAGAGGAGGGTTTATTGGGGCTGACTGATAATCAGCTAGAGAGGTGGGAAACACGTCTTTCGCGGGTTCAAATCCTGCTCTCCCCGCCTTATGGGGCGAATATATTCTACTTCCCAATCAACTCCTTATATGTCAATCGCTTTCCGCTTGACTTCTTGATTGCGGCAACCATTCTATTGCCGTCCTTGTCCTTGCGGGTATTATACCGATAGTCGAATTCTGCCAAGTAACGATCTAGGTGTTTCTCGGATACTGAGTGAAAGGTTCCTGAAAGGCTTCGCTTCAATTGTGAAAAATAACCTTCCGCCGTATTGGTGTGCGTAGCACCATGAACATATTCTCCGGCGCCATGATCTACCTGCTTATGTACCAAATATTCTCCGCCGACTTGAACGTAAACAGGCAAAGTATCTGTATTTAGAATTGCCTCTTTGCTGGCTCGTTCATCCAAAAATTCTTTGATGTTCTTGCTTGACACGGTTTTCATTGTTTGTGAATAAACATTGCCATACCGTTGTACAGCTGAAAGAACGGGAGTTTTCACTTTTACGCTTCTTCCTTGAGCATGAGCCGTCCTTTTGCTCTTATGCTTATTCTTTTCAAGTCCGCCGACATAAGTTTCATCTACTTCAATAATCCTATCCAACTTCTTTTCCAAACCAGTGTGAGCCATTGCGAAACGGATTCTCTGAGCCATGAACCAGGCCGACTTTTGAGTGATCCCCAATTTTCGAGCAAGTTCGCAAGAACTAACACCATTCTTATCTGCGTTCAATTCATGGATTGCAAGAAGCCATTTGAATAAGGGGATTCTGCTGTCTTCGAAGATCGTGCCAACCAAAACGGAAAATTGCTTCTTGCAGGTCTTACAACGCCAAATGCGGCGATAGGTCACTTTTCCTGTGCGGGTCTTGCGATAACCATTGCCGGCTTCGATGAAATCTGCTCCCTCGTTTTTGCAATGAGGGCAAACAATCCCGTTTTCCCACCGAACACTTTCCAAAAACCTGTAGGCATCATCTTCGTTCGAGTATTGCTTTGCGATTTGTGAGAAATTTAGTCCGGTTTTATTGGTCATAGGTAGTCTCTCCTTTGCCTTGTCAGAGCTTTCGGTTCGTGTGTCAACTACCTAAAGTATACAGCATTACGGCTTGTTTGTCAAGTACATAAATTCATAGAATTTCTGAAATAATCAGTTCTCCATCAGCATTCAGATCAAGCGTCAAGTTTATGGTTGTTACCACAGATGTCGTGACTATTTTCAAACTAGCACGTTTTGGAAACTCCGAAATATTATTTGTTCTCTCCCAAAACTTATCTCCAACATCGCTTGTTATGTCGAATAAATAGTAATCGCGGTTTCCAACACTTTTATAGGCAATGACTAGATGCTCAGAACTTCCTGCGGAAATTATACGTTTTCTCCTATCGTCAAAGTCAAACTCTCCTCCAGTAAACAGTTTGTCTTTCTCTGAATAATCCCTAGTCCACCATCTGCATTCTAGTTTCGGCCCATTATCAATTAATAACTCAGTTCTGGTAATCTCTGCGCTCCTATGATAAATCAGAAAATGGGGATCATCTGAATTCTCTATTGTTACACCATAGAAAACATACTCGCCTTGTTGTAAATTTATAGTCTCTCCCCATTCTCCCACGTCCGAATCGGTCGAAGCACTAATATCTGCCATTGACGGCCCAAAAAAGTTCGGTGATTGAAGTACAGGGAAATTAGTTGGTCGCCTTTGCTTTACCATCTTTTTCAGAGACCAAGTAGTTTGGAGTTTTAGGCTTGGTCTAGTTATCATTTCGTTCACCACAAGAGAAACGATCCACACCAATAATCCTGAAACAATACCCCCAATGATTGCCGACCAAAAGGCGTCCATATCGGAGTTCTCCTTCTGCCCATTTTACCCTCGTTTTTAGAACAAATTTGCTCTTACATGTCGAACACATAATTACCTCCTTCTAATCGTAGCATTTCATCTGAATTTTGATTCCACATTTTGCTTTATATCTTTTCAATTACGGCATATAATCCACAACACGGTAGAGAATCATGTTTGATTTGGGTTGGCCGGAAGTAACTTGTATTTTGCTTATTGTCGTACTTATATTGGGGTGGCTTTGTATACGGTTTTTGAAATGGCTCCGCAATCACAACTAGCCTAATTTGTTGTATGATCTCTCGCTCTCCTCGTAGTTGTCTAACTTACGCTAATGCATTTCTTATCGAAAGTTAGTTATATTATCTTATTGTTCCATTGATCTTTTGTTGAATCATATGTCCCAAAGAAAAAGCTAACTGGAAATAAACCCTTCATAGCTTTTAGTCGAGACTCTATATCATTATGCTTCATACTGCTTTCATTTCCTGTAAATAAACTGACATACAAAGCAGACCAGATAGCCGCAGAATGGTCGAAACGAATATTCTCCGTTGGCGCAACAATGGAGTGCATACCTTTGTTCTTAGATGACAAAGCATTAAGAAAATTTTCATTTCCAATTTCACATGCCGAAAAAAACAACCTTCGCAATCGCAAATGACCTCTGAATATATCTGAAAATCTTGAGTAGGTAACATTTCCAAAAGTTGTACCAATATGAGTTATAGAAGCATGGGAGGAGATATGTAAAAAACGATATTGAGATTCCCTAAATAATCCAACTAAATGTCTTAACTCATTTTCTGTTTGAAAATAATGATATTTTGGATTCTTATTTGCTAATCTCAACATATCATAAAGGACTTGTCCCTCAAATCGCCTTGCCTTTTCATCTTCTTCGCTTAGGCTTTCAAGGATGAATACTTCCGGCTTAGTATGTTGAATATCTGGAACGGAAAGAGGTTGCATTATAGCTTTTTGCATATCAAAAAGCCTCTCAAGAATACTCTTGTGTTGCCCACTAAATTTACTGAGGCGTATTCCTACATTTCCAACAAAACAATATCGAACCCATGAAGTATTTTCAATTATAGTATTATTAACAAAAGAAGAACAATTATTCACAGAATCGCCCCCTGTGTGTCAAGTATGTAGTTACCAAACTACAACATCGAGCATCGTTGATTACCCAATCGGAGAGCTCCATGCAACTGAACGATCTGCTACCCTATATCTTCTATATACTTGGCAGCCTGTGCTTTACGATAGGCTCTGTGCTCTCGATTTTGCAGAGAATTAAGGGCGGTGGATGAGTCGGAGAAAGGCTCGGCGGATTACAACCTGCGATTGAGTATCTTCCGGGGATTTGGTTCCCTTCAGCCGCTGCGGATCGAAGGTCGTCCCATACAGCCGCAACGCCAAACAGCCGGGCTACCGGGGGATCGGTTCGTGCTTCCGTTCACAGAAGACCCGCATAACTCACACCCGACGTTTCCTTTCCATTGCTTTCAGGGTTCCAGCCAGCCACATAATTTCCAAACAAGGTCTTTACAACTGGATTACACGGTTGCGCTAATATAGGCTTCGCGAGCGATGCCTGGCAAAGCAGCACATCGAGCCCAACAGTTCATCCCGAACAGGCATGTTGCGTTGGGAGCAGCGTGCTCGGGTGATGGTCCGGGTTCGACCCCCGGCGGGATGACCTCAGATCATCTCATAACGCGCACGAAACTGCCCCGGCGCTCGTTGAATCATCAAACAAAAGACAATGGCTGATCACGAACATCCACGGACATCCTCCAAAAAGCGCTTATGGCGCTACCTGGCAATCCTCCTCATACTGGGATTGGCGGTCCGACTACTGCTGCCGCAAATCTCCACGCTTGAAGATTCCTGGTCGGTCGTCCTGGGCATGGCCTGGTGGGCGGTGGTCTTGGCGGCCGTCTCGCAGATGCTGAGCTACGCCGGAAGTGGGTTCACGCTGCACGCCATATTGGACACCAACCGCCAGAAGTTATCGCCGTTCGTTGGCGCCCTGATCACAATGGCATCCGCCAGCGTAGGGCTGGTAGTCGGAGGCTGGGTGGGAGGCGCAGCAGCCACATACGGATGGGTGCGCCGGGAAAGCCATGACGGCAATACGGCCACGTTGGCAGGGACGCTGCCGGCAATGTTGAATAATGTCATCCTGGCGGCCGTGGCCTCCGTCGGGATCCTTTACCTGCTGGTCGAGGACGATCTAAGCCAGATGCAGTTAATCGGCTTTGGGGTGGTTGTATCGATATTGGCATTGATGACCGTCGGCATAGTGCGTGCCTTGCGTTCCCCCGAAAGAACGGCCCGGTTTGCCGTTGCGATTGCAGGCTTCTGGGCCAAAGTCCGGCATGTTCAGTACCAGCCGGAGAAGACAATTGCGTCCGTTAGCGAATTCGTCGCGGCCTGGAACTCGCTGCACCATGGCCACTGGCTGCGACCGGTGATCGGCGCCATCGCCAACATCGGCTTCGACATATTGACCCTGTACTTCCTGTTCATCGCGGCCGGGCAGAACGTCAGTCTCGGCATCTTGTTTGCCGGCTACGGCCTGCCTTTCATCCTGGGAAAGATGGCCTTCCTGTTTCCCGGCGGGATCGGGGTGATGGAGACGAGCATGGTGGCGCTCTACGACAGCCTGCAGGTGCCGAACAACGTCAGCGTGGTGGTCATCATGGGCTACCGGCTGTTCTCATTCTGGCTGCCGTCGCTGCTGGGGTTCGCCGCCGCCGCCTATCTGAGCCGAGGATCATCCAGCGCCCGAGTCGAACGAGCCTGATTTCCCCCCAGAGATTCAATACGCCGCTCCTGAGCAGGGCGGCGCTTGTCTACATACAAATAGAGGGTCACGACAAGCACTCGCTTTCCCCCATAACACATGGTTTATCGGGCAGGCAGGGAGGCGAGTATCGAACTACAGATCGAATTTCAAACCAGGTCAGATTCCGGCGTTGCTAAGCGTATCCAGCAACCGGGAAATGGCCGCCGTCAATTCCGGATGCGTCACCTCGAAGTGACTCAGGGAGCTTTCCAGGCCGCGCCGCAGCGCGGGCTTCGGCTTCAACGTCACGGATTCCGAGTGGGACAGCAGCTCACGAATCTGCACGTCCAGCTCGATCAGGAGGGCGCGCCCCTTTTCGTCCACTTTGCCGGCGTTCTCGATCTCGTCGCGCAGTGCTTCCAGCAGCTTGCGAAGTTTTTTATCGTCCATGTTGGCACCCGGATTCAAAGCAATTTATGGCAGGAAAATTCTTGACCTGTAAATAGTATCACAATTAGTATTCAGCGAGATACCCCGTAACCCATCAGCCTGTGCGTACGAGACGAAGGCGCAATCTGCCTCTGCGGCCGCGCCGGGATAGAGATAGAATGGGCGTATTATCGTTCAGGCAGCAATCCCGAATCCTGCCCCGCGAGGGACGGCCCACGAAAGAACCTCAGGCACTCAATGACGATCCGCCCCAACGAAGAAGAGACTGAAAAGAAGTTCCACGTTTCCATCTACGTTCTGGTTTATGAATTCGTGGTGGGGATCTTTGAGCTTGTATCCGGCATTGGCATCGCGGTGTTTGGCTCCAGGATGTACCAGCTATATCACACAACCGTGATCAAGGAGTTGTCCGAGGACCCGGACGACCTCCTGGCCCGCCTAAGCGAAAAGCTGGTGCCCAACCTCCTCACTCACAACACGTACGTCATTCTATATCTGCTTGCCCTCGGCCTGGTAAAAATCGTGGGCGCCATCGGATTGATCTATGAGCAGAACTGGGGCGTGGACCTGCTGGTCATCCTGATCCTCCTCATGGCGCCGTTTCAGATCATCGGTCTCATCCTGCGCCGAAATTACTTTGACTTGCTATATCTGGTCGTTGGGCTTCTCATTGCGCTTTATCTCGTTGAATTCAGGCCCGCGGCCTGGATTTCCAGAATCCTAAGATTCACGCGCCGCACATGAAACTCATGGCTGCCAGGTGAAATCCGAGCCGGGGCTGAGGATTACATCCCCCTGGTGAATGTCATCCCGGGTTACGTCCCTCAGCAAAATCCCCACGGCATCTCCCGGGGATGCCTGTTCCAGCATCTTGCGAAACATCTCGATCCCGGAAACAGTCGTTTTCTTTACCCCATTGTTGCCGTGGATCTCGACCTCATCGCCGACTTTCAGCGTGCCCGTTTCGATCTTGCCGGTCGCGACGGTGCCGCGGCCTTTAATGCTAAAGACATCCTCGACAGTCATGCGAAACAATGAATCGGTTGCCATTCGTGTTCTCCTCTCCGTGGAAGCGTAATTACTCACACCTTTGCCCTGAACTTGCGGTTCAGGGCAAAGAACACCGGAAAAAGGATGTGCGACGGGGCGTGCGCCCCGTCGCACATCCTTTTTCCGGGAACTTCACGTCAGGGCTGCGAGTAGATACGTGGAAGCAGACTTCGCAGGTCAAGCCCGACGCAAGACCGGGCTAGTTCTCCGCCAGCACAACGACTTTATCCTCGTCCGAGAACGTGACCAGGGCGGATTTCTTCGGGTTGGTGTGCACACCGTAGGCTTTGGCCGGGTCTGCCGATTCGGCCGCGAGGCGATAGCCGATGGCGGTCTCGCCGCGGCGGCGGGCGGCCTCGGTCACGGTGTAGAAGTTGAGCGGCTTTCCGGACTGGACGTAATCCGTGACGGGCTTCAGGTAGATCTCCGAGCCTTCCGGGTCGAACATATCGGTGAACACCGCAAACAGGTCGGCAGTCTCGGAAAGCTGCGACATCATCAGGCTGACGAGGTGCTCGCTGACGATGAAATCGTCCACGCCGGCCACCTCGGCCAGCTCGCGGTTCCGCAGGTCGAGCATCTCGCTGACGATGGAGAAGGGCGTCTCGTCGCGGACGACCATGTCGCGCAGGTGCAGCAGCGTCACGAGCGTCTTCGCATCCGCCTCCTGCGGCTCGAGGCTGCTGTAGGCCAGGACGATCACATGATCGTATTCGGTAACTTGCAGCTTTTCGAGCAGCGCGCGATCGACGGTATCCCCCTCCAGCACTGTGATCTTTTGATTCGGGAGCCGCCCGCAGTCCCGGCGAATCTGTTTCTCCAGGTTGAAGATATCGGAGAAGACCGTCACCTGCGAGCCTTTGGCGACGTAATTATCGAGCTCGGAAATGATCGTGCTCCCCGACCGGTTCCAACCCAGGATGAGACACTTTTCCGGGGCAGGTCTGCGAGCCTTGCGACCCGAGCGGATGACCGTCTCGTCAATGGGAATGTCCGCCAGCCCGGATAGTCTGATCGTGTCGTCGTCGGCCGAGATGGCAAAGAGACGGTCGCCCGAGCGCAGGTCGGTATCCATCGGCGGGTTCATCAGGATGGCGCCGTCGATGCGCTGCAAGCCCATGACGGCGGAGTCTTCGTAGACGAAGAGTGAATCGCCGTAGGTCCTGCCCACCAACGAAGCAGGCACGGGCGTGAAATAGATCTCATCCCCGGCAAAGTTCATGAGCTCCGTGTACACCACCGAGAGTCCGGACTGACGCGAGGTCTGCGCGACCACGCGGGCGATCAGGTCGTTGGTCAACACCGGCTGGACCAGGTCCTTCTGCCCGACCATCCGCAGCACGTCCAGGTTCTTGGGATCGCGCACCTGCGTCACCACATGATAGGGAGCTTCGCGGCGGTTGGGGTTGTTGGTGAGCGCCAGGACAGACTTGATCACGTGCGCGTCCGGGTCCTTGCCCTCGGGCATGCCGGGAGGCAGCACGATGATCGAGCGCGCGGAGTGCGGGCTGACGATCTCGATGTCGGTCGGGTCAATCGGGCTGCCGGAGCGGCAGACGATGCGCGTGTTCAGCGTGTCGGGGATGCGCTCGCGGATCTCGACCTCCATCTCGACCTTGTCCTCGTCGGCCAGGACGACGATGGCTGCGCCGCTCTTGCGATTCCGGTTGGCTTCCACCAGCTCCGAGATGATGGTAAAGACCTGGGGCGACCAGCCGAGGATGACGGTGTGATCGTTCTCGAGCACCTTCGAGCGGCCGCGGCGCAAGGCATCGACACGGCCCTCGATCTCATTGCTCAGGATGCCGATCAGGATGCTGACGAGGAACAGGCTGCCCAGGGTAACGCCGAAGGTCACGATCATGAACAACGGCGGGAAGGCGGTGGGGTCCACCGGATTGGGGGTGAGGGCCTGGTAGACCACCTCCCACAGGACGTCCACGAAGGAAGAGCCTTGCGGCGCCCCGCGGCCGGCCAGGATGACGGCGATGGCGACCACGATCAGGACCAGGGTCGCGACACCCAGCCAGCCGATCAGCGCGCCTGGGCCTCGGGAGAGCGTCTTGTCGAACGCGTAGTTGAAACGTTCACGGATGGTAGGTCGTGCAGGCATGGGACCTCCGCTCTGAAATTGGGCAGATTATAAGTTTGAATGCAGCCGAATGGGAATAGGACGATGGTTCATGGTCAAAAATTTTCCTATCTGCTGCGAGAATTTCTTCTGTCATGGCCGATTATTTTCCGGGTATTCTCCCTACAATTGCGACCGGATACTCCAAGGGGTAAAACTATCGCAGGCCGGAGAGTCCAAGCAGGGCAATCGTTTATAATCCTGCGGAGGAGAGCCGGGTATGTTTATTTTTGAAGGTCCAGATCGAAAAAAGGAAGAAGTCCGGGTAAAAAGCGAGGGGCGCCTGCCTCCCGGCCAATCGCTGACGTTGAAGTTCCCGGTGCTGCATTATGGGCCGGTGCCGCGGTTCAACGCGGCCACCTGGGACTTCCGCGTCTGGGGCGAAGTGGAGCATGAGAAGACCTGGACCTGGGACGAGTTCAACAAGCTGCCGCGCGCGAAGATCCAGATGGACATCCATTGCGTGACGCGCTGGAGCAAGTTCGATACGGTGTGGGAGGGCGTCTCGGTGAAGACGCTGGTGGACGAAGGCCTGATCAAGATCAAGCCCAGCGCGACGCACGTCATGCAGCACGCCGAATACGGGTTCACGGTGAACGTGCCTCTGCAGGTGGTGCTGCAGGACAACTTTCTGATGGCGACGCATTTCAACGGCGAGCCGATCTCGCCCGATCACGGATATCCGCTTGCGCGGCGTCGTGGGCTTCATCCCCGGGCACGAGGACTTGATCACGCCTTATTTTTGGAAGGGCGCAAAGTGGCTGCGCGGGCTGGAGTTCATGCCGCAGGATAAGCGCGGCTTCTGGGAGCAGGCCGGGTATCACAACCGCGCAGATGTGTGGAAGGAAGAACGGTTCGGGTAAGCAGACGGGCGGGGAAACATAGAACGGGCATAGATCAGCCTCAACGAATCCGCGACATTTCATCCAGGGGGTCAGGCGCCCGAACGATCAGCGTCTCGGAATGCGACTGCCACTCCAACTCATCCAGTTTTGCCACCAGCGCATCGGCCATGATGTGGTCGTCGTGCACCAACTCTCCATCCGGGCCGCGCGTTCCGTCCGGGACGCCCCAGCGCAGCGTCTTCGCCGGGCCCGGCAATATCTCCGAGCGGCATTTGGCATATTGGATTCGAACTGCATCACTGGGGGCATTGTCTCGGAACCTCCCCGTCTCGATAATGCTCAGGAAGCGCCATCCCATTTCGCTCTTCTCCTGCTGCGTGAACTTCACCGGGATCACCCGCGTTGGAAAGGCCTTGTCGAGCATGCGCCCACAGTCCCTCGCCCACGCCGGTTGCGTCGATCACGATGTGCTGCGGCCTCCACTGCTCGGCCAGGGCCTGCAGCTTCCCGAACACCGTCAGATGACGCTAGGCCCGTCCACGCTTCGCGCTGCACCACTCGGTAGGTAGGTGCCTGCATCGTCGGCAGCGTCGAAAGATCGATCTGCACAACGCTGAGCGTCGTCGAATCCCTGCCCGGATTCCCCAGCCCCTCGAGATTCATCATGGCCTCATCCATCCCCGCCACATCGATCAGGAAGGCATAAGATCCACCCTCTCCAAATGCGCTCTTGTCCTTTGCATTTGGGGAGGGCCGGGGTGGGGTGGTGCTTGTACTTAAATTCTCTTCCTTCGTGCCCTTCGTGTCCTTAGTGTTTAAAGTACTTCCCCACATCAACGCCATCCTCCCCGCGTTGAACATCCCTCCCTGCGCATCGATCTCCTCATTGAAATACTGCGTCTTCACCAGCGGATGCTGCCGTCCCTTCTCTTCAACCACGCGCTCCAGGTGCCTCGCATAATCCGGCAGGATCTTTGCCACGTCCTCGCCCGTGTAGAAGAACAGCCGTTGTACACCGTCTCGCTGTTCCTCTTCCCGCGCAACCCTCATTTGTCGCGCCAGCAGCGTTTGCGATGTCCACGCGGTGCCCCAGAACACGCGCGTCGCGTTCGTGCTCGCCGTCATCGGGTCGAACTCCTTGTCGAACTTCGCCCGGCTCGATGTCCTGCGCCTCGTCCACGCTCAGCAGCAGGTCCGCCGTCGCGCCCACCACTCTTGACCGTGTGCTCTCCCGAAAAGAATTGCAGCCGCGCCTTATGGAACCGGAAGATGAAGCCCGCCGAAGAATGCCACTGCCCGCGTGTCGCCATGTTGTCGTCCAGCGTCAACCGCATCCGTTCCATCGCATTGATCGTCTGCGGCTTGAAGGTCGGCGCCACGCTCACAATCGTCCCGCCCCGCTCCGCCGCTCGGAAGAGCAGCCACCCGAACAAATGCCTCTGCACCTCGTTTTTACCGGATTGTCTCGGTAGGATCACCACAAACGTCAAGCCCTTCTTGTGGATGATCGAATCCTTGATCGCCAGCGCAATCTTGGCTTGATAGGGTCGCAGTTGAATTCCGCACGCCGTCGCCCACCCCGTCGGGTCCTTGCGGATTGTCTCGCGCATGCGCCTCGCCAACTTCGAATACTGATGCATGTTCATCATGTGTAGGGGCGCCGCCCCGCACCGGCGGTCCGCTAAAAGCGGAACGGACGGTGGCAAGCTCCCTCTCCAAATGCTCGCGCAAGGTGCCGTCCCGCACCGGCGGTCCGCTAAAAGCGGAACGGACGGTGGCGTCAAGCCACCAAAGTGGTCGGTTCCTGCCCGACCATTGCGCACTTCGGCGACACGACCGGAGGATGCAGGCGCCGAAGGTTCCTGCTCGCCGAAGCTCAGCCGGCCGGGGCGGGGTACCCTCTAATCTTCCTCGAACTCCAAGGATAGTAACTCTTTCATAGCATCTTCCACCGGAGTCATCCCTCCCGTCAGGTAATTCACCGTCCTGTGCCCATTGAACAAAGCCGTTGTTGCCAGCGATAGAGCATTTGCCAGCTTCGTGAAATTATCCCCCTGCGCATTCTCCATGCGACGCCATATCTCATCAATCGCCTCTTCGAGATGCCTGATCGCAAACGACGGATCGCGTATCGGGCGGGCATCTCCGCCTCCCGGCAGGAGCGAAACGAGCGCAGCGCTCTTCACCGCAAATATGCCGTGCTTTAGTGCGTTCTTGTTTCCTTTAGGTGCCCCACCGGCCATACCCACGCCTCCAGTTCCAACTTAGCAACTTGCCGACTCCCAATCTACCAACTTACCAATTTCCCAATCTACCTATTTACCAATCTACCTCGATCATTATACAGAACATTTGTTCTAGAATCAATCACCCATGATTCCACTGCTTCCATAGCGTTATTAGTCTTACAGACTTTTCTCATAAAGGGGCAATTACTGTGCGAAAACAGACCTCGGAGATCTGGTGAGCTACTACCACGCGCTTGTGCCCGCGGGCATTTGGCTGTATGCTTGTTTCAGATAAACTCTCTAACCGGGAGTGGGGAGCGGGTGGATGACTGGGAAAGCAGCAGCAAGTGGGAATGGTTCGCCATATTACGCGCACTCCAAAGATGGTCGTGATAAATCGGAGTGGCAGCATCTGAAAGATCACCTTGCCCATACGGCTGATCTTGCAGCGGAATTCGGACGTGATGCCAACATGTCTGAACTTGCGCAGGTCGCCGCATTGTTGCATGATATTGGAAAATATTCTGCAGCGTTTCAAATCCGTTTAGACCGCCAGGGGAGCAAGGTGGATCATGCAACGGCGGGGGCAAGGACAGCCATTGAACTATTCAACAAAAGTGACGTCGAAAAATGGCTCGCCGCCATCCTGGCATATTGTATTGCGGGGCATCACAGCGGCCTTCCAAATTATGGTGATAGCAGCGACGTGGATACGAACGCCACACTCTTGGCGCGGCTGCACAAGAAGAAACTGGAAGATTTCAGCGCGTACAGAACAGAAATCGATACCGCCAGTTTGAACCTGTCCGCACATTTGAAGATTAAGCCTGACAAAAATCACCCTGGCTTTTCATTTGCCTTCTTCACGCGCATGTTGTACTCGGTTCTCGTCGATGCAGATTTTCAGGAAACGGAAACCTACATGAATGACGGCAGGAAGCCGCGTGGGGAATTCGAGGGCATTGAAGACTTGTGCAGGCGATTCAATGACTTTTTGCAGAAATTCGATAACCCGGCTAATGAAATCAACCGGAAGCGGACCGAGACCTTGAAGGCCTGCGTTGAGAAATCCGCCGAACAACAAGGCTTTTTCACGCTCACTGTTCCAACGGGCGGCGGAAAAACGCTCGCTTCAATGGCTTTTGCCTTGAATCACGCAGTCAGGCACGGGCTGAAGCGGATTATTTATGTCGTCCCATTTACCACCATCATTGAACAAAATGCCGCCGTGTTTAAGGATTGTCTGGGCGGGCAAAATGTGCTTGAACATCACTCGAATTTTGATTGGAATCAGAAACCCGGGACGAATGAGGCCTCATCTGATGATGAAACCCGGGATGTGCTCGATAAGTTGAAGCTGGCCTCGGAGAACTGGGATATTCCCATTGTCGTCACAACCAACGTCCAGTTCTTTGAATCTCTGTTTGCCAACCGTTCTTCGCGCTGCCGTAAGTTGCACAATCTCGCCAGGAGCGTGGTTATCTTTGATGAAGTACAAATGCTGCCGCGTGAATATTTGGACCCTTGTATGCTGGCAGTGCAGGAATTGGTGCAAAACTATGGCGCCAGCGCCGTCTTTTGTACTGCCACACAACCTTCATTGGGAGGCCGTTTGCCCGGCGTGCAATTTACGGAATTGGCTCCAAATCCGCAGTCGTTGTTCGATTTCTACAGACGGGTCCAGATAAGGAATATCGGCAAAGTCGCAGACGCCGAATTGCTTCAAAGGCTAAACTCGCATGACCAGGCGTTGTGTATCGTCAATACCCGCAAACATGCCAAAGGTTTGTTTGATCAACTGGCCATGGAGGGACGTTATCACCTCTCAACACTGATGTGTCCTGCGCATCGCAAAGCGACATTAATAAAGATTCGGGAGTTGCTTAAATCTGGTCAGACTTGCCGCGTGGTTTCGACCCAGGTCATGGAAGCCGGTATCGATGTGGACTTTCCGGTCGGCTATCGTTCTCTCGCTGGCTTGGATTCGATCATTCAAGCCGCTGGGCGTGTGAACAGGGAGAAGACCTGCGCCATGGGCGATATGTACGTCTTTGAGCCGGAGACGCCCCTGATCAAGAAAATGCCGACTTTCGTTATGCAGGGTGCAAGCGTGGCAGAAAGCATTCTGCGCGATTTCAGTAGTGATCCTGTGTCTGTTCAGGCAATCCTTGCCTATTTCAGGATGCTTGACAGCCTTCAAGACCCCGGGTCCGCGTTTGATGTGAAAAGAATTTTGTCTTGCTTTGACAAGAATACCGGTGAACTGGATTTTGATTTCAAAACTGCCGCAGAGAATTTCAATTTGATCGAAAAGGACACGGTCGCGGTGGTCATTCCATACAATGAGGAGGCAACGACAATCTTGGAGCAAGCGCGCTACCATCCCTGCCCGTTCAAGTTCGCAAGGCAGCTGCAAATCTACACCGTGAATATCTATGAAAGCGAATTTAAAGCCCTGCAAAGCAAAGGAGTGATCGATACGTATAACGATACCTACGCAGTTCTGGCCGACATGCGATATTACGACGAAAATACGGGTCTCATTCTTCCTGCCGATGTCGGCGGGGAAGCCCTGTTTACGGATGGATAGAAGGAGGCTTACATCATGGGGTACGGAATCAAAGTTCGAGTAAGCGGCGAGTATGCCCTGTTCACCCGCCCCGAAATGAAGGTGGAACGTGTCAGCTATGACGTCATCACGCCCTCGGCGGCGCGCGGCATCATCGAGGCGGTCTATTGGAAGCCTGCCATTCGCTGGGTGATGGACAAAATCCACGTGCTGAAAGAGATCGAGTTCACCAACATCCGGCGCAATGAGGTGAGCGAGAAGGTTTCACAAAGCGAGGCAGCCAGAAGGATGAATGGTTCAAATGAACCTTTCTATCTTTCCGCGACCGACTCCCGCCAGCAACGCGCCGCGCTTGTGCTGAAAAATGTGGACTATGTCATCGAAGCCCACTTTGAATTAACCGATAAGGCGGGCGCGGAAGACACAATCGAAAAGCACTACAACATCATCCTGCGCCGCCTTCGTAAAGGACAGCATTTCAGTGCGCCGTGCCTGGGAACCCGTGAATTTGGCGCAAACGTGGAGTTGATCGAAGATGGCGCACCGATTCCTCAAAGTCCGCTCGGAAATCGGGACTTGGGCTGGATGTTATACGACCTGGACTTTTCAGACTCAGCTGATATCAAACCTCGGTTCTTCAAGGCCGCATTGAAGGATGGCGTCCTGGATTTGACGGACCTGGAGGTGAGACAATGATCTTACAGGCATTGACCCACTACTATGATATTTTGTCGAACGACCCGGAAAGCAACATCGCGCCGCCGGGATATACATCCGCGGGCATCAGCTTTGCTTTGAATGTTTCCGAAAAAGGTGAGTTGCTTGACGTATTTCCACTCTTTGAACAGGTGCCACGCGGGAAGAAAATGGAAGAAAGGCCGCGGCGTATGAACGTGCCCGAGCAGGTAAAAAAGACATCTGGAATAAGCGCAAATTTTCTGTGCGAAAACAGCGCCTATGTTTTGGGGATTTCGGATAAAGGCGACGCTGACTACTCAAAAAAACGCTTTGCAGAGTTCAAAAGATTGAATACGGAATTGCTCTCCAAAGCGGACTGCAAAGCGGCAAAAGCCGTCGTCGCCTTCCTTGATAATTACGACCCCAAGAAAGGAAGAAAGCATCCCAAAATCGCTCCTCATCTGGAGACTATATTGAAGGGTGGCAACCTGGTGTTCATGTTCAATGGTGGTTTTGTGCATGAAGACCCCGCCATACATCGGGCTTGGGAAACTTACAAATCAAACACCGACGCGGCTCTTGGTCAATGCCTGGTCACGGGTGAAGTTGCTCCGATAGCGCGTTTGCATCCCAGCTTGAAAGGCATCCGGGGCGCAAACCCCACAGGTGCTTCGCTGGTGAGTTTCAACGACCGGGCTTACGAGTCGTTCAACAAGACCGATCTGCAAGGATTGAATTCGCCGGTCAGTGAAAAGGCCGCCTTTGCCTATACCACTGCCCTGAATTTCCTGCTGTCATCCACAAATCAAAACAGGAAGTTTTACATTGGCGATACCACCGTTGTCTATTGGGCGGAAAGCGGGAAAAAGGAGTACGCCAGGGCCTTCAGGGGATTGTGCGAACCCGAATTGATGGAAGTGCCCGCCGAAGAAGAAAAGAACAATCCTTCAGGGCGCAGGAAAGCCGAAACGCGCCTTAAGGCGGTTGCAGAAAAGGTAAAGCGCGTTCAGGCTTTGGATGTAAAAGGTCTGCTTGAAGGCTTGGACGAAAATCCTCGCTTTTATGTGCTCGGCTTGGCGCCCAACGCCGCGCGTGTTTCTGTCCGCTTCTTTCATAGCGATCCCTTTGAAAAGATCGTTGAGAGGATTATGCAGCACTACAAAGACTTGGAAATTGTCAAGGAGTTCGAAGATCAACCAACTTACTTGACCATCCGCTATATTTTGAACGAGACAATTTCCAAAAATGCTTCGGACCCCCAGGCTTCGCCGCTGATGGCTGGCTCTGTGTTCCGCGCCATCCTTGAAAATGTTCCCTACCCTGCGGCGTTGTATTACTCCATCATCAACCGCATCCGTGCAGACGTGGACGACTCGCAGAAGGGGATTCGCAAAATCAACTATGCGCGTGCGGCGATCATCAAAGCCTTTCTCATCCGCAAATATCGAAACCAACCCACAAACCAGATTCGGGAGGTGCTTACCATGTCGCTCAATGAGCAATCCACCTACGCGCCCTATGTGCTCGGACGCTTGTTCGCGGTCCTCGAAAAAGTCCAGAGAGAGGCGATTGGCGATGTGAACGCTGGCATCAAAGACCGTTATTTTACGTCGGCCTGCGCTTCGCCCAGGAGCGTGTTCCCCATCCTCTTGCGGCTGTCGCAGCACCATATCTCGAAAGCCGAGTATGGCTATGCCAGCGATAACCGCATCGAAGCGATTCTAAACCTGCTGGACGTACAGAAGAATCCCATTCCGGCGCGCCTGTCTCTTGATGAACAAGGCGCTTTCATATTGGGCTACTACCATCAGCGTGCAGCCTTTTATCTACCCAGGGCGGATAAGAAATCTGCGGAATCCCTGCCATACGAAAGCCAATAATCCAAAAGGAGAATGCATCATGACTGCCCCAATCAAGAACCGCTATGAATTTGTCCTACTTTACGACGTTGAAAATGGCAATCCCAACGGCGACCCGGACGCGGGCAACATGCCGCGCATTGACCCGGAAACAGGGTACGGCATTGTCACCGATGTATGCCTGAAACGGAAAATCCGCAACTATGTGGAACTGGTGAAGCGCGACGCTGCCGGATACAGGATCTATGTCAAAGAAGGCACCCCGCTGAATCAAAACCACGTCGAGGCCTATGTTGCCGTTGGCCTGAAGTCGGGCGATAAAGCCAAAGCCGGGAAAGTCAACGAAGCGCGCCAGTGGATGTGCGCCAATTTCTTCGATGTCCGCACCTTTGGCGCGGTCATGGGCACGGGTGATAACTGCGGTCAGGTGCGCGGCCCCGTTCAGATCAACTTCTCACGCAGTATTGACCCCGTTGTTCAACAGGAAGTTACGATCACGCGCCAAACGGTGACGAAGATTGAAGACGCGGATAAAGAGAGAACCATGGGACGCAAACACATTGTTCCTTACGGCTTGTATCGCGCCGAGGGTTATATCTCGGCCAGGTTGGCAAACGACCCCGCCAAGGGTACTGGCTTCTCCGAGGAGGATTTGGAACTATTCTGGGATGCGCTGGTCAACATGTTTGAACATGACCATTCGGCGGCGCGCGGAAAAATGGCCGCGCGCCGGCTCATCATCTTCAAACACGATAGCGAGTTGGGCAATGCACTATCGCATAAACTTTTCGATTTGGTCAAAGTGAGCCGGGCGGGTGAGGCCAATCCGCCGCGCAGCTTCGCCGATTATGCCGTGAGCTTTGATAAGCCCGGAGTTCCCCAGGGAGTAACAGTCATCGAAAGAATATGAGATCTCACGGCAATTCGCCTTCCCCCCGGAAGGCGTGGATTGAAACCCGATGACGCTGTTGGCGCCGTAATCGTCGATGGTCGCCTTCCCCCCGGAAGGCGTGGATTGAAACAAGGGGACGAACGCCGGAGTGATGAGTTGGATCCGTCGCCTTCCCCCCGGAAGGCGTGGATTGAAACATGCGAGGGGCATACCGGAATGAGAGGGATGGATGTCGCCTTCCCCCCGGAAGGCGTGGATTGAAACA
This sequence comes from uncultured Chloroflexia bacterium, assembly GCA_963846805.1. Lineage (GTDB taxonomy): Bacteria > Chloroflexota > Anaerolineae > Anaerolineales > Villigracilaceae > Fen-1038. Next base: position 546,847 of record CAWJXH010000006.1, read on the forward strand.
GGATCTTGGCGATGATCGATGCCTCGTCGCTCTGGTCGCCTTCCCCCCGGAAGGCGTGGATTGAAACAATGACGATCGCACTCCATACATTCCCACGACCCAGTCGCCTTCCCCCCGGAAGGCGTGGATTGAAACAATTCATGGGCGCCGGGGGTGTCGAAGTCATACGTAGTCGCCTTCCCCCCGGAAGGCGTGGATTGAAACAATCGCTTCGCGGTACTCCTTGTGGTCCCTGGCCGTCGCCTTCCCCCCGGAAGGCGTGGATTGAAACAATTTGGAAAGGAGTGTTAGATGCCAGAAGAAAAGAAGTCGCCTTCCCCCCGGAAGGCGTGGATTGAAACATCCTGGGCGGGGTGGTGCTTGTGGCGTATCTGGTCGCCTTCCCCCCGGAAGGCGTGGATTGAAACTTCTCCTGTTTGCGAAAAATGAAAAGCGCCCGAGTTGCCTTCCCCCCGGAAGGCGTGGATTGAAACTCGTTGAGGGCCGCATTGGTCACAGTCATTTACCGTCGCCTTCCCCCCGGAAGGCGTGGATTGAAACATCGAAGAAGTGAAGGAGAAAGCGGACCTGCTACGTCGCCTTCCCCCCGGAAGGCGTGAATTGAAACATGTTGTTACTCTATCTCTTGTGCTCTGCTATGTCGCCTTCCCCCCCGGAAGGCGTGGATTGAAACGTGAACGAGCAGTGAGCGACCGTGAAGCAGGACGGCGTCGCCTTCCCCCCGGAAGGCGTGGATTGAAACAATGCTTCCGGGCAAGGCGCTTGCTCTGCCAGCGCCGTCGTCGCCTTCCCCCCGGAAGGCGTGGATTGAAACGGACCGAGTCCACGGTCGGGTGATCCAGCGCCGCCAGTCGCCTTCCCCCCGGAAGGCGTGGATTGAAACTTGACCACTTCCCCTCCAAAGCAGCCTCCCCCGTAGTCGCCTTCCCCCCGGAAGGCGTGGATTGAAACCTCGATCTCCGGATCGAACTGGAAGCGCGGATTGAGTCGCCTTCCCCCCGGAAGGCGTGGATTGAAACACAGCCGACGTGCCGCACAAGGGACGCCGGGTAAAAGTCGCCTTCCCCCCGGAAGGCGTGGATTGAAACTCTTTGTTGGGCTTGATGTTGCCCGCCGGGTCCAGTCGCCTTCCCCCCGGAAGGCGTGGATTGAAACGATTGCGGCGATGCGGGAAGTGGTCTCCACGCCGAGTCGCCTTCCCCCCGGAAGGCGTGGATTGAAACATGTACGCTGTGTCTGCTATCGCCGCTACAAAAGTCGCCTTCCCCCCGGAAGGCGTGGATTGAAACTGAAATTTCATTGCGAGCGCAGCGAAGCAATCTCGTCGCCTTCCTCCGTTTGCACCCCTTCGGGTAAGCTGCGCGGCTCCCCAAGGGGGTGCTTCGCGAGGGACCTTCCCCTCCACTTCGCGGCGAGGCCGCAATGCCGGCTTAGCTGCGATTTAAGCCCTCTCCATAGAGTGGGCGCACAAGGCGATCAGTAGACCAGCGGAATCAGGCGTTTCGTCTCCCGACGGTATGCTCTGTAGTCGTCACCGAAGCGTTCTTCCAATGCCCTCTCCTCTTCATTGATCCTGAGCAGGATCACAACCACGTGAGGAACCAGCATCACAATCGTTGAGAGCCAATTGACCATCGTGACGCCCAGTCCCAGGACCGCAATCAACAGACCCAGATAGGATGGGTGGCGGACATACTGGAATAGCCCGGAGCGGATCAGCTTGTGATCGTGAAGGATGGTGACGTCGACAGTGAAGTATTTGTCCAGCGTGCGGACAGCCGACCAGCGGATCACCACGCCAATGACGATGAGCACCAATCCCAGGCTGCTGATGACATAGTCCGGGCTGAAGAGCCAGCGGATGTTCATGAATTTGGCCGTAAAGCCGATAATGATGCCGAGCACTATGCTGCCCAGGCCCACGGTCATGATCAGCGCATTGCTGATCTTCCCCCTCCGAAGGCCGGCGGTGCTCTTGTCCCCGCGTTTGGAGACATTGAGGAGGATCTCGGACAGGAGAAAGCCGCCCAAGACCGAGAAATTCACGACCTCGAACAATACTCCGAAGATGTTCATGTTTACTCCCTTCCTGCTCAAGCCGAAACGACGGCGCCCCTCGTGGGCCAGCGGTCCGTTTCGTTCGGTGGTTGGACTGGCGCTTAGCCCTGCTGTGCAAAGCCCTGCGCCCCCCACCCAAGCGTATTCATATGCCCCGGATAATCACATTGCGAGCACGGTGATGCCGAGGTGCACAACAATGCCTGCAAATCGGGAAGGCGCCCAATGCTGCGCTCCCGAAATCCTAGCCGTCAGGCCCTATGCCAAGCAACCATTCGATTGCCGCCTCGAAGGAAGTGAATGCGTTAACCCGCAGGCCCCGGTTTTGGGCGCAGAGTGCGAAGAATTCTGCGAGGTCAAACCGTTCAAGCGGACAAAGAACCGCAGTCTTTCGATAGAAGGCCCGGCCGAGGTTGCCGAGTTCGGCCGCCAGATACCATAGGTCGGTCACGGACATTGAGGTCTGCGACTTTCGAACGTCGATGATTATTTCGTAGTCCGCTAAAGGGGCCACGGCCGCCGCGATCTCCATAAGTATTTTCTTGGACTGTTCCAGATCGAGCTGCCCGTCGGGTGTCGCCTTGATGAAGTCGCGTGCACGGATAATTCTTAGATTAGTTGCCATAGGGATGCCTCCTCCTTTATCGATGGCTAACTACGATCTACAAATTGTCCAGCCCAAAATCCCATTCAGACGAATTGCACAGGCGAAGCCGGAGTTTACCTCTTGGGCGTGCCCCATCCATCTGCGCCGTCTTGCGGCCAGACCGTTCCATGCTCAACCCGGGCCCTGCAATCGGGGAAGCCACTTACCGGTCCTGCTCTCATAGCTCCGATAACTCTCCCCAAGTTTGGACTCAAGCAGCTTCTCTTCGTACGATGCAATGTAGTTATAGAAGATGAATATCGGAATTAATAGTAGGAAGGACAGCAAGGAGAAGGACGAGATTGCCGTTCCCAGGTAGCCCAGGAGGGCGGCCAGGTATAAGGGGTGGCGCACGTAGCGAAAGGCCCCGGTGTCAACCACGTAGTTGGGTCGTTCCTCGCCGCTTAGCACCACGTGTCCCGACCGCACCAAAAGGATGGCGGCTATGATCGCCAATCCCAGCAGAATCATGCGAACAAGGTTCGAAATGTAACTTGCCAGGAATGTGGACCAGTGAAAAAAGAATGAATCTGCCACCCACACGATCAGGAAGAGTCCCAACAAGATCAATTGCCCCTCATCGCCAAATGGATGTTCTCCTCTTCTTTCTTTCATGGTTTCCTCCGCTCGTGCCTGGATGAATATGTCCGTCTATGAGTTATCCACCCCGCCGGTGCACGCCAGGATCGAGCGGCGGCCTCCGCCAGGCGAAGGGAAAACTGCATCCAGGAGCAGTTATACCGCGGAAAGCACGCGGTACCTGCGGCCGCGGAAAGCACGCGGCGCCTGCGCGCCAAGAAGAACACTTGGCACCGGCGGGGCTCCCTAAACCCCGCCAAGTGAGTAAAGGCCTTCAGGGGTGGCGATAGCGCCCTTCATTTCTGTTCTCTCAGCAGCAGGTTTGCCTGGGGCTTCCAAAGCATAAAAGCCGCCAGGAGAATTCCGTACAGGAAATTCGATGAAACCAGCTCAATGGCGTGCGCGTGTAAAACGACGGGTGGAAAGAAGGGATTTGGAAACAGAAGCGAGGCGTTCATCAAAACAGTGAAGGACAACCCCGTTGCCAGGATGACCTCCCATGCGCCACCTTCGTGCATTCGAAGGATGATGCAGCCGATCCCTGCCCAGATCAGCCCTCGGAATAGGGCCACTGCATATAACCATGGCGTATCTCTCATCACGTTAATAAGTTGTCCCAGGAAAGTGCCGGGGTCGGTGCCTCCATAGAAAGCCGGTAAACCGGGTGTACGCCAGGCAACATAATAGCCAAACGTAAAGTAAACGATCACATAGAGGATGGCGGCGACGGCCAATCTGCAAATCCACTCGGATGCGGGCATCTGAAGGCGATCATTCGCTTCATCTTCCGCGACGCCTTTGCTGCCTCTGCCCAACATCCATACCGCGAGAACCGAAAAGGGGATCCCTATAATGAGGCCCTCGATCAACATGCCATTCAGCATCCCTGACGGCATCTGACGCGAGACGGCTGGGAAAGCCAAGAGCTCGATCCAGCCGAGGAACGTGAAAAGCATATAGAAGATGATGAACAGTGCTCCCGCCAGCTTCCATCCATACCAGCGCGAACGCAGGCCAAGATAAGCGAGCATCAGGGTCATGATCAGGCTGACGATGGGCAACACGATGGCGGCTTGACTCAACTGCTCAGGAGTGAACAACCGACTGAGGTCCGGTGGATTCGTTGCGCGCGACACGATCGTGAACAGCACAAGGTAGATGATCGCGAGTGCGATCAGACGCAAGATGGTTAGAAGTATTTTTCTCATTCTGATCTGGTTTCCTGGATCTTGCCGGCATTTCCACTTGCCGGCAGGTGATCCCCTGCAAGGCATCCTTCCGAGGCAGGAGCCATCAAGGGTTGAAACAAAGCAAAGTTCCGCAATTTGGCTTTCAGTGTCATCGGCAGGATGAGCCTGTTGACAGCACCTAAAGGATGCACAAGAAGTGGGCCCACCTACGGGGAATCGATACCCGGGCCCGGTACTTTGCCTCTTCGGGGTACGTACCTGCGACAAAGGGTAAGCCGGTCGCCGAACCCGCGTGAGGGCCAAGTGCAGCCAAGGTTGGCTGGCGCAAGCCATAGTCACCACTGGCTATGATATGCAGCGCGCGCAGCCGCCAGCTTATCGTTTTATCAATCCTCGGAAGACATTCCACATCGGGACAGTGGTCATGTATTCTTCGTATTTCTTTCCAAACTTCAGGATGTCGTAGTCAGAACTCCTTCCTGGCAGATATCCAACAGCAAAGAATAACCACCGCGCCGATAATAATCGATGGAAATGATTGAAAGACCATCATTAATGCAATGGACCAGGTTGAAATACCCAAAGTAATGGGTTGACGAATCACATGAAATATCCCGCTATCAACGAACCTGGTGGTGTACGTTGGGTCACTCGTGCTGGGAGTGCCCTTGCGTTTCAGTTCCATCATCGAGCCGAACACGAGTATGACGGAGGGAACAAAGAGGATCCAGCCTGCGAGCTTCAGCCAGGGAATATCGAGATGCGACCACGCATTCGTTGCGCCGACGGTCAACTCCAGAGCCAACACGGTGAAGAAGAGTCCGATAGCCGTGTGGATGTAGATTTCACTAATGATGTGCTCCCGCAGGGCATGCCATATCCAGTTTCCGTTCGCGACCCATATGATGACACAAAGGCCAATGCAGAGAGTGAGAGCCGGCATTTTTACTCCTTTCCCGGATGTCAGGTGCAATGCCATTCTCTTGTGAGCAACCGTCCTTCAACAGCCAGGAACTCTAATGCGGTTTGCGCAGCCGCAGCAACAAATCCCAGGCGTTGCGGCTGGCGGCCACCAGTAACAGGCTCATCACGGGTACAAGCCAATACAGACCGTTTGTCCGACCCAAGAGAACCGACGCAGCAATGATCATCAATGTCACAAAACAAAGAGCGGGAACGGCAAAACGGATCGCGATGCTGCTTCCACCCCTCAGGCGAGACTGCTTGCGGCGCGCCTGGGGGCGCGCCCCCAGAAAATGGCTCGCGGTGGTGCCCAAGCCATACGCACCGATGCCCAACAGCGGCAGCCCCAACCCCAATGGCGCCTGACTGGGGATCAGAAAGAGCACGGCAAACATCAGCACGGAGATGAAAATAGTGAAGGTGTGCGTGGCCAACTCGCGCAGATCGGAGCTTGCTTCGCGCGTGATCATCTCCACATTCAACGCAAGGCTCACAAATAGCAGGCCTACCAGTGTGGCGGCTGCCGTACCGATCATCAGATAGAAATCGTGCCAGGCCGAAATGGCCTGATCGAATGGTGGCATGCCACCCTCCAGGGAATGGTCAGTCCATGGTCGAAACTACCCGCTACTGGAAAGCCTTCAGGGCTTTGATCATCAGCATGATTGGCCCAATCTTGTCGTCCACCTGATTCGTCGTCCCGGCCATATACAGATCCAGATCCTCGGAATAATAAAGAAATGAACCGGTCGAACCGGAAGCCCCCCATACGGGAGGCACTTTCGTGGCCCAATTGATACTTGCCGGGACTGCAAATCTCATCGTTCCATATCCATATTGGAACGGCATGCCGGGATTCGACAAAGGAATCCATTGGTGCATTTTCTGCAAGGAATCCTTTTTGATAATCTGCCCCTGATTAAGGGCTTTCAAAAACAAAACGCAATCTTCCGGGGTGGAGATAATGCCGCCATCGGCCCAGTACGCGCTGCTCAAACGCATTTGGGAGATCAGCAGGTCACTTGAAAACACGTCTGCCACTTCCTCGGACGGTTTCTCCTCAGGCTGCGAACGGGTTGTTAACCAGGTATGCTTCATCCCCAACGGGCGGAAGAAGAACTGTTCGAACACCGCCTCTAATGGCTTGCCGGTACGCGCTTCGATGATCTTGCCCAGCAGTTGGTAATTGGTATCGCTATAGAAGGCCTTCGCTCCCGGTATAAAACTCGGCGTCATATCATTCCGCGCCCGGGCAATCTCCTGGTCGACAGTCCAGGGCTGGGATTGATCGGTCTTCATGATCTCGAAGAATGTCTTCCCGTCTTTGCCTTTCTCGTCGTAATAATCCGGTATGCCGGAGGTTTGCGCCAGGAGTTGCTCGATGGTGATTTCGTTCGAGTAGTCATGCCCTTGATAGACCTGGATGCCATCGATCATGTCCTCCGGCAGGTATTTTGCCATCGGATCATTCAACGCCAGTTGTCCCTGTTCATATAGAACCATGATGGCCGTTGCGGTAAAGAGCTTGGTGACGCTGGCGATCACAACTGGCGTGTTCCTGGTCATCGGCGCCTGGCTAGCCTGATCGGCGATTCCCGCAGCACCCGACCAGGTAAACGAGCCATCTCCCTTTGTGACGTACAGGACGGCGTTTCTGATCGATTTGTCTGGCCCGGCGGTGGAGTCCACTATGGCTTGCAGTTTCTGTTCGAGATTCGTGAACTTTGGACGGGTTACCTGCCCTATCGCAAATACTGCGCCGATCGCCACGATGAGCACCAGCGCGATCAATAAGACGGTTCTGGTTTTCATATTTCCACCTACCTGCTTACCCACTTCAAGATGGTCGACATCAGATTGGGTTTTTGCCCGGGTATTGGCAGGCTGCTATTCCAGATATCCCGGTGCAGTTTCCATTGGCCCCCCTCTTGCTTCCAAATGACGATGTATTTGCCCCGGTCAAACACACCGCCATCCTTATTATGTAGTATGTATTTTCCAACCTCATAAGCCGTATCCCCATGGTCCTCCACTTCGATGGGTTCCAGGCTGATCTGCCTGGCCATCATCATGGCGCCTTGCCATACCATGCGGATGCCCAGTTTGCCGGAAATTACTTCGTTGTTGGGGAGCAGGACCTGGCCATGCTCGGTGTAGAGTTCCGCAATCCGAGCCGCATCGCGCTGACTAAATGCCGCCATAAATCTCGCATCGGCAGTCGTTATCAGTTCATGGATATTGGGTAAATCTGGAGAGGTCATAGGTGATCTCCTTTTTGCATTTCTTGCATAAGGAGGCAGGATCATCTGACAGATCATCACCTCTAAGGATTCCCCCGGGCCATACCGTATATGGTTCGCTCCCTTCTTCTATTGTACCCCCGACAGGTTCCCGGGCAAGGGAATGCATTTCTCGTACACCAGGATGGACACCCGCATCTAATCTATGGGGCAACTATCGCCCACTCCGGGCTGACCGCGAGTCACGACTCGCCCTCGCGCACGGTAGGGGCGAGTCATGACTCGCCCTCTGGCCTCAGGGCTTGGGCGACGAGGCTTCCAGCCGAGGTCGCCCACTTCCGCCCCCGCCGAAAGTCCCGAAGGTGATTGCCCGAGGGGAAGGTCCGCCGCCGGAGGTTTGCGGAAAGGCGGGCGGAAGCCTAACTTTCCGCCTTACCTGTTGTTTCCTTCCAAAAACAATGCACAAATGTAGCCATTCATTCCTACCCTTCCCGTAGCCCTCCCACAGGTGTGCACTTTTTTGAGTTGTTCCCCGTTGTTTGGGGATTTGCGCGCGATTTAGCGCAAGGCGGCTTCACCGTTCGTGCCGCCGCAACGGCGGTCACGCCGGGGCGAGACGGCAAGCCGCCAAAGTGGTCGGTTCCTGCCCGACCATTGCGCACTTCCGCCCCCGAAGGTCCGCCGCCGGAGGTTTGCGGAAAGGCGGGCGGAAGCCCTCCCCCACGGCGTACTACCGTACCCGCATACGCGGCTCGCCCGGCAGGGAACCTCTCTGCCGGGCGAGTAACGTTCTGCAGCGTTGGTAGAAGCCCTGCTTCTAGGGCCGCTTCCCCAGGGTCACCGTAATGTCCATCTTCTGGTCGTTGCGGATCACGCTCAGCACGACCTTATCGCCGGGGGACTTATTGTCGATGAGGTAGGCCAGCAGCTCATCGAAGATGCGGATCGGGTGCCCATCGATGGCGACGATGAGGTCGCCGCCCGCATTCAGGCCCTGGATGCTGGTGGCCTGTGTGCCGGCTTTGATGCCGGCCTGGTCAGCCGGACCGCCCGAGGTAACATCCGTAACGTATGCCCCAGTGTCCTGCTTGAGGCCGAGGGCGTTAATTTCATCCAGGGTGAGATTGCTCTGGGAAGACAGGCCGAGGTACGGATAATCGTATTTCCCATTGCTGATCAGGACGGGCGTGACGCGCTTGACGATATTCGAAGAGACCGCGAAGCCGATCCCGGAGTTCAACGGCTCACCGGTCGAGGTGGAGTTGATCGTCTGGATGGCGCGGTTGACCCCGATCACTTCGCCTTTCATATTGAACAGCGGTCCGCCGGAGTTGCCGGGGTTGATGGCTGCATCGGTCTGGATGAGGTCACCGGCCGTGAAGGGCTGCGTGCCTCCGGGAGCGGTATGCTCCGAGTCGAGCGTGCGGCCCAGGGACGAGACAACGCCCACCGTCATGGTCCCATCGTAGCCAAACGGGTTGCCAATGGCGACCACGGTCTGGCCGACCTTCACCGCGCTGGAATCGCCGAGGGTCAGCGGATGCAATTCGGAGGCGGGCGCATCCACCTTGACGATCGCCAGGTCCGAATCGAGGTCCGTGCCGACGACCGTACCGTAGGTCTTGTAGCCCGACATGAAATCCACTTCAACCTGATTATTCGGGGCGCCGTCGACCACGTGGAAGTTGGTCACAATGTGTCCGGAGGTGTCGTAGACGAAGCCCGAGCCGAGGGCGCCGCCTTGAGGCGTGTTGACGCGGATGGCGACAACGCCCGGGCTGACCTGCTGGTACATGGCTACGAACGCGTCCTGCTCAGCGGCCGGATTTACGGGCGCACCCACAGACAGCGGCGGCTGGTTGTTCGTAGTGGGGGCGGATGATTGAGGGGCAGTCGTGAGCGGCGCCGCAGCTCCCACCTGACAGGCCAACGCGGCCAAGACCATGATTGCGCATACGACTAAAATGCGTTTCGTCTTCATTGTTTTTCCATTTCTCCTATGACGGAAGGCTATGACCCGTCAGGACTTCTGCCGGGCGGCCTCTTCGAGCAACGCCTTTTGTTTCGCGGATAATTCTTTGGGGATGCGCACCTTGAGGCGCACAAAGAGATCCCCTTTCGAATGAGCGCTCTTGAGGCGGGGCATGCCGCGCCCGGCCAGGCGGAATACCTGCTCGGGCTGCGTGCCCGCGGGAATTTTCAGCGTGACTTTTCCATCCAACGTTTCGACCTCCGCCTCACCACCCAACGTCGCGGTGAAAACATCCACGGAGGAGGACGTGCGCAAGTCATCGCCCTCGCGCTCGAACTTCGGATCGTCTGCCACCTCGACGATCAGATACAAGTCGGAGCCGTCCGGACCCGCGCCGGCCACGCGCACCTTCGAGCCGGTCTTGACGCCCGCGGGGATGCGGACATCCAACCGACGGTCCTCGCCCTGAAGAGTACGGGTCGCGCCGTGGTAGGCCTCGTCCAGGGAAATCGTGACAGGCTGCTGATAGGCGGGCCGGGAGCGCGACCGCGTGGCGGTCTGCGCGCCGCCCATGCCGCCGAAGATGGAACGGAAGAAATCGGAGAAGATATCCTGGCCGCCCTGGCCGCCGAAGAGGTCGTTCAGGTTGCCATACTCCACATGGACGCCGCCAGGCGCGCCGGAGGCGCCCTGCTGACCGGCGAACCACTGGCTCCAGTCGAAATCACCGGGCGTGCCGCCGCGCTGCTGCCAGTTGGAGTAGGCGCTGCCCAACTGATCGTAACGCGCGCGCTTCTGCGTGTCGCTCAACACCTGGTAGGCCTCGTTGATCTCCTTGAACTTCTCCTCGGACTGCTTGTCGCCGGGGTTCCGATCAGGGTGATATTTCATGGCCAGCTTGCGATACGCCTTACGAACATCGTCGGCGTTGGCGGAGCGCTCCACACCCAGGATCTTGTAGTAATCCTTGTAGTCCATTTGGGATGCATTCTATGCTGTTTAATGAAGCGGGACAAGCATAGTCGGGGCCGTCTAATAGAATTCTAACCTCGGTTATACTTCCTCAAAACGAGACCTTCCGGCACAATGCAAATGTGCGGTCGGTTTTTGGCCATGCGCGCGGAGGGTTATAGCATTTGCGGATGAATATCGAATGAATACGGGCATGAAATCGATTTGCGTTTTCTGCGGATCTTCCGACGACGTGGATCACGAGTATCTGGCCGCGGCGGGACGGACCGGACGGGTTCTGGCCGAACGCGGGCTGAGGTTGATCTACGGCGGCGGCAGGACCGGACTGATGGGCGCCGTGGCGGATGGCGCACTGGCCGCGGGCGGAGAAGTGACAGGCGTAATCATCCCAAGCATGAACACCCCCGCGCTGGCCCACACGAACCTGACACACATGGTCGTCGCCGACGGGATGCACGCGCGCAAGGGGCGCATGCACGAATTGGCCGATGGCTACGTGGCCCTGCCCGGCGGCTTTGGAACGTTCGACGAGCTGTTCGAGACGCTCACCTGGGCGCAGGTCGGCGCTCACGAGAAACCCATCGGCCTGCTAAACACAAGAGACTACTACGCGCTGCTGCTGGCGGCTTTGGATCACGCGGTGAAAGAGGGCTTCATCTTCCGCGAGCACCGGGACGCCTTGTATTGTGAGTCCGATCCGGGGGAGCTGCTTGATCGGATGGAGCATCACGAGTCTCCGCACGCGGCGGTGAGGCGGTGGATGAGGGAGGAATGAGTGTGGGCTCACAAGTACCCCACCCCCGACCCCTCCCCAAAGGGGAGGGGAGAAATTCGAATTTTTAGATATGGGTGGGAAGAACACCCACCCATATCTAAAAATTCGGAAACGCCGGGAAAAGTGTGCATAGATACGAAGAAATAATAGAACGTAGGTGGCCGCCTACGTTCATTTTCTGCATGACTAGCAATGGGACGGTTACTTGATGAAGGTTCCCAGTTCGCCCTGGGGATCGATCAGGCTCTTTATCTCAGCATAGGGCACGAGGACGGTCTGCGGACCGGAGGCGTAGGGCGCGACCTGATACTCATCGAAGGTGATCATCAGGCCCTCGGAGGTGATATTCCAGTTGCGATAGTTGCCCGGCATGGGCGCCGCGCCCAGCTCAAAGCCCTGAAAGCCTATGTCGCGCGAATTCAGTTGATTGGTGCAATAGTCTGCAATCGTTACGAGATAATCGGAATCGGGCACAAAGAGGTCGGCGAGGGAGATGTCGCGCCCCTGCTCCAGATCGTAATTGAGCGTCTGGCTGACGTGGTAGGGATGCGCGGCGCCGGTAACGTAGCCCTCCATCTGGAACTTGAGGCTGAAGATATTACCCGGCGGGGAAAGCAGATCGTAGCGGACATCCAGATAACTGGCGGCAGAAACGGGTGTCCCGGTGACGGCCGCGAGCTTCTGCTTGAAATCGTCGATGGCCGCTTTGACGACCGCGGCGGCCTCCGCGTCGAACGCCCTGAGGCGCGGGTCGCTGCCGGAAAGCGTGGGTGTTTGGGTCGTGATCTTGTAGGAAAACGGCTGGCCGTGCTCTTCGAACGGCACAGACGTCAGTGTGACCGTTTGGTATAGCGGGATGGGAGCAATAGCTTGAGGGACGGCTGTCGCAGTCGGGGGCAGCGAAGTCGGCGTAGCGGCTGGGGCCGGCGGGATAGTCGCACAGGCAGAGGCGCCTATAAGAATCAGGACAACCGCCAATGCACCGAGAATATCAACCTGACGAACACTTTTCTTTAGCATTCCACTCCTCGGGTCGGATCGCACATCCTCGCCATTGTTAAATCGTTATTACTCACAGGGGCCCTACTCCGGCCCTCCCCCAGATGGCTTCGGCGTCTCATGACGCCGCCCGGGCACCTTCAACATTTCAATGCACGCAATCGGGAAACGCAGCAATTATAAGTCCGGATGCCGATTTTACTTGCCGGCCAATATTCGCAATATTTGCAGCGTCTCGGGTTTTCCGCCGACGCCATTCTCGCCACCGGGGCCAACGCAGGAGGGACAACCGTCTTTGCATTCACACTCCGTGACCAATTCGAGGGCCCGCGCCACAAGCTCCGAGTGCAATTCGAACAATTTCTGGCTGAAGCCGATCCCAGCGGGAACCTGGTCGTACAGGATGACAGACGGAGAACCACCGCGGACGGTTCCCGCCGCATCGGTGTGGACCCCAAGGTCGCCCGGATCGCACATCAGGAACAGCGGGGCCAGCTGACTGAGAACGTATGCGAGACCTGCCAGCCCTGAACGAATGCGGACGTTCTGCTCGGTCTTGCGGTGGCAGGACGGGCAAAGCGTGATGAGATTGTCCATGCGGTTGGCTTCGGCAAACGAGGAAAATGCGCGAAACGGGATTTTGTGATGCACGTCATGTTCGCGGCCATTCTCGGGCGCTCCACAAACGCGGCAAATGAATCCGTCGCGCGTGCGGACGGCGAGGCGAATGCGCGGCCAATCGGGGCCGTAGTCGTTGGGGTCGTTGGTCCAGGCTCCGGCGGCGCGCAGGGCCTCCACGGCGGTATCCGAGAGGGAAAGCCAGTAGCCGGTGGTCTGCAGTTCGGTGGGAGGGAGATCAAGAGGCGCCTCACCGAGATTCTCCTGCGTGAACCAGCGCAGTTTTTTGAAGCCGACAACCTGCGTGGTGACCTGCGTTTCGCCCCACCCTTTTTCACCGCCAGACACGCCGGCGCTGGCGCTTTCGGACAGAATCTGAAATCTCAGTTTCACGCTGCGGCTCGGTGTAGTAATCCAGCGCGACAGGGACGAGATAGGCAGTTTTATTTTGCAGGTTCAAGTCCTGCACGAAGTACTGCTGGCCCTCATGCAGATAAACGGCGCCGGGGTGCGCCATCCAGTAGGAACTGGCGAGGTCCACTTCGCCAACCGTGCGCGGGCGACCGTCCTCGTCGGTATGGAGGACGACGTTTTCAGGCGAGGCAGAGCGGAGAGAGATATCCGCCGCAGGATATGAATCCGACATCCAATAGAATTTGTCCTGCGAAAGATGCGCTTCCTGATTGGAGGCAAGGAACTCGAGATACTCTTCCACGGTTTCCGCGGGCAACGAGCCGAAGCCCTCCCCTTTTTGGAATGGGAGCTCGAACATGGCACAGCGCAAATGATTCAGGAGGATCAACAGATGATCGGGGTTGACCAGCGCCTGCTCGGGAGATTTGCCGAGAAGGAAATCGGGGTGATGCGCCAGGAACTGATCGAGCGGGCTGGCGGAGGCGACAAGCACGGCCAGCGCAGAGGCGGAGCCACGTCCGGCACGACCTGACTGCTGATAGACACTCGCGATAGAGCCAGGGTAGCCCACGAGCACGGCCGCGCCCAGGCCGCCGATATCGATGCCAAGCTCAAGCGCATTGGTGGCCACAACCATGTGGACCGCGCCATCCCGCAAGCCGCGTTCGATCTCGCGGCGCTCGGAGGGAAGGTAACCACTGCGGTACCCGCGAACAGGAGAACGGGGATTAGAGAAAAGAGAATCGTCCAAACTTGAAGTGCCATCCGCCGCTTTCTGTTCTCTGATCTCTGGTTTCGGTTCTCTGCTCTCTTGAAGGTAGGTAAGAATGATTTCAACGCTGCGACGGGAACGGGCAAAGACGACCGATTGAATATCCGCAGCCAGCAAATCCTCCGCGAGGCGCACGCTTTCCAACAGCGAGCTTTTGCGCAGGCCCAGGGCCTCGTCCACAACGGGAGGGTTGTAGAGCAGGAAATGCCGTTCGCCGCGCTCAGAGCCGTCCCGGTCAACGAGCTCAACCGGAGATTCGATCAAACGCACGGCCAGTTCCCTGGGATTACCAATGGTGGCAGAGCTAAGGATGAATTGCGGCTGTGCGCCATAAAATGCGGCCACGCGTTTCAGGCGGCGAATGACATTGGCAATGTGCGAGCCAAACACGCCGCGATAGGTGTGCATTTCATCGATGACTACGAAGCGCAGGCCGCGAAAGAAATCCGCCCAGTTGGTATGGTGGGGAAGAATGCCCGTATGGAGCATGTCGGGGTTGGAGAGGATCAGGCGGGCATTTTTCCGAATGGAGCCGCGCTGCGATTGAGGCGTGTCGCCGTCGTAGATGGCGGCGGCTGCGCCAAAACCCTTCAGGGCGGAAAGCTGATCCTGAGCAAGGGCCTTCGTCGGAAAAAGGTAGAGGGCACGGGCGAAATCATTCGACATGAGCGAGGCCAGTACCGGCAGATTGTAGGCCAGGGTTTTTCCGCTGGCCGTGCCGGTGGCGAGCACCAGGTTCTTTCCGAGGCGGGCGTGCTCCCAGGCCTGGAGCTGATGGCTATACAGGGACCGGATGCCGCGTTTATGCAACTCGTCCCGCAGCACGGCCGGCAGGTCGTCGGGAAAGGGGCGCGCCTCGGCGGGGCGCGCAGGCGTCGTCCGCCAGATCGCAAGGTTGGGCGCCGTGTCGCGATCCGATTGCCAAAGCCGGATGAGGGATTCGAGTGACATGTCTTTAATTATGCTATCTCATTCGAGACTGTTTTGTACACGGATTACACGAATTACACTGACGGTCTAAACTTCGACCACACGGACAAGATTCCTAAAAAAGCTGCTCTCTTCCGTGTTGACGGTGCAATGCTTGTACAAAAAGAAGGCTGCGGGGATTTAATGAAGGCACTTTTCGCGAGTCCCTGGAGGAGCCGAAAGCAAATCGTATCTACTCACATCTTCGCCCCAACCTTTCAGTTTGGGACGAAGAATACCGTGCAGAAGGAGCACCTGCACCTTCGGAAAATGGACACGTGCAGGGTAGACCACCCTGCAGGTGTCCATTTTTTCGGCGACATCCCATGCAGAGTGTGAGTAGATATGGCGAATCCGGTAACATTTTATGGGCGCACCGCGAGTGTTAAATCTTGCGACCATGAAGTTGACCAAGAAACAAGAACCGGCCACGTTGATGACTTTCCATCTTCTTTGGGGGCTGGTGATGTGGTTCAGTATATCAAAGTACGGCCCGGGCATATCGACGGATTCCGCCTATTACAGAATGAAGACATGGACTTCTCACAGATAACCGAGGATCTATTGATCGGCACGACCCCCGGCCTGGAGGACCTCGAGCTGCTGCGCGGCCTGGGAGTCCGGCTGGTGATCAATATGCGGTTCTGGCGAGGACCCCGGCCCAGCGCGAGCGATCCATCGCTGCGGTATCTGTGGCTGAGGACCTTCGATAATCCATTGCTGCCCATACCGATGCGGGCTTTAATTAGAGGCACACATGCGGCGCTGGGTGAGATCGGTCGCGGGGGAAAAGTCTATACGCACTGCACGCGCGGGCGCCATCGAAGCGTTGCGATGGGCGCGGCGATCCTGATCGCGCAGGGACTATCGCCCGACAAGGCCATGGGATTAATCAAGGAACGGCGGCCGATATCGGACCCCGAGGCGTTTTATATCCGGCGAAGGATATTGTTGTTCGCGCGGCACTGGGCATTTATGAAATAATCGGATTTCATCCGTAAGGCATCGCCCGTTCCCGCCAAGTAGGCGGGAACGGGCGAAGAGAATCGAAAAATGGATGGGGCGAGGTTGACTTGCTGTTGTAGGAAATTACTTCGTCTCCGGCTTGATGTCGAGCTGCCCAAGGATGGCCTTCATGCCCGCTCCTTCAGCGGGCTGCACAATCCAGGATGTCACCTGATCCCCTTCGACGGTCACTTTGCCGTCCTCTCTTGCCGAAACAAACGACCTCCTGTTGCCGCGGCGTTTGCCCATGTTCCTGCCGGTGAGGTCGAGGGCGCCGACCTGCGTTCCCCTGAGTTGCGTGGAGATCCGGGCCGTGTTGGCGTAGATATTTTCCAAGTGGAAATGATAGTCAAGATTGGGAAAGACCTCTTTCATCCTCCTGCTCATCGCCAGCCAGATATCGCCGCTGACCGGTTCAGACACCGACCCGCTGAATTGAAAGTCCTTGGAAAGAAAGGTTTTGGCCCTGGCGAAATCACCCGTCTGGATGGAATCCATGAGGGCTTGAACAGTTGCTTTCGGACCCATAATATTTCTCCTTCACTTCTAATGGTGAACGATACTCATTCCAGGGCTATGGTCATGCTGAATGCTTCCTGTGAAACATCCTCCGCTCCCCCGGCATAGTGCATAAGCTGCTGCTGTGCTACCGTTATCAGTGTAACACACTAAGACGTTAGAATACGCGGCAGCAAAGCATGCTTCCTCACCCCCAATCGCCTTTCGCGTCCACACGCTGCGCGGTCCACTTCGCGAGTGCTTCGCGAGGGAAGGGGGAGTTAGTTGCTGAAAAAGAAGCTGGCAGGGGGCAAAGGGACTATGACGGGATTTCATCCCCCAGATGTATTTCGATTAACGGATCGTCGCCCGGTCTTAGCTCGCCAAGTGATATTTTGAACGAACCTGGCGAATGATGCGTTGGAAATCTTCAGAAGTTGGTAGTAATGATCCGAAAAGTTGGGATACGTCCATGATGTTGAAAAGAATGGTGAACGAAGATCTGTCATATAATAATACGAAGGTTGTGATTCGGGCGGTTATTAGTTGATTTCAGTTATATCAGCCAAATTGCTCGAATTGTTCCTCAAGGAGTGAAGTATGGGGCAATATAAATTGGCATCTACGACTGAGATAGATAAGGAATTTGAATCTCTTATATCAAAGTGCGACAACGAGAAACTACTGACCATTGATTCTGCGGAGGCGATTAACTTAATTCTAATCGTACATCCGTCGCCTAGGAATTTGGTCAAGTTGGTGATCACGCGAAGGAGGGTTGAAGACATGATCTTAATTTCTTTAACATTGCCCCGAGTGGGGAAATACCTTCTTGCATCGCGGCCAAAATTGAAGGAACTTGACATTGCGAAGAGGATTCTTGGGATCAGCAGAATGTTGGGAGAGGAAAGTGTAGAATTTGCCAACTACGCGAAATTGGAACTAAATAGGGAGCAGCAGATTAAGCTTGCGAATGCAGCCGCAGATGTTAGTAGGGCGTATGCCGAGGAGGGATTTGATGCACCTAAATATTTCTTGAAGCACAAGGATGCAATGTCACTCTGGATGGATGGTTATCTTATAGCGAATCTCTTTACTACAAGCACAAGTAACAATTTCTCAAGAGAGGAACTAGAGACAGCTATGCATTGGCTGTGGGGACTTAGAGAATTAATGGCAATCTACAGTGCGAGGGAGCAGAAGTACAGATGAAAATGCTTCAAGGAATTGTTTTGAAGAAATAGTACATGAAAGTTGAAATACTGAGGTGGAGCGTCGAGGGGAAGATTGGAGGATTTTATGTCAGATCACACGAGTTTTGAAGTAGCCATTGTTTCTGCAAAGGTGGGAATAGAAGATCGTTATACAGTGGATCTAACGCGTAATGAGATGAGAATAGGGAGGCACCCAAATCTGAATCTAGCTGTGTGTACGTGGAAAGATGGCAAATGCGTATGGTCAACTAATATTCCACCATCTGCACAACTTGGTACCGGAAACCCTGTCATAATTAAACTAAAATCTGAGAATGTTTATCCGCCATCGATATTCGTTCGAGCTCTAGAATGGGCTTGGATAGCTTGGCACGGCAGCGAGTTGAATGACCAAGAAGTTAAGTCGGAACTAGATGCTCTCTGTGACTGGGTAAATATTGTTACCAAGAGTAAGCCAAACACTGCGTTCTGGCGAGGAAAGATATGATCGGTTTAGGCAAGCTACAAAGCGCCCCTTTGACAGGGGCGCTTTTGCATCTTACGATATTTCTACCTCAAGTTCGAACGGTATCAGACGCTTTGATTCCAGCGTACTAAACGCCGCTGGCAGCTTCTTTTTCAGCAAAGCCTCAAGTTGGGGGTGATTAAAGACTCTCGCAACCCAGCATTGCCAAAGAAACTTTTTATTTGTTGGCGAGGATGGCGATGGTCACGCCGGCGCCGCCTTCATTCTCGGGAGCCTCTTCAAAAGACTGGACATAGGGGTTGTCCTTCAAGGCAGTCCGGACGGCCTCGCGCATCCTGCCGGTGCCTTTGCCATGAACGATCCTTACGAAGGGCAGGCCCGCGCCATAAGCCTTTTCAAGATAGCCACTCCAGTCGATCCAAGCCGTCCTCGACGAGCTGTCCGCGCAGGCTAATCTCGATACCGGGGGATGGCGAACTCCTGGCGGATGACCGATATTCGGCATCCGTAATTCGACTATCGGATGAGGGTTTTCCTGCCTGGCTCCTGCGCTCCAAGTCGGATAACCGGGCCCTCACGCGCAGGGTCCCGATCTGGACTTCCGCATCGGACTGGCTCAACGCCGTCACAATACCCTCGGATTTCAATGCAGCGAGGAAGACGCGCTCGCCAAGCTTGATGGATGCCGGAGGGCCGACGGCAGATTCCGGGGAGGGAACAGATCGTCTCTCGACAGGCGCTTCGATCTTTTCCTGAATGGCATCCACTTTTTGCTCGATATCCTTCAATGCGGCCAGCGGCTGGTGCGCCTTCTTCAGTTGGCCCCTCAGCGATTCCATGTTTTGCTTGAGGACGGCCACTTCCAGTTCACCCTCGGCGCGGGCTTTCGCAAGCACCGCACGCCGCTCATCCTCGATCTTCTCCAGGCGTTTCTCAAGCTCGTGCAATTGGGTTTCCACCCTGGCGCGGGCTTTCTCGAGCTTCTCGCGCTCACGCGACATGCGATTGCGTTCCTTGCGGATATCGTCGAGCAGCTTGTCGGCGCGCAAGTCATCGGGGTTGATCTCGCTCTTTGCCGCAGCCACAAGCCGCTGGTCCAGGCCGAGACGCTGCGCAATGAGCAGTGCGTTGGACCTGCCGGGCAGACCGATTGTCAGCCGATAGGTCGGGCGCAGGGTCTGGACGTCAAATTCAAGGGAGGCATTCACCACGCCGTCCGTCGTGTGGGCAAAGGTCTTCAGCTCGGGATAATGGGTCGCGACAAAGGTGGTCACGCCGCGCTCGATGAGGTGACTGAGGATGGCGCGCGCCAAAGCCGCGCCTTCCTGCGGATCGGTGCCGGCGCCCAATTCATCGAGAATCACCAGCGACCGGGCATCGGCCTTCCTCAGAATGTGGATGATGTTGGTGATATGCCCGCTGAAGGTGCTGAGGGACTGCTCAATGGATTGCTCGTCGCCAATATCCGCGTAGACGGCATCGAAGCACGGCAATTCCGAGCCGCTTTCGGCGGGGATGTGCAATCCGCTCTGGGCCATGAGCACCAGCAGGCCCACCGTCTTGAGCGAAACGGTCTTGCCGCCGGTGTTAGGGCCGGTGATGACCAGGGCGCGCGTGCCGGGCTTCGGATCGACGTCAATCGGGACGACAGTATTCGGGTCGAGCAGAGGATGGCGGGCGTGGAGCAACCTTATTGAGGATTTCTGATCGCTCGATTTTCGATTGACCGCCCGGCATAGATGCCTGCGCTCCGATAACCGGTTCGCTCGCCTGGATTTCCTCGGCGTACTTGGCCTTCGCAAACGCAAGGTCAAGCAAGGCGAGGTTCTCGACGCCGTAGATCAGCTCGTCGCGGTGCGCGCCGACCACGCCGGAAAGCTCGGCCAGGATGCGGCGTTCTTCATCTCTTTCGGCCAGCTCCAGTTCCCGCACTTCATTGTTAAGCTCCACCACCGGCAGAGGCTCGACGAAGAGCGTGGCACCGGACGAGGATTGGTCGTGAACAATGGCTTTGATCTGGCCCTTGAACTCGGCGCGCAGCGGGATCACGTAGCGCCCGTCACGCTGGGTAATGATCGGTTCCTGCAGCTTGGCCGCGGAGTCGGTCAGGTACTTTTGCAGCCGCGACATCAAGCGGTCGTGCGCCACTTTCAGCTCGCGGCGAAGGCTTGCCAATTTGGGCGAGGCCGAGTTCGAGCACGTCGCCGCGCTCGGAGAGCACGCGCGTGACGGCATCCACGATACCGACGGTCTCCGGGAGGCCGACTGCCATCCGGGCCAGATGCGGGGCACGATCGGCAGCATGCTCAAGGGATTTCTTCAGGTCGCGGCAGGCGACCAGCGTGGACTTAACGTCGAGCAGGGCACGCGGGTCAAGCACACCGCCCCGGGCTGCCAGATCCACGGACGGGCGGATGTCGTGAGAACCGCCGACTGTCAGGTCATTAGAAGATAGCAGGAAGCGCGCCTCGGTCGTCTCGGCAAGTCCGCGTGCGGCTTCCGCGTAGTCATTGGTCGGTTGAAGCGCACGGGCCAGGTCGGCGGAGGCGGAGAAATCGCAAAAGCCCTCCAGGCGGGAGAGGATCTTTTCATATTCGAGGACGCGCAGGGTCTTGCAATCCATCTTACAGGGAATTTAACCACAAGATGATTAGCTGGAGTTTATCCATTGGATCCACGGAGAACACGAATAAACACCCCGTAAGTACACTCGCGGCGAACACCCGAGCACCTTCATTTTTCGGATGTTCTGCTAATGTATGGGCACCCGGCAAACCGGGCTTGAGCCTGCCGGGAATCACCTATCCCTCTGGGCGGCGAGGGCCGCCCCAATGATGCCGGCCTCATTTAACAACTGCGCGGGGACGGTGGGTATCTCGATGGTCAGCAGGGGCAGGAATTTTTCGTGATCCTTGCTAACGCCGCCACCGATGATGAACAGATCGGGCCAGAAGAGTTTCTCCATCGTCTTCAGATAGCGGTCAAGGCGCCGGGCATATTTCTTCCACGAGAGGTCTTCACGCTGGCGCGCCGCATCGGAGGCGCGGGACTCCGCCTCCCTGCCGTGGACCTCGATATGGCCCAATTCGGTATTCGGTATGAGGCGACCGCGATGGAAAATGGCACAGCCGATGCCGGTCCCCAGGGTGATCATGATGACCGTGCCCATCTGGCCGCGGCCCGCGCCAAAGGCCATCTCAGCCAGGCCGGCGGCATCGGCGTCATTGATCATGGTACAGTCGCAGCCGGTGATCTTCGTGAACAAATCGTCGGCGTTGACGCCGATCCACTTCTCTGAAACATTGGCGGCCATCATGGCGACGCCGCCCTTGATCGGCGCCGGGAAGCCAATGCCGATGCGGCCCTTCCAATCGAAGGAGGCCGCAATCTGTTCCACAACTGCCCCAACGGGGTGAGGTTCAGCCTGGTCCGGGGTTTTTATTCGAATGCGTTCCGCCAGCAGTCTGCCAGAACCCGTGTCGACGGGCGCACCTTTGATGCCCGAACCGCCTACATCAATTCCAAGGATGTGCATGAGAGCCTCCGAGTGGTCTCGCGTACCAAGGACATTTAACCACAGAGGGGCCGCGTGCACAATTGCAGAAATCGGCGATCCGGCTCCCCAAGAACAATCACAGGGCGGTATTGAATCTTGAAACAGCCAAGCGTATCGACATGATCAACCCCGAAATTGATCTGCCGCGGATTTGAAGAGGTGACAGCGCCAATTCCAGCCGAAGATCGGCTGAAATTGGCGAAGAACACCATGTTTCGACCCGCTCCCTCCGGCCTTCGGCCACCTCCCCCATTTCAACAAACGAAATGGGGGAGGAAGACGATGGTAAAAGCGGAAAGCGAACGGACAAAACCCGTTCGCTCTCCGCTTTTACTGAGAAATATGAAATTCCGGCTGAATCACATTGCGTATTCGTCGAAGAGAATGGGAATCGAAGTGGCGGGCAGATCTCCGTTCTCCATCATCCAACCTATCCGTAGCGGCTCATGAACTTGCCCATGCGCCGCAGGGCCTCTTCGATCTTTTCGTAGGCAGTCGCGTAACAGGCCCGGACAAACCCCTCCCCGCCGGGGCCGAAGGAGTTGCCCGGAACGACGGCGACGTGCTCCTCCTCCAACAATTTCCGGCAGAAGGTTTCATCGTCCATGCCCGAGGCCGAGATGTCTGGGAAGGCGTAGAACGCGCCGCGCGGCTCGAAGGTCTTCAGGCCCAACGTGTTGAATCCGTCCACGATCAACCTGCGGCGGCGATCATATTCCGACACCATCTCCTGCACATTCTTCTCGCCGACGGCCAATGCCTGAATGGCCGCGTCCTGCGCCGTGGTCGGCGCAGACATGATCGTATATTGATGGATGCGGATCATGCCCTTGATAATGTCCGCCGGCCCGGCGGCATACCCAATGCGCCAGCCGGTCATGGCATAGTCTTTCGAGAAACCACCCAACAGGATGGTGCGGCGCTTGATACTCTCGCTGAGCGCCGGGACACAGACATGCTCAAGGCCATAGACCAGGCGATCGTAGATCTCGTCGGAGATCAGGATCAGGTCATGCTCTTCCGCGATGTTTGCGATCTCGGTCAGGACGAGGCGGCTGGCGACCGCGCCAGTGGGATTGCTGGGGTAACCGACAAAGATGGCTTTGGTGCGCGGCGTGATGGCGGCCCGGATGCGCGCGGGATCCACCTGAAAATTATCTTCCATGCGCGTGGGGATTTCCACCGGCACGCCACCTGCCATGATCACTTCAGGCTGATAGGAAACGAAACACGGCGTGGGGATGATGACCTCGTCGCCGGGGTCAAGAATGGCCGTCATGGCCAGATAGAGCGCCTCGGAAACCCCGACGGTTATGACCATCTCCTCCAGAGGATCGTATTGAACCCCGTAGAGCCGTTTCAAGTTGTCTGCAAGTCCCTGGCGAAGTTCCAGCTTGCCGTGGTTCGAGGTGTAATGGGTTTCGCCGTTTTGCAACGAACGCTGACCCGCCTCGAGGATCGGCTGCGGCGTGGTGAAATCCGGTTCGCCAATACCCAGCGAGATGACATCCTTCATGGTTGCGGCAATATCAAAGAATTTACGGATGCCCGAGGGTTTGAGTCCCGCCACACGCTTGGAAAGTCGCTGCACATCTGCCAGTTCGTGCATTATGCCTCCTAGATGGGTTGAACGTGCCATTCGTCCGGCAACTCACGATACGTCAGTTCAAAAGCCCGACCATCCGCCGTGTTGACCCGAAAGCCTTTCTCGGCCGGTCCGCGCCAACGGGCGAGGATTTCGGCAATTTCGAGCCGGCACCCCTGCCAGGTCAAGGCCAGGGGGCGCTCGGCGTATTCGGAATCAGAGCGGCATTCAACGCTGTCCATAGTCCAGAGACACACTTATTCTAGCGGTTCCCACTAAAAAAGGGTAGTGACATGCTGTCACTACCCGGCCATGACAGAACTATCGTCGCCTATGTTCAAGGTCATCATTACCGTGCCGCTTGTCCCCTGAACCCGCGCCTGGCGGCCCACCATGCAGTCTTTCAGGGTGACATCGGTAATATCGCAACCGGCCTCCAGGATGCTATCTTCCACACGGCTTCCTGAAATTCGACAATTTGGGCCAATAGAAGCATATGGACCGATGGTCGAATCCTGGATGTCGGCGGTTTCATGGATGAAGACGGGCGGCTTGATCTCCACCCCGGGGCGTCGGTATGTCGAAGCGGGCGAACGTTCCAGCAAGTAACGGTTGGTCTGCAGCGTGGCCTCAATGGTGCCGGTGTCGAGCCAGGTTTCAACCTTCTGCACACGAAGCAGGGCATGCCGTTTCAGCATGATATTGATCGCATCCACCAGGAAGAACTCATTCTTGAGGCGGAGATCGAGCTGCATCTGTTCTTCGATGGCACTCAACAGATCTTCACTGTTCCTGAAATAGTAGCAGCCGACGAGCGCCAGGTTGTTCTCGACGGTCGAGGGCTTCTCGATGAGCCGCGTTATCCAACCGTCTGCGGTTAACCTCGGCGACACCGAAGCGCCGCGGGTCGGGGACCGGTTTCACCCAAGCCACGCCGTCGCTGCGCTCGCGGTCCAGGAACGAAAAGTCAGTCTCGATCAACGTGTCGGAGAAACACATGATCATCGGCCCGGTAAGATATTCCCGCGCGAGATACAGGGCGTGCGACTGTCCGTTCATTTCGGCCTGCACCACGTAATGGGCCCTGATCTCGGGACAATTTTCCGCGATGAACTGCGGGATTTGCCGTTCTCCCAGATTGGGTCCAACGATAAAGATAAACTCCGTGCGCTGAGGCGCAGGGACGGAGTGAAACAAATCCAACAGGTACTCGAGCGCCGTCCGGCCAGCCACGCCGACAAGGGGCTTGGGTTTGGTCCAGGTATGGGGACGCATGCGCGTACCCCAGCCCGCCATGGGGATGACGATCTTCAACGATTCGGTCATGGGTTTATTTTGATCGACTTAATTTTGCCGGGTCGAGAAACTGCGGCGCCTGCGCCATCGGCGAGGTCAGCGGGACAATGCAATGCGCAGGACTTGTCTTCCAAGTGGATTCCTTCAGCCGTTGCTCCATGAGAGGTGTACATATACTCCTATTTTAAGCTACCAGACTCCAAATTGCGGTGAGGGCACGCCTGCATGATATTCCTGCAGCCGGCGGTAATGTCCGGGCCAGAGCTTCTCCGGTAAAGCGTCCAGCGGGAACAAACGGATTTCGGCGACCTCCCAGTCATGCTGACCGCTCCAAGTGAAATCTTTGGATAAGAATAAGACATTATGATCGCTCTTCCATTCCGTAAAGTTGGTATAGGCACCGACCAGGCTGATCTCTTTCAGTTCCGCGCCGACTTCTTCGCGCGCCTCACGCCGTGCGGCCTGCTCGAAAGTCTCTCCCCGTTTTATCCCGCCACCGGGCATGAACCAGCCGTCCATGTAAGTCTGGCGCAGCAGAAGCACTTTTCCGTCCTGGATCATCATTATACGAACACCGACGGTCAGGGGGCGCACGAAGAACAGGTAGACCCTTTGGAGCGTATAGATCAGCCTCAGTATGTGCCAGGACTTCATGGCAGCCGTCGGCTAGGAGTGCCCGAGGATGGGGTGAAGTTGATAGGGCTCTTCGAGGCGCCGGATCTCGGCATCGGACAAGGTAATGTCGAGGGCCGCGATGGATTGCTCGAGATGTTCCATGCGGGTGGCTCCAATAATCGGCGCGGTAACGTAGGGCTTATGCAGCACCCACGCCAGCGCAATCTGCGGCCCGGAAATACCCCGCTGCCCGGCAATTTCCTGAACACGGTCGGCAACGACGAAGTCTGCATCGCGGTAATAGAGTTCCTGTCCATACGTATCGGATTTAGCACGCGTGCGTGTCACCCCAATCTCCCTTGCGATGCTTGCCGGTGAAGAAACCACGCGCCATCGGACTCCAGGGGATCAGGGCAACACCCTGGTCAATGCAACACGGAATCATCTCACGTTCCTCCTCCCGATAGATCAGGTTGTAGTGATTCTGCATGGAGACGAAGCGCGTCCAACCGTACAGATCGGCAGTGTATTGCGCCTTGGTGAACTGCCAGGCGAACATGGAGGAGGCTCCGATGTAGCGCGCCTTGCCGGCTTTGACCACATCGTGGAGCGCTTCCATGGTTTCCTCGATCGGCGTGTTGTAGTCCCAGCGATGGATTTGATAGAGATCGACATACTCCATCTTCAAACGCTTCAGCGATTTGTCGATCGCATCCAGGATATGTTTGCGAGAAAGGCCGCGGTCGTTGACATCGGCGCTCATGGGGTTGAAGACCTTGGTGGCGATGACCAGCGTTTCACGTTTGACACCCAGGTCTTTGAGAACGTTCCCGAGCACTTCTTCGCTGGCGCCGAGAGAATAGACATCGGCGGTATCGAAGAAATTGATCCCGGCGTCGAGGGCCTTCTTGATGAACGGCCGGGCTTCATTTTCCTCCAGAACCCAATCCCGCCATTTCCTGGAGCCGTAGGACATCATGCCCAGACACAGCGGCGAGACCTGCAGACCCGTGTTGCCAAATTTGACATATTGCATGGATGCTCCTTCAGCGAAGACGATGGACTACCGACCCAGGGGGCCATCCAGCGCCTATGACCGCCTCATATAACAATAAGATTGGCCAAGCTGCACGGCCAGCCTTTTGATGCCGACCAATTCAAAGACGACGTCGACGATCTCGTCCTCATCCTGGATCTTGCTGTCGAGCACAATGCCCTCGCCCCACGTGGGATGTTTCACCCGCGTGCCGGCAGGGAATTTGCTTTCAATGAGGGGAGCAGCCTCCAGGTAGGGCGGTTTCCGACCTGCGCCGCGCCCGCCCCGCTCCCTGCGTTCGGCGGAAGCAGCCCACAGCCTTTCGGAGGCGCGGCCACGCAATCCGGCGCCGGTCCTGGACCTGCCCACGAGCAGCCCTTCGGGGATGTCATCCAGGAAGCGCGATGGATAGGTTTCTTCGGCATAGCCGCGTCCACCGCGTTGAACGGCGCGAACCAGATAGAGCCGATCTTTGGCGCGCGTAATGCCCACATAGAACAAGCGGCGTTCCTCCTCCATTTCCTCAGGTTCATCGAACGACCGGCTGTGAGGCAGAACGCCGTCGTCCAGACCCACGATGAACACGGCGCCAAACTCCAGGCCCTTGGCCGCGTGCAGGGTCAACAGGGTAGGCGCATTGATGTTCTCCTTAAGGGTGTCCTGATCCGAGACAAGCGCCACGTTCTCAAGGAACTCGTCGAGGGTGCGCGTGGAATAGTCGAGAGCCAGGCGGCGCAGTTCCTGAACGTTTTCCCAGCGATCGGCCCCCTCTTCAGATTCATCATCAATGTAGGCCTTGTAGTTGAGGTCGTTGACGATACGGTCGAAGAGATCCAGGACGTTCAGCGAGGGCGCGGCGGCGACCCAGTTGGCCAGAGAAGCCCCGAAATCCGCCAGCGAGATCACGCTGCGACCGGCAAAATGATTCCAATAGGGGGAATCGGAGCCACGCGCTATGTCGAGTAAAACGACGCCGGCCGAGATACTGTTCTGACGGGCAACCATGTGGAGGGTCATCAACGTTTTGTCCCCAATGCCGCGCGGCGGGACGTTGATGACACGATCCAGGCTGGCCTCATCGGCCGGGTTATGGACGAGCCGCAGCAAGGCGATGACGTCCTTGACCTCGCGGCGTCCATAGAAGCGCTGCGCACCGACGAGGCGATAGGGAAGCCGGGCCTGCAGAAAGGCCTCTTCCAGGAGGCGGGACTGGGCGTTGGTGCGGTACATCACAGCGCAATCCCCCGGCTCGAATCGCGGCTGGCTACGAGCTGAGCAATGCTATCCACGACAAAGGAGGCCTCGGCGTAATCGTCGGGCGCTTCATAGTAATAGACCTTTTCCCCGGCGCCGCGCTCGGTGAAAAGCTGCTTACGGCGGCGATTCTGGGCGCGGTCGATGACCCCCATGGCGGCGTCGAGGATGGTCTGCCGCGAGCGATAGTTCTGCTCGAGCAGAATCACCTGCGCCTCGGGAAAATCCTGCTCAAAGCGCTGGACGTTACGCCAGTCGGCACCGCGCCACTTATAGATGGATTGATCCGGATCTCCGACGACGAAGATATTGCGGTGCGCCGACGACAAATGCTTGATCAGAGAGTACTGCGCCAGATTGGTGTCCTGAAATTCATCCACCAGCACGTGCTCGAAGCGCCGGGCATATTTTTCACGGACGGCGGGGTCTTCCTCCAGCAGGCGAGCGGTATAAACGAGCAGATCGTCGAAGTCCACGGCATTGCTGGCGACGAGCCGTTTCTGGTACTCCGTGTAAACGCGCTTGACGACCTCGTCGCGGTAATTGGTAATCGGATAGTCATCCGCCAGGATGAGCTCATTCTTGGCGTTGGAGATGGCGGCATGCACGCCGGCAGGCCGATACAGTTTCTCGTTGAGATTCAACTCGCGAATGACCGACTTGACGATCCGCTCCTGGTCATCGGAGTCAAAAATGACGAAATTCGATTCGAGGGGCAGGTGTTCGGCCTCCCGCCGGAGCAGCCGGGCGCAAATCGCATGGAAGGTGCCAAGCAACATGCCCTGGGTGGCGTCCTGGCCCAGCAGTTTCTCGACGCGCAGTCTGCATTTCGCGAGCGGCCTTATTGGTAAAGGTGACTGCCAGGATCCGGTATGGGGGGACACCCTCCTGCGCGATGAGATAAGCGACGCGCTGGGTCAGCACCCGCGTCTTTCCGGAACCCGGCCCGGCAAGGACCAGGACCGGCCCTGCGCCAGCCGCGACGGCTTTTCGCTGTTGAGGGTTAAGATGCTCGAGGAAATCCATGATTGAAGGAGAGAAGATCAATAGAGAGAAGATGACTAGAAAAGAGCAGATCAGGCGTCTGCGGAATCTTCAAAAGGTTCGAGCAGGCTTTGCTCTCGCCGAAACCTATAAACGTTGCTGTCCTCGTATACTCATTTTGGCCTTGCCTCACCGCTCTCTCCTCTCGCCTCACTCAGCTCTTCTCTCCTTTTAGAGTTGAGATGTGCAATCTGGACAACGGGTTGCCTTGAGGGCGATGGTTGTAAGGCAATAGGGGCATTCCTTCGTGGTAGGCGCGGCCGCAGGCGCAGGCCTTTGCAGGCGGTTGATGGCGCGGATCATGAGGAAGATCACGGCGGCAACGATCAGGAAGTCAATCACATTGTTGATGAAATTTCCGTAATTGAGGGTTGGAGCGCCGGCTGCCTGGGCAGCCGTCAGGGTGGCATAGGCCTGGCCATTGAGGGAAACGAACAGGTTCGAGAAATCGACCCCGTGCAGTAACAAGCCGATGGGAGGCATGATGACGTCGGTGACCAACGACGACACAATCTTGCCAAATGCGCCGCCGATGATGACGCCCACTGCCAAGTCCACGACACTGCCGCGCATGACAAACTCTTTGAATTCTTTTAACATTCCGGCTCCTCCTGTTGTGTGTAAGACCTCCGAGTTCCCTGAGAACCCGGAGGTCTAATTCTCCGCGTATAGACCTGCGGCCGGGTTATTCTACCGTCCGCAGGAAGGACTGTCAACGAAAACGCGGGACAACGATTGCATCAGGCGGGAATCGGCACTGGAAGGCTGCAGCTTATCAATCCGCAAGCAAGAATCTCCTCTGCGCATGGACCATCCTGGGAGATCGGGCACTCCAGTGAAGGTTACATCAACCAATTATTATGGCACTAATGCAAGAACAAACCAGCCTACATATCTTCCCGTTATTTGTCATATAAACAACGTGACGAATATTATCTCTTTTGCCCGAACGCTTAAAGAATGCCAATCTTTTGTTGACCTCTTCGTGAAAAAAAGTATAATTTTTCCCGCGGGGGCGAATTGTGCCTTTATCGGTGGGGTTCGGTATTTTAGTCGGGCTTACTACCCAGATCAGGGCAATAAAGGACTACGTGCATGCCAGATATGCTGCTGGATGTTCAGGGACTCGAGACGCGTTTCAAGACACAGCAGGGAATAGTACACGCTGTCAACGGTGTTTCCTTCAGCTTGACGGAAGGAGAAACGCTGGGCGTCGTCGGGGAGAGCGGCTGCGGCAAGAGCGTGACGGTGATGTCGCTGCTGCGGCTAATCCCTACACCGCCGGGAAAGATCGTGGGGGGAACAGCCAAGTTCTTTGGGCAGGATCTGCTCCAGATGACCAATGAAGAAATCCGCTTCGTGCGGGGATCCCAAATCAGCATTGTCTTCCAGGACCCGATGACCTCGTTGAATCCGGTCCTGACCATCGGCCAGCAGCTCGAAGAGCCGCTGATCCTGCACGTTGGCATGAACAAACACCAGGCGCGCGACCGCTCTGCGGAGCTTTTGAGCCTGGTGGGCATCCCAAAAGCGAAGGAGCGCCTAGGAGACTATCCTCACCAGTTCTCCGGCGGAATGCGACAGCGCGTGATGATCGCCATGGCGCTTTCCTGTTCCCCGCAGATCCTGATCGCGGACGAGCCGACCACGGCCCTGGATGTAACCATACAGGCCCAGATCATCGAGCTGGTCAAGCGCCTGCGCAATGAACTGGGGATGGCGGTCATCTGGATCACACACGACCTGGGCGTCATCGCCGGGCTGGCAAATCGGGTGATCGTGATGTATGGCGGCTTCATTATTGAGGAAGCCGGGGTGAAGGAGCTCTACACCAACCCGCGCCATCCCTACACTATTGGACTGATCGGGAGTCTGCCGCGGGTCGACGAGCGACAACACACCCGGTTGGAATCGATTGACGGCCTGCCGCCGATCCTGTATGAACCGCCCAACTCATGCCCATTTGCGCCGCGCTGTAAATGGGCCATCGAACATTGCTGGAAAGAGAACCCCGTGCTGGAGCCTGTTGCCGGGGACAAAGCACATCGCATTGCCTGTTGGGTGGACGTCAAGAGCGGGAGAGAGCGGCGATGACCGAAAAACCTGTTCTCATGCACGTCAAGGACCTGGTCAAACACTTTCCGATCTACCAGGGGCTTATCGTCCAGAAACAAGTCGGCGCGGTGCGAGCGGTGGACGGCATTTCGTTCGACGTGCACCAGGGTGAAACGCTAGGGTTGGTGGGTGAATCGGGCTGCGGAAAATCCACAACGGGCCGCACGGTGCTGCAACTCTATCGTCCCACATCGGGGGCTGTGAATTTCGATGGCGTCAATCTGGTGGAACTCAAAGGCGAGAACCTGCGGAAGATGCGTCGAAAGATGCAGATGATCTTCCAGGATCCGTATGCCAGCCTGAATCCGCGGATGACCGTCAGCGAGATCATCGGCGAGCCACTCATTGTCCACCACGTGGCAAACGGAAAGGAAGTGGAGCAACGCGTAGAGCAGTTGCTGGCACTCGTGGGGTTGAATCCGGCCTTTGCCAATCGCTTCCCGCATGAATTCTCGGGCGGTCAGCGCCAGCGCATCGGCGTGGCGCGGGCCCTGGCCCTGCAGCCGTCTTTCATCGTTTGCGACGAGCCGATCTCTGCGCTGGATGTCTCCATCCAAGCCCAGGTGGTCAACCTGCTCGAAGAACTTCAGGATCAGTTCAACCTGACCTATCTGTTCATCGCACACGACCTTTCGATGGTGCGGCACATCAGCGACCGGGTGGCGGTCATGTACCTGGGGGTGATCGTCGAACTGGCGAGCCGTGACGAGATCTATCACTCGCCGCTGCATCCTTACACGCAGGCGCTGCTGTCGGCAGTCCCCATCCCGGACCCGTTCGCCGAGGAACAGCGCAAGCGCGTGATCCTCGAGGGGGACGTGCCCTCGCCCACCAATCCGCCTTCCGGCTGCCGATTCCGGACGCGCTGCCCGATTGCCAAGCCCGTATGCGGCGAGTCGCGCCCGGATTTCAAAGAGTTCAAACCAGGCCACTTCGTGGCCTGTCACTTCTCAGAGCAATTTGTATAAGAGAACCAAATAGAAAGGAGGCATTTGCAGCTCAATAGACAGCACGTTTGTGACGATCTGTAAAACATAATCACCGAAAAGAATTGAGGAGAAGTAAACAATGCGTAAAATCTATATGCTAGTGGCAGTGCTGGTTGCAGCGAGCATGGCACTAACGGCTTGCGGCGCAACTGCTACTGCTACTCAAGCCCCCGCACCAAGCGGCGCGACCGCCCCGGCAGGGGCCCCGACGACTGCTCCTGCGGCAGCAACGGGCCCGAAGATCCTATACACCTCTTTCACCGGCTCGGGCGATGTCCCAAGCCTGGACCCGGCTGTGTCACAAGACACGACCTCCATCCAGGTAGTCTCGGAGACCTTCGTGGGCGTGACCCATCTCAATGAAGTGACCAACCAGGTTGAACCCGGCATGGCCACCAAGTGGGATTCCGTGACGAACGCCGACGGCACCGAAACGGTGACATTCCATCTGCGCACCGATGTCCCGTGGGTGCGCTGGGACGGCAAGCAGGTGGTGACGGTCAAGACATGCGACGGCTCTGCCGACCGCATGGTGACCGCCCAAGACTACGTCTATGGCATTCAACGCAACCAGGATCCGAAGAACGCCTCACCCTATGCCTATCTGCTGGACTTCGTGCTCAAGGGCGCGAGCGACTACAACAGCGGCAAGGTAACCGACTTCTCGACCGTCGGCGTGAAGGCCGTGGATGCCGCTACCCTGGAAATGACCTTCCTGCAGCCGACTGCCTATAACGTACAGATCGCCGGCTTGTGGGTTGCCATGCCCCAGCCCAAGTGGGTGATCGAAGGCGATTGCGACGGCGCCGTTACGGCCCGCGGCGAGCGCTGGACCGAGCCCGGGTTCTTCGAGAGCTTCGGACCATACACGATGTCCGAATGGATCCATGACTCTGAGTTGACCCTGGTCAAGAATCCCTTCTGGCCCGGCAGCGATTCCGTCCCGCAGCCCAAGATCGACGAGATCCATCTGGCCATGCTGGATGCCACTGCACAGGAGTCAGACTACGAGGCAGGGAACCTGGATGTCGTGAGCACAGTCCCGCTATCCGACCTGGACCGCATCAAGGCGGATGCAACCCTGTCGAAGGAACTTTCAATCAGCCCCGGAGCATGCACCTACTATTACGGCTTCAATACGCAGGCCCCGGTCGTTAGCGACCAGCGCGTACGCCTGGCGCTCTCCGAAGCGATCGACCGCCAAAGCCTGATCGACAACGTTGTCAAGGGCGGCCAGACGCCCGCCCAGTGGTTCGCGCTACCCGGCGTAGCCGGCGCACCGACACTGCAAGATCATCCCGACCTGGGCGTCAAGTACGATCCGGTGGACGCCAAGAAACAGCTGCAGGCCTACCTGGACGAGACGAAGCAGACCGCGGACCAGCTCGATCTGACCCTGATGTACAACACGAGCTCCGCCCATCAGGCCATTGCCGAGGCCATCCAGCAGATGTGGAAAGACAACCTGGGCGTCAACGTCAAAGTAGTAAACCAGGAATGGAAGGTCTATCTGGTAACGACGCAGAGCAAGGACACGCCGCAGATCTTCCGCCTGGGCTGGTGCCTTGACTACCCGGATGCGAACAACTTCGACCGCGATGTCTTCGCCGTAGGCGGCAATGCCAATCCCGTGAAGAACGGCGCGCCGGCGGGCGGCATCGAATGGAACGATCCTCAGTACGAGACACTGGTCAAGCAGGCAGCCACCGAGACCGACCCGGCGAAGCGCCTGGATCTGTATTCGCAGGCTGAGGAGCTCCTGGTCAAGACCGATGCAGCCATCGCACCGATCTACTGGTATACCACTCTGAACATGACCAAGCCCTACGTCACGCGAACACACGGCCAGGGCAGCCGAGAGGCATATGAAAAGTGGGACATCGCGTCTCACTAGGCCTCCAGTTTCGAAACGAAATAGAGAGGGGAGCCATGGCTCCCCTCTCTACCACGGTGCTGGTGCATGGCATCAGCGGAAAGAGATCCGATTTTCGAGGCGTTGAGGCAGCATGCGCCCCTGGACGCCTGCAAAATCCGATTTCTATCAGGTAACTTCCTGGCAGGAGAAATGTGATGGGCCGTTACATCGTTAGAAGATTACTTTACATGCTGCTGGTCTTGCTGGTCGTTTCCTTTATTACTTTCGGCCTGATGCACGCCGTGCCAGGCGGACCCTTCACGCAGGAGAAGGCACTGCCGGACGAGACCATCAAGCTGCTCAATGAGCGCTATCACCTGGATGATCCGCTCTGGAAACAGTACAGCGACTACGTCTACAATACGATGATCCCTCACATCACGACCATACCGCCGTCCAACAGCCTGTTGGATGACTTCATGTTCAACGTAAACATCGGCCCGATCTGGATCCGCTGGATGAACTTTGGGCCGTCATTCACCTCACGCAGCCGGACGGTCAACGACATCTTCCGCGACAACCTGCCGATCTCGGGGCAACTGGGGGTCATGTCGCTGGCTATCGCCATCGTGATCGGCATGCCGCTGGGCATCCTGGCGGCTTTGAAACAAAACACAGCCTATGATTACCTCGGCATGGGGGTGGCGATCTTCGGGGTGTCTGTGCCTGTCATCGTATTGGGGCCGATCATGGTCTGGCTGTTTGGGGTGTACCTGAAATGGTTTCCACCTACAGGGTGGGGCGCCCAGCCGCCTTATTTTCTGGGCTTCCTGCCCACCAACATTGGGTGGGAGTTCTTCAAGTATGCGATCATGCCGTCGGTGGCGCTGGGCCTGGGTTCGTCGGCAATCATCGCGCGGCTGACGCGCGCCAGCCTGCTACAGACAGTACGGGAGGACTACATCCGCACGGCGCGCGCCAAGGGCCTACCCGAGCAAATGGTCATCACCCGCCATGCACTCAAGAACTCGCTGATCCCGGTGGTTACGATCCTCGGCCCATTGTTCGCGGCCCTGGTGACCGGCACGTTCGTGACCGAGTTGATCTTCGGCATTCCCGGAATGGGGAAGTATTTCGTCACCAGCATCACCAACCGGGATTATCCCGTGATCATGGGTACGATCCTGCTGTACGCGGTATTCCTGGTGATTGCGAACCTGCTGGTTGACCTGACCTACGCCTACCTCGACCCGCGCATTCGGTACGATTAAGGGTTCAGGACTTTAGAGCCCAAGGAGAACCTATGGCACAGACACAAGCCCTTCCACCCCAGCCCTTTGGAGCGGGCGGCATACCGCTCACCCAGAAGCGTGAGAGTCTCTGGCAAGATGCCCTCCGACGCCTGGTTCGTAACCGCGCGGCGGTGTTGGGTGCGGCGATCATCCTCATCCTCATCCTGGCGGCCATTTTCGCACCGGTAATTGCGCTGCGCCCGTTCGCGGACCAGGTGCTGGTAGACCAGAACAAAGTCCCGAAGTGGATCGTCGCGGTCTTTCCAACAGTGAAATCGTACGCGAAAATCTCCGCAGCCTACCCGCTCGGCGCCGACAACCTGGGCCGCGATCTGTTCAGCCGAATTGTGTACGGCGCGCGCGTATCGCTATCCGTGGCCTTCATCGGGCCGCTGATCAGCCTGATCGTCGGCGTAATCTACGGAAGCATCTCCGGGTATTTCGGCGGGCGGGTGGACAATATCATGATGCGCTTCGTCGACGTGCTGTACGCCTTTCCGAGCCTGCTATTCATCATCCTGCTGATGGCCTTTTTCCGGGGCTCCGCCGGCCACATACAGCCTGGAACCATCGCGTTCGCCCTGAACCAACTGGACGCCCAGTTCGGCGGCATGCTATTCATCTTTGTGGGCATCGGGCTCACGGCCTGGGAAACCATGGCCCGCCTGACGCGCGGACAGGTATTATCGGTGCGCGAGAAGGAATTCGTCGAGGCGGCGCACACGATCGGCGCAGGCAATTTGCGGATCATGTTCCGCCACATCCTGCCGAATATCATGGGACCGCTGATCGTGAACGAGACGCTGGCGATTCCATCCTACATTGGCACAGAGGCGTTCCTTTCCTTCATCGGCCTGGGAGTGAACCCGCCGACCCCATCCTGGGGAGCGATGATCTCACAGGGCGCAACGGTGCTTCGAACTTATCCCAACCAGGCCATCTTCCCAGCTCTGGCGCTGGCAATCACGATGTTCGCCTTCAACTTCCTGGGCGATGGCCTACGCGACGCCTTTGACCCGCGGTTACGCGGCACTCAATGATCGCGGCCCACCCGGGATAGATGCTTAGTTCCTCTACGACAGGACAGGATCCAGATGAAATCATCCCACTCTGAATCCTGTCCTTTTTGAATATCGCAGGTGACAGGAGCAATTGCGGGTGGCTGTCGCAAGAATAGCAGCGCAAGGGCGCGGAGTTCCGCGTATGTCGAGATCTCAGGTTGCCACGAAGATTCTGATACTGGCGTTGGTTGCGCTAATGGCGCTTCTATCTGCATGCGGCCGGGCTATTGGGACCGCGCCTGCGGAACAGCGAACTGCAACTCAGGTCCCGACACCGCGTATGCCGCCGAAGCAGTCATGGATCGTGATCGACCTGCCTCCGGGGGCAAGTCAACTGGCGTATGGTGCAGAAGTCTACAGGCTGGTTTGCAGCGCCTGTCACGGCGACCGCGGCCAGGGACTCACGGCCGAGTGGCGAGCCACGTGGGCGCCGGCTGATCAGAACTGCTGGCAATCGAAATGCCATGCCTCCAATCACCCACCGGACGGCTTTGTCATGCCGATTGCGCCAGCCGTCGTGGGCGCAGCCGCCATGGCCCGCTTTACGACGGCGCAGGACCTATACGATTTTGTCCAGCGCAACATGCCGTGGCAGGACCCTGGGAGCCTGGCCATAAAAGACAGCTGGGCAGTGAGCGCCCACATTTTTAAGATGAACGGCATCGACCCGGGCCCACAATTGGGCGCTGAAACCGCGGGGCGGATCAATGTGCATACGGGGAGCCTCCCGCCCGAACCGGCATCCACGCAGGCCCCTACCCACGACCCGCAAAATCCCGACGTGACCGGATGGATCTTTGGAGCCGTCGTACTGATCATGCTGGCAATCGTGATTGCCATATGGGCTTCGCGAAACAGGACGCCTGATTCGCACATGGAATAGAACGAGCCGGCACCCGCCAATATGGTGGAGGCGAGCGAACGCCGAACGCAGATTGGTGAAAGCCAGCTGAAGAGACCGGCAACCCCCATTGAGCGGGAGCGGCGAATTAAGTGGGCGCACTCTGCCCAGGGGGGATTGCTTCGGGGAAAAGAACCCCTCCGCTAAGAGCGGCGGACCGTCGGTCGCAATGACGGAAGCCCAAGATTTCACCCACTCCCATTGAGCAGACAAATTGTGCATCTTGTAACCTAGAGTATAATCGCTGAAACTTTATACCTGTCTCATACGCATGTGGTCGAGGCGGCTTCCCTTTCCATCGGCGAAAGGAGGTCCAATTCCGCAAATCATGTTTCTCGAAAATCCCAAAAGATATTCAATTCAGCAATCCAGAGTTACTTGCGCGGAGGAGATATAAACCATGAACCACAAACGCCTAATGTTGACCGTCGGAGCGCTGGCGGCGTTCAGCATGATGCTGAGCGCCTGCGGCGCCGGCACGACCACGACCCCTGCACCTGTCAACACGCAATCACCGGCTGCAACGGCTGCGCCGACGGCTGTAACCACCACGCGCCACGGCGGCTGGCTGGATGAGATCGATTTTTCGGTAGTCTCCAGCGACTCAGCCATTTCGCAGATCCAAGCCGGCGCCATCGACGTATACAGCTATGGCCTCGCCTCATCCGATTTCCCGACAATAAAATCCTCGGGCCTGAAATACGATTCCTACTACGGCGCAAGCTACGCCCTGCAGTTGAACTCGGCCAAGCCCAAGGACGCGACCAAACTCAACCCGTTCACGGACGCCAAGATCCGCGAGGCGATGAACTGGCTGGTGGACCGGAACTATATTAATCAGGAAGTCTACGGCGGCGGTTCCCTGCCCAAGGTGGCCGTTATCACGACGGATCTCGTCGAATACAGCGACCTGGTTGACGTGGTCCGCGGCCTGGAAACCAAGTACGCCTATAGCCTGGACAAGGCCAAGCAGGTCATCTCCACCGAGATGACGACCTTAGGCGCCACGCAAGGCTCCGACGGCAAATGGCAGTACAACGGCAAACCGGTTACCCTGATCTTTATCATCCGCCCGGATGGCGATGGCACGCGAAAGGCGGTCGGTGACTATGTTGCCAATCAGCTCGAAAGCGTGGGTTTCACGGTCGACCGCCAATACAAGACATCCTCGGAAGCGTTCCCGATCGTATACGACACGGATGCCACAGAGGGTGGATGGCAGCTGTACACGGCCCAGTGGGGCGCTCCCGGCCTGACGCGCGATGAGAAAGCGCAGTTCCAGCAGATGTACGCGCCGGACAGCCAGCAGGGCACCCAGCCCTTCCTCTCGCACACGAACATCGACCCGACATTTCAGAAACTGGCCGACGACCTGGCGAACGGCAACTACACGAGCTCGCAGCAGCGGCACGACATGATGGCCCAGGCACTCACCCTGTCGCTGCAGGACTCGCTGCAGGTCTGGCTGATCGACGGTTTGAGCTATTCCGTGTACAAGCCGAATGTACAGGTTACGAACGATATCGGCGCCGGCATTGAGGCTTCGCCGATGAACCCCTTCAACATCCGCTTCACGGATAAGGAAGGCGGCCAGCTCAAGATCGGCTCCAACGATCTGTTCTCCACCCCATGGAACACGGTGGCCGGCAGCAATGACACGTGGGACGCGAGCGTCATGCGCTATACAACCATGGGCAGCGACTACGCGGCCCAGGGCGGCATCGTGGGCGACCCGTTCACGGGCCTGGCCTGGCCTCAACGGATCGCGACGGCCGAGGTCACCGTGCAAACGGGGCTACCGGTGGTAAAGAACAGCGATTGGGTCACGTTGAATACCGCTGACTCGATCCCGGTGCCTCCAGACGCCTGGCTGGACTGGGACGCCAAGGCGCAGAAGTTCACCACGGTTGCCGATAAATTCCCGAACGGAACGACTGCCAAGATCAAGAGCGTGGTGACGTACCCGCCCGACCTGTTCACGAGCGTGAAATGGCAGGATGGTAGCCCGCTGTCCATCGCAGACTTCATCATGCCGACCATCGAGTATATGGACCGGGCCAAGAAAGACAGCGCGATCTACGACGAGCAGGCCGTTCCCTTTTATCAAGCCTCTTCTCCGTACTTCAAAGGCTTCCGCATCACGTCCACGAACCCGCTGACGATCGAGTCCTACAGCGACAGCTACTATGGCGATGCGGAGTTGGACGTAGTGAGCGGCTGGCCGAGCTCGGCGTACGGTCTGCAGGGCGAGAACAGCTGGGATGTGCTGGCAGTCTCGAACCTCGCAGAGGCGGCGGGCGAGCTGGCCTACTCCTCCGATAAGGCGGATGCAAACAAGATCGAGCAGATGAGCTGGGTGGGCGGACCGAGCCTGGACATCCTCTCGAAGGACCTGGACAAGGCCATCAGCGAGTCGTACATCCCGTACGCTCCGACCATGAGCCAGTATATTACTCCCGCGGACGCGCTGGCCCGCTACAACAACTTGAAGAAGTGGTATACGGATCACGCGAATTTCTGGGTCGGCACGGGTCCCTACTATCTGGATAAGGCCTTCACGACCGAAAAGAATGCGGTGCTCAAGAACAACCCGGACTTCCCGGATCTGGCGAACCGCTGGGCCAACTTCAGCACGCCGAAGCTGGCGACGGCCCAAATGGACGGGCCCGCGCAGGTCAAGGCTGGCGACACCGCAACCTTCGACATCACGGTAACGTTCCAGGGCAAGCCGTACCTGGAGAGCGACGTCAAACAAGTGAAGTACCTCGTATATGACTCCACGAACGCGGTCGTCGCCACCGGCGCGGCAACCGCCGTGGCGGACGGTCATTGGCAAGCTGTGATCGGCCCGGATGTGACGTCGAAAATGACGGCAGGTTCCTACAAGGTCGAAGCCGCGGTCGTCCCGATCCCGGTTGCGGTCTCGGCGATCACGTCGCTGGACTTTGTGGCGGTACCATAGAGAGCCGCATCGTCGCGACGTCCCATAAGTAACCGTCAGGGGCAGGGAATGGTCGAAAGGCTACATTGCCCTGCCCCTAACTCTATATCAAGTCTGCGCCAAGAGCGTGACAGAAGATACCAGGGATACGGCATTCCCTCTTAGGTTGCCACTCCCGACCCAATGTTTTAGTATGAGATTTTAATTTGCCGGTTTCAGCACATCAGGATTTCTAATGAAGAAACCGGGTTTTGAGATGGGTGCCAATGCCACCGATCTCAAAACCCGGTTTCCTCCCACCCCCTCGATTTATTGAACCTGGTGAGGTGTAAGCATGTCCGTGGCAGCCGCCCAGCCCGAGGCGCCGTCCGAAGCCAAAAAGAAGACACCCGCAAACAGCACCTTCGTGCGAGTGTTGCGCTACAGCGCGGTCAGGCTGCTGACCCTGTTCGTAACAGTGGTCATCGGCATCTACCTGACGATCATCATCGCAAACATGGGCGGCCATGTGGACGACATCATGCGCAATGATATTCGCGACCGGATCAACCAGCAATTTGCCGCGAATCCCGCGATGCAGAAGATGGCCCCCGACCAGCGGAAACAACTGCTCGATCAGAGCATCACAATGGAAGAGCATCGGGTGGGCCTGGACCAGCCCATTGCCATCCGGAACGCGACATTCCTTGTGAACGCGCTGACGCTGAACCTGGGCCGCGCCATCAATATGACCAGCGACAGCGGCTCCAAGGAGGTGCGGCTGATCATCCTCGGGCGCCTGCCTGCGACGCTGCTGTTAATGGGCACCTCAGAACTCTTCCTGTTCTTCTCCAGCCTGCTGCTGGCGCTCTCGCTTTCCCGGCGTTACGGCAGCTGGTGGGATAAGCTGGTGATCACGCTCTCGCCCACCTCGGCCGTACCGCCGTGGTTCTACGGTATTTTCTTCATTCTGATCTTTGCCGCAGTACTAAAGATCCTTCCATTTGGAGGGATGACCGATTCGCCTCCCCCGTCGAACCCAGTTGACTATGCCTTGAGCGTGCTGAGGCACTTGATCCTGCCTGCCTCCTCGCTGGTGATCAGCTCCTTCTTCTTGAGCATCTACAACTGGCGCACCTTTTTCCTGATCTACTCCAGCGAAGACTATGTGGAAATGGCCAAGGCCAAGGGACTGCCCGAGGGCGACGTGGAACGGCGATACATCCTGCGTCCGACGCTGCCAACGATCATCACGACCTTTGCGCTGACTTTGATCAGCCTGGTGGGCGGCGCGATCATCACAGAAACCGTATTCCTGTGGCCGGGACTGGGGCGCACAACGTATCAAGCCATCGGACTGTACGACACGCCGGTGATCGTCGGTACCACCATCGTGTATGCGTACCTGCTCGCCATCACCGTGTTCCTGCTCGATTTTGTGTATGCGGTGGTCGATCCGCGCGTCAAGGTGGGCGGTAACTGAACATGAGCACCCTGAGAAACTCGTTCCGGGAGATGCTGCGTTACCCCTCCGCCATCGTGGGGATGGTGATCATTCTCCTGTTGGTGGTGGTGGCGATCTACGCCATGATCAAGATCCCCTACAACGATGCGATCCGGCTGTGGCGCGGCGGCGAGGACGTCTGGTATCAGAACCCCAAGTTTGCCCCACCGGCATGGTTCAACTTCTTCACCAGCAAGAAGCTGCCGATCTCCTTCGACGTGAACAGCGCCAAAGGCAGCATGACCAAGACTGTGACACCGGGCGCGCAGGGTACGGGCACGATCCAGATCGACTACGCATTTGATTACCAATATGACGACTACCCGCAGGAGATGCTGCTCTACTTCAGCGCGAAGTATGCGCAGAAGGAGCCGTTCGTCTCGGTGGCCTGGCTGACGCCGGATGGCAGAAAGATCCGGATCGACGATTTCGGCGCAGGCGAAGGCGATACGCTGCGGTTCTCGCAGGATCAAAGGCTGATCCAAAGGCTGAACGGCGCCGATCCGATGCAGGCCCTGTTCGAGGACCCGAAGACGGGGCAGATCGTAAAAGGTAAATACCAACTCCAGCTTCTGGCAACGACCTTTGAGCCGAATTCAAACCTGGATGTGGAATTCGTGTTTCATGGGCAGCTCTACGGCCTGGCCGGCACGGATCAGGCGCGGCGCGATCTCATCATCCCGTTGCTGTGGGGAGCGCCGGTCGCGCTGGCCTTTGGCCTGATCGCCTCCCTGGGCACGCTGGTATTGACCATGGTGATTGCGGCCGTCGGCACCTGGTACGGCGGCTGGGTGGACGAGTTGATCCAGCGCATCACCGAGATCAACCTGGTGCTGCCGTTCCTGTCGATCCTGATCATGATCGGCACGTTCTATTCACGCAGCCTGTGGGTGATCCTGGGAGCGACGGTTCTGCTCAGCATTTTTACCGGTTCGATCAAGAGTTATCGCGCCATCTTCATGCAGGTGAAGGAATCGATGTACATCGAGGCCGCCCGCGCCTATGGCGCCAGTGACTTCCGGATCATCTTCCAGTATCTCATCCCGCGCATGATCCCGCTCCTGATCCCGCAGATGGTGTCAGTCCGTTCCATCCTTCGTCTTCCTGGAGGCCTCGCTGGCCGTGCTCGGCCTGGGCGATCCGGTGCTGCCCACCTGGGGCAAGATGATCAACGATGCCGACATGAACGGCGCGCTGTACAAAGGCTACTACTACTGGATCCTGGAGCCGGCTGTGCTCCTGATGATCACCGGCTTCGGCTTTGCCATGCTGGGCTTCGCACTGGACCGCATCTTCAATCCACGGCTGAGGGACATCTAGGCGAATGGCGCAATACAGCCATCAGCTCCTGCGCATCGAAGAGTTGGTCTTGTATTTCAAAACTCAGCAGGGCGCGGTCCAAGCCGTAGACGGGGTAAATTTCGAACTAGGCTCGAATCGGGCAGTGGTGATCCTGGGGGAGTCGGGCTGCGGAAAAAGCTCGCTGGCCAAGGCAATTTTGCGGCTGCTGCCGCGCAATGCAGGCAAATATTCAGGCCGCATCTATCTGGATGGGAAAGATGTGATGCAGCTTAGCGACGAGGAATTTCGTCAGAATATCCGTTGGGCAGCGATCTCCATGGTGCCGCAGGCGGCGATGAATGCATTGAATCCCGTGATCAGGGTGGGCGAACAGGTGGCTGAACCGGCCATGGTGCATCTTGGGGTGGCCAAGGCGGAAGCGTTCGCTCTGGTGCGGAAGATGTTCCAGCACGTGGGTGTGCCCGAGGATTTCATCAACCGTTATCCGTTCGAATTGAGCGGCGGGATGCGACAGCGCGTGGCGATTGCCATGGCTCTCGTCACATCACCGATCCTGATTATTCTGGATGAACCCACGTCCGCCCTGGACGTCCTGACCCAGGCCAACATCTTCAATGTTCTAAAACGCCTTAAGAAGGAACTGGGAATCAGCTTCATCCTGATCACGCATGACATTGCGACTTCGAGCGAACTGGCGGATGACGTGGCCGTAATGTATGCGGGGCAGATCGTGGAAGTCAGCGACGCTTACCGGTTCTTCGACAAACCCCTGCATCCGTATTCGCAGAAGCTGATGGCAAGCGTGCCGCGCCTGCACGGAACCAAGGAGCCTGAATTCATTACAGGCCAGCCACCCAGCCTGATCGACCTGCCGAGCGGCTGCCGGTTTGCGGAACGATGCCCATCCCGTTTCGAGAAATGCACGCAG
Source organism: uncultured Chloroflexia bacterium (assembly GCA_963846805.1). Taxonomy (GTDB): domain Bacteria; phylum Chloroflexota; class Anaerolineae; order Anaerolineales; family Villigracilaceae; genus Fen-1038. The sequence goes on from CAWJXH010000006.1 coordinate 590,450, forward strand.
GACCCGCCCGTTATCGACAAGGACGGGCGAAAGGTGAAATGCTGGCTGTATGCCTGAAAGACTTCGAGCAGGATGCCAGGGCCTCGAGAGCATGGTCCATGGAGCACCCTAATGGTGATTGAGACGAAAACCTCCGGAAAAGAAACAGGATGCGAGGAAGGTCCTGTTATCCATTGACGACCTGCATGTCTGGTTCGAGCTAAGACGCTTCGGATTTGGACACGCGGGGTACGTGAAAGCCGTGGACGGCGTAACCTTTGTGCTGCACGGGGGCGAAACCATTGCCGTGGTGGGCGAGAGCGGCTGCGGCAAATCCAGCCTGATGAAAACCATCCTGGGCCTGTACAAGCCGACGAACGGAAGGGTGATCTTCGACGACAAAGACCTTGCCGAGCTTGATGCAAAGAGCATGCACTGGTATCACTCGCACGTGGGATACGTCCAGCAGGATCCTTATGGGGCGCTGCCGCCTTTCATGAACGTCGAGCGCATCCTGGAAGAGCCTCTGATCGTCGGCGGCATCAAGAACAGGGAAGAACGGCAGCGGCGGGTGCGCAAGGCGATGGAAGAGGTCAGGCTAACGCCTGTCGATGACTTCGTGCTCAAATATCCCCACATGTTAAGCGGCGGGCAGCAGCAACGCGTGGTCATTGCGCGCGCCATGATCATGGAGCCCCGATTCCTGGTCGCGGATGAGCCGGTTTCCATGCTGGACGCCTCCGTGCGCGTCGAAATCCTCAAGCTGCTGCGAGGCCTGCAGGAAACACACAACCTGTCCGTCATCTACATCACGCACGATCTCTCAACGGTCAGCTATTTCTCAGAGCGCATCTTTGTAATGTACGCCGGCAACCTGGTTGAAAAAGGCTCCGTGCGACAGGTGCTGGACAATCCGCTTCATCCATATACAATGGCGCTGCTCACCGGCACGTCCGAGCCGGACGCCAGGAACGCGGAAAGCCTCAAGGAAATCCCGCCGGGCGAACCGCCGAGCCTGGTAAACCCGCCAAGCGGATGCCGCTTCCACCCACGCTGCCCCAAGTTCATCAAAGGGCTGTGCGAAGTCAAGGAACCTCCGGAGTTCGAGCCGGAGCCCGGCCACCGGGTGGCATGCTGGCTGTATCAATCCTGAGTAAATGAAGCCGTCTTTCGGGAGCCGGATGGAACAGCGATAGACTCAATGCGACCGTGGCGCCTGATCTTAATCGGCCTCCTGCTTTCGTTGATGGGCGTAGCGTTACCTTTTCTGATGCTCATCCATATGATCGCCTCAACCTTCTTCCTTAATTTCTTCTCGTTTACAGCTTCGATTTCGGGGTTGATCCTGGGCATCATCGGCGCGGCCTACTACGTGCAAGAGAACCGCAAATAAGAACCGAAACCGCAAGGCCGTTGCTTGTGAGAACTGCAAGGATGGGATAGGATTCGGGCGCAGGATGCCAACCCTTTTCGTTTGGAAATGGCAGGGCACTCACCTATCGCAGTCAGAGGAGCAGTACATGTCCGGAACGAAGCGCAGGCTCTACCGATCCACTCTCCTTTTCATGCTCATCAGCCTGGTACTCCCGGGTTGCGTATTGCCAATCGGCGCAAAGGCGACCCCGGTTCCCCAGGTTGCACCCACTGCACTTCAACCGACGCCCACACCCGCGCCGCGCAATCTGACCATCTGCCTGGGTGAGGAGCCAAACACGCTCTACCCCTTTGCAAATCCAAACGATGCGGCCCTGAGCGTGCTGCAGGCCATCGATGATGGGCCGATCGACACGATCAGCTACGAATACCAGCCGGTCATCCTGACGAAGCTACCCAGCCTGGCGAATGGAGATGCACAGATCGTCCCTGTGGCAGTCAAGGCCGGTAGTGCCATCATAGACGCCAACGGCAACCTGACTGCACTGGCGGCAAATACACGTGTCCGCCCCTCGAGCTGCCGCGCGGACAGCTGCGTTATCACCTATGACGGCGTGAGCCCGCTCCAAATGGATCAGATGATCGTGACGTTCCACCTGCGGTCCGACCTGACCTGGTCCGACGGGACTCCGGTCACAGCAGATGACTCGGCCTACGCATATTCTCTGGATGCCGATACCGATACACCCAGCTCAAAGTTCCTGGTTGACAGGACGCAGACTTACGAAGCCACCGATCCAACCACGACACAGTGGTGGGGTATTCCAGGTTATCTTGATCCAACTTTCATGACCAACTTCTGGGCGCCTGCGCCGAAACATGTCTGGGGCCAGTTCAAGGCCGCACAGCTGCCTCAAATCGACGACGCCACACGCTCGCCAGTCGGCTGGGGCCCCTATATGATACAGGAATGGGTCAAGGCCGATCACATTACACTCACGAAGAACCCGTACTATTTCCGCTCTGCAGAGGGATATCCGAAATTCGACCAGCTTACATTTCGATTCATCTCCGACCCGAACGCAGCGATCAGCGAGCTGACTGCCGGTCGCTGCGATATTCTGGATCCAAGCATTCATCTCGACTCACAGGTTGCCCTGCTGCAGCAAATGCAGCAAAGCGGCGAGGTACATGCCTCGATCATTCCGGGCCCGGCCATCGAATGGCTCGGACTTGGAATTGTGCCGGCAACGTATGATAACGGCATAAATCTGGCCAAGGGGGACCGACCCGACATCCTGGCCGACCCGCGTACGCGCCAGGCAATCGCTCTGTGCCTGGACCGACAGAAAGTGGTCGACACCGTGCTCTACGGGCAATCCTCCGTCCCGCTTTCTTTCCTGCCGACCGATCACCCGCTCTACAACAGCGGCGTTCCTTCCTATAGTTTTGACGCTGCCGCAGGCATCCAATTGCTGGAGCAGGTCGGCTGGAAGGACCTGGATGGGAATCCGGCGACTCCGATGCAGGCGGTCACCGTCAAGAATGTGCCCGCCGGAACATCGCTGACGCTTACCTATGCTTCCACGCCAGCACTGCAACGGCGCGAGGTGGCCGACATTCTTTCGAAGTCACTGGCGCAGTGCGGAATCGGCGTCACCGTGCAATACTACGATCAAAATGATCTCTATGCGCCCGGTCCGGTCGGCCTGCTGTTCGGCCGGCGCTTCGACCTGATCGAATATGCCATGGCAACCGACAATCTTCAGCCGCCTTGTGACTGGTTCACAAGCAATGAGATACCCAACGCAATCAACCATTGGGTAGGAACAAATGTAAGCGGCTATCAAAGCGCAGACTACGATGCAGCCTGCCAATCTGCGCGTTCGGCCCTGCCGGGCGAACAAGCCTACATTGATTCCTATAAACAGACGCAGGCAATCTTCGCCGCTGATCTGCCATCGATACCACTCTACTACCGGCTTAAAGTGGCCGCGGCGCGCGCAGATGTGTGCCATTTCGACCTTGATCCAAGCGCCACCCCACTATGGAACGTTGAGGCCTTCGACAAGGGCGCGGGCTGCCAGCAGTGATCTATCCGCGATCCCCGGCGGTCGTGCTCCTGATGATCCTACTCGTCTCCTGCGCGCCCCAAAAGGTGGAAGTCCCGACCAGCGCTCCCAGCCCCGCGGCAATCCCAACTATTCACGCGCCTGAAATCCGCTTTGGGTTGATCGGAACCGTGACGAGGCCCAATGTCTGGTCCCTGTTCGATTCGAAGGGATATTCTTACAACAACTATGCGGTGGAATCCAACTATTGGCCGCGGCTTTACGATCTCTCAATCCCAGACCGCAAATTTGAGGCGCAGGCTGCCAGCGGCCTGCCTTCCACCATTCAACAGGAGGGAAGTCTCTACACCGGCACCGTTCCTCTTCGAACCGACCTTACCTGGACGGATGGAACCCCTCTTACGGCAGAGGATGTTGCTTTTACAGCCAACACCGTCCTATCTTTCCAGCTGGGTTTCGACTGGGGGGATGCATACAGCCCCGATTGGCTCGATCATGTGGAGGCCGTCAACACTCACCTGGTAAAGTTTTACTTTAAGCTGCCGCCGAATGCAGGTGTCTGGCAATATGGCGTCCTGCAGGGGCCGATCGTGCAAATGGGGTATTGGTCGACCCGGATCGCGGCCGCTACCGCCCACCTGCCAGCCAGCGATCTCAGCTCGCAAATAGAAGGCCTGAAAAGCAAGGTCGAAGTGTTGCAGGCGCGGGTCAACGCTCTATATGCAACCAGCGGGACGACCACGCCGGAACAGGTCCGGCAGGCCCAAGCCAGCTTGACGCGCCAGCAGGGCGACCTGGATCAAGCCATGAACGATCTCTCCAAGGCCCAGGCAAACTTTGATAGCTCGATGGCGGCCGCGCGCGAGGCGGTTTATGCGTTGAACGACCAGAATGAACCGCGTCTGGGCGCATGGGAATATGCCGGCACACAAAACGGTTTGATTCAAAACCAATCCAACCCAAAATTCCCGCTGGAACATCCGAATTTCGATCGCGCGGTATACCGCCTGTATGCCTCGGAAAGTGCTGCTACGGCGGCCTTGAGGAATGGAGACGTGAATTTGATCCTGACGCCGAACGACCTGGCGGCGGGGACAGGGCCAGATGAGGGAAGCACAGGAACTCAGAACTCGATGATAAGCCGGACGCATGGCCTGCGATTCCTGGTACTCAATCCGCTTTCCCAGGTTTTGAGCGACCCGGCTTTGCGCAAGGCTCTGGTATGTGTGCTGGAGCCGGAAACCCTGGTGAGCCAACTGCAGGGGAAAGGCGCGTCGCTGACTTCATTCGTCCTGCCACAGGAAGGCGATTGGTTTAACGCAAATGCTGTTCTTCCCTGTGCAGGCTTAGATTCTGCGTCGCGCCTGGCAAGCGGCATCCAAGCACTTAAATCTGCCGGCTACACCTGGGCCCAGGAACCGTCGCCGCAGACCGCGGGACAGGGATTGACCTTGCCCAATGGAAAAGCCGTGCCCAGCATAGCGCTGCTTGCTCCAGCCTCGGATACGCTGCGCGCCGAGGCGGCCGCTTACGTTCAACAGCAGGCGCGCAGCCTCGGCATTCCGTTGACCGCCCGCATGCTCACGTCTGAGGAGATCAACTATGAGGTCTTCAGCAGTCATGAGTACGACGCAGCAATTCTTGGATGGACAGTGAGCGCATACCCCGGCTATTTATGCAGTTGGTTTGGGGCCGGAAACCCTTTTCTATATAGTGTCGCCCGCCTCACGTCGGCATGCGAGACGCTGAATTCGACCTCTGATCTAGGGAGCGCACACCAGCAAGTGTTCGAGATCCAATCCATCCTGGCCGACGACCTGCCTTTCATACCGTTGTTTTCCGGCGTAACGGTTGAGGCCTACCACATGATCCGTTACCCGTTTGCGGAGGCATTGGACGGCTTGAGCAGCGTTTACGGCGCGCCGTCCCTTGCCATTCCGGCGTCACCTTGAGGTCATCGAACCGAGGGAACCGGTTTCTCCTGCCAAAGTTTAGTGTTGTAGCGACGGAAGCCGTTATTTTAACAGTATAATCAGCCGCAATCCAGAACCAAGGAGTCGGCCGTGCCAAAGACAGACAAGAAACCTTTGCTGGAAGTAAAGAATCTTACAACTCATTTTTTTACGGAAGATGGCGAAGTCCACGCGGTGGATAAGGTGGACTTTGCGGTTTACCCCGGGGAAATCCTGGGCCTGGTGGGCGAGTCCGGCTGCGGCAAGAGCGTAACTTCGCTGTCGATCATGCGCCTGATCTCATTGCCCGGCAAAGTTCTGGACGGCGAAATCTTGCTGGACGGCACCGATCTGCGAAGCCTGTCCGAGGAAGAAATGACAAAGGTGCGGGGCAATCGCATCTCCATGATCTTCCAACAGCCGCAGACCGCGTTGAATCCCGTCTTTCGGGTGGGGGAACAGATTGCAGAGGTATTGAGCATTCATCAGGACTTTGGCAAGGAAGCGGGTCAGAAACGCGCCGTAGAGCTGCTAAAGATGGTGGGTATTCCGGATGCGGAACGGCGGGCGCAGGCTTTTCCGCACGAACTCTCCGGCGGCATGGCCCAGCGCGTGATGATCGCGATGGCGCTGGCCTGCGTCCCCGAATTATTGATCGCAGACGAACCCACGACAGCCCTGGATGTAACCATTCAGGCGCAGATCCTGGACCTGATCCTGGATATGCGCGAGAAGATGGGCACATCCGTGATCCTCATCACCCATGACCTGGGCGTGATCGCTGAAATGGCCGAGCGGGTGGCGGTAATGTATGCGGGGCAGATCGTGGAGCAGGCCGAATCAGAAGAGCTGTTTGACCATCCGCTGCATCCTTATACTCAGGGGCTGATCGGCTCCATTCCGATACTGGGAAAGATCAAGGAGCGGCTGGATGTGATCCCCGGAATTGTTCCAAACCTGATCGATCCACCGCCTGCCTGCCGATTCGCGCCGCGCTGTCCGGCGCGCATCAAATATGGACTTAAGATCTGTACGGAGGTGTCACCGGACCTGGAAGAACTCAGGCCGGGGCATCGTCGTTCGCTGCTGGCTGTATCAGAACGCCGAAGGTCATCGCGCACCGCTGAAGGCACGCTAATCCATCCTTGGGAGTCTTCCATGGCTCAGACTACAAACTCAAAAGAGAAACTGATACAGGTTACACGGCCTGAAGAAATATTTCCCGGTGCGATCCGGCGTCATGCAACGCGTGGTGGCACAGGTGCAGGCGGTAGACGACGTCAGCTTCACCATAAAGAAAGGTGAGACTCTGGGCCTGGTGGGCGAGTCCGGCTGCGGCAAGACCACGGTTGGCCGCACCATGCTGCGATTGATCGAGCCAACGGCCGGATCTGTGATGTACGGCGACAAGGATGTGTTCAAGCTCAAAGGCAACGAGTTGAAAGCCATGCGCCGCGACATGCAGATCATCTTCCAGGACCCCTACGCCTCACTCGACCCGCGCGTGCCGATCGGCGAATCGGTCATGGAAGGGCTGCAGATCCATCACGTCGGCACGCCCAAAGAACGCGTGGACATCATGCTGGAGATGCTCAAGAAGGTGGGCCTGGAGACCTATCACTCCAAGCGCTACCCGCACGAGTTCTCCGGCGGCCAACGCCAGCGCATCGGCATTGCCCGCGCCCTGGCGCTGCGGGCCAAATTCATCGTCTGCGACGAACCCGTGTCCGCGTTGGACGTTTCCATTCAATCACAGGTGCTGAATATCCTGAAGGACCTCCAGCAGGAATTCGGCCTAACGTACCTATTCATTGCTCATAACCTGAGCGTGGTGGAGCACATCTCCGATCGCGTGGCGGTGATGTACCTCGGCAAGATGGCCGAGCTGGCAGACCGCGATGAGCTGTATCGAAGCCCGCTGCATCCGTACACACAGGCGCTGATGTCGGCCATTCCGGTCGCCGACCCGAAACTTAAGCGCAAGCGTCTGATCCTGAAGGGGGATGTTCCCAGCCCGCTGCGTCCGCCGAGCGGCTGCCGTTTCCATCCGCGCTGCCCGATCGCACAGCAAATCTGCTCGATGCAAGAGCCGGAATTCCGCGAACTCAAACCGGGACATTTTTCAGCCTGCCATTTTTCGGAGAGATTCCTATAAGCAGAGCATGAGTAAGCATGGCATCTACCGTCCTGCTGGTTGACGACCAGCGCGACATCCTTCGCCTTCTGCATTCAACGCTCGATACGTTGAAGAACAAGGAGATCGAGATCATCGAGGCTCCCTCAGGTGAAGAGGCCTTGCTTGAGGTTGGGCGCCATAAGATCGATCTGATGATCACGGATTACCTTCTGCCCGGCATCAACGGGGTGGAATTGATGCACAAGGTGCGGGTGAGGAACCCGGACGTCCGGGTTATTTTGATCACCGGGACTCAGCGATCGCAAGGCGCGGGATGAAATGCTCAACGCGGGCGCGATCGCCATCTTCGACAAACCCATCCCACTGGCGGACTTTCTGGATATTGTGGAGCGGAGCCTCGGGCTTGTCCGCACGATATTTCCGCCGGAGTCGGATGCAAGAACCGAGGCCAGGCGTTCACGGTTCTCAGACCTGCTGGCGAACTTCCGGCAGGATATCAAGGCCAGCGCAGTATTCCTGATCAACGACCGGGGACTGGTGGTGGCGCGGGCCGGCGATCTGCACGACAGCAGTATGGAAGTCTCATTGGTTTCCGCGCTGACCGCCATGTTCAGTGCGGGGTTGAAGGTTGCGAAGTTCAATCACCAGGAAGCCCTGAACCAATATTTCGTTTTCACCGGCGGCGACCACGACCTGCTGCTGATCCCGGTGGACCCCTCGTATTGGCTCCTGCTGGCGGGCAATGGAATCGCCAAGCGCGAAAGCATCTTCGATACCGTGGAAGCCCTGCTGGCGGTCCGCAACGAAGTGGCCAAGTCACTGCGCTCGATGGGAGTGACGGCGGAACTGAAAGAGGCAGCCGCGGCGGCCAAGGCCGCACCGAAGAAAAAAGCAAAGACCGGGAATCTACCGGCTTCGTCCGGAACACAGGGCGAGCCAGCCGCGCTTGAAAGAGCGCCGGAAATCGAGGCGCTACTCAACGAGGCAGGCAAAAGTAAGGTGAACCCGGAAGAGGTGGACGCCTTCTGGAAGCGAGCCGCGGAGCAAAATGCGAACAAGCCCACTAATCCGGACGTCATTCCTTACGAGAAAGCCCGCAAGATGGGCCTGACACCCGACAAAAAATAGAATACAGATCGCTGCAAGCCCTGCAGCTCAGCGACGTCGCTCCGCCTCACTGCACCAAGCGACGCTTGCGCGGCGGTATTTCAATATGATACAATTTGCCCCGCTCATTTTTGGGGCGTGGTGCAAGGGCAGCACACCAGACTTTGAATCTGTGGATCTTGGTTCGAATCCAGGCGCCCCAGCTATGACCATAAAACCCGCGCAGGCGGGAATTTTTCTCTTAATAGTCCGTGGTTAACGACGGATGCACAAAGAACAAGGGATCTTGAAGAACGCGTAGTGTTCGAAGGAGGACAGGATGAAGGTGACTGCTGTTCTGCTCGCTGCCGGACAAGGCACCCGCATGAAATCAGATCTGCCCAAAGTGCTGCACCCACTATGCGGCAAACCGATGATCTGGCACAGCCTCGAGGCCGTAAAGATCGTCTCCAGCGAGAAGCCGATCGTGATCGTGGGCCACGGCGCGGAGCAGGTCAGGGCTCTGGTCGATACGGCAGCCGATTGCGTTCTGCAGGAACCGCAACTCGGAACGGGACATGCTGCATTACAGGCCGAATCGCTCATCAAAGGAAAGTCGGACTACGTGATCGTTGCCTACGCCGACATGCCGCTGTTGCGCGGCGAGACATTGCAGCGACTGGTCGAGACCCAACAGGGAAATCCCGGACCATTCAGCCTGCTGACCGTAATGGCCGACGATCCGCGCGGCTTCGGGCGGATCGTGCGGAACGCGAGGGGAACCGTTGAAGCCATCGTGGAGGAGTACGTTGCAACTCCGGAACAGCTCGCGATCCATGAACTCAATGTCGGAGTCTACTGCTTCAGGTCGGAGTGGCTGTGGAACGCACTGCATCGAATCCCAAAGAATCCACGGAAGGGCGAATATTACCTGACGGATGTCGTGGAGCTGGCCGTGAAAGATGACCTGCCCGTGCAGGCTGTGCTGCACGATGACCTGATCGAGACCATCGGCATCAACACCCGCGTCCACCTGGCAGAGGCAGAGGCCGCCCTGCGCCAGCGCATCAATCGCGGGCACATGCTGAACGGCGTGAGCATGCCGGACCCCGCCTCCACCTACATCGAGACGGACGTGACCATCGGAAGAGATACGGTCATCATGCCCAACACATATCTTCACGGAAGAACCGAGATCGGTGAGGCCAATGTAATCGGGCCGAACAGCATCATTCGAGATTCGAAAATCGAGAATCGATGCAAGATCCTGGCATCCGTGCTCGAAGGCGCCTGGGTCGAAGACGATGTGGATATGGGGCCTTTCGCCCGCCTGCGGAACGGGGCGCACCTGGCCAAGCACGTGCACATGGGCAACTTTGGCGAGGTCAAAGATTCATATCTGGCACCGGGCGTGAAACTGGGGCATTTCTCATACATCGGCAATGCCACCATCGGGGCGAACACCAATATCGGCGCCGGCACAATCACCTGCAATTTCGACGGTGAGAAGAAGAACCCGACGGAGATCGGCGAGGATGTGTTCATCGGCTCGGATACGATGCTCGTGGCGCCGGTAAAGATCGGTGCGGGCGCAAGGACCGGCGCGGGCGCGGTGGTCACAAAAGACGTGGCCCCTGACACCCTGGCCGTGGGAGTTCCGGCGCGAGCATTCGGAAATTGGAGCGAAGGAAGAAATGATAACCAAGCAGGAAGGACAGTCGCTCATTGACCTGGCTAATGAGGCGCGCCGGCGCTCCTACGCGCCGTACTCGCACTATGCCGTCGGCGCGGCGCTGCGGACGAAGACCGGCCGCGTCTACACCGGTGTCAATATCGAGAATGCCGCGTATCCCGCCGGCATCTGCGCTGAACGCGTGGCTGTATTCAAGGCGGTATCTGAAGGCGAAAGTGAATTCGAGGTAATTTCGGTCGTAACAGATGATGGGGGCTCGCCCTGCGGAGCGTGCCGCCAGGTGCTTTCGGAGTTTGGGCTGGATACCATCGTCCTGATCGCAGACGGGAAGGGCACACTCATGAAGACGATCACGGTCAGAGAGTTGCTGCCGGAAGCATTTGGAGCAAGTAATCTGAAGGATAGATAATTAGAGAACGGAGAGTAGAGAATAGGGCAGTAGAGAATAGGGCAGTCGCGAGTATCCGTTTATCAGTCTCTGTTCAGGTCTCACACAAGAATGTCCGAATTCCGCTCGATCCGCGTTGAGGCGGTCGTCCTTCGCCACACGGAGTATGGCGAAGCTGACCGCATCCTGACCCTATACACCCGTCAGCTGGGTAAAACGCGGGCGCTGGTCAAAGGGGCACGCAAGGTGACATCGCGGAAGGCCGGGCATTTGGAGCCTTTCACGCACGTCAAGCTGCAACTGGCGAAGGGGCGCGACCTGCTGCTCGTGACGCAGGCAGAGGCCATCGAAAGTTACCTGCCCCTGCGCGAAGACTTACTGCTAACAGGACAGGCCTCCTACGTTATCGAATTGCTGGACCGCTTAACCTACGACGACGGGATGGAGAATCCGACAATATTCCGGCTGCTAACAGAGACGCTCGGCCGACTCTCCGCCAAGTCCGATCCCTGGCTGGCAATCCGCTACTACGAAATGCGCCTGCTGGACTATCTGGGATTCCGGCCTCAACTCGTGCATTGCGCCAATTGCGGAGGCGAGATCCTGGCGCAAGACCAGTATTTTTCGTTCTCAGCCGGAGGCGTGATCTGCCCCGTCTGCGGCAGGAGACTGCCGAACCTCAAACCCATCTCGGTGGAGGCGCTCAAGTATTTGCGGCACTTCCAGCGTTCGAGCTATGGAGAGGCCGCTCGAGCGCGCCCCAGCCTCGAGGTCCAGAAAGAAACTGAAGCGTTAATGCAGGGCTACTTCACCCACATACTCGAACGCGAGCTGAACACGCCCGGTTTTCTGAGAAAGATCAAGAGCATCGGCGATTAGTACGATCAAGGATGCAATTCGGCTCGAGCGTAATTCCCACCTAATACCCGGCTGCCCTCGGCAGGAGGAATGATGATGGATTCCTGCCAGCTCAAACCTAGCGCATGCGTTTGGCCCAGTTCAATACGAACATAAATGAAGCTGCCGCCACAAGAGGTTTGAGCACGCGCCAGAAGAACCGCTGAAACCAGGCCCAATGCAGGCGATAAAGAACATGGGTAATGGCGGTGCGGACGGTCAGGGCCCGGCCGAGCGGACTCAGCAGAATCCGACGGCGATAGTCTGCAAATGAGAAGTCGCGCCGGGCGAACGCACTGCGCACGGCCTGCGCGGCAATCCGACCATAGCCCAACGCCATGCTGATGCCTTCGCCGAAGATGCCGTCCGCACCTGCCGCGTCGCCCACCAGAATGACACGCGGCACAGAGAACCGATTCAGCGGACTGAACCAGCGGATGGGATGGCCCTGGATCTCATAATCGCCCAGGTCATATCCGTGGCGAGCCATTTCGTCGGCAAGCGGAGTTTTCAATTGAGGCCGCGCACGATCCGCGAGGATATTGGTGTCATAAATCCCCCAGCATCTCATCGGCCGACCTTCGATCTGCGTGGGAAAGTCCCAGGTGTAGCCCGCTATGCCCGAAGGCACAGGGAGAAAATCAAAATAGGCGTCGCACAGGGCATGACTTTCATTGCGAATAGCGCCGAGACCTCGCACGGCAATCTCCGGATCGGGGAGGAGATCCCTTCGGTCACTTCGCTCCCTCGCAATGACAGGCGCGATGACTTCAAGCAGGCGGGCGGTATGGACGGGTGCGTCGGGCAAAATGCAGCGCCGGGTAACACCATTAGACCCGTCGGCACCCACCACAATTTCCCCACGGAGCGTTTCTGAACTTGTCTCCACAGTTACGTTGTCCGAGGCGGTCCGCAGGTTCCTGACAGTCACGCCTTCACGGATTTCGATCCCGGCTTCACGCGTTTTTGATGCCAGCCAATTATCAAACTCATCACGGCGCACGATGCGCAAGGTATGCGTATTGGGGAAGGCGATGGTAAGCCCCCTGCCCGCGAAATCCAGGTGCGCGGCGGAGGCGTCCACGTGAGGGACCTCGCCAACGTCCAGGCCAAGCCGCTGCAGGATGACTTCCGCGTCAACGACCAATCCGCCGGCACACAGTTTCGGGCGCGGGTAATGCGCCTTTTCGAGCACCAAAATGCGGGGCGTGAGCTCCGGTGCCAGCCGGGCAAGATGCAGCGCCGTGGATAAGCCCGCCGGCCCGCCGCCGATGATTAAGATATCCTGCTTCGGCATGGGCATTAATTGATCGTATTCCATTTCGAGGACTGCCTGCTGAGAATTATCCCGCAATGCCCAGTCCATTTCTGTTTTTGGGGAGTGACCTTCGATGGGCGCAAGTTGAAACCAGCGGTAACCACTGTCAGCTGCGTTCAGGCTTTCAGCCTGGAACGCAGGACTTCGAAAAATGAATACCGACGGCGAAGAACACCCCTTCGGTATTCATTTTTCGGAGCAACCAAGGCAAGCGCTGCAGGCACATAATTCCATGAGGGATACATATAGAGCCCTAATACGGTACGGCCACTCTGATGACAGGGATGCGCTGCAGGATGCGCACGATCAGGTATGAAATGAAGAATACCAGCACGCTTACGAGCGGGACGCTCCACAAGGCATACCCCATGAACGTGTTGATGTGCAGGAGACCCAGCCCTCCAATCACCAGCACGTGAACGAGATAGATCCCGAAGCTGCCAGTTGCCAGCGATCTCAACGTGGCCTGCACCCTGGGGGCAATGAAGCGTTCGGACTCCCCGAGCGCCCTCAACAGGACCATTGCTGCACCTGAGGCAGGTATCACGCCGATACTGACAAAATCATAGAAGAATCCGTTGAACTTGCCGGAACTGGAGGTCATCAGATAGGTGCCTACGATGATGATGCCCGCGCCGATTGCAAAGACGACGCCGGATAGAACGATCCGCGGTCGCGACAGGGTGAGGCTGCCAAGCAGATAGCCCAACACAAAATAGGGCAGGAATCCGGTTGCGATCGGGCGCGTAGGTTAATGAAGAAGTTCCAGAATTGGGTGGTGGTGGCCCACACCGGTTGAAAGATGAGCCAAAGGCCGATCAGGTACCACAGAATCGTCCTGTCAATTTCGGGACGGAAAATGAGACGCAGGAAGGGCAAGATGAGGTAAATGCTGATCAGGGAATACAGAAACCACAGGTGAAAATAGGTTCGTTTGAGGGTAATGAATTGCCAAAGGTAATTCGGCGTGCAGGTGGCAGGCTGGCTGCCACAGAAGACGGACAAATAGATCACCGACCAGACGACGAATGGGATGACCACTTTGGGCATGCGTTTGGTGTAGAAACTGCGCAGACTCTCTGAGCGGGGCAGGAGCAGATATCCGCTCATCATAAAGAACAACGGAACAGAAACACGCGCAATCGAGCCATAGATATCGGCGATGAACCACTGGTCGGTTGAGATCTTCCCCCAGACGTTGGTCAGCTGACCGGAGACATGGATGACCACCACGAGGAAAATGGCGAGCACACGGATCAGGTCTGCCCAGGAGATGAACTTCTTCTCAGCCCTCTGCTCTACCATAGTTGATGGATTGTACACGCGAGCCGGGAAACTGGAAGGATGAATTCAAGCTATGGAGATACAAGCCAAGCTGAAAAACACAGCCATCCGCAAAGGGTAAGGAACAGTCCTGATTTTGAGTACCTAACTCCAGTCGCTGCGACGGTTAACCCAGGGGAAGAGAAGTTTCGGAACCGGCAGGCGGAGAGCACGGCAGATGGGCGCCCAACCCTGCGAGGGATGCCACTCAATCAGCTTCCCAGGAGGAACGCTTTCCTTCACCTGCGCATTATGCCGCTCGTAGGCGGCCATCAAGGTCGCGGGGTCGTCCCACTTATCGGTACCTGCGAAGCGCTCCAGGAGGGTAACTAGTGAGCGGCCTTCCTTCCAACCAGGGGAAAGGGCCTTGCGAGCCGTGGGCAGGATTGTCTCGTTAGTGCTTTGAAACCACGTCCCCGCGTTTTGACGAAGGGAGAGGAGCACGAGGGCATTGGGATTGGCCTGACTCAGCTCACGCCAAAACATGGAGGCGGGCCAGTCCACGGCAGCGACGTAGCCTTTGAACAGCGCATCCCAATCAGGTGCTTTGCCGGCGAGGGCAGCGTTCCAGGAGGTGCCGAGATTGAAAGGGTGTCCGGGGATGGCGCTCATGTGGTAGCAGCGTCCGCCGAGCAACTGCTCGAGCGCCACGCGAAGAGAACTAGTGCCCGTGCGGGGAAGTCCTGCGCCAATAACTCTAAGGTTCATTCGTCAGAAGTCTGCTGCCACTCAGGTCTTTTTGATAAGCTGTGGATTGCGCTCCAATATTGCCCGGTTCTCGTCGTCCAATGTCATGCCTGTCCGCTGATCAGTGCGTATTTTACCTCTAGGCGCACGCAGGGCGTGAGCAGCAGCGGCGCAATCCCCGGACGAAAGGGAAGAGGCGGAAAGCAGTGAGCCGGCCTGCCGTTTCATAAAACCAAGATATATGTGACAGCATAAACGGCGATACCGAGCAGCGTCGTGAACATGTAAAGCGAGTAAGATGTGCGCATGAAGAGCTTATAGTTCTTGAAGCGGAAGCGCTGCGGCACAAGTTTGTTGGCCCTCAGAACGACAAAAATCCCGAGCAAGAAACAGATCGTTCCGACCGCGGCGTGGACTGTCGCAACCCATACGGGAGGCTGGGCAAAATGCGTCGCAATCTGTGGACGAAGAAAGCCCCAAAATGAGCCGACCATGATGGCAAGGACGGCCGAAGCATTGATGATGGCTGCAGACGTCTGCACCCAGCGATGGATATCGTAGTGTTTGTGGACGGCCAGCTGCCAGCCAATTGTGAACAGGGTCGAAGAGATAACGATAAGCGTGACCGCAAGATCGGGGCCGAAGGTTGCTCTCGTCCCCAGGAAGCCGGGGAAAAGATAGAAATCGGTCATTCGAATACCTCCTAAGAACTTTCTTCAACCACAGATAAACACAAATGAACGTTAATCATAGCTAAAAAAGGTGGCCAAGCTATCTTTTCGATGCGCGGCTTGCCCCGGTGTGATGACGAAGACAAATTTCAAGCTCTCGAATACAGGCTCCAAGAATCCGGGGCAAAACCTGTTCGTCGCGGCGATCTTAGCACATGGATGGAATTGGGAGTTTACCTGTAATACACCTGCTCACTTGATACGTTGCGGAGTGAGCCCGGGGATTGCGCGAAGTTCGTCACCCAGCATGGGAAGCTGCGGATTCGCCAGACGAAAAAGTTCCCGCCAACCTGCCCTGGAAACTGGAAGAGCACAGTTCCCAGGGCAGAGGAAAGATCCGGAAAATGAAGATGGGCAAGGAAGAGCACCCCGGCCATCTTCATTTTGCGGGTATGCACGCGGAAGGTATCAGTGGAAGCCGGCATTCTGCAGCATCCAGACGCTGCAAGTAGATGCCGCGAACTTTCGTGCTATGATGATTTGAGCCTGCCGGTTGACAAAACAGGCGGCAATTTTCCAAACGATTAAGGAGAATGCATGCTCTGCTCGTAAGATACTGTGCAGTGCACATAAACGCCAGCCGGCGATTATCCAAGCACAACGATCTAACCCGGAGGAAGAAGTGGCATTAAAAAGATGGATGTATCGTGGAGGACATCCAAACAAATTAGCCAAAATACTGAATTGGGGTTGGGCAATAATTCACTCGCTAGGAATATTTCCCAACTGGCTTGTCACTCTGGAAGTTGCAGGGAGACGATCGGGAAGAATAATAAGTTTCCCACTTGCCTTGACAGTCATGAACGGAGAGAGATATCTGGTGGCTATGCTGGGAGAGGAAACGAACTGGGTACGAAATGTCAAGGCGGCGAGAGGAAAAGCAGAGCTTCGACACGGAATTCGTGAGCAAGTTCTCCTGGAAGAGGTAGATGCCGGACAGAGAGCACCCATTTTAAAGGCGTATTTACAGCGTGCACCAGGGGCGAGGCCGCACATATCGATCCATAAAGATGCGCCAATCTCGGAGTTTGAAAAAATCGCATCGAAGTATCCCGTATTTAGATTGGAACCAAGAAGGAAATAGAATCACCAATCCGGCGTGCACTGCCGGCAGTTCGCCGACGCAAACCGTGAGGGGATCACCCTGGCTGCGCCCTGCAATACAGACTTCCGAAGTCGTACGTGTCGGAGACGATGAACCATCGCCTTCCCAAACAGGAAGGGAAGTTAGTCTTCCGTTAATGCACAATTTTACAATCGCCGAAACCTTCGGGGGATAGCTGATTGCCAGGAAAATTGGGAGAATTTGACGCAATACGGATAGACATATCGTATTAGACTTAGCCCGGGAAAGAACAAGGAGAGAGAGCCATGGCAGGCGATTCATCCATTCGTTCATTTAAATGTCCGACGTGCGGCGCACCATTGGAACCAGAATCGGGGAAATCGACGATGAAATGTCCTTATTGCGGCGACACGGTCGTCATTCCGAAATCGCTGCGCATCAAGGCGCCAGCGCCGGCCCCAGCACCCAAGGCGCAATATGCAAGCTCAAGGTCCGACAATGCGCCTTCCAGGAGGGCTACAAGGGTAAGCCAATCATCCAGCGCTCAACAGAAGCCGGGGATTAACATCGGCGGAATCATCACCGCCGTCGTCGTGGTCGCCCTGATAGCGGTTGCCTACTTTACCTTCGGCGCCAGCATGATCAGTTCAATGCTTTTCGCCCATCAGGTGTTGTCGTTCGGCTCACAAGGTACGGGTCAGGGCATGTTCCAGAATGCGCGTGCCATCGGCGTGGACGGAAGCGGCAATATCGTCGTGGCCGACAACTCTGATGGACGGGTTCAGGTCTTCGGTCCGGATGGGAAATTCATCTCTCTTTTTAGAATCACGGATAAGAGCTTAATCAACTATATCCAAGCGATGGCAGTCAGCCACGATGGAAAGATCTACCTCCCCGGCGCAAACGGCATATTGATCTATGACGAAAAAGGCCAAATGCTCGGGCAGGTCAGCACCCCAGGCATAAACCATAGTGATTTGACCCTGGGCACGGATGGAACACTCTACGTGCTCTCGAATAGGGACGACATTGTCCGTCTTAAAAGCGATGGTTCGATTGATCTGCAAATCCCCAAGGCCGTCAGTACGATCAGCGGGCAAGTCGCCGGCAATACCCGGCTGGCCGTGGATGGATTGGGCAACATGTACGTCGTCGACGACACCGCCAAGACTGTCTTCAAATATTCGCCGGACGGAAAATTCATCAACCAGTTCGGCGAGCCTTTCCAGTCTGACTGCTCCGGCGAGAACTGCAATACGTTCAAGCCGGGCACGTTTTACAGTCCGAATGGCATTGCCGTGGATGGCTATGGCCGCATTTTTGTCTCCGACTTCGATGCCACGCAGGTCTATGATTCCAGCGGAAAATATCTTAACTATCTCTCCGGAGGATTCGACAACATAGCCCTCGATCAGCAGGGCAACCTGTACGGGATCAATGCCTATCACAACAACGTGGCTGAATATCAGATCCAGAAGCCGTAGGGTGGCACGCGCCTGAGCACGGCAAAGAATAGTTTGAAACACTGCGATGCATAATAAGACTTCCGAAGTCTGGCAGACTTCGGAAGTCTTATTGCCTACGGTATAATCTTTTTGAGCTTTCGATCCCGCCAGCGCGGGATCTCCGCTTCGCTCCGACGGTCAGCGGTCAGGCCGACTACGCACAATAATCTGCAATCCAGAATCGAAGATCCAAAATGAAATCATCCTTCCAGGAAATCATCCTCACACTCCAAGACTTCTGGGCGTCGCACGGATGCCTGATCACCCAGCCGTACTACACCCAGGTCGGCGCAGGGACGATGAACCCGGCCACCTTCCTGCGCGTGCTCGGGCCCGAGCCGTGGAACGTGGCGTACGTCGAGCCGTCTGTCCGCCCGGATGATGGGCGCTACGGCGAGAACCCCAACCGCTTCCAACTGCACTACCAGTACCAGGTCATCCTCAAGCCCGACCCCGGCAACCCGCAGGAACTCTACCTCGAGTCGCTCAAGGCCCTCGGCATCGACCCGCGCCAGCACGACATCCGCTTCGTGGAAGACAACTGGGAACAGCCCGCCATCTCGGCCTGGGGCCTGGGCTGGGAGGTCTGGCTGGACGGGCAGGAGATCACGCAGTTCACCTACTTCCAGCAGGTGGGCGGCGTGGCGCTCGACCCGGTCTCGGTCGAGACTCACCTACGGCCTCGAGCGCATCCTGATCGCGCTCAACAATGCGAAGGCCATCTGGGACGAACCCTGGGGCGCGAACATCAAGTACGGCGAGGTGCGCAGGCAGGAGGAGTTCGAGCACAGCAAATATTATTTCGAGATCGCCGACGTGAACCGCGTGCGCAAGATGTACGATCTCTACCGGGCCGAGGCCGAGGCCTGCCTGGCGCACGGGCTGGTCGTCCCGGCGCACGACTACGTGCTGAAATGCTCGCACGCCTTCAACATGCTCGACACGCGCGGCGCAATCGGCGTCACCGAGCGGCAGGCCTTCTTCGGGCAGATGCGCGAACTGGCACGGCGCGTGGCCGAGGCGTATCTCGAGCAGCGCAAGGCGCTTGAATATCCGCTGCGCAAAGATCAGGCTCCCGAAAAGGCGCAGCAGCAACCCTTACCCACATCGGTAACAGAGACTTCAGATTTTGTCCTTGAAATTGGCGTGGAGGAATTGCCAGCGGGCGATGTGAGCTGGGCCGTTGAGCAGATCAGTTTGCTATTCAAGAGCCAGATTCTAGACACCTATCGACTCAAATACGACAGCCTAAGAGTGTTTGGAACGCCTCGCCGCCTGGCCGTGTACGTTAATCGCCTGGCGCCGCAGGGGGAAACGACATTCATAGAGGTCAAGGGTCCACCGGAATCGGCTGCGTTCGATAAAGAAGGGAAACCCACGCAGGCCTTGCTAGGATGGATAAAGAAAAACGATCTGGCTGTGCCCGACGAGTTCCTGACCAAAGATTACCTTGTTCAAGAACGCAATGGGGGGCGCTATGTAATCCAGCAAAAGGAAGCGGAAGGCTCAACCATCACGGTCCTATTTCCAAGAGTCCTCCCGGCCTTTATGCACGACATCAAGTTCGACAAAACGATGCGCTGGAATGATTCGGGCATCGCTTTCTCGCGCCCGATCCGCTGGCTGGTCGCGTTGTTTGGAGGAACCATCATTCCCTTCGAATATGCCGGCGTCAGCTCAGGCCGGGTTACTCGCGGGCTGCGACCTTACGATTCACCCGAAATTGAAATTCGAGCCGCCGACCAGTATTTAGAGGCGATGCAGCGGGCCGAAATTTTGCTCGGCCAGGAAGAGCGAAGAGCCTCCATTGTTGAACAAGTGAACCGCGTGGCGGAATCCGTGGGCGGACAAGTGATGTTCGACGGAGACCCCGCCCATCACAAATCAGCTCTGCTTGACGAAGTTGCCAACCTGGTTGAGAAACCGACGGCCCTGCTGGGAAATTTTGACTCCGAATACCTGCAACTGCCGCGCGACGTGCTCGTCTCCACCATGAAGAAACACCAGCGCTATTTCCCAATTGAGAAATCTGGAAAATTGTCGCCCAACTTCATTGCCATTCGAAATGGCGATAATCAACACCTGGACGTGGTTCAGCAGGGAAACGAGCACGTACTGGCGGCGCGCTTCGCGGACGCGGCCTTCTTCGTTCGCGAAGACCTGAAGCACAAGCTGGAAGAATTCCGCCCCAAGCTTGCGACGCTGATCTTCCAGAAGCAGCTCGGCTCCATGCTCGACAAGTCCGAGCGGATGCTGAAGCTGTCTGCGGAGCTGGCCAAGATGCTGCAGCTCGATGAGACCCAGCGTGCGGACGTCCAACGCGCAACCTTCCTGGCGAAGGCTGACCTGGTCACACAGATGGTGACCGAAATGACCTCGCTGCAAGGCATCATCGGCCGCGAATATGCGGCACGTTCCGGCGAGCGAGCAGCCGCGGCGGAGGCCATCGGCGAGCAATACCAACCTGTGCCCAAAACCAAGATCGGGCTGGTGGTGGCGCTGGCCGACCGCCTCGATTCGCTGGTTGGCTTGTTTGCGGCAGGGCTCGCGCCGACCGGCGCCAAGGATCCATTTGGCCTGCGGCGGGCAGCACTTGGGGTGGTGCAGCCGTTGATCGAGCACGATCTCGATTTCGACCTGGCGGGGGCAGTCAAGAAGTCTGCAAAATTGCAGCCCATCGCAGCCAGCGCAGAAATTCAAACCAAGGTACTGGATTTCATAGCCGGCCGCCTGAGCGTAGTCTTGAAAGACAGCGGCTACAAGTACGATGTTGTGGAGGCGATTCTGTCGGAACAGGCGAATAATCCCGCCGGCTCGCTACGGGCGGTGAAGCAACTAACCCAATGGGTGGAGCGCAAAGACTGGCATGAGATCCTGCCCGCGTTTGCGCGCTGCGTTCGGATCACGCGCGACCAGAAAAAGACCTTCAAAGTGGATGAAAAAGCGTTCGTCGAGCGGGAAGAGCAACGACTCTATGCGGCGCTTCAGAAGGCGGAGTCGTCCGCAGCCGGGGGGCCCGCATCGGTGGATGGCTTCCTAAGTGCCTTCGTACCCCTGATACCGGCCATTAATGCCTTTTTCGACAAGGTGTTAGTGATGGCCGAGGAGAAGGCCGTCCGCGAGAACCGCCTGGCATTGCTCCAAAGAATCTCGGCGCTCGCGGAATGGGTGGTAAACTTATCCAAATTGGAAGGATTCTAGCCGACATTACATTGCAGAAACATAATTAGCCGTAATACATGGTTACTCACATCGTTTTAAGGATTGGAATCCGGTGAAGTCGGACGGCGCCAAGCCCTCAGCATTGCCAGACGAACGGCGGCTGGTGGAGCAGGCGAAGTCCGGAGATGCAGAGGCTTTCGGGCAGCTGTACGATGCCTACGTAGACCGCGTCTATCGATTCATCTTCTTCCGCGTAACAGACGTGGAAACTGCCGAGGATCTCACATCGCAGGTTTTCCTGAAAGCATGGGAAAACCTCAAGCGCTATCGGCCAAACGGGCCTTTCCTGGCATGGTTGTACACGATCGCCCGAAATACGGTGATTGATAACTACCGGACCCGCAAACAAACTGTCTCACTGGACGAGGCTGCTCCCATCGCGTCGCACGATGAGAAACTCGATGACCACATCGAGCTTCAATTCGAGATGCAGTCTTTACAGGCTGCCATGCAGTATCTGACCGAAGACCAACAAGAAGTGCTGACCTTGAAATTCATCGCAGATTTTGACACATCGCAAATTGCACGGCGGATGCGCAAGAGCGAAGGCGCCATCCGGGCTTTGCAAATGCGGGCATTGCAGGCACTCGCGAGAACACTGAGTAAGGAGTAACCATGAGCACCAATACGATCGACTTCGGGCAACTGCTGGACGACAGCCTTCAGCAGATATCAAGCGGCGCGTCCACCCTGGAAGACTGCCTGGCGAGGCATCCGGAGGATGCTGCGGAACTGCGCCCTCTCCTGCAAAGTGCAGGCCGGCTGCTGCACGCGGCCGCGAGCTGGTGCCTTCGGCAGCCTACAAGGAACGCGGGCGCGCGGATGTTGAGAATCATCCGCGCACGCACCCGCGGCAACCGCGCCCCGGGAGGCTGTCGCCGTTCACGCGTATGATGATCAGCCTGGCAGCGCTGGCGGCGGCATTCGCCGTCACGGGCACGGCACTGGCGCAGACCGCGCTGCCCGGGGACACGCTGTATCCATGGAAATTATCCAGCGAGCAGCTATGGCGCGCCGCCTCGCCCGACCCGATGGGTGTGGACCTTTATCTGGCAGGCCGCCGCGCGGGTGAAGTAGCCTCGGTTTCGCATGCGGCGTGCGGGGCCGGTTGCACGACGATGGCCCTCAACGGTTATCATGAAGTTCTGTCGCGCCTCGAGTTCGAGAAGGGTTCTGCGCCGAATGAACAGGTGCTGCAAACGCTGGAAGGCCACCAGAAGGAATTCACAGCGGCCGGAATTACTGATCTCCCGCTAAACACTTTTCTCTCGCAGCTAAATTCCCATAAGTAGTTACATCTTTCCTGTCTTCTCACAGGGTGATTAGCCAGAACCAAGATTGGTGTCTGCCACGCTGCCGTGAGAGCAGGAAGAACACCCGATCGCCTTTGATTTCCGGGTATTCTCGACGCAACTGTGAGTAGAACCCATTCTACAGATGATTTTCGGGAGTGGCGAATTGAGTGGGCTTACTCTGCCCCGGAGGGGATTGCTTCGGGAAAAGAATCCCTCCGCAAAGAGCAGCGGACCGTCGGTCGCAATGACAGAAGCCCACGATTTCATCCACTCCCTGGTTTTCCCGACCCACACTACTTCGGAAGAATTTAATAAACCCGGGATGGTTAGAATCATCGGATTCGTAACATCCTCCGTGATTTACAGTTAAGGTGGACGAGGCACCATGTACCCAACAATCCGAGCAAAGATAGTCTTCTGCGGCCTGGTTGCGCTCTCGCTGGCCGCATGTAACCTGCCTGCGCAGTCGCAGAACGCGAGCGCTCAGTCGGATAACCAAATCCCGACAGCCCTGCCCGGGCAGGAGTTGTGCACAAATACCCTCTTTCCTGTAAAGAAGGGCGCCGTCTGGACGTACGCAACTTCGAGCGAAACGTTGGGCACATCCACATTCACATCCACGATCACGGACGTGCGGGCGGATGGCTTCACGACGACCACGCAGGTGGGTCAGGACAGCGCGACGCAGGAGTGGAGCTGTACTCCGGACGGGCTGTTGGCTTTGTCATTTGGAAACGGCGTCAGCGTGCTCGATTTTGCGACGCAGGGCATCTCAGGCAACCTGTCCGCATCCAACGTTTCGGGCATCACCATCCCCGCTAATATACAGCCGGGGGCGAAGTGGCAGTACAACATGGATGTTTCAGGGAACATTAAACAAACTAGCAACAATATCAGTGCAAATGCCAACGGAAAGGTTGTCACTGACGCGCAAGCCATGGGCATTGAGAGCATCACGGTCCCCGCCGGCACATTCCAGGCGACGAAGATTCAGGCGACTTCGAATTTCAACCTCATCACCGACTTCTTTGGCCTGGGCATCCCGTTTTCGTTTTCAATCAACTCGACCTTCTGGCTCGCGCCGGGCGTGGGGCTAGTGAGATCTGACCAGGACACGACCATTGTCGGAACGGCCTACAGCGCCTCGACTGCGCTGCAATCGTACAACGTTCCGTGACTTCACAGATAATCGTTACTCAAAGATGCGGACGGCATAAAGGCCGCCCGCTTTGATCTTTGCGCCTGGCACATTTATGTTGAGATTGTATAGGATTTAGCAGGACGCAAGAATGTTCCCCAGAGCAGGTGTAACATAGCCCTCGCTCCATCGTTTTAGAGAGGGTAGAGGCCTCTCATGAGGTCTGAATCAACCAGAGAAGGAGGCGAAAATGTCCAAATCCGCTGGTTTGCTGGTGATATTGGGATTAGCAGTGGGCCTGTGGCTCGGTTTTAATCCACAAGCACATAAACAAACCGTCCAATACTGGGATAAGGCAAAAACAGCCCTGGCACAAGTCAAGACGCAGACGACCGCGAAGGTGAATGTCCTTGATTCACACACGACCACCTGGCTAAGGTCAAGCTCAAAGACAAAGGTCGTCGCCCCGGCTGCTCCAGCTGCGCCCAGCGCCAGTTCAACCTGGAAGCAGATCACAGCGTTCTTCAACACACTCTGGACTTCGGTGCAAAGAATGTGGGCGAGCCTTACGAACAAGTTGGCCAAGATAAAAGCTTAGCACGGGACTGAAAGCGGCAATCAGGGGTTAGCCGTGGACTCAAGGCGAAACAACAGGAGGCAGGATGAAAACGTTGGCTCATCTGCTCATCTCGGCCGCGGTCAGCGTGGCTTTGACAGCGGGCCTGAGCACGGGCGTACGCGGCACACTCACCCGGTCAATTCAAGCCGCGGAGGCGACGGTGTCGCAAATTTTGGGACTCAGCGCAGAAGCTGCGTCGTCACAAACATCGGCACAAACCGATTCCCACGTTACCACTTCTGCCAAGGCGCAAGCCAAGCACGGCAGCGTTTCTGCTGCGGCAGCGACGGGTGCAAATTCCACTATCAAACCATCTTCCAGTGATGGCACCTGGACAAGCATGCTGCTGGGAGACCAATCCCAACTGACCGCCTCGTCCGGAAACGGCTCGTGGCTGGACCTGCTGCTCGGAGCACAGTCGAAGTTGAACGTTGATTCCGGACAAGGCAACTAGTTTTGCATCTCTCCTACTCCTCCCTTGAAAGAGATGATTCACCCCGAATCTCATATTCTGGCCGGTGCAGCCATCCAGTAAGCCCATCCCCCCGCCCCCTTCCCACGGGAAGGGGGAATTGACCAGCAAAAAAGGCACGAACGGCGCAGCGCCGTTCGTGCCTTTTTTGCTGGCGATTATGCAACCTTGGAGCCTGGCAACTTAAGTTTGGAGTTAATCATGTCTTATTTTCTTCCGAAGTCCCTGAACTGAGCGGGGTCCGGTTAGTTTCCAAAGCGCCGCAGGAATCCATCCATTGTCATCCAAAATTCGATGCGCTGCAGGCTCAACCAGGTACGACGCCTGACGCTGGAGGGGTTATAGGTCCACATCAGCCACCAGGTATAGAAATTTTCCCAGAACTCTCCAAAAGCCCCGGCGGGACGATGATACGGATAGATCGTGAAGCCGAGACGTTCCAGCATCAAGCGGCCGCCGTCGGGCCCGTATAGATTGATGTGTGCCATATAACCTCCGACCGCTCGAATGGATTGAAGGTCAGGTGCGGCCTGCATGAAGTCTGCCATGGCCTTGAAGGAATAGATCAACGGGATCTGGAAATGGCGCGCCCAAACCAGGTCGGGGCCATTGGCAGGGATGGCCGGAATGCGTTCATTCCAAAGGTGAAGCACCAGTATCCGGGAATGAATGGGAATCACTTCCTGCGGGAGAGGGATATTCCAGGCGGCCGAGCCACGCTGGAGGCGCAGTATTACCTGCGGATCGGCGGTGAACGGCTCAACTCCTTCGCGGCGGCTCAACCAGTGATCGAAGCGACGGATGATCAGGCGCAACGGATGCATGGCTGGTTTTCGTAGCTCGTCAAGGGATGCCTGGCTGATGCATGGAAAAATTACTGCCAAGCAGACCTGAGACCTGGCAGAACGCGGGTCTCAGGTCTGCAAATGAGACCCTCTGAAGAGGTGGCCGGAGAAGAACACCCCGGCCACCTCTTCAGACGGATATTCTTCCAACAATGTGAGTGCATTCTGTCGGACCCAGGCACGATCATCGACCGACGGCCGATGCTACCTCTGGATGAGCAAGATACCCGCGACGACGGCCAGCGTCCCCAGCCACTGACGCTGTGAGATCGCTTCGTGAAAAATCCAACTGGCGGCCACCATTTGAACACCCAGAACTGCCAGACCCGTGGTTAGAGGGAATGCGACGCTCAACGGCAGGTATCGCAACAGCAATGTAAGCGTAATCACCGTAACCAGGCCGGCGATGTTGCCCACCACCTGCCAACTGAGGATGCCGCGCCATGTGGCACTCATCGCCGAAATTCGAAAACTCGAGTTGGCCAGAACATTGAAGGCAAGATTTACGATAATCAACAGGAAGACCAATATCGACGTGTTCGCCATCCTGGGAATCGCAATACCGCCCAAATGACCGTTGAACATGCCACACCTCCTTGAAAACGTTCCTCACTATAGACAACCCCCGTCTCACATTCAAGATTTGCCAATCCCGTGCCGCGCGCCTATAATTCAAGGTTACCAGCCCCTGCTCCTTCAACAATCGTTACTGTTCCCAGGTCATCGAAACGCCCTTCCCATGTCCACCACCGACGAAATCAAATCCCGCATCGACATTGCCGACCTGGTCAGCGAAAGCGGCGTGAAACTGCGCAAGACCGGCAAGAACTACACCGGTTTCTGCCCGTTCCATGCCAACAAGCACACGCCGGCTTTCGTCGTGTGGCCTGAGACGGGGACGTGGCGCTGCTTCGGCGAATGCAATGAGGGCGGCGATATCTTCAAATTCGTGATGAAGAAGGACGGGATTGATTTTCGTGAGGCGCTCACGCGGCTGGCCGCGCGGGCAGGCGTGGAGCTGCCCTCCTACAGACCGGAAAAGCCCGAACAGAAGGAAGCCTACGACCATCTCCGCAAACTGCTGGAAGATGCTGTGATCTTCTACCGCAGCCAGCTGTTCAACACCGCGGAGGTGCTGGCATATCTGCGCGAGAAACGCAAACTAACCGATGCGACCATCGAAGCGTTCGGGTTGGGCTACGCCCCACCGGGCTTCGATAGCGTCCTGAAGCACTTCACGCAGCGCGGCTATCGCGAACAGGATCTGCTGGAGGCAGGACTCGTCAGTGAACGCCAGGCCGAATCCCGTTTTGCCGATTCTCAATTTCCGAGCTATGACCGTTTCCGCCATCGCATCATGATCCCGATCCGCGATGAGAATGGCCGCATGGCCGGCTTCGGCGCGCGCATCGTAGATCCGAACGATGTTCCGAAATTTCTCAACTCGCCCGAAACCGCGATCTTCACGAAAGGACGCCTGCTATACGGGCTGGACCGCGCTCGCAAGCCGATCCGCACGGCCGATCAGGCAGTCATCGTCGAAGGCTACCTGGATGTGATTGCCCTGCACCAGGCCGGCTATGAAAACGTCGTCTCACCGATGGGCACGGCGCTGACCGAAGAACAGCTGCGCCTGCTGAAGCGGTTCACGCGCAAGATCGTCCTGGCGCTGGACCCGGACACGCGCGGGACAAAAGGCGGTGCTGCGCGGGCTGGAAGCCGCGCGCCAGGCAATGGATCACGAAGGCGAGATGGGCTTCGACGCCCACGGTCTGCTCCGCAACGAGGCGCGCCTGCAGGCCGACTTGCGCGTGGCCTCCATGCCGGATGGACTGGACCCCGATGAAATTGTGGCGCGCGACCCGAGCGAATGGAAGCGGCTGATCGAGAAGGCCAAACCCATCATCGAGCACGTGATGGAGACGCTGGCGCAGGGCCGCAACCTGGATGACCGCAAGGTTGCTTCCGAAATCGCCGGGCAGGTTCTGCCGCTGGTCCAAGATCTGCCAAAACCGGAAGAGCGTGAATTCTACACGCAGAAGCTGGCGCGCTTCCTGAAGATAGATGAACGCGCCTTTATCGGCGCGCGAACTCAGACTCCGGCGCGCGACGCGGGCCAAGACGCGCACAGCGACAGGCGTCCGAGACCGAAACCGCGGCGCGGCCTTCGCCCGTTGCAGTCGCAGTATCGTCGGGGCAAAGAGTCGAGGCCTATGTCATCGCGGTATTGTTCCGCAAACCGGAATTGTTGTATCGCCTGGACCGGCTGCTGCAGCAGTATGGCCTGGCCACTTTGGCCGCTCAGGATTTCGAGTATACTGACTATCAGATGTTATTCGGCCTGATCCGTGAGGCAGTGGAGCAGGATCAGACTGAACATCATGCGTTCGTAGTGGAGGCATTGCCTGAGTCGCTGCGCGGACTTTCCCGCGAACTGCTGGCACAGACCGAACAACTCGATCCAGTTGAAGAGAAAGTGCTGGAAGAACTCCTGCGCGGCGTCATCAAACTGCGCCGGGGCGCGGCCGGGGAAAACCTGAATCAGCTGCGCTTTCTCCAGGAGGATGCGCAGGAGGCCGGCGATTTGCGCGCGGCTTCTTATCAGGATCTGGTGTTACAGCATACACACCTCCTGAGAGATTTGGACGACGCTTCCCGAAAGATGTCATTGAAACGGCTTGAATAATCAGAACTTCCATATATCGACCGTATAGCTTCGACCATGGCCCTCAAGCAAAAGCACTCCGCAAAATCAAGTTCCAAGCGTGGCTCAGGCAGAGTTCCGCGAAGACCGCGTGCCTCGCCACCCGCAGCCTGGGGCGTGAACGCGGACAAAGCCGCGAAAAAACGCAGCGCCGGAAGAGCACAACTGCCGCGCGGCATGCAAGTCCTGCCGATGAGCCGGCGATACTCTTCGAAGAAACCAACGTGACTGAACAGTCCTCGGAGGGATCCATCGAAGAGGTCGAAGAGCTGGACACGGCGGAAGGCCCGGTCGAGATTCCCGAAGCAGAACTTACCCAGGTAGACGAAGAAGCGCTGGAAGACGATACGCTGGAAGAGCGGCGCCCTGAGATCGCCGCAGAGCTGGCCGAAGACCCGGTACGGCTGTATCTGCGCGAGATCGGCGAAGTCAAGCTGCTCGACTCCGACAGCGAGTTCCGCCTGGCGACCCTGATCGAGGCCAATCGTCAAATCGGAGCGTTCCTGCATCGTCCGGCCCGCAAAGGCACGCTTGCCGACGGTGGGAGGTTATCACAGCCTGCTGTCAGAACTCGTCACGTCGTGGAATCGTTTTGGCGAGGATGCGAAACGCCTCAACAGAGAATTGCCCGATCTGTGCCTGATGCTGGCAGAGGCTCAATCGCTGCACGCCGGCTGGGAATTCAGTAACCCATCGTACCTGCGCGGCATTTCTGGCCAGCGATCTTTGGGGCCACGATCCGTTGTGGGACAGCATGGTGCGGAAGGCATACAGTGTATTCCTGTGCCTTCACCTTCTGCCCGCCGAATTTTGCCGATTGGCTCAGCCAGCACATTCATGAGTGCCACAAACTGCCGGCACAACGCACCCTTTACCGAAACCTGCCCGGCGAGAAGGTGCTGCTGCAGGAAATGGAGGCCGTTCGGGTCCGCGCCGAGGAAGCAAACACGGTAATCATCCGCGCCAACCTGCGCCTGGTGGTTAGCGTGGCGAAGAAATACCTCGGGCGCGGCATTTCGCTGCTCGACCTGATCCAGGAAGGCAACCTGGGGCTGCTGCGAGCGGTCGGGAAGTTCGACCCGCGCCGCGGTTACAAGTTCAGCACCTATGCCACATGGTGGATCCGCCAATCGATCAATCGCTCGATCGCGGAACAGGCACGGACCATCCGTATCCCGGTGCACTTGTTCGAATCCATCTCGCGCATCCTGCGCGCCCAACGGGAATTGACGCAGGAATTGGGCCGTGAGCCAACCAACCGCGAGCTGGCGCTGGAGGTCGGATACCTGCCTGCCTCCGACGTGCAAACCGTGCTGCGCGCGCAGGCCGAGGAACGGCCACTGGATGCCGCTCTGCAGCGCCGCCTGGAATACGCCACGCTAAAGGTAGACCGCGTGCTTCGCTCGGCGGAGGAGCCGGTATCGCTGGAAGGGCCGGTGGGCGATGAAGACTCGAGCCAGTTGGGGGATTTCATCGAAGATGAAGATGCGCCATCCCCGATCGACGCGGCGGCGCGCGAAATGCTGCGCGAACAAATCCAGTCACGCACTTGAAGGACTCCTGGATCGCGAGCGCCAGGTGCTTGAATTGCGATTCGGCCTGATGGATGGCAAAGACCACACGCTGGAAGAAGTGAGCCGCTACTTCAACGTGACGCGCGAACGCATTCGCCAGATCGAAGCCAAGGCGCTGCGCAAGCTTCGACATCCAACTCGAAGCCGTCCGCTGAAGGACTACCTGGGCTAAGCCGGAAGCGCGCCATAACTCCAGCAAAGCCGCGCACGACATCATAGACGGGGGATCTCAAGATACATTTGTGAATTTCTGCGCAATTATTTTCCTGCCCTCGAACAGTTATGTTATACTTCGTCTCCAGTGTGCTGAATTGCACAACTTGAGCATCCAGACAAACTTTCTTGAGGTGTCTATGCTGCTGGAGTATATTGCCATAGCTGTGATGATAGCCGTGGCGACCTTAATCGCTGCGATCGCAATTGGTTTGGGGGAACTTCTGGGGCCGAAGAAAAAGATCGAAAGTGAAAGAAGAGCCATACGAATCGGGCATCCCCCCCATCGGGCCCGGGACGCGGCGCATGCCGGTACGTTTTTATCTCGTTGCGGTGCTTTTCATCCTGTTTGACATCGAAGTCGTATTTTTTCTGCCCTGGGCGGTTGTATTCCGGCAACTGGGCCTGTTTGGCCTGGCAGAAATGGCGGTCTTTATCGTTATCTTATTGATCGGTTACATTTATGCGTGGAAAAAAGGAGCATTGGAATGGGAGTAGAGCAGAAGCTCGGCAATATGGGCATCGTGACGACCACGCTGGAGACGGCCGTGAACTGGGCGCGCACGAATGCCATGTGGCCGATGCTGTTTGGCCTGGCCTGCTGTGCGATCGAGATGATGTCGGCGCAGGCCGCGGACTACGACATGAGCCGCTTTGGGATGGAGCTCATGCGTCCCAGCCCGCGCCAATCGGACCTGATGATCGTAGCAGGACGTGTGTCACGCAAGATGGCGCCCGTCCTGCGCCGTTTGTACGACCAGATGCCTGAGCCAAAATGGGTGATCTCGATGGGCGATTGCGCATCCTGCGGCGGAGTCTTCAACAATTACGCCATCGTGCAGGGCGTGGATGAGGTGGTGCCCGTGGACGTGTACGTGGCGGGCTGTCCGCCGCGGCCAGAGGCCTTGATCCACGGCGTGATCACGCTGTTCGAAAAGGTGAAGGGCGAGAAGTTCAAGGATTTGGCCAGCGCTTAGAGGCCTGGCAAGTCCCGGGCAGGCGGAGAGCCTGCCCGTTCGGGAAGCGATGCAGGAGCGGGTGGAGCACTTTCATGGACAACAGAATCGAGAAAATTGTAAAGGTGCTGCAGGAACAAGCCGGCGCCACCTTCGAAGAGTTTCGCGGGGAGGTTCATATCCTGATCGATGCGGGACAGGTCGTGGATGCATTGACCTTCCTGCGCGATGAGCACCAATTCTCCCTGCTCTCTGCGATGACCGCCGTGGATTACTGGCCGCAGGCAAGATCCGCGGTTCCATGTCATCTACCAGCTGACGTCGCTGACACAGAATCTTTCGGTTCAGCTGCGGGTGCCGGTCAACGGCAGCGCGCCAAAGATGCCGACGGCGACGGGCGTTTTCGACGTGGCGAATTGGCGCGAGCGCGAGGTCATGGACATGTTTGGCATCGAGTTCGAAGGCCATCCCGATCCACGCCGCATCCTGATGCCCGATGACTGGGAGGGGCATCCGCTTCGCAAAGATTATCCGCTGGGCTACGAAGAGCCGCAGTTCACCTTCAACTTCAAAGAGATCGACTTGCGCAAACCTTACGTGAAGGAATAGTCATGCCCGATTACCAATTGGAAGAAGTCCCGGTTGGTCCATTCAAGCACCTGGTCTCGGAGCGGGCCGTCACGGGTGAAACCATGCTGCTTAACATGGGGCCCCAGCATCCTTCGACGCACGGCGTGCTGCGCCTGCTGCTCGAACTGGACGGCGAGATCATTATCAATTGCATCCCCAATATCGGCTACCTGCATACGGGCATCGAAAAGAACATGGAAGCCAAGACCTACCTCAAAGCCGAGGTCATGTGCGACCGCCTGGATTACATGAACCCGCTCGGCAACAATCTTTCCTATTGCATGGCCGTGGAAAAACTGGTGGATCTGGACGTGCCGGCACGCGCCCAGGCCATTCGCGTGATCCTGGTGGAGCTGCAGCGGATCTCTTCGCACCTGGTCTGGCTTGGGACCTTCGGGCTCGACCTGGCCGCCATGTCGATGTTCCTGTATTGCTTCCGCGAACGCGAAATCATCCTGGATATCTTCGAACTGGTTTCGGGGCAGCGCATGATGACGACCTACATCCGCCCCGGCGGCGTGTGGCGGGATGTGCCGGTTGAATTCGAGGCCGCCGTACGAAACTTCCTCAAGATCTTCCCCAAGCGCATCGACGAATACGAGGCCCTGCTGTCGAAGAACCCGCTGCTGCTGGACCGCGTCGTAAAGATCGGCAAGCTCAGCAAAGAGGACGCCTTGTCTCTACGGGGTGACCGGCCCCATGCTGCGCGCCTCCGGCGTCGAATGGGATTTGCGCAAGGCGCGCCCCTATATGGGGTATGAGCAATACGACTTCCACATCCCAACCCGCCAGGAAGGCGACACCTACGCGCGTTACATCGTCCGGGTGGAAGAGATGCGCGAGTCGCTGAAGATCATCGAACAGGCGCTGAACAAACTGCCCATGGGACCGGTCAACAGCGACAACCGGAAATTCGTCCCGCCGCCACGTTCGGAGATCGGCACGAGCATGGAGGCCCTGATCCATCACTTCAAGCTGTGGACCGAGGGTTTTCCGGGGCCGAAGGGATCGGTTTACAGCGCCGTGGAATCGCCGCGCGGGGAACTGGGCGTTTATCTGGAAGGTGATGGCGGACCCAAGCCGTATCGGGTCCACTGGCGCACCCCTTCGTTCGATAATCTTTCCGTCATTTCCATTATCACAAAGGGTCACCTGGTGGCGGACCTGATCGCCATCCTGGCATCCGTGGACATTGTGCTCGGAGACATTGACCGATGAACCTGGCAAAGACTTATCCTTCGGAAGTGAAACAAATCCTGGCGAAATATCCGCCGGAACAGAAGCGATCGGCGGTGATGCCGCTGCTTTACCTTGCCCAACGCGAGGAGGGCTACATTACAAAAGAAGCCATGGAAGATATTGCCAGGCTGCTGGACATCTCCGTAACCGACGTGGGCGCGCTGATCGGCTTCTATACCCTTTATCATGACAAAAAGGAAGGCAAGTATCGGATGCAAGTCTGCACCGACCTGCCGTGCGCGCTGCGCGGCGCGGATGAATTCATGGCATCGCTGTGCAGCAACCTGGGCATCAAGGTCGGGGAGACCACGCCCGACGGGCTGATTACGCTCGAAGCAGTCACCTGCCTGGCAGCCTGCGACAAAGCCCCGATGTTTCAGATTCAAAGCGGGGATGGCCTGGAGTATCACGAGAACATGACGGTTGACCGGACCATGGAATTGGTTGAGGCTTTGAAGCTGGTCAATACCGAGGGGTGAACAGGGTTCAGTAATCGTAACAGTGACGTCAGTGACCAGTAACCAGCGATCAGTAACCAGTAATCAGTGATCAGTAACCAGTGATCAGTAACCAGTGATCCGTAATCGTAATCAGGCGGCAGAACAGAACTTATGACACATATCCTACTTCGTCATCGTGAGATACCGGACATCCATCAACTGTCCGTCTACAAGAAGAACGGCGGTTTCGAGGCCCTCGAAAAGGCCGTCACGAAAATGAAGCCGAGTGAAGTGACGGACACCGTAAAAGCCTCGGGCCTGCGGGGCCGCGGCGGCGCGGGTTTTCCCACGGGCATGAAATGGTCGTTCATTGACAACAAGATCTGGCCGCATTATGTAGTTGCCAACGCCGACGAGTCGGAGCCGGGAACCTTCAAGGACCGCGAGATCATGGAAGGCAATCCCTTCCAATTCCTGGAGGGCGTGGCAATTGCTTCCTATGCAGTGGGCGCCAACGCCGCCTATGTATACCTGCGCGGTGAGTTCTGGCAGATCGCGGCGTTCCTGGATGGAAAGATCGCAGAGATGGAGCAGGCCGGCTACCTGGGCGAGAACCTTTTCGGAACCGACTATTCGCTCCACATATACACGCACCTCGGCGCAGGCGCCTATATCTGCGGCGAAGAGACGGCCATGCTCGAATCGATCGAAGGCAAACGCGGTATGCCGCGCATCCGCCCGCCCTTCCCGGCCGTGGCGGGACTCTATAGCAAACCGACCGTGGTCAACAACGTCGAAACGCTTACCAACCTGCCGATGATCCTGGCGAACGGCTCGGATTGGCACAAGACGCTGGGCACGCCCGATAGCGCAGGCGTGAAGATCTTCTCGCTCTCAGGCCGCGTGCGTAAGCCGGGCAACTACGAGCTGCCTTTTGGGACCACGTTCCGCCAGCTAATCTACGATCACGGCGCCGGCGTGCAGGACGGCCGTCCGGTCAAGGCCATCATGCCGGCAGGCGCTTCATCTTCGTTCATTCTGACGGACGAGAAGGTGCTTGATACTCCGATGGACTACGCCAACGTGCGCACGCTGGGGGCCGACCTTGGCTCGGCGTCTGTGATCGTGATCGACGATACCGTCCCGCTGGATTGGGTCATCAGCAGGACCATTCACTTCTTCCGACACGAATCCTGCGGCAAATGCACGCCCTGCCGGGAAGGCACCTATTGGATGTCCCATATTGTGGACCGGCTCGAGAACGACCATGCCTCACAGGCCGATGTGGACCTGCTGCTCAACGTGGCGAAACAAATGCAGAACAAGTGCCTGTGCCCCCTGGGTGAGTTCTCGACGATGGCGGTGGTGACCAGCATCGAAAGATTCCCGCAGGATTTTCAGAACGTGGTAAGTCGCCATTCGTGAATCGAGATTCGGAAATCGGCGGACGCCCATTCTCGAAAATCAAATGCAGAGCATCGAATATCAAACACCGGAGCATTGATGACCAAACAGGTAACGCTGACCATTGATGGAAAGCAGACAACGGTGCCAGAGGGGATGCTGGTGGTGGATGCGGCCAAGACGGCCGGGATAGACATCCCGGTATTTTGCTATCATCCCAAAATGGAGCCGGTCGGCATGTGCCGCATGTGCCTGGTCGAGATCGGCCGCCCGATGATAGATCGAAACACCGGCAAGGGCATTCTCGACGAAAAAGGCGAGCCAAAGCTGCAATTCCTGCCGAAGCTCGAAACGGCATGCACCAATCCGGTTTCGGAGGGCATGGTCGTTCTAACACAGTCAGAAAAAGCAAAAGCCGGACAAAAGAGCACCCTAGAGTTCCTGCTCACCTCCCACCCGCTCGACTGCCCGATCTGCGACAAGGGCGGCGAGTGCCCGCTGCAGAACCTGACCATGGCTCACGGCCCCGGCAAGAGCCGCTTCCTGTATGACGAGAAGATGCACCTGGCCAAGAACTACCCGCTGGGCGAGCTGATCTTTCTTGACCGGGAGCGCTGCATCCAATGCGGGCGCTGCATCCGTTTTCAGGATGAGATCGCCGGCGACTCGGTCCTGGGCTTCGACGAGCGCGGCCGCTCCATGCAGATCATCTCGCTTTCGGAACCGGGTTTCGATTCCGTTTTCTCGGGCAATACCACGGACATCTGCCCGGTCGGCGCGCTGACCACCGTGGACTTCCGCTTCGGGGCGCGGCCCTGGGAACTGGGCGCCTCGGCCTCGGTCTGCTCGCAGTGCCCGGTGGGCTGCAATATCACGTTTAACACACGGCGCGAGGCCGGCGCCGACGGTAAGATCGTCATCAAACGCGTCATGCCGCGCCAGAATGAACAAGTCAACGAGATCTGGATGTGCGACAAAGGCCGTTTTGCGTATCACTATGCCGAAAGCGAAGAACGCATGAATCGACCGCACATACGCAGAGACGGCAAGTCGGCGCGCGCCTCGTGGGATGCGGCAATCAAGCTTGCCGGCGAAGAGTTTGCCCGGGCAAAAAAGAACCTTCTGGTACTGGCCTCAGGCCGGCTCTCGAACGAAGACCTGTTCAATCTTAAAGCGCTTGCCGACCAGGTCAACGGCAAGGCCGTGATGTATACCGATATGGGCGGCGGGGATTTGACGGCGCTGGTGGGCGTGGGCGCCGGCACTGCACCGGCAGCAGACGGCGCGAATTTCGGCAGCATGGGCAAGGGATCCACGATTGTCGTAGTAGCTTCCGACCTATATGAAGAGGCGCCCATCTGGTATTTGCGCATCAAGCAGGCCGCGGAACGAGGCGCGAACCTGATCGTCGCCAATCCGCGCGCAACCAAACTCGACCGCTTCGCCTCCTTCGTGGTGCGATACGCGAACGGCGACGAAGTCAAAACCGTCCAGGAGCTGATACGGAAGGGCAAGATCGGCGACGCAATCCGGGCTGCGCAAAACATGGTGATCCTGTTCGGAAGCGACGGCCTCGGCCTTGAAGGATCGACGGCGCTGGCGGCTGCCTGCGCACGAGCCCTGACCGAAACCGAATTTGCAGGTAAACCGAACAGCGGATTAATCGGAGTTTGGCAGCGCGCAAACGACCAGGGCGCCTGGGAAGTGGGCTTCCACCCCGAAGAAAATCTGCAGGCCGCATTCGACAAAGCCGAGGCCGTCTACATTGTGGGCGCCGACCCATTCGGCGACGGCACCCTGAAGCTAAAGAGCGGCAGGCGCAAGCCATTCATGGTGGTGCAGGATTTGTTCGAAACAGAGACCGCCAGACTTGCAGACGTGGTTCTCCCGGCCCAGGCCTACACTGAACGCGAAGGGACATTCACCTCCGGCGAACGCCGAGTGCAGCGGTTCTATCCCGCGGTTCCGGCACTGGAAGG
The DNA here is from genome assembly GCA_963846805.1 of uncultured Chloroflexia bacterium. Taxonomy (GTDB): domain Bacteria; phylum Chloroflexota; class Anaerolineae; order Anaerolineales; family Villigracilaceae; genus Fen-1038. Next base: position 627,388 of record CAWJXH010000006.1, read on the forward strand.
AACCCGGCCCGATTTCGCCATCACCTCACAGGTTGCCAGGCAGATGGGCGTCATCCTGGAAGGTACGTCGGCGTCGGTGGTGTTTGAGATCATGGCCGCCGACCATACCGGCCTTCGCCGGCCTGAACTACGAGCGGCTGGCCGAGGTCGAGCCGCAATGGCCGATGGTGGGGCGCGGCGACGTGTACTATGGCGGCACGACCTATGATAACAAGCAGGGATTAGGCGTGCAGCTTTCCAACGGCGTGCAGCGCGGGCAGAAGGTCAGCATGCCCTCGGACCCAGAAAGTCGTCGCCCCTGCGCCCGCGGGAAAAGAAACTGCTGGCTGTGCCGGTCACCAAGCTGTACGATCGCGGCGTAACCGTGTCATCTGCCAAGCTGTTGAGTCAGAGAATTGGCGAGGCCTTCGTCGCCTTGCATCCGAGCGCTGCCGAAAAGTTTGGGGTGAAGGCTGGCCAGCACGTGACGCTGAGCCTGGACGGCGCCAGCGAAGAAGTGCTGGTGAAGATCGATGACACCATCTCGACCGGGGTGGCGCTGGTACCGCGCTCGATGGGACTGCCGATCAGCGAACCGGCTGAAGCCAGCCTCAGCGTCGCAAAGAAGGCCGCGGCGAGGTAGCCATGGATTGGACCTTCTGGCTCGAATGGTTTATCAAGGCGGTCATCATGTCGCTGGTGATCCTGCTGACCGGCTTTGCCTATCTCACCCTGTACGAGCGCCGGGCTCTGGCGCGCATCCAGACGCGCATCGGGCCGAACCGCGCCGGCCCGCAGGGTTTGCTGCAGCCGATCGCCGACGCGGTCAAGTTGATCTTCAAGGAAGAGTTCACGCCGGGCCGCGCAGATAAGCTGATCTTCGTGATTGCGCCGGTCGTGACGGTGGTGCCCGCCATGATCCTGGCGGCGGTCATTCCGCTCGGCACGCAGTTCACGCTGCCGTTCGTCAACCGGCCCATCCATCTGTACATCGCCAACATCAACGTGGGCGTGCTGTATCTGACGGCCATCGCTTCGATTGCCGTTTACGGCATCGTGCTGGCCGGCTGGTCCTCGAACAACAAGTACGCCCTGCTGGGCGGCATGCGCTCGACCGCGCAGATGATCTCGTATGAGCTGGCGCTCGGACTGTGCTTCGTGATGGCCATCCTGCTGGGCAATTCCATGAGCCTGGTGGATATCGTCGAAGCGCAGAAGAACATGTGGTTCGTCGTGCTGCAGCCTGTGGGCGCCTTGATCTTCATGGTCACCACTCTGGCAGAGGTCAACCGCGCTCCGTTCGACATGCCCGAAGCCGAGCAGGAGCTGGCCGCAGGTTATCACAGCGAATATTCGGGCATGAAGTTTGCGCTGTTCTTCATGGCCGAATACTCAGAAGATGATCGTCATCTGCATGATCGCCGCCACGTTGTTCTTCGGCGGCTATCGCGAGTTCTGGTTCCTGAAGGACACCCTCCTGAGCGTGGATGCAATCTGGCACCTGGGTCCCTGGTCGTTCACCGCCTGGTTCCTTGGCCCGCTCTACCTGCTGATCAAGGTGATCGTTCTTCTGTTCTTCATGATCTGGATCCGCGCCACCTGGCCGCGCATCCGCTACGACCGCCTGATGACCTTCGGCTGGAAGGTGCTGCTGCCGCTTTCGATGGCCGTGGTGGTCATGACGGCGTTCGGAATTCTGCTGGCGCGACCAGTTCGGCGCCGTCTATATTTGGATCATCCCGGTCCTCTCGATTTTTGCGGGCCTGATTACGGTTTTACTGTTGAACCTGTCATTGAGAAGGAAGGTGGCTCATGCTTAGAGAGTTGACGCGCGGTCTGGGCACCACGCTCAAATCGATGTTCGAGCGGCCCGTGACCGTGCAATATCCGGAGCAGAAGCGGCCGGTGCGCCCACGCTTCCGCGGACGCCACGTTCTGAAGCGCTACGATAACGGTTTGGAAAAGTGCATCGGATGCTCGCTGTGCGCGGCGGCCTGTCCGTCCGACGCGATCTTCGTGGAAGCCTCCGAAAACACGGATGAGAAGCGCTTACTCGCCGGGCGAGCGCTACGCCTCCACCTATGAGATCAACATGCTGCGCTGCATCTACTGCGGCTACTGCGAGGACGCCTGTCCCGACCGAAGCGATCGTGCTCGGCGACAACTACGAACTGAGCTTCACCAACCGCCGCGAGGCGATCTACGACAAGGACATGCTGCTCGAACCGGTCCGCCCCGGCGCGCAGACCACTCCACAGAAGACCACGCCGGGCGAATTCACCCGCTCGGTGCCGGAGATGAAAAACCCGTCCGATTGATGATGTGCGATTGTAGATTTGCGATTGAGGAAGGTCGTGCACCAATCCAGATGTCGCTGATCGTTCAATCTGCAATCCTAAACGTGCAATCTGAAATGGACCGCCATGACCGTTGACCTGCTGCTCTTTTTCCTGCTCGCCCTCGTGGCCATCGCAACTGCGCTGGGCATGCTGCTCAGCCGCAGCGCCATCTATTCGGCGCTGTTCCTGGTGCTGAACTTTGGCACGGTGGCCATCTTCTATATTCTGTTGAATGCTCCCTTCATCGCCATGTCCCAGGTCAGCGTCTATGCCGGCGCCATCATGGTGCTTGTTCCTGTTCGTCATCATGCTGCTGGGAACAGAGCAGCTTCCACCCTCGAGAAACCTGCCCTGGCAACGACCGGCGGCCGTCATCCTGGCGGCTGTCCTGGCGGTCGAAGCGGCCTACCTGCTGTTTGTCCGAAAGACAGCCAGCGGTGTCATTCAACAGCCGGTGCAGACCTTTGGCAGTCCGCAGGCGGTCGGCAACGCCTTGTTCAGTCATTATCTGCTTCCCTTTGAAATCACGTCGGTTCTGCTGCTGATCGCCATGGTGGGCGCCATCGTGTTGACGAAAAGAGAGAAAGGAGAGCGGTAGATGGTCCCGGTGAGCTATTATGTTGCGCTCTCCGCCGTGCTGTTTACGCATCGGCGCGCTGGGCGTGCTCATCCGCCGCAACCCGCTGATCATTTTCATGTCGATGGAGCTGATGCTCAATGCCGCCAATCTGGCACTCGTGGCCTTCACGCGCGTCTACCAGGTTCTTGATGGCCAGATCTTCGTGTTCTTCGTCATGACGGTGGCAGCCGCGGAAGTGGCCGTCGGCCTGGCGCTGATCGTGGCCATCTTCCGCACCAAGCACAGCATCGACATTGACGAGATGAACAGCCTGAAAGGATAGGGAGGGATGAGTAGAGAATAGATAAACAGAGAGAACCTCTGTTTCTTATCTCCACTCGCTGGAGCAATCATGCAGCTTAGTCAAACATTCAGTCCGGACTTTTTCTTCCTGGCCCCATGGGTCGTTTTCCTGCCGGTCATCGGCCTGCTGGTCAACATCATCTTCGGCCACCGCCTCAGCGAAAAGGTGATCGGCACCGTTGCCAGCCTGGCTTCCGGGCTGGCTTTCCTCGTGTCTGTGCTGCTGGCCTGGTCACTGACCCTGCACCCGGAAGCCGTACGCTGGACGTATTGGCGAGTGGATCCACGTCGGCAGCCTGCAGCTCGACTGGATCTTCCGCGTGGACACGCTCTCGGTGACGATGATGCTGGTCGTCTCCGGCGTTGGGACGCTGATCCACATCTACGCCATCGGGTACATGCACGAGGACGTGCGCTTCAAGTCCGACCTGAAGCGCTACCGCCGCTTCTTTGTCTTCCTGAACCTGTTCATCGCCATGATGATGATCCTCGTCAGCGGCGACTCCTACCTGATGCTCTTTGTCGGCTGGGAGGGCGTGGGGCTTTGCTCATTCCTGCTGATCGGCTTCTGGTACGAGATGGACACGTTGGGCCGGCCATCGTGGGCCAACTCGGACGCCGCCAAGAAAGCCATTATCGCCAACCGCATCGGCGACTTCGGCTTCCTGATCGCGGCCTTCCTGATATTCTGGGCCTTTGGCAGCCTGCAATTCGACGCGGTATTCGATCATCTTGGCGCCGTTTCGGCGATCAACTCACCTCTCATCATTGCGATCACGCTCTTCCTGCTCCTGGGTGTGACCGGCAAGTCCGCGCAGATTCCGTTGTTCGTCTGGCTGCCGGACGCCATGGCAGGCCCGACTCCGGTTTCGGCTCTTATTCATGCCGCCACAATGGTCACCGCGGGCGTCTACCTGATAGCACGTTCTGCTCCGCTGTATGTGATGGTGCCTACGGCGCAATTCATCGTGGCCCTGGTCGGCGCGCTAACCGCCCTGTTCGCGGCTACGATCGCGGTCGGCCAGTACGATATCAAGAAAGTCCTGGCCTACTCGACCATCAGCCAGCTTGGCTATATGGTGGCGGCCGTTGGCATGGGCGCCTTCGCGGCGGGCATGTTCCATTTGATTACGCATGCTTTCTTCAAGGCGCTGCTGTTCCTTGCGGCGGGTTCGGTGATCCTGGGAATGGAACGCGGGCATCATCTCATTGGTCATCATGACGAGCATGAAGCAGAGGCAAAAAAGAAGGGCAGGCGGAAAGACGAGCATGGGGGAGCGCAGGAACAAGCTGAAATATTCGACCCGAACGACATGCGCAACATGGGCGGGCTGCGCAAGACCATGCCGGTTACGTTCTGGGTCTATCTGGCCGGCGCGCTGGCGCTTGCCGGCATTTTCCCGTTTGCGGGCTTTTGGTCCAAGGATGAAATCCTGGCAGATTCATTCAGCAAAGGGTTCACGGCGGTTTATTGGCTGCTGACCATCGCTGCATTCTTCACCGCATTCTACATGGGCCGCCAGATTTGGATGGTCTTCTTCGGCGAGCCGCGTCATGAAGCCGCGGCGCATGCACAGGAAAGCCCCAGGATCATCACCGTGCCGCTGATCGTCCTGGCCGTCCTATCCGATCGTGGGCGGGGCGCTGAATTTGCCCGGCGTGGACACGCTGTCCGCATGGCTTGAGCACACGATCCTGTTCATCCAGCCGGTGAATTCGTGCTGACCGTCGCCCTGCTCTCGACCGCCCTGGCTCTGGTTGCCATCCTGATCTCATGGCTGCTCTACGGACGCAAGCCGCTACGGCAGGGCCAGGTGGATCCGCTCAAGCAACTGCTCGGCCCGATTTTCACGGGCATGGAACGCAAATGGTTCGTGGACGAGGCTTACAAGGCGCTGATCCTTGACCGCTATGTGGACCTGGCGCGCTTCCTGGCCATACGTGATCGACGAAAAGTTCTGGCACGACTGGTTCCACGAGAAGGTCATTGCCGGCACGTATAACTTCCTCACCGGCATCGCACTCAATCGCTATGCCGACCAACGCGGCATCGATGCTTTCTTCAACGGACTGGGACAATGGACCAAGAACACCTCGGCTGCCCTGCGCCGGTTCCAGAACGGCTTTGTCCGCAGTTACGCGCTGGCGGTGCTTATCGGCGTCGTTGCCATGCTGGGATATTTGCTGCTTCGCTAGAACGCTCCAACGTTCGAGCGATCAAATGCTGAACGCCTGAATTGAGGAATAAACATGAATTTTTTGACGCAACCTCTTACGATCCTGACCTTCTTTCCGCTGGTGGGCGTGCTTGTGCTCTTATTCTTGAAATCCGAATGGAAAGAGGCCATACGCTGGACGGCTCTCGTCACCTCGCTGCTCACCTTCGGCATTTCGCTGTGGGTGCTGTCGATGTTCAACGCCTCGAACCCGGACCTGCAGCTGGTCGCGCGCTACCCGTGGATCACGGTCGCGGGCTGGAATATTGATTATCACCTGGGCGTGGACGGACTCAGCATCCTGCTGGTCCTGCTGACCACCTTCCTCACACCCATCTCCATTCTTTCCACATGGACTGCCGTCGAGGAGCGCGTCAAAGACTTCATGCTCTTTTTCCTCCTGCTGGAAACGGGCATGCTCGGCGTCTTCATGGCGCAGGACCTGTTCCTGTTCTACATCTTCTGGGAATTTACGCTGGTGCCCATGTACTTCCTGATCGGCATCTGGGGCGGACCGCGCCGCATCTATGCCGCCATCAAGTTCTTCCTGTACACGATGGCCGGTTCGATCCTGATGCTGCTGGCCATCCTGTGGCTTGGCATCTATCAAGGCACATTCTCCGTGCCCGACCTGATCAGCCAAAGGCGGAATTGACCCGCACACGCAGTTATGGCTGTTCATCGCCTTTGCGGCCGCCTTCGCGATCAAGGTCCCGATGTGGCCGCTGCACTCCTGGCTGCCCGATGCGCACGTAGAGGCGCCGACCGCCGGCTCCGTGATACTGGCCGGGCGTCCTGCTGAAGATGGGCACCTACGGTTTCCTGCGTTTCAACCTGGCATTGTTCCCGCAGGCTGCCGTGCAGGCCGCGCCGACCATCGCCGTGCTGGCGGTAATCGGCATCATTTACGGCGCGGCAGTCTCGTACGCTCAGGCGGATGTCAAGAAACTGGTGGCGTATTCATCGGTCAGCCACCTGGGCTTCGTGATGCTTGGACTGTTCGCGCTCAACGCGGAGGGAGTTCAGGGCAGCATCCTGCAAATGATCAATCACGGACTCAGCACGGGCGCCCTGTTCCTGCTCGTGGGCATGATCTATGAGCAGACGCACACACGCGAGCTGAAGGTGTACGGCGGGCTGTGGAAGATCACGCCGATCTTCGGCGCGATCATGCTGATCGTGGCGTTGTCCTCGATGGGCCTGCCGGGGTTGAACGGCTTCGTCGGCGAGTTCACAATCCTGCTCGGCGCCTTTGGCTCGAAAGCGCTGGGGTCTCCGTGGTTTGCAGGACTGGCCGCGCTGGGAGTCATCATGGCGGCGGTCTACATCCTGTTTATGTTCCAGAAGATGTTCCTGGGGCCGCAAGGCTCGATCGTGGAGGAAGTCAAGGAGCATGGGCACGCCCTGCGCGACCTGAACTGGCGCGAAATCGCCACGATGGTTCCGCTGCTGATCTTCATTTTCTGGATCGGCCTGTATCCGGCGCCTTTCTTCAACTTGATGGCCCCCTCCGTAAGCAAGCTGCTCGCCGGATTCCAATCCGCGCTGGCGATGAGGTAAAACAGTGATCAGCTATAAGCTGTCAGCGGTCGGCATATGACCCATTCGGATCGAAGGACGCCTATCAATCATCAATCGGAAATCGTAAATCGATAATTCCCATGCCTCCCATCAACTTCTCCGTCATCCTCCCTCTGATCTTTCTGACCGGCTGGGCCTGCGCGCTGCTGCTGGTGGACCTTTTCATCAAAAGCAAAGGCGTCACGGCCTTTCTGGCGGCGCTCGGACTGGCCGTTTGCCTGGGCTTTACCATTTCGCAGGTGGCGCTGGTCGATACCGGCTTCAACAACATGGTTGTGCTGGACGGCTTCTCAACCTTTGTCGATATCCTGCTGTTGATCACCGGCCTATTCGGCATCGCCCTGGCGTACGACTACGTCAAGCGCATGGGTATCGAACGCGGCGAATACTATACGCTGCTACTTTTCAGCCTGGTGGGCATGATGCTGATGGCACAGGCGGCCGATCTCATCATCGTGTTCCTGGCGCTCGAAATGCTGTCGATACCGCTGTATGTATTGGCCGCCTTCGCCCGTCCCAAGGCAGATTCCGAAGAAGCCGGGCTGAAGTATTTCCTGCTCGGGGCGTTCTCGACCGGATTCGTGGTCTATGGCATCGCGCTGGTCTTTGGGGCGACCGGCTCGACTTCGCTCAGCGCCATCGTCAAGGCTGTCGCGTCCAGCAGTGCCAACCCGCTGCTGCTGACGATTGGCTCGGCCCTCATCCTGGTGGGGCTGGGCTTCAAGGTGGCAGCCGTCCCATTCCACATGTGGACGCCCGACGTATATCAAGGGGCACCCTCGGCAGTGACGGCATTCATGGCGGCGGGCGCCAAGATCGCGGGCTTCGCCGCACTGCTGCGCGTTTTTGCGCTGGCTTTTCCATCGCTGGCATCTGATATGACGCCGATCCTGGCAGTGCTGGCAGCGCTCACCATGATCGTGGGTAACGTGGTGGCGATTGCCCAAACCAACATCAAGCGGCTGCTGGCCTATTCCAGCATCGCACATGCGGGATATATTCTGATGGCATTCGTTCCCTATGGACAACCGAATGTGGTCGCAACCTCCGTCGCGGCGGGGCTCTTCTATCTCGTTTCATACGCCATCACCAACTTCGGTGCATGGGCGGTGGTGATCGCATTGGAAAAAGCCGAAGGCAAAGGATTGGAAATCGCCGACTACGGCGGATTGGGACGCAAATATCCCGCACTGGCAGCGGCCATGACCATATTCATGCTCTCGCTGACGGGCGTTCCGCCGACGTTGGGCTTCGTCGGCAAGTTCTATCTTTTCCGCGCCGCCATACAGGGACAGTTCTATCTGCTGGCCGTCATCGGCGTGCTGACGACGCTGGTCTCCGCATACTACTATTTGCGCGTGGTGGTGACAATGTACATGCGAGAAGGCGATCCGCAGACGACCTCGGAACCATGGCTCAACCTGACCTGGGGCGTGGCTGCGATAGCCACCGTGCTGGTCAGCTTGGTGCCGCAATCCTTGTTTGCCTGGGCGAGCAGCGCCGTGTTGAAATTGTTCTAGTACAATAAAAGAGGGTAGAGAATCAAAACGGGACGGCGGATTGCCGTCCCGTTTTTGCCTGGTGCGCCAACCGTTGGAGGGTCAGGGATAGATCTCCTATGTGTTTCCAACCACGGTTTTTGACCGACCCGCCTCGCGACTCTCTTCGATAGGAAGCTCACCCCTCAGCCGCAACGATAACGCTGAAATCCATACCCAGGCCAGCAACACGGCAGCCGTAAACGCCAGTGTGACAAAGGTCAGCACCGCGCCCTGGCCTTGAGAGCCCGCGGCGATGCCGAAGAAGGCTGCAAAGAAGATCACGCCGGTCAGCACGGAGAAAATTGCCCATCCGCGCGCTTTTTGGGCGGCAAGCCGCCGGGCAAACACAAAGCATGCGCCAATCAACCCCAAGAATCCGATTGCTCCCGCAAAAATGTGGAGAGTGCCATGCAGAGTCGGATGGACTGGCGGGCCGGCCGGCGTCCCGGGCGGAAATCCGTTCATGGGGTCAGCGACAAAGAAACCGGCGGCAATGAGGCCCAGGCCGTAGATGCCAAGCAGGAACGGGCCCCATGTCCCGCCGCGGCCGCCGCGTAGTTCCCGCCGCATCCCAACCGCTCCCGCAATCACCAGCAGTCCGGTGAGCAGAAAGTTCGCGATCTGAATCCATCCGAGGGGGCCGTTGCTGAGCAGGCTGAGGTCATGTCGTGCAGGGTCATAACCTGGACGGACGAGCATTTGGAGCAGGCCCAATGCAACATAGAGCGGGCCGGCGATCACGCTGCATGTCAGCAATGATCTGGTCAATCTGGTGTCCGAAGCCGTCTTTTGCATAATGATCTCCCGTTAGAATTGAACTCCTACGTAGTTATGCGCACCTAGGCGTCCTCATAGGCCTGTTTGAGCCAGGTGAGGACCTGCTTATCTAGTTGTTTCGGATCGTTGAGTCGTACGCGATGTGTGACCATGGCATTCCAGGAACCCGAGGGTTCGAGCCTGCCGCCGGGTTTGACGCCTTTCAGCTTGATGCCGATATCCATTCGATCGGCTGTGACGCCGACGACCGCGAACTTCTTTTTGCCCTTCAGCAGGCTTAAGTAGGTATCCGTCGGATAGGTGCCTACATCCTCACCAAATTTCTTCGTTTTCTTCAGAAGCTCATCGTACGTATCGCGCCAACCGGCTCTCCTGCCGCTAAAAAGCTTTTCAATCCTTTCATCGGTGCTCGACCTCTTGCCGCTGGCCTGTTGGAGCACCAGTACGATCGCCATGGCGTGGCCGTGGCCCAGGCCAAAATCCTCTTTCAGCCAGGCGACAATCTGTCCGGCTTTGACCCCGGGCTCAAGAAACCCCTTCTTCCGGGCCAGGGCAATGAAGTCTTCCGGGGTTTTCCCGGTTTGTGCCTTTATGTTATCGAGATAGGCTTGAAATGACATGGTTCCTCCGTTTCTAAATTTTTGTGGTTAGCTGGATTTACCATCGGCGTGATAGATGAGAGCAATGGCCCCTGAACTGAACGGTCTTCTATCGACAAGGCGCACGGTAATCCTGTCGCTGCCCTCCTTGAAGAATTGCCGACCGCTCCCAAGAAGTATGGGCATGATCATGAAACGATATTCGTCAATGAGCCCGTGCTGCATCAGCGTATGCACAAGCGTGGCGCTGCCGACAATCAGGAGATTCCCACCCGGCTGCTGCTTCAGCCAGGTTACTTCTTCTGCAATGCCCCCTTTGATCAACTTTGAATTGTTCCACCCTGCCTTTTTCAGGGTCGTTGAGGCAACGAACTTGGGCAGGCCATTCATCCGGTCTGCGAATTCACCCGTCCGGGACGGCCAGGAGGCTTCAAAGATTTGGTAGGTTTCCCGACCGAGAAGAAGCGCATCACTGGCAAACAGCTCATCAGATTTGAACTTCGCCGTTTCGTCGTTCTGAAACGGGAACGACCATTTCTCCGGCGCTTCCATCACGCCATCCAACGTCAGAAATTCCGATGCGATTATTTTTCTCATGTCCATAATCCTCTGGTTGTGTAACGGACATGCGCATCATAACCTGATAAATTGGGTCTGTCTTGTATAAAAACGACAGCCGCTCGGACCGGCCCTTATCAATGATCTGTGCCGGGGTGAGTCCGATGTAGCGCTTAAGCGAGCGGGTCAGATGCGGCTGATCAAAGTAGCCCACCTCGTGAACCGTATCCAGGATGGACTTGCCCTGCTTCAAGAGGGACGTGGCGTATCGAGCGCGCTCGATTTGAAGGCCGGCAATCTGGGTCAGCCCGGTTGCTTGCAGGAAATGGCGCTGCACGGTGCGCAGGGACATCTCCACCGGCTCTCCCCGCAGGGCAGCCTGCACAGCAGGGTCACGCACCAGCAGGCCTTCCTTTACAAGACGGTCGACAAACGTATCTGCATTTTCATAATCGGGAAATTGCCAGGCGGAGCTGTTGAGCCAAAAGCGGCGACTTGTGGCTTCGGGCAGGTTCAGGTCACGGCGATCCATGACTGTGCTTGCCGGCAGGCGGGGCATAAAAGCGCCGGCCTTGAACTGGATGCCGAAGAACTCGGCGTCTGCATGGCCAACCGCCGGAGTAGCGCGAAGTCTCAGGGCCGCGCACTGTGAGGCTGGTCCGTCCACCGTGTTTGGTGACAACTATCCCCCACTGACTGGCTGCAACGGAGATAAATGGATCGGCCTGCTCGCTTTGGCTGCGCCAAATCCGTTCTACAAACGGAGAGTCGGAAGGTCTTTCCTCACAAACCAGGTCCATACTTCTAAATCCTGTCTACCGGTATTAGACACTTGAAAGACGATCCCAGAAGCCCAAGATTTTACTCTCGATTCCCGGAAGTTGCCAGGCAAGCAGAACGGGATCGTGCGCGCGGCAGCCCGCTGCCAGACTGATGGCATTTGCAAACTTGTGCTCAAGCACACAAATCCGAGCAACTGACGCGGGCATCTCATGCTGGTTAACGAACCGAGCCGGCTTGTGTTGCTCGAGGGAGGGCGCGGATCGAGCGGAACATCAGCCCGTTTGCACGGATGCCGGCCGCGGCTTATATCTCGCGAACATCAATGGGCTCACGAGAAATATCACTGCCATCCCAAGATAAATAGCCGTGGTGACCAGAAACGTGTCGGCGATCTGGGTGCTGTAAGAGGCAATCAGGATGAACGACAAATAGGCGTAGACCAGCGCCGTTGCGGCGGGCCGCACGGGGGACTCGAATTGTTGGCCCCAATAGATGATGAAAGGAATAAATCCCATCAGGGCCGGCATACTGTAATCGCTCGCCAGGGTGGGATAGAGAATCAGAATCGTTCCCACGCCGATGGAATAGGGGATGAGATAGACGAAACCGGCTTTGCTGACACGAACATTGATGTAGCCCAGCAGGATCAAGCCCAAAGGCAACAGCTTAACAATGGATCGCGGTACAACCCTCGCCAGGCTAAGACCGCTCGGCTGAGACTGAAGCTCCTGAGTTACCAGCCCATTCAAGAAGGCGCTTGTGCCTCCCGCGAATAGCGCCGGAAGCGCAAAAAGCAATAGGATGACCAGGGAGAAGATCCCAATGTCCACCAGCGCCTTTTTGAGTTCATGCATGTCTTTCGAGTTAATAAGATAAATCGAAAATATAACGGCAATCGCCGGAAATGACGTCCACTTGACAAAGGCCAGCAGCGCGGCGAAGGCCAGCAGCGCGGGTTTCCTGGTCATGAGGCCCAGGAGCAGCACCATGTAGCTGACCCCTACATAAAGCGAAAATTGTCCGCGCTCGAACCACGAAAGGCCAACCGGCGTCAGAAAGAGGCAGAGGTTCGCAAGCAACGCAGACGGCAGAAAGTACTGCATGATCCCGAGTTGCCTGAATGCCCAAAACAACACCAGATAGAACAGCAGGAGCTGAATCATCAAGTCGAGAAAACAGGCGATCCCGAAGTCCAGCCTGCAAAGCGTAGCAGCACAGAACAGGATAACGAACGGTGCGTATCTTGAGGGGTGACCGAAGGGATCAGGCGTGATGGTGGCTACGAACGCATCCTGTAACCGGTATATTGCCTGGGCCGGAAAGTAAATTTGGGCGAAGTCGGATCCGATTCGGCCGGCAGCCTGCATTTGCAAGGTAAGCGGCGTTTTGGGGATTTTCAGCGAAGCAAGCAGGGGCTGGGGGACGGCCTGGTCTACAACGAAGCGTGTCCCAAAAAGCATGTTCCTCGACAGCAGGGTGAAATTTCTGAGCGCAAAGCCATTGAGAGCAAGAAGGACGAGGATCAACAACGGCCTTTTCATTCGCAAGCCAAGGTCCCTTCCAAGCATCGTGTCATTGTTATCTACACCTGAACACGCCCGTTCTGGCCCCGGTTCGTACGCACGTGGGATTTGGAGCGGGAAAAGTATACTACGCGTATAAAGCGCTGGGTTACAGGGAGGTTTATAGGTGATTGCATGACAAATCGAATGTGTAGGGCATTTCTAATCTGCGGATATTTTGTTATAGAGTACAATGTTTGTCTAGATTGGACGATTATATGAATATGACTACGAAAGCAATGAGCACAAATGACAAAGTCCGCTGGCAAGATGTGGTGGCACGTTATGCACACCCCGACCTGCGGCGCAGCCTGTGGATGGTGATCAATACCCTGGTCCCGTTTTTCAGCCTGTGGATCATTATGGTCCTTAGCGTAAAAGTATCGTATTTGCTTACACTGCTGCTTGCCATACCCACTGCCGGGTTCATGATGCGTACGTTTATCATCTTCCATGATTGCGGGCACGGCTCGTTCTTCAAATCCCGTAAAGCCAACGATGCCCTGGGAATTTTCACGGGCCTTATCAACTTTACGCCGTATTACCGCTGGCGGCACGAACACGCCATCCACCACGCCACGGCGGGCGATCTCGACCGCCGCGGCATCGGCGATGTCTACACCATGACGGTCAAGGAATATCTCGAGGCGCCGTGGTGGAAGAAGGCCGGCTATCGCGTGATGCGCAATCCGTTCGCGATGTTCCTGGCCGGACCGCTGCTGATGTTCGTATTCGTTCAACGGATTCCCGGGCCCAACCTGGGGAAGCGGGAGTACGCCAGCGTTTGGTGGACAAACCTGGCGCTGGCCGTGATCATTGGGCTGCTTTGCTGGGGGATCGGCTGGCAAACCTACGTGATGGTGCAGCTGCCGGTCATGATCCTGGGCGCTGGGGCCGGCGTATGGCTGTTTTACGTCCAGCATAATTTTGACCCCACCTACTGGGAGCGCCAGGATGAATGGCAATTTGCCAAGGCCGGGCTGGATGGCAGTTCGTTTTACAAACTGCCCGCCGTTCTACAGTGGTTTACCGGCAATATCGGCTTCCATCATATCCATCACCTGAGCCCGAAGATCCCCAATTACAAATTGCCCCAATGCCACAAAGACAACTCGATCTTCCATGTGAAGCCGATGACCCTGGCCTTCAGCCTCAAATCGCTTCGTCTTCGCCTGTGGGATGAGGAGAAGGGCATCATGGTCGGCTGGAAGGCGCTCAGGCAGTATCGCCTGCGTGCACCTCAAGTAATCGCGTAGAGGCGCGCTTCGATTTACCCCCATCGAAGAGTTACGTTGGAACAAGAAGGTGCGGACGGCGCTACGCCGTCCGCACCTTTTATTTCTGCGGTTTTTCCCTACTGGATCTTGCTTAGATATTTCACGCAGACCCATTCGCTTTGTGTGGGATTGACTCGCCCCCATCCGTCCTTTTCCTCATACACCTGCAACACGGTCTTCACCGGCACGGCTCGAAGAATTTTCCCCCAGATGCCGTTCCGGACATTTAGTCCCTGCGCGGGAATGACCCAACCTGCGTAGACTCCGGGCGGCGGAGGCGGAACGTTGGAAGTGTCCATCACTATTCGCAGATAATTTGGATTACCAGTGAAGATCCATTGGGTTTGTGCTGCATTGATCGCGGCCCATTGTCCATCCTGCAGAGTCCAAATGGGAGTCAACTCATCTTTAGCCAGCGCCCCGAGCTTGTGGCCGCCCGGAGTGGCACGGATGTATAGGCCGCCCCGCGCGGTGATCTTCGCCCAGCCGACCGGCTGCCTGGGCAGCGGGGTGCCTCCGCTTTGCCATTGATATCGGGAGAACTCCTGCCACAGCTCGGGAGTGGTCTGGCTGTCGTCTGCCGCCCACATGAAGACGCCGTGCAGCGTGGGGTCCGCATCGGCCGCAGAGAGAAACTGTGTTACCTGGCCTGGCGCCGGCTCGACGCCCAATTGCACAAACATGTCGCCGGCCACCATAGGCATCGGAACATGGCGCGCGTTTGGAACGTTGGCATACTCCTGCTGGCTTTGTTTTAGTTTGCCCACCGGATCGAATCCCCGCCAATAAACTTGCGGGCAAACAAAGTCCACCTGATTCAGAAATGCCGCCCAGGGGAACAACGGGTGATAGTTCGCGCTCCAGAAAGTATTAAGACCGAGCGGCAGATTGGCCAGGGCGGGGCGCAATGTATTGATGAATACCTGCGCGCCGGTGTAGTTGCGTTCGACTTCAGCCTCCACGTCGATGAGAAAGAAGTCCGGTTGATACAACTTGCATGCCTGCGCCGCGGTCTGTGCCTCCTGGGCCGGGACGCGGTCCAGATATGAATAGCCCCAGCCCGCCACGCGAATGTTGTTATCTCGCAATAGCTGGATGAGCGGCTGCAGCTTATCGAAGATTTTGCATCCATCCGCCAGCTTCAAAGCCACGGACTGCACGCCGGCCATCTGCAAGCGCGCCAGGATCCTGTCGGGCTGGCCGTCCTCCATCACCTCAGGCTGCCAGATATAAACCCCTTTTCCAATACTGAAGTCTGCCACTACGCTGCTCCTGTGTGGCTTCAGAATAGCATAGTCTGGAGGGCAGTCAACCATACTTTTGCCCAGATGTTATACTTTAATGACCATGGCGATTAATTCCCTCATTTTCGATTTTGACGGCTTGATTCTCGACACCGAGACGCCCGACGTGGAAGTCTGGCGGGGCATCTACGCCGAACACGGTTTTGATTTTCCCGTCGAGTATTGGTCCCGGATTATCGGTGGATGGGGCGCTTCGGACTTCGATGCTGCTGCCCATCTCCACCGGCTAACCCATGATTCGCTGGATTTGGAGGCGCTGCGGCAGCGACACCATAATAAGAGCGGCGAACTGATTCTGCGGCAACCCATCCTGGAAGGCGTGCAAGATCTTCTCACTGAAGGCCGGCGCCTGGGCTTGCGGCTTGCCATCGCCTCAAGTTCCTCTCATTCCTGGATCGACCCACATTTGAGGCGACTCGGGTTGGCGGAGCAATTCGAAAAGATCGTTTGCGGCGATGACGTCGCGCCCGGCCACACCAAACCGCAGCCGGATATTTACATGAGGGCATTGGATGAATTGAAGATAAAAGCCGATGAAGCCATCGCTTTCGAAGATTCGCCCAACGGGGTTACGGCCGCGCGCGCCGCAGGGATCTTCGTGGTGGCCGTGCCCAACCCCACGACCTCCCAGTTAAAGATCGATGGCGCAGACGTGACGGTGAGCTCGTTGGCTAATCTACGCCTGGAAGACCTGTTGGCGCGGGTCGGAACCCATGCCCTTACATAGGACCCTACACATGCCCAGGTCAAGGGGATCCCTTCGTCCGCCATTCTATGTTTCGCTCCTTCTGCTCTTTGTCTTGGCGTGCAGCTCTTCAACCTTGCCCGCAAGTCAGACTGCGACCATTGCGGACCAGGCCCCTACGCCCGCGCCTGCCGCAACGCCATTGCCTCGTACAGAGAACGGCGGGCCCACGACTGCAGCCGGTCCGACCCAAATTCCCCCGGCAGCATCAGCGGCTTCTTCTTCTGCCGCGGGGATGAATTTCAAAGTCGCGGTCATCGTGGACACGGCCTCCGCGCCGGTCACGCGCGAACAGGCGCAAGCGGTGATTAATGAAGGAAGCAAGTTCCTGCAAGAGTTCACCCCGTTCGGGCTTGAAATGGTCGGATTTGTCGAAGATGGCAGCGGCGGCTCCATGAACGATATGGCCAATCGCTACATCGCCGCGCACAGTGCGGACTTGCCGAACGGGATCGTCATCTTTTCATTTGGAGATGGGGGAAGGGCCAGGATCTCCGGCGGATACGGCTATGCCTTGGCGGCCCCGGCCGGCTACAGGAACGCCTTTGTGCCGCTGACCGGCGGCGGCGGACAAATCAGCGTTGCCGTTGTAGACTTCAACGCCAAATACATGCCCTGCGGCTACGGCAGTTCGGGGACCGTCCAAAGCGCCACATCCATTGGGAACGAGTGTCGAAACCAGGGCGGCACGGCCTGCGTTCAGCACAATGGTTACTCAATGTGCGCCAATGCCGTCAGCAACATATACAGCTCAACGCCCACTCACTATGTTTCCAGCCTCGTCGTTCATGCGCTATTGCAGCCCTTCGCCCCGGGCGGCGAAGCGGACAATTATGTTACCCCCGAATGTAATGCCCACATGGGCTATCCGGCCGGCTTCTTCGACCTGCAAGAGTCGCAGTACTATAACGACCTATGCCCGTTCGTCTATGACAATTTTGTGAAATCCCATCAGCCGTAGAGGCGGGGATCAGAGTTCAGCGATTAGCGGTCGGCCGCCGGCAATCCGAAAAACCGTAAATCGGAATCAGTCGGCCGGTGGGCTAATAAAGATCGTGTTCTTATACCCGAGCGCTGCAAAGAACTTGGTCAGATACGTCACCGCGTTCTGTTGAGCGACATCGAGAATGCCATCTGCCAGGGCGGCCTTGAGGATCTTGTCCTCTGCGGACTGGCGAATCTGGGTTTGCAGATTGGGGTCGGGCTTGGTGAGCAGCCCGGTCTGGTCATCATAGACCTGTGATTTCTGATCGTCGAGGGCGGTGATGAAGACCTCGGCTGCCGGAAGCTTGACGGTCAGCACACCGTTTTGAAGCTGCATATCTCCCGGCTGCAACTTTCCCATATCGATGCCGGCGATCACGGTGCCGTGGGCGATATACAGCATTTTCTCGCCGAAAAGGAAGCCGAACGTGCCCTGGCCCGTCTCACCCGTGACAACCTGCTCCACGCTGTACTGGATGGTCTCCAGCCGGGCGAGGGCGCGTATATCATTGATATAAGTCACCGGATCGGGGATGATGGTGGGCGTGGGATGCAGCAGGTCCGCTACCTGGGTCTGCAGGGAACTGTTGGCCTGAGTAAATGGGGCGACCGTCTGCTGAGTGGTCTGCCGGATGCCTTGGACTATATAATAAGCCGCACCGGCAATCACCACCAGAAGTAGAATGGTAAGTAAGGCGGAACCTCGGTTGTCTTTCATGGACTTTCTCCTGCGGTCATCTGTCCTAGACGCAAATGCGAGCCTGAACGGCTCGCAAATAGTCAATGGCCATGGATCGTACAGTAAGTAACCCGATTATACCGCGGCGATACGACCGATGCATTACAATCGCGTTAATGACCTGATGAAACACCTCCTGCCACTGCTGCTGTTGGGGCTGCTAGGCTGTAGTCTGATCCCTGTGCCGCGGCCACCGGCAACGCCCACACCTGCAGCCACACCTTCCCCCACCCCCGCCGGCTTTTCACCCAACGCCACGCCGGGCACCGCCAACGACCCCCTGATCCTGGCCCTCGCACCGGCGGCGCAGCCCGACCCCAACGTCGTGGCTGCCGGCAATACGCTGATCGACCTGCTGGAGAAGGCCACGGGCTATAAATTTGAGCCTGTGGTCCCGCCGGATGAGACGACTCTGGTCAGCGCCTTCGGGAACGGGGATGCTCAGATCGGCGTGCTGTCGCCGTATGGCTATTTGCTGGCAAGCAACCAGGGTTTCGTAGAAGCCGCGTTCGCCCGCCAGCAGGGTACTACTATTTTCTACGGCGCACAGTTCATCGTGCAGAGCGATTCAGGGTTCACTCCATTTTTCGATCCTGGCACCCAGGAAAACAGCGCCGATTCCACGGTGGCGCTGCTCCAGTTCAAGGATAAGAAGCCCTGCTGGACTGATCCGCAATCGCCTTCGGGTTATGTGGTCCCGCTGGGATATCTTGCGGAGGCCGGTATATCGACGCTGCAACCCGCGTTCCTGGCCAGTCACGCGAGCGTAGTTCGCGCCGTGTACGCGGGAGGCATCTGCGATTTCGGCGCCACCTATGTGGATGCCCGAGCCTATCCCGGCCTTCAAGATGAGTATCCGGACGTGCTGAAAAAAGTCGTCGTTGTCTGGCAAATCCCGCCGATCATCCCCTACGAAACGCTGGTCTTTACGCACGCCATGAGCGAGGACATGCGGCGCAACCTGACGCGGGCTTTTGTGGACCTCATGACCACACCCGATGGAGTATCCGTCATGCAGACATTGTATGGCTTCAATTCGATGCAGGTTGTGCAGGACAGCCAGTACGACGAGTTTCGGAAAGCCGTAAAAGCTTCGGGGCTGGACCTCAAAAGCCTGATCAAGTAATCCATGCACAAGATATTTGAAATCTCGTATTCTTGACGGGATGAGGAGACAAAACTCTACGAAACCATTACATCCTGATATCCTGGCTGCCATCCGGCGAGCGCTGGCAGAAGACGTGGGCAGCGGCGACGTAACCAGCGATAGCATCATTCCGCCGGATGCCTTAATGCGAGGGCAAATCATTGCAAAGCAAAGCGGCGTGGTCGCCGGTCTTGATGTGGCGCAGGCCGTTTACGCGGCGGTCGATCCCAGGATCGAGTTCGTCCCGACGACGACCGAAGGCGCTCGCGTGGAAAATGGCCAGACGCTGGCTGCCGTCTCCGGACCGGCTCGCGGTTTGCTCACCGCCGAACGGACGGCGCTGAACTTCCTGGGCCGAATGTCGGGCATCGCCACGTTGACGCGCCGGTTTGCCGACGCGGTTGCCGGGACGCGGGCCGTCATCCTTGATACGCGCAAAACGGCTCCCGGTCTGCGCATGGCCGACAAACTGGCCGTGGCGCGCGGAGGCGGCCAAAACCATCGCATCGGCCTCTATGATATGATTTTGATCAAGGACAATCATATCGATTTCGCCGGAAGCCTGTCAGAGGCCGTCCGGCGGGCGCGCCTCGCCCACCACGACGTCGAGCTGGAGGTCGAGGCTCGAACGCTGGAGGATGTGCGCGCGGCGCTTGAATTGAAGGTCGAACGAATCCTGCTCGACAACATGTCCCTGGATATGATGGCGGCGGCTGTTCGGATGGCGGGCGGGCGCGCCAAGCTGGAAGCCTCAGGAAACGTGAATTTGGAAACGGTCCGGGCAATCGCCGAGACCGGCGTAGATTTCATATCGATCGGCGCCCTGACGCATTCCGCAAAGAATTTCGACGTTTCATTCGATATTAGCAAGTAGATGAAGATCGGTGAAGGAGACAGAGTGCAAGCTGAAGCACAAAAGCTATACGAGGAAATGAAATCCCACCTGGCCAACCTGGTGCCGGACTTTGAATTGGCATATAAGGCCGAGATTGCCGTTGAGATCAACGAGCTGAAGAAACAACGCAACGCGGTCATCCTGGGGCATAACTACATGGAGCCGGTATTGTTCTATTCCGTGCCGGACTTCAAAGGCGACTCCCTGGACTTGAGCCGCAAGGCGGCCCAGACCGATAAGGATGTCATCGTATTCTGCGGCGTCCGGTTCATGGCGGAGACCGCGAAGATCTTGAACCCCGGCAAGACAGTGCTGCTGCCGGCGGCGAAAGCAGGATGCTCTCTGGCAGCCAGCATCACCGCCGAGGATGTACGCGCCCTCAAACGAAAATTCCCGGGTGTGCCGGTTGTGACCTACGTCAACACTTACGCGGACGTAAAAGCAGAGAGCGATATCTGCTGCACATCGAGCAATGCGGTTGCAGTGGTCCAGTCGCTGAAGACGGATACGGTGATCTTTCTCCCCGATCAATACCTGGCGAGCAACGTGGCGCGGGAGAGCCATAAACACATTATCTTTCCCAGCCTGGCGCCATCCATCTCCCCAGGGAGAGGCGGCCCAATTGCTCGACGTCCAAATGATCGGCTGGCATGGACGATGTGAGGTCCATGAGAAATTTACGGTCAAGGATATCCAGACGGTGCGCCAGCAATTTCCGGATACCGTGATCCTTTCGCACCCGGAATGCAGCCCGGAGGTTGTAGCCGCCTCCGATTTTTCAGGCAGCACGAATGCCATGATCAAGTATGTGCAGCGAGACCAGGGCGCCGCATTATCTCCTGCTGACCGAGTGCTCGATGGGCGACAATGTAGCGGCCGCCAATCCGGAAAAGGAGATGCTGCGGCTGTGCATGGTGCGTTGCCCGCACATGAACATGATTACGATGGAGGACACGCGGGACTCGCTTAAACTCAATCGGTATTTGATCGAGATCCCGGAAGAGATTCGCCTGCGCGCCTTCCGGGCCGTTGATCGAATGCTCAAAATCGGTTAGAGCATGAAGACCGCCGATGTTCTCATTATCGGTTCGGGCATTGCCGGGTTGACCGCAGCGATCCAACTGGCGCAGAACCCGAAGCGCCAAATTATCCTTCTCACCCGATCCAACGATCTTCACAATTCAAACACCTTCTGGGCCCAGGGCGGAATTATCCATCGCGGTCCAGGCGACAGCGCCGACCTCCTGATCGAGGATATATTGGCTGCCGGAGCGGGCGCATCCCTGCCGGCGGCTGCGCGTATTCTGGCAGAGGAAGGGCCCGGGCTTCTGGAAGACATCGTTATTCACAGGGCGGGAGTGCAATTTGATCGCGAGGCCGACGGATCATTGGATTACGGCCAGGAGGCGGCCCATTCACGACGGAGGATCCTGCACGTCGGCGACGGCACCGGGGCGGCGATCAGCAACGGACTGGTCGCCTTATTGAAGAATTATCCCAACATTGAAGTTCTATCCAATGCCACCGCTGTGGATCTGGTCACCTACCCCCACCACTCACGCAACCCGTTGGATAGTTATCGGCCCGTCGCGTGCCATGGCGCGTACGTCTTTGACCGCAATGGGAAAGCCATCCACCGAACTCTGGCCGCCTGCACGGTTCTCGCCACAGGCGGCCTCGGCCGAATTTACCGCAACACCACCAATCCATCCGGCGCGCGGGGCGACGGAATCGCCATGGCCTCGCGCGCGGGCGCACGCATCGTCAACGCTGAATACATTCAGTTTCATCCGACTGCGCTCGCAGTCCCCGGGGCGGAGGGATTCTTGATCAGCGAAGCCGTCCGAGGCGAAGGCGGCGTCCTGCTGGATTCCGAGGGACGGCATCCCTTCATGGAGAAATACTCTCCCGAGTGGAAGGACCTTGCTCCGCGCGATGTCGTTGCGCGGGCCATCCACGCCGAAATGGAAACCAACGGCTCTTCGTATGTTATGTTGGACATTGCCTCGCATATGACCGCCGAAGCCCTGAGGGCGCGCTTCCCCAACATCTACGCCGAATGCATGCGCGTGGGCCTGGATATCACGCGCGAGCCGATCCCGGTGGTGCCCGCGGCGCATTACTCCTGCGGCGGGGTTGCCGTGGATGAAAACGGCCAAACCAGCATTGCCAATCTTTATGCAGTGGGAGAGGTGTCCTGCACAGGTCTGCATGGAGCGAATCGCCTGGCATCGACCTCCCTATTGGAGGGTCTGGTATGGGGATATCGCGCCGCTCAAAAAATAGAAGCAAACCCTGAGCGCCACCACGCACAGCATCCCTGGCCGCGAGCAGGTTCCTGCATGGGACGAAAGCGGACTGACGGATGATTCAGACCCGGCTCTGATCCAGGGCGATATGCAGACAATCCAAAACATCATGTGGCATTATGTTGGCCTGGTTCGCTCCGGCGACCGATTGGCGCGCGCCATCCGCGAATTGCGCCATTTACAAAACGAGATCGAAACCTTTTATCAGAATACCAAATTGAGCGACGGCTTGATTGGCCTGCGAAATGCTGTGGAGGTGGCTCTCATCATCGCTCAAGCTGCATATCACAATCGGCAGAGCCGCGGATGTCATTTTAGAGTGGACGCCGTCGAGGCCGGCGACCGGCTGCTATAACCGATCCGATCGATACGCAGTCGCTTCCTCGTGCGGAGTTCAATTGCCAAATATGCTTGCATTAGAAGACCCGCAGATCGTCCACATGTAATCGTGAAATCCGACCTGAAGAGTTTGCAATCAACGACGTTCACCTGGCATTCGTCATCTTTTAAGACAATCGTCTTGTCCATTTGTGAAATTTGGATTATTATGAAATCAGTTCTGGGTGAAAGTTAACCCCATCCGTTTTTCACACATACAAGAGGAGAAGCAATGAATAGACGCCTTTCTGTCACTCTGGTGGCGTTGATCGCTGTTTTTGCGATCGCGCTATCCGCCTGCGCCCCGGCCGCTACCCCGACCCTGGCACCTACGCAGGCTCCGGCCCCCACTACGGCACCTGCAGCCACGGAGGCCCCCACTGCAGTTCCCCCGACTGCAGCCCCGCCAACCCCGACCCCTCCGCCTCCCCCGGTCTGCACCAAGCTGCCCGATGCTCCTGCTGCCCCGGCTGCCGGCGCGCTCGGCTCGTCGGACAATCCCATCGTCATCACCTTTGTGCCCTCCGGTGACACCGGCAAGATCGCGAAGGCTGGCGGCGCAATTGCCGACTGCCTGGGCCAGATGACCGGCCTCTCCTTCAAAGAGGAAGTGGGCACGAGCTTTGCGGCTTCCATCGAGGCCATGGGCGCAGAGAAGGCTCAGGTTGGCTTCCTGAACACGTTCTCCGCTCTTCTGGGCAACTCGAAATACGGAATCTTCCCTGCCATGCTCGCCATCCGCAACTACAGCACCAACGCGGTCGACCCGGACGCGGCCCTGAAGGGCCAGCCGGAGCCGTTCTATAAGGGCGAGTTCATCGCCAGCGTCGCCTCGGGCATCAAGACCTTTGCCGACCTGAAGGGCAAGACCTTCTGCTTCGTGGATCCGAACTCGACCTCCGGATATATCATCCCGCGCATCGTCCTGAAGGCCAACGGCATCGATCCCGACAAGGACTTCAAGGCCACCGTCAACGCCGGGTCGCACCCCAATGTGGCCATCGCTGTCTACAAAGGCGACTGTGATGCCGGCGTAGCCTACGTCGACATATTGACCGACACCTCCGCCAACCTGGCTGCCACGTATCCGGATATTGCCACCAAGGTTGTACCGTTCGCCGTGACCGACAAGCATCCCGAATGACGGCATGCAGTTCATCAAGAGCCTGGATCCCAAGTTGCAGGCCGTGATCATCGAAGGCATGCTCGCCATGGCCGCTGATCCAGGCGGCAAGGCTGTGCTCAAGAGCCTGTACAACTACGACTCGCTGGTCAAGGTTGAACCCAACACCTATGACGGCTTCCTGGCTGTGCTGAAGAAGGCAGGAGTCGATCCCGCTTCTCTCGTCAAGTAGTCCCGCCGTGAGCCTGGTGGCGCCCTGAAAGCGCCACCAGGTTTTTCTTTACGCCTGACTTCGGAAGTCTTCTTGTCGTAAAGTCGGTTCACGTTGGCGTTTCCGAAAAGACTTCCGAAGTCTATTTGCACACCAATCCAAACCATGTTAAAAGTCGAACACCTCACCAAGGTCTATCCCAACGGAACCCAGGCACTTAAGAACGTCAGCTTCGAGGTCGATGATGGCGAATTTCTGGCAGTCATCGGGCTGAGCGGATCCGGGAAATCCACGCTGCTGCGCTGCATCAATCGCCTGATCGAGCCAACCTCGGGGCACGTATATTGGAACGACCAGGACCTGACGGCCGCGTCCACCGGCGAGATGCGCAAGATTCGCCGGCAGATCGGTATGGTGTTCCAGCAGTTCAACCTGGTCAAGCGTTCGTCGGTCTTCACCAACGTGTTGACGGGGCGGCTTGGTTACGTCAATACCTTCACCAGCGCACTCCATCTCTTCTCGGCGGCGGACAATCAGAAGGCGGTTGACAGCCTGGAACAGGTCGGGCTGGCGGACAAGGCACACGTGCGCGCCGATTCGCTCTCCGGGGGGCAGCAGCAGCGCGTCGGTATCGCCCGGGCTCTGATGCAGGATCCCAAATTGATCCTGGCGGATGAACCGGTCGCCTCGCTGGATCCGGTGCTGGCGCACTCGATTCTCAAATACCTTGAGCAGCTGAACAAAGAGAAGGGCATCACGGTGATCTGCAGCCTGCACTTCCTGGACCTGGTGCACCGTTATGCGACGCGTGCGATTGCTCTTAAGGACGGTGAGCTTGTATTCCGGGGCCTGCCCAAGGAGATCGACGACGCCCAATTCAAGGCCATCTACGGAAAAGAAGCCGAACGCATCTCGATAATCTAGCGTGGTTGAACGGTGTCATTGCGATCGAAGCAAAGCAATCTCCTTGTGTCGGAAAGCGTTCGCGTAGAAACGCGATTTTCCGTTTCCCTCCTTCGTAAACCCTCATGGCAGCAGCGCAAACGACCCCTGTGAGCTCCACAACTTCCTCGCGGCTTTCATATTCTTCGGTGATGATCCCGGGGCTCGGGCAGTATCTGTCCAGGAAACACGGGCGCGGTCTGTTGATCTTCCTGACCGCGGCCGTACTGGGTTATCTGACCTACTGGTCGCTGGTGAATCAGAATATCGGTCAGGTCGTCCTGGGCGGGCTCACCACAAGCTGGCTCTGGCTGCCCTTCATCCTGTTCTGGGTGTGGAATGTGCTCGACGCCTTAGGCATAAGCAGGAAGCGTCCCATCAGCATGTTGCCGGGGCTGCTTTTCGCCGCGATCATCCTGTACGTCATCGCCTGGGAACTGACCGACGTGCGACTGGACCGCCTGGTCGAGCGGTTCAACGACGCGCGCACGGTGGCCGCAAACCTGCTCAACCCGGACATGATCACGATATCCATCAACGGCCAGGATCAGATCTGCTCCTGGGACTGCATGTACACCTATATTGGCGACAGACTGGCCAACCGACCTGCGGCTGGAGTGATCCGGGTCAGCGACAATTTCCTGGATATCATCGGCAGGATGAAGCCGCTCACCGCCTCCGCCTGGCAGGTCCGCCTGGGCCTGGCAACGCCCGGCAGCAAAGTCAACACATTTGTGGCGGGTTCGATGATCGAAACCATCGCCATGGGGCTGATGGCAACCATCTTCTCCACGATTCTGGCTATTCCCGTAAGTTTCCTCGCTGCCCGCAACATCATGTCGCGCCTGCCGGGCGGCACGATCGTCTATTATGTCACGCGCACGATCCTGAACGTTGTGCGCGCCATCGATACCATCGTCTGGGGGCTGATCGTTATCGTCTGGGTCGGGCTGGGTTCCTTCGCCGGCGTAATGGCGTTGACCATTCACGGCATCGCTGCTCTGGGAAAACTGTTCTCGGAGGAGATCGAGCATATCGACCCCGGTCCGGTCGAGGCAGTCACCGCCACGGGCGCCAATTTGGTCCAGACCATCCGCTATGCTGTCATCCCGCAGCTTATTCCGCCTTTTCTTTCCTATACCCTGCTGCGCTGGGACATCAACATGCGCTCGGCCACAGTCATCGGCTTTGTGGCAGGCGGAGGCATCGGTTTCTTCGTGATCGAAACGGTGCGCATGGGAGGCTATCAGCAGTACGCCGCGGCCCTGTGGGCGGTGGCGATCGTGATCGTCCTTGTGGATTACATCAGCGAAAAATGGCGCTCAAGCATCCTGCAGGATCAATCGCCGACCAATCAACGTGGGGCGCGCCCGGCTCTTCGCAGGCTGCGGACGGTCTTTTACATTATAGTAGCCGTCGTTGTGTTCGCTTACTGCTGGAACCTCACCGGATTGAGCATCCGAGGCTTGCTAAACCCGGGCAAGAATTTTGGCCGGCTCCTGCTGGACTTCGTCAGCCTGGATCTTTCGCCGGACGTGTTCACGGTCGTGTTCCAGCAAATGCTGGTGACCATATTCCAGGCCCTGCTGGCCACCACGCTCGGCGCGGCCCTGGCTTTCCCCTTCAGCTTCCTGGCGGCCAAGAACCTTACGGGCCGAAGCACGCTGCTGATCTGGCTTTACTATGCCGCAAGAGCGATCCTGAACATCCTGCGCTCGATCGAAGCCCTGCTGTATGTGGTCATCTTTGTGTTCTGGGTGGGCATTGGCCCATTTGCAGGCATGCTGGCACTGACCATTACATCGTTCGCACTGATCGGCAAGCTCTTCTCTGAGGCGATCGAAAACATCGACACCGGTCCGATCGAGGCGGTGACGGCCACGGGCGCCGACCGCCTGCAAACGATCAGCTACGCCATCCTGCCGCAGATCGTGCCTCCGTTCGTTTCGTATCTGCTCTACCAATGGGATATCAATGTCCGCATGGCAACCATCATTGGCTTTGCCGGGGGCGGGGGAATCGGGTTGACACTGACCACGTTCTTCGGCTCGCTGCAATATCATAAGGCCGGGACCGTGGTGGCCTTCATCGTCGTCGTCGTCGCCCTGATGGATTTCGCCAGCGCCAAACTTAGACAAGCGTTGGTCTGAGAACAGCTATTAGACCGGACTGCCACCATCGCCGAACCATCCGCAACGCCGCCATCCTATCAGCCATGAGCGAAATAGGGACCGGCTTTTTTGTTGGTAAAATCAGGCGATGCTCAAGCGGCTTTGGAAGTTCATTCGCAAGTTATTTCTGGCTCTGATCGCCCTCGGACTGCTCGCATTGTTTCTCCCGCGGCTGTACACAACCATCTATAGCTGGTCGCGAACCTACACCGTCTCTGCCGCGCCGGCTTCAGGCGCCGTTGTTGTCTTTGGCGCGGGCCTGACGCGCGACGGTTACCCTACGGCCGTCCTGCGCGACCGGGTTGAGACGGCGGCACAGCTTTATTTCGCGGGCAAGGTCGAGAAGTTATTGATGAGCGGCGACAACCGCTCGGTCAACTACAACGAGCCGGAGGCCATGCGCCAATACGCCATCAGCCTGGGGGTTCCCGCGAACGCCATCGTCCTCGACTACGCCGGTCGCAGCACTTACGATACCTGTTATCGCGCCAAATCCATCTTCGGCCTCAACTCGGCCTTGCTGGTTACGCAGGCGTTTCACCTGCCTCGCGCCCTCTTCCTTTGCAACGCCCTGGGGATACAGGCTGCAGGCGTGCAGGCGAACAACCGCCGTTATTGGCCGCCGCTGTTGATGATCTGGAACATCCGCGAACAGCTGGCCACTGTCGGCGCATTCGTGGATGTATATGTCAGCAGACCCGTGCCGGTGCTGGGCAATCCTGAACCCATCTTCGCCAGAAACCCCTGAGCAACGGGTTGTATAATTTGGTCAGTAGATTGGTAAATCGATACATTGGTAGATTGGTCACTTCCAATTTACCAATCTGCAATCATCCATAAATCGAGAAAGCAATATGAGTTCGCGACGAAGCCCTTGCCCTTGTCCATGAATATGTGAAGAATGAAGGCCTCATCCGCCACATGCTATCCGTCGAAGCCTGCCTGCGGTTCTACGCCGAGAAATTCGGTGAAGACCCGGAAAGCTGGGGCCTGCTCGGCCTGATCCACGATTTCGATTGGGAGATCCATCCCACACTGCACGAGCACCCGGTCAAAGGCGCTCCGATCTTGCGCGAGCGCGGCGTCCCGGAGGACATTATCCGGGACATCCTGAGTCACGGGGTAGACACCGGCGTGCCGCGCGATACCAGGCGGCGCAAGGCGCTGATGGCCTGCGACGAGATCACGGGGCTCGTTACGGCAGTGGCGCTCGTCCGCCCTTCGCGCTCCCTGCTGGACCTCGAGCCATCTTCTGTCAGGAAGAAATGGAAAGACAAAGCCTTTGCCGCGGGCACCGACCGCGGGGAGATGCAACAGGCTGCGCAGGATTTCGGCATCGAACTCTGGGAGCATGTAGGCAACGTCATCACCGCCATGCGGCGCATCGCCCCTGAACTTGGATTGGTGGGAACGCTTGCTAATCAATGATTGCTGAATGTAGTTTGATGGGTGCTGATCGTACCGCTCAAGACCGCGCGGATCAGTCTCCACAAACAGGATTCACCTTATCAATCTTCAACCCTCAATCAGAAATCCTCAATCCTTCAGCCTCTCTTCTTCAACCAAGCCAATAATTTTGTGCTCGGCCAGGTGTTGATCACATCTTTGGCCTCGATCCAGGCGCGCCTGGCCGTCGCCACGCCGAAGAACAAGAGGTCGAGGTCGGCCTCGGAATGCGCATCCGTATTGATGCTGATCGGGATGCCCATCTCCTTTGCCCGACGCGCCAGCACATCGTCCAGGTCGAGCCGGGCCGGGTGCGCGTTGATCTCCATCGCCACGCCTGTCTCCGCCGCGGCCATAAGGATCGCATCCATGTCGAGATCCGCGCCCTCGCGGTCCGGGATCAGGCGGCCCGTCGGATGCCCAATGATATCCACGTGCGGGTTGCGGATGGCGTTCAGCACCCGCTGTGTGACCTTATCGCGCGGCTGGCGCAGCGATGTATGCAGCGAAGCCAGCACCAGGTCGAGACTCGCCAGGAAGTCGTCAGGATAATCGAGGCTGCCATCGGCCTTGATCTCCACTTCCGTGGCGTGCAGGACGAGAATGCTGTCCCCAAGCTCCTTTTGGATCTTCTTGATTTCCGCGGCCTGCTTCTTATGGTCGGCCATACTGAGACCGCCCGTTACTCCCAGGCTGACTGAGTGATCGGTAAAAGCAATCACCCTGATGCCACGCTTCGCGGCCGCGCGTGCCATATCGAGCATGGATAGCTTGCCGTCGCTCCATGTGGAATGGACCTGGAGATCGGCTTTGATATCCCTGAGCTCGCAGCAGCCTGGGAAGCTTGTCCGCCCTGGCGGCCTGCACTTCGCCGCGGTCCTCCCGCAGCTCGGGAGGGATCCACGGCAAGCCCAGCCGCTTGTAGACTTCCTCTTCCGTGGCGCACAGGATCTCATCCCCCTCGCCCTTCTTCTTCGTGAGCGCGTGTTCGGACAGCGATAAACCCTTGTCCAGGGCCAGCTCGCGCAGTCGCACGTTGTGATCCTTCGATCCGGTGGCATACAACAAAGCTGTTCCAAACCGTTCGGGCGGATGCACCCAGACCTGCGCCCGCACGCCGTCGCCGAATTCAATGCTGGACTTCGTCGCGCCCTTCCCCAGGACGCGGATCACGCCGGGCAGCTTTGTGAAGGCCTCCATGATCGGCTTGGAATCCCTGGCAGCCACCAGGATATCGATATCTCCAATCGTGGACCGCATCCTTCGCAGGCTGCCAGCCGGTTCTGCGGCGACCACACCCTTCACTTTTTTGAGCTGACCGATGATCTCCTGCGCCAGAGGATAAGCCCGGCCGAGCGGGATCCGCCCTGAGCGCCGCGACAATGATTCGATCCCCGCCAGGATTGCCGACTCTGATTTCGCACCCATGCCGGGCAGGTCTCGCAGCTTCCCATCTTTTGCCGCTTTTTCAAGCTCCGGCAGGGTCGTGATGTTGAGTGCCTTCCAGATCATGCCGATCTTTTTCGGTCCCAGGCTGGGGACTTTCAACCACTCTGCGAGGCTGGGCGGAACTTCCTTTTTGAGTTTTTCCAGAAATTCAAGCTTGCCCGACTTCAGCAGCTCGTCGATTTTTTCGGCGATGGCCTTGCCCACCCCCGGTATTTCTTCCAGCTTCCCCTCTTTCCAATATTCGTTCACGTCGCGTCCGAGTCCGGCCAGGTTCTCGGCCGCCTTGCGATATGCCAGCGTCTTATATATCACCTCTCCCTTGATCTCGGAAAGATCGGCGATCAGGGTAAACGTTTCGGCCAACTGGCGGTTGTTCATCATCGCTCACCTCTCTCTAAGGCAACGGGGTCAACGGCTCTGTATTATTTGAGCAAACAGCCATGATCGGACATGCACGATCTCAGGAATTCAATCGCAGTTCGGCCTACTGCTTAGCCGTAAAGCTTTCAAACCTGCCAACTTTTCGGCATTTGAACAATATTATAATCTTGCGGAGCCAATGAGTTACGTAACGAGTTCTGGAAGGGGGAAATCTGCGCTGCTGCAGGGATTGTTAGAAGACCGACGGTTTTCTTCCGTTGTGCTTTCGATTCTTGCTTTTTCCCTGCTGGTCATCGGGGCGGATATTCTGATCCTCTGGAGTCACGGCAGCCCGGCCCAGCTCAATAGTGTTGCAAACGTGATTGCGGGCCTGGTCGGCTCGATAATCGCACTCAGAGTTTGGCTCTCCAACAGTGAAACTGCAAGTCTTAACAGGTTTTGGGGATTGATGGCGCTCGGGTTGGTCCTTTGGACGATTGCAGAAGGTATTTGGCTGGCTCTGGGAGTCGGATCTTCGGAGGTGCCCTTCCCCTCCATCGCGGATGTTTTCTGGGTGGTCGGCTACATCCCCATGCTCGCGGCACTCATAATGCGCGACCGGCAATTCCTGGTCCAGCCAACGGAACTGCAGAGGCGCATCAGCCTGCTCTTGACGGTTTTCTTTATCGCATTAATCGGCTTCTACGCGGTGTGGCCAAGCGTTACGGCATTTGATTCAGCCGAGGTGCTGGCCAGTTTGCTGAATCTTGCGTATCCTCTCGGCGACCTCTTCATACTCATCCTTATCAGCCGGATCGTGTTTTCCCTTGGGACAGGCCGATTCTCGCTCACCTGGCAGTTGCTGGGTGCCGGTTTCCTGCTCTTTGCCATCACGGATTTGATGTTCTCTTATGCGGATTCGATTGGCATCTACTATCCCGGCGGCCACGCCAATCTCTTTTCCTTGGCTTTGGATGTACTTTACTTCAATTCCTACCTGCTCATTGCCGTGGGTGTGTTCGCGTTCGGTCTCATGTTGGAAATGGATCGAGGCGTGAAGCTTACGCGTGCCTCAACACCCTTTACAAGATCCAGCGTTCTCATTCTGGTGAACCAGGACGACCAGATCGTATCGCACAGCCGGAATCTTCTGTCGCTCGTTGGCGCTGCTGAAAGGCGCAGCTACCGGAAGATCCCTCTCACCGAGGCCCTTGGAATAGAGGCTTCCATTGTGCAGGCGCTTCACGGAAGGGTCGTGGCACAAGCTTCCGTGAGCAATGAAGCCTTGAAGGTGCTATGTGCAGACGGTTTGCTGAAGGATGCGTGGCTGACGGCCTGCGCGGTCTACGCTGCACCGCAGCAGTTTACGGGTATGGCGATTGTGCTGCGCACCAACCTGGACAATGCCAGCGGCGCCCAGCCCCGGCTCACTCCTGAAGAGCAGTTGCAGGTTGAGACTTACTTATCGATGGCTGGTACGCGTGCCAACGAAGAAAAGGACATCCTGCAGACCTATTTTCTTGAGCAGATCAGGTTACTGGTTTCTGTCATTCGCCTCTTCAGCGGGGCAAATATCGCCTCAGGGCTTGCAGAGCACATAAACAGCATCGCAGTAGAGAATGGCATGCGGGTTGCCATGCAAGGGCAGGAGATCACGTTTCCTGAAGAATACGACGCCCAAAAATTGGGGGAAACACTTGCGCCTCTTCTAAGTGCAGCCGCCGGCTATGCTGCGGATGCCACCAGCGCCGTCATCGTCGCCGATGAAATGCAGAGACTAGACCAGGGGGTGAAGCCCGATGCGATGGGTATCCTGGATAGATTTGGCTTGCGCGGAGTCGCAACCATCTAGATCACTCCCACTTCAAATCATTTCCACAAATGGGACCACGCCGGTAATCGCCGGGGCATGTTTTATAATGTCGCACATGACTCTCGACCACGCCTTACACGTAGCGGTCTTCATTGTCGGATTCCTGCTCGTCTTCCTCACGTTGCTATCCGCCATATCCACCTTCGTCCTGCCGCGCAGCGACCGCAGCTTCCTGACGCGTCTGGTGTTCAGATCCGTTCGACGGGTGTTTAATCTTTTCCTGCACTTTTCCACAACCTATGAAGCCAGCGATGCGATCATGGCCTATTACGCACCGCTCGGGCTGATGCTGCTCCTGCCGACCTGGTATGTTCTGATCTGTCTCGGGTACACCGCCGTCTATTGGTCGCTGGGCCTTGGCGGCTTCCTGCGCTGCTTCCAGTTAAGCGGCTCATCGCTTTTCACCCTGGGTTTCGCCCCGCCCCAGGGTTTCGGCGCATCGGCGTTGGTGTTTTCCGAAGGCATGCTCGGTTTGCTGCTGGTGGCCTTGCTCATTGCCTATCTGCCGACCATGTATTCCGCCTTTTCACGGCGCGAGCAGGCCGTCAACATGCTGGAGGTCCGCGCCGGTATTCCGCCCTCGGCCGTGGAGATGCTGCTGCGCTTCAGCCGAATCCACGGCCTCGATAGACTTGGCGAATATTGGCGCACCTGGGAGACCTGGTTCGCGGACGTCGAGGAGAGCCACACCACGCTTGCCACCCTGGTCTTCTTCCGCTCGCCGAGGGCCGAGATGTCATGGATCACTGCTTCGGGTGCGGTCCTGGACGCGGCTGCCCTCACCCTCTCCGTGGTCGAAGTTCCCTACGAACCTTCGGCCGCGCTGTGCATTCGCGCCGGCTACCTCGCACTGCGCCGCATCGCCAACCATTTTGATCTTACCAATCCACAAGACCCGCGCTTCCCGTCCAACCCGATCAGTATTGACCGCTCGGAATTCGACGGGGTTCTAGCCCGGCTCGAGGCGGCAGGCTTGCCGCTGAAGCCTGACCGAGAACAGGCCTGGTCTGATTTTGGAGGCTGGCGCGTCAACTACGACCGCGCACTCATCGAACTGTGCACACTGGTGATGGCGCCCTTCGCACAGTGGTCCAGCGACCGCGGCATGGTGAAGAGATTGTAGATGGCTGATTGTCGAGTAACGGATTCCGCATAGCATGAATCATTCTGATCACGTCAACCTGCTCCGCCCCGCGGAACTTTCGCTTGGCGGCACCTGGGCCGACCTTGGCGCGGGGTCGGGGGCGTTCACTCTGGCGCTGCGCGAACTCATCGGCGCCGAGTCGGAAATCTACGCCGTTGACAAAGATCGCAGACGGCTCGACGAATTGGTTCGCGCCTACGAGGCGCGTTTTGGCGCCGCAGGGAGACTATTTCTCCTGTCCGCGGACTTCTCGCGCAACCTCGACCTGCCGCCGCTTGACGGCATCGTAATGGCAAATTCCCTTCACTATTTTAGAGACAAAAAGACGGTCCTCCGCCGCGTTCGTTCGTTCTTGAAGCCCAACGGCTGCTTCCTGCTTGTCGAATACAACGTAGACTCGGGCAATCCCTGGGTACCTTATCCTCTCTCGTTTGAGACATTCCGCAGCCTCGCCCCGCAAGCCGGGTTCAACGAGCCGAGCCTTTTGGCAAGGCATCCATCAAGTTTCCTCCGTGAGTTTTACTCCGCCGCAACGCGGCCTGGCAGATGAGCTCACCCGGCAGCCGGCCAGATTCTGCACGAGCAATGCAGAAAAGACTCGGATAATCGTCCTACCAGCCTGTATGACATTTGACAGATGACATTCGCGCTGAGGACTGATAACATGTTGTTTACCGACTAATTTTGCCCTTTTGATAGGCTTAGCCCATCCAGCCGCCTGTCCTGCCCCCTAGTTTAAGCAGACTCACTATACACTCCAGCCAGCCCTCAAGGCCTGTCGGTGCTTTCGACCGTTTATCTGAAGTGACCATCACCGAGAGTTCTGGGTCTACTATCGCTGGTCAGGCAATAAGATACAGCAAGCTATGAAACACAATCCATTTCTACGATACATGATCGCTCAGGTCGGCTTGATCTTATCTCTGGGCGCATGCGGAGCACTTTCGCCCGCTCCAGCGCCCAGGACCGCGGCGCCTACATTGACGCCGCCGGTCGCACCGCTGCTGTCAGCAACCCCCGCACCGCCAACGAAGACCCCCATTCAAATGGTTGGCGTACCGCCCGCCGGCGAGCTTTACCAGGGCATATATCCCGGTGGTGTGACAGGTGAGGAGGACGACATCACCCCACAAGGTTTGCATTCGTTCGAGAGCACTGTCGGCAAGGCCGCTGCCTGGGTCTATTTCTCTGACAATTGGTATCAAAGCCGCCGGTTCCCGACCGAGACTGCCACCTGGATCCGGGCCGCGGGCAGCGTTCCATTCATCCGCCTGATGATGCGGAGCGACCCGAACGAGGATCATGCCGAGCCAACGTTCACTCTCCAGCGCATCATCAACGGCGACTTCGATGCCGACCTGCACGCCTGGGCAGCCGACGCACAAGCGTTCGGCACGCCGCTTCTGGTTGAGTTTGGCACCGAGGTCAACGGAGAGTGGTTCCCCTGGAATGGAATCTGGAACGGCGGCGGCACATTAGCCGGGTATGGCGATCCGCATCAGGCTGACGGCCCCGAGAGATTCCGCGATGCGTACCGGCACATCATCACGATTGCCCGTCAGGAGCGAGCTACCAATATCCAGTGGGTGTTCCATGTGAACAACGCAGATTCACCGGATGTAGATTGGAATCATCTGGAGAACTACTATCCGGGAAATGACTGGATCGATTGGATTGGGGTGAGCGCCTACGGCGCACTGACGCCCATGGACGACGATTGGCCGTCGTTCCGCGGTGAGATGGATGCCGTGTATCCCCGGGTGGCGGCCCTCTCGCCCGATAAACCGATTGTCGTGCTGGAGTTTGGAACCGCGGCGCGGAACCCGTTGGGCAACCAGGCCGTATGGGCCCAGGCCGCGTTGACCGACCTTACCAGCCATCGCTGGCCTCGCATCATCGGCTTCTCGTGGTGGAACGAATTCTGGGAGAACGACAACTCCAGACGCGACGACACCACCATGCGGGTGCAGGACAATCCGGATTTGGCGAAAGTATTCCAGAAACTGGTCGGACAGAACTCGGCGGTTCTGGGCAAAGCCGTATTGGTAAACCGGTAACTGGGGTCATCATCCATACGGGGGATTTTGCGCACTTGACAAGCGAGGCCCGCTGCTCAATAATACAAAGCTGTTCGATCAAACGGGAGAGCCACTATGAACCCAAGATCTCCTTTTGTCTCCTGGCTTCGCCGCTCCGGCTGGCTTTTGCTGGCGATCGCTCTGCTGCAGCTGGCATTACACCTTTGGGTAAATGCCCACGACAATTTCTTCCGCGACGAACTATATTACATGGCCGCCGCGCAGCATCTCTCCCCCGGCTATGTGGAGTATCCGCCATTTGTGGCGCTGGCCGCCTGGTTCTCACGGACGGTATTCGGAAGCTCGGTCCTGACCATGCGGCTGTTACCGGCCCTCGCCGGCGCGCTGATCGTTCTGCTGACTGCGGACATGGTCGCACTTCTGGGCGGCGGTCTGCCGGCTCAGGCTCTGGCCGCCATCGCGATTGCCGTCGGCCCGGTCTTCATCGGCTCGAGCGGCCTTCTGACGATGGATCCGTTTGATCAGTTGTGGTGGACGCTGGCCGCCTGGGTGCTCATGCGTTTGGTCAAGAACCGGCAGCCGCGTATGTGGCTGGCTTTCGGCGCCGTGGTCGCCCTCGGACTGCTCACCAAGCTGACGATGGGATTCTTTGTGATTGCCCTCCTGCTCGGCCTGCTGCTCAGCCCTGCCGAGCAGCGCAAACTCCTTTTCAACCGTTGGCTGATTTTCGGCGGGTTGATCGCGCTGGTCATGCTTTCGCCGTATCTCGTCTGGCAGGCCCAGCATGGATTCCCGGTTCTGGAATACACCAAAGCCTACTCCAGCGGCAAGACCTTTCAGGTTACTCCATTGGAATTCTTCGGCCAGCAGGTCCAGACCATCAATCCTTTTGCAGTGTTCCTCTGGCTTGGGGGGCTGTATTTCCTGTTCTTCACCGCCGCCGGAAGGCCGTACCGCGCATTCGGCTGGGCATATCTCTTCCTGTATGTATTCTTCATGCTTGAAAAAGCCAAGTTCTATTGGCTTTCGCCCGCCTATCCTATGCTGTTTGCGGGCGGCGCGTATGCCCTCGAACGGTTCGTTCAGCTGCGCCCGCGGTTTCGCTGGCTGCAACCGACCTACATTGGAATGCTGTTCATATCCGGACTGCTGTTCGTGCCTTTTGCAATCCCGATCCTGCCCGCCCCCGCCCTGATACGTGTAAATGCGTTACTGGGTGGTACAACCGACGTAAAGACGGAGAACCTTCCGTCTTCGGCCCTGCCCCAGAACTTTGCCGATCGGTATGGCTGGCGTGAGATGGTCGCCGCCGTTGCCCGGGCTTACGACATGCTGACACCTCAGGAGAAGGCTGAAGCGTGTGTCTTTGCGGGCAATTATGGAGAGGCCGGTGCTGTGGATTTCTACGGCCCTGCGCTTGGATTACCCAAAGCCATCAGCGGGCACAATAGCTACTTCATCTGGGGACCGCAAGGCTGCACCGGGAAGGTACTCATCACGATCAACGTCCCCCTGAAAGATTTATCCGGCGGTTTCGACAGCGTGCAGGCCGCCGGGCAGGTGAGTTGCATCTATTGCATGCCTTTCGAGAACGGAGCTCCCATCTTCATCGCGCGCGGCCTCAAGGCGCCTATCCATGGGGCTTGGCCGGCGGTGAAGGATTACAACTGAGTTATCCAAAGTATCGAACTGTGCTTTTTCCCCTCGTACCTCTTGGCGTTCGCCCCGATTAACTGAC
This sequence comes from uncultured Chloroflexia bacterium, assembly GCA_963846805.1. GTDB lineage: Bacteria > Chloroflexota > Anaerolineae > Anaerolineales > Villigracilaceae > Fen-1038. The sequence continues at coordinate 664,519 of CAWJXH010000006.1, forward strand.
GGGGCGAACGTCGTATTTAATTATCGTCGCGCACCTCTTACCTTCTGAAAATTGTCACCGACAAGTACCGATGTACTATTTTTCGCTTTACTGAATCATCTATAATTGCCAGGTTCCCTATCGCCGGAGTACATTACCCAGGAGAGAGAATGCAAGCCGCAAAGCCGCGCATACCCGTCTGGCTGATTATCCTCTACGTGCTGTCATTGGCGACGATCCTCCTTTGGCCGGTGGTCGCCTTCGCATCGATCTTTGCGTTCGATGCGCCAGGTTCGGCGCAGGACCCGGCTGTTTATAGGACCGTCGGAGCGGTCCTGGCCTATCCCCTGTTTCCGCTTCTGGGCGTACCATTTTCATTCCTGGCGTTCAGAAGGGGCCGAACAATGCTCGCCTACGTCATGGCAGGCATCGGCGCAGTGCCGCTGCTTGCCGCCCTGGTGGTCGGCATCGTAATGATGGCCATGAACGTAGCATTCCTTTTGCGTGGTGGTGGTTTGAAGTCGTGCGTGCCGTCGCAGCCCTGCTGGCCTTCATCGCCGTGATAGCCGTCAATGTGACTTCTCTTTTCGGCGGGGGTCTGAGGTCACAGCCCCAACTCCTTCAAGTTCTTCTCACCGCCGCGTCTGGCTGCCGAGGCGCCCAGAAGTTCCTTCCAGAATGTCTCGTCATATCTGCGTGACTTTACCGGCAGCGGCATAGGGACTCCCCAGCCCAGCAGCAGCACTTCTTCCTTCGGTTGGAGCCGCGCCAGCATGCCCCGCAGCACTTCGCGTCCGGCCAGCCCCGATAGCACCGAGTGGATATCGTCCTCGTCCCCCAGCCAGCCTGAGATGCGCGTCCCCAGCTGCGACATGACCTCGTCGTTGATCTGCGATGGGCGCTGGTCGATAACGAGCAGCGTGACGTAATATTTCCGCAGTTCCCGTGCAATCGTGGCGAACGTGGTCTGCGCCGCCATCTCCCGGTTGAGCAGTTTGTGCGCCTCCTCGAGCACGATCACCAGCTGCCGCGGTTCTTCCCTGCCCGAGGTCCTGAACGCGTTCGTCCTTCTTTCCCAAACCTCCCGGATCTTGCGCGTCAGGAGATTGCTCACCAGCAGGTAATCCAGGTCGGTCTCGAACTCGCCGAATGACAGCACAATGTGCTGCCCGTTTTCGAGCGCGCCGATGATTTCCTTCACGGAATCCGCGGCGGGCTTGGGGACAATGTAAGGCTTGTTGAACATGCGCCGCAGCTTGTTGTGCAGCGCCTCCGCCGCCATGACGTTGACGCCGTTGGCATTGGCCCAGGCCGCCACGCTTCCGTTGGCGGGGATTTTCTTGCCGTCCTCGGTTGTGACCATCTCCTGTGTCATAGCCTTGAATTTGCTGAACCATTCCCCGTGGAATGTGTTCCATAGGGCATCCAGCGTGGTGGCAGTGGTTTCTTTCAAATCGAGCTCGCGGCTCAGCAGCTCGATATCCGCCGTGGATATATCGCCTTCCGCGATCTCCAGATTGAAGTCCGGTGCCGTATTGCGGATCTTCGCCCCGCCTCCCAGCCCGACCACGCGGACTTTTGATGCAAACTTCGTTTTCAGGCCAATCACGCGCTCATGGGTATCCGAAGCGGTGTCGTCGTAGCCATACTCATTGTGCATGTCGAACACCAGCACCGACGCCTTGTCGTAGTGGATCAGCCCTGCCAGCACCAGCCGCGTCAGGAACGACTTGCCCGTGCCCGTCGCGCCGAACACACCCGACGAGCGCTGGACGAATTTCTCCAGGTCGATGCAAACCGGATGCCCCTGTTCACGCGTGCTGCCGATGATGAAATTGCCGCCCTCGCCTGCTTTGCCGAAGATCTCCCCGATATCCCCTTCGTTGGCAAGCCTTGCCGAGGCGTGATGCGGCGGGACGGTCTTTACCGGGCCAGGCTTTGGCTGCTGGCCGCGGAGCGACTTCAGCCATCCGGCGTATCCTGCCGAGCCCGGCTCGGGACCGCGTTCCAGCATCAGCGCAGGGAGCACTTCCAGATTGGTGTATAGCGTCTGACCGTGCAATGCCCTGGCGAGCAGCGGCGGCAGCCTTGTCTCGGATTGCTCGTCTGCGAAACGCGGATCGGTGGCGCCCAGCTGCAAGTCGGTGACCAGGCCGTAGAATTGAACATCTCCACTCTCGATCACGACGAACGCGCCCTCTTGTACCGTGAGCGGGTCGACCGTCAGCCGCACGCGGAAGTTTTCCTTCAGCCCGCCGCCCACGACATAACCGATTTCAACTATTTGATTGTCACCCATCATTTCTCCTTACCACCAAGGACACCAGGTATCACTAAGGGAAAATAACTACAAGACCATCCGCTTGATTCCGTCTTTCAGATGTTTGACATTAAAATTGATCAAGTATCCAAGGCGGCAACCTGTTATCTTTAGGTAGGTCAACAGTTGCGCTTCATAAAGCGGGTGCATAATTTCAACGGACTTAAACTCTACAATTACCAGCTTCTCCGCCCAGAAGTCTAATCGCAATCCGGTCTCGATGAAGACATTTTGATATTTTACGGGAACGGACACTTGCGTTTCCACGCACACTCCGTGTTTCTGCAATTCATAGGCAGTACAGGCCTCATACACTGATTCGAGCAGTCCGGGCCCAAGAGCGGTGTGCACGGTATACGCAGCATCCAGAATTTTCTTTCCAATTACTTCAGCCTCGGGTGAAATAGGTTTGAAATTCCTCGGAGGCGCCTTTTTCACGTCCATGTTTTGAACTCCCTTTGTGTCCCTTGGTGTCCCTTGTGGTTCAATCTCTTGATCAAAATCCATTATAAGACATGATACACTTTCGTACGGATACCTTATTCGAAAACGGTGCTTGAAAGAGTTGCCATGTCAATAAAAGACGCATTCGATCGCTGGCAGGAACGAACTCTCAACCCCTCCATCAAGAAAACATCCGAGCGCAAGACGCATTTCGAGACCTCCGCGGGCATCGAACTTCCCCGCCTGGCGTTGCCCCAGGACGAAGAAACAGGTTATGAAGAGAAGTTGGGCTTCCCGGGGGAATATCCCTTCACCCGCGGTGTCCAGCCTACCATGTACCGTTCGCGGTTCTGGACCATGCGCCAGTACGCCGGTTTCGCCACCGCGGAAGAATCCAACAAGCGTTATCGCTATCTGTTGCTGCACGGACAGACCGGCTTGTCCGTCGCCTTTGACCTGCCCACGCAGATCGGCTATGACGCCGACGAGCCTATCGCCCACGGCGAGATAGGCAAGGTCGGCGTTTCGATCTCGTCCGTTCACGACATGGAGACGCTCTTCAAGGATATCCCGCTCGAACAGGTCTCGACTTCCATGACCATCAACGCGCCCGCCGGCATCCTGCTGGCGATGTATATCGCGGTTGCCCGCAAGCAGGGCGCGGATACCCGCAAGCTGCGCGGCACGATCCAGAACGACATCCTGAAGGAATACGTTGCGCGCGGCACCTATATTTTTCCGCCCGCGCCCTCGATGCGGCTGATCACCGACATTTTTCAGTATTGCGCCAGCGAAGTCCCCAGTTGGAACACCATCTCCGTCAGCGGCTATCACATCCGCGAAGCCGGCTCGACCTGCCGTGCAGGAGGTGGCGTTCACGCTGGCGAATGGCATTGCGTATGTTGAAGCCGCCCTCAAGGCGGGTCTGCAAATCGACGACTTCGCACCGCAGATTTCGTTCTTCTTCAACGCGCACAACAACCTGCTCGAAGAGGTCGCCAAGTTCCGCGCCGCGCGCCGGCTGTGGGCAAAGATCATGCGCGAACGCTTCAACGCCCAGAAACCTGCCAGTTGGCAGCTCCGTTTCCATACCCAGACGGCCGGCTCCACGCTCACCGCGCAGCAGCCGGAGAACAATGTCGTGCGCACCACGATCCAGGCGCTATCTGCGGTCCTCGGCGGGACTCAAAGCCTGCACACCAACAGCAGGGACGAGGCGCTCTGGCTTCCCACCGAACAGTCGGTACGCCTGGCGCTGCGTACCCAGCAGGTGATCGCGCACGAATCGGGCGTCGCCGATTCGGTCGACCCGCTGGCCGGGTCCGTATCTGATCGAATATCTCACCGATGAGATCGAGAAGGGCGCCGGCGAATACATCTGCACAAGATTGATGACATGGGCGGCGCCTTGGAGGCCATCGAGCGCGGCTATATGCAAAACGAGATCCAGGACGCAGCCTATGCCGCCCAGCAGGCCATCGAACGCGGCGAGCAGGTCGTTGTGGGTGTGAACCAATTCCAGGTGGATGAAAAGGTGACGCTCGAACGTCTGCAGGTTGACCCGGCCATTGAGGCCGCAGCCTGCGAACGCCTGGCTGCGCTCCGCTCACTGCGTGACAATTCCAAAGTGGCCGAACTGCGCAGCCAGTTGGAGCGCCTTGCGCGCGGCAGCGGCAACATGATGCCCTTGTTCGTCGAATGCGTCGAGCATGACGTTACCCTGGGTGAGATCTGCAATACCCTCCGTGGCGTCTGGGGCGAATACGTGGCACAAGGGTTCTAGATATCCAATATGCCCAACTTAACTTTCTTCCTGGAAGACAAACCCTCCCCGGCCGACCTGCAAACGATTGAGGACGGCCTAAACGCCTACAATGATACTCAGGCGGAGCAAGCCCACTGGCACGGCCTCGCCCTCCTCTTACGTGACGACCAGGGACACCTCGTCGCCGGCCTGGATGGAAGCACCTATTATGGCTGGCTTTACGTTAGCAACCTGTGGGTTGCAGAATCGCTGCGCGGCCAGGGGTACGGGCGCGAACTCATGCTGCGGGCTGAGCAGGAAGCAGTCCGGCGCGGCTGCCGTCACGCCTACCTGGATACTTTCGACTTTCAAGCCCTCGGCTTCTACCAGAAATTAGGCTACGAGATCTTCGGCACACTGCCAGACTTCCCCGCCGGCCATTCGCGCTACTTTTTGAATAAACGTATACTATCTCCCGCATGATTTTCATCGATAACCTATGGACGAACTTGACAAACTCCTCAGCGATCTTGTCTCCATCAATTCCATCAATCCTGATCTCGTTCCCGGTGCCCCCGGCGAATCCGAGATTGCGCACTTCATCGCCGGCTGGCTGGAACGAGCCGGCCTGGAAGTGCAGCTTGTTGAGTCGGTTTCAGGCCGGCCAAACGTGGTCGCGATTGCGCGAGGTCGAAGATCCCGCGCAGCGGGAAAGGGCGGCGGGAAGACCTTGCTCCTAAACGGCCACATGGACACGGTTGGAATTGGGGATATGCAGAATCCGCACCAGCCTGTCATCAAGGATGGTCGTCTCTACGGACGCGGCGCCTACGATATGAAAGGCGGCGTGGCAGCTTGCATGTCCGCCGTCGCGGCGGCAAAGAGCCGGCATCTGCGCGGTGATGTGATCTTCACTGCCGTCATCGATGAAGAATATGCGAGCCTGGGAACCTTGGATCTTGCAAAACGTTTCCACGCCGATGGGGCCATCGTGGCCGAGTTTACCGAGCTGCAAATGATCCTGGCACATAAGGGCTTTGTCTGGCTCGAGATCGAGACGCTCGGTCACGCGGCCCACGGCTCGCGCCCCGACCTCGGGGTGGACGCCATTGCCCATATGGGCCGCGTGCTGGTGGAACTCGATAAGCTGGGTCAACGCCTTCGCTCCCATGCGTCGCATCCCCTGCTGGGAAGCGGTTCATTGCATGCCTCGCTCATCCAAGGCGGGCGGGAGCTGTCCAGCTACCCGGATCACTGCGTCCTCTCCGTCGAGCGACGCACGCTTCCAGGTGAAACGCCTGAAGGCGTGGAGGCCGAATCCCTTGAGATTATCCGGGATCTCAAACGGTCGGACTTTTCGTTTAATGCGGTGGTCCGGCGCGGTCTTGATCGATCGCCGATGGAGACTCCAAGAGATGCGGGGATCGTCAAGGCTGTCGATGAAGCGGCCGCAAAAGTTCTGGGCCATCCGCCTCAAGTTGCCGGCGTCCCGTTTTGGACAGACGCGGCGGTCCTATCAGCGGCGGGCATCCCTTCGCTGTTGTTCGGGCCATCCGGGGCCGGCGCGCACGCCAAAGAGGAATGGGTGGATCTATCCAGCGTTCGCGCCTGTGCCGAGATTTATCTGGCGGCAGCGCTGGAATTTTGTGGCTAGACAGTTGATTGGGCGGAAATCTCGATGGTGGCTGCATCCATCAGAACGATGCTGATTACTTGATTCCTGGGAGGGCGTTTGCTTCCCCCTGGAAGAGGGGTTCCACACGACACTACGTCCAACTGTGCCAGGGGTCTTCCCATGTGCGGGTGTCGGGTTCGCCTACGGGCGTGTTCTGTTTCTTTGCGTCTTTGAGAGCGTTATTGAAAATCTCGAACCAGATAGCGGCGGTTGTGTTCCATGCTGCGACCGCGTTGGTGTTCACGCTGTTGGCTTCCACGGCGTACGCGGAGCGCACGACACAGCAGTAATAGCAGGTGCCATCGATCAGCACGGTATTGAGTTGGTCTGTGAGCGTGCTATCGGTCTCACCGTCCAACCCGCTCACCGTGTACGGCTTGGTGTAACGCACGATGAGTGTCTCTCCCCCCTGCTGCGGGACGCGCAGGCGGAGGAACACGCGGCTGTCTTCGATGTACTGGTCAAAGTCTAAGGACTTCTCTGTTTCGAGAGCGCCATCGAGAAGCACATCGATCACCTTGCGCGCCTTAGCGTCCTCGTCCGTGAGCTCGTATTCCTTCTGGTCTGCTACCGCAGTGATGGTTACCGCGGCGTTGTCTGGTATGGCCCTGTTCAGATCGGCCAGCGCCTGGCGGGCAGCGGCGGTCACGGTCGCTGCCGTGAACAGAGTTCCATTGTCCAGCAGCTGCGCCTGGACTTTTGCGATAAGTTGGGTGAGGGTATCTGGCATGATTGCTCTCTCTGAGCCAGCCTGGGAGGTTCAGGCTGGCTCACTAGAGGAGAATGTCAGCGTGGGCTGAGTGCTGGTCTATGCTCGATGCGCTTATAGTTTGGGTGGCTTGAATGAGCCTTCTCACGCGCTTGTAAAATCAAAACATGTGACCGGGCAATTCGCAGCCTGGGCGCTGAACGCTATCGCGAGCGTGCCTTTAGGGACGCCGCGGCAACGTCGTTCAAACCTGTCCCGATGATGAGGGACACGATCAGCAAGACGAAATTGCTGACCTCGGTATCGGACAGGGGGAAGTTCGCCCAAATCTGGCGAACTACGATCATGGCTGCGCCTACGACGGCGAGCCAGAACTTGCGGGATTTCAGGAAATCAGGGAGGGTCATTGTGCTCCTTTCGGGGGCACGATATATCGTGCCCTTACGTGTTCTCGATCTTCTTGCGGCGGTGTGCCGCGTTGGGTTGCGGCACGTTGGTTTGCTTGGTGAGCAAGGGGTCATCCTTGCGCATGGTGTACTTGCGGCCATCGGAGAGAATGATGACGTAAACGTTCTCCTCTTCTCTCCACTTCAAAATGCCGCTGTCCATGCGTTCGGCGAAGTTGGCAACGGCTTCGGGGATGCTCATGCTCACACCCTCAGCGTGTAGTTGGCGTTCGCGCCGTGGAATTGCACGATGCTCGTCGCCGCCTTGACGAAGGCCACTTTGAGGAAATAATGATCTTCGTGGTCTACCCATACCGGCGTGGTGAGGGTGACGGTCAGCTTGTGGTCGTCGACGTCGGCGGCATCTGTGGCGGCGGTCAGAGTCCTGGGTGACGGCGGGATTGGTGACGGTGGGGGCTGTGCCATCAACGGCGAGGGCGACCTTGTTCATGCTTGCGGTAACGGACGTGCAAGCGGCGGTCTTGATCAGATAATCGACCTCGATGGACTTGAGATAGGAGCCTTTCCCATCGACGGAGTTGGCAGGGACGGGGATTGGAATGAACAGGTTGGCGGTCTCGGCGGTGGCGTCGCAAGCGTAAACCAGTGTCCCGGCTGTGTCGCCTGCGCCAACGGCCCATGTGGCGGTGTCGCCGTAGACGCAGGTTGGCGGGACGAAGAGGGTCATGGCGGTGTCGTGCACGTACCCGCCTAGTTGGCCGTTCTTCGCGAAGGCGGACTTGAAGTAATTCAAGGCCAGCACGAGGAACAGCAGGAATTTCGTAAAGATGGTGTCCATTTGGTTTGGTCTCCTTATGGGGTTGAGGGGCGGGGTTCGACTCGTCGCCGCCCCTACGAATACTAGACGTTGGACTTATGCAGCGGGCGGAAGTCAGCCACACCCACGGCGATGAAGTGCCGCACCTTGATACGGCTCTCATCGTTGGCGAACATGGCGGGGTCAGTCTCATTGCCTGCTACGAAAATCTGCGGCACGAGGCCGAAGCGTTCGCCGATCATGATACCGGCCACCACGGACGGGTCAGCTACTGCGGCCCAATCCGTGTCGTCCGTCCACTCGGGGACGACGACGGGTTCGACCATCCCACCGAAGGTGGGGCCGCCCGATGTTGCAATGCTCGGTACCTGGGACTGCCAGCGGGGCAGGAACAGGGCATCTGCGCCAGCCTTCAGCTTGCGAGGGATGAGGCAGTACTTCGGCTCTACGGCCATGTACTTTCCTGTGCCGTAGTAGCCGGTCTCATTGGCAACCAGCATCGGCTGATGGTACATCGCCAAAGCGACTGCGTCCCATGCGGTGTAGTCTGTGCCAAGTGCCGTGGTGAGCAAATTCTTATGCCCGCCCTTGGTGGTCTGCGCGACGTTGTTGAACAGCGCGCCGGTATCGGCCATCGTGGGGCCAATGGCTGCATTGGCTGTGAAGACGGCAGCGACCAATGCGGAAATCTCGCGCAGTCCTGCATTGGCGAGCTCGCGCGGGATAGCGCGCAGCTTGCGGGTATCGTCTCTGTCGAGTGCTTCGAGTGTGAGACCGACATACCCGCCCTTCTTGACGAAGGACGAAGTCTCGCTGCCATCGCCGATCTTCAACTCGGTGTACTCTGCGCCTTCGGCTACGGTGGGCATACTGGCGACCGTTCCGAAGATCAGCCACGTGATGTCATTGAGCGAAGCGAAATGCTCGACACGTGTGACCTTCGTCCACCAGTCATAGCCGGCGCGGCCCAGCTGCGCCCATTCCGTGACAAGCGCCTTGTTCAGGGCGTTCGCAACAAGGCCGGGGAAATTGGCCGTGGTGTGCTGGAACTGAACGCGGTCGCGGAAATAACCGCCGCGGAAATCACGGTCGCCGGTGAGGTGAATGTATGCTTCCTTCACGCCGTTGAATTGAGCAACCTTCAAACTCTCGGCACCCTTCTCGCGGGGAGCGCCTACCAGATCATCGATAGCGGCCTGGAGTTGATCGCCGCTATCGAACATGGCGGACACGCGGCCTGGGCCCTCGATCTCGGTTCCTGCCGTGGCTTCGGCAATCGTGTCCTTGTAACCCTTGACCGCTGCCGTAAGGTCAGCGGGCTTGAACGGCTTGCCCTCGAACTGTGCGCGCAGAGCCTTCTGCGCGACCTCGGGCAGGTCGGAATTGCTCAGGGTCACTTCGAGCAATTGAGCGCCGATGGCTAGGCGGCTCTCGCGAGCTGCATCTGCCTCGGCCTGGAGCGTGGCGGTAGTGACCTCGAGGACATCGCCCTCATCGGTCTCATCGCCTTCGATCACTTGCGCTTGCAAGCGTTTCTTCATAGTGCTCCTTTCGGGATTGGGCACGGTATACCGTGCCCCTACGTGGTGCGAATTCAATTGGCGGATGAACTTAGTTGCGAAGGCGGGGTCTATGACTAAGTCCACAGATAACGGCTGCATGATCTTCTGCACGTTTCCTTGTGCATCGGCGGTGAAGATTACATCAGCCGAAAATCCCACATCGGGGTGAGCGCCATCGGCTAGCAGGATGCTGGCGGCTTCGGTAAGGATTTCCTTTGCTTGGGCCTACGGGTGTGAGTGTGGCGTGAAGGCTTTGATCGTGCTTCTTCGAACAGTGACTTGACTAATGACGCCTCCGAGGTCTCGAACGCTTCTGCCCCACATGGCATGATCTACGAATACGCTGCATGCTTCCCATAGGCCGGTGCTTTCTCGAGCACTTGTCGCGAGAACGTCCAGCCGTTGGCTTCGCCGTCTTCGATGAACATGATTTCGTACGGTTCGCGGGTTGAGTTGCTTCGCCTGTGAGTTGCAGTCGGAAGGTTGCCGTCTGTCTTTTTCATAGGTCAGGCTCCTTGAATTGGAAAGCTCCGATCATGAAAGCGAGAGCGGCGCAGCCGCACAGGCAGCCTGCGAGGAAAGCGACGATCAGCCAGAAGATGAACATTAGGTTCTCCTTTCTTGGCGTTTTGCGGATGCGTTCGTTGTGGCGCTGGTAGTACCGCGCTGGTTAGCCCGTGTCTCCTGGTTCGCGGTGCGGTCTTGCTATACGGTTCTGTTGTATTCCGGCTGGCGGGTTGCGTAGCCAGCAACTTCTCTGGGTGGGTCTTGATGCCAAAGTTTTATGTATTGGTTCTTCTCTGCCTTCTTGTCGATGAATTGCGTTTCGGGTTTGGGCGCGGGGAACTGCGCCCCTACCTTCATCCTCGCAGAAGAAGCAGTGGCGGCTGGCTTCGTGGCTGATGTCAGGAACATCAGGCCACAGGCGCACAGACGGTGGACTAGCGTAATGTCGATCACTTGTGCCTCCGGCTCGGGTCTGTGGGCAGTCCCCTTTTCCAGCAATCGAAATAACCTGTGGTCACGGCCTTGCGCGGTGTGAGGATGGGTTTATCGGCTGGACGCAGGTACGTTGGCTTGCGAATAGATAGTGCGGCCCTTGATGATGAAGTCTGGCGGAAAGCGGCTTGACCAGGTCGTGTAGGTCGTCCAGACAGTGCAGGTGGCGGCGTGCGCAATATACGCAATCCAGCGGAAGATACCCTCGGCAATGTTTGGCAGGTAAACGATGCGCTTGTTCACTTTGGCTCCGTGGTGGAGACATCGCCGGTCTGAGCATCGACCTTTGCGCTGGCCTTCTTGTCGATGTTGCCTGGCGTGGTGCCTGGCTTGGTCACGATATGGCCGGGTGCGTCGGGCCGGTCGGATGGCAGGGTCTCGCCGGCGAAGCGGTACACGATGCGCAGATACTCATCCTGCGTGATGAACCCACCGGCCACCAGTGAACCGAAGGCGGTGATGACGTAATTGCTGGCCAGCGCAAGAGCGGCGTTATCCCGCTCGCTGATGTCGTCGGCGCGGATGACGATCTCGGGCGGGGTGACCCCGCCCCTACGAACGCACACGATTTGCAGGATGTCCTTCAACATGGCAAGGAACATCTTTTGCCGGTCTTCGAGGGTCTTGAAAGTTGGCGTCCCTGCGGCTTCAGCTGTGGTTCTGGTGCTGCTCTCCGGCTCTGCCAGCCAATGCAGCGGGAAACCCACGCCGCCTGCAATGAACTTCTTGACGGCGAGGCCGTCCGTGTTGGCATCGAAGGCGTCCAACTGTGGGTTGAGAATTCCCCAATCTTCGCTTTCGTCCGTGACCAGTATGCTGCCTGGAGGCGGCGGGCTGGCGTTCAGTTGCTTCTGTCTTGCGGTCTTGTCCGCTTCACTGGCGAACTTCCCGCGCACCACATACAGGAAAGCCTGACGGAACCTGTTCAGTCTTACTCTGTCCTCGAGCCATGAAGCATAGCGGGCCAGCCACGGAAGCAGCGGGGCAATATCCGGCTCACCCCACTTCATCCCTGCCAGACGATTGACGGCGTAATGCAGCATCACGGTCTTGGGCTTGCGGTTCCTGTACGCCCAATAATTCAGAATGTGGACCGGATCAGGATCCTCGAGGCGTGGCTTTGGGCAGGTAAGCCTGCTCCTGCTGGATGTCGTTGGGTGCGGTCTCGATCTCTGCGATCTGGTCGGTCGGGTACACGCGCACGTATGACATGCCGCTCTTGTCGGTGGTGATGGCGAGGAACAGATTACCGGTGAGTGTGAGCTCGTCCGCCCATTGGCCCAAGTGCTCGCCGATCTTGTTAAGAGCATGGTTCCAAAACTCCTGCAAGAAATCGGTGACGGTCTTGTCCTTGCAGTCGAACTCGATGCCATCGATGATGTATTGCTTTTGCAGGTTCGTAATGCGTCGGGCCATCGGGTTCAGGCGCCATGCGAGGATGGCTTCATCCTGCACCACTTCGCGCTGGTAGTTGTAGCGGTCGCGATAGACGCCGTTCCAGTCCGTGCCCTGGGTAGACGTTGCTGTCGCTGACGGCGGAGGCGGAGAACTTGCGTCCTTGTTGCTTGCGTCCGAATAGGCGGGAGAAGAAATTTGCACTGAGCGAAGCGAATGCGCTTGGCATGTCAGCCTCCATCACTTGAAGAGACCATTAAATATGTTGATCAGGCTGATAGCTCCACCGCCGAACGCCAGCCATGAGATGGTCTCGAAGCGGATGCGTGCCGACTCAACCGAGCGCAGCCGGATTTCCTTGTCGGCATCGCTGCGTTGCAGTTCGGCAATTTTCGTGTCGATCAGTTCCAGGCGCGCCGTTAACAGCTCGGCTTCTTTTGCTTGTAGTTGCTCTTTTAGAACTTCCAGCTCGGACATTTCTATTCCTCTCTATTCTCGGATAGGCGATGACGACGGCGAATGAAGGCCGGCGCCTTCTCGTCCTTCAACGTGTTCTCATGGATGAACCATTCGAGGTCTGTGGACCGCACACGAATCGCGTGTCCGATGCGCACCGCCGGGATGTCTCCCCGTTTCATCAGCAGGTAGGCGAAGGATCTGCTGACGCGCAGGATTTCCGCCACTTTCAAACTGTCAAGCAATTGTTCTTCCATCATTCTTTCTCCCGGGCCTCGCACAAAAAGACAATTTTCATTATATAGAACAGATGTTCTAGTGTCAATCAACCATCGTTCCACTGCTTCCACTGCTTACACACTTTGCTCATAATTGTGAAATTGGTCTGCAAAACTAAGGTTTCTCCCCCTTACAGCCGCGATTTCTCACCTGATATGTCTTGAAACTCACCCGCGAATCTTGTACAATTTTGGTGAATAAGCCCCTCTATATGCTTGGGAGGCACGCATGGACATGATCAAGGTCTCCGCCAACTCCCGCACGTCTGCTGTCGCAGGGGCGATTGCAGGTGTCATCCGCGAACACAAGCATGCGGAAGTTCAGGCCATCGGGGCCGGCGCAGTGAATCAGGCCGTCAAGGCCCTCGTGCTGGCCACCGGATATCTACGAAATGACGGTATAGACGTGGCCTGTGTCCCCGAATTTGTGGATGTCGAGATCGAGGACAAGGTTCGCACCGCTATCAAGCTGGTAGTCGAACCGCGTCAGCCCGGCTCATCCGAGTCGGCCGCGTCCGAGCCCGCCGCGTCCTAGGATAGTCGCGGCGGCATCCCGTTTGATGGTTCTTACCCAGGGTGATTTTGTCGCGTGCCCCCGTTGACTCCAAGTCACTGATGTAACCTTGCGGCATGACCTCATGCTGCGTTGCGCCACGCCGCTCGGTGCCCGATGCACGCGCGTCGTTTCACAAGCCCCCATGCATTCTCCCACCTCTAAGTGGCCCCGCGCCGTTCGTGTTGGCCCGCAACTCCGGCCTTGTGTCTCAGCACCCGGACAGTTCTTTGACGTTACGGCTTGTAGATCCAGCCCTCGCCATGTTCAGTATGCCGGCTCTCGTTCGACATATTGACAGAGCAAGCTATCCACAGAGCGGCATCCGCCCTTTTCCCTGGCCCCCCGAATGTTTCCGCCTGCGGACCGCAGGCGGAAATTTATACTCAAAGAATGGAGGGACCCTTGCGTAAAATCATTGCTTCCGCATTCGTTGCTGTCGACGGCTTCATGAAAGTGAAAACGAGTGTAAAATCTCCGATTTGTGGCTCCGGCACGGATGCTCACGATTTGGATGGAACCCCAGGATGAGAAAGCTTGTCGAATTCAACTCTTGTTGCCCTGAGCGGTGACGTCGAAGATCGCGGAGCTAGAGCGGCAGCCCGGGCGGAACATATTGAAGTACGGCACGGGTCCGCTCGACCGCCTGCTTATGGAGAATGGTCTCGTCGACGAGTACCACCTGTGGATCTACCCATTGGTGGCCGGAGTCAGTCAACAGCTCTTCGAGGACATCCACACCCCGTGCAGCTGAGGCTGGTTGAAACCACGAAGTTCAGCAACGGCATTATGGTCTTGACCTATGCGCCGGGATAATAGTCGGTACGGCATGGAGCATGAGAATGCGGGCGATGCGTAAGCTGAGAAGCATCAACGTCGCAGCCTGGGACCGGCCCGCGCTGGTTTCTTTACGCTCACAGAGTGATCACCTTTTCAGCCTTGGACTGCGCCTCGATGATATCCGGCATGCCTCCGGCGATACCTACCTTTACCTTGTCGGTCAGTCCAAAGTAATTGAGGCATGTCGAGCAGATAATCAGGCGCACGCCTCGTTGCTCGATTTGGGCAAGCCGCTCCAGGAGTGGCGATCCTTCGACCACCAGCTTGACTCCATCCGTATAGAAGCAGATGGCGGCGGGCAATGATCCATTCGTCTGCAGAAGTCCTAGGTAAGTGTCGAGGAGCTTCCGCTGCAGGCTTACATCGGCCGACCCCATACCTTCTTTGGTGATCAAGATGACGCTGTTGGCAAAAGACGATTCGTTGAACATGTCACCGCTCCGCGTTCTATTGAACCCTGCGAATTTCGAATCTCATCCAGCAAGGGATGGCATTGAAACCGCACCAATATATCATGGAACGGGGATGTCGACACGCTCTAGACGCCCCTACCGAGAAATTCGGCGCATTTAACTTAACATTCCTCTGACCGTCTTCTGCAAAAGTCCATGCGGTGCGACCATCTGGGACGGCGCAACCTGCCCGGACCGTTGTCTCAATGCAATGGAACATTGATGAATACCACCCATCCGACGCAATAGGGTTCCGCTAACCCCCTCCTTCTCGCTTGCGCGCCTTCACCCGCGCCATTCTTCGGCCTTCAGCTTTAGGAACGCCTCGACCACCTGAGGGTCAAAGTGCTTCCCGGATTCCGAGCGGATATACTCCTGCGCCTTTTCCGGCGACCAGGCTTCACGATAGGGGCGATCCGACACCAACGCATCGTATACATCGATCACCGCAAAGATCCGTGCCGCCATTGGGATTTGTTCGCCTTTCAATCCTCGCGGGTAACCCGTCCCGTCCCATTTCTCATGATGGCAGTACGGGATATTAATTGCAGGTTGCAGGTAGCGAACGTGGGAAAGCATCTCGTAGGCCAGGCTCGGATGCCTCTTCATCAGCACCCATTCCTCATCCGTCAGCGGTCCGGGTTTCAGCAGGATTCCGTCCGGGACGCCCATCTTGCCGATGTCGTGCAGCAGCGCTCCGCGCCGCAGGTGCGTCACTTCCTGCTCCCGTAGCTCCATCGCCTTGGCCAGGCTCACGGCTCCATCCGTCACCCGCTGCGTGTGGCCTTCCGTCTCCTTGTCCCGCAAATCCATCGCCTGCGACCAGCCCTCGATCGTGGCGTCGTAGGCCAGTGTGAGCTCCATGCTGGAGCGCTGCAATTCCTCGAACAACTGCGCGTTATCGATCGCCAGGGCAGCCTGCTCCGCCACAGTCTCCAGGAAGTTCAGCCACTCCCGGTCAGGGTTGAGCGGAGCACGGTGAAACAGCTCCAATACGCCTTTGACCTGGCCTTTCGCGACGAAAGGAACCGCATAGAACGCCACGAACTTTTCATCGGCGAATAGCTCTGCCTTCGCCGGCGGGCGTTCGGCCGCGGCGAGATTGGGAATGGCGAAAATGCGGCGTTCGAGCGCGGCCCTGCCTGCGTAACCCTCTCCCAGCTTCAGGCGCATACGCAGTAATGCCGCTGCCTCTGAAGCCCACCCCGGCCGCGTACTCCAATTCACTCAGGTTGCGATTGAGCAGGAGCACGTCTGCCGCATCCACGTGCAATTGAGCAACGACATTGTCGAGCAGCACCTTCAGCGTGACACGCAGGTCAAAGCTTGATGAGATCGCCCGGTCGATGGTCCGCAGGGCCGACTGGCGACGAACCTGGTCTTCAAGCCTTTCTTCTGCCTGCTTGCGCTCCGTGACCTCTTGGGCAACCCCGAAGAGCTGTTTGACATTGCCTTGTTCATCTTTGAGGGCGTATCCGACTTCGTGGATCACTTTCACGGCGCCGCTCTTGGCGATGATGCGATATTCCACTTCGATCGGCGTTCCGCTTTCCCTTGATTGCACGTGGGCCTGCAATACTAATTTCTTGTCGTCCGGGTGAACAAAGTTGAGGAACGACTCGTAATTGTACAAGTCCAACCTGGAGATTTCGAAGATTCGATAAAGTTCATCTGACCAGGTAATAATGTCGGTTGCCAGGTCCAACCGCCAATTTCCAATCTTGGCAACTCTCTCCGCCTCTTCGAGGTCAAGGTCTCTGGCCCGCAGTGCCTCTTCTGCCCGCTTCCGCTCACTGATGTCTGTGACAAAAGCAATGTTGGCCGGGCCGTTTGGAAGCCTCACCCTCGCAATCGCCGCCTGGATCGGGAACTCAGTGCCATCTGCGCGCACGAACATGGATTCGAATTCGTTATCCACCGGCAGTCCCTGCGCCCGGCGCCGGCTCCGCTCTTTGCTTTCCTCCCTGTAGGCGGTGCAAAATACTCGTTCATCGGCCGTCCCACTGTTTCTTCCACGCTTTGCAGGCCGACCATGCCGTGCGAACGCCTGATTCGCGTACAATCCTATTCCATCGCGCGAAACGCTGATGGCCACCGGCGCTTCCTCAATCAGGGTTCGGAATCGCAGTTCGCTGTCGTGCAGCTCCTCCTCGGCCTGCTTGCGCTCGATTGCCAGCGCCGCCTGCGCGCCCACCGTCGCCAGGAACGCCTTATCGCGCTCGGAATAGCAGTTCTCCTCCTCGTAGTTCTGGACGGCGATCACGCCGATCGTCTCGGTCGGCGTCTTGAGCGGCGCTCCCAGCCAGCTGGCTTGTTTCGCGCCGACCAGTTCCACTTCGCCCTGCGCCATCAGTTCCTGGAACTTCGCCTCGGTCAGCAACAGCGGTTCGCCGGTGCGGAAAACGTACGAGGTAATGCTCTTGTCAAGCCTGGAAGGCGGCAAGGGCGCATCGTATCGATCCACCGCAAAGACCTCCTCGAACAGCCCGGTGCTTTTGTCGTGGAAAACGACAAAGAGATTTTCGGCGTAGAGCACCCGGTTGAGTGATTGGCGCAATTGTTCAAGAAACTCCGGCAGGCTTTCGGTGAGAGCCGCCGCCTGCATGGTCTCCAGCAGGGCCTGGCGCTCGGCCTCTGTCCTCTTACGCTCCGTCGTATCCACGGTCACCAGTACGGTGCTGGCTCCGGGAGATAAGGGTGCCGCGCTGACGTTTGTCCAGGTGACTGCCCCGGTTTCTTTTACGACTCCGATTTCGACGTCTTGGATGGTTTTTTGTTCTCTTGCCGCGCGGCTGCTTGGAAACTCTTCCGGAGGCATCGGCGTGTTGTCGGAGCGCAGATATTTCCTGAGCCGGTAGTCCCCCTTCAATAGGCTTTCCCTGGAAATATCCAGGATCTTGGCCAGCGATGAGTTGAACTCGTTGACATTGTCCTGGTTATCAACGATGGAAACCCCCACAGGTAATAGCTCAAACAGGCTGCGCCATTTCGCTTCGCTCTCCCGCAGGGCCTGCTCGGCCCGTTTGCGCTCGGTGATATCCACGTTCGTTCCGTATATGCGGATGGCCTTGCCCAACTCGTCGCGAACGACGGTGGCGCGTGCGAAGATCACATGCACACTGCCATCGGGCCACACCACGCGATACTCGATATCACCTGGCCCCCCTTGGAGCATCTCCTCGTGGCTCCGCAGCACAATTTCGCGGTCATCCGGATGCACGGCTTGAGCGTAGTCATCGAAGGGCCCGCCCTTGCTTAGGTCGTCGCCAAAGAAGAGGTGCAGGTTCTCTCCCGTATTGAAGATCTCGCCCGTTATCAGATCCTGTTCCCAACTGCCGGTGTGGCCAAGTGCTTCCGCCTCCCGCAGAACCTGCTCGCTCTTTCGCAGCGCCTCCTCCGCCTGCTTGCGCTCGGTAATGTCAATGATCGAGACGATCACCCGGGCCAGGGACTCCTCATAACCGGGTGCAGCCGACCAGTTCAAGTCGATATTGATCAGCCTGCCATCCAGCGTCTGATTGAAACCTTCCCAATTGAAACGGGTTTCGCCTGCTGCAATCTTGACCACTTCATCGCGGAAATTTTCAACCGCCGGTCCTTCGAGCACCCCCGGCAATCCCTGGAGCAGGTCCTCTTTTCGAATTGCCCCGTACAGATGCATCGTCGCCTTGTTGACGTCCAGGACTTTGACAAGGGCCGCACATTCCACCACCGCCTCCGGGTGCAGCGTGAAGTATTGCTGGAAGTCAGTAATACCTTGCTTTCGAAGAGTTTCCAGCCGCTGCTTGACGGCAGAGAAATCCTGCTCCCAGAGCGAGGTGGGCGAGTCCTCGAACAGGTCCCTGAAACGTCTCTCGCTCGCGCGCAATGCCTCTTCCGCCTGCTTGTTCTTGCTGATGTCGCGCAGGATCGCGCCCAGCAGGTAACCCTTTTGTGCGGGTATGGCGAACGCCAGTGTTTGCGTGCTCAATCGCCTCCCGTTTGGCTGTTGCACATCGCTTTCGGTTAAACGATTCAGGAATGTACTCTGGCCCGTACGCAATGCCGCTTGCAGGACGTCTTTGATGTTTTCGTAGTGCTCTTTCGACTTGAACTCATCCGATGCAGACCGGAATTGCACATCCCACAGGGGCTTACCGATCGATTCCTCCTCTTGAATAACCGGTAATTCTTTCTGCTCCTTTACTCCAATGGGTCACCGCCCCCTGCTCATCCGTCAGCATGATCGCATCTTCCGATTGCTCCAGGAAACCGTGAAAAGCGCCTTCGCTTTCGCGCAGCGCCCCCTCTACCGCCGTTCTTTTTGTAATATCGCGGTAGTTCACGACGATGGCGTTCACGTTCGGTTCATCCAGCAGATTCTTCGCCGTCGCTTCGATCCAAATCCACGATCCGTCCTTGTGCTTCACGCGGAACACATTGTCTGCGCGCCCGCCGGGTGTCTTCGCCAGTTGCTGGAGCAGCTGCTGGTTTTTCGGTAGGTCATCCGGATGCAGCAATTGGAATACATCCTTGCCCAGCCAGTCCTCCGGGCCGTAACCGAACATCCCCGGAGCCGCCGGGCTGTCATAGATCACCTTTCCGTGCGCATCCAGCAGGGTAATGCCGTCCGGGCTGTTTTCGATGAGCGCCCGAAAGCGCTGCTCGAGTCGCTGCACCTGATCCTCAGTTGCCCGCCGCTTGCTGATATCTGACCGAATGGGTTTAACACCCGCAGCTACTCTTGCCCTGGCAGGCTTTGATCCGGCCGATTTTGAGCTCGTCTGCGATGGGAGGATGTTTTTTCGTTTGATGGGTTTGGCCTTGCGCGTTGCGGTTTTCATCGAGGCGCCTCCTTGCTGCTCCATAATGAGCCGCCTTCGTAAAGGGCTTGATCGGACACGGGGATTCCGCTCGAGGTTACGCGAATACACCCACTTTCCGGCGTCCGTGCCTTGAAATCGACCTTCATTTACGTTCTCCGCGGATATTGCATCGCCTAATCATACCCCGCTCCGGGCACTGCGCGTATACCAGGACTGCAGGGTTGGCAGTCACTGGATGATTTCCAAACACATCCAATGTGCTGGGCAGTAGTCTAGCCGTCGGCAGGCTTCAAGACAGGCTTCAACGGCGCAGGAAGCTCCCGGCCTCGCCGCGCCCTCATCTTCTGAGTAGTAGAATAAATATGAAGATTCATGGTCTGCTTGAGTGCTGACCCATGCATGTCTGCAATGGCATACAGCTAATGACTTGAAAGGAGTCCTCCAATGGCTACGAATGTTGTTGCTGACCAGGCAGTCCGCCTTACGCTGGACCTCCTGGATTCATTGTTCAAGGGCGACGGCGCGAAACACGTGGGTGTCCGCTTGTGGGACGGCACACGTTGGCCCGATGACTCTCCCCGTCCGGCGGTGTTGGTCCTCAAACACCCTGGCGCGTTGCGCGCCATGCTCCTGCCCGGGACCGAGGTCGGGCTGGCTGAAGCCTATCTATACGACGACTTCGACATCGAAGGGAATATCGAATCTGTCTTCGGCCTGGCGGATGCCCTCACCGCTTCGGGACTGGATTGGCGCAAGAAACTGCATGCCGGCAGCGAGCTGACGCGTCTGCCTGCCTCTGATCGCACGCGGCAGGTCTCGCGCGGCCCGGCCCGCTTGAGAGGACGCATCCATTCCGTGGAGCGCGACCGGCAGGCCGTCACCTATCACTACAATGTGTCGAATGATTTTTACTCGCTGTGGCTTGACCGGCGCATGGTCTATTCCTGCGCCTACTTCCATTCGTCCGACGACGATCTGGATGCTGCCCAGGAACAGAAGTTGGACATCATCTGTCGCAAGTTGCGCCTCAAGCCGGGTCAGCGCCTGTTGGATATCGGTTGCGGCTGGGGCGGACTGGTGATCTATGCCGCGCAGCATTACGGCGTGGACGCCGCCGGCATCACGCTAAGTCAGCCGCAGGCCGATCTGGCAAACGGGCGCATTGTCTCAGCGGGCCTGTCGGACCGCTGTCGCGTCGACGTCCGCGACTATCGCCAGCTCCCGGCGGATGATTCGCAAGGCTACGATGCTCTGGTAAGCGTTGGGATGTTCGAACACGTGGGCGCCGCCAAATTGCCGCCTTACTTCGCTCAGGCCTGGCGGTTGTTGAAGCCCGGCGGCGTCTTCCTGAATCACGGCATTGCCAGCCGCGCCACCGACAAACCTCAGACCGGCGCGACCTTCTCCAACACCTACGTTTTCCCCGACGGCGAGCTTGTGCCCATCAACATTACCCTGCATGCTGCAGAGGCGTCCGGCTTTGAAGTTCGAGATGTGGAGAGCCTGCGCGAGCATTACGCCCTCACTCTGCGACATTGGGTTCACCGCCTCGAAGAGCATCACGATGCGGCCCTGCGCTTCGTGGATGAGCCCACCTATCGTGTCTGGCGGCTGTTCATGTCCGGTTCGGCCTACGGCTTTTCGGACGGACGGCTTAACCTCTATCAGGCTTTGCTCGCCAAACCCGACGGGCACGGTCGCAGCGGGCTGCCTTGGACCCGGGCGGATTGGTACGACTAGCAGAAAGATCCGCTTGGCAGGTTGCAACACTACTCTTAAAAGACGGTGATCGGGGAACAGACACCCCGACCACCGTCTTTTGAAGCCCTTTCTTTTGCTCGAGAGTGTGCTACTTGGAAGCAATCCTGCCTCTCGTTATTTTCCAACCGCTTTCAAGACCGGATCGCAGTGATCGGTCTTCTCATGTTTCATCATCCTTTTGATCAACTTCTCGACCGTCCCTCGCTCATTCCACGGATACAGCATTTCGCCGTCCCACTTCTCGGCGGGCATCGTCTCTACGACTGATTTCAGCTTATCGTGGGAGGCCTCATATTCCGCCCAAACCCGCTCCAGGGTCCAGGTGCTTCTTTCATCGGCGGCTGGGCCATTGTATTCATAATAATCATTCGAAGGAATGCATATATATTCCTCGCCCTTGGCGTGTGCGTCTAGTGACCGGGCTGCCTCGCCATTCCATACCCCAAGATGCCCCACGATGTCCCTCACGCGCCACGCCCGTTCATCGTCGTGAACCACCCGCTCCGGATCCAGGCCGGCAAGCGCCGACCGCGTCTCACTTCTCGTCTGTTCCAGCAGCATCTGCGTTTGGCGCCGCGCTTCTTCAACATTGGAATTCACGGTATTCTCCTTCTCCAATTTTTTTCTGCCGCCCCGGCAGGACCCTCACGCACGGTCGCAGCCTCGGACCGCCGCCATTTGCTACACACGTTCGATGAATTATAGCGCCTCGTCCGCGATGGCAAATTGGGCCATCGGCGGCGGGGTGGGCATCAGGTTAGAACATGATTAGGAAGCGGGTCCGGCGGATAGCCGTTTCCCGGCGGTTGTAGTAGATTAAAGACAAGGACTTCCTATGGATATCGGTGCACCTGAACTGATCATCATCCTCGTGATTGTAGTTCTGCTTTTCGGCCCCGGTCGTCTGGGACAGGTTGCGGGGGAACTCGGGAAAGGTATCCGAAACTTCCGCGAAGGTTTGTCGGGGAAAGATGAGGAAAAGAAGCCCGAACCGAAGGACGATCCTCCCGGCCAGGATTCGCCAAAAACGTAGACTGCACAGTTCGAATTTCATTTGACTTGCAAACATGACTCACCCCGAATCTCATATTTGCCATATCCTAATTCAGAAAGTCACCGAAAAAATGGACAGGGCGGGGCGATCCACCCCCGCCCTGTCCATTTTCCGAAGGTGCAGGTGCTCCTTCTGCACGGTGTTCTTCGCCAATTCCAGCCGATCTTCGGCTGGAATTGGCGCTGTCGCGCTTTTCAAATTTGCGACAGATTAATTTCGGGGTTAATCAAGTTTGCATGCGCTTCCCAAGACGGCTCAATCACCAATCAAAGATCAGCAATCTACAATCCCCTCTTGTTTCCCTGGGCCTGGCAGCACCAGCGGAATATCCAGGAATGGATGTTTCACTACCTGCACCGGCAGGCAATATGCCGCTCCGATTACGTCCGCGCGCAGCACGTCGCTGGCTTTTCCCAGAGCCTTGATTTCACCGGCCACCATCAATGCAATATGGTCTGCGTATCGGGCGGCCAGATTCAGATCGTGAAGGGCGATCAGGACCGCCAACTTGTCCCGATGCGCCAGTTCGCTGACGATCTCCAGCAGGCTCACCTGGTATTGCAGATCCAGATGTGCGGTCGGTTCATCGAGCAGCAGGATCGGTGTGGACTGGCACAGCGCACGGGCCAGCAGCACCCGCTGTTGCTCCCCGCCTGAAAGCTCTCCCACCCGGCGACCGGCCAAAGTCCCCGCGCTAACGCGCTCCAGGGCGCGGCGGGCAAGTTCCTCATCCTTGCGAGAGGGCTGTCCAAGAAACCCCAGGTAGGGCGTTCGTCCAAACAGCACGGTTTCCCAAACGGTAAAAGCTGGCGGCAGTGACACGGCCTGAGGCACCACCGCCATGTACTTTGCGCGGTTTACCGGCGAGAGCGACCCGAAGTTGTCACCGTTCGTTCGCACGGCTCCGCTTTGGATGGGAATGACCCCGCTTACCGCCCGTATCAGCGTGGACTTGCCTGCCCCGTTCGGCCCGATCAACGCCGCGACCTCGCCGCTCTCGACGTTTAGCGAAACGTCCTCCAACACGCGGCGGGAACCGTAAGAAACGCTCATGTGCTCGATTTTCAGCATCTATCTACTCACATTTCTGGAAATAAAGTGTCGAGACATAACTCGCCCCGAATTTAAAATTCTGCGAAAAAGGAGCACGCTGGCGGATAAAACGCCGCCAGCGTTCTCCTTTTTCGCCATCTAATTTCCCCTTCCCCTGGGGAATGGGGCGGGGGGATGGGGAATATGCAATCTTCAGCTCGAAGCTTGGATTCTGGGTGAATCATGTTTGAATTTCTCCAGCCCAAGGGTGAAAGCGTCGGCGGAGGGTCCATGCAGCTGCTTCAACATCACTTCACCGGGATCAGGTCACAATAGTAGAAACGATTGTCTCGCAGCAGGACCTCGCCCAGCTCGTGTGCGATCCTGCTTCTAAATAATGGGCCGTCGTACACGAAGGAATGAAACTCTCCATTCTCTCCGCACACGTCCACTTCCTTCGGCAGGTCGGCCATGAACTGCTCATCGATACTTCTGCCGACGAATCGCCCGTCGAGGGCCCGGGTATCCACGCAGACGGTCACCGCCTTGAATCCCAGGTCGATGAAGGACCGCATCAGCTCGGCGCTGTCTCTTTTCCACAGCGGAAAGACGCCTTTCATCCCTAATACGGCCAGGTTCTTCTCGCGATCTGCTCTTAGGTCTTCAAGAAAGATATCGCCGAAGACGACCGATACGACGCCTGTCTCCATGTATCCCTTCAGCACCTCCGCCATTTTTGATTCATATTCATCGTTCGATGATTGCTTCGATATCCAGATTTCGTCCAGGTGCAGCCCCAGGGAGGCCGCCTGTCCTTCCAGCAGAGTCCTTCGCACGCCGTGCATGCTGATGCGGTCATAGTCTTTTGTCACGGTGGTAAGCAGGGCAGCCACCTCATACTGCCCGCCCTTCAAAATTTCGTACAACGCCATGGCGCTGTCTTTGCCGCCGCTCCACGATACGAGCACTCTTTCCAATTTCTTGACTCCTTGAAATCAACCATCAATCGTCGATCAGCACTTACCAATATCCCTGGTTCTTCGACCGCCGCAGCACCCATAGAAAGAACGGCGCGCCCACCAGGGCCGTTACAATGCCAACCGGAATCTCCTCCGGTGCGATGACCACGCGGGCGATCACGTCCGCAATGATCAGCGCCGTGCCTCCGCTGACGATGGAGAGCAGGACCAATCGTCGGTAGTCTGCCCCGAACCACAGGCGCATAATGTGCGGCACGACCAGGCCCACGAATCCAATGATGCCGGAGAACGCCACGGCCGCGGCCGTCGCCAGCGACGCCGCGATAAGCAAAATGGTCTTCGAGCGCGTAACGTTCAAGCCGAGTTGCTGCGCCTGCTCGTCGCCAAATTGCAGCAGGTTCAGGGCATTACCGCTCACAAGCAAAATGCCCAGGCCCACCAATAGATATGGGACGATCGCCAGGATGGCCGTCCAGCCGGATTGGCTCGCCCCACCCAGCAGCCACCCGAGTGCGCGGCGGACTTCAGCAGTCGAGCGCAGCATCAGGAACGATGTCACCGAGGTGGCAAAGGAAGACACCGCAACGCCCGCCAGGATCAGGCTCGTGGTTGGAACAGTCTTTCCCAGGCGTGCGAGCGTATAAACGATGAACACCGTGACCAGGGCTGCAATGAACGCCGCCATCGGGACGGCTAATAATCCCCAGAAGGTATACGGCCATTGAATGCTCATGGCGATCACGGCGCCCAATCCCGCTCCGGATGCCACGCCGATTAGGAACGGATCCGCCAGCGGGTTGCGAAACAGTCCCTGAAAGGCCGCGCCGCTTCCGCTGAGCGCCATGCCGGTCAATGCCACCAGCACGGTGCGCGGCAGGCGGATTGCCCAGATGATGGCGGTGGCAGTCTCCGTGCCGTGGCCGGTCAACGCGGCCCAGAGTTGGGCGGGAGTCAGGAACACGGAACCGACGGCCACGCTCATCAGCAGGGCCAGCAGGAGCAAGAGCAAAGACAAGAGAAACGGTGAGAGGCGCATGGTCTACAGGTTTCTGCTCACGCTTTCATGGAGTCCCCGAATTTTAGATATGCGTGATGTTCTCCCGTCCATGTCTAAAATTCGGAATCTCCCCTCCCCCGTGGGGGATGGGCCGCTGGGCGTAGATACATACAATGCCGATAGTCTCATTTGAAGAGCTCCGGGTGCAGCAGCTTGGCCAGTTGCTCCAGCCCATCCACCAGCCGCGGCCCGGGAATGCTGAGCAGGTGATAGTCAAACGGATAGACCCGTGCATTCTTGACCGCCTCCACCGTGTTCCAGCCGGGACGTGCCGCAACGGTTTCGGGCGACACGCCGTACGCCGAGTCGCTCAACACAATGACGCTCGGGTTCAAGGCAACCAGCTGCTCCAGGCTTAACTGTGGATACGGATCCTTCAAAGTCCCGGCCACATTTACGCCGCCTGCGCGTTGGATCAGCAGATCGATGAACGTTCCGGGCCCGGCAGTATAGGGTTTGGTGGGGTCGGTGGCATCCAGTTCATAGAACACGGTCGGTCTCGTGGTTGCATTTTCGACCTTGGCATCCACCGCGGCGACGCGCCTCTTCAGCGATTGGATCAATGCCTGGGTTTCAGCCTCATGGCCGGTCAGCTCCGCCACGGTTTCGAGATTGCCATACATGGCATCCAACGTGGTTGGGTTCTTCAGGTCATAGACGGTCAGCCCCAGGTCTTCCAGGGACTTCACCAGTTCGGGCGTATTGATTTCGGCGGCCAGCACCAGGTCGGGTTTGAGCGCCACAATGGCTTCCGTGCTGAAATTACCCATGGAGCCGCCCACGCTTTGAAGGCCCGCGACCTGTTGCGGGTAATCCGAAAGATCGTCGCGGCCCACGACCTGCGAACCTGCGCTGATCGCGAACAGGATCTCTGTATTGGACGGTGCCAGCGAGACGACCCGCTGTGCGGGCGACGCAAGCGTTACCGTACGACCCAATCCATCGGTAAGCGTGATGGGTCCGGGCGTTCCGGTGACTGCCGGTGCGGCCTGGGTTGCGATCGCTTCGGTCGCAGTGACCGCTGGCAGTGTCAGGGCGGGCGCAGGCGTGCCCGTCGTTGTGGGGGCGCATGCCGCCAGCAGCAGGCCGAATGGCAGTATGCAGATCATGATCTTCCGCAGCATTATCTTCTCCTTCGTAGAAAAAACCTCCCCAGCGCAGGACTGGGGAGGTTGGAGAGGCAATTGGAAAAGCCGTCACCCACCTCCTTTCCGCGGGAGTGTGGCGAACCAATCAGGGTGTGCGACCTGACTTGCGAAAGAGATTAGATATTAGGGAGCAGGGAATAGAGAACTGTACGAATCTCTGTTCACTAATTATCTAATTCTCTCACTTACAGTTGCGGGACAGTGCCGGACTTGCACCGGCTTCGCCTTTAAGCCTCCCCATCCGGGGGACGAGGCGCCCTGACCGATATTCAGTTGTGAATTGATTCTATTCCCGCCCTGCTGAAACGTCAATGTGCTTCACCTGGAGGGCTGGCCCTTAACGGTCATGGGCAAGCCCGCCACCATGAATAGGACCACATCGGCCTTTTGCGCCAGACGCTGGTTGATGCGGCCCAATTCATCCCGGTAGAAACGTCCCAGCGGGTAGGCTGGTACCAGCCCCAGGCCCACCTCGTTTGAAACAATCACCCACTTTGCCTGACTGTTTGCATAGGCCTCCAGTAAACTCTCGAGTTCGGCCTCCAGTGCATCCTGATAATCGCTTTCGATAACGTGCTCGTCGGTCCCCGCCATGATGTTGCTGACGAGCAGGGTCATGCAATCCAGCAAGACCCAGGCGGTAGGCGATGCCGCGCGTATCGCCTGGCCGACCTGCTTGGGCGTTTCCAGTGTTCTCCAATTTGCAGGACGGTTCGCACGGTGAGCCGCAATGCGCTGCTGCATTTCATCGTCCAACGCCGTGGCCGTGGCAACAAAAAGGACGTCTTCACCACCTCGACCCACGAGGGACTGGGCATAAGCTGATTTTCCGCTCCGGGCGCCGCCCAGAATCAACGTAAGCGATCGGCTCATGTTCTCTCCTGTTGCACTCTCTCAAGGCTGTCTGCCAGCGCCGCGCGGGAGGTCAGGAAATCTGCTTCGTTGAAAACCTCCATAGTCAGGATTCCTCCATATCGTTGCTCCAGCAGCAGTCGCATCACGCGATCCAGTTCGGCAGCGGCTACTCGGGACAACGAAGCATGGTCCCGCTCGCCGATGCCATGGATATGGATCACGCGCACGCGCGGGAGCCATCTTTCCAGGAATGGCAGCGGATCATGCCGGTCCAGCCACAGGTGTCCGATGTCCACGCAGCGGCTGGCGGGTATGCGCTCCAGGACCGGACCCCAGAATTCGGGTGGATAGCCCTCGAGGTTTTCGACTGCCAGGAGCTGCGGACCGCCCGCCCACCCTCCGGCGATTTCGAGCGAGCGGCAGGCCTGCTCCGTCCATTTGTTAAGGTCGGCGGGGTTGTTATTTTCTTTTACCTCTCGTCCATCCAGATGCACCACATAAGCCTGAGGCGATAATTCCCGGGTGAGTTCGATGACGGCTCGTGCTTTACGAAGAGATACGTCGGCTTCGCCTCCATCTGCTCCCAGGTGCAGGTCGAGCGGCAGATGCACCGTATAGCTCATGGCATGCTCCCGGCTCAACCGGCCCAATTCTTGCAGCGCGGCCGCGTTGGGAAGGTTGTTCGGCCCATCATCCACTTCGAACAGCACCAGCTCAACATCACTTACTTTGTCAGCCAGGTAGCGAACATTGGGAAGGATCTCGTCCGGAATAATATAGGAAGTTGTGCCCAGGCTGAACGGCGGGGGATAATCGCCGAGATCAAATTTCCGCATATGCCTCCGGCCCTTTCTTAGACCTGAGCCGCAAAGACCAGCAAGATCCCCACCTCGACTATCTCCACGGTTAGACCCAGGATGTCGCCCGTCACGCCGCCTAGCCGGCGGCGCGCCCAGGAAAAAATCCCCAGCGCTGCCAGGCTCCCCAGGACAAGCGCAGCCAAACCGCGGCCTCCGCCCAGGATCACCAGGAGGACGGGCAGGATGGCCGAGACAATCAGATCTGAGGGTTTGATTCCCTGCTGGAAGATGGCTCCCATTCCCCCCGGCCGGGCTGTCGGCTGGCGCGCAGCCCAGAGCAACAGCCAGCGCGCCGCGGATGCCGCCAGGGGTAGGGCAATCCAGGTCAGTGGGCTGGACAATGCGGCTACGGCAGCAATCTTAAGGAGCATCGTCAAGATCAAGCTCACCGCTCCGAAGGTCCCCAGGCGCGGATCCTTCATTATTTCCAATCTGCGTTCCGGCGAAGAGCTGCTCAACAGCCCGTCAAAAGAATCTGCAAGGCCGTCGAGGTGCAGGCCGCCGGTTAAGGTAGTCCATACGGCTACGCTCAAGACCGCGCTTATCAGCGAGGAAAAGAATCTGACCGCGCCCAGATTGACCAAAGCGACCAGCCCTCCGATCAGGGCGCCGATGAATGGAAACCAGACCGCCGCTTTTCCAAGTTCATCCAGGCTCATGGCTTCACGTGGCGGCAATGGAAGCACGGTCAGGAAGCCGAGCGCTGTCCAGAAGCGTTTCATTCTTTCTCGCTTACGCCTGCCTCCGAGAAGGTTGCCATTTCGTTCAAGGTCTTCACGGCGGCATCTGCCAGATGGAATGCCAGCACGGCGCCTGTCCCCTCCCCGAGTCGCATATCGAGCTCCAGAAGCGCTTTGAGTCCCAAATGCTCCAGGATCGCGCGATGGCCGGCTTCGACTGAAAGGTGTGAAGCTACTAGAAAGGGCTTGACCCGCGCCGATAGTTCCACAGCCAGCAGCGCGGCCGCGCCGGATATGAACCCATCCAGGATGACCGGAACGCGGTGTGCGGCCGCCCCCAATATCACTCCGGCCAGGCCGCCGATCTCGAAGCCTCCGACTTTGCTGAGGACATCTACGGGATCCTTCCGGTCCGGGTGATTAACTCGAAGCGCCTCCTCAATAACTTCAACTTTGCGCCGGAAGCCGGCTTCATCTACACCCGTGCCGCGGCCGGTTACCTTGCCCGGCGCTAGCTCGGTAAATATGGCGGTGATCGCCGATGAAGGTGTCGTGTTGCCGATCCCCATCTCGCCCGTGGCCACCAGGTCAAGGCCCTTCGATATCTCGGCCTCCACTATCTCGACTCCCGCCTGGATCGATTGCTCTGCCTGCGCCCGGCTCATCGCCGGGCCCTTGAACATATTTTGCGTTCCGTTGGCGATCTTGTAAATCACCAGGCCGGGTGCGGGGTCAAGATTGGCAGCCACGCCCATATCCACCACGGTCACTCGCGCCCCGGCCTGCCGGGCGAGTACATTGATGGCCGCGCCCCCGTGCAGAAAATTGAGCACCATCTGCTCTGTGACGCTCGCCGGATAGGCGCTGACCCCTTCCGCGGTCACGCCATGATCGCCGGCCATTACGATTACGGCCTTTCTTGGAAAAGACGGACGCGGCTGGCCTCGCATGCCCGCCAGTTGGATCGACAACGTCTCCAGGCGCCCAAGACTGCCCGCGGGCTTGGTGAGCGTGTTTTGTCTTAGCTGCGCCTGTTCGGCGCTTTTCACGTCAAAATCGGGAATGCTGGGCAACTGCATGGCTTCTCCTCAAAAACAAACCTCTCGGCTGTCCGATGGGAGTCGAGAGGCGAGAAACATGACTCATCCCGAATCTCATGTTTGCCATATCCTAATTCAGGAAGTCGCCGAAAACATGGACAGGGCGGGGTGCTCCACCCCCGCCCTGTCCATGTTTCCGAAGGTGCAGGTGCTCCTTCTGCATGGCGTTCTTCGCCAATTCCTGCCGATCTTCGGCTGGAATTGGCGCTTTCCCTTTTCAAATCCGCGTCAGATTAATTTCAGAGTTAATCATGTTCATCCCTTCCCTGCTCCGAGGACGTAGATGAATGGGCCGGAGCGGGCGACCTAACTCGTGGCAGAGATCAGATATTAGAGAGCTGAGAGCAGTACCAATCTCTGTTCTCTTTTCTCGAGTTATCCAATCCTGCACTTACAGTTGCGGCACAGCGCCGGATTCGCACCGGCTTCGCCGCTTCCTGGCCATATTCTATTCTGAAGCCATTTTATGCCGCGAAAGTGGCCGCGTCAAGCTGGACGGGGCGCGCGAGCAGCACAGACAGGAGCAGCGCTGAGAAAACGAGCGAGACATCTCCTGCTGCACCGAAGAAACCGAAGCCGATCACCGGAACAACGTAGGCCAGCGCCAGGACAAGCCATTCGAGGCCGCGTGCCTTGCCCGCCAGCACAAAGAACGGAATCAGCAACAGGATGTAATCATAGTTCTGCAAGTAAGGGCTGATCACCAGGGTGATGAGCACAGCCGCGCTGACCAGCCAGCTCGTTCGCCGCGCCAGCCTCCGCCATTTCCACGTGAGCCAGCCGGCGAGCAGTATCAGGAATACGGCGGCAAACCACACAGCGCGGTGGAGGCCGCCGCCCACCAGCCCGGCGAGCGCCATCGAGGCGCTGTTGCATTGATGGCATTGTGAAACGTCCTTGAATCCGGTCAGAGAATGGAAGTATTCCAGCGGCCAAAGCGGCGAGGCGAGGAAGCCGACGGCGAACAATAGCAGGCCGGTAATTGCGACGGCGATAAGCGCCTTGCGTCCGAACGGATCATTTCGAAGCCAAAGATAAGTCATCATGATCAGGAGTATCAATGCGCCCAGGTGCGGCTTGAACGTGAGCAGCGCGGCCGCCAGAGCCGTCAGGATCACGCGCTCGTGCCGCAATGCGTAGGTCAACAATGCAGCGCCCAGCAATATCGGATAGGTGTACTGTCCGACAAAAAGGCTGCCCAATACCGGCGCGAACAGGATGGCGAAGAAG
Source organism: uncultured Chloroflexia bacterium (assembly GCA_963846805.1). Lineage (GTDB taxonomy): Bacteria > Chloroflexota > Anaerolineae > Anaerolineales > Villigracilaceae > Fen-1038. The sequence goes on from CAWJXH010000006.1 coordinate 695,711, forward strand.
AAGGAGCCGAGGCGCCTGACAGCCGGCCATCCGTCGGTGACCAGCCACGTGGACAGCAACAGCATGATGAGGTTTAGCCCGAACCATATACGCGCTGCCAGTTCGATCGGAAGCAGAGCCACCCAGAGCATGCTTAACGCGTACCACGGCGGATACGGAAACGGCAGCACGTAGACTTGTCCTGGCGGCACGTTCGCGAAGCCCGCGATCATGTTTACCTGCCCTGCATGGTCGTAAACAGGAATGCCGCGCAATAGGCCCACGTCCGCGTGATAGATTACCTGAAAATCCAGGTATGGGGGGATGGGCACTGGCAGGCGGGCCAGCGCAAATAGAAAGAGCAGACAGGCAAGTACGACCAGGACGATCTTCATGGCGTCTCGCTGCGCTGCTTGATGGCGCGGATGAGGCCGCGAAAAACGAGACGATGCACGGGAGCCAGCACATACCAGTAAAGAAAGCCGGGCAGGCCGCGCGGTGCGAAGAAGGCCGTCTGCGTCAATACCGTACCCGCTCTTCCGTCGCGGGGCCTGATCGTCGCCGATGCATCCACGCGCCATTCTATCCAGCCTTCCCCCGGCGCGCGCAACGTTGACTTGAGTCGCATCATGGAGTTGGGCTCGAGTGCCTCGACCACATAGTAGTCAATGATATCTCCAACGCCCGGGTTTTCACCGCTCCCGCCCAAAGCCCGCGAACTGCTCCTTCCCTCGCTGTGCCGTGCACGCTTGCCTCGTGGGATTTGCCTGTCGATCCAGCCTCGCAGGGACCAGAGCCAGTTTGCATAAGGCCAGCCGTTTTGGCCGCCCATGGATGTGAGGATGGGGTAGACCTCCGCCGCTGCGGCCCGCACCTCCACCCGGCGATAATCCACCAGGAAACCTTCGTGTTTGATGCTCACGGTGTCGCGGCCAAGGCCTTCCCACACGCGTTCCAGCCGTGAGGGGATAAGATCACGCAGAGAATCCCTCACGGCACGATAATACGGAATCAAGTCGACGTCCGGAAAGAAACGTCGCGCGGAATCATCCAGCACAATGGAATCGGATTGCAGGCCCCCGACCAGCGGAGCGGCGATGTCGTAGGGCACGGGTGCCAGCCAGGACACCAGGCGGGCCATCAGCCAGACTGGAAGCCCGGGGAGCGTAAAGAGCAGGCGTTCCAGGCCGCGCAGCCTTGCGTAGTTCAGCATGGTATCGGAATAAGACATCACGTCGGGCCCGCCCATTTCGTAGATGCCGCCGCGGGCCTGCGGGCGGTCGAGCGCCGCAACCAGATAATCGATCACATTGCTGGCTGCAACCGGCTGGACTTTATTGCGCAGCCAGTTCGGGCCGGGCAGCACCGGGCACCATTCTGTCAGATACCGGAGCATTTCAAAAGAGATGCTTCCGGGTCCCACGATCACGCCCGCGCGAAACTCCGTAATGGGAATGCGGCCCTCCCTCAATACCCGGCCGGTCTCGATGCGTGAACGCATGTGCCGCGCGATGTTTTTTGCATTGGGGTCGGCCAGGCCTCCAAGATAGATGACGTGCTCCACGCCTGCAGCTTCTGCCGCTGAGACAAACCGCCTCGCAGCCTCGGTTTCCACCCGCGGGTAGCCTCGGCCGCTCGTCATGCTGTGGATCAGATAGTAGGCGGTGTGCACGCCTCTCAACGCCGCTGCAAGGCCTTCAGGCTGCGTCACGTCGCCTTGAATCACTTCCACACTCGTGAGCCAGGCACGGCCCTCCAGTCGCTCGGGCTGCCGGGCGAGGGCACGCACCCGGTAGCCCCGTTCCAGAAGCCGCGGGATGAGCCTGCTCGCGATATACCCGTTTGCACCGGTAACCAGAATAAGCGGGGCCATTAGGGAGCTGAATGCTACGAATAAATTCTTGCGAGCAGCCGTGCCCGGCCCGCCAGCCGGCGGATAAGACCGTCGAACAGGAAGGCATGAAACGGCCACATCGCGTACCAGTAAACAAATCCCCAGAAGCCTCTTGGCGCAAAGTACGCGGTTTCGCTAAGAAGCGTCTTTCCGTCTTCCTGCGGAGTTGATTCAAATTGCAGCCAGGCCTTTCCCGGCACCTTCATCTCGGCGCGCAGCCGCAGAAGACGGTCCTTTTCAACAGCCTCCACGCGCCAGAAATCCAGCGACTCGCCTGGGCGGATATCATCCGGATGGCGGCGGCCGCGCCGGATGCCCACGCCGCCTATCGCTTTATCCATCCAGCCCCGCAGCGCCCACGCCCAATCCATATACAACCAGCCGCGCGTCCCACCCACGCCGGTATAGGCTTGGAATACGGCGGCCGCCGGCACATCCAGCCGGAGCGTGCGCCGTTCGAACATCATGCCTTCCTCGACTCTGAAGGTATAAGGCTGGATGTCTCCCTGCGCGGTGACCAGCGCATCCGACCAGGAGGTTTCGACGTTGTCGCGCTGAATGCGCCCCAATGCCAGGTGCACGGCGGTCTGAAAGTCGATTGGCTGAATCTGCGGGAAAAGTGTTCTCGCCGTGTCATCATGGAGGATCAGGCTGGCGCGCAGGCCCTCGATTAATGGCAGCACGGCCCGCCAGTGGATGGGCGTAACCATGTGCACCCAATAGGCCGAGAGACGCGGCGCGTAGAATGGCGTCCGGATGAGCACGCGCTTTAGGTTTCGCTCCTCGGCGTACCCCAGGAGCATCTCCGCGTAGCTCAGGCGGGTCGGCCCGCCAATCTCGATCAGTTTCCCGATGGCCTCGGAGGCATCGAGCGCCGCAATGAGATAGGCCAGCACATCGCGGATTGCAATCGGCTGTGCGGTCGAGAAGAACCATGCCGGGCAAAGGTAGACAGGTTCTCGTTCGGCCAGGTAACGGATCATCTCGAACAATACGCTGCCAGACCCGACGATCATGCCGGCCCGGAATTCCGTCACCGGCACGTGGCTTTGTCGCAGAATGTATCCGGTCTCGTGACGTGAGCGAAGGTAAGGGGAAAGGTTGGCGGTCGGGTCTACGAGTTCGCCGAGGTAGATTATTCGCCGTATTCCTTGTCCTTCGGCGGCGTCGATGAAGTTGTGCGCTGCCTGCAAGTCTCGTTCGGCATCCCCTTTGCCCCCTTTCATTCCATGGATCAAATAGTACGCGCCGGTTACATCCCTGAAAGCCTTTGCCAGCGAGGCCGGATCGAGCGCATCTCCGGTAGTGACCTCAACGCGGTCCAACCAGGGGCGGCCTTGCAGGCGTGAAGCGTCACGCACCAGGCAGCGCACGCGGTAGCCTGCATCCACAAGCCGCGGGACCAGCCTCCCGCCGACATAACCCGTCGCGCCTGTGACTAGGATCAGTTCACCATTTAACATCGGTTTCATTATAACGGCTGCGAATGACCCGCCCTTCAAGCCGATTCATGCATCATCGGTCTGCTATCGGCCGCAGGAGCTTCCCGTTCGGTCGATCTTGCTTCGAGTTCTTCGCCCGCCCATGCTGGGGTTTTATTGTACAATCCTCTCATGCCATTGTTTTGGCTTTCACTGGCATTTGTTGCCGGTATCGTGCTCTCCAGGCTCGTCAGTCTGCCCCTCTATGCGTGGCTGATCCTCGCTCTCCTTGCCCTCATCGTGACTATCTTGGTCAGCCGTTTGACCGGTATTCCTTCTAACTTCAAGCTGCCAATCCTCAACTTCGGTCTCTCTCGCGCAACGATCCTGCTTTTCGGTGCCGCGCTGGTTATTCTTTTCCTGGGTGCAGCCCGGCTACAGTCCACGGTGCCCGCACACACCGTCTCTCAGATCGACTGGTTCAATGACCGTACCTACGATTTGATGGTCACGGGCACGTTGGTCGAGCCGCCCGACTACCGGGATACTTACACCAACCTGCGTCTTAGCGTGCAGCAGGTGGATACCGGCCTCGATCAATTCAAGGTGAACGGCCTGTTGCTGGCTCGCATTCCTGCCAATCAAGAATTTCAATATGGAGATGTGGTCCGGGTTCGCGGCCTGCTTGAAACCCCGCCTGAAGACGAGGATTTCTCCTACCGCGATTACCTGGCGCGTCAGGGCGTCCGCAGCTACATGCCGGACGCCGAAGCGACGCTCCTGCCGGGGAACGAGGGGAATCCCATCCTCGCTGCGGTCTATGGGCTCAAGGACAAATCGCTTGCCAACGTCTATCGCCTGTTTTTGGATCCCGAGGCCTCGCTGCTGGCGGGCATCCTGTTGGGCGTGGACTCGGGCCTGCCGGCGCAGCTTCAGCAGGCGTTCAACGATACCGGCACGTCGCATATCATCGCCATCTCTGGATTCAACATAACCATCATCGCCGGGATCTTCATTGCTCTCTTCAGCCGTGTGCTGGGACCGCGGCGAGGCGCGGTCGCGGCCGTGCTGGGCATCGCCTTCTACACCTTCCTGGTCGGCGCCAACGCCTCCGTTGTGCGGGCCGCCCTCATGGGGACCATTTCGCTGTTTGCCGCGCAAGTGGGACGCCGCCAACAGGGCCTCAATACGCTGGCTGTCGTCGCCGCGTTAATGGCGATATGGAATCCGCAAGTCCTGTGGGACGTTGGCTTCCAGCTTTCATTTTTCGCAACGCTTGGTTTGATTCTGTACGGTGAGCCGTTTCAGAAAGCCGCGGAGAAATTCATCAGTCGCTATTTGCCGCCATCGAACGCCGAAAAGCTCACCGCGCTGCTGGCTGAATTCGTGCTCCTCACGTTTGCAGCGCAGCTCACCACTCTGCCGATCATGGCCTATCAATTCAGGCAGATTTCGCTGGTTTCATTCGCCGCTAACCCGTTCATCCTCCCCGCTCAGCCCGCGGTGATGGTCCTTGGCGGCCTGGCGGTTTTCATGAGCCTGATACTCTACCCGCTCGGACAACTTGTCGCCTGGATCGCCTGGCCTCTGACCGCCTACACGATCCGCATGGTTGAGTTATTCGAACTCGGTTCCCCACGGCGTGATCTATCTCGGCGGCTTCTCACTGGCTTTCGTTATTCTATTTTATGGGGTGCTTCTCAGCGTGACCTTCGGCGGCTCCCGTATCAGGCAATTCTTCGATTCCCTCCGTGAACGATTTCGTTATCTTCCCACCGCAACGCTCCTGACCGCGCTGTTCATCTGCACGTTGTTTATCTGGCGTCTGGTCGGCGCGGTCCCCGACGGCAAGCTGCACCTTACGTTTCTCAACGTGGGCACTGCCGATGCGGTCCTGATAGAAACACCCTTGGGCCGGAATATCTTGATCGATGGCGGTCCCTCTGCTTCGGCGCTCTCCGATGAGCTGGGACGAAGATTATCGCCCCTCGACCATGGCCTCGATTGGCTGATCCTGGCCTCCACGGATGAGAACCAGGTCACCTCCCTGCCGCGGCTGCTGCCTCGCTTTACGCCTCAGAATGTTTTGTTGGGGGCCAACGAGCAGGCCTCCTATTCCTCCCGGGCCGTGATGCAATGGCTTGCCGATCAGGCCATTCCCGTCACGCAGGCTGAAGAGGGCCAGACACTTGACCTGGGCGAGGGCGCGACCCTGAAAGTCCTGAACGTGTCGTCGACCGGCTCGACGCTGCTGATCCAATGGAATACGTTCCGCGCCCTGCTGCCGATTGGGGAGAGCTTTGATACCCTTGGCCAGCTCGACAATGGAAGTGCGCTGGGCACCGTCAATGTTCTGTCATTAGCTCAGGGTGGCTATGCCCAGCTGTCGCCTCCTGAATGGATCGCGAATCTGAACCCCCAGCTCGTTGTCATAAGTGTGGCCGCCGGGGATAAGTCTGGCTTGCCTGACCGGGAAACGCTGGATGCCCTCACCGGCTTTTCAGTCCTGAGGACTGATCTAAACGGCTGGATCGAGGTATCCACCGACGGCAGGCAGATGTGGGTGCAGGCTGAGAAACGCTAGATCGGCACGGGAATTTCTACCGGCTTCGGAAAACGTTGGATAAACAACCCCCGTTAAACAAAAAGAAGGGGTTCTGCCGAATGACAGAACCCTTTGGAGACTTCGAAAGAACTAGACGCTGTTGAGACTGCTATTTATTGTACTGAACGTGTTGCCAATCAGCGGACCAAGTATCATCAGGGCCGCAATGACAACAATGGCAACCAAAACAAGAATCAAAGCGTATTCGACCAATCCCTGGCCCTTCTCACTCGGAGAGAATAGCATGGCAGTTTCTCCTTTCTGTCAGATTTCCCCAGGATTGAGACGCCCCCGGAGATAAAAACATTATAGTGTTTGAGTCCTGTTCGTGCCTTTACACTTTCGAAAGCGTCAGGTGAATGAAAACCGAACATTTCGGCTATTTATTGCTTGAGGGCGGCGCCGAATTCGGCGGCGGCATGGCCGAACCGGACCGGCACGCGATGGATCTGGCTGGCGGCCCCGAAGCCCGCATTGCCATCCTGCCGACGGCCGCCGCACCCGACAAGAATCATGAGCGCGCGGGCCGTAACGGGGCGCGCTGGTTTCGCTCGCTTGGCGCAACGAACGTTGAAGTGGTTCCGGTGATCGACAAGTCCAGTGCGAACGATCCTGCCCTGGCGCTCCGCCTGCGCTCGGCGCGCTTCATTTACATCCTGGGCGGCTTTCCTCATTACCTCGGCGAGACGCTGCGCGGCACCCGCATCTGGCAGGCGGTGATCGAGGCCTACGAGCAGGGATCCGTGATTGGCGGGAGCAGCGCCGGTGCGATGGTCCTGTGCGAGCATTACTACGATCCACAGGCAGGCCAATTGCTGCCCGGACTCAACCTCTTGCGTAACGCCTGCGTCTTGCCGCACCACAACGGCTTTGGGAAGAATTGGTCGCAGCAGCTTGTGCCGCAATTGCCCCAGGTCACCCTCCTCGGCATAGACGAGCAGACCGGCCTGCTGGCGCATCGCTCGGGCGCCTGGACGATCCACGGCGCGGGGAAGGTCACGCTGTATAGCCGCGGACAAGTCCGTGTGTACCAACCAGGGGATACGCTCACATTGCCGGATGTGGAAATCGTCTGAGTTATCCTGGTCGCGGGCTAAAGGGTGCATGGCGCCGCCGGGCCCTTACACCTTGTTTGCGAGTCCCGGAAGGTTTCTTGTGCTTCTCCACACAATGATGTATAAGCGTTCCCGGGACTTTCGAATCTGCCATATGCCAGCCTGGCTCCGGGCGCCGGGTAATGGGACGCACGTGCCCGGAATTACGCTGTCTTTTTGAGCTTTCGAAAGCACGGTTCCCCGAATGCAAATCTCCTTCCACCCTCTCACACTGCCGTTGTTCCTGTCAGCACTGATTCTGCTGTCTGTGGCTCTCCTGGTGCTGCAGCGTGCCAGGGTGAAGGGTGCCTTGCCGCTCGCGGTCCTGCTGATGGGGCTTTCCATTTGGGCGGGCGCCTATGCTGTGATGTGGTCGCTGACAGCATTGGCGGTGGAGGTTCTCTGGTTGAGGCTGGCATATACTGCCATTATCGCGGTTCCTCTTAGCCTCCTGCTGTTCGTTGCACAGATCACCGACAATGACAGGCTGCTGACGAAAACCAATGTCGCGTTGCTGGCTCTGGAGCCGGTGGTTACGCTGTTCGTCATCTGGACCAGCCAATCTTATTTTCTTTACTATGCCCCGCTCAATGTGGTTGCCATCAACAGCTTCCTGGACTTGTCCTGGCAGCGCGGCGCCTGGTTTTGGGTCAATGCCGTATATTATTATCTGCTGATCTTCATTGCGATCGTAATGTTGATCCGCGCCATTCTGCGGGCGGGGCTTTTCGCTCGGGTTCAACTGGGGACGATTCTGCTGGGTTGCCTTTTGCCGTTGGGGGCCAACGTCTATGCCACCTCCTTTCCAAGCGCGTTCGCAGACCTTGTCGTCACGCCGATTTCGTTCGCAGTTTCGGGTCTTATTTTTGCCTATGCCTTGTTCCGGCAGCGCTTTTTGGATATTGTTCCCGTGGCTCGCAGTGTGTTGATCGAGAAAATGAGCAACGGAGTACTCGTGCTCGATATGCGCGGGCGCATCCTCGATGTGAACCTCGCCGCCATGAGAATCATGCAAATCGACGAAGCTGCATTCGGCCGCGACATCCGGGAAGTTTATCCGGCGCTGCGGCTCGCAGCGGAGCCGTCGCAGGATTTCGAATCCAGCTTCGAGCTGGAGAGCAGCCACCCTTCCCGTTTCTTTGAGGTTTCCAGTGTTTCCCTGCGTGACGGCCGCGGCCGCGAAAACGGTCGTTTGATTTCACTGCTCGACGTCACCGAGCGTAAGCGGGCTGAAATACGGCTGCAGGCAATGAATGCCCGCCTGCAGCGGCAGCTGCGAAAAATCAGCAGCCTGCGCGATGAATTGCAGGAACAGGCCATTCGTGACCCGCTCACCGGCTTGTTTAACCGGCGCTATTTGGCCGAGACCCTCGAACGCGAGCTAAGCCGCTCAAAGCGCAGAGCCTTTCCGATGAGCCTCATCATGTTGGATATCGACCACTTCAAGCAGGTCAACGACACCTACGGCCACAAGGCCGGCGATCGGGTGCTGAGGTCGCTGGGAGAGATGATCCGCACGCACATCCGCGGCAGCGATGTCCCGTGTCGTTTTGGCGGCGAGGAGTTTGTGATCCTGCTGCCCGATACCACCTTCGACACGTCTGCCCAGCGCGCCGAACACATTCGAGCTGAATTTCAGGCGTTGGCTTTTTTCAAGGGCAAGGACGCCATCGTGCCGACCCTCTCGCTTGGAGTAGCCGATTTTCGCGGCCGCAATCCAAAGGCCGACAACGTTCTCCAGGCGGCGGACCGCGCCCTGTATGCAGCCAAAGCTCAGGGAGGAAATGCTGCCTTCAAAGACATTGGGAAAGGCGCTCCGATTCCCGTCGTAAAACAAAAGGCCGGCAGGCGCGGCCGCGCCCAAGCCGGCTGAAATCAAAAAGGCCGGGCGCCTCATAGCCGGTCGAAATGTGGCTCACCCAGCCTTAACAATACTCTCACCCTCTCGTAAGTTTTTCGCAAGGAATATCCGGTACCCTTGGGCCGTCAAGGACTCCGAAGATGAAACGCATCGCATTGGCCTTATTGGTGATCGGCTTGGTCGGTTGCTCCCCGGCCAACGCCGGGAACAAGAGTTTATCATTGGCAAACCCCTCTACCGGCAGCCTGCCCGACCTTGGAGTCGCACCTGAGCTGACAAATTCAATCTGGTTGAACACCCCGGCGCCTCTCCGTCTTGCCGACCTGCGGGGCAAGGTCGTGGGCCTCGAGATGTGGACGTTTGATTGCATCAATTGCCAGCATGTGATGCCCTCCTTGAAAGGTTGGTATGCAAAATACAAGGACCAGGGTTTCGTCCTTATTGGGAATCATTATCCTGAGTTTGGCTTCGAAGCGGACTTGAACAACCTGAAGCAGGCTGTCGCGCAGGACGGCATTCAATACCCGGTGGCGCAGGATAACCAGGGCGCCACCTGGAACGCTTACCACAACATGTATTGGCCGGCGCTGTATCTGATTGACAAACGCGGCCATATCCGTTATGTTCACTTTGGCGAAGGTTCTTACGATGAGATCGAAGCCAACATCAAGACTTTATTGGCCGAACCCTATTCTTAATTTGAGAGGTATTGCATGGATAATCCCTTCAAGTCCGTTCCCGTTCTTCCTTCTGAGATTACGCCGCAATCGGTGTACATCAATCGTCGCGATTTCCTGAGGGCCGCAGGCCTCGTTACGGGCAGTGCCCTCCTGGCGGCTTGCGCGCCCACGAGCAGCAGCCCCTCGCCTTCAGATCCGAAGAGTGTGGCGGCCTACGCCGGAAAGACTGACGAACTGGGGAACCCTCTCAACTCGTATGACGACATAACCAACTACAACAACTACTATGAGTTCAGCACGGCCAAGGATGCCGTGGCTCCGCTGTCGGTCAATTTCAAATCGCGTCCCTGGAGCGTCGAGGTCAGCGGCATGGTCAACAACCCGAAGACCTTTGCCATCGACGATCTGCTTAAGATGTTCCCGCAGGAAGACCGCATCTACCGTCTGCGCTGCGTGGAGGCCTGGAGCATGGTCATCCCATGGCAGGGTTTCCCGCTTGCCAGCCTGCTGAAAGTCGTTGAGCCCACGTCCTCGGCCAAGTATGTGCAGTTCACCACCTTGACTGACAAATCGCAGTTTCCGGCCGAGGGCAATGGGTTTTATCCGTGGCCTTATCTGGAGGGTCTGCGACTGGACGAGGCCATGAACGACCTGGCGTTCCTGGTCACCGGCCTGTACGGCGCGCCGCTTCCGCCGCAGGATGGCGCTCCGATCCGACTGGTTGTACCCTGGAAATATGGATTCAAAGGCATCAAGGCCATCGTCAAGATCGAGCTGGTGGATACGCAGCCCGAGACTTTCTGGAAGGACATTGCGCCGGATGAATACGGCTTCTATGCCAACGTCAACCCGAATGTGCCGCATCCGCGCTGGTCGCAGGCAACCGAGCGGCGCATCGGCGAATTGACCCGCCGTCCCACCCTGATGTTCAACGGCTACGGCGATAAGGTGGCCTATCTTTACCAGGGGATGGATCTGAAAACCTGGTATTAATAATGGTTGTGCAGCGAGGCTTTGGATGTCCCGCAGGCTTCCGAAGCTTTACTGCATAAGCGATTTGAAGCTGACTTTATTTGGGGTTTATGATATTGTCCTGTGATTCAGGCAAATAGGTTTCCCGTGACTCTCTCCGACCGCATCAAGCAGCTCCCCTTCACTCCCGTGCAGCTGGCTATCCATGTCTATGCCTGGCAGGGCCTCGCCGTGTTACTCTTCGACCTGCTGACCCATCACCTTACCGCCAACCCCTTGCAGGCTATTCAGCAGCGCACAGGCCGGGAAGCCCTGGCGTTGTTGACCCTTTCAATGGCTTGCACGCCCATCAGCAACATCACAGGTTGGCGTGAGCCGCTCAAACGCAGCCGCACCCTCGGCCTGTATGCCTTCATGATCGCGGTTTCGCACATCCTGGTCTTCCTCGACCTCCAGAACGGCCTCGCCTGGGATTACTTCGTTCAGACCGTGATCGAAAAGTGGTACATCATCTTCGGCGCCCTCGCCTTTCTTATGCTCGTCCCCCTCGCCATGACCTCCTTCGACATCTGGAAGGTGCGCCTCGGCCGCAAGTGGAAGCGCCTGCATCAACTCGTCTATCTGATCGTGCCCATTGTCATCTTGCACTTCGCTCTATCGGTGAAGGGCGATATCTTCCAGCTGCGCGGGGCGATCCAGGTGCCGCTCGAGTATGCGGCGGTCGTGACCCTGCTTCTAGTGTTGCGGCTGCCGTTCATCCGCAGGTTCTTTATTTCCCTGCGCGGCCGGATCATGCTCCTGTTTGTCAGGGCAAACCCGCAACCCACTCCCGACCCTTAAACGCAGGCCTCTCAAAATATCCCTTTGAGGAATAACAGCGCGCCAATGACAGCCAGGGGGATGCCTACGATCGCGCCGATCACCGTCAGGCTGATGATCACACCCACGACGATGAAGACCAAACCCACGATCATGGCAACGAAGCGCCCTGTCAGGCCGACGATGGTGGCGAGCAGCCGCCAGATGGCCGCGAACGGCCAGAGATACCACGGCATATGATGTCTATGTGTCATCGTTGTAATCCTCCATTAGCATATACGCCGAAAAGGCCGGTACGTTCCACATGATATAATTTGCGACATGCCCCCTAGAAAAACAGCCTTACCTGTCGAAGAATTGCCTCCCGAGCCGGCGCCGCTCGTCCCCGTCGCCCCGGCCGGGGAGACTTTCACATTTAAAGCCACCCATTTTTATGCAGTGTTGGTCGTCCTGGCATTCGCTTTGGGCATCTTGATCGGTTATTTCGCCTGGGGCCGCACGCCCACGATGCAAGTCGTTGCCTCCGATTCCTCGGCGCCTGTGGGCCAGGCGCCTGTTGGGCAGGTGCCTGTTACAACGGCCACACCGCAATTTGTCCGTTACAACATCCCCACCGATGGTTACCCCAGCCTGGGGCCTGCCAATGCGCCGATTACGCTGGTCGAGTTCGGAGACTTCCAGTGCCCGTTCTGCCGCGAATGGCAGCAGCAGACCTATCAACCGTTGCTGGCAGCCTATCCCGGAAAGATCCGGTTTGTGTTCCGCGACTTTCCGCTTACATCCATTCATCCCAATGCCATGCCGGCCGCCCTCGCCGCGCAGTGTGCCAACGAACAGAATGCCTTCTGGGCTTTCCATGACAAGCTGTTCAGCAGTGAAAACCTGAGCACCGATGTCTACAAGCAGTATGCACAGGAACTCAACCTGGACATGACCAGGTTCAACGACTGCCTGACCAGCAACAAATATCAGCAGGCAATCCAGACCGATAGCGATTTCGCCACCAACCTGGGTGTCAACTCCACGCCGACCTTCTTCATCAATGGACTGGCGGTCATCGGCGCTCAACCGCTGGACGTGTTCAAGCAGGTGATTGACAAGGAACTGGCCGGGCAGATCCCGAAATAATTGCATCTACTCACATCCTTTGGAAGACTGTCCGAAAAAAAGTGAATTTGGACGGGGCGCCGCATGCTCCTCATCCAGATTCTTTTTTCCGAAGGTGCAGGGGATCTTCCTGCAGCAACGTAAGCGAAAAGGTTGAGTAAATACAAATGATTTCGATAAACTCTTAGCGGAGGCGCGATGAAAAAGTTTGTGGCGGTCGCTGGAAACATTGGTGTCGGGAAATCCACGCTGGTCAGCATGTTGTGCCAAAGGCTCGATTGGCAGCCTTTCTACGAGCCTGTTTCCGAAAATCCCTATCTGGCCGATTTCTATGCAAATATGTCTGCCTGGGCGTTCCAGTCGCAGGTCTTTTTTCTAACCCGGCGCCTGCGCTCCCATTATGAGCTGGCCCAGAATGCCGGCTCGGTGGTGCAGGATCGAAGCGTGTACGAGGATGCGGAGATCTTTGCACAAAATCTTTTCCTGCAGGGGTACATGCAGGATCGGGATTATCAAACCTATCGCGAGCTGTACGAGACCTCCGTTCAGCTGCTGCCGCCCCCGGATCTGATGATCTATTTGCGGGCCTCCGTGCCGACCCTGTTGGATCGCATTTCGCATCGCGGGCGTGACTACGAGCGCACCATCGCCCCCGAATACCTGCAAAGCCTGAACGACCTCTATGAAACCTGGATCTCGAACTTTGTGCTTTGCCCCGTGCTGACCATCCCGGCGGACGACCTGGATTACGTCGCGCATTCGGGCCATCTGAACCTGATCGTTTCCAAAATCGAAGAGAAACTCACCGGCAATGAAGAGGTCGTCTTCGAAGCCGAAGAGATGGCCAGGGCCGCGCAGGATTGAGATGCACTCAGCGTGCGGCCAGCGTGCAGCCAGTGTGCGTCGCACCTCTCGAAATCAGATTCGCCCTCAGCCAGGATTCTTCCCAGTAAACGAGCTCAACCATCCCGTGCGGTGCAGCCAGCATGCGTAACAACTCTCCGAATGGGTTACTTCGCTATCGCCGTTCCACAATGAGGGCAGTTCATCCAGTCGGCTTGTACGCTTCGACCACATGATGGGCAAGTATGACCGGGAACGTTCAAGTTGGTCATGCCGCTGACCGTCCGAACAATCCAGACAATACCCAGCACAGTCAGCACTAGAAAGCCAAGGGGGATCAACCACATAAAGAACATGCCACCCATCATGAAGGGCCCCATCATACCCCATCCACCGTATCCATAGCCGCCATATCCCCGCACGCCCAGCAGGCTTGCCACGACTTGGAAGAGAAGCAGAGCAATAATGGTTATAACAGCGAGCGCAGTCCAGTTAATCTTGTTCATTTATTTCTCCAATTCTGTGCCTTTGCAAGGGCAGATCAGGCAGTCAGGGGTTGTTCCTCTGCATGTGAGAGCGGTGACCCGCAATATGCACAAGTTCTCCATGTCGCCTCGATATTTTGCCCACACGCAGGACAATTGCTTCCCCGCAATTTCATGCCGCAATTGGGACAAAAGGTAAAGCCTGATCGGAGGGGATAACCACAATGGGCACATTTTTGTCCGATCGAGGCGGACGATACACTTGCCACCGACGAGGATTGGGTGGAATGCTGGTGCTCATCATGATCCATCGCAGTGTGCATTAACATACAACCGCACATTTTAGGCTCCTTTCAGAAATCATCGTCTGGATTCTCTCACGTCAATGTAAAGGCAGTATAAAGATCTCGTAAAGATTGAATAGCGTTCATTTTCTTTTTGGATTGATTCTCGTCAGAAAACCAATACCTTATCAGCCATCATTGTCCATTCACCTGCCAAATCCAGATTGCCAGGTAGCACGCCTTCGATCAATCGTTCAGGCACGAGCCCGCGTGCCTCAATACAACTCCCTCAGGTTGCGACCTCACCCCGTTTTGCCAGTGCCTTCAACATGCGTTCAATGTTGTAGTAACCCTCCGGAGTTTTCTGGCCGGCGATTGCACAGTTGACCCCGTCGCCTATCAAATACAAGCGCACCAGAGTCCCGGCCCGCTTTGCCACATTGTATGCCAGTCGTATTGCGTTGTAGGGACGTTCATTCCCATACGGCGAATCGTTAATGATGAAAAGGTACTTCGTAGTCGTAATGTCGGTCGGTGAATCCATTCCTCATCCCTCATTTTGTCTTACGATTTTGGCTCCGCTATCCAGATGCTCCAACAGGACCTGACGCATTAGATCGCAAGCCCGAATGATTTTGGGACTGCTCAAGCGGTAGAAAACGTTCAGTCCGTTGCGCCTTGTCGTCACAATGCCTTTGTGGCGCATGACCGCCAAATGCTGTGAGAGGTTTGATTGGCTGATCTCCATGGCTCGGGCCAGCCCGGTCACTGACATCTCACTCCTGCGCAGCCTGTCTATGATCTCCAACCGTTTGGGGTTGGCCAGGGTGTGGCAAATGCTGGCATGCAACTTGTACAACTGTCGGTTGGTCATTTGTTGTCGTCTCTATATTAGATATTTCGCATATTCTAATATTCCAACCTGTGCTTGTCAATACGCCAAATAGCGTATGCTCACTATGCGGAGCCTGCCGTTACTTAATCCCCAGGAAACATCTGACATCGATCTTCCAACTGGCTCTTTTTCAACAGCCTGGGGTAAGGTGCGACGCACTCGCGCGTAACTTCTCACACCGCTTATTGCACGACCGTATGCCATTTGTTGTAGGCATCGGGTGCGATGAATTCACCCTGACCCGCCTGGTCATCCCAATACTTCGGATTCATCACGTCGGCGCCAAACGGGTTGCACTCGGCCAGGCGGAATGCGTCCGGAGCCGTGTCGGGCAGCTGGCAGACCGGGGGCAGGTTTGCCGCCGCCGGGGGAGCGGAAGGGATCGTCCCCGTGAGAGCGTTTTGGTTGCCCGGCGTTGGAAAACAGGGGTGGGTCCAATATCCATTTCCGTCGGGAATGCGGCAATAGGATTGGTCCGCCTCGGTGACCACGTCGTAGCCGCGGGCGTCGATCACCGCGCCCGACGGATTGAGCAGGCGCACCGTGCCTCCGCTGTCATGCAGCAGGATATGCGAGACAGAGCCGTAGTAGACGACCCGTTCGCCCGGCTGCAATGTCTTGCTCGGCAAGGCATACGAGCTGTTGCCCGCAAAAGACTGGAGGTCCAATTTCCAGCCGCTCAGGGTGCCGGCAATCGGGCCGAGATTCTCGACCTCGATAAATTCGTCGTAGACGTCCACAGAGCCGTCGCCGTTCCAATCGTAGCCGGCCCGCGGCAGGAATTCGTTGATGACCATGTGCGCGTAGGGCTTCGGCGGAATGGGGGTTGGCCTTTTCGTGCGGGTGGGAACGGGTGAAGGTGTGGCGACTTGGCCACAGGCCCAATTTCCCTGGCCCGGAGTTCCGTACACGGGGTTGCCGCCCTGATCCTTAATGCTCCCAGGCGTCCCCGCATACGTGAACCAGGCATTCTGTGAATCGTCCGGAATAATTGCAGGAAGATGTACAGGCGGCGCCGGACAGGCGCGTTCCATGCTGGCTTGATTGGACAGGCTGCCCGCTGGCCAGGCGCCAATGTAGTAGCTGTAGTAGTTGGCAGAATCTATCGTAGCGAATGAAGATGGGCCTTTCAGTTGCAGGTATCCGCCGCAGCCCGGACACTGGTACAGATTCAGGTTGGGATCAACCTGATTGACGGTAGCGTAGGTCGTACCGTTATATTTGAATACATCGCTTCTTTTGGCAATTATGAAGTATCCACCAGACGGAATAGTACCCGTAAGATTGAGCGCGGCCTGCGTGTTCCCAATGTTTGTTCCGAGGGTATTATTTTCGCCGAATAGCTGCCAGCCATCCAAAACTATGTCGCTCAGAGTGTTATTGAAAAGCTCGATCCACTGGTCGCTCGAAGAATACTGGGTGCCCGCCCAACCCACTTCGTTGATGATGATGTTGTGATAGGTGTAGAAGGGGACCGGGGTAGCAGTGGGCGTGGACGTGGGAGGTGCTTTGATGGCTGTCTGGCTGCCCGTATTGGAATCAATGACCCCCACGTGGGCATTGGCAGTGTTGGTGACAGAACCGATGGCCAGGTCTGTCGACGTTACCGTGTAGCTGGCTGTGCAAGTGAGGCTTTCGCCGGGATCCAGATTAGCATCGAGGTTACCAACTGTATTGAGATTCGGACAAGTCACTGTCGCTTTATTATCCGTCACGGTTACTGGGCCGGCGATAGGCACAAGGCCTGCGTACGACACCAGATAGGAATAGCCGATGGTGCCGCCAGCTGCGGAATATGGACTACCGCTTGCGATGCTCTTCGTTAGCGTAAAACTTGTGTTTCCACACTTTGTTAGCGGGCTTTTTGAATTTTGCGGATCGCTGGGACTGAGCCGGAAAAAATCGGCGGCATTATTATTTGTGTCTACACACTCGCCGGTGCTGGCATCTGATATCCGGGCGTAGCTTTGATCGGAAGCGCCGGATAGCGGAGCAAGCGGTTCGCCCTCCAAAAATGAAGTCGCATTGCACATACCCACCGCATCAACAATATGCGCGGGGGTGTCAAAAAGCGCAATGCCTCCTTGGTCGCCAAGAAGAATGGCTGTCGGCGGTACGTTATCGGGTGCTGCAGTTCCAGTTCCGCTGTAGTTCAGTCCTCCAATGAGATAATGCCCCCCGGCTGGCAGGCTTACACCGCTTTTAAATGTGTAAAATGGAGAAGGCACAGCTACACAATCGCCAGATCTTTGCAAAACCCACCCGTCGATCGAAATCGGCGCATTCGTGGGATTGAAAAGCTCGACGAACTCGTCGCCATCGCCGTTGGGACCGCGGGATCGAAATTGGCTGATAACTATGTGATTCGGAGCTGGAGCCAGCTTGGGCGCGGCGCGAACGGGCGAAAGCGTTGGCACGAGCGCGGCGGCACCGATCAGCCCCGCCAGGAGAAAGAGGACCAGCACGCCCCGCACAAAGATCCTCGGTTGTGTCATCGGGTCAATTCTACTGCTTTCGGAGGAGAAATCGAAACCTGGGAGAGCAAAGGCAATCCGGCCGATAGGCGGAAGAGGTTCGCTTGAGAAGACAGGATCAAAAGAAAAGCCTGCTAATGCCCGGCCCTGGCTCCGTGAACGACAATGTTCCTCCTTGACAAAATAGAACATTAGTTCTATAGTGAAATCATGGCTTGCCTTCGTGGCTGCTCGCCTTGCCTTATCTTCGATTTTCTCGCAGGGAATTGTTCCTCATCCCCGGATCATTCCAATAGACATCTGCCAGAATCCACGATCAGTCCAGTCGTTCCTCGTCGTTTTAAACTGCGGAACGAATCATTTCTTGCCCATCAGCGAGACACTCTCAGCAAAAGATTTTTTATTGAACGCGGCACGTGTACCCGTAATACTTCGCATAACTTACGCCTAACCGCAAAATCGTTCCTCTTCGTTTTGCTTAGGAGAATTATGAGAATCTGGAGGGCAACTACGGTCATAAACCCATAAGAAAAATCACCGCCGAACCTTAACAACCGAATATTTTCCGAACATTCTTATGGACGGCTGCACCCCCCGCCTTTGTAGGGACGACCGTTGGGCGAGGTGGTCTCAAACCACCGTCGCCCATTCCCGTCCCACGAGGGACGGGAAAAGTCGTCCTCGGCGGCCAAAGGCTGCCGTCTTTATGCAGGTCTCACCCGCGGATGAGGTAAATGACGGCAACGATTACGCCGATGGTTACGACGATCCAGCGTAGGGTGGACGCCTTGACGCGGCCCGCCAGCCGCCCACCCAGCAGGCCGCCCAGCAGCGCCCCCACGGCCATCACCAGCGCCGCGGCCCAGACTACCTTCCCGGAAAACAGAAAGAAGATCGCTGCGGCCACGTTCACGCTGAAGGCGATCAGTTGTTTCAGCGCATTGAGGCGCGTTAGCGTGTCCTCCAGCGTAATTCCCAACGCAGACAGGACGATCACGCTCAGCCCCGCGCCGAAGTAACCGCCATAGATGGCTGCGAACCCCACGGGCAGCCACGTCCATTTCTCCATGCCCGTGCCGGTTTGGTCAGATTGCTTTTCAGCGAGGCGTTTCATCAGCCAGGCGCGTACCGGGTCTTAAATCGCCAGCAGGCCCGAGGCTAGCAGGATCAAGTACGGAACCAGGTTGGTAAACAGCTTTTCGCCGGTATGCAGGAGCAGGATCCCGCCGATCAAACCGCCAACTACGCCCGCCGGCAGGGTAAACCAGAGCCGGCTCTTCTGCCCGCGCAGATCATTTCGCTGCGCCAGCGTCCCGCCCACATAGCCCGGACAAAGCGCGACCGTGTTGGTGACGTTGGCGGCCACCGCCGGGACTCCGACCGCGACCAGCATGGGGAAGGTGATGAGCGTGCCGCCGCCTGCCAGCGCATTGATGGCGCCGGCGGCGATGGCCGCTAATCCGACAAATACGAAGTCGATTCCAGTGAGCACGATATTGTCATATCCTGTTTCTATGGGATGGGCTGCAGCGCAAGTATAGCATCATCCATTTCCCCGTCACTCACAAACGAACCTGAAATCTATCCTAAATATTCTATGACAATTTGAGGGCCTCGAGAATCGACTGAGACCAGGCTTTGACTTGCTCGCAATAACGATCCGGGCCGCCAGAGACAACCTCTCCAGCGGTCATGGTCCATGTTACTGCATGAGTGTACGAGCCACGCGATGATGGTGTGCCTTTGATCTTCCATCTTCGATTGCTGGAACCCAGCCTGCCGCGGCCTTGTCTGCGGACCTCCTGGGGAGATTTGCCGTTTTCAAGGAAATCAACCAGAAGCCGGCAAGCACCCGCGAGACCCTCCGGCGAATACAAACTGGGATGTTGAAGGTGGTAGCTCAACACCGTGAGGTGGTGAACCATCGCCCGCTGCGGATCTTCGGTCTCCCATCCCAGCAATTCATGGAAATCAGCCTGGCACGTTTTGCCATCGGCATGCACCGCGCCGCATTCAGGGCTTTTATCGCTCATGGACAATCGACAATTTCAAAATGAGCATCCTTGGCAGGAACCCCCAACCATGTTTATTTTCCGGGCCTTGTTCCATGTCGTGCGAGTCTACCCTTGACGTTGCGGATTGGGAACGCCTTCAAGGATTCTGCGGCCGATTATAGCATTTTAGCCCTTGCATTTTTGTTGGCCTGATTGTAGAATCGGGTAACAATTTCTCCAGGAGTAGTAAGCGGAGAGCGACTTGATAGAGAAGGAGACGCACGGTGGAAGTCTCCGCAGGAAATCGCCGCTGAAGTCGCCGGGAGCATATGCCGAAGAAAATCAGTGTTCAGTGAACAGTGATCAGTAGAACGGCACGGGTGGCCCGTTACAGCTAATCCCGATGATGGTCGGGATGAGAGCGCTCTTTCTTTCCGGAAGATAAGAGCGAATTGAGGTGGTACCGCGAAGTGCACGCTTCGTCCTCAGGCAGGACGAAGCGTTTTTGTTTTAAGTGCCGAGATTCGAAATCGACAAATCGAAAACGGATGAAAGGTCGAGTGACGAATATCGTTGAACAAATTATCGATTACGAAGGAGCGATCATGGCCAAACATGAACTACCGAAAGCTTACGATTTCAAGGCCACGGAACAGCGCGTATACGAGATGTGGGAGAAAGGCGGCTACTTCAAGCCGTGGAACGACCCGAACAAAAAAGGGTTCGACCCAAGCGTCAGGCCGTTCGTGATTTCGATTCCTCCGCCCAACGTGACGGGCGAGCTGCACCTGGGGCACGCCATGTTCGTAAGCATGGAAGACCTGATGGTCCGCTATCACCGTATGAAGGGCATCCCCACGCTGTGGGTACCCGGCACCGACCACGCAGGCATTGCCACGCAGCTCATGGTGGAACGCCACCTGTTGAAGACGGAAGAAGTGACGCGCGAGGAATTGGGCCGCGAGGAGTTCATCAGGCGCACCTGGGACTGGAAGAAGAAATACGGCGGCCTGATAACGAATCAAGTCCGGCGCCTGGGCGCCTCGTGTGATTGGGACCGCGAGCGCTTCACGCTGGACGACGGACTGTCACGCGCCGTGCGTGAGGCGTTTGTGCGCCTCTACGAAAAAGGCCTGATATACCGCGGCCCGCGCCTGATCAACTGGTCGCCGGGGTTGAAGACTGCGGTGTCGGACCTCGAAGTGGAATACAGCGAAGAAGAAGCGACGCTGTATTATTTCAAATATATGCTTAAGCCGGAGACCTCCGAAGCCTTAGAGACCTCGGAGGTCTATATCCCGGTGGCAACCATTCGCCCGGAGACAATTCTAGGCGACACGGCGGTCGCTGTCCATCCGGAAGACGAACGCTATAAGAAGTTCATCGGCCGCAAGGTGATCGTGCCGATGCTCGGACGCGAAATCCCTGTGATAGCGGATGACTACGTGAGCCGCGAGTTTGGCACGGGAGCGTTGAAGATCACTCCGGGGCACGACCCGAACGACTACGCCATTGCACAGCGCCACAACCTGCCGATCATCTCTGTGCTGGATGAGGCGGCAAAGATCAACGAGAACGGCGGACCGTATCAGGGTCAGGATCGATACGAATGCCGTGAAAAGCTGTGGGCGGATATGAAACAGGCCGGTTTGGTGATCAAGACCGAGCCTTACACCACGACCATCCCGCGCTCACAACGCGGCGGTGAAATTGTCGAACCGATGATTTCGACGCAATGGTTTGTGAAGATCGAACCACTTGCCGGGGCCGCGTTGGAGGCCGTACGAAACGGCCGGATCAAGATCGTGCCGGAGCGCTTCGAAAAAGTCTATTACAACTGGCTCGAGAACATCAAGGACTGGTGCATCAGCCGGCAGCTGTGGTGGGGACACCGAATTCCTGTGTGGTATTGTCCCGACGGACATATGACCACGGGGCGCAGCGACCCGGCCAGATGCGGCACCTGCGGCTCGACCCAGTTGACGCAGGACCCCGACGTGCTGGATACATGGTTTTCCTCCGGGCTGTGGCCATTCTCCACCCTGGGCTGGCCGGACGAAACGCCCGATTATAGATACTTCTATCCTACATCCTACATGGAGACGGGATACGACATCCTGTTCTTCTGGGTGGCACGCATGATCATGGATGGACTGGAGTTTACCGGCAAGGTTCCCTTCCACACGGTGTACCTTCACGGCCTGATCCGTGACGAGCATGGGCGCAAGATGTCGAAAACTTACGGGAATGTGATCGATCCGCTGATTGTCATGGATGAACTGGGCACGGATGCGCTACGTTTCACGTTGCTGGTGGGAGCGACGCCCGGCAACGATATGAACCTGTCGGTGAAGAAGGTGGAGGCCAACCGCAACTTTGCGAATAAGGTCTGGAATGCGGGAAGATTTGTGATTTCGGGGATTGGTACGTTAGAGGATGGTAGATCGGGAATTGGCGGCAGGACAGCCAAATTATCAACTACCAAACTGCCGGTTTACACTCTGGCCGATTCATGGATCTGGGCCAAAATGCAGAAACTTGTACGGGATGTGGAACGCCTTTTCCAGGGGTTTCAGTACGGCGAGGCAGGCCGACAAATCTACGAGTTCTTCTGGTCCGACTTTGCCGACTGGTACGTGGAAATTGCGAAACAACAAATGCAGAAGGCCGAGACCCGAGAGCAGACGATCGATATGCTGGTGCGCGTGCTGGATACTTCGCTGCGGCTTCTGCATCCCTTCACGCCATTCATTACCGAAGAACTCTGGGGCCACTTGCGAGAGGCAGTGCTCGATTCTCCCTTGTCCGATATGGCGGGCGATTGGCCCGAGGCTTTGATTGTGGCGCCCTGGCCTCAAGCGCGCGCGCTGGATGGCTCCGATGAAATCAAGGCAGTAGACTTCGCGCTCGTGCAGGAGATTGTTCGCGCCATCCGCAATCTGCGCGCGGAAAAGGCCGTGAGCCCCGCCAAACGGCTGCCGGCAACGTTGGTTGCAGGCGAGAAAACTAACGTGTTGGAGGAGCAAGGTCAAACAATAGCGTCTCTATCAGGCCTCGACTATGCTCAACTCTCCATTCACAGCACAATGAAACAGAAGCCCGAGGAGAGCGTGACGTTGGTGGTCGGTCCGGTGGAAATTCATCTGCCGCTGGCCGGCCTGGTGGACCAGGAGGCGGAGCGCGTGCGCCTGTCAAAAGAATTGACGGATACGAACTCCCAGATCGAGCGGCTCGAAAGACTTCTATCCGGTGACTTTGCCAGCAAGGCGCCTGCAACCGTGGTTCAAAAGGAACGCGGGAAGCTGGCTGCATTCCAAGAGACCGCCGAGAAGATAAAGGCGCAGCTTAAATCGCAAATGTATGAAGAAGCCTGCAGGAGGTTGTCGTGAACAGTTCGTCAGACAGAATCAGCTTCCTCATCCGGCGTGCGGAACCGGGCGATTATGAGGCCGCGAGCCGTATATTCTCCGGCCCGAAAGCTGTCTGGGGAACTCTTCAATTGCCATTCCCATCGGCAGACGCCTGGCGCAAACGGCTGACAGAACCGCCAGAAGGAATCTTCAATCTGCTGGCTTGCGCCGGAAATGAAGTAGCGGGCCAATTGGGGTTGCATACTTTTCCGAGCAATCCTCGCCGCCGGCATGTTGGGCAAATCGGCATGGCAGTACGAGACGATTGGCAGGGCAAAGGCGCGGGCAACGCGCTGATGCAGGCCGTCGTAGAACTTGCAGACAAGTGGCTGAACCTCCTGCGGCTTGAACTGGAGGTCTATACCGACAACGAGCCTGCCATACGACTGTATCAGAAACACGGGTTCGCGATTGAGGGTACGTTGCTTCGATTTGCCTTTCGAGACGGAGAGTATGTGGACGCGTTCACCATGGCGCGGCTACGAGACAGCGTTTGATAGTTGGAGGCAAGGTGCGCAAGTGCTCCGCTGTGCGCCCGGCAGACTGAGAGGCAAACGAGGTCGCATGATAGGAAACGCGACCTCGTTTTTATTATCCTATGCTCAATCATCTTCGTCAGGAGGTAATCATGAACAAAACCGCCGTGCTGAAGCAGCGTATCCGTTTTCTGATCATCGCTTTCATGCTTGCCCTGGTCACCGCGGGCTTGACTGCCATTCCTCTGCAATGGGAAATCGGCTTGCTAAATCAGTGGCTCGAATCGAATTCGTTTGTGCAACAGGTTTGGCCCTCGCTAACAGAATGGATAGGCCACGTCAATGATGGTGTTCAAAACGGCTATGGGCAATACCCATTCCTGGCGTACGGTACAGACTGGCTCGCATTCGGTCATATCGCGATTGCGGTTGCCTTTATTGGGCCATTACGCGACCCGGTTAAGAACCTCTGGGTGATCGAATTCGGGATGATCGCATGTGTTCTGGTAATTCCCTGGGCCCTCATTCTGGGTTCTATGCGGGGGATTCCAACCTTTTGGATGGTGGTTGATATGTCCTTCGGCGTAGTCGGCATCATCCCGCTTTGGTTTATACGCAGCAACGCCCTGAAACTCGCCGAAGAACCATGACAAAATCTCCACGAATACTGGACATTCGTCATTTGACGCCCTCCGCCAGATGAATTAATGTAGATGGGAAATTCCGAATCGGAGAGAAACCCATGTCCATGTTCATCAAGGAAGATTGCATTGCCTGCGGCGCGTGCGTGCCTGAGTGCCCCACTGAATCGATCAGCGAAGGCGACGGCATTCTGTACGTCATCGATCAAGCCACCTGCGTAGAGTGCAAAGACCATTACGATTCGCCGCACTGCGTGACGGTTTGTCCGGTTGATTGCATTGTGAAGGCTGAGTAATCAAAGCAGTTCCAAGCAGTAAAAACCAAAAGAGGGAAACCGAACGGCCCGCCGGGAGATTCATGGTTTACATTTCTTCCCGGCGAGCCAATTTGAATTATTATCCGCGATTCTCGTCATATTCAATTTCCGCTACGCGGGTATAATCCCGATTTTTCATGCAAATCTGGCAAGTTGGAGTCCAGGCGACATTTGTTACGGGCGCGCGTTCACTGGCACAAAGTTGATGAGCTATATTGCATGCGGAAGGTGTTCTCCGCTCCAACAATGAGCACCATTTCGGGGGAAAAAACACGAAAAAACAATCGCGCAAAGATAACGTATAATCGAGCAACGTGTTATTTAAAGTGAAACTGGAGGTTTGAGGACATGTCTGCTCTTAAGGATTCGTTTCAGGGTCGCCAGGCACTTATAACGGGAGGTTCCAGCGGTATTGGATTGGCATTGGCTCAGCTGCTGGCGGAAAACGGGGCGAACGTCTGGTTGATAGCACGGCGGAAAGATGTACTCGAAAATGCGCAAAAATCACTGGCGGTAGTGGGGGGACAGAAGCACGGAACCCTGCCAGCCGATGTCTCTGATTGGAAACAGGTTCAAGCGGCCTTCGAGCGCCTCAAGCGTGAGGTCGGCGTGCCTGACATTTTGATCAACTCAGCGGGAGTGACAGAACCGGGATACGTTGACGAAATACCCATCGAGACGTATCGTGAGATCATGGAAATAAATTACATGGGCACCGTTCAGGTGACGAAGGCCGTCTTGCCCGGCATGTTGGAGCGCGGCAGCGGCGATATCATCAATATTTCCTCGGCTGGGGGATTCGTCACGGGGCCCGGCTATGGCGCATACAGCCCGTCGAAGTTCGCCGTTCGCGGTTTCAGCGACGCGCTTCGGGCGGAAGTAAAGCCCCGCGGCCTGCGAGTCTTCCTGGTCTATCCGCCGAATACGGATACGCCGCAGAGGGCCTACGAAGTAAGCCGGCAAAGCCCCGAGGTGCATCACCTGGACGAGAACGCCGGTCTCGGACCCTGGAAGTTCGGCACACTGCCCGTGAGTCAGGTAGCGGGAGAAATCCTGAAGGGCGTGCAGCGCGGACGCTATGTCATCCTGCCGGGCACAGGCAATCGCGTGCTGTATCGTATCGTAGGTTTGCTCGGGGATTTCACCTACAGCATCGTAGATGACGAGTGGAACGCAGCGCGGCGCAAGAAAGACAAAGGTTGAGAGAGGAATACATGGATATTTTTGAGAAATGCTATGGCTACACGGAAGCCAAGGATGCCATAAGAGATGGAACCTATCCCTATTTCATCCCAATGACGGAGAGCGAGGGAACGGAGGCAGTCTTTAAAGGGCATCGCCTGATCATGTGCGGATCGAATAATTACCTGGGTCTGACCACCGACCCCCGGGTGCATCAGGCCGCGGTCGAAGCGATCCGCCGTTTCGGCACGTCATGCACCGGCTCACGCTTCCTGAATGGGACGCTCGAACTGCATGAGCAACTTGAGCGTGAACTGGCCGACTGGGTCGGCAAGGAGGCCGCGCTGGTTTTCTCGACCGGCATGCAGACCAACCTGGGCGCGATCAGCGCGTTGGTGGCCCGCGGCGACGTCATCCTGCTCGACAAAGATGATCACGCCAGCATTGTGGATGGCGCCCGCCTGGCCTGGGGCGAGACGCGCCGCTTCCGCCACAACGACATGGCAGATCTCGAACGCGTGCTGGCTGCCATCTCAAAAGAAAAGGGCAAGCTGATTATCGTGGATGGGCTATACAGCATGGGCGGAGACCTGGCATCCCTGCCGGAGATTACGGCTTTATGCAAGAAGCACGGGGCGCGGCTGATGGTGGATGACGCGCATGGGTTAGGCGTCATGGGCGGCGGCCGGGGCAGCGCGGCTCAGTTTGGCGTTACGAAGCAGGTGGACTTGATCATGTCGACGTTCAGCAAGTCGTTTGCCTCATTGGGCGGCTTCATCGCCGGCGACGAACAGATCATCCATTACATCAAACATCATGCGCGCTCGCTGATTTTCAGCGCTAGCATACCGGCAGCCAACGCCGCGGCAGCCCTGGCCGCGCTTAAGATCATGCGAGAAGAGCCGGAGCGTGTCGAACGGCTGCAGGCCATCGGTGATCGCATGCGCCGCGAACTGCGCGGCGATGGGCTTCAACATCGGCAAGTCGGTTTCACCGATCATCCCCATCATCATCGGGGACAACCCCCGAACGCTGCTCGCCTGGAAGACGCTGTTTGAAGCCGGGGTGTTTGTCAACCCCATTCTGTCGCCGGCTGTACCGGCCGGACAGGAGCTTTTGCGCACTAGCTACATGGCAAGCCACACGGATGAGCAGATCGACCGGGTTCTAGACGTTTACTGCCGGGTTGGCAAGCAATTGTCGCTGATCTCATAGTCGTTTACAGCACTCTGACCTGCAAAGAACCGGCGTCTCTTCAGCCGATGGTGGTAGAATTGGCTCAACTGAATAACAACCTTCGGGGCAGGGTGAAATTCCCGATCGGTGGTACAGCCCACGAGCAAATTTTGCGGCGGCAGACCTGCGGCTACAAAGATGCATGACTCGGTGGAATCCCGAGGCCGACAGTTAAAGTCTGGATAGAAGAAGGAGCATTGACCTGGCCGATTTGCGCGGACCAGACTGCTTAGGTACCCCGAAAACGACACGTTTTCGGGGTTTTGCTTAGGCGGCATGGGTTAAGCTATTGGCCGATTCTGAGCGCCCCGCGGTTGACTCTGCGAGGCGTTTTGTTTTCAAAGCCGGAATTCGGCGTTCGTTGTCGTGGCAACGGACTTCCGAATCACAAGTAACGAGCCGCCACCACGCTCTACTATAGAAAACATTACCTATGGCACTCTCCACTCTTCCCAAGCGAATCGCCTCTGCCCGATGGTGGCTTGGACTAGCGTCTCTGTTGGTGGGCGTCTTTATCTGGTGGATCATTTCGCTGACGGCCAATTTGCCGGCTTTTATTTTGCCCTCGCCGATGGACGTTTGGCTGCGGTTCTTGGGTGCGCTTTCGGACGGCGCCCTGGCCGTGAATACTGGGGTGACCCTGTTGGAGGTCCTCCTTGGCTTGTTATTTGGCGTGGGACTCGCGACTTTGCTGGGTTACCTGGTTGCCAAGTCGCGGCTTCTGGAGCAAGTGCTGTCTCCGTACCTGGTGGCCAGCCAGGCTATTCCGTTGGTTGCCATCGCGCCGCTCCTTGTCATCTGGTTTGGACCGGGCATGTTCTCCAAGGTTTTGATCTGCGCCCTGATCGTCTTCTTCCCAGTGCTCGTCAACACCGTCGTCGGTATCCGGGCGGTTCCTGCACCTTTGCATGACCTGATGCGGTCCCTGCATGCAACGCGCAGGCAAATCCTGCTGAAACTTGAAATCCCGGCGGCGCTGCCGATTTTCCTGGGCGGCTTGCGCATCGGCGCGACGTTATCCGTGATCGGTGCGGTGGTCGGTGAACTGGTAGGCTCGGATCGCGGCCTGGGCTTCCTGATCAACATCGGGCGCGGGCAGTATGATACCGCCCTCGTTTTCGTAGCCGTGTTTGTCTTGATTATCCTGGCGTTGTGTCTGTATGGCATCGTTGCCTGGATGGAAGCGCGGGCACTCGTCTGGCAGGAATGGAGAAATCAATAACCGCTAGTAAGTAAGCAGCAATCTGTGAGCAGTGTTCAACATTCGATGCATCCGATCGAGAGAAACATTGGAGGTGAAATGTTTCGCAGGGTGATACTGGTTCTGTTTATAATCGGTTTGGCCGCTTGTGGAGGTCCCAAGCCACAGACGGCGACGGGATCTCTCGTGCACATCAAGCTGCCAGTCGGATATATTCCAAACATCCAATTCGCGCCGCTATATGTTGCCATAGATAAGGGATACTTCAAAGACGCGGGCATCGAGATCGAGTTCGATTATTCGCTCGAGACGGATGCCGTCTCTCTCGTGGGCGCAAATAATTTGCAGTTTGCCGTGGTCTCCGGGGAGCAGGTGCTTCTGGCGCGTGCGCAGGGACTGCCCATCGTCTATGTAGCCGCCTGGTATCAGCAATACCCGGTCGCGGTTGTCTCGAAGGTCAGCCAAAATATCAAAACCCCGGCAGACTTGAAAGGCAAGAAGATCGGCCTCCCGGGACTGTTCGGCGCAAATTACATCGGCTTGGACGCCATGCTGTTCTCTGCCGGCCTGAGCGAAAAGGATGTAACGCTCGACTCAATCGGTTTCAACCAGGTCGCGGCTCTGGCCGCCGACAAGGACCAGGCAGCCTCCGTATACACAACAAACGAACCTGTGCAATTGGAGGCACAGGGCTACAAACTGAATGAGATCCGCGTGGCGGACCATGTGCAGCTGGCCTCGAACGGCTTAATCACCAATGAAGAAACCATCAACAAGAACCCGGACCTGGTGCGCCGTATGACAACCGCGTTTTTGAAAGGACTGGCGGATACGATTGCCAATCCCGACGAGGCCTACGCCATCAGCACGAAGTACGTTCCGAATCTGGCGAAGGCGGATGCCACGACGCAGAAGGAAATTCTGGCGCTGTCAATCGACCTTTGGAAGACAAATCACCTCGGCCTCTCTGACACGCAAGCCTGGCAGAACATGCAGGACACCCTGCTTAAGATGGGCTTGTTGAAACAGCCACTGGATCTGAGCAAGGCGTTCACGAACCAATTTGTTCCGTGACCTTGCAGCCTGAGTCTAGACTTAGTACAGACCGACCTAAAACTTGACATGCCCAGTTCACACGTTGAGCCAATTCTGGTAGTCCGCGATTTGAGCGTGATATTTCCCGACAACAACGGCGGTCTGAATGCGCTGGCCGAGGTGTCCTTCGAAATTTGCCCTCGGGAGTTCATTTGCGTACTGGGCAGTTCAGGGTCCGGCAAGAGCACACTGTTGCGCGTGCTGGCCGGCCTGATCCCGGCCACCACCGGCCGGGTGGATTTTAGTAATGGCAGCCAGCCGCGCATTGGCATGGTTTTTCAACAGTCGAACCTGATGCCCTGGCGCACAGCTATCGACAACATCAAACTCCCGCTGGAACTGCAAGGAATAAATGAGACGCAGGCCCAGGCTCGGGCGCAGGACCTGATCGACCTCGTTGGACTGCAGGGATTCGAACAGGCCTGGCCGCGGGACCTTTCGGGCGGGATGGCGCAACGCGTGGCCATCGCCCGCGCACTGATCCATGACCCCGACCTGCTTCTGCTTGATGAACCCTTCGGCTCGCTCGACGCTCTTACCCGCGAACGCATGTGGATGGAGCTTTCGCGCATCTGGCAGGCGCGCCAGAAAACAGTCATCATGGTCACGCATTCGATATCAGAGTCATTGTTCCTCGCGGATCGCGTGCTCGTCCTGACGCAAAGACCCGGCACCGTGAAATTGGATCTGGAAGTTGACCTGCCGCGGCCGCGCAAGGACGAGATGCGCTACACAGCCCACTTCGGAAGGTTGGCAAAGAGATTGAAACAGGCGATTGAGTGAAACACAATAAGACCCTAACCGCAAATTAGATATGCACGCACATGTTCCACAGGACGAAGCCTCGCCCGCAGGCAGAACCCCTGCATCTGCGAGAATCGCGCGCCGTTTTCCAAACAACGGGGAACAACTCAAAAAAGTGCACACCTGTGGGAGGCCTACGGGAAGGGGAGCAATGAATGGCTATATTTGTGCATTGTTTTTGGAAAAATACTGGTCAGGCGGAAAGTTAGGCTTCCGCCCGCCTTTCCGCAAACCTCCGGCGGCGGACCTTCGGGGGCGGAAGTGGGCGACCTCGGCGCCCGTCCGTCATCGGACGGGCATGGGCGACCTCGGCTGGATGCCTTGTCGCCCAATGGAAGCCTCGTCGCCCAAGCCCTGAGGCCAGAGGGCGAGACGTGACTCGCCCCTACAATGCACAAGGTGCAGGTTGTTTGTTCAGCACCTACAATTTTGCATCAGGAGTGTCATCTTGTTAAGATTTCATCGGTTTACGGATAGGCCTAAGACAAAAATTAAGTACGGGCGGCCAAACGGCGCCCGTACTTAATTTTTATGTCGGCCTTTGACCCTGAAAGATTCAAGGTGAGTTACCCGGCAGCGTGGCTGCTACTCCGGTTCCACTTTGACCAATACGGCTGTCACGACCACACGGTGGGCATAGGTATTCGCGGCCGCATTGTAATCCTTGCAGGTGATCAGGGTAAGCCAGGGACTATCCTCGTGCTTGAAGACCGATGTGTCATCAGGTGCCAGCACCTTATCTTCCCGGACCTGGTAAATATACTTTTGACCCGCGAGGTGCACGATGATCTGGTCGCCCCATTGCAGCGTGTGGAGATTCACGAACGGGCCAGGCAGACCATTCGAGAGATAGACATGACCCGTGAGAACGCTGTTGCCCACCCACGTCGGGAAGGCCGTGCCGTTGAGATAGCCCACGTCGCCGCCCAGCCAGGTCACGTCCCAGGTATTGCCAGACTGAGGAACACCCACAATCGAGGTCCTGATGCCCAAGGCCGGTATTTCAAGGGTGACGCCGGAGCTCGTGTAGTTGACATTCGCAGGTTTGGCCGGGAGAGCCGTGATCACACCCGGTGCAAAACCGGTGAGGGGCATCACGCTGGCAGTGGCTCCGCCACCGCCTCGGCCACGCCCTCCTCCGCTTGATGGCGTATCAATCGAAACCGATGCCTGCGCCTGGTAATTGTCCACCCCAGCTGAATTCGCTGGATAGAACCAGCGTTCCGTGGAATGATCATTATATGTGGATAACTGAACGGGAGTGCCATCGGGCCTGGGATCCAGAGAAAGACTAGACCAAACCACATCGGTACTATTGACGACCGGCGCGGGTCCGACAAAGTTGGCCTGGAACGTGATGGAAGCTGTCTGGCCCAGCGGGAACAAATCCCATGTAAATTTGAGTGTGGCCGTTCCCGGATCATATGTTGAAGTGCTGGGTACGAGCCCGGTGTAGGCCGTTGAGCCCGGAATGAAGGCAAGCCCCGCCGGCAATGCATCCGTGATTGCCACGTCGAAGGAATCGGCGGCACTGTCCGCAGTGTGGGCGACATTAAGCGTAAAGGTGAGCGGCGCGCCCAAAGCCGCAACAGTGGGACTCACAATCTTCTCGACGGACATATGCGGCTCGACCACCTTCAGATGAGGGCCTTCTATCGGAATGCTGCTGCCACCCCAGGTCCAAGTGGCATTATTGTAGAGCGTGGAGCCATTCTTGTTTTCGGCCACGTCCAACACCACGGCGCGATAGCGGACGACCATCGTGGAATCACTGCCCGTAAGGTTGGTCACATCGCCCAAATTGAATACCACCTGGCGCCCATTGTTGGCGGGATTTGTCGACAAGTCGCCAGGATCGGTGATCGGGCTAACGACCGGCGGATTGCTGGGGGTGGCGGAGCAGAATTCAGCTGTCCGGTCGACACCGGCCACTACCACAGATAGGCAATCGACATATGCCAGGCCCTTTTGCATCCGATCGGTGAGAACCACATTTGAAAGACCCACCCCTGCCGCCAGACCCGTGCTGACTTCGTAGGTGGCTATTTCGCCAATAGCAACATCGGAGCCGCTGGTGAAGCTTTCACTGGTATCGGTGAGCGTCTTGGCGTTGCCCAAATCGCCGACCACCTTCAATGTGTCGCAGGTCTGCTGCTTATTGCTGGCGCCTTCATGATCCGTGAGGGTTCCCACATCCATACAGTTCATGTAGGTGCCTGGCGTGTCACTTGTCACGGCAACAACGATGGTGCAGTCTGTATTGGCAGCCAAACTCCCATCGTTGTTCAATTGGATGAGGGTCGTCCCTGTGGCTGCCGTAAGCGTTCCACCACAATTGTTGACGGGCGCCGGCGAAGCCGCAATCGTCAATCCCGCCGGAAGGTTGTCTATCAAACCCAGTTCGGAGAGCGAGATACCATTGGTATTCGTGATGGTAATCGTTAAAAGCGAGGCGCCGCCAACCGCAATGGGATTCGGTGCAAAGAGTTTGCTCAGGTCGGCGCCCGGCAGGTTGGTAAGGCTCGCTTCCGTCGGATCTGGACTCTGTGCGCCCTCTCTGGTGGTCACACCTAGAAGCGGGAAAGTGACTCCCGCCTCGATTCTATTGGTAAGGTTGCCATTGACAAGAATGGTGGCCTTCAGAGTCAGGGTACACGATGACTTAGGATTCAAACTTCCGCCACTGAATGAATAGCTGCTGGCCCCGGCAACGACGGTCAGCGCTCCACCACACGTTCCTACATTCGGCATCGCGGGGTTGGCAATGATCATGCCAGGCGGCATGTTATCCACAAACTTAATGCCGCTCAGTTTCGAATTATTGTTGTTGATGAGCTGGACGCTCAAGGTCGAGACCCCATTGCCATATACCAGTAGCGGATCAAAGCCTTTCACCGCGGCTATCGAGAGACCGCCGATTTTAAGCGCCGCGGTGGCGTCCGACGGCGGAGAAATAGTCACGGAGGTCCCAGAGTAGGTCCCGCTAACATTCGCTTTATGGATTGTATCTGTAGTACTTGACGATGAGCCGGAGGCTTGAACGTCCACGGTAATCTCGCAGATTCCCGGCACGCTGTTGACCTGTCCGGAGATGGTGCCGGCGGCAAGCGAGATAAGTGTTCCCAGGGCGGTCGCCGTCACGGTCCCGCCGCAGCTATTTGTCACATTAAGTGGAGACGCAATAACAACGGTATTCGGCGCCATGGTGGTCAGGTCATCCTGGAGACTTACGTCAACCAGAGCCACAGAATCCACGTTCTGCAATCTGATGTGTAGTGTGGAAATCCCATTGTTATTGACCGTATCAGAATCGAACCATTTGCTGATGGACATATCCAGCGGTGCGGGCGCATCCTGATATGTCAGCGTCGAGGTTGCGTTCGCGGTCGTCGTCCGATCCTCTTTATCGCCCAAATCGCCGGGCTGGATCACATTGTTGTATGCACCACGGGTGTTGCTGGCACTTGTCACCCATACGTTAATGGTGCAGGTGGTGCCGGCGGCAATCCGGCCATGCGTCAAAGCGATGGCGGTGTCCCCGACATTGGCGGTGAGCACTACCGCTCCGCTTGCCGGCGCGGGCGTGTCGCAGCCCGCCGTACTCGCCGGCGTTGAATTGCTTACGGTCACCTGTGCAGGCGACGCAGGAAGATTGTCGGTAATATGAAACTCGGTGAGATCGGTATCGAGAGGCGCCGTAATTCTGATTTGGAGGCGAGAGCTTTGCGTGCCTGGGGAACCGACGATCGGGACCGATATCGTGGTTGGACTAAACGACTTGGTCACGACCACGCCATCGCCGAGAGGGTAGACGGTTACGTTTCCCGTGATATTTCCAGCGATCGTCTTGCATGTTGGGCTGACACCGTCGTAGCAAAAATCGCCGGGATGAATCGTGTTGGTATAGGTCGTTGTGGACGCTGGACTTCCGGTAGTAGTAACATCCACACTGATTGTGCAGGTTCCGGCTCCATTTGGATAACTCGGACTTCCGGTTGCGGCCGGTATGGTTCCCCCAGTCAACGTTAAGATGGTATTCGTTGGGGAATTGAGGCTCGGCTGCAAGCTGCCGGGGCAAGTTGTGGTAGGGGTGCCCGTATATCTTAAAAGACCAGCGGGCAGCGTATCCGTCAGACTGGTGATGTTGTAATCCGTGTCGCTAGGGTTATACAAGGTGATGGTCAGGTGGCTTATGCCGCCTGCCTGGAAACTGGAAGGGCTGAAGCCCTTTGTAATGTTCACTTCCCGAACATTGAGTGTGGCCGATTTGGAGGCAGGAGTCCCGGGCTGGTCCATGCTAAAGGCGCCGGTTGTATTGGGGTAGGAGCCTTGTGTATCCGAAGTGACATGCACCACGATGGTGCAGGTTGCTCCTGCTGCAATCGATCCGCCATTCAGCATTACTGAAGTTGACCCGGCGGAGAGGGCTGTGGTTCCATCAGCTTCAGTGAGGGTGGCACCAGCGCCGCAGTTGGTCAACGACGTGATCGCGTTGGCCAGCATGACGTTGGTCGGAAGATTATCTATCAGGGAAACACCCGTGAGCGTAACATTCGCGTCGTTGTTCTTGATACCCAGCGTCAGGGTGGTAACCTCCCCAGCCCAGATTGGAGACTTGCCGAAGCTCTTGCTCAGCGTGGGAAGTGAAACCGTATTTACTGTTGTTACAGTACCAGTGACGGGTTTGGAATTTGTAAAGCCGCCCGATACACCGCCCGGTGGGATGGTGTTGGTGTAAATCATAGGATATGTGGCCGTGGCGGGATCGGCCACCTGTTCGCCAACAGTAGCAGTAATAATGCATGTCGAGGATGCGGGCACAGTACCGCCGGTCAAAGTGAGCGTGTCGTTGGCATTGTTCGTTGTGCTGACAGCCAGGGCCGGAGAACCAGCGCAAGTTGTGTTTTGGGTGCCGGTAAAATACAGATATTGGTTGGGCGTAGGGGTAATGCCGTCGGTAGGCAATACGTCCACCAGGTTCACACCCGTGTAATCCGT
Organism: uncultured Chloroflexia bacterium; assembly: GCA_963846805.1. GTDB lineage: Bacteria > Chloroflexota > Anaerolineae > Anaerolineales > Villigracilaceae > Fen-1038. The sequence continues at coordinate 730,478 of CAWJXH010000006.1, forward strand.
GGCGGTTGGGTTATCCAGCGTAATGGTCAGGGTGGTGCTTGTGCCCTTATAAAATTTTGCCGGAGAAAAACTCTTTGTGATGTTCTCCTGCACATTGAGATCATCGTGGACACTGCTTGGATTCGTCACACCCTGGTCGGTCTGAATGCCGTTAGTGGAACCGATGATGCCTGCCGGAATAGTATTGGTATAGGTCCCGGCGGTATCCCCTTCGACATTCACCACGATCGTACAAGTACCCCCGGGTGCAATGGTACCGCCGTTTAGCTTCACGGAATGTGCACCGACGGCAAGGGCAGTTCCATCGGCTTGAGTGAGAGTGGCAATGGCCGAATTTCCACAACCGGCAGAATCCAGCATAGGCGTGGTAGGAAGAGGAGCGGCAATCAGAACATTGCCTGGGAGAGGCGTTGGATCGTTTGTGCCAATGGGTAAATTGTCGATCAGGGAAACGCCTGTAAGAGCATGGTCCGGATCGCTGTTTTTGATGGTCAGCGTCAGAGTCGTAACCTCGCCGGTCAATACCGTATGCTTGCCAAACACCTTGCTCAGCACTGGGGTCAGAATCATGTCCACATGCAGGGTGGCGCTGGCCGGTGTTGTATTGCTAATTGTCCCCGTTGCACCCGTGGCAGTGAGGTTTCCGGCGGGAATCGTATTGATGAGGTTTCCCGGCGTAATGGAAGTGACATCCACCGTAACGGTGCACTGCCCGGGAGTGAGGCCGGAAATGGGAGGGACAGTACCACCGGTCAACTTCAGGGTCGTCGCACCAGGGACCAGAGGCGACCCATCGTTCAACGTCACAGAACCTCCACAGTCGTTGCTCAAATTGACAGGATTCGCCAGTTTTAAGTGCTGGCCCGCAAGAAGCGTGCCCTCCAAATTGTCTGACCAGGTGGCGTCCGTAAGCTGAAATGCGTTGGAGTTGAATATGGAGATGGAAAGATGTGAAGCCGCACCCGCAGGAATCGAGATTGGGTTAAAACTCTTGTTAAGCTCAATGTTGGTGGACGGCGGCGCGGCCTGTGCAGACAGGCCGGGTGCGGTAACAGAAAACAGTACTACGAAGATGACAAGCAGCACGCTGAGGAATCGCACATAGCGCAAGACAACCGGCTTAATCATGAAATATGATTCCTTTCACAAAGTAACCTAGAACAAGTCCGGCAGCAAATCGGAATCGGAAGACGTAAAAAAGTTCCCAGACCGGGCTCTGCGGTGAGCCGGTCGCGACCTTCAAAAATGGGCGGCAAATGCCCGACAGCAGAATTTCGCTGTTCAGCCGTTTGTCTGTTTATTCACTTGAGAATTAAGATTCTATTAGAAAATAACCATACTGTCAACGAAACGCCCCTATCAAGTTTGCTAGAAGCCCGCGACGGCCTCTTGAGGTCTGGACGATGTTGTGTCCTCGAGCCCTTATCTTTGATGCGTTGAACCTGGAACTACGGGAAAAGACATGCGCAAAGCCGCCCGAAAGGGCAACTCCACGCATGTCTTTGCAGCAGACTATGGCCTCGGACAGGGGCAAACCCCGGAAATCAGGTCTACACCCTGCGCACGAGCCGGATCACAAACAGGAGCACGACAGCCCCTATGAAGGCTGTAATAATGTTGTTGACGAGGCCCGCAGCCCCGATGGAGATGTGCAGAACCCCGAGCAGCCATCCGCCGATAAAGGCACCCAGAATGCCAACGATGACCGTCCCGATGCAACCGACCCTGATGCCGCCGATGAGCCATTCGGCCAGCAGGCCGGCGACACCGCCGACAATGATCCAGGTCACGATCTGATTGAGGTCTAGAGACATGACAGACTCCTTTCCTTTTATCCGCCGTTCAATGCATGCCTATGTGGAATTAACGTGGTTGCCTTTCAATCGTTATTACGTACCTGACGATGACAGGTTGCTCAATCTTCATCCGCTGCGAGGAGCTGTAACGCGCAGCAGCAATGCCTGGGTGGCGCGGGCAACCTCGGCCACGGCTTCATCAAAAGCGGCCTCGTTGGCCTTGGACGGCTTGCGATATCCACTCACCTTGCGGATGTACTGCAAGGCCGCCTCGTCGATCTCTTGCTGGGTAGCCTGTCTGTCGGGCAGGCGTAGGGGTTTGATGCTTCGGCACATGTTTCTGCCTCTTACCGGAAGCCCATGCGGGCTTTCCAAGGTTCATGAGGTCGCCGTTTTCACGGCGACCAGATAGCGTCGACCGAACACATACTATAGTCGCCGGTGAGCCTCTTAACGAATGTGAACGATCGATTTTACCTACTGACCCTTGACACGCCTGGTTATACGCCAAGAGCTTTCATCGTTCAGGGTCTGCCAACGGCGTTCCGCCTGGATATAGTTCCAACCTTGTCGTTCTGATAATAGATCTGAACGCCGCCGGCTTCGTGAATATTGCGGAAAACGCTTTACGATGGAGTAACGCTGGAGAATCTCCTCCACTTGGTCCAACTGTTCAACCGCAACGACCACATGCAAGTCCAGGCTGACCAATGGCTCCACGTAAGCATTGACGGCCTATCCACCGATCACGCAGAACCGGATGCTGTTTTCGGGAAACAGAGCTATCAGACTTTCGAGGAAGTCAGCCTGATCCATGAGAATCGTTTTCCAAAACTTTAGCGCGTCCATACAATCTCTCGCGGCATGGCTAACTCCCGCGGCGAGGACGATTTTACCCCACTATTTCGGCCAATCAAGCAACAAGACCTCGGCCAACAACCGCGGGTTGACGTTGGCATCCAACCGCTCGAGCGCTCTCTCCAGATCGGACACTACCTGGCGGGTTTGAGCCAGCGGGACGCGCACCGCCAGAGATTCGATTTCTTGTGTGCGGTCGATATTGGCGAGCGGGATGGAGGCCTGGCCCGCGCGCAGCATGACATCGCGCCAGAATGAAAGCCAGAGCAAAAGCACCTGACGCATGCCCTCGCGATCTTTGGCGAGTTTCTCGGCGTACGAAAACTTGTCGCGGCGTGCGGCAGGCAGCAGCGATTGAATGTCGGCCAGTCTCTCTTCGCGAAATTCCAGCGCGGATGGGTTTTGAAGCAGGCGCAAGGCATAGCCTGGACGCCCGCCGCTAATGTGGGATATGAGACGCGCCTTATCCGGCTGCGCTCCACGCGTTTCGAGAAACGACTGGACTTCTGCCAAAGGCAGTGGCCGCAGGCGCAGGACCTCGCAGCGCGAGACGATGGTCGGAAGGAGCCCTTCGACCTGATCAGCAGTCAGAATTAATACCGCGTAGGAGGGCGCCTCCTCGAGGGTCTTTAGCAAGGCGTTGGCGGCGCTGTCATTGGCTTCCTGAAAACGCAGCAAGAGTGCCACGCGATACCGAGATTGATACGGCTTCAACGCCAATGTCCGCCGCAGGTCGCGTACCTGCTCCACTTTCAATACGCCCCCTTCGGCATCGGCCTGTATGATCGCCAGATCCGGATGCTGCATAGCTTCGATCTGTTTACAATCCCGACACGTGAGTCCGCAAGGAATGCCGGGCTCAATGGGCTGTGTGCAGTTTAGAGCCTGGGCGAATCGCAGGGCCAGGGTACGGCGTCCGATCCCCGGAGGTCCCGCAAACAGATAGGCATGCCGCGTCGAATCGCGGGCAATATGCTGCTGCAGCATGCCCACTGCCCATTCATGACCGAGGATGTTCCAGTTTTGAGGCATCAGTTATCCGTGTTTGGTATCCAGTGTTCAGTAAATACTAGGTTTCCCCGGCCTTCAAACGCAGATAAGACTCATATCGCTCAGGGTGGACGTTGCCGGCCTCGACCGCAGCGCGCACCGCACAGCCGGGTTCGTGTGTGTGCGTGCAATCACTGAAGCGGCATTCGGAAACCAGAGGCGCAAGCTCAGGGAAGTATGCGTCCATCTCGACAGGCTGAGTATCCCACAACGCAAGCGATTTCCAGCCAGGTGTATCGGCCACAAAGCTATCTCGATCGAGGGAGAATATCTGACGTACAACGGTTGTGTGCCGGCCCTTGTCGAACTTGCTAATGCCATCAACCGCCAGGTCGAGTTGGGGCTGCAGAGCATTGAGCAGACTGGATTTTCCAGCCCCGCTCGGGCCGGCCAACGCGCTCAGCCTGTGCATCAGAGTCTGCTTGAAGTCCTGCACGCCTTCGCCGGTCTTGGCGGAGGTATAAATCACGGGATATCCAATCTGCTCATACAAGCCAAAGATATCTTTGGCTTGTTTCTTGCCGACCAGGTCCATTTTGTTTGCCACGATCAGCGGCGGGACTCCCTGTTTTTCTGCGATGACCAGAAAACGATCCAGCATGCGAAGTTTTGGGCTGGGCTGCGCACAGGCAAAGACGAACACTGCCTGATCGGGATTCGCCAACAGGATTTGTTGATATGCCCCCTGAGGCCGCGGGTCGAGCCGTATGATGGCCCGCGTGCGCTGCTCGACCTCTTCTATCGATCCGGAGCCATCCGGCGATTGGCGAATACGTACGCGGTCACCCAGCGCGGCCAAGTCACCGACGGCCGGACCCCGCTTGAGCTTCCCGCGCAACTGGCAGACAATCAGGCCCTGCCCGGTTTCGACGGTGAAGAAACCGGATTGGGCCTTGACGATCATGCCTGAAACGCTATCATCCTGCAAGGAGCGCCTCAGGTCTGACTGTTATCTTTCCGGATGCTGTCCACGCCAAAGGATAGAAGAAAAGGCAAAAACCATTGGCATCGTTATGGCGTAGGGGTAGGCTTCTTGCCCTTGGGAGGCTTTGGTGTCTTGGTCGGATTCGAGCCAACAGGCGTAGGAGTATACGGATTGCCGACTGTACCAAACCAGGCTGCGGTCTGCGGTGTGCCATAGTAGTATGTTTGCACAATCCATCTAAACATCGGCGCAGCGTAATCGGAACCCTCGCCGATATTCTCCACCAGCACCGCGATCGCAATATCAGGCTTGCCCGAGTTCTTCGCGTCATCGGTATATCCTATGAACCAGGCGTGCGGCAGTGCTGAACCAGACTGAGCCGTACCCGTCTTGCCGGCCACGGGAAAATTCAGACCCAGTAAACGATAATATGCCGTGCCCATGGGGTTGCTCACCACCATTTGCATGGCTTGCTGGATAGCGGCCAGGTTTTCGGCACGCACAGGCAAAGTGCCGGTGGCATCCGGCTTGAATGTGGAAATCGGGTCTCCGGTCACGGGCTGAATCTTCTCGATCAACTGGGGCCGGTAGAGCGTTCCGCCATTGCCAATAGCCGCGGCGAACCTTGCAACCTGAAGCGGCGTAACCAACATGTCGCCCTGGCCAATTGCCTGATTGGTCGCGTCTATGGGCTGAGTTGGCACGGATATGTTGCCGGTGGCCTCGGCGATGGCATCAATCCCGGTCGGGGCGCCCAGGCCAAAAGCCTTTGCCATATTGGCAATATCACCAGCGCGATTATTGTTGAACAAGTCCAGGCCAATGTGCCAGAAGTACGGATCGCAGGAGCGCATCAGGCCTTCCTGAAGAGTCAGCAGGCCGGACGGCATGTTTGAATAGGGGCTATTGCATGAGCCGCCGGCTTGAAGCGTGGCCTGGCAATGCTCCCAGGTCCAATCGTGGAGAACGGGTCCGCCGTATTTTTGAAGCTCGGTGAAATCGTACTGACAATCGTAAGTCGTTTGAGGAAGATAGAGACCGCTCTCGAGCGCGGCCGCCATTGTGATGGGCTTGAACGCTGAACCGAGGGGATACTGTCCCTGTGCCGCGCGATTAACCAGGGGCTGATCCGGATTGTTGACCAGGTCGCTGAGAAGGGATTGGCTATTGAAGTTGTTGGGGTCGAACAGGTTCTGGTCGTACTCCGGCGAGGAAGCCATGGCCAGCACGCGGCCGGTATCGCGCTCCAGCACCACGGCGGCCCCGTGGAATCCGGTAAGCGCCTGCTGCGCCCAGTACTGCAAATTACTGTCGACGGTAAGGTAGACCGAATCGGCCGGCTGCGGATCACTGGATGCGAGCCGGGAAACGATCTGCCCGTTGGGATCCACCACGTACAAGGAGCCGCCATGCTTGCCCGCCAGATACTGCTCCATGGACTTCTCAATACCGGACTGACCGACTGCCTCGTCGCCGCGGTAACCCATACGGCGATATTGATCTAGGTCTTCCTTGTGAATCAGTGAAACATAGCCGACGACTTGCGGCGCGATGCCCTGGTCAAGGTAAAAACGCGAGTTATAGGGGGTGACGTTCAGGCCCGCGAGGTTCAGGTCCAGGATGCCGTTGATTGCATCTGTAGAGGCTTCACAAATCCCCACATACCAATCGGGCGCCGCATTGGCATAAGCATTCTTGATCGAGTCGGGTGTGCGGCTGCATAATTTCGAGAGTTCACCGATCAACAGACCCTCGGATTTGTTCGTCATTTGGCCGGGAGTGATGCCAAGAGCATAGGCATCTTTTTGGGTGACGATGGGGAGGCCGTTGCGGTCATAGATATCGCCCCGTGCGGGGATCTGATAATCCATCTTCAGGACGTTGCCGCCGGCAAGTTCGGGCAGGATCAGGCTGTCATCCCATTGAAGGCGCCATTGGCCGTCTTCGAGGGTGAAGTGCGCCACCATATCGCGCTGAAGGTCGCCGACCAACGCGGTGTGATAGATCATGCGGAAGCCCACCTGAGCCGCGCTCGGGCTAAGGAGCTGGCTGATAACCTCGTAATCGAGCTTGGCGGCACCCATCGTGTCGAGGGCGTCGTTATATTTCTTGGCGAAGTTGTCCTGCGAGACCGCCTGCTGGCTGGCCTTGGACAACATCGCATACATGGAGGCGAAATCATTCTTCTTGAGCCCATCCAGGAAGGTGCGCATGGCGGACTTCGCGTCGGGTGCATGAGTAACGCTGACGGCGGGAGTCCGCAATGTCGGTGTGGGACCAAACAAGCCCAGGCCGCCTCCACTGCCCGGCTTCGAGGAGCAGGCAGCCAGAAGCGACATTACCAGGACCAATTGAAGCCAACGGATTGATTTCATTCACTCACCTATTCAGCCAACCTGCCTGCCCTTGCAGAATTGAAGACGAGACAGGACATTGATAATTCAAGTGCATCTGGCAGCGGGCGGGAAGAGCACCCGCACCTTCGGCGGGAAGAGCACCCGCACCTTCGGCGGGAAGAGCACCCGCACCTTCGGCGGGAAGAGCACCCGCACCTCCGGCGGGAAGATCGGCATCCGGCACCTTGCCCAGCGCTCGAAAGAGTCGAAGGAGATGACACAGCGGCAAGCCCATTACAGACGCAAAACATCCGCTCATGCCTTCGACCTCGGCGGGTGATGTGCTTCGCAGATCAGGCAAAACAACGGGCTTAAATACGGCATGCTGGATGGCGTAGGCACCCGCCTTGTCCAACGGGTCACCGGTCCGAACATAGGAATCGATCTCCGCATCACTGTAATTTCGCATCGGGACATCGGTCACGGACAGGTCTTTGAGCAATTCATTTCGATCCACGGTCAGAAGAGCCAGGCCGGTGTAGACCTGATGCTTATGACCACGCAGCCGCTTAAGCATCCGGACGGCGTCCGCGGAATCTCCTGGCTTCCCAAGGATGGTGTCACCATCGACAACCGACGTGTCCGCCGCGACAATGAACTGGTCTGATCGAGCACTTGCAACGGCGGCGCGGGCCTTGGCCTCAGCCAGCCGGAGGACGTAATCAGCGGGAGTTTCGCCGGCGAGCAGGCTTTCATCCACATCCGAGACGGAGATATTGAACGTCCAGTTCCCGAGTGCCATCAACTCTCTGCGCCTAGGAGAATTGGAGGCCAGCAGGATGGATATGCCTTCTTTCACGAATAAATTCTAACACAGGAGAAAAATGGAGACTAAGGCGGTACTCATGTGAGGAATAGAGGGCACGAAGGCGAGTCCTCGGAGGTCTTTGAGACCTCCGAGGACTCGCCCGCAGGCAGAACCCCTGCATCTGCGAGAATCGCGCGCCGTTTTCCAAACAACGCGCAGGAAGAACACCTGCACCTTCGGGGAATAACTCAATTTTGTGCACAGCTGTGGCAGGGTTACGGGAAGGGAAGGGTGGAAGGCTGCATATGTGCATTGATTCCGAAAATCAACGGGCAGGCTTCGGCAGGAAGAACATCTGCGCCTTCGCGAGGGAACAATGGAATCTCCTTCGCCTCCAGCATCCAGCCGGAAGCGAAGGAGATTCCGAAAAATGAATGTGGTCGGCGGAGAACCCCGACCGTGGGTTCACTTTCCGGCGAGTTTTCCATATCAGTGGACTCTGTCTTACTAGCGAGTTCATGATGAGTGTTGTAAAATTCATACATGTCTAGACTAAATCCTGTATGGCCTGACGAGTTTCTTCAACTCGTCAGGCCTTTAATAAAATGGGAGGCTGTGTGAAGGAACTCGAGGAACGCATCCTGCGCGACGGACAAGACCTGGGAAATGGAATCTTGAAGGTGGACAGCTTCGTCAACCATCAGGTCGACGCGGCGCTGATGGATACCTGCGGGAAGGAATTCGCGAGGCGTTTTGCCAAACTGGGTGCGACAAAGGTGCTGACCGCGGAAATCTCCGGCATTGCGCCGGCGCTGACGACCGCACTGCATTTGGGATTGCCGGTGGTTTACGCCCGAAAGTCCAAGCCGATCACGATGCCGGACCAGGTCTATTTGACGCTGGCGCCTTCACACACGAAAGGCCGCATGGTGGAATTGATCATCTCGCCCGAATTCCTGCCCAATGGAGAAAAGGTGCTGATCATCGACGACTTTCTGGCATCAGGTGCAACCATCCTGGGACTCGTCCGCCTGGCGGAGGCCGCGGGAGCAAAGGTGGTAGGCATTGGCGCGTTGATCGAGAAGGTTTTCGAAGGCGGACGCGCCGCTCTAAAGCCGCTGGGGCTGCCGGTCGAATCACTGGCTTGCATCACCGCGATGCAGGGAGGAAAGATCGTGTTCAGTGAGCAGTAACCAGTGAGCGGTAACCAGTGACCAGTGGACAGTGACCAGTGAGCAGTGAGAAGAAGGCGATGGCCAGTTGGCAACCAGCGATACCTGGCAGAAGAGGTCAGGGATGGGCGAATTGGAATACGAATGTCGCGCAATCGCGAAGGCGCCGAAATTAAACACTGAAATCCGATGACTGACTCAATAGCGATACTAGATTTCGGTTCGCAATACGCGCAATTGATCGCACGACGGGTGCGAGAGGCGCAGGTGTACTGCGAGCTTTTTCCGTGGGATGCGCCAGCCGAAACGGTGCTGGCCATCAAGCCAAAGGGATTCATTCTCTCGGGCGGGCCTAAATCAGTGTATGAGCCAAATGCTCCGTACATTCTGCCCTACGTGCTCGACGCCCGGCTCCCGATCCTCGGAATTTGCTACGGAATGCAGGCTCTGACGTACGCACTGGGCGGGCAGGTGGACTCATCGGCTAAACGGGAATTCGGCCCCGCAACCATTGAGCCCCTGATGCCGTCGGCGCTTTCGGTGCTTTCTCAGGTCTGGATGTCGCACGGAGACCGGATCACGCGCATGCCCGAGGGATTCATGGCACTGGCCCGATCAGACAACAGCCCGTTTGCTGCGATGGGAGACATGCAGAGGAAGTATTTTGGGGTGCAGTTCCACCCTGAAGTACGGCATACACCGCACGGCGGTGAGGTCATCAGGCATTTCGCGGTCGAAATCTGCGAAGCCAGGCCAGACTGGACGCCGGTTTCCATTATCGAGGAGGCGGTGGGTCGCGTCCGAAAGCAGGTGGGCAGCGAACGTGTGCTGGCAGCGGTCAGCGGCGGTGTGGATTCTACGGTGGCCGCCGCACTGATCCACAGGGCGGCCGGCGACCAGCTGCAGGCAGTCTTTGTGGATACGGGCCTGCTGCGCGAACGGGAGGCCGAGCAGGTGGTATCTGCCTTCCGGCGGAAAATGCAAACCGAATTGATAGCTGTAGATGCCAGCCAGGACTTCCTTGCAGCACTTAAAGGCGTGACTGAACCTGAACGGAAGCGCAAGATCATCGGTGAGAAGTTCATACGGTTGTTCGAGGATCAGGCCAAGCAGTCAGGCGAGCCACGTTTCCTGATGCAGGGCACAATTTATCCAGACGTAGTAGAGTCATCGGCCAGGGACCGAAACAAGGCGGAGCGCATCAAGACGCACCATAACGTCGGCGGGCTGCCAGATATCATGGGATTCGAATTGGTCGAGCCACTACGCTACTTGTTCAAAGATGAGGTGAGAGCCGTCGGCGAGGCGCTGGGCCTGCCGGAGGAGCTCGTTTGGCGGCAGCCGTTCCCGGGTCCGGGCCTGGCCGTTCGCTGCCTGGGGGAGGTTACGGCCGAGCGGTTGAACCGGCTGCGTGCGGCCGATGCCATCTTCCAGGAAGAGCTCTCGAAAGCCGGGCTGATCGGCAAGGGGGCGCCGCTTTCGCAGGCGTTCGCCGTGCTGCTACCGGTGCAGTCGGTGGGCGTCATGGGCGATCAACGGACGTACCAGGAGGCGGCGGCGCTGCGGGCGGTGACCACGGAAGACTTCATGACGGCAGATTGGGCCCGGCTGCCAGACGACCTTTTGGCGCGTTCGGCCAACCGTATCGTAAACGAGGTGGACGGAATCAATCGGGTCGTGTATGATATTACAAGCAAGCCGCCCGCAACAATCGAGTGGGAGTGAGATTTTGAGGTAATTCAGCCCTGGCCCCAAGCTTTCAGCTTGGGGCCAGGGAATTCCGAAAAATGAAGATAAGCGGGGAAAATCGCCCCGCTTATCTTCATTTTTCGGCGGCCATCCGGAAAGTTGGAGCGGGCCCGCAGTGAGAGTTCATTTCTTGGCAGGAACCCGGACTCGGAGCTGCAGGCAAGGAGCGCAGGTTCGTTTTTCGCAGGAACTGCGAACCGAGAGCCGCAGGCACCGGCCCCGGTTCGCTTGTCGGAGGAACACTTTACCAGAAGCCCAGGCACCCAGCCCGGCGCGTTTCGGAGGAACACCGTACCAGAAGCCGAGGCACGGAGCGCAGGTACGCTTGTCGGAGGAACACCGAACCAAAAGTCCCAGGTACGAAGGGAAGGTTCATGTTTTGGCGGAACCCGGGACCAGAGGCACAGGTACGGAGCGCAGGTTCGTTTTTTTGGAGGAAACCGGGGCCAAGAGCCGCCGGCTCGGAACACAGGTCAATTTTTTGAATTTCCGGATAAGCGTGAACAAGTACCTGTGGAGACGCGAGGCTTATGCTTGGTTTTCGCGAAAAGCGAGAACAAGAATTCCGGGATACGGAGCACACGGCCATACGTCGGGGAAAACCGCGCTCGGGATGTGAGCAGCATATAGCTTTTTTGAAACTTAAGACCAAGGGTCTAGAGGAAAAGCATGGATTTCGGAGAAGTTCTACGCAGGGCCTGGAAGATCGTCTGGAAATTCAAGGTTTTGTGGATTTTTGGCATCTTTGCGGGGTGCACCCGCGGGGGCGCAAGTTTCAATGGCGGCGGAAGCAGCTGGACCAGCGGTCCTTCCAGTTCAACTCCAGGCGTGCCACAGCTACCCCCAGGGTTCGAAAACAATCTCCAAAACTTCCTGCGTTTCTTCGCAAATCCGGGCGTAATTGCGGCCTTCGTATCCGTGATTTGCATAGTGGTCCTGCTCACGGTCTTCCTCGGCATCGTCGGGCGGATTGGGCTGATCAAGGGGGCGGCGGAGGCGGATGCCGGCGCGGAGCATCTGAGCTTTGCCGAATTGTGGAGGGGCGGACTTCACTTCTTCTGGCGTTTTCTGGGACTTTCGCTATTGATCGGTTCGCCCATCCTTCTGATTTATCTGGCCCTGGCGGCCGGCGGCCTGCTCATTTTCCTAATGTACATGTCTGGCTCTCAAAGCGGTTCCGCTCCTGGTGCGGCCTCCACCATGCTGGCACTGATCCCCGTAATCTGCGCGTTGGTTTGCGTGATGCTGCTGCTGGCGATCTTCGTCAGCTTCCTCGGCCCGCAGGCAGAGAGGGCGATCGTGATCGAGAACGAAGGAGTCATCAGCGGCTTGCGTCGAGGCTGGCAAGTGCTGAAGGGGAACCTGGGGCCGATCCTCATCATCTGGGTGATCATGCTGGTCATTACGTTTGTGGCAGGAATTGTGATAGCCATACCCCTGCTGATCGTCCTGATCCCGGCTTTTGTTGCATTCGTGGCGGGCGGCAGCAACCCATCGTATACGCCGCTGATTATCGCAGGGCTGTGTTTCACGGCCTATATCCCGGTCGCTCTGGCAGCCAATGGCATTGTGACAGCCTACCTAGAGTCGCTTTGGACGCTCACCTTTATAAGATTGACAAAGACCAACTCAGACTCACAGACGCCGGTTGCAGTTCCTACAAATGCATAGCAAATACTCAATCAGCGAACTTTCAAAGCGGGAAAGCATTCCTGCTCCATTACCCGGCCCTCAAAGATCGTACGATTTCGACGGGATGATAAGCGTAGGCTCCGGTTGCATGAGAAGCCAGCATGCGTAAATCCCTGATGGCGCTTCTAGGGCTCGGGCTTTGCCTGCTAGGGATAGGATGGCAGGCAAATGTGGGGCCGGCGCATGCCCAAGCGCAATTGCAGGCGGAGGCGGATCTTTACCCGGCGGACGCTTCGGCGTTCCCAACGGTCTCCGCTTTCATGGATGTGTTCGATGCCTCGGGCCGCTTCGTAAGCGGACTCAAACCCGCAGATGTGACCATACTGGAAGATAGCCAGCCGGTGCAAGTCCAGGAACTGAACGAAATGGTTGTGCCCCTGGAACTGGCGGTAGCGGTCAACTCCGGGCCGGCGTTGGGGGTACGTAATACCCAGGGCATTCCGCGGTTTCAGGGCATAGCGCAGGCATTGGGCTCATGGGCTCAGGCGCTGCCGCCGGTTACGCCTGATGACATGAGCCTGGTGAGCATCTCCGGGCCGATCATCCTGCATGCCAATCCAAGAGATTGGGCAGTAAGCCTGGGATCCTTTCAACCTGATTTCCATGCCACAACTCCCAACCTGCAATCACTGCAAATAGCCATCGACACAGTTGGGGGGCAAACGCCGCGGGTCGGGATGAAGCGCGCAGTGCTGTTCATCACACCGCACATGGACGACCCCAATATCGACACGATGGTTGCGCCACTGATCCAACTGGCGGTGCAGCACCAGGTACGGGTGTTCGTGTGGTTCACGGATACGGAAGTATATGAGGCCACCACGAGCGCGGCAGCCTTCAGCACGCTGGCCGCACAGACGGGCGGCATGTATTTCTCGGCGACAGCCACGCCCGCAGTTTATCCAAACCCGGATTCTTATTTTGCGCCCCTACGCCGCATCTACGCGCTCAAATATAAGTCGGCGGTTACAAAAGGCGGGCCGCATACGCTCAGCGTGACGGTCAAAAGCCAGGCTGGAGACATCAAATCTGCCGAGCAACAATTTAACGTGGACCTGCAGCCGCCGAATCCCATCCTGGTGTCGCCGCCGCTGCAGATCGTCCGCCAGCCCCCCGCCGACGACCCCTACAACCAAAAAATCCTGCTGCCGACTTCACAGGAAATCGACATCATCATCGAATTCCCCGACGGCCATAAGCGTCCACTGACGCGCACCACCCTGTATGTAGACGGAATGGTAGCCGCGGAGAACAAGGCCCCGCCGTTCGACCGGTTCACTTGGGATCTAAGCGGTTACACGGTGAGCGGCGATCATAAGATGCTCATCGAGGCGGTGGACAACCTTAACCTGAGCAAGACCAGTATGGAAGTTCCGATCACGGTCACGGTAATCCAGCCGCCGCATGGGCTTTCAGCCATATTTGGGCGCTACCGGCAGGATATCACCATCGGGGCGGTCGGCTTCGCAGGGATTGTGCTTTTGGCGATACTGTTCATGGGCATTTTCCGGACGACGTTCGTGCGCCTGCGGTCTTCCCGGCAAGCCCAAGCAGACCCGGTTACTCAATCCGTGGCGGCAGGCATCGACGAGCCAACTCCGGTGATAGAGAAGAAGAAGAGGCGAGGCGGCCGGTCTGCGGCTACGAGCACAAAGACCCAGAGCGTAGAGGCGCCGGCGCAGTTGCGGCGCCTGATCGCCGACCCGCTGGCCGCGCCGGGGCAGACATTCAAACCCGCGCCCGTCTCGCCGATCCCGCTGTTGGAAAACGAGATCACTTTCGGAACGGATCCGGTGCAGTCCACTTACGTGCTCGATGATCCGTCCGTGGCATCCAAGCATGCGCGCATTTCCCGCACCGAAGCGGGCGAGTATGTCATTGCAGATGAGGGCACCATCGCCGGGACGTGGGTAAATTTTGAACCGGTTGGGACGGAGGGCCACAGTCTCCAACACGGCGACGTGGTACACTTCGGCCAACTTGTCTTTCGTTTTGAACTAAAGGATGCACCTGCGGCAGCCGAACCCAAAATCGAAAAAGAGAACCCGGACGCATGAATCGTTCCCAGCAAAGTCATCTTATCGTGGCGGCGCTGAGCCACGCGGGGATGGCTGGCAAGAACAACGAAGATCGTTATTCGGTTTCAACCTTTACGGGCGAGGCACAGAAGCCCATCCTGTTCGCCATCGTGTCAGATGGAATCGGGGGGCACCGCGCCGGCGAGGTAGCCGCCGAGCTGGCAGTCAGTTACATCGTGGAGGAAGTCTCGGAAAGCAACGGGAAGAACCCGCTGCAAATCATGGAGTCGGCGATCCACAGCGCGAGCCAAGTCATTGCCGACCACTCGGCCAGCAAACCGGAACAGCGGGGCATGGGCGCCACCTGCGCCTGCGTCTGGGTGGAGGGGGAGCGGCTGTACACGGCATCCATAGGAGACTCGCGCATTTATTTCGTCCGAGACGGGAAGATACAGCGCCTGACGGTGGACCATACATGGGTGCAGGAAGCGATCGAGAAGGGGATCATCAACGCCGAGCAGGCACGCGACCATCCGAACGTGCACGTCATTCGCCGGCATCTCGGACAGGTCGAGTTACCGGAAGTGGATTACCGCATGCACTTGACCGGCATGGAAGACGATGAGCAGGCGAGGAATAATCAGGGCATGAGGTTGAGGCCGGGCGACATCCTGCTGATGTGCAGCGACGGCCTGACGGACATGGTGTGGGACGACGAAATCCTGCGGCTGATCACGACACGCAACAGCCTGAAGTCGGCGGCGGAGGATTTGATCGCCAAGGCCAATGAGCGAGGCGGCCACGATAACGTTACGGTGATCCTGATCGGCGTGCCGACTGAGCCCCTGACCGAATCACAGAAGAAGAAGGGTTTCCTGCAAAATCTGCTCGGGGAGTGAGCAGTGATCAGTAGGCGGTTGACAGTTGACGGTTGGTGGATGTGGGGGAGTGTTACGGGTAATACGATGTAAGTACATCAAGAGCTTTCAACACAAAGCGACGGCGGCTAAGCCGCCGAGGGCGACTCGTGAGTCGCCCGTACGAGGTGCCCGTGAGTCGCCCGTACGAGGTGCTCATGAGGCGCCCCTACGAGCGACGGGATGTGGACACAAGTATATGCGAATCGGCGACAAATCAAATAGAATAGTGTACGTTATGAGAAATGCGAGCTGATGCGAGTTCCTTACAGAACCCCACCCGCCTTCCGCAAAGAACAACGGACTTCGTCGGCCACCCTCCCAAAATGCAAGCGACAAGAGCGCATTTGGAGAGGGATGAAATTCGGAAACGCACTGCCAATTCAAGGAGGAGCCAGATGAAAGCCATTTCAATCGTACCGGGCACACAAACGGTTCACCTGGTGGATGTGCCTGAGCCATCGATCGCTGCGCCGGACGAGATTAAGCTGCGCGTGATACGCGTGGGAATCTGCGGGACCGACCGGGAAGAAGTGCAAGGCGGGAGGGCAGACGCTCCTGCCGGGCAAACTGAGCTCGTGATCGGGCACGAAATGTTTGGCCAGGTGGTCGAGGCCGGCAGCGCGGTCAAACGAGTGCAGCCCGGGGACTTCGCGGTCTTCACAGTGCGCCGGGGCTGCGGGGAGTGCCTGCCGTGCCAGATGAACCGACCCGACATGTGCCTGACAGGACAGTACCGCGAGCGCGGCATTAAAGCGCTTAACGGTTACCAAACCGAATATGTCGTCGACAAGGAACAGTACATCGTTCGCATACCTCCCGCCCTCGAGAAGATCGGGGTACTATGCGAGCCCCTGTCTGTGGCAGAAAAGGCAATCGATGAGTCGGTCCGCCTGCAGGCAGCACGCCTTCCGGATGCGCCAGCAACGCCGGATTGGCTGCACGACCGGAAATGCCTGGTGGCCGGCTTGGGACCCATAGGCCTGCTGGCCGCGCTAGCGCTGCGACTACGAGGGGCGGCAGTGTATGGGCTGGACATTGTGGACGCCAACTCCACGCGGCCACAATGGCTGAACCACATCGGCGGGCAATACCTGGACGGCAGAGAGGTGAAGGCCGAGCAGGTGGACGATAAGATCGGAGCCGTGGATCTGATCTTCGAGAGCACGGGAGTGGCGGCGCTGGAGTTCAACCTGCTGGATGCGCTGGGGCCGAACGGGCTATACGTTCTGACCGGCATCCCCGGCGGCAACCGCCCGCTCGAAATCTCCGGCTCGGAATTGATCCGACAGCTCGTGCTGGACAACCAGACGATGGTGGGCAGTGTGAACGCGGCCCGCGACCACTATCAGATGGCGGTGAACGACCTGGAGACGGCCAGCCTGCTGTGGGGCGACCACGTCGAGAAGCTCATCACCCACCATTTTGCCTACACGGATTTTCAGACGGCCTTCGCGGTGAACCTTCAGGAGGCGATCAAGGTGGTGGTGGACTGGACGGGAAAGATGGACTTGCCCAAGGGACTCAGAGCGCAGAGCTGAGATTCGGGGAAGGCATGTTTCCGGAGATCAAACAGGCGGGGATGACTACCTTGAAATTGACGTTGATCCTTTTGGTTTGCTGAAAAGCTGGGTTTGGAATTGCCCCCTCCGGCCTTCGGCCACCTCCCCCATTTTGTCCTGCAAAATGGGGGAGGAAAATAGACGGGAAAGCGAAGGGCGGGCAGAACTGCTCTGCCCACACTTCGCTTTTCGGGAACTTCCAGAATCAACTTAGAGAGCAAACCTACTCAATCCATCAGAGCTGCGATGGTGCGATTGTTATCGGCCAGCCGCTCGGCCAGCAAACGAGCGATCCATTCGTGGAGCAAGGCGGCAACTTCCGGGTCCTGCTCGCGCATGCTCTTCAATGAATCGGCCGACAGACGGTAGACGGCGCTGGGCCGCGCCGCAATCACCGAAGCCGTGCGTGCCGAATCAAGATACAAACCCATTTCACCGACCGTGGTGCCCCCGCGCATGCTTTTGAGGCGGATGACCTTACCATCAGGGGCTTCAAGCTGCGCCGTCACCAGCCCGGCCTCTATAAAATACATCTCCGTGGGCGGGTCGCCCTCACGCATCAGGTACTCACCCTGGCCGATCTCGCGGCGCTCCAGGTATTTCATCAGGCGGTCGACGTCTTTAAGCCCGGGGAAGGCACGTTTGAACTGTCCCTCCATGCGCTCGATGAAACCGGTCAGGTTGGTGATGCCCTGCACGGCGAGGATCTTGTTCTCACACCACTCCACGCCATGGTCCAGGGTGGGCAGGATGATGAAGGACTCGTCCGTATCGTCGACCAGCCCGCCGCGCTCCAGCTCACGTCGAATGCCAGGCGCAACCTGCGTCCAAACCATGAGGGCGCCGTTGGTCTGGGCCAATTGCTTCAGGCGCGTGATCCCAAAGACCGCGGACGAGTCCAAACGCGTGACGCGCTGAAAATCGAGAACGATGAAACGAAGAGGCGGCTGGGTCTTGTCCAGCAGGCGCGAGCGGAAGCGTTCCAGGATGATTTGGACTGTGCCGAAAAAGATAAATCCCTGCAGGCGCAGGATATAGATCTCGGCGCCGCGCCTGGCGAGCAGATTGCGGTGCACCTTGGGACGATCTACATTGCTGTGATAGACCTGACCGTTCAAGACATTCTTCACGACACTCACGCGACTGTACGTAATGACGAAGAAAATGGCAGCGATCAGGATGCCGGCGCCGATGCCCTGCAAAAAGCCGACGGCAGCGATGACAACCAGGATGATCCATACGAGCAAATAGTCAACGGCAGGAAGGAAACTCCGGGCATCGACCAGCCATTCCACCATAAAAGACAGGCCGATATACAACAACATGCCGCCCAGCACAACCTTCGGGAAATAGGCAATCAACGTGGCGCCGAAGAACAATGCCACACCGCACAATAAGCCCGAGATCAGGTTGACGAGCCGGCTGTGCGCGCCGAGTCGATGAGAGAGCGCAGACAGGCCCAGTGTTTGATACCCAACCGGGCTGCCGCCCAGGCCTCCGGCCAGGTTAGCAAAACCCGCCGTGAGGAGCTCGCGGTCCAAATCGAGGTCCTGGTGGAAGGTGACCTCCAGCGCGCTGGCATTCAACAACAACGCGACGACACTCAGGACGAGGATCGTGGCAATCTTATCGGCCTGGCCGAGGATGGCGCCCCAGTCTACCTGCGCCAGCACGGCAGGAGTCAACGGGTGATACAGGCCGCCGGTTGGAAACGGGCCGAGCAACCAGCCGCGTGCCAGGGCGTCGCCAATAGAGATATGCGCGAGGGACAAATAACCATAGAAGGCCGCCGTCGCCAGGATCAATGCTCCGGGCGTGACCAGGAAATGATTGAAGCGGCGTAAGATCAGGAGCAGCCCAACGGCAAAGATCACGGCAGGAATCCATTCAATGAGCCTGCTCGCGGCGAAGAGCCCCGGCAGCACAGCCAGACTCATGGGTATTCCGAGCATCACTACAAACGCGCCTTTCGCCAAAAGCCAGCCCGTGCCTGCAAGAAATCCGCCCACAACCGGATACGGAATGTATCTCACGAAACCGCTGGCTTTGAACCACCCCAGCAGTAGTAGAAAGACCGCCGTGAGCAAGGAGGTGAGTGCGATGGCAGCCAGGATGGTCACATATAACGCTTGCGGGGCGGCAGATTTCATGGAGACAGCAATGCCCACGGCGATCAACCCAAGAATTGCAGCGGGGGCGTCCTGGGGTATGGCTACGATGCCGGGCAGGGAGGTTGCCAAGGATGCGACGACGCCCATTGCAAACGCACCAAACAGCGCCAAACCGATGCCGCCTCCAAGGAACCGGCTAAGGCTCCCTGAAAAGATCAAGGCAGCAAGCGAGATTTCCGTGCTCATGGTGATGACCGCGGCGATCAGTCCCGCTGTAATGCTGGGCAGCAACAGACTTGACTGGAAATCCTTCTTGAAATCAGGAAGAAGACTCATGGCTGGCCCTCGAGTAAACCTATAAGATTTTGGAAAAGAAGGGCAAGTATACAGGATGCACGGCATTTTCTCCAACCCCCATTGGTGGGAAAAGCATGGCCTTCTCAAAGTCCAGTTTCTTTCAACCCCACCCCCGACCCCGCCCCATTCCTGGGGCGGGGAGTTTGCGAAGAAGTGATGATTTTGCGGGCTTCGGCCAGCGACTTTGAGAAACCCATGGAGGGAAAAGCCATCGGATTGTGATTTCAGGTCTTTTCGCGGTCCAACCAGAGTTCGCGATACTTACGATTCCAGTCAACCAGGAAGCGAAAAGCGATAACCCCACCCAGTGCAACCGCGATCCAGAACGTGACGCCGCGCAATCCCAGGAGCCAGAAGACCGGGGCTCCAAGGATGCCGGTCAGCACGCTGGCGCGCGCTCCATGATGCAAGATTCAACGTAAGCAGGATCAGAATTGCGGCCGCCACGAGAAATGGCAGCGGGCCGACCGCGAGCAGGCTTCCGCCGGAGACGGCCAATCCCATGCCGCCGCGGAATTGAGCGAAGAGGGGCCAGCAGTGGCCAATGACCACAAAGGCCGCCGTAACAGGCACGATCCAGACCGCGGGGGAATATTTCATTGCCAGCCAGACAGGGAGGTAACCCTTGGCAACATCGAGCACGAGGACGAGAGCGCCAGCGCCAAAACCTGCCTGGCGAATCGTATTGGTCATCGTGGCATGACCAGAGCCGGAATCGCGAAGGTCCACGCCTTTGACGAGGCGCGTGATCCAGACGGAGAAGGACAGCGACCCGCACAGATAGGCCGATACAAGAAAGCCAAGAGAAGTGAGTAGAAGGTTGATGATGAGCTTTGTTCTATCCGCGAGTAGCGGCATCTGAGGCGGCAACAATTTCTTTCACGCGCCCGACCTGGCCATTTTGCAGACGGACCTTGATGCCGTGGGGATGCGTGGGCGATTTGGTCAGGATGTCTTTCACGACGCCCCTGGTCAGCTTGCCGGTGGGCTGATCCTGCTTGAGGACGATAAGCACGGTCATGCCGGGTTTGATGTTCGAGCGAATTTGGCCGTTCATTATTTATCTGCGGTTACGAGACATTTTGCAGTCACGCCGCGGATTCACTGACAAAGCTGCATTTGCGTGGAATTGGCGGTATCGGCGGGCAGTTGGCTGCACTTGAACAGATATTGGAGTTTCACCAGGCTCTGGTTGGTCATGATATCGTCCTTGGAGCCGCCGCAGCCGGTCATTGTAGCAGTCAAGTCGAGCTGCGCTTCGGCCGTGGTAGAGCTGGTGGATTTGACCTGAATACTTTTCCTTTGGCCGGGACAAGTCCCATCGATGGACAACAGTATATAACCGCCGAAATCTCCGGAGGGCATGGGCTTGAAGGCAGTCTGCGCCAAGTCAAGGAAGAAGGCGGAGCTGTCCTTTCGCCCGTTGATGGAGATTGACACTTCCGAGGTGTTGGCGACGAGATTAGACGACCGCGTACAACTGCGGGGAGCAGACAGAGTACTCTGACCCAAGCCATAGACATCTCCGACAGAATCCACGGCGAGGTCGAGGTCTGTAAGCCAATTTGTGGTGCAGCTGTTAACTACGGAGCCATTGGACTTAAATTGGCGAGAGGTCTCGCTCGTGATCGTGCCAGACCAGAGCTGGTAATCGCCCCTGTTTCCCTTCAAGCCCGGCGTAGCGGCCTCAACGGCCCCGATCTGTCCGGTAGGCGTAGGGGTGGCCTTCGCTGCAGCAGGAGGAAACAGAGCCGCGCAAGCGAACGTCGCCAGCATCGCGGCGATTGCCAGGGTGACCGTCAACAGAAAATTGCGATGATAGGGGTGCATGCGGGGCCTCCTGATTATGTGCAGGTCTAAGATTCATTCAGCGAAATAAAATAATGGCTTCAGGCTGCCTACAGGCAATGGATCATGCTGCCGGACTCAGGCTGGGCGGGGTCTGCGGAGCGAGCTTTAGCACGCGGACGGATACAGGCGCGGCGATGCCCTTCAACTTCAGGCGGCGCTTTTCCAAAGATGGATCGGCCAATTTTGCGAGGGCTGCGGCTTCGGGGCTGACCAGGACCTCGCCCTGCGCGGCTTTGGATGATAAACGTGCAGTAAGGTTGGCGGCATTGCCCAAAACCGCAATCTCGCTTACCCCATCTTTGGAACCGACAGCGCCGACGTAGGCTGAGGCGGTGTGCACGCCAACTCCGACCGGAGCCCAGGGGCCAGCTGGATCTTCGTGGCCGGTGACGCGCAAAATCTCCAAGGCGGCCTCAATCGCCGGCCGAGCATGCTCCTCACCGGCAAAGCGCGGGGTGAAAAGCCCGATCACCTGGTCGCCCATGAGCCGGTTCACCAGCGCGTTGCGCTCGATAAGTACCTGCCGCGGCAGCCTTGTAAAAGCGCTGGATGAACACCGTATATTCCGCCACTGCTTTTTGCCCGGCAATCGCGGTGGAGCCGCGGATGTCAGCGAACAGCAACGACAACTCCACGTCGGCACCGCCCTCCGTCTCGAGGATCATCTGCTCACATTTGTTGCAAAGCCGCGGCGTGAGAACGGAGGGACGAAATCCAAAAGCCCGCATAACCCAGGCACCGAGACCGCCCATGGGCACGTGACATTCGATGCAACGCGGTTTGCCGGGCAGCCGGTCGTTCAATGCCTGATAGCCTTTCAGGGCGCGCTGATAATAGTTGGGGAATCCGACCCTGTTCCTTCCCGTCAAATACCAATACCAGATCTCATCGGCCAATTCCCGATGGGACATCTCCTCCGGCATGTTCACCTCTGTACCACTAACTCAATAGACCTCTCGCAAAACTCAAGAATGCCTGCACGTCATTGAAATTGGTCACCAGCCCGACCGAGATGCGCACCGCGCCGCTGTTCTTGCCGTCTATGCACAAACGAAAGTCGTCCAGCGAGAGACGATTCTCATGGCCGGGCTGGGTAAAGCACACATCGAGCTCGACCCGCGAGATGCCAAGCGCGATCTCGCCCGCGCCGGGATTGCAGAAACAGCCGGTTCGCAGCGAGATATTGACTTTGTTGGCCTCACTTTCGATGTAACGATGATCGATGGCCTTGCCATCCTTGTCGAAGAAATTGACCGTGACCGCGCCGCCACGTTTTTCCAGTGTGGTTGGTCCATAGATGCGCACAAGCGGCTCGCCGGTGCTGTGCTTCATCTTCTCAAGGTTATCCAGCAGCCAGCCGGTGAGACAATGCACACGCTCGTGGATGACATCGTAGCCAATCGATTCAATATGCTTGAGGCCGATCTCCACCGCGGGCAGGTTGAGATAGTCGAGCGTGCCGTCTTCAAATGCCGTGTGCCCGTCGGCCAGATAGTATTTGTCGCCCTGCACCGAAACGACCGTGATCGTCCCGCCGGCGAACCACGGGCGATGTAGTTTCGCCAGCGCCGGCTTGCGCGCAATCAAGGCGCCGACGCCGGTTGGGTAACCGAAGATCTTGTAGAACGAAAGCGGGACGAAATCGGGCTTGAACTTGCCGAGGTCAAGATAGCTGGTAGGTGCAAAGGCGGCCGCATCCAGCAAAACGTCCCAGCCTGCGGCATGCGCCCTTTCGATCCATTCGAGCGGATGCTGCACCGAAGAGAAGTTGGACTGGGCGGGATAGGCAAAGAGATTGTGTCCTGCCAGGCAGGCCGCGCTTGAGGTAATCATCCAGGGCGGAGTCGTCCACACGCATGTCAGGCAAGCCCACGGGAATATAGGTCACTTCCGCGCCGCGGGCGTGGGCGAATTCACGGATGCCGTTGACGGAGTTGTGGTTGTCGAAGGTCAGCAGGTAGTGCCCGCCCTTCGCAAAGGGATAGGATTCGCCGACCAGCTTCAACGCGCCGCTGGCATTCAGGGTGAAGATGACATCATATTCATCCGGGTCGGCGTTGAAAAAATGGAGCACGTAGGCGCGGGCGTGCTCGACGTAGCGCGTGGCGGCCAACGAAGTGGGATTGGAAGAGTGCGGGTTGCCGAAGACGTTGTGACGCAGCAACTCCTGGTGCTGGCGGAGCTGCGTCTCGGCATACAGACCGCCGCCGGTGTAATCCAGGTAAATGTGCTCGCCCGCGTCAAGGCGGGAGTATTCGGCGAGCGCGGAGGTCGTCGATCTTTTGTGTGCCCGGATAAGACGGATAGGACTTCAGGAACGCGGCAAAATCGGGACTCAGATTTGGCATGCAGACTCCATAGCTCAATTTAACCACAGATGGGGGTTAGAGAGTAGAGAATAGGGATCAGGTATCAGTAGGCAGTAACCAGTGATCAGTGACCAGTGACCAGGCAGTGAGCAGTGACAAGGGTTCAGGAGGCGGATAAAAATAGAGACGCCGGATAACCGGCGTCTCGCCATTTGAAACAGCCCGAGATTGCTTCGTCGCCTAGTCTCGATGTGGTGGAAGAATGCCACCTACCCGACCGTCAGCTCCTCGTAATGACAGACACTAGTCGGCAGCAGTAGTTTCGCTGATCTCCGTCCATTGCGAGGAGGAGCCATCACTGGATTCGCCCTTGAAGCGACCGGGCACAAAGCCCGTCCCAGCCGGAAGCAGCTTGCCGATGATGACGTTCTCCTTCAGGCCGTACAGCGGATCGGTGGTGGAACCGATGGCCGCGCCCGCCAGCACCTTGATCGTGTGCTGGAAGGAGGAGGCCGAGAGCCACGAGTCGGTGCTGAGGGAAGCCTTGGTCACGCCCAGCAGGATGTCCTGGAACTTGGCCGGCTGTCTGGCCTTCGGCCAGCAGCGCTTCGTTCTGCCTGCGAAGTTCCTGACGATCGACCGCGTCGCCCGGCAGATGCTTGGTGTCACCGGCGCGTCCCACGGAAACCTTGCTCATCATCTTGCGGATGATGACCTCGAAATGCTTGTCGTGGATGTTCTGGCCCTGCGAGCGATAGACCTTCTGGATTTCGCTGAGCAGATACATCTGGGCGGCCTCGCGTCCCTGGATGCGCAGCACGCGGTGCGGGTTTAGCGAGCCTTCGGTCAACGGCTGGCCGGCCTCCACGTGTTCGCCGTCCTTGACGAGCAGGCGGGCGGTGGTCGGAATCTCGGAGGTCTTCTCCTCGCCCTGCTCGTAGGAAACTATGACCTTGTGGTCCTTCTTTTCGACGGCCACTTTTCCGCCATGCTGCGCAACGATGGTGGCTTTGTCCTTGCTGGCCAGCACTTCACTGGCCTTGACCACGGCTTCGTCCTTGACGAAGAATTTCCAGTCTTCGGGGACGCTGTATTCGTCGTGGACCATTTCGGTGTGTTCGATCTGGACTTCACGCAGATCGGCATATTTATCCGATTGCAGGATGCGGACGACGCCGCTGATCTCCGCGACTACCGATTCGCCCTTGGGCTGCTTGCGGGCTTCGAAGAGCTCCTCCACGCGCGGCAGACCGGTCGTGATGTCTGCGCCGCCGGCGGCCACACCACCGGTGTGGAAGGTGCGCAGCGTAAGCTGCGTGCCAGGCTCACCGATGGACTGGGCGGCCACGATGCCCACGGCCGCGCCCAAGTCAACCATATCGCCGCGACCGAGGTCCAGGCCGTAGCATTTGGCGCAGATGCCGTGCTGAAGTTCGCAGGTGAGCGCCGAGCGCACCTTGACCTCGCTCCACGCCGGAGGCTGCGATCTTGCGCGCCAGGATGTGGTCGATCACCTCATCGCGTTCAGCGATCACTTCGCCGGTCTTGGGATGAATCACCGGCTCGGCCAGCAGGCGGCTGTACAGACGGCTGGCCATAGACTGTCCGGCAACATCATCGGAACGACGGATCCATACGCCATCCTGCGTTTCGCAATCCTGCTCGTTGATGATGATGTCCTGTGCGATATCCACGAGACGACGGGTGAGGTAGCCGGCATCCGCCGTGCGCAGGGCTGTATCTGCCAGACCTTTGCGGGCGCCGTGGGTCGAGATGAAGTATTCGAGGGCGGTCAGTCCCTCGCGGAAGTTGGAGCGGATCGGCAGCGGGATGATGCGGCCAGCCGGGTCGGCCATGAGGCCGCGCATGCCCGCCAACTGCGAAATGGTGGAGAATCCGCCTTTGGTGGCGCCGGAGCTCGCCATCGTTGAGAGATTGCCATCGGGGTCCATGTGCTTCCTGACGGCCTCGGCCACGACATCGGTGGTCTTCTGCCAGATCTCGATGATGCGTTCGTTCTGCTCCTGTTCGGTCAGCAGACCGCGGCGGAAATCGCGTTCGACGACTTCCACTTCTTTCTGCGCCTCGGCCAGGATATCTTTTCGTTCGGGCGGGATGGAAATATCTGCAACGGCCAGCGTGGTACCGGACCGCATGGCAAACTCGAAGCCCAGGGCCTTGATGCGGTCGGCGACATCGGTGGTCGGTTCCTGCCCGCACAATTCATACACGTCGGCGATCAGATCTTTCACGCCGCCCTTATCCAGCTTCTCGTTGGTGAACTGAACTTCAGGAGGCAGGATGCGGTTGAAGAGGACGCGCCCGACCGTAGTGTCAATGATTCGTGTCTCTGCCGCAGGCAGGCGGTCGCCCTTGTCGTTGTACCAAGTGGCGGTGCGCAGCTTGATGCGGCTGTGAACTTCAACCTGTTCCAGCTGATAAGCAAGTTCGACTTCGTCGATATCGGCGAAGGCACGGCCATCGCCCTTGTGGGCGGCCCGATGCTCCATGGTCAGATAATAAACGCCGAGCACCATGTCCTTGGAAGGTGAGATGATCGGCTCGCCGTCGGCAGGCTTCAGCAGGTTCTTTGAGGCCAGCATCAATGTGCGCGCTTCCGTGACGGCCTTCTGCGAAAGCGGTACGTGCACGGCCATCTGGTCACCGTCGAAGTCGGCGTTGAAGGCGGTCGTGACCAGCGGATGCAGTTGAATGGCCGAGCCTTCGATCAGGATGGGCTCGAAGGCCTGAATGCCCAGCCGGTGCAGGGTCGGCGCACGATTGAGCAGCACGGGCCGGTCCTTGATCACGTCTTCCAGCGCTTCCCAGACCTCGGGCCGGTTGCGCTCGATCAGGCGGCGAGCGCCCTTAACGTTGGCGGCATAACTATTCTGTACCAGGCGTGCGATCACGAACGGACGATAGAGCTCGAGCGCCATCGCCTTCGGGCAGACCGCACTGATAGAGCTTGAGCTGCGGGCCGACGACGATCACGGAGCGACCGGAGTAGTCCACGCGCTTGCCCAGCAGGTTGCGGCGGAAGCGGCCCTTCTTGCCCTTGAGCATGTCGCTCAAGGACTTCAACTCGCGGCGGCCGCGGCGACTGAGCGCCTTGCCGCGCTGCGAATTGTCAATCAGGCTGTCTACGGCCTCCTGCAACATGCGCTTCTCGTTGCGGATAATTACATCCGGCGCGCCCAATTCGAGCAGGCGCTTGAGGCGGTTATTGCGATTGATGACACGCCGATAAAGATCGTTCAAGTCGGAGGTGGCGAAGCGTCCGCCATCAAGCTGAACCATCGGCCGCAAGTCCGGCGGAATGACCGGCAGAACAGTCAGGATCATCCACTCGGGGCGGTTGCCGGAACGGCGGAAGGCCTCCACGACCTTGAGGCGAGTGGTGGCCTTCTTGCGCTTCTGCTTCGATTTTGTGGTGCGGACCTCTTTCCAGAGTTCTTCGGCCAGCTTATCGAGGTCAAGGCGTTTCAAGATATCGTAAAAGGCCTCGGCGCCCATGTCGGCGCGAAAGACCTGTCCCCAACGCTGCTTCAGTTCACGATAGCGCATTTCGCTGATGAACGTGAAGGGCCGCAGTTCCATCAATTCGTCGCGCTGGCGCGATGACTGGTTCACGGAAGCGGAGGTCTGATCTTCCAACTGCGGAACGCAGCGCTTCCATCTGCATATCGGCCTCGGCTTTGATCTTGCCGGCCTGCATCTTGAGTTCTTCAAATTCCTGCGCGCGCCGGTCTTTCAATTCGTTTTCCAGCGCTTCCAGTTTCTTCTGGACGATCTTCTGCACCTGGCTGATGTGTTTGTTGCCAACCTTGTCGTTGGCGTCGAGGATCTTCTCACCGGTCAGTTCAAAAACGACAGTCTTTTTGGCTGGCTGGCCCATCTGGTCTTGCAAGGACTTCTCCAGCTTTTGGCCTTCCTTGATGACGGGATCGAGCTGCTCGGCGATATGCTCGTCGTAGCCCTGCTCGAGGGAGGAGATCTTCTGGTTGATTTCGCTCAGCCGATGGTCGCGCTTGGTCTTGATCTCGGCGATCTTGGCGTTGACGCCCGCGGCCTGCTCGCGCTCGGAGACGGAGATCTCATCTTCCAGGCGCTGGAGGGCCTTCTTGCGGGCTTCCTCGTCCACATAGGTTACGATATATTGCGCAAAATACAGGACGCGGTCAAGGTTGCGGCGCGAGATATCGAGCAGCATACCCAGTTGCGACGGAATGCGGCGCGTATACCAAATGTGGGCCACCGGCGTAGCAAGCCCGATATGGCCCATGCGCTCGCGGCGGACGGCGGCGCGCGTTACTTCCACGCCGCATTTATCGCAGATTATGCCCTTATAACGGGGATTCTTGTATTTGCCGCAGTAGCATTGCCAGTCCCGGGTGGGGCCAAAAATGGCCTCGCAGAACAATCCGTCCTTCTCAGGCCGCAAGCGGCGATAGTTGATGGTTTCGGGTTTTAGCACTTCGCCGTAGGACCACGATAAGATGGTTTCGGGCGACGCCAGACTTATGCGGAGTGCAGTTAATCCCTTGGTTTCCACTTGGTTCTCTCCTCGTCAACCTTTACGAGATAATAAGCGGCTGTCTCTGTATAGCGTGTAGTCGGCATGTACGAGAGACAAACAAAGGCAAGCGCTCTGAGGCCTTTTGTCCTCAAGCGCTTGCTATGTTTTGCTCAATTTTGACATTCTATGGTGAGATTATACCCGGTCTGGCTCCAAAGTCAAGGCAGGCATTTCGCGAGTTTTAAGGTTGAGTTAATCTCGCCGCCTGCATCTCCGAAGGCTGCTTTGAGAACTGGAAAGAGCACAGTCATCAAAGCACGAGGAGGTCCCTGAAATTGAACACGTTCGGGGAAAAGACACCCCGAACGTGTTCAATTTCAGGGTATTCTCCCAAGGGGAGGGCTCTAAACGAGCTCAGAAACAGTCTGGGAACAAGTGGACAGAAGACTACGGCCTAGGTCGCACCGGCATGCAGAGAGCACTCTCGAGACGGCACCAGATACGCCGGTAAGGCGCCCGGATGAGGGTTCGAGCAATTTTGTCGAGCTGGACTGAGTCGAAGCACACTTTGCCTAAGCTTTCTGGGAATTATTCGCCCGGTTCCGATATAGGCGCTCGTTCGGAACCGCACGCATTTTTGAGACGTCCACCGGCACGCCAACAAAATCCGCAATGGGCTGGCAGTAGGCATCCGGATTCGACATCAGCTTGTTGTAATCCACGTACAGCACCTCCATGGCAGGCTGCCGCGCCAACCAGTATTTGACCGCCGCCAGATGTTTACGGAACTGTTCTTCCATTTCGGCATCAGTGGTTTTTGAAGTCTCGTTCCGGCGAGCAAGCATCTTTTGCTGTGAAGCCAGGATCTCCTTGATCTCTCTTTCCATGAACAGGACTTTGTAATGATGATCGGGCGGAAGATGTTCCAGGAGGGCCGAGACAATCTTGACGACCTTGCCGCCAGCATCCGCCAGCCACTGAGTCTGCCCATCGACCAGCTGCTTGACAGGCTCGAATTCAAAGTAACCGTTTGGATTGTCTTCGTCCGCGTTGCGAACAGCGTCAGTGACGACACTCAGGCCGCCCTCGGCCAGCATCTTCATCATCATGGATGTGCCCGAACGCGGCAGGCCGGAGACCACGATGACAGGGCCGGCTGTTTGTTTTGGCGGGATTTTTGTTTGCAGGATTCTTTTCAACATAGAAGCACAACTCGGGGCAAAGCACAAACATATTCGGGCTTTTGACAGGCATGCTATACTAATTCGTATATATTTTACCCGGTGTTTCAGCCAAATACTTGCAGCCGATCAAGAGACATGCCATGACCGCTTACGTTGTTGTAGATATCGACGTCCACGACCAACCCGTTTACGATGAGTATAAAGTGCTGGCACCGGCAACAGTCGCTGCATACGGCGGGAAATATCTGGCGCGCGGCGGGCGCACCCAAAAGTTCGAGGGCGAGTGGCTGCCCACGCGACTGGTGATCCTGCAATTCGAAAGCCTGGAGCGAGCCAGGAACTGGCTAAACTCGCCGGAATACGCGGCCGTGAAGCAACTCCGGCATAAGTCCGCCCGGACCAATATGGTAGCGATAGAAGGGGCGTGACCCGGCAACAGAAGCCGGCGCATTCGCCTTAGGCTGCGTGCTGGAAGTAATGCTCGATCACATCTGATTTGAGCCGGGCTTGCACGAGCTTGTGGTTGAAAATTTCCTCAGGAAGATTGATCATCAGCTCGATCAAACTCTGCCTGGTGAATTCGAATTTCTCCCAGACTTCGGCTTCATTGAGCCTGCCGAATATTTCAACGGCACGGGCATTATAAGCGTCCGTATCCTTCGGGGCAGGAGAATATTCGGGGTCTTTCGAAACGGCATCCATAACCGCGAGACAATCCTCCCACCAGGCGATAATATGCGCAGCCACGTCCCGGAAACGGGCGAAGCCCTGCGTTGCCAGAAATGCCGTCTGTTGCTCCGGCGTTAGGCCGTTGAAGCGCTCAACGCCGCCCCCCCATTCCCGTTGAAGTGTGTCCAGCGCCAAGAAACGCGGCGCATCCAAGCCGTGCTCTTTGAGGTGCTCGAGGATGACGCCGTTCAGCCAGCCCTGGATGCGGCGGATTTTCAGTTGCTCACCGGTCAGAGATAGAACCAACTCCCGCATCTGCTGCCGCTGAGTCTCGTACCAGGCCAACAGATGGGCTTCAGATGTTCCCCGAAAACGCACCAGCGAGGCGGCGTTGAACTCGTCAAAGTCGTATTTGCGAAGTGGGCGCCCGCGCTGGTCGATGGCGTCGCGGATAATGCCCGAGGCCTCTTCCCACCACACTGCAACATGCGCCAATAAGTCGTGCAGAGAGGCGAAGCCCTGATCTTTCAGAAAAGCCTCCCGCTCTTCGAGGGAAAGCCTTTTGAACTTATCAACATAACTGCCCCATTCATCGATGGCCTGTACGAAGATGGCTTGGGTGAATTCAGGAATCATTAGGACCTCGGAGAGCAGATATAATCACGGCAAGTATCCGCTTGCGCCGGTGTTTTTCCTCCGCAGGAAGAACACCTTTGCGAGAGAGGCGGGGACTTCCAGGACAGTGCTCAGGCCATTCGCTTATACTTCTATTTTACCTGTTCGCGAAGCAGGAGGAATCGGGTATGCAAAAGAGGAAGAAGGTCTGGACGAAGAAACGGCCGATTGCGGTGACGATCGTGGCCTGGGGAATTGTCGTACTGTTCCTCACCCGCCTATACCAGGTCATCGATCCTCTCATTCGGATGCAGGTTTTTCAGAACGGATTTACTACTCCGCTCATTGTAGGCCTGCGGCTCACGCCACTGGGCAGGGCTGTGGTGACCAGCGGTTCGTACCTGATCCTTTCCCTGATTGGCATCGTGGTCCTGATCGGCTTCCTGAGTTTGCATCGCTGGGCCTGGGTATTGCTCATGGCCTGGACGGGCGTCTCGCTTACGATCACACTGATCAATTATTTTTACAGCCATCCGAACTACCTGGTGATGGCATCCAACACAATCATTATCTTTGCACTCAACCAGGCGGATGTGCAGCGCATCTTTCGAATAAGGATGGATCAAAGTGGACCCAGCCGCTGATACCCCCACCAAGCCGGCCTCCGACCCGGACCTCGAACTGCTGCGCCAATACGAACCTGTGGTCCGGTACACTCAGGGCGAACAATTCTACCCAACGGATGTCGACCGCTACGTAGAAGAATCCAGCCTGTGGGCGCATTATCCCGACGGCCACGACGAACTTCTGGTGAAACAGGAGGACCTCACGCTGGAAAGCCTGATTACACCGCGCCCGGCGGAGTTCGGCACGGTCCATTACCTACGGTTCGTTGAGAACCTCAGCCTTTCCGAGGCCGCGCAGGTACTGACAGATCAACTCCATTTGCGAGACATCCTGAAGAATCATTTCCACGCCGGCGTGGGCCGCCTGGCGCGCGGCGGCCTGCTGCCGCGCGTGGTGGACGCCCTGTTCAGCCTCTCCTTCCTGGTGCGGGGGCGACTGCCAGCCGCGAGCGCCGCGGCGGCCGAGTTGGATTATTTCCGCATACGGGCCAAGAAGGAAGAGTATGTCTACTATGGGCGGGTGGTGCGGCAGAACAACTGGACGATCCTGCAATACTGGTTCTTTTTTTGCTACAACAGCTGGCGATCCGGTTTTGGCGGCGTCAACGATCACGAGTCAGATTGGGAAATGATCTCACTGTACCTCTATGAATCCGAGGGGAAGCTCCTACCGGAATGGGCAGCCTATGCATCGCATGATTTCCACGGCGACGATCTGCGCCGGCGCTGGGACGATCAGGAGCAACTTGACTTTATCGATGGGCATCCGGTGGTATATGCGGGCGCGGGATCACACGCATCTTATTTCAGGAGGGGTGAATATCAGGCGGAGGTCAATGTGGACCTGCCGTCCTGGGTTCACAGCGTCCACGAGACTTGGAACAAGTTCTGGATGCAAGTGCTGGATCAGCAGCCCGTTGACCCTTTCCGCATTCCCTTCGTGGATTACGCGCGCGCCGACGGACTGAGCATCGGGCCGGGGCAATCCAAGACATGGACGCCGGTGGTGATCAGCGAAACTACGCCGTGGGTAAGCCAGTATCGCGGGCTGTGGGGGTTGTTTGCCCGCGATCCGATCTCGGGTGAGAACGCCCCCGCGGGACCCATGTACAACCGGGACGGTTCGCCGCGCGGCTCATGGTATGACCCACTGGGCTTTGCCGGGTTGGACAAGGTACCGCCGCCGCCGGACGCCTTGCATTTGCTGGAAAAGAATTGCTCCGACTTGACCGCCCGTCAAAACGCACTGCAGACACTAATCCCGGATAAGGGCGGTGACTTGCAGGAACTGGGGACAAAACTCAAGGGGATGGAGAATAACCCGCATCTCGCAAAACAATATGCCGCTCTGCAGAAGAAAGTTGCCGCGCTGGCCGAAGAAGTGCGCGGCCTGCGCCGTGAGTACTCCGAGAACTCGGCGCTGCTTGAGAGCCTTTCGGACCGGCTGGTGCGAATGTGGAACGGTGTAAAAGACGATCCGCGCGCCCACATTCACCATCTTGCCATGCCCGTCCAAGGCAGGCGTATGCGGTTTGACCGGGCGGCGGAAGCCTGGGCAGCGATCAGCTTGAGTCTTATGTTGTTTGGGATCGTGGCCTTGATCCTGCTGGCACCGCACTTGTTGGCAGCCGGCCTGGCGATCATCACGCTCCTTTTCATCGTGACCGAATCCGTCATGCGGGGAGCGTTCATTCAAACCATCAGCGAACTGTCGGCCCTGCTGGCCATAGTGGCTTCGATCATCCTTGTGATCCACTTCTGGAATTGGATTCTGATTGCAGCTTTGCTGGCGGTGGCTATCTTTCTGTTGTCCCAGCGGCTGCGCGAGCTTACGGGATGACGTTTATCGGTTGGTGAAAGAAGCTGCGCCACAGAGTCACGGAGAGCACAGAGAGAAAGGAATATTAAGAAAACCTTGCATGCTTTGTCGCGAATCGGAGAAGGCCCGTGGGAGATTCATGTGCGGCTAGATAATACCGGATCGGATATCACGGCGGTTGAACGCCTATTCCGTGACGGCTCACCGGCTCTTTAACGCATTGACGAAATCCGCGAAGAGACCGTAGGCAGTTGGAATAGGCCCCGCAACCAGGCCTTCACGCTCGGATTCGATAATCGAATAATCACCCAGTACATCGGTACGGAAAGCGACGCCAGTCGTCGAATCCTGCATGCCGTACAAAGGATCGGAGACAGGAAGCAATTCGGGCCCGACCCGGGCAGTGACCTGAGCTTTTATTCTTTCCGCCGAGCAGAGGAGCTTGTAACGTTTTCCATCAGACCTTGCCCGCGCAATCATGTCCGGCGTGATCCCGCGAATGCCGGTTCGCTCCACTTGATGTGGTTTGAAGGGCAGGGCCATCAGCACCGTAACGAGGGCGGCGACCTTGATAGCCGCGTCCCAGCCGTCCACATCGGCGGATGGATCCGTTTCGGCGACGCCGATGCCCTGGCAATATTTGACTGCCTGGTCGAAGCTCTCACCCTGCTCCATGCGCGTCAGGATGATATTCGTCGTGGAATTGAGCACGCCCCGGAATGACTGCAAGACCGCGCCGGGCATGCACTCGCGGAACACCGAAAAGACAGGTGAGCCACCCAGCACGGTTGACTCAAAATAAAACTTGCGGCCTTTGGACTCAGCCAGCGCCGTCAGCTCTCGATAGCCGTGCACAACAGCACCTTTGTTGGCTGTGATGGCGTGCATGCCCGCATTCAGCGCCAGGCGGATATGGTCAACGGCGGGCTGGCCCGTATCATGATTAACCGGCGAATTCTCGAACATAACATCGGCCTGGGAACCGCGAATGACGGCCAGGGAATCGGAGGCCGAGATTTGGGGATCGGAAATTGACGTGAGGGACTGTCCACTTTCAACCAGAGAAAGAGCCTTTGCGATGTCGAGGCCGGCGGGATTCACGGCAAAGCCATGCGTGCCGGTGGCAATACCGGTGATCGAAAAGGTAATGCCGTAGTCTTCTTCAAGGACAGGCTGCTTACGCATCAATAGGCGGGCCAGGGCACGTGCCACATTACCGAATCCCACAAAGGCAAGCTTGTAGTGCATATGTCCTCCGTGAAAGCGTTTGAACTTGAATTGTCGGTGTTCGCTCAGAGAGCCGTGGAGCAGCCTAGAACGATTTCCGGCCAAGCGGCCCGGAGAGCTGGAAGAACAGGGCCTCAGGAAAGAAATCATCGAAAAATGAAGGTTTGAAGGTTCAGATGGGCGGATAGGGATAGGAACGCCGATCCCTTGACGGGGTTGGGAAGACCCCTGCCGCCAGCAGTGACTTGGCCCGGGAAGCCAAAGCAGAGATTTCCCTGACGCTGAGCAGAGGCCGGAGCGCGGTGCGCAATTCGGAAGCGGACGTGAGAGAAGAGGGCAATGACGCCAGACAGGCCAGCAATTGGTCCGGGATGCGTTCACCGGCAAAGTCCCAGAGGACGGTCCGCAATTTCTCCTGCTCGTGAAAGCAAAGTCCATGATCAATGACCCACAATTTATTCGTACCTTTTTCAATCAAGACGTGGCTGCCTTTGCGGTCGGCATTATTGGCAAGCACGTCGAAAAGCACCACCGGACGCAGACGAGCCTTGTCTTCGTCGCTAAAGCTGAAGTAATGATATTCGGGATCATAGTTTATGTATTGCTGCAAGGAGCCGGGGCCGTAAAACGGGCCATCCTCGCGGAGAGTTGTGTAGGGTACAAAGCGCAAGCCAAGGGACTCGCTCAGGAAATAGGCAGCCACCTCACGTTGCGCCAGTGTATTATCAGGGAAGTCCCACAGAGGCTGCTCGCCGCGGGAAGGTTTGTACACTGCCGGGAATTCATGTCCTTCATAATGAACGGTGACCAGGAAGGTATAGTTGGAGCCAAGCATAAACTGGCCCTGGAGCTTAAGCTCACCATGTTGAAGGGCAGCCTGCTGATTGAAAATGGGATCGGTCATCAGATAACGTTTTAACGTCTGCAGGTTAAAACGCCATACTTACTCACCCTATTCCCTTTCGTTCCCACGCAAGGGACCAGGGATTCCGAAAAAATATGAACCTGGACGGGGAAGTACGCCCCGTCCAGGTTCATATTTTTTCGGGCATTCTTCCAGGGCATGTGAGCAGGCAAGACGTTAATGCAAATGACCGTTCTTCTTGGGGCAGAAATGGCCCTCGGGTTCCATGGGCTGACCGCACTGCGGGCATATAGGCCGGCCGCGGCCGGCCACCTCGGCGCCCCAGCGGGCCATTTTGCGCAATTGTGAGCGCGTGCACCAGAAACGAATAACGGAACCCGATTCGGGATCTTTATCTTCGGTGAGCAGCTCGCGCACGAACAGGACAACACGGTCGCGGGCCTGGTCGTAGCCGAGGCCTATCTCACCGACGCGGAAGATGGGGTCGACGGGAGGATTGATGCGCATTTGCTCCTCCACGTAATCGACCGCCGCCTCGTCCAGGCCGGGATTCTGTCGAGCCACCTCTGCGATAAACTGTTCCACGCCGACCGCCAGCGACTGGAGCTGAGTTTTTTCAATGATGACCGTATAGGTCTTTTCCGCCTGGAAGGCCTGGATATAGAAAACACGCTGGCCCGGCTGACCGATGGCATCGCCGGTAATATGATCACAAGGATCAACGTCAATTTCGGTGCGAGGCATATTAACCCTGAGGAGAATTTATCAAAGCGAGTATACCAGATGGACCGGACCACGATGAACATGCAGGGCATCAAGCCAGAACAGAATGCCCCATCGGCCGTCTAAAGTATAATGCGCTTACCCGCCAAAGGAGAGCTTATGTACGACCGCAAAAAACTGGAGCAACTGCGCGCCTCGCTGGAAAAGTGGGAAGCGAACAGCCTGCAACAAACCCTGACCTCCATGCCAGAGCGGCAAAAACGGTTCCTGACCACTTCATCTGAACCGATCAACCGTTTATACACGCCCCTCGACATAGCCGAATTGGATTACGAAAAAGATCTGGGCCTGCCCGGTGAATATCCCTATACGCGCGGAGTCCACCCGACGCTGCACCGCGGCAAGCTTTGGACGATGCGCATGTTCGCCGGCTTTGGCACGGCGGAAGAGACCAACGCGCGCTTCAAGTATTTGCTCAGCCAGGGCCAGACCGGGCTTTCGATCGCATTCGACCTGGCTACCCTGATGGGCTACGACACCGACCAGCCGGAAGCGCTGGGCGAATTCGGCACATGCGGTGTGGCAGTCTCTTCCCTGAAGGATATGGAAATCCTACTGGACGGGATCCCGCTGGACAAAGTTTCAACCAGCATGACGATCAATTCCCCGGCCGCGATCATCTGGGCCATGTACCTGGCTGCGGCAGAAAAGCAGGGTGTGCGCACCGACCAGTTGCGCGGCACGATCCAGAACGACATCCTGAAGGAATTCATCGCACAAAAGGAATTCATCTTTCCGCCAGATCCGTCCATGCGCCTGGTGGTGGACACGATGCAGTTCGGCGCGCAGAAAGTGCCGCAATGGAACACGATCTCAATCAGCGGCTATCACATCCGCGAGGCCGGCTCGACTGCCGCCCAGGAGCTAGCCTTCACGCTGGCTGACGGCCTGGAGTACGTGCGCTGGGGCATCCAGCGCGGCATGGACGTGGATACCTTTGCCCCGCGCCTGTCTTTTTTCTTCAATGCACACAACGATTTCTTCGAGGAGATCGCCAAATACCGCGCGGCGCGCCGCATCTGGGCGCGGGAGATGCGCGAGACCTTCAAGGCCAAGGATGCCCATTCATGGCTGCTGCGCTTCCACACCCAGACTGCAGGTGTTTCGCTGACCGCCCAGCAGCCGGAGAACAACGTTGTGCGAGTGGCGCTGCAAGCGCTGGCGGCGGTCCTGGGCGGCACCCAAAGCCTGCACACCAATTCCATGGACGAGGCGCTGGCGCTGCCGTCGGAGCATGCGGTCACGATCGCGCTGCGTACTCAGCAGATCATCGCTGAGGAGTCGGGTGTTGCGAACACCGTCGACCCTTTGGGAGGCAGTTTCTTTGTCGAGGCGCAGACCGACCGCATGGAGCGGGCTGTCTACGATTACTTCCGCCGCATTGAAGAAATTGGCGGCGTCATTCCGGCCATCGAAAAGGGATTCTTCCAATCCGAGATCGCAGATGCGGCCTATCGCTACCAGCGCGAGATCGATGAGGGGATGCGCAGGATTGTGGGCGTCAATGCCTATAAGGACAACAAGCCGCCCACCATCCCCATCCTGGAGATGGACGTTAATGGCTACAAGCGCCAGATGGAGCGCCTGGCTGACCTGCGCAATACCCGCGACAACGGACGTTACGGACAGACCATGGACAGATTGCGCATCGCGCTGCGAGGCACTGAGAACTCGATGCCCTATCTGATGGACTGCGTGCGCGCCTATGCCACCCTGGGCGAGATTGTCAGCATGATGAAGGAAGTATTTGGGGTCTACGAAGAGTCAACTGTGATCTAGATAGTATCCGATGAACCAGCAGAATATAGCCGGGCTCAACGTATTTTGCGGAGGTGAACGGCCGGATAGGGATATGCAGGAAAGGGAGTCTTGAGAATCACTACAGATGAATCGCTTTGAATATCGACCCCAGCGGCCCGTTCAGGAGAGCCTGGAACTGGGCATGCCGTGCATTCCAGTAGGACGCGAGACGGGATAATAGGGCCGGGTCATTATAATTAGAGACCAGTGTAGGTACGCCGAAACAACCGAAATAGCCTATCCCAACCGTCCATGCCGTTAATCCACCTACGATCACCCACAACGCAAAACGCATTGGTTGGAACACGCGGAGGCTCTGATCCAATTGCCAGACAATAATTGCTACACAAAGAATCAGGGGAAGGTAGAAATCAACGATGTAGCGCTCGGCGCCATAAAAAAATACCATGAGAAAAAGAAATTGCCCAGCCGCAGCCGAAGAGAGCATCACGAAAAGAAAATTCCTCCGGTAATGCTCCAACGGAATATTGTGCCGCTGAATGGTTGGTAGAGCTGCCAGAACCGAAAATGGAATCGCCAGCGCGGACAGCCAGACTGCTGGAACGGTGGAGAATAGTCCAAGAATGACCTGATCGAACACCTGGCCCTTTGGGAGGATCACCCACTGCGGCAGTACAGACGGACGGAAGTGGGCGGATTGAATGAAGGGAAAGGTATTCGCCGACGTAAGCGGATAGAACAGATAAATGTAAAGATTCGACCGAAGGTAAGACAACGAGAAGTCGAGCTGGTGCAATTGGGGAATGGTTAATTGATAGGCGAGCCCGGTCTCAAGGGGGTTGCTGAAGCGAACAAGATTGTAGATTCCCAACCCGATCAGGACCAGGGCCAACGGCGCGGCAAGCAGGCTTGTCCCTCGCAGCAATGCCGTCCACCCCGACTCACGACGAAGCCAGACCACGGCAAACGCCAGGTAGACGGCCACTGAGATCGCCAGGTTGTATCGGCAGGCCAGCGCCAGGCCCCAGGCCAGGCTTGCCGCCATCAACAATACAGGCCGCCTGGAGTTCGTATACAAAACGAAGGCGAGGATTCCGGATAACAGGAAGAATTGGCCGTAAAGGATAGATGCCTGGTAGTGCCGCGGCTGACCGACAATAAATAGAAGGGGCAGGTTTGCGAAAGCTATCGCGGCAAACAGCCCCAACGACAACTTCGCGGCGGCGCCGGGGAAATAATTGGAGATGTGAATGAGGATGGCTAAAAAGACGGCAAGCAGGCCTAGAAACGGCAGTACCACCAGCAAAGGTCCGGATGGCAAAACGTGACCAATGGCCTCCAGTGCCGCAGAAACCAACGCAGGAACCGGACCCCAGTACAGATAATATCTACCATTGTAGTAGGAAGCATCCCAGTGATATGGGATGTCGATGCGTTGCTTGAAATCGTACGGGTTGGGCAGGGTGGCAAGCCGAGGATCCGGCTTTTCCAGCAGGGATAGTTGGCCGTGCAGGAAGGCATTGCCGAGATCTACGTAATCGTTTTGGATGGGCGGAAAGGCCGGGAACTCACCGGCCGAACTGTACCAGAGCGCGAATGCTGCGATGCCGGCACATACCAAGGTAGCCAAGGCCGGGCCGGTTATGCGTGAAGGAAGAGATCGTTGAGCCTGTTTAACGCCTGCGCGCATCCACTCACCTTATTGTTCCCGCAGGAGTGTCGGGAACCGGGGTCCTCCGGTCGTTAGCTTCAAGACCTAGTCCTGTCACGAGCCGAGAAAGAATTGGGCTACGAAATCGCTATGAAAAAGCGATGAACACGGGTCGAGTCTTATCCGTCAAGCTGCGCTCGCTTCCGGGGGAGGAGGTGACGATAGGGCAAGAAAAGTGACAGTGAACAACATGATAAACAATGCGGGGAGGTTATTAGCCAGTACATAAGGCTTGGCGGCCGAGGTAAAAAGCGTAGATGAGTAAGCAAATGAGAGTGCAAATATCGCCACGATTCTAAGTATCTGCAAAGAGGGACTGGCAGGCTCTTCCCGCAACCTTGCATGCACGAAGAGAATTGCAACTGGCGCAGCAAGTATCGAAAGTCTGTAATCGTGACTTACAGGGGGCAGAAGCAAGGCTCCAAGCGTAGCTGCCAACAGCAAATGCGGGCTCACGCCAGTCCGCTTCTGGCGGTACATTTGAAGCATAATCAAGAAGATGCACGAGACCACGGTGACGAGCAATATCCACTCCATTAACCCGGAAAATTGCATCAACCATGACGCGCCGTGCCGGGAGGCAAAGCGCAACACCAGGGTTACGAAAGAGTGAATGGAATGATTGCCGACCCAAATATAGGGATTGACTGTATGAGCCTGCGTTGCGTTCACGAAATCCATAAAAATATCGCGCCCAAAAACGAATAGGAACGCAATATTGGCAATGGTGAGTACGGCGATCCGCACGATGTTGTTTTTCCAATCCTGCCAATCACGAATGAGCAGCACAATAAACATATACGGATAAAGCTTCAGTTGTACAGAAATACAGAATAGAAAATATGCTACATAACGATATCTATTGTGGCGGTGGTAGATCCAGATTGCGAGAAACGTCAGTACAACCGTGATCAGATCGAATTGCCCCCGTTCGAGTTCGAACTGAAAGCCATATGAAAAGAGCCCGGTAATCAAGACCAACATCAGCAATGCGGGAAGGTGTCTTCGCTTGCCCACCCAGAAGGCCCCCAGCGATAGCATGAACACATAAGACAGCACGCTGAGAAGAGTGACTATCCTGTAAGCCACGAAGAATTTTACAAAGAGGAGCGGGGTGAATAAAAGGCTGGCAAGAGGGGGGTAATTGTTACTTCGAACATACGAAATGTTTTGGCCCGGAAACCAGAACTGGCTGAAGCTAAGCGTCTGTTTCAGATCCAGGCCGATATGCTCAGCAGCCGGCACGTAACGAATGAATTGCATTACATTTGTGGAAAAGAATACCGGGCCCAGAAAGAAGAACACATAAGAAATTGAAAATCCCAGCAAAATCCAGGGAGCGTATGAGGTGTGCCAGCCGTCACGGCCAAATAGCGAACTAATCCTGGTCTTGATCATGTGGGCAACTCAACCGTAAGGCACAGCGCGACTCCCAACCAGCTTTGAACAGACTCAGCCTCACTCAGAACAATTTTGCAGAGTATAACATGTGCCTACCGGCGTGAAAGCGCGATTGGTACGCGCGGATCTCTCGCCCGCACCTCGCCCATTAATCGGATGGAAGTGTTAGCGCAACCCCAGGCCGTCTGCCCGCTTTTCTCTCTTTGTCATACAATTCATAAGATCAAACCGTGGCGCGTGGTTAGGAACACTCGATCGTGAAACTAAAGCCAGTTGAACTCCTAGGGATCCTGTTTGGATTGGTCCTGACCCTGCTGATTAATTATCACCAATTCTTTCTGAATTTCAATTTGGCGCCAGGCACGAAGGGCGACAGCAGGCTGGTCATTTTCATACTGGAGCATTGGCTGAATGTTTTCAGGGGACAAGAGGCGTTTTTCCGACTGAACATGTTTTACCCTGACGGGTTGGCCCTGGGATACGCCGACGGGCTGTTCTTGTTTGCGTTCCCTTATATGTTGTTCCGAGCAGTCGGCCTTGATTATTTCACCAGTTATCAACTTCTGCTGGTCTTTATGACCAC
Organism: uncultured Chloroflexia bacterium; assembly: GCA_963846805.1. Classification (GTDB taxonomy): domain Bacteria; phylum Chloroflexota; class Anaerolineae; order Anaerolineales; family Villigracilaceae; genus Fen-1038. The sequence continues at coordinate 771,752 of CAWJXH010000006.1, forward strand.
TGCCGGGTTCGCGGCGTGGATGCTCGTGCTCAGGAAGGCGCTCAAGCTTAGTCTCTATTTCAGTGTTTTGGGATCTGTACTGCTCACCTGCCTCAATTCAATGCAGGTACAGCTGCCCATAGGAAAGCTTGTGGGCTTCTATCTTTGCCCGCTATTAATATATTTACTTTACGGTTATCTGAGCACCCCCGACAAAAACACCTGGCGGGCATGGGCCGGCATCCTTACTTTTTCCCTGATCCTGGGCCTATTTTTCTTCACCAGTTATTACCCCGCATGGTTCTTCCTGTTTACCCTGTTACTATTCGGCTTCCTGTATTTCCTGGCCTCACTACCAAGAGACGGTTTCCGTATTTCATTCGGGAAAATCACCGGCGTTATCAGGGTGAATCTATTACAGATTTCGACGGCGTTGTTGGCATTCCTCGCCTCCCTGACACCTTTCCTAATCACCTATACGCCCCTGGTATTACTAAATTCAAAACGGAACTTCGGCCTTGTCCTGGACTTCTCTCCCACCGTCAAAGATATTGTAAACGTTTCCGGTTCCAATTATCTGTGGTCGCCGATCATGAACCGGATTCACTTCAATTATGGCAACGTCGAAACTCAGATGGGCTCTCCGCCTTTCATACTCGTGATCTTTGTCCTTTTCTACCTGTATGTATTGTTCTTCAATATAAGAAAAGGCAGGATCCGAACAAATTCGCGAGATTTCTTTATTTTCATCTTAGCTTCCAGCGCCCTGATTATATTTGGTTTGATCGTCAAATTCCACGGGACCTCCCTGTGGTACGGTATTTACCAGCTTGTACCGGGGGCGTCCGCACTACGGGCCCTGGGCAGATATCTCATGGTCGTGGATATGATCGTCGTTGTAAGCGCCATCTATGCCCTGAACGAGGGATACGAATACTACAAATCAATTGCTGACCGCAAGACAGGTTACGCATTGACAGGCGTCATGCTGCTCGTGTCCTGCATCCTAATCCTCGAGCAAGCGAATCGCTCCGAGTTCGACCTCAACAAATCGGAACAATTGACGTTTCTCAGCAGATATGCCAAACCGACCATGGCGTGCAACGCGTTCTACATATACGACGATTCGATTTCGGGTCAACCCGCAGGAAACGATCAGCTCGACGCCATGATGATATCCATGAAATCGGGAATTCCCACGGTAAACGGTTATTCCGGATTTACGCCGGATCCCGCATTCTCCCTGACGCCCTCCGGCGTGGAGTACAAGTTCAAGATTCTCGGATGGTTATCTGCAAAGGGCGCAACCAACAATATCTGTGAGCTTGATGTTCAGACGGAAATATTCACCGGGATAGATGTGGCCCGCGAGTACCAGAAATATGAACTACTCAATCAGGCACGTTATGGCGAGACTTATTCGACCTTTTTTTCGGCCGTCAAGAAGTTCCTTCTGGACAAAAATCAACTATCCGACCTGTATCCACAATATCTGGAAGAGCATGGGTATCTCGATCCTTCATTTGGATACGGAGCGGGGCCAGCCTATAAATGGATGCAAGACGTTTATTGGATCGGGCCAAGGACCTGCAAGAAATCCGACTGCTTTGGCATCGGCATTATAGGGACCTATGGACAGGTTCAAGGGATAATAGAAAAATATCAGTCGCAGGCAACGCAAGTCTTTTTCCCATATCCTGAAGCTGTGACCGGGAGCGGCAAAAGCCTTAACAATACCGAAGGGGAGCTACTCATGGTATTCGCCGTTACCGTTTTCGAAAAATGAAATATCCCCAGCCCTGGCGGGCTGGAACCTAGAACCTGGCTAACTCCCAAACGCACAAGGGACGAAGTCCTTTCGCTATGCGCTTCTCTTGATTTGGAATGTATCAAAGTCGCGCGCCACGGCGGCGTTCGGGTGAAAAGCTTTTGCTTCCTTCAAAACGTCCTTTTCGCGGTAGCGACGCGAGATGTGCGTAAGAATTACCTGCTTTACGTTGGCTTTTACAGCCAATTCTGCCGCCTGTTGGGCGGTAAGGTGCGAAAAATCATGCGCCATCTCTGACTCTTCGTTGAGATAAGTCAACTCGATCACCAGGGCATCGGCATCCAAACAAACGTCGATGAGGTCATCCGTCCTACCAGCATCTCCAACGATGACAAGTTTCACGCCGGTTTGGAGCGGGCCCAACACATCCTCCGGCGCGACACGCTTGCCATTCGGCAAATTAACCGTCTTACCCGCGACCAAGTCACTGCGTTCGGGGCCAAACGGCACGCCCAGTTCATCCGCTTTCTCAGAAAGGAAGGGCCGACGCGATTTTTCCTGGAAGACGAAGCCCAGGCAGTCAGGCCCGCGGTGGGTGACAGGAAACGCCGAGACGGTAAAATCGTCGGCTTCGAAGAAGGTGCCGCTCTTAAGCTCGCGGAACTGGACCGGCATAGGCGGCTGGTTCCCGCGCAGAACCACGCCATAGAGGAGGTCATGCACGCGATCAAGTGTGCTGCGCCCTCCAAAGATCTCGAGCTCTTCGATGGCTTCCCAGCGCAGGAAGGTGCTGAGCAGGCCGCCCAGACCCAGAATATGATCCAGATGTCCGTGGGTGAGCAGCACGCGGGTTAGATGCTTGAAGCCGGCGCCCGATTGCAGAATCTGACGCTGCGTGCCCTCCCCGCAGTCAATCAGGAATCGATATTCATCGTGCTTGACGATCAACGCGGAAAGCCCGCGCTTGGCTGAAGGCGCGGACGCAGAAGTGCCAAGAAAAAGGATTTCAAACAAAGTTGTGCCTTTTGTGATTGACCACCAAGACTTAAAGACACCCAGACACTAACTTTTGTATTGTGACTTCGTGGCTTCGTGGCTTATTGTTCTCAATTGAAATAAGTGAAACAATTGTACCTTAAAGACGCAGCTGCTCCTGCAGCCGGCGCAGTATCCCAATGGGGCATGAGTAATTTTCAGAGAAGTAACTACTCACACCTTTGCCCTGAACTTGCAGTTCAGGGCAAAGAACACCGGAAAAAAGGATGTGCGGCGGCGCGTACGCACCGCCGCACATCCTTTTTTCCGGGAACTTCACATCAGGACTGTGAGTAGATCCTCAGAGAAAACAGACCATTTGTGCTATAATTTTTGGACGGTCCTGCAAATCTTTGACCAGAAAAACCGAGCCTTATGTCCTTCCTGAAACCGTTCGCAGGTCGCAAGAAGCGCAAGAAACCCCAGGGGAAGAGATCACTTCCAAAAAGTCAAACGCGCTCAGCCTCTACCACACGCAAACAAGCCCCCGCGGCAAGCCCTTCCCTTTGGGAAGGCCTCTCACCTGAACGCAAACTCGATGCAGTCGGGATCATCCTGGCGATCGCCGGTATCCTGATCCTGCTTACATTGTTTGCATCGTCTCGTTCCGCCCTTACCGGCGGATTTATCAACCTGCTCGGGCAATTGCTGGGCTGGGGTGTCTACATCCTGCCCGCAGCCCTGATCATATTTGGGATTTGGCTGATCCTGCGCAAGATAGAGCGCATTCCGCCGCTATCGCTCGAACGCGCTGTCGGCAGCATCCTGATCTTCCTGTGGCTCCTGACAGCCATGCATAGCGTCATAGCTGCACCCGAAATGGCACAGGTCGCTGCCCAGGCCGGCGCGGGCGGCGGGTATATCGGCAGCCTGTTTGAGCGCGTCTTATGGTTCAGTCTGGGCGGCTGGGGTATCACCATCGTCCTGGTGGCATGGTTCTTGATCGGCTTGACGATGATTCTCGACGTGACCATGCGGGACCTGTTCCGCTGGGTGGGACCGCTGCTGGCGGGCACTCGGGACTTGTTGAACAAACGCATCCTGCACGCCAAGATGCCCGAAGCCAACGGATACACACCGCTGAGCCCGGCAGCGGCCTCCGCTGAAACGCTAACCACGGGAGCCGCGACGCCAGCTGACCTCCCAACGGTCATTACAACTGCCGGGCCGCCCGCGATCCAATGGGTACTTCCGGAAATCCAGGAGATCCTCGACGCGGGCAATGCGCCCTCGGTGAATGAGGATTTCATCAAGCAGCGCGCACATTTAATCGAAGAGACACTGGCCTCCTTTGGAGCGCCGGCCCAGGTGGTGGAGATCAGCCGCGGACCGACAATCACACAATTCGGAGTCGAGCCGCTGTTCGTGGAGACGCGCGGCGGCCGCACGCGGTGCGGGTCAGCAAGATTGCCTCCCTGGCGGACGACCTGGCGCTGGCACTGGCGGCGCCGCGCATCCGTATTCAGGCACCCGTTCCGGGCCACAGCTATGTTGGCATCGAGGTGCCGAACGACGAGATGGCGCTGGTCGCCTTGCGCGAGATATTGGAGAGTGAGACATTTCAGCGCAACAAAACGCCTCTGCGCTTCGCCCTTGGGCAGGATGTGGCCGGGCATCCGATCACGGCAAATCTCGAGTTAATGCCGCACTTGTTGATTGCCGGAACGACCGGTTCCGGAAAATCGGTGTGCGTGAACTCGATACTGTCCTCTTTTCTGATCAACAACACCCCGGACGACCTGCGGCTCGTTCTGGTCGATCCGAAGCGCGTGGAGTTGACAAGCTACAACGGCATCCCACAATTGCTCGCGCCGGTGGTGGTGGAGATGGAGCGAGTCGTCGGCGCGCTGCAATGGATGACGCGGGAGATGGACAAGCGCTACCACGACTTTGCAAAGGTCGGCGCACGCAATATCACCGATTACAACGCCCGCATGAAGGCCCAAGGCGGCAAGAAACTGCCATTCCTGCTGATTGTGATCGACGAACTGGCCGACCTGATGATGATCTCTCCCGATGAGACCGAACGGACGATCACGCGCCTGGCGCAACTGGCGCGCGCCACGGGAATCCATATGATCCTGGCAACACAGCGCCCATCTGTGGATGTGGTGACAGGACTGATCAAAGCCAACTTTCCCGCGCGCATCGCTTTCGCAGTAGCCTCCGGCGTAGACAGCCGGGTGATCCTCGACCAGCCAGGAGCAGAGCGATTGCTTGGCCGCGGTGACATGCTGTTTCAGGCTCCGGATGCCGCCTCCCCGGCACGCTTGCAGGGCGTGTTCGTATCAGATCATGAAATTCAAAGGCTCGTTGAATTCTGGAAGGCCCAGGCTGCACAATCGAATCCATATGCGGCGGCCGGAGCTCCGGTAGACGCGGTTCCGGGCCACGTTCCGCTAAAACAAAAGGCAATGTGGGAGGACATGGAGCAAACGGACGGAGACCCGCTGTTAAATGAGGCCATCGATCTTGTAAGGCGCGAAGGCCGAGCCTCTGTATCCATGCTGCAACGCCGGATGCGGATCGGGTATACGCGGGCAGCACGGATGGTAGACACAATGGAGGAACGCGGCATCGTGGCCGCGCCCGAGGCCAATTCGCAGGTAAGGCAGGTGCTAGACTATGGGCCGGCTGCTCCGCCGAAGGAGGATGCCTAGCGGCAGATCCAAGAAATTGCCCGTTTTGTCATATAATTTTGATCTCAACGCCCCTGTAGCTCAATGGACAGAGCAAGGCACTCCTAAGGCCGAGATGTGGGTTCAATTCCCTCCAGGGGCGCCACGGATTCCAAACAGTACTCTTAGCTTCCTTTAAGAGGCGGGGCTTGCAATCCCTAATGGCTTATAGTATAGTTATGCACGACGGACGCTAGGGTGCCCCCCTCACCCTGGCGTCCGTCATTTAAGCTGATACCAGGTCAGGCCTCCGAGTCCCTTACCGCTCGGAGGCCTTGTTATTAACGATGGGCTATAATCATCGATGTAATGAATTTCCTTCAGGAGGCCATTGCATGACGCTCGATCTAACCGCCATTCGAAACCAGTTTCCTGCCCTGAACCGCCCGGCGATCTTCTTCGATAACCCCGGCGGAACGCAGATTTCCAAACAATCCCTCGAGCGGATGAACAAATACCTTTTGGAATGCAACGCGAACCATGAGGGTGCCTTTGCAACAAGTATTGCATCGGACGCGGTCCTGGACGAAGCGCATCGCGCCATGGCAGATTTTTACAATGCTGCATCTCCCAGCGAGATTGTGTTCGGCAATAATATGACGACGCTGACGCTGCATGTCAGCCGCTCTCTGTCACGGGAATGGAATGCAGGAGATGAAATCGTCGTTACGCGCCTGGATCACGATGCCAACGCCACCCCCTGGGTGTTGGCTGCCCAGGATCGCGGCGCGAAAGTGACATGGGTGGATTTTGACGTCGAGGACGGCACGCTAAAGCTGGACGGCCTACAGAGGGCTTTGAAACGGAAGCCGAGGTTGCTGGCCGTGGGCTTTGCGTCGAACTCTCTCGGAACGATCAACCCGGTTGCAAAGCTGATCAAGATGGCGCACGCTGCGGGCACAACGGTTTATATCGATGCCGTACAATATGCTCCGCACGGTCCGATTGACGTACAGAAGCTGGATTGCGACTTCCTGGTTTCGTCGGCCTACAAGTTCTTCGGCCCGCATTCGGGAATTCTCTATGGAAAGCACGAAATACTGGAGAGATTGTTCGCGTACAAAGTCCGGCCGGCGACAAATAAGCTGCCGGGTAAGTTTGAAACCGGCACACAGAATCATGAAGGCATTGCCGGCGTGCTTGGGGCGATGGAATATTTCGAATGGCTGGCGCATGAGTTCGGCAGCGACAAGACCGAGGGTTTGGACATTAGCGCCTACAAGGGCCGTCGACTGGAACTGAAGAAGGCGATGGCCGTGATCCATGCCTATGAATTGGACTTGAGCGCGGCGCTGCTCTCCGCTTTGCAATCAGTCCCCGGCCTGACCGTCTTTGGCCTAACCGATGCCCAGCGCCTGGAAGACCGCGTCGCCACCTACTCCTTCCGGCTGAAAGACCTGCCCTCCGCGCCAGGTTGCAAAGCAACTGGCTGCGCAGGGCATCTATGTTTGGGATGGAAACTACTATGCGCTAAACGTCACCGAGAGGCTTGGCCTGGAGGAGAGCGGCGGGATGGTGCGCGTCGGCGCGACTCACTACAACACGCTTGCGGAAGTGGAAAGGCTGAAAGAAGCCTTGATAAAGATTAGTACACGATAGAGCGATCAAGTAATTCGCTCGATCGTCTTCTCCTCGCCTACTCAGGACTAAACAGCAAGCGCGGCCGAGGAGCAAGATTTTTTCAAAAAGCACCGGCCCTGAAAAAGAGACGTTCACCAATCCTGAACGTCCATTATTCCGACGATCAGTCCACTTTGAGCCGGTGACCCACACCGGTTTCGAGCATCAAATGCTGTGAACGCGTAGGATCGCTTTCAAGTTTATGGCGAAGCCGGGTCCTGTAGACATGAAGATACTGGTCGCGCACGAACACCCGCCGCTTGCTCAAATCAACCCTCCAATCATCCACCGCAAACACCGGCTCTTCCGCCTCGTGGGTCCCGCGCTCGGAATGACGTAAGACCACTCGCAGAGGCGCCAACAATTCTTCCACACTGAAAGGCCTGGTCAGGTAATCGTCCGCTCTGGCGATCCTGATAATTATGCGCGGCAGGATCCTGCGGAAAATCATGCTGAATACCCGTCATTTATCACTGACACAATTCTTTCTGAAATGATACATTTTCGAACCGTAAATTTTCAAATGGAAATATCCATGAACAAAAACAACCTTGCTGACAGCGTAGAAACACGAAAAGATGTCATTGACATCCTTCTGCGCCTGTTTTACCTGCGGCGCCGCCTACGGGGAAAACTGCCCGAGCCGCTACTGAATGTCAAAGCCAGCATCCAGGAACATAACCTCCGCGAGAAGATCGGGCAGATCAATGACCGGGATGTCTTTTTTACCATTGGCTTTGTCTTTTCGCGCCAATCCGAGCCGATCACGATGGGCGACCTGAGCCGCATCCTGGGGGTGCCGTTCAGCACCGCCACACGCACGGCGGACTGGCTGGTGAACAACGGCTATCTCCAGCGCCTAGCCGACCCAGACGACCGGCGCGTGGTGCGGGTGGAGTTGACCGAAGCCGGAAAAGAGCCGTACCGGGCCATGAATGATCTTTTGCTGGAGAGCGCGGAGCAGTTCCTGCACAATTTCTCACTGGAGGAGCGCAAGGAGCTGGGCCGCCTGCTGGGCAAGCTGGTGGATAACCTGGAACAGGTTCCGATATAACGCGAACGACCTGTTGCAAACCAGATCGAGACCTTGTGTTGGTCCTGGCGTAACCCCACTGATGGATGTGCAGACAAGCATGCCGCCGTATCCTGCCGCGAAAGTGCGCACAGATTACTTGTTTACCGGCATCGAAGAGGTTCAACCTGCATCAAAGGACGAAGCATAAATGATCATGGTATTGGAATACATGTCCGAATATATGGGCATGTTCCTGGCAGCCCTGGCGCTTTTGGTGGTACAGGCAATCTGCGACCTTGCGTTGCCGGGTTATATGTCGGATATTGTGGACACGGGCGTGCTCAACGGGAACGCCAACTATATCGTCCAAATCGGCGGCAAGATGATTCTGATCACTCTGCTCAGCGCCGCCTGCATGATCGTTACCGGGTATCTGGCGGCCCGGATCGCCGCCAGTACCGCCCGGGATATCCGCGCGGATGTGTTCAAGCGCGTGCAGACTTTTTCCAACCCTGAGCTCGACAAATTTTCGATCGCATCCCTGATCACCCGGACCACCAACGATATCACCCAGATTCAGCTGCTGATCGTCATGATGGTGCGCATGCTGTTTTATTCGGCCATCCTGGGCGTCGGCGGTGCGATCAAGGCCATCTCCGAAAGCCGCACGTTATCCTGGACCATCGTCGGTGCGGTGCTGGCGTTGGTGGTCCTCATCATCGTGCTCTTCTACATGGTGATGCCAAGAATGCGGATCATGCAAACCCTTGTGGACAAAGTGAACCTCATCAGCCGCGAAAACCTGGAGGGCATGCTGGTTATCCGCGCATTCAATACCCAGAAATTTGAGGAGTCCCGGTTCGACGCCGCCAACACCACGCTGACGGATACCGGTCTTTTTATCAACCGCGCCATGATGATGATGATGCCGACCATGATGTTTATCATGAACGTTACGACCGTGCTGATCGTGTGGGTCGGCGCCCATCAGATCGCGGCCCTGCAGATCGATGTCGGCAAGATGATGGCGTTCATGCAGTATGCCATGCAGATTATCATGTCGTTTCTGCTGCTCTCCGTGATGTTTATCCTGATCCCGCGTGCAATGGTCAGTGCAGCCCGCGTCAAGGAAGTCATTGAAACCGGAACGGCGGTTAAAGACAAGAAGAAGACGATCCAGCCCCGGGCCGATTTTGTTCCGGATATTGAATATGAAAACGTGACCTTCTGCTATCCCGGCAGCGACGAGCCGGTGCTCAAGAACATCAGCTTCAAAGCGAAACACGGGCGCACGACCGCATTTATCGGCGTCACGGGCAGCGGCAAATCGACCCTGGTCAACCTGTTGATCCGCTTTTACGACGTAACCTCGGGACGCATCCTCGTGGACGGCGTCGACGTCCGCGATATGAAACGCAGCGATCTGCGCAGCAAGATCGGCTATATTCCGCAAAAAAACGTGCTGTTCTCCGGCACGGTCAAATCCAACCTGCAGTATGCCGACAGCGCCGCACCCTTTGACACGCTCCAGCGTGCGGCGCGCATCGCCCAGGCGGAGGAATTCATTTCCACAATGCCCGATGGATACGACGCGCACATCGCCCAGGGCGGCTCGAATTTATCCGGCGGGCAGAAACAGCGCATGTCCATCGCGCGCGCCCTGGTGAAGAACGCACCCATTTACATCTTCGACGATAGTTTCTCGGCGCTGGACATGAAGACCGACGCCGTCCTGCGCGAGGCGCTGCACCGGGAGACGGGTGACAGCACCCTGCTCATCGTAGCGCAGCGCGTCGGCACCATCCTTTCTGCCGACCAGATTATCGTGCTCGAAAATGGCGAAATGGTCGGGCATGGCACACACCGCGAGCTTCTGCGCAGTTGTGAGGTCTACCGCGAAATTGCCCAATCACAGCTTTCGGAGGATGAACTTGATCGGGCGTAGGATGGGCATGAACGCCCCGGCCGAAAAGGCCAAGGATTCGCGCAAAACGCTGCGAACCCTCGTGCGCTACCTGGAGCCCTACCGCGTGAAGATCATCATCGTGATGGTTTTTGCCGCCTTATCGTCCCTCTTTTCCATTGTCGGCCCCAAGCTGCTCGGCAACGTGACCACCAAGCTCGCCGAAGGACTGATCGCCTACTATTTTGGGACCGGGCTGTATATGGATTTTGCCTATATGGGCAGGCTGATCGTGCTCCTCATTTTCCTGTATCTGATCTCCACGATATTTGGCTACATACAGGCCTTCATGATGACCGGCGTTTCCATGCAGGTCACCTACAATCTGCGCAAAGAGATCGATGAGAAGATCAGCCGCCTGCCGCTCAAGTACTACGATACCACGACCCACGGCGAGGTCCTTTCGCGCATTACGAATGATGTCGACCTGATCAGCCAGTCGCTGAACCAGAGCATTTCTCAGCTCATCACCTCCGTTGCCACCGTGATCGGCGTGCTGGTCATGATGCTGAGCATCAACGTGCTGATGACCGTGGCCTCCATTTTGACGGTGTCGATGTCGTTCGGTCTCATCGGCGCGATCGTCAGGACATCGCAAAAACTCTTCCGGGCGCAGCAAACCTCCCTCGGCCATATGAATGGGCATGTGGAAGAGATGTATGGCGGGCACGCGATTGTCCAGGCCTTCAACCGCCAGGACGATTCGATCGAGCGCTTCTACCAGATTAACGACGCACTCTGGGATAGCGCCTGGAAGTCGCAGTTCTTTACCAGCATCATGATGCCGATGATGCAGTTTGTCGGCAACCTCGGCTACGTCATCGTTTGCATTCTGGGCGGCTATCTGGCGGTGAAAAAGGTGATCGAGATCGGCGACATCCAATCGTTCATCCAGTATGTCAGAAATTTCACCCAACCGATCACGCAGCTTGCCTCCATATCCAACACCCTCCAGCAGACCATCGCCGCCTCGGAGCGCGTGTTCGAATTTCTCGATGAGCCGGAAGAGATCCCCGAGCGCAGCCGTGCGTCTGCCGCTGCGGCAACCGGCGCCGTATGTTTTGAACATATTGCTTTCGGTTACGATCCCGCCAAGCCCGTTATCCATGACTTTTCTGCCTGCGTGGAGCAAGGTGAAAAGGTGGCCATTGTCGGTCCAACCGGCGCGGGCAAAACCACGATTGTCAAACTCCTGATGCGCTTCTACGATATTAATGGCGGCGATATCACGGTCGATGGGCGCAGCATTTACGACTACACCAGGAACGATTTGCGGTCCGTATTCGGCATGGTTTTGCAGGATACCTGGCTGTATAACGCCTCCATTCTCGAGAATATTCGTTACGGGACGTTCAGCGCGACCCGCGAGCAGGTGGTCGCCGCGGCGAAGGCCGCACACTGTGACGAATTCATCCGCACGCTGCCCCACGGATACGATTCCGTCCTGAACGAAGAGTCGGACAATATCTCGCAGGGCCAAAAGCAGTTATTGACCATTGCCCGCGTGATCCTGGCGAATCCAAGGATCTTGATTCTCGACGAGGCGACCAGCTCCGTTGACACCCGCACGGAAATCCTGATTCAGAAGGCCATGGATGCGCTGATGAAAGGCAGGACAAGTTTCATTATCGCGCACAGGCTTTCAACGATTAAGAATGCCGATCTCATCCTCGTATTGAACCATGGGGATATTATCGAACAGGGCAATCACGTGGACCTGCTTGCGGCAGGCGGTTTTTACGCAGAAATGTACAACAGTCAATTCGAAAGAAAGGTGCTGGAACATGTCAGTTGATCGAGAAAAGGTCGAATACGAAGAGGATTTCACGCCCAAAACGGCCAACCGGAAGATCGATAGACGGATGCTCGTCCTTGCTGCGATTGTGATCGTGCTGGCCGGTTTGGGCATCGCGGGCTACTTTGTTTATGAAGGTACTTTCTATTACCAGACCGACAATGCCAAGGTCGACACGATGATTTACCAGCTCACCGCAAACGCCAGCGGGAAACTGGAAAAAATGTATGTCTATGACAATGAAGACGTAAAAGCGGGGCAGGTGCTGGCGCGCGTGGAGAACGGTTCTCTCATAAAATCACCCATCGACGGCGCAGTGATCGATGTCAAAATGCAAGAAGGGGACTATGTTACCCCAACGGATGTGGTATTGGTTGTGGCAAACACATCGGACATTTACATCACAGCGAACGTGGAAGAAACGAATATCCTGAAAATACATCCAGGGCAGAGCGTCACGGTTTCCCTGGATGCGTATGGCCAGAGTTTTGACGGTTATGTCGATGAAGTCGATCAGGTGACCTCAGCCAAACTCGAGGGTTCCCTAACCAGCTTTACCACGTCCGGTACGTATACCAAAGTAACTCAGTTGATCCCTATCAGGATCCGGCTGCTCGAGGACATCGATCTTGCAGATATCATTGGCACGAACGCAACCGTAAGAATCCGGATTAAGTAAACACAGATCAATGCCTTGTGGAGAAGCCCCATTTTCGCCGGTGAGTTTTTCCGAAGCAATTCACGCAAACCCCATGTGCCCATCCCCAGCGCCTGGAAGACCGCGTCGCCACGTACTCCTTCCGGCTGAAAGACCTGCCTGCGCGCCAGGTTGCAAAGCAACCGGCTGCGCAGGGCATCTATGTTTGGGATGGCAACTACTACGCGCTAAACGTCACCGAGAGACCTGGCCTGGAGGACAGCGGCGGCAGGGTGCGCGTCGGCGCAACTCACTACAAGACGCTTGAGGAAGTGGAAAGGCTGAAAGAAGCGCTGATGAAGATCAGCAAGGGATGAATTACACGGGGGTTTCTTAAAGTCCAGTTCTTTCAACCCCGGCCCCGCTGCAAGAGCAGATATTACAGCTTTATCCCATGCCTGTCCTTGAGCAACTCCAACGTCCTGACCACCTCGGCCTTCCGCAGTTTTTCGTCCCAGCCCAGGCAATCACCAACCAGACTTGCCGTTTCTGCTAAAAGCGGGCGGGTGACCTGACCGAGCCAGGCCAATGTAGAACGGCGCAAGATCAGATCGTCCAGGTGTACGACCTTCTCGTGTTCGATAATAAACTCCAACTCGCGGCGCGTCCAATCCGGCGCGGACTTCAAGCGCCGATCCCGACCCTTGCCGATGTATTGAGCCATCTCCATAACGCGCGTGCCATAGCGCTCGAAAAGTTTTCGGGACTCCAGTTTATCGAGGCCTGTTTGATCGGCCACCTTCTGGATCAGATCGGCCTGGGCTGTGTCCTCGAACGGGTAATTCTTCCCACCGCCAACTTGTAATGATTGCGTGTTGCTGCCGCGCTTGCGGCCTAATACACCCAGTACCTTATCGGTGACCTGTTCGGCAAAGGCGCGATAAGACGTCCACTTTCCGCCAACCAACGAGAACAGGGGGATGCCGCTCAATGTATCCTCCAGGAGGCTGTGATCGCGGCTAATCTGACCCGTCGTCCTGGCTTTGGAATATTCGAGCGGCCTCACGCCCGAGAACTCAAAGACGATGTGTTCACGACCGACTTTGATCTTCGGGAAGACACGCGCCACCAATTTAATGAAATAGTCGATTTCTTCGTCGGTACAGCGCGCCTGGTCGGGATTTTCCATGGGAATATCGGATGTGCCCACGATGACTTTGTCGTAGAACGGGAAAATCAGCACAATGCGCCCATCCTGGTTCTCAAAGAAGAACTCTTTGCCGCCGATGGCCTGGCGCAGTTCGGGGTGATCCAGTACCAGGTGCGAACCCTTGGTCCCGCCGATGTAATGCCGTGGCAGTCCGAGATCTGAGTTTACCGAGTCGATCCACGGCCCGGCGGCGTTGATGATTATCCGCGGCGCAACATCGAGCGTGCGGCCTGTCGTTTCATCTTTTAGCGTCAACGTGCCGTTCCGCCGGCCGACCAGCGACACGTAGTTCAACGCCCGCGCGTGCGGGCCTTCGGATTCGCCGTCGAGCACCAGTTCGACGGTCATCCGTTCGGGCGAAAGAATCTGGCCGTCATAATAGGTAGCCGTATATTTGATGTCCGGATGCAGCCTGGGATAGCTTTCGAGCGACTTCCGGCGCCCTACGAACTTGTGAGGGGGAACCGTGCCCTGCCCTTGGGTGAAGGCATCGTAGAAAATCAGACCGATCTTGATGACCAGCGCGCCGCGCTCGCTGGGTCGATCCAACAGATTTAGGAATTTGAGCGGGGCGTTAAGCAGACCGGAGAAGATTTTGAACATCGGCACAACCGTCGGCAGCGGTTTTACGATATGCGGAGCGTTTTCGATCATACGATTGCGTTCCCGCACAGCCTCACGCACAAGCCGGAACTCTCCGTTTTCGAGATAGCGGATGCCGCCGTGGGCCATGTGAGAGGAGGCCGAGGATGCGCCGGAACAGAAATCGCCGCGGTCGATCAACAGAACGTTCACGCCGTTGAGGGCCAGGTCGCGGAACGTGCCAACGCCGTTGATCCCGGCGCCGATGATGAGAACCTCCGGTGAGGTCTTTTTTAAGGACGTAAGAATATCTTTGCGCTTCATTGGCGGGATTTTGGCAGTTCTGTTTCCTTCGTCGTTTCAAGCCAGTTGCAAACAGCCAGGATATTTTCCCTGAACGTACCGGACGGGACGAATTTCTTATCGAACAAGGCGCTGCCGATCGTGAAACCCCAGGCACCCGCCCCCCATACTTCAGCCAGACGCTTGTAGGAGTCGATTGAGCCGGCGCATACGACAGGGACGGTGGTCGCGGCAACTACAGAGCGGAGCAGGGCAGGCGCATTTCCCACGTAACGATAGGCGAGCAAATCCATCCCCTGTACCCCTTTGCCCTCCAGCATGCGGGCGTGATCTACAATCTCATTGAGCTCGCCATCAAGGATGCTCGGGTGGCCAAAGACGTTGCCCGGAAATGGAAAGTACTTGATGGGTTTATCCTTCAGGCAGGCAAGAATGGAGTCAAAAAAGACCGTGCCCATCAGAAAATCGAAACCTGCCTCGACGGCAAGCCTGGCCCCTGCAAGCCCTTCCGCCTCGGAGAGGCTGACCACTTCAAGGAAGGTTGTCTTGCCTGCCTGCTTCATGTTCCGAACCAACTCCGTCATCCGGGGAGTCGGTAAGCCTACGTCCTTAAATCCCCAATGGGTAACGGGCGTATCCTTGCACTCTCGAAACAGTTCGAGGGCGTTCCTCACGGTTTGGTCGTTGCAGGTGAGCATCAGAATAAACTCAGGTTTCACAATAGTATTCCCTCGGATCTAGAAGCTTGCGTATCTGGATGATTGAGAACTCCGGTCCACCGGAACCAGATTTGGTATAGTATGAAATGATGACCGACACGTGATATATTATTCGCTCCAGCCATCGAGGCAGCTGCGTCAAAATTGGTCAAAAGAAACAAACTTGCATAGAAAATCTCGAAAATGGCCTGGTCGAATCAATACCGGGCGATTTCACAACAAGCTTCCGAAGCCTGCCGGCTTCTTGTTCAGGAAAAGGACGAACGGATCGTCCCTATTATACGCTCCACGGCGGCCTGCTGCCGGTAAACCGCTTTACTGACGGACATGAGACAGAAATCATCCGGGACACAATCAATGCCGGCGCTTGCCCGGAATATCACAGGCTGCTTTGCATCAAGCAGGCAGTGATCGAAAAAATACGTATTGCTGAAAAGGGTCATCATGACGAATGGCACCGAGAAATTAAGCACGGTCAAGGGCTTCCTGCTGGATATGGATGGCACTTTCTATTTGAGCGATCGCCTGCTCGAAGGAGCACTGCGCTTTATCGACCTATTGCGAAAGCAAGAGAAACAGTTTCTATTCCTCACAAACAACTCGTCGAAACAAGGCCGCCAATACGCGGAGAAGATCAGCCGGCTCGGGCTGCCCCTCCGGGAAGAATTGGTGCTGACGTCGGGGGAGGCCACGGCGCTCTATTTGAGAGAAAGGCACCCGGAAGCAAACATTTTTGTTGTCGGCACGCCGTCGCTCGAAGATGAGTTCCGTCAACACGGCTTCAAGCTGGTGGAACAGGAACCACAATTTCTGGTACTGGGTTTCGACCAGACGCTGACATATCAAAAGCTGTGGTCATTATGTGATTTTGTGCGGGCGGGCATCCCTTACATCGCAACTCATCCGGATTTTAATTGCCCAACTGAAACGGGCTGGATGCCGGACGTGGGCGCCATGATCGCATTCGTCAAAGCCGCGACGGGCCGCGAACCCGACCTGGTCGTAGGTAAACCGAACCGTCAGATCGTGGACGCGGCGGCGGTCAAGATGAATCTGCAAGTCAACCAACTGGCGATGATCGGCGACCGGCTGTACACGGATATCGCACTGGGGCAGACAAGCGGCATTGCCACCGTTCTGGTATTGAGCGGCGAAACGAAGATGGAAGATCTGAAAGAATCCCCGTTCCAGCCCGATTATGTTTTCGAAAACCTGGGCAGCGTGGCAGACTGGCTGGAGAGGCATTGCTAACCCCACAACTTCCGCATCATGAACGCGTCCCGAGAAATACGAGAGGCTGATCATGGTACTCGAATATGACCCTGGCGACGGTCCCGCCTTCTGGCAGGCTGTCGAAAAGCTGCCCGGCTACCCGGCTGATGAGCATACACCCATCCCCAGGATGCTCTTTGCATCAGATGCCATCTTCAAGCTGCCGGAAATCCTTAACCAGGCGGGAGGTAATCCCCACAATCCGGTGCTCGTCGTCATGGACGAAACGCCGATGATGCGCAGAGGGAAGAATCTGAAGCAATCAGTCATGGAGATCCTATCGGCCCAGGGTTGGCATGCGAAGCAGGTGGTGATGAGACCCGACGCCAGCGGGCAGGTACACACCGACATGCCGCACATCGGAGCAGTCCGGGCCGAGATTCGCGAAGGAATGTCGCTACTGGCGGTCGGATCAGGCACGGTATGTGACATTACCAAACATGCCGGCTATCTCAACGCAAAAGAAGCAGGTGAGCGGGTTCCATTTGTGGTCTTCCAGACCGCCAATAGTGTCAGCGCATTTACGTCAAACATGGCGCCAACGTTCGTGGAGGGCATCAAGCGCACGCTGGCTTCGCGTTACCCGGACGCGCTGGTGTGCGACTTGGAGACGCTCGCAGACGCACCCTACGAGATGACCGTCGCCGGCGTCGGTGATCTGCTGGCAGCCTTTGTCAGCCTGCCGGATTGGCACCTGGCGAGCCAGTTGGGAATGGACCCCACCTATAACGAATTTGCGCAGCGCCTGATGGGACCGCTGGATCATTTGTTTCTCAGCTGGGCCAGACGCATCCATGATCGGACGCCGGAGAGCATGTCTGTACTGGCCAAGTTGATTGCCCTCGGCGGTCTGGCTATGTCGCTCTCGCACGCGACTACGCCCATGTCGGGATATGAACATGTCATGTCGCACATCCTGGATTTGCTGGCGGAAACCGCACACCAGCCCGTTGCCCAGCACGGCACGCAGGTGGCCCTGACGACCGTGTTGGCGGCCGGCGCTTATCAAAGCTTCCTTGACGAATTTGATCCAAACGAGGTGAACACGGCGGCATGTTATCCCGCTCCGGGTCAAATGGAAAAGAATATCCGGGCAACATTTCTTTCAGTGGATCCGTCCGGCAAGGCGGGCGAGGAATGCTGGGCCGACTACCGTCTCAAGCTGCAGGCGTGGCACGCACAGCGCGATGTTTTTGACAAATTCCGTGGCAGGTGGGGCGAGGTGAAAGCTCAGCTAAAAGATATGAGCCGAACACCCGCACGGCTGTTGGAGATCCTGCGCGTTGTCAATTCACCGGTAACCTTTAAGGAACTAACCCCGCCGGTATCGGAGGCCGAAGCTCGCTTTGCGTTCATGAACGCTCCGCTGATGCGCAAACGCCTGACATTGGGCGACTTGCTCATCTTTCTTAATTGGGATCGCGATCGACTCTGGCAGCAGGTCTGGGAGAATAGCCAGCGGTCAACGTTAGAGAGTGTTTCTTAAATGGTTTTTGCCCGTAACGACCCCACCCCGGCCCTCCCCTAAAGGGGAGGGAGAGTACCGAAATTCGAGATATGGGCGGGAGAACAACACCCATATCTCGAATTTCGGGAGCGTTGCACAACGTGTAAGCATGCAGAAACGGACTTAAGAAACAGTCTCTGAGCGATCCTAAGGATGACTGATTGCTATTAATCGTCTGGCCCAATCACCCAGACGGGCGACTATCTATCAGCTACGCCAGTTGGATGAGCATGTCCGGATGCCTGGCCAGGCTGGGGTTTAAGCCAGCCCGGCCTTGATTCCTTTGCCGATGACGGCAACGACACACCTGCATATTCTCCTCTGCCTTATTGCACACAATATATGCGACTTTTGTCTGATTTCCTCGTGACATTCGGCACAAACTAGACAAACACGAAAATGCTAGAATGATTTTGAGGGCAGACAACGCGTTGAACGTCGCATGAGGTCCCTCATTTTGATTCTCCGTGTTGAGGCGGCCAGTGTGGAAGAAGCGGCAAATGCGGCTATCAACCTCTAACCGACGACGGAGGTCGATTGGCACCTGGTTGCCAAAGTAGGATGCACTTGGTTGTCCGCGCCGTACGAGGCTTCAGGTCTCTTAGTGTGCAGGAAAAGGGGCACGGAAACCGGGAAAGCCGAAGTCCAGGAGAAACGCATGTCACCGAAAACTGAAAATATCGCCATGCAGGGCGCAAAAACGCTGGTCGCTGAAGCAGAATCGATGCTCGAGAGAGCGGCGGCTCAGAAGGGCGCACGAACGCCCGTCTCATTTCCCGATACGTCGTACTATCTTCCAACGATCCTGGCTATCACCGGCAAACCGATAGAGAAGATCAGCGACCTGGAACCGATACTTCACCAGGCTCGCGAAATGCTTCAGTCCGGCCCTGATGCAGGCATGGCCACATTGTTTGCCGCGGAGGCGATGGAAGCCATCCGGACGGCGCATAACCTCCAACCCGAGTTCGCCGATGGAGGGGATTTGGCGGGGCAAACCGGACCCGAGGATACATACGCCAAGCGCGTCCACGGGCCCATCTGCGATATGCAATTGCGTGAGTGGGGCATTGAACTTCTGAGTGGTCGCATGCCGGGCATTGCAGCGATCGCCGGCTGTGCCAGAGACAATGCGGCAGCTGTAAGGATTATCCATGAATTGCGGCGCAGGAATATCCTGTGTTTCGTCAGCGGCAATGTCCATGGACGGAGCATTATCCATCAATTGCAGGAAGAGGGCGTGGAACTGGGATGCGAAACCCGCATAGTTCCCATCGGCACCGACACTACCTCCACAGTCCATGCTCTTGGATTCGCCGCCCGAATCGCGCTGATGTTTGGCGGTCTCAAGCCCGGCATGTCGCGCGAAATCCTATCATACAGCAAGGATCGCTTGTTTGGCTTCGTGCTCGCGTTGGGCGAAGTAGGCAGCTTGACAGTTGCCACTGCGGCGGGAGCCCTGCATTTCGGCTTCCCGACAATCAGTGATTCTGTCGCCAGCGACGAGCACGTTATCTCCATGCCCTTCGACCGCATAGACCGGAAGAATCAGGGTGAGAAGTGCGAACAGTTGGTACAAAAGTGCATCGCGGTGCGAGGGATGAAGGTCAAGCTCCCGAACATCGACGTGCCCGTGCACTACGGCCCGGCGTTCGAGGACGAGGTGATCCGTGAGGCGGAGCTGCGCGTAGAGTTCGGCGGGAAGGATTCCCGCTGCTTCGAGATCCTGCAAATAGCAAAACCAGACGAACTAACAGACGGCAAGACCGAAGTCATCGGATCGGATTTCTCGAAGGTCGAACCACGCGGTTCCATGGACATGGGCATTGTCGTCAGGGTAGCGGGCCATAAATTGCAGAGCGACTTCGAGCCCCTGCTCGAACGCCAGATCCATACATTCCTGGACTGCGCCAGCGGTATTCAGCACACGGGCCAACGCGACCATGCCCGAATCCGGATCTCAAATGCCGCCGCAGGCAAAGGCTTCGGCCTCGAATCGTTCGGCAAAATCCTGCAGGCACGCTTTCACGAAGACTTCGGCGCTGTTGTGGAGAAAGTGCAAGTTACGATTGTGACAGAACCGAAGCTGCATTCCAAATGGCTGGAAACGGCGCGCGAGGCATACCACGATCGCAACAAACGCCTCAACGATCTGACCGATGACAGGGTAAATGAGTTCTACTCCTGCACACTGTGCCAGTCATTCGCGCGCAACCATGTCTGCGTGATCTCGCCGGAGCGTCTCGGCCTCTGCGGCGGGTACGACTGGCTGGGTTGCCTGGCTTCGCACAGCATCAATCCCGCGGGCAGCATACAACCCATCAAGCTGGGGAAACAGATTGACGCGAAGAAGGGTCTTTGGGAAGGCACAAATGAGTGTGTCAGGACCCGGTCACATGGAGTAGTGAACGAAGTCGCGATGTACTCCATTATGGAAAAGCCAATGACCGCCTGCTGCTCAAGCGAGTGCATCGTGATGCTCATCCCGGACGCAAACGGAGTGATGGTGGTCAGCCGCGAAGACGCGTCCGTGACACCTGCCGGCATGACATTCTCGACTTTGGCTTGCATCTCCGGCGGCAGCCCTCAAACGCCAGGCATGATGGGCGTCGGAAAGTCATATCTCACCAGCCCAAAGTTCATCTCTGCCGATGGCGGCTTCAGGCGCATTGTCTGGCTATCGTCGGTGCTGAAGGAAGACATGTCGGATGAATTTAGAGACGTTGCCGCGCGCGAAGGCGACCCGGAATTATTGAACAAGATTGCCGATGAAAGAGATGCCACCTCCGTCGAGGAATTGCTCGCCTGGCTAAAGGCACACAACCATCCGGCATTGGCCATGGAGCCAATGTTCTAGGCAACCCATCAGAGCTCGTCTCCGGACTCATCAGAGCAGGAGACGGCGAAGGCTTTGCCCTGTAGCTGTAAGAAGTTGCAGTACAAGAACGCTTAACGGAATGACTTAGTAAATGGTTTTTGCCCGTAAGGACCCCACCCCAGCCCTCCCCTAAAGGGGAGGGAGAGTACCGAAATTCGAGATATGGGTGGGAGAACACCACCCATATCTCGAATTTCGGGAGCGTTGCACAACGTGTAAGCATGCAGAAACAGACTTAAGAAACAGTCTTTTAGCGCTACCGGATCTTATAAAACACATTTAGTTCCCTACCGGAAAAGGATTT
>CAWJXH010000007.1:0-430523 GCA_963846805.1 uncultured Chloroflexia bacterium
ATAATGTATAACTCTGGGCAAGGAGGAAATGCCTATGCCCAGAAAAGCCCCAATACCAAACTGCACCGAGAAGGACAGAGAAGCATTGGAACAGATGGTGCGTAGCCGGACTGAGGAAGTGAGAATGGTTGAGCGGGCCAAGATCATCCTCAGGTGCCTGGTTGGCGAGCGGGTCCATAAAATCGCAAAGGACCTGCGTGTACGTCCAAACACCGTAATCGAATGGCGACGGCGTTTTGAAAAAGATGGCATCAAAGGGCTCAAAGATAGACCTCGTAGCGGAAAGCCCGCACGCTATGGTGCGGAATTTCGCAATGGCGTTTTGAATACCTTGGAACTCCCGCCCCCAGCTGGTCAAGCCCACTGGGATGGACCAGCAGTTGCAAAACACCTCGATACTTCGGTGGACGCGGTTTGGCGCCTATTGCGCAAAGAAGGCGTATGTCTGAGTCGGCAGCGCAGCTGGTGTGTAAGCACCGACCCGGAGTTTATCCCCAAGGCAGCCGATATTGTTGGACTTTATCTCAATCCCCCGGAAAATGCCTTGGTCATCTCGATTGACGAAAAGCCCAGTATTCAGGCATTGGAGCGCGCCACCGGCTATGTGGAAACAGACAACGGAAAAATTGTGCGCGGCTTCAAGAGCACGTACAAGCGCCACGGAACCCTGAATTTGTTTGCAGCCCTGGAGATTGCAACCGGAGCCATTCATACCCAAACGACCCAACAGAAGCGTCGCCTGGAGTTTTTGGCATTCATGGATCAAGTGTTGGCTGGACTGCCCGGAGACAAGGAGATTCACGTCATCCTCGATAACTATTGCATTCACAAGAAGAATGATGCATGGCTGGCCGCCCATCCAAATGTTCATTTTCATTTCACCCCAACATCCGCCAGCTGGCTAAACCAGGTCGAAATCTGGTTCGGCATCTTTTCCCGCAAGGCACTTAAAGGTGCCAGCTTTGAAAACATCGAGCATTTACGCCAGGCTATTGAGGCCTTTGTCGCCGCTTACGGTCCAACCGCCAAACCATTTGTTTGGCGCAAACGAGAGGTCAAGGGGACCCAGCTCAGAAATACTATCGCTAACTTATGCAATTAAGCAGTAGCTTCAGGCTCCAGTCTCACCCTGCACCCACTCAAGACATTCCGGCATTTCCGCGAGTGATGTGAAAGCAGGCCCCCCGATTAGCAGCGCCCAACTCCAGTAAGTGGCTGATTGTAAAGAACCAATTGACAATAGTAACCTTTATGTTACTTTATGAAAGTTGCTGTTCGAGAATATTTAGACGAAAGAGGAGCTTCTCCCTTTGGGCACTGGTTCAACGGGTTGGACACTCTGGCCGCCGCCAAAGTTGCCACGGCCCTCTATCGTTTGGAGGAAAGGAATTTTTCGACTGTTAAGGGCGTTGGAGGCGGGATCTTCGAATGCAAGATCAATTTTGGCCCAGGTTATAGGGTCTATTTTGGTAAGGACGGCGAAGAACCCATTATCCTGCTTGGCGGAGGTTCGAAGAAACGGCAGAACACCGACATCTCGAAGGCTCTGGCGTGCTGGCAGGATTACAAGAGGCGGAAACGTTAGGAGATGGTCCTATGGCGCTCACAAGAGGATTTAGAGTAACTTTGCTGGAGCGCGCGCAAAGAGACGCTGATTTTCGGCAAGCTATGCTGAAAGAAGGCATAGACACCATGCTTGCCGGTGATGTTGAGACGGGTAAGGCGATCTTGCGCGACTATATCAACTCGGCCGTTGGCTTCACACAGTTAGCCGAGGCTACCCACATACCTGCCAAAAGCCTTATGCGTATGTTTAGCCCGAAAGGCAACCCACGGGCGGATAACCTGTTTCAGATCATCCGGCATCTACAAGTCCGTGAGGGAATACGTCTGGAAGTGGGGCAATGTCAGAAGGTAGCTGGGAACGGGTAGCAAGGAGCGAATGGCACGCAAATACGGAGGGAGGCCGTACCGTGACTGAAGCGGTGCAATTAGCTCTGAGACTGAAAAAGGTGCCGGCTCTTTTAAGAGGCTTTGAATGAAGCGGGGGATCCCGAGTTTAGAGACCATGAGTTCCTTGCGCTGGCTAAAACACTGGTTATTACTGCAAGCAACCTCAATTTCGGACCTGAATTTGGAGCAGGGAAGAAAAAGAAGGATGCCCCGGTGCTAGTGATCTACACCGGCAGAGGCGATGACGAAAGACGTATAATATCAGCGTGGAAGGCAGAACCCCATGAAAGACGCTACTACTGGAAAAAAATTGAAGGCCTCTAAGGGTACGGATTGGGCGCGGTTGCGCGCCAAGAGCTACGCTGAAGTGCATGCCGCTCGTCAAAGCCGATCCTGATGTACATCCTACGGACGAAGATTTCTGGAAGGATGCCAAGGTCGTTTTGCCGTGCCGCAAGAAAGTCGTGACAATACGGCTCGATGCCGATCTGCTTGACTGGCTTCGGCAGCGACCCGGATATCAGACAAGGATCAACGCTATTCTGCGCAGCTACATGAAGGGCCACGAAAACGAGCACCATCACCACTAAAATGGCAGTTAACTGCCGGTTTTCATTTGCCGGATGAATATTGACCACAAACCGGCTCCGCCCGAGGCCTATTCTGTGAAAGCGTTGGGCACAATGAGGTCGTGTCTGCCCTTGCCTGGTTCCCCGCTTCACGCTCCAGTCTCAACCCGCACCCACTCAAGATACTGCGGCAGTCCACGGGCGACCGGGAAAGATATTATTTCCGGAACTTCGTAGCTGTGGAGTTCTTTGACTCTTTTTTCGAGGGCATCGAACAGTGAAGTCCTGGTTTTGATGATTATAAGAGACTCCTGTTCGTCGTAAATTTTGCCTTTCCACCGGTATATTGACCGGATGCCGGGCACTATATTGGCGCAGGCCGCAAGATGTTCCTCGACAAGGATCCTTCGTTTTGAAGGT
Organism: uncultured Chloroflexia bacterium; assembly: GCA_963846805.1. Classification (GTDB taxonomy): domain Bacteria; phylum Chloroflexota; class Anaerolineae; order Anaerolineales; family Villigracilaceae; genus Fen-1038. Next base: position 2,943 of record CAWJXH010000007.1, read on the forward strand.
TCGTTGTAACCGGAGTGACGGTCTGGACATTGTAGATGAGGACCTTGACCTGCCGCTGGCTGAGCTGGTTGTTGAAGGTGGCCACCGTATCCGCCGGAGGATCGTTGCCTTCCGCAACCGCCTTCTGGAATTCGAAGGGGGTCAGCATTTTGAGGCCGATCAATTCAGTCTGGTAGAGAAAAATCGTCTCCGTCAAGCCCACCGGTGTCCCGCTATATTTGGTCTTGAGGGCGCTCAGGCTTTGGCGAATGGCATCCAATGATCCCTTGAATGTAGCAAGGTTGGCGTCAAAGTCCGCCTGATCAGCGGGATCGAGCTTTTTCAATGAATCGGTGATGGCCTGTGCCACATTCTGGACATTATCCGGGCTGTACCAATAATGCTCGTTGTCCGGCAGTTTGTGCTGGACGATGTCGGCCGCCGTCAATACGACCCGGTCGGGGTTTGGGGAGGCGGAGAGCAGCTTATCCATCCAGGCATCGTATCCATCTCCATTTTCGATAACCAGCCGGGCATTGGTTACGGCGACGGCATTTTGAACATTCGATTCATATTCGTGCGGATCGATATTCGGGTCGGAAAGAATGCTGCTCACGGAAACATGTTTGCCGCCGAGTTGCTGCGCGATGTCACCGTAGAAATTCTCTGCAGCCACCACCGAAATGACCCCGGGCGCCGGCGTGGCTGCAGTGGAAGGATTAGAGCCGGAGGTCGCGGCCGGAGCACACGCACCCAGGCTCAGAGACATTAGCATTAGCGCGGAAAGCCACAAACGTTGCGTGGAATGACGGGCGTTGAACATCCTTGAGCTCCTTCTGAGACTCTTTATTGATACGTTGTCTCATTAATTAATAACACGACAGCCAAACCTTGTCAATGAGATAACGTATCAATAGCGCAGGCGGGCGGTCCCTCGGCGCATCTACTGTGATTCCCTTCCCGTTCGGCCCCCGCTGGAGGCTGTTGAGACGGGAAATGCGCCCCCGAAGGAAATGAGACCTTTATACTACTCGCGTTTTCTTGGAAGATGATAAGGCCCGGGCGTATAATCGGCAAACTCAGAGAGAGGAGAGCTCTTATGGCAAAAATAGAAACCAGCATCAGCATTGGACAGCCGGTGGAAAAAGTCTTTGCATTTGTCACGGATGTCAAGAACCAAAAAGCCCTCAACCCGGCGATTACCGACGTTGTCGTCAACGGCAAAATGGCAGTCGGCACGCACTACACCGTGAAATCCAAGTATGGGGCTCGTGAGTTCAACAGCGAGAATGAGGTCGTGGTCTTCGAGCCGAACAAGAGCTTCGCCGTCAAGGCTATCGCCGCTCCGCCGGCCACCGACGTTACCAGCACCTATACGTTCGAGAAGGATGGCAGCGGCACCAAGGTGCATCTGTCCATGGATGCGGTCGTCATGCCCGGCACGGAAGGCATGGTGGTACCCCAGCTGAAGGCCAACCTCGACACCGTCCTGGCCGGGATCAAAAAGGGCATTGAGGCATAGAGAAAGTCTCAGCGCATCTTCAAGCCTGAACCATGATCAACTCCCTCCCGCAAAAATCCGGCGGGAGGGTTTCTGTTTTTTCCCTAGCCGTGTCCGTTGAGTCGGCGGGAGTGGATGAAATCGTGGGCTTCTGTCATTGCGACCGATGGTCCGCTGCTCTTCGCAGAGGGATTCTTTTCCGCGAAGCAATCCCCTCCTGGGCAGAGTAAGCCCACTTCATTGCCACTCCCGGGTCGGCCTCAGCAGGGCTGAACCAGGAAGTTGAATTACAATTGTCTGCATGCGCCAATATAGAATCCGATCGCCTTTCCAAATTATTTGTTCTCTATTCACTGTTCCCTTACTTGCACTCCTTACCGCCTGCTCAACCCCAACTCCCGCCCCCACCGCCACCGATCTTCCGCCAACTCAAACACTCATTCCCCCAACGACCACGCCTCAGCCCACCGCCACGGCGACGGCTGTCCCCGCGCCGGCGCGCGCCCAATACACGCTGAACGTGTTGATGGACTACGCGGCGAAGACGGTGGATGTGGATGAGACCATCGTCTATCCGAATCATACCGGCCAGCCGCTGACCAATATGGTACTGGCGGTTGAGCCAAATCTCTCGAGGTATGGGACCAACACTTTTACCCTCACCGCCCTGAATCTGGATGGCAACCCTATTCCAAATTTTGCACTCGATGGACACAAGTTGTCGTTTTCGCTCCCGAATGTCTTCCCGTCCGAAACCACAGTCACGATTTCCATTAAATATAGCCTTAATCTCCCTCTGCTTGTACAAACGCACGGCGTGCGCCCCCAAATCTTTGGATACAGTTCGTCGCAAATCAATCTGACAGATTGGTACCCATTTGTCGTGCCCTTCATAAACGGCGATTGGGTGCTGCACGATGATTGGTATGATGGAGAGCACCTGGTATATGATGCCGCCGATTACGTGGTGAACCTGAAATTTGCCGATCCAGCCAATGCCCCTGTGGTAGCGTCCAGCGGAGTTCCGCAATCCAAGGGAGACTACACACAGTACACACTGACCTCGGCCCGCGCCTTCGTCATATCTGCGAGCACCGAGTATCTGACCTCCAGCGTTCAGGTCGGCGATGTTACTGTGCTCAGCTACTATTATCAACTCTACAAGGGCGCCGGCGAGGCTGCCATGAATACGGCCGCACAGGCTCTGCAGGTCTACAGCCAGCACTATGGCCCGTATTCACATCAAACCCTGTCTCTCGTCATGGGCGACTTCAATGACGGGATGGAGTTCTCGGCCCTGGTTTTTTTGTCGCGTGGCGCCTACAACCTGTATGATGGAACACCTCAAAACCTGACCATTATCCTGGCGGCTCACGAAACCGCACATCAATGGTGGTTCGAACAGGTAGGCAGCGATCAGGCGTTGCAACCCTGGCTGGATGAGTCCCTGGCGGCTTACAGCGAGCATGTCTTCTATGAGACCGTATATCCAAAGTCGGTCTCCTGGTGGTGGCAATATTGGGTTCCGCGTGTGGGCGGGAGCGCAGCCTTGCCCTGGGTGGACACGGATATTTACAGCTCCGGAGGCTTTATCCAGTATACAAATACCATCTATTTGCACGGCGCACATTTCCTCGACGATCTTCGCACGCGCATCGGTGATCCGGCCTTCTTCGCGTTCCTGCAGGATTACCGGGCGCAGGAAAGCGGCAAGATTGCCACCGCCAGCGATTTCTTCCGCATCCTGCGGCTGCATACCACCACCGATTTTTCCGATATCGTTCGCCAATATTTCCAGAACTCCTATTGATGACTAGGTTCCTTTGTGCCCTTTGTGTCCTTGGTGTTGGGATGCTTTCCTCCTGCGCGCCTTCTGTATCTTCGCCTTCCAGCCAACCTTTGCTCCTGATCACCCTCGATCCAAACTCAACCGCCACCGCGACGCCTTTTCAGCCCGCCACGGCCGCAGCCTCGGACACGCCTCTTCCAACGGAAACCGCCACGTCCATCCCTACAGAGACGGCCGTACCGACGGAACCTCCGACCCACACGCCTCCTCCACCGGCGGATACCCTCACGCCTGCACCGACCATTACACCGGTGACGCCCTCGCCCACCAATACGCGGACGCAATACACCTTGTATGTTTCGGTTGACTACGGCGGGGACAAAGTGGCGGTCAATGAGACCATCCGCTATTTCAATGAAACGGGACAGACCCTCTCCAGCATCGTGCTGGCCGTGGAGCCTAACTTGTGGGCAAATTGTTTCTACCTGAATTCGCTGAATCAGGATGGAGGCGCAGTCACAAACTATGCGCTTTCAGGCCAGCGCCTTACCATCCATCCGGCGCAGTCCTTGCAGCCGGGTGCAGCGACAACGCTTTCTCTGGGCTACAGCCTGGCGTTGCCGGCCAAAAGCTACAATAAGACCTTTGGATATCTTGCCGACCAGATCAATCTGACCGATTGGTATCCTTTTGTCGTTCCATACTCCGGCGGATGGGTGTTGCACAATCCGTGGTCGTTCGGTGAGCACCTGGTTTATGATGCCGCCGATTATGACGTGAGCGTGAAGGTCAATGACCCGCAGGTGGTTATCGCCGCGAGCGCACCTGGCCAACAAAACGGCGATTCGACATATTACCATCTCGACGCCGCTCGTACCTTTGTGATATCGGCCAGTAACCAATTTAAGATGGATGAGTCGGCGGTCGGCCCGATCAAGATTCGTTCGTATTACTTCAGCGGTGACGAGGCCGCCAGCGGAGCCGTGGTGTGGATGGCGACGCAATCACTCGGCCTGTACCAGGCCAAGTTCGGCCCCGCCCCTTATCCAAGCCTGAGCGTGGTCGAAACCGATCTCGCAGATGGGCAGGAGTATGATGGGCTGGTCTTTCTCAGCAACAATTTCTATTCTGAATATAACGGCACCGCCAAGAGCAATCTGATCACCATCGGCACGCATGAGATTGCGCATCAATGGTGGTTCGGTCTGGTGGGCAGCGACCAGGCAATGGAGCCCTGGTTGGACGAAGCCATGGCAGTCTACAGCGAGCGCATCTTCTATCAGTACAACTATCCAAACTACGGCGATTGGTGGTGGAATTTCCGCGTGAACTATTTCGGACCGCAAGGCTACGTGGATTCGAGCATATACAGCTTTGGCACGTTCCGCAGCTACGTGAACGCAGTGTACCTGAACGGCGCAAATTTCCTTGAAGATTTACGCACGCGCATTGGCGATCAGGCTTTCTTTGCCTTTCTGCAGGATTACGCTTCCCGCTTTGCGCACGGGCACGCCACGAGCCACGATTTCTTCTCCGTGCTGCGCCAGCATACGAACAAGGACTTTTCAGATATCATGCATACGTATTTTCAGGGCCAATACTAGACTTAGGCCCTGACGATCTATCGGAAAATTCCGATAGCTGTCTTGCGAGCCGCTCTTTGGCGAAGCAATCCCCGGTTAATCGGGCAGAACGGACCTTTTGGAGATTGCTTCGCTCGCCGAATTGCCCTCTCTCGCAATGACGCCGCCATTTTTTAGGATAGGTTCTACAAGTCCGCACGAAATAGCAGGAAAATCAGCGCCGTAGCATCCTGGAGGCAGATGGAACCCAAGGGACCCACGCGAAGTGGCGAATATTGGAAGGAACATGTCATGAGTTGGGAGGCCGGGGCCTATTATAAAGATGGCGCCGGGAGCGCCTCGTTTTGGGATCGCATGTCTTCCCTGTTTCGCGGCAATGGCATGTATGTTCGCATGGATGCAGCGCTGCGCATGGCTGCGCCTTACGTTAAGGGCTTGACGGTGCTTGATATCGGCTGCGCCTCCGGGCGTTTTGCGCTGAAATTGCTCGAAGCCGGCGCTCAGCATGTGATCGGCGTGGACATTTCGCCTGCGGCCATTGAGTTCGCCGATCAACGCCGCCTTCAAAGCGCTTTTGCGGACAGGTTGGAATTCAGAGTAGCGGATTTGACCCAGCCCGATCTCCAACTTCCGGCGGTGGATCTGATCACCGGGCTTGGGGTGATCGAATATTTCGATGATGCGGCGCTCGACAGCCTGCTGGGCAAATTCAGGGCCCGGTATTTCCTGCTTGATTTTCCCGACGCCCAGGGCCGCAAGCGCGCCTGGCTGATCTGGAATTTGCGCCGGGTATATTTGCGCATCTACCACTGCCCGGGAGTCTATCTTTATACGCCTGATGCATTTCGGCAGATGGCCTCCCGGCATGGTTTCAACGATCTGCGGTTTGTGCGCCATTCGATATTTGACTATGTGACCAACCTGCCGCTGCACGCATGACTCGAAAAATCGCCTGCATCACGCTGGACGTCGAGGCGGATTTCCTCGACCCGACCGGACGCATCCGCCTGCTCGAGGATCAGGCGTTGTTGGATCGGTTTCTTGGGATTATCCGGAAGAACAATGTAAAGCTAACGGCCTTCCTGGTTACATCTCTCCTTGGACAACATGCTGCAAGCTATAAACGCCTCGCGCAGCAGATCCCCGTTGAATTTGCAATTCACTCGCACGCCCATGACATGCGCGATCCCTGCTCCCGCGCCGATATTGAATTGGCCGTGCGAACCTTTCACGCGTTTGCGGGTGAAGACCCGATGGGTTATCGCGCGCCGGTCGGCCAAATCACGCGTGAAGGGCTTCAGACCCTGATGGATTTGGGGGTTCGGTATGATTCGAGCATCTACCCTTCGGCCCGCCCGGGGAGACTGGGTTACAACAATCTTCATTTGCCGGTGGCTCCGTTCAAGGTCAGGTATGGCGCGCAGTCCATCATTGAAGTGCCGTTCGCGAGCTTGTCCGTGCTCCGGCTGAACTTTTCGCTTAGCTACGTAAAGCTGTTTGGCTGGAAGACATACGAGTTGCTGCTGAAAATATTTCCCTTAGCCGACCAGATCGCGGTCCTGACCCATCCCCATGATTACTATTTTCATCTGCTCAAAGATGATGTTACGGCGGTCGAGAAGCCGCTGCTCTTGAGGAATGCGCGTTCGGCCTTCGACATTTTTGACCGGATGCTTGCCTACCTCGTCAGGGCCGGCTATCAATTTGAGTTCTTGAGCACCTTGTGTGATTATCTGGATTCCAACGCGTTGGCCGAGTTTCCTCTGGAGGAGGTCATACGAGCTTAATGAATACGCACATGCCATGGATCGCCCTTTTGTCTATATGAACGCGGCCGCCACCGCCGACGGAAAGATCGATACCTTCGAAAGGCGCGGCGCCTCCATCTCGTCCGCGCGCGACAAGGAGCGTGTCGACAAACTGCGCGCCGGCTCGGATGCCGTGATGATCGGCGGCCGCACGCTGCACGGCGATGATCCAAAATTGACGGTCAAATCGGCCTTGTTGCGCCGCGAACGGGAGGCGCGCGGGCTTCCGCCGAATCCCGCCAAAGTGGGTGTCGCATCCCGTATGGACCTGAAGCCCGATTCCAATTTCCTGACCGCCGGCCCGGCCCGCATTGTCCTCTTCACCACCCCCCGGACGCCGGAATCCCAGCTTGCTCTGCTCCGCTCCTGCGGCGCGCAAGTCTACGTTCTTGAGGCCGGGGAGTCGGGTCAGGTCCACCTGCCTGCAGCGTTGCACATTCTGAAGGAAACCGGTGTGAACCGCCTGATGGTGGAGGGCGGCGCCACGTTGAACTTTGAATTGTTGAACCTGGGCCTTGTGGATGAGTTGACGCTTTACGTCGCGCCTATGATCTTTGGCGGAGAATCGGCTCCAACACTTGCCGGCGGTTTGGGCCGGGTGAGAAACGCCGCGATCCCTCTAAGGTTCGTTCGTTCTGAGCAGTGGGACGATGGCGGCCTGGTCCTGCATTATCGTTTATCGTCTTAGCCTGCCTCCCCTTAATCGTAGTTCGTAAATCAGAAATCGTAAATCGAAAGAGGTGAAAGAAATGCCGATTGGCGCAATTGGCCTGCTTTTTGTTTCTGCCGCCCTGCATACTACATGGAACTTGCTGCTCAAGCAGGGCGGGGAGAAATACATGGCCACCTGGTGGGGTATGTTGATGGGCTCCTTGATATTCTTGCCGGTCCTGCTTTTCACCGGCCTGCCGGCGCGTTCCACCTGGGTGCTGATGTTCATCAGCGCATTTGTAGAGGCGGCGTATTTCATCGTACTGTCCTTCGCCTACGGCGACGCCGATTTTTCGCTGGTCTATCCCATGGCGCGCGGCGCTGCGCCGGCCCTGATTGCCGTCTGGTCGGTCCTTTTCCTGGCCGAACGCCCGACCACCGGGGGCGTCATCGGACTGGTCGTCATCATCTTCGGCTTAATGATCGTGGGGGGAAGCAACTGGCTCCAGGCAGACGGCAAGTCCCATTTGCGCGGCTTGGCGCCCGCGCTGCTCCTGGCCTTGTTCATCTCGATCTATTCCGTCATAGACGGTGCGGCCGTGAAACGTACCGGGCCTTTTGCGTATGCGGCGCTGATCTACTTTGTGTCAGCCGCTTATATGACCCCGTTCATCGTCCGGCGGCATGGCTGGCAGCAGATGAAGGATGAATTTATTGCACATGGCGGACGGCTGCTGCTCATCGGAATGCTGATCGTAACCGCCTATCTTATGGCGCTGTACGCTTATAGCATTGCCTCGGTGAGCTATTCAGGCGCGATCCGCGAAGTGGGCATCGTGATGGGAGCGATTGCAGGCTGGCAATTCCTGGGAGAGAAATTCGGAGGCGTGCGGGTCACGGGCGCAGTCGTCATCTTTGTCGGCATATTGGTGATCGCCGTCTTCGGCTAGTTCTCCCCGAAGGTCCGCTTCCGCGCTTGAATGCTTTCCCCCCATGAGTTTCTCAAAGTCGATGGCCGAAGTCCGATTGTCTTGAAGAACAGCGAAAAATATGATTAACCCGGAAATTAATCTGACGCGGATTTGATAAGGGAGAGCGCCAGTTCCAGCCGAAGATCGGCTGGAACTGGCGAAGAACCCCGAAAACACGGACAGGGCGGGGGTGGAGCACCCCGCCCTGTCCGTGTTTTCGGCGACTTCCTGAATTAGGATATGGCAAACATGAGATTCGGGATGAGTTCGCGTTTTTCGCAAACTCCCCGCCCCAGGAATGGGGCGCGGCCGGGATGGTGTTGAAAGAAACTTGACTTTGAGAAGGCCATGGCTTTTCCCCTCTTCGTTATTGCGCGATCTATTCCCTGTTATCGATCCGCCGTTCTCGTCTTGCCGCCTCCGGCTTCACCGTCAGGGAAAGTGCCGGAGCCAATTCCAGGGCCTGTGAGTAAAGCGTTTCATACCGCTGGAGTACGTTTTCAAGGCTGTGGGCCTGCGCTCGTTCCAGGCTGGCTTTTCCCATTTCCCCCCAGCGTTCCGGATGATCTGCCAGTTGCTGCATGCAGCGGGCGGCATCTTCCGCGTCGCCAGGCTTGAAGAGAAAACCGTTAACCCCCGGCGTGACCAGTTCGGGCAGTGCGATCGCCTCTGCCAGCAGGAGCGGGCGGGCGCAGGCCATCGCCTCCAACGAGGCAATGCTGAGCAATTCGGCTTCGCTGGGCATTGTGAATACATCCACGCTGTTCAGGAGGACATGCAAGTCTTCGTTCGGGATGAAACCCGTGAAGACCACCCTATCGCTGAGATTCAGCGAGTTTGCGAGGCCCCGATAATACTCCGAGGCTGCGCCGCGCCCTGCAATGACCAGCTGTATATCGTCGCGCTTCAGGCGGGCCAATGCCCGCAGCAGCACGTCAACCCGCTTCTCTTTATCCACGCGCCCGACGAACAGGAAGATCGTGCGCTTGAGGTCCAGCCCATAGCGGGCGCGGCAAGCCATCCGGTCAATCGCAGCATCGGGATGAAAACGTCCAAGGTCGATACCGCAGGATACAGGAAAGACCGGGGGCCGCAGGCCCTGGGCTCGCACCAATGCGGCCGCGGCCTGCGATTGCGTCGCGACCAGCGCCATTTGATTATAGACGCCCAGCATCCACTTCCAAAGCAGCCAGTTGAAGACGGGCTTTATTTTTGAAACGAAGGGGACGTAGGGCGCCAGGTTTTCGGGCATGAAATGGTTGGTGCCCATGACCGGGATATTCCGCCTCTTTGCTTCACGCAGCATCGCGCGGCTTAACGGATAATGATCCTGGATATGGACGATTTCGGGCCGGGCAGAATCGTAAATACGGCGGATTGCTTTCGCGGTAGGAAACGGTATGCACGTATCGGGATGGAAGGAGGTCATCCGGATCGAACGTACCCCTTCCAGATGAACGCCTTTCCGCACACGGCTATACGAGCGGCCCTCGTCGGATGGGAAAACAGCTGTAACCCTATGCCCCCGGTTCTCCAGCCCCTCGGCCAGATTAACGGTGAAGATCGCTTGCCCGTTCAAGCCCTCATAATTCGTGCCGGTGATCAATATCCGCATCGATGCTCGATTTGCCATACCGTGCCGAAGGCCGCAGGTGCGGGTGCCGCAGGTGCCCGCAAAGGCGTTCTCCCTGCCGAAGGTGCAGGCGTTCTCCCTGCCTGCCGCCCGTTACAATCCGGCTTCGTCCCTGTCCAATTGCCTGACCAAATGGCGTCCTTCCAGAATGACCGCCAGGACGAAAATGACGGAAACGGTCAAAACCCCATATTCGATCCCACGCTCCACACGCTTGAGCGCCTCTGTTGTGTAATAGCCGATCAACACCAGCGAACCGGTCCAGAGCGTTTCAGCCAGCAGCAAGGCCGGAAACCACCGCCGCCACGGAACGCGCAGCAAGCCGGCGGCGATCAGGGAAGGGATCACGAAACTGACCGTTAGCTTCGCCAGGAAGAGCACCTTCGTGGCGTGCTTGATCATGTTTTGCTTCAAGTGCTCGATCAGGCTTTCCCGCAGCCCCATGCGGCGGCCGATGTGCATGATCCAGTCGGTTTTTCCCAGATAGCCAAGCGTGTACCACAGTGAATCGGCGGTCAGGTTGCCGGTGGCGGCTGCAAAGAAAACCGCCAGCGGACGCATCAAGCCCGCCGAGGCCGCCGCGGCCCCCAGCAATGTCGCGAGCGGGCCTTCCACGGCCACCAACAGTGCCAGGATGATATACGTCCAGTATCCGAGCTGTGGCAATTCGCCGCTCTTCAGCAGGATAATGAGATCATGCAGGAAGTGCATCAAACTCACCAGGTCAATCATAGCATCATTACATTACCGAACCATGAAAACCGCTTCCGGCTGCATGTCTAAACAACAATACCTCGTTGACTGATATACGCACAGTTCTCCATTTCGCCTCAGGCATGGCCTGTATCGCCCCTCGGTGTTTTACAGGAAGCTTCAATCTCGCCTGATTTAATTATATCCGCTTCGGACGCCAAAAATCCTTGCGCCGAATTGGCTGTCTGCACACAATCATAGCAGATAATTGGTGGTCACGGTTCTTGTGTAGTTCCATTGCTTGTTGGTTGTTTTTCCAAAAACAATGCACAAATATAGTCATTCATTCCTCCCCTTCCCGTAGCCCTCCCACACGTATGCACTTTTTCGAGTTGTTCCCCGAAGGTGCAGGTGTTCTTCCTGCCCGTTGTTTCACGAACGGCGCACGATTAGGCGAAGTGGCCTCACCGTTCGTGCCGCCGCAACGGCGTGACCACCGTTGCGAGACGGCAAGCCACTACCGAAGATCCCTGGCGAAGCATTCCGAAGGAATGCGCGCGGGGGATCGCCTACTTCCGCCCCCGAAGGTCCGCCGCTTTTTGCGGAGAGGCTGGCGGAAGCCGCCGTCGCCCACTCCCCCCTCTTCCCCATCAATCGTCGCTCGCCACCGGGCGGCTCTCCATCATCTCCCGCGCTTGCTCCACGTACGCCAGGCTCTGGTGCCTGAAGTATGTATTGTAGAGCATGGCGTAGTGCCCGCCCTGCTTCAGCAGCGCCTCGTGGTTGCCTTCCTGAATGATGCGCCCTTTTTCCATCACGACGATGCGGTCGGCGGCCTTGACGGTCGAAAGGCGATGCGCGATCAGGATGCTGGTGGAATTCGCCAGGATCAGGTTCAGCGCCTGCTGGATCTGCCACTCGGTGAACGGGTCGATGCTGGCGGTGGCTTCGTCCAGGATGAAAATGGCGGGCTGCTGCACCAGCACGCGCATCAGCGCGACCAGCTGGCGCTGTCCCATCGAGAGACGGTTGCCGCGCTCGCCCGACCGGGTGTGCAGACCTTCGGGCAGGGTCTCCAGCCATTCGCCGTCGCCGATGCGCTTCGCCATCTCCAGCATCTCGGCGTCGCTCACGCTGGGCAGCGCGTAGCGGATGTTGTCGGCGACCGTCCCGGAGAACAGGAACGGCACCTGCGAGACGATCCCCAGCTGCCGGCGATACTGCTGCAAGATCGAAGGTGCGGATGTCCAGTCCGTCGATCGTCAACCGGCCTCCGCTGGAATTCGTAGAAGCGCGCGATCAACTTGGCGATCGAGGACTTGCCCGCGCCGGTGTGCCCCACGAAGGCCAGCGTCTCCCCAGGCTGGATGCACAGGTTGAAGTCGGACAGGACCGGCTCCTTGTCCGTGTAGCGGAAGTCGAGATGCTCGAAGCACACCTCGCCCTTGAGAGCCGGGCACATCCCGCTGTCGCGGTTTGGACCACATTCGGGTCGGCGTCGATCAGCGCGAAGACGCGTTCCGCGGCCGCCAGCCCCTGCTGGATCTGCGCCCAGAAGGCGGAAAGGTTCTGGATGGGGAAGAAGAACTGGTCGAGGCTCATGATGAACAGGTACCAGGCGCCGGCCGTGACGAGTCCCTGCGTGATGCTCAGGCCGCCGGCGTAGACCAGGATGGCAGTGCAGATGCCGCCGGCGGCGTTGAGCACCGGGAAGACCAGCGAGAGCACCAACCCGCGCTGGACGTTGACCCGATACGACTGCTGGTTGGCAGCGTCGAAGGTCTCGAAGATGGATTCTTCCTGGCGGAAATTCTTGGCGATGGCAATGCCGCTGACGGTCTCCTTGATGGCGGCGTTGACATCGGCCATGGCCTGCATGCCGCGCCGCGTGACGCGCCGCGCCAGGTTGCGGAAACCGATCGCGATGACAAAGATGAACGGGATGAACGAGAACAGCAGCAGGGCCAGGTGCCATTCGGTGCGGACGAGCACGACACCCAGGATGATGGCCTGAAAGATCTGCGAGGCCAGGTCGGTGACGATGACCACCAGCTGGCCGAAATCGTTGCTGTCGGAGGTGATGCGCGAGACGATGCGGCCCGAGGAGAACTGGTCGTAGAACGACAGGTCGTGTTCGGCCGCGGCTTCGAAAGCCCGGGCGCGCAGCTCGCAGGACCACGTCGCCCACGGCGCGCACGACCAGGCTGCGCCGCGCCCAGTTCAGCCCCCAGGTGGCGAAGGCGATAACAGACCAATATCGACCCGACAATGGCGATCGCCTGCAACGTGGGCTGGCTGCTGAGCAGGTCCACGAGGCGGCTGACCACGATCGGCAGGGAGGCGCCGATCACGGCGATCAGCCAGCTACCAGTAGCGCGACCCAGCCCAGCCGCCTGACCTGCGGCTTGAAATAGTCAACGATCCGGCCCAGCAGTTGCCGGTCGGAGTATTGGCGGTCGTATTTTTCTACGTTCAGTCCGGCGAAGAAACCCATTTTTCAGTAACCAGTTGTCAGTAATCAGTAATCAGTAACCAGTTGTCGGTAACCAGTAACCAGTTATCAGTTCGTCAGCGACCATGAAGCCCTATTCTCTGAATATGCGGCCATACGCTTCGGAGGTCTTCATCAACTCATCGTGGGTGCCCATGGCGGCGATGCGGCCCTTGCGCATGACGATGATCAGGTCCGCCCAGCGGATCTGCGACAGGCGATGGGTGATGAGGATGGTCGTGCGGCCCCTGGCGGCGTTGGCAATGGCGCGCTGGATCTTGTCTTCGGTGGCGGAATCGATGGCGGAGGTCGAATCGTCCAGGATCAGAATGCGCGGATCGGTCAGGAAGGCGCGCGCCAGCGCCAGACGCTGGCGCTGTCCGCCGGAGAGCGTGACGCCGCGCTCGCCGATGACCGTCTCGTAGCCCTGGTCGAAGGTCTCGATGAATTCATGCGCCTGCGCGGCATGGGCGGCCGCCAGCACTTCGTCCTGCGTGGCGCCCGGCCTGCCGAAGGCGATGTTGTCGCTGACGGAGCGTGAGAACAGGAAGATATCCTGCTCGATCATCGAGATCTGGCTGCGCAACGCGGCCAGGTTCCACTCGCGGACGTCCACGCCATCCACGAGCACCTGCCCTGCGTGGCGTCGTAGGTGCGGTTGATCAGCTTGACCAGCGATGGTCTTTCCGGCGCCGGTCTGCCCGACGATGGCCACGGTCTGTCCCGGCTTGACCTGGAAGGAAATATCCTGCAAGACGGCCTCGGCTCCGACGAGGCCCCTGGCCGTCCGCGGGCGGAATACTCAAACGAGACGCCGCGAAATTCAATCTCGCCGCGCATGCGTGCGGTGCGGCCGGAGGCATTCTGGTCGAGGTTGGTTTCCTGATTCATCAGTTCCAGGATGCGGCGGGCGCCGGATACTCCGAGCGAGATCTGTGTGTAGGCGAAGGAGGAGGTGAAGGTCGGGAACTCGAGCATGCGCAGCAGGCCAAAATACGCAACCACGTCGCCGAGGTTGAGCACGCCGCCGCGGAACAGCAGCAGCGCATGGAACAGTCCACCAGCGTAGGCAAGGCCGATCAGCAGGTTCGGCAGGAAACGCGCCTCGATGTCGCCCTGGCGCACGAAGGCATCCCTGACGCGGCGGGCGTTGGTGACAAAAGTCTCGGTCTCTGCGCCTTCCTGCGCCGCGCCTTTCATGATCTCCACGCCGTCCAGCGCCTCGGAGAGATGCGTGTTCATGTCGCCGAAGGTCTGGCGGACTTCGTCGGTGACCGGCGACATGTTCTTCAGATAGCGCCACAGGGAATAGAAGTAGACAATGGCAAACAATGTGGGCGTGAGCAGCAGCGCACGGGCTGTACTGCGGCACGATGAAGAACGGGATGATCAGGAAGAGCGTTGCGCCCACCACCAGGTTTACGCCCGGGCTGAACATCAGGTTGACTTCGCGCACGTCGTTCGTGGCGCGCGCCATGGTGTCGCCCACCGGCTGCAGGTTGTGGAAGGTCATGCTCTTGCCGAGCAGGGAGACGTAGAGCTCATCGCGGATGTCGCGTTCGATGCGCTGCGCCATCAGCTCCGCGCCGAAGTTGCGCCCGAACTGCAGCACGCCGCGCAGGATCTGCGAGCCGCCCATGATCAGCGCCAGCGGAATGAGGCTGCTGACAACCGGGTTGGGCTGCAGCATGTCGTTGAAGGCGCTGCCCACCAGCACGGGGACGGCGGCCGCCAGTGCCGCATTGCCGATCGCGCCAAAAACCAGCATGACCAGGATCGGCCAATATCGCACGGCGTGCGACCAGATCCAACGCTCGGGGCCTTTGGCGCGCTCGCGAGGTCTTGCGGGTGAGTGTGAATTCGGCAGCAGGAGAAAGTGAGGTCATGGGGCAAAAAAACCTACCGCAGAAGTGCGGCAGGCCGCTGAACAATTATCCGCCAAATTGTACCATGCGGGACGTAACGCCCGAACGGGCTGTGTGTTCTATATTTTAGGACCGTCCGCGGTGGACGGCAAAACCTTTCTTTCGCCAAAGGAGCGTGTCAAATGACAATGCCGAAGACTATTGCTGCCTGGTGTACCGCCCTGTTCTTCCTGTGGTTCGGTCTGGGCGCATTCGTGCCATCTCTGATGGCCTCGCCCATCACGTACGTGGGTGGGATCCTCGCACTCGGCGCTGCGGTCTTTACCTTCCTGGGTAAGTAGGGCCGCTTCGGTTTACAGATACAGCCTCCTGCTCAGGAGGCTGTATTGTTTTAAGGTACACCTGGGCGCCTATATGTGCTTCACCGCAGACCTCGGAGATTTTTAAAATCTCCGAGGTCTCGGCCGTGTTCAGCCAACTTTCTTCTGCGGGCTTTTCTGCGCGAGCCTCAAGCTCACCGTTGGCTGGCCTTCCTTGCGATACGCCAGCACCTCGGGGTGGGCACGCGCATAATCACTGATACCCGCACTATCCCATGAAACACGGCCCCGCGCATAGATGGCCTGGAAGACCTCGCTATGAATGCTCTGGCCGCTTAGCAGCACATCATTCTTGATCTCTGCTTCAAGCGTGGATGCATTGGCCTCGGCGGCCTCCAACAGGGGTTCGTATTCCGCATCGATTGCATCCAGCTCGGACTGCACCTTCTTTAGGATCTCAGCGCGTTTGGCCTCGAAATCCATGCGGGTAACGTCGACCGCGGCCCGCAGGTCGGCCAGGCGATTCAGTTTCTTTACTACCTGTTCTTTCGGCGGCTGCTCTCCACTGCTCGAGAGTTCTGCCAGCGCCAGCCGATGCAGTTCCTTTTTGAAATCCTGCAGCGCGGTCTTATAACGACACCTTTGCAACGCCTCGCCCTCGGCATACTCGGCGTAAGAAACCTCGATGCCGAGATCATGCGCAGCCGCTTCCAGGCCCGCAGCCGGCTCCCCGTCGAGCCCGAAGCGCCGGGCGAGCAGGCGGAACCACAAATCCTTTTCCTCCCAGGTAAGCCGTTTGCGGACGACTTCGATCAATCCACCGGCCAGAGATTGAAGATGGCGCTCTCGCAGCCGGTTAACCTGCGCGGCGTCAAATCCAAGCCCGGTCAACATGGACGCGAGAGATGTCGGCTCGCCATAGACGGCGGTGAGGAACTGGTCCAATCCGTTGAGTTGAATGTTAAAGTCCATGCAGCCTCCTGCGGGCCAGGCTGCCGTAAGCAGTGGAAGAACACGCTGCTTACGGCAAAAGAAAATACCGGCAAAGAAGGTGGTCGGGGAAAAACGCCCGACCACCTTCTTTGCCGGGCATCCTTCCAACCATGTGAATAGATCCGATGAATAGCGATACTTGCCAGAAAACCTGCAAAAATCGTTCCAAAACGCTTCTATCTGTGTTCATCTGTGGTCAAAAATGGATTTTAAAACGCCCTCTTAGCCTTCGAAAGGCGGAAAGATCTTGTCGAATACTTCAGGACAGTACTTCTGAACCATCTCCGATGACAGGCCGTTCTCTTTGCAGATGGCCGCGTACAGGTCCGCGGAGGGACGCTTCGTGCGCTTCTGCGTCTCGACGTCCAGCGCCCACAGGCCGAAGCGCTGGGTCCAGCCGCGTTCCCATTCGAAGTTATCGACCAGCGACCAATGGAAGTATCCCTTGATGGGCCAGTTGAAATTGACCGCCCGCCACATCTTATGTATGTGCTGGGCAAGATACCGCGGGCGAATCCGATCATCCGATGATTCGACGCCGTTCTCTGTGACGATAATCGGCATATCGGGATAGGTTTTTACGGCCCATTCGAGCGAGTCGTAGAAACCTTGAGGGATATTGGCAAGATACCCGTGCTCACTGAGATCGGCATCCTCGGGATAGCCGCCATGCGTGAACAGTTCCCTGCCGTCGCGAATGTCGAACCAAATGGTGTCGGATGAATAGTAGTTCAGCCCCAGATAATCCTGCGTGCCTTTGACCTCCGGAACGGAAATGTTCCCAACCGGTGAGCGGAGGACGCCGGTGCTGATCGCGGACGGGAAGGCCATGTTAATGCCTTCATAGCGGATATTGCGCATCAGTGCGTCCAGCGGGGACCAGCGATTGCGGGCCACCATCGGACGGTAATGCAGGGCATAACCGACGCGCGCCTCCGGCTGTATTTCATGGATGGCACGATACGCTGCGGCATGTGCCCGCGCCATGTTCGCTTCGACCTTTACGGCAAATCGGATGCCGCCGCCGCCGGGAGGAAAGGCACCATCTACATAGCCCGTCAGGGCATAGACGTTGGGTTCATTGATGGTGCACCACAGCGTGCAATATTCCTTTAATGCATCCACGGTCTTACGCACGAATTTTTCAAACAGCGGGACGATCGCTTCCGTTTCCCAGCCGTGCTTCTCAACGAGCCACAACGGATCGGTGAAGTGGTGCAGCGTGACCATGGCCGTCAGGCCGCGCTCGTGCAGGCCGCGCAGCATCAGGCGGTATTTCTCCAGCGCTTCCTCATCCCATTGATCCGGAGCAGGCTGGATGCGGCTCCATTCGACCGAGAAACGCTGGGCGTTCTGGCCGCTCTCTGCGGCGCGGTCGAAGTCTTCGCGCCAGCGCCCGCCCCACCAATCGCAGGCCAGGCCTGATTTGCCGTCGGTGTGACCGTCCTGTTCCCATTTCCACCACTGGTTGTTGGTGTTGTTGCCCTCTACTTGATGAGCGGCGGTTGCGGTTCCCCACAGGAACCCTCGCGGGAAATGGTAGGTTGCTTGCACCATGGTCTAATAATCTTCCAGTTATCCAGTTGAATAGTTTGGCGATGTCACATTCGATGCTCGATATTCGATGTTCGCTGGACGATTTCGCGAATTTCGAATGGCGAATTATCCAATTACCTAATTGCCTGATTATCAATCTCTTTACTTGTTCCGGGCCATGTAGGCAAGGTACAGCGCAATCGATCCTGCCACGGCTGCGTTCAGCGAACCGACCTGCCCGCGCATCGGGAGGCTCAGGAGAATGTCGCACTTTTTTCGGGTCAGCCCGCGCAGACCCTCGCCCTCCGAGCCGACCACCAGCCCGAGCGCGCCCTGCAAGTGACGGTTGGTTTTGTCGCTGAGGGCCTCGCCATCCTCGACGAGGCCGACGATCCAGACATCCGATCCCTTGAGAGCGTCGATGGCCTGCGACAGGTTGGAGGGGGCAATGTGCAGGTGTTCGCTGGCGCCGGACGAGGCATTCACCACCGCGGGCGTGACCCCCACCGCATGCGACAGCGGAATAATTACGCCGTGCACGCCGATGACTTCCGCCGTGCGCAACAAGGCGCCAAAGTTTTGCGGGTCTTGCAGGGTATCCAGCAGCAGGACAAAGGGCAGTTCATCCTTTTGCCGGGCGAGCTCCAGGATCTCGACGACGTCGCTGTACGGATAGTCTCCGGCTTCCAACACCACACCCTGGTGATTGGCGTTGAGTTTGTCGAGCTTGGCGCGCGGCGTCAGTGTGGCGCCCACACTGTGCAGCGCCGCCAATTCCAGGATATCGTTGATGCGACCGGCTGCCTTCACGCCATCGGCGATCTGCAGGCTGAAGAAGTCGCGGCGGCCGGCCCGCAGCGTTTCATAGACCGCATTGCGCCCGTAGATAAATTCTTTCACGGGCTGATTTTACTTGATTAGTACCAAGGTGTTATTCCCAATCCACACAGCAGATTGTATATTGCCTTCCGGCTGCCAATCATCCGAACACAGCCAGGTTAACTTTACGCGTTTATCGGGAGGCAACCATGGTAGACCCGCAGTTAATGAACTATTTCAAGTTCGACCAGGCCGATTTACAGGCCAATCAAGACGGCCACTTCACCGACAAACAGAGAGCGCGCCTGATCACCGAGGACAAAAGCATTCGGACCTGGAGCCTGATCGGCGGCATATTCCTGGCACTGATTGGCCTCGGTGGATTGATCGGAGCCATCGCGGCAGGCATCGCCGACAGCGACTGGGGATTCAGGAT
The DNA here is from genome assembly GCA_963846805.1 of uncultured Chloroflexia bacterium. Classification (GTDB taxonomy): domain Bacteria; phylum Chloroflexota; class Anaerolineae; order Anaerolineales; family Villigracilaceae; genus Fen-1038. The sequence continues at coordinate 22,011 of CAWJXH010000007.1, forward strand.
TGGTTTTGGCATCGGCTTCGGGGTTATTTGGCCGCTGGTGTGGGGCGGCATCGGCGTCGGCTTGATCTCGAGCGCCCTATCCAAACACCAAATCAAACTCGCCAGCGTGCAGGGGCAAGTCAATATCGTGCGGCGGGAATCATACAGCAGCGAGCATCACACCACCAGCGTTTATCACGAGCTGCACATTGGCGGGCAGGAGTTCAGCGTGAACGAAGACCTGGCCGATGTGATGATGCAGGGTGATGAGTACAAACTGTACTACGTCGACGGTTCGAGCGAAATCCTGTCTGCGGAATTGGTGTCAAGGGCGAAGTGAACTATTTCGCCAGTTCCACCACGAACATTTCCAGCGCCAGATCCAGAGACATTTGGCCTGTCTTGGCCCCCTCGTCGATCTCAAGCAGCCTGTGGTAAATCTGCTCCAGGGCAGGCAGCGTAAATCGCTGCGCCTGCCCGAAAACCTTCTCGGCGACAAAGGCATGTACGCCCAGCGCCTGCTCCACCTGGCGTTGGCCTCCGCCAGCCTCGATCACTTCGCGCGCCAACAGTAAAAGCCGAAACTGTCGCAGCACCATCCCCCATATGCCGAAGGCGTCTTCATTTTGCAGCATGCCGTGCAACAGCCGCTGAGCTACCGTTCGATTTCCTGAAGCCAGCGCATCCACCGTCGCAAACACCTCCGGCTCGGCGCTAACGATGCTGACTGCTTCTACATCCTGGAGTTTGATCGGCCGCGCCCAATTGACGTAGGCCAGTAGTTTGGCCGTTTCCTGCGCCGCCTGGCGCGTATCCGGGCCGATCATCTCGGCGAGTTTGGCAGCAGCGGCTTGCTCGATCTGTCCACCCTGATCTTTGACATTTTTATTGATCCAACCGGTCATTTCCCACTGAGCCGGTAAAGCAAAACGCTCCAGGCCCAGGCCGGCTTTCCGAATCCATTTCACCAGCCAGTGTTTCTCGTCTTCCTTTTCCTGGCGTGCCTTGTCCCGGTAAGTTTTTACGTCAACGTTTTCGGAGATGATCAGCTTCGCCGTAGGCGGGACTTTCTCAATGAAGTCGAGGAACTTTTTCCGCGCCTGCGGCGTGGAGTATCGCGCCGACGGATTCGCCAGCAGCACCAGCCTGTATTTCGCCAGAAACGGCATGGCATTGACGGCATTGTTCAGGTCATCTTCGGTCATGGTGCGGGCTTCAAGGCGCGCGGTGTTCATGCCCGCGCTGCTGGCATCCGTGAATATGGAACCGAACTCAGCCAGCCGGCGCGCCATGGCGAACTCGTCATTGCCGTACATGAATATAACGTTGGGCATGGGGAGCGATCAGCAATCAGCCGTCAGCATTTCGCACTTATCTGATGGAAGATAGCGAAACGCCGTTCTTCGTGATCACCCGATGAGCCGTCACACGCCCGCGTGCGGTCCGACGGACGTCGACAACCTGCAAACCGCCCATGTCTGCATCCGTCGTGATCTTCGCCTGAATCATGGGGCCGAGCGGTCGGCTCACCGCCAGCCCTACCAGCGCAAACGCGACCGCGAAGGGCACGCGCAGCATGCGCCCAAAGGCAGACTTCCCGCCTCGCAGCACCAGCCAGGCGAACGTCCCGGCCACGAGGGCCGAGGTCGCGAGATTGGTTCCGCAGCCGGCATGAATGGCCAGATCCCTTTCTCCGGCGCGGAGTCGCGCCAAGGCCTGGTTGACCGCCGACTGAACATCTTCCATCGGGAAACTTCCGAGGATGAAGAAGCCCGTGGGGTTGGAATGTCCCGCCATCGGACTCGTCGGGTATTTCCCGGCGAGGACATGCAGGGTGGCATGCTCCAGCGCATGATTGCGACGGGTTTCGAGCACGTACGGCAGTTCTAGAATTGGATTAGCCATGAAACGATTATACCTGTGTCAGGAGTTGGCGCTTTCCATGGCGTGATAAGTCTCCAACAAATGCATCAATATTACGTCGGTATAGGTGTTGACCTTATACAGGATTTCCCCCCACGCATTCCCGGATGGAACATTGGCTTCCTGATAGACCTGGATAACCGATTGCAGCAGCGCATTGCGAAAGAACAGGAAGGCGCGCGCCGCGTCCACGTTGCTAAGGCCGAAACGGTGAGCACGCGAGGCATATTCGTAGCCGATGGATCGGGCCTCCGAAGCGCCCTCCTCTCCGCCGGACGAGACGTAACTGATCAGGCCCTGTACTAATGATTGCGCGGATTGCCTGTACTGGGTCCGGGCGCCTTCATCAAGCTTCTGGTACCAACTTTCTGATTCGAGATGGCCCTCGGTGATGTGCACGCGGATGTTGTGGACTGCGGCCTGTACCACGCTGACCGGGTCCACGACCCGTTCAGCGCGCGCTGTGTTCGCCCACAGGAGCACTTCGCTGCGCTTATAGCGGCGGTGTCCACCCTCCGTGCGGTAGACGGGCAGCCGGCCCTTATCCGACCAGATGCGCACGGTGCCGGGATGCACGCCAAGCAGGCCGGCGGCTTCATGGAGCGAAAGCCATTCGTCGTCTGCAGATTTTTGTGACTTCATGATATTCGGGGCTTGTTCCATTTATTATGTGTGCGTCGCTTCAGAATCCACGAGAGCTTTGTACCCTCGTGGATTCCACTTCTTCTACGTGATACGTGCTGCTGGAGAACCAAGGACTGAAGTCTGATGACTATCTCGCGGTCTTGATCATCTGTCTTGCGACCTGCATCAGCTCATGTGCGGAGCGGAGCGTGCCCTCGCCAACCTCGCCCAGCATCTGCGAGAGCTCCAGCAGTTGCGGCTCGCCATCCAGACGCTCGACGCGTGTCAGGGTGCGGTTGGCCTGGATCAGTTTCTGCACTTGATAATGCTCGTCGCCGAAGGCGGCCAGCTGCGGAAGATGGGTCACACAGAAGACCTGATGGTTGCGTCCCAGGTGCCAGAGCTTGAATCCGACCACCAGTCCGACGCGCCCGCCGATACCCTGGTCAATTTCGTCGAAGATCAGCGATGGTATCTCATCAGCACGCGCCAGCATGTTCTTCAACGCCAGCATCAGGCGTGAAGTCTCGCCGCCGGATGCGATCCGTGCCAGTGGTTTGAGTCCCTCGCCGGGATTGGGTGCCACGAGGAATTCGACCCGGTCGAAGCCGGTTTGATCGAAGGCCACACGTGCGCCGTCGGCGAGAGGAATGCCGTTCGGGTCCGGCTTTGTCTGGAAGTCAACGCCAAAGCGCGCCGCTGCCATTTTCAGATCGTCGAGCTCGATCTCGATGCCTTTGCCCAGCTTCTCCGCCGCCGATTTGCGCTTGTCTGATAGCAGCTGTGCCTGCTTGGATAGGGTCTGAAGCAGGGAGGCTTCCTCCGCCTCCAGTTCAGTGATGCGCTCGCCGGCATTGGAAATATTCTCCAGCTGCTTGCGTGCCTCCCCGCCAAACTTGATGATGGCGGGAATGCCGCCGGAGGCGCCGCCATATTTGCGCGTCAGGCTGTGGATCAGGTTCAAACGTTCTTCGGCTTCGTCCAAACGCTTGGGGTTGTATTCAATGGCATCCAGATAATCGCGCACACTGCGCACAAGCTCTGCTAGCGTGTCTTCAAGGAGTGCGGATTGGTTGGCCAATTCAGCCTGCGCACTGTCGATCCTGGCAAGGTCGGCCAGCGCCTGCGCAGCCTGGCCGATCAGGTCGCTGGCCGCGGCCGATTCCTGCGCTGCCCTCGTCGAGCACTTCCAGGGCCTGCTGCGCATACTGCGCCAGCGATTCTGCATTTGCCAGGCGATCACGTTCCTTGCGCAGGTCTTCATCTTCGCCGGGCTTTAGCTTGGCCGCCTCGATCTCCTCCGCCTGAAAAGTCAGCATTTCAACGCGTCGATCGGCGTCCTGCTGCGCCTGGCGGATTTCGTCCAGCTCGCGGCGCAGGCTCAACAACTTTTGGTAGTTCTGGCGATATTCGTTCAGCGGCTTCGCCGCATCTGCAAAACGATCGAGCAGGCCGAGATGCGCCCGGGGATCGAGCAGAGACAGGTGCTCGGATTGGCCGTGAATATCCACCAGCGAGGCGCCAATCTCCTTGAGCAGCGAGGCGCCCACTGTGCGGCCGTTGACGCGGGCCACGTTGCGCCCCTCGCGCCGGACTTCGCGGGTTAACGTGACGTACTCCGGATCATCCAGAAGGTCTTCACGTTTCAGGATCTCGTTGACAGCTTCCTTTTCAGGACCCTTCAGCTTGAAGATGCCCTCTACCAGCGCCGAGTCCGAATCGGTCCGGATCACGGTGGCATCCGCGCGGCCGCCCACCAGCATCTCGACCGCATCGAGAATGATGGACTTGCCTGCGCCCGTTTCGCCGGTCAGGATAATGAGGCCGGGGCCCAGTTTGAGATCGAGCTTATCGATGATCGCAAAGTTCTGGATGCGCAGTTCGGTGAGCATTGGTCAGGTAACCCGTGGTCGGCAATTCGGTAGCTTAGGTATTGATCGCTACTAATTTCCTAATTCACCAATTTACTAATTTCCAATGCGGATGCCGGAAATCTGTGTGTAGGCGGCGGGCACGGCCATGAACAGATAAACGACCTCCCAGATGGCAGGCAGCAGGCTCCCGACTCCCTGCAGACCGCCGGCAAGTATGCCGAGCAGAGCCGGCAGGGTGAAAATGAGCAAAGCAGGCACGGCACCCACAACCATGCCGATCGCGGAGGTGAGGAACAGGGTACGCGACCGGCGGTGCCCGATAAAGCGCAGGACGATATTGCCAATTACCCCGCCGGCCGCCGGAGCCAGGAACAACACCAGAATGCCAAAGATAAACAGGCTGGCCAGATAGACAAGAGCGCTGGCTATGGCTGAGCCGATCGCCGCCGACACAAAGGCGACGACGTAGTCTGACCACACGGCAGTGTCGAACACCTTCTGCTGTGAGCGGACACATTCCTTGCAGCGATAGCCGGTTGGCGTGAGCACGGCGCAATCGGCGCAGATGGGGCGCTCACAACGGTTGCAGCGCAGCGTCGTCGGACGGTTGGGGTGGACGTAGCAATATAGTGTATCGGTTTGAGTCATTCAAAATCCATCCTGCAGCGTATCCTGAAATTCGATTTTAACCGCAGATGAACACAGATAAAATGGAGGCGGTCAGAGGAACAAAAATTCATCCGCGTTCATCTGTGGTGAGTTCTGATCCCGGGAAAAATTCCTTTACAAGTGTGGTTGATTGAGGTGTGCGTTAAGGTTTCGATAGAAGTAGCCGGGATCCCCGAAGCGGACGAACAGCGCGGCATACTCGGCCGCACGCACGTCCACGTGGTCATTTTCGTCAAGCGCCAGCGGCGATTGTCCATCCACGCTGACTACTGAGTTTTCGCTCTTTACGATGATCCTGACCGAGGAGCCTTCCGCCAGCACGACCGCGCGATCCACCGAAAGGTGAGGCGCGATGGGAACCAGCAGGATATTCCGCAGGTCGGGCGGCAGGATCGGCCCGCCGGCGGCCAGGGCGTAGGCGGTTGACCCGGTGGCGGTCGCGGCGATCAGGCCGTCGCAAACAAAGGTAGTGAGAGGGCGACCGTCCACGCTGGCGACCAGCCGTACCGGCTTCAAAGCCAATCCGCGGACGACTACGACTTCATTTAATGCCTGCCAGCTCGCCAGGGTCTCGCCGGCGCGGATGTGCTCGGCGGCCAGCATCATCCGATGCTCGATCCATGCTTCGCCCTTGAAGAGTCGCTCCAGCATCTCGCGCCATTCGGTGCGGTCCACCTGCATCAGGAATCCGAGACGGCCCATCTTGATGCCCAGGATCGGGACCTTGGACGGAGCACACAGATGGCCGGCCCGCAGCATTGTGCCGTCCCCGCCTACCGCGATCAACATATCGAAATCGCCTGCCTTCACCCGTTTTCGCAAGTCTTCGTCGTAGATGGAGCCTTGCGGCGCTTCGTAGCCTTTTGCCTGCAGGAACTTCACCACGAGGTCCGCCTCGGCGAAAGCCTCCGGCATCTTCGGGTATGCAACTACAACGGGGTGCTTGGGGATAAACTCCTGGGGCATGATGAATTTATTATACCCTTGCGTTTCAACCTTCGAACGTTTTAGCCTTCCAGCGCCTGATCGCAGACCTTTCTAAATCCGCATCCCCGGCAGCGCGCGGCCTCCTCGTGTGAGCGGGGCACATTGCTGCGGGTTTCATCGCGCTTGATCTCTGCGAGTTGATCCAGCAGCGCCAACTCAAGCTGGCTGGTGTAGTCCACGGCGAAATCACGATGCGCGTAATGTATCAGCCCGTACGGCGGGCGCTTCCCAAAGGTCTTTTCCACCAAAAGGCAGTACGCCGCGACCTGGTAAATATGCGAATCATAGGGAGCTTCGGGCGTGCGGCCTGATTTCACTTCTACAGGGATGATCAAGCCGTCGCGTTCAACCAGGTAATCGGGCTTGCCCGTCAACCCCAGGTCATGATCGTACAGCGGCTTTTCAACCTCGCCCCAGGTGCGCGTATCGGTATAGATGATGCGCCCGCCTGGCAGGCCGGCTTCCTGCCTCCGGCGGGCAGATTGCCAAAGCAGGACGATCGCAACAATTAGGAAAAAGAGGGCGAGGTAAAGCATGGTTCCAACGTCTGCAAGTTTACAGGTTCAAACGTCTTGCCGATTAAACGCCGGCTCACTTTAGGAGCGAGGAGGTGACGGCTGCCACTAACAAGACCACGGCGGCCAGCAGCAGGAAATAACCCAGAATTTGCAGGAACCCTGCCGCGAGAACCTTGCGCCCATGCTGGCGATGCAACTCCGTTCCAGCCGCGAGTTCGGTCTGATTCTCCAATTCCACGCCTTGCTTGCGATACCACCACGCGCGGCGGCAGTAGAGGTAGGTTCCAATTTCAGAAGCGCGAATAACGGGAGGCACGCGGCCGAGTATAGCACATTTATTCTAACAAGAATAAATGTGCGCGGGCTGCGCCATTTTTCGCTTGCCCGCCATTGTCAAACCCATCCGCCCTCGTTATAATGTCCCTCTCCCGGGCGGGTAGCTCAGTTGGTTAGAGCACTGCTTTGACATAGCAGAGGTCGCAGGTTCGAGCCCTGTCTCGCCCACAACGGAAAAAGCCCCAAATTTGGGGCTTTTTGGTTGTAATTTTCACGTGAATATTATGACAAACGGGCATAACGCACAAATAACCCCTGTGTTATCTTAATGGTCGTATTAATAGATCGCCAAACTGTTTTTCAAATCTCGTAAAGGAGCTAAATTGTTCATAGACTGGCTTACGCTTATCATGATCAACCTGGTAGCCGGCACCGTCCTGCTGGCTTACTATCTGTGGAAAGGCATCGAGGAAAAAGACCAGCGCCCCTACGCCTCGGCCTTCTTTGTCACAGGCCTGCTTAGTTTAATTACAGGCCTTCAGTTGGCATTCACCTGGCCGTTGCCGGGCAGCTACAACATCGCCTATGGCGACGCTTCCACTCTGTTCGGCATCGTGTTCCTTGGGGCAGCCATTGCTCTCTGGCAAGGCTGGAGCCTCATTCCCATCAGCATCTACGCCTTCTTCGCCGGTCTGGATGCCGTGACCATTGGAGTACGCATCCTCTCGCTGGGCCTGGGCAAGGAACCGCTCGTCGCTGCCGTCGGATTCGTTCTGGCTGGAGTGGGCGGCCTGGGCGCCTTCCCCTTCTTCATGTGGTTCAGGGACAACCAGGCAGTTCGCTGGATCGCAATCCTGGTTTTGCTGGCGACTGCTGCGATCTGGGCAGCTACGTTCTACCCTTCGTTGTGGAGTCACCTGCAAAGCTTCAGCAACTGGCCGGGCGCGTTGGCAGTACCGCCCGCCACGCCCGCCCCATAGCAGAAATACCCCTCCGCCCGAACGTGTAGTTTCATCGAAGATACATGGGAACGGGGCAGGAAAAGAGGAGTGGCGCCGTAGGGCCACTCCTCTTTTTGTCTATATAGTCCCCAATCCCTGCAACGAATCTACCACTCCGCCCAATCACCCTTGGGATGTACCCAGGCGGCGGTCTGTGCCTCGCCGGTAAACATGTGGTTGAAGGCTGCCAGGAAGTCTGCGTCATCGTAGAATTCCATCATGGCATCCGGGCGCATCCAGACGTCTACGCCGAACCATTCCATGGCTTCTGGCGAACCGGGGGCCGCCATGCGGAAATAGGACTCGTGGGATAGATTTCCGGCTTTGCGAGCCTTGCTTAACGTTTTGACCGTCGCTTCGTTGTGAAGCTTGCGGGCTTCATCCATGTTCTTGACCGTGCCGCGGGCAGTGGTAATGAAGCGGTCATTCATCCCCGACGGGGATGGGATGTGATAGCTCACGAATCCGTCCACGGCGGCCCACACCACCGGATCGCGTTGTGCGAAGATCTGGCCGGCCTGTTCCTGCACGGTGGGGTTGGCGAAGAATTTATTCAGCCCATCCGTGCTGTTCCAGATATCCAGGATCAGGAATTCGCCCGCGCCTTTTTGGGGCGGTTCCATCGGCACATATACCATATGGCTCAAATCCCCCAGGGATTTTGCGGCCGCCATATTCTCAGGCGCGCCGGCGGTCGAATTGTGCAGTTTGCGTGCGGCTTCCAGGGTTGGAGAGGCCAATGTCCCGCGGATCGCCAGCAGGAACAACGGTAAATCTTTGCTCATGGTTTTCTCCTTTTGAGTTTGACAGGGTTGGTCTGTCCGTCTGCTTTCACTCAATAAGACGGGAGTCTTCTGTCGAATTCATCGGTGAAAACACGAGCGGCAGGTGGAATTGGGAAAAGAGCTTGCCGTCGAAAGTAAGGTAGTCGTTTATCTCGTCGATCAGGCCGCCGACGATGGTGAGAATGTGCATGGCGGCAGGACGATAAACTCCGGAAGAATCCCTCTGATAGACCGCGAAGGCCGGAGAGCCGTTGGCGCGCACCGGCATCAGCCGCACCCGGAACGGATCGATACTCTTGAAAAGATAATCTTCCAAAAAGGCCTGGACGTCGGCGCGACCCGCAAACCAGACCGGTATGGGCGGCATGGTCAGGGCCACATCTTCGCGCATGACTGCGACCAGCCCGGCGGAGTCGGCGGCTTCCCAGGCGGCGACGTAGCGCCTCAACAAGGAGGTTAGCTGTTCGTTCAACCGCGCGGGGGCTGGCAACGTCTGGCGCTCAGTCTGTTTCATGGTTTCACGGGCGCGTTGCAACGCGCTGTTGACCGCGGTCGCGGTCATATCCAGGATATCAGCGGCCTCGGCTGCCCTCCAGCCCAGCACGTCGCATAAGAGCAGCGCGGCGCGCTGCCGGCCCGGAAGTTTTTGCAACGCGGCGACGAAAGCCAGCGTGATGCTCTCCCGCACTTCATAACGCGCCTCGGGGTAGATGTCGGGCTGTCCATCAATCATCTCATCCGGAAAAGGTTCGACCCACGCAACTGTCTTTGAAGGCGGAGGCAACGGCCGGGCCGGATCGCCGTGCCCATACAACTCCCTGGGGAGCCCCCGGCGCTTGCGCGTGTCGAGCGCATCCAGGCATGCATTGGTCGCAATCTTGTATAGCCAGGCCCGCAAGGTTGACCTGCCCTCAAATGAATTGAGCCCGCGCCAGGCGCGCACGAGCGCTTCCTGCAACATATCCTCGGCATCCTCGAAGGAACCGAGAATCCGATAACAATGGACAAGCAACTCGTGGCGATACGGCTGGATCAACTCAGCAAAAGCCTCTTCATTCCCCGCTTTCGAAGAGGCGAGTTGCTGCTCCTGGTTTGCGGGGCGGCCGGCCTTCATAGAATCACCTGTAACATGAGCAAGATTTGATGGCGGAACAGACAAAGGGCTGATCTATTCGGGATTATAACAACATGACTGTGGGTTGCATCGCCGCTGCACGGGTGTTTTCTAGAATTCCATTACGCTGTCCAGCCCGCGATGCAAGCCCACCAACGCGCCTACTTTTCGGATGGCCAAGAGCGCACCGCTTACATATGGCTCGGCGCTTGTCCCCAACTCATGGCGCAGGATTAGTTTTTGGTCCGGCATTCCGAAAATAACGTCCAGTGAAATAACGTAGCCCGGCAATCGGACAGAGTGAATCTGCGAACCGTGCAACCTCACGCCGCGGCTCTCTTTGGGGCCTTGAATTGAATCCAGCGGGACATCCAGCTGCGACTCACGGACTTTGGAAAGGCGGTCCGCCAACTCGCGCGCCGTCCCACTGGGTGCATCCGGCTTCTCGGAATGGGCGTAGTCGATGATCTCCCAGTGAGGGATATATTTCGCCGCCATTTCGGAGAATTTCTGAAGTAGCACGGCAGTGAGGGCGAAGTTTCCCACCGCCAGCACCCCTCGATTCGCCTTTTCCGCGGCGCTGCCGATTTCCGCGTAGTCCTCATTGCTCAGCCCGGATGCGCCGACGACAACATGAGATCCGTGCTGAAGAGCCGCCAGAATATGGGATTTTGCCACGTCCGCTTTGGTATATTCAACGAAGACATCCGGCGAGATATTTAGCGCCTCTTCAGCGGCGGCAAAAACGGGCGCAGTAAGCCCCTTGACATTGATGGCTTCCCCAAGGGTCTGCCCCGAGTGGCTTCGAGATATGGCGGCAACAAGTTCCATATCCGGAGCTTCAAATATGCCTCGGGATAACGCAGAACCCGCCCAGCCTGTGGCGCCGGCCAAACAAACTCGAATTTTTGTCACATGAACTCCTGTGTTGAGCGAATTTCGGATTTGCCGTTGAGCGTTCGCTCGGAGGACATTCTACTGCCCCGTATCCTGCTTGACAACCGCCCGAATGCGCCTATAATACCGGCACATATATAATGAAACGCTGTGACCGGGACGAGTAAGGGGCTCCCGTAGCTGACAGGAAGAAGCGGCCAAGGATTGAGAGCCGTTTCCAGCCACTTCCCGCTGAAAACCACCCGCGAGCGTGAAGCAGAACCTAGGGGCAACTCAGTGAGTCGCCCGTACAAATATGCGGAACGGCTGGCTCCGTTAGAGGCCCAAAGAGATACGCCGAAGGGCGTAAACTCGGGTGGAACCGCGTGAACAAGATTCTCGCCCCGATTTCGGGCGAGTTTTGTTTTAATCCACGAAGAACACGGATTTTTTCGTCCGAGATCATTCGCGCAATTCATGGATACAAGGAGAAAGAATGTCACAACCAGGCTCGGAAAAATACGAGGAATCCAATCTTTACAAGATCCGTCACTCGGCAGCGCATATTATGGCACAGGCCGTGCTCGAAATGTTCCCCGACGGCAAGATCACCATCGGTCCGCCCATCGAGAACGGTTTCTACTACGATTTCGACTTGCCACGCAACCTGACACCGGAAGACCTGGAGCAGATCGAGAAACGCATGCGCCAGATCATCGCCGGCAAGTTCGAGTTCGCCAAGAAGGTGGTCTCGGCGGATGAAGCGCGCAAGATCTTCAAGGATCAGCCGTATAAGATCGAACTGATCGACGGCCTGGAGAAGGGCGGGCTGGACGAATATGGCAATCCGCTCGCGGAAAAGCCCGAGATTTCGATCTATCAGCACGATTCTTTCGTGGACCTGTGCCGCGGGCCGCACGTCGAGAATACGCGGCAGATCAAGCCGGACGCATTCAAGCTGATGTCCGTCGCCGGCGCCTACTGGCGCGGCGACGAGCACAACAAGATGCTACAGCGCATCTACGGCACGGCCTGGGAGAACGCCCAGCAGCTCAAGGATTATCTCTGGCAGCTGGAAGAGGCGAAGAAGCGCGACCACCGCAAGCTTGGCAAGGAACTGGATATCTTCATGTTCGATGAAGAGATCGGGCCGGGCCTGCCGCTCTTTCCTCCGAATGGCGGCGTGATGATCGAGGAATTGGAAAAGCTGGCGAAAGAGATGGAAGACAAGGCCGGATACCTGCGCGTCCGGACGCCTCATCTCTCGAAGGAAGACCTGTTCGTGCACTCGGGCCACCTGCCCTATTATGCCGAGTCGATGTATCCGCCGATGGAACTGGAAGGCGTGAAGTATTACGTCAAACCGATGAACTGCCCGATGCATCACAAGATCTTCGGCTCCAAGCCGCGTTCCTACCGCGACCTGCCCATCCGCCTGGCGGAATACGGGACGGTCTACCGCTATGAGAAATCCGGGGAACTGTTCGGCCTGATGCGCGTGCGCTCGCTGCAGATGAACGACTCGCACATGTACGTCACGGAAGAACAGTTCGAAGAGGAATTCCTGGGCGTCGTGAACCTGTATCTCAAATACTTCAAGCTCTTCGGGATCGAGAAGTACGTCATGCGCCTGAGCCTGCACAGCAAGGAAGGCCTCGGCAAGAAATATGTGGATAATGAACGACTGTGGCTCAAGACGGAAGACATGGTGCGCCGGGCGATGCAGCACGGCAATGTGCCATTCGTCGAGGCGGCGGACGAGGCTGCCTTCTACGGCCCAAAGATCGATGTCCAAGTCTGGAGCGTGATCGGAAAGGAATTTTCGCTCGCCACAAACCAGGTGGACTTTGCCCAGCCCGCCCGTTTCGACTTGAAGTTCATCAACAAGCAGGGCGTGGAGGAGGTGCCGCTGTGCATTCACCGCGCCCCGCTGTCGACGCACGAGCGGCTGATCGGCTTCCTGATCGAGCATTACGCGGGAAACTTCCCGGTCTGGCTCTCGCCGGAGCAGGTGCGCGTCATCCCCATCACGGACTCGCAGAACGAATACGCCCAGGGCATCGTGCAGCAGCTGCGCGAACAGGGTATCCGCGTCAGCGCCGACCTCAGCGCCCAACGCATGAACGCCAAGATCCGCTCTGCACAACTGATGAAAGTGCCGTATATGTTGGTCGTCGGCGAGAACGAGATGAAGGCCGGACAGGTGAGCCTGCGCGTGCGCGACGGCTCGCAGCAGAATAACATCATGCTGGCCCAGTTCGCGGCCGGCGTAAAAGATAAGATCGGAACGCGCTCTCCCGATCTGTAAGCAATCATCTCACGGCCTCGGGAAGGCAACGGATGGATATCCCCACGATACGCACTCCGCGCCTGCTGCTGCGCGCCTGGACGCCGGAGGATGCAGGTGCATGGTACAGCATCCTGCAGGAAGACGGCATCCTGCGCTACTTTCCAAATCAGGCTCCGCCCTCGCGCCAGCAGGCCGATGCGTATATTGCTCATCACACAGCTCAATGGAAACGGCACGGCTACGGACATTGGGCTGTAATTACACCGGGTGACGGTCAGGTCGTCGGCTGGAACGGGTTGGAGTATTTGCCCGAAGTGGAACAAACCGAGGTGGCTTACTTGTTGAGCAAACGCGTCCGCGGCCGCGGCTATGCAACCGAGGCCGCGCGCGCCGCGGTCAAATTTGGATTTGAAACAGCCGGACTGGAGAAGATTATTGGCCTGGTGCATCCCCAGAACATTCCTTCTGTTCGAGTCCTTGAGAATTGCGGCCTTGCCCTTGTCGATCGTGTTGCACTCTGGGGTATGGAGCTTTCCCGATATGCGATCGACCGGTCAGCATACGAAGGCGAGTAGCACGCCGTCGCATCTCTGCCGGTGCGCGCGTGGACGGCGTAAACCCGAATCGCCATCTCAAAAACAAGTCCTTGCCGGCACTGGCAGAATCGCCTATAAAATGAAGTGACGCAAGGCTTCTTCTTTTCATTCAGGATTTTACAGGAGGCGCACAATGGCAATGGAAGATCTCATGAAGGCCTTGATGCAGTCCACTTCGGGAGCACAGCAGCAGTCCGGCGGCGGAGATGCGATGGCGCAGATGCTCGGCGGCCTCCTCGGAGGTGCACAGCAAGCCGACGGCCAGCAGAGCGGCGGAGCACCCGTCGGCCAGATGCTCGGCGCGCTGGAGCAAATTATCGGCGGCCAACCCGGCACGGGGCAGCCGATGAACCTTAATCAGGGCAGCGGAATGAATATGGGCGCCATGGGGGCGAACGATCCGATCATGATGCTGCTCCAGCCTGTTGTGGGCCAACTGGCAGCCAAGGCCAATATCCAGCCTCAAATCGCCATGGTTGTGGTTTCGATTGCCGTCCACTATCTGCTATCGGCTCATCCTGCTTCGGGACGCGCCGGCGCGCTCAACCTGAAAAGTGTGCTCGGGCAGTTGGCTTCAGGCGGCATTAGCGCAGACACTTTGCATAATAGCGGCATGGTCAACGATGTGATGCAGGCCACGGGTCTCAACCAGCAGCAGGCCGTCCAGAGTCTGGATGCAACTTTCGGTGCGCTCGGTGCACATGTTCAAGGCGGAACGAGCGGCCCGCGACGGACGATGAAATAGCAGCTCGGGGCCGGGGAGCCGGTAATCGGATAATGGCCAACTATCAAACAGAGCGGAGAAGTATATTCTCCGCTCTTCGTTGTCCCAGATCAACTATCAGACCTTAATAGCGCTGGCTTCGGGTTTTCTTGGTTTAGTCCGCTGCGGCGCCGCATCATTCTTGTTACTGCTGGCCGCGAAACTCCACCAATATCGTACCTGTGGAGATACTCCAGAAGCGGACCGCGGTATCTCCCAGATTCTCCAGGCCGGTTTGCAGCGAAACGAGGGGCTTGTCGAGAGCAGGCCATTCGATCTGATCGTACGTATACCCGTCCTGTTCGCCAAGGGCCGTCAACAATTTACCTGTTTGAGTATCCCAGATTCGGATGACGCCTCCGCCGGTGGCAAGTTTCTTGCCGTCGGGAGACCAGACCAGGCTGAAGACCGCGGTACGGTGCGCCTGAATGTAACCATCGCACTTATTTGTCGCCGCGGTCCAGATGCAGACGCCCCCGTACGCATGACCGGACGCGATCCGCTTGCCGTCCGGCGACCATGCGACCTCCATCGGATTGCTTACTCGCGGGTCAAACAGGCGCACGGCCTGGCCATCGCTGACCTTCCAGCGCCGGAGACTGTAGGCCATATCACCGGTAGAGATCAGCCGCGACCCATCAGGTGACCAGGAAATATCCGTAAGTGAGGCGGCGAAGTCTGTTTGGCGAGAGAGTGTCTTGCCGGTTTGTGTATCGAGCACAAACACGCCGCCAATGTCAGTGCTGAACGCCAGCGAGTGATTGTCCGGCGACCAGGCCACATCAATGATCTGTTGGTTGACCATATCGTTGCCGAAATCCGGCTCGAAGACACTTTTCCAAGAGGAGGTATCCCAAACCGTCAGATGAGCCTTGGCGGAATTACTCAAATCGCCGCCGACAAAAAACGGCTTTCCGAAGTCCAGTGAGCTTCCCGCCGCCAGCCTCGTGCCGTCCCGGGACCAGGCTACACTGAAGACATTTTGTCCTTCGTTCACCGCGCGTAGATACTTTTGGGTGTCGAAATCATAGAGGAGGACGCCGTTTGACGTGGCCAGGGCTATGATCTTCAAATCGGGGCTGATATCAAACGACTGGATCCGGTGCGTTAGGCTGGCGGCCACGCGCGGCATCCCAGAGGGGTATGGCAGTGGGGTCGCGGTTGCCTCCCCAGATGGCGTAAAAACCGGCTGTGATTCAGAAGGTTGAGCCGGCCGGCAGGCGGTTAACGAAATCAAGGACAGCATAACAATCATCAGGTGTCTGATTTTCATGATCCGTAACCTCCTTCTCTTCATAATCATATCGAAAATTCCCGCCTGGCAGAATACGATTCGTTGACGATTTGTCCCTGATTCCCCTATTATCGGCAGGATATTCTTTCTACGTTTTTGTAATCGCGGGTACAACCTCAGGCTAGGGTGTCTTTGGGAGCCTAAAGGCGGAGGAGCCTCTTGCTCTCCGCCTTAGATTCTGTGACGGAATCCTAAGGATTCAATTGAATTGTAAAAACCCAGGGTCCCTGATAGACGTATCCAAGCGCCTCCATAAAGCGCCAGTATGCCTCCGCTTCGGTCATACCCTCCGGCAATTTCCTGTATACCATTCCGCCGCCCCCGCCGCCATTCCCCGAAAAAGTCATGTAGTCCATTTCGATGCCCTGAGCTTTCAAAATTTCCTGGGCCTTTTTCACATCTGCATCCGGAATCACCTCGGGCATGGATTGTTGTAGTTCGTTAACAGTGAGGGTCAGGGTTTCAGGTTTGCCATGATGGCCGACCGGAAAGCCCACCTTTACGCAACGGCCTTTTTCGATGGCTGGCTTCCAACTGGGTTCACCGCCTTTGCCCAAATCACCGTAATCAGAATCAAACAACAGGGCATAGGTGTTCATAGTAGCTTTATCATTGCCAATTTGCAGGGATACGTTTTCCGCATCTATCCCTGCAACCATCCAATCGGCGGTCGTAGGCTTTTGGTAGCACAAATAGGCGTCAGTAAACGACGGCGCCGTCCTCACTGTTTGTAACATCATCTCAATGCCATTCGCCGTTACCACCTGCCTGGGTTCGATAACCAGTGCTTGATAGACGGGCAGGTCCAAATCAAAACTGAATTCAGCAAGAGGGAATTGACTGCCGGGAGAATTGGTTACATCGATGACCAATTTCCCCTTGAAGCGATCACCCTTAAATCCAGCCATTGGCGTCAGGCCGATGATGAAGGTGGATGGATCAGAATCTTGTGCCTGAAAGTTGGCGCCGACGTTGACTCCGTTTCCGTCCGCATCCTGAAGCGCAACATTGCCGACGGCATAGCCTTGTTTCAACCCGTCCAAGTGAACCGTGAAGGCCATGCGATTGGAATCGATGTAGGCCCATTTCAGAGTGGCCGTCAAGTCGCCGACCGTTTCCGAAGGCGGCGGCGCTTCGGGTGTGGGAGTCGCCGTATCAACTCCGGCAATATGGATATCATCTATAAGTCCAGTATTGAACTGCCACGCTCCATTCACCTTTTCCTGCGTATCTCGCGCAACCAGCCCATTTGCGGTGACCGTAAACGCCACATTGCCGGCGCCTTTACCCCGCGGGAAATTGACATCCGTGCAACGTTCATTACCGGCCTCGCTAACCTCCGCGTAGCTGTCCGCTGGTACCGGCTCGCCCACCAGTTGTGTTGGCTCTGCATACTGGACTGTCGCCCCCGCGATCACCCAATCTTTGCCTGCCGAGGGAAGTTGGTAACAGATCTGCGCCTCAGTGTAGGAAGGCGTGACAATCGCATATTCCAATCGCATCTCCAATCCATTCACGCGGACAGCGTAGGAATTTCCACCGCCGCCGCCTTGGGGAACAATCACTTTTATATCCTTCAGGTCAAAATGGAAGCTGGCGACCTCCGTGGACTGCCCAGCCTGGCGCTCGACCAGTGGAACGTCGATTTGCATGTCAACTTTGCCGCCGGGTTGGCCGTTCCTGCGCACAAGCTGGTTCGAGAGATACGTCCCCGTGACGGTTCCGCTGCCATCCAGCGAAAAGATGGCGCCGCGATATTGTTCGGGAGTCACATCAGCATAAGTCACGTGCGGGATCCCAAAGCGCATGTCCGGCGAAAGGCCGCTGGCGGAGACATGAAAGAGCTGCTGCGCATCTTCCACATACACCCAGTCCAGTTTCAATGTCACGCCCTCCATAGTTTGCTCGCTCCCGATCATGGTTGCAGAACCGGAACCAGCGTCGAACAAACCAGAAGGGGTCAAAGGCATGGATTGGGCAGTCGCATTGACATTGGTAAACAGGCCCGCATCCTGCGCGGCCTGCAGACCGGGGTCGTTGAGATAGCGATACAGGGCATAAGCCACAGTCGTGACGAGAATGAGCGCCAGGATCAACAGGACCAGCGACCAACTTAACTTCAAACGTGGTTTCATCGTGACCGCATCCTTTCGCAGCCGAAGCTCGACATCCGGCCACAAATTGATATTCTCCGGCGTGTGGCGTCGAGCGATGTTCTCAAGCATATCTTTCATGCCAGGCTCTTTCATTCATCGCTCCTTGGGTCGGCAACCAATAAACTTCGCAGCCGTTGACGTGCTGCATTCAACAGCCATTTGACAGTGCCCGCCGCGCGGCCAGATTCTCCGACCATCTCGGCTTCGCTCATTTCGAGGAAATATCTCTGGACGACGACCGCACGCTGGCGTGGCGACAACTTCTGCATGGCCTCCCAAACCCGCCGTTGCGCTTCGTCCGACTCCACCTGTGACTCTACAGATTCCATTTGAGCGGCCATTTCCGCAAAGGCCTGCTCATCTGACTCGTCAGCCACTTGAACCTGCCGCGCAGACTTTTGCATCACCTTCACCGAGGCGTTGACCACACTGCGCAGGAACCACGGCTCAAAGGGACGTGCGGCATCGAAGCCGCGTATGGCACGATAGGCTCCCAGGAAGGAATCCTGCACAATGTCCTCAGCCAGCCCGGGATCGCGAATGATCAGATACGCTGCATGCACAGCCTTCACCTGATAGCGATTAACGAGAAATTCCAATCCGCTAATATCGCCGTCTTTGAGTCGTCGGATGGCGCTCTGCTCGTCCATTGTCCTCCACTATATGTATCTCATCATACCCGAAAAGGTTGGGGGCTTCACCCGTTCAAGGGACTTCGAATTACAATAATGGCACCTTTCGATAAGTCGAATCTGAGGGATACGATATTGTCAAAAGAAGAACTCCTTCGAGCAGGTATCGCGGCGGCAAAATCAGGCGACCGTACGCGCGCAACGGCGCTCTTTGCCGAGCTGGTCTCCAACGATCCGGCTTCCGAGCAGGGATGGTTCCAGCTCGGGATGTGCTTGTCCGCGCCGGATCGGCAGGAATATTGTTTTCGCCGCGTGCTGGCGCTCAACCCGGATCATTATGATGCCTGGCTGCAGTTGGAGAGATTGTCCGGAAATAGCGAAATTCAGGCGCCGACAATCGATCGCCAACCGCCGGCGACGAATCCCCCGCCGCCATCACAAGTTGGCGGGCCCACGCCGGCCCGTTCCAAGGCGCGAAAGCCAAATAGTATCCTGCTGGTGGGTATTGGTTTCGTCGGGATCCTGATCGTGGGCGGTTTGCTGGTGGCATATCTTCTCTTATCGGGCCGGATGGCCGAATGGATGTCGCCCGCGTTGCCCGCCATTCCTACACCCCTGGTGATGCCGGCCCAGACCACGGCTCCTGAAGGCAGACCGACAAAAGTCGGCGCAGTCCTGCCTCCGATGTCTACGCCTGCAGCAACCCAGCCTGCCCTGTTGCTCCCCAGTCCGAAACCCACCTTAAGCTACATGCCGACCTTTGAAAATACTCAGTGCTCCTTCGATGTGCCTGTGGGTGCGCATGTAAGCTGCGGCTATCTTATCGTGCCTGAAGATCGCACCGGCGATCCGTCCCATACCATCCGGCTGGCGGTGGCCATCTACCACGCCGCGGGTGGCAGCGGCCTGCCCGAGCCGGTGGTCTTTTTGCAGGGAGGCCCCGGAGGCGAGGCGGTCAAGTTGAGCGCCGGCGCTTACACTCTTTTGGTGAAACCTTTTCTGGTCAACCGCGATTTCATTGCCTTTGACCAGCGGGGAACCGGGCTTTCCGAACCCGCGCTCAACTGCGATGATCTGACGAAGGCCTACAGCCAGGATATCCAGGGTCTGATATCCGGTGCCGCCTCGCGCAAGATTGTTTACTCCAATGCCTTCCTCGCTTGCAGCGGATTGATGAGGGCTCAGGGAGTCGATCCGAATGCCTATACCACCGAAGCCAGTGCTGCCGACGTCCGTGACCTGCTGCAGGTGCTGGGCTATCAGAAGGCCGATCTCTATGGCGCCTCCTATGGTACCCGCCTGGCGCAGGTCATCATGCGCGACTATCCTGCAATCGTGGACAGCGTTGTATTGGATTCGGTGGTCCCCATTGAAACGAATCTGTTCAGCAACTACCCGGATGCCATCGAGTCTGCGCTCAAGACATTGTTCGACCGCTGCGCGGCCGATCCGGGATGTAATGCCGCTTATCCTCAGCTGGAGAAGGTATTCTGGGATACCGTGAGCCAATTGGACGCCCGCCCCGTCTCGATCACCACCGGCAGCCCGAGCACCGGGACGATCATTCAAAGTGTGGACGGTTCTACATTCATAAACCTGGTCCTGGGCTCCATCAAAGTGTCCAGCCTGATTTCCACGGCGCCGCAGACCATCTATCGCTTCAAGAACGGCGATTACTCCACCATGATCGCCTCCCAAAACTCCCTGCCGTTTGCCTTTGAAGGCATCAGTCCCGGCTTGTACATCAGCGTCATGTGTCATGAGCACGTGCTGGCGACGACGCCCGAACAACTCCAGGCTGCCAGTTCAGCCCCGCAGGATATTCGCGAATATGCCTGGCTTCCCTTCTATGGCAACGCCCAGGACCTTTTCAATGCCTGCAAATCATGGGGAGCCACGCCTCCCGTGGCCGGTGAAAACGATCCGGTAAGCAGCAACATTCCCACCTTGATCATCACCGGCAGTTTCGATCCCGCCACGCCGCCCATACTGGCACGGCAAGTCGCCGCTCACCTGAGCCATAGCTACTATTTTGAATTCCCCAATCAGGGTCACACGCCGACGGCAGCCGACTCCTCAGGCTGCGCCATGCAGACGGCCCAGGCATTCTTCGACAATCCGGGCGTCGAACCGGATCGTTCATGCCTCGACAAAATCCCTGCCGTCAGCTTTATTCTCCCTTACTCGGGCACGCCGCCGATCAAATTGAAAAATGCCGACGTCGGAGGCATCTCCGCCTCGGTTCCCGCAAACTGGCTCACCTTGGGCGACGGATTCTATGCTCGATCGAATTCGCCCTTCGACATCACGCAGATCGGCTTCTTCCGGGCGCCTGTCAGTGCGGCGAGCCTGATGGGCTGGATTTCCATGAAAGCCTATGGATACCGGGGCCTGGATGCCGCGCCTGTCCCGGCGGGTCAGCGGCCGGACGCGCGCGGCGGTTTGGATTGGACGCTATATACCTCCACTTCCTACGGCCGCCCGGTTGACATTGCGATGGCCGACACGCGTGGCCAGTCAGTGGTGGTGATCTCGTTCAGCAATCATGACGAGCATGATGCCATCTATAGAACGGTTTTCCTGCCAATGGTTGATTCTCTCCAGCCGTGAGGACGCGGATTTTAGATTGCGGATTTTGTCGGCGATTTTCGACCGAATGTTCGAGTAGACTTGCAAATCCTGGACGATTTCCGATTCCCGAATACCGAACGCCCGGTTTTGTTGACGATTCCTGCGCCCTCATGGTATCATTCGCCAGCAAAAACCAGCCTCCGGCTGGATTTGTGTCTTTGTACAAGAGAAGACTTCGAAGGTCTTTTTTTGAAGTCGTTTGGCAAGGAGACCCGGGGAAGATTTCCCAAGTCTCATAGGTTATAAGGAGAGGCTTATCAGCGCTAACGAATTTCGAGTGAATGAGGGCATCCGCGTGGCGGAAGTTCGCCTGATCGGAGCGGATGGCGGCAATGTCGGGGTCGTTCCCATCAAGCAAGCTTTGCAGATCGCGCGCGATGCCGAGTTGGATCTGGTGGAGGTTTCATCCGGCGCCACCCCGCCTGTCTGCCGCGTAATGGATTTCGGCAAGTTCATCTACGAGCGGGCCAAGAAGGAACGCGAGGCCAAGAAGGCTCAAACCAAGATCGAGGTCAAGGAAATCCGACTGCGCCCGAAGACCAACGAGGCGCACCGCGGCTTCAAGGTGGACGATGCCCGCCGCTGGCTGCTTCAGGGGCACAAAGTCCGCGTGACGATCAGGTTCCGCGGCCGCGAAATGGATTATCCCGAGATCGCCCTCGAAGACCTGAAAGAGATCGCTCAGTCGCTTTCCGACATCAGCACCATTGAGCAGACGCCGATGATGGAAGGCCGCACGATGTTGGTGGTACTGGCACCCGGAAAACCCGCCGCCAAAAAGAAAGAGAAAGCAGAGAGTCGCGGCCGAAGCCAAGGTTGACGCCAAAGAGTGAGAGCTCAGGCTTGACAACCTTCACTCTCTAATCTCTGCTCTCCCATCTTTGATTTCTTGAAAGGAGCAAGCAACTGTGCCTCGTAAAGCCAAATCTGGCAAGATCAAGCTCAAGACCCACAAGGCAACGTCGAAGCGTTTCCGCCTGACGGGCTCGGGCAAACTCATGCGCACGAAAGGCGGCAAGAGCCACCTGCGTCGCAGAACTTCGAAGCGCACCAAGGCATTGCTTTCGGAGATGCAGACTGTCAAGGGCAGCAGCATCATCAAGAATGTAAAGCGCCTGGCGCCCCATATGGAAAAGTAGGTTTCACTTTTTGTTGCGGCTGCTGGGTGTACGCAACTGGCCGGCAGGGGAGCAACCGGCCGACGCCCCGGAGTTCGCAGGAGGTAAGGAATGACTCGTATCAAGGGTGGTCCGTACGGACACCGTCGTCATAAGAAAGTACTGAAGTTCACCAAAGGACAGCGGGGCGCAAAGCACTTCCTCTTCAAGCGCGCCAATGAGGCCATGCTGAAGAGCATGTGGTACTCCACCCGCGACCGCCGCGTCCGCAAGCGCGACCTGCGCAAGTTGTGGATCGCCCGCATCAACGCCGCCGCCCGCCTGAACGGCACGACCTACAGCCGGCTGGTGGCCGCGCTCAAGAAGGCGAACATCGCCCTCAACCGCAAGATGCTGGCAGACATCGCCGTGCGCGATCCGAAAGCCTTCGCCGCGGTGGTGGCACAAGCGAAATAACAAATGCAGGAGCGACCAGTCGGTCGCTCCTGAAATTTACGGGGTAGAATATTTGCGTGAAAGACGTTCTCGCCGAACGCATCCTGCCTACCGGCCAAACAATTCAAATCGCACAAGGCGATATCACCGCCGAGAGTACCGACGCGATCGTTAATGCCGCCAATCAGCATTTGCAGCATGGCGCTGGCGTTGCTGGCGCGGTTGTCCGGCGAGGAGGACAGGCAATACAGCAAGAGTCGGACGAATGGATTCGCGCACATGGCCCGGTCTCCCA
The DNA here is from genome assembly GCA_963846805.1 of uncultured Chloroflexia bacterium. GTDB lineage: Bacteria > Chloroflexota > Anaerolineae > Anaerolineales > Villigracilaceae > Fen-1038. Next base: position 44,847 of record CAWJXH010000007.1, read on the forward strand.
CTCGCACCCCGCCTGGACCTCAGGCGGAAAGCTGCCGGCGAAATATGTTATCCACGCCGTGGGCCCGGTCTGGGGCGAAGGGGATGAGGATGCCAAATTGGCTTCGGCAGTTCATGGCTCATTGGAAGTGGCAGACGAACTGCATGTATCTTCGATAGCCTTGCCCGCGCTTTCGACCGGCATTTTCGGCTTCCCCAAGGAACGCGCCGCGGGTGTCATCCTCTCCGCAATCGAGAAATATTTTTCAAGTCATGCTTCCCATCTCGACCTGGTTCGGCTGGTGCTCTTCGATCAGCCTACGCTCCACTCATTTCTCACCGAATGGCAGGCTCGCAATCTGAAATCAAAAATCTGAAATCGAAAGTCATCCATGATCTCTTCCTCCCAAAACCCCAGGATCAAGCTTGCCCGTGCTCTCACGGGGCGCCCAAAGGAGCGCCGCGAGGCGGGTGCATTCCTGGCGGAAGGTGTGCGTCTCGCCGAAGAGGCCCTGGCTGCAAATTGGCCCTTTCGCTTCGCACTCTACAGCGATGAACTGCGTGAGCGCGGGGTGGAATTGGTCAGGAAATTGCAGAATACGAAAATAGAAACCGAGAAAGTGGACAGCAAATTATTGCAATCGTTGAGCGACACGGAAACCTCGCAAGGTCTCCTCGCCGTCCTCGAATTTGCCAACTTACCGATTCCCAATTTACCGACTTTCCTCCTCATCCCCAATTCCATCCGCGACCCCGGCAATCTTGGCACACTCTTGCGCGCGGCCGAAGCGGCGGGCGTGCAAGCCGTGTTGCTCCCACCCGAAACGGTGGACGCCTTTGCGCCGAAGGTCGTCCGCGCCGGGATGGGCGCACATTTCAGGCTGCCGCTTTTCGAGATGGGCTGGGAGGAAATTCAGCGCTTCAGCGAGTCGGCAAAACTGACCGTTTATTTGGCCGACATGCACGGACCGTCGGCATGGGAGACCGATCTGCGCCACCCCCTGGCGTTGATCGTCGGCGGCGAGGCGGTAGGCGCAAGCGCGCCGGCCCGCAAATTGGCCGGCCAGGAAATCAGCATTCCGATGGCCGGCAGGACAAAGTCCTTGAATGCCGCGGTGGCTGGCTCCGTGCTCATGTTCGAAGTGCTGAGGCAACGTTCAAAAGTTTAGATCTGGAGAGGTCTTCCCCAGGGAATCATGAAGATCTCGTCCGTTTCCTGCTTCCGCCGTCCTCTATACTCCAGTGTCATTGCGGGGAGTTCGAAGGGCGATGAAGCAATCTGCCTTTTGACCTCTTTCGTGCCCGTCGCGGAGATACACAATGAAGATCCGCTCCATCACCTACTTGTGCAATCTAAAATATCCGCTGGATGAGACTGTCATCCAAACCGCTGGCGAATTTTTGTCCAGGGCACAGGCGGCCTATGAAAGCGGCGGTTATGAAGTGCAGACCTTGCGGCTTGCGACGATTCCGTTTCCCAGGTTGCTCGGAGGCAGGCACATCAACGATTTGCCCGGGTACGCCGGAAAACTGGACGGCCTCATCCGGCAAATTGGCATTGGCTACGCTTCGCTGGGTCCGGCAGTTCCCGATGTGCCGCGCAGCTACGAGGTCATCCCCGAAGCCATCGCCGCCACACAAAACGTCTTTTTCGGCGGCATGATGGCGGACACCGCCCGCGGCCTGCATCTCGCAGCCATGAAAGCGTGTGCCGACGTGATCGTCAAGGCCGCGCCGATCGATCCCAACGGATTCGCCAACTTGCGTTTTGCGGCGCTGGCAAACGTCAAGTCGGGCTCGCCGTTTCTCCCGGCTGCCTATCATGACCGGGATGAGCCTGCCTTCGCAATTGCCACCGAAGCCGCGGATCTGGCTGTGGCTGCTTTCAGCGGGCAGAAGACGATTGACGATGGGCGTCGCGCATTGATCGCCGAAATTGAGAGGCACGGCAAAGCCCTGGCCCTAATTGCCGATGACGAATTACCGAATGCCCACTTCAACGGCATCGACTTTTCCCTCGCGCCTTTTCCTGCCGAGGCACAATCGATCGGCACCGCGTTTGAACGGCTGGGCATCCCGCGTGTTGGCATGCACGGTTCGCTTGCTGCAGCCGCCATCCTTACCGAATGCATCGACCGCGCTGACTTTCCGCGCACAGGTTTCAGCGGATTGATGCTGCCGGTCCTGGAAGACGCAACCCTGGCGAAGCGTGCCGCCGAGGGCACGCTGGGCGTCAAAGACCTGTTGTTATATTCCGCGGTGTGCGGCACGGGTTTGGATACTGTGCCCTTGCCCGGAGATACGACGGCTGCGCAGATCGCGGCGCTGCTGCTAGACCTTTGCGCTTTGGCTTTACGCCTGGATAAACCGCTTACCGCACGCTTGATGCCCGTCCCAGGTAAGAAAGCGGGGGATGCCACGAGTTTCGAGTTCGGTTACTTTGCCAGTGGCAAGGTGATGGCGATGGATGCTCTGCCTCTATCGAGCCCCCTGGGCGGCGATGAGATTCTGCAATTAGAGAAACGTTAGTACGTTCCCTCACTGAAACGTTTCACGTTTCACATCGGTTATAATCCTTTCGTAAGAGTTGGTCCCCATCCCTTTTTTGGAGGTGTCTTGTGGATCTCTCGAAGCACGCGTTCTTTGAGGGCAAAATTGTTCCACTTTCCGAAGCCAAAATTAACATAGCCACGCACGGCTTTTTGTACGGCACAGCCGTGTTCGGCGGCATGCGAGCTTATTGGAACGAAGAGAAGAAATGTCTCTTCGTTTTTCGTCCCTATGACCATTTCCGGCGGCTGCTGCATTCGGCGCGGATGATGACGATGCAGACCACGTACGACGAGGAGAGTCTGATACAGCTGACGCTGGACGTGCTGCGCAAGGACGACTGGCACCAGGACGTCTATATGCGGCCCACGTTCTACAAGGCGGATATGGGGATCGGTGTGCGCCTCCACGACCTGAAGGACGAGTTCTGCATGTTCACGCTGCCGTTCGAGAAGTACGTCAAGAACGACACGAATGCCCACGTCACGATCTCCTCCTGGAGGCGGATCGACGACAACATGATCCCGGCGCGCGGAAAAGTGGCGGGGGCGTATGCCAACTCGGCGCTGATCAAGACCGACGCGGTCATGGCCGGCTACGATGAGGCGCTGGTGCTGGACAACAACGGCCACGTGTCGGAAGGCTCGGCCATGAACATCTTCATGGTGCGCGACGGCGTGCTGATCACGCCGCCCGTGACGGACAACATCCTGGAAGGGATCACGCGCCGGACCATCATCGAGCTGGCGCGCAATGAGCTGGGCCTGCCGGTGGTCGAGCGTTCGATGGACCGCACGGAGGTGTTCATCGGCGAGGAGTTCTTTATGACGGGCACCGCCGCGGAGGTGATTGCGGTGACCCGGATCGATCACCGCCCGGTGGGCACGGGCAAGATGGGGCCGATCACGACCAGGCTGCGCGAGCTTTACCAGGATGTGATCCGCGGCCGGAACCCGAAATACAAGCAATGGAATGTGGAAGTTTAGGATTGCTGATTGGGGATTGTAGATTGAGGATTTGGGATTGAGGATTGCATTGATCAGTGTGAATTGGGCGGATGGAGACTGGCTCGCGCGGTTTTCACGGAGGCCGTGAGGATCGCAACAATTTCATCGGCCTCTTTCAACAGCGCGGCCAATTGCTCTTCAGGCATAATCCCTCCTTCAATGAGCAATTCCATCCAGTAAATTGATTCGTCGGCCTCTTCGATCGCAATGCCGGCCTTGGATACAAATTCAGGTTTTGAGCGGGCGCGGCAGGCAGCTCGATAGTTTGCTCCGACCGACGTGCCGCAGCGCAGCAGTTGATTGCCGATCACGTTTGCCGCTTTTGAAGGTGGAAGCGCTTCAATAAGTCTTATAACCCGCAGGCCAAATCGCTTTGTCCGCTGCTTAAGTTCATCCGAGTCCACATTTCCTCCAGAAACGTAAGCCCGGTCTACAATGTTCAATCATCAATCTAAAATCATCAATCTAAAATCTACTGATTCTTCTTGAACCGGACGAGGATCAGATTCCTCTTGCAGTCGTTGTAGGTAATGATGTAGACGTTGTTTGCCAGGGGCAGACCCGCCTGGTCGAGCAGTTGCAGGGTGAGCAGCTTGCTCGACGCCACAGGGGCGGTCCCGAGCTCAAACTCATAGCCGGATTGGCCGTAATCGAGAGCGGTACCGCTGACGGTCAGCTTATCGATGATGCTCCCATCCCATGTTCCCGTGAGACGCAGGACCAGGCCAGGGATCGGGGCATTGTTCGCATCCACCACGGTGCCGCCGATGCCGATCCAGGCGCAGGCCGCATCGGGATGAATGATCGTGCTGGCAATGGCCGACACCGTCGAATTAAACGGAGCTTTCGGGGTGGCGGTTGGCTCCGGCGTCTTCGTCGGCGGGACAAGAGAGATGGGGGTGTCGGACGGTTCCACGGTAATGGTGGGCGCCAGGGTGGCCGTGTCGGTCGCATTGACGAAGGTCGGGGTCCAGGTGGCATCGAGTTGGAGCGGGGTGACTGTGGGTGTGGGGAAAAGGAACGGGGTAGGCAGATGCGGCCTGAGCGGATTCAGGGGCGTGGCCGGGTTCAGGAGCAGATATCCAAAAAAGACCGCGATGGCGAGCGTGGCCAAAACTGTCAGCGCCGTCAACATATCCCAAATATTCAACTGGGGGCCGGTCCGCTTCTTTGGCTGTTCCTCGAAGTCAAATTTCTCATCCATTGCGTCACCTTGGATTGTAGATTTTAGATTGCAGATTGATGATATTCGATTCTCGAAGGTCGGATATCGTGTTAAGACTGGCCAGCCACACTGAGCAATCTGCAATCAACAATCAGAAATCGGCAATCGTATCATGGCGCCAGCACCACCGCCGCCTTCGCGCGCTGCTGGGTAACCCAGTCCTTCAAAGCCAGTTCCTGCATCGCCAGATAGGCATCGGGCGAAAGCGGGTGCTGGGGGTCGCGCTCCAGGACCTTGATAATGTGGAATCCCACGTCGGTTTGGATCACATCACTATACTGGCCCACCGGTAAGGCGAATGCGGCCTGCTCGATGGCCGGCTCGAGCAGATATCCCTTCGGAAACCAGCCCAGTTCGCCGCGCGTCGTCGGATCGTATTGCGCCGCCAGGGTGTTGAAATCGGCGCCGCCCTTCAATTGATCCAGCGCGGACTGCGCATCGTTGTCATTATAGAGCAGAATCTGCTGAACATGCACCTGGTCGGCCGTCTTGGGCACGGCTGTCACGATTTTGTCACGCATCCAGGCCGCTTCGGCCGCCCGTTTGAGAGCGACCCTGAAGGTGATGTCGGTGTAGCCGTGACCGGTTTCCCACGCCGTCAGCTTGTCCGCCCCGCCGAGGCTGGCGGTCAGGGCGTCGATCCTGGCCTGGACGGCGGAGTCGGTCAGGGTGAGGCCGCCGGCCCGAGCCCCCTGCGCCAGCAACACCTGCGCGATCAGGTCTTCGATGACCGTCTTGCCGGCATCCTGGTCGGTCACCGTTTTGCCGAGCGCCGTCTGCGCAGTTTTGTATTGTGCGACCTGCGCCCTGTATTCGGTCACGGTGATGCCCTCGCCGTTCACGGTGGCGGCCATGGGTTCGGGCGTAGCGGTGGGAGGCGCGGGCGTGAGGGTTGGACCGGGCGGAGTGGGGGTGCTGCGCGGGGCAAAGAGGGACGTGCAGGAGGCCAACATCAGCGCTGCGACCAGCAAAATAAGACTTCGGAAGTCTAGTCTTAATCCTTGCCGGCGTAACTTTTTTCGGGAGACTTCCGAAGTCTGGGTTGAAGTATATGGGGATGACAACATCGAACACATTATACCTATGTTAGGGATGCCCCGCCGCCTCCGGCGTTCGCCTTCTGGGACCTTCGGCGGCACTGGCGTCTCCGCTTCGCTCCGACAAGCCCCTGGTCGGTCATCTGGATACAGGGGTTCCACGCTTGAAAACCCATACATATGATGGCAACGGAGCCCTCGCGACGTCGAGGGCCCCGTTTTCTAAAGCTACCTTACATCAACCCTTTTCCGGCCCGAAAGGATTCAGAGAGTGGAATACCCTTGGCGAGGTGTGGGTGCTCGAAACAGAGCGGGTGGTTGGCCCAAGGGCCGCCCTTTTCATCCGACGGGTAAAGGAAAAGATGACGAACCAGGAGAAAGCCTTCAGACTTCTGCTGCGGGCGTATCAGGCCTGTGGTGCGTCGTACAACTTTGTTGTAATGGTTAAGGTTTCAGCATGGAGTCTGGCGGGTCACTCGGTTGTGGGTGAACAGGCGACTCCTAATCGACTGGTTATAGGTTTCCTAAAGGATACTACGCGACGAATCCTGCCAGACCTGCTTCTGAAACAACCTGTCCAACTGGCTTGAGATAGCCTACAACGAACCGGCCGCGAGGATCAGCAGAGCAATATACACTGTATCGAGGACGTGCTCAAAAAAGTGGCTGCTCAGCAGATATAGCAAGCCCCGTTGAGAAGAAGCCTCGGCATTAAGGTCGCTTCGGCGAAAGACGTGGAGAAAATAATAAGCGGCGCCAAGTAACAAAACAACTACTGCAGCGCTGCCCAGCGAAGGGTGCATTCGCTCGAGCACACGCGGCAACAAAAGTGGAGAGAACGCCGGCAAGGCTACGATCAAGAAGTATGTGAAGACCTCCCGAGCTCCGTGTAATACCCAGCGCGAGTGTGTGACAACCAAGAGGCGGCACTTACAAATAGCTGACAAGCCAACAAAGACACCGGCAAGTTCAAGCGCCTGTATATTCAATATTCGGTTTTGATCGAAAAGCGTCCCGGGAAACATCAGCAACAGCAGCAATACCGCCGTGCTCAGGAAGTGCATTTGCCAGTGGGTGCCCCAACCCGCCCGGCTATCAGTTTCCCGGATCTGAATTAAGTCCAGCGAAGTGAGTCGTAATCCAACAGAATGGATACTGCCACCGACCGCCAATACAACAAATAGGCCCAATACTAGATACGTCGCCATCTGCCCAGAGAAGATCCTGGCCACCTAAATCCCAGCCGCCGAATAGGTCCAGAGAATCGCAAAAGCATATAACGTGTCAATCGGCAATTCGCGCATAAAATGGCTGTAGTACAATACGGTCTGCAGCAGAGTGTATTTTCCCGATTCATGGACGGGTAATCCGGAGAGATTCCAGCGGCCAAATTCCCGAACCAAGAGCAGATAGGACAAGGCCCATACGATACCCGGTATGATAAGCATCACTATCCAAAGCCAGCCATTCATGGTTTATCGTCCTGAACTTCATGAAATTTTGATGTCTTATATCATAAACTACCTTTAGCGGATGAGTGCCGGACATATCACAATCCTCGGGGGTGGACCCGCTGGCTTGGCGGCCGGGTATTATGCTGCGAAGTTGGGTATGCCTTTCACGATCTACGAAGCGCGGGCCGATCTCGGTGGAAACGCCAGAACGATCCAGCACGGAGAGTTCCGATTTGATACCGGTGCTCACCGTTTTCACGACCAGGATCCGGAGATCACACACGAGGTCCAGCAATTACTGGGTGCTGAACTAGTCCCAGTCACTGCACCCAGCCACATCCATTATGGTCGCAAGCTCATTGCTTTTCCCATATCCACGCGCGGCCTGCTCACAAGCCTAAGTATTCCTGTTCTGATGAAGATAGGGGTCGAGTTGATAGCTGCCAGATTCCAACGCGCGGATAGCACAGGTAACTTCGAGCGCACAGCCGTGAAAATGTACGGGCCGACGATTGCCCGCCACTTTCTGCTCAATTATTCTGAGAAGCTGTGGGGATTGCCTGCCGCGCAGCTTTCCGTCAAGATATCCGGGAAACGTCTGAACGCACTGAGTGCCTTTGCACTCTTGAAGGAAGCGCTGTTTGGAGTCGAGGCTCAATCCGGCCACCTCGAAGGCAAGTTTTATTATCCTCGACGCGGTTACGGGGCAATCGCCGAGGCGCTGGCCCATGCCTGTGGCGACAGCAATATCCGCACGAACTGCCCGATCCAGACGGTTCATCACAACCAGGCACGCATCGAGGCAATAACAACGGCAAGTGGAGCAAGGATCACGGTTGAAGAGGTGGTCAACACGATACCCCTGACGCTACTCGTGAGTATGCTGGATCCGATACCCCCTGCAGAGATCCTCGCCGCGGCAAAAAGTCTGAGATTTCGAAATCTGGTCATCGTGGCCATCTTCCTGGATCAGGACCGCGCCACCCAAAGCGCCTCGATATACTTTCCAGACAAGGCCATACCGTTTACAAGAATCTCCGAGCCCATTCAACGAAGTCCTTTCATGGCCCCTGCAGGAAATACATCGCTTTGCGTTGAGTATCCCTGCTTTTCGACAGACAGGATTTGGCAATCCAATAACGACGAGCTGGTTCGTCTGACCACCGATCACTTGGAGCAGCTTGCTTTGATTAGGCGCGAGAGGGTCATCGACGCCCGCGTGATCAGACTTCCGCACGCATATCCCGTATTGGAAGCCGGGATTGAAGACAAGGTCGAGTTGCTGCTGCAATATCTGATGCGGTTTTCCAATCTGCGAATGATCGGACGGAATGGTCGCTTTGTGTATTCCCATGTTCATGACATGTTGAGATTCGGCCTTGATGTTATCAACGATATCGCTGGTGATCGCGGCGTCATGCGGCCTGCCGCCGCGTCGCCCTCTGATGTTACTCGGGAGAGGGATCCCAATGGGGTTTGATCCAGAACCCAAGGGCGTCATGGATGAGACCTATGCACGCGACCGGGAAAAGAATCCAGCCGTCTCATATCGCTTTCGAACTCGGGCTCTGACTGCTGTCCAGGCGATACAACGTCACTTGAAATCGCGAGCGCCATTGAAAATCCTCGATTTGGGTTCTGCCGACGGCAGGACTCTTCTGGAAATGGCCCGTCTGCTACCGGCTGGAACGATGATCATGGGAGTTGAGTATTCACCCAAGCTGGTAGCGTTGTCTCGGCAAATTAGCCCCGAGACCCCGATTGTACGTGGTAACATCACGGCGCTTCCCGCGTCTGTAAAAGATCGCGCCTTTGACGTCGTCACAGCATTGGCCGTGCTGGAACATTTGGCGAAGCCGGTTGCGGCTTTTAAAGAGGCGGCCGGAGTGCTAAAGCCGGGAGGAATTCTTGTTGCCACTTGTCCGCAACCTTATTGGGATGTCCTGGCCACGCGATTTGCTTTGCTTGAGGATCATCACGAATCCGGCCTCTCCCGACGGCTAATGCAAATGTTCGCTGAGCAGGCAGGACTGGAAGTTCTAGAATACCAACAATTCATGTTTGCTCCGATCGGCTTCCTGCCGTATCTGAGAATGGGAACATCCCCGGAGCTTTCGTGCAGACTGGATGGGTCAATTCGCAGACTACGAGTCCTCAGCTGGCTATTCATTAATCAATTGCTGATCGCCAGGAAGGCGTAGCGAGGCACGAAGCCTGCGCCTGTCCGGGCCCAGCAGTTTCCCCGCAGTGTCTCCCGCAGGGCGGCCTTAACCAGGGAGAGATCGGCCACGAGCCTCTTCAGCCGGGCATTCTCCTTCTGCAATTCCTTCAGCCGGCGAGCTTGCCCGATTCCCATCCCACCATATTCCTTCCAGCAACTTATTACAAAAAGCCATCCAATGCAATCAAATTTCGGCCCCCTGATGGTCTTCGAAGCAGAAAAAACACGTGGAGTGATCTCCGGTGTAAAATGACAACGATGTCCATTATTATTTTCGTGTTAAATGTAGTTCTGATACTGGCATTTACGGTCTGTGTGCTCTCTTTCCTGAAATTACGAAACCTACCGGATTATTTGCTCGCTGCATTCATTATCGCCTACGCCGATATTATTTTAGTCATGGAGATTGCGGGTTTATTAGCCTCTGTGAACCGGCTTGCGGTGATGGTTCTCCAGATCATTTTCACTGCATCTTCTTTGATTCTATGGCTGCGCAGACGCCGACCGAGGTTGCTGAGACCATTTTCCAACATCCATCTCGGAAGGTTTGTAATCGATTCGGATTTCATCTTCAAGATTATTTCCACAGCTTTAATGGCTTGTGCTGTTGCATACGTCTACTTTCTAGCGGCACAGCACATACTTGCGGTTTTCCCCAGTAATTATGATTCTCTGACCTATCATCTCTCGCGAATCGGATACTGGCTGCAGTATCAATCCTTTTTCCCCTGGCCAACTCCCAATATTCGTCAAACCACTTATCCGATGAATGCAGAGCTGGGAGTGCTTTGGACTATCTTGTGGTGGGGCACTGATCGACTAAGCGGTTTCGTTCAATGGATCACTGTCCCAGTAATCATGCTCGGTATCTTTAGGTTGACGCGCCTATCAGGTTACTCCCGCTGGCAAAGCGGCATTACTTCTCTCCTGTGGGCAACTCTGATACAAGTGTTATATCAGTCGCTGACCACCCAGAATGACCTGGTCACTACATCATTCTGGATTGCTGCGTTGAGTTTCTTCATTGCGGGACTTCATGACGGGACAATAGATCTTACTTTCCTTTCCGGCATAGCCTTTGGACTTGCCATTGGTACAAAGGGCACCAGCATAATAATCCTCCCCGGCCTGGGTCTGGCCCTGGCTGTCTTTTTCTTCCTGCACCGAAATCCAGGAGAATTTCGAAAGAACTTTTTTCGCTGGTGCATCGCTTCCTTGCTTGGCGTCGTCCTGTTAGGCTCCTATGTTTACATCCAAAATAGTTTTGCATTTGGGAATCCGCTAGGGCCTTCAACCGGGATAACCAAGACGGAATTCGCGAGCGGAGATGGCATTAAATCCTATGCTCACCGCCTTTTCGACAATCTGGGAAGATACACTTATCAGTTCGTGGACTTCTCGCCTCTTCCCTTCCAGCTCGCTTCCAGCATCAATCCTGCCAAGGCAACGCTCTTTGCCGCCATATTCCACTGGCTTCGTATCTCTGTGGAAAACCGGGATACGATTTCCACCTCCCACTTTGATCTTAACTACATCAATCCTTTGAACGAGGATACATCCTGGTTTGGACCATTGGCAGCTCTGCTTATTCCCGCGGCTATCCTTCAAATATACCTGGGTGTGCGTAAGAGGATTCCTCTTCGAATTTTCCTTGTTCTAATCGGGTTTGGTTTCCTTGTTGTAGAAAGCGCCGTGGAACAATGGACACCATATAAGGGTAGATATTTTATGATACCCGTAGCGCTATGCTTTCCATCAGTCGCCTGCTTCCTAGGTACAGGCAAGGCATGGCGAACTACGCTGTCAGGCTTTGTCATCGTTTTTGGATTGACCGTGATGGGTGAGCTTGCACTGAATAGTAATTTGCTTGGTAATGCAAGCCGGGGTCAGCCGATCTCGAATATACGAAGTGTCCCCGTCTGGGGTAATGAATTCAACTACTATTTTTTCGAACAGAGCGTCCCAAGCACTGCTTCGATTGGTCTCCTGAGTGATGATAATTTTCGGGATTATCCCTTATTCGGCGAACATTTCACACACCGCGTGACGTTGGCAGTCCCAGAGGAAGAAACACTAAATCCTCGAATAAATATCGGGCCGTTTGAAACCGATTTTCAGCATTCAGACTATATATACCTGACGCATATTCCATCGCAGGCTATTTCAAACGCCGTGTTTCGGGATTATTCCCCCCTGATCGAGGCTGGCACCAATTCAATTTGGATCCGAAATGACTTGCGTCCACCAGATTATTGCGATGGGGATACATGGCCATTTACGGAGATATTCAAGTCTTCCATAGCCGAGATCTGTCCTCGATTTCCAATTCATCCTGGCGTTACCTCAGGAGGTGCTGCCGGCACCATATATCTCCAGGATGGACATTTCATACCGGTGATCTCTACTGAGCGAGCTGGACAGTTGGCATTTGACCTACTGGTCAGGAATTCAACCATAGTCAAGATATCGATCCTGATTAGTTCCCCGAAGTCACCGGACACAACTACATTCGAGCTGTCTATTTCCAATAAAGATATCCAACCTCAATTATCCACCGCCACTTTTTCCGGAACGCAAACCCTGGGTTTCATCGTCCCACTTCATGCGGGGATAAATACAATGCGATTAGGCATTGCCGATGGACCTATTCAAGCACGCGTTCTCAAAATTGAGTTGGCTGCGCAATAACTTTTCAAACACCCTTATTCAAATCTTGACGTTTATTCTCTTTCAAGCTTGAAGGATACGGTTTCGGTAACCAGTTGCATAAGCGCTATCGCCAGACACAAATCCATTACTACGTTCATCCCTGCATTTTCGACTTCCGCTGCTCATCCTGCTGCAGTTTTCGTTTCTGTGCCTGCTGCTGCTCCAGTTTCTGCTGCTCTGCCTGTTGTAGTTTTCGTTTCTGCGCCTGCTCTTGCTCCAATTTCAGTTGAGCCTCTTGCTGTAGTTTTCGTGCCTGTGACTGCTGCCGCTCCAATTCCTGTTGCTCCCCTCGGCGCGGTTTTCGGTTTTGTGCCTGCTGCTGTTCCAATTTCTGCTGCTCTGCTTGTTGTAGCTTTCGGTTCAGCGCTTGTTGCTGCTCCAGTTTCTGCTGTTCCTCTCGCTGCAGTTCTTGATTCTTCGCCTGCTGCTGCTCCAGCTTCTGCCGCTCCTCTTGCTGTAGTTTTCGCGTCTGTGCCTGCTGCAGATCCAACGTCTTCCGCTCCAGTTCCCTCTGCTCATATTCCTGCTGCTCTTTCGATTGATGTTTCTCGCTCATCTTTTCGTCCTTTTCGAACGCATGACGGCACGTCTTCCGAGGACTAGAGGTACAAGGGTCAGTTGGCCAAAGTAGCGCTTCCTCGTCAGCATTGATTATACTGCGGCGCGCTATCGCGACCTGCTCTCGAAAGGCTGATCGAGCTTCTCTACCGCCTGACCTGGCTTTGCCGTCAGAAAGCGCACAGTGATGGGGTCAGGGCCTACGGCGCACGCGGCTCCGGATAGCACAGCGGTCTGCAGCCGCCTCGCGCCGCCATATTGGTGGTACAATACTATTAGATATCCAAGGACCGTAAGCCGAGATTGCCAATCCTTTCGTGGGATTGGCTTTTTTGTTCGCCGGCCTCATCGAAACAGGAGGCACTGATGAATTTTCAGGTAGGTGACACAGTCGTGCATTGGAACTTTGGACTTGGCCAGATCATCGGCCTGGAGGAGCGAACGGTAGCGGGAGAGAAACAGCTCTACTATGAGGTGAGAATCCAAAACTTCAGCGTTTGGGTTCCGGCGGACAGCAGGCTTGCAAGCCGCCTGCGATCGCCCACTTCCGCCCGGGCCTTCAAGAAGCTGTTCGCCATCCTGGGCGGACCGGCTGGTATTATGTCCGGCGACCGGCGCGAACGAAAGTTACAGCTGCACACAAAAATGGCGGGCGGAGACGCTCAGGCCATGTGTCAGGTGATTCGCGACCTCACGACGCGCGAGCAGGAAAAATCGCTGAACTACGACGAAAAATCGATTCTAAAGCAGGCATGCACTCTGCTGCTCGCAGAATGGGGATACTCCCTGGAGATGCCGGCGGCGCAGGCGCAGGCCGATCTGTATCAGATGCTGAAGCCGCCGTCCGTGCCTCTGGCCGTCTGACCGGCTTTGGCGAAGCTGCAGACGCGGCGAGCATTGCCAGCCACGCGCTGCCTTTCGCCCCGATGAGTCGCCTTGCCTCTTGCGGTTGCACCTGCCCCCTTCGTACCCTGCCGGGCATCCCCTAAGAGCAAGGACGGGGATTCTATGCTTCGCGAGGGACCTTCGGCGGCCCAGTGCGGGCACAAACGATCCTTTGCCCCTGGTGCTAGGCCACTGATTCTGTTTCCAGGCGTTTCAGAAAACTGTCTACTACCTTGATGAACACCTTTGGTTTTGACAAGTGAACATCATGGAAAGAATCCACCTGCACATATGTCAGATGTTTTACATTGGCACGGATGACTCTTGCATCTTCATCGTCCATTGCCCCTATGAGCCCCCAGTTCTCATCTCTCGACCATTTTGCGTGAATTAGAAGGATCGGACATCTGATCCTTCCCAATGTGCTTTCCGGATCAAAACCTTCGGTCAACCTGCCATCAATAGTTGCCTTTGAGAAGTCAGTATCATACTCACTGATGAATTTGAATCCCAACTTGCCGCTGTACGGCGCCAGGGGCACATCATATTTCCTGTTGGGCCGAAGTCTCTTGTTGAGCTCGAAGTCTCCTACAATGAATTTTGCGATCCAGGGTGGGATAAGCAGAAGCTCTCTTTGGCCTTCCTTGGGAATCCCTTGTTTCATGAAATAATCCAGTATGTCCCTTTTCGGCTTGCCCAGGGTGTCTATGGCCACCTGGAATATGCGATGCATATATGCTTCCCGCAATATCCGTGGATACATTGAGGAAAACAACGGCGGATCTTCACTGATGCCTGCACGAACAAGATCGGGTGCGTTGGCAGCCAGCCACATGGCAAGAACTGCCCCTGAAGAAAGACCTGACACGATTGCCGGTTCCTTTATCACCTTCTCCAGGAAGGCCGTGAGATCCTTTCCAATTATGTTATAGGAGTACTCGCCGGGGGTTTTTGTGGATTTGCCATGTCCCCGGATATCAACTGCAAAAACATGATAGTTCCTGGAGAAGTGAGGAATCACCAATTCATAGCCCTGCCAGGATTCCATCTGGCCGGGAATAAGAAGCAGGGGTCGGCCGCTATTCGGCCCTTCTACATAGTTCAAGATGACTTTCCCCGTATCAAATTGCCTCTCCGTAAATCCCCTGGGGACACTTTCAACCGGCGGTACAAAGGGGTTGAGCACTACAAGTATCAGGAGCGCCAATCCGCCGACAATGACCCAAACGACGGGTATCTTGAAGACTATTAAGGCTATTACCAGCAGCGCCCCGACCACATTGTAGATTATTGCCCTGGACATGTTATTAGTCCTGAAGACGCGCCCTCACGTCTTGCCCTCTGATTCTACACCTGAGCAAGGCACATCCTATGCGCCAAAGGAGTCGCCTTTCCTCTCCAACTGCGCCTCTGGCGGTTGCAGTTTGGCTGCAATTTTGGAAACATGCTGTAGAAATCCATCTATTTCAGGGACTGATTTACCTGTAAATTCGGCACTCGTTAAGCTTTTTTTGACTATGCAGTTTGCCCCAACAAAAAAGCTCCGAACAATGGGAGCCTTCTTGCCTTGCAGTTCAGAGGCTTTCTTAAGCGGAAATGTAGGCGGTTACTTCCACCTGCCGGCGGCGCTGGCGGGCATCATTGACAGTGTTTTCAAGGTGTTCGGCGGTTTCATCTGCGATCCAGTCCGCGTCACATTGTTCACAGACAAGGGCCGGGACGTTTCGCACTACGACCACACCGAAACCCAGATCAACAGTAAAAGTAGTTGTCCCCTTTATTTTTGTCCCACCACAAACAGGACAGATGTCTTTGGTTTTCATGATCTCCTCCGAGTTCGATAATCCGACTCGGACACATCCAGGCGTGGCTCGTAAACGGTGACGAGGGCGATTTCATCATTAGGTTCTATGGATAAGACGACATGAACCGGACGCTTCTTATCCCAACCGAGTAACAATACAGTTGGAACTGGTCGCTCGGTAGAGTAGTCTTCTATGACTTCACCATTTGCGGCAACATCCAACACCACACTACGACTTAATCCACGCTCCAGCATCCGCTCGAAAGTATGTCTGCGCCAGTGACCTTTCGCCGGCGAATGGCTTGACGGACTTTGCTTGCGTCGAATGTCTCGGCCACTATACGATTCTTCCAGACAGGCAAAGCAGAATCATCTACTAGCAGGAACCGGACCTACGGTCGTGTAGGGGCGGCGGTCGGCCCTTGGCGATGATTGCACTCACCCCGCCAGCGCGGGGCAGGTGGTGCTCCGCTCGAAGACCACGCGCCAGCAAAAGTGAGCTTTAACCCAACTTCCAGGTGGACTATGGAAAAAGGCGATGCTCGAATCCGCCAGGGTAATTCGTTCGGCCTGAGCGCCAGCTATGGCCGTTCTACGATTGTTTTTGCAGTATGGATTCGACCCAGAAGACCACTCGCGCCGCCAGCTTTAGCGCAGTCCTATACTCCGCCTCAGTAACCCTCTCCACCAGACCCGGATAGCGTGATTCCACGGCATACTGAGTCAGTATGTCCGCCGCCCTGACAGTTGCCGGGATATTTACACCTCTTGATTCCAGCATATCCATCAAGAGGACAAGCGAGTGAGTCTTGGGAAAATCCGAGTTTTGGGCTAAACACGCAGCTTTCAATGCCTTTTCAGCAGCCTGCTGGGCATTGAAGCATAGATCTTCGAGGTAGACACTCTTTATTTTTCCACCCTGCTCGGCCAGTTTCAAATTGCTTTTGGCGCGGGCGAGCCAGGCGTGAGGATCGTCCGGCTCGTCACGCTTCATACAGAACGCGCCCCTCCCGCAGGGCCGGTTTAAGGATCATCCCCATGCGTTGGCCGTACTTTTGCACATCCTTGTCCGTCGCTACAATGACATCCACTCCAATGGCAATGCCATGCAGGTTTCGGCAGATTTGTTGCGCCATGCGCCGGCGATGGGTTGGACCCTGCACGATCACAAGAATATCCAAGTCGCTCTCTTCCGTCATCCGGCCGCGGGCTGCAGAGCCAAAAAGAAGAATCCGTTGCGGCTTCGCCACCCGCACGATGCGACGTGTCACCTCGTCCAGAGTCTTTTTGGACGGAGTTCTCCCAGAAATAGTTGCCGACATATTCCTCATTATACATGGGTTTATACGCTCGCTATCGGTCTGGAGTCTTCGCTTTGCGATGGGAATCTTCAATTTAGCCAAGGCGCTCGTGTTGCAACGCGGGCTGCGAGGGCGTCATACCTACCAGGGGCCTTACCATCCCACAAAGGAAGATTGCGGCCTTCCGGTAAATGACCACAATGGAAAATGATATGGGTTTATCGGAGCGGCAGGGTAGGGGAGACCTTGCGGTCGAACTGCCCGGCGGGGTCGGGAGACCCACGCCGAGCGGAGCGCGTGGATTTGGGGGAGGAGCAGGCAGAGATAGCTGTGGAAGCCGCGGGCGAGGCCGGTACTCAGCTCGCTGCTTTCTTCACGAGGGCGCCGATCTTTGCCTCTTCGGCGGCGTTCAACTCCTTCAGTGCGAAGTAGACCGGCCACAGGGCGCCTTCATCCAGGTTCGCCTTGTCGCTGAAGCCGAGCATCGCGTACCTCGAGTTGAACTTCTGCGCGCTTTGGTAGAAGCAGACGACGTTGCCGTCCCTGGCATACGCGGGCATCCCGTACCAGGTTTTCGGTGAGAGGGCCGGGGCGCTGGCTTTGATGAGGGCATGCAGCCGCCTGGCCATGGAGCGATCCGGTTCCTTCATCGCGGCGATCGCCGCCAGTGCGGCGCTTTCCCCTTCCGCCCTGTCCTTAGTCGCGCGCTCCTCCGCCTTCAGCTCCTGGGCGCGGGCCCTCATCGCGGCTTTTTCCTCGTCCGTGAATCCCTTGGACTTCTTGGTGATCGCGGTGGCGCTCTTTACTGGGTTCATGCGAATCTCCTTATGTCTAAATTGTTGGACTACCGTCGACTTTTTCCTTTCTATTTTAACGTCGCACGAGAATGCATCAAAATGACAAATTAAGAATCTTCTAATCAGATTCCGGGAGGCAGGTCATGCCCGCCTATACCACCAGGCATGAGCAAAGGCCCGGACGCAGGCTGGAGTCGTCTTCCCTGATTGGGTGCAATCCGCCCGGCTGCCTCAGCCCCGCGGAGTTCGAACGGATTTCAAGATATCAATCGTGTCTACAAAAACGGGCCAGGCACAATTTGGGGGAGGCAAAGGGAGGATCGGCGTGCACGGCGTCAGCGCAGCCAATAATGAGGGCGGGAAGCAAACCTCCGAGGTCTCGGGGCTGCAGAATTCGTGCGCGCGGCAATTCTCATACCCATCTTAAATTAAGGGGCTATTATTGCGCCTCTTTGGCGCGCGGGTTTGCACAAACAGAAACTCGTGAAGAATTATTCATATGCAGCAAAAACACCTCTCGAAAGACAATACTTACCCAAGAATCAAGTTCGGTCTCAGCTGGCTGATCGTGATCCCAGCGGGGTTGTGGATCCTGATTACCTATTACCTGCCGGTAATGGGCGGGACCTTGAATCAACTGGAAGTGCGGCTGGTAGTCCCCATCGTGATTCTCCTGATGGCGTTCTCGTTGTTTTGCCATATTGCCGCGCACCTTTGGGCGGCAAGGTCGATGCACGCCGGCATGCCGTCCGAAGCGGGAATCCTGATCTACGGCGATGCTACTCAGAGTTGGCCGGCCGGTTCCGGCTGGGCTGAATTCATGACTGCGGCAGCGGGGCCGGCGATCAACCTGATACTCGCCGCACTGGGCTGGCTGTTATGGAATGCGCAGATCAATGATTTCCTGGGCAATATCGCCCTGCTCGTAGCCGGATTCAACGCCTGGATTTGCATCATCAACCTCATCCCTGCCTTTCCGCTGGACGGCGCCCGCCTGGTGAGAGCCGGACTTTATGGCTTGAGCGCGCAGGATACGTCAGTCAACCGCAGGCTGCATCTTTCAGGATTCATCATTGCCGCGGCCCTGGCCGCGTGGTCGATTATTCTCCTCGCGCAAAATGCACGCTTCAGCCTGGAAACCGCGGCGATCACGTTTTTTTTCGTAATCCTGATCCTCGATGGCTTATTGAGGCGGCCTGCCCTGGAACTTGACAGCGAACCTCCGGGCCAGCAGGACGTAAGGCGCAAGCCTTTGCGCCTCGCAGCGGTGATCCTGCTGGTAGTCCTTCTACTCGTCCCTCCCGCGGGCTTGCTGATGATCAATAACGGCCTGGATGCACCGGGCGTGTCGCTCCCGATCGAGTCGATGGTGAACGTCCCGCCCCAATACCGCCATTCTCACGCGGGGAGTTTCTACCTGGTGACGGTCATCTCACAGGCGCCGATCACCGCCGGAGCATGGGCGCTCGGGCAGGTGGACCCGGCCATCCAGATTGTCCCGCCCGAAGTCGTCACACCGAAAAACACGACTCCGCAGGAACAGGCCAGGCAGGGTTACCAGATGCTGGATGACAGTGAGACAACCGCCATCGCCGTCGGGCTGCGATTGGCAGGCTACCCGGCCGCAGCCGTTGGCAAGGGCGCCCGGGTCGTGAGCATCCTGCCTGCCAGCCATGCCAACGGAATCCTGCAGGTCGGAGATGTGATTACCGGGCTGAACGGGAAACCGGTTCAGACCGCATCCGACCTGATCGCCCTGGTCAAGACGCAAGCGCAGAATGCCTCCGTCAATTTGCAGGTGCTGCGAGGCGAGACCGGGATCAACGCTGCGATACCGTTAATGGCGCCGGCTTCTGCAGCCGAATCTCCGAAAATCGGGGTCGGCATTCAGGATGCCGGTTTCGATTTCAAGCCGCCGTTCCCGATATCGATCGTGACTCAAAAGATCAGCGGCGGGCCTTCTGCGGGATTGATGTTCACCCTGACGGTGTACAACACACTGACGGCCAACGACCTGACCGGAGGACGGAAGATCGCGGGAACCGGAACGATCAACCTGGACGGCACGGTTGGGCCCATCGGCGGGGTAAAGCAGAAAATCTTCGCCGCGGAAGCGGTGGGAGCAACCTATTTCCTGTGCCCTGCCGAGAATTACACGGACGCGGTCTCGGTGGCAAGAAGCATCAAAGTGGTCAAGATTGCCACGGTGGGGCAGGCCATTGATTTTCTGCGCGGTCTGCCAGCTTCACAATAAGGTTTCGTTGCGTGGATCCAGCCCGCCTTTATCGCTGTGTTTTGGGAGGTGCATATTCCCCCTGCCGCTCAGTTGCATTTCACAAATCCTGCATATAATCACGAAATGCCCGTCCGCCTGACGCATGGCATCCGGCTCGTTTTTCTTATTGGCTGTATCCTGGCGACCTCCGGCTGCTCAATCGCCATCAGTCAGCCAGCCATGGCAACGCCCGGTTCGCAGCCGCAGACCGTCTCGCCTTTGTCTTCGCCGACAAGCGTCTCCGCGAGTACGGCAGTGTCGCCAAACTCCAATTCCACGGCGACTTCTCCATCATCACCGCCAACGGAACAGATTCCAGTCAGCTGGGCAGACCTGAAGCTGACCGGCAAGCTGATATTTACAGGCGGGCACGTACAGCAGGACAACCCCATTTTGACGATCCAGACGCTGGACCTGGCGACGGGTGATCTCTCCACCATATTTCAAACCAGCGGCCAGGCCTGGCTGTATTACATGTCTGCCTCCGCGGTTAACGGGCAAATCCTGATTTCCTATTCCGCCCCACCCGGGAACAACCTCCCCGCGGGGCAAGCGCTGTATGTCCTGCCCCTGGATGGTTCAAAGGTCCCGCAATTATTGGTTACACCACCTTCGCCTGACGATCAATATCTGCAAGCCGAGTGGTCGCCGGACGGCAAGTATGTTTATTTCGTCCATATGAACGACAAGCCCCAATTCGCCGGCCAGGTCTTCCCGATCTATGAGATCTTCCGGATGGCTTATCCGGGCGGACAGCCTCAGAAGATTGCGGACAAGGCCTTCTGGCCGAGGCTATCCTCCGATTCATCCCAGCTTGTTTACATTTCAAGCAACCCGGCCGACGGCACAAACAAGATCTTCATCGCAAACGCAGACGGGAGCAACTCGCGCCAGGTGGCGCTTACCGGGCCGCAAGTCCCCGACATCATCGACGCGCCCATCTTTTCGCCTGACGGGAAATCCCTGCTCTTCAGCGCTCCGCCGCCTGTGCAGGCGGATCAGCCCAGCTGGCTCGACAAGCTTTTGGGCATTCAGGTGGCGGAGGCGCATGTCATTCCCTCGGACTGGTGGTCTGTGCCACTGAGCGGCGGGACCCCGAAGCGGTTGACGCATATTGAAACCCCGGCTCTGTTTGCCAGCCTCTCACCCGACGGAAAATATTTCGCAAGCTACAGCGGCCTGGGTTTGTTCGTGATGAAGCCGGACGGTACCGGGGAAGCCGTGATCGTCCCCGATCTGGGAGGGATGGCCGGCATGGTGAGTTGGCTGCCGTAACCCGTCGAAACAAAGAATTCAATTCTCATCGTAGACTAAGTCTGAAATGATAATGTGAAGGGTTGCCCTCAGAGGAAATGATCCACCAAAGGAGAGAAGGATGAAAAGCAGGGTGTTTATTGTCGCATCCGTCGTCGTGATGATTGCTGCACTTTTCAGCTTTCAGGCAGCATCGGCGCATACCACCGTCCACGTCGGAGATTACGATGTGGAAGTCGGCTGGGTGGATGAGCCGCCGATCGTTGGGCAGCGCAATGCCGTGGTAGTGAACGTTTCGAACACCAAGAACACCAGCGAGAACGTGGATATTTCCAAGTTAAGTGTGGATGTCACCTACGGCGGCTACACAAAAATGCTCACGCTCCAGCCGTTGAGTGAAGATACGACCAACCAGTATATCGCGCCGATCCTGCCCACCATCCCCGGGCAATACACGGTTCAACTGCGCGGCCAGCTGGATACCATGAACATCACCCAGGATGTCCAGCCCGAAGAAGTGGTACCGGCGGACACGCTGATGTTCCCCGCCGCAGCCGCAGCGCAGCAAAGCTCGTCGATGAGTTGGAGCCAGTGGCTGTCTATTATTGGCTTGATCGCCGGCCTGGCAGGGCTGATCCTGGCCATCCTTGCCTTCAGGAAAAGCAGTTAATTTGGTGGTGGGTAGGGGCAATTCATGAATTGCCCCTACCCGCTACCCCCTGCCCGCCCTCGATTTTGAATCCGCCATGCGCATCCGAAAAAGAGTCTTCTTTGTCGTCCTGGCAATCCTGGTCTACTGTGCCGGGGCCGTCGTGCCGGCCTACGCACATGCGCTCCTGCTGCGTTCGGTCCCGGCGGCCAATGCGGATTTGCCGGAGGCGCCGGCACAAGTAGAACTCTATTTCAGCGAAACGGTCGATCCCAGCCTGAGCGCGGTCTCGGTGCTGAACTCGAGCGGCAAGGCCGTCGATCTGGGAGACTCGCGCGTCGACCCCAGCGACCCGACGCGCATGACGGTCTCGCTGGGTTCGCTGCCGGACGGCGTATATACGGTTTCATGGAAGGCGATCTCGGCCACGGACGGGCATCTCACCAGTGGATCTTTCCCGTTCGCGGTCGGCAATGTAAACGCCGCCGAACTGGCAGCCCAGGTCCCGAAGAACAATGCGACCCTTCCTGCCAGCGCGCTGATATCCAAGTGGCTGCTGCTGGCTTCGCTGGCCTTGCTGGTGGGACAGGTATCCTTCGTTGCCCTGGTCTGGCGGCCCGCCCTTAAAGCATCGAACGAGGCCTTATCCGGGGATATCGAGGAGCCGCCCGTTTGGAAGACATATATTCAATTTGCTCTCATCGGGCTGTTGGCCGGGCTGGCGTTAAGCATCCTGTCCGAAGCCGGGCAGGCCACCGGCCACGAATTAGCCTGGCCCTGGGCCTCGGAATCGAGCCGGGTGATCCTGGACACGCGCATCGGCGTGATCTGGCTGGCGCGCCTCGGACTGGCATTGCTGCTCGTCTGGCTGGTCAGGAGTCGCCAGTCCGCCTGGAAGTACTGGGCCGGATTTGTTACCGGACTTGCGCTGCTACTGAGCATCAGCCTGACCGCGCACGCGGCGACGGAAAACAGTCCCACGATCCCGGTGCTAAGCGATTGGGTTCACGAGATCGGCATGAGTTTCTGGCTTGGCGGCCTTCCCTATCTGTGGACAGGGCTGCGCAGATTGCGCGGACTGAAAGACGTCCTTCAAACCCAGCTTACTTCGATCTGCGTCGAGCGTTTCTCGCTCATGGCGCTCGTGAGCGTGGGCTGCATCGGCGTTACGGGTCTGTATGCGGCCTACCTGCGGGTTGGCACCTTCCAGGCTCTGGTGACTTCCATCTACGGCGATGCGCTCCTGGTCAAACAGGTCTTCGTGGCCGCGCTGCTGATCCTGGCTGGCGTCAACTTGTTGATTATCTCCCCCCGCCTTAGAGCAGCGCGTCTCCAGGGGCGAAGTGACGCTGCTCTGGTAATGCACTTTGGCAAAATGGTGCTGGCCGAGATCGTCCTGGGCTGCCTCCTGCTGGCCAGCGTCAGCCTGCTAACCTACCTGCCGCCCGCCAAGATCACGCCTCCTTCCTTTGACCTGAACGGTTCCATGGCTGCGAGCGATCTTCAAATTGGAATCAATGTCTCTCCGGGGCTGGTGGGCCAGAACACCTTCACGCTGAAGCTGGCTTCAGGCGGACAGCCCGTGCAGGCCGTCAAGGAAGCGCTGCTGCGATTCACGCCCAGCCAGAGTAATGTCCCTCCATCCGAGGCGCAATTGCTATCCCAGGGAAACGGGACGTATATCACCAAGGGGAGCTATCTCAGCCTGCCGGGTCAGTGGCAAATTCAAGCCGTGGTGCGCCGTGAGAATAAGTTCGATGCATTCGCGAACTTCAACTTCCCGGTGCTTGCTCCGGGGGCCAATCGGGAAAGCGCGGCTACTACGAACATGGCGGGTGGACTGATCCTGTTGGACGGCCTGCTGTTCGCCCTGGCCATGGTTCCTTTCGGAGGCAACCGCCTGTTCCGGCTTGGCTCGAGCGGCGCCCTTTCGCTGGTTTTCGTTGCAACGGGAATCTTCTACGCGACGCGCCCGGTTGCATCGGCGAACAGCCAGGCCAACCCCATCGCACCGAATGCGCAATCCGTCGCCGCAGGCAAAGCTTTATATGAAGGGCATTGTGTGGTCTGCCATGGCGAGTCGGGGAAGGGCGATGGGCCGCTCGGTCGCACGCTGATCCCGCGTCCGGCGGACCTGACCATTCACGCGGTCCCCGGCGTCCACACCGACGCGCAGCTCTACGACTGGATCACGAACGGATTCCCGGGCTCGGCCATGCCGGCCTGGAAGCAAACGTTGTCCGATACCGATCGCTGGAATCTGGTTAATTTCATCCGCACTTTCGCGCCGAAGACCGCGCCATAAAATGATTTCCGCAAGAAGCCTTCCCGGGTGGGTAATCGTCATGGCGCTGGCATTGAGCAGCTGTTCGATCGACATATCTCAACAGATCTCCACCGGCAGCGACCTTGCGCAGACCGGGCAGTCCCGCAAGAAGGTTCCCGTGACGTGGCGAAACATGAATCTGCAGGGCGGGCTTGTCTATATTACGTCAAGCTTTGGCTCGGTCAACGGCGGCATGGCCACCCTCATCCATGTGGAACTCCTCGATCTCGCCAGCGGGAATATCACCACGGTGTTCGACGCGCCTGCAGGCGATTGGATCGACTTCGTGAGCGTTTCACCGGATGGAAAACAATTGGCGATGGAATACCTGCCCGCCGCGGATGACGTTTCGTCGGGATCGAGACAGGAGCTGCTCTACGCCATGCCTATGGACGCCTCACAGCAGCCGCGGCTGCTTCTTCCACCGCCTACCCGCGCCGATCTCTATTATCAACCGACCTGGTCGCCGGACGGCAGGTATATTTACTTCTCGCATGTAGACCTGAAAGCGGCGGCTACAGTGGCGGGCCAGACGTATCCGAATTATGAACTGTCCCGCATGGCTTATCCAGATGGGCAAATCGAAATACTGCTGGACCACGCTTTTTGGCCGCGGCTCTCTCCGGATGGTTCCCAGCTTGCTTATGTATCCGTGGATCCCGTAGACGGGTCGAACCGGCTCTTTGCTGCCCATGCCGATGGGTCGGGTTCGCATGAGGTCACTCTCTCCGGCCCATATATTCCGAAGATCATCGATGCGCCTTTCTTTTCCGCCGATAACCGGACGATCTTCTTCAGCGCCGCGAGTCCGGTCACGTCGCTCACGCCCACCTGGGTCGATCAATTCTTTGGAATCACGGTCGCCTCTGCGCATGTGGTCCCCTCCGATCTATGGTTCGTCCCGGCGAACGGCGGGAGGCCCACTCAACTTACGCGTCTTGCAGCCCTGGGGCTCGACGCCACCCCTGCTCCGGACGGGCAGCATGTTGCCCTCTATACCGGACGAGGCATATTTGTTATGGATGCGGATGGAGGCAATCTGACCGCAATGGTGAACGATACGGGCGGCATACCCGGTTCCGTAAGCTGGATCCATTAGGGGATTGAGTCGATGCAACCCAGAAGAGGAGAAAGGCCGTGATCAAGATTCGCCGGCTACCGGGGTGGCTGCTGTGCGTCCTGGTATTGTCCTCCTGCTCGATAAACGTAACTCAGAATATCTCCTCCCCGGCGCCTGTACCCACTGGCGTTCCGACCTTGTCTCTGGCCGCGCCTGGATTACCGACCCCGACCTTCTCTCCACAGCCAACCGCTGCCGGAACTGCGCAGCCGGTGTCGCAAATCCCGATTACATGGGCAAATTTGAATTTGACCGGACGCCTTGTCTACCTGGCCGGCATTCCGAAAGGCGGCGACCTGTTGGTGAATGTTCAATCGCTCGACCTGAAGACGGGAAACGTCACCACCATCTTTCAGACTCCGAGTCAGGGTTGGGTGGACGCCGCGGCAGTTTCTCCCGACGGGAAGCAACTGGTCATTTCCTATGCGCCTCCGGCAAGCGATCCATTGGGCAACGTGGAGACCCTCTATACCATGCCGGTCGATGGCTCTCAGCCTCTGCGGTTATTGGTGCCTCCGGCTTCTCCCAAAGACCAGTACTTTCAGCCGGTCTGGTCGCCTGACGGGAGATACATCTACTTTACATATATTAATTATCAGGCCTCCAATGCTTTTGCGATCATGCGGATGCCTTTTCCGAGTGGAAGAATCGAAATGCTTGTGGATCACGCCGCATGGCCGAGACTCTCGGCGGATTCCAGCCGGCTGGTCTATGTTTCCGTCGAGCCCCAGACCGGCACCAATCAGCTCTTTGTCGCGGCGGCGGACGGAACTCAGGCCCGGCAGGTTCCGCTATCCGGCCCTTATGTACCCCCCATCATCGACGTCCCCATGTATTCGGCAGATGGAGGGTCCATTCTTTTCAGCGCTCCGGATCTGATGCACTCTTCTGCGCCAAAAGTGTGGGATGCGGTTTTCCACAGCATGTCATCCATAGCCGCGGATGGAAACATTCCCTCGGATTGGTGGTCGGTGCCTCTGGCCGGCGGCGCCCCGCAGCAATTGACCCGCGTCCAGTCAATGGGACTCTTTGGAAGCTATTCGCCCGATGACCAGTATGTCGCCAGTTATAGTTCGGGCGCCGTATTCGTCATGAAGCCGGATGGAACCGGCCTGACCGTCGTGGTCAATGATATCGGTGGCATACCGGGCACGGTCAATTGGCTGCCCTGATCCTTCGAAAGAAATGGTGAACATGTTAATGAAATCCGCCTGCCGCTGGCTGCTCATCGCCGGTCTGCTGATGAGCGGCTGTTCCATTGATACCGGTCAAGCCGCTCAATCCACCCCCCCGACACAGGCTGGAACAGGGGCGGCATTGCCTTCTCCTGCCAGTCCGCCCCAAAAATCCAACATAGGGAATCCGGCGCTGCCGACATCGTCCATTCCGGTTACCTGGTCGAGCCTGCAGCTGACGGGAACGCTGGTCTACATGACGTCTGCACAGACTCAGAATTCATTGACCCAGAGCATTCAGGCCCTCGATCTCACCAGCGGGAACGTCACCACAATCTTTCAGAGCCAGAACGGTTCGTGGATCGATTTTGTGAGCGTTTCGCCGGACATCAAGCAGCTCATCATGGCCTACCTGCCGCCGCGGGCCAACAACAGCAGCGGCGGCAACAGCCAGCAGGGTCTTTACACCATGCCGTTGGACGGCTCCCAGCCGCCGCAATTACTTTTTACCCCGCCCTCCTCCGGCCTTCAATACTACGAACCGGTATGGTCGCCGGACGGCAAGTATGTTTACTATGCACAGGTGGATTACAATGCACCGCCCAAACTTCCAGGCCAGCATTTCGCCTATTATGAGATCTATCGGATGGCCTATCCGGGTGGGCAGCCTCAAAAGATCGCGGACCAGGCCTATTGGCCCAGGCTCTCGGGCGACGGCGCACGGCTGGCGTTCGTGACGCTCAGCCCCGTGGATGGCACCAACCAGCTCTTCGTCGCCAATGCGGATGGGACGGGCGCATATCAGGTGCAGCTGACCGGACTCTACGTCCCGCCGATCATCGATGCACCCTTCTTTACGCCCGACGATAAGTCGGTACTTTATAGCGCCGTTTCCCCAACCCAACCCTACCAACCGAACTGGGTGGATCGCCTGTTCGGCGTTACGGCCGCGTACGCCCACACGGTCCCCTCGGACTGGTGGTCGGCGCCGATCGGCGGCGGCACACCTACTCAACTGACGCACATTGCGGCGGTCGGCTTGTATGCCAGCCTTTCGCCCGACAAAAAATACATTGCAAGCTACAGCGGGACCGGCGTGTTCGTGATGAACATGGACGGCACCGGCTCGACCACGCTGGTGGGCGATGTTGGAGGGCTGGCCGGAACCGTTAGCTGGCTGCCGTGAGCGAGGAAATTGGTTGATGGGTTGATTGATAAATCGGGAATTCGCTTCGCCGATCGGGGATCTTCGGCGGCTGCTTGCCGGATTAGTTCCCGACCCTCGCAGGACGAGAGTGCGCGGGCAAAACACAATTTGCACACAACTTCTTCATCGGATTGACATCTCGGGGAATTATGATCAAGGCAACATGAGGCACAAAAGGTCCGGCAAGCGGGCCGCCGGCTTCATATCACGGTCACGATAACGCCACTCCAGGACGCAACCTTTCGAGCCCTGAAGCGACTTAGTAGAAGGAGTACGCTATGGTTGTTCTCGCAGTCATCGTCGGCTTACCCGTAGTCCTCGCCGCCTCGGGCGCGGGGCTGCTCGTTGCCAACATCAAGCCGGATGAGTTGAGCAGCATGGGTGTCGAAACGAAATCCTAAGAGACGACACCCTCCTTATTCCAGCCCGTTGGATGCAATCACGCATCTGACGGGCTGTTTTATATTAAGGATTTAGGGGGAAGGGGTCGTTTGCGTCGTTTGCTAATTTGTGAATAATGTCACTTGTCACGAGGAGGGCGGAGTTGTATAGTGAAACTGGAAATAATCGCAGCCAAGGAAACGAACCATGCCCAATAAACGCCATGTATCTCACCGCCCCCATGAGGCTCGCCGGTCAAAGCTGACGGGTTTGTGGATCGGCCTGGGGCTTGTGGTCGTGATCGGCGCCGCCTTTCTGCTGCTCCGTCCTAGGAGTCCGAAGACCGCCCTGCCCTCCGAGGTCCCGGTGGGACAGGCTCACGACCTGTACCAGCAGGGGGCGCTTTTCGTCGACGTGCGGACGCAGGCGGAGTGGGACCAGGGGCACCTTGCGGGGAGTATTCTGATCCCGTTGGATCAATTGCAGGACCGGCTTAACGAACTGCCGCGCGATAAGGACATCGTCGTGATTTGCCATTCGGGCGCGCGCAGCCAGCAGGGTGCGGCTCTGTTGAAGCAATCGGGATTCACGCGGGTGACGTTTATGACCGGGGGACTCCAGGCATGGGTGGCGGCTGGTTATCCTCTGGCGAATTGAAGAATTCTGGAAACAGGATTGACACTCACGCAATACTCTACGGGGTTTCATGAGCATTGATTCCGGCGCACTATGATATAATGACCAAAATTATTGGTCATATGACCAAAACAATTGGTCATGCGACTTAGTCGGCAAGGATTCCCAAACCCATGTTAGAGCCTCTGCTTGGATCCAAGAGTTCCGAGAAAGTCTTGATTTTCATTGCGGCGCGCGGTGAAGGCTATGCAAGAGAAATATCCCGCTGCTTCGGGACCGGTCTTTATGCAGTTCAGAACCAATTAGACAAATTGGAAGCCGGCGGCATCCTGGCCAGCCAGACCAAGGGCCGAACGCGTATCTACGCGTTCAACCCGCGATACCCTTTCCTAAAAGAATTAAAAGCAATATTGGAAAAAGCACTCTCGTTTTATCCGGAAGACGAAAGGGACAGACTTGTCATGAACAGGCGCAGGCCCCGGCGGCGCGGTAAGATCTTATGAAACCCGTAAAAAATATGACACAAGCCGAGGTCGCGGCCTATGTGCAGTCTCACTTGCGCGAGAAAGGAATTACGGTAGTATTATCGGGAGGCGCAACCGTATCAATCTATTCACTCAACAAATACGTTTCGGCAGATGTAGATTTGGTAAATGTCAATTTTGCCGATCGCAAGAAGATCAGGGCGGCAATGGAAGAAATCGGCTTTCACGAAAAAGGTCGATACTTCACTCATCCGGATACGAAGCATATTGTAGAGTTTCCACCCGGCCCCCTTTCTGTCGGAGAGGATCCAATAACGGACATCGTTGACATCAAGCTTGCAACGGGAATCCTAAGAGCAATATCGCCCACTGAATCTGTAAGGGACAGATTAGCATCCTACTACTTTTGGCATGATCAACAATCACTGGACCAGGCTGTAATGGTAGCCAACAATAATCGAATTAAAATCCATCTAATCAGGAGATGGTCGCAAGCACTGGGACATTTGAAAGAGTTCAAAATCTTCCTTGAAAAATACTCTCCCCAAAAAAGAACCCGTCAACGATAGGTCTTCACTTCATCAGGAACAGAGCCTTTACAGGACAAAGTCGCAGATTGACTCGGTAGTGAGCCACGTTTCCGGCTGTTTCATGACATATTGCAAGGAAATACCCCGCGTTATTAGATCAAACTCCACATGACGTGAAACACCACATCCGACCAAAAGTGGACTCCCGCGGCGGCGACGAGGCCATCCT
Organism: uncultured Chloroflexia bacterium; assembly: GCA_963846805.1. Lineage (GTDB taxonomy): Bacteria > Chloroflexota > Anaerolineae > Anaerolineales > Villigracilaceae > Fen-1038. The sequence goes on from CAWJXH010000007.1 coordinate 74,640, forward strand.
TCATATAACGCTCGCCGGCAACCAGGCCGACGATCCCATTAAGCAGGAAGATCTCGATCAGCAAAACAGGACTTAGCTGAGCCAGGGATGTGGCATGCGTCAGGACAACGACGGTCCCAAGATGACCCGCTCCGAAAGCCAGCGCAGCGATGCCATTGGCGACCCATAATGCCGCAGTACGTCCACGGAAGCGCTTGAAGAGCCAATTGAGGATGAAGCCCCACAGCCCAAAGACAAATCCGCGGAAGGCAACCTCTTCGCCGATGCCGGCGCTGAGGGAGGCCAGGATCGAGACGGGGAATCCGGGGTGCACGAGACGGCCAAAGCCATTGATGGGCGCAAACAGGGCATCTCCGATAACAAGGATCAGCCCGCAGATCAGACCCAGGACGAGCGGGATGAGCACCCACCGCCGCCAATTTCCATCGAGGCTGAAGATGCCCGGCAGATCGAGCTTGCGCGCAAACCAATAGCCCGCCAGGCCAAGCAATCCGTAGATAACCAGAACGATGCCGGCACTGGCGAGCGCAAACATCCCGTTTGAAGCACCCATATTGGGCGCGGGGAGTCCCGCCGTGGCGGCGAGTTGGTCGATGAAGAACGCATACGTCAAGAAGGCACACAGGGCGTAGACGCACAACAGGATAAACAGCACGACGAGCTGCTTACGATTCATTTTCTTCCTTTGAACCGAGCCTCATCCGCGCCGGACGCCTTTTTGCACCAACTTATACAACCCGAGGCCCAGCAGGGCAACGACGGAAAGCCCGATCGAAATGCGCGCATCCCACATGGCGCTAAAGAGCACGAGCATGGCGGCGAGGATCGCGATAATGCCTTCGGATTTTGAATCCATCACAGTCTCCTTGTTTTTGGAACTCTGCAGTTACTCTATCATGGCTGCCTGAAATTCCGCACCGCCTCTGGGGGAGTTCCCACCTATCCACTTGACCAGGGCAGAACTCTCCCGGAGTGGGGTGCCTTCCGTCCGTTATTGTCGTAGACTATAGCAGGGGCAGGATGCCTGGCAACTCAATCCGTGACAGCGGTTTGGCCGGATGCAAGACACTTTTTTCCCCGCCGTCCGTAAACCGCTTTGAAAGGAGATTTAATATGGAGACACATCGTTCCAACACGGCTGCCATCGTCGGCGGCGCGCTACTCATCGTCTTTGGGCTATTGTCCCTCGCCGGCCAGATATTTGGCAATTCGGGGGTATGGTCATTTCTGTGGCCGTTCATCGTGATCGGGGTGGGCGCCATGTTCTTCGTAGGGATGTTGGCCGGAGGAAAAAGCGTGGCGGGGTTGGCCATTCCGGGCAGCATCATCACCGGGATCGGCCTGTTATTGTTCTTTCAGAACGTCACGCATTACTGGGAATCCTGGTCGTACGGGTGGACGCTGATCATCATCTTCGTCGGCCTGGGAATCTTCATTATGGGCATGTACTCCGGCATCGAAGAGCGCAAGCAGGCGGGGCTGCGTGTGATGAAGACCGGGCTGATCCTCTTCATTATCTTCGGCGCATTCTTCGAGCTGATCTTCGCGGCGGGCAATCCTTTGGGACTGCGCAGCATTGCCTTCCCCGTCCTGCTGATTGGCTTGGGCATTTATCTTATTCTGTCGCGCTCTGGGATCCTGGGCCGGAAAAAGACAGCTTCCACTGAGCCGCCGTCAGCTGAGCCACCTTCATCGGGCGAAAGCCTGCCGCCAACCAGTTGAGAGAGGATTGCACATGGAACGCAGAGTTTCCTGGTTCGGACCTTTATTTCTGATTGCAGCCGGCGTGATCTGGCTGCTCATCAGTATCGGCACAATCCCCGCATCGAACCTGTGGGCGCTGACTCACATCTGGCCCTTCCTGCTTATCGCCGCCGGCCTCGGACTGATGCTCCGCCCATTCTGGAAATACATGTCGGTGCTGACGGCTATTGTCCTTGTGGGCGGCGCGGCGCTGGCGATCGTATATGCGCCCAAACTGGGCTGGACACAACCCACGTATTTCCTATCCCCGAACGGGGATGTTTACTTTGGACCGGGCGTGCCCGGCTCGGGCCGGGTGGTGACCGAGGCGCGCGACGTCAAGGATTTCCTGGCGATCAAGGTGGATTATCCGGCGCAGGCGTTCGTCAAGCAGGGCGCCGCGGAATCGGTGCAGGTGCAGGCGGAAGACAACGTTCTCCCGGGCATCAAAACCGAGGTGACGAACGGAACGCTCGACATCTTCTACAGGTCCGACAATGGGCAGCACGTCAATCCGACGCAGCCGGTGAAAATCTATATCACCGTCAAGGACCTGGCGCAGGTGACATTCTCCAGCGCAGGCGAATTGACCATCGACGGCCTCAAGACGGACGACCTGATCCTCTCACTTAGCGGAGCGGGCAACGTCATGCTCACCAACATCGTCGTCCAGAATCTGGACGTCCGCCTGAGCGGCGCGGGAAACGTGACTGCCGCCGGCACGGCCGAGGATCTTAATCTGCGCATCTCCGGTTTCGGCGATTTCAAGGGGTCGGAGCTGCACGATAAGACTGCCGACGTCACGATCAGCGGCGCGGGAACCGCGACGGTTTGGGCGGATACTGAGTTGAACGCGGACGTCTCCGGCGCGGGTTCGGTCAACTATTACGGCTCAGCCAGCGTGACCCAGCATATCTCGGGCGCCGGAGCGGTCAACCATCTGGGCAACAAATAAGCGTGACGTGATCAACCTTCAAATTAGGGTTTCCCGGTATCCATGAGCATGGCACCGGTCGTTCCCACCAATCAGGCGGGAACGACCGAAGAATACCGCGCAGAATGAGCACCTGCACCTTCGGAAAAAGGATAGGGCGGGGTAATTCACCCCGCCCTATCCTTTTTCCGGTGACCTACCAAATTCCGGGTATCAGGCGCGCGGTTGCGGCTCGATACTCGCGAAATTGTTTACCAAAATGTTTGGCCATTGACCGCTCCTCCCTCTGGATCCGAAACACAAAGCCCGGCAGGAGCAGAACGGCGATGGCCAGCAGCCCATTGAGGCTGGAATATCCAACGCAGATGCCCAGTGCAATGAAGAGACAACCCGAGCAGGCGGGATGGCGAACCAGACGATAGGGTCCGTTGCGTGGCAGTTGCCGCACGGTTCTTGCACCCGCCCGAGCGGCAAAGGATCCCGGCACGACCATCACCGCCCAGGCAGCCAGGATTGTGCCGACTAACGCCAGGTTTATTCCGGCAGCCTGCATCAAAAGGGTGCGAGGAAGCATGCCGGAGAAATACAGAAGCTCAAGCGGCGGGGCCAGGAACGCGATCAGTATTCCCGGCACGATCAACCAAATCGACCGGTCGCCCGCTTCCTCGATCCTGATCTCGTCTCCGGCAGGCCGCGAGGCAGGTTCCTTGCGAACCCAATATAGGATCACGGCCCCGGCGCAGCCGGCGACCCCCATCAACAGCAGGTACCAGCCCAATAGATTCGCGCCGCGGGTCTCGAGTTCCAATAGCGCCCATAGCATTGCCAACCCCGGTGCTATCAGGCGCAAGAACAAAATCGCCATGTGACTCATTCCAGCCTCCCGGGTCCGTTTCCATGGATGATGCGCCGGACGGACCTGAATTTGACGCTCTCCGCGGACAGGATGACCGCCAGGCCGGCCAATGCGAGCAGGCCCACTTCTTCGACATGAACCGGCGCGAACTTGAACACATCCCGCAAGATCGGGACACTCAGGACCAACGCCAGGAAGAACACGGCGCCGCCGCTGACCCACCAGAGCGCCTTGTTGCCCGTCCGCAGTGAGGCCAGGATGGACAATTCGCGCGAACGATTGGCAAAGATCAGTCCTAGGTTGCCTATGACGAGCAGGACGAAGGCAAACATGCGGGCTTCCCCTGCGCCCAAACCCCGCATAAGGGCGAAGGCGTACACGGCGGCCGCAACCACCAGCACCCCCAACCCCTGAATCAAACCGGCCAACATCATCGAACGGCCAAACAGCGGAACATCCAGCTTGCGCGGCGGCCGCCGCATGATGCCGTGTTCGTCCTGCTCCATCTCAAAGACTATGGTACAGGCCGGATCGATAATCAATTCGAGGAACAAAACGTGGACCGGCAGCAGCGCCAGGGGCCAGCCAAAAAAGACGGGGATGAGCGACATGCCCGCGATGGGAATGTGCACTGAAAAGATGAAGGATATGGCCTTCTTCAGATTGTCGAAGATGCGGCGGCCCATCCTGACCGCGGCCACAATCGAGGCGAAATTGTCGTCGAGCAGCACCAGCGACGCCGATTCACGCGCCACGTCAGTTCCGCGCCCTCCCATGGCAATGCCAATGTGTGCGGCTTTCAGCGCGGGCGCGTCATTGACGCCGTCTCCGGTCATGGCAACCACTTCATGATTGGCCTTAAGGGCGTTCACGATCCGCAGTTTTTGTTCGGGGATAACCCGGGCGAAGATGCAGGTGGTCCGGATGCGCTCCTGCAATACGGCTTCGGGCATCCTTTTAAGCTCCGGGCCGGTAATCAATTGATCGGAAGGCCGCAGGCCGATCTGGCGGGCAATGTTGCGAGCCGTGCCCGGATAATCTCCGGTGATCATGATCACGCGGATGCCCGCGGTATAGCATTCCTGAACCGCGGCCGGAACTTCCGGGCGGATCGGGTCTGCCAGGCCCAGCAGGCCGAGGAACTCAAATTGAAAATCGTGCTGCTCATCCGGCAGATCGGAGGCTTGAAAATGCGCCCTCGCCACGCCCAGGATACGCAGCCCCTGGTCAGCCATTCGGGAAGTCTGCGCTTCGAGGCTCTCGCGCTTTCCGGCGTCAAAATGGCACAAGTCTGCGATGGCTTCCGGCGCGCCCTTGGCCGCGATGACGAGTTCCCGTTTGGCGGCCGAACGCCAAACGTGCGACATGGCGAGGAGTTTTTCGGAAAGCGGATATTCACGAACGAGCACCCAATCGCGATGCAGGTGTTCGGTGTTGATCAGCGTGCGGCCTCCTAATTCTCTGAGGGCTTTTTCCATCGGGTCGAACGGATCAACCGGCGTTGCCAGAATTGCAAACTCCACCAGTTCGTGAAATGCCTCGGGCAAATTCCTTTGTTCAAGGTTGACAGGCCGGGTTTCCCCGCCGATCGCCAGTCGAGTTACCGTCATGCGGTTTTGGGTCAGGGTGCCGGTCTTGTCCACGCACAGCACGGTGGCAGCGCCGAGCATCTCCACGGCCGGCACACGCCGCGTGAGCACATGCCGCTGGGAAATGCGCCAGGCGCCAAGCGCCAGAAATATCGTCAGCACCACCGGAAACTCTTCAGGCAGCATCGCCATGGCCAGAGTGATCCCCGCCAGTAAGCCGTGAAGCCAGTCCCCGCGCATCAGCCCAAAGACAATGACCACGGCCGCGCACATACTTATTCCAATGATGGCAAAATTCCGTACGATGCGCTCCATCTGGCGTTTCAAGTCAGTCTTCTCAGGCTTTAATATCTCAAGCGCCTTGCCGATCTTGCCGATCTCCGTCCGGGGGCCCGTGGCGCGCACCTGGGTAACGCCCTGGCCCTTGACCACCATCGTTCCGGAATAGACAAAGGGTTGATCATCCCCGCCCGGGTCCGCCATCTCGAGCCGTCCATCCCAGTTCTTTTTGCGCACCGGGGCGGATTCGCCGGTGAGGAGCGATTCGTCCACGACGATATTGCTCCCTGACAGCAACACGGCGTCTGCCGGCACGCGGTCGCCTTCCGCAATCAGGGCGATGTCGTCGCGAACCACCTCCCGCCCTGCAATGCGCTGCTGCCGGCCGTCCCGGATCACCAATGCGCGCGGGCTGGATAGGTCGCGCAATGCCTCCAGTGCCCGCTCCGTCTTTTGTTCCTCGTAAAAAGTAATCCCGATGATCACGACCACGAATCCCATTAACATCAGGGCTTCCGCCTGGTCGCCCAAAAGCAGATACAACAGGCCGCACGCAATGAGCAGGAGGAACATGGGCTCATGCATGACTTCCGCCAGGATGTGCCAGAAGGTGCGTTTTTTCGCGCTGGGCAGTTCGTTATACCCGTCCGACGCCAGGCGTTCACGGGCAATCTGCTCGGTCAAACCCTGCATAATGGTTTCATCGAATTTTGAGGCCATATGACTCCACGTTTAAGCACGACGAATAGGAACGGCTGCGCCGTCCTGCGGTTATTACATGGACCGTTTGAATTTCAGAAGGACTTGGGGGGAGGCAGCAGCGGCGCTAACAGCGGCGCGATGCAGAAAGGGCAGAATGCGCTGTAAGACGGAGCCCCGCCGCTGAGGGGGCCGAGCGCCTGTACGGAAGCCGGCACAACCTGATGCTCTTCATTCGGATCAAGCCATTCGCCGGCCTGGGAAGCATCGGTTGAAATCGAATCAACTATCAGGCTTTCGCTTGAGAAATGCATCGCCAGGCTGACGGCAGCCGAGAGCAGTATCAGCCCTTTCAGACTCCGCGTCGCAAGCAGCTTAGCGCTGATCCTGAACATGCTCCACGCCCTGTTGGAATAATGCGATAACGTGCGGATCGTCCACGGTATAGAAGACTTCCTTGCCGTCGCGCCGGGCCGTAACCAGATGCATCTGTCTCAAACCGCGCAGGTGGTGCGAGATGGCCGAATCACTGACGCCGATAAGTTCCGCAAGCCTGCCGACATTTTTCTCGCCATCCACCAGCGCAGATACGATGCGCACCCGGCTGGTATCGCTGAATGCACGGAACAATTCGGCGACATGTGCGGCAGAGTGTTCGTTGAGGACAGCAAATGGCATGCAGGCTCATCCATATAAACAATTGAGTATATGTTCAACTGATTGTATTATACAACATTTCGCAAGCCGCGTCAAACCTGTGCTCCACCCCGTCCAGGAGCCAGGGATCGGCAAACGCCCCTGGCGGGCTACTTGATTACGGGTTATACGGCCGCTGCACCGCCGAGACGACCTTGATCCTCGATACATCGATCAGGTCCGTGTCCGCGGGGCTGACCAGCGGGACGATGCAGTTCTCGAACTGCGGAAAACCGTACACGGCATAGCTGCCGTCCGGAAGCAGGACGTTGCTTCCGGTGGTTGCAAAGAAATGCCGGGTGATGTCGATGTCGTCGGCTTTGGCCGGGACCGGCGGCGGAGCCTTCCGACTGTTCAGCGTGTAGATGCGCATGTGCTGACCCTCCGGAATGCCGGTGACCATTTCATGGGTCGCGCCTCCGCAGGTGAGGCTGTGAAGGGCGAAGTTGCCGGTGGCCGGACCCGTGCCGTTCGTGAATGCCCGGTTGGAGGCAGTCAGGCTGTTCCAGGAGCCTTCGAAATCGGCATCGCTCACGGTCGGGTTGCACAGATGCAGGATACCCCGCCAATAGGCTTCCCACGCAGGTGTTACCGGATTGACCGCACCGGAATAAAGCGGGCAGGTTTCGGGGACGGGATTCTTGAGGTTGCGCGGCATGTAGTGATAGCGCGCCAGTTGATGATCCCACAGCACGAAGCAAAGTGTCCTGGGCGCCTTCGGCAGATTGGCGACGCCGCGGACGTGCGCAGTGGATACCGGCTTGGGTGCATCGCGATTCAAGAGCAATGCCCCGGCGCCGATCACAGCAATTTTCAGGAAATCTCTTCGGGATGGCATGGGGACACTTGTGTTGTGGTTAGCGGGTACTCATTCACAGCTTCGTCCCAACCTTTCAGTTTGGGACGAAGAATCCCGAAAAACGGACGCATGCAGGGTAGATCACCCTGCATGCGTCCGTTTTTTCGGGAACGTCCCTGGCAGAGTGTGAGCGGATAGGATAACTTTGCGAACCCGCAAAATATTATAGCATTCCAATTCCGCGTGACTTAATGGTAAGGTTGTTTACTTTAAGCTGACATCGGAACCAAAGGAGAGAGCCCATGCCAGAGAATTTCAACCCTCCCACCAGGTGCCCCAAGTGCGGAGGCGCAATGGATGCAGGCGTTTTCGTCACCGATGAGATCGTCTCCGAAGGGGACCCCGTTTCCGAGCTGGCATCCATCAACAAGTGGTGGAAGGTGGAGGTCCGCGAGCACAAGGGATTGCTTAGCAGCAAGAAAACGCATGCGGAGGTGCTGGTGATGCCGGCCGGCGGTCCCTTGAGGGTATTTCACTATCGCTGCACCAACTGCGGCTATCTGGAGTTGTACGCGGCCCCGGCGGCTTCCTAGCGGTGAGGTCGTCATATTGGGTATTCCGAGACGCTGAAAAACTCCGCGGCACAGCACAGATTTCGGAAGTCTGGGAGACTTCCGAAATCTTTGGTAATCGCCTCATGGTATATTCAGGCGAAAGCGGTTCCCAGCGATGAAGATCCACCTTGTCGACGGCACGTACGAGCTGTTCCGAAATTTCTTCGGCGCCCCTCCCAAGAAGGCGCCGGACGGCCGCGAGGTCGGTGCGACCGTGGGCCTATTGAGAAGCCTGCTGATGCTGCTGGGGACTCCCGGCACGACGCACGTCGGGGTGGCCTTCGACCACGTTATCGAGTTGTTCCGCAACAAGCTCTATTCCGGATACAAGACGGGGGCGGGCGTCGACCCGGCGCTCATGGCGCAGTTCCCTCTAGCCGAGCAGGCCGTCGCCGCGCTGGGGTTGGTTGTCTGGCCGATGGTGGAATTCGAGGCCGACGATGCGATAGCCACCGCCACCGAACGTTTCAAGAAGGAGACGCCGGTTAAACAGGTCGTCATCTGCTCGCCGGATAAGGATCTGGCGCAGTTGGTATCGGGCAAGCGTGTGGTCTGTTGGGATCGACGGCGGGAGATTGTCCTCGACCAGGCCGGCGTGGTTGAGAAGTACGGCGTAGCACCGCAGTCCATCCCGGACTGGCTGGCGCTGGTGGGCGATAGCGCTGACGGCTTTCCCGGCATCCCGGGCTGGGGGGCAAAGTCTGCTTCGGCTGTGCTCGCCCGCTATAAGCATATCGAGTCGATACCGGCTAATCCGGAGAAGTGGGCACTCGGCTCCGGACGCGCCGCGCGTCTGGCCGAAAGCCTGGCTGCCCGCCAGGAGGAGGCGCTGCTTTATCGCAGGCTGGCGACGCTGAGACTGGACGTCCCGCTCAAAGAGAAGCTGGCAGACCTGGAATGGCGAGGCGCCCGGAAAGAGCTGAAAGAAATCTGCCGCGAGTGGGGGGTTGAGCAATTGCCGCAGCGTATTACGCGCTGGCGCACATAGTGCAGCGCAGCCGTTCATTCTCCAGGTTTGAAATCTAAGGGGGAAGAGCGCCGCTTCTATTTTCGACGCAATTGCCTGATCCTGATTTGCTGCACGACGACAATCACGATCAGGGCCGCGGTGAGAATCGGCCAGATGATCACAAAGATCCAGACGTTGATCGCTTTGTACGTGATCCCCAATGCGTTCGCACCATACTCCAACAGCGCGACACAGGCGTTGAAAATCCTATCGATCATTTGCGGCCTGTCCGATTCGTCTCAGGCTTTCGGCTGACCAAACGCATCACGAGCAGCACCACGAAAGGCGACAGCCACCAGACGACGATCACGGCCGTGCTGCTGACGTAGGCGAACGGCACCGCCACCAGGAACATCGCCGGCCCCACGAACAGCCGGATGCGGGTTGTCCGAATGGTCTCCTCGTCTATATCATCCACGAGCAGGCGGCGCTTGTACGAGGCATATACCCAGATCAGCGCCATGGATAGTCCCAGGGCAGCAATCGCCAGCGTGTAGGCTATCAAGACAATCGGCACAAAAGTATAACGGCCGAGCATGTTCGCCAGGAACGGCATACAGATGATGAAGAACAGGAACATCAGGTTCAGGAGGATCAGGCGCGAGTCATATCGGTTGATATATCGGAAATAGCGATGATGCGAGATCCAGTAGATCCCGATGACCATGAAGCTGATGAAGAACGTCAGCAGGACGGGCCGCATGGCAAGCAATTGCCCGGGCAGTTCCGCGACCGCCGTGGAGGGGTTGATATCGGGCACGCGGACGTCCAGCGCCAGCAGGGTGATGGCGATCGCCATCACCGCGTCGCTGAAGAACACGATCCGTTCCAGGCCGAGCTTTTCTTCAGGGGCTATTTTTGCTTTGGCGGGCATGGGCCGATTCTACAATAACTGGAAAACGTTTATGCAGGCCTCATTGCCGATTCCAGGGCCTTCATCCAGTCAGGCAAACGCAGGCCGAAGGTCTCTGAGAACCGATCACAATACAGCGCTGAAAACAGAGGTCGCTTCGCAGGCGCGGGAAATTCCGAGGTCGAGGCCGGCAATATGTCCTTTGCAGTCTGCTCCTGCGGCTGCGGATCGAGCTTCAGGATCTGCCCGGCCCACTCGAACCGGCTGGCGTATCCATCCCCGGCCAGATGATACAGCCCGCTGCGTTCCCGAACCGAATCCTCGCCCGCGGAAAGAATTTGCCCCGTGATCTCCGCCAGAGCGCGCGCCCAGGTGGGGTTTGAAATCTGGTCGTCCACGATCCGCAGGGTCGCGTACCGGCGCGACCACTGGAGAACCTTCGTCACGAAGCTGTTGCCTCCAGGCGGAGTAGCGTAAACCCAGGCGGTCCGCAGGATGAGGTAATCGCCGCCGACCTGTTGAACGGCCTGCTCGCCGGCCAGCTTGCTGCTCCCGTAAACATTCAGGGGATGAGGCACATCCATTTCAATGTAGGGTTCACCCTTCGTCCCATCGAAAACGTAATCGGTCGAATAGTGGATCAGGATTGCCCCCAGGGCCTTCGCTTCCTCGGCGAGCACGCCCGGCGCGGTCGCGTTGACCGTGTAGGCCAGATCCCGCTCACTTTCCGCCTTATCCACCGCCGTGTAGGCTGTCGCATTGATGATGATTTGTGGTTTGTTCTGCCGTACTATTTCCCGCACGCGGTCAGGTTTAGCCAGGTCTATTTCCGGGTAATCGACGGCCGTCACCTCGCCGGACAAGGACAGCGGCGGGAGGCAGCGCGCCAGTTCGCTCGCGAGCTGGCCGCTCCTGCCCAATAGGAGGATGCTCACTGTTGTTCGTCCGCAAGGTGCCTGAGATAGGCGGCATACGCGTTATCCGCCATCTTATTGGCTAACGCCCGGAGTTCCTCGGCCGTGATGTACTGCATCTCAAAGGCCACCTCTTCGGGACAGCAGATCATCATGCCCTGCCGTTCCTGCACGGCCTGCACAAAACCGGCCGATTGGTGCAGCGACTTATGGGTACCGGCATCCAGCCAGGCCACGCCGCGGCCCAAGGTCTCGACGCGCAACTGGCCGTGTCGGAGGTAGATGCGGTTCAGGTCCGTGATCTCCAACTCTCCGCGCGTGGAGGGCCGCATGCCACCCGCGAGTCCACCACCTGCGAATTGTAGAAGTAGATGCCCGGCATGGCGTAATGCGACCTGGGGTGGGCCGGCTTCTCCTCCAGGCTCAGCACTTTTTTGTTTGCGTCGAACTCCACCACGCCGTAGCGCTCGGGGTCGCGCACCGTGTACGCAAACACCAGCGCGCCTTCCGTCAAAGCGGCGGCGCGGCGCAGGACGTCCGGCAGACCCTGTCCGAAGAATATGTTGTCGCCCAAAATCAGGCAGACCGGCTGGCCGGCAATGAAGTCCGCCCCCACGCGAAAGGCGTCGGCGAGGCCGCGCTGGCTGGTCCTGTTCCGCGTAGGTGAAGCGCAGTCCCCACTGGGTTCCGTCACCGAGCAGGCGGCGGAACAGCGGCAGGTCTTCCGGCGTGCTGATGACCAGGATTTCACGGATGCCTGCCAGCATCAGCATGCACAGCGGGTAATACACCATCGGCTTGTCGTAGACCGGCAGGAGCTGCTTGCTGATCGGCAGTGTCAGGGGATGGAGCCGGGTGCCGTGTCCACCGGCGAGGATGATGCCTTTCATTTTTTCAACCTCCGACCCAGGGCTGACGTGCAGGTGCCCTTCTTAAGATGTACCAAAGATTCCCGCTCCTAATTTACCGATTTCCATTCTATGTATCTGCTCACAACACCCCACCCCCGGCCCCTCCCCATGGGAGGGAGCAATCCGAATTTTCAGATAGGGCGGGAAAAACACCCGCCCTATCTGAAAATTCGGAGATCCCATGAAATACGTCGGTACCAATCTACCGACTCCCAATTTACCCTTTGCCATACTGGTTATCTATCCAGTGTTGATATTCCTGCTGCTTTTGGATGGCGGCGGTCCACTCGGGATGAGACAGGAACCATTCCACCGTGTCGCGGAGGCCGTCGGCTAGCGAATGGCGGGGCGTCCAGCCCAGCTCCCTGCGGATCTTGGCGATGTCCATCGCGTAGCGCCGGTCATGCCCCGGACGGTCGGTCACGAATTGGATCAGCTCATGATGAAAGCCGGAGCGGGGACGCAGCTCATCCAGCATATCACAGATGGTTTCGACGATCGTCAGGTTGGCGGGCTGGTTGCCGCCGCCGATGTTGTACGTTTCGCCGGGCCGGCCTTTGACGAGGATCGCATGGATCGCCTCGCAGTGATCTTCGACATAGAGCCAGTCGCGGATCTGCTGCCCATCTCCATAAACCGGCAGCGGCTTCGCCGACAGCGCATTCAGGATCATCAATGGGATCAGTTTTTCAGGAAACTGAAAGGGGCCATAGTTGTTGGAGCAGTTGGAAATGGTAACGGGCATGGCATAGGTGTGGCCGTAGGAGCGCACAAGGTGATCGCTGGAGGCCTTGGAGGCCGCATACGGGGAATTCGGAGCATAGGGCGTGGTCTCCGAAAAGGCCGCCCGGCCGGGCGCCAACGAGCCGTAGACCTCATCGGTGGAAACGTGATGAAAGCGGACCTTCTCCAGAGATAGCGCCGACTCTACGATCCAGAACTGGCGGGCGGCTTCCAGCAGGGTAAAGGTGCCCATCACGTTGGTCCGGAAGAAGGGTTCGGGGCTGAGGATGGAACGGTCCACGTGGGACTCGGCGGCAAAATGCACAACCGTGTCGATCCGATGTTGGCGCAGCAGATCGTTCACCAGGCCGCGGTCGCAGATGTTTCCTTCGACGAAGGTGTACCGGTCCGCTTCGGGCAGGTCTTTTAGATTCTCCAGGCTGCCGGCGTAGGTGAGTGCGTCGAGGTTCACCACGCGCGCCTGCGGCTCGACCCGCAGCAGATGCCGCAGAAAATTCGAACCGATGAATCCGGCCCCGCCGGTGACTAGGACATTGTGCATAGGATGTTAGATTTTGGATTGTAGATTTGTAGATTGTAGATTGTGAATTGTAGAGTGGGGAGTGTTCGCGAAACGGGAACACCTGCAACTTCAGTTGAAAATGAACAATCCTCTATCATCAATCTTCAATCCTCAATCATAGACCTCGGCCTGCGCCAGGGGTGTGCCGTTGCGATCCTTATCGGACAGCACGGGTCCCTCGGCGCCGGGCTGAAGCGGCCACTGTATCCCAAGCGCCGGGTCGTTCCAGAGCAGCGAGCGCTCCCACTGCGGTGCGTAGTAGTCCGTTGCCTTGTATAGTATTTCGGCCCACTCGCTAACCACGTAGAAGCCGTGCGCGAATCCGGGCGGGATCCAAATCTGGTTCTTTTTCTCCGCCGAGAGGCTGCAGCCAACCCACCTGCCGAACGTCGGCGAATGGCGGCGGAGGTCAACGGCCACATCGAACGCCTCGCCCACGATCACCCGCACCAACTTTCCCTGCGGCTGGCGGATCTGGTAGTGCAAGCCGCGCAGCGAGCCCCTGCGAGAACCGGAGTGATTGTCCTGCACAAAGTCCATGGTATCCACCGGCAAGCCCGCGGCGGCAAACTGTCCTTTATGGTAGCTTTCGAGAAAGAACCCGCGCGGATCTTCGAAGACGCGCGGCTCCACCAGGACTACGTCAGGGATCTCAAGCGGGGTGAATTGCATGTTCAGTGAGCAGCGACCAGTGACCAGTAACTAGTGACCAGTAAGCTGTTGGCAGTGACTGCGGAGCAAGTTTATCATAGGGACAGCGCCGAAGGAGGAAAGGACGAGGCGTAAGATTGCACTTGCCGGCATCTGTAATAGGGCGCCTCATCCACCCGCAGCAGGTTGAACTCATCGCTGAGTGGGGACTGCGGTATCCCGGGATCAAGAAAGCAGAGCATGGTTGCTTTTACGTCATGTCTGTAGCGAACGATGCCTTCCGGCAAAGATATCCGCAGCGAGCCTATAAACTGGGAAATGAGTTTTCCCAGTCGTGAAGGTCACCCACAAAGGTGATGATCGTCATTCAAATCTGATGAAATAGTCATTGCCAGGAGCGGTGGCAGTTGGCTTATAATCATATTCAGAGAAATGAATATAAATAAAGTTAACAGATCCCAGTCCGATCTATTCAAAATCCTGGCTCATCCTGTCCGGCTGTCCATACTGGAGATCCTGAGAGACGGCGAACAATGTGTCTGCCACATGGAAGCCATGCTCGGACTTCGCCAGGCCTACATCTCCCAGCATCTTATGGTGTTGCGCGAGGCCGGCCTCCTGACGGATCGGCAGGATGGCTGGAATGTGTATTACCACGTCATCAAGCCGGAGATCTATTCTGTCCTGGATGCAATGCATACCGCGACCGGCCTGCGCGTGGAGATACCGCACCGGCACGCAAATAAGGAATGTCCCTGCCCCAAATGCAATGCTGATATTCAAGTCATCCCAGGCCGCGATGTCGCAATGGTTTCCAGACAAGGCGCTTTCCGGCCGTCCAACAAGAAGACGCAGAGAACCTAGAAATATAGAACACGGTGGAGGCATAACATGGTATCCAACGCCGAGGCGAAAATGCTTCAGGCCAAATCGCCCCGATTATCGTTTCTGGATCGCTACCTGACGCTGTGGATTTTCGTTGCCATGGCGGCAGGCATCGGCCTCGGATTCTTCTTCCGGCCGCGGTCGATTCATTCAACCACTCCGTATCCGTGGGCACGACGAATATCCCCATCGCCGTCGGATTGATCCTGATGATGTATCCGCCGCTTGCCAAAGTACATTATGAGGAATTGGGCAACGTGTTCCGCAACTGGAGAGTATTGGGACTTTCTCTGATTCAGAATTGGGTGATCGGCCCCATCCTGATGTTTGCCCTGGCGATCCTCTTTCTGCGCGGCTATCCGGAATATATGGCAGGCCTGATCCTGATCGGCCTGGCGCGCTGTATTGCAATGGTCATTGTATGGAACGAACTGGCCAGAGGCGACACGGAATATGCCGCGGCGTTGGTGGCGTTCAACAGCCTGTTTCAGGTTTTCTTCTACAGCATCTACGCTTACGTGTTCATCACCGTCCTGCCCACGTGGTTCGGCCTGAGCGGCTCGATCGTGCACATCACGATCGGTGAAATCGCAAAGAGCGTGCTGATATATCTCGGGATTCCTTTCGCCGGCGGCTTCCTCACCCGGTTTGTGTTGATCCGCCTCAAGGGCAGGGACTGGTATCACAAGAGATTCATTCCAAAGATCAGCCCGCTCACGCTGATTGCCCTTTTGTTCACCATTGTCACAATGTTCAGTCTGAAAGGCAACCTGATCGTCACGATCCCCATCGATGCGATTCGAATCGCCATCCCCTTGTTGATCTACTTTGTGTTTATGTTTCTCATCAGTTTTGGGATGGGGAAACTCATCGGTGCAGACTACCGCCAGACCACGACTCTCTCCTTTACCGCGGCCAGCAACAACTTTGAACTCGCGATTGCGGTCGCGATTGCCGTATTCGGAATCGGCTCCGGCCAGGCGTTTGCCGCGGTCATCGGGCCGCTGGTTGAAGTCCCGGTGATGATCGGCCTGGTGAACGTCGCCTTTGCTTTACAGAAACGACTCTTCCTACAGAACGGCGCGGCGATCGCAACAAGGCAGCCGTAATGAACACGAGAAAACCTCCTTCTCAATGAAGGAGGTTTCTTTATGATAAGGCGATTTCAAGTGAGAACGGTATTGGACGCATTGGTTCCAGCGCACTAAGGGCCGATGGAATCCATCCGTCTAATTCCTTTGGTTAGTATTGGCAGCGCACAGGGCCGCAATCTCTTATGCAGGATCAACACTCCCCGCCGTCCACTGCACGCGGTGTTGGGCGGTGACCTATCCTCAAGGGAATTCTATTAGCTCCCCAGTCTGTGCGTTGAGGTAGAGGTACGGCCTGGAATTCCCAGCATTGGAGCAACCCTGGAGTTTAAGGCGCCAGGTCAAAATCCGATTGGCGTACTGTAGCCACATCTCTGCAAGAGGTCGAATGGAATCTGTCCTGGGCCGAAGACACGTAGCGACAGCTTCATCTTCCGCGAAGATATCTACAGCTTCCTGGCTATCAACCTCCAGGTCTTGGCGAGAGATTGGCGCTTTATGATCGGTAACCATAATCGCATCATTGCTCCAGAGGTCAATAATCTCGTCTTGAGCAGTAACCGCCACCTCCAAAGACCCTCCGGTCGTCTCAGAAGCAGATTGAAATTCGGCCACGAGTTGATCTTGATGTGGATCAGTTGAACCTACGAAGATTAGTACACTGGTAAGATACGCGTCGCTATGCCAGATAGCAGCTCTGGCCTCTAAGGTTCGCCATTGATCTTTGAGTGAAACGGCCGTTGCGATGCTTCTTGGAGTGGAAACAGGCGTAGAAGTTTGTGAAGGAGTTGCCGTTTTTGTAGGTGCGGAAATTGCTGCTGGCGCACACGCAACCAAGATAAAAACAACAAACAAACCTCGGAAATAAACTTTGGTTTCATGCCTGCCTATACTTTACGATGAACTGCCCAATGGTGTGCGTTACCCGCCGGCGGGTGGGACGAGACAACGCCGCTTTGACGGAACCAGCTTATAGCCACAGAAACTGCTTGAAAACGCGGCGACTTCCACTAGTCGGGTGCATGCTGTGTTGGGTGGCGACATGGAGTGCAAGACTCGCTGCCTGAAAAACCAATACCACCGTTAACACGATTAATTTGGCACACAAATTAATCCTCAACAATCGCGTCTATTGTGTTCAATGTATTTCTTATCATTGCACATTTCTGAAAATTTCTAAACCTGTTTTAGCGTTAATAACAATGGACAAATGCCGATATGGTTGTTGGGGTACATCCGGTACCTCGGGCCCAAGCCACACACCATCCATAGACACAAGCCATACTTGCGTATCGGGAAATGCTTCAGAAAAAGCATTTTGCGAATTTTCATTAAACCGTTTTACGTATTCTTCTAATGTCATTTTTTCTGCAATAATGTTGAATGGCTCAACTTGCGAACCGCCTATTTCCGGCTCAGACATCGAAACGATTTTTATGGCAACTTCAATCGCTTGCTGTTTAGTAAGTTCATTATCAATGTTTTTTGCACATCCTGAAAGCAACAAGAGGATTAGAGCCGAGAAAAGGTATTTCTGCATTTGAATTTTGCACATATCCAACAACCCTGTTGCAGTTATGATTACTTTTACCTTTTGCTGCATTTGGCTTGCAATTGTAGCGAAGCCACCCAACTAATACTTATACGGATTAATGCATTAAAAATCCCTGTGCAGGGTATTTATACAGGCTATTTCGCATAACAGCTTATTTGCAGAATTATATGCCCGTGCTTAACAAAAATCGCCCCTAATTAAGGGGCAATTCAATGACAAACGGAATCAGACGCATTGATTCCAGCGTACTAAGGGCCGCTGGCAGGTTCTTTTCGGCAAAGCTTTCTAGTCGGATCCGGGCAATTCCCTCAAAAAGGCCGCGACCTCTCCGTCTGCGGGCTGGGATTTGACCTGTCGGGCTGTGCCCACCTGCCGCAGCCTCCCGCCAATGATCACAGCCACGCGGTCGCCGAGTTTCGCGGCCTCTTTCAAATTGTGCGTGACGATCAGGACGGTGCGCCGGTCGGACTCGAGCAGGGCCGTCAGGTCTTCCAGCAGTTTTGCATGAGCGGGCGGGTCGAGGGCGGAGAACGGCTCATCCAGCAGCAGCAATTCGGGGTCCAGGACGAAGGCCCGCGCCAGGCTTACCCTCTGCGC
This sequence comes from uncultured Chloroflexia bacterium, assembly GCA_963846805.1. Taxonomy (GTDB): domain Bacteria; phylum Chloroflexota; class Anaerolineae; order Anaerolineales; family Villigracilaceae; genus Fen-1038. The sequence continues at coordinate 92,621 of CAWJXH010000007.1, forward strand.
CTCGCCGCCCGATAATTCTCCGGCGCGCCGACCGGCGATGGAGCCGATGCCCAGCCGTTCCAGCCATTGCGCCACGCGGACCTGGATCTGATCCTTCGGCAACCCGCGGAACTTCAGGCCCAGGGCGACGTTCTGCGCAACCGTCATGTCCAGCAGGAGCGGAGTCTGAAAGACAAAGGAAATCTTCCGGCGATACTCCAGGACATCCCATTGAGACAGAGGACGATGATCGAACATGATGGAGCCGCTCTGCGGCTTGAGCAGGCGGGCCAACACCAGCATCAGCGTGCTCTTTCCCGCGCCGTTCGGCCCGACCAGGGCCAGGACCTCGCCTCTCTGCACGTCCAGCGCAGGCACCTCCAGCACGCTGCGCGTTGCGTCGGGCTTGCGCATGTCCGGCGCAGCGCGGCGGACATGCAGGTCGCGAATCTCGACCAAGGCGCTCATCGGTCCTTACTCACGACCCCTCTGGGGAGTCCCCGGAAAAAAGGACGTGCGCAATGGCGTACGCCGTTGCGCACGTCCTTTTTTCCGAACTTCTTCGGCGCAGGCCGAAGGCCTGGGGCGAAGCTGCGTGGTCCACTCATCGCCTCGCGCCCCTCTGTTGGATCGACGTCAGCCCCCAGTTGACCAGGAAGGTGATGATAAGCAGAAGCACCGCCAGGCCGATGGCGGTGCCAAACTCTCCCTTGCTCGTTTCCAGGACAATGGCGGTGGTCAGCACGCGGGTCTGGTAGCGGATGTTGCCTCCCACCATCAGGGAGGCGCCGATCTCGGATATCACGCTGCCGAATCCGGCCATCAGCCCCGCCAGCAGCGGCAGGCGCGCTTCGCGCCACAACATCCAGATCATCTGTCCCCGCGACGCGCCCAGGCCGAGCAGTTGCAGCTGCAAGCCGGGATCGAGCGCCTGCAGGGCCGCCGTGGTCAAGCCGGCCACGACCGGGAAGGCGATCACCACCTGTGCGATCACCATTGCCGCCGGGGTGTAAATGAGGTTCCAGTCTCCCAACGGGCCGGAACGCCAGAGCATCATGGCAACGAACAAGCCGACCACCACGGGCGGCAGGCCCATTCCCGTGTTGACGAGGCTCAAGAGAAAGGAGCGTCCGGGGAATCGGCCGAGCGCGAGCAGGGTTCCCAGAGGCAGCCCCAGCAGCAGGCTGAACAGGGTCGCGGTAATGGATACCTGCAGGGACAGGAGGGTGATCTGGATGATCTCGGGGTCAAGGGACATTTTCGATTGTAGATCGAGGATTGAAGATTGCTGATTGACCAGTTTACCAATGTACTAATCTACCAATTTCCCGATCAACCAATCTCCAATCAGCAATCCTCACAACCCCAGGTCGGCATCTGTCTTGGTGGCATCCGGGACGAACAGCTGCTGCCCGTACTTATCCACGCCGAACTTGCCGATGACATCCTGCGTGGCAGGCGAAGTGATCCATTTCGCGAAGGCCAGCGCCCCGGTGTAATTAACCTTGGGCCATTTGTCGGGATTGACCGTGATGACGTGATAGACATTCAACAGGCTGTTATCCTTTTCCACCAGGATATCCAGCTGCAGGTTGACCTTGGTTGCCAGATAGGTTGCCCGGTCGGTGAGGGTATATGCGCCTTTCTGTGACGCAATCGTCAACGTCGCGCCCATGCCCTGCCCCGACTCGACATACCAGGACGGCTTCTGGCCCGCAGGATCAAGCCCCACGCTTTTCCAGAGCGCCAATTCCTTGGTGTTCGTGCCCGATTGGTCGCCGCGGGAGATGAATGTTGCGCCGGCCGTGGCAATCTTCTTGAAAGCCTCCACCGCGCTGCTGAGGCCCTTGATTCCCGCGGGGTCGTCGGAGGGGCCGACGATGATGAAGTCATTGTGCATGACGAGCAGTCGGTCCTTGCCGTAGCCGCCGGCCATGTAAGTCGCCTCGGACGAAGGGGCATGGACCAGCAGCACATCCGCGTTGCCTTGCTGTCCCATTTGGAGCGCGGCGCCGGTGCCGACCGCGACCACCTTCACCGTGTAACCGGTCTGCTGCTCGAAAAGCGGGATGATCACGTCAAGCAATCCTGAATCCTGCGTGGAGGTTGTGGTGGCCAGGATCAGGTCGGGGTTGGCGGGCGGAGCCACGGCGGTCGCGGCGGCCGTAGGCGCCGCGCTCGCCGGTGCGCAAGCTGAGAGCACAAGGACAAGAGCGATCAATAGACCAGGCAGAAAAGCCAGACGAGACTTCATGTTTCCTTCTCCTTCTTAAACGGGAATTCTCTCACCGCTATGCGCGATGTTGTAACCGGTCAACGATTCAAGCGAGCGGCGAAAATCGCCCGCCTGCATGCAATCGAGCAGCGGGGCAAGCGTGCTCTCCTGTTCGCGCGGCAAAACCAGGTCGTAGCGTTCCTCAAACAGCGGGATGAAGTCCAGCCAGTGCTGAAGCGCCGCCGCCTGCAGGCCCAACGCGGCATCTGCCTTGCCGGCCTCTATCAGCGAGGCCGCCTCCGTGTGAGTCTTGACGCTCTGGTCGTAACCGTGAATCGTCGTCGGGGACACGCCCGTTCTCTTTAATTCCGCATCGAACCACAGGCGCGTGCCGGATCCGCTGTTCCGATTGATGAAGCGGACGCCGGGACGACCCAGGTCGGCGAGACGCCTGATGCCTTTGGGATTGCCGGGGGCAAGCATCAGGCCCTGGGTGCGATGGGCCAGTGTAACCAATTCCATTTCACGGTCGGGGAAGAAGTGCTGGACGTAGGCCCTGTTGTACTCGCCGCTTTCGTCGAGCAGGTGGGCGCCGGAAACCTGGCAAAGGCCCTGGCGAAGATTGACCAATCCGTCGAGCGAGCCGACGGGCAGGTTGAGCAGCAGGACATGCCTGGCCAGGCGCTTTGCCATGGCTTCCATACCCAGGTCGTGACTTCCGGAAAAGACAATCGTCGGCCGATTGGTCTTGGGGAGAATCAGTTTCTGCAGCAGGAACGCGCCGGCGTCCGCGCCGATAATATTTCTCCGTCACTTTCCCGGTCGTGCGGATTTCGGTCAATTCGACGAGACCCAGCAACTCGAGCGCCTTGAGGTGATGGCGGACCCAGGCCGGCGAGCGCCGCAGGCTGCGCGCCAGCTGGGTGAGGGTGGCGGGTTCCGCCATGAGCAGGCGCAGGATCCCCATGCGGCGAGGGTCGGCCAGCATTTTGATCCTGTCTATGGTCTGCAGGGATTCGATGGTATCCATAACGATTAAGTTTTTCCTTAACCGTCCAGGATTCTAACATACTTCCGCGGCACGAGACCTTGGGGGTCCGGAACGGTCCGCCTGAACTTGGTGGATGTGCAAGTGCGGTTTAGAATGGACTTCAACCACTCTCCCAGCCCAACACAATGCAGCGCATCCGCTAAAATCAATATCCGAATATACTGGTAGCGCAAATGCGTCGCACCTGACAGACAGGCCAATCCGCTTAAGCGGCAAACTGCCATCAGGCAGACTCGCCCGCGAAAGACGGTGCGACGCAGCCTCTTTCAATGAAAGGAAATCGCTTTGATGAAAACAATGAAGGGTAAGCGTGTCGTCATCACCGGTCCAACTTCCGGCATTGGGAAGGAGATTGCGATGCAGCTGGCAGCCCTGGGTGCGGAGCTGATCCTCGGCTGCCGCGACATCAAGAAGGGCAAGCAGACGGCCGCGGAGATCACGAAGGCCTTCGACGGCTCGAATACTTTGGTCATGCACATCGACACATCCAGCCGGCAGTCCATCCGGGACTTCGCGGCGGAGATCCGTCACAAGTACCGCCGCCTCGACGTGCTCATCAATAACGCCGGAGGCAACCGCGGCACATTGCCGCGGGTCAAGAGCGTGGACGGCATCGAGCTGACGTTTGCCACGAATGTGCTCGGCTACTTCCTGCTCACCCAGGAGCTCCTGGGCCTGCTGAAAAAGAGCGCTCCGTCGCGCATCGTCAATGTGGCGTCGAGCTTCGCCAGCGATCTCGACCTGGACGACCTGCAGTTCGAACGCCGTCCGTTCGAAAGCTTCAAAGCCTACGCACAATCCAAGGCCTGCAATCGGATGCTGACCTGGGCGCTGGCGCGGCGGCTGGAGGGCAGCGACGTCACTGCCAACGCCATGGCGCCCGGCCTGATCGCCGAGACCGGGCTTTACCGCAACGCCCCCGAGGAACTCATGAACCGCCTCCGCCAGTATGGCGGCGGACGGACAAGCGCGCAGGGCGCCGATACCGCCGTATGGCTGGCAAGCGCCCCCGAGCTGGAGGGCGTCAGCGGAAAGTTTTTTGAAGAGCGGAAAGTGGTCCGCTGTGAGTTTCGGAACCAGAAGGTCGAGGAGAAATTGTGGGGTATTTGCGAGGGGCTGGTAAAGCAGGCGTAGGGGCAATTCATGATGAGATGGAATCAACACCTCTAATCCCGTTCGAAACCAAATTAGTTTTCGAGCACAACAAACGTCGTGCTTTAGCCCTCTAGTGTGTCAAATATATAATTACCAAATATATTTCCGTATTTTTGTATTTCTTTTTTGCTGTATCGAACCCTCTAGCCTGAAAAGTATTCCGCTAGTACTGGCGCAAGGACTTTGGGGCTCACGCCGTGCGTCTGGCCAGCCAGAGTGCGGAGTTGCGCCTTGGGGACAGCCGCGCTGATCGCTTGAGCGGCATCGCGCATGGATGGGGCACCCGCGCCGCCGTGCATGACCAGTGTCGGGGTAGTAATGCGCGCCAAGAGAATGGTAGGCAAGGAATGGCCTTCGCCTAGAACGTCACTGTCATACGCCAAGGTCGGGGCCAGGGCTTCTAATCCTCGCCACATAGGCAAGCGCTTCATAGCCTGAACCTGCTTGGCGGACACTCCCACGTTTCTGACGAACAAAGCCACGGCATTACCTTTGCGTCCAGACGCAAGTAGTTTCTTGAGCTGTCTGTTGTACTCTTTGGCGGCTTTCCTGGCATCCGCATCCAAAGAATACGGCGCTTCGTATATTGCCAGTTTCTTGACCTGTTTGCGTAGCTTGATTGCAGCATTGAGTACAATGGCCGAACCAGAAGAATGACCATAGAGGTATACCTGCCCACCCACCTCATTGATTAAAGCCGCTATATCTTCAACTTCACGTTGAGGCGCATATGGCACCGTGTCTGTGCTGCCGCCGCGTCCGCGACGGTCATAGCTTATGACAGTGAAGCGAGACGCAAGCAGCTTAGCCAGTCTGGCTCCGGACTTCCTTGAATTGAGTGCTCCGAGCACCAAAATGATTACGGGGCCGTGACCTACTTTGTCGTATGCAATCTTTGTACCGTCTTTGGAAGTTACTTTTTGCATATTGATTGGTCCTCTTCTTGCTAAGATAAAGCGCAGGCCAGCTACAATATGATTCTAAAACCTTATGATGAGTATTGCAAACAGGAGTTTTGCATATGAAAGAAACCAAATTCCTCGGCACATTGATGCCTGCCCGCCCGGATTTGATCCCCATAGTCGAGGCCATGAGGAAGAAATACAACCTTCCTGAAATCAGCCCCGACGACGACTAGTGTCTTGATTCCATCGCATCATGAATTGCCCTTACTTCTCTCAAGTATGCGCGCAAAGGCGCCGAGATAACTCGAATCCCCGCTCTGCTTGCGCAGCATCCAATACTCCGCTCCCCAAAATAGATAGGCATATAGGGGCAAATGATGAATTGCCCCTGCGCCTCCCCCGGACTCGTTCATCCAGGCGTTGTAGTTGCCGATGACGTGTTCCGGCAGACAGCTGTACATTCCCTGCCCCTCCGGGCTGGGCGGAGTCGTCACCGCTTCCCACGGCTCGGCCTGACCTTCGGCAATCAGCAATTGTTTCCCATGCGCCGCGGCCCACGCGAGCAATTGCTTTCGTCGCCGTCCCTGCCAGGCTCCCTGACTCCCATCCAAATAGAGCGTCTTGCTTCCGATGGTCACCAGTGCGTGCCGCGGGTAATAGTCGATCCCGACGATATCTGCCAGGCGCTGCGCGAGGGCCAGCGAATCCCCCTGGTCGCGGGTTCGCCACCATTGTGTGAGGCGCACCAACTGCGAGGTCGGCAAAAACCCGTTCATCATCAGCGGCCGGCTGGGGTCGGCCCTCCTGAGAGCCTCCACCTCTCCTTTAACAAAGGCGGCCTCCAGCCGCCATGAATGCTCTACGCCCAGCGGATCCACGGCTTCGTGCTCGAGCTGCCAGGCGAGGATGCTCTTGTGCCCCTTATAGCGCTCCACCAGCCGGGCGATGAAGGCCGTCGCAGCCTGAAGCAGGTCAGGGTATGCGGAGGGCTTGATGAGTCTATTTTCGGGGAAGGGCTGCCTCAACCGGTGTGCAGGCACGAAGAACTCGGGATAGCCGAAGGTTTTCAATGGGCCAACGCACAGAATAATCTGCTTGCCGGCCTTTTCGGCAGCCTCGATTTGCCAGTCGAGCTCGGCGGGCTGGAACTTTCCCGGCTCAGGCTCTATCTGATTCCAGTAGGCTCCCAGGCGAATGAGCTGAAACGGATAGGCAAGCAGAGTCTGCAAGCTGGCGCGTACGTCGAGGCCGAACGCAGCCGCCTGCACCGGACGGAAGCTGATACCCAGCAGGCTGGAGCCTCGCGCGGCGATCGGTAGTCGCTGCCATGCATCGGTCAGGGGTTGGGCAGCTCGTTCCAGGCGAAACTCTGAAACTCGCATGTCTTACTTGTCTCTCCTTCTTCCTTTGGAACTCGCAGGGTTGGTCAGTCTGAATTGCCGCTAGAACACCCAGGGAATGAGACGCCTGGTGCGGCGTACGTATTCGATATAGGGCTGGCCAAGAGTGCTGACCAGGGCTTTCTCCTCCACGCTGACCCGATATAGATGGCCGAGGAATATGCAGATGAGCAGGCAGGCCAGGCCGGCCCAATTTGCTATCCCCAGGCCCACTCCCAGCATGGTCAGAATGGTTCCGCTGTAGGCGGGATGCCGCACCCAGCGATACGGGCCATGCTGCACCAACTGCTGGTCGGCAGACACGGCGACGTCGCGCGTAAAATACTGTCCCAGCGTTCGGATGGAGTACCAGCGCAAGGCAACGCCCAGCAGGATGAAGGCGACGCCCGCGAGGAGCGCAATCCACTGCCAGGGTATCGCCGCCGACGGCAGCCGCCACGCCAGCAGGAAGTCCACGGTCAGGCCCACCCATTGCAATCCGATCAGGATGCCCAACGAGCTGCGGTCCTGAACCGATGCTTCCTGCCTTGAGACCTTCGCCATTTGCCGGGGCATAACGATCAGCTCTGGGACCAGCCAGACTAGGCAGGCAACGATGAAGATGCCGGCAGCCGCCAGGTTGGTGTAGATAAGCGGAAGCGAGCAGGGGCAATTCATGAATTGCCCGCCAGGAAGATGCGCCGGAAGAGGTCGGACTGCAGGGTCATCTCCGGATCGTAGCGTTGTTTGAGCTGAAGGAATGTATCCACAGCCTCAGCGCCGAGACTCTGCCGATATTGGGCGTGCGTCAGGAATTGATCCTTGGCGAGATAAAATCGTCCGCCTGCCTCGATCACGATTTGAATCATGTGCTGCAGCACCTGCTTCAGCTTCTGTGCCGTTTGGGGAGTGCGTTGATAATTCAATTCCAGGGAAAAGCCGTCCACCTGATAGCTCAGGAGGAAAGGGTCGCGTCGATGCCCCTTGACGACGCACCAGATCGGCATGCAGCCCTGTCCCTGCGAGTAACACAACAACCGCTCGAAGATTTCCCGAGCATGCTCGCGAGGCACAAATGCCTGGAACGTCTCAACGCCATCGGGAAACATCCCGTGATAGCCGATCAGCGCGGCCGAAGGCCAATACGTATACGGGAAGAGCAGGCGCCGCTGAGCTGTCGTTTGAGGCCCCGATTGCCCCCACCAATAATGTGCGCGGTTTGCCGTTTGCGCGGCCGGCTTCAACACAGGCATCAGCACGGGCCGGCTGAGACGGGCAGCCAGATTGACAAGCGATGTCTGCAGTTTACCCAGAGTGCCGGGCACCGCCTCTCGGGAATGCGGCCCGCCGCGTGCATCGCTCAGCGAGGCGCAAGTCAGAATGCCTCGCCCAAGCTGCGCCCCCGTGGCAAACCCATCGATCCAGGCTTCCATGAAATCACTGCTCGATTCTTCATCGGCGAAGAGAGTGAGGGCCTCTGCAAAGGAATGCGCGTATCTCCTGCGAATCGTGACGTAACCCGAACTGATCTGTTCGAGTTGGATGGTGATCGAGGTGATGATGCCCAGCAGTCCCATGCTCCCGACGAACGCCTGGAAGAGCTGCGGTTCGCGCTCGGGCGCAAGCGTAAGCGATTCTCCGTTGACCAGCAGCACGTCCAGCGACAGGACGTGTGAGCCAAACGGCCCGCATTTCCAGGCATTCCTGCCATTCACATTCATGGCTGCGCATCCGCCGATCGTGACCTCCGGCGTGGACGGCGACACGACGGGCCACCATCCGTCCTGAGCAGCGACCTGCACCACCTGGCGCATGGTTACGCCGGGTTCCACACGCATGATTCCCTGGGCCGCATCCCAGGCGAGGATGCGATGCATGGGCGTGACGTCGATGACGGCGCCTCCGCTGTTCAGCGCCGCATCGGTATAGCTGTGGCCCGCGCCGTGTGGAATAACCGTGAGACGTCGTGTCCGCGCTTCTGCCAGCGCCCGGGAGATTTCTGCGGCGCCGCCGGCTTTATAGACAAAACATTGGGAATACGCCGACTTGCTCCAGTTCGTGAGCCTGGCTTCCGCTCCCGGGAGAGTCATGGATTGTCCTTCGCTTGATGGGGGGATTCCGCACATCGCGCAGCGTTAATCAAGTTGCCCCATTAAGTATATAGTCTGCGTGCAGTTGTGGCTTCTGTGATTCAACATATTCTTGCTCTTGAGGCATCCAGATATTTCGCCATTTATCAGTATTGTCGACACCATCTCCGACCTTGTCTCTCTCAACCCCCCGCTTAAAACCCAACTCGGCAGGGCAATCTATCCAAATTCTGAAATCGTATTTTCCCGCAAAGTCTGCATGTAATGCTGATACGCCTTCGATGATTACTATTCCACCGGGTTTAATCGTATGCCAATCTGTCAGGGAGCTTGATCTCCAATCAAAGACCTGGTATTTCGCATCAGTATTGTTTTCCAACGGCAACAACACTTGTTCTACAACACGGCTTCTATCAGCCCGATTTAGTTCGGGAGAGTAGAAGTCATCCAGTTGCACGATTGATACATTGACCAGGTTTTCTTTCAAGGACTCTGAAAGCGTGGTTTTCCCGGCTCCGCCCACTCCATCAATGCCAATCAGTAAAGTCCTGTGTTTTCGATGTGTACTCCTGATTTTTTCAAGCAGATCGGAGGGCAGATTCATAGCATGATTGTACTTGCAGGCGTTGCTTCCTCAACAGGTCGCCAGCCTCTTGCCGAGGTCGTAGGCGGCCTGCATCATATCCGGGTTTTTCTCCACGTCGCCGGGGTCGGAGGCCGAACCGTACACCATGCCGGCAATGGGCGCCTTGAGAAAGCGGAACATGGTCTCGAACGTGTATATGGCATTGATGCCGCCGGACGTGTACAGGTCCGTGTCGCCATACGTCAGCACGATGCCGATGGGTTTGCCCCGCAAGAAATCCTTCTGGGCATTCCATAATCCATACCAGCGGTCGATACACAGCTTGAGCTGCGCGGTGAAGGTGAACCAATAGATCGGGCTTGCCAGGACGATGGCATCTGCCTCGATCAGCTTTGGATACAGGCCCTGCATGTCGTCCTCGATGACGCAGAATTCGCCTGTTTCCTTACATAGATCGCAGCCGTCACACGCGCGGATGTCCATGGACTGCAGGCTCACGCTCTCCACCTGCATACCGGCCTCCGTTGCACCCGCTGCCACACGGTCGGCGAGCACGGCGCTGTTGCCTTTCTCACGCGGGCTGCCTTTGAGAATAAGTACCTTTTTGCCCATCCTGCCTCCTGATCCATTTGGGACATAGCGGCTTGAAAGAGCCGCAGTTCAGCAGCAATCTTACTCCACGCGCGGCTGGGCATTTATAAAGAACGGGATGGAACACGAACAAAGATTCAAACGCGGGCACAATGTCTCAGGTAGTGACGTTCGTCACCGTAATAACAGGCCAAAAACCACCGGAAAAGGTCTCATTTCGCATTCCCACCTGGTCTATAATTTGCTGCGTATGGGCGGCCGCAATTGCATCGATTGCATCAAGGGCAATTCTCAGTTGGGAGCGATCCTATGACCTTTAAAGGTTTGTTTGGGTTAAGCGCGGGCCGTCACGCGGTCATGGCGGGCGGCTATATCGTGCCGGAACCCGCGCGCTGCGTGCAGTGCGGCATCTGCTCCTATTACTGCCCGATCGAGATCGACGTGCGGGCCCACGTCTGGCGCGGTGAGCCGATAACGCACAGCCAGTGCCTGACGTGCAGCGAATGTGTCACGCGCTGCCCGCGCGGCGTGTTGCGTTTCGAGCAAACCGATCTGTTCAAGATGAGCGCAGGATGAACTACGTCATTGTCGGAACCGGTGTGGCAGGCATTGCGGCTATCGAGGCGATCCGCTCGGTGGATGCCGCGGGCGCCATCACGCTGATCGGCGACGATCCGCACGGTTATTATTCGCGTCCCGGCCTGGCCTATTATTTGTCGGGCGAAGTGAACGAGAAACAACTCTTCCCGCAGATCGCGGATGAATTTCGCAAATTCAAGGTGCGCGGCGTGAGGGGCCGCGTCACGCGCATCTCTCCGGCGAATCACCACCTGGAATTGCAGAACGGTTCTTCCCTCCAATACGACAGCCTGCTGCTGGCGATCGGCGCACATGCCGCGCCCCTGACGGTGCCGGGCGCAGAATTGCCCGGCGTCGTGAAGCTCGACGACCTGGAGGATGCCCGCAGCATCCTGAAACTGGCGCACCGCGGCAAGACCGCGGTCGTGATCGGCGGCGGCATTACGGCCTTGGAGATCACGGAAGGCTTGATCGCCCGCGGAGCGAAAGTCCATTTCCTCCTAAGAGCCGGCCGCTATTGGAGCAACGTACTGGATGAGGCCGAATCCGAGCTGGTGGAGAATCGACTGAGGGAAGACGGCGTGGAAGTTCACCACCACGCAGAACTGAAGGAGATCCAGGGCCGCGGTCATGTGCAGGCGATCCGCCTGGCGGATGGACGCGTCCTGCGCTGCGACCTTGTCGCCTATGCCATCGGAATACTGCCCCGCCTCGAACTCGCGCGGCAGGCGGGCCTGGCGGTCGATCGCGGCATTTTGGCGAATCAATATATGCGCACCAACCTGGAAGATATCTATGCGGCAGGCGATGCCGCCCAGGTTTATGATCCCCGCTCGGGCCGCGCCGTCCTGGACAGCCTGTGGGGAACGGCGCGCGACCAGGGCCGGATCGCGGGTTTGAACATGGCCGGCAGGCAGACCGCATATGTCAAGCCCATACCCTCCAACGTCACGCGGCTGGCCGGGTTGACGACCACCATCATCGGCACGGTTGGGCGGGGGCGCGACGAAGATGTGGTCGGCATCGCGCGCGGCGACAGCGAATCCTGGCGTGAGCTTCGGGATGCCCTGGCGGTTCAATCCGCCTTCGATATCAATCATGTGCGCCTGCTGGTCGGAGAGCGCACGATCGTCGGCGCGGTCGTCATGGGCGACCAGCTTCTGTCTCTGCCGCTCGAGAAAATGATCGCCGGGGAGGTGGATATTTCACCGATCCGCGCACAATTGCTTTCCAGCGGCGCAGTGATCAGCGACGTTATTTCGGACTACTGGGAAAAATGGAGAAAACTGCACACATCCTGAAATCGTGAATTCCGTTTACCTGGGAGAGGGACCGGAATTAACGGAGGGCTGACATGTTTCGAAACAACTGGGAACTGTGGGCGGCTTTTATCGCAGCCATCCTCATTACGACATTTTACGGAGGGGTGGTCTATCTCACGCGGCAAATTCCGCCGGCGAGGGAAGCCTTTGGGTTGAGCCTGGGCATCCTCGGCTTCATCCTGATGTTGATGACCGAGATCCTGTATAGTTTGCGGAAGCGCAGCCGGCTGGCGCGCTGGGGACGCATGGCAGACTGGCTGAAATTTCACATTTTCACGGGACTGGTTGGGCCGTACATGGTCCTGCTGCACAGCTCGTGGAAGTTCAACGGGCTGGCGGGGGTCATCACGCTGTTCACCATCGTCATCGTGGCCAGCGGCTTTATCGGCCGCTACATATATACCCGCATCCCGCGCACTGCGGACGGGGTCGAGATCGAAAGTGGAATCTCCGCCGAAGCCCTGCGACGGACGCGCAGCCTGATGGCGCTGTGGCACACCATACACATCCCGATCGGCATGGTGCTCTTCGCGGCGGCTTTCGTCCACGTCGGCGGCGCCACCTACTACGCACTGCTCTTAAGGTAAGGGGGGTGCAGCATGCGGAAAAATCGACTCGGATGTCTGACCGGAACCGGCATCATCGCCGCGCTGATCACGTTGCTGGCCATCGCCGGTTTTGCCTTTGCCGGGGGCGGTTCATTGTTCAGCCCCGGCCCGCTGAATGCGCAGCAAACCGGCGCGGTATTGGGAAGTGTGCACTCGCATGCCGAGACGGGCGGCAACTGCGGCGCCTGTCATACGGCGCCGTGGGATTCGGCCACCATGGCCGACCGCTGTACGGCGTGCCATATAGATATCGCAGTGCAGATGCGCCAGGTTGCCACCCTGCACGGACAACTTGCCGGCAAAGGCCCGGCGGTCCTGGCCTGCTACGATTGTCACCCCGATCATCGGGGCCCGACGGCCGCCCTGGTCGACATGACCGGCCAACAGTTCCCGCACGAGAGCCTAGGATATTCACTCAAGGGCCACACCCAAAACGCCAACGGGGCAGCCTTTACCTGCCAGGATTGCCATAACGCCGACATCCGCACGTTCGATCAGGCAACCTGTGTGGGCTGCCACGGTCAAATCGACCTCGCCTTCATGCAGTCTCATCTCGTTGCGTACGGCCAGAATTGCCTGGCCTGCCATGACGGCGTGGACCGCTTCAACAAGCCTTTCGATCATTCACGATTTGCATTCACGCTGACGGGCAGGCATGTGGATATTGCCTGCGACAAGTGCCATAACCATGCGCTGGCGCTGGCAGCCTTCGCCGCCGCGCCCAGGGACTGCTTCTCCTGCCACAAGCAAAACGATCCGCACAACGGCCAGTTTGGCCAGGATTGCTCCGGCTGCCACTCGAGCGCAGGCTGGACGCCTGCGAAATTCGATCACAACCTGGCAGCCTTCAAGCTGACCGGCGCTCACGCGACTGTCCCTTGCGCAAACTGCCATATCAACAATGTCTTCAAGGGCACGCCGACGGACTGCAACTCCTGCCACAAACAAAATGACCCTCACAACGGCCAATTCGGCACAGACTGTTCGGCCTGCCACAAGACCACGCGCTGGAACGACGTTACATTCGATCACAACAAATCAAATTTCCCGCTCACCGGCGCACATGCAAACGTTCCATGCGCCAAATGCCACGCCAGCGGCCAATTCCAGGCTTTGAGCACGGCCTGTGTTTCCTGCCATCAGGACCCTGTCTTCCACGCAGGCATCTTCGGGACAGATTGCGCTTCCTGCCATACCACCGCGGCCTGGATCCCGGCGCAATTCAACCAGTCTCATCCCAGCTTCGGAGAGGGAGGCGGCGTGAATCACGGCGGGGCAACGTGCCTCACCTGTCACCCGGTGACTGTGACCGCCTTTACCTGCCTGGCCTGCCACGACAGCAACAATCCGCGCGGCAACTAGCAGCGGGTTCGGAGGCCGTCATCGCGCGCCAGCCAAACTGCGAATAACGGCAGCCTCGGTCCCTTCAAGTACGCGGACCGAGGCCATTTCTCTTCAAGGTATTAAACGCTTTGACCGGTTGGGGGCGGCTGCGCGCGACTAGTGACGATGGCGTGTAAGCCGTGGAAAGAGCCATGTCGGTCCCACGGTCAGGAACGCACCCACAGTCAGCACCCCGACCGCCGTCCCGATCTCGAAATCGGCACGCGTAATGAGCTGGCGGGCGACTCCATATCTGACCAAAATGTAGAAATGGACTTATAGATCGAGGGTCGGCGTCGGTGGTGCCTTCGGTTGTTTGGTTGGCTTCGGTGGTCTGGTCGGCTTGGGAGTGGGAGTTGCCGGCGGGGTGACGATGGGAACATCAGATAGATTTCCAGTTGCAGTGACCACAGCCGCGCCCACCCAGCACAGAGCCTTGGGGTTATTCGGGTCGACCACGTACCACCAGAATGAATCGCCGCTTCGTCCCTTTATGGCAGCGATCTGTCCCACCTTTATATTATCGGCCACACCATAGTCAACGCCCGGACCGTAGCGGCAGTTGACAGTTGTGGAATTTGGCGTCAGTTGAGGCGCAGCCGGCGTCGGCTCGGATGTCCCGGTCGGTGTGGGATTGGCCTGTGAAAGCACAGTGATGCCGACGCTCGACAGAGTTGGAGAAGGCGTCATCGTGGGCTGCGCGTGGCTGAGGGCTATCAGCCCCACGCTTGTCCCGAGAACGGATAACACCACTACGCCGGTCACGATGGCGATGATCCATCCGACCCTGCTCTTGCTGCCTGGGCTGGCCGCGGAGACCGTATTACCCTGCGAAGGAATCGCCGCGCGCCGCGCCACCATGGTTTGGGCGAAGTCGGTGCGGGCCACGGGCCGCCGGGCGATCACCGTTTGCGCAAGTGTCGAGCTTTCCAACGGAAGCGGCATCCGTTCCACCAGGGTCTGTGAGAGATCCACGTACTCCAGCTGCTTGGGGGGCTTTTCCGCGCCGCCTTTCCTGCCGGCGTGCATTCCCTTGTCATTGAGCGCCTGGGTGCCCAGCGCCACCGGGTCGACGCGTTCGTACGCCTGTGGGCTTTGCAGTTGGTTGAGCGAGGTCAGCGCCGCCTCGGCGGGTCCCAGCTTCGCAACAAATTGTGGTAGCTCTTTTTTGCGTACGACGGTGTAGAACTGGGGCAGGTTGCTCCACGGTATGCCCAAAATCAGCGGGGCCTCCTTGCTCTGCCAGGAAAATGCTGCGCCCTCCCAGTCGATGAAGGCCGGCGTAAGACCGGTCCATCCCCGCGCAGATGCAAGGTTCTGCAATGTCCTGGCTTCGGTTGCGGGAAAGTACGCCGCGCGGCGCCGGATAGCTCCGGGATTTTTCTCCTGTTCTATTTGAAGCGACCCGATTTGGCGGACAACTCTTCGCAAGGCGCGGCCTGCACGCTCGTTTACCCGTCCGTGGAGCGCGCGCAGGGCCAGCTCGGCGCAGGATTCAAATATCTCGCCTGCAGTTACCTTCTGTCCGCTCTCCAGCTCCAACCTCGCGGCGCGGCCGAGCTCGTGCATCGATTCGCCGTAAGCCTCGTGCGGAAGATAGATGCCGGGCCGGATGTTTGCATGTTCCCACTTTTTGAGCCGCACACGCGGGAATTGCTTCCAGAGCAATTCATTCCGCAAATACGCCTCGACCGCGCCTGCCAGGAATACGAGCGCCGCGGCCAGCTGTCCTTCATCGTCGATATACTCGCTGCCGATCTCCAGCCGTCCGCGCCGCGGGCGGATCAACAGTCCCGGAGATTGCCGCGCCTCCATCAGCAGGACCAACGCCGGGGCAATCGACGTGGAAAAAGCCGCGGCCAATTCCCACTCCCGCCCGATCGGCACGCCGACGTTGAGGTGTGTGGAATAACCGCGTACCTCGCGCACGCCCGCCTTGGCCAGCAGGCCCAGCATGTGCGCGCGACAGCGCGAGGCTTCGCGCGCCAGGCTCAGGCATCCGTCTCGAGCAGAGTTGATGGGCGTGGTCGCGAACTCGGCTTCCCGCCCATCGCAGGCCAGCATATAACCTGCATCCACGATGGCTGCACTGTCACAATTCCGAAATGGGACGGAGCGGGTGCGGGCAATAATGGTTGGGAATAATCCCCTGAAGTCAATATAGCTCTCACCCCTCAGGAGATCGAATTCCTGTTCGACGCCCAGCAGGGTCGGCGCGCGTGATGGAATGGGCGCCTTGCGCAGGTTCCTCCGAAGCGACGGCATCAACATCACGTCAATCCCGACGGATCAATGTGTTCGGCTTATTCAGAAGACGTGCTTGGCCGGGCCAGCTAACGTTTAGAAACGTGACGCAATCGCATTGCTTATCGATTGCGAGGCGGATTCCGCAGCAGACTGAGCCGCGTTTCCTTTTTCACCGCCTTGCGAGGACTGGCCAGAGGGTGTGGCACCTGATTGCCCGCTTCCCGCGCCCTGTTGCGCCAGGCCGGCAGCCGCATTCGCTCCCTGGGAGGTTGATCCCGCGCCGCCTGTCACGCCCTGAAGACCGGCAGCCAAATTGTTTCCCTGGACGGTTGATCCCGCTCCGCCTGCCACGCCCTGAAGACCGGGAGCCAAGTTGTTTCCCTGGAGGGTTGATCCCGCACCGCCTGCCACGCCCTGAAGACCGGGAGCCAAATTGTTTCCCTGGAGGGTTGATCCCGCACCGCCTGCCACGCCCTGAAGACCGGAAGCCAAATTGTTTCCCTGGAGGCTCGATCCCGCACCGGCTGACGCTGCAGCAGAGGCCGCATTGTCGGCTTCATTGAGGCGATTTCTTGCAGCAGCCATTTGTGAAGACGGTTGATTGCTTCCCATTTGTCCGACTTGACCTTTTTCGCCCATTTCCAATCTCCTTTTCTTATTCTTCACCGGTAAACAGAATAAATACAACGATAAAGACTTCAGGATGATGCACAGCAAATCGATGTGACCGCCGGAGGTGGATAGAGACATCCATCCAGGCCTGCGTCCTCTTACAGCCCAAGGTCGTGGGCTATGTCGTCGATGACGCCTCCGATCCCGCTATCAGAGTGGGCCTGGTTGGCGGCCGCTTGCGCCCTGGCTGCCGCCTGTGCCTGCGCCTGTTCGTCTCCAGCCTGTTGTAAAGCCGCTGCTTGAGCAGCCAACTGTCCTTCGCTTTGTTGTGCGGCTGTCATGGTTTGCCCCTTTTCACCGCTCTGGCCGCCCTGGCTTTGAGAACTCAGGCTGGACGTTGTGGGTGCCGGAGGCGCCTGCGTGTTGCTCTGGCTGGCGTCTCCCGGATTGGTGTGGTCGGTGAAGACTGACACCACTGCATTCGCCCCCTGACCGATGTCGTTGACGCCTTGACCGATGGCGTTGGCGCCCTGCTGAGCTAGGCTGCCTAGCGTGGTCTCCCAATCCATTGTCTGTTGTCCAGGGACTTGACCTTTTTCGCCCATTTCCCATCTCCTTTGTAAGCTTTATATTTTAGGCAGTATGCCTGCGAAGGTCAAGGGATTAGCGCCGCAGGTTTCGATCTGATCGGCGCTTGAATCGGACGAGGCAAACAGCCGGGGCATCATCCTCGTGAAATCCATCACCTCGTTTGTCCGGGAAATTAAGCGGGGGCTAACCATTGACCAATATCATTGCGCCAGGTTCAAAGTAATTCATCATTAATTGGATAAAGAAAAATGAACAAACTCATCTTATGGGTATCCGTTTTATTTGTGCTTGGCGGTTGCGCTCCCGCGGCGAGCCTGGGGTCTTCCAATTCGAAAGCCGCGGGCAGCCAGGGCATCGCCTTTTCAGTGGGGACCGACACGACGCTGACCTATCCCAAGAGTCTGCCGAACCTTCCGGACGAGCACTCCACCTTCATTCCCCCCGCCTCCGGCTCAGATACATATCTCGTCTTCGGTGCCAGCAGGGTCGCAGGCGAATCCACGGGCGCAGGCGTGGCGGTTCTCCAGACCCGCGACCTGCATAATTTCACGTTGGCCCAGGGATATACATCGCCGGTCATGTCGCCTCCGATGCCGTTCACGAAATGCAAGTCCGCCTATGACCCCGAATTTGACCTGAACTATGCCGCGCCGGGGACCGTCGTGCAGGACCCCACGCGTCCGGCCGGGAACCTGATCATGATCTTCGAGGCGGAGAACCACTGTCCCGGAGGGGTCTGGCAACAGCCTTTCTACGTGACGGTTGGGATCGCGCGCTCTGCGGATAACGGCAGGACCTGGCCGCCGTATGTGGACAGCGAATTGGGCGGGCCCGATCGGTATCCGGTTCTAAAGATATCCACGCCCGAGCCTTCCACCGCCGAACAGCCTCCCATGCCGCTGGGCGACAGGCTTCCGAGTGCATATGTCGACGGCCGCAACCTCTACATTACATATGGAGTCTCCACTCCGGGCAGCGATGGAATGGTGCGCGTGGCGCGCGCACAGCT
This sequence comes from uncultured Chloroflexia bacterium, assembly GCA_963846805.1. Taxonomy (GTDB): domain Bacteria; phylum Chloroflexota; class Anaerolineae; order Anaerolineales; family Villigracilaceae; genus Fen-1038. The sequence continues at coordinate 110,923 of CAWJXH010000007.1, forward strand.
CGGCGGCACGGGTCCGCTAAATTTTTCGAAATGGTATAACGGCGCGTTCAGCCAGCCGGGGATGATGGGACAGGATAGCGGTGTGCTGCCCGCGCGCGGCTGCCAGGGTTATCAGGACATGGCGCAGATCTCATACAACGATGCCCTCCGTGAGTATATGATGACCTTCGCCTGCGTCTCGCTCAAGCCGGATCCATCGGGCGCCATGCAGCCGTATCAAGGTGCATGGTATTTCTCGACCGCCACCAGTCTCGATTCGCAGAACTGGACGGCTCCGCGGCTCATCGAAAATTCCCAGTATCCGGTGAGCAAGGGCTGCGGCATCGGTGGGAGCGGCGCCTCCTTTGACGGCTGGTATCCGTCATTCATGTCGCCGGGAGCCGTGGCCGGCCATATCTCCTCCACGGGAACGGTGTTTTTTCAAAACGGTTGCGATACCGGGCCGCGGACATTCAACTCGCGGTCTTTCACTATCACGGCCGCGGCCCCTTAGCGGTCTGCATGAGACAACCGCACCAAAACAACAATCTGCCTTTCGCCTATTGTGTCCGGGGCAGATTCTTCATATACTGATGGTAGGTTCCGCGAGATTAAAAAGGGGTGAAAGAGAAACAGCGGTACTGGAGGAGGCCACCATGACAATGGGTCGAAGGCAGGGCATCAGTCGTGTGCAGATCATTGTCCTTGTCGCCCTCGCTGCGCTGGCGCTTGTCTGCGTATTTTCATATGTCGTCATCGCCAGGGTTCCGATTCCATTTTTGCATGCTGAAACGGCAACCAACACCCCGCCGCCCACGCTGGCGAATGTTGCACTATCCGAATCGGAAATCGAGGACGCCCTCCAGTCTCCCGTACCGCTGACGCTGAAATCCTCCCAGAAATCGTGCGATATCGAAAAGTCACTGGAATGCTTCCAGGCGGACTACACCAGCAGCGCGGGCGACCTCTTTAACCTGTCCTTGTCCCGCTTTTCCAGCACTGATGGAGCGGTTAATTTCGGTATTGCCATGAAGGTCCAGCAGGAACAGGAGGGAGGCGCGACGGAGATGGATATCCCGACGGTGCTGGGTAATTTCCGCTGGCTCGACGTGGATGCCACAGGCGGGACCCCGGTTTATCACGGAGGCGCAAACGCAAACAGCATTTCAGTGTTCCTGACCTGGGGACGCACCTCAGTTCCCATCTCCGGGAATGAAGCCGTTCAGGCGTTCTCCCGGCTTCTGGACGCGCAAATCGCGAAAATCCAATCGAGATACTCAGACTGAAAAATCTCGATGCCCGTCGCCCGGTGACGATCCAAAAACGTCTGTCAACAGGACTTTCCGCGCAGTCGGTGTGGGATGAAGTGCCGAACCTGATCAACAGGCTTTCGCTGTCTATGCCCGGCCTTATTGTGATCATCGCAGCAGGTTTGCGGCTGTGCATGATGAATATCACAGTCAGCGCCAGGCTCACAAGGTCTGTGATCCGAGGCTTGACTGAAATTAAAGCAACAGAATCTTCACAATCCTGTCAGGTTTACCCGTAGCCTAACCAGATTGCAAGCAGAATCCCTTGATTTGAAATTTAGAGGGGGTATCATAAATACATTCATCACTGTGCTGATTTAGCGACAGTCGAAATAAAAATAGATAGAAAGGAGATTTTTGTAATGCCCCCAATCCCCTCCAGGCAGGAAATGGGACAAGGGCTGGCCGAGTACGCGATCATCGCTGTACTTGTTGGCTTCGTTGCCATCGCCGGACTCCTAGCTCTGGGCCCGGACGCAGGCAGCTCATTCAGTTCGATTAATTCTTCGTTGCTTGTCGGCGGCATCCCCATCGTGATTAATGCCACGGAGCCTCCGACTCAGACTCCAACCGCGACATCGGATGTTCCTCCAACTGAGACCCCAACAGCGCCTCCAACCGAAACGCCAACCGATACCCCGACCATTGCTCCAACCGATACCCCGACCATTGCTCCTACCGATACCCCGACCATTGCTCCTACCGATACCCCGACCATTGCTCCTACCGACACCCCTACGCTCGCCCCTACTATTGGCCCGACTCCTACTGATTTGCCGTGGTGGTGTGTGTATTTTCCGCAATATTGCGGCTGAACTGGATTCAAATTTCAGCCCGAATCCCGTATGACCGAAGCAGGCCAGCGAAGAGCGTAAACGTTTGGTACTGTGTGCGCGCACGAAATAGGGGATGTGATTCTATCCTTTTTGAGTCGCATCCCAGCTGGATTTGCCGCGCGGCAGGGTACGCAGAGGGCAAGGATCTTGAATAAGATGAGATATCCGTCTTACTCACATAAGGCGGATTTTTCTTTTGGCGTCGATTGACGTTTTCAGTTCCGTCCACGTCGCGAGCACGATCATTCAGGCACCTCCCCCATTTTCCATCCAAACGATTCCCTCGCGGCACAGGCGTTGCCGCTTCAAAGCCTCGTCGTATAGGCGCGGCTGTCTGCAGGAAAATGGGGGAGGCCGGGTAGGGGCGTTCAAGTCCTCGGCCGAAGATCCCTCGCGAAGCACGCCGAAGGCGCGGCAGGGTACGTAGAGGGCCAGGAGCTTTTGCCAGCATTAACCTGCCTCCGGCTATTGTGCCGGAGGCAGGTTCTGTTTATACTGATACAAGGTCAAATGCGAGATTCCAAGCCATCCAAAGGCGACTGGATGAGGGGCTTATTCTTCTTCGTAATTCTTGCACTCATCCTTACAGGCTGCGCAGGTCTTGTGGCTCCGACCGCAATGCCCGTCCCTGCCTCGCTCCCCCATACAGGGCAGCCTTTGACCGAGGTGCCGATTTCCACGATGGCCACCGGGTTGTCCACGCCTGCAGTGGTGGAGACCTCCCCGGAACCCGCCTTATCTCAGCCGGCCGCCGCGGCCCACTTCCGAACGGGCGACCCCATCCAATTGGACTCCATCACCATGAAAAGCCGGACCGAGGGTTGGGGCCTCAGCGGTCCGTACGTGCTGACCACGGCCGACGGCGGGCAGACCTGGCGTGAAGCCACACCGCCCGAGAGCTTCCCCTCCGGCACGCAGGACCAGGCCTACGGCGCCTTTCTGGATGCGCAGACCGCCTGGATCGTCTTTGCACAGGACAACCAAATCCCTCCCGATGCCTCCGTCTGGCATACCACGGACGGCGGCCGAAATTGGACCCCCTCGGCCTCCCTGTCGCACCAGGTTAACGGCCAGAGCGTCTGGGCAGAATTTGCCGTGCTCGATGCCCAAAACGTCTGGATGCTGGTACGCGGCGAGTGGGCCGGGGCCGGCACGCATTTCGACCACGAGCTTTTTCGCACGGCCGATGGCGGCCTCACCTGGTCCTCATTGGACGGCCAGATCAGCGACGACTACACCGGCTTGGTTTTTGCAGACACAAAGTTTGGCCTGCGCAGCCTGCAGACCACCGGCGCCTACGCCCCCGCGCCGCCGGCCTACGACGTTACGACCGATGGAGGTGCCAGCTGGCAGAACGTGGAGTTGCCGCCGCCGCCCGAGGCGCCCGACCTGTTCAATACGTATGCCTATTGCGAGACCTATCAGCCGGTCCTGCTCTCGGCTCGATCCATCCGCATGCTGGTAGGCTGCTTTGACTACTACCAACCGCCAAAACAATTCACCAGCTACTTCTACTCCAGTCAGGATGGCGGTTCGACCTGGGCGACGGTCCGCCTGCCGCATCCGGTTCAGGCAGCGCAGGCCCGCTTGATCTATTTTGGTCCGAACAATGCTTTGCTGCTCGGGCGCGACATCTACCTGACGGCCTCGGACGGACAGAGCTGGTCTCTCGTGAAGACCGTCAACTGGGACGGGCAGTTCTCCTTCAGCGACCCTCAGTATGGCTGGGCTGTCGCCCGCTCCAACGGCGCAATCGCCCTGGTGCAGACCACCGATGCGGCTGCTACCTGGACTGTACTGAAGCCGACTGTCACACAGTAAGGGCTTGGCTATGAATCAGGCGTTGAAAAGTCAATGTCGCCAGGGGTTGCCGCGCACTCGCAGATCCCGCTCGAAGATGCCGGCGATCTTGCGGCACAGCGGAGCGCCCTTTAGGGAACCTCCAACCGCCAGGTTAGAGGTTTAGAGCCTAACCTGGGTCCTTGCTCGCTTTCGCTGTTTCTCCCCCCAATTACTGCCCTCTTGTCCCGATTGGATTGTCTGAATCTGGGTTGTGTGTCACAATTGGGTGGCCGGACAGCACATATCAGAAGCGTTGGCTCAAAGGAGAATCCCTATGACAGCTTCTCAAGCGCCTTCAAACAAGACCACGGGACCGAGTCTGGCAGACGGGATCCGCATTGCCAAGGAGAACGAGAAGACCGCAGCGGATTTCTATGCAAATGCGGCCAAGACGTCCGGCAATCCGATGGCCAAGAAGCTGTTTGATCAACTCACCGAGTTCGAGAAGATCCACTATGAAAGACTGACTGCCCTTGAACAATCGCTCAAGCAGAAGGGCACCTTCATATACTATACGGGGACCGAGTTTATCCTGCCGCCGAACCTCGTCATCAAAATGCCTGAACTGCCCGACCGGCCCAGCGTTATGAAGATCATTACCGAGGCTGTGGACCTCGAGACCCGCGCTGAAAACGGATACAACGCCCTGGCAGCCCTGACCACTGACTCGCAAGGGCACGACATGTTCATCAAACTGGCCGAGGAAGAGCACAAACACTATCGCACACTACAAGACGTCTTCTGGACTCTTAACAATCTGGGCGAATGGAAAGGTCCAACCCGCTAGGGTGCAGTCGCCAGTGAACTTGTGACATCACCGGAAAGCCATTGGATAAGATACTGCCTCCGGCACAGTAGCCGGGGGCAAATTGCATTCATGCTTGTAGCAGGCAGATGTCGCCGAACTTGTACTGGGCCTGAATACGCTTGGTTGTGCATCGCACAGTGAAAAATGTATCTCAATAGGACTTGCCGCGAAGCGCCCTTTAGGGAACCTCCAACCGCTAGGTTCGAGGCTCAAGTCCTGGCCGCACACGGGCGGGAATCCCATAATATATCTTTCCCCGCTATAAAGCTAAACACAGCACCTCACGACGCTCTCATCTCGTCATAACGAGCATACAGGTCCATGACGTCCGTTTTCACTTCCAGTATGTGTGAGAGAGCTATGTCGCGTTCTCGATTCCCCCGAAATGGCCCATTCAAATCCCCTTCTTATCCGCGGAGGCGCAACTTAGCGCGGTAGAATGGACATGTCTGATGCCACTTGAGTATGGGCTGTCCGTTTAGTATCACTCTAGCTCCAGCCGTCTATATGCAGAATACGCCGCCCGTGTCAGGTAAACACCTGATTGGGCGGCTTTGCTCCCCTTGCTGTATAAGAAAACAGAAAGGATCGCTTTCATGAAGACTTCGAAGCCATCCGGACCGTTGACATCTGCTCCCGGAAGCCTGCAAGAGGTGATGCGACAGCATCCGTTATTCTCCTTCTTTTTCATGGCGTACGCGTTCTCCTGGATCATATTGATCCCCTTCATACTCTCGGAGTGGGGCTTCCTGCCCAAGGTTTTCACGTTCGCCTTCGTCCTCAATCCGTTCGTGGGACCGACGCTGGCTGCCTTCATCATGACCGGCATCACCGAAGGGAAAGCAGGCGTGCTACGCTTGTGGCGCCGCTGCCTGCAGTGGCGTGCGGGCTGGCAGTGGTATCTGTTTATCTTGCTGGGCATTCCAGCGCTGTTCCTGCTTGGGATCATTGTTTTGCCAGGAGCATTGGCGAGTTTTTTGGGTCTTCCGCCTCACTTCCTGATTGTTTATCTGGTGAACTTTGTCGTCATCTTCTTTGTGGGTGGGCCGCTGGGCGAGGAATTTGGTTGGCGCGGCTTCGCGCTGCCCCGCATGCAACCGCGCTATGGCCCGCTGTGGGGGACCCTGCTCCTGGGTGTCTTGTGGGTCTTTTGGCACCTGCCGCACTTCCTGACCTCGGCTCAACGGGGAGGACCAGGCACCAGTTTCGGTACCTTCCTCACGAACTTTCCCATTTTTTTCTTGATGGTTATGGCCATGGCCATCATCTTTACGTGGGTCTTCAACCATACCCGGGGCAGCCTGTTCATCTCTATGCTGCTGCATGCCAGCATTAATACCTTTAGTATCGTCGTGCCCCTCTTCGCTGCCCCGATCGTGACCGGCACTGACCTGCCAATCCTGATCGCAGTTGGGGTGGCAGCACTTCTAATTGTCATCCTGACGCGCGGTCGGCTTGGCTACCAGCCAGGCCAGCAAGGGCCCTTGATGCCAGGGGAGAGCCAGTCGCAAGTGCCGGGACTGTGATGTAAGGAGCAGGTGGGAATTCTTTCAGCAAACTTTGTCGTTTCTTCACACCTCCTTTACGCGGCTGCACTATCCTTCGAGACGTAAACCGGGAAAGCATAGATCTCCGGTAAATCAAATCGAAGGAGTAAATATCATGAAGAAGACGATTGTTGTAATAGCGCTCGTGGTTTCGGCGTTGGCGGTGTTTGGCGCCAGTGCGGCCTTTGCCCAGGCGCCACAACCCGGCGGCGGACGCGGTCCTGCTGCAATTGGAGCAGGAAGGTCCGCTGCATGACTACATGGTCAATGCCATGGCCTCTGCGTTGGGCATCTCCGCCGCGGATTTCGAGGCCCGGCGTGATGCGGGCGCAACAGCCTATCAGATCGCTCTCAACAGCGGCATTTCCGCCGACAAGATCCCGGCCTTGCTGGCCGATGCACGCCTCAAGGCACTGGATGCGGCCGTGGCCGATAAAGTCATCAGCCAGGCACAGGCGGATTGGATGGGCTCACGCGGCGCAGGCATGGGATCGGGCAACTGCAATGGGACGGGACAGCCTGTTGGCTCGGGCATGCGCGCAGGCGGGCGCTGGCAGCCTGCGAATCCGTAGATCCCCGTACTCGAATCGCAAAAGCCTGGTGGACAAGATGCTCCACCAGGCTTTTGTTTCTTCGCCCGGAGTATTCATGCTGCGATTGAATTGAATTCAGCGATTGGCAGGGAATTTCAGTAGAGCAGGTATGGGATATGCCGAACGCATTCATTGGCGCCATCGACTCGATCGTGGATGAAATGCACGGCGCGCCGCGAGCACGATCATGCCGGCACCTTCGCGAAACACACCCTTTGGGTGCCCCTAAATGCCCGTCCATGCCGAGGTCGATTGTTACCTTGTCGGGCATTTGGGGGATCGCGGAGCACCGTCGCCAGCACCGCCGCAGGGTGGCGGAGCGGAGCGCAGGCAGGAGGGGGTGGCCTTCAAATCCTCGCCCGCCTGGCAGGACGGTAGCCATATAAGCAAAGGTTCCTGCTTTCCAGGCCTGGCCTGATTTCATCTCCCCGATATATTCAGCTATCGGTTGATCATCCGGGCCGATTTCGAGAATGTCGTACTCGCCCCTCTAACCACTAAATTCCGAGCTCAAGTCCTAGAGTTGGAATTAGCTTCCGATGCCTGCTGGCACACGGCCATGAAGGCACTAAGCACCTCCCCCAAATGCACAAACAGGCGATTGGCAGGCACTAGAATTCGGGAGCGTGCATTTGGGGGAGGCAGGAGGGGGTAGGGGCGTCCAAGTCCTCGGCCGCAGGTCCTCGCCGAAGGCCCCCGTAAGGGGGTGGAGGGCAGAGGGCGAGGAGCTTTTGGTAAAATAAAAGGATAAAGATTTCCGAAGGAAAAGAATAGTTATGGCTGGCAAATATGCCCCGCTTGAAAATTATTTCCGCGACCTTCCTGCAAGCCAACGAGAAGTTACACTTGCTTTTGCACAGATTGAAAGAATTTTGAAAGACAAACTGCCATCGTCCGCTTATGAAGACCGCCGATGGTGGGATCATCAGAAAGAAGGCAACCATGTCAATCTGCGCGCATGGTCGAATGCCGGCTGGAAGATTGAGAGTTTGGATGTAAGCAAAAAGCGGGTGAAGTTAGTCCGCAATGCAAGTCAATAGGACTTGCCGCGAAGCGCCCTTTAGGGAGCCTCTAACCGCTAGGTTCCTGGTTCGAATCCAGTTCGAGGAGCAAATGATAAAATTGCCTTTAGCTTTTTAGCTGAGGGCAATTTTGTTATATACTAAAGACAATGAGTAAGGAGTTGGAAATGAAAAACCTTTTGAATTTCAATAATGTGCTCATGCTTACGGCAGGCCTTTTACTTTTGTTCGTCAATTGGCTTGCTTTCCATGACTTTCGCGAAGCTCATACCATCCGTGACTGGTTGATGTTAATTGCATCGGTTCTGGTAATTCTAAAATTCGTTGGAGAGTTTTGGAGTCAATATTTTGGACAGGTTTAAATCTGGGGTGCGCCATCTATACATTCAATCTTGCCCCGAAAAAGTGGACACGGAAAATGTCGCGATCCAGTAGACTAGGAAGAACAGGAGCAGGATCATGGACGAGAAGGCAGTGCACTATCGGACGTATACGGAAGAATTCAAGTTGGAAGCCTTGGAATTGCTCAAGAGCAGTGGCAAGAATTCGCGGCAGATCGAGCGGGAGTTGGGGATCACGGCCGGGTTGCTGCTGAAGTGGCGCGATCGGTATCAGGTGAAATCCGCAGATCAAGAACAGGTGCATTTGGAACCCAGCGACATGGAAGCCGCCAAAGCCGAGATCCGGCGCTTGCAGCGTGAACTGGCGGAGGTGCAGGAGGAGCGCGACACGCCTTCCTAAAAAAAGTGGTGAACATTTTCTCACGGAGAAAGCCATGAAATACGATTTCATCGCAGCTCACCAAGGGGAGTACACGATCCAAGGGATGTGTCGGGCGCTGGGTGTGGGTCGCAGTGGTTATTATGCCTGGGGTGCTCGTCCGTTGAGCCCGCGAGCTCAGGCCAATCAGGCGCTGGTGGAGCAGAATCCAGGAAGAGCACCGAGCCAGCCGCCAGACCTATGGCAGCCCGCGCATCCACGCCGCTCTGCAGCGCAAGGGCGTGGCCTGCGGCAGGCATCGCATTGCCCGCTTGATGCGCTTGCACCAGCTGGCAGGTCGAAAAGCCCACAAACGCTTTCCCCAGCACCACCCAGCGCAATCCCCAGGCCCTGCCTGCCCCAAACCTGTTGAACCAGGATTTTTCCGCTCCGGCGGTGAATCGAAAATGGGTCAGCGATATCACCTACATCGACACCGCCGAAGGCTGGCTGTACCTGGCGGCGGTCGTGGACCTGTTTTCCCGCCAGGTCGTGGGCTGGGCCATGGCCGATCACATGCAAACTTCGCTGGTGGAAGAGGCCTTGAAGATGGCCATGCTGCGGCGTCAGCCTTCTCCGGGCTTGCTGCATCATTCGGATCAGGGCAGCCAGTACACCAGCGAAGCCTATCAGCAAGCTTTGGCGAATTATCACTGCCAGGTCAGCATGAGCCGTGTCGGAAATTGCTTTGACAATGCAGCCATGGAGAGCTTTTTCAGCACGCTCAAAGCCGAATGTGCCCGCCAACCCTTCGCCACGCGAGCTCAAGCTCGCACGGCCATCTTTGAATTCATCGAAGCTTGGTACAATCGCCAGCGTTTGCATTCTTCATTGGGCTATCTCAGCCCCGTGGAGTTCGAACTGAATTCGCGACATTAATTGTGTCTACTAAACTGGGGCAAGTCCAAACATACTCCAATGGAACTTGCCGCGAAGCGCCCTTTAGGGACCCTCAGTCTGTTGGGCTCCTGGTTCGAAGTCTAGGTCGAGGAGCAAATGACAAAAAAATATGCCTTTAGCTTTTTGGCTGGAGGCATATTTTATTGTAAAATACTGATACGAGCAGAAAAATTGCGTTTGAATGGGTGCTCGATATTCGAGTGAAGAAAAAGCAAAACGGTACCAATCATTAAAAAGGTGATCTACATTCTGTATAATACATAGTTAGGTGGCTCTTAGGCTATTCGCGCGATTTGTTGAAGAAATTTGAATTACAGGTATAAATATGGAGGTCGAATATGGCTAATTTGATTTACGTGGCGAACACGTCACTCGACGGATACACCGAGGACAAGGATGGTAAGTTTGACTGGACAGAGCCAAGTGAGGAAGTGTTCAGATTTATCACTAACCTCGTACGGGCAACGCGCACTCATCTCTATGGACGGCGAATGTATGAGACCATGATGGTGTGGGAGACTGATCCCAATCTGGCCGCGGAGTCTCCACTCATGCGCGACTTCGCTGAGATCTGGCAAGCGGCCAACAAAATCGTGTACTCCAGGACGTTGGAGACTGTATCCACTCGCAAAACGCAGCTTGAGCAAACGTTCGATCCGGAAGCAATTCGACAACTGAAAGCGGCCAGCGAACATGATATCCTCATCGGGGGTCCTGAACTCGCCGCCCACGCCTTCCGGGCCGGGTTGATCGACGAGTGTCATTTGTTCCTTGTCCCGATTCTCGTGGGAGGCGGCAAATCAGCCCTGCCTGACAACGTGCGATTGGAGCTCGAGCTTTTGGAGGAACGCCGCTTTGGCAATGGTACAGTTTTCCTCCGTTATCGAACAAGGCAAGGAAGAGCCACCTAACACAGCGTGCACCGGACGGCTGGTCGGCCCCGCCAAAAAAGCAAATCTTGGCGAGCAGCTTTTTTCCGTTTCGTCAGTTGGTTCTCGCCAGCCGCCGGTAACGCAAGCCGTTAGATTTGATATAGAAAAAGGTACTCCAATAGGACTTGCCGCGAAGCGCCCTTTAGGGACCCTCCAACCGCTAGGTTCCGGGTTCAAGTCCTCAGCGAGGAAACACAACAACCAAGCCAGGCAAAGTTGGGTTTTACGTAATATATCTTTCCCCGCTCTTCACTTTCACGCTACTTCTTACGACGCCTTCATTTCCTCATAACGGACATGCAGCATGCGTCGCACCACCCCACCCCCCTCCCTTCCTCCCCCAAATCCGACCCCGGAGAATTTCAATGTAACCAAACCCCCTATTTCGGATTTGGGGGAGGTGCCGGCACGGCGGAGGGGGTGGCCTTCAAATCCTCGCCCGCCTGGCAGGACGGTAGCCATATAAGCAAAGGTTCCTGCTTTCCAGGCCTGGCCTGATTTCATCCCCCCGATATATTCAGTTATCGGTTTGCATTCGCGGCCGATTTCAAGAAGATTGTATTTCTTCCTCATGTCCTGAACTATCGGAAATAAATCGGGATGTGTGGCCATCAGCGGGCCGAGAAATTCGGATTCTTTCATGTGTGTATTATATTGCCATCTAACGTTTGTATTAATACGGTTCCATGACATAGCGAGGCATTGCATATTGGGAAAAAGAACCAATTATCAATGGTTGCAAATAAGTCAGTTCTAATCTAGAATTACTTCGTGCAGGGAATATGGAAGTTTCTCAGCGACAACAAAGATGCCATTGCCAGCGCGGCAACTATTCTCGGAATCATTGGAAGCATACTAGTTGTCCTATGGGGCGCATGGAAACTGCTGATCGAACGCTGGTGGAAAAGCCGTCTGCGTATTGAAGTTAAAATCTTCGAAGTTATTACAGACTCTGCAACCTTATTGCCCAAACTGTATGCCACCGAAAACGATAATAGTCCACTGGCTGACCATAGGATTACCTATCAACCGCGCGATCCCGATCAAGATACCCAGGCGGAACTCAAAGCCGCGATCAATCGCTCAAGATATTTGCTGATCACTGCGCCGACGGGTTACGGTAAAACGCGCGAAGCAGGGGTACTGGCGCAAACACTTATGCTGGAGGGTTGGCGTGTTTTGCGAATCAAAACGGGTTGGCTGGACACTCCGAAGGAATTGCCCGCCGAACTTAAGGGGAACCGCTCGCGTATTATTATTCTATTGGACGACTTGAACGGCTTGTTCAGCACAGGCGGGTTCACCCAATCACCACTTGCTGAGCAGATGCCTTTGTTATCACAAGATAGTTATCATGATAGGCTCATCCGTGTGCTGGACGCGTTTGAAAAAATGTGCACTGAGAACGAAGTGCGTGTGATTGCGACCGCAAGGAGTGAAATAGATCAGTGGAAGGTATTAGATTACGACCCAGCCGACAAACTGTGGATGCGTTTTGAACGCGTGGAACTTCCCGAACCTGCATATACGGCCATCATTGGATTATTAGAAAGCACCGCAAAAGACGCTGACTTGGAAGCCAACCCCGACGAGTTTAGGGCCATTGCTCATAAAAGCGACGGCACTTATCGCAACATCCTTCTCAATCTGCGCCGCTGGCACGCACAGAATAAGGCTATCACAAGAGATGATTTTACTGATACGCTGAATGGTTCATGGCATGACGTTTATGGGCGCGCAGTGAAGAAAGAACCCGCCGTTAAGTATGTTTACGATGCAATTGATATTTTACAGCAGGCGCGTATTGAACTGTTCTCTTTTCTCGTTGAGCCAACTGCTTTGTTGATTTGGGGTGGAAATGGTTTTCAAAGAATTGTGCGGCGAAGTGAAATTCGCCGAGCTTTACATTATCTTACAAAAGAAACGAACATATTGCGACTCTCAACTGGAGAATTGGCGCCAAGCGATGGGCAAATTGAAGCAAAAAAACATTCCGCGTCCTGGTTTTCCTACTACAAATCGTTGACACAATTGTTGCTAAATCTTTCAAATGAAAAAATAACAGGTTCTATTTATGGGCTTGCGACAGCATGTTATTACGAGAAACATATTGAGCAGTCTTATCTATTAATCGTTCGATATGTTCAAATTACCCCACTAAATTCCGATGGGCACGTTTTTTTAGGTGTCTTATTTTCAAACCTGAAACGCTACGACGAAGCCGAAGCCGCCTATCGCAAAGCCATCGAACTCAATCCGTCGTACGCCACCGCCTACTCCAACTTGGGCTTACTTTTGCATGAAAACCTGAAACGCTACGACGAAGCCGAAGCCGCCTATCGCAAAGCCATCGAACTCAATCCGTCGTACGCCACCGCCTACTCCAACTTGGGCATCTTTGCTGAAAAACCTGAAACGCTACGACGAAGCCGAAGCCGCCTATCGCAAAGCCATCGAACTCAATCCGTCGGACGCCACCGCCTACTCCAACTTGGGCAATCTTCTATGCGATGAAAACCTGAAACGCTACGACGAAGCCGAAGCCGCCTATCGCAAAGCCATCGAACTCAATCCGTCGGACGCCACCGCCTACTCCAACTTGGGCATCTTTTATGCATGAAAACCTGAAACGCTACGACGAAGCCGAAGCCGCCTATCGCAAAGCCATCGAACTCAATCCGTCGTACGCCACCGCCTACTCCAACTTGGGCATACTTATTGCATGAAAACCTGAAACGCTACGACGAAGCCGAAGCCGCCTATCGCAAAGCCATCGAACTCAATCCGTCGGACGCCACCGCCTACAATAATCTTGTAATGTTACTACGCCTGATTAATCGAATTCAGGACGCAGCCCCTTTTTTGGAAAAGGTGATTGAAATCAGGCCGGAAGATTTCAACTCATATCTAGCTCTCGCATCTATCAATAAGCAATTAGGAAGAACTGTTTCATCTGAAAACATTACAAAGGCGCGTCAATTCATGCCAGAAGAGGACTGGTACAATCGAGCCTGTTTGGAAAGCGTTTGCGGCAATTTCGATTTGGCTTTTGATTATCTTCAACGGGCATCGCAACACGATAGGTTTAGTCCCACATGGGCATGGGACGACCCTGATCTTCAGTGGATAAGAGATGATCCTAGGTTTACAAAAGTCGTCGGCCCAAAGCCAAAATAGAGCTATTCGCTACTCGTGGTTATGACTGGACAAATCCAAGCATAAACTATACGGAATCAGACGCTTTGATTCCATCGCACTAACAGCCCCACCCCTCCTCAAAAGTCGGAATTCTCCCCTCCCACGGCTTCTAGACAAAAAACTTGCGCAGTTCTTCTGCCACCACTTCCGGCTTGCCGTCCGGGTTCCTTTGCTTGTCGTAATTCCAGGCCGACCCATGGCCAAGCCCGCGGAACTCGATGCGCCTGGCGTGTGGCAGGGCCTTCTCCAGCGCGTTGAGGTCAACTTTCAAAAAATCCGGGCTCTTGCTGCCGCCCAGCAAAAGCACCTCCGCGCGGATGGCTTTGAAGCTATCCAATGCACCTTCCGACTCGCCGACGACCTGAAAGTCACTCTGCAGGGTCGGGGCCAGCTTCCTCATAGTTACGTCGTCGGGCCGGGCATTCTTATCCTCGCCCTTCATCATCTTGTCCGTCAGCGACTCGAGCAGCCAGCGCGGCATGAAATTGAATGCCGCCGGCCCCATCTGCGTTGCCTGCATGGCCGTGATCAGCGCCGCGGCCAGCTTGCCCTGGGCCATCTCCTCTTGATATCGCTGCATCAGGGCGGTCGGCATGCCGTGGATGAATAGCGGCGGTTCGTAAATGGCGGCTCTGCGAATGGCCTGCAGGCGGAGCGCTGCCTGGAGAGAGATAACCGCACCCGAGCTGAGGCCGAAGACGTTATGGGCTCCCGTTTTGTTGAGCAGCGCCTCGAGATCTTCGACCTCCTTCTGCACGCCGTAATCGCTGCCTCCAGCCGCGCTCAGGCCTCGCCCACGGCGGTCGGGTATATACACGCTGAAAGCATCCGCAAGTACCCGGCCCAGCTCAGTGAAGTTTTGAGCGGTGCCCATCGCTCCCTGCACCAACACCAACCCCGGGCCGTGCCCAACCTGGAGATAGCCGATCGTGGTGCCGTCCTTCGATGTGACGCTGCCGGTCTGGTAACTCACCGGCTCGGAGATTGCCGCGGATTGAGTTGTGATACCCATATTTGTTTCCATTGTATTGCCTCTTCTTTTCTGAGTTTCACTGATATTAACGCTCGGCGGGATGAACCGGCTTCACCCGCCGCGGGTGATTGAGCGGGTGATTGGCCGAGGGATTGGCCGAGTTGAGCCTCAGGCGACCATCGGCCACATCGACGACAAGGGTCGTCGATGCCGCAATCGATTGCGCAAGGCGGCATCATTGGGCGACGAGGCATCCTCAGCCGCCGTCGCCCATGCCCGTCCGATAAGCGAAGCGGACCCTGTGGGCGACGGACGGGCACCGCCGCGGGTGATTGGGCGGGTGATTATCGAGGTCGCGCAAGGCGGCATCCAGCCGCCATTGCGCACCCCGCGGCACGCAGCCGCGGGGCAAACTGCGTTTTATGAGAGAAGTGTGTAAGCTGTGGAAGCAGTGGAATCAATGGAATCCCGGCCAGGTTGACTCTAGAACACTTGTTCTCTATAATGATTGTGTAGATCCTGAAGGTCGGCGACACACACTTCTCGCATTGAGCAAAAATGTTGCATGCAGATTCTTCGATGCACAACCCATTGCCAGGCAGCCGAAGCTCCCTCTCCAAATCGCTCCACAGATTTGGGGAGGGCAGGGAGGGGTCAGGGCAAAACAGCCTGCGGGAATGTTGTGTCCGCGGCCTTCGGGATCTCAATTCTGTGGCGGCGTTCGCAATGGTCAATCGGATATCGTAAATCTAAAATCGTAAATCCGTATGTTTCCTCTCCTTGCGTCCAACAAAACTTCGTGTCCTTCGTGCCTTTGTGTTGAACGTACTTCAATCCTCAGCCGAGGGAGCGTCAAGCGACCATCGGCAACTTCCCCGACATGGGTCGGCGAAGCAATCGCCAATCCTCAATCGAAAATCATCCGGCGAGCGACCGAAGGTGCAGGTGGTGTGCCTGCTCATCAAGCGAGCATCGCCGACCTTGGCGACATGCGTCGCCAAGGCAAATCTAAAATCCTATGGCTCCCAAACGCAGCAATACCAACGCCCTCAAACATGGCTTGTACGCCAAACACTTCACCCCCGACGAACGTCTCGCCATGGGACACATGCCGCCGCTCGAAGCCCTGCAGGAGATCCATATGCTGCGCATCACCCTCGACCGCATCCTCTCCCTCATCGAAGATTGCCAGGATGAAGACCGCAAGGTCAAGCTCTACAACTCGCTCTACCTCGGCTCCCAGCGCCTCATCACCACCATGCGCGCCCAGACCCTCCTCGCCGGCGAGGATAAGGAAATCCTCACCGCCTTTTGGGATGCCATGGAGCTCTTCCGCCGGGAGCAAAACATCTAAGAATTGTTCCTCGTCGTTTTGCTCAGGAGAAATATGAGAATCCCTTGCATCTGCCTTCCGATACTCAGCCGTTCCTATGCGCTCGCCGAAAGCCGAAAGTGCGCCTCCTGCGGGACTAGGACATCTGAGATCGTTCCCCTGCACTCGCCGAAGACGCAGGCGCATTTCCTGCGGCTCGAGCGGGTGTCGTCGTTTTGCTCAGGAGAAATATGAGAAAACTTACCTCCCGCTGCAAAGCCCTCCTCTCCAGCCTCGACCACTTCACCGCCTACGTGGGCGGCCTCCACTTGCGCCCCTACCAGTTGGAAGCCGCCCAGGCTGTAATTCGCTCCGTCCTCGCTCAGGACGGCGATACCTTCGTCTGGAAGTTTGCCCGCCAGGGAGGCAAGGACGAAACCCTGGCCGCCCTCTATCAATACCTCATGGCTTTGTTCGCCCATGAAGACATCTCCATCGTTGCCGCCGCCCCCACCTTCCAGCCTCAGACCGGGATCGCCATGCAAAGGCTCGAGACCCGTCTCTCGCACAATCTGCTCCTTCAAAAGGAATTCAAGCGGCGCTCCGGACATATCTACCGCATTCGCAAGGCTCGCACTGTTTTCTGCTCCGCCCATCCCACCGCCCAGGTCGTCGGCCTCACCGCTTGGCCTCTGCTTGTGATCAACGAAGCGCAGGATGTCCTCCCTGTTGTTTACGACAAGCGCTTCGCCCCCATGGCCGCCGCCCACAATGCCACGCGGCTTTTCAGCGGCACCGCCTGGACTCGTGATACCCTGCTCGCCCGCCAGGAACGCCTCTGCCGCCAAAAAGAGCAGCAGGATGGCAAACGCCGCGTCTTCATTGTCGATGGTCGTGAGATCGCCACGGTCCATCCGCCCTATGGCCTCTTCCTCGAAAGCGAGATCGCTCGCTTCGGACTCGATCATCCGCTTATAGTCACCCAATACCTTTGCCGCGAGCTGGACGCCCAATCCGGCATGTTCACCCCCGCCCGCCTCGCACTAATGCATTCAGACTCCTCTGGAGCGTCAACTCCCCCCATTTTCGGCCGGAGCGGAGCGGAGACCCGGCAAATGGGGGGAACGGCCGAAGGCCAAGGGGGGCCAATCGTAAATCTAAAATCCAAAATCAGAAATCCCGTTGCCTTCCTCATCGACGTCGCCGGCATGGACGAGGCCTTGGTAAATCTCGACGGCCTCGACGGCCTCGGCAACCCCGGCCGCGAACTCGACCACGCTCTCGATTGTGGAGATCGACCTGTCTATGCTTTCGACCCTGCACGACCCGATCTATCGGGTTATCCTCCGTATGCAATGGACTGGCCTGCGCCACACTGTTATTCTCGGCAAGCTGAAAGCGCTCGCCGACCTCTGGAGGCCGCAGCATATCGTGATCGATGCCACCGGCGTCGGCGAGGGGCTGTGGGACATGCTCGACAAAGCCTTCCCGACCAAAGTAATGCCCGTCAAGTTCACCCAGCAGGTGAAAAGCGAGATCGGCTACCGCTTCCTCGCCATCATCGAAACCGGCAGGTTCAGAGACTGCACCGAATATCAGGCTCCCCTCTCCAAATGCGCCCCTTCCTTTGCATTTGGGGAGGGGTCGGGGGTGGGGCTGGGGCGTGAGCCAACCTCCGAGGAGGTCGCCCGCCAATACGCCGCCTGCCAGTCCGAAGTGCTCATCGGCCCGCAAAAGACCATGCGCTGGGGCGTGCCCGACGGAACCCGGGACGAGAACGGCGGGCTGATCCACGACGACATCATCCTGGCCGACAGCCTGGTTGCCGAACTCGACCAGCTCGAATGGACCTCCCACTCCCCAACTCTGATCGTGCCCGCCAAAGACCCCTTGGACGAGATGTCGAGATTCAGGTAATTTACGACTTGCAATTGGAGTTGGTATACTATGCTCACAAACAATCTTAGTATGGAGTGCCCGAAAAAAAAGGACGTGCGCAGGCCGCATGGCCTGCGCACGTCCTTTTTTTCGGAATCCTATCCGCCCCAGGCTGAAAGCGTGGGGCGCAGATGGCGCAAGGCGCCACCAGGAGACCAATCCATGTCCACCCCTCCCCGCTGGGATATGAGCACCGTATACCCGTCGTTGGAATCAAAAGAATTCAAAGCCGCCGTCAAGAGTTACAAGCGGCAGGTCGCCAGCCTCGAGAAATTCTTCGATAACAAACTGGGCAAGGGCAGCGCCAAGCGGCCCTCGAGAGAGCTGGCCCCGCTGGTCGGCGAAGCGATCAAACGCATTAACAAGATCCAGACCCTTTCCAGCACCATCGGGCCTTATATCTATGCCTTCATCACCACCGACTCGCGCGACAAGACCGCCATGCGCCTGCTCTCCGAGTTCGAGCAGGCCAGCCTGCCGATGGACAAGCTCTTCACGCGCTTCAGAAGCTGGTTGGGAAAGGTCGGCCCCAAGCTCGACAAGATCATCGCAAAGAACAAGCTGGCCGCGGCGCATGCCTTCATGCTGAAAGAAGCCGCCGAACAGAGCCGCTATCAGATGAGCGACGAACAGGAGGCGTTGGCCTCGGAGCTGAGCCTGAGCGGCGGCAACGCCTTCGAGAAGCTGCAGGGCACCGTCACCTCGCAGCTGACCGTGGACTTCGAGCTGGACGGCAAGACCCAGAAGCTGCCCATGCCCGCGCTGATCAACCTGCGCTCGCACCCCGACGAGGCCACGCGTCACCGCGCCTACGATGCGGAGAACGACGCCTGGGAGTCGGTCAAGGAAACGCTGGCCGCCTGCCTGAACGGCGTCAAGGGCGAGGCCAACACGCTGAACAAGCGCCGCGGCCGCAAAGACGCCGTCCACTCCGCCCTCGACGCCGGCGCGCATCGACCGCAAGACGCTCCAAGTCATGCTGGCCGCGATGGAAGCCTCCTTCCCCATGTTCCGCAACTACTTCAAGGCCAAGGCCGAAGAAGCTCGGCAAGGAAAAGCTGGCCTGGTGGGATATCTTCGCCCCCGTCGGCAAGACCGACAAAAAGTATTCATTCGAGGAGGCGCGCGATTTCATCCTCGAGAACTTCGGCAACTTCTCGCCCGATCTGCGCAGCCTTTGCCCAGCGCGCCTTTGACCATAACTGGATCGACGCCGAGCAGCGCGATGGCAAGCGCGGCGGCGCGTTCTGCATGGGCGTCGCCGGCGTGAAGGAGAGCCGCGTGCTGTGCAACTTCGACGGCTCTTTCGACCAGGTCAGCACCATCGCGCACGAGCTGGGACACGGCTTCCACAATGATTGCGCCTACGCGGCCGGCAAGACCGAGCTGCAGCAGCTCACGCCCATGACGCTGGCCGAGACCGCCTCCACCATGTGCGAGACCATCGTCACCGAGGCCGTGCTGGCGAACACGAAAGATCCGCAGGAAGAGCTGGCCGTGCTCGAAGCGCAGATCCAGGGCGCGGCGCAGATCGTCGTGGACATCTACTCGCGCTATCTGTTCGAGAAGGAAGTCTTCGAGCGCCGCGAAGAAGCCGAGCTTTCCGCCGACGATTTCAACGAGATCATGGAGCGCGCCCAGAAGGCCACCTACGGCGACGGCCTGGACGAGCGCTATCTGCAAAAGTTCATGTGGACCTGGAAGCCGCACTATTATTCCCCGGGTCTTTCATTCTACAACTTCCCCTACGCCTTCGGCCTGTTGTTCGCCACCGGCCTGTACGCCATCTACCAACAGCGCGGCGCGGCCTTCGTGCAGGATTACAAGAACCTGCTGGCCTCCACCGGCGAAGCCACCGCCGCGGACCTGGCCAAGCGCTTCGGCATCGACATCCGCAAGCAAAAGTTCTGGGAAGACAGCCTGGCCATCATCGGCAAGCGCATCGAGCGCTATTGCGCGATCTAGCGACCCGGACCTCGGAGGTCTCTTCAGAGACAAAATCTCCGAGGCCTCATAGACCTCGGAGATTTCCTTTCTACTGATTACCGATTACTGATTACCAAGATTACCGATTACTGATTACTGATCACTGATTACTGATCACTGATCACTGATTACTGATTACTGATTACTGATTACTGATCACTGCTTTAGGACATCCAGCCGCGATGCTGCATGGCCTTGACCACACGATCGATCGCAACCATGTAGGCCGCATCGCGCATGTAGACTTTTTCCTTGACCGACATATCGAGCACATGCCCAAAGGCCTGTGTCATCTTGGTGTCGAGACGGCTCGAGCACTTCCTCCTTGGTCCAGTAGTAGTTCTCGTCGTTCTGGACGGATTCGAAGTAGGAGGTGGTCACGCCGCCGGCGTTGCACAGGAAGTCGGGGATGTCGAAGATCTTGTTGGCGATGCAGGAATTCATCCGCCTCGGGTGTGGCAGCGCCGTTGGCGCCTTCCGCCACGATCTTGACGCGGCTCGACATCTTCTTGACGCTGTCGCCGTTGACATGGCCTTCGATGGCGGCGGGGATCAGCACGTCGGCTTCCTTGGCAATCCAGGCCTCGCCGTCTTCCACTTTGTAGCCGGCCTTCTCCGCGGCCTTCCGGTCAATCGTGCCGTACTCGTCCACAATGGTCAGCAGGAAGCGCGGGTCAACGCTGCCTTTGCAGCTGTAGGTGTAGGACTTCTTGTCATTGCGGTCCCAGCAGGAAACAGCCGCGACCTTGCCGCCCAGCATTTCGATGAAGCCGATGGCGGCATATTGAGCCACGTTGCCAAAGCCTTCGATGGTCGCGACGGACTTCTTCGGGTCGATCTTCAGATGCTTCATGGCTTCGCGGACGGTGTAGATCACGCCATAGCCGGTGGCTTCGGTGCGGCCTTCCGAACCGCCGCCGCCCAGGGGCTTGCCGGTGAATACGCCCGGCGTGTACTGACCGACCAGGCGGGAATACTCATCCATCATCCAGCCCATCATCTGAGGCGTGGTGCCGACATCCGGAGCGGGCACGTCGTTGCGCGGCCCGATGTTCTTCCACATCACATCCACCCAACCGCGGCACAGGCGTTCCTTCTCGTGCACGGAAAGCGTGGACGGGTCGACAATGATGCCGCCCTTGCCGCCGCCCAGCGGGATATCTGCCACGGCGCATTTCCAGGTCATCCACGTGGCCAGGGCGCGGACGGTGTCGAGGGTCTCGTTGGCTGCGAAGCGAATGCCGCCTTTGTTCGGGCCGCGGGCATCGTTGTGCTGCACGCGGAAACCCTGGAAGACGCGGGTCGAGCCGTTGTCCATGCGGATCGGAATGCGGAATGAATATTCGCGCATCGGCCAGCGCAGGACTTCCGAGACCGCAGGGTCGAGTTTCAGCAGTTTGGCTACATGGTCAAATTGCTTCTGAGCCATCGCAAACGCATTAAGTTGTTCAGTCATAATCTTCTCCTGATCCAATTTTGACAAAAATATAAGCGGGCATCCCGGACGGGCGCCCGCTTATAAACGGCCTATATTGCTACATCCATTCATATCGATAAAATCCTGCTCAAGTCGTGGGACTTAACGTTACTCGACTTCTCAGGGCCAGTCAATATGAAAATTATCACAAATAAACATGCCCTATTGCGCCAATTGTCTTTCCAATTCCGCCCGCACCACCTGTGGATTGGCCTTGCCTGCCGCCTTCTTCATCACTTGTCCAAACAGGAAGTTGGCAACGCCGGCCTTGCCCGCCTTGTAACTGGCAACCTCTTTGGCATTCTCAGCCAGTGCCTGCTTCACCAATCCGGCGATAAAGGATTCATCCGAGACCTGCTTGAGGCCGCGCGCTTCGACGATTTCCGCCGCGATCTTTGCCCGAAGCAAACATCTCGGCCAGCACTTCCTTCGCGCTGGATTGATTGATCTGTCCATCCGAAACGATCTTGACCAGCTCAGCCAAGCGCCTCCGGCTGGACTTTGAGCCGGGCCGAGCGGTATGTTGGCTTGATTCATCAGCGAAAACAGGTCGCCCAGCATCCAGTTGGCGACGATCTGCGGCCGAGGCGGATTTTGCAGCCTGCTCGAAGTAATCGGCCACCGGCCGCTCTTCGGTCAGGCGCCAGGCGTTGTATTCATTGAGTCCATACTGGCTCATGAAGCGCAGGTATTTTGCGTGCGGCAATTCGGGCAGTTCCGCCTCGAGACGCGCTCGACCCAATCGCGTTCAACCACCAGCGGAGGCAGGTCCGGCTCGGGGAAGTAACGATAATCATGTGCGTCTTCCTTGCTGCGCTGGGAATAGGTCTGGCCGCGGGCTTCGCTCCAGCCCAGCGTTTCCTGTTCGACCTTTCCGCCGGCTTCCAGCAGTATCGCTCTGGCGTTCAATTTCATAATCAATGGAACGCTCGAGGGCGCGGAAGGAGTTCAGATTCTTGACCTCTGTGCGGATGCCCAATTCCCGGCTGCCTGTGGGCCGAACGGAAATATTCGCCTCAAAGCGGATCACGCCTTTCTCCATGTCGCCGCTGTTGACCTCGAGGTAGCGCAGGATATCGCGCAGAGCTTCGCCGTAGAGCGCGGGCGGCCTCCGCCGAATGCAGTCCGGCTCGGAGACAATTTCAAGCAGCGGCACACCGGCGCGGTTCAAATCCACCAGCGAATACGATTTACCGTCGCGTTCCACATGCGTCAGCTTGCCCGTATCTTCTTCCAGATGGACGCGGCGCACGCGGACGATCTGCTCTCCGGCGGAGGTGCGAATGGCAAGCCTGCCGTTGATCGCCAGGGGGCTTTCATACTGCGAGATCTGATAACCCTTGGGCAGATCGGGATAGAAGTAGTTCTTACGCGCAAAGATGCTGGTACGCTGAACCTCGCACTCCAGCGCCAGCGCCACGCGGATGGCATATTCGACGGCCTTCTGATTCACGACCGGCAGCGTGCCGGGCATGCCGGAGCAAACCGGGCAGACCGCGGTGTTCGGCGCGGCGGAGGTGCTGTCCACGACTGGCACAGGAACAGAACATCTTCGATTGCGTTTGAAGTTCGGCGTGGACTTCCAGGCCGATGACGGGTTCAAATTCCATGAATGTTATTCGACACTCGATTTTCGGGATAAGGCGAAATAAAAAGACCGGGCTTTGCGCCCGGTCAGTTTACTTCAAATCGTCGTCGGCGCTGTCGTCCTCGCCCTCGTCGAACTCGTACTCGACATGCTCCTTATCCAGATACACCCACAGCAACAGCACGTGTCCGTCGGAGGTTTCGACGTTGCGAGCGGCCAGGATGGGCGCGGTCTGCTCCAGGCCCATATCGTTACGGTAGTGCAGCAGGATCGCTTCCTTCTTATGCCAAGCCCGATGGCAACGCTCGACGAGCGCGTTTCCGTTGAACGTGCGCAGGCGCGTCAGCGCCGGTACCAGTACGTGGGGACTTTCGTTCAAGCCCCATCGCCCAGCCATCGTTGACCTGTTCGAAGACCGGCGGCGGGCCTTCAATAATCGTGATTTTTTCGTCCATAGTGAACCTGTATTGTATGGGTACTCCGGAAAAATCATACCATAAAAGCTGTTATAGAGACTTTACAATGCCCCTTACCAATCCGGGCCCACGATAGAGCAATCCGGTATAGACCTGGACGAGCGCCGCGCCCAGATCCAACCTGCGCCGGCCGTCCTCGGGACTCATGATGCCGCCGGCGCTGACGATGGGGATTGCGCCCGCTACCCGACTGACAACCTTTTTCAAAACTGCCTCGCTGCGTTCGCGAAGCGGAGCGCCGCTCAAACCGCCGCTCTCGGTCCGATAAGGGCGGCTGGCTGAATCGCCCGGGCTCAAACCGTCGCGGGCCAGGGTCGTGTTCGTGACGATGATCCCATCCATGTGCGTGCGCAGGATCGCGTCGACGGCATCGTCCAACTCCGAGTCGCTCAGGTCCGGCGCCAGCTTGACCAGCAACGGAAGCTGACGCTTGATCTTTTCCTGCTCTATGATCCGCTGCGCGTGGAGCTGCGTCAGGAGCGCTTCGAGGGCCTCGCGGGCCTGCAGTGTCGCGCAGACCAACGGTGTTAGGCGAACTGACATTGATCGCCAGGTAATCCGCATACGGGGCGAAGTTCTGCAACAGGTCGAGATAATCAAAAACGGCCTGCTCGTTGGGCGTATCTTTATTCTTACCCAGGTTGACGCCCAGGATGATCTGGTTGCCAAGCTGTTCCGGCGACAGGCGCGCGTGGCTTCTTACGGCCCGAAATGCCCAGGAAATACTCGAGGGCGTTGGCCGAGAGGGCCGGGTTCAAGCGCTTTTGCACGAAAGCGGAGCCGCGACTTGGAAAGCCCAGCCGGTTGATCACGGCCTCATCTTCGACGAGTCGAAAAAGGCGCGGCCTGGGATTCCCTGCCTGGGGAAGCGGCGTGACGGTGCCAATTTCGAGGTGACCGAAACCCAACGCGGCCAACCCGCGAATGGCGAGGCCATCCTTGTCGTAACCGGCCGCCAGACCCACGGGATTCCTGAAGGTCAAACCAAAGACCGTGACGGGCTTACGCGGGGCGCGGTACATGATCTGCAGCAACCAGCGGGCAGGCGCCACGTGGGACGAAACCCGCAACGCGTTCAGCGTCAGCGCGTGGGCGCGTTCGGGGTCAAGGCGAAAGAGCAGTGAACGAAAGAGGGGATACATGCTGGAGAGCAGGTGATCAGGGAGAGGGTCGTGCTGAAATCACTTTTTCTTCGTGGTCCCTGACGGGCCTGTGTGACTAAAACTTCTTCTGGCCGCTGAGATTCAAGAAGTACTGGATCACTTCGTCTTCCGGATGCGGCACATCCATCAATGCAAACATCGAGGCCAGTTCGCCGCGGTGGTGAGTCTCATGGTTGGCAACATGCATCAGCATTTGCCACAGCGGCACGCGGAAGGTTTCGCCGCTGAAGTTGCTGTAGGTGATCACGGCCTGGAGGCTCTCTTCCGTCTGGGCCTCGATGAAGGCGCGCATCTCGGCTTCCAGTTTGCTCCAGCGCTCTTTCACGGAGGCGAGCGTCGGAAAATCATCCTTGCTCAAGTGACCCTTCGGGGAAGTTTCGTGCCAGCGCTGCAGCCAGGCCCATTCGCTGCTCAACATGTGCAGCAGCATGGCATGCACGTCACCCCAGCTGTGGCCCTGCATTTTGTGCAGCTGCTCTTCGGTCAGTCCTTCCGCGACGGAAAAGTAACGGTGGTTGGCCCAGTAGGTGTAATCGTAACGCTGCCGTAGATAATCTTTGATATTCATGAATCTCCTAAGTGTGGGCGTTGGTGGGTTCCAACGGGGTTTTCACCGGCTGCCCGCAATGAAATGTCTTGTCGCCACAATTTTATCCTTTGCGACCTTTCCTGTCTGCTCCCAATAGTCCAACAGATCCGAAATCGTCAGCACGGCATGGAGATTGCAGCCCGCTTTGGCAAGCGACTCTTTTGCGCCGGATTGACGGTCGATCAGTACCACGACGTCCTTCGCCACAAGGCCGGCGCCGGTCAGTTTTTCGATGGCCTCGAATTTGCTCTCCCCCGTGGTGGCGAGGTCGTCAATCACAACCACCGTCTCGCCCGCACGATATTCACCTTCGATCTCGGCCTTCGTGCCATATGTCTTGACCTCCTTGCGCGGGTAAATCATTGGGTACCTGCCCCGCAGCGAGATAGCCGTTGCAATGGGAATGGCGGCGTAAGGCAGGCCGGCAAGGCGATCAAATTGCAACTGCTTCAACATCGGCAAATAGGCATCGGCGACTTCGGCAAGCAAGGCGGGGTAAGAAACGAGCCGGCGCAGGTCAATATAGATTGGCGATTGTAAACCCGACTTGAGGGTGAAGCTGCCGAACCTGACGCAACCGGCAGACAGGAGGCCATCGGCCAATGCCGAAATTTGTGAATCGATATCCGATATTCGGGATTGGATATTCGATGACTCGACCATCCGGTATTCGGCATTCGAGGTATCGAGCCTCGAATTTCGAATTTCGCGCATCGCTGCTCTTAAATCCGCAGCGGCCCTGCCAGGGTCGGCGGCGCGGGATATGCCGCGTGAGACATTGACCAACAGTCCCATCCTATCGCGGCGCAGGCCGGCTCTCAGCGCGGATTCCAGGTCTCCTCCCTGTGTCCCGATGCCGGGCACCAGGAACCATAAATCCGGGACGGCCTTTCTGAGGCGGGCCAGTGGCTCGGGGTAGGTCGCGCCGACGACGAGGCCAATGTTGTTCGCGGCGTTCCATTCCTGCGCAAGATGGGCAATATATTCATATAAAGGCAGCGGCACGGTATCAGCCTTTGTCGTCGCGCGCAGACTGTCGATGAGAACATCCTGCAAATCCACGGCCCCGGGATTCGAAGTCTTGCACAGCAGGAAAGCGCCCTTTTCCGGATTGCGGATGAAGGGTTCGATGGAATCCCTGCCCAAATACGGGTTCAACGTGATGCAGTCCGCGCCCAAATTCTCGAAGGCGGACCTTGCATAGGCTTCGGCCGTTGAAGCGATATCTCCGCGCTTCGCGTCCAGGATGACCGGGATATGCGAGCCAAGACGAGATGACTCCTCCCGTATTGCGTCAATCACCTGCTTAAGGGCGGTCCAGCCCTCGGCACCGAAGACCTCGAAGAACGCGGCGTTGGGCTTGAAGGCTGCGGCGCAAGGAGCTGTGGCCTTGATGAGGCGCAGGCAAAAGTCGCGGGCCGAAGCGGCAGTCGGAGCAGGCAATTCGTCCGCGTGCGGATCGAGTCCGACGCATAAGAGGGATGAACACTCGGCAATCCGTTTTTCGAGGAGAGAGAAGAAGGTTTCCATTGGGTTCGATAGTCGAAATTCGGTATTGGATACTGGAAAGATCTAGTATCGAATACCACTTATCGAACTATGCCTTGCCCAGCACCATCGCCAGCAGGGCCATCCTCACATACAGCCCATATTCCATCTGCCGGAAGTAGGCGGCGCGCGGGTCGTC
Organism: uncultured Chloroflexia bacterium; assembly: GCA_963846805.1. Classification (GTDB taxonomy): domain Bacteria; phylum Chloroflexota; class Anaerolineae; order Anaerolineales; family Villigracilaceae; genus Fen-1038. The sequence goes on from CAWJXH010000007.1 coordinate 137,838, forward strand.
ATCGAACTCCATGCTGATCTCGGTGATACGCGGCAGGGGATGCATGACAATCATACGCTCTTTGGCAGCTTTCATGGTGGGCGGATCGATCACGTACGCGCCCTTGACCTTTTCGTAGACCGCGGGGTCTTCGAAGCGCTCTTTCTGGACGCGGGTCACGTAGAGCACATCGGTCTCGGGCAGCACTTTCTCGATGCCGCTGTGTTCCACCTGGTCCATCTTCTTGGCCTTCAGCTCATCGACCACCTCCGCCGGCATGCGCAGGATCTCGGGCGCGACGTAGTTGAGCTTTACCTTGTACAACGAGAGCAGGCGCGAGAGCGAGTGGACGGTGCGCCCGTATTTCAGGTCCCCGAGCATGGTGACGGTCAGGCCATCCAGATGCCCGAGTTCTTCACGGATGGTGAAGGCATCCAGCAGCGCCTGGGTGGGATGCTCGCCGATGCCATCGCCGGCATTGATGACGGGCTTGCGGGCGGCCTTGGCCGCGATCGCCGCCGAGCCGGTTTCGGGATGGCGCAGGACGATCACATCGGCATAGCATTCGAGGGTGCGGACAGTGTCGGGCAGGCTCTCGCCCTTGGAGACCGAAGAGTACTTCACTTCGTTGATCGGAATGACCGAGCCGCCCAGCCGTTCCATGGCTGCCGTGAACGATGAAGACGTACGGGTCGAAGGCTCGTAGAACAGGTTCGCCAGGATTTTTCCCTTGAGCAGGTCGAAGGTACCGACTCGCTCGACCATCGTGCGCATCTCGTGCGCCACGGCGAAGATATACTCCAGGTCTTCGCGGTTGAACTGCTTGACCGTAAGGATGTCCTTGCCGTACCAGGGCGTGTTCTTGTAGTCGCCGAAAGGAAGGTGAGGGGATGAAGAAGGGGTGGGCATTAGTTAGTCTCCTAGTCTGATAGTCGTATCATCTTATAGTCTTTCGATGATCGGGAGTTAGCCGCTGGTTGAAGGCGGCTCCCGCTTAAGCGTGCGGCGTACACCCTAACCAAGCTAACTCAATTCAGGCAACACATGAGGTTGATACCATCTAATTGACCTCATTTTCATCTTTGTGAGTCTTCCTTAGTCCCATTTGCGTAAAGAATAATCCTATTCCTGCCCCTAGAGGTATGAAAGCGCAAATTTCCACAACTTCCCAGAGTCCATAATGCTGAAACCAATCAAAAAACATGGCCCATATTCTTCCCATTAAAACGTATGATAGAGATAGTTCTTGATTTAGAAATAGACCAACAATTCCCCATCCAATACAGTTCGCGATTAGCCAATAATAATTCCTTGCCACGGAGGCTCTCTTTAGAAGTATCCATTGTGGAATTGAACTCAAAAAACCCATCAAAACACCTGTGTCTAACAAACCTAAATACAGTGACATTAGAGGATATTCTTCAACGATAAGCAGGTGTCGGATACTTGTTAGGAAACCTGCAAGCAAAGCGCCAACAAAACTGGCGAACAGCCAGTGTCTTGGAAGCGATTGAGAAAACAATATATAGGGGGAAATAGAAACAAACAAAAAAAGGAAAAGACGACTCAGAATATTGTAAATAAAGATTTCTTGTCCCACATTTGCAGTATGAACATTATCCAAATAAGATTGTGCAGCTAATACGAAAGCGCCCGAAAGATAAATTCCTGTGCTTGCCGCCATGCACGTTGTAAGAGTGCTTTTGAGGATAATTTGCCTTTTCTGTTGAATATTTTCCATATGTCTATGCCCGCACATTTCTACCATACCCGGCCTCGACGAGAACTTTTCCGTCGCGGTAGGCTTCTCTGCCGCGCAGCACAACCTTGCACACGCGTCCTTTCACCTTACGGCCCTCGAACGGAGTCCAGGCGCAGCGCGTGAACTGATTGGCGGCGCGGATTTCGTATTCGGCCTCCTGGTCGACTTCGATCCACGTTTCAGGCTGCTCAGGCAGATTGAATATCTTTTTGGGGTTGGTGTACATCCGGGCGATAAGGCCGGGAATCGTGAGCCGGGATTCGGAAACAGCGGTCAGCAGCAGCGGTAATGCGGTTTCGAGTCCCGGGAGGCCGGGCGGGGGATTATCTGAATCTTTTTCTGCGACGGTGTGCGGAGCATGATCGGTGGCGAAGCAATCGATCACGTCCAGGTTTGCCCACAGGGCTTCCTGATCCTCTTTCGAGGCAAGCCTGGGTCTCACCTCGGCGCGCCCCGGATGGTCACTACTTATGCCAGGAATATCATCCTTCGACAAGAACAGGTGATGCGGGCAGACCTCGCAGGTCACGGGGATGCCTCGTTCTTTGGCCGCCTTGATGAGCAGAACTTCTTCCTTCAACGAAATATGTGCGATATGGACGGGGCGATCATAGATCGCCGCAAACAATATAGCGGCGGCCATGCTCCGGCTTTCGGCGTGCACGACAATGGGCACATCTTTAGGGTACTTTTCAAAATGCGGCCCCCAGAGAAGTCATATCGTCGAGGCGCAGCTGGCCGAAGGTCATATCCAGGTACATCTTGAGGGCGGCAGCCTTGCCTGCCAAGGCGGCGACTGCATCCGCGTTATCGGGTCCCGCGCCGACATATTGTGCGTAGTCGCAGCGGGCTTTTTGCTGCGCGGCGTTCAGGGCCAACTCCAAGGTCCCACTGTCGAAGATCGGCGGCTTTGTATTGGGCATGGCCAGCACAAGAGTGAATCCACCTGCCAGTGCGGCGCACGTGCCGGTGTCGAAATCTTCCTTGTGCGTCGCGCCGGGTTCGCGCAGGTGGACGTGGGGATCGATCAGGCCCGGGAGTCTCAGCATGGTTACCTTCTCGCGCAAAAGACAAAAAAAGAGCCGCTAAATGCGACTCTCTTGTTTCAAAAATGAAGCGGCCCTGCAAACGGGATGCCGGCGTGCACGAACTTTATTTCGGAAGACGACAAACATATTGGGGCTAATTCTATACGGGTGCGGGAATCTGTCAAGAGCAAATTCTATTCAGACCATGATCTTCTCAAGATCGCCTGGGCAGACTCCGGAAGTCTTGAAGACTTCCGAAGTCGCGGGAGAACTTCGACCTTGCAATTTGGCACCGCCAACTATGCAAAGAATCCCGAGAAAGACTCTAGAACATCGCGCTGGCGACCCTTCGATTCAATTTCCGGCTTTGAGAAAATCCTGCTATTCCGACAATTGCACATCGAATACGGGACAATCGTCACTAGGATTCGAAAAAGTGCGGATGATATAATCCGCCCACTTACCAAGGAGTGATTCATGACCTATACGAACGCGACGGTCCCCGCAGGTGGGGCGAAGATCCGCACCCAGGGCGGCAAACTGCAGGTCCCCGATAACCCCATCATCCCATACGTGGAAGGCGACGGCACGGGCCGCGATATCTGGCGCGCCTCGGTGCGCGTCTTCGACGCGGCAGTGGAGAAGGCCTACAAAGGCAAGCGCAAAATCCATTGGATGGAAGTCTTTGCCGGAGAGAAGTCCTTCAAGCTGTCGAACAGCTGGCTGCCCGACGAAACCACCGAGGCGTTCAAGGAGTTCCTCGTAGGAATCAAGGGCCCGCTCACGACGCCCATCGGAGGCGGCATGCGTTCATTGAACGTTGCGCTCCGCAAGCAACTCGACTTGTATGTGTGCCAGCGACCCGTGCGATATTACACCGGTGTGCCCTCCCCGGTAAAACACCCTGAATATGTTGACATGGTCATCTTCCGCGAGAACACGGAGGATATCTATACCGGCATCGAATTTCAATATGGCACCGAGGAAGACGAGAAATTCAAGCAGTTGTTAAAGAAGACTTTTCCGAAAGAATACGCCAAGATACGCTTCCCGGAAACCAGCGGCATCGGCCTGAAGCCTGTGTCAGTCGAAGGAACAGAACGCCTGGTGCGCGGCGCGATCCGCTGGGCGCTGCAGAACAAGCGCAAGAGCGTGAACTTTGTGCACAAGGGCAACATCATGAAGTTCACCGAGGGCGCCTTCAAGGATTGGGGCTACGCGGTTGCGAAGCGCGAGTTCCGAAACGAGATCGTCACCGAGCGCGAGACGTGGATCCTGGGAAACCGGGAGAAGAATGCAGCGCTCAGTGTTGAGGAGAACGCCCGGATGATCGACCCCGGCTTCGAGATGATGTCGCCCGACCAGCAGAGTGACATTAAAAAGGAAGTCGAAGAGGCGCTCAAGCTTTGGGCGACGCACGGCGACGGGAAATGGAAATCAAAACTACTCATCAAGGATTCCATCGCGGACGTCACCCTTCAATTCGTCCTAATCCGCCCTAAAGACTACGATGTGATCGCGACGCTGAACATGAACGGCGATTATCTGTCGGATGCGCTGGCCGCGCAGGTAGGCGGCATCGGGATCGCCCCGGGGGCGAACATCAACTATGAAACAGGACACGCCATCTTCGAAGCCACGCACGGCACCGCGCCTAAATACGCCGACCTGGACAAGGTGAATCCGGGCTCTCTGATTCTTTCGGGTGAGATGATGCTCCGCTACATGGGCTGGACGGAGGCCGCCGACCTGATCGTAAAGGGCATGGAAGGCGCCATCAACGCCCGCACAGTGACGTACGACTTTGCCCGCCTCATGGAAAACGCGGTCGAGGTCAAGTGCTCAGGATTTGGGGATGCGATCATAAAGCACATGTAGGCGGTGAGCGGTGAGCAGTAATCAGTAAGCAGTGGTCAGTAAGCAGTGGTCAGTAAGCAGTAATCAGTGATCCGTGATCGGTATGGCGGAATATATCCGCCCGTGGGGTGAAGAAAAAGAAGCCGCCAGCGGGTGGCTTCTTCTTTTTGGCAAGACCTTAAATTCGGAACAACATGCTCACGGCGTGGGCGTGACAGCAGGCGTCCCTGCGGCACCCGCAGGCGTTGGCGTAACGGAGAGCTTTGCGGCCTCGGCGGCTGTCTGCGGCATGCCGGCCATGACCCAGCGTGTCAACGCGTCAATCACATTCGCCTGGAGATGTCCATTCGGAGGCATCGTCCGGATCAGCGTTTTCGAGGGATCTTTCGGATCAGGAATGGCATGGCCCTGAATCACTTGCAGCAGATAGCTGTTTGCATCGCCTGCGAGTATGTCCTTGTCTTTGTTGTCGCCGGTGTGCAGGATGTGGTCATATGAATCCATCAGGAGGTTATTGTTGGTCTGGCCCGCCCGGTGGCAGGAAAGGCAATAGCGTTTGACGATCGGCTGAATGTGAACGTCATAAGAAGGCACTTCGCCATTTGCCAGCGCCGGGAAGAGGGGCTTTACGGGCGGAGCGACGAAACGGTCATCCCATGAGTAGCGCATGAAGGTAACGATGTAATCTATCTCGCTCGTCGAGAGCGGACCGCCATAGGTTTTACCGAACGGCGTCATCCCGGCTTCGGGCCGGCCATAGGCGATGACTTGCGCCAGCGCAGCGTCATCGAGCGTATACAACACATCGTGACCGTTGATGGGTGATATGACTTTGCCTTCCAGTCCCTTGACGCCCGTGATGGTGGTTACTTTGCCGTCGTCTCCATGACACTGCGATGCAATTGACCGAATAGAGATCCTGGCCTGCACTGATCTGGTCGGAGAGCGTGGTCGCCACAGTCACCTCCTGGGTCGCAACTTTGGGAGCCATGCCCAGCACGATGCCTGTGAAGGCGAGCATCAAATACCGCGGTGAGGCCGGTCGTCCAAACCATGGTTTTGGCGGGCGTGCCTTTGAATGCAAACGACATCAAGAACAAAAGCAGCATGCCCAGCGCCGGGCAGGACGAGGCCGGCAATGGCTTGAAGCAATCCAATGAATGTGGAGCCGTTGGGTGAGACGGTCGGGATGTCGGCCATGAGTGTCAGCATGACAATATCGACCACGATGATTGCCATCACCGAAATCGGAAGAATGCGTTTCCCATAATATCGATACGGGGTCCGGTCGATAAAGGGCAACAGGGTCAGGACCAGAACGGCAATGCCGGGGACGACCACGGTTGCAATCCACTCGATCTTGCCCAGCAGGGGAATTTGTCCGTAGATGGCGAGGAACTTGAAGAGGAAAAGGAAATACCACTCAGGCCGCGGCACGTAGGTGGTATCACTGGGGTCCACCTTGGGCTGCGCGGCAACGCCGACGAAGGAGGCCAGCAATATCAAGAGCACGAAAATGGCGAGTGAAACCAATAAGTCCTTGTAGATGCTGTCGGGCCAGAAACGCTCTCCCTTATTGAGCTCACGGTTGTAACGTTCCCTGGCCTTCTTTTTGATTTCCTCGTTCATGCTGTCTCCAGTCGTAAAACAAATCGAACACGGAGGACGCCGGTATCAGGGACATGCGCAACTCGTTTCCGGCTCATCCGTGAGAATCCGCTTTCTCAGACTACTCCGCGTGCGATTCTGCTAATCTTCCCTGGCTGGCCAATGCGACTCGCCGTGCTTAATGATGAGATAAAGATGCACGCCGATCAGACCCGCCAGCGCAGCGGGCAGCATCCAGATATGGGCCGCGAAGAATCGCTGCAAGGTCAGCGCGCTCAGGTCGGGGCCGCCGCGCAGGGCTTTAAGGATGAAATCGCCAATGAAAGGCACCGTTCCGGCGATCTGGGTTCCGACGGTCGTGGCCCAATAGGATTGTTGATTCCAGGGAAGCAAGTAGCCTGTGAAGCCCATGCCAAGGGTCAGCAGGAACAGTCCCACGCCAATCAGCCAGGTCAGTTCGCGCGGGTATTTAAACGAAGCCGTAACAAACACGCGCAGCATGTGGATAAAGACCACGATGACCATCAACGTGGCGCCCCAGTGGTGAATGCCACGGATCAGCCATCCAAAGGCCACACCGTTCATGATGTAATTGATGCTGTCGTAGGCATGGTCGGGCGAGGGCGTATAGTACACGGTCAGCAGGATACCGGTCACCCCTTGCAGAATGAAAAGGAACAGACTGGCGGAGCCGAGAGTATTCCACCAGTTGCCTATCGGCTCGGGACGGTCAAGTATGTTCTTGTAGAGATCGTTCAAGCCAAGGCGTTCGTCCAGCCAATCAAAGACTTTTTTCCACATGGGTTCTCCGATTAGCCGGCCGTGTAAAAGATCTCGAGGACGCCATCGTTCGTCAGGCGGAAGTCCGTATAACGGTCGAGCGGGCGCGGCGGCGGCCCGCCCAGGACGACGCCCAGCTTGCTAAACTTGGCGTCGTGGCAGGGACAGACATACGCCTGCGCCGCGTCTTTCCAGTTGACGGTACAGCCAAGGTGCGTGCAGCGGCTGTTCAAGATGAGGATATCTTTGGGATCTTCCGAATTGCGCAGGGCAAATCCGCCGTGAGAGGTGGAGGTGCGCTCCCAGCCGTTGACCTGCACGCGCGTGAACGAGAACGGATAGGGTGTGCCGATCTTCATATCGGCTAATTTGCCGACAGGTATCCATGCCTCCTTTGCCCCGGTTTTGAAGGCAGGGTCGAGCAGGTAGGCGATGGCCGGCAAACCCACTATCGCACCGATCAAGCCGCCGACGATGCCCGTCGTAACTTTGATGAAGTCACGACGGCTGAGCGCGGTGCGCTCGCTATCAGGCATAGACACCTCCAGACTTTCAACCCGACTTCAGAAGCCCGTGGAAAAAGGCTCCGATGCCGGCGTAATCGGGCAAATGCTGCCCTGGTAAGACTTCCGAAGTCGTCGGCTCTCGCTACAAGCAAGCTTTTCGTGCATACCGGGGATTTCCTACCTGTAAACCAGCCTCTCCAAGTGAGAGGCTGCCATGTGCTTGTTCAGACGAAAATCCTATTCCGCACTCTGCAGACAACAAGAACCAGTTCACATATTGAGCCGGTCGCAGTAGAATAGAGCCGCCGGCTAATCGTAGTATTCCGATTATAAGGGTCTATCAGCCCTTTATTAGAGGAAGTCTGAAACGAATCATCCATGAGTATTGTCACGTTTAACTAAAAAGAGAACATCAATGTCGGCAATCTTATCAAAGCCCTAGCATTTTAAGGAGGCATAGATGAGCCTGAAAAGGAACGTCAGCCTGGCCGCGGCCTTACGCTACAAGGGACAGGGGCCCATGCTGACGTACGTCCTGCACCGCATCGGCGGACTGGGCATGGCGATCTTCATTACGGTACACATCCTGGCCTCCTTCGTAGGCGGGAAGGGCGGAGTATTCGTCAACTCCATTTATGAGAACTGGCTCTTCCAGATCTTCATTTTCTTCTGCGTCCTGTTCCACGCCATCAACGGCCTGCGCATCACCATCCTCGACCTGTGGCCGAGACTGATTGTATATCAGCGGGAAGCCATCTGGGTGGAATGGGCAGTCTTTCTTCCGCTCTATGGCTTTGCCGTCTTTGTCATCGTCCGCACGGCACTGGGAGGCTAAGCATGGCTGCCAAAACCAAGAAACCTTCCTCTTTCACAAGCGCGGCCTCAATTTTGAAATGTTGATGTGGCTCTTCACGCGGCTCTCGGCCCTGGCCATGTATGCCTTCATCCTGTTCGCGATCATCGGCGCGCTGATCATGGGCGCCCGCACCCAGATGAATTTTGCGGACCTGATGCGCTGGGGATTCACGCCCAACGTGACCCACGTGCAAGAACACCAATGTGCCCGATACTGCGCCATGGGCGACGCCCTTCTGGAGAGCTGGTCGCCAGCGGCCTGGTGCTGATCGCGGCCGCTCACGGCGTGCATGGACTGGTGGTGATCGCAGATGATTACATGGTCACGCCGCGGGCGCGCCAGATCGTTCGCATCCTGAGCATCGTCTTCCTGATATGCATGAGCGTCATCGGTGTGTACGTGATCTGGACTTCATAGGATACCTGGAATGAATTCTCACCAATTTGACGTGGTCGTAGTCGGCGCAGGCGGCGCCGGACTGATGGCCGGCTTGTACGCCTCGCGCGGCGCAAAGACCGCCGTCATCAGCAAGCTGTATCCCACGCGTTCGCACACGGGCGCGGCCCAGGGCGGCATCAGCGCCGCGCTCGGCAACCTGGAAGAAGACAAGCCCGAATGGCACACCTACGATACGGTCAAAGGCTCGGATTATCTCGGCGACCAGGATGCCATCGAGTTCATGTGCAATGAGGCGATCGACGCCGTGCTGGAACTGGAACACATGGGCCTGCCCTTCGACCGCACCCCGGAAGGCAAGCATCTCCCAGCGTCCTTTCGGCGGGCACACCAACAACGAGACCGGCAAACCCGTCCGCCGCGCCTGCCATGCCGCCGACCGCACCGGGCACATGATCCTGCAGACGCTGTATCAGCAGTGCCTGAAGAATAAAGTCAACTTCTTCGACGAATATCAGGTGCTGGACTTGCTGCTGGTCAATGGCAAGGCCGCGGGCGTGGTCGCGGTGGAACTGGCGACAGGCGAACTGCACACCTTCCACGCCAAGGCCGTCATCTTTGCCACCGGCGGACACGGGCGCATCTTTCGAGTGACGTCCAACGCCTATGCCTACACCGGCGACGGCGCGGCGATCTTCCTGCGCCGCGGCCTGCCGCTGGAGGATATGGAATTCTTCCAGTTCCATCCGACGGGCATCTACAAGCTGGGCATCCTCATCACCGAAGGCGTGCGCGGCGAAGGCGGCGTGCTGATCAACGGCAAGGGCGAGCGCTTCATGCCCAAGTACGCGCCGACGGTCAAGGACCTGGCTTCACGCGATGTGGTCAGCCGCGCCATCTACACCGAGATCCGCGAAGGGCGCGGCGTCAACGGCAAGAATTATGTCTATCTGGATGTCCGTCCCGAGTCCGTCATCAAGTACGCCGCGCAGGACGGGCGCACCAACCCGGATGGCTCGCCCTACACCATCACCGCCGAGGAACTGCTCAAGAAACTGCCGGACATCGTCGACTTCAACCGCGTGTATCTCGGCATCGACCCGATGACCCAGATGATGCCGATCCAGCCGACCGCGCATTACACGATGGGCGGCATCCCGACCAACAAGTATGGCGAAGTGGTGATCGACGACAAGAATACGGTCTTTCCCGGGCTTGTATGCGGCCGGCGAATGCGCCTGCGTTTCCGTCCATGGCGCCAACCGCCTGGGCACGCAATTCACTGCTCGACCTGGTGGTCTTCGGCAAACACGCCGGGACTGCGCGCCGCCGAATATGCCAAGCAGGCCGATCTTCGAGAAGCTGCCCGCCGATCCGACCGCCGAGGCCCGGGCACAGTTCGATGCGCTCCGCGACGGATCCGGCAAGGAGAATGCCTTCGACATCGGCAACGAGATGAAGAAGGTCATGTTCGACGACGTCGGCATCTATCGCACCGAGAAGGGCATGCAGTCCGCCATCGAGAAGATCGCGGAGCTTAAAGGAACGCTACAAGCACGTCCGCATCACGGACACCGGCAAGATCTTCAACACCGAACTGCTGAACGCCTGGGAGCTGGGCAACCTGCTCGACGTGGCCGAGGTGATCGCCGAGAGCGCCTTGAACCGCCAGGAGAGTCGCGGCGGACATTCGCGCGAGGATTTCCCGAAGCGCGACGACCAGAACTGGCTCAAGCACACCCTGGCGTGGAGGCAGGAACGGCAAGCTGCGAGATCGGTTACAAGCCGGTGGTGATCACGAAATATCAGCCCAAGGAAAGAGTTTATTGAGCCCGGGTCGACTCACGCCGCGGCTGCAAGCCCACCCGATCATTCGAGTGCAAGCTGGAACCCATTGGATTCGTAGACACGAGGATTACGGAGACATACGATGCAGGTGACCTTAAAGATCTTCCGCTACAACCCCGAAGTGGACAAGAAATGGCCATTACGAGACGTACACGCTCGAAGCCGAGGAAACCGAACGCGTGCTCGACCTGCTCGAAATGGTAAAGGGCCATGACGACGGCACGCTTTCGTTCCGGCGCTCCTGCGCGCACGGCGTCTGCGGCTCGGATGCCATGCGCATCAACGGGCAGAACCATCTGGCCTGCAAGACGCTGGTGCGCGATGTGGGCGACAAGATCACGGTCGAGCCGCTGCTCGGCTTGAAGGTCATCAAGGACCTGATCGTGGACATGGAGCCGTTCTTCGACAACTACAAGAAGGTGCTGCCATACTTCATCAACGACAGCCCGCTGCCAGCCGACGGCAAGGAGCGTCTGCAATCTCCCGAACAGCGCGCCCGCTTCGACGAAACCACCAAGTGCATCCTGTGCGCTGCCTGCACCACCTCCTGCCCGTCCTTCTGGGCGAGCGACGATTATCTCGGCCCGGCCGCGCTGGTCACCGCACATCGCTTCATCTTCGACAGCCGCGACGAGGCCGCCTCCGAAGCGCCTGAAGATCGTCAGCGAGACGAGCGGCGTGGCCCGCTGCCACACCGTCTTCAACTGCACCATGTCCTGCCCGCGCGATATCCAGATCACCAAGGCCATCGGCGAGCTGAAAATGGCGACGCTGACGGGAAAGCTGGAGTGAAAAGAGCGGAGAATAGAGAGTAGAGAATGGAAGAAGGAGAATGTGGGACCGCGTGATGAACGCGGCCCGTTTGTTTAGGGCCAACAACCAATCCGGGAGAGAGATCGTGCGCGAGAGAATGGGCACTCGTGCCATTCTGCTCTGCCTCTCTTCTAGCCCGTTTCCTTCCGCTGTATAATCGGCCTCGCTCCCGCAGACATCCGACTTGGAGGTGATTCATGGCTTTCAATCTCGTGCGCTATTCCCAGCAGGACCCACAATGGAAGAACACTCAGATTGGCGGCGGTCCCGACACCATCGGTTATATCGGCTGCGCGCTGACAAGCACAGCCATGCTGGTCAGCAGTTGGGGATACACCGAAACGCCCGCCAGCTTGAACAAGAAACTGAATGCCGTCGGAGGATTCATAAATGAAGCCATCGTCTGGAGCGCGGTGACCAAGATCTATCCGCAGGTGAAGAGCAACGGGCTGACCATCTGCGGCAACGGCGCACCACTGTCCCAAATCGATGCTTCCCTAGCAGCCGGCCAGCCGGTGATCGTCGAAGTGGATCATTCTCCGGCCGCCGGCTTGCAGACGCATTGGGTGTTGGTCTACGCCAAGCAGGGCAACGATTACGTCATTCAGGATCCATGGCCCTACCCGCAGGAAACCAACCAAGTGACGCTTATGTCCCGTTTCAGCCAGGGAAAGCCCCTGGGGCAGGCCATCAAGGCAGTCGCCTGGTATCAGGTCGGCGCGGCCGCTCCGGCGCCCGCTCCAGCTCCAGGGGGCGGCGGCTCGACCACGCCGCCTGCGCCTACACCCTCGCCGTTGCCGACTCCGATCGAGACCGACCTTTACATTCAGCCCCTGCCGACGGCCACCGCCGGCATCAAATTGCACACGCAGCCCACGCCGGATTCCACTGCAAACTATGCTGAAATGCCGAGCTATCAGTTGCAGGTGATCGAAGACAAGACCGGCGCGCTGGCGAAGATCGGTCAGAACAACCAGTGGATCTACGTCCGCGACCCATCGGGACATCAAGGCTACGTGGCGGCGTGGTTCGTGCAGCAATCCTCGGCGGCCACCCCGTCTCCAGCGCCCGCGCCCACGCCGGCGCCGGCTCCTGCACCGACGCCCGCTCCATCCACTCCACCACCGGCATCCGTGCCCGATCGATTCCAAGTGGTGGTCGTCAACAGCGTCGGTCTGGGCGGACTGGCGGTGCGGCAGCAGCCTTCGCAGGGCGCTTCAAAGGTGAACACGGAGAAAGCGGGCGCACGCCTGACCGTGATCGAGCCGGGCAGCACGGCCATGCCCAAGATCGGGGTGGCCGGGCAATGGCTGGCCGTCAAGGCCACCAACAACCAGCGCGGCTACGTCATGGCTCAGTACGTCAAACTCCTAGGATCATGAGGCGTGCGGCGCGCACCGGCTTATTCGTCTGGGCCGCGATCAGCTTGCTGGTCGCGGCCAGCCTGTTAGTAATCTATAACAGGCTGGGCACGGAAGGCTTTGGGGTCTTCATTCAGCAGCCTCCCCTGGTCAATCTGCCCGTGACGCTGGCGTCCGTGGCGCTGGTCTGGCTGTCGGCGGGGGTGCTCCTATATCTTTTGCAGTCGGGCCGTATTAATTCCTCCAACGCTTTTTATGTCGGCGGGATCTTCCTGGCAGGCTGGGTTTATCTGAATATCCTGAGCGAACGGTTTCGTTACGGAGACTACACGTATTACTTCGACGCCGCTACAAGCCTGTACCGGAACCAGCCGCTGCCCGGTTCTTATTTCTATCCTCCGTTGTGGGCCACGCTGCTGCAATTCCTCGTGCCTCTCGGACAGGACAATTTCTTCCTTATTCTCTGGCTTCTGAATTTCTTCTCGCTGCTGTGCCTGTACATCCTGGTCCAGCGCGTGCTGCGAAGATACGGTTTCACCCCGCATTACGCAACTCTGGTCACAACCCTGTTCATGCTGGTGAATGCGCCCCTGCTGCGGACGCTGGTCTATGTTCAGGTCAATATCCATGCGCTCAACTTCATACTGCTGAGCCTGCTGCTGTATCCCAGACGGCCCTTTCTCTCGGCATTGATGCTGGCCCTGGCCGTCCACTTGAAAGGCTCGCCAGCCGTGCTCGTCCTTGCGTTCCTACTGGAGAAGGATTGGCGCTGGCTGGCCTGGTTCATCGTCAACGGTCTCTTGCTGGCGGGAGTCACCGTCGTCACGGACGGCATTCGGCCCTTCTTCGATGTGCTTCAACATTTGCAGGGATTGGCGCTTTCATCCAATACTATTTTCCACGACACCTCTTTCGATTCGTTCCTGCGCTTCGCCGATCCCCTGCTGCATATTGATATCTTCTGGACGCACATTCTGATCTATGCCGCCAAAGCGCTGCTGGCACTAGCTGCCATCTACGTCATGGCTCGCTGCGTACGAGGCCGGGCCTTCTTGGCACAGCCTGCCTCGGATGCCGAGTCCGTTGATCGTGGAACGAATCTGCTCAATGCCCTCCCGCCCCTTTTCATTTTAATGACCCTGGCTTCGCCAGTGGTCTGGGAACATCACGGAATTTTCGTGGCGCTATCGTTCCTGCTCATGCTCAAGCGCCTGGAATCTCCCTCGGAGTGGCTGTGGTTTGGCTTTGCCTATCTGCTGGAATTCATCTTGCCGACCTTTGATTTCTTCCCCTGGTCTTTCGGCCGCCTATTTGCGCCGCTCATCATCCTGTGGCTGATGTGGCGGATCACCGGGCGAAAAGGTGTATCGTCTTTATTCGGACGGCTAGATCTTTGGTTCCAGAATCTCCCCGCTTTTATATGATCAAAGACCTTAATTTATATGATTGGCCTTTGCCACAGAGTCACGGAGAAATTCAGTTATTCTTCTTTGTATCTTCGTGACTCTATCGCAGACTGTTTAGCGCAGCTACAAACACCTCCACCATCTTTTCCAGATTGATCTCCTCCGACACGATCCGATAGGACTCGGCGCCCATTTTTTGCAGGCGCATTGTGTCCGACAGAGCCAATTGCAGCGTTCGGACCAGGGCCTCCTGATCGTCGGCCGCGATCTGCCAGCCGTTGCCTTCGCGCACCAGGTCATCCTGAGTGCCATCGCCCTTTGCCACGATCACCGGCAGGCCGTGGGCCATGGCCTCCTGCACGGCCAGCCCGCCGGTCCCCGGCAGCACAAACAGGTCCGATCGCTGGAAGAACGGCTTCAATTCATCCCCTTGTTTGGCCCCCCTGAACTCTGCGGACGGATATATTTCCTTCGCCAGCGCCTCCAGCTTCTGCCGCTCCGGCCCATCGCCGACGATGACCAGCTGAGGTTTTGGCTCAGGCATCGCCGCGCAGGCGCGCAAGAGGTAGTCCACGCGCTTTCGAGCTTGTAGCCGTCCGATGAACAGGACGGTTAGCAGGTCACCTGTCCGACGTTTGCGTTCGGGAGCATGCGCCGGACGCGGGGAAACCGCGTTGGGTGCCACGAAAACCCTTTCAGCCGGGAAGCCCAGCGTTGCATATTCTTCAACGCCGCGACGGCTGTATGCGATGAGGGCATCGAACTGGCGAACAAACCTGATCCGCTGGGTTTGGCGGAGGCCCGCCAGCGGTCCCGAGAGAGGCGGCGCACCCAGGCCCCAGCCGATGACCAGACGACCGCGCGCGTGCATCCAACGAACGGCAGGCGTCGTTGCCAGGTACCGTGGATTCGCCTCAACGATCAACGCGTCGGGATTCCAGTTTGCAAGCCAGTTTATGAATCCCGTTTGATAACACAGATAGAGAGAGCCACCGAAAAGATGGATGTTACGGGCGGGAGCGTAGTTTGCTGCCTGTAGTCGGCCGCTCAGGATGCTTTCATCGGAGCGAGGCGCTCCGGCAAACAGGCTCATGCCGCCGTCGCAAGACTGCGCCAGTAGATCGAAGAACGGCGTCCGATAGCCGGGCAGGAGGCGCTGTTGGAGGGCCAGGCGCCCTGAAAAACGGAGTCTCATTTGGGCGCGACGTGCGGTGCGGGCCAGGCCGGTGATTTATGGACGTGCACAACTTTCCACTTACCGGACTGTTTGACGATAACCCGGCTCTCATTGTGAGCGGCAACCTGCACACCATCGGGCAGGGCAGTACTGATGAGCAAGGTATAGCTCGCAATGGCCGTATCGCCATAGCGCTGCACAGACAGATTTGCAAGATCAAAGCGGATGACCGCTTTTTCTGTTGTGTCTGCGCCAAAGACGGTGCCGCGTTCGGCATTGGACTCCATCATGAACTCGTGGAAAGGCAGCCCATCAATGCGGTGCGGCGTAACCCACCATTCGTAGAGGGTGAGGTCCTCTGCGGTGGTTTCGTGATAGCCGGCCATATCGTTTTCCTGAACGGCTTTGAGATGTCTTGATAGGAAGTCATAGATTTCCTGGTCCATGTCTGCTCCTTGAGTGGCTGCTTACGCCGGTGCCCAAGGCTTTTGGCCTGGGGCGGAGGAATCCGAAAAATGAACATAGGCGGGGTAGAACACCCCGCCTATGTTCATTTTTCGGTCGAACCATGCACAGGGGTTTGTGCAGATACATCCTCCAGCAATGCCTTTAGATATCCATCCATCATCTTTTCGAGACCCAAGGTGTTTTCTGCCTGGGCACGCGCCGCCTTGCGAAAGTGCGCCTGATCCCGCAATATGTCCGCCGCGGCCTCGGCCAGCGCCGCAATGTCCGGCTGCTCCAGCTTCCATGGATCGCCGCCATAGGGGACAAGCCTGCCGGATTCGCCGAGCAGGAGCTCTTTCAATGCCCCGGTGTCGAAAGCGACCACGGGCAAGCCGCAAGCCAGCGCTTCAATGACGGCATTGGGACAGGCCGGGTTGAGATCGGCCGAGAAAAGCAGATGCGCCGAACGGTCAATCTGCGGGATTTGGTCGTGCGGCACCTGTCCAGCCCAATGAATGAGGATTTTCGAACTGGATTGGACGGCGGCTTGATGCTCTGCGCTGATCTTTCCGACGACCATTAGTTCCATCGGGAAACCGTGCTTTTCGGCCAGGGTTTCTGCCAGTTGGATGGCGTTGGCCAGGCCCATGTCGTAGCCCCCTCCGAGATTACCTTCCACAACCAGCAGGCAACATCGGTCAGCCGGCGGCCGGCCCGGGCCCTCGGGCCGGTATTCGGATAGGTCCACCCCGTTGTGGACCACGGAAAAGGGAGCCCGCGTCTTTCCGTACCAATCGTCCCACCAGCCGTGAGAGAACTCGCTTTGATAGATAATGTGCGTGGCGATCCTGGAACGGATGAACGACAGAACAAGATCGCCATATTCCGCACGTACAAAATGGCGCAGCCCCGTATGGCGCTTGCGATGCACCCAGTTGATGCCATCTAGGCGCTGCGCGATACGGACCCCGCGACGGCGCGCCCTCCATAAGGGGAGCAGATTCTTCGTCCCGGCGATGACCAGGATGGCATCGGAGGCCTCATTCGGATGATGCGTTACTTCGATGCCGCGTGCCGCCAGCCCGGCCTCGAATTTCTGCCGGAAGGTGGCCATCCCGCCAATTCCCTGGACTGCGGGGACAATGCAAATGCGAGGCATGAGGAAATTATATCGTACGGCCGTCAGCGGCTTTCTCAAATCGGTAAATGACAAGGATGCCTGAGCCTCGAAGAAGACGAAGCAAGATCACAAACACGGCGGCCCTGGAAACCCCGGCGGTTCAAATCATGGTATCCTTAGCGCATCCTGTTCGGGAGTCATGCATGTATATTGCGATCGAAGGGGTGATCGGGGTCGGCAAGACCACCCTGGCGCGCCTCTTGAGGCCCATGTTTGAGTCCGAAATCCTGCTGGAGATCTTTGAAGAGAATCCCTTTCTCTCAGACTTCTATAGCGATCGCGAACGTTATGCATTTCAAACACAGATCTTCTTTTTGTTAAGTCGTTATCATCAACAACGCCGCACCGTCCCGGACCTGCTGGCGGCGGGAAAGTCCTTGATCTCCGATTACACATTTGCGAAAGATGCATTGTTTGCGCGGATAAATCTGAAGGGCGACGAACTCGAAATGTATTACAAGGTGCATGAGGCGCTCGGAGAGAAGATCCCGAAACCCAGCCTTATCGTTTACCTGCGGGCCAGCACAGGCGTGTTAATGCAGCGCATCGCCCTGCGCGACCGGCCGTACGAACGCAATATGGAAAATGATTACATCGACCGGCTCAACCACGCCTACGAAGCCTTCTTTTCAAAGCCCTACGACAGCACGCCGGTGCTGATCATCGATACCGACCCGATCAATATCGTGCAAAACGAGGCGCACCTGAAGATGGTCGAGAACCGCATCCGGGAAAAAATGAACTTGAGCCCGTTCCAGCCCAGCCTGCCGTTGAACAGGTAGAGAGCATGCGCGTTACACGTGAATCCCTCATTCGCATCGCGAAGGAGACCGCCCAGGAGCGGGCATTCAACGACCGCGGCATCGTGGCCGCGTATCTGACCGGATCACTGCTTTCGGCCGAAGACCCCATGCTGGGCGGCACAACAGACATCGATCTCGTGCTGGTCCACGGCGGGTCGCCGGCGGCAAGCCGCGAGATCGTGAAGCTGACTCCCGATTACCATGTGGATATCCGCCACCGCGCCAAATCCGATTTCAAGTCCCCACGGGAATTACGGGCAGACCCGCTGCTCGGCTACGAAATGTACGACCCGCAGCTTCTCTACGAGCGGGAAAAGTTTTTCGAATTCTTTCAGGCCGGGCTGCGCGCCGGATTTGAATTCCAGGCGCCGTCTCTGGTCCTGGCGCGCAGCCGAAAATTGCTGGCGCAGGCGCGCAAAGGCTGGATGGATCTCAGCGACATCCGTCCCGAGCAAGCCGGGGCGCTGCAGGTGAGGCAGTTTCTGCGCGCGCTGACGTTTGCCGCAAACACGGTCGCCGAATTAAGCGGCGGCCCGCTGGCCGAACGCCGCTTCCTGCTCGACTTTCCTGCGCGGGCGCAAGCCGCGGACCTGCCAGATTTCACAGCAACCATGTTCAACCTGCTAGGCGCCAGCCAGGTAGAGGCGGCCGCAGTTTCTCACTGGCTGCCGGCGTGGAAAACGTCTTTCCTGGCCGCCGCTGAAAGCGCCAAAGTTGACCAAAGCATCCATGCGGCCCGGCTCAATTATTATGAAAAGGCCATGCGTGCTCTGCTCGAGGGGGACATGCCGCTCACTGCTCTATGGCCGCTGATCCAAACCTGGACACTCGCGGCGATGGTTCTGGACGAGGCGCAGGCCAAACCGTGGCACGTCGCCTGCCAGGAACTTGGCTTGCTCGGAGCGGGTTTCGAAGCCCGGGTGGGAGGGCTGGACCGGTATCAGGATGACATTGAAGCCCGGCTAGACGAGATCGCTGTGGCCAATGGGCTCGAAACATCCACCAGCCTGTAACGGGCCATATTTGGGGTAGACAAATCCGCCCGAAAAGGTCCGGCCTGTGGATAACAGGGCCTAAACTGTGGATAAGCCCCCTGCCCTGTGGACAGCAAACCGAAATAAGCGGTATTTTGGCGAAAAGCATAGAAAACTGGACCACCATATATGGGGGGTACCGTATTTCCCCCCCGAGATATAGTTCACTCTTAATAGCAACAAAAAAGACAATTTCAAAATGGGCTTTTTATCCACAGCCCATCCAAAAAGATGAAAACACAGAAGCACCAAGATGTGCCGTTCAATGATTCGCACAAGTCCAGCCCTGCTATCGTGGACAGTTATGCACACTATCCACAGCCCCTACTACGATTACTATATACATATTCAAATAATAGATGAGTTAATAAGATCGGTAATCGGCAATCTGACATCAGACCTGAATCATTGAATAGTCGACTATGAGACTAATAGACTATAATGGACCTGGTTTGGGGACTCACAAGGCGGGTGTTTTCCCTCACAGATTGGAGAACAAATGAAAGTACTCTTGATTTATCCCGAGTTCCCAGACACCTTCTGGAGCTTCAAGCATGCCTTGAAATTCATCCGTAAGCAGGCATCCCTTCCGCCGCTGGGCTTGTTGACCGTGGCGGCCATGCTGCCTGCTTTATGGGAAAAGCGCCTCGTAGATTTGAATGTCGGTAAATTGAGCGAGAAAGATCTGGCCTGGGCGGATGTGGCCTTCGTGAGTGCGATGGTGATCCAGCGTAAATCAACGGAGCAGGTCATTGATCGCTGCAAAGCTGCCGGGCTCAAAGTTGTTGCCGGGGGACCGCTGTTTACGGCTGAATACGACCAATTTGACACTGTGGACCACTTTGTCCTCAACGAAGCCGAGCTGACGCTGCCTTCTTTCCTGAATGACCTGGAACGGGGATCTGCCCGGCGGATATACTCATCCGCTGAATTCGCGGACATCCACGAAACGCCGGCACCGCGATGGGAATTGGCCGACTTGAAGCGCTACGCGACCATGGCGATCCAATATTCGCGCGGCTGCCCCTTCAACTGCGAATTCTGCAACATCACCAGCCTGCTGGGCCACCGGCCGCGGGTCAAGACCGCGGCCCAGATCATACGTGAATTGGACGGTCTCTATCGCCTCGGCTGGCGAGAGCCGGTTTTCTTTGTGGACGACAATTTGATCGGCAACAAGAAGCGTCTCAAGGAGGAATTGCTGCCGGCCCTCATCGAGTGGCGCAAAGGCAAGGTCGGCCTGACCTTTAACACGGAAGTGTCGATCAATATGGCCGATGACAGCGAGCTGATGGAGCTGATGGTCGAGGCCGGTTTCGATACGGTATTTATCGGCGTGGAGACTCCCGATGAAGAAAGCCTGGGTTCGTGCAACAAGAAACAAAACCGGAACCGGGATATGATCGAGGACATCAAGCTCATCCAGCGCACCGGCATGCAGGTTCAGGGCGGCTTCATTGTCGGCTTCGACACCGACACGCCTTCGATATTCCAGCGCCAAATCGAGTTCATTCAGAAGAGCGGAATCGTAACGGCCATGGTGGGCCTGCTTCAGGCTCCGATCGGCACGCGCCTTTACGAGCGCATGAAACTGGAAGGACGCTTGACCGGCCAAATGACGGGCGACAATGTGGACGGGACAACGAATATCATTCCCAAGATGAACCTCGCCATGCTGCACCAGGGTTATCGAACGGTAATCAACACGCTCTATGCGCCCAAGAATTACTACGCACGCGTCAAAACTTTCCTGAAAGAGGTCAAGACGCCCAAGATCACGGTCCCGATCGATTTCGAACACGTCCTGGCGCTCTTTCGTTCAATCTTCCGGCTGGGGATCCTGGATAAGGAACGCATCTACTACTGGAAACTGTTCTTCTGGACGCTCTTCCGCCGGCCGAAGCTGTTTCCCCTGGCCATCACCTTTGCCATCTATGGCTTTCACTTCCGGCAGGTGTGCCAGTTGTACATTTCCTGAGATTCCAACGTTTCGGGGATAGATACCGGATGCGCCGGGCGGCAAGCAAAGATTCCCCGACCGCGTATTCCGTCATGGTTGCGGCGGCGGATCCGCCGCCTTCCATCCACCTGCATACCACTGCAAGTATTCAATGACGTGCGCATGCCAGTAGTTTTCGGTATGATCGCCGATGTACATGTGCCACTCGTGAGGGATGTTGTAGTAACTGAGGAGACCCTCAAATTGCTCCACCGCACCCAGTCCCTTATCCTGGTCGCCGGCGTCGATCCAGATGCGCGGCCAAAGGCTGGACGGGATGGCCTTGATCCATTTGTTTATGTAGGGCGCATCATCGGGACGGATCGCGGGGGAGTGCAATCCAACGGCCCCGAATAGATCGTAACGCGTGAGGCCGAGATTGACGGCCCAACCTCCACCCAGGGAAAGGCCTCCGACGGCGCGATGCGCACGATCCGCCAATGTTCGATAATTCGCATCAACGAAAGGGATGACGTCGTTAATCACGCGGTCGCCAAAACCAGGCTCGGGCGGCAAATTCCAATAACGGTCATCGGGGAACACCATGATGAATGGATCGACGGCGCCGGAGTGAATGAGTATATCGGCGGCAGCCGGCGCGCCGAGGCGGACCCACTCATCGTCGTTATAAGTCTGTCCATGCAGCAAATACAGGACTGGATAACGCTGGTTTAGGTCCTGGTCATAGCATGGCGGCAAATAGATCAAAAACTGCTGGGGTGGTTTGCTCGTATCGAGGGCGCCGCTCGAAACGCTGCCGGGCCGAGTAAGACACGCCAAGGGCGTGGCCGAGGGCACAGGTGTGGGCAAGGGAGTGATGGAAGCAGTGGGTATCGGGCTGGCCGGAATCGCCGTCGAAGTCGGGATTGGTTTTTCGAGGGAAGCGCAGGCCGAGAGACCAAGGGCCAACAATGGCAAAATAGTGCGTAGGCGGATCACGAATATCCTATGCATCGTTGCATCAAACGACAATGTTACCAAAGGCAGCGGGAAATTGCGACATGCCCGTCCGAAGACAACCGGGAATTTGCGAATTGTGTTGAAGCCGATGGCTTTCGACTTCCTGCGCTGCCCCCACGCGGTGTTGCCGCCTGCGGATAATATAGACGGAAATCAAGTCGGGGTGCCGGGATTTGAACCCGGGACCTTGGCGCTGAAGCGCCACGGGCTAACTCCAGGGTATTCGATGCAAGCCGGCGAGATAGCGTGCGATGCCGCGCGCTTTGATTTTTTTGCTCCTGAACGACCGCATCCGAACGTGTCGGAAATTTCTCAGAAAGAATCAGTTCCCAAGGTGCTCCCGCTCGCGTGGACTGTGATTTGCCTGAATTATGCTTGTGCAGGCGATTTTCGACATCCTGAGTTGACCCCACATAATATCGTTGCGTGCGGAAGCTGCGGAGAATGTAAACGTAAGACAAGGTCGGGGTGCCGGGATTTGAACCCGGGACCTCTTGCTCCCAAAGCAAGCGCGCTACCAACTGCGCTACACCCCGATTCGCCAACCCCATTCTTATACCATGAAAATCCGCCGGGGCCCCGGCGCAGCGGGCAAGCCGGCTTGCCATCTTGCTGCTGCCGAAGGCCGGGCGAGTATAATGCGGCCGAATATCTCCCGTCAAGCACGCCGCGGATTGATAATCATCCTGCAATCCTCGTTTTTGGGGCCTAAATCTTAGTGTGTGCTACAATATGCGCGGAGGGTCCATGCGGAAATTCGACGCAGTGATCGAAGCGGTGCGCTATAAAAGCGGGAAAATCGATGTAGTGCGTGCTTACGAGCGGCGCGGCGCAACTTTTTCAGATCGTATTCTGTTAGACCGGAAGGCTCTCCTCGAACGACTGCTAAAGGGCAAGCATTTTGTTACGGGTCAGCGCAAGGAATACCTGGCCAGTACGTTCGAAATTGGCAAACCCATCAATCTGGCGGGTGAAGATGGCAAGCAGGTCGTCACAACCGATCCGCATGCAGACCATGATGAACTCGAAGGGGTACCTGAGTTCTAGTTCCAGACGGCCCCGGGGGAGGGCGCGAACCGGGCTTGGTTATGAAAGTCATTGACAAAACCCCACTTCAAAACGAGAAAGGCGAGATCGGCACGCTCCAGCGGCTGCAGGGCACTTTGGAGCATGGCTTCTCCTGGTATCCCGAGCTTGAGGCGCAAAAGGCCATCATCACCCAGCTCGATCGTGTTTTGGAAAAAGGGTTCACGCTGATCCGGAATCTGACGCTGCCCAACAGTCAGATCGTGGAACCCATTATCCTGATCGGCCCGCCAGGCATATATGTCATCCAGGTAATCAATGTTGGGGGATTTTACGAGGCCAAGGGAGAGCAGTGGAACACCGTTAATAATGGCCGCTCCGTCCCGGCGCCTATCAATCTGATGTTCCGGGTTGCCCGGCTAGCGCGCGCGCTGCAGGTGTATCTCGACCGGCAGGGTGTGATTCTGCCGGGTCCGGTGGAGCCGGTGCTGATGGCCTCCAACCCCGCCCTGCACGTGGATTCGGTGCGGCCCATGGTGCGCGTGGTCATGAGCGATGCGATCAAGCAGTTTGCCGGCTCGCTGCTGCAGGCGCGGCCCGTGCTGAAATCGGAGTTCGCCTATGACCTGGCTGACCGAATCATTACGCCGCGGCCGAAGGGGGCGGCCCCCGTGACAGCGCAGGAGCAGCCGCCTGCCGAAGCGCCTCAGGCCGAGGCGCCGGCACCAGGGCGCGCGCGGGCTATCTTCCATGCTGCTGAGGAAGCGAAACCATTCGATCCGGCCGACCTGAGCTTTGCGTTCGACGAGAATGCAGAAAATGCGATTCCCGAAAATCTGCTTGAACCGAGTCCATCGCAGCGACTGCCGCGGCCTGGACAAGGCCGCCGAATCAGCCCCCGACAGTTGCTGCTTCTGGGCGGGATGCTCGTGTTCGAATGTTGTATACTTGCCGGGTTTGGATATCTTATCTTCCTCGGCGCCCGCTAATTGCCTTGTCCCGCCCTCTTCTTTCCATCATCATCCCCGCCCACAATGAGGAGAATCGCCTGCCCCGCACGTTGGAGCAGGTTTTGGCTTTCCTGGCCCAGCAACCTTATGAGGCCGAAGTACTTGTCGTCGAAAACGGAAGCACCGACCGCACCCTGGAACTGGCTCAAGGCTTTGCCGGCCGTCACCAAGGCTTCCGTTTCATCCACCTGGACGAACGCGGCAAAGGCATGGCGGTGCGCCGCGGCATGCTGGAGGCCCGCGGCGAGTATCGTTTCATGTGCGATGCGGATCTTTCGATGCCCATCGCGGAGGTCAACAAGTTTCTGCCGCCCGCCAGGTCCGATTTCGATATTGCAATCGGTTCGCGCGAAGTTCAGGGAGCGGTCCGGTACAATGAACCCTTCTATCGTCACTTCGGCGGACGATTCATCAACTTCATCATCCGCATCCTGATCCTGCCGCAGCTGCAAGACACGCAGTGCGGCTTCAAGTGCTTCCGTGCCGCAGCGGCCGAAGACCTATTCCGCCGGCAAACCCTGAACGGCTGGTCATTCGACGTCGAACTGTTGTTTATCGCTTACCGCCGCGGGGACCGCATCGTTGAGATCCCCATCGATTGGTACTACCGTCCGGAAAGCAAAGTCAACGCCGTACGCGATGCCCTGCGCATGATCGGCGATATTTTTATCATCCGCAGCAACGCACGGCGGGGATTATACGATGCGGGTTGATCCCGACCTGACGTTCGAACACCATCTTTGGAGAAGCGGCCTGAAGTACGTTGCCGGCCTGGATGAAGCCGGACGCGGCGCACTGGCCGGGCCGGTGGCCGTTGGCGCCGTCATCCTACCGCAGGGTTTACGTCTGCGCTCGCGCGGGCGAGGCGCGCTGGTTGGCGTGCGGGATTCCAAACAGATGACCCCCCTTGAGCGTGCAACCGCGGCGCCGCGCATCCGGCAAGCTGCACTGGCATGGAGCGTGGCCTTTGCCTCACCGGAAGAAATTGATTGTGAAGGCATCGTGGCGGCCACGCGCCTCGCCGCATTGCGAGCCCTCTACGGCCTGGCCATTTTCCCCGAATACCTGCTGACAGATTTTCGCCTGGAGTTGCCACAACTTGATACTTCGCAGACCTCGCTCGTGAGAGGCGACGCCTGCTGTATGAGCATCGCGGCCGCATCCGTTCTGGCAAAGACAGCGCGGGATGAGCTCATGCGTGAAATGGATTCACAGGTCCCCGGCTATGGGCTCGCAAAACACAAAGGATACGGCACGCTGGCACACCGCCTGGTGCTGAAGCAGCTGGGGTATTCACCCATCCATCGAAAGACGTTCACGGTCAAATAGAAAGAAGGCGTCTACTCACAGACCCACCCGCGCCCCATCTGAGAAATTGGCAAAGCCAGGGAAAATGTGACTAGACACAAAAAAGGGATATACACGCGGACACTTCTTTTCGTCTCAGCGCCCTGCGGAATCGGAATTGCTTATTTGCTTCCCAGCCGCTGAAAGAATTTGGTGGTCTCCTCTGAGACCGCCGGAATCAACGATAATGCCAAGACGGCCAGCCATTCGCGGCCGGACAGAAAATGCGTATTGAAGATCGGCTGCAGAAACGGGACCGCGCACACAAGCAGGAGCAAGATTATCGAAGCGCCGACCGCAAGCTGCATGTAGCGGTTCGAAAACACCCCAATCTGAAAGACCGAGGCGCGATCCGAACGGGCGGTGTAAGCGCGGAAGAGCTCGCAAAGTGAAAGCGTGACGAAAGCCATGGTCTCTGCGGTCCGCACGTCCACACCGTGCCAATTGTGCTGGAACACGTACGTAAGAGGACTCATCCCAGCGGGCACGAACGCTCCGGCCTCCAGATGCCACACCAATCCCAACACAAACGCCACCAACACCGAACCGGCCTGTGCGAGGGTCTGAATGAATATGCCCAAGCGCATGTAGCCATTGATGATGGGTTCCCGCCTGGCGCGGGGCTTGCGGGACATGACATCGGGATCGCCCTTCTCAGCGGCGAGCGCCAGAGCAGGCGCACCATCGGTGACGAGGTTCAGCCATAAGAGTTGTATCGCCGTCAGCGGCGAATTGTGCGTCATGAGCGTGCCGATGAAAACCACCACGATCTCAGCCACGTTGCACGAGAGCAGGTAGTAGACAAACTTGCGGATGTTACTGTAGATGATCCGCCCCTGTTCGACGGCCGATACGATGCTGGCATAGTTGTCATCGGTGAGAACCATGTCGGCGGTTTCCTTGGCGACGTCTGTGCCGGTGATGCCCATGGCGACGCCGATATCCGAGCGTTTGATGGCGGGGGCATCATTGACCCCGTCGCCGGTCATCGCCACGACCTCTTCGTTTGCCTGCAGAGCGTTTACGAGCCGCATCTTGTGCTCCGGCGAGACGCGCGCAAAGACATCTGCCTTCTCTACTTCCTTCTTCAGTTCGGCGTCGGTCATTTGGTCCAGTTGAGCGCCGGTCACTACCTTGCCTCGGTGCGAAGTAAGGCCGATGGCCTCCGCAACAGCCCGCGCAGTATTGGGATAATCGCCGGTGATCATCACGGTACGGATGCCGGCATGACGAGCTTTCTCGAGTGCGGGCCCCACCTCCTCGCGCGGCGGGTCCATCATGCCGATCAGACCGGCAAACGCCAGGTCCGATTCAAGCTCCTCGGTTTCGACCTGCTCGAGATCGTCAGGGACGTCGCGCTCGATACGATAGGCCAACCCGAGGACGCGCAGCGCGTCGTCCGTCATGGCGTCATTTGCGGCCAGGATCTCTTTACGTTTTTTTGGCGTTATCTTTTTGGCTTCGTCCCCGATGGTTTGATAACGCGTGCACAGCTCGAGCACCACGTCCGGCGCGCCCTTGACGGCGATCACCTCCCAATCGCGCGCTTTTCTGTCATGGAACGGCGAGGCATCCTCGGGCTTCGGATCTCGGATTTCGTGGATCGTGATCATGCGCTTGCGCTCGGCATCGAAAGGAACCTCGTTCTCACGCGGGTAGGCATCGCGCATCTGCACATGATATGCTCCGGCCTTAGCCGCCGCGACGAGCAAAGCGCCTTCGGTGGGGTCACCGACGATTCGATACGTCTGTTCGGCGTCATCTTCCCCGATCGCCTCCAGTTCCGCGTCATTGTTGAGCACGCCCAGCCAAAGCGTGGTCAACGCGCCGGGATACGCGGCCATCGAAACAGGTTTATTTTTCACGAGAAATTCACCGCGCGGTGCGTAGCCTGTCCCGGTGACGTCCATGAACGTTCCATCGGTCCACAAGCGCGTGACCGTCATTTCGTTCTGCGTCAATGTGCCTGTCTTATCCGAACAGATCACAGTCGCCGAGCCGAGCGTCTCGACAGAGGACAATCTACGAATCAGCGCATGGCGGCGGATCATGTCGCGCATGCCAAGGGCCAGACTGATGGTTACAACCGCCGGTAGTCCCTCCGGCACAGCGGCTATGGCGAGACTCACGGCCACGATGAAAACGCGGGTAATGTCCCTGGCATACGTCTGGACATAAGCCAGCGGGCCGGTGAAAAGCGACGCAATATCGGTGGCATCGACGAGCTCAAGAACAAAGACCGCCACCACCAGGATCAAAGCACCGATGCTGAGCGTCTGACCCAGTTGATCGAGCCGCTTCTGCAATGGGGTTTCTTCGGTTTCGACATTTTGCAGCATGCTGGCAATGAGGCCCAGCTGAGTGTGCATGCCGGTACTGGTCACCACACCGCGCCCGCGGCCATAAGAAACCAGCGTACCCATGAAAGCGGTGTTCTTGCGATCACCCAAAGGAACGTTCTGATCGAGGACGGTGGCCGCGTTCTTCTGGACCGGCAGGGATTCGCCCGTTAGCGAGGCCTCCTCGACACGCAAATTGACGGCTTCGAGGAGGCGTACATCTGCCGGAATATAGTTGCCCGCCTCTAGGAAAACCATATCCCCAGGAACCAGATCGCGTGCGGCGATGGCCTGGCGGTGTCCGTCGCGCAGAGCATGGGCCTCCGGGGCGGCCAGGCGCTGAAGCGCGGCGAGAGCTTCTTCGGCGCGGCGTTCCTGAATAATTCCAAGCACCGCATTGAGGATCACAATGGCCAGGATGGCGCCGGCCTCGAGGTAGTCGCCGAGCAAAGCCGAGATCAGCGAGGATACGATCAGCAGAATTACAACGAAATTATCCAGTTGCGCCCAAAGCATGGCCAGGAAGCCCGCACGGGGCGGCGACCGCAATTCATTGTGCCCGTAGCGATGGAGCCGCTCGGCGGCCTGCTCCGAGGTCAGGCCGTCCGCGTGAACCTTGAGATCGCGCAGGACTTCTTCGACCTTCAGCGCATGCCAGGCCTTCTCTTCGGCGCTTTGCGTGCTTACTGCTTTACCTTCAACCGACATTAATTTCTCCATCAGGAACAAGTCCTGCCTTGATGCAAGGCGGAATCGTTCAAGGATCAGGCCGAATGGGTGGAGAAGAAAAAGACCACCACGATATTTTCGTGGTGGTCTTGCCAACGCAACCGGGCGTATGGACTGCCGATGGCATTTCTGCCAATGTTATGACGACAATCCATTGGCGCAAGTGAAGCGAGTGCGCCACGGCTACTCCCCAACCAGCATTGAGTGTATTCCGTGGGAGGGATAATGTCAAGTCGGGTCGCGGGGCGCTTCATTCCGGCGCAATGCGCGTACCGGCCGGGATCTCGACATCCTTGGGGAGCACCACAATTCCATCGCGAACAAACCAGTTTGGCCGATCCAGATCCGTATTGCGGGGGAAAGGTCGGATGACCACCCCTTCGCCCACACGCACGTTCTTATCGAGAATTGCACCCTGGATATCGCAATTTGGCCCGATGCCGATGTCCGCCGAATAGTAATCCGAGCCCATCAGAATGCAATCCTGAATGTGCGTGCCGGATGCGATCTGGCTGCGCAGGCCGACCACGGAATGCATGATTGCCGCGTTCTCGATGCGGCAGCCTTCGGTAAGCAGAACATCGGTAAGCTGGCTGTCATGCACCACGCTGCCCGGAAGGAAGCGGGCATGGGTATAGATGGGGAGTTTCGGATCATAGAAATTGAACCGGGAATCTGGCAGGGTCATTTCCATGTTCACTTCGTAGAAAGCGCGGATGGTTCCGATATCCCGCCAATAGCCGTCATATTCATAACCATAAACATTGTGCGATTGGACAGCCTCCGGAATGATATGAATGCCGAAGTCGTCGTGGGTTGGGTGATACGTGAGCACGTCAATCAATACCTTTGTTTTGAACAGATAAATGCCCATGGAAGCGAGAAAAGGGTGCGCAGGATCTTTTCGGCTGATATACCTGTCCTGCGTTTCACGGTCCTGGGGCTTTTCAACAAAGTCGGCAATGCGCCCGCTGGGTTCGCATTTCAAGATGCCAAGCCGCGGGGCCTCCTCGCGAGGGACCGGATGAACGGCCACGGTTATTTCGGCGTTATTCTTCCAATGAAACTCGGCCATTTCCGCATAGTTCATGCGATAAAGATGGTCCCCGGCCAGGATCAAAACGTGCTCTGCGCCGGTGGCCTGGATTTCAAACAACTGCTTGCGAACGGCGTCTGCCGTCCCCTGATACCAGTCGGCGGATTGGAGCGTCTGTTCCGCAGCCCAGATCTGCACCCATCCCGGATGAAAGGCATCAAAATTATAGGTTTGCGTGATGTGACGATGGAGGGATACGGAATTGAACTGGGTCAGGATCGCCACCCGATAGATCTCTGAGTTGATGCAGTTACTGATGGGGATATCGATCAGACGGTACTGACCCGCGATCGGTACGGCGGGTTTCGAGCGCATCTTCGTCAGGGGGTAGAGCCGGGCACCGCGCCCACCGCCCATGATGACTGCCAGAATATCATTTGTCGTTGAAGGCATCGCAGATCTCCGCAAGTCAGACGTTCTTATGGCCGACAGAAGCCCGAGCAAAAAGCAAAGCGCGACAGTGTCTGTGGCACTCTCGCGCTGCGATCTACTGAATTGCCGGCGGGCGAGCGCCCGCAATCACGATACGGTGGGGCAAGCTGTTGTATAATGCCGAAGGTGGGAATCGAACCCACAATCCCGAAGGAACACGATTTTGAGTCGTGCGCGTCTGCCTGTTCCGCCACTTCGGCTGGGATTCGAAGTATAACCAACCCCACTGGCAAGGTCAAGATGAGGCCGGGACTGTTCAGCTGCAGGGACTGGCAAAATTTTCCGGCACGGAGCATTTGATCAGGACAAAATGAAGCTTGGCATCATAGGTCTCCCTCAATCGGGCAAGACAACCATCTTCAACGCGGTCACGCGCGGAAACATGCCGACCACCGCCAGCGCCGGCCGAATTCGAAGTGCATACGGCTGTGGTGGATGTGCCTGACCCGCGCGTGGACAGGCTTTCAGGGATGTTCAAGCCCAGGAAGACCATCTACGCCAAAGTAACCTATGCCGATATTGCGGGACTGGAAGGCGGCGCCGCCAAGAGCGGCATTTCGGGCCAACTGCTGAATCAACTCACCCAGATGGACGGGTTTCTGCTGGTCGTGCGGGCATTCGCCGACGATAATGTTCCACATCCCTCGGGGAGCGTGGATCCGAAGCGCGACGTGGAGGCGATGTTGAGCGAACTCCTGCTCAACGATTTGATAGCGGTGGAACGAAAGCTCGAACGCCTTACCGACGAACGCAAGAAGGGGGGTACTGACAAAACGGTGAACGAACGTCAGACGGCCTTGTTCACCCGGCTCAACGAGGCCTTGAACGCGGGCACGCCATTGCGAAACGAGGAATTCAACCCCGAGGAGTCGCGGGAGCTGGCCTCCTTTGGCCTGCTCACGCGCAAACCCATCCTGACGCTGTTCAACCTGGGGGAAGGAGACAAGGCTCCTGTGGCGGACCTGGACCATCCCAGTGTGGCTCTCATGGGCAAGCTCGAAATGGAGATTGCTCAACTTGGCCCCGAGGATGCGGCGGTCTTCATGAAAGAATATGGCATCGAAGAGCTTAGCCTGAGCAAAATGATAAAGCTCTCCTATGACTTGCTTCGACTGCAATCCTTCTTCACCGTCGGGGAGGATGAGGTCCGCGCGTGGACGACACGCCGCGGTGCTACCGCGGTAGAGGCGGCGGGTGAAATCCATACTGACCTACAGCGCGGTTTTGTCCGCGCGGAAGTGGTCGCCTATGAGGACCTGATCTCCCTGGGCGGCATGACTGAGGCAAAAGCCAAGGGCAAACTGCGGCTGGAGGGAAAGGAGTATCCGGTAGAGGACGGTGATATCATGCATGTGAGATTCAATATATAGTGCATTGTCAGGGTGTGCGTACTCCTCTTAGAGGTGGTCAGGGAAAATGGATTTGTGCCGGTTGATCTATCCAGTTTAGGTCTTCTTGCCGGAGGAGCGGGTGGCGAAAGTACCTGCTCCTCAAGACCGTCTTCTCCTGCCTGGGAGGGCGAGGGAAGGCGCAGCCGCAATCCGTTCATGACAGGAGGGAACCATGTCCACACAATCCAGAAACTGGGGGATCACCGTCTTTTCGTTGCTGGTGGTGGCGCTGGTGTTGGCGTGCGCCGCGACCGCGACGACGCAGCCGGCCCCACCAAGCTTCGATTCAACGAAGGCCGCGCTCGAAATGCAGGGCACCGCGATGTCTCTGCAATTGACGCAGTCCGCACTCAATGCACGACCCCAGAGCCAGTCACAACCGCAAACCCAACCCACAGTTGCTCTACCAACAAGCCAGCCGCCCGTTGCCCCCACAGGGGCGCCCGCCGTGCCAACGCAGGACGTGGAAGCCAAGATCAAGTCAGCCAAGATACTGGTTTATGAGAACACCGACGAACGCGGCATCGGCATGTGGGTACAGGATGCAATCGACGGCATGGGCCTTACATCCACGAACGTCGGCTCGTACAGCGGCCACTTCATGGAGAATATTGACTCAGGCATCAAGTGGGACCTGATCATCGTGGATGCCGAGGACAAGGACATTATTTCCGGCGAGTTCTGGGACGTGATCAATACGCGGATTGCACGCGACAAGGTCGCCCTGATCGCCGAAGTATGGTATCTCGATCGGGAGGCAAACGGGCCGATCAGCAAGATCCTGGGCGGCTGCGGGATTCGCTACCGAGTAGACATGCCGTTGGACAGCTCGGTCTATTGGTGGACGCCCGATCACGCCATCTTCAATGAGCCCAACACCGTACTGCCGCTAATCCATTACAACCTGTTTTGGGCCAACCAGGCCGGGGATAAGATCATGCAGGGCGGGGGAGGCGACGCCACCATCCTGGCGGGCTTATCGGCGCGTCCGTCCAGCGGCGAAGGCGTCCTTGCCACCTGTTATCAGGGCCGGGTGATCATCCAGACCTTTTCTGACCATGACTACAACCAGGCTGACATCATCCCGCTGTGGCAGAACTATATCCACTACACATTGAAGAACCATTTCGCAGCTATGCCCTAGAGAATACTTTCGAGGCCGCTGATTCGAATGAAACGGCACGCAAGCCAAGCTGGACGTGCCGGATCCATCAGGGCTGATTTGGAAAACAAGAAATAGGCCGCGAAGACCTGCGCCGAAATTCATAATTTCTGGCGCAGGTCTTCGTATATTCCCGGCAGGCGGGCACAGGCTTGCTCTGCGGGAGCGACTTGACAAACTCCGGAACTTAGATTATCATCTAATTAGTATCTCACCTAATTAGACACTCTCTATTACGAAAGGAGACCACCATGCTCAATCCCTTTATCCAGGACCCATCTTCAATAAAGGAAAAACGGCCGAAAGAGATCAAACAGCCCTTGGATGCCGAGCGCCTGAGCACTAACCCAACCGAGCGACCCCACGGCGCCGCCTTGTGGGTGGGAAAATTGTTGATTAGAATGGGCAAGAAGCTGACGGATCAGGACTATGAGTTGAAAAGCACCCAGGAAAACGCATGAAAGAAAGCCTCCAAGCGGCCTCCATCAGTACGGGCCTGGCTTGGGACGTGGGAACGGCCTACGAACTCTTCGTCAGCCTCCACGTTTTGATTCAACCTGAATACTATGACTTGCGGGCTTCCTGGGCGTCAAAGATTCGCGCCCGTATTCCGATAGCCGAGCGTACCTTTCTGGAGGAAACGTCCTCTTTCCATTTTCCGCTTGGCTGGATTCACAGCCTGCCCGACCCCAAGAGTGCGCTCACCGTCCTTTACGCGCTCCAGCAAATCCCGGCTGCTAAAAGAGGCATTGCTTTGCTTGGACCGGCAAGCTGGATAAAGCCTGAATCCAAATGCTTAACTCAAATTGCTGAACGGCGCAGCTGGGGCAAGAATGATTTGGCGATTCTATTGCCGATCATCTGTAAAGAGGGGTCCGGGAATGATGAACAGGCATTAATAAAGTACCTGAACTGGTGGGCCCGCCCGGATGACTTTGGCAATATGCTGTTGTCTGCGCTGCAGGCATACCATCAGGCTTTTTTTGAACAGGAAGAAAAACGCGTCGGTCCGATCTTGGAGCAGGGCCTCGAGCGCGCCAAGCACCTGGCGGAGAGTCTGAGTGTTTCTGACTTGATCTCGGAATTGTCACAGGGTGTCCGCTACACGGAGGCGATCGGCGAGAAACTGGTCCTGGTGCCGACATTCTGGATGACCCCCCTGGTGACGCTGGAACAGATCAGCGAAACCGAAAAGCTATTTCTGTTCGGCGCCCGGCCATCAACTGTATCGCTCATTCCAGGAGAGCTTGTGCCCGATGGCCTCTTGATTACGTTGAAAGCGCTTGCCGATCCCACCCGGCTCAAAATCCTGCGTTACATCAGCGAGCAGGAACTGACCCCTTCTGAATTATCCCGCCGATTAAATCTCCGCGCTCCCACTGTTACGCACCATCTCAAGGAGCTGCGCCTCGCAGGTCTGGTAAACCTGACTTTGCATGGGCAGGAAAAATTTTACAGAGCCAGAACTCGAGGCTCTCAATTCCGTCCACATGGACTTGAAAGCATTCCTGGAAAACACCTCGGAAAAAAATACTCCATAAAGTCTGACGTTGCAAGGCAACGGGGGAACCTCAACAAGTTCGTTTCTCAGCCGAGTTCTACAAATCCCGGGAGTGGCCAATCAAGCGGGCTTACTCTGCCCAGGAGGGGATTGCTTCGGGGAAAAGAACCCCTCCGCGAAGAGCAGCGGACCGCCGGTCGCAATGACAGAAGCCCACGATTTCATCCACTCCCCAAATCCCATATCGGAAGTTTCTTGGTATATTCGAGCCAGACGGACTTCTTCAGCACCTCGATATCACGCTGCGCTCCTTGAATCCCGTGTTCAGAATCGAACTTAATCCACACTTCCACACTGTGATAAATGGCTCTTCTCAGGAAGGAAAGCTCCGATGTCCTATGCCGCTCGCACCACCCATCTAAAAGCCGAAGGCGCATATCAGGTATTGGCACGCGCCAATCAGTTGGAATCTGAGGGGCACAAGATAGTCCATCTGGAAATCGGGCAGCCGGACTACGCCACATTCGACAACGTCAGCCAGGCGGGGATGGATGCCATCCGCGCCGGGCACACCCGCTACACACCGCCCGCAGGCATGCCATCCCTGCGCGAGGCCATTGCCGAGGACAGCGGCCGGCGGCGCGGCATACGGATCCATCCGGAGGAAGTCGTTGTCAGTCCGGGTGGCAAGCCGAATTTGTTCTTTCCGACCCTGGCATTGATCGAGCCGGGGGACGAAGTCATTTATCCCAATCCGGGTTTCCCTACGTATGAAGCCATGATTCGCGTGGCGGGAGGTGCGCCGGTTCCCGTGCCGCTTTTAGAGGAGAAAGGTTTCTCCTTCGACCTCGAAGCGCTCGAGCGACTTATCAATGACCGGACGAAATTGATCATCATAAATTCGCCCAGCAACCCAACGGGGGGCGTCATACCGCCTGCCGATCTTGAGCAGGTTGCCTGGTTGGCGAACAAGTTCAATTGCTGGGTGATGTCGGATGAAATCTATGCCCGCATCGCCTATGACGGGATAGAGGTGTGTTCGATAGCCTCCCTGCCGGGGATGCAGGAGCGGACAATTATCGTGGACGGCTTTTCAAAGACCTATTCAATGACCGGCTGGCGCCTGGGTTACGGGATCATGCCGCGTGAACTGGCGGTACGCGTAGACCTTTTGCTGACGCATTCCATTGGTTCCACTGCGCACTTTACGCAGTTCGCGGGCCTGGAGGCGATCATGGGGCCGCAGGAAATGGTCAACGTAATGGTGACGGAATATCAACGCCGGCGTGATGCCATTGTGGATGGGTTAAACAACATTCGCGGTTTTCGCTGCCAGAAGCCCCAGGGTGCGTTCTACGCATTTCCGAATATTCAAGGGACAGGCTTGAATTCGAACGATCTTGCGAATTTGATCCTGGAAAAAGCCGGCGTGGCGCTTTTGCCAGGATCGTCGTTTGGCGAGTACGGAGAGGGTTTCCTGCGCCTGTCTTACGCAAACTCGATCGAAAACATCAGAGAAGCGTTGGCCCATATCAAGTCCGTGATCGAATGAGAATTCCAGCGGTGAAGGGCTCCTTGCATTGAAGGCCCAGCCTCGATGCTCAACGCCGGTGGCGGGGCGCAGGCATAGCCCGTGCCTGCAAATCAAAAACCTGGCAGAGATCTCTGCCAGGTTTTTGGGAACTGCTTTCAAATCGGACCGCTCAGACTGCGGGCGCTTCAGCCGCCTCCACGTCTTCTTCGTCCGAGATGTTCTCCTGCTCCATCAGATCGTCGCCGGCCCGGTTGCCAGATAGAAACTGAACCAGCCGTGTAACAACCTTGGTGAAGTATTTGGTTTCGCCGTTGACCTCGTATTTGTCGGTCTTCAGGCGACCTTCAAGGTAGACGAGACTGCCTTTCTTCAAATACTGCTGGCAGACGTCACCCAGCCGTTCCCAGGCTTCCACGTTTACCCAGTCGGTGGATTCCTTGCTTTCATTGCCACTCTTCCAGCGTCGCGTTATGCCCAGGCTGAAGTGCGTTACTTTCCTGCCGCTGGGAGTGAAGCGGGACTCCGGATCTTTGCCTAAGTAGCCGATCAGTTGGACTCGATTCAGTGCTGGCATTTTGTCCTCCCCTGGCTGCCATCGTCCGGGTTCGTACTTTTAGAGGCCATGTGTATGTGTTCCATCTTTGTCTCCTTTTCTCTAAAAGACCTATTCAGTTGTAGGATGATTTTAGCACATATTTTCTAAAAGTCAATATCAGGAAATGCGCCTTGTTCCCACAAAAAGTGATTAACAAATTTACATAAACGTGCACAAGGACACTAGACAAAAACGCTTATCGGGGTGATTATGTAATCCTGATAAATGGATGAAAAATATCCCATTGCGGGAGGGAAGCATGGATCGAAGAACCGGAAAGTCTCAAAAATACCGAATTGCCTGGCTTCCAGGCGACGGCATCGGGGTGGATGTACTTGACGCGGCCAAGATTGTGCTGGACAAGCTAAAACTGAACGCGGACTATATTTGTGGGGATATCGGTTGGAAGCATTGGTGCGAAGAGGGCGAGGCCCTGCCCGAGCGAACCATAGACATGCTCAAGCATACCGACGCGGCCATGTTCGGCGCGATCACTTCCAAGCCGGTCAAGGCAGCAGAAGCAGAGCTGGTCCCGGAGCTCAAAGGAAAGAACCTGATCTATCGCTCGCCGATCGTCCGCATGCGCCAGATGTTCGACCTGTACACTTGCCTGCGTCCCTGCAAAACCTATGCCGGCAACCCATTGAACTACAAGGACGATATTGACCTGGTGATCTTCCGCGAAAACACCGAGGATTTGTATTCAGGAGTTGAAT
The DNA here is from genome assembly GCA_963846805.1 of uncultured Chloroflexia bacterium. Classification (GTDB taxonomy): domain Bacteria; phylum Chloroflexota; class Anaerolineae; order Anaerolineales; family Villigracilaceae; genus Fen-1038. Next base: position 174,516 of record CAWJXH010000007.1, read on the forward strand.
TTAATCCGGTTCCGAAAGAACTGGCGGAAGTGCTTACAAGATTTTCGAAGCCATTTGCCGCATTCAAAGATGTGCCGCTCAACGAACTTGCGATCTCCAACAAGATCGTCACCCGGCAGGGCTGCGAGCGGATCATCCGCGCTGCCTTCGATTTTGCCCGCGCACGCAAGCGGAAGAAGGTGACCGTCATCCACAAGGCCAACGTCGTCCGGGCTACCGAAGGAATGTTCCTGGATATTGCGAAAGAAGTGCACAAGGATTATGCCGAGATCGAGATGGACGATGCCAATGTGGATGCCATCTGCATGTGGCTGCTGAAAAACCCCAAGAACTACGACGTCATGGTGGCAACCAACATGTTCGGCGACATTGTCTCCGACCTGGCCGCCCAGATGGTCGGCGGGCTGGGATTCGGCTGCTCCGGCAACATCGGCGACAAGCTGGCGGTCTTCGAGCCCAGCCACGGCTCTGCTCCAAAGTATGCCGGCCAGTACAAGGTGAATCCCATAGCCACGATCCTCTCGGCCAAGATGATGCTCGACTGGCTGGGCGAGAACGAGAAGGCCGCCGCGGTGGAAAAGGCGGTCGCCTCGGTCATCAAGGAAGGCAAGACCCGTACATATGATATGGGCGGCTCCAGCACGACCCTGGAAATGGGAGAGGCTATCGCCGCCAGACTTTGACCTGCAAAGTCTGCAAGCGGAACGATCAGGCGATCACTTCCGGCATGAGCAGGTTCTGCATAGATATTCATGACGCAAAAAATCATAATTCACGAAGTTGGCCCGCGTGACGGCCTTCAGGCAGAAAAGATAACGGTTCCGACGAAAGAGAAAATCCGTTGGATCGAAGGGCTGCTGTCCTCGGGGATTGACATCATCCAACTTGGGTCTTTTGTCAATCCGCAGAAAATGCCTCAAATGGCGGATACCGACGCGCTGTTCGAGCACTTTTCACAGACAGGAAGGCAGCCGAAGAACGTCGTGCTTTCCGGTCTGGTCCTGAATGAAAAAGGCCTGGAGCGCGGTCTGGCATGCGGAGTGCAAATGTTCTGCATGGGGGTCTCGGCCAGCACGACTCACAGTCAAAAGAATACGGGCATGACGTCCATCGAAGCGCAGAGGCGCATTATCCCCATGGCGGAGAAAGCCCTGCAAGCGGGCTGTCTCGTTCAAGCCTCGGTGCAATCGGCGTTCGGCTGCGGGTACGAAGGCCCTGTTCCGCAAGAAAGGGTGCTCGATATTGTAAAAGCCTACCTGGACGCGGGCATTCGCAACATCAGCCTGGCCGACACAGCCGGCCACGCCCATCCGCGGCAAGTGGAGGAGATGTACCGCGCCATCCGTGAGATGAATGCGGAGGCCGAGCTGGCATGTCACTTCCACAACACGTACGGACTGGGGCTGGCCAACTGCTATGCGGCTCTGAAAAGCGGCGTCACATATTTTGAGACGGCATTCGGCGGATTGGGCGGCTGTCCCTTCACCAAAGTCCCCGCGGGAAATGTCAGTTCCGAAGACCTCGTCCATTCCCTGCAGCGCATGGATCTGCGCCGGGACATCAATCTGGATGTGATGATCGATGTGGCCCGCCAGGTAAGCGCCTTCTTTGGCCGTGAGCTGCCCGGGCTTGTTTTGAAGTCCGGTTCGATAGTCAATTTCAGCGGACAGCCGTCCGGGGAGATTTGGCATGAGATTGCTTGAGGGCATCCGAGTCCTCGACCTGACCAATGTTCTTGCGGGGCCGTTTGCCACCCTGCACCTGTCGCTGCTGGGCGCCGACGTGATAAAAATCGAGAACCCGGAGGGCGGTGACCTGGCCCGCAAGCTGGGAAATGTTCCGGAATACAACCGGCAATTGTTGGGCACGAGCTTCCTGGCGCAGAACGCCAACAAGAAGTCGATGACGCTCAACATGAAGGTCGAGGCAGGCAAGGAAATCTTCTGCAAACTTGTCAAAACAGCGGACGTGCTGGTCGAGAACTTTCGCCCCGGAGTGATGGCCCGCCTGGGATTCTCCTATGACGAGCTGTGCAAGATCAACCCGAAGCTTATTTACTGCGCCATCTCCGGCTTCGGTCAGACCGGGCCGGATGCCTTCAAACCGGCCTACGACCAGATCATCCAGGGGCTGTCGGGCCTGATGTCAATCAACGGCGACGAGCGCCTCAACCCGCTCCGCTGCGGTTTCCCGGTGTGCGATACAGTCGGCGGGCTGAATGCGGCTTTTGCCATCATGGCGGCGCTATACTACCGCGAAGCGCACCGGGCAGGGGCAGTTCATCGACGTGGCCCTGCTGGACTCGATCATGCCGTTGATGGGGTGGGTGGCCGCGAACCTGCTCATCGGCGGGCAGCAGCCTGTGCTACTGGGCAACGACAATTTCACGGCCGCGCCTTCCGGCACTTTCAAGACATCAGACGGCTACATTAACATCTCTGCCAACCAGCAGGAACAGTGGGAAAATCTGGCTGATGAATTAGGCTTGGCCGAACTAAAGACGGATCGACGTTTTCAGGAGCGCGATACACGCAAAGCCAACCGCTTCCTTCTCACCCCTCTACTGGAAGCCAAATTGACCCGGGAGTCGACGGCGCATTGGGTGGAGGCGTTGAATGCGAGAGGTATTCCTTCGGGTGACATCCTCAGCCTGGAGGCGGCCCTGACTTCGGATCAAGCCATACACCGGCGCGTCATTGCGGATGTTGAGCAGCCGGGCATTGGCGAGATCAAAATCTTCAACATGACTGCCAAATTCTCGAAGACACCCGGGGCCATCGAGTCTGCGCCGCCAATGTTGTCGGAACATACGGAGGCGATTCTTTCCGAGCTGGGCTACAGTGCTGACCAACAGAAGGCATTGAAGGAGAAAAAGATCGTCTGAGCCACCCCGGGAGCTTCATTTCCTGGCCGTCACAAAGCCACTTCAGATCGCTAATGGAGACACTTATGAAAAACATTCTCGAGAAATTGAACATCCAACCTGTGAACGCCGGTGCCTGCATCGGACCGGATGGCTGGATCAAGGATCCCAAAGGCAAGGAACTGGTCTCGTGTAACCCCACGACCGGCGAACCCATCGCTACCATCATCCAGGCGACGGCCGAAACCTATGAAAAAGTTGCGTCGGCAGCCCAAAAGGCCTTTATGAAGCTGGCGCGATGTGCCGGCGCCCAAGCGCGGTCAAGTGGTGCGCGACCTGGGCGATGCCTTGCGCGAACTCAAGGAACCGCTCGGCGACCTTGTGACGATCGAGATGGGCAAGATCCGCGCCGAGGGGCACGGCGAAGTGCAGGAGATGATCGACATCTGTGATTTGGCCGTGGGCCAGTCACGCATGCTATACGGCCTGAGCATGCAGTCCGAGCGCTCTGCGCATCGCATGTACGAGCAATGGCACCCGTTGGGGATACTCGGCCTCGTCACCGCTTTCAACTTCCCTGTAGCGGTATGGTCGTGGAATTCAACGCTGGCCGCGGTTTGCGGCGATACCATCATCTGGAAGCCCTCCTCCTATGTCCCCCTGACTGCGATCGCGGTCACGCACATCGCCAATAAAGTCATGGCCGACCATGGGCTGAGCGGCATCTTCAACCTGGTAATCGGCTCCGGCCGCGACGTGGGCGAGCTGCTGCTCAATGACAAGCGCGTCCCGCTGGTCTCGTTCACCGGCTCGACCGAGATCGGTATACACGTCTCGGAGGCGGTGGCCCGCCGTTTCGGCCACACCATTTTGGAGTTGGGCGGCAACAACGGCATTATCGTATCGGAGAAGGCAGACCTTTCCATGGCCACGCGCGCCATTCTGTTCGGCGCGGTCGGCACCGCCGGGCAGCGCTGCACATCCACCCGCCGCATCATCATGCAGAAGTCCATCAGCAAGGACCTGACCGAACGGCTTGCCAAGGCTTACAAGCAGGTCTGCATCGGCGATCCGTTGAAACCAGACACCCTGATGGGCCCGCTGGTGGTGAACACCTCCGTCGAGGAAATGATGGATGCCATACAGAAGGCAGTCGCAGATGGCGGTGAAGTCGTCTCCGGCGGCCACATGCGCCCCGACCTTGGTCCCAACTTCGTCGAACCAACCATCATCAAAATGCCGAAACAGACGGAGATCGTCAAGACCGAGACTTTTGCTCCCATCCTGTATCTGCTCGACTACGGCAGCATTGAGGAGGCCATCCATATCCACAATGACGTCCCGCAGGGTTTATCCAGCGCCATCTTTACCGATTCTGTCCGTGAGGCAGAGGCGTTTTTGTCGGTTGAAGGCTCGGACTGCGGAATTGCCAATGTGAACATCGGCACATCCGGGGCGGAGATCGGCGGCGCGTTCGGCGGCGAGAAGGAAACCGGCGGCGGCCGCGAATCGGGCTCAGACGCCTGGAAAGCTTACATGCGCCGGCAGACGAATACGATCAACTGGTCCAAGGAACTGCCTCTGGCACAGGGTATCAAGTTTGGCGAATAGAAGTTTCTACGAATATGAAAGTGTTGATGCCTAACGAAGGAGACGAGTAACCATGGGAATGACCGTCGTCGAAAAGATTCTGGCCCGAGCCACCGGTGCGGCCACCGTCAAGGCCGGGGATGTTGTCGAACCCCGCGTCGATCTGGCGATGTCGCATGAGAATGGTGCGCTAGTGCTCAACCAGTTTCAGGAAATCTATAAGGATACAGGCCTGGAGGCCAAAGTTTGGGATCCGTCAAAGATAGCCATTATCTTCGACCACCGCGTCCCTGCGGAGAGCTCCAAGACCGCTACAAACCAGAAAAAGGTGCGCGAATTCGTCCATCAGCAGGGCATCATCAAGTTCCACGATATCCGCGGAGACGAAGGCGGCATTTGCCACCAGATCCTTCCTGAAAACGGTTATGTACGGCCGGGTTATGTCGTGGTGGGCACCGATAGCCACACGGACACCCACGGCGCGCTGGGCGCTTTTGCCTTCGGTATCGGAGCCACCGAAATGGCCTCGGTTTGGGCACTCGGAAAAGCGCTGAACGTGGAAGTACCGGCGACCATCAAGGTTGTCGTTCACGGCAAATTCGGCCCGCAGGTTCTTCCCAAAGACTTGATCCTACACTTAATCGGCAAGCTGACGGCGAGCGGCGCCAACTTCAAGGTGATCGAGTTCCACGGCGATGCGATCAGTAAAATGCCGACATCCGGCCGCTTAACGATCTGCAATATGGCGGTCGAAGCCGGGGCAACCTCCGGGATCGTGCCGGCGGATGCCGAGACGCTGCGCTATCTGAAAGAGGTTGCCGGCGTCCAGGAGGCTGTGGCAGTGGTCAGCCCCGACCCGGATGCAGTCTACGAGCGCGTTGTGGAGATCGACGCCAGCACGCTCTCACCGCAAGTCGCATGCCCACATACAGTTGACAACGTAAAGACCGTGGACGAGGTGCGAGGGCTTCCCATCCAACAGGTCGTTATCGGCTCGTGCACAAACGGGCGCCTGGCTGACATCCAGGTTGCGGCACGCATAGTTGCCGGAAAGAAGATAGCGCGGGGCGTGCGTATGCTGGTCTTTCCCGCGTCCGCACGTATTTTTCGAGAGGCGATGGATGCCGGTTACCTGCGGACACTGATGGAGGCCGGAGCCGTCGTGGCGAATTCAGGCTGCGGACCGTGCCTGGGCATCCACCAGGGCGCGCTCGGCGATGGCGAGGTGGCACTCTCAACCACCAACCGCAACTTTCAGGGACGCATGGGCAATCCGCGATCGGAAGTCTATTTGTGTTCCCCGGCAGTTGCTGCGGCGAGCGCCGTCGCAGGCGTAATCACCGATCCCAGGAAGGATGGCTGAAAATGGCAAGAGTGATGCTGAAACTCGGCGACGACGTTTCGACCGACGCCATCTATCCGGGCCGCTTCATGGCCACGGTATTGCCCGAAGAGACCCCGCAATATGCATTTGCAGATCAGGGCGAATTCAACGCGCGCCTGAAGAAAGGCGAGATTTCGCCGGGAAGCATTATCGTGGCAGGCAACAATTTCGGCTGCGGTTCCTCGCGCGAACAGGCCGCCTCCTGCTTGAAAGGGCCGGAACTTGTCGTCGTGGCCCGGCACTTCGCCCGAATATTCCTGCAAAACTCGATCAATGTCGGCCTGCGGACGGTCATCTGTCCCGACATCCAGGCTGCCGAGGGCGATGAGCTGGAGATCACCAACGACAAGGTAATCAACAGAACCAAAGGCAAATCCTTTGATATAGTCCCGCTGCCGCGGGCGCGCCAGGCGATCATCGATGCGGGCGGCCTGATCCCCCTTACGCGCAAGCTGCTGCTGCAAGGCGGGAGAAAATAACCACGCGGAGCGGCGGTTCGCTCACCCAGGACGGATGGATGCCCGGATATTTCACATCCGGAAGATGCGCGGGAACTTCAACCCTTTCAGCAAGGAGAAAAGATGTCAGATCAGAAATTGCTCTACCTCTCGCAGCACGATGTTGAGACAGTCGGCCTTGACATGAGAACCATCATCAACCTGCTCGAACAAGCCTTCATGGAAAAGGGAAAAGGCAAAGTTGAGATGCCGCCCAAGCCCGGCATTCACACCATGCCCGACGCATTCATTCATGCCATGCCGGCATACATCCCTTCCATGAAATCGGCCGGGATCAAGTGGGTTAGCGGCTATCCCGAAAATTACAAACGCGGCCTGCCGTATATCAGCGGCCTGCTGATGCTGAACGATCCCGAAACGGGTATTCCTACCACGGTCATGGATTGCTCCTGGATCACCGCCTGCCGCACCGGCGCAGCCTCCGCCCTGGCTGCGAAATATCTTGCGCGGCCCGAGAGTGAGACAGCAGGCATCCTGGCTTGCGGTGTCCAGGGCCGCACCAATCTCGAAGCCCTGGCCTGCCTGTTCAAGATCAAGAAGGTCTATGCCTTCGACGTCCGGCCCGACGTGCAGGAGCGTTACGTTCGCGAAATGAGCAAGAAGCTCGGACTGGAAATCGTGGGCGTCAAAGAGCCCAAGCAGGCCGTGGTGCCCGCCGATCTGGTGGTGACATCGGGCCCGATCCTTCACCACCCCACTCCCACGATTGAGAAAGATTGGGTAAAGGCGGGCGCGTTTGCGTCCGCGGTGGACTTCGACTCCTATTTCTCGGGTGCCGCCATGGCGCAAATGGACCGCATCAGCACGGATGATCATGCCCAATTCCAATACTACAAGTCTGTGGGCTACTTCCAACAGACGCCCGATCCCTATGCCGACCTGGGCGAGATTGTTGCCGGGCTCAAGCCCGGACGGAAGACTCCCAACGAACGCCTGATGGCGATCAACCTTGGTCTGGCCATGGACGATATGGCGGTGGCTCCAAGAATTTTCCAATTGGCGAAAGAGAAGGGTTTGGGAACGGTTCTGCCTTTGTAGATGATGCAAGCGGGTGCAGTCACCATGGATATGACTGCACCCGCCCGGCATAAGGAACACGAACATCGCAACCAATTTCAAACAAGACATGACAAAGAGCGAAACAGAGAACATAACCATCAGACCAGAGACTCCGAAAGACTACGGAGAAACAGAGAAAATGGTCAGAGAAGCATTCTGGGACACATACAAACCAGGGTGCGACGAGCATTTTATTATTCACAAGCTCAGAGAATCCCCCGCTTTTGTCAAAGAGCTGGACTTCGTGGCATGCGATGGCCATAGAATTGTGGGCGTAGTCATCTGTCCAAAAGCAAAAATAAGGAACGAACAAAACCAGGAATTTACCGTTCTGTCTCTGATCGTTGGCGTGTTGCCGACCTATCAGAAAAAAGGAATCGGCTCAATACTGATGAAAAAAGCCATAGAGGGGGCACGATCGCTGAGATTCATGGGGATTGTCTTATTCGGAAGCTCAGAATGCTACCCACGTTTCGGATTCAGGAACGCAAAAGAATATGGCATTCAGACATCAAACGGCATAAATTTCGATCCGTTCATGGCACTGGAGCTAAACAAAGGCAGCCTGAACGGAATTCAGGGCAGATTTTATGAAGACCAGGCCCATCATTCAGAAGAAGTCGAGCTGGAATCATTCGAAAGGGAATTTCCCTACAGAGAGAAGCATGTCACGGAGACACAATTAAAGACTTAGAAACCACATTGACAGCAGAATTCTTTAAGAATAGTAAAGGCCCAATAGGGGGAATCGGAGCTTCTTCCCTGGGCCAGTTGACTGCGAAATATAACGGCAAGCGGCTGAAGCCCGTATCCTCAAGACGTGAAAGAATGGCAAACCTGAAGCGACAATGAAGCCATTGATATGCTTTGACCTCGACGGCACTTTGATCGATGCCAATGGCAGAATCCATCCGCGGGATATGCGGTTGCTCGCTGAACCGGTGGACGCCTATACGTTGGTACCGGCCACGGGCCGGCCGCTCGCCGCTGTTCGAGGAGCCTTCGGGCGCAATGGGCTTTTTGCGGATCAACCGCTGCCATACCCGCTGGTCTTGCTCAACGGCGCCATGCTTTTCGGTCCCGGTGAAGTTCCCTCAGGCTACTCTCCGTTAGTCCCCGGGCTGCAACGCCAATTGCTGGATGTGACGGCCTCCTTTCAGGACGTAACCTTCTGGTTCCTGAGCCCGGACACGATCGACGAGCAATGGCCGTCGGACTTTGCCACTCAGGAGGCGGGCAGGTTCGATTTCACGATCAGGGAAATTCCGGCTCCTGCGGACGGCAGTGAAACCGCGTATGGAAAGATCATGTGCGTTTCAAAGGATCGGGGCCGTTTAATGGAAATTGCGAAACGCATCAAAAACCTTCCCGTCCAGGCGGCATTTACGATGGATACTCTTCTTGAGATCACAGCGGCCGATGTAGATAAATATCGCGGGCTGCGTGCCCTTACACGGAGGCTCGGACTGGAACAGGCACCCATTTACGCCGCCGGCGACGGTGAGAATGACTTGGCCTTGTTTCAGCATGCCCGTTTATCGTTTGCGCCTGTTACCAGCCCCGCTCATGTGCGCGAGGCTGCGACCCATGTCATCGATGTGTCCAGAGATGGGCTGCTAACACCCATCCTGCAGGAGATCGGATTCTTAGATGCCGCGTGCAATTCGACAACGAGTTAAGGGGCAGATATGTTGCTATGCACTCGTCTTTACGGTTTCAGTCCGGGTGGCAGAATTTCGCGGGTCTTTCTTCCACAGCAGTTGTGAAAGGGTTTCCCAACGCTGTCGTAATGAAGTTCCGTAGATCAATCCCATGATCGCAGTTGCCAGATCGTAGTGGCCTTTTTCACGCAGAATCGTGGCAATGTCCCATTTGATGGGCGGATTGCCGACTGCGTAACCGTAGGGCCGGGTGAATTGCATTAGACCCTCGCGTCCGTGCGTACGCCCAAAGCCCGATTCATTGACGCCGCCGAACGGTAGCATCGGAATGCCGAATTGGGCAATGCAATCATTGATAATCACCGAAGCCGCCTGAACCTGATCGATTACTTCCTTGGCATGCTTCTTATTCCGACTCCAGACGGAAGCACCCAGGCCGTAGGCACTATCGTTTGCCATGCGGATGGCCTCGGCTTCATCCTTTACTTTCATGATCGGAAGCAATGGGCCAAAAGTCTCCTCCCTCATCAGGAGCATGGAATGATCCACATTAACGAGAACCATCGGGTCGAAGAACATCCCGCCTTCCTTGCCGCCGGTCAATACGCGGGCTCCTTTGGCAAGGGCATCCTCGAGATGCCGGTCGATGACCTTGACCTGTCGCGGATCGATTATGGGACCCATGGAATAGGAATCACCAAACTCCTTTGAGTAGCCGGCCGAGAATTGCCTGGCGTGTTGTACTGCCAGCTTCACGAATTCGTCATATTTTGACTCGACCACATAGGCACGCTCCACAGCCATACAGGTCTGTCCGGCATTAAAGAAGGCTCCCCAAACGCCCCAGTGGGCAGCGGCTTCCACGTCTGCATCTTCCAGGACGATCATGGCGTCTTTCCCACTCAACTCCAAGGCCACGGGTGTGAGGGTTTCTGCTGCAGCGTGCATGATCTTCCGGCCGGTGGCGCTGGAGCCCGTCATAAAGATGAAATCGGGACCGGACTGGCTCAACGCCGCGCCAACTTTGCCGTCACCATGGACGACGCGAATGAAAGGAGCAAGTTCCGGAACTTGTCCGATCAATCGTTCGATCAAAACACCGGTGGCAGCGGTTACCTCTGATGGCTTTAGGACCACCGTATTCCCTGCCAACAAGGCAGCCAGCACGGGCGGCAGCGACAGGGTGAGGGGGTAATTCCACGGTGAAATCACCGCCACAACGCCCTGCGGCCTGTATTCGACAAAACATTGCTTGAAGAGATACAGTCCCGGAGAGACGCGCTGCCTCTTCAACCATTTTGGCGCCTGCGAACAGTACTGGGCCAGCATGTCCACGGTCATGAACAATTCGATCAGGCCATCCTGCCGACTCTTGCCGCAATCCTGGTTGAGCAGGTCCGTTATCTCGTGGCGTTGGTCGATCAACAAAGCCTGGAATTTGCGCAGGATGCGAACGCGCTCTTTCACGGATTTTGACCTCCAGGCCGGAAGGCAGCGGCGCATATCGCTGACTGCTTTTTGGACCGCCTCGGCCGTCGTCATTTCGACTTCTCCAAACGACTCTCCTGTGGCGGGATTGGTAAAGAGCAAAGATTCAGTCTTCATCTAAGGTTTCCTTGCCATCTGAACTCCTCATACCCGGAGATGTTTTCGGTCGGATAAGGTTTCCATCATATCAGGTTTGGGGAAAGCGTGGAATCACCGCAGCGTTTGAACGGCAACGGTTTTCAACGTATAATCCAAACATGGCATTAACTCAAAAAGAAGTCGAACATATCGCCAAACTCGCACGGCTCGAACTTACCGAGGAACAGAAGACTGTTTATCGCGAGCAGCTTTCGGGCATCCTGGATTACATCGCAAAGTTGCGCGAGCTGGATACCACCGACGTCCCGCCCACAGCCGGCGGTGGATTGACCCAGATGACCCTGCGTCCCGACGAGGCGCATCCGAGCCTGCCCACCGAGGTATTGCTGCGGAACGCACCCGAAGCGGAAGACGACCAGTTCAAGATACCGCCGGTCTTTGAATAGCACACAAATCCCGCCACTCATTCATAAAAACAGTATGGCTCCCGCCTTATTAAGTGGTTTCGCGCTCATGGATGTTCCACATTGAACAGCATGAACTCGCTCACCGCTCTCACGCTCACTGAAATGCAGCTTGGCCTGAGCAAAGGCGATTTCTCAAGCCGTGAACTCGTTCAGGCCGCGCTTGACCGCATGACCCGGTTGGAACCCTCTTTGCATGCTTTCGTGCATGTAGCAGGCGCAGGGGCGTTGAAACAGGCGGATGAAGCCGATCAAAAACGTAAATCGGCCGCAGGGCGGCCTGTCCCAGCGCTCCTCGGAATTCCGGTTGCCATCAAGGATGTGCTGACCGTTGAGGGCCTGCCCTGCACCTGCGGCTCGAAGATCCTGCAGGGCTTCATCCCGCCGTTCACGGCAACATCGGTACGCCACTTATTGGAAGCAGGTGTGGTGATCGTGGGCAAGACCAACACCGATGAATTCGCCATGGGCTCGTCGACGGAAAATTCCGCCTATGGCGTGACCCATAATCCGTGGAATCTGGAGCGTGTGCCCGGGGGCTCCTCCGGCGGCAGTGCGGCTGCCGTGGCGGCTCGCTACGTCCCCGCGGCACTGGGTACCGATACCGGCGGGAGCGTGCGCCAGCCAGCTTCGTTGTGCGGCGTCACCGGGCTCAAGACCACCTATGGCCGCGTCTCGCGCTACGGACTGGTAGCGTTCGGCTCGTCGCTCGACACGGTTGGAGCATTGGGCCGGACGGCGCAGGATGTGGCGGCAATATTTTCAGCGATGGCCGGGCGTGATCCGCTGGATGCAACCTCCGCCGACGTGACCGTCCCGGCTATCGACCTGACGACGGCACAGCGAGACGCGCCTCTGCGAGGACTAAAGATTGGCGTTCCGAAGGAATACTTCATCACGGGTATCCAGCCGGAAACCGAGGAAAAAAGCCGCGCAGCCATTGATGTGTTGAAGGGCCTGGGCGCGGAGGTGCGTGAGATCAGCCTGCCTCACACCGAGTATGCGCTGCCGGTCTACTATATCATCGCGCCCGCCGAGGCCTCCGCCAACCTCGCCCGCTATGACGGCATCCGCTACGGCCCGCGTGCAGAAGCCAGGGACATGCTCGAGATCTTCTTCCGCACACGCGGCCAGCGCTTCGGACCAGAGGCGACGCGCCGGATCATGATCGGCACATATGCCCTTTCAGCGGGCTATTACGAGGCCTACTACGGGCAGGCGCAGAAGGTGCGCACGCTCATCAAACGCGACTTTGAAGAGGCCTTCCGCCAGGTGGATGTGATCGCCGCTCCGACTGCACCGGAAACCGCCTTCAAGATCGGCGCGCACGTGAATGACCCCCTGGCGATGTACCTGGAGGATGTGTTTACACTGCCGGCCAATCTGGCGGGGGTGCCGGGCATTTCGTTCAATGTCGGCTTCGACAAAGATCAGTTGCCGGTAGGGCTGCAGCTAATAGGCCCACACTTTCATGAGGACCTGCTGTTGCGCGTTACGCACAGCTATCAGCAGGTTACGGACTGGCACACGCGGGCTCCAATGCTCTAAGCGTTCCGTCCCGCCAGTGGGCTGTGCGGTAAGGAGGAACGATGCAGATGCTGAACCGGACTCCCTTACTGTTATGTATCATCTTTTTGGGGATATTCGCCTGTGCGCTGCCCAGCCCACCTGAAGCAGCACCAACCAACGATGCAACATCCGCCGCACAAACCGTTGTCTCGATCGTGGAGGCGACCCAGAATGCTACAGCGGGTTCATTTGCTTCTGCATCCGAGACTCCAACCGACACACTTACGTCCGCGCCCCCGACGCCAACCTCCACAGCCACACCCTTTGCAACCGCCACCGCAGTGCTTACAGTCACGCCACTTTGGCCGAGCCTCAGCGTTTCGGTGCCGACCAATTGCCGTTCCGGCCCGGGAAAGGCGTATGAGATGGTGGGTGCGCTTCTGGTTGGAGAGATCGTTCGTGTTTACGCACGCGATCCAACGGGAACGTACTGGTATATTCCAAATCCGGACTCGAGCGGCGAATTCTGCTGGGTCTGGGGACAGTATGCAACCATGTATGGGCTGACCGCGCTGCTGCCGGTCTATACTCCTCCGCCGACGCCCTCGTCCACACTCACTCCCAGCCCGACGCCTGACTTCGATGCTTCCTATGAGGGATTAATATCCTGTTCGAGTTGGTGGCCGGAGATCAGCCTGCAAAATACCGGCTCGATCACGTTTCAGTCGGTCGGCATTACGCTGAAAGATACCGTGACCTCCACGACCGTCACCAATATCACGGATGGTTTCGCGAGCAAGCCGGACTGTACCTCTTCAAATAGCAGGAACAAGCTGTTACCGGGCAGGACGGTTACCGTCAGCGGGCCGGACCTGAGCTATGACCCGACGGGCCACAAGCTGCGTGCCACCATTACCCTGTGCTCAAGCACCGGCTTGAATGATTTCTGCATTACGAAGACGATTTCCTTCACGCCTTAACATCATTCCTTTAATTTTTTAACCACCAAGTACACCCCATAATTATGTCGGGGCGAACTGCGAAGGAACGCCAAGGTTTGAGGATCTTCATTAAGCAACGCCGTTCATGCGGATTTTTCCATAGTGAAATCAGGGATTGGTGAGCACTCTTACCGGACTTCATGGCCTTCTCAAAGTCCAGTTTCTTTCAACCCCACCCCGGCCCCGCCCCATTCCTGGGGCAGGGAGTTTGCGAAAAAGTGATGATTTTGCGGGCAGAGCCCGCAAAATCATCACTTTTTCGCTTTTCTTCAAGACAATCGGGCTTCGGCCAGCGACTTTGAGAAACCCATGTACCAGACTTTTGCCTTTGTGCACAAAACAGAAAATATGTAGGATAATGTCCGTCTGCCTCTGCAAGGCGCCAGCATGCTGGAACTGAGTCTAGCATCGCTTAGCCATTGCCGGATATTATCAATAATCCAAAGGAGAACTGGATGGCATCAGAACTGGAAGTTGCCGATCTGCGCAGGCGCGTCACGCACCTCGAGGGCCAGGTTGCGTTCCTGTACCGGCATCTCAACATTACATTTGTGCCGGAGCCGGAACTAACCGACGATCCAAAAATTGTCGAAGAACTGCAGAAAGGAAATTTCCTGGGCGCCATCGCGGCATATCGCAGGCTCAACAATACGAGCGTAGACGATGCAAAAAAGGCCGTGCAGGAAATTCAAGGCAGACTGGGCCTGTAGCATCCTCTGTCAGATGGACCAACCATTCATCGTTGAAGGCGGATTATGAATATCTTTGTCGCGGGTGGTGCTGGTTATATCGGTTCGGCAGTGGCCGAAGCGCTGATTTGGGACGGGCATTCCGTAACCGTCTATGACTCGCTGGTCACCGGCCACCGTGTGGCTGTGCCAAAGCGGGTGCGCTTCATCAATGCACCCCTCGAAGACCGGCGCGCCCTTTCCAAAGCACTGACCACACAGTCCTTCGACGCTGTCATGCACTTTGCCGCTTTCATCGAGGCCGGCGAATCAATGAAGGAGCCGGGGCGTTTCTACTTCAACAACCTGAGCAATTCCCTGACGCTGATCGAGACGGCCGTCGCCGCCGGAGTGAAACACTTCGTGCTGTCGTCCACGGCCGCGGTGTATCAATCCAGCGACCAACTGCTGAGCGAGGATTCGCCACTCGGCCCGACCAGCGTTTATGGACACACGAAACTCATGGTCGAGCAGACGCTGGATTGGTATCGCCAGATCCACGGCCTTCATTTTGCGGCGCTGCGCTACTTCAACGCCTGCGGCGCGCTGCCCGGCCGCGGCGAGGCGCATCAGCCGGAGTCGCATCTCATCCCGCTCGTGCTGAAGGTGGCGCTGGGACAAAGCCAGTCTGTCTCAATCTTCGGCACGGACTACGCCACGCCGGACGGCACCTGCATCCGCGATTACATCCATATTGGGGATCTGGTGTCGGCACATCTGCTGGTCCTCAACGCTTTGGAAAAGAACGATCGGTTGATCTATAACGTCGGAAGCGGCAAAGGCTTCTCGGTGCGGGCAGTGATCGAGACAGCGCGCAGCGTAACCGGGCATCCGATCCCCGCCGTGGAGTCGCCGCGGCGCGCGGGGGATGCGCCGCGCCTGGTCGCTTCGGCGGAGAAGCTGCGCCGCGAGTTGGGCTGGAAGCCGGAGCACGATAACCTTCGGGATATGATCGAGAGCGCCTGGGAATGGCACAGGTCGCATCCGAAAGGATACAACAGCCGATGACGTTTATCCTGGTTCTGGTAGGCTGGGTATTTTCGCTGTGCCTGCATGAATTCTCGCACGCACTGGTCGCGTACTACGGCGGAGATACGACCGTCCGCGAGAAAGGGTATCTCACTTTCAACCCGCTGAAGTACACGCACCCGGTGTACTCGCTGCTTCTGCCGCTGCTTTTTCTACTGCTCGGCGGAATTGGCCTGCCCGGCGGAGCGGTCTATATCGAGACGTGGCGCTTGCGAAGCCGCGGCTGGGTCAGCGCGGTGTCACTGGCGGGGCCGACGGCAAACCTCATCCTGGCGATTGTCCTTGGGATCATCCTTCAGTTCGCGCCGGTGACCTCGAGTGGCATCTGGCCGGGGATTGCCTTTCTGGCTTTCCTGCAGATTTCCGCGCTGGTGCTTAACCTGATACCGCTGCCGCCTTTCGATGGCTTCGGCGCGATCGAGCCGTATCTGTCGCAAGGCGTCCGCACGAGCGTGGCGCAGACGCGCGGCATGCTGCCCCTGGTCATCTTCTTCCTGCTCTGGTATGTCCCGTTCATTAACAATGGGTTTTGGAGCCTAGTCTTGTGGCTGTCTCGGCTGGTCGGCGTGCCGCTACAGCTGGTGCAGTTGGGTTTTAGCGGGTTTCAGTTTTGGGTGAGATGAGGGGGTTGTAAATTGTCTCGGCGACCCATGTCGCCGAGATGGGCGACGCTCGCTTGATGAGCAGGGACACCACCTGCACCTTCGGTCGCTCGCCCGAAGATTGCGGATTGCAGGTTGGTAGATTGGTAATTTGGTAAGTGGGTAAGGGGTACCAGGCGGTGTGGTCGCCTGAAGATCAGGGGAGAATTCAATTCGGGGAAATTCCTGGACAATCAAGTTCCCAATGCGACGTAGACCCTTCGTTCCTCTTATGGCCCTGTATTTACCTCCCGTAAGTGGACCCGGGCGAGATTGTCGCGAGCACAAAGACTTCCGAAGCGCCGGAGAGCGGCGAGACTTCGGAAGTCTCTTTACAAATTGGACTATTTTGGGTATAATAATAGTGAATAATTTCACTATTGTATCGGTGCTAGAGATAGAGGCGCAAATGAATGCCCAAAAGCTTTCCCACATCGTCATCGTCGGCGCGGGATTCGGCGGGCTGGAAGCCGCCCGAAGGCTGACCCACGCACCCGTACGCATCACGCTGATCGACCAGCACAACTACCACTTGTTCCAGCCGCTACTTTATCAGGTCGCGATCGCGGGATTAGTCCCGTCTCAAATCGCATACCCGGTGCGGACCATCTTCCGGGGCCAAAAGAACTTCACCTTCCAACAGGGCGAGGTGACGGCGATCGATTTTGACCGCCGCTACGTCAAGCTGGATGGCTCGGTGATCGCCTACGATTACCTGGTGCTGGCGCTCGGCGGCCGAACGGATTTCTTCAAGCTCAAATCCGTGGAGCCGAACAGCTTCCAACTTAAAGGCATCGACGGCGCCGTGACCACGCGCAACCACCTCCTCGAAACGTTCGAGCGAGCCAGCCATGAAGCCGATGCCGAGAAGCACCGCGCCTTGTTGACCTTCCTAGTGGCGGGCGGCGGACCGACGGGCGTGGAGACAGCCGGCGCACTGGCCGAACTAATAACCCACGTGATGACCAAAGATTATCCGCAGATGGATCTGGCCGACGTGCGCGTGATTCTGCTAGAGGCCACCGACCACTTGATGGGCAACTATCCGGATGAGTTGCGAAAGGCAACCCTCGATCTGTTATCGCGCAAGCACGTGGAAATCTCGCTTAATACGCGGCTGCTGGATTACAACGGCCTGGAGGCCACACTGAGCGACGGCAGATGCATCGCGACGCAGACGCTCATATGGACAGCCGGCGTGCGCGCGGCTGAACTGGCCGACCATTTAGCGGTTCAACAGACGGCGGCCGGACGATTGCAGACCGAGGCGACCTTGCAATTGCCGCGGCATCCCGAAGTCTTTGTGATCGGCGACGCGGCGTATTTCGCCAATGGCGACGGGCAAGCACTTCCTATGCTGGCGACGGTGGCACAACAGCAGGCCAAAGCCGCGGTCAAGAATATCCGGGCAATGCTGGCAGGTGAGAAGCCTGAGGCCTTTCACTACCGCGATCCCGGCCTGCTGGCGACCATTGGGCGCAACGCGGCGGTGGCTCATATCGGAGGACTATCGTTCAGCGGGTTTATCGCCTGGGCGATCTGGGTGGTGCTCCATATTTACCGGCTGATCGGTTTTCGCAACCGCCTGGTGGTTCTAATCAACTGGGCGTGGGATTACGTCTTCTACGAGAGCCAGGTGCGATTGATCACCAGAGAGTAATGCAGGACCTTTGTAGAAGAAGGAGTCGGCCGATATCGGCCGACTCCTTTTGCGTTTCTTCAGCAGATTCGCCAAGCAGCCAAAGTAGCAGTTCGTCAGGGCCGCGAATCCCAGACGCGGACATTGGAGATCTGGCAGGCAGTGTGGTAGCCGGCATTGATATTTGAGGCGGAACCGTAATACAGGTACCCCGTCCCCAGCAGTTTCGTCGTATAGAGAGTATATTGGCCGACCAGCTTCCCGTCTACGAGAACCCAGGCTCGATCCTTGTTCACGGCCAGAGAGAACAGCGCTTTTGACCCATTGGGGACATCGACCATCCCGGTTCCGAACCCATAGGCCGTACCAAAGAGAGTGCACTGCCTGAAGCCGCTACTGCAGGCACCCATGCGCACCGCCTCATTCGTCAGGAATGCCGTGTAGCCCTCACCGTAGCTCTGCACTCGATAAGCAAACCCACAACCCGTGTAGTTTGGGTAGGTGGTTGAGCCGGTGGAATTCAGCTCAATATCCGCCCAGAGGGCAAAATTCTGCGCTTGCTGATGCGTATTGGTGAAATCGAAGACATCCAGCGACATTCCGGTTTTCGAAAGGTCATCCAGAACCAGGAGCTGACCGTTTTCAAAGGGCAGATAACCTTTTTGGTAGTAATCCTTCACGTTCGTCATGACCGGGTTAGCCGGCTCGGTGGGCGTAAGATCGGTTGTCGGCACGGGAATGGAGGTATCTTGAGCGGCGGGCTCAGGTAGAGTGGTGGGCGAGGGGACGACCACGGGGATGCTCGTTGAAAGCTGCAACGGCGGCTGTACGGGGACGGCTGTCGGCGGCCGGACAACAAAGAGACCGCACGCCAAAGTTACGAGGGCCGAGGCGGCAATCACGGCCCATATGCGATCGAGATATTTTGTGCGCATGGATCTTTCCCTCCCGATAACGCAAGAAAATCAAGAGCGATACAGATTGCCCATATAGTACATCGAATCCCTGTCTCCGGCAAACGATCTCACGAAAGCACAGGGCTTGCTTAAAGTCCAGTTTTCTCAACCCCACCCCCGGCCCCGCCCCACTCTTGGGGCTGGGAGTTGGCGAAAAAGCGATGGTGTTGCGGCCTTTGCCCGCAACATCATCGCTTTTTCGCTTTCCTTCCAAGACAATCGGGCTTGGCCTCTGACTTCAAGAAAGCCCTGACGAACGCATCGGATTGTATGGTTTCAGAACTTGTGAGGCACTTTCAGGCAAAGTTCTAGGGTAGCGGTCAGGATTGCGGAGCTCGTAGAGTAGATCTCCCCGCGCATCGATGAAATCCGGTTCTCAATACGGTGCCATCTTAACGCCCAATGCGATGAGTAAGAGGAATGCAGGCGGGGCGGAAATGGCATTAAACTATATGCATGAAATCCACGGGTGAACTGACGAAACAAGAGCGGAAAGTCGTTAACCTGTTGCTGGAGGGCAAGAGCAACAAACAAATCGCGGCCGTGCTGGGTATCACGATGCGTACGGCTGAGTTTCACCTGAACCACATCTACAAGAAACTTGGCGTAGCCTCCAGAACCGAGGCGGTGCTGAAGCTGGCCAAAGAGAGCCCTCGGGAATCCACAGGTTTGGCTCGAAAAGGCGGGAATCAGGGGAAAACCACAGTTGCGAAAACGGGCGAAATGACGAACAATGGGGGCAACCCGTTTCGCCAATGGGCCCGGAAAATGCCAACTGTCACCTACGCTCTCATCGTCGCAAGTTTGCTACTGGTCGCGCTTGGAATCATGCAATTGATACCAGGTTCGCCGATGCGTCCGGCATCCGGGGGGTCAGTCAGAGCCAGCGCAGTATTGGCGATAGCGACGCAAACTGCAACCCCCAGCCCGACGCCGACGGCGACGTCTACTCCGCGGCCAACCGTTTCAAGTCCGGCTACGCCCGTTACGGGCAGCAGTACGGCTCGCGCCGATCCGTGCAAGGGCGCGATGAGTTCCAAGCCAGCCGGCCCAAAGGCAAACGTGGCGCTGGTGAATGCCACGAAAGGCAGCGCAACCTTTTCTCTTAATCTGGCAAAGAACAAATTCGGGGATTGCGGCTACAGCTCGTATGTAGTCACGCGGGGCGGGTCGATCTACCTGAGAGATGTCCTGCCGTTTGGATGCTACGGAATCTATGCACTCATCAATGATCCCAAGAATCCAACGCAGGTGACCACCGGCCCCGTCTGCATCAGCGACGCGGCTCCTATGACGTTGAGGCTGAGCTACACCAAGATCAGCATCCTGCCCGGCCCATAAGCTGCCTTCCCGGTTCAGAGCCCAGGCCCGCGGCAAAATTCCTCCGCTCGTCCTTTTGCACAACTGAATTCATCCAGAAAGAATGGAGTACAAACCGTGAAAACTTCACTGGTTCTGGCAACGCTGCTTGCTCTCCTGCTTAGCGCGTGCAGCGCTCAGCCGGCACCTACGAGTGATCCCTCAGTGGTTCAGACCTCTGCCGCGGCGGCCGCCCAAACAATGGTTGCTGCCACGCAGGCTGCCGTGCCCACAAATACGCCGACTCCAGTCCCAAGCCCAACAACGGCCCCCAGTCCCACAGCCATCGTGCTGCCCACGCTGCTGTCCCCGGACCAGGCTCCGACGGCAGCGGTCCCGGCGGCCGCCACGCAAAGCGGCGAGACCAACTGCGTCCATCCGCTGGACATGGGATCGGCCGGTCCGAGCCACCGGACCCTGATCATGAATCAAACCACCGCCACAGTGAACATATCCCTGAACCTGTACAAGCCCAACGCCTTCGGTCAATGCGGTTCAATCTCATATGCAAATGTGACTAAGGGCAGCAACGTGATGGCCAACCTTCCATCTGGATACTGGTTCGCCTATGCCTGGGCCACGGGGAAGGGCAAGAACTTCACGATCACAGGTTCCTTCTATGTGCAGCCTGCGGTATTCGACAAGCTGGAACTGTGCGTGCGGAGCAGCGTACTCAAATACACGCCACAGTGCTGACAAGCTGGGATGTATGTCAAAAGGCAAAAGGGCCGCGAGCAATTTGTGAGCATGCGTGAGCGGAGCAGACCATGAAAGAATTCCTTCAGAGACTTAGGGGAATCCATTTCCCGTTCTTGCGAAGCCGCGGAGCCATGTCGACACGCCAAGCCATCTTCTGGGGCATCGCGGCACTCGTCGCCGTCGGCGTCTTCCTTTTTATGCAGGGATTCACAGCCTGCTGGCAACTGACAGCATTGCCGGGAATTCCGCCTGCAAGCTGCTCCGACTCCGGACAGAATGCGAGCTCCACGTTCACGGTCAACGGAAACGGGACGGTCACCGCTGCGAACCTACCGCCAACGCCTGAAGTCGCGCCGCCCGTGGTTGAGTATCCGCAATGGGACGGCGGGAGTCGTATCAACATCGTCTTCTTCGGCCTGCGCGGCGGCGATCCCAGCCAGGCAGATTGTCCGCTGTGCACAGATACGATCATCGTGTTCACGGTGGATCCTGTGACGAAGACGGCGGGCATGTTGTCGGTGCCCCGGGATTTATATGTGAATATTCCGGGTTTTGGTTTCAGCCGTATCAACACTGCCTGGACCAGCGGCGAGGGCGCGAAGCTGCCCGGCGGCGGACCAGCACTGGCGATGAAGACCGTCTCGCAGGTCATCGGCGTGCCGATTCAATATTATGTGCAGGTTGACTTTGCCACGTTTATCAAGTTCATAAACCTGATCGGCGGCATCGATGTCACCACGGATGCCAGCATCATGAATCCAGCCAAAGGACTGTTGTTGGATCCGATGGGTAATAGCTTCCCCACCAATCCGAAGAACCCCACCAAGACGAGAGCTCCCACCAATACCAACAACCTGATCCGGATAACCTGTTGTGGAGTGCGTCATCTGGATGGCCAGCGCGCCCTGGCATTCGCGCGCTGCCGCGATGAGTTACAGGGCTGTATCGACGGCGACGTGGGCCGCTCGATACGCCAGCAGCGGGTGATCCTCGGCATACGGAACAAGATCCTCAGCGCGGATAATTTCGCCAATCTGATGGCTCAGGCACCGGAACTCTATAAGATATTTTCGTCGGGTATCCACACCAACATATCTTTGGCGGACGGCCTCAAGCTGGCCGTGCTGCTGAAAGACGTGCCATTGGACAGCATCAAGCAGGGGGTCATAGGCGACCAAATGGTGAATTATGGAAATGTGACATTAGCGGGGCAGAACGCCAGTATCCTGATGCCCATCCCGGACAAGATCCGCGTCTTGCGGGATCAAATCTTCACCACGGGCGGTGCGACGAGCCCGATGGCGCAGGGTGATCCTGTGGCACTCATGAAGGCGGATGCGGCGCGAGTACTGGTTGACAATGCTTCATTCACGCAGGGATTGGATGCTCGCACGATCAACTATCTCGCCGCACAGGGAATGCAGGTTGGGCTGGGCGCTGCTGCTGCGCCCTCCAATCAAACGGTGCTGGTCGTCTATTCCCCAAAGCTGTATGCGCTGCGTTACCTGATCCAAACATTCGGAATCACGAGCAGCAACCAAATCCTGTTCAGGCCCGCCATACCGGGCGTGGATATCGAAGTCAGGATTGGGAATGATTGGGTCAGCAAATTACCGGCCGGCTACTAAACCCGGTGCTGAAATGCCAGCCGGACTCTATCCATCCGATTCATATACTTTGTGCCAAAAACGGAGAAAACCCAACTTGCGGTCGGCATGCAGACACATGAGATGAGCCCGCCCTTTAGTGCCTTAAAGCCTGCTGCTTCGATTCTTATGGCTGCTCGTGAGATTCCTCCTGCAACAGATTTCCAAAGATATGAAACATAACGTATATGAACAGCAGGAAGAAAGTGTAGAGTGAAATAAACCCGAAAGCACGCGAACCTGAATCCCCCGCCCGCAGCACCAGATCCCGGCCCCAGCCAACAGGGTTTCGAAGAATATCCCAACTGTTGATGCGAACAAAACGGCCAGCGAAAATGCCTGCGCTGGAAAGCAGCGCGGCGAAGAAGACGAAGGCCCACCCGGCAACGGGACCTAATTCGCGCCGGACGAGTCCGTGCATCACAAAAAGCGAAACGAGGCCAAGGAACAGGCCCGTGAGGGCGAACCAAGTCACCATGATCACATCAAACCATAACTGAGGACTGTCACTAAAGAGGCGCAGATGTTGAAAATCGGTCAGGAGGTAGGGGGCGTTGGGAAAGAAGATCAGCCAGATTACGCAGCCGACGGGAAGGATGAAGCGAAATACCCTGCGGGGCAGCGCAAGGCTCCTGGTGACGAGCGCAATCAGGAAAGGTATCCAGGCAAGAGTCAAATTCTTGACCAGAAAGAGATAGCTGTAATGGGTGCCATCATTTTCCGAAAGACGCACCCGCACCAGGATCAGGCAGAAGACGGTGGCGGCCCCCAGCAGGGCATACATGGCCAGCCGGTATTTGTGGCGACGGCAGTAAACCCGGAAGCTCATCATGTTAAGCACGGAAATCCCGAGGTCCGTCGAACGATTATAAATCACCGTCCGCACCCGATGAAGACGCCCGGTTTAGCGAGGCTTAATCTTCGTGCAGTACACGCATCCAATTCCGCAAACAGGAGGCCGAAATGCCGTTTGGCATACAACCGATCCACATCGTAATCGTTATCATCGTGGCGTTGATCATCTTTGGACCGAAGCGCCTGCCTGAGGTGGGACGCTGGGTGGGCCGGTCGATCACCGAGTTCCGCAAGGGGACGCAAGAGATGACGACAAGCCTGCGTGATGAAATGAATCGGGCCGAGCAGGAAGGGCACCCGAACACCATTGCCAAACCCTCCGCCAGTCAGTCCATACTCACCCCCGGCCAGACTGCACCCGCCGACAGAAAGTTCTGCACAAAGTGTGGACGTGCCAATCCCTCCGATGCCGTCTTCTGCAATAAATGCGGCAATCCGTTTCAGGTTTAAGCCCGCGATCGAATGCAGCCGGAGCAAGGCAAAGAACGGCCATTAATGGTCAGCCAGATTCCCTTATATGTTTGAAAAACGCATGACGATTTTCGAGCACCTCGAAGAATTGAGGGTGCGAATAATCTATTCAGGAGCGGCGATTCTGATCGTTACTGCTGCCGCGTTCTTCTATTCGGATCCCATTCTAAAGCTCCTGCTTCTGCCGTCCGGCGGATTGCAGCTGAAAGCCTTCGGCTTGATGGACGGCTTCATGATCAAATGGCGGATCGCGTTATACACCGGGATAGTCGGCGCGTTCCCTATTTGGGCCTATCACCTGTATAGTTTTGTAAGTCCGGGTTTGAAGGATAACGAACGCCGGGCCGTTTTTTCCCCGCTGCTGGCATCATCTCTCTTGTTTGTTCTAGGTGCACTCTTCGGATACTACCTATTATGGGGCATGATCCGCGTCCTAATTCAACTCTTCCCGAGCAATGTCCAGTACCTGCCCGCCGCGGACGACTACATTTCATTCGTAATCTTCTTCCTGCTGGCTTGCGGTCTGGCATTTCAGCTGCCGACCCTGCTGGTGATTCTTGTCAGGCTGCGAATCCTTAATTCCACCATCCTGCGCAAGCAGCGGCGGATTGCATATTTCATCCTCTTTGCATTTGCCGAGATCATTACGCCGGTCTCCGATCCCATCGTTGCGCCGCTGACGGTGATGGTGCCGCTGATCATCCTGTACGAGATCAGCATTTTCGTAGCTCAACGAATTGAAGCCAGGCGGGCGAAGAGGCTTCCCATCGAGGCGACCGCGAAGAATTAATAGGCAGGGCGCATCGTGTGCCAAACGCGGGGCCAACTAGAAAATTGACGGGGACATTGCAGCGATTTCTCGTATTCGGGCGAAGACGCCACACACTTGGACTGGCCATCCGGATAATGCCCAAAACTCATCCAGGAAGCCGCGCTGCGTTCGATTCGAGCAGAGGCTTTACGGCATGCTAGTTTTGTGGTTCAGGATTATTGGGCGCATACACCGGGTCTTTCATTTGCGTGATGACTACGAGGCTGACAATCAACAGCCCGGTTGCCAGCAGAAGCGAGGGCGTAAAGGCGCCCTGGGAGGTCTTCATCGCCACCATGACGTAGGCGAATACAGCAGACGCCTGACCAAAGAGCTGGATCAATCCGTTGGAAGTTCCCTCGGGCGTTGGCTGAGCGATCTCCGCGCCGTACTGAAAACCTATGGGGCTGATGCCCATGAGGAAGAAGCCCAGCCAGAACCCGGAGACCATCAACAGTCCATAGCTGGTAGAGAATGCCACGCCGAGCAGGCCGGGGACGGAAAGCAGGACTCCGAGCAGCAAATAGCGGCGACGCTTCCGCTGTTTATCGGAGAAGTATGACAGGACTACCGCGCCGAGGATGCTGCCGACGACTATCAGAGCGCCGAGCGTGCCGGCATCCGTTGGAACGAAACCCCGCGGAAGGATAATGTCTTCCACCAACGATGAGACCCCGTTGAAAATTGCCAGTACGACGAATGCGACAAACAGCAGGAGCCAAAAATCCTTGACAGTGACGGCATGTTTCAGACCGTCGAGCATCAGCGAGCGGACCTCCTGTCCGGGCGGGCAAGGAGGCGTGGCCGGTTTATCACGCGCCAGGACTATGAAAAGAAGCGATGAAAAGGCGGCGACGACCCCGAAGACCAATTGCTCGGCCTGAATGGACATGCCGCCCTGCAAAAGGATCGGAGGGACTGCCTCGCCGACCGCCACACCGAGCAGACTCGCAAGCGTGACCAACCCAACGGCCGTGGCGCGATCTTCCAGCCCGAACCAGTGAGCCGCGAACTTGGTCCATGCGTTGAGCAAAAACGGTTGAGCAATGGCGATGCCGACCGTGCTCCACAAGACCTGCGTGTAATTTCCGGCAAAGCCGCGCAGGATTCCGAAGACGGCCATCAGGATCGCGCCAAAACCGACGGTGATGTGGAAGCCATATGTGTCAATAGCCCACGAAACAGGCAGCGACAGGACCATATAGGCGATCAACCAGGAGGTTATGGCCAACAAGCCAATCTGCGTATCGGTTGCGCCGTAGAATTTCGCCGCCGGGGTGAGGATGGGCGCGTAGGAAATCCATAGAATCTGAATGGTGAGGTTGAGGAACATGAATACCCCCAAAACCACCCAGCGATACCCGTATACGCGATAACCTTTGTCAGCCATGGCTGCTCCACTTTAGATGCTTGAGTAACGGCTTGCTAGTGTAAAAAACCCCAACTGAGGGCTTTGGTTTCTGATAGGGAATCCGGGCGGTACTGCAGATTGACAGGATGATCGGTTTTCGCTACGGCCTGGCGATTGATGTTTTCCCCTTGATTGTGCTTGTTGTAATATACCGGGGCAGAACCGGTAGCCGTACCTCAAATCTCGCCCCTGGACCGCAGGAGTGCGTGGACGTCGCTCATGCAGGTGTCCATCACCACTGTCAATCCGGCGGCTTCGGCGCGAGCGGCGGCTTCCTCGTTGGCGATGCCCAACTGCATCCAGACCACCTTTGCACGAATGGCAATGGCGTCTTCGACGACCGGCGGCACGGCCTGCGCGCGGCGGAAGATATCCACGACATCAACGGGAACAGGCACGTCCAGCAGGCTGGCATAGGCTTTTTCGCCCAACGCCTCGGTGAGGTTTGGGTTTACAGGGATAATGCGGTAGCCCCGCTTTTGTAAATAAGCCGGGACGCTGTGCCCAGCGCGTTCGGGTTTATCCGATAAGCCGACAACGGCTATCGTCCTGGAAGCTGCAAGAATAGAGCGCAGTTCTTCCAGCGTTCGGTGTTGGGTTGTGGGGAGCAGGTGAGCAACCTCCGTGTGTTTGTAGTTCATGGATCGTCAATCCTCCTCCAGCATGCGATAGACAAACCATTGGCCCTTTCGCTCGTCCACGCTTTTCATGGCCCGGTCATAATATAAATCGAAGAGCTCGCCCGTGTCGGTGCGGACGCGAAAGAAGAAGCGGCCAACGTTCAGGGAGCCGCGGCCTGAGGCCACCTCCGCATGCGCCGGGCGCATGTTGCGCGCATTGCGTCCGCGGCGGCTGAAATCGGTCCATTCGGAAAATTCCTCGACGATGCGGTAGGTGCGCTCTTCCCACGTAAAGCTATTGGGGCAGGGCGGTGATTTCTCATAAGCGGGCGGAGAATCGAAGGAAACTTCTATGGGCCGGTCGAGGAAGTGGACTGAGCGCGGCTCAGGCATTATCAGCGGGATTTTCGGTCCAGGTAAATCTTGAGGGCGGCCGCATTATTGTGAGCCAGCTCGCGGGAAGCGAACAGCAGGGTCACCTTGCCGCGCTTCGATTTTTCGAGCAATTCCCCAATCAGGTCCGCACGGCCATCGAGTTCCTTGAAATAGCGTTTCTGGAACTCTTCCCAATTGGCCTCTTCATGGTGATACCAATTGCGCAATTCGTCGCTGGGCGCCACCTCTCTCATCCAGAGGTCAAGCTTGAGGGC
This sequence comes from uncultured Chloroflexia bacterium, assembly GCA_963846805.1. GTDB lineage: Bacteria > Chloroflexota > Anaerolineae > Anaerolineales > Villigracilaceae > Fen-1038. Next base: position 201,667 of record CAWJXH010000007.1, read on the forward strand.
GGACTTGGAGAGACCGCGCGGCCAGAAGCGATCCACGAGGACGCGGTATCCATCTTCAGTATCGGGCTTATCGTAGGCACGCTTTACGTGAATTGACATGACAGGCCATCCCATCCGGCCGAACGAGGCGACCCATTACTGTTGCTTATTGTCCTCATCAATTTCCAGATGAAAGTGATGCAGGAAGCGGTGGAACATGGGCGCGATCAGCAGACCCACTGCGACCAGGAAAATCATGCCGGAGAATAGCGCATAGAAAGAGGCAAAAAGCTTGCCCGCCGTGGTTTGAAGCGGAGCGACCGGGCCCATGCCGCCGAGGATCATGGAAGCGTTCAAGAGGCTATCCAGCCAGGATAATCCCTCAGTATAGTGGTAGCCTACAATCCCGATGCCAAGCGAAACCAATATGACACTGGCTGAAAGCGCGAGGTAGCGAAGCATGCGACGGAGAAAGACGCCGGTGCTTGCCAGGGGCTCCTGGCGATGCTCAAATCGATTCAACATGCTAGCCTCCGTCGTACTTCCAATCCCAGAACCAGTAGGCCAGGCCCTTGAATTCCCGCCACTTTGCAAATCTCTCTTCCACCTGTTTTGGGGTAACGGGTTTTCCCCGGTACCATTCAACTGAAACCATCTTGAGCGCCCACGAATCGACCGGGATGAAATCGGAGCGACCCAGGATCATTAAGAGATTGGCGGCAGCGTATGGTCCAACGCCGCGGATTTTCAACAACTCCTTGCGGAGATCCAGGGTGGGCAGTGCGGAGGTCTTGAACGCCTCGGTATCCAACTCGCCCGAGGCAACCCGCGCCGCCAATTCATGAATGGCCGGGGCGCGGTAGCCGACGCGCACCACCTCTCTCAGGACTTTGGGGCCCGATTCGGAAATCCGGACAGGCGTGGGAAAGGCCTTGACCCCGGCCGGCGCGGGCGAATCCCCGAACGCAGCAATCAAGTTGAGGTTCATGCGTTTGGTGGCCGCCCATAAGGTGTTGGTGGTCAGGATCGTTTTCAGGATGTCTTCGAAAAAAGTCGGCGAGCGGAGCACGCGACCTCGCGCCAGTTTTTGCGCCTTCCGCAGCTTGGGTTCCTTACGTGCGGCCTTGTAAAAAGTGGTGAAGTCCTGGTCGAGGCCCAGCATCCATGTGACTTTTTCGGCGATCTCACTCCGCTCCGCGTTGCCGAGCCTGCCGCGCGCATCGACTTCAACGCCCTGCGCAGTTTCCCGAATTTGGTAATCGAGTACGCGGCCGTTCGAAAGCCGGTCCGTGTAAAATAAGATGCGGCTGTCTTCGTCATAGCGGAAGGGGGCCATCTGCACCCAGCCGTGTGAATTGACGACCGAATGGAAGTTAAAAGGCGGCCGGGCGGATAGATTGAGATTCACGAGGCGCTCCTAATGTTTCGCAATGTATCTGCTCACGCCCCGTTTTCCTTTGCAGGAAAGACACCTACACCTTCGGCAGGAAACGGGGAAAAATACCGCGTAGGAAAAGAACCTGCACCCTCGAAAAATGGACATGCGCAGGGTAGATCACCCTGCGCATGTCCATTTTTCGGGCAATTCCCAGGCAAGGTGTGGGTAGATACTTCGCAATCTTAACACCGATGTGCGGCTAGATACAGGTAACTATCCATGTAGCGGTTGGCTTATTGCCCTCACCCCGGCCCCTCTGATGGTGCCACTGCTTCGCATCTCATATTCCGATTCTCGGGAAACCTGCACGCGAAGTTGCAGTGAGTTTGAGCAGATACAAAAAAATCGGCCGGAGGCTGACTAGGTGGCATGCTGGCGCTGCAACAGCCAGAGGGTACATCCTTGAAAGATGATCTCAACCAGGATGGCGATTGCGAACGCAACCAAAATCCCTGCGGGCTCCAGCAGGATGGCGAGAACAAAGAAGAAACTTGCGTAAGAGAACAAACCCATTAACACCCCGCGCAGAACACTCACCGCGGCATCCGCACCATGCTGGTGATGAGCAAAGGCCGCCAATATGGAGGTAAACAGCGGAAAGGGGGCCAGCAAGCCGGTCAGCCGCGGACCGAAAGCCGGCGCCAGACTCGTGATGAGGACGACGAAAACCGTGGCGATGATCATGCGCAAGGGAATATCCCAACGCGGAGGCAAGCCCTCGCCGGCGGCGTCAAGATGCGATTGCCGCGGGAGCAGCCTAACGACCAGTATAAGAACCAGAAATACCAGCACATAAAGGGGCACGAGAGGGAACGTCAATTGTTGAAGCAGGGCGGTGAACACCGCGAAGCCTACAATCGACATAGCCAGGGTCGGGAGCCATTTCCAGCGCTGCGCCAACCGCGCATAGATCAGCATGTATGCCGCCTGGGAGAAACCGCCGGCCAGCGTCCCGGCTGCGGCCGTCGTGGCAAAAGCGTTACCGTGCGACAGGGCCAGGAAAAAGGTGATGGGACCTGTGGTCAGGGGGAGCGCAATGAGCCAACCGCTGATGGAATCGCCCCAGCGGCGCCCGGCCAGGCTGGCGGCGCCGATCAACGAGGGTGTAAGGATTAACTTGAGCAGCAGTGTATTCATAAGGCAAACGCCGGTCAGCTGCGAAGCGCGATCTTGACCGTTTGAGGCTGCGCCACCCTGAAGTAGTCATCCATCTTCATGAAGATGGAGCGATCCAGCCGTCCAGCATTGAAAACGACCTCATCGTTTTCCCGGATCAGCGGATCGGCCAGCAGAATGAGCCCGTCGTTGAAAGAAAAGGGCGGGATCGAACCGATGATGCACCCGGTCAATTGCTCCGCTTGGTCGCGCGCGGCGATTCCCACATGGCCGGCATGAAAGTGGGCTTTGATTCCCTGCAGGTTAACGCGGCAATCGCCGGGGACGTTGGCCAGGCAATAGAGCCCTTCCTTCTTGTTCAATCTGACCTGCACGACGATGGATTTGACAGCCTGTTCGAGGCGGTTGCCTCTAATCCTTGTAATGAGCTCCGTCCGGCCTTCCGGCTCATGTTCGATCACGCGGTACGTTGCGCCTTCACGGTCGAGCAGCGCCCGCAGGCGTTCGTGAACGTCCTGGTTCGGTTCAGTCATGTTGGGATTGTGCCCCGATCCGATATAGATTGTAGTTTCCGGTGAAGTAATCTCGATGGATTATAGCGCTGTTGTCGGGGGTGCCCGCGGGAAAGCAGGAATGCCCTTCGGATAACAAGGCGGCCGGTAAAACGTTAATCAGTCAAGAATTAGAGGTGTGACCATGGATATTAATAAAGACATACTGCGCGGCAGATGGAAACAAATAAGAGGCCGGGTGAGGCAATGGCGGGCAAAACTGACACATGACAGCATTGACGGCATCGCGGGCCATTTCGAAGAGCAGGTCGGGCGCATTCAGGAAGGCTACGGCCGTACAAGAATTCACGTGCGGCCCCGGGTGAACGCGTCGGGCACGCGCTCCAAGCCGAGCAAATAAAGAATTCTCTCAGGTTCGCACCGGCATCTAGCCGGGCTGGAGAGCTGGCTGCCGGTGACGGCGGCCAGGAGGTCTCGCGTGTCGATATTCGTCAATATGTTTGGTTCCGTGTGGAACATCGTGCTGCTACTGGCGGTGGCGGCGCTGTGCGGCCTGATCGCGCAGGCGATGGTCGGCCACCGGCACGGCGGCTGCCTGGCGGCCATAGGCATCGGGTTTGTCGGCGCGGTGCTAGGCATTTGGCTGGCCGGACTGCTTCACCTGCCCAACCTCTTCTCGATCAACGCGGGCGGAACCAGCTTCCCCATCGTTTATGCATTGCTGGGTGGGATGCTCCTGATAATAATTCTCAGGGCTTTGAGGGTGTAAACTCGCAGGTCCCCGGCTGGCAGGGGAACGGATTTCACATTCCACATCCGGCTTCCATCTCCGATAACGCTTCGCCCAAGGCTGGAAGAACGGGCGTCGCTGTGGACAGTTCCAACATAGAGATTCAAAAACTCGCCGGGGCTATTCCGGCGCGTAGACCGCAAATCCCCGAGGCGGTGCAAAGAATTGCCCTCGTCCATCGGGGCCGGTGGATTGGCCATTGGGGCGAGAGCGGTCGTCCCTGCCCCACCAGGCGACGGGCGCGAACGAGGTGTTTTGCCAGCGAGTGGTCACCCAGGCGCCGCGCCATGAATCGCCACGGTTGTTAAGCACATAGATCAGCCCCGGTTTATCGCCGTAGCCTGTGCGCTGCATGATGTACAGGTCGTCGTCGAGATACAGGGTCTGAGCCGCGCCCCCCGCGTATTTTTCGTGAGCGGCCACGAGGGCGTCGATTCCATTGGACGAATCACGCAAGGCAAGGTTGTAATTGAAGTAATCATGCCAGAAAACGCACGGATAGCCCTCATGCGTCAGGATATAGCTGTAAGCGAGCAGCTTGTCGTTGACGATGGGACGACCCTCGTCGCGCAGATCATGGTTCTCCACAAAGGTCACCACCGATCCCGGCTGCTTTTGCAAAACGGTTTCCCAAGTCCCGAGGTTGCGCAGGCTGAAGCCGAACTGATCGCACAAGGCCTTGAGCATCTCGCGCAGTGGAAAGTCGAAGGCATCCACAGGATTGCTGTTGGAAAAATTGGCCAGGTCTACCCAGTTCTCGATGGCGCGCGCATTATCCCAGAACTCGGCGACCCCGTAGGGCTGAAGCAGCTGGCCGTCGCGTACGTAGTGATATTCCTGGATGGCCGTGATCGTGTTGGCGCCATACCCCTTGACGAAATCATAGCGAAAGCCATCGAAGCCTACATCTTCTATCAACCAGCGCGCCAGTTTGAGCAATTCAGCATAGACGTAGGGATTGCGGTGCGAGAGATCGGGCATGTCGCCGAAAGTCATCTCGTCCCAGGATTCGTACATGCTCGGGTGAAATGATTCCCAATTGCGCGGGAACTTTTTGCTCCCGGGGGTGAACAGCGTCCAACGCGACTGGCCGGTAAGGAGATTGAGCTCCTGTCTGTCCGCGCCGGAATTGTGATTGATGACGATATCGGCGACGACGCTGACTTTGTTTCGATGAGCTTCGGCGATCAAATCCAATAATTCCTGCTTTGTGCCGAACCAGGTGGGAATTTTCCCCTTTTGATCGAACTCGCCCAGGTCATAGTAATCGTATGGATCGTAGCCCATGGATGTCCCCCCCAGGTTTGCAGCCTTGTGGACAGGCGGCAGCCACAGTGCAGAGAATCCGGCTTTGGCGAGCGATGGCACCTGCTGGCGAACCGTGTTCCACCATTGATATTCCCTGCCCTCTGCGCGCGGGCAATCCCAGTAAAAGGCTTGCAGCATAACGCCCATAATTACACTCCTTGCTTGTCTGTTCGATTTTCGAACGAACCATAGGCGGAGGCGAAAGCAAACACGGATTGTACTGACCAACAGGCGCAAATGGCGAGGGGCCATTAGGGCTATACGTCAGCCTATGGCCGTAGTTTTGCTCCACATCTCGACCCACCCAAAAGCGCCGAGAATTATCATGCCCAAGCAAATCGCGGTGTAAAGCCATGCCGCAGGCTCGGCCCATTCCAGGGTGGAGGCGAAGCGCGCCACGGCCACCAACTGCAGGGCACCCAACGCAATGTTTCCGGCAAGGGATGTGCGGATTCGCTCCCAGGCGTTCTCATATGCAGAGTGGGCAAGCGCAAAACCGATGGCGATCAACCAGGCACCCACTATTTGTGAATTGAAGAGGTTAAGCTTCCACGGCCATAGCACGGCAGCGGTTTGCGGTGCAAAGAACAAAGGCACCCCGGCGAGCAGCAGAATGAGAGCCTCGCCGAATAATGCGATGCGATACCGGACCGGAGGCGCTGCCTGAGGCGGCAGATCACCGCCCGGGCTGCGCAATTGCTGAACGATCAAAGCCAGTAACACGATCGGCGCCACCATGTAGAAGATCAACCAGACCCATGCGGCGAGGCGCGCCAGCAGCGGAGCGCGCGTAAAATCAAACTTATCGAGATGCAATAAGGTCGCAATCAGGGTCAGCCCCGTGGAGAGCAGCATTCCCGGAAAAAACGTGCGCACGTTCGACCAGATGCTTTCGCGTGCCGACATCTGCCCGATAACCAGCGCGGATAGATACGCGCCGCCCAGGAAGGCGGCCGTCAGCGGGGGCACGACGGTCCATGCAAAGTAAGCGTCCGTATGATAGGGAAACAGGTATAGCAGGGGGCCGGCAACGATCGCCAGCAAGTTTACCCAGGCGGCGAAGCGGTGCAGGGCGGGCGTAACCTTCTTTACATCTAGGGTCTGCATGAGACAATCCTGGTTACAGGCGATAACGAAGCAATGTAACTGTGCAGCAGGCTGGTTGCGCCAACAAGCCTTCAGACATTCATCAGAGCGCGAATATCATCGGGAAGATGGTCGATGCCGCCGAACTCTTTAACGACGACTGATTTTACCTTGGCCTTGAACTCTGGTCGGATGTGAGGATAGGTCATCTCTACTTCCCCGCCGATGCTTTCGCAGTCGTCTTCGATCAAAACGTCGGGCAGGATGCGCTCCGCCACATCTGCATAGCTTTCGCCTGCATGCCTGTAGAATACCGGGCCATCGGGGAATCCGTACTTTTGCAGGACGGACCGATCCTTTTCCACCACTTCCGCGTTTCGGTTTGAGCTCAGGTACATAATCTCCGCGCCGTGGCCTCTCCAAGCAGTTAATTTTCGCACAGCGTTATCTGCCGGGACATAGGACGAGAAGTCGTAAAGGGATGCGTCACCATCGACGACCTGCTTCACACGCTCTTCCCGCGTGCGGCCCAGCGCGTGCTTGTGCATGATTGCGGTACCCTGCAGGAAAAGCATCATCTTCATTTTCAATTCACAGCTTTGCCATCTTCGCCGCGCGACTTTAAGCCTGGGGCGAAGAAGCCTGCCAACCGAACCGGGAGTAAATGCAATTGGCTTGCAGGCTCATCATCCGTTTTTCTTGTCCAGCCACTTCAACGCCTCGCGGGCGCTGAGCGGACTCAGCGGGGTCCCGGCCACGAACTGACGCACGCCCTGCGGATCGACGCGCGTGTACTGGCGCAGCGCCCAACCGATGGCCTTGTTGATGAAAAATTCCTTCGAGCCGAGGTTCTCGCGGATGATATCGCGCAGCAGATCGAAGTCGGTATCCTGCTTGTAGCCGAGCTGGAACAGAATGGCCGACCTGCGCAGCCAGAAGTTCTCTGATCTTCGCCATCTCCCCAGATATTTCCGGCGGACGTTCGGATAACGCTTGAAGTGCACGCCGAGGGCGCCGATGGCAATCGTATCCACCGTATCCCACCAGGATTTGTCCGTGAGCAGATATTCTAGCGTTTCGATGAATTTCGAAGGGAGCCGATCCTCGAATTTTTCCAGGAGGCCGTTGGCAGCATATTGAAATTCACGCTGGGGAAGCGCCCACAGGTCGCGCAAGATTTGGTCCAGGTCGACCAGCGGAGGAAGCCCATGCTCGCGGACATGCTGTTTCATCAAACGCCCCATTTCGGGGACCTTGATCCCCAAATACTCGAATTGGTCGCGCATGTATCGCTTCATCGGGGCGGCCTGTTGGGGATCCCGGTGTGCGATGAAAAGCTTGTGGATGGATTTGACGTACGGGTGCACCGGACTCCTCCCCGGAGAGCTGATTCCCTGTGAACCTTAACCCTGCCATACTCTTAATTGTCCTCTAGCGCGTCCACTGTTCATACTTCACTGGCCGCTCATGACATTGTTCTCACAAGGATACGGCGCGCTGAAAGGAAAATATGCGATGGAAACGAAATCGGCCAATGTTTCACTGATAAAGCACACGAGCGCCTATCTTCCGCCGGTCATGTCGCTCGCGGCGCTGGCCCTGGTCCTGGGTCACGCAGCAATTTACGGCGTGGTCCATGAAAAAGATGAAGGCACCGCGGCCCGCATTTTCCAAATCCTCATGGTTACACAGCTACCGATAGTAGTTTACTTCATATTCAAATGGCTGCCGGAGCGACCCCGAGAGGGGCTGCAAGTACTCGCGTTGCTGGCTGGCGAATGGATCGCGGCCTTTGCCGCCGTGTATTGGCTGACCTAGCCTAAGACTTGACTCTACTTTCCCCGCGTTGGGCGATCCGAATTCCGGAGATCGCTCCTAGTTCTCAGCGCTGCCGTTGCTCGATAAGAAGTATGTCTGCGCCGGCAGCAGCAGGTGTTTGCGGCGGCCGTTGGTATAGAACGTGGTGCAGCTGGAGCGCGGCAGGCGGGTGATCAAGGCCGAATCGTACAGGAAGATCGACTTGTTCGTAATGGTCTCGATCACCGTCCAGTGGTCGTGATAGCCTTTCAAGCCGAGGATCACGGCGCGCCCGGGAGTCCCGTCCAGGAAGGTCTGAATAGATTTCCAGAACGTGTCGAGGTCCGGGTTGGGCACTCCGCGCCAGGGAATCCACAGGTTGGGGATGCGCTCACCGACCACGTCGCTGAGGATCAGCAGCATCTGCCGGTGGATGACGCCGCCGATCAGCAGCTTGGCCAGCAGCCTTTTCCTGGACAGAAAATGGACGATGGTATCGAATAGCTGCTGCGCCTCATCGTCCGAGGAATGGTTGATGAACCGCTCGGCGTTGACGATGCTGTAGAGCCCGCACAGGGAATCGAAGCCGCCCTGCTGGAATGGCGGCAAACCGGAGGCGGGTCGGGTGTACATAGTCGAACTTTGACCTCAAATGGGGGTGGACGGAGCTGAAATGCGCCCCCATTGTAGCGGAAAAAAAACCTGGCGGGGAGCCTGAGCCCGTTTTGCAACGGAGATCAGGAAAATGAGCGCCGAACAAATGCTCTAATTTAGCTCCGAATTGCATCTTTCAGGGCCTCGTAAGACCGGAACAGGGCTTCCTCCTCCTGGACTAGCAGGGGGCTGTCCGCCGGCTTGCCGGCGGACACCCAGAGGTCTGAATAAAGCATGCCCGCCGCCCGGAGCCGGGCAGATTCCCGGACCTTAGCCGGTTCGACCCCGTAGGCCTCGCCATACAGTTCGACCAGGGCCTCGACCAGCTCCCGGTTTTCGGCGTTCGCAAACAATTTGCGGTGCACACTCCACCAGTTGACCTCCAGCTTGGCGGCACGCTGGACATCAAAATCTTCGCGGTGCACATTCCTGACGAACCGGTAGAACCGTTCCATGTAGGCTTCGGCCCTGGGAACGTCATTATCCGGGAAGGGCGCGAAGGCGACCTCGGCCCGCGCCACGAGAAAGGCGGCGTAGACGGCCTGAAGCCATGACAGGCCGAAGGACTGTTTCACCAATCCGATGGAGACCCGCAGGAGCTTCAGCCAGTCCTTCCGGTAATAGGCAACGTAGTTCTCTTTCTCATAATGGGCCAGCTTGCGGGGGTCGAAAATACGCATGGGGTTATCGGCTCTCATGGCAAGTTGCCTCAAGCGGTTTGCGCCTGCTCAAGCGGAGGTGCATTCCGAACGTGCGAATTCGCTGCAGTCAATATGGCCAGCAGCACATTGAAGATCGAAAAGATGATGACCGTGGGCGCCGTGCCGATACGCTCGAGCAAGAGGCCTGAGACCGCGGCACCGATCGGGTTAAAGCCGAAGGCCAGCAGGCGAAAGGTGCTGTTCACGCGGCCCTGAAGCTCGTCGGGGATGAGCGCCAGCCGGTAGCTGAACTGGACGATGTTGTAGGCGGGCATCACCAGGTAGATGAGGGCTGTGATCGCGGCCAGGAAGTAGAAGTTTGGGGCGATCAGGTAAAGCGGAAACAAGAAGGCCTGTGCCCAGACCGTCGTAATGATGACCGGACTAAATTTGAAGCGCTTCTGGATCTGGCCGCCGAGCAGGGAACCGGCGATACCGCCGAAGCCTGCGACACTGAAGATCAGGCCGATCTGGGCATCGCGGGCGCCCATGTTTTTCGCCAGGAGGATGATGATCAAGAGCGAGGCAGAGCCCATCAAATTCAGGCCGCCGGTCAGGAAAGCCATGAAACGAATCAGCGGCTGATGCCATAACCAGCTCAGGCCTTCTGCGATCTCGGCGCGCAGGTTCCTTTGGACCACCGTGCGTTCCGACTGGAAGCGCGTCTTGATGAAAGACAGCGAACCGACCGAAACGCCATACGAGACCGCGTCGGCGATGAACGGCGCGCCGCGCCCCAATGTCTGATAGAGAATCGTCCCCAGCGAAGGGCCGACGATAGATGCCGCCCCGAAGCCCGCCTCATTCTGGGCGGCGGCTGCGGGCAGCTGCTCGGTGCGTACGACACGGGGCAGGGCTGCCACCTCGGCAATGTTGAAGAACACGAACAGGCTGCCTTCGACGAGCACCGCCGCATAGATCTGCCAGAGGGTGAGGACGTTGAAGGCGATGGCGATTGGAATGCTGCCCAGCGTGAGGCCGCGCCCGATGTCGCACAGGATCATCACGCGCTTGCGGTCCCAGCGATCGATCAGCGCGCCGACGGGCAGGCTGAATACGATATACGGGACGGCTTGAAGCGCGCCGGCCAGTCCCGCGGCGGCGGGCGAGTTGGTCAGGGCCAGGATCAGCAGAGGGTAGACAATAACCGAGGCGTTGGTGCCCAGCGTGGAGACGACCTGCCCACTCCACAGCAGCATAAAGTCGGGGTTGCGCAGCAGCGAGGACGCCAGGGCTGGCGCTGGTTCAGCTTCGGGGTTTTGGGTGGGCAACATTGCGGCTCATCGATGAAACAGGACCAGACCACCTGCGGGGCGAGTTCGTACATATCGGCGTAAGGCAGCCCGCAGGATCGCGAAAGAACAAACCCATTGCGCTCACAGCGGGCCTGGTGGTTGAATATACCAAGCGACCAGGATAGCGAGGAGGTCAGGAATCCTTTGCGAGTTCCGCGACCCGCTTCAGGTACTCCTCTTTAGTGATCTGGTTGGATTCCAGAAGAGTCAGCAAATGGGCAGACTGCTGCTCAAATGCCGGTCGTGAGGCGGATCCCTGGCGTCCCTGGGCCAACTCCCCCATTAATCTCTGATGCTCCGCCCGGGGCGAGTAATCGGAAGTCACCGTGCTTTGTGTCGGCCTCCGCCGGTTGGCCATCAGCACCATTCCGAGCAACACTATGAGAAAGAAGAGCAACCCGTAGATCGTCCCGGAATACAGGCTCATGGGGAAGAGGCCCAACTCCGCTTTAGCGCCCGTGGCCGCATCGACACAATACCAGGTCTCCTGGGTAACGGTTTCACCCGGATAGGGATTGTAAACCTGCGATTCCATCTGCATCTGGCCGGCCGGGCAGACAAACGGCTTGGCTACAAAATTCATGGCGGGGAGGAGGGCGCCGAGTCCGATCGAACCGGCAGTGATGCCCATGAATATGCACCAGATAAACGTCCAGAGCAGCGTGCTCAGTTTGAGGTTCATACCGATAAGCTCCTCTCATATAAAAAACTTGAGCGGATTGTAGTGGGCTTTGACACGGCGTTCAAGCCCCCAAACGGGCTAACGCTTCCAGAGTGAGCCTGCCTGCGATAAAGACTTCACCCACGAATAAATCAGTCCGGAGCACCCAATGTGAGGATCAAGATGCCAAGCAACGACTTGAGGCGCACATGCAGCGCCCGCATGTCAGGCGGGGCAGACCAGCGGGGCGCGGCCAGGCTATCTCCGATGACAAAGACGGAGGCGGCCTCCGCTCCTCTCACCTGGGCGGCGGCGAACACGCCTGCGCTCTCCATGTCCACGGCTTTGACGCCTTGGCCCCCGAAGAAGTCGGCTTCCTCGCGCGTTTCCCGGTAGGGGGCATCGGTACTCCACACCGCGCCGATTGTGGACTTCAAGCCGCGCTTTTCGAGGGCGCTGCCAATTGCCTGCACCAGCCGGGGCGAGGCCTGGACGTCCTTTGCGGGCGGGAGGTAGTGATACGATGTTCCTTCGTCACGAATGGCACGGTCACATACCACAAGGCTCCCGGGCTCCAGGCCGGCTTGCAGGCCGCCCGCCAGGGACAGGATCACCAGACGCTTCACGCCCCAGGCCATCATTTCGTCGGCAATGCTGGTGATGGCGGGCGCGCCGATCCCGAAATTGCCCAGTACGGCGACTTTGCCGTTCGTGTTCTTTGGCAAATAGATGTCGCCCAGAAAGCCCCTGACCCGACGCGAGGGATGTTTCCAGGCAAACCGATTCATCGCACCTTTGTAGAGGCACACGATGGCACTTTGCGGCGCGGCCAAATCGCCCAGCCCATGCTTGCGCCGGAATTCGATCATGTTATCGGCACTCAATAGCGGGGCCAGCTTGTACTTATTGGGGAAAACCGGATAGGTCATCTGCGTCTCCCTTGAAATTGATTAGCGCCTAGACTTCGGAAGTCTGCGGACGGATACTTGGCCAGGATTCCCTGGGAAAGACTTCCGAAGTCACTTTCTTCATTTCTGTGGATGATAGCGGAGCGACAGGATGTAAAAATCTCCCCAGCCAAACCAGGGCCAGTGAGGCGACAGCCGGTCATCCAGCCACGACAGAGACCGGTAGAGTCGCGGGAAGATCCTGGCGAAGTTCTTGCTTTCGGCGGTGGGCGTCAGCACCGAGAGGCCTTCGAGGGCGATCAGATCGAAGGCGCTCCCGAACCAGCCCAGCACCTGCCGTGGAGAAAAATAATACACATCAAACTGCAGCCCTTCAAGGTTGGCGCGCACGGCATGCCGCGAGAAACGCCGGAAGGCGAGACGGAAATCCCCGCGTAACACCTCGGCCATCTCCCACAGGCAGACATGCGGCATGAGCACCCAGGTGACAAGGCCTCCGGGGCGCAAGACCCTGGGCAATTGCTCGATCACGGGAGAAAGATCCGGGACGCAATTCAAGCCTCCGAGGTCGGAGAAGACAGCGTCGAAGGGCGCGCCGGGCACATCCGCGAGGGAAAGAAAGGAGCGCTGCTCCACCGTGACGCGGTCCTGCAGCCCCAAATCGCGAACCTTATCGCGCAAGCGACCCAACATGCCGGGGGCGACATCCGTTGCATGCACGCGGTATCCGCGCTGCGCCAGCTGTACCGCATCCGTGCCGGTGCCGGCGTTGAGCTCGAGGATGTGTGCGCCTTCGGGCACCAACCGTGAGAGGTGGGCATACACCTTGTTCCTCATGCGCGTGAGATGGGGATGATCCTGCGCAAAGGAATCATATTTCTCTGCGGTGCGCGAGAAGGCTTCGGCGATGGTCTCAAGCGGGGGCGGTTTCATTCCAATGACCGGGAGTCATAACTCAGGTGTTCGGTATATGTAACCTATTGTCTAATTACAACAGTCCTACGATCTGGTGTACTCTGCGGCGGGTGCGACGCACGGTCGTCAGGGTGTACTGGAGATTAGACCTCGGAGGTCTTAAAGACCTCCGAGGTCTAGCGGAGCACCTTAATGCGACCATCATTCGTGATCCGGATATCGTCACCGGTCTGCAGGCGGGCAAAATCCGCTTCGCTGAGAGCGACAAGCGGAAGCGGGGAGGCATATAACTCGTCTGCGACGACGGAAGCCAGGGCAAAAAAGAAATCCGTGCCGGTGGTGAGGATGGCCGCGGGCGCGGTTCCGGCACGGATGGCTTCGAGCAGGACGGCCGTGGTGGTGGATGAACCGCGCGTAAAAGGGACGGCGAGGATCCTTCCCTTGGCGATCGATCCGGATAACGAGTGCCGGCGGTCGATGATCTCGCCGGTCTTCCAATCGTAGCCGCCCCAGAAGGAAATGGGTTCGCTGCTTACCAGCGCCTTGCCGTGCGCTTCACCGGGGATGACGACCGCGCCGTGCAGGGTCAGATTGCCCATAAGGATTCATCCCGAACGATCCTGCCGGCCACCGCCGAGTTGACGCAGTCCTCCAGGCTGCCAAAGGCGATGTTCTTTTCCAGCATGCCGGGCGAGTAATAGGCAAACTTGGCCGAGTTGGTCATCAGGTTCCGGATTTCCCTGGGCAGCATGGGCGAGGTGAGGATACAGGTATCCACGGTAAGCTGCGCGCCGAAATCCTTGAGGGTATCGAGAAAGCCCGCTTTTTCCGCAAGCTGTGTCATTGCACGACTGGAGGTGACCAGGAATTTAACGTCGGGATGTTTGCGCCTGCCTGCGAGCATGGGCGCAAGCCGCTTGAACTCGGCGAGGGAGAAATGCGGGCTGCCCAAAACAACCATGTCCAGCGCGTCGCTGTCCGCATGGGTCAGCTTGCGACGCGATTCACGCAGGTCGTCCATGCCGACGTCAATGGTTTGGAGCGGACTCTTTCCCTGAAAGGCCGCGTCCAGCGTGGGCGCTTCAGGCGTGACGCCCACCATATGGAACAGGGCCACAGCACCGGAAGAACCGGCGGCCGCGCCGAAGGCCTTGAGCTGGTCCTCATCGGGCGTGACAGAGATGCCGTCGATTACCGGGATCTTGTCGCCGGAGAGAGCGCCGACCAGGTTGCCCAGCACCGGATAGAAATCGTCGCGGGCCTGAAGTTCGCGGGGGATATCCATCAGGCGAAGGAGCAACTGACCCGCGCGGTTTTCGGTGAGGTGCAGGCCGATGGCCGGGGCGCGGCCGGTGATGGCGCAGCAGATATCGAACAGGTCCGGGTAGCGCTCGCTGCGCGCGCCGATGACGGAGTTGGCGAAGACGATGGCATTCGATTCGCCCCAGGCGATCTGCTGCCCGAAAACCGGCTTCGTCTGAAGCTGGTAGGGCGCGCAGGTCCAGGTGGGAATGGTGCCCATGCTTTGATAGGCGACCATCTGGCGCTGCGCACCGCGCGCCCAATCTGCGCTGACGGCCCATTCCTGCCAGTGGTGCTCATCGATGCCGCTGACGTTGAGCGTGGTGGGCACGGAGACCTTTGCTCCCAGGCCGGACAGGCGCTCTGCGAATTCCAGGCCGGCATCGCCGATGTAGACGGTGCTATCGATGTGCGCGCCGGTGATATCGAGCAGCTCGCGCGCTTCGGATACTTCCGCCATGCGGACAACGATGGACATGGCCATCCTGGCCGCGGCTCCCTGACCGCCGGAAAGAATGTCGCGATCTTTGGAGGTCAGTGAGAGGGTGTGTTGCGTGGACATCGGCATATTGTATCCTGTCGATTTTAGATTGTAGATTTTAGATTGCAGATTGGTGATTGGTGATTGGCGAAAGCGGCTTGATGCCGCCGTTCGTTCCGCTTGCAGCGGACCGTCGGTGCAGGACGGTGCCTTGTGCGATGCCTGCCTGCCCGGTGCAAATAAAAAAAATGAGGAACAATCCCTACTTTACGGGTAAAACGGGCAAAATCATGGAGGAACAACCCTCCCTCTTCGGGTACGGCATGCGCGAAAATTGGGAAACAACCCGTACCTTTACGGCTACGAACGGCAACAACCCCGAGGAACAACCCTTCCTCTTCGGGTGATGGTTGAGAAGCGCGCGGTTTCGTCAAGCATTGGAAGAGGGATGGGCACGGCGCCAAGCGTGAGTTCATGCCCTCATTATAGAGAACAAATGTTCTGGAGTCAATCACCCATGATTTCACAGCTTACAGAGTTTTCTAATAATCGGAGGGAGGGATCAGTGCGCGAAAGGGAGGAGAAGCCTATACGACGGAGATCGTCATCCTGGCCCCGGCTCTCTACCCGCCCGACAGCAGATCGCGATCTTTTCCAGTCAACGAGAGGGTCATCTACGCTATGAGTTAATCCGTGTGAAAATAAGTATGTTGCTTGCCGCCCCTACCTGTATTGGCACACTGTCCTTGACTCCGGTTGGTTCCTAGAAACCGAATATCAAGGCATCCATCATCGATTTGGTTTTTTCGCGACCCACCTCCCGGTATATATCCAACAGTTCCTCATATGTCCCTTTTCCACCAACAACCTCCCAAAATTCTTCGCCAAGCAATACTTCGTTTTTCATATCTAGATACTGCAAACTGAAACTATGTTTGTAATCCTCCCGATGGGCTCCATACGGATTATATGCCATTGCAAAATAAGCGTTTACTTTCGGTCGCTTCTCCTGAGTAATTGCATGAACACGCAATAGACGTTCGGCTATTTCCAGGCACTGCCCCTTATTAGGTTTGGGGGATTTGATTTCGAAGAAATACCGTTGGCCCTGAGCACTCTCCAGAAATAAATCCGCAACAACGGGCCTTTCAACCCAATTCTGATCCTGGATTTTCAGGACATCATCAATTAAGCTCAGAAAATTGGGTTTATGCTCGGATGCAATTTGATTGACGAGCTGCTCGATTCTAGATGCGGCGGCGGCAGGCATCTGACCTGTAGCTACGAAATTCCGCCGCGCCACCTTATATGTTTGAGATGCTATAAGCCTCGCACATTCCTCAAATGTCGAACCTAGCTTTGTTGAAAATGACCTTTCAAATGTGCTGACACGAAGGACCTGGTCGGGAATAATGGCTTCGTGAAACGGTTTATAGCCAGCATCGGGCGAAGTACCTTCTTCTGGTGCCAAATCTTTTATTAGGCGAGGAGGCTTTTCAACAGGTTTGTGTTGTTCAACTAGGCCATCAATGAAGCCCTCCAGATATCCTTTGATAGCTGCCCGTGTCTGTGCATTTATCATGATTTTTTCCATACGAAAACATCTTCATAAAACTCCGATGATCGTCTGCCGGTGCGTCGGTTTACATGGCGCCTTATGATGGCTTCGACATGAACACCCAACATTTGAGCAATTTCATCATATAAGCCAAATTTGTCGCCAGCTACAACAATGAGGTAGCTACCTACTCCCATTGACTTCATACTATTCTGAAAAACTTGAGCGATTGATTCCTGATAGCTCTTTCTTGCCTTTTGACTAGAACCCTGCTCTGCTGCGCCAATCTCATCGTAACGTCGATCATCCAGGTTGAGCAGCTCGTAGGCATAGCGATGCTGTTCGTGATAGTCTATTAGGCCAACGTATGGCGGACTGGTGATTAAGCCATCGCTTGCAGGAATATTCTCAAATCGGCTATCTCCGTGATTAACTGAAATCTCGGCATTTGTTCTTAAAGCAGAAAAATCTTCTATACGCTTAATTGTGTCTAGGCTATACCGGTTTAAGAACTGGAAAGCTGTGGTCGTCGGCACACACGTCCGGCTATGCTTATAGCACCAGTAAGGCTCAGTTTGAGGTTTTTTCGGAAAGTCTAAATCGAAATGGGTGGTAAGTCTGGCTGATCGGGCCGAGCGGGATAAAATTACTTTCAGCAAGTCCTGATATTCATATTGGCTTATGAAATCACGGTAAATAATTAGCTCCGTCAAGGCCTGCGGAGCAAACCATTCCGATAAATATGCGTTTTCAATGTTTACGGTGTAAACGGCCTTATTTTCCCAAAGGGAAAGTTGCCGCGCATTAGCTTGAAGTCTCGCGTCTAACTCTTTCTAGAATATCAAGTACTTCATGTCCAACTTTTCGTAAATCATAATGTGCCGTCTTTGCTTTCATAAGCAGGACATTGAAGGCAGAGATGTCATAAGCTATTGAATTTATTCCAAGTTCACTTGCTTGAACTAGAGTGGTACCCGAGCCGCCAAACGGATCAAGGATTGTTTGGCCCGGCTTGAAATATCTACGCATGAAAATTTCTACTAACTGTGGGATAAATTTGCCCAGATACGGATGCAATCGATGGACATGCTTCGTTCTTTCTCGTTCTGGCAGGTCCTTTTCTCGCCAATTCAGGTTGAGTTCCGATAATGGCGTATCAGATGTTACGCTGCTGGGTACTGTGGGTTGATCAGCAATGGAATAGATTACAACCCGCTTTTCTTCATTCGTCAGGTTTTCGGGCATTAATGTACCTCAAGCCAGATTTTAACCTATATTGTCCTAGTGCCATGTCGTCGAAAACGGAGCCATTTTTTCAGAGTTCCGGTCGACCGCTGCATCTCCAAATCTGATGAAATCAATACCTTATGATCCCAGCAATTCGTTAATGGAGTCAGCTATCGCCTCGTACCAGGGGATTTTTTCAGCAATTCGATCTTGGATGAGCGCAATCTCGTTCGCAGATAACTGTCTATCTAGCTCCTGCTCCGCGACATTTTGGATATCTTCAACTGTGAGATGGTAGATGATTTTCTTCATAGAGCGATTATATACTGTCACGCTCGCTTTAGGCCTCTTGTTGGCTAAAACGGGTGAAACTCGAATCGGCTATTTACACTCAAAAGTAGCATCGCAGGATCTATGGAGCCAGGCTTCATCCGCAGTTGAATTTAGATAATCACGAAGGGCTACCCCCTCCTGCCTGCTCTGCCTCCGGTGGCGACCAAATCTGACAAGATAAGTTTGGCTGTCAATCAAAATGTCCGGCGTCGGCGACTCACGTCGCCGACATGCGCAGTGGCGGCTTGAAGCCGCCTTGCGCGAGGATTTGGGGGCACCCCGCACTGAAAGAGCACAGTGCAGACGGGTGTCCCCTAGGAACAAGAACGGGGATTCTATGCTTCGCGACGGTTTCACTCATCCGCCAATCGAATTCAGATAATCCAGGAAAGGTTTCATGGCCGCACAGGCCTTGAGGACGTGCGCGCTGAAATCCGGCGACAAGACCGCTTGATCCGTCAGGCGATGGATGGCGACAACTTCTTTCATGCGCAGCAATTCGATCTCGGGATGATCGTGGGCGAAGCCCTGCGGCGCGGTCTTTAGCTTCTCACCTTCCACCTCACCGAAGTACTCTTTGAAGGCCCTGGCGTTGACCACGGCCTTGAACTTGCGCGCGTCTCGATCGATGGCGGCCCGGAATTTGGTAATCTGCGCCGACTCGGGGGCATGCAGTCCGCCGGCGACCATGGAGGCGTTGTGCGGCTCGAGGTGCAGGTAATAATGCTGCCGCCAGGACTTCCTGCCGCCGGAGCCAATCGAGGCAGCCATGCCGGTCTTGTAGGGGGTCTTGTCCTTCGAGAAGCGGATGTCACGATAGATGCGCATGACGCAATCCTTTGCGGTGACACCCTTGAGGTCCTCGATGGACCCCAGGCCGAAGATCAGTTGGTCGACAAAGTCCTCGAACAGTCCCTTGGCGTTCTCGTACGCAGAGCGGTGTTCCTCGAACCAGGGTTTGTTGTTGTTCTTTTGAAGTCCGCTCAGGAATTCGAGCACGGGTTTCAGGTCTATGCGATCGTTCATAGTGGGTACCTCCATATAAAAAGAAGGCCTGTGCACGGATCTCACTGATTACACGGGGAGACACGGATTTTTTCTTGATATCTTCGGTAAGAATTTGCGAAATTCTCTTGCATATCGTTCAACTGCAAGCGTGGTGCCCGCCTAACGGAAAAGATCATTAGGAGAAAGTGTCTTAGAACTTCTTGAGCTGCCTGAGGACGAATAGCATGATCAGCGCGGCCAAAATCCACATGACCAGGTTGGATACGGCAACACCCAGCAGCATGCTGAGCCTGTAGGACAGAAGACTGGTCCCGCCCGCGGCCGTAATCACAGCCTGCGAAGGCGCCTGGTGCCAGATGTTGATGCCGTCGATAACGATATTAATGAGGGCTATCGCTGCCCCGAGTTTCAACGCGGAAAGGAGGAGGCTCGGGCGTTTTGCATGTGTGTTTGCGCCTGCGCCTGCGACGGGTTGATCAGCTTGTTTACCCATGGTTGCCTCGCGAAGGTGATGTGAGCTGCTCTCTCATTTTAGCACCGCAGGTGATTCCTCCGCGCCGCGCACTTCGTAGCGAGCCATGTCTCTTCGCGAAGAGCCCTGGGCAGGAAACTGATACAGAACCTACATTATTTGGTCCGCCAATTGGTGTATATTTGGGAAAACGGGGGAAAACACGAAGCGAAAGGAATGGAAATGGCGCCGGTCAAAAACTCTCTCGTCTTTTTCCTGATTCTTGCGCTGGCCGCCGTGGCCTGCGGCGTGTCGGTCGACCTGGGCACGGGGACATCATCCAGCACGCCGACGCCGACGCTCTCCGCACAGGATCAGGTGTCCACGATGGTGGCGGCAACCCTGAATGCCATGACACAAGCGGCGCTCGCAGCCACACCGGCGAACACCGCGACGCCCGCGAATACGCCGGTGCCGCCGACGCTGAGCGTCAGCGTGGCCACGAACTGCTATGCCGGCCCCAGCACCAGCTATGGCTTTGTGATCACGGTCTATCCCGGAACGGTTGTGACGGTGACGGGAAAGGATACAGCCGACAACTACTGGATCATCGACGTCCCCGGTTATCCCGGCACGCTGTGCTGGCTTTCAGGGCAGAATGCAAGCGTGGTCGGCGACACGAATAATGTCCCCGCACCGGCCACGCCGGTTACGTCCATATACACCTTGAGCGAGCCGCGCAACCTGCGAGTCTCTTGCTCGAGCGAGGATACTTCGGGCTCGGGGTCATGGTGGGACGACGCCTCTGAGTGGACGGTGGTTTTCCGCTGGACCAACACCGATCCCGACCAGGCAGGTGTGCGAGTCTACAGAAACGGCTGGCAGATCGGCACGCTGCGCGGGTCTGCGCACTCTTACACCGATACGTTCGTATTCCATCATCACCATCATGACGAGGATGTCACGTACGGGGTGCAGGCGTATAACAGCACGCAGGTTTCAAGCATTGTGACGGTAGATGTGCAGCGCTGCAATTAGCGCAAAGACGAGCCACGTCATTTCTATTCGACAGGCCCATCCCCCCAGCCCCCTTCCCACAGGGAAGGGGGAGTTAGATGCCGAAAAAAGAAGTTGCCAGCAGGAAAGAGCCGCTGGCAGCTTCTTTTTTCGGCGAAACATCAGATTTGAGGTGAGTCAGCTTACCTGGAATAACGTAATCTGCATGCCGTCGGGGTCTTGCAGGCGTACGTTATGGTCGCCCCAGGGGGTAACGACGGGCGGATGAACCAATGTCGCGCCGTGGGCGAGGAGCCGTTCCATGGCTGCCTTCAAGTCGGGTACCTGGAGCGCAAACCGGACCTGGCCGCTTACGCGCCGCCCCGCTTCGATCCGATCAATCGTCCCGGCCTGCGGCTCGTCAAAAATCTCCAGGGCGGCATGGCGCATATCCAGCATCAGCGCCCGGCCCCCATCATTATTCCAAATCTGCGCAGGTTCAAGCCCGAGGCCTTCGCAATAGAACTTCACGGATCGTTCGTAGTCACTGGCTGTCAGTGCGATACGCAATTCGAGGACGGGATAGGCGGTAGACATATTGGGATTCGGGCCTTTCGTGCCTTACAGGCCGGCCACCTCGGGGATGATCTCCTTGCCGAAGATCTCCAGCGGTGTGATGTCGTGCACGTTCGGCATATTGAAGATACAGTGTTGAATGCCCAGGGCCGCCAAACCCCGGCATTCTTCGATCACGTCTTTGGCGCTTTGCTTTCCCGATGCGAGCTCGGCCGTGCTGAGGGTGGTCTTCTCGATGGCGGCATAGTCGCGGCGAACCTGCTCACAATGTTTTTTCAGGATGTCGAGTTTACTGCGGAGCGTATCCGTCCCCATCCTGCCGAAAAGGTTACAGGCATCGGCATATTGGGCCACCAGGCGCAGGGTTTTCTTCTCACCGCCGCCGCCGATCATGATGGGCGGGTGAGGCCTGGTCAACGGCTGGGGACTGCACAACGTCTCGGCCAAGTGGAAATGTTTGCCGTTATAAGGGCCGTTGTTGCCCGACCACATCTGCCCGGCGATTTGAAGCGTCTCTTCCAGGCGTTCGAAGCGTTCCTTCACCGCGGGAAAGGGAACGCCGAGCCCGCGCGCTTCGCGCTCGTTCCAGGCTATGCCGATGCCGAACCAGGCGCGTCCACCGGAAAGGACGTCGAGAGTCGTGACGGTCTTGACCAGGATGCCCGGATGACGATAGATCACGCCGGTCACAAGCGTCCCCAGCCTGGCTCTCCTGGTTACACCGGCCAGATAGGCAAGGGTGCTGTACCCTTCCAGCATCTCGTCTTCTGCCGGTCCAAGGTGCCTGCTCCGGTCGGCAGTGCCGATCTGGAAGAAGTGATCCATCACCCAGATGCTCGCAAAACCTGCCTCGTCCGCGGTGCGGCCGATCTGTGCCAGTTTGGCGCCGATCTTGCCCGGCCCCTCGGGCCAGGTAAAGTTAGGAATCTGCAATCCGATTTTCATATCGTCCTTTTCTGATTTGGCCACAGGGTCACAGAGAACACGGAGAAAAGCTCCTAGAGACTGTTTCTTATAAACTCTTTCCGTACACGGATGCCACGGATTTACACGGAGAAAGCTTCAAAAAATCTGTGTTTCCCGTGAAATCCGTGTCCAGGAGCAATTCTTGTTGCATTGATAGAAGGTCAAAATTGATTTAGGAAACACTCTCTTAGGAAACTTTTCAACAAGAGTTAAATCATGCCTATTCTCATATTAGCCATAGAGTGACGTAGAACACAGAGCAGTATTCAAGAGGTTATGACAGCATCTCCTTCAACGCCCGCTCCACATGGATCCTGGTGGTGTCCAGCAGAGGGATGCCTTTGTAGGCCTCGTCCCGCAAGATCAACGGAAGCTCGGTGCCGCCCAGGATGAGGCCCTGGATATGCTGCGTGTCGATGAGCCGGTCGGCGATGGCCAGCAGGCCGCGGCGGGTCTCATCGAGGAACGCGCCGTGGACGAGCTCGTGCATGTACTTGTCATGAATATAATCCTGATCTTCCGCGGCGGGGGTTATGACTTGAATGCCCTGCTTCGAAAACACATCGGCATAGAAGCTGCCCTGCATGGTAAAGCGCGTGCCAAACAGCCCGGCGCGCGCGATGCCCTTGTCCCTGGCTGCATCACACGCGGCCTCGACAATGCTGATGAGCGGGATCTTTGACCTGCCCTGGATATCGTCAAAAATGATGTGCGGGGTATTGGCGGCCAGCAGTCCGAAATCCGCACCGGCGCGGGCCAGCTTATTGACCTCGGCGGCGAGGTAGTCGGTGACCTCGGCCATCTGGTTGTCGCCGATCAGGCTGAGCATCCTGGTCATGTCGATGCTGTTGATCAGGATGGGGGGAAAACTGCCATCGGGCTTGCGTTGGCGATACGAGGCCACCAGCAGACGGTAATACTCCATGGTAAACTCGGGTCCGATACCGCCGACGATGCCGAGAGTTTTCATTTATTTGACCGCACAAGAGTTGATGAATGTCAATTGCATAAGATTATCCGCCATCTCGAAATTGAGTTGAGAGTTGAATTCTAGCGTGCCCATCCCCCATCCCCCATCCCCCTGCCCCCTTCCCGCGGGGAAGGGGGTTAAATGCGGAAAAAGGAGCATCGCCAGCGGGTAGAACGCCGCTGGCATGCTCCTTTTTCCGCAAAACCCCAGATCGTGGATGGAACATTTTTGTATTTGTCTCTATTTTATGATTTGTAATACGCGGCGAGGGTTCAACTTCAGCTAACGCACCAGTCTCCAGAACAAAACGCCTGCGAGCAGGGCCAGTGCGGCGCCGAAGAAGAAAGGCGCAGATGGCCCGAAACCGGCCCAGGTACCCGCGCCCTGCCAGAGCAAGCCTCCGATCACAGAAGCGGGCAAGGTCGTGATGCCGATGGCCGCGTTGTAGAGTCCGTAGGCGGCGCCGCGTCGATTCGACTCGGGCACGAGGTCGGCGATGAGCGCCTTACCCGCTCCTTCGCTGGCCGCGTAATAGATCCCATAGAACCCATATAGCACCCAGACGTGCCAGCCTGTGTGCGAAAAGGCCAGGCCGAGATAGACGAGGCCGTAGGCGAGCCAGCCCCCGATGATCAGCCTGCGGCGGCCGATCTTGTCCGAGAGGGAGCCCAACGGTCCGGCCAGCGAGGCGTAGACCAGGTTGAAGGTCATCAACATGAGCATGATCTGGAAGACATCGAGTCCCCGGTTTTGCCCGAGCAGTATGATGAAGGAATCGGATCGAGTTGCCCAGCGTAAACAGCACGACCAGGAACAGGAAAATTTTGAAGCGTCTCTCCATCCCCTGCAGGCTGAGCCGAAGCGTACCGGAGGATTTATTGGCCCCGGCGACATTCTTTGCCGCCAGCGCCAGCACCACCACGGCCAGGAAGGCCGGCACGATGCTCACCAGCACGGCGACCTGGAAGGTGTGCCGGGTAAGGTCCAGCGCGCTCTTTTCAGTCAGCCAGACGATGAGGGCAGCCAACCCAAGGCCCACGAAGGCGCCGGCGGTGTCACCGGCGCGATGGATGCCGAAGGCCAGCCCGCGCTGCTTCTCGTCGATGCTATCCGCCACCAGCGCATCGCGCGGCGCCGTGCGAATGCCTTTGCCCATCCGGTCGGCAAACCGGACGCCGAGCACCCAACCCCAGGCGTTCGCGAAATAGAGGAAGGGCTTCGAGACGGCGGACAGTCCGTACCCGGTGACTGCCAGCCATTTCCGGTCGCCAAGCTTATCCGAAAGGGCGCCGGCATATATTTTGGTCAGGCTGGCAGTGGTTTCGGCAATGCCGTCGATCAGGCCGATGATGGCGGTGCCCACGCCCAGCACGTTGGCCAGGAACAGCGGGATGAGGTTGAAGATCATCTCGGAGGAGACGTCGGTGAGGAAGGACGTGGCCGTTACGACCCAGATATTGAGCGGCAGATTTCTCAGCTGGTTTTTTTGTTCGGTCATGCTCCTCCCGGACCGTTCACACCCCGCATGCAAACCGGGGCAGGCTCATAAAACGCCTATTCTTCGCCGCCTTGATCGTCCGCCGGGGCGCTGGGTTGTTCGACCTTTACCACTTCGCCGTGATAATTGATGACCACCTTGAAGCCCAGCATGCCCAGGTAGGCGCGGCCTTCCTCCGGAATGCCCTGCTGCATCAGCGCATCGAACTGCTGATCCATGTTCTTGAGCTGCTGCTCGATCATGGCTTTGGTGAAGATGTCGTCCTGTCCCAGCATCTTGGCGGTCTGCTCGGAGATGAGGCCCTCGCTGCCCTTCATCATCTCCTGCATCTGCTGCAACACCTGGCGGTCTATCTGCTCGGCCGGGATGTGACGTTTGAATCCCGCATCGTCCACGACGTAGAACGACTCGTCGCCCACCAGCGCCGTATCTGCGAGGCGATCATTTTCGTCGACAACCAACCCGGCAAAGAGAGCTTTTTTCAGCATGGATGATTATGAATTCGAGGAAACGATCTCGACCCCCGTGCCATCGCCCGGTTTGTAAAGATACTGCGTGTCGGCCGGGACGACCGGGTTGGTCCAGCGATAAAGGAATTTTGCGTCGGCGGGCGTCAGGTTGACGCAGCCGTGACTGCGCGGCCGTCCATAATCGTTATGCCAGTATGTCCCGTGGAACGAATCGCCCGTCCCGGTGAAGAAACTGACCCAGGGTACACCGGGCAGGTCATAACCGTGCCCCGCACCGGCCGCGCCATCGTTGGTCATGTGAACCGTCGAACCTTTGTGAAAGGTCTGGAACTGTCCCAGCGGCGTCTTGGTTCCCGCGCCTCCGCTCGAGCAGCGCGCCGTTAGAACCGCCTGGTCCCCTTCGAAGGCCGTGACCGATTGAGTGGCCGTGTCTACGTAAATGTGTTTGAGCTCGTTGGGAACGCCGGGTGATAGCTGCGTCAGTTCATCGTCCGGAACGAGGCGCATGTCCGAGGCTGCGACGTAGAAGGAATTTTGCCGAAGGGTATCGTAGATTTCATACCACACGCCTTTTTCATACGAATTGACCGTGACGCTCGTGACCCAATAGGTTGTGGCATAGTAGACGCGGATTCCGTTCTTTGCCCAAAAGCCGGGGGAGAGACGCGTAACGCTGTACGGAACGGTGATCTCGCCCAACTGCCCTTTGGCCGGCAGATCAAAGACCGGTTTCTGGTAGTTGGTCTCCACCGGCTGGACCCAGCCCGAATACGTATAACCCCCGCCGCTAATCTTGAACCATTTGGTGTTATATGGATTGCCTGCGTCGCCGTCCACTTCGGCGGCGATGCCCACGACCTCGTCCCGGCCATATAAATGAAGGACCTTCGACTTGAAGGAAGGGTCGCTGTACAAGTTGATGCCGCTCAAGGTCATGCGCCCCTGCGTCGCGGGCGCGGCCAATGCGCGGTCGAGGCGCAGGTCAGCCAGCAGGGCGCTCAACGTGCCGGCTGCGGAAAGTTTAAGAAAGTCGCGGCGTGAAAATGGAAGGTTCTGCATAAACTTGCATGATTGTATCTGATTTGCAGAGGGGAACATATGACGACCGCGGAAGTCTAATACAATTCTTACCCCGTCCGCGGCTTACGCCTTCGACGATTCAAGAGGAGATTGCGGGAACGGATTGCAATCCTACGGCCCGGCGATTTTCACTTTACGATTTCGAGCAGGGTGCCTGTGGGCTTGTAGGCGAATTGCTCATCGGGTTTCACGACCGGATTCGTCCAACGGAACAGCCATTTTGCGGCCGCAGGGCTCAGGTTTATGCATCCGTGACTCTTGGGGTGGCCGAAGTCGTTGTGCCAGAATGTTCCATGCAGGGAAAGACCCGATTCGGTGAAATACATTACCCACGGTACACCGGGAAGGTCGTAGCCGTCGGAGGTCAGGTCGCCATTTGCCATGTGGCGCGTGGGACGCTTGTGGTAGGTCATGAACGTGCCCATGGGCGTCGTGTAGGTTCCGAACAGGAAGGCCGCGCCGGTTGCGGCGCGCGTTGCAAAGACGGGCGCATTGCCCTCGTAGGCAAAGACAAGCTGGTTATCCAACTGCACCTGTATCTTCTTCTCGGAGTCGGGCACGTCCGGGGAAAGCGGAGCCAGCTCATCGCCGGTTACGAGGCGGATGTGCTCGCCCGGCGCATAATATAGCTTGTTCCATTTGTCGTCCAGCACTTGATACCAGACCTTGCCGTCCGAAGGATCCGTCGTCGAAGACATGACCCAATGCACGGTTGCATAGTACAGGCGATATCCGCCCCAGGAACGGACGTCCGGCTGCTCGTGCGCGTCGGTGTAGGGGACGCTGACCTCGCCCAGAACGCCCTGGGCGGGGATGTCGAGACTCGGCGTGTTGAGGATGGTCTGCACCGGCTGGAGGGTGCCGGAATAGGCATAGCCCTCATTGCCAATCAGATACCAGACGCGGTTGTACGCGGCCGCGTCATTGCTGATGGCGACGTCTGAGATCGGCAGGACGCTATCGCGCCAATAGAATTTTACGCGGGCGCCGTTGAAGGAGGGCTGATCATACAGCCAGATCAGCCGGGCAGTGACCCGGCCTTGCTGTGCGTCCAGGATGCCTTGATCGGCTGAAAGGGAAAGAGCTTGCGCCCCGGGCTCGGAGATTGCTTTGAAATTCGGAAGGGTTAATCCGATGAGTCCGAGTCCACCCAACTTGAGAAAGTCACGGCGTGAAAGGACATTCATGATTAACCGCCAAAATGCCAGGGACGCCGTGACAGTCTCTCTGGTTCAATAGTGTATGTTCACCAGCGTTCCAACCGAGGCAAAGTTATACAGCCACTCAGAATCGGGAATGCTGAGGTTCACGCAGCCATGGCTCATGGGCGTGCCAAAGTTGTGATGCCAATATGTGCCGTGGAGGCCGTACCCCTGATAGAAATACATGGTGAACGGCACGTTCGGCAGATAATAGTCGGGGCCGCTCATGTCCGTGTAGCGCAGCTTGACGTAGATGTGATATTTCCCGGTCACGGTGGGGTACTGCCATGTGCCGGTCGAGACCAGGAACGAATTCACCACGCTGTCGCCCTCATAGGCGTAGACCATTTGCTGCGTGAGATTTACGTCTATCCAGCGCTGGCCGCCGTTCGAAGCGGCGCCCGGGGATGAGGGCGCCGAGGTCGCGGCCGCGGCCGTCGGAGGAACTGCGGAGGTCGGCGTATCCGGCAGGACCTGCATGGTAAGCGTGCCAGACCAGGTCGGCTCGGCGGTCGGGGCGGACGTATCCGTCGGCGGCTCAACGAGCGCCTGAGTCGGTTCGGGGGTTGGTGTATCTGCCTCGGCAATGGCAGGTGCGGTTGGCTGCACTTCCTGAGTCGCCGCAGGTTCCACGAAGACGGGCTGCTGCAGCGGACCGGAAGGCGTATAGGTCGGCTTGGCGATGGGAACCTCAGCCCACGAGGGCGGCTGAGTCGCTTCGGAGGCCAATGCCGGGGCGTGCATGATGGACGCCAGCACCGGCGATCCGCTGGCTGACCAGGCCGCAGCCCCACAAATCAGGCAGCCTAACCCAAACAAAAGGATGGGAAACAGCGGGCTGCGTTTGGATTTTTTGGCGGGTCGAACACCTGCACCTTCGGCGCTGGAAACCCCGCTGCTCTTTCCTGCCGGCCCGGCCGGCGGCGCGGCAGGTTCCGGGTTCTCGCGCACACGCTGCATGGCCCATTCCATGCCTCGTCGAGCCCGCGGGCTTTGAGGATTGATCTTGAGTGCTTTTTGAATGTATTCCACACTGGCGCGCGGGCTGGCGACCGCCGCCAGTATCAGCCAGGGATCTTCCAATTGCGGCGCGAGCGTGGCCGCGTGTTCCGCCCACTGGCGCGCTTCGTGGCGATTGTTCTCGCGCATGGCCTCACGCGCCTTTTGCACGGCCGAACGGGCTTCTTCGAAGCGACCCCGTGGATCGTCAGGAGGTTTGTTCATTGGCTGGCCGTGGGGATGGGCGTGGGAACCACGTTTTCATTGTTCACAAAGCAAAGGATGCCGTTGACGACCCCGTCTGCGACCTGGTCTGTGTGCTCGGTCAGGATTTCCCGGTCGAGATTTAAGAATCCGGTTTCGATGATCGCAGCAACCGTACTGGGATCGATTTCGGAAAAGGCGTGGTAGCCTGTCATATCCGGGGTGATGCTGCCTGGATGGAATTTCAGTCCGGTAGCCTGTTGATAGCGGTCCACCAGGCAGGCCAGCAGGCGGCTGGCCCGGTTGGTATCCCGGGTGTTCAGCGCCGCGGCTACCTTGAACCCGGTAGCCTGGTCGTTAATATACTGGCACGAATCATTGTGAATGGAAACAATCGCCACGGCGCGGTACCCGTTGAGCCGCGTATCGAATTCGTTGAGCAAGTCCACCTGGAATCCATCGCCGACCAGCTTTTTCTGGACCAGCGTGGCGATCTTCAGGTTAACCTCGGCTTCGGTCAGGGTGACTTTGCCGTTGCTATCCACGCACACGGCGCCTGAATCGTTGCCGGCATGGCCGGATACGATTCCAATGCGCAGCGCCGGTTGGGCCGTGCCGGGGCCCAGATTGCCGCTCGCGTTGCCGCTCGCGTTGCCGCTCGCAGGTTGAGGCGTGAGCAGCAAGGCCAGCTTGTCCGTGAAAGAGGCGGTGGAGAGGCTGGTGGGCGTCCAGGCCACGAAGACCGTGGCCAGTAAGACAGCCAGGACCAGAGTCTTCTCAATGGCGTGCAGCGATTTCCGGCCGGCGCGGGGCGCGTGCGCGCGGAGAGCCTCGAAGCAGGCCGTGAGTGCGATTCATCCATTTTGTATCATAGTACTAATCTTTATATGAAATGGCAAGGGTTATTTTTGACCAGCAAGCTGCCCTGCACGGCCATTTTTGCCTTGACGCTGCCTTGCCTCGCATTTATGATGAAAAACCTATGGAGGCACACATTATGACGGCCGAGCAACGCGCCGAAGAGCTTCGTTCTGCCATGCGGGCATGGACGTCGGGAGTGACCATTGTCACCGCCGCCTACGCGGGGGAGCAACACGGCATGACGGTCAGCTCGTTCACGTCCATTTCGCTGGATCCACCGCTGGTCATCATCTCTTTACAGACCGTGAGCCGCACGCATGAGTTGGTGAGCAAGGCCCAGGCCTTCGGGGTGACCATTCTGGCCGCCGACCAAAGGGGACTTTCGGAGCGTTTCGCCGGCAGGGATTCTTCGAGCGGCGACCGCCTGGACGGCCTGGAAACGGAGACCTTCGTAACCGGCGCACCCCTGATCAAGGGCGGGCTGGCTTATCTGGACTGTCGCGTAGCACAGACAATCCCTTCGGGGATGAATACCATCTTCATCGGGGAGGTGGTCGCGGTCCGCGGCGACGATCATGAGCATCCGTTGGTGTATCACGACCGGGAGTACCGCAAGCTGGAGGACGAATAAGGTTCAACGTTTGAACGTTCAAAGGTTGAACGTCTGTGGGGCAGAGGATGAACGACAAATTGACTTCCGAGGAAAAAGAGACTCTACTGCGCCTGGCGCGGGAGGCGATGGAACACGGCGTGCGCGGGCACAAGCTGCCGGCTTTGGAAATGCAAACCTTGCCTGCCGCATTGAGGGCCGAGGGCGCTTCATTTATCACTCTGACAATCCATGGGGATCTGCGCGGCTGTATCGGCGCGCTCGAACCATATCAGCCGCTGGCCCTGGACGTGCGGGAACACGCCATCGCCGCCGCACTGGAAGACCCGCGCTTCCCGCCGGTCACACCTGAGGAATTGGAGCAGATCGAGATCGAGGTTTCCCGGCTCACCCCGCCGAAGAATCTGGAGTATGCCGACGCCGCAGACCTCCTCGCCCGGCTTCGTCCGGCGGTGGACGGCGTCATCCTGCGCGATGGGTTTCGCCGCGCGACGTTCCTTCCGCAAGTGTGGGAAAAGATCCCGGACCGGGCCAATTTTCTCGATAATCTCTGCTACAAGATGGGGGCCCCGGCGGATATCTGGCGGCATAAGCGCCTTGAAGTGCTCACCTATCAGGTCGAGGAATTTCACGAATAACGCCTGGGCCTGCCGGAAAAAGACATATTCGGCCGCGGAGACGCAGAGTCACAGAGCTCTTCTTCTATTGCTGCCGCACATCTTTGCAGCTCAGAGGCGAAGTTGGGCAGATCATGCGCCGCGCCACGTTTGTGGTGCAGGTTTCCCCGAAGCGTTACGCCGTGCGAATGGATTTTCCGGCCTGGAAGCTGCAATGTACCCTGCCGGCGACGAATAACGATTCTGTATTGTAAATTCCTCGGGCGCGGGACTACAATCCATCCGAGGTGGCCTTGGGACAATGACCGACGAAAACGATACCATGTTTCAGGACGCTGTGGATGCTTTGCGCGACGGCGACAGGGCCCGCGCCAAAGACCTGCTGACGCGCCTGCTGCAAGCGGATCAAAACAACGCCACATATTGGGTCTGGATGAGCGGGGCCGTGGAAACCGCAAAGGAGCGCATCTACTGCCTGGAAACGGCGCTCAAGCTCGATCCTGAAAGCAGCATCGCCAAACGCGGCTTGATCCTGCTCGGCGCGCGGCCCCCGGATGAGAACGTCCAGCCGTTCCCGCTAAACCGGACGCGCGCCTGGGAAGACAAACTGCTCCTGGCGCACGAGAGGCCCAAGCAACGCGGCCTGCGAGTTGCCCTGTCCAGCCCGATGACGAGACTGGCCGGGGTTGGGCTGGTCGGCGTGCTGGTTTGCGGGCTGGTGGTCTTCGGATTAATGAACCCGCGCACCGCACGCTTCATCGCCGGCAATACGAACACCCCCGGACCTTCGCCGACCTTCACCCCCACGCCCACGTTCCTCAATGCCACCGGCCCTGCCGCGCCCACGAACAGCGGTCCGACGCCTCTGGCCGTTCTGCTGGGCGTCTACTACACGCCCACGCCGCTGTTCGTCGACACGCCGCGCTCACCCTTAACGATGGATATCTATAACGTAGCGCAGGCCGCCTATCAAAACGGCGATTGGGACAAATTCATCAGCAGCATGAACCAGATCTCCACGGCCGAACCTGGTTCCGCAGACATCCCTTACTATCTCGGCGAGGCCTATCGCTTCAAAGGCGATTGCCGCACGGCGCTGCAGTATTACAACAATTCACTCAAACTGGATACGCAGTTTGCACCGGGTTATCTGGGATTGGCGCGCGCCCGCATCTGCATCGATCCGGGAGCGGACACAACGCAGCTCTATGATCTTGCCCTGCAGTTGAACCCCAACTTCGGCGAGGCATACCTGGACCGCGCCAACTTCAACCTGGTGCGCAAGGATTTCAATGCGGCCTTGCCCGACCTGGAGAAGGCGGACAAGCTGCTGCCCGATTCAGCGCTGGTACCGCTCGCATTCGCCCAGGCGTATCTGCTCCAGGGCGACGATGTCAAGGCGCTGGCGGCCGCAGAAAAGGCCAACAGCATCGACCTGACCTTGCTGCCCTCCTATTATTATCTGGGCACTGCCTATGTGGCCAACGGCCAATATGCGGAGGCCATCAAGCCGCTGCAGACTTATCTGCTTTATGAGACCAGGGACGGAGGCGCCTACGCCCAGCTGGGGGAGGCTTATACCAAAACCGGCGATTATCAGGCGGCCATCGGGGCTCTCAACAAGGCCGTTCAATTCGATCCGAATCAAGTGCAGTCTTATCTCTATCTTGGGATCTCGAACCTGAGCCTCGACAACCTGGATGCCGCCGCGACCAATTACAAGAAGGCCCTTCAATTCTTTCCCAATTCGTTCGATGCCAATATCGGGCTGACGGAAGTCTTCTATAAGAACGGCACATATGGCAACGCCTATCTACAGGCGGAAACGTCAAAGTCCAAGGCCACAACCGACGCGCAGATAGCCCTGGCCATCTACTGGCGGGCGCTCAGCCAGGAAGGGCGACAAAGCTTCGGCAATGCGATCAACGATTGGAAGACCCTGCTTTCCATGCCCGAGAGCGACATGACCCCGCAGATGCGGCAGGATGCGCAGGACCATCTTAAGAAACTGGTGGTGCCGACCAATACGCCGAAGGGCGGCGGGCCGACTGGCACACCCACGCCGTCGCCGACGAACAGGCCGGGCAGCACGGCTACACCGCCGGCGCTCACCGGGACGCCGGCCAAGGCGCCAGCCGCCTCTGCAACACCCACAAAATAAATAGCGCGTCATAGACTTCCGACGTCACGGAGACTTCGGCAGTCTGCCAGAAATGATCGCCGGCGTAAGACCCGACCTCCGAGCTTCTCAAAAACTCGAAGGTCTGATTTTTCCCTACTTTCCGTATTTCGCCCGGTCCTCGGGACAGGGACACAGCGCTCCAAGATAGTGCCAGCCGAAGGTGCCATAATCATGGCCATCCTCCCAGACGATCTGCGACTAGGGCATCAGAGATCGTGCTCGAATACGGCGTGACCGGGTCGATTTTTCGCCGAAAGGGAGTATAATTCAGTTGTACATATGTACATATCAAGAGGTGCTGTATGGAATTGGTCATTGATGCGTCTGCCTTGATCGCTGTGATCACTAATGAAGACGAAAAGGAAAAACTTGTGAAGATGACGAGTAAGGCGGAGTTACTTGCTCCGCTTTCTGTCCATTGGGAGATTGGGAATGCCTTCTCATCGCTGCTCAAACGACGGCGCGTGACGCTCGAAGAAGCGTTAGAGGCAATTGAGATCTATCTGCAAATTCCGGTAAGATTTGTTGAGGTTGAACTGACTGAATCGTTGCAACTCGCAGATGAATTGAACCTTTATGCTTATGACGCCTATTTGCTCCGCTGTGCAGAAAAGTATCGCCTGCCATTATTGTCATTGGATAGCGGCTTGATTCAAGCTGCAAAGAAAAGAAAGATACAAGTGCTGGAGGTGCCCGAATGAATACATATACATATACGGAAGCGCGCCAGAAACTGGCCTCGCTTTTAGAACAAGCCGCAAAGTATGGAGAAGTGCGGATCAGACGGCGTGATGGTCAGGTGTTTATCATCAAGCCGCAGAAACAAAAGGGGTCCCCTCTGGCTGTGAAAGGAATGAAAACAAAACTCAGTCGTCGGGAAATACTACAAAGTGTTCGCGAAGGACGCAGGACGTTCTAAAACGCAATACAGGACTTCGGAAGTCTGCTCGAAACCACGGAATGTCTTAAAACCAAGACCACCGAGTTTTTCAAAAACTCGGTGGTCTGATTAATCCCTACTTTCCATACTTCGCCCGGTCCTCGGGACAGGGACATAACGCCCGGAGGTAGTGCCAGTTATAGATGCCATAATCATGGCCGTCCTCCCAGACGATGGTCAGCGCATAGGAGCCCACGGCCTTGACATTGTTGATGCGCGTGGCGGGCAAATCTTCGAGCTGCTGCTGGAAGATCTCCGCCTCCGGCTCGGAGCGCATGTTCTCATGGCCGCCGCGGCAGGAGGCGCAGGGGCACCCCGCTCGGAGCAGTCCAAACGGGTAGACGCTCACATGCCCATCGTCCCAGTTGACGATGAATTCGCGTGACTTTTTGTTTACGGTGATGTTAGTCGGTTTTTCGTTCATAATTATCTCTTGATAGACATTTGCTGTGCGCCTGCTAGCCCATCCCCCTGCCCCTTCCCTCGGGGAAGGGGAGAGATTCTGAAAATCGGACATGTGCAGGACGTGCGTCCTGCACATGTCCGATTTTCAGCTCTTCTGCGTAGCCACAAAGTCTGGCGAATCATGGCGATGGCACAACCGCCAGAAAATCTGCCGCGGCCCAACCGGCGCGGGTGCTGTCATATGGGGCTACCAGGTACCACCAGGTATATCCGTCCGCCTGTTGAGGCCCATCCTTGACCTGAAAGGTCTCCGCTTCTTCGCCCAGCTGCCCCGTGTCGGTGTTAAGGCCCGGAGCGGTATGCAGGCGGAGTCCTGCACCCTGCGTCCCGGTGATCTGAACATACGCGCCAACCGCAATCTGGCCCGCCGGCGGCGTGGTTGACCCGGAGGGGGTAGGGGTCAACGTTGGACTGAGGGTGGCGGTCGAAGGCGCGATGATGGTGAGGTCCGCGGGCACAAAGCCTTCCGGCCCTGCCGGGTGCTTCGCGAACCAACCGATCGAGATGAGTGTGACCAGCAACAGGCAGCCCGCCACCAGCAGCGCGCCGGAAATCGTCCAAATATTCAAGAGGGAAGGCTGGTCTCTACGGCTCATGTGCAGTCTTCTTCCTTCGTCTTATACATTCGTGAAGTCCGTGGAGACGTCATGGCTGCAGGAAGAAGGCCAGTCCCAGAATAAGGTAGATGGCCAGCAATCCCGCCCCTTCCAGCCAGGTAGACTCGCCGTCCGATGATACCAGCACCGAGATCACAACCGACGACAGCAGCGCCAGCAATTCGAAGCGATTGAAGATGATGTGCAGCGGATGTCCCAGGGCCAGGCTGATAAAGACCAGCAGCGGCGCGACGAACAGCGCGATCTGCAGGCTGGAGGAGATGGCTATTTCCGTGCTCAGGTCCATTTTGTTTTTCAACGCCATCTGCACCGCCACCAGGTGTTCGGCGACGTTGCCGATTAACGGGACGAGGATAATGCCGAGGAAGAATTCGGAGATCCCTGCGCTTTTGATGACCTGCTCTGCGACTTGCACCAAGCCTTCGCTGAGCCAGACAACGCCCAGCGTGGCCAGCGCCAGAACCACAATGCTCTGGCGGACAGTCCAATGGGGCTGGTCGCCCTCCGGCAGGGTGTATGACAGCGGGCTGTCCTGCCCTCGCTTCGCTCGCGGTTCGGCCTGGGGCCGGGCAGAATTGAACAGGCCCAGGCCATAGAGCGCCAGCATAATGATCGCCACGCCCACGCTCAAGGCCTCGACTGCAGAATTGCCGGCGGCGCTGATCGATTGGCTGAACACGGATGGAATGATCAACGTCGTGACTGCCAGCACCAGCAGTATGGCATTACGGCTGGCGTTCTGCTTATTAAATTTCTGGGTGCCATGCCGGATGCCTCCGACCGCCATGGCGAATCCAAGCACGAGCAGCAGGTTGCCGATGATCGAGCCGGTTATGGAGGCCTTGACCAGTTCGAGCAGGCCGGCGCGCACGGCGGCGGTTGTGATGATCAGTTCTGCTGCGTTTCCCAGCGTGGCATTGAGCAGCGCGCCGATGCGCGGGCCGGTGTAGAAGGCCAGGTTCTCGGTGGTATCGCCGATGATGGAGGCCAGCGGGATAATCCCGAGCGCGGCCAAGGCAAACACAAGCACGGGCGACCACCCCAGCAGCTGTGCGGCCAGCGTGAATGGCAGCGCCAGGAGCAGGAAGCTCAAGGGGTGCCTGGCAAGGTATTGTTGAAAGGCTCTCATGAAGGTTTTTGGCGTAGGATGCGTCGCACCGAGTTTAGCGCGATTTCCTTCGGCGAGGAGATACTCCGTTTCGTGGGATTCGCCCGGGCGAGCAGCTGCGACGCATTTTCGGTTCATCCACAGCGTTTTTCCTTGAGCAGTTTCAACCCTGCTGGCGGGACCAGCACCCTCAGCGCCTGCTTCTTGATCCCGATCCCGACATGCTGACCGCCGAGCATCGGCTCTCCGTCCATTTGAAGCGAGAAGGCCGTATCCGATTCTACCTGCGCCGAATGAAAGGGCAGACGCCGCGCCATGTCGCTGTTCATGAGACGGCCCGCCAGCAGGTCGAAGAAGGTGCGAAAGCCGTCGGCCAGGTTGTTGCTGCTAAACAGCCATAGGTCCATTTCGCCGTCATCCAGATAGGCGTCAGGGGAGAGCACTGCAATACCGCCGACGTATCGGCGGATATTGGTGGCCACCGCCAGCATGAAATGGCCGTCCACGCGCTGATCGTCGGCCCAGACCCGGAGGTCCATGCCGTGCCAGATGGCGGCGTTCCAGAAGGTCGCTGCGACATACTGCGGCACCGAGACGTACTTCTGGAAGCGCGGGCGCGGCTCCAACTGGCGAATAGTGATGGCGTCCAGGCCGAGGCCTGCCCACAGCAGGAACACATTGCCGTTGCACAGTCCCACATCCACGCAATGGATCGGCGCCTCCGCCAGCAGGCGCGCGTTTTGCCGCAGTGCGCCGGTGCTGAAGGGCCACTCGAACGTGCGCTGGCCCATTTCCATGGCCCATACGTTCATGGTCCCCGCCGGGAGGACGGCCAGTGCCGTTTGGCTGTTCAGGAGTCCGCTGGCTACCTGTCCGACCGTTCCATCGCCGCCGATGGCGAAGACCGCATCATACTTTTCGGCTGCGGCCTGGCGCGCGACGCCTGTTGCATGGCTTCCGCTGAGAGTCTCGGCGACGTCCACCTGCCAGTCCGCGGCCCGCAGCGGCCGGATGATGCCCCGCACATACGGCTTGATCGACACGCGTCCGGCGGCAGGGTTGTAGAGCAACAGTCCCTTACGCATGAGAGGATTATAACGGGTGTTAAGAGCAGGCCTCCGATGTAAGCCACCAGTGGGGCGAACAACGTCTCGGAGGTCTGGTAACACATCAAATTTGGGGTGAGCCCTGTCCGGAATGGCCTGTCATATCAGCTCGCTTGTCCGCCAATTGCTTGCGATAGAAAATCCTGTCGTAGCCCCCATCGAACTTGCCGTCGTACTCCACGTAGCCAATGCGCGGATAGAAGACTTGATTCTCGGTCATCTTGACGTTCGTGCATAGGTAGATGGAATCGAAGCCGCGCCTGAGAGCTTCCTGCTCGGCAAACTGAAGCAGCGCTTTACCCACACCCGTACCCTGAAGATGGGGATCGACGGCGACGGTGTCGATATAGAACCCCTGCGTCGTTTCGTATTGAACGAGAACGCCTACCACCTGCTCACCCGACTCAGCCAACCAGACATGCCCTGCCCTGATCTCGGCTGCGAAGTCCAGCCGCATGGGGGCAGGCGGCTTGCCGATCCGTTCTGTATAAATGTCGAAGGCTGCGACAACGCATGCCTTCACTGCCCCGGCATCCATCTCGGACGCCTGGCGAACTACCGGGTGCACGGAGTCCTCACATGGCAATTCTACCCTGTGTAGAAGAGCATCGCGAACCAGGCCCTTTTCCCATCCGGGCTATGCAAAGAAAAGGATTCGGTTGTAAACGAGAAATGCAGGAGGATTAAGAAATCGCGGCATATTTTGCGCCCGGCCATGAAGAATGGCGCCATCGACGCTGCGCTGCACCGCGAATATCTCTGAAGTATGGGATTGAATGGTTCGAGTAGATGCAAGAACGCGAGACCTGCATGCCTGGCGTGATCTCCTACGCCAGACCTGCGAAGTAATCTGTCCGGACATCCAACGCGCCGTTCCCCAGATGATGGATCGCCTCCTTGAATGAATCCACCATGCTGCGCGGGCCTGAAATGTAGAAGATACACTTCCGATACTCGGGTACCGTCTTGCGGATCAGTTCCGGCGTGATGCGGCCCACCTTACCCGTCCAGTCGGCGGGCACGTTCGAGTTGTCGGTTACGGTGTAGATCGTCCGGATGCCCAGCTCCTTTTGAGCCCGGTCGAAGACATCGCGATAGACAATATCGTCGGCTGTCCTGGAGGCGTAGAATAAAGTGATCGGCCTTCTCTGGCGCCGGTCCAACAGGAACTTGATCATGCTGCGGAACGGCGTTACGCCGATGCCGCCCGCAATGAAGACGCAGGGCTGCTGCGGATCGTCCGGCAGGACGAAATCACCAGCCAGCTGCGATGCCATGAGGATCGTATCCCGGTTCGACGATAGCATCGCCCTCTTGAATGAGCTCGAGTCCGGATTGAACTTGACCGCCAGCCGGATATTGTGTTCCGTCGGCGCCGAGGCCAGGGTAAAGTACCGGCGGTTGCCGCGCTCATCGGGATGCCGATGCGCCAGGGTCCACTCCATATACTGTCCGGGGCTGAAACGGAAACGGGGCGGCGCCGGGAAGACGAACTCGTAGGTGTCGGGCGCCAGACGATTGCGCTCCTTGAGACGCAGTACATGCCTGGCCTTGGGACTTACGGCGAATGCATACACGTTCCCGATCAGGATGGCCAGCTCGGGCGTCATGAACACCGAGCCAATGTGCAGCTGAGGCGCAAACAGGAATCCGACGATCAACCCGTAATAGCTGCGCAGCGTGCGGGTCGGCGGGGTCGTCAACGGCTCGGTCAGGATGATGAAGGAAAAGAACAGCAGCGGCGAAGACACCAGCACTTTCTGCGTCGTTGCGATGAGGTCCGACCCGCTGAACAGCCCCACAAACCAGGTGACTCCCAAGGCGGTCAGCAGGAAAGTCAGGACCAGGTCGAAGCGCTCCAGCTTGCGGACGATCAGCAGCCCGGCTGGCAGGACAAAAGGCAGCATGGGGCCGCTGCCCACCCACCAACTGGCCGATTGGTTGACCGTGAGATAAGTCACCGCCACCGCAAAAGCCGCAGGATTGAATATATGTTTTCCCTCGAGTGCCACCATGTACTTCGATGCCATGGCCAACACTGCGGCCCAGCCCAGGAACCACAGGTCACTGGCCGAGCGGATGGGAGTGATGATCAATGCCAGGATCAGCGCCGTAATGTAAAGGCTTTCCACGTTGGCCGGTACCCCGAACGTCCGCGCGAAGATGCTGTTCGTGATCCAGCAAACCGCCAGGAGGAATCCCGCCGAAAGCAGCAGCGCCCACGGATCGTACGCCAGCTGGCCCGAAACGCTCATGAAGAAGCCGGCCACCAGCAGGAAGATCAGGGCATAGAGCACCAGCCGATAGGTTGTGATCTTATTGAGCTGGTTATCAAGAATTTTCAGCATTCAGCAGGTACCTTTGAAAGTTTGTGGTGTAGGTGGCGCGCCCATCCTGGTCGATCATGTAGCCGTCGAAGCCTTCGAGGGCCTCGATGAAGAAGATGCCCTGCCGTCCCATCGCAAACGCGGCCGTTGCGAAGCGATCTGCCTCCAGGATATCCGGCCCGACGACCGTCAGGCTGACTACCTCGTTCAAGGGGTCGTCATCGTCCAGCGGGTTGTAAATGTGCTGGCCGCGGACGTAAGTGCCGGACGTGGCAACGCCGCAATCCGTGACCGACAGCGCCTTGACGATCTGCTCCGGGTTGAACGGATTGCGGATTCCGACCCGCCAGTTCTGACCCTCGGCGTTCTTTCCGGCCATCTGGATATCTCCCCCGGCATCGATGTAAAAATTCCCGGCACCTTTTTCTCGCAGGAGCTCGGCCGCGTGGTAGATCGCCCAGCCTTTGACCACCCCGGACGGGTCGAACGCCTCCGCGTGCCGGATATCGAAATATCCATTCGATCTCGCGGCGCGTCTGCTCCGCCAGCGCGAAGATGGTTTTCATGTCCTCGCTGGCCCCGTCCAGCGAGAGTTCTTTGCGGTTGATTTTTGATATTTCGCTCTCGTCCTTATACGTGCTGAACTTGTCATCGACGTATTCAAAGTAGGCGAAGACCGCGTTGAGCAAGTCCTCGGTCGCGAAGGAATCGAGGACCTCGACGGTCACAGGCATACCCATTAGAAGGCGGAGCTGTTTCACAATCAATTGTGCGCGGACTGCAGCGCCGTCTGCAGCGACATTTGGAATCCCTGGCTGGTCAGCGTAGCGCCGGAGATGATATCCACATTTGCGCTCTGCGCCGTGATGGCTTCCTGCTGAAGATAAGGCATGGCGATCGAGTTGATCTGCTGGGACGTGCGGCGATCATTGGGATACTGCAGGAATTGGACCGATTGTATGTTTCCGCTCTGGATGGTCACCTGCACCTGCACCAGGCCATAATAGGCATCCACCGGCTGCCCCTGGAACGTCCCATTCTTGTAGCTGGCACCGGCTGCCGGTCCGCTTGCGGACAAGGTGGGCACGGCGGTATTCGCCGGCAGCGGCAAGCCGAACAGGCCGGAGGCGGGGTCAGTTGTAGCCGGCGCGGAAGATGCAACCGGCGACGAATCGGGCCTGGTCAATCGCTCGTAGAGCACGTACGCCGCGAACGTGATCACCACGAAAGCCGAAAGGAACAGCTTTCGAATGGCTCGACCGGGCTCTCTGCGCCGGCTGCGCTCGCTGCGCTCGGAAGGTAGGCGAAATTGGTTCCTTGACATGAGTTTTTCCTCTGGCGGGGACAACGCTGGGTTGGACAAATCCTAGCATGCCTGCATGACAGCCAGATGAAAGGAGGCGGCCGAGACGCCCGAGGTCGGCTCAGCCGGCTTTCTCGCGAAGCACCGATCCCGCCCGGTTTTTCTTGTTTTTTGCTACTTGAGGAACGGTTCCACTTTGGAAAGGAGATCGGGAACATCCGAGGTAGCGGTCTTCCACACCTCGTCCCAGTCGACCAGGTCATAGCCATGAATCAGATGATCGCGCATACCGGCCATCAATCCCCAGGGAATTTCAGCGTGTTGCGCACGGAATTCTTTCGAGAGGCGCTTGACCGCCTCGCCGATAACGGTCAGTTGGTATAAGACAGCGGAATGAGTTTTCCAGTCATTCGCGAAGGATGTTTTATCAAATCCCTGGACAAATTGAGTGACCAACCGTGCCCCGTTTACGATATCTTGAAGGACGACTTCATCGCTCCGCATGACTCTCCGCCCCTTTGGTAAAGATGACTTCTGCTGTCTTCGAGATCTCATCCCTGAGCAGGTGGTTTTGAGTGTAGGCCAGGGCGCGCCGGGAAATCAGGTCAACTTTGCGGTCCAGCAAAGCCTGGAGTTCCTGCTGCATTTGGGCGTGATCGAATAAGCTCCATTCGCTCTGATCGCTGAACGTGGCCAAAACGTCAACATCGCTCTCGGAGTCAAAGTCTTCTCGCAAAACTGAGCCGAACAAAGCCAGCTCGACGATTTGCCAGCGCAGGCAAAAGCGGACGATTTCCTGCATCGGAAGAGAAGTTTTGATGGTCATCACTGCTCATTATAGCATGCAGCAATTCTGCTCCGCCGTTTTAGGTCCGTGAGCCTTGGGCGTCTTCAAGACCCCTGAGCTCCCGGAAAGAGTATACTCGTCTCATCCACCGCAACAAACCGACGAGATCATGGGACATTTATCCAGACAACTGCGACAATATAGCCTTGAGACCTTCTCGTCGCTGTACGTTCGCAATTATCGTTTGTATTACATCGGCCAGATCATCTCCACCTCCGGCACCTTCATGCAGTCGGTGGCCCAGGCCTGGCTGGTGCTCCAACTTACGAACTCGGGCGCGGCCCTGGGTATTGCCACGGCGCTGCAGTATGTCCCGATCCTGTTTCTCGGGCCGTACGGCGGCGTGGTGGCCGACCGCTTTTCCAAACGAAAAATCCTCTACTTCACCCAATCGCTATCGGGTATCCTGGCCCTGATCTTAGGAGTATTGGTGGCCACCGGCCTGGTGCAGGTCTGGATGGTATACGTCCTGGCCTTTTGCCTGGGCCTCGTCACCGTCTTCGACAACCCTGCCCGCCAGACCTTGTATATTGAACTGGTCGGACCAGACAACCTGCGGAACGCCGTTACCCTATACTCGACCCTGGTCAACCTGGCGCGGATCATCGGACCCGCCATCGCAGCGGCGGTCATCGCCGTTTTTGGGCTGGCGCCCTGTTTCATCATGAACGGCATTTCATATGCGGCCGTGGTAATCATGCTCGGCATGATGCATGCCGATGAACTGCTCACCACTCCGCCGGTGCCGCGCGGCAAAGGCCAGATCCGGGAGGGATTCAAGTACGTGGTCTCCACGCCCGTCCTCGGCGCCAGCCTGTTGATGATGGCCATCATTGGCACGCTCACGTTCGAATTCCAGGTAAGCCTGCCGCTGATCGCACAGTTTACATTCAAAGGGGACGCCAGCAGCTACGCATTGTTGACCGGCTCGATGGGGTTCGGCGCGGCCATCGGGGGAGTTTTCTTCGCCAGCCGCAAGGGCATCACGCCCTACAAACTGGTCAGCGCTTCGCTGCTGTTCGGTCTTGCGGTTCTGGCGGCGGCTATTATGCCAAGCCTGCTGCTCTCTGCCGTGGTGCTGGTGGCAGTGGGGGTCGCTTCCATCAACTTCTCCACGCTGGGCAACAGCATATTGCAGCTGGAAAGCTCGCCCCAAATGCGCGGCCGGGTCATGTCGTTCTGGTCGGTGGCTTTCCTGGGCACTACTACTTTCGGCGGGCCCATCGTCGGCTGGTTCGGGCAGGCAGCCGGTGCGCGCTGGAGCCTGGCATTGGGTGGCCTGGCCGCGTTGGCCGCGGCGGCACTGGGCGCGGTCACGCTGCGCAACGTGCAAACCGGTAAAACGGCGACGCCGGACATCGGAAGCCCCTCATGAGCCCGAGGTCATCTGGCTGAGCGACGTAACCCAAATTTCCCTGCCGGCAACGGTATACGCCTGGGAGGGAATCTGCCCCGTTTCGAGTTCCCCCAACAGCGTACGTTCGCTGGCAGACAGACCGGATGGATTGCCGAAAAGCCCGAGAATATAGATCTGGTTCGCCGATTGCATTCTCGATTCGATGGTCTGCTGGTCGAAGCGATGATCGAGAATCTGGTCAAAAGGGCGGCCCGTATACGTGGCAATGCCGTAGGCCGGGAAGACATTATCGGAAAGAACCCAGATCGCATCACCCGGCTTCAGGCGCGCATTCAACCACGTACCCACCTGCTGCGACGTCGCAAAGTCCGGCAGGCGTGCGTTGTCCGCCACGAATTTTACGGATTGAGGGAGGCGGCTGACGGCGATTGAAACCGCCAGTGCCGCGGCTGCCCAGTTTTGCCATGCAGGCAGGATCGATTTTCCGAGGAGCGAGGTCAGCCAATTCGAAGGGATTTGGACAATTTGCATCAGCCCGTAGGCCGCATAGAAGAGCAGAAAAACCTGTGCAACGAAGGTTTGTCTCAAATTGTCGAGAGCCCAGGGACGCCACAGCGCGATCAACAACCAATCCAATGCTGCAAAAGCCAAGATCCGCACATGCAGGAGGCGGTGGGGGGCCTTGAAGAAGACGATCAACCAGCCTGCCACACCCGCCAGGATGATCGGCAGACCGGCCTGCCAGCTCAACAGCTGATAGAAATTCGCAGCGAAGTCCCGAACATGGGCTGGATCGATGACGGGCAGGAACGGATTTGCGCTCAAACGGTCCTGTTCAAACGTGAGAACGGCCTGC
The DNA here is from genome assembly GCA_963846805.1 of uncultured Chloroflexia bacterium. Lineage (GTDB taxonomy): Bacteria > Chloroflexota > Anaerolineae > Anaerolineales > Villigracilaceae > Fen-1038. The sequence goes on from CAWJXH010000007.1 coordinate 245,344, forward strand.
AGCCGCCCAGTCAATCCCTGCGGGACGTTCACTCCGAAAACAAGCCACCCCAGCGGTGCGACGCCGGCCAATGTTGCCATCTTCGCCGTTTGGCCGATCAGGCTTTTCCAGCTTACCTTTCCAAAACATCGGATTGCCGTATCCAGCACGATGACCGCGGCCAAGAGCCAGCCTTCATACCTTGTGAGGCATGCCAGGTTGAGCGCCAACATGCCAAGTATCAAGTTGCGCGGAGGCGAGGGCTGGTCAAGGAAATAGAGAGCCGTCAGGATCAATCCGACGAACAATACTTCCGGATAAGGGACCGTTGCGAGGGCGGCGAACATCAGATTCGAAGCCAGCAACAGGGCCGCGATCAACCCGCCCACGAATCCGAAAGCCCTGCCGGCGAGGCGGAAGATGGCTACCAGCGTAAGCGCCGCGATGAGCGCCAGGCAACTCCGCAGCAGGATCAAATTTGTGGTTATTTTCGAGATGGCAAATACCACAAGCTGCGTCAGCGGGAGCCAGTGACCCAGCAGAATCTGATCGCGTAAAGCAAGCCGGGTAACCGCGTCATACCAGAACACAGCCGGATATTGCTGCGCCAGGTATACGTATCCCAGGGCGGACAGGAAAGCCAGAACCAGCATGAAGCCGTTGGCAAGCTGCCCGGTGAGCAGATCGTCTTGCGCGGTTTTCATTGAGTTTGGAGGAGTAGGCTTGATTGTAGTGGTAAATTCCTTTGCCGGCAGCCCCTCCAGCCTGCCTTCAACACAGTACAAAGGTATGGTTATGCAGAAGCCGCTGTTCGGTTCCACTCGCCGCGCGCTGCTGCGCACTTCAGTAAAGCCTCCGCCGCGAATTGGCACATCTACCTGCCGGCAGGTTTGACGATTCGATAAATTGCTCCCAGAACGTGGGCCTGAGGGCTGTTGGGCGGCGCGAGCGCCAGGCGAAATCGACGCATCCACAATGCAAATTTCCATGCCCTGCTATTCTCCAGCTCCGCAAGCTCGCGCTCGCGTCTGGCGAGCTGCTGCATGAGATCCGCCGCAGCCCGGATCGAGAATACGTCGTGCCGGGCCGACAACGCAATGAAGTCACTGTGATTGAACTGATACAGTTCGTTGATCCTTGCCGCCCTCCCGGCATCATTCAGGGCTTCAAAGAGGAGCGTTAACCCAAAGAGTTTTGCGGCCCTGGGCGTTTCCTCTTCGAGCGCGACCATGCCGAGAGCAAAGCCCATGTCATACGCTGCCTGCCGGAAATATGGCGTGGCGGTGGGGAAGACTTTCAGAAACTCTTCCGGAGTTTCCAGCTTGCGATAATTGCCGTATATCTGCAGCTTTTCGAATTCCGCGCGCACGGCCACATCCGGACGACTGCCGCTGGCGTTCATCTCGTTGGATCGAACGCGGAAGCGGATCAGCTTTTCGGGCGACACGTAGATCTCATACTTCAGGCACAATCGCACCCACATATCCATGTCGCCAACCTGGGCGAAACCGAATCTATAGGGCCCGCAGTCGTCGAAACAAACCTTGCGGATCAATATGCTGGGATGGCAAAGTGCATTGCTGCGGTAGAAGAAGAAGTTAAGCCATTCGTGGCGGGTGCGATTCGGTTGATCGAATATGTTGTAATAGAAGTGCGAGGCATCCGTGAACGGAGCGCCATCTTCGTCAATTATCAGGGCGTTGCTGAATACGGCGCCGACGTCCGGGTGCTCATCCAGGATAGCGGTTTGCCGCTCGAGCTTTTGAGGCTCCCAAACATCGTCGGAATGATGGATCGCAATGTATTCTCCGGACCGCACTTCGCCGATTGCCTTTCTGAAGCCCCAGCCGCTCTTGCCGGTCTCGTTCCGCACGGCTCGAATTCGCGGATCCGAATAGCTCCGGATGATCTCCCAGGAGTCATCGCTCGAGCCGTCATCCCAGATGATCAGCTCAAAATCCGCATACGTTTGCTGCAGGACGCTCTCGATGGCCTCGCGCAAGAACCTCGCGTGATTGTAGGATGTCAGAACCACCGCGACTCTGTGTTTTGATTCCAAGGATGGATAACCTGTTCCCAGCCCGGCCGGCAGTCTCAAAAGACCGATCTGGCCCTGGCCCTATTCGCCGGTTTTGCCAAGCAGGCCCTCGATGAGCGCTGCCTGATCGGCCACGGTAGAAGCGGCATACAGGTCCACGAGCGGCACCTGAATGCCATATTTCTCCTCTATCCTGAAATGGATTACGGTCGCCAGCATGGAGTCTCCCCCGATCTCAGGAAAGGCTCTTTCAGGCCTATTCCTGGGAGACCCAGCGCCTGCTGCCATATTTCCGCTATTTCTTTTTCGACCGGCGTTCGCGGCGCCACGTACTCGATGGCTGGAGTTGAACTCGCTGAGGCATTCTCGACCAACCCGAGCTTCGATGCCAACCCGATGCGTTGGATCTTGCCCGTGGCCCCCTTGGGGATTTCGTCCAGTATCAGCACTCGTTCGGGAACTTTGAAGAACGCCAAGCGGTCGGCGGCAAATTTCCGGAGCTGGTCCTGGGACACGGAGGCATCCTTAAGCACCACGGCAATGGCCACCGTTTCTCCCAGCCGAACGTCCGGCACGCCGAACGTCACGGCCTGAGCCACGGCGGGGTGACCCAGAAATACCTCGTCGACCTCACGCGGCGAAATTTTTTCTCCGCCGCGGTTGATGATCTCCTTGATGCGGCCCGTGATGAACAGATAGCCGTCGGCGTCCAGGTAGCCCAGGTCGCCCGTGCGGAACCAGCCGTTCGTGAACGATTTCTGATTGGCCTCCGCGTTGTTCGAGTAACCCAGCGTTACGCTCGGACCGCGGATGACAATCTCCCCGAGGGCCTCGCCGGGTCGCAATCTGGCGTCATGCTCGCCCATGATGGCGATCTCGGGACCTGCCGCGATCCCTACCGATCCCGGCTTGCGCATGCCGGGTGGCATTGGATTGCTCGCCATTTGGTGCGAGGCCTCCGTCATGCCATAGGCTTCGATCACCGGAACTTTGAAGACGGTCTCCATCTCCTCCATGACGTTGGGCGCCAGCGAGGAGGATGAAGAGCGGATGAACCGCAATCGACTCCGGGCGATGACATCCGGATGGGAAGCGGACCGCTCCAGGATGGCCTGGTGCATGGTGGGGACGGCTGTGAACCAGGTGGGTTTGAAGGTCTCCATCCATTCGAAGAACTGCGGCGCAAGAAAACCCGGAGTGCAGGCAACGCTGCCGCCGGCGTTGAGCGAAGCCAGCACGCCCGCCATGAGGCCATGAATATGGAAAAGAGGCATGATGTTGAGACAGCGGTCGTCCGGAGTTAACTGCAGGGTCCGGGCAATGTTGCGCGCAGACGAGCAGAGGTTCTTGTGCGTCAGTGGGACGATCTTGGGGCGCGAGGTTGTCCCGGAGGTGTGCAAGACGAGGGCAACATCGCTCGCGCGGGCTGAGCCCGGAGACGCCGGGCCAGGTCCGGGAGCGCCGTTGAGCGCGAACAAACCGTCCGCTTCGCCGTGGAGCGGCGTAAGCTCAAGAACGGGAATGCCACGCGCACACGCCACGTCGATCGCGGGAGACTGGGAACCAGACTGCACCACCAGCGCCTTCGGCCCCAGGTCGGACAGGTAGAAATCGAATTCCGCCGCGGTGTACCCCGGGTTCAACGGCGCGCAGGTCGCCGCGCCGGCTATCGAAAGAAAGGCCACAGCCAGCTCCGGGCCGTTCGGCAGGACGATCGCCACCCGGTCATTACGCCCGATCCCCAGCCTGTTTAGATCGGCAACCGTCAGATTGGATATGCCCGTACAGCCGGCCGAAATCAAGCGGCTTCCCCGCAAGGCCCAGGATGGCAATGGCCCGCGGCATGTCTGCGGCTCGGTTCTTGATTAATTCCGGGATGGTATCGGAGTCCACGCAGGCCTCGCTGGGAGAAAACGCGTACGGCTTTCAGCGCCTCTCTAGTATGCTTGAATGTCTTTCTCGATGATCATGGCCGGCGCCCCAACCACCTTTACGCGGCTCGGCACGTCCTTCGTTACCAGGGAGCCGGCGCCGACGATGGACTCGTCCCCGACCGACAGGCGCTCGAGGATGTTCGCGCCCAGCCCAATCCAGGTGCGGGATCCGATGGTGACGTTTGCCGTCAGGTTGGCTCCCGGAGCGACGTACGTATAATCGTTGATCACATCGAACGGGCCGATCAATGCGCCCCGGTTGATAATCACGTGCCGCCCAATGGCTGCCTGTGCGGCCACCTGAACGCCCCCGCTGATAATCGTCCCTTCGCCAATCGTTGCGGACCTGGACACGCGCGCACTCGGATGAACCAGGCTGGTGAAGCAAATCCCCTTCTCCTGCGCTGCCTGAATGATCCCGGACCGCTTGCTGCTGCCAATCGCACACACGGCCGTGTATGAATCATCGAAATCGGCCAGGTCATCGATCCAGTATATGGGCCGCCCTAGCAGCGTGGACCCTCGGTCAAATGGCGGCACATTGACTACGAAGCCTGCCACAGTCAGGCCCGGTACGTCCTCCATCATGTCCGCTACATCGATGGCCAATCTTCCTGCGCCGAGGATCAGCACTTTCAGGCTGCTTTGCATCGGATTCCCATGACTCCTGTGAGGGTCAGTATAACCGAGGCAGAAAGGGCCTGGCAATCTGTCAGTTTTTATGACAAACGGCCAATTGAAAGATGGTAAGCCTGCAGCGAAGATCGGCCGATCCCTCGGCCGATCTCATAATTCTGCGTGACAAAACCCCGTAAGTGCACCGGGGCGAAACGGCAACGAGGAACGAAAACATTACGCTACGGGTAAAATGGGCGGATTCAATCAATAAATTTTCCAAATCAGGGGCCGCTACGGGTAAAAACGATTCGGATTTTAAGGATTCTCGAAAGCATAAAGCAGAGGAACAGAGGTTCGAATACCCGGCAGGGTATGCAGCGGGAAGAATCAAGGATTCACGATTGGAGATGGACGTTCGAGCTGCAGCGTGGGGATGAGGTCCGTCAGAGACATCTAAATTTCGTCCTTCCGGGCTCTGTGTAGTCGCGCCCTGATTGACTTCGCTGCAGGAGCATCGGGATTCATCACATAGAGAAAAGCGCCGACGCCGGCCAAAAGACCCAGGAGAGATGCCACAATGGCGAATGGTCCCGGGGCCGATCCGGAAGATGCCGGCCACAGCGCGCGGTCCAGCGGGATTGCAAATATACCCAGGCAAACTCCCACCAATAGATAAACAAGGCATCCTGTCAGAAAACCGCGCCTAAGCTGTACACCGGACGTGGTTTTACTGACCAGGGCTTGTTCCTGAGTGCCTGAGAGACGCTGCGATATTCCGGCAAACCATTTATCGATCTGGCCGTTGTAATATCCCCCGATATCGAACAGCATATAGCCGCGCATGGCGGCCCGTTCCACGAGCAGTTCGACAGCCACCTGCGTCCCGTTTGGAGCGGGCGAGACCCGGATCGTTGCGACGGCGGGATGCCAGGCGCTGTGGCCTCGGGCTACGAAACCGTCGGCCGTGTCCTGAATCTCCCCAAGCGAGTCGGCCACGGCGAGGCGAGCCGCCTCGAGAACACTCTGGTGTAATCCACTGAAGACCGCCTCTTCATTGAAATGCTTGTACTTCCAGTCCATAAGCCTCACTCCTCCAATAAAACGCGCTGAACACAAGACATGGATAAAAGCAGATGTGAATACTATAACCCCCGTTCGGCCGCGGGGCTATTCCCCCCGTCCTTCCCGCTGGCGAGTTACGGCATGGGGATAAGGTCAGTCAGCGACATCCAACTCCACGTGGCGCGGCAAAACTCTCGCCTCGAAGCTGACCGTCCGAGGTTCAAGTTCTATCAAAACTTTTTTTGCAGACCCGCTTTGCGAACCGGATAGACATCCGGCCCGGAGCGCGCTAACCCATCAACTTGTCGAACTGTTCAAGGCTGACGGCCGGCGCCGTGGTAAATGAGATGCCCAGCAATTTCGTCAGGGCCGCCGAGGTCTGCATGGCCCGCTCGGTATCCGGCAAGTCCACCACGAGCACCAGGTCCACCTTGCCGAGCAGGGCATAGCCTGCCTTAAGTTCTCCGCCGTACTTCTTGATCAACGCGATGGTTTGATTGGTGCGTTTCACGCTGATCGACTTTGTGGCATCTATGGAATATTTCCCGAACATTACGTAAGTAGCCATCTCAACCTATCCTTTCCATGACTGTAAAGTACCACTCTCAGGGTAAACGGGGCAGATACTACCATTGCAGTATATAACAAACTAAGGTTTCGATTCGATACACTGCGCGGGCACCGACGCCCCCTCTGCCCTGCGGGCACCTTCGCGAAGCACCGACCCTTGGGTGCCCCCATTTTCTTGTGATCATTAGTGCTCAGCCGACCAGTGTTTGCTGAAGCCAAGATTGGTCTGGAGGCGAAGAGCGTGGATTGAAAATGGGGGAGGCCGGGTAGGGGCATCCGTGCCGTCCTTATTCGTGCTTCAGAGCCAGACCTATATCCCTCATAACCCCCTCGATATCGTTTATCACATCCTTGTTCCAGGAAACGAAGAACCCGATAACCTTCGCGACTTAAGAATTCTGTCCGCTCGGAATCGTATTCGGAATTGTCCAGATGCCCGCTCCCATCCAATTCGACGATCAGTCTCTCGGACGGCGAGCAGAAATCCACAATGTATTCCCCGATGGCATGCTGCCTGCGGAAACGCACGCCGTTGAGCTGACTGCGGCGCAGATATGCCCATAGTTTTGTCTCGGCGGGGGTGGTGTGTTGCCTCAATTCATGTGCCCGCTGATAGCCCGTTGGAGTTGTTCTTCGCGGCGGCATGCCGAGATTCTACCCCTACCGGCCTTCCGCGAAGAACGGCGGACCTGCGGCGGCCTCCTCCCCCAAATGCACGAATTGATGGTTCAGCTTTATTTATCGGACTGGAGATCTAACGTGCATTTGGGGGAGGCAGGAGGGGGTAGCGCGGCATAGCTTGATTGTAGCGGGAAATGCCCCCACCCGACGCCCCCATTTTCTTGAAATCATCTGTGCTGACCTGACCGGTGTTTGCCAAGGCTATCATTGTGCCGGAGGAGAAGAACGTGGAATGAAAATGGGGGAGGTGGCCGAAGGCCGGTAGGGGCGTTCCGCGTCCAGGAATACGGAAAAGCGAAACAAGCAGTCCCCCGCGGGTCGCTGGTGCCCTCCGTATGCCTATGTCTCAAGTGTAACGCCCCGATTTATTTCTCAATAGGAACTCCGATCAGTGTGCTCCATTCTGCCCATGAACCATCATACAACCGGACTTTGGGATAGCCGAGCAGATAGGTCAAAACAAACCAGGTATGGTTCGATCGCCCGCCAACGATACAGTACGGGATTACTTCCTTATCTGAAGTAACGCCATTGTCGACATATAAGGCCTGCAGTGCTTCAACAGACTTGAATGTTCCATCGTCTTTGAGGGTCATATCCCAGGGAATGTTGACCGCGCCGGGGATATGGCCGCCGCGCTGGCTGGCTTCTGCCTCATATTTCCACATATCCCACAACTCACCATGATATTCTTCCGGCGTACGCACATCCACCAAAGTGCGCTCGGGGTTGTCGATGGAACCGATAACCCGGTCGCGCAGCGCACGAATGCCCCAATCAGGTTCTCTCGCGACGTAGACAGACCGCGTGACCGCCGGTATTTCCGTCGTCAGGGGGCGTCCTTCGGCCAACCACTTCTCGCGATTTCCATCCATAACACGCACATCGCCATGACCGTAGATTTTCAAGAGCCATAAGGCGAACGTCGCGTACCCGTTACGACGAGCGCCATAAACGAGGAGGGTTGTATCGTTTTCGATACCCGAGCGGGCCAGCAACTGCTCCATTCCCTCTTTGTCCGGCAAATCTTTGCGGATGGGGTGTTGGAAGTCAGTGCTCCAGCTCCATCCTACTGCACCGGGGATATGTCCGGAATTGTAATCGCTCAGGTCATAGCCAACTTCGATAAGGCGGACTTTGGGTTCAGCGAGGTGGTCGGCGACCCATTGTGTGTCTACCAGGACCTCAGGATGAGCATAACCCGACATATTGACCTCCTGTGGAGGGTAAGACCGCAACTGACTTGTTAGCGTCACAGGTGAGACCAGGGAAGCCCAGTGCTCAGCCGTCGTTTGATGGCTCAACAGCTTATGGGCCTCTGCGATCTGATTACCGAAGTCCATGCGGGCATTGGGCCGCGAATTATCAGTAGTATAGGGCAGATCGCATCTCAATTCAACACCTGATGCAGATGCCTGGCAGAGTTGGATTCGATGCCCGCGGTTTGCTCAATTGCCTTTCCTCCCACAAATCCATGGTTAGCAGGGACAATGGCTAGCCTGGGACTTACGAGAAAGTTGCCTACTGTTAGTGTGGTACAAGGAGGGAGATAGCGGCGTTGAGTCCTGGAATACTTGGGGCCCACGTTCTTAGCACCTGCAGGTCTGTACGGATTATCAAACGATCAAGTGGCGGGGGTGAGCTAGCAAGCCAGGTTTTAAGAAGGGCTAGAGCTTGCTGTTCGTGGCCCATTGCCAACAGGGAGGGCGATATAAAGGGCCGTAATTCGGGCCCAAGTGGACGGAGAATTTCGACACTCCGCTCGTAGTTTCCGCGATGGAATTCCACGCGACTCCTCGCGACCTGAGTGCGTAGATGCTTCGGCTCAATCGATTCTGCTCGTTCCAAAGAGCCTTCAGCCTCAGAGTATTTTCCAACAGCAGCAAGTGACACCGCCATATTCCTGTAGATTTTGGAGACATTAAAGTCTTCTCTGGAAGCTGTCAATCCACGCCTGTATGCTGATATCGCTTCTTTGTGTTTTCCTTGGAGCTCCAGACAAATGCCAAGGTTGTTCAGTGCTTTAGGATTGGTGGGCGCTTTTCTCAGAGTTGCCTTGAATGCCTTAATGGCTGCCGGCAGGTTACCTTGATTAACTAAGGATATCCCCTTGTCGAGCAGGATAGATGGATTGTTCGGCTGGAGTCGATGAGCTCTTTCAAAACGTTTGTTGGCTTCAGTGAAACGAGACAAATTAGAGTATAAAATAGCTCCCTGCCAAAGCAATTCAGCTTTTCTCGTTGGATCCGGTGCCCGCTTTATGGCGATGTCCAGATCCGAGAGCGCACTTGATGTTTCGCCATTTTCCAATCGGAATTGCCCACGTGTGGCATGGGCCTCTGAGTCGGTGGGATTGATGTCAATTGCTTCGTTAAGAGAATCAATGGCGTCGGCAGCGCGACCCGCCGCTTTCAAAGCAATCGCCCGACGCGTTAAGCACATCGCTTTTTCAGAGGGCGCTTCGTGCAAGGATGCGGCTTCGGCTAAATCCGCGACGGCTTTCTCGTTTAAGCCAAGCTCAATCAATTGATTGCCTCGATTGAGCAGTGCGGCCGCCTTCTCAACGCCATCAGGAAAACGATCAATCGCTGCCGTCGAATCATCGACCGCGGCATCACGGTCACCGGTTTTCCATCGGGCTACACTCCGGTTAAGATAAGCCTGCCCGAGATTTGGATTTAGTTCTATCGCCTTTGAAAACGCGTCCAACGCCTCGGTAAAGCGATCAGTACTTAACAGCGCGCATCCGTAATCAACGCGAACTTCCGCGTTTGCTGCGTCCAACAGTAGTGCCGATTTTAAATCCTTTAGTGCCTCATCTGTTCTGCCTACGTCTCCTAAAACATCACCTCTGATGGTGAGCATACGCGCCTTGAGGGCGGGTGTTGTCGCATTACTAAGGCCATCTGTGGCCGCACTGATGGCTTCTTCGTGATTTCCCGCTTTTACTAGCATCCCAATTCGGCTGATGTCGTAATAGATCTCTGCGTCGTAGAACTTTAGCTGGATTGTGTTTTCAACCCTCCGCAATGCTGATGGAAACTCGACTAGATTTGCCGGCCAAAAGATAGCGGGGTACCAACCCGTTGACATCGACTTTATGTCCATGCGAAAATCCCATCCATCCTTTTCCGAAGGATGCCTTTGGATCGCTCCGACGAGCCGATGCCACGTAAACTCAAATGTTGGTCTTAACAATTCTTCTGGAAAGCCTAATTCTCTTGGTTCTGGAGAAGAGAGCGCCGGCGTTAATCCTTGTATTTGTTGTTGGATCAAAGAAACGTCTGATCCGAAGACAAATCGAAGGGCGTTTTGAGCCATTGCCCTATTTAGGGCCTGATGATTTGCTGGCAAAAGATCCCGGTGTTCTATTATTGGTATCCATTCGTCGTCTATGGCGCGAGCAATTGGGCGGTCCATCATTTCTGGGACAATTGCTAAAATCGATTTGTTTCCTAACGGTATAGCCATTCCTCTGGCGCCACCATTTTCAGGGTGAATGAATGGAGAGTAGCCCAAATCGTTCGTAATTAGATCCTCTCCACCATAGGCAGTAAGCACAATCCATCTTGCTGCGAGAACACAAGCTAGTAATCGCTGGAGCTCCATAAGCCGGGCGACGTTGGCGTTATCAGGCGTTAATGAGAACTTCGGATTTTGTAATCGGAGGAACTCAGAACGTGTATTAAATCGTTCATTGAAATCTGGACCCCTGACGAGCATACAGGCTACAAAAGGGACGAGCACCCGACACCAGGTTTCAGCAGTAAGTCTTCCTTGAATAAGATTGTCGACGGCCACCGGTAGATGCCGCTCATATTCTGTCCATATCTGGTCAACGAGTTCTGGCGATTTTGAATTGTCTATTAAGGTATAGAGATTTCTTATGCATCCAACCCTTCGGGCTGGCGCGTTGAAGCAACGCTGGTTCTTCTTATCTCCTACAGCTAAGAGCCGGTTGCGCACAGGCTCAGTTGTAGAATCAGGAGAAAATCGGGCAAGATAGGAAGCAGGGAGGTAGTGATGAAGTGGCATCTTATTCAAATAAGGAATTTAGAAACGCACTCGATTAGCGACCTTGCACCTAGAAACGGTTTTTACGTGCACACAACCGTTGGTAGCCGGGATCATGCGCTTCATCCGATTAACCTTTTCTTTGTTGCCTGGAATCCTCCATTGATCGGAAGGCTTATTCCCTTATTACAGTAGCTCTCGGCCAAATCGATGGTTGAGGGGGAAACAACTCCTTAACAAAATAACTTCGAAACCGAAAATTGCCAATCAGAAGGGGCGATTAACTATATCCAACTGGTATGCGATGAATATCAGTGTTACCCATAATGCTAGGAATATCACATAATATATATCAGTTATCCCATGCAAGGACGTGGCCCAAGAGGTTAGGGTTCTCTTAGTGGTCAGCCTTTGCCTAACGTGATGCAATCCCCAATAGTTGGCCGCTTTCTCGGACTTTAAGAAAACCCTTTTCCAGACGTCTCAAGTATTGCGCATGTAACAAGTTGAAACGGCCCATTCTATGCTTGTCTAAAGTAGCTATTCCAACGAGGACAATCGAGGCCGTGCCAGCTAATACAATAACATTGAAATTCAGGCTTCTCAGGCTGGTGACTACCCAACCTAAAATAACAAGTGAAGCAGAGAGAAAAATTGTCGATATTTGCCATATCTCGCTGTCTATTTCATTCCAATGGGCTATTGTTGACTGATACGCGATGGTCATCCATTGGACGGCCGGGGTTTTCCAGTTCGGCTGATCTTCTCCGATTTCCGGGGATTTCATCCTGGCCGAAATTACGACAAGCAAAGATATGAATAGCATTATTAGGACAGATAGGGCAACTACATAAACGTTCATAGTCATCCCTTCATTCAGGTGTAATTGCTTAATATGGTGGTCTGATAGCTGTGGCGTGAGATTAATTGCACCTTGATATGTGCGGCGAAAGATGAGTCCAGTAGGATTCGAACCTACCACCAAGCGTATTCAGACTTAAACCCAGTTTGACCTATCCTATCTAGCTCTAGTATTTTCCTGTATCACTTGATTTATCCTCTTCCGCAAGGTAAGCGGCGCACTAATGCCAATAAAACTCTCTCTAGTCCCGCCCGTTCCTGTGATTGTTATGGTTCCGAAGTCCATCAAACGCCCGCCGATATTCTGCTAACGCCCACGCTTTCTACTTTTTGAAGCAGAAGTTCAAGGGTGCGTCGCCTGAGAAGGCCTGTCTTGGCAATGATTTTTTGATTTGTTACCGCCAGCTCAGTCGTTGCTTTGATGATAAACGCCTGCAGGCCTAACACCACCGTGGAAATCGTTAGGATCAGTGCAAAACAGAGCATAAGCCCGGAGCCAGTCTCCGGCGAGCTTGGAATCCAGACAGAAGCGAAAAGGATTATGGTCAGCGCTAATACGGTAAGGGAAGGCAGGAAAATCGCCGGATGAATACGTCCCAAAAAGATAATTCTTTCGTTTGGCATTAGATTTTCTTGTGCATAGGTCATTGCTCAACCCTCCTAATCGACACGAGCCCGCAACGGTGGGGCATGATTCTCTGCATTCCAGCCTGTTTCTAGTATAAGTATACGCTTATTTCAACTCGATTCCAACACATGAAAATGTAAAGGCGCGTGTCGTGCCGCTTATGTGCACAGTGCCTGTTATGACCCCCATCCGTCTATACGGGCGATCTTGGGCGGCCTCATTCAATCCAAATGCGAAGTTGCTGGCGATACCCGAGCATTTTGTCTGCAATCATGCCCCCCGCAAACTCGAAATAGTTTGCACCTTTCTCCCCGCAGAAGTACTCATGACTTTCCAAAAACTTCCCGCCAGAGATGCTTCGGTGCAACAAAGGAATGATATTGGTTTTGTTGGGATCCAAGGTACCAATGCGGCCGCGAAATTCATCGCCAAGCTTTCTAGCGCCCCAGTAGCCATATTTCTGCCGTTCTTGTTCTCCAATTGTGCGGCGGACAAACTCAAAAGCGAATGAGCCGAAACAAAACAGCATAATCGGCCCATGGGTCTCGATTAAACTGCACAGGCTAGCTAGCTCGGATTTAATCGAGGCGCTCCATGAAATTTGGCTTTGAGTAGGTTTATTTGTCGGGTCAGCTAGAGCATTGCGAATATATATGTGCGAAGTGTCAACTCGCAACTTTGACGTACGGTAGACTTCTGTATCTTGAATTACGTCGAGTAGAGCCGTCCAGATGCTGTGTCGGATCGGATGGCGCGGATCAAGCGGGCTCCTCAAGAGTGATTGCCATCGGGCCGGATTAGCAATCCCCAATGAGCCATAAAGGAAAACTGAGATCACCAATTTCTCTTTCCATCATTATGAGCGACTCTCCTCTGTGATTATCGATCAAAGCAGATGCTCTGAATCAGCCCCCACCTTAGTCTACGATTTTCCGCCTCCTGTTTCATGTGTCATTTGTCATAAGAGGAAGCCGAATTTCCAGCCTACTCCAATTGGGGCAGAGGGAAATACGAACATAAAAGACCTCGGAGGTCTCCAAGACCTCCGAGGTCTGGGCAAATCAATCCGCCGTGACCACCTCCGCCGTCAGGCCCTCGCTCAAGCCCTTCAGCCCCGGCTGGAAGGCCAGCCAGGCCGTCACCAGCAAATCCAATACGCCGGCGCCCGCGAACAACAGCGTCAGGTTCCATTTGCTGACCGCGCCCGAGAGCGCCTCCGAGACCGGCACCAACCCGGAGCTGCAGAACATCACCATGCTCATCATCCGTCCGAGCATGTCCTTGGGCGTGCGCGTCTGCATCCAGGTGAACAGGATGATGGCGATATAGCCGTTGCCCACACCGAGCACGAGCAATAAGGCGAAGTCCACCCAGGTCCACGGGATGAAACCCAACGCCCCGATCACTACGCCAAACGCTCCCACCAGGATGATAAGGATGGCTCGCATTGCCGATCCGCCGGGGCGGGGCAGCGACCCGGCGATCAGATAGCCGGCCAGGTTGCCTCCGGCGTAGGCGGACATCAGGATACCGAACGCCACCGCACCTTCGGGCAGGCGCTGGTCTGCCAGCACCGGGATGCCAACCAGCAGCGGCCCCAGGAGCAGGAAGTTGACGGCGATGAGGGCCAGGAACGTTATCCGCAATGCCAGGTCGCCCCACAGATATTTCATCCCGCTCAGGATGGACGCCCAGACGCTTTCTTTCGCAGCCGACTCCGTCGAAGACTGAGGCCGTTTAACCGTCTGGATCAGCCACAGGCACACGGCGGACACGGCAAAGCTGAAGGCGTCGATGGCGAAGGCCAGGCCGATCCCCAGCGACGAGCTGGACAAACTCCCGATCAGGATGCCGGCGACGGTCGGGCCGACGAACCCGGCCAACTGCGTGACGCCCATCATCAGCGAATTTCCCGCCTGAAGGTCGTCCGCTTCGACCAGCATCGGCACGATGCTGTTCTCCGCCGGGATGGCGAACCCGGCCACCAGTCCGAAGCCCAGGCTGAAGACGTACACCATCCACATCTGGACGGCCCCCGTCAAGACGACCAGCGCCATCAGGGCCGTCAGGACGAGTCGGATCACATCCGAGATGATCATGACGATGCGCGGCGAGATGCGGTCGGTGATCGCCCCGCCCACGAGCATGAACACCGCACGCGGAATCCCCTCCAGCGCCAGGACGATGCCCAGCGCCATCGGGTCGCCGGTGAGTTTCAGTACCAGCCAGGGTGTGGCGATGAGGGCGAACTGGTCGCCGAGCAGGGAGGTGGTTGCGCCGGCGAACAGCAGCCGGAAGTCGCGCAGCGACATCACCCGCGCCATGGGGCTTATTGTTGAAGTCCTGCTCATACTGTGGCAGGCCTTTCAGACCTATCGAAAGATAATTCCTCTTTCATATATATGGTCCCCGTGGACGTGAGTATCACGACACCCCCGCGGTTCGCTGCCTCCGATCAAAAGAATTTTGTCCCCAGACCAGTATTTCGTAATTTTAGCGCATTTCTTCCCGGGACTTCGCTCGCAAGACCTGCGAGGTCTTAAGACCTCGGAGGTCTGCTGGCTCGCAGGGCCAGTCTTCCGCCCGATGCCCCGATGACGGGCGAAAGCACGCGCAATTGTCTTTCCAAAAATCAATGCACAAATATAGCCAGTCATTCCTCCCCGTCCCGTAACCCTCCCACAGGTGTGCACTTTTTTGAGTTGTTCCCCGTTGTTTCACGAACGGCGCGCAATTCCGGCGAGCGAGCGTCCCGCGAGCTCGCCGATTTCGGCTCCACGAGGAGCCGAAGCTGCGCAGGCCGAAGGTGCAGGCTTACTCCCTGCTCGGCGTCGTGCCGCCGCTGCGCACCCTTGGGCGAGGAGGCCTCAAGCCGACATCGCCCACTCGCGTCCCATGAGGGACGCGGGCTCATGCGGCAAGCAGCCGTCGCAGATCCCTGAAGGGGGCGGGTCACCCTCGTCGCTCGCGTCCGAAGGCGAGCCGAAGCTGCGCAAGCCGAAGGTGTAGGCTTACTCCCTGCTCGGCTTCCAGCCGAGGTCACCCAGACTACTGACCGCCATCTACCAATGTACCAACCTTCTAATCCCCGTTATAATCCGCTCGATGACCGAACCCGCCGAAGGCCGGCTGCTCAACAACCGTTACCAACTGCTCGAACGCTTTGCTTCGGGCGGCATGGCCATCGTATACCGCGCCCGCGATACCCTGCTCGACCGCTACGTGGCCATCAAGGTCTTGCGCGATGAGGAGGGCCGCAACGCGAACTTCGACCTGCAGTTCCGCCGCGAGGCGCGCGCCGCAGCCAACCTGTCGCACCCCAATATCGTCACCGTCTACGACTTCGGCATCGACAGCGACCAACCCTTCATCGTCATGGAGCTGGTCCCCGGCACCGACTTGAAGTCCCTGCTGCGCAAGCGCGGCCGGTTCAGCGTGGAGCAGGGCATCCCGCTCATGGTACAGGCTTGCGCCGGGTATCGGGTACGCCCATCGCGCCGGCCTGGTGCACTGCGACGTCAAGCCGCATAACATGCTCGTCACGCCCGACGGCCGCCTCAAGGTCACGGACTTCGGGATTGCGCGGGCGCTGGCTACCCTCGACTCCGGGCGAGCGCACCGATGTGGTGTGGGGATCGCCGCAATACTATGCGCCCGAACAGGCTGCGGGTCACGTGCCCAGCCCGGCCTCGGATGTCTATTCTCTGGGAGTGGTGACCTATGAGATCCTGACCGGGACCCTGCCATTCACCGCCTCGACTGCCGAAGAACTGGCTCACCTGCATCTGGAGGCAACCCCGACGCCCCCGAGCGAGTACGTCCCCGACATCCCGAAGGCTTTGGAAGAGATCATTCTGAAGGTCCTGTCGAAGGAACCTTCGGCGCGCTATCGGACGGCCGACCAACTCGGACGCGTGCTGATGAAGTTTGGCACACAGCGCGACCTCCCCGCGGTGGATCCGGTAACGCTGCCGCTCGAGGGGATGCCCACTTTTGCCTTGGAGGAACCCCCTCAACCGGTGTTCCCTGCGGAGGAAGAGCCGGCCGACATCGACTGGCTGTCGGTGGGCCTGGGTCTGCTGGCGCTGATCGCTGTGGGAGGCCTGATCCCGTTCTGGATGTGGGTTTACTTCGTGTACAATCCGCCGATAAAATGACCGTGTCTCGTGACTTCCTTGGGCGCGCCAAGCACTGGAAGAGCGCAGCGCTTGGCGCGGCCGAATATATCGGGAAATCAACATGGTCGGGGGAGACCACCCCGACCATGTTGATTTCCCGAGCATTCTCCCAATGGCTGTGATATAGGAATCATAACCCGCCACGCGGGGCGGGTATTTGGAAAGCACAGATGCATAATTACCTCATTGCCCCCTCGATTGTCTCTGCCGACTATTTGCGCCTGCGCGAGGACATCGCCGCCTGTGAGTCCACGGGCGCGGACTGGATCCACGTGGACGTAATGGACGGCCACTTCGTGCCCAACATTACGATGGGCCCGTTCCTGGTCCAGGCGTACAAGCGTGCCAGCCAGCTGCCGCTCGACGTGCATTTGATGATCGAGCAGCCCGAGCGTTACCTCGAGGCCTTTGCCAAGGCCGGGGCCTCCCACCTGACCGTTCACGTGGAGACCTGCCCTCATATATATAGGACGCTGCAGGAGATCAAGGCGTTGGGCTGCCTGGCAGGCGTGACTCTCAATCCGGGGACGCCCGCCTCTGCGCTCGAATCGGTCCTTGCCTTTGGCCGATCTGGTGCTGGTGATGAGCGTCAACCCCGGGTTTTCAAACCAGAAGTTCCTGCCGGATTCCGTGAGCAAAGTGGCCCAGGTCCGGCGCATGTTGAGCGAGATCAA
Organism: uncultured Chloroflexia bacterium; assembly: GCA_963846805.1. Classification (GTDB taxonomy): domain Bacteria; phylum Chloroflexota; class Anaerolineae; order Anaerolineales; family Villigracilaceae; genus Fen-1038. The sequence continues at coordinate 262,581 of CAWJXH010000007.1, forward strand.
GTCCACGGCGTATCTCGAAGTGGACGGCGGCATCATGCCGGAGAACATTGGCCAGCGTGAGAGAAGCAGGCGCGAACGTATTCGTGTCGGCTCACGCGTTGTTCAGCCATCCGCAGGGGATTGCGGCCGGATTTGCAGACTTGCGCGCCGCGGCGGATCGGGCCACGGGGGCGCGTCCGATCTAGATCTAATAATGAAAGAAGGTGCCCGGCAGCATTGCCGCCAGGCACCTTCTTTTTTTTCGTCGTTCCCGTTCTCTGCTACACAGCCGATTTGCCGAGGGCCTTGATGCACTTGGTGCACAGCACCTGCTTAATGAGGTGCCCGTTCTTCAAGATGGTTACTTTCTGCAGATTGGGCTTGAAGCTCCGATTCGTAGCGCGCTGAGAAAAAGAGCGATTATGCCCAAAAGTAGTCGCCTTGCCGCAGTTTGCACACTTAGCCATTCTCTACGATCCTTTCCAATGATGCCAATTAAGGTCGCCCTTTGGTATTTCTCCGGACGTTCTTCCGCCAGTTGTGAGTAAATACCCCATTTCTTGAGGGCACGGGATTGTACCATAGAAGAGCGCCCTCATTCAAGATAATTCCGACCATGGGCGGGGTTTTCGTCTCCCGGACTTTCCAAAGATGTCAGGACGCGGGTTTTACCCGTGGAAGCGGGATCATGGTTCTTGAGGCGTGTTCGGAGGCTGGCACAATCGAAGTAAAATAGGGCGAAGAGGATATCATGGGCGAAGAAACTACATCTCTGGGTGGGATCCATGTTTCACCGGCCGCGGTGGCAGAGCTTGCGTATCACGCCACGCTCCAATCTTACGGCGTGGTGGGTTTGGCGCCGAAGAATATCGTGGAGGGCCTCGCACAAAGTATCGCGCGCGAGCCGGCCCGCGGGGTGTCGGTGCGTTTCGACGGTGAGAACATAGATATAGACCTCTTCATTATTGTGGAATACGGCACGCGCATTACCACGGTGGCCGATAGCGTGGCTAACAGCGTCAAGTTCCAGGTCGAGAAGGCACTGGGCATGCCCATCCACGAGATCAACGTTCACGTCGCAGGCCTGCGCGTCAGCGATCAGGATTAGGAGCCAGGCTGATGAGTGCTCCTACTACCCGGTTGGATAAGCTGCGCAGACGACCCTACGATGGTCAGGCCGTGAAGTGCCTGGTTGAGGCCGGCCTGACCTGGCTGCGGACCAACCAGCAAACCGTTAACGCGTTGAACGTCTTTCCGGTGCCCGACGGCGACACGGGCACAAACATGATGCTGACCATGACCTCCGCCTGGAACGAGATCAAGGATTCGGGCGAGAAGCATGCGGGCAAGATGGCGGCGCTGGTGGCGAAGGGGGCATTGATGGGCGCGCGCGGCAACTCGGGCGTGATCCTGTCGCAGCTATGGCGCGGCTTTGCGCGCGGCTTGCAGGACTCCGATGTGATCGATGGGTCCAACCTGGTCAAGTCGCTGGGCGATGCGCGGGACACGGCCTACAAGGGCGTGGTCAAACCGGTGGAAGGCACCATCCTGACGGTCGCCAAGGATACGGCCGCCGAGGCCGAGCGGAGCGAGTCGCGGGACCCGATCGAAATCCTGGAAAAATGCGTGCCGGCTGCCGACGCCTCGGTCAGCCATACTCCTGAATTGCTGCCGGTGCTGAAACAAGCCGGTGTGGTGGACGCGGGCGGGAAGGGCCTATTCTTCATTCTGGAGGGCATGTTGCGACACATCAATGGTGAGCCGCTGGATACGCCGCTTGCAACCGCTCAGCCGCTTTCATCCCTGCATTTCGAGAATGCCATGGAAGAAGTCGAGGAGGGGCAGGATTACGAAGTGGTCGTAGATTTCTATCCGAACAACCAGTTCGAGCTCCGCAAGTTCTATAACCGGCTCGAAGAGATGGGTACTTCGATCCAGGTGGGCGAGGGCGAAGGCATGTATCGCATGCATATCCACGTCCCGACCGATAAGCGGTACGAACCCATTGACTACATCATGAGCATCGGCACGATCACCAAGGTCGCCATGGAGAATCTCATCGCGCAGATGGATGAGGTGAGCAGCAAAACCAAGGGCCTGAAACTTGAACTGGCGAAGGTGGAACCGAACCAGATCGCGGTGGTGGTCGTTTCGCCGGGTCCCGGGTTGAGCCGCATCTTTGCCAGCCTGGGAGTGGCGGCCATCGTCGAGGGCGGGCAGACGATGAACCCGTCCACGCAGGAGATCCTGACGGCGCTCGAAAACCTGCCTGCTGAAAGAATCATCATCCTGCCGAATAACAAGAATATCGTGATGACGGCCAACCAGGCCAAAGAGGTGACGGTCAAGGACGTGGCAGTGGTGCCAAGCAAGTCCGTTCCACAGGGATTGGCAGCCATGCTTGTCCACAACCCGGACGGCGAGCTGGAGGCCGTTGTCGAAAAGATGGCAAAATCCCTGGCGTCGGTAAAGACGGGCGAGATCACGCTGGCCACGCGATCAGCAGAAATTGACGGCATAAAAGTGAAGGAAGGCCAGGTGATCGCGCTGCTGGACGGCAAACTGGTGGCCTCGGCCAAGTCGGTCGAGGACGGCGTGCTCCACCTATTAAAGAAGGCCAAGGCCGAGAAACACGAGCTGATCACCCTGATCTACGGCGAGGATGTTAGCCAGGGCGAGGCCAATCGCATGGTGGATGTCGTGCGAGAGGCATATCCCAACCTGGAGCTTGAACTGCAGGACGGCGGACAGCCGCACTATCAGTTCATTCTTTCGATCGAGTGAGGGGGATGGTAGATTGGTACATTGGGGATCGGTAGATTGGTAAATAGGCAGATTCGTAAATTGGAAGTAGTTTGCCAGTGGGACTTTGGATTGTCTACCGATTGCTAATCTACTAAGTCCATTGCGATGAAACTGGGTCTGGTTACCGATTCGACGTGCGATCTTCCCCCATATTTGATCGAACAATACAGTATCGAGGTCGTGCCAGCCATCCTGATCTTGGACGGAGAGGAATACGCGGACGGAAGCGGCCTCTCCCGCAACGAGTTCTACCGGCGACTGCCGGATTTCAAGAAACCACCGACCACTGCCGCGCCGTCCATCGGGGAATTCGCGGCGCGTTATGAAAGGCTGTTGAGCGAAGGCTGCAACGCCGTCGTATCCATCCATGCGGCCGGGCCATTGACTTCGATCCTCGGCGCGGCCGGACAAGCCGCCAATGAATTTCCGAAACGTGTGACGGTAGTGGACAGCATGTCACTTTCGATGGGCCTGGGCTTCCAGGCGTTGGCCGCGGCTGAGGCCGCTGAGCAAGGCTTGGAGGCGGCGCTCGAGGCCATCGAATCCACGCGACGCCGACTGCATCTCTTCGCGGCCCTCGACACGCTGGAATACGTCCGGCGCAGCGGAAGGGTTCCCGCCGCCATTTCGATTTTGGGAGGCGTGCTGCGGATCAAGCCGATCATCGAGGTCAGCCAGGGGCTGGTGAAGGCTATCGGCGCGGTGCGGACGACAAAGCAAGCCAACGAGCGCATGGCCCAGTTCTTCCGGTCAGGCGGCAGGTTCGAACGGCTGGCGATCATGCACACAGCGGCCGAGGCCCGGGCCCGCGAGTTTTTGAATCAGCTAATGAATGAAACGAGCCAGTCGTTGCCGCGGGATATCCTGCTGGTGAACGCCACGCCGGTCATCGGCACGCATATCGGGCCGAATGCGCTGGGGTTCGCGGCGGTGAGGGCGTAAAGCAGATTTCGGAAGTCTACACCGCCATATTTATAACGCCAATTGGAGTTGCAGCCTCTTTTTTTGGTCCAGCCACCATCCAAAAGCCACAATGATTAGGGGAAGAATTGCCCAAAGAGTGTGAACCCAATGAGCCATAAAGGCTATGTTCCCTGTTTGATACTCCAGAAGATAATCACGGCCCAAACCGATCCATAATCCGGATATCAAAAGTGCCATCCAACGAATGTTGCGGTTCGCGGGCAGAAAGAACATGGCCATGGTCGCAAACGGTACGTAGAACGCAAGGCCTCTGATTTCCAGGAATATATTCAAAAGCGACACGTCCCAAGAGCTATAGACAGTGTGACTTGTGGGACGCCAGATTGCCAGGAGATTGCCAAAGACCAGCATGGACAACGGTAAGAGCGCGAACATAACAACCAATGCGTCGTGACGGTTCTTCCAGATAATCATTCCGGTCAGGATGAGTAAGCCGAATAAAAGCAAAGCCCAGATAACAGTCTGGATGCCATAATACCAAAAACCCTGCCAATAACCTTGTGTGGCGATATATAGCAGTTGACCAGAAATGGTAATGATCCAAAACAAGGCAAGGGGCGCCGATCTTCGCCATAACCCGATGGCGATCAATGGCAAATGAAGCAGGATGTCAAAACGTAGATCCAACCTCATATTAATGTACAACATATTGAGAAATGGATAGAGCGCATAAGGAATGGCAATCCATAGATAGTCTATTAATCCGCCCGAACGATAGATGGCCTTGAAGCCCTTGCCCATCTCTTGAGGAGAACCCAATTCGGCCATGAGTCTTTTCCTCCTCTGTTCCGTATTTTGCCCTATCCCCGGGTCTGCCTCCCCGCTTTCAATGTGGCTTGCGATCTCTTCGATCAACGCAGCCTGCTCTTCGGGTGGGAATCCTTTGAGTTGCCTGGACAGAGCATTCAGATAATCTTCCATCACTTCCTCCAGCCTTCTAATTGCTCGTTGAAGGCAAAAAGGTCTGTTGCAGGTTGGCTATGAAACGCGTCCATTCCGCCTGGTTGGCGGTGGGGGCCCAAAGCAGACTTCGGAAGTTTATACTTACGTATCTATACCGCTAATTGGAATTGCATCCTCTTTTTCTGATCCAGCCACCATCCACACAATACGATAACGAGTGGGAAAATGATCCAGAAAACGTAAACCGGCTGATCCATGGGTCCTTGATAACCTTGATTACGGTAGCTAACATTTAAGTCCAAGTATTGACGACCGAAACCGGCCACCAGTCCCCATACGGCCAGACCCAGGAAGCGAAGACTGCGGTTTGTGGCCAGCAAAAACAAGGCCATTGCCAGGATAAGACCGTAAAACCCAAGAGATCCGCCCGTGTATCCGGCCGTGTAGATACTCCAGAGCAGCCTATCGACGAGCAAACTGTAATGCGATAGAACGATGCCAGGGTGAATTGCATCGAGAATCAGGCCAACCGCGCATAGGACTAATGGAAGGAGAGCATATAGGACAATCAAGACGTCGTGACGGTTCTGCCAGACAATCCGACCCCACAACAATATCAGACCAAACGCAATGAAGGAGTAAAAAACGGTCTGTGTAGTGCCATAATAGCCGTGCGCGACCAATAACATGGCAGTAATTTGGGTCACGCGAGCCGTTGTCCAAAATAGCGTCAAGAGAGCAGATTGCCGCCAAAGTCCTACGGCGATTAATAGCAAGCCCACCAAAACGTCCACTCGGGCAACGTAAACATAATAATCTTTGAGGAGCAATTCGTTGAGATATGCGATTATGAACAAAGGGATAACAACCAAGAAAAAATCAATCCACCGATCGGGACGATAAATCGTTTTGAAGCCTTTTCCCAACTCTCGAGGAGAACCCAACTCGGACCGCAGCTTGTTGTCGTGTTGTTCCGGTTTCTTTCCCAATCCCGGGTCGGTCTCCCCGCTTTCAATGTGGCTCGCAATCTCTTCGATCAACGCGGCCTGCTCTTCGCGCGGGAAGCCTTTGAGCTGCTTACGTAGAGCTTGCAGATATTCTTCCATCACCGCCTCCGGCCTTCTAGATGTCCGTTGAAGGCAATAAGGCCTGTTGTAGATTGGCTATGAAACGCGTCCATTCCGCCCGGTTGGCTACGAGCGCTTTTCGGCCCTTCGGGGTAATGGCGTAGTACTTGCGTTTTCGCCTTCCCTGTCCTGCCTGCCACTCGCTCTTCAGCAAACCATCCATTTCCAACTGGTGTAATGCGGGGTAGAGTAGGGCGGCGGTCATGCTGAAATACCCCTGGCTGCGGCGTTCCAATTCACGCATGATCTGGTAACCGTACATTTTTTCAGCAGCCAGAACGCTGAGGATCAGTAGGGGCGTGCTTCCTTTTCGCAATTGTTGCAGGTTGGTCATGCTGTTTTCCTTGTCGCTGTTATATAATATTATTATACATAAGATTCTTATATATGTCAAGGTCGATTCCCCGGACGACTGGGAGCAGGATTTCTGCGAGAAACGCTCCGATAGAGTTCTTGGCCGCTCTGCGAATGGCGCTCCCACGCAACTTTGGGGGCATAAAGCAGACTTCCGAAGCACCAAAGACCGGCGGAATTTCGGAAGTCGCGCGCGTTCCGCATGATACAATAATTCTCATGCAGCCTTCATTGGAGAAGCTACGTAAATTCTTCCGTCTCGAACATGAGAACGGATACCAGAACAGCGCGATCATCGGCGGGTTGGCGAAGATGCTCGATTATTGGGAGGGCGAGGCCCACGCCGATGGGATCCAGGAAGAGATCGTTCAAGCCGTCAGCACACGGCTGCGGTCCTACGCGGGCCTCAGCCCGAAGTCGCGCGCCGATGCCTTGAAAGGCCTGTGGAAGCGTATCGGAGACACCTATCCCGAAGCGGCGCAAAGGCCACGACCCGCGCCACGGCGTGGCCCGGCGACCCCACAGAATGTCACGCCGCCGCCACCTTCAACAGAGCAACAGAATACGGAGCAGGCCGCCGCGCCTGAGAACCCACTCCAAAGTGCGTCGCAAAGTGCGTCGCAGAGTGCGTCGCAACAAGCTTCGCAGCCGCGGCCTGGCCTGACCGAGTCCGCACCAACCAGGCCCCATCCCGTTCCTGCGCGGCAGCGGCCATCCCCTCCCTCGCGCTCCGAATCCGCTCCCGGCGGACGGCACAGCCAGACTCCGGCCGCGCTCAATGCGCCTCTGACCGTTCTACAGGGAGTGGGACCAAAACATGCCGCCAGCCTTGAAAGCCTGGGGCTGCGCACGCTGGGCGACATGCTCTATTATTTCCCGCGCCGCTACGAAGATTACAGCCAACTCAAACCGATCAAGAGACCTGTGGTACGGCGAACAGGTGACCGTGATCGGCACAATCCAATCCGTGCATACACGGCCCATCCGCGGCGGCTCGGCGACGCATCGTCGAGGCCATCCTCGGCGACGGCACCGGCGTGCTGCGCCTCTCATGGTTCAACCAGCCGTGGATGGCGAACCGCCTCAGAGAGGGCCAGCAGATTTCCGTTTCCGGCAAAGTGGACCAATATCTTGGCCGCCTCGTCATGAACCAGCCGGATTGGGAATCGGTGGACGTCGAGCATCTGCACACCAATCGCATCGTCCCCATCTATTCGCTGACGGCCAGGATCACTCAGAAGTGGCTGCGCGGCCTGATGAATCAGGTCGTCACCTATTGGGCGCCAGCCGTCGTGGATTCTCTGCCAGAAAGCGTTCGCTCCTCTGCGCGGCTCATGCCGCTGGGCCAGGCTTTGCTGCAGGCGCACTTCCCCGAAACGCAGGACAAGTTGAAGACTGCGCGCGAGCGCCTGGCCTTCGACGAAATCTTCTTCCTGCAGATGGGGGTTTTGCGACAGAAGCGCGATTGGAAACAAGTGGAAGCGCGTCGCTTCTCCAGTCCCGGACGAATGGCTGAGCACGCGTATCAGCCGCCTGCCCTTTACCCTGACGGGCGCCCAGCAGCGCGCCCTCACCGATATCCGCGCCGACCTCGACTTCGGGCAAGCCGATGAACCGGCTCTTGCAAGGCGACGTCGGCTCCGGCAAGACCGTCGTCGCGGCCTTGGCGCCGGCATGATCGCATCCGAATGGCAACGCGGCGCAAGCCGCCATCATGGCTCCGACCGGCATCCTGGCGGAACAACATTATCGCAGCTTCATCGACCTGCTGGCGGGCGAGGACGGCATCTTGAAACCGGCCGAGATCCGCTTGCTGGTCGGCGACACGCCGGAAGCCGAGAAGGAAGAAATCCGCAGCGGACTGGCGGACGGCAGCATCAAGATCGTGATTGGGACACACGCGGTCATCGAAGCCGCCGGTTCAATTCACCGACCTGCAATTTGCCGTGATCGACGAGCAGCATCGCTTTGGCGTGGAGCAGCGCGCCGAATTGCGCTCCAAAGGCACAAACCCGCACTTGCTGGTCATGACCGCCACGCCCATCCCGCGCTCGCTGGCGCTGACGCTTTACGGCGATCTGGATCTGTCGGTCATGGACGAGATGCCGGCGGGCCGCCAGCCGGTCAATACGCACGTGCTGCGTCCGCAGGAACGCGAGCGCGCCTACACGTTGATCCGCGGCCAGATCAAGGATGGACGCCAGGCCTTCGTCATCTATCCGCTGATCGAAGAGAGCGAGAAGCTGGAAGACCTGCGGGCGGCGGTGGATGATTACGAAGTCCTTTCGAAAGAAATCTTCCCCGACCTGAAACTTGGACTGCTGCACGGACGCATGAAGCCCGACGAAAAAGACGAGACCATGCTCAAGTTCCGCGACAAGCAGTACGACATTCTGGTTTCGACCACGGTGGTCGAGGTGGGCGTGGACGTGCCCAACGCCACGCGTCATGCTGATCGAAGGCGCCGACCGCTTTGGCCTGGCGCAACTGCACCAACTGCGCGGCCGCGTGGGGCGCGGTTCGGCGCAGTCGTACTGCCTGCTGATCCCCACCCATGAAGATGCGGCGGAGAACGAACGCCTGCAGGCCATGGCGGAATCCAACGACGGTTTTGTGCTGGCCGAGCGCGACCTGCAGCAGCGCGGCCCCGGCGAATTCCTCGGCACGCGCCAATCGGGCTATGCCTCCGGCCTGCGCATGGCCAGCCTGACCGATGTGCAGCTGATCGAGAAGGCCCGCGTTCAGGCGCAAAAGCTATTCGAAGAAGATCCCGATCTGGGGAAACCCGAAGACAGCCCTGCTGGCGGAAGCCTGCAGCGCTTCTGGGGCGAAGGCAAAGGTGATGTGAGTTAGCGGACATCAGACTGATCGACTGAAAGACTGAATTGGACAATCATGGTTAAAGCATTGTTTCCCGGCACGTTCGACCCCATCCACTACGGTCATATCGACATCGCCGAGCGCGCCGCGCGCCTGTTCGACGAAGTGATCATGGCCGTCTACGACCGTCCGCTCAAGAGCCTGATGTTCGAGCCCGACGAGCGCATGGCGCTGGTCAGGGAAGCCTTCAAGGACAATCCCAAGATCAAGGTCACGGGCTACAGCGGCCTGACGATCGACTTTGCCCGCAAGATGGATGCCCAGGTGCATCGTGCGCGGGCTGCGGGTCTTCTCGGACTTCGAGTTCGAGTTCCGCATGGCGCTGGCGAATCAGCGACTGGCCACGGACATCGAGACGGTGGCGCTGATCACGGCCGAGCAGCACACCTTCCTCTCGTCCAGCACGGTGCGCGAGATTGCCACCCTGGGCGGCGATGTTTCCAGCATGGTGCCGCCCTCACGTGGACAAAGCGCTACGGGCAAAAGTGACCACTCTGGGGGATCAACATTCCCCTCCCAATGCCTTGCGAGATTGATATATAATAAGACATAACCGCCGCGAATTGTGCGGAGGAACCTATGGACATCCTGCAGCTGATTGACCGCTTGGAAGAGCTTTTCAACGACGCCAAGGCTGTGCCTTTCACGCACAATGTGGTGGTGGACGAGGACCGCATGCTGGAGATCATCGACCAGATGCGCATCGTCATCCCCGACGAAGTGAAGAAGGCCCAGCAGGTGCTGTCCCAGCGCGACCGCTTCCTGGCCCAGGCGCAGGAAGAGGCCGACCGCACGATCGTGCTGGCGCGCGACAAGGCCGAGCAGATCGCCGCGAAGGATAATATCGTCGTCGAGGCCCAGCGCCGCGCCGAGCAGATCCTGGCCCAGGCACGCGCGGACGCGGAAGCCACGCGGCGCGATGCCGACGATTACGTGGTGGATACGCTGGTGCAATTGCAGGACAATCTTGAGAAGGTACTGAACCAGGTCCGCAACGGCGTCCTGACCGTGCAGGAGGACCAGTTGCGAAAAGGCGTTCCGACGGGCTCGCCGGTTGTGCCGGAAAAGGTCGAGAAGTAATGAAGATGATCCACCCCGAATCTCATAATCTGGCTGGTACAGCCATCCAGTGAGCCTATCCCCCCGCCCCTTCCCACGGGGAAGGGGGGTTGATCAGAAAAAAGGTACGAACGGCGCGCAGCGCCGTTCGTACCTTTTTTCTGAAGATTATGCAACCTTGGAACTTGGCAACTTAAGTTTGGGGTTAATTAAGTTTCTTGTATAGAACTGCTCTCAAAATGCACGTTAGGCCAAGCTGCGGGATTGCTTCCCTACGCTTCGCTGGGTCCTCTCCGCAAACCTCCGGCTGCGGACCTTTGGTCGCAAAGCAAGCTCCGCGATGACACTGGAGCATTCTTGAGATGGCTCGTTGATAGATGCGCCACGCAAAGCAGACTGCCCAATTCAACCCCATAACATCCTGCCAGCAAGGCCGTTCTACTGAACGAAAGAAATTTTCAATATCCATTAGCAAATTCTAATTATGCGGCGCGCGGGGGACATCGTTTGCTATCATAGACGCCATTGCCCAGCTATTGGGTGCCGTGAAGAGGTCATAAAAGGCGCGTTTTGCTTCGAGCTCCATCAGGCTCTATGGCCGGGGTTAGCAAGCGATTTATCCGTAATTTATCGGCAGCGCGTTTTGAACAGAAAGCTTATTGGTAAACTATGACAGTCTACTCAAAGCCGGACTGGCTTACAGCGCAGGAGCGAAAGAGAAGCTTATCCATTTTCCTGCTCGAATGGCTCTTCCTGTTCGCGCTGGCCCTGCTATTCTGGACGCTGCTGTTCTTCAAAGTACACCCCTCGTTTACTTCGGCCGTGACCGCGGTGGTGCTCTCCAGCCTATATGCCTGCACCCTCATCTATGCGCGATTGTTAAGCGTGACAAGATGCCGAAAGTGCAAGGGTCTCCTGCCATTGGGCCAGGAAGAAATCGGTCGAAGGCACATCCATGACGAGGAGCGCTGCGTCGAGGTCGAACACGGCGGTTCAGAATCGATCGGGCATTGGATCGATACCTACAGCGGCATTGACCGCGTCGAGATGGTGAGATACCGCTGCCGCAGATGTCATTCCGTGTGGGATGAAATGGAGAGATCGATGGCCTCCTCCTATAAGCTGATCCGACGCACCAACCTAAAAGGCGGCAAGTAATCTTCGAAAGGGCCGCAGGCTGTAACCATCGAAGATCGCCCACGATCCCTGTCTTCGGCGGGTGAGCAATCCGGCTCGTAAAGTCATGCCGAGGCGAGAAATGTTGTCACGCAACGCTGCGCAAGCAGCGTTGCGTGTTTTGAGCTGGTCAATTGATATTTCGATGGCAGCGGGAAAAAATCGGGGGCAAGCATGGTAAACATGATCGAAGAAAGGATTTGCGCCAGGAGCAGCTTCAGCTCATTCGGGTCACGCCGGGGAAATTCCTGAATTGCCCGCTGTGACAAACGCTCGAACACCCGGTTCAAGCCGCGTGCACTGGGAGAATCGTACTCTCGTTCGATGACCGCCTTGTAGAGATGCGCCGTGGATATGCCGGGAAAGCGTAATGTACCGTCAATCAGATAAAAGAACACGTCGTTCAATGCCTGCTCGAATGGAAGCTGCGGGTTATCAAGCATTGCGAAGATATCTTCCATCATATGATTGATGGTCATCGCCAATGTCTTATTAATCAGCTCGTCTTTTGACCGAAAGTAATAGTTGATGGAGGCAATATTCGTGCCAGCCTGCTGCGCGATCCGGCGGGTGGTTACCTTATCTATGCCGTATTTCTCAATGCAATCAACAACGGCTTCAAGTATCAATTTCTGGGTGGCGGTCTTTTCCGGCATACGCTGCCTTTCGCTATCCTTCCTGGAAACGGCGAGATTGCTTTGCGAATTGAATCCGCCCTCGGCGGAGGGGGGAAGAGCGGCCTGCATGTGCTAAACCACCGGCGTGCTTTCGAGGCCGCACATCTGGGCGGAAAGCTCCCAAAGCTGCCCGGCAGCCTGGGGGTTGAGCGCATAAGCGCTGGGAACCCTGGGCTGTGCATGCTTCCAGTAAATTTCCTTTGAATTCTGGATGGATGGTTCGGTCGCAAGAAAAAGGATGCCGTTGGCAGATTCTTCCGGAGAAATGCCGCCTCGCCGGCGCACGCTCCAAACCCAACGCGCCACAACCGAATTACTTTTCAGCCCGATGTCGGTTCTTACAAGCCCAGGGTCGGCGGCAAATGCACGGACGCTCGAGCGGTTTCCGAGACGGCGGTTAAGTTCGGCCGTAAAAAGGACGTTTGCCAGCTTGGTCTGGCAATAGGCCCGTAGAGGACTGTAATGCCTGCGGAGCTGGATATCCTCCCAGTTCAGCCGGGTGTTGTAATGCGAGTCTGAACTAACCGTAACCACGCGGGCCGTGGGCGCCGCCTTAAGAAGCGGAAGCAATTCGAGGGTCAGCAAGAATGCGGCCAGATGATTTACGGCCCATTGGGTATCGAATCCTTCAGGGGTCAACGTCTGCCAAAAGGGGACCGTGCCTGCGTTGTTGATCAGGCCGTGCACGGCAGGCGCATGCCAGGCTTGAAGCGTAGTGTGAATGTCGTCAGCAAGGTTTCGCACCATGGCTTGAATGGAAAGATCGGCGACCAGAAATGCGATCTGTCTGCAACCGGGAAAGCCATTACGCAGCTGAGTCTCCGCCTGTTCGCAGCGTTCGGGCGAACGACCAACTCCGATCACCGAAGCGCCCTCTCGAGCCAGGCCGTGCGCGACGGCCAAGCCAATCCCGGAGGTTGCCCCCGTAACGACGAAAGTCTTTTCCTTGAGCGAGGTGTTCATCCCAACGACCCTGCCTTTGACGAGATCTTACATCGAAACCCATATTCTGTCAACTGTTTGAAACTAATGTTTCAAACAGTTGATTGATTTTTGGACCCGTTCGTGGTATAGTTGCGACAACCAAGTCAATCACAGATGCTAAAGGAGCCGGCATGAGCAGCATGTTTCTGATCACGGGCGCAACGGGCGGGCTGGGAAAGGCGTTTGCAACGGAATGCGCCAGCCGCGGCTGGGACCTTTTCCTGACCGATTTGCGAGACGAAAGCCTGGAGTTGTTGGCGCGCGGCCTGGCGCGGACGTATGGCGTGCATGCGCGTCATAAGGCGGGAGATCTGACGAACGCGGCCGCCCGGGGACAGATCTTCGACGACATAAGGGAGTCGGGGCGGAGATTTCGCGGGCTTATCAATGTGGCCGGGCTCGACCATGAAGGCTTGTTTCTTGAACGAAGCCCGGAAGAGATCACACGCATTCTGCGGCTGAATATCGAGGCCACTTTGATGACGACGCATTTCCTGCTTGCATACAAGGAACAGACAGTCCCATTTCGAATCGTGAACGTATCCAGCCTGGCCGCGTTCTTCTCGATGCCGGTGAAAGCCACCTACGCAGCCTCGAAGCGCTTCCTGCTGGATTTCTCGGTGGCGCTGCGAAACGAGCTGCGGGAGCAGAACGTCACGGTAACCGTGCTGTGTCCCGCGGGCCTACCCACAACCACGGAGTGCATCGCGGCCATCGAGGCGCAGGGTATTATGGGACAGCTCACGACACAGGATATTGGCGCCGTGGCGCATAAAACCATAGAAGCCGCGATGCGCGGGCAGGCAATCGTCATACCGGGTTTTCTGAACCAAGTGGCACGCGGGCTAGGCGGTTTGGTGCCTGCGGTCAATCTGGCTGATTTGATCGGTGCGCGATGGCGCGCCGCACAGCAAAAACGCGAGCTGACTGCATCCGCCGGATAGTGAACTCCAAAATCTCATTTTTCGCATTTGGATAACGTTACTCCAAATCACGGGTACATGTGACGAAGATTACGTTGATTTCCAGAGCAATCCGTCCTATACTAAATATGCGGCCGACGGCCGGCCGCCATGTTATTATGTTTGCCGCCGCGATTGGCCGCGTGTGTTTTCCGGACGGAAAAGATGATAGTCACCTCGATTCACGATTGGCTTGCAGAACAAGAGCATAGGAAGAACCACGCCATCTTCCTATTGGAATGGCTTGCGATCTTCACCCTGGCATGGCTGTTCTGGACCTGTGTGCTCTTTGAACTGCACGTCTCTGCTTCGTCTATTACCACTGCCGCTGCCATCTCCACGATTTACGCCTCAGCCTTCGTGTACATACGCCTCTACAAAGAAAGCGCCTGTAAGAAATGCAACAGCCCCCTACTGTTCAACCGGGAAGAGATCGGCCGAAGATACGTGCACAACGAGGAACAGTGCGTGGAGATCGAGCATGGCGGCGTGGAGTGGATGGAGCATTACATCGACATCTACAGCCGGCTGTACCGAGTTCGAAGTCATCAGGTTCCGCTGCCGCAGATGTCACACGGTCTGGGAAAAAACCGAACAATCTCCCGTCTCGGACTATCAACTGGTTCGAACGATCGATTTGAAGAAATGAGCTAGCCCCCGAACTCGAACGTAGGCATCCCCGTCAAATTTGTCTGCATGCGAAATACCCCTCCGGCCTGGGGGTATTTCTTAATGCCGCCGCATCCATGCCGACGCGGGCAGTGGTTACGAACAGTTCATTCATGTCAGAGCCGCCGAACACGCACGAGGTTACGTTCAAGGCCGGGATGCCGAACTGTTCCAATAGCGTGCCGTTGGCCTTCCACTGGGTAACCCGCGCTCCACCCCACATGGCGATCCATAAATTGCCGTCCATATCGGAGGTCATGCCGTCCGGCCAGCCAAAAGTGATTTCGAAATGAATGATCACGCGTGGGTTGGCGATCTGGCCCGTCTCGATATCGTAATCAAAGGCCTTGACCTCCCGTGTAGGCGTATCAATGAAGTATAGAGTTTTGAGATCCGGGGACCAGGTCAGGCCGTTGGCGATCCGGACCTCCTTAAGAAGTCTTTTTAGGCGCCCTTCGGGGGACAGCGAATAGAGTGCGCCGCTGGCTTCCTGCTCGTTGTGATCCATCGTCCCGGCTACGAAACGCCCGCGCGGGTCGCATTTTCCGTCGTTGAAGCGGTTATTGGAGGGCTCACCCTTTGGAGACGCCAGCGTTAGAAGTCGATTGGTGTCCGGCTCAAAGGTCCAAAAACCGAAGCGCTGAGCGATCACGAGCCCGCCATCTTTACGCGGCGCCAGGCAGCCAACAAAATCATCCAATTGAAGGAATAATTTCGATCCGGCGTAGATGCGCTTTTCCAACACATCGACCCAATACAAAGTCTGGGTCCGGGCATCCCAAGCCGGCCCCTCTCCGAGCGTGGCCTTGGCGTTGTAATGAAGTTCAGGCAGCATCATTGTGATTTATTATAGACCTCGGAGGACAATTATGTCGGCATGGATTTCCTGGCACTGCTTCGCCACTTTAGCGGCTCATGGGTATTGCCCGAATTTACCTGAAGCAAGCCCTGATTATATCGGTTCCGATGCTTGCCCAATCGTTTGTTCGCCTGTATACTGAATCTCATGAGGAAAGGCTTTGCCTTCCTGGATGTTAGCGGTCGCCGGCTTGCGAGATACGCTCCGGCTTGATAATCGGGCACCCAAATCATGAATACATTGATCGCCTTTCAGAACATCAGCCTGATCGATGGCACCGGTCGTGAGCCTATTCCCGATGCCACCGTCGGCGTGCGCAACGGCAGGATCGTTTACGCCGGTCAAGCCCATAAATGGCAGCCCTCGCTTGAAGAGGACATCATCAACCTTGACTTCGGCGGAAAATATCTCCTGCCTGGATTGATCGATTGTCACGTCCATCTTTCGGGCAGCGGTGAGCCGGACAGCCAATTCAAGGCGGATGACGGGTCGATGGCGTTGAAGATTCTGAACAATGCACGCAGGAACCTCGCGGCGGGCATTACCAGCGTGCGCGACCTGGGAGGGTGGAATGAACTTGAATTCGCCGTAAGAAGCTCCATCCAACGCGGTGAGTTCAGCGGCCCGCGCCTGGCGCTGGCCGGCCGCTTCATTTCAATCAGCGAGTCGGGTGCGGATCATTATGAAGGCATGTATCGAATTGCGGATGGGGCAGAGGAGGTTCGCAAAGCTGTCCGTGAGCAAATCAGACACGGCGCGGATCTGATCAAGTTGGGCGTCACCGGCGCGGTGCTGGTTCGGGACGGCGTCCCGGGCGCGACGCATTTCAACTCTGACGAGATCCGTGTGGCGGTCGAGGAGGCCGCCAAATTCGGCCGGCGGGTGGCGGCTCATGCACACGGTATCGATGGAATCCGCAAGGCGGTGCAGGCGGGCGTCCATTCCATCGAGCACGGCACCTTTCTTTACCAGGACCCTGACGTGATCGAAGACATGGCCCGCCGAGGCGTGTTCCTCGTCCCCACATTGAAAGCAGGCCTGGATGTGATCGAGGGCGACACCTCGAACGTGCCGCAGTGGATTGTGGACAAGATGCACGAGACGCAGGAGGCGGCGCAGAAGTCACTGCGGCTGGCTTACAAGGCAGGAGTGCCGATCGCCATGGGCAGTGATGCCGCCACGCCGCTCAACTATCATGGCGAGAACGGCCGCGAAATTGACTGCATGCGCAAGGCGGGAATGAAGCCAAAGGACGCATTGGTCTCCGCAACTCTCTCCGCTGCCAAAGCGCTCGGGTGGGAGTCGTGGCTGGGATCGGTCGAGGAAGGCAAAGCCGCCGACTTGTTGGTTATGGACGAGAATCCGCTCGATGATCTGGGCAGGCTTGCCAACAAAAAGCTGATTCGAGCGGTCTTCCTGGACGGGAAACTGGTCGCGCGCCAGCCGGCCGATTCATATCCCAAGACGATACTGGCCAGAGACTGCCTGACCGTAGGGCAATAGAGCCTGACAACGATTAAAGACTCTTGACAGTAGCTACTCACAGTACCCCATCCCCGGCCCTCCCTCCGCTTTGCTTCCGCCAACCTACGGCAGCGGACCTTCGGCGGGAGGCTTCGCGATCCCCAAGGGGGCGGGGAGCAATCCGAATTTTCAGATAGGGCAGGAGTTTTTCCCGCCCTATCTGAAAATTCGGCAAAACCAGGAAAATTGGGAGTAGATACTCTTGACAAATAGAACATTTGTTCTATAATATGGGGGTATTCACGTTCGTGCTCGACTGATGCCACTTGACTATTAAAACGCTTAACGTTTGTTTTGAAAGCGAGGTTCGATGAACCGTTCCCTGCACGTCAACATGGTCCCATTTCTACACGGAACTGCCGCAAGGCGTGGCGCCATCTTCGGAGCCATCCTTATCGCAGCACTCGTGGCTTTTGAGATATTCAATTACTCCACCACTGCCTTTGCGCTATCGGACATGCTCGGCGATCTGCAAACCGCGGGCATGCGATGGTCCACAATCCTTGCCATTGCGTTTTGCGGAATTGACTTCGCCGGCATTGCCCGCCTCTTTACGCCTCAACAGGGCCGCGACGAACCGAACGAGGTCTGGTATCTGTTCGGCGCCTGGCTGCTGGCTGCCGGCTTCAACGCCACGCTTACGTGGTGGGGAGTATCAGTTGCCATCCTGCATCACACCGCAGAAGGCAGTATCCTGGTCGGACAGACTGCGATGACCCGGGTCATCCCGGTGCTGGTCGCCGTGATGGTTTGGATGATCCGGGTCCTGATCATCGGCACCTTCTCACTAGCCGGCGACAATATGTTCACCCTGGCCGACGTTCGCCCGGCCTCGCGGCCGACGGTTGCCGCTACGCGGATGCAGCCGGCCCCGTCGTATCCACGCCCGGCACCGAAGCCGCTGCCATCCGTGTATACGCTGCCGCGCCCCGAGCCGTCTTACCATCCAATCGGCATGAGTGCGAAGTCGCGTGAGGATAATGTGTCCGTACGGAAGTAAAGTGCGCCTGCGATCCATATCCGTTTTTGGGGAATCGCGAATTGAGAAGTGAATATGAGCCGATGGTCGAGCTTGTCGATCACCGGCTCATTTTCTTCTTCTTATGACAGCATCGATCACCATCAGTCCTTCGACCTGGTTGAACGTGTGAGTTGCCCGGATCTTCCCGCCCGGCGGCTCAAACGTTGAAACGGTCGTTTCTTGATATTCTTCTTCGTCGAGCCTTGTGATCCGGTTGAACTTCAACGCGCCTCCATACCGGCGCGACGAATCCTGCGATGGGCGGATCAGTTGCCCGTCCCGGGTGAAGATGCAGCCTGCGGGCCTGGCGGAACGAATGTCCCGCACGATCGGGTTGCGCGGATGCGGTCTCCAGCGGTCGTCCAGAGGATCGTCGGCGAAGAAGAGATGGAGGGAATTCAAGCTCGAGCTACCCCGCTCCTTGATATTTACAAAAAGCCAGAACTTCTGTCGATGTTCAAGGAGGCTGGCATCCACTGCATAAATGCCGGACATCAGAGTTTTGACGAATTCCCACTGATCGGGAAAATGGACACAGCGATAGACCTCGACGGTCTGATTCCCGGCGGTCTCGGGCATCATCATCAGGCGGCCGCCATGCTCGAAGAGGAAGGGATATGAAAGATGATAGGGTCGTTGCAGCACGATTTGATTCGACAGCAGCCGCCCCGAATCGTCGAGGGTCAGGCAGGAAATGTGTCCCAGCCCGGCAGCATACACCTTCTCTTCGACGAAGACGTAGTAGCGACTCTCGCGCCGGATGACGAACGGATCACCCCAATAACGGTCCAGTTCCGGCATCAGCGGCCGAAGCCCGGCCCATTGCAGACGGGCGTAGTCCGGATCCCGGGCCGTCATGATAACCCACTGATCAATGAAGAACAGAGAGGCGAGCGTTTTATCCAGCTTGCGCACAACACGCTGGATAAATGTCGGCTGCATCATTTGGAATTGTCCAGCGTGCTCTCGCCATCCGTAAGGATGTAAAAGCCGCGTGCCACGTTCTCAATGCGGTCGAAGACGAAATCTGTGACGATGTAACCTTTGGCAAAGGCTGTCTCAAAGAACTCGCGAGTGAAGAAACGCCAGTCGCGCGCCAGTGCAAAATCAGCGGCTTTCATTTCCATGAAATCAGAGGGGATTTCCGCGGCAATCAGCTGGGCTTCGATGGCCGGGATATGCTCCGGCGGACGAAGCAGGTTTGCCGGCGTGCTTTCCAGGTCATACAACGGGTGAAGGCCGACGCGCCTCAGATCGCTCAACTTCAGGGTGGGCCGCGCATGTTTACCCAGCCTGCGTTCGACGCGTTTGGTGTTGATCCACCAATCGAGCTGAAAACGGTCCGATGGAAGCCCGGCGTTCAGGCCGTCGCGCATGTCCCCATATTCGGAGCGCCGGTAGGTCGAGCACACCGCACCCAGCCGGGCTATGTTCAGATGTGCGTTGCGGCTTAACATCGGATCGTAGGTCCAGGTGATATGATCCAGCCCCTGATGGCGGACCATCTGCCACTGTGCGCGTTTGAGGGCAAAACCGATGCCGGTGTCGCGCTGGTCAGGCAGAACACCGGCCATGTGCGAGCAATGCTTGGGCCGCGGTCCGTCGGCCGTGAATTCGAGTCCGGGGAAGCCGAAAACGAATCCCACGAGTTTCGTGTCCACGAACGCTCCGAGCACCAGCCCTCCGTTGTGCACAACGGTGATCAGCAAATGCGCCGGGACCACGTCGGTTTCGCTGCCGGGCCACACCTCGCGCTGCAGCGCCTCTACCGCAGTCAGCTCGTCAAGGGTTTCCAAAAGGTGAATATTCCAGGGTGTCATTGTATGTAGATCCGGAATGGAACAGGAGCTAGACTTCCACGTCTCCATATTGCAGCGTTCGAACGTTGAAATTCACAGCCGAAACGTTCGTATTGCCTCCAGGACTTGTCTGGTCCGCTCAGCGGTCTGCTTTGAAACCCTTTTCAAAGCGGCACTATACCACGGCGTACGCTTGAGATAATCAAGGCGATAGGTGAAACGCGCCGGCATCAGGCCGAACGTGCGGGGCAGGTTATCCACTGCGCAGGTGCGGTTGATGGCGATATAGTCCAACCAGAATGACGAGGCCGGATAATTGGGCACGAACGATTCGAGGGTCACGATCAATGCGCGCATCAGAACGGGATGAATCTCAAAGAGCAGGTGCGGCCTTTGCGTGACCTGCATAATGATCTCGACGATCTGGCGCACCGTGAAGTATTCGCTGCCGCCGATCTCGTAGGTGTGGTTGATCGTCGCTTCATTATCCAGGGACCAGAGCAGGACAGTGACCAGATCCTCGACCCATAAGGGCTGGACGACCGTCCGCGTGCTTCCCGGAAGGGGAAAGAAGAACGGCGTCGTCTGCAGCAGGCGAGCGAGGCCGGTCGTGAAATGGTCTTCCGGGCCGAAAACCAGCGAAGCCTGAAAGATGGTGTGCGGCACGCCTGAACGCCGGATGTGTTCCTCGGCGATGCCTTTGGCTTTGAAGACGGGATAGCCTGCCGAGCGACTGGCTCCGATGTGGCTGAGGTAAATCATGCGCTTGACGCCGACATCCGCGGCAACCCGTGCCAGGTTTTCGGTGCCGCGCATGTCCACGGCCAGCAGATTTGCGCTGCGACCCTGCCACTCGGCGCCGGCCAGGTGAAAGATCACATCCACATCCCTGAGGGCCGCCCGAATGGCGCTCTCATCCTTCAAGCTGACGACGGCAACATCCAGCGGCACGCCCTTCGGCAGGCGGGGGGAGCGCCTTGAGGGCCGGATCAGCACCCTCACCTCGCGGCCTGTCTCGAACAAATGCCGCAGCAATGCGCGACCGACAAATCCCGTTGCGCCGGTAACCAAAATCATGGAATAGATTATAGCAGTAGGCAAGCGCCGGGCTGTATCGGCGCAAAGTCTAAATATCTGCGCACAGCATCCCCGCCCCTGAGCGCCTCCGGCATGCTTCGCGAGGCAGGAGGGAAATCTGAAAATTCGACAACAACGGGGAAAGAGCGAGCAGACATAAAGATTAATGGGTTCCCTCTCAAAAATGCCAGCCAGAAAACCGGCGGAGCCGCCGACGCCCGGCCTTTTGCCATGAAATTGAAAGCCGACCCTAAAGAGTCAGCCAGCGCTCGGGGTGTAGAATCAAAACCTCCATCCGATGGCCAACCTCAGGTTAATGATGCTGTAAGTCGCCATGAAACCGCAATCAAGAGCAGCTGCTCCTCTCCGTTTGCGGATGAATAAGACCGCCGAACAGGCCCCGTTCGAGTTCAATCTGCTGTTCCGGGGAAACCCGCTGCCTATGTGGATCCACGACGCGGAAACTCTGTGTTTCCTGGACGTGAACCGGGCGGCCCTGAAACTCTATGGGTATTCAAAAAGCGAATTCCTGAAGATGAGCCTGTCGGATGTTACGGTGCATGGAACTCTCTCGGGGTGGGAAGACCAAGACTCGATCAAACGGGGCGACACATCCGCGCGAAGGCTCGCGCGAGACGAGACATCACACGAAATCCGGTGCCATCTTTTGCGTGGAGCTGGACTCGCATGCGCTGACCTATAAAGGCCGAAAGGCCGTCTGGACGATCGTTGAGAATCTTCCCGAGTCCCAAGGCGGCGGCAAGGCGGCTCAGGAGGCCTTGAACTACGCGCAGACCATCATCGCAGCATCACCGGTAGGCGTGATCACTTTCAAGGCCAGCGGTGAGGTGGTATCCGCCAACGCGGCCGTGGCGACGATGAGCGGCGGGTCACCGGAGGCGATTCGCAGGCAGAACTTCCACAAGCTCAAATCCTGGAAAGACTTCGGCATGCTCGCGGCGGCTGAAAAAGCGCTTGCCACCGGCAGCGTACAGAAATTGGAAACTCAGAGCGTCTCCAGCTTCGGAAAGAGGTTGTGGCTCTCGTGCCAGTTTGTCCCCTTCCATTATCAGGGCGAGTCCCGCCTGCTGGTTCTAATCAGCGACACGACCCCGAAAAAGCTTGCCGAGGATACACTGCGCGCGAGTGAAGCCCGCTACAGGGATCTGGTCGAGAATACGCGGCTGCTAATGTGCACGCACGACCTGCGGGGCAAACTGCTATCGATCAATCCCTGGGCAGCACGCGCGCTGGGCTATGAGGCGAAGGATCTGATCGGGAAGAATGTGCGCGACATTCTCGTCCCGGAGACCCGGAAATTTTTTCAAAGATATTTACGAAACATTCGAAAATCCGGTTCAACACGCGGCCTGATGCACCTGCTGACGGCCTCAGGCAAGGTACGTATCTGGGAATATCACAATACCCTGCGAACCGAAGGCCTCGCCGAGCCGATCGTGCGCGGCATCGCCTACGACATCAGCGAGCGCACGGAAGCCGAACGGGCCCTGCGCCAATCGGAATCCATGTATCGCGAGTTATTCGATAATTCGCTGGACGGCGTTTTTCGTACCACACCGGACGGACGATTTGTCTCCGCCAATCCTGCGCTGGTTTCGATGCTCGGCTATGAATCGGAGAACGACCTGCTATCGGTCAAGGTGCAAAGCCTTTACCTAGATCCCAAGGCAAGGCAGCGGAACATCCGAATGATCCACATGGCCGGCGAAATGCGCAACCTCGAAATTGAATTAAGGCGGAAGGATGGCACGAAGCTGATCGTGCTGGAGAATGCGCACGCCGTACGGGATCCCAAAGGGAAGGTCACCCTTTATGAAGGTGCGCTCACCGACATCACGGAGCGCAAGCAGACCGAGGAAGCCCTGCGTACATCGGAAGGCGAACTGCGGGCATTGCTGGACGCCATCCCGGATGTGATCCTGGTTCTCGACCACGAAGGACGCTACCTCAAGATCGCGTCCGGCAATCCGAATGCACTGTACCTGCCCGCCGAAGATCTGCTAGGCAAACGCATGCACGACCTCTTCTCGCGGCCGAAGGCCGATGAGCTACTCGGCCACATCCGAAAGGCATTGCGCACCCGCAAGCCGGTGCAATTCGAGTATGCCTTGCTGGTGGGAGACGGCATCCTGTGGTACTCGGGCGCGGCGGCCCCCTTCACAAAGGACACCGTGGTATGGGCCGCGCGGGATATCACGGCCCGCAAGCAAGTCGAGGAGCAAGTGGAGCGCCGCCTGCTTGAACAGGAGGCATTGTATGAAAGCGGGCTGGCTCTGAGCCAGACGCTTGACCCGGCCCAGATCGGCAGGATAATCGTCAAGGTGCTGGCGTCCCGCCTGAATTGGCATCATGCGACGGTGCGCGTACGAAAGGGGGAAAGTGACGACGTGGAACTGCTGGGCTTCAGCCAGGTCGACGATCAGATTGATCCTGCGAGCAACGGACAGGAACTTGCCCGCAGCGCCATCACCAAGGTCGGCCAGGGGATGGCGGGCTGGGTCATTAAAATATGGGCGCATCATTAATTGCGGGAATTTGCCGGAAGACCCGCGCTATCTTGAGACTTTTCCGCACATGTTGTCCGGCCTGCATGTTCCCATCTGGGCAGGCGGGCGAGTGCTGGGCGCCATCAGTGTAGAAAGCAGCCAGCGGCAAGCGTTTTCGGAAACAGAGGAGCTGCTCCTAACCACGCTGGCCTCCCAGGCTGCGGCGGCCCTGGAAAACGCCCGGTTGTTTGGCGAGACACAGCGGCGCGCCGCCGAATCCCTCAAGCTCTACGAAATTACGCGAGATCTGAGCGCGCAGGTCAGTCTTTCAGAGTTGTTGGATACGCTGGCGGCGAAGGCTGCGGCGCTGATGAACGTCGAGGGCGGCGGGGCTTATCTATATGAAGCGGAACACGATGAACTGGTAATGACAACGGCGACACATCCCACCCTGCCCGTCGGAACACGACTTAAACTCGGGGAAGGCATGGCCGGACGCGTGGCCGAGAGCCGCGAGCCGTTGATAATAGACGACTACCAAGCATGGGCAGGGCGCACTGCCAAATACGCAAGTTCGCCATTTGCGACCGTGCTGGAAGTTCCGATGGTGTACCGGGATGAGCTCATCGGGGTGCTGGTGGCTTACACCATGCATGGGGATGATCCCGCGTCGGAGCAGCAGCACCGAACCTTCGACAAAGCCGATGCCCAGTTGCTGTCATTATTTGCCGCCAGCGCGGCCGGCGCGGTGTACAGCGCACGATTATTCGAGGCCGAGCG
Organism: uncultured Chloroflexia bacterium; assembly: GCA_963846805.1. Classification (GTDB taxonomy): domain Bacteria; phylum Chloroflexota; class Anaerolineae; order Anaerolineales; family Villigracilaceae; genus Fen-1038. The sequence goes on from CAWJXH010000007.1 coordinate 286,707, forward strand.
AGCGCGGCGGCGGGAAGCAGAAACCCTGAGGGCCGGCGCCGTCCGATCGTCGGGGCGACTCTCCATCCTGCATGCGTCGACAAGGGAAATTGCGCGGTTCAGCCAGGACCTTGAGCAGGTTTATACCTTGATTCACCGGGCGGCCTCCCGCCTGGTCCCGACTGAGGCATTCACAATCACACTCCTGGATGAAGAACAACATCAATTAGATGGAGTCTATCTGTTTGATAAGGCCGGGCGCAGCCCGTCGATGAAGATTCCGTTCGGTCAGGGATTTTCAAGCCAGGTTATTTCACGCGGTGAAACCATTGTTCTCAGCGATGCCGAGACGGCCGAATACGAAGCCGCGCATTTCGGCGCGCCGGAGCATGTCCGTTCGATACTGGCAGTGCCGCTGCGGGTTGGCGGAACCATTATCGGAGCCATTTCGGCTCAGTGTTATCAGCCAAATGCCTACAATGCCGAAGACCAAGTCCTGTTCGAAATGCTAGCCGCACAGGCGGCCATTGCGATCCAAAACGCGCGGTTATTCTCGCAAGCGCAGCAACGCGCACAGCAATTCCAGACTCTGTACGCGATGGCGAACGACGTCGCCGTGCAGCATGACATCCAAGTGCTCTTGAAGACCATTATTGAGCGTGCGGCTGAACTGCTGCATACGGCGCGAGGCGGCATCTATCTCTACGATGCGGAGCGCGGCGATGTGCAGTCGGTGGTTCGCGTCGGGGATGGAATCCAGCCCGGAGTCCGCCTGCAGCTTGGCGAGGGCGCTGCCGGACGAGTGGCCCAGAGGCGAGAACCGATCCTGATCGATGATTACCAAAGCTGGTCCGGGCGTTCGCCACAATACGATGGCGTGCCCCTGCGCGCCGTATTGCAGGTGCCGATGCTATACGGGGGCGAACTCATCGGCGTGCTCACGGTGGATGAGTATGGGACGGACTCCACGCGCAAATTCTCGCCGGAGGATGTCAGCCTGCTGTCCTTGTTTGCGTCTCATGCGGCAGGAGTGATCTACAACGCCCGCCTGTTCGACCAGACGCGCCGCCGTCTCCACGAACTCAAGTCCCTGTCGAAAGTAAGCGATGCGCTTACCGGCACGTTGGAACTGGAGTCTTTGCTCGAAAATATCCTGCGCAGCGCCTGCCAGGCCATCCCTGAAGCGGAAAAAGGCACGATTCTGCTGTGCGGCAAGAACGGACAGAGTCACCTGCAAGTGCGGGCCCAGGTCGGTTACGATGACAGCCTGATCGGAGAGTACTTTGACGATAGCAAGGGTTACTCAGGACGGGCCTTCCATGAGAAACGGCCGCTCCTGATCGGCGATTCTCAGGCCGAATACGAGATTCCATTCGAGGGGCGGTTTGAGGCCGCAAATACCGTTCAGAGCGCAATCGTGGCGCCACTGATCGTAAAGGACGAAGCGATCGGATCCATCTCGCTGGATAATGCGAGGCGCAAATCGGCGTTCGATGAGGCCGACCTGCGGCTGTTGATGCTGTTTGCGTCCTCCACCGCGGTGGTGATCGAGAATGCGCGCCTGTTCGAAGAAACCCGCCAGCGAGCCGGCGAGTTCGAGACGCTCTATCAGACAACGCGCGACATCGGCTCGCATCAGCCGGACCTCTCGTCGTTGCTACCGACCCTGGTAGAGCGCGCCGTGCAACTCCTGGGCGCCTACGGAGGCGGCGTGTACTTATACGACCCGCTGCGGAACGACCTGGAACTTGCCGTAGGTCTCAAGGATGAGGGGGGCGTCGGGACCCGCATGAAGCTGGGCGAAGGCGCGGCGGGCCGGGTTGCCGAGACCAGAGCGCCACTCGTGATCGATGATTACCAGACCTGGGACGGGCGCAGGCCAGCGCATCAAGGCGTCCCCTACCGTGCCCTGCTGCAAGTGCCGATGTTGTACGGCGGCGATCTGCTGGGCGTCATTGACGTGTACGAATACGGCAATTCGGAGCGAAAGTTCACACAGGAGGACGTGAGGCTGCTTTCGCTCTTTGCGGCGCAGGCTGCCAGCGCAGTCCATAACGCCCGGCTGTTCGAAGAGACACGCAAGAAAGCCAATGAGTTTGCGACCCTGTATGACACAGCGAGCGATCTGGCTCATCAGGCAAACCTGAATGAACTATTAAATACAATTGTGGAGCGCGCCGGCCTGCTGTTAAATGCGCCAGTGAGCGGCATCTATCTCTACAATGAGTCAACGAATGACCTTTATGTGGCTGTCAACCGCGGCTTCACATCCTCGCTCAACGTGCGGTTGGCAATGGGTGAAGGCGTGGCGGGGCGGGTCGCACAAACCCGCCAACCCATGTTTATTGAGGATCATCAAAAGTGGGAAGGCCGCAGCCCCCAGTACGACGGTGTGTCGCTGCGTTCAGTCCTGGAAGTGCCGATGCTCTACAGCGGCGAACTAATTGGGGTGCTGACCGTAGATGAAATTGGCGATTCTGAACGCAAATTTACGCAGGACGATTCCAATTTGCTTTCGTTGTTTGCATCCCAGGCGGCAGGGGCAGTGTACGGCGCGCGCCTGCTGGAGCAAACCCGCCAACGGGTTGAAGAACTCAATGCGATCGCCCGAGTCTCTGCTGCCCTGCGGACGGCCTCCACGCGTGCGGAGATTGTGCCAGCGATCCTCGCTCAATTGCGCGAAGTCCTGCACGCCGACGGGGCATTTTTCGCCGTGCTGGATGAGGCGGCCGGCACGACAGTCATTCAATTTGCACAGGGCACTCTGGAATCTCTCGCAGGCCTAACGGTTCCGTCCAGCAACAGCTTTCTTGGACCGCTGATCAGATCGCACCAACCTTACCGCGTGGCCAACGCACAGGAAGCCGAAGGCACGCCGCTTCCCTACCTACCCAAGAATATGCGCAGCGGGGCCATGGTTCCACTCTTTGCCCGGGACGCGGCGTTGGGCGGCCTGGGCGTGGTGCGCGATGAGAAAGATGGCGTTCAGCCACCGGCTTTTGACGAACGCGAAGTCCGAATTCTATCCGCGGTGGGCGACATTGCCGCCAATGCCATCCAGCGTGTCTCGTTATACGAGCAAACGACCCTGTACGCCGAGCAGTTGGTCACCGTGAACGAGATGGGCCATGCACTTTCGGAGACACTGGACCTGCCGGCCATCTACGAGAATGTGGCGTATTCCGCGCTCGACCTCTTGCCGGATACCGCCGGCGTCTTCATCTCGATGTTCGATCCGCAAACGAGGTTGATTACCGCGGCCTATGCATTGAAAGACCGGGTATCGATCAACGTCGAAAACCTGCCGTCCATGCCGCTGGACGAATCGGGCGAGGACAATCCGAGCCGCGTAATTCTCAGCGGAAAGCCGATTATCGTCCACGATTTGCGGGAGTCGTCGAATGACCAAACGGCGGCGAATGCCAGAAATGCAGGAGCAGACGAGGATCTCGAGCCGCAAGCGGCATTGTACGTCCCATTAAAGGCCGAGGGGCGAGTCATCGGGGTGCTCCAGGTCCAGAACCACACCCGGAACCGTTACACCAAGGATGACGCGGAGTTGCTTGAACTGGTCGCCAATACTGCGGCAGCCGCCATTCAAAATTCGCGATTGTTCTCGCAGCTCAAACAACGGGTCGATCAGCTCTCAGCCCTGCATGCCGTCGATACGGCGATCGGGTCAACCACCGATTTGCGCGTGAGCCTGCAAACGGTGCTTGAGAACATCACCCGCCAGCTGCAGGTGGACGCTGCGGACGTGCTCCTGCTGAATTCTGCCACATTGATGCTGCAATACGCCGCGGGCACCGGCTTCTTTACCTCCGAGATCACCCGCACCTCGTCCTCGATAGGCAGAGACGAGGCGGGCAGGGCCGCATTGGAGAGGCGCACTTCCTATATACCCGATCTGACGGAATACGGCCCCGGCTTTCTCCGCTCGAACCTGATCGCGGCCGAGCGGTTTATCGGATATGCGGCCGTGCCCCTGATCGCCAAGGGAGAGGTCAAGGGCGTTTTGGAAATCTTCCATCGCACGCCCCTGGAACTGGATCAGGAACGCAAGTCATTCCTTGAGATGCTCGCCGGACAGGCGGCACTGGCGGTCGACAATGCGCTCCTGTTCGACGGGCTCGAGCGGGCCAACCTGGAACTAACGATGGCCTACGACGCCACGATCGAAGGCTGGTCGCAAGCCCTCGAACTGCGCGATCAGGAAACGCAGGGCCATTCCGCCCGTGTACTCGAACTAACGCTGCGCCTGGCGGCTGCAATGGGGATCTCAGACAAAGAGACTCAGGACATCCGGCGCGGCGTGCTGCTGCACGATATTGGCAAGATGGGCATTCCCGACTCCATCCTGCATAAGCCGGGTCCGCTGACAGACGAGGAATGGGAGGTCATGCACAAGCATCCCAGGTATGCCTACGACATGCTGGCGCCCATCGTCTATCTTCGCAATTCCCTTGACATCCCCTATGCTCACCACGAAAAATGGGACGGCAGCGGGTATCCGCGCGGCCTGAGAGGCGAGACGATCCCCATGTCGGCGCGTATCTTCTCCGTCGTGGATGTATACGATGCTTTGCGGTCTGACCGGCCTTATCGCCCGGCCTGGCCGCAGGAAAAGACCAATGCGTATATCAGCGAACAAGCCGGTAAACACTTTGACCCCCACGTTGTGGATGTTTTTCTGACACTCATCGGGTCGTAACCTTGCCCGAGTTTGGCTAAAAATAGGAAGATGCCGGCGGTGTTTTGCACCGCCGGCATCCTTTTTTTCGTAACCCTTGCCCAAGTTGTGAAGGTTTTGTGTGGGCGGAAGGGAGACAAATCGGCCCAAATTCAAGGTCCAAAAGAAATCCATGTCTGCATGCTCCCGGGGAACCTGCATTTGGAAACTCCATCGAATGCAAATTGCTTCTAAACAAAATCTATACATCCTGTTGGTATTCTGTGCGACATATCACATGTACAGGCGCATGCTGAGAATCATGGTGAACGCCTACCGGCAGGCTGTTTCGCCAGACAGACCCTCTGCCCTGTTCAGCAAAATGATCCGAATTTCCACCACTGGAAGCAATCCCAGTGCAGCCGGCATCAAGAAAAGCCTATGAAAACCAATCTAATCCCATTAGCGCTCGTGCTGGCACTCTCGTTGAGCGCCTGCAACCTTCAGGAGGCTCCGTCGCAAAACGTGGTTTTGTCCGATGTGTACACATCCGTTGCCATGACTGTCACTGCAATGTCCAATTCCGGTTCGCCAACGGCATCGCCCGTTGACACATCCAACCCGACACCCACCCTGGCTCCATCCGCCACTGCGTCTCCAACGCCGACCATTGCCGACTACGCCTACTCAAATTCATATTCGTATGCCAACGGCTGCAACAATGCCGCCTACATCAGCGATGTCAACATACCGGACGACACGGAACTCGCGCCCGGCGAGACCTTCGTCAAAACCTGGAAGGTCGAGAACACCGGTAGTTGCGCGTGGGCGAAGAAGTACGCTCTAGTCTTTAGCAGCGGAGACGACATGAGCGGATCCGTATCGGAGATTGAAAAAGTCGTCGATCCGGGCAACGTGACCAAGGTCTCCGTTTCGTTAACCGCTCCCGATAACGAGGGGACATACACGGGCTACTGGACGCTCGCCGATACAAATGGGAACACGTTCGGTGAGGACGTCTCCGTCCAGATCGTTGTCTCTGAAGACGCGGCTACCAGCACACCCACGGCCACATCCACACAAATAACCGATACTGCAAGCCCAACGCCCTCGCCAACCTCGAGCAACGCGCCTACACCTACACCCACCCTGATCGCCGGCACGGCCACCAGCACGCCTACTGCAGTCACTGATACTCCGAGCCCAACAGCCTCCGCGACGCCAAGCAATGCTCCCAGCGATACTCCCACTCTGATCCCCGAAACGGCCACCCCGGCCCCAACGGACACCGCGGCCCCAACGGACACCGCGATCCCCACCCCGACTAATACGCCCGATGCGGACGCCGCTCCCACCAATACACCCGGGAGTTGATTCCGCTGAATCATGCATGAAATGACTGTAGGTATAATGTATCCAACATCCAGGCAACATCCGCTTGAAGACTTTGCCGGAGAACAGCAAGTGCCGAAGACCATTCTGGTCGTAGACGATAAAGCCAACGTACGTACTTTGGTGCGCGAATATTTGACGGAGCAGGGCTTTCGCGTGGTCGTTGCGGATAACGGCCAGAACGCGCTTTACTCCGCGCGCCAGGAAAAGCCCGACCTGATCCTGCTGGACGTGATGATGCCGGAAATGGACGGCTATGCGTTCATCCGCACCTATCGGAAGGAAAGCGACGTCCCTATAATCCTGCTGACGGCCAAACTCGAAGAATCTGAGAAGGTCATCGGGTTGGAATTGGGCGCCGACGATTACATCACCAAGCCATTCGGCATGCGCGAACTGGTGGCGCGCATCAAGAGCGTGCTGCGCCGAGCGGGAAAAGCGCCCAGGCCGAGCCAGGTGCTGCGCGCGGCCGATATCGTGCTGGATCAGGAAACTCACTCGGTCACGGTCAAAAATCGCGAGGTGCACTTGACGCCCTCGGAATTCGACCTGCTGGCGATCCTGATGGCCACGCCCGGGCGCGTCTATTCCCGCATCGATCTCTTAGACGCGCTCCAGGGGACATCCTTCGAAGGGATCGCGCGGACCATTGACCAGCATATCCGCAACCTGCGCGGCAAGATCGAAGAAAATCCGGGCGAGCCGCAATACATCGAGACGGTCTTCGGCGTGGGCTATCGATTCTCAGTAAAGTAGCATGTCGCGATCCATAACGCTCCGCTTGATCCTGGCCTTCCTGCTGGTGAGCGTCACGGTTGTGGCGCTGGCCTCCGGCATTACGTACTGGCTGACCGTGCGGCAGTTCAGGCAGCTGACGATCGATCAGGAGCGCGACCGCTTCGCCTCAGACATGACCTTTTATTACCAAACCAACGGCAGTTGGGATGGCGTGCTGAACTACTACAAGCTGCGCAGTACGACCAATTCCCGCTTCAATCCTCCGCCGGGTTTCCAAGCTCCCAGGCCCGGGGAGGAGTTCCAGCCCCGACAGCCAACGCTGTTTTGCGCCCTGGCCGACCAAAATGGCCTGGTTGTGGTCCCGGCCGGCAGCTATCAGACCGGCGACGTAATTCCTCAAGCCGCACTGACACAGGGAACGCCGATCACGGTAAATGACTCGCGTGTCGGCACGGTGCTGGTTGTTGGAAGCCCACCACCGCTGGGGATGCTGGAGCAGCAATATCTGAACCGCACGAACCTGGCATTGCTATATGCGGCATTGGGAGCGTCGGCCGTGGCATTGGTGCTGGGCATCTTTCTTGCCCGGGCCCTGACGCATCCGATTCGCGACCTGACCGTTGCCATCCGCGGGATCGCCAAAGGTGACCTGAAGCAGAGGGTCACGGTCAAGTCCAAGGATGAACTTGGGGAGCTGGCGGCGGCATTCAACCAGATGAGCGCAGATCTCGACCGGCTGCTCCAGTCCCGCCGCCAGATGACGGCCGATATTGCCCACGATCTCCGCAATCCTTTGACGGTGATCGGCGGTTACATTGAATCCATGCGCGACGGCGTGCTCAAACCGACCCCGGAGCGGCTGGATGCGATTCAAACGGAGGTCCAGCATCTCGAACGGCTGGTCGAGGATTTGCGCACGCTCTCTCAGGCCGATGCAGGCGACCTGAGCCTGAATCGAGAATCTCTTTCCCTACCGGCCTTGCTAGAACAGACGGCCAAGTCCTACCAACCGCTGGCCGAAAAGCAAGGCGTTACGCTGAGAATAGATGCGCACCCGGACCTGCCGCAAATCCAAGCCGATCCCGACAGAATGGCGCAGGTGTTGGGAAACCTAATCACGAACGCACTGCGCTATACGCCAAGCGGCGGCGAAATCAGGTTGCAGGCGCGGCAGGGCGAGCACCTGCACCTCCGGCAGGATGCGAAATGCATTCACCTGCTTGTTTCCGACAACGGTAAAGGCATCCCGCCGGATGCACTGCCATATATATTCGATCGTTTCTACCGCGCCGATCCGGCACGGGAACATGAGAGTGAATCGGGGCTGGGCCTGGCAATCGCCAAGTCTATCGTTGAAGCACACGGCGGCAAGATTTCCGCCGAAAGCGTGTCAGGCACGGGAACCACAATCAGGATAGAGCTGCCGATCTAAACGCGCATAATAAGTGCGTCGCACCTGACCCGAAGATAAACTCCGTCAAACGAGTTCAATCCACACGGAGGGCAAATCCCGTTTAGGGAGGTACGACGTGCCTATCCCTTTTTCTTCAAGCGGATATTGTGGCTGATGGGCCGGTCGATTACGGCGTCGATGGTCCAGCCGGCGCTCCGCGCCAGAGAAGTGAACGCCTCCAGCCCGCGAAGCTGGAGGGCCGCGGCGCTGCCGGCATTCAGTAACACGCCCATCTCATCGGCCCGGGTCACTGAGCCGGCGACGATAGTAGCTGCCGGGGTGATGGAATGAAGCATTTGGAGGTTGTGTGTGATCTCCGAGTCCGAACCGTATTCGAACAAGGCTCCCTCCGAGGATGCAACCACCAGCGCGCGGCCGACATCGAAGGTACCCACGAGTTTTTGCAGAGTTGAGGGAATGGACCAGTCGTAGTCCACGTGATCGAACCAGACTTCGAGGCCATGAAGCGGAGCACCCTCGGCCTGAAGCGCGGCCAATGCGCGGCGGCCAAATGAGGGGCCAGCCGTGTCGGGGTCGAGACTATGAACGAAGATTTGCCGCCCGGTGAGCAGCTTTGGATGCTCCTTCTGAATGAGGATCAGGGCATTGAGGCTGTCGATCGATGGGCCGCCGCCTATGTTCAGCAGATGCAAGGTTCCCCGGGCGTCATTCTCCAGCGCCGGTATCAGGCCGTCTGCCAGAAGATGGGCGACGTCCTGCAGGCGCAGGCGTATCGTGAGAGCAGGAAAGGAGACGGCTATCTGACGGTCAATGCCGCTCGCGAAACTCCTATCCAGATTGTCCGGCCCAAGCTTCATTATGTAAGTATTCATGCCGCTCATATAACCGCCGGCCGCGGCGTTGATGCCGCGCATGAGCCGGGATTGTTTTTGCATAATGCCGAGCATCAGACGCTGGAGGCAGGCTGGCACTTTAGCCCGACTCTCCACCTCCCTCGCGTGCTCCTGCAGAAGCCTGGCTACCTCGGGCTCGCCGATCGACAGCGCAAAGGCCGGATGCGTGACATCAATGACGGGCAACTCAAGGCCGTCGTCGGTCACCGCATAACAAACGCCCACTTTCTTATTTGCGGCAGGTACTCTCGATTGCATGTCCACTCCTGAGGCTGAATGGGATGGAGGACAGGGTGCGACCCAGCCAGCCGGGAATGCGTCGCACCTGTTTCGGGAGGATTGTACATGATTGCCTTGTGAAGTCAAAAGAACATCTTCAGGGGGCGGGTGGCGATCAGGTCGACTCCCAAACACCATAGGGAAATACATATGATGGCCGGGCCTGTTGATATAATGTCCGGAAGTCTTACAAGTATGTTTTGCCGAGGCGCCTTTGCTTTAGAGGATGGAACCCGCACATCATGACCCAATCGATCCTTATCGAATCCCCAACACCAACCCCAGCCTCATAGCTTGTCACGCCCGCACGCGGGCCATACACCTTGCAGCCGCGCGGCTGCTGCATTTTCCGAAGATTAGGAAATCATGAGAACGGCCGGACGCCTGTCATTTTGAAGCCACCGCCTGCGACGTCTCCATAGAAAGGCCAAAACATCCGAAGCTCTGTTAGATAGGAGAAAAAACCATGAAATACCTGCTGTTAATGTACGCGGAAGAGTCAAAGATGCCTGCTGGAATGTCACAAGAGGACTTGCAGAAAGCCTGGGTCGTGTATATGAAGGAAGCCCAAGCCTCGGGGGCATTGCTGTCCAACGAGGGAATTGCACCGGCCTCCAACGCGACGACCGTGCGGGTGCGGAACGGCAAGACGATGACCACCGATGGCCCTTTCGCCGAAACGCACGAGCAGTTAGGCGGATACTCTGTATTGGAGTGCAAGGATCTCGATGAAGCCGTCAGTTGGGCGGCGAAGATTCCAACCGCGAAGTTCGGCAGCATAGAGGTACGCCCCTTATGGTCGCCACAACAAAAGTGATATTCGAAGGATGAAGGCAGCGGAACAGATCGAAGCCACCTTCCGCGAAGAACACGGGCGCATCCTGGCGGCGCTGATCAGCCAGCTGGAGGATTTCTCACTGGCAGAAGATGCGCTGCAGGATGCGCTGGTGGAGGCGCTGGCCCGCTGGCCAAGCACGGGTGTGCCGCGCAACCCGGGCGCGTGGCTGACCACGGTGGCGCGGCGCCGCGCCATCGACCGTCTGCGCCGGGGCGCGGCCCAGGAGCGAAATGCGGTGCTCCTGGACACAGCGGATGCCGACGATGAGGAGCAAACCGAGATGGAGTCGATTCCGGACGACCGGTTGAAGCTGATGTTCACCTGCTGCCACCCGGCGCTGGCGCTGGAGGCTCAGGTCGCACTGACGCTGCATACGCTGGGCGGTCTATCCACGCCGGAGATCGCGCGGGCGTTCCTGGTGCCCGTGCCGACGATGGCGCAGCGGCTGGCGCGGGCGCGGGCTAAAATCCGCAATGCGGGGATTCCATACCGCGTGCCGCCCGCCGACCTGCTGCCGGAACGACTCGAGGCGCTGCTGGCGGTGATCTATCTGATCTTCAACGAAGGTTACACCGCAACCGGAGGCGACACGCTGACGCGAAACCAACTGTGCAGCGAGGCGATCCGACTGTGCCGCGTACTGGTGCACCTGCTTCCCGAAAGCGCCGAGGCACGCGGTCTGCTGGCGCTAATGTTGCTGCACGATTCGCGGCGAGAGACGCGGCTGGATGCGGAAGGCGATCTGGTGCTGCTGGACGATCAGGATCGGGCGCGCTGGGATCGGGCAAAGATCACTGAGGGCATTGCCATTCTCGACGAGGCTCTTGTGATGCACGCGCCGGGCCCATATCAGGTGCAGGCGGCGATAAGCGCACTGCATGCGGAGGCCGCCACGCCGGAGGCGACGGACTGGCCGCAGATCGCGTTGCTGTACGACACGCTGGCCACGATGACTCCGTCAGTGGTAGTGGAAGTGAATCGTGCAGTAGCAGTCGCAATGGCGCGGGGCGTGTCGGAAGGGTTGCAGATGCTGCTGCAACTCGAAAGCCAGGCGGAGGGTTTTTATCCCTATCACGCGGCGCGCGCCGATTTGCTGCGTCGAACCAATCAGCGTGAGGCCGCTGCCGACGCTTACGAGCGGGCAGTCGAATTGTGCCAGAACGGGGCCGAGCGCGCCTATTTGAAGCGGCGTTTGAACGAACTGCTCAAAGCCTGAGCGGCTGCCGTCCTTACAAAAATACAAATGTTCAATGATGAAAATCTGATTTATAGATCTTTCATTTGCCATATTGTCCCCTTCTCGTTCGACGTTAAAATAGAATGGAATTAATTAGCCGTGATGCAACAGTTTAGAAATGAGGAGATTCTCATGAACCCAGTTAAGAGCACCACCGCGATCAACAAGAAGTCCAAGGGATTCACGGACGAGGAAAAAGCGGCGATGAAGGCGCTCATCAAAGAGCGTAAAGCCAGCGCGAGCAAAGCGGAAGCGGAAAGCGCCGCGCTTGCGGCGATTGCCGCGATGCAGGAACCGGATCGCTCCATGGCCAAGCGGCTTCATAAAATCATCAAAGCCAGCGCGCCAGCGCTCTCGCCGAAAACCTGGTACGGAATGCCCGCGTATGCCGACAAGGATGGCAAGGTAATCTGCTTCTTCCAGGCTGCGAGTAAGTTCAATGTGAGATATGCAACGTTCGGCTTCCAACCCGATGCGAATCTCGACGATGGCAATATGTGGCCGACTTCCTTCGCGCTGAAGGAGTTGACCGCCGCTGATGAGGCAAGGATCGCTGCACTCGTAAAGAAAGCAGTAGGCTAAAGAGTGGAGAATGTCGACAATCCGTTTTGAAACTACACCGCTTAAAATCGGCGACTGGACCATTCTTAGGCTGCCCAAGAGCGCGAGTGCAAAGCTACCATCGCGTGGTATGACATTGATCGAGGGAACCATTAATGGTTTCCGTTCTAAAATCGTGCTCGAACCGGACGGCAAGGGGAGCCACTGGTTCAGGGTCGACTCCGGCCTGTGCGAAGCTGCCAGCATAGAGACAGGCAACACGGTAACGATGGCGTTTGAGCCAACGAAAGAGTGGCCGGAGCCCGACGTGCCAGCGGATTTAAACAGGGCCCTAACAGCCGACCCGCAGGCAAACGCCCTATGGACTGAATATCACTCCGATGGCGCGGTGGGACTGGCTCCGCTGGATACGCTCAACCAACAACCAGGAAACGCGCAGCCGGCGCATCGAGGTAGCATTGTCGAAGCTCAAGGCCGGCGAACGAAGGCCATGTTGCTTCAATCGTAACCTATGCACCGAACCCGAGGTCTCGAAAAATGGAGTGCTCATCGAACCAACGCAAACAACGAAGTAAAGACGAAAATGCAAGGCAAAAATCGAACGAAGCCAAGAAGAGGATAACGGACGAAATGTCGCGAGAATCAAACATATGAAAGCAAATACGAATCCTTCCCCGAAAGAGAAGTCCGCCTCTCAACAGATAGATGCCATCATCAAGGAGCCGGGCGACTGGCGAGGCAAGAAATTGTCCCAGCTGCGCGCTTTGATCAAGAAAGCCGACCCGGCCGTGGTCGAAGAAGTGAAGTGGAAAAAACCATCCAAACCAACGGGCGTCCCCGTCTGGTCGCATGATGGAATAATATGCATAGCAGATGCGCTCAAGAACGCGGTGAGGCTGACATTTCCCAAAGGCGCTCAGATGAAGGATCCGAAGAAGCTCTTCAATACGCGTCTGGACAGCAAGACGGTTCGTGCCATCGATTTCCACGAAGGCGACACTGTAGATGAGGCAGCGTTAAAGGCACTCATTCTCGACGCCGTGGGGTTGAACGCGGCAAAAGAGCGCCGGCGATAAAGTGAATTTACGATCAAGACAGTCAAGAAGAACAATATAGGCAGTAATCGACAAGTTTACGATGCTCCCAGCGGCCGTCAGCGACAAGCGGCAACCCTTTTCCGAAGGATACTTCACAGGGCGACCTTGACAGCTGATGACTCGCCAATTCAGGTTGCCTGGTCGATGATGAACGCCTGAGCGGCCTTGGGAGGAGTTACCAACGGGGGACTGTTGTAATGGCGGGCTGAATCGCTATAATATTCTCGGGTATATCCATCGATTTGCTTCCTTGCTTTTCCATTTAACGGAAGGAGCCCGCACATGAAAACCAAGTCGTTTCTTATTATTCCGCTAGTACTGGCGCTCACTTTACTACTGGTCACGCCGGCCTCCGCGTTATTCACGCCCAGCAACGGGCAGGCGGCCACACTGGTGCTCGGCCAGCCGGATTTCGTGAGCAACACGAGTCAAGTTACCCAGAGTGGGATGCAGAATCCCTACGATGTGGCTGTCGATTCCACTAGCGGCAAAGTCTTCGTGGCCGACACCTTTAATAACCGCGTTCTGCGTTTCGCCAATGTATCCGCTCTGAGCGACGGCACGGCCGCAGAAGCAGTGCTCGGCCAGCCGGACTTTGCAAGTAACACAGGCCAAACCGCCCAGAACGGCATGACACTGCCAGCTGGTGTAGCGGTCGATGCGAGTGGGAGGCTTTGGGTCGTTGATAATAGTAACTGCCGGATCCTGCGCTTTGACAATGCGGCCAGCAAAGCCAATGGAGCCAACGCGGACGGCGTGCTTGGTCAGCCCGATTTCACCAGCGGCGGGGGAGCAACCACGCAAAGCGGATTGAGCCTTCCCATCGGCGTGGCGGTGGACAGCAGCGGACGGCTGTGGGTGGCCGATGCCGGCAACCACCGCGTCCTGCGATTTGATGATGCGGCCGCCAAGGCCAATGGCGCCAACGCGGATGGTGTGCTCGGCCAACCGGACTTCACGAGCAGTGCGCTAAATACCACCCGGAACGGTATGGGCGGTCCCTCCGGTCATGGAAGCCCCGACAATGTAGCGGTAGACGCCAGTGGACGACTCTGGGTTGCCGATTCTTTTAACCACCGCGTCCTGCGGTTTGATAATGCGGCTGCCAAGGCCAACGGGGCCGACGCCGACGGCGTGCTCGGCCAGCCGGATTTCACCAGTGGCACGCCGCAGACCACCCAGGATGGCATGTATATTCCCCGCGGCCTGGCGGTGGATCCCAAGGGCCGGCTGTATGTGGCTGAACAGGGTAATAATCGCATACTGATCTTCAATAACGCGGCCAGCCTGCCCAATGGTGCTAATGCCAGCTATGTGTTGGGCCAAACGAACTTCACTAGCAGTGGGGCTGGCACAAGTGACACCACTTTATCTTCGCCTCAGGGTGTGTTCTACGACCCGGCGGCAAACGTCCTATGGGTGACTGAATACTTTAACAGCCGGGTGGTGATGTATGGCAGTCCATATCTGAAGATTCACTTGTACCCGGTTATCGGCCTGATTGTTCGCTTCCTGCCGCCCGGCACAACGGTAGAAGGCGAGATCTCAATCCAAACTCAAGACGGTTCCATCCAGACCCTTGTCTTGACGCGCGATACAAGGATCCTGCCGCCTCCACGAGCCCGTCAACTTGGAGTAGGTTCGTCGGTGATGATTCTCGCCAGACAAGACCCATCTACAGGTCAATTGATGGCTGTGCAAATCATTGTGCGCCCGGCGGAGGCAGGACCGGGCGGAGCTCCGTGAGTTCTCGGTTGGCATGGTCCGGGAAGGGGGAGTTGACGAGAAAAAGAGGTGCGAACGGCGCGCAGCGCCGTTCGCACCTCTTTTTTCCGGGGATCATGCAACCTTGAAGCATAGCAACTTAAGTTTGGGGTCAATCATGTTTGGATCACTTTCCGCATCGACTGAGAGGGCGCACCGCGACTAGCTTTGGATTTTGCTCTGCAGCAGCTGAATAACCTGCTTGATCAATGAGGTTGAGCCGGTACCGCTCGACGTTTTGGAGGTAGTGGAAGTCCTCTGCTGGGAATTGCCGCCGGGCCCGGGTCCTCCTGCCACGCCGCCATCCATAGGGGGGCCACCGGCGCCGGTCAAATTAACCACCGCGCCGGAAGAAGCCTGCGCGCTCTTGCTGCCGCTCGAGCTGGATGCAACTGCCGTGCTTGAAGATCCGGTTCCCTGGGCAGCCAGGACAACGTCGAGCGGGGTGACTTGCATGGCCTGGATGGCCTTGATCTGTTCGGCTGTCATCGCCGCCTGGATAGAGGCCACTACAGCGGTTATTTCCTGCGGAGCGGCTGCATCGTTGGTGTTTAGTTCGTCCAAAAGCTGCCAAAGGGGTAATAGCTGGGCCGCCGACTTCGAATCAATCGACTGGCTCGTGCCTTCCAGATTGAGGGTGCCGGCTGCCAGTTTGTAGGCCGGCGCCATCAACGCCGTTTTGGCGGTCGAACCGGTTGCCGTGGAACTTTTGGCGCCGCAAGCCGTCAATAGAAACAACGAGACGATCACGATGGAAAATAAAGAGGTCTTTTTCATGTTGCTGCCTTTCTCATTTCGGTTGTACAAGAGACCTCGGAGGTCTTTTCGGTATGCTCCAGGCCAGGGACCAGCCGGGGCAGACTTCCGAAATCTGTTGCATTGAATCTGGCGATGAAGGTGCATCTGACTGCTCACGACCTACCCCAAAATCATCAAAGAAAGGATATGAGAAGAGGCGCCCCTTCGCATATCCTTTCTTACAGTACGTTGCATCAGGGCACGTAAATTTGAATCCTTCATATCCATGCGCAGAGTATAGTGACATCCTATGTAGAACGGGTAACGGAATTGTTTAGAACTCATATAGATCAAGGCCGGCGGGTGCACGAGCATGGCAGCTTATAAAGCTGACTTGACATCGATGCGGACAAAGGGCATACTATTTTGGTAAGTACTCCTGCTTTTGCCCTCGGCTGCAAGCCGGGGACTGAAGAATTCCGGAAGAAGGACGTGCGAAGGGCGTGCGCCCTTCGCACGTCCTTCTTCCGGCTATTTCCTGCAACGGTTGGGGTAGACACTTAGTGCATATTCTCAGTCAGCAAAACAAGTGCATTCCTGAGGAGGCGGCGCCAAATGAATAAGAGAGTAATCTGGTCTATTTGCGTCGTTATCCTTTTTGCCATCATCCTTTCGATTTCGAAGGCTGAGCAAACGTCCGCGCCTGCAGCGCTCTCCGTGAAAGTTGAGCAGGGCCAGGTCGGGCCGCATGTCGTTGCACAGAAACCGATCGATGGTCAACGACTCGACTTATCATCTGCAATCCAGATCACGTTCGATCGCGCCATGGACACCGCGAAAACGGCTCAGGCCTGGTCGCTGCGCGATCCGAATCAGCGGCCGGTTCCCGGACAAATAACGTGGCTCGACCCTCGGACGTTTGAGTTCACACCGAATTCGAAGTTGCAACCCTCCACCACTTATCATGCGGTCTTCTCCACCTCGACCACGGCAGCGGATGGGACTTCGCCCACAGAAAGCATGGAGCTGGACTTCACGACGGCCCAAAGCCTGGAAGTGGGCACGGTGTTTCCGGCGGCCGATGCCGAAGACATGGACGGCACGACCAACATCACCGTGATCTTCAATCATCCGATCGTTCCGATCACAATCACGGAAGAACAGACGGGTCTGCCTCAGCCGCTCGAACTGTCGCCGCAGGTAGCGGGGCAGGGGCAGTGGGTCAATTCATCGGTGTACGTCTTCCAGCCCGAGAAGGCGCTCTTAAGCGGGACGCGTTACACGGTCCGCGTCGGCGCGGGCCTGAAGGATACATCCGGGAATTCGCTGGATAAGTCATTCGTCTGGCAATTCACCACGCGCGCGCCGACCGTCGCCAGCTTTGCATTGAAAAACGGGCAGGAGAATCCGCCGCTCGACAATATCCCGAACGTGTTGCTGGATCAGGCGTTCGTGGTCACGTTCATGCAGCCGATGGACCCCGCCAGCGTGGCGAAGGCTACGACCCTGGTCAATCGGGAAACAGGGAAACCCCTGCATCCGAACCTGACGTGGAACAAAGATTTCACGGTTCTCACCATTCAACCGCCGGGGCGATATCAGATCTCGAGCTACTACGATCTGCAAATTGCCAGCACGGCTCAGGCGGCAGATGGAGGCGAACTCAAGGGCGGATTCAAGGCCAGTTTCAGCACGGTGCCGTTGCCGCAAATTGTCAAGATCATCCCGCCCAATACGGAAAATGGTTTTGATAATTCGTTCGGCCTTCAATTTGCCTCGCCCATGAAATTGGACAGCCTGAAGAACAAGATCATCATCACACCCGCACCGGCCACAGCACCGCAGGGGTATTACAACGACTACGATTGGTCGTACACCATGATCGGCCTGGACCCCGGCACGGATTATGTCGTCCGGATCCTGCCCGGCATGTCCGATATCTACGGCAATAGGATCAACAGCGAATCTTCCTACACTTTCAAGACGGCCGACATGCTTCCCTACGCGCGGCTGGTAGTGCCGTGGACGCCCCTGGTCTACCGCGCGCAAGGCCCGCAGGAACTGTATTTCGAATACACCAACCTGGATTCCGGCTCGCTCTCACTTTACCCGCTGTCGTTCGACCAGTTCAGCGGGCTGCTGCTCAGCACCTCGACGAACAAAGGCGGCGAGGGCGGGTTAACCGATTTCAAACCGACGGTGCAGCCGATCCACACCTGGACGCCCAATGCTCAGGCTCCCCGAAACCAGATCAACCGCCTCAATTTCAAGCTGCAAGATCCGAAGGGGAATGCGCTGCCGCCGGGATATTATTTCATCGGCGTGCAGGGCAAGCCGCTGGATTACAGCAGCAACTTCTATCAGGGCTTCATTTTCATTGTGGCGACCGACAACATCAGCTTCAAGGCCACGCCGACGGAAGGGCTGGCCTGGGTGGTCGACCTGGAAAGCGGGAAACCGCAGGCCAATGTAGCGGTCACTTTCTACGACAAGGATTTCAAAGAGGCCGGCAAGGGCACATCGGACGCGAACGGCCTTGTCTATTTGAACGGCATCAACGCCCCCGTGTATGCACGCGCCGAGGCAACGAATCACCTGGCCTTTGCCTCCCTGGATTGGGGCAGCGGCGTGTGGGCCGGGGATATGGGCATCTCCGAAAATTACTATGGCAACACCAGTGCGCCCTTTGTCTATTTCTATACCGACCGGCCCATCTACCGCCCCGGACAGGACGTTTATTTCAAGGGCCTCGTGCGCCAGAACGACGACCTGCACTACAGCCTGGTCAAGGAAACACAGGTTTACGTAACGATCGATCAATCGGGCGAGCAGGTCTATGCCAAGTATCTGCCGCTGTCTCAATTGGGCAGCATCAACGACTCGTTCAAGCTTGGGAACGATGCGGCCCTGGGCACGTACACGATTTCGGCGCGCACCTCGCCCACGGCGGATCCCTTTGGGAGCCTGACCTTCCGCGTCGCCGAATACCATAAGCCGCAATTCCAGGTGAACATTGCGGCCGGCAAGCCGGACGTTCTTGTGGGCGATAAAGCCAGCATCGGGTTGGATGCGGCTTACTATTCGGGAGGCAATGTGGGCGACGCCAAGGTGGACTGGTTCATGGACGCGACGCCCTACACCTTCACTCCGTCGCCCAAATACAGCCCATTCAATTTCATCGACTGGGACCGCGACCTGTACTATGCCTCGCCGCAGCCGGCCGGACAAGGCGGGACGCTCGCTGAAGGCCAGGATACAACTGATCCGAGCGGGCATCTGCAATTGACGAAAACACTCGACCTGGGCGAGAACAAGACCGATCAGCAAGTGACCTTCAATGCAAACGTCACCGACGTGGCCGGGGACGTGGTCAGCGGGCAGACCAGCCTCATCGTGCATCAAACGGAGGTTTATGCAGGCGTCCGCTCGCTAAGTTATGTCGGAAAGCAGGGCCAGGAACAGCCATTCGAAGTAGTCGTGCTGGATTGGAATTCCAATCCGGTGGCGGGCCAGGCCGTGACGGTCAAGTTTGTGGAGCGGCAGTGGTTCAGCGTCCAGAAGCAGGACGCACAGGGCCAGTTGACCTGGGAGACTTCCGTAAAGGACCTCCCCATCGGTCAGAAGACTATAACGACCGGGGCCGATGGCAAGGCAACGGCCTCTTTTGTCCCGCCCGAAGGCGGCGTGTATAAGGCTATCGTGATCGTAAAGGATTCAAAGGGCCACACGCAGCAGGCTTCCGCCTATACGTGGGTGTCGAGCGATCAATTCATCCCCTGGCGCCAGACGAATGACCGCACCTTTAATTTGATCGCCGATAAAGATACATATGCTCCGGGCGACACGGCCGAGTTCCTGATCGCGCAGCCGTTCGAAGGCAGCGTCTATGCACTGGTCACGTACGAGCGCGGGCACATCTACAAGCAGGATGTGGTCCTGCTGACCGGCAACAGCACAATCTACAAGCTGCCGATCACAAGTGACATGGCGCCCATGGCGTACGTTTCGGTGGTGGTGGTAAGCGGTGCAGACAACACAAAATCGCCGGACTTCAAGATCGGCTTGACGCGCATCAACGTGGATACCAGCCAACAGACGCTGGACGTGAAGGTCACGACCGATAAAACGACGGCGGGGCCGGGTGATAGCGTCAAATACACCATCGTCACAAAAGATTCAGCAGGCAAGCCGGTGCCGGCCGACGTGTCGCTGGCCGTTGCAGACAAAGCGGCGCTGGCGCTGGCACCTTCCAATTCGGGCCCGATACTCAAGAGCTTCTATCCGGACCAGGGCCTGGGCGTACAGACCGCGCTGGGTCTCGTCTCGAACGCCGAAGACTTCAATGCCCAATACCGCGCGAGCATTCCTGAAGGCGGCGGCAGCGGCGGAGGCGGGTCTGAGGCCAGCCTGGGTATCATTACCGTGCGGCAGGATTTCAAAGACACCGCTTTCTTCCAGGCGCAGGTGACAACCGATGCGAACGGCCAGGCGCAGGTGACGGTGAAACTGCCGGAGAACCTGACGACCTGGGTTGCAGATGCACGCGCGGCCACGACCGATGGGCACGTGGGGCAGGCCACAAACGAATTGGTCAGCACCAAGCCGCTGTTCGTCGAAATGCAGACACCGCGCTTCTTTGTCGCGGGCGATCAGGCGCGCATCGGCGCCGTGATCCACAATAATGGCGCCCAAGCGCTGGATGTCAACGTTTCGCTCGACGCACAGGGAGTCGAACTCATCACGCCGGCCGCACAAGCCGTAAGCGTGCCTGCCAACAATCAAGCCTATGTCACCTGGGACCTGAACGTCAATGCGGATGCCCAGCGCGTCGACCTGACCGCGCAGGCAACCAGCGGTCCCTACACGGATTCCAGCAAACCCGCGCTGGGCACGCTGCCGGGGCAGGGCATTCCCGTCTACACTTACAGCGTGGTTGAAACCGTGGGCAGTTCAGGCGTGCTGGGGACAGCCGACTCGGCCACTGAAGGCGTGCAACTCCCAACGACCTACAACTACAGCAATGTGCAGTTGTCCATTGACGTGGCGCCGTCGCTGGCCGCCTCGATGCAAGACAGCCTGACCTATTTGACCGATTATCCTTATCTATGCATGGAACAGACCATCTCGAGCTTCCTGCCCAATGTGATCAGCACTCGTGCTCTAAAGCTCGCAGGACTGTCCAACCAGACGCTGCAAGACAATCTGGATCAGCAGGTCAATCCGGCCTTGCAGCGAATCTATGCCAAGCAGAAGCCGGATGGCGGCTGGAACTGGTGGGACGGACCGGATAGCGATCCCCAAACCAGCGCCTACGTCGTCCTGGGCTTGCTGGAAGCCAAGGATGCGGGATATCCCGTTTCAGCGGACGTGCTCAACAATGGCATCGGGTATCTGAACCAGAATCTTCCCAACCTGTATGAAAACGCCGCGACCTGGCAATACAACCGCTATGCCTTCATGCTGTATGTGCTGGGCCGCGGCGAGGCGTTGCAAGCCGGACAAATAAACTTCCCATATGAGCATCGGACGTCTCTCAGCCGATTCGGTGAAGCCTACCTGGCTCAGGCGATGTTCATGCTCGACCCGCAAGACAATCGCATCGCTTCGTTGATGTCGGATCTCGGTTCGGCCGCGGTGCTATCGGCCTCAGGCGCCCACTGGCAGGAAGCGCCCGCACAGGTTGATTACTGGAACTGGAATACGGACACACGCACGACCGCCATCGTGCTCAACGCCTTCGTACAGATCGATCCGAAGAATCCGATCACCGCGCAGGCCGTTCGCTGGCTGATGGCGCACCGCGAAAGCAGCCACTGGCATTCCACGCAGGAGACGGCCTGGTCGCTGATCGCACTGACGAATTGGCTGACCGTTTCGAAAGAATACGACACAAACTATCAGTATGCGATCGGCCTGAACGGCAGCCTGCTGCAGCAGGGCAATGCCGGGAAGGATAACCTGACCCAAACCGTGAAGCTTCAGGTGGCACTGAAGGACCTGTTGAAGGATACGGTCAACTACGTGGTGTTCACACGCGGGAGCGGGACCGGCAACCTGTACTACGATGCGTACCTTAGCACAACACTGCCGGTCGAATCCATCCAGCCGCTGGACCAGGGGATGAGCCTGTCACGCCAATATTTCACGCTGGATGACCCAAAGACTGCCATCACCGGAATCGGGCGCGGCGACCTGGTGCGAGTGCGGCTGACGATGGTGGTGCCGGCGGACTTGCATTACGTGGTGATAGACGACCCGCTACCTGCCGGGCTGGAAGCGGTTGACGCCTCGATCATGACCGATACGCAAGTCCCCGCGAAATATACTTTACAAGACTATACCGAGCGCGGCTGGGGTTGGTGGTACTTCGATCACACCGAACTGCGTGACCAGAAGGTGGTGCTGTCCGCCGACTACCTGCCGGCAGGCACGTACGTTTACACCTATCTGGCGCGGGCCAGCACTGCCGGCACGTTCAAGGTTATCCCGCCGACGGCATCCGAGTTCTATTTCCCGGATGTAGGCGGGCGCGGCGCGGGAAGCGTGTTTACTGTGAAGCCATAATCTAAGCAAACTTCCGAAGTCTCGCCGTTCTTCGGCGACTTCGGAAGTCTGTGTTACTCCGCTGCAACTACGGTAATTATTATGGCATCACTCTTTACCATCTGACCACCCCTTCCGCCAAGAACTGATGCTCGCCGGAATGTTCCACAGCAGCTTACTGCTTGGGTTATACCCCACGCATGAAAGCGCTGATCGCCTATTTCACCAACTTCATAAACTCATCACGTTCCATCTCACAATCGTGCAGGATTTTCAGCATTAGACCAGGTCCAATAACTTCGCCTCGATGAACTGGCACGACTCTCCGCCTCCCGTCAGGATGATTCATGAAATGGTGACTTCCTTTGACACGTAAGGTTTCAAACCCCGCTTTCCTCTAGGCGGCAATAACCTGTTGCCCCGTAAGCCGCGCCAGTTTTGCCGTCATGTATCAACGGTAATCCTCTGAACGCCAACGAATTGATTGGATGGCAATTCCTTTTCTACTTCCAGACACAGCTGAATCGCCTCTCGGATTCGCTCCATCAGTTTATCCAGGGAGCGGGCCTGCGTGTGACAGCCCTGCAATTCAGGCACGCTGGCCACGTAATAGCCGTCCGAGTTCGCGTTCGATAATCACATTGAATTCTTTGGTCATAAAGTTATCCTTCCGGTCATTATATCAATTATAAACCACCGCCCGGCTGTCGAAGGCCTTGTTCACGGCGAAACCATGATAGTAATCGCTTCGCTCTTTACCGTCTCGCCAATTGTATTCACCCCTTCCGCCCAAAACTGATGCTCGCCAGCGGATAATGCCCACCAGGCTCGATACGGCGGCGAGGCAGGTTCCGCCAGTTGATTGCCATCGACCCAAAAGGTGACATGTGAAAGGCCCAGCCCTACAACGGCCTCCAACTCGATTTGCTGATCGGATTGAGGCAGGTTGGGTGTAATGCGATAGGTAGTGTTCGGAGTTGGGGATATCAGAGAAAGCTCATTCGCCTGCAAAGAATTCAGATTCAATCCCTGAGCCTTGAGGTCCGCCAGCAAGGGCAATCCCTGCGAGCGCGCCCAGGGCTGGGCTTCGATGGGCAGATCCAAGACGATCAGGGATTTGCGCTGCTCCGGCGGCGTCGAATCTTTCGCGGGCAGCCCTGTCAGCGCATCCACCCAAACCTGCTGATAGTAGGCGTCGCTTTGCTTTGGCTCGGTGCCGGGGATGAACCATTCCATGCGCGTGTGCGGACAGGCCGGGGTGGGGAGCAGCCCCGAAAGGCTGCACACTTCAACCTGCTGCAGACCTTCCGGCTGGACGAAAGGACGGTCCGGCTGGCCCTCGAGCAGCGCGCGCAGCGCATCGTGCCAGATGGGGGCCGCGCCGGTCACGCCGGTCACGTCGTGCATGGCCTCATAGTTGCTGTTGCCCACCCACACCCCCACGAGCAGGTCGGGAGTATAGCCAATCGTCCAGTTGTCGTGGAAGTTGGTGGTGGTGCCCGTTTTGACCGCCGCCGTCCGATCCAGCTTGAGCGTGCTGTTAAGTCCGAAACCGATGGAGCGCGCCCGATCATCGCTCAGGATGTCGTTGATCAACCAGGTCACGCGCGGGTCAAAGACCTGAACCGGCGCAGTCTTCTCCTGCGTGTACAGGAGATGGCCGTTCACATCGTGAACGTCGAGCATGGCCTGGCTGCCCGTGTAATAGCCGCCGTCTGCAAGCGAATCGTAAGCGGTGGAAAGCTGAAGCAAGCTGATCTGTCCTCCGCCCAAGGCCAGGGATAGATCGTAATCCTGGGCTTCGCCCAGCGACGTAATGCCCAAATGGCCGGCAAGGTCCAGCGTATTCTGGATTCCGACATGCTGGAGCGTGATTACCGCCGGGACATTTAATGAAGAAGCCAGCGCCTCACGGACCGATACCGGCCCGTGCTCGCGGCCGTCGTAGTTCTTCGGCGTGTACGGCGAGCCGTCATGCGTGATAAACGTGGTGGAGACGTCCAGGATCGAAGTGGCAGCCGTCCAGGGATTTGGGCGCGTCGGATCCAAAGCCTGGGCGTAGATAAAGGGCTTGAAGGCCGAACCCGTTTGACGAGGCGAGGAGGCCATATCCAGCGCACCGTCGATAGACGCATCGAAATAGTCCGCGCTTCCAACCAGCGCCAGGATCTCTCCGCTGTGCGGATCGAGCACCACCAGCGCGGCATTGTTGACGTTGTGATCGATCTGCCCGGCCCTGGGCTGAAACTCCTGGATGTGACGCGTCAGGACCTGCTCTGCCAGGTGCTGATCGTTGAGGTCCAGCGTGGTGCGCACCACCAGGCTTTGGCGCGGGTCGAGCCGGCCTGACGCAAACAAGGCGTCCAACTGATCCTTAACGATCCAGACGAAGTGCGGGGCTTCGATCGGATAGGGCGCAGGGTTGTAACTGAGCGGCGTAGCCTCTGCGTCCAGAAGTTGGGCGTGTGTGATATATCCCTGAGCCTCCATGAGCCCCAGAACAATCTTCTGGCGCTGGGCGGCAAGATCGGGATTCGTGAACGGGTTATATAAGCCCGGCGCCTGTGGGAGGCCCGCCAGCAAAGCGCACTCGGGCAGGAGCAGGTCGCGGGCATGCTTTCCAAAATAAGTCTGTGCGGCAGCCTCGACGCCATAAGACATGCCGCCGTAGTCGATCTGATTAAGGTAGAGGGCCAGGATTTCGTCCTTGGCGAACTTGCGTGTCAGCTCCCAAGCCAGCACCGTCTCGCGCAATTTGCGGCGGAGCGTCCGCTCGGTCCGTTCGTTTTGGCTGAGCAGCAGGTTGCGCGCCACCTGCTGTGTGATGGTGCTGCCACCGGCGATGGTCTCGCCGCCTTGCAGGTTGATCCATAGGGCGCGGACGATCCCTTCAAGGTCCACGCCCGGATTGTGATAGAAGTTCTTATCTTCGACCGCGAGCGTGGCATCTTTCATGCACTGCGGGAGGTTTTCGAAAGACAGGCTGGCCTGCCTGCCGGTTTGTGAGGGTAAAATATCGTACAGCAACCGGCCATTGCGATCCGTAATGCGGACGCTGGGCGTTATCAGGTTCGCAGGCAGCGAGTCAACGGAAGGCAGATCCCAAAAAACGTAAACGAGAAGACACACCAGAACGGCGACACCCGAAAGCAGCACGAGCATCCATTTCATTCGTCCGGAGTGCAGCCGGCCCGCAAGGCCGCGAGATCGGTTTAGCATCAGATCAATTCTACGCTTCCTAGATTAATGCCCTTCTTGTCACCTCATTTGCGTGATGACGAGCGGAAGGTCGGTTCTGATCATCATCCAGTACGTTGGACCGCCAAGGAGTAACGAATGAAGAGCAATCCAGAAGTCTCGGCGTTTGCATAAGGACGGCCCGGCCTGGAAGGAATGGGGGCCGTACCTGGCCGAGCGCGCCTGGGGAACTGTGCGCGAGGATTACAGCCCCGGCGGCGATGCCTGGAACTACCTGCCGCACGACCAGGCGCGCTCGCGCGCATATCGGTGGAGTGAGGACGGCCTGGCCGGCATCAGCGATGACAAACAGCGGCTGTGCTTTGCGCTCGCCCTATGGAATGGCCAGGACCCAATTCTAAAGGAACGCCTTTTCGGCCTATCGGGACCGGAGGGCAATCACGGGGAGGATGTCAAGGAATATTATTACTACCTGGATTCCACGCCGACCCACTCTTATATGAAGATGCTTTACAAATATCCGCAGCGCGCTTTTCCCTACGACGACCTGGTAGAGACCAACCAACGCCGCGGCAAGAATGACCCGGAGTATGAGCTATTCGATACCGGCATTTTTTCCGAAAACCGATACTTCGATGTATTCGTCGAATATGCCAAGGCGAGCCCGACAGATATCCTGATCCGCATTACCGCAATCAATCGAGGTCCAGAGCCAGCCGAGCTGACGCTGCTGCCAACGTTGTGGTTCCGCAACACGTGGAGCTGGGGCTGGGATCACGAAGACCTTATCCACCCAGTTTTGAAGGCCGCTCCGTCGAAAAAGAGCGCCGGCCTGCTTTCACTTAAAGCGGAACATGCCATCCTCGGCCGATATATGTTCCTGTGTGAAGGCGCCGAGGCATTGCTGTTCACGGAAAATGAGAGCAATAACCAGCGATTGTTCGATTCAGCCAACCCTACGCTTTATGTAAAGGATGCCTTTCACGAACACCTGATCCATGGAGGCGCGGAGGCCGTCAGTCCTGACCGGCGAGGGACGAAGGCTGCCGCCCTATATCGCCGGAGCATCGCTCCCGGCGAATCCATGAGCATCCGTCTTCGATTGACCAAAGAGGAGGGCGAGAAAGAAAAGCCAGTCGATCCATTCGCGGCGTTCGAGAGAATCTTCAGAAAGCGGCAGTCTGAAGCCGACGAATTCTACGCCGACCTTCAGCCGGAGTCGCTGAGCGCCGATGAACGGAACATCCAGCGCCAGGCGTTTGCAGGCATGCTGTGGTCGAAGCAGTTCTATCACTACGACATTGAGGAATGGTTGAGCGGCGATCCGACCCAACCCGCGCCTGCGCCGGAACGCAAGAACGGCCGGAACCATGAATGGCGTCACCTGAACGCCTCGGAAATCATCTCGATGCCCGACAAATGGGAGTACCCCTGGTTTGCGGCCTGGGACCTGGCGTTCCATTGCATTTCCCTGGCACTCGTGGATTCAGAATTTGCCAAGCAGCAGCTGCTCTTGCTCGGACGCGAATGGTACCAACATCCCAATGGGCAGGTACCTGCCTATGAATGGGCGTTCGGTGACGCCAATCCGCCGGTGCTGGCCTGGGCTGCCTGGCGCGTCTACAAGATCGACCAGAAGCAGCACGAACATGGCGACCGTGCGTTCCTGGAGCGGACGTTCCACAAGTTGCTGCTCAACTTTACGTGGTGGGTGAACCGCAAAGATGCCGAAGGTTTGAACGTCTTCCAGGGCGGCTTCCTGGGGTTGGACAACATCGGCGTCTTCGACCGCAACAAGCCGCTTCCGGCCGGCGGCCACATCGAGCAAAGCGACGGCACGAGTTGGATGGGGATGTTCTGTCTCAACATGATGACCATCGCACTCGAACTGGCGATGCATGACCCCGCCTACGAAGACATTGCGACGAAATTCTTCGAACACTTCCTGTACATTGCAGATGCCATGGACAACATCGCGGGCGAGGGGCTGTCTCTATGGGATGAGCAGGATGAATTCTTCTACGACGTGCTGCATATGGAAGACGGCACGAACGTCCCCCTCCGGGTACGGTCCATGGTGGGACTGATCCCGCTATTCGCCGTGACCACGATCGAGCCCGCATTGATCGATGGGCTGCCCGAGTTCAGGCGCCACCTGGAGTGGTTCCTTGAGCATCGTCCGGAGCTCGCGAAACTGGTCGCGCGCTGGCATATACCCGGAATGGGTGAGCGCCGGTTGATGGCGATCCTGCGCGGGCACCGCATGAAGCGCGTCCTGCAGCGCATGCTGGACGAAAGCGAATTCCTCTCGCCCTACGGGGTACGCGCGCTGTCACGCATCCATGCGCTGCAACCGTATGCGTTGAGCGTGGGTGGTTCGACGTATACGGTGGATTATGAACCTGCCGAGTCGCGTAGCGGCCTGTTCGGCGGCAACTCGAACTGGCGCGGGCCGATCTGGTTCCCGGTGAACTATCTCATCATTGAGGCGCTGCAGCAATTCCACCATTACTACAGCGATGATTTCCTCGTCGAATGTCCAACCGGTTCCGGTCGTTCGATCAGCCTGAACCGCGTTGCAGACGAGCTCTCACAGCGCATGATGAACATCTTCTTGCGGGACGAGAGCGGGCGACGTCCCGTGTTCGGCGGCAATGAGACTTTCCAGAACGACCCAGACTGGCGCGATTACATCCCGTTCCATGAATACTTCCATGGCGACAATGGGGCAGGATTGGGCGCAAGCCACCAGACGGGCTGGACGGGAATTGTGGCGAAGCTGATCCAGCAGCAGGGGCAGAGCCGGCAGAGAAGGATGGCATAGCGCCGCCCATACGGACTATTGCATGCCTTGTCCGGACGGATTCGAAGTCATGCGCCTCACGCAAGCCGGAAAGCGCAGACCCCGTGCAGACAAAGCCCAAGAACGGGACACGAAAGGTCCCGATGCGGCTGAATACTCCATGAACGTAACGGGCGGGGTCATTCCCGCTTAGCCTGGACATGCACCCCTCGTCGAAGGTTATCTTCATCGAAATGATATACTACCGCGGGATTCATGGAACCGGAAATCATCGATGTCGGTTGAACGGGAGAAGCCCTCGCGCTGGCAAATCTGGATGATGGCGATCCGCCCGCGGACGCTGCCCGCCTCCGCTGCCGGCGTGCTGACCGGATGCGCCCTAGCGCTGCGCGATGGACACTTCCAGGCGCCCGCCGCGCTTGCCGCACTGCTGGTTGCGCTGTGCCTGCAAACGGGTTCCAACCTGGCTAACGACGTATTTGATTTCGAACGCGGCGCGGACGTCCGGCGCGAACATGGCCCACTGCGCGTGACGCAAGCCGGACTGCTGACTCCGAATCAGGTCAAGACCGGGACGTGGATCGTGTTTGCAATCGCGGCCATCCTGGGGCTGGGCCTGGCCTTTGAAGCCGGGTGGCCCGTCATCTGGATTGGGCTGGCGGCGATCTTCTCTGCCCTGGCCTACAGCGCCGGTCCATTTCCGCTCGGCTATCATGGCCTGGGCGACGTGTTCGTCTTTCTATTCTTCGGTTTTGCATCGGTGATGGGGACATATTTCGTGCAGGCGAAGGCCATCAGTCCGGCGGCAAGCTGGATGTCGGTACCGCTGGGCCTGATCATCGTGGCGATATTAGTGGTCAATAACCTGCGGGATATCGAGACGGATCGCGCAGCCGGAAAATTTACACTGCCCGCCCGCTTCGGGCCTCGTTTCGCGAAAACGGAATATCTCATTTGCGTGGATATGGCATTCTTAATCATCCCGGTGCTGGTCGGGGTCGCCATCATCTCTGCCTGGGGCCTGCTGACTTGGTTATCGCTGCCGCTGGCATGGCGAAATCTGCGCATCGTATGGACGCAGGCCGGCAAGCCCCTAAACGCGGCTCTGGCGGGCACAAGTCAACTGGCATTGGCATTCAGCGGATTATTTTTAATCGGGATGCTGCTGGCGCGATAGGGCTTGGGGACAGAGAATGATGCATTACTCCAATCATGGCCTTCTCAAAGTCCAGTTTCTTTCAACCCCACTCCCCGCCCCATTCTTGGGGCGGGGAGTCAGCGAAAAAGAGATGATTTTGCGGGAAAAGCCCGCAAAATCATCTCTTTTTCGCTTTTCTTCAAGACAATCGGGCTTTGGCCATCGACTCTGAGAAACCCCTGTTACTCCAATTTGTGCTTCTGGACTTAAACAAAATCGCAAGTTAGAATCATTCAACCTGCAGCGGCGAATGACATTGAGCCGCCGCAGGTTCTTCAAGGTGCCCGCCCAAATACCCAAGATCACACGGTCTGCCGGCAAACTCATCGACGATTATGGGTAGAATGGGTAATCTCGGAACGTCCATCGCAGCACCAGGCTTGTCGCGGGCCGCTGAAGTTGAATCACCAGCCTCGGCTGCACCGCATGGCGATTGGCATCCCCGGAGCACGCAGGCCACCAACATAATCTGGAAGGAAATGTGTCAGGCAATCCGGTTTCCCGAATAGTTTTCTCGCGCCGCCAGGACCTTTTGATCGGGCTTATTATGGTAGTGGTCTCCACCGGCCTGGCGCTTGGCCTGCACGTTTGGCTCAAAGTAACCGTGCCACAAGCCGGAATATTATGGGGCCTTTTCATTGTGGGCTTACTTGCGCTGTATAGCATTCACTTACAGTGGACGCATCGTTCCGTGGAACAAGCGCGGCAGCACGATCAGGCAGCTCTTCTGCAGCTGGAGGGCCTGCTAAAGAGAGACGAAGAAAATCAACAGTTGCTCGCGGCAGAACAAAAGCAGCGCCAGCTTGCCCAGAACCTGATTCGCGCCTACCTTTCCATCGGCGATGCGCTCGAATTGAATCGGCTGCTCGACATCATCTGTGAGGAGGGCAGCCGCATTTTTGAAGCGGATGCGGCGTACCTGTGGCTGATGGATCGAGAAGATCTAGCCGGTTTTTCCGCATTTGGAGAAGGCCGCGATGAAGTCGAGGGTTTGCATTACCCATTGGCCGATCCCCAGCTGCTGGGAGCCCAGGTGATCCGCCAAAATCAGCCGTTGATCATAAACGATGCGCCTCATTCCCGACTGATCAATCAGAAGTTCATCCACATGTTCAATATCAAGTCCATGATCGGCATTCCGCTGATCAGGGATGGACAGCATCTGGGCGCCTTGATCGTGCTGGATAACCAGGATCCGTTCCACTTCCAACGTCCCGACATTGAGACGGCAAACTTCCTCGCCGCCTCAGTGGTGATGGCCATCGGCAATGCGCAATATTATGAACGGTCCTGGCGGCAGATCCGACAGCAGCGGGCGCTGAATGAGATCAATCGGGCGATCACTTCCGCCATGGATCGCGAAGCGGTGCTCGACATCGTTCTTGAACAGGTCATCAAGCAGCTAAACGTGGACGCGGCCAGCATCCTGCTGATAGAACCGCAAAACTCAACCCTTAGCTATGTGGCCGGGAAGGGTTTTCGCACTTACAAAATTCTGCATACCCGCCTGTCACTGGAGGATGAATACGCCGGCCGGGTCGCCCGGGAACAGGCACTGATCTCGGCGCCCGATTTGCGAGACGCACACCCAGCCTTCGAACGGCACTCGATCCTGGCTTCGGAGAATTTTGTCTCCTACTACGCCGTACCCATGATCAGCCGCGGCAACAGCATCGGCGTGCTGGAAGTTTTCCACCGCACATTGCTGCACGTTAATGAAGAGTGGGTGAACTTCTTTAAAACGATGGCGGCGCAAGCCGTAATTGCCGTCGAGACCACGTCGCTTGTCATGGATTTGCGAAGGGCCAACGATGATCTCAATGAAGCGTATGACGCGACCATTATGGGCTGGGCCAGCGCGCTTGAGCTCCGGGATAGCGAAACAGAAGGACACACCCAGCGCGTGGCCCGGCTGGCGGTGGAATTGGCGCGGTCGATGGGATTCGATGAGGCACAACTGATCCAACTGCGCCGGGGCGCGCTGCTGCACGACATTGGCAAAGTGGGCATACCAGACGCCATCCTGCTCAAAGCGGGGAAATTAAGCGTGGACGAGGAGCAGATCATGCATAAGCACTCGCAGTATGCAGTTGACATGCTCGCCCAGGTCTCTTATCTTAAGGACGCTCTGGATATACCCCATTACCATCATGAAAACTGGGATGGCAGCGGCTATCCACGCGGCCTGACAGCGCAGGAAATACCGCTGGCAGCGCGCATCTTCTCGGTGGCCGACGTATACGACGCGATGACCACTGACCGTCCCTACCGCAAAGCCCTTTCGTCGCAGGAAGTCCTGTTATATCTCCATGATCAGGCAGGAAAGCGCTTTGACCCGGAGGTGGTACAGGCATTCATAAGCATGGCAGGCGCCACCGGCAGCGATACCGGCTCCTGGCTGCCATAGATGTACCGGTATGCGCGCTCTATAGATAGAGGTTCAGAGATGAAGGCTCGCCAGGGCGGTTGCGCACGGGGTGCGGCGAATTAAGTGGGCTTACTCTGCCCAGGAGGGGATTGCTTCGGGGAAAAGAACGCCTTTGCAATGACAGAAGCCCACGATTTCATCCACTCCTTGCGCACGCCCGAACAGCGCGCGAGCCGGATTGATGATATAATCTATCCACTTATCCAAGGATCGTGATCAGCGACAGCCAATCCTTTTATAGGATTGGCTTTCTTGTTTGAATTCCCGTCAGGTCAAAATTGGAGGTGAAGATGGAGTTCCATGTGGGCGATTCGGTCATTCACTGGGTCCATGGTCTTGGCAAGATTGTTGGCCTGGAGGAACGGGCGCTGGCGGGGAAGAAGACGCTCTATTACGTGGTGCAGATCCAGGATCTCACCGTGTGCGTCCCGGCGGATAAAGATGCTCCAAGCCGGCTGCGTTTCCCTACCTCGGAGCGTGAGTTCAAGAAGCTCTTTGTAATTCTGAAGGGACCGGGCGAAACCTTATCCGACGACCGGCACGAACGGAAAACCCAGCTCCATCAGAAGTTGGAAGACGGAAGGGCCGAGGCGGTCTGCCAGGTGATCCGCGACCTATTTGCCTACGAACAGAGAAAATCGTTGAACGACGACGATAAACACATCTTGAAACGGGCCTGGGATTCACTGCTCGGAGAGTGGGGCTATTCCTTCTCGATGCCGGCCGCGCGTGCAGAAGTGGAATTACGCAGGCTGTTGAAGCCGGCGTCAGTGGACGCAGTCGTGTGAGACCCGGAAATTTATCTCCCCAAGCTCCCTCCACACATCCTTCCAGATCGTTGATGCAGCCTCATCAACGATCTTTTCTTAAGTGCATGGTCAGCGGACCAAAAACAACAGGACTCAGAGCGGCCCGGGTTGTTGGCCCGTTTTTGAGCCGCGTTCTTGCAACCATGCCAGCAACGCCCGAACACTGCCTGTAGCCAAGGCGATGCTTGTATCTGCAGCCCCATAGTAAAGGTTGATGGTGTCTCCGTCGGCGCCCAGCGTATACCCGCACGGAAAGACCACGTTATCCACGTCCCCGCGCTGCTCATAGGGTTCTTGCGGGGCGAACACCCAGTCATCGCCGCGCTCAAGGCAGATCTCCGGGGCGTTCAGATCAAGCAGCGCCAATCCCAGACGATAAATTGAGCCAGCAGCGTTCTGTTTGACGCCGTGATAAATTATCAGCCAGCCCTCTGCGGTCTCAATCGGCGGGCAGGACAGACCGATCTTGTTTGCATCCCACCATCCGCCCAACCGGGCTTCCAGGATCAACTTATGGCTGCCCCAATGCTGAAGGTCGGTGGAATACGAGATCCAGATGTGCGCGGCCAGCGGATTGGCCGGGCGGTGGATCAACGCCCAACGACCGTCGATGCGACGCGGCAGGAGCGCCGCATCCTTGTCTTCGGGTTGCATGATGACACCCATGCGTTGGAAGTGATGGAAATCTTCCGTGAGCGCCAGAGCGACCCCGGGCCCCTGACGTCCGTAAGCCGTATATACGACGGCGTATTTACTTAGCTCGGGAACGTAGGTGATGCGCGGGTCTTCGATCCCCCAGATTTCCTCGGGAAAGTGCTGCGCGTCGGCCATCAAGGTTGGGGCGGGCTCGATCTCCCAATCCTGCTTGCCGTTCGCGGAACGTGCCGCACACAGGTGGGAAATACCTCGGCGGTCTTCCACCCGGCAAAGCAGCAGTGTGGTGCCATCCGCCAGACGCGTGGCACCGGGATTAAATACGCTATTGACCTGATAAGGCCAGTCGGAGGGTTTCAGTATGGGGTTTTCGTTGTGCCGCTGGAAGAGTTCCGGGGTTGGTTGCTTCATTGGGAATGTGCTCATCAGTCCTTGTCAGATTTTCGATTAGTTTGAACTCCAGCAGGGCCTGGAGAAAGGCGAGCGTGGATTCGGCGCCCTGATTCTCGTTCGCCCGGTCGGAATGGAGGCCATCGCGGCAGCCCCCGGTCGTTGGATCATAGACTGGAAGGTTCAAGTCGTTACGGCCGAGGAACCACTCGAATGCACGCCGGGCTTCTTTACGCCAAAACCTGTCGGAGGTAATCCGATAGGCGACCAGGCAGGCAGATACCATTGTCTGGGCCTCGACCGGCTGTTGATCGAAGCGCGCCCGCTCGCCGCCCTTCGGATAAAAACCGTTGGAACCGATGGGGACGTAGTGCCCGGTCTCACACTCCGGACACTGCAATTCGGCCAGCCAGCGTAATGAATCCAGACCGGCTTCGACCATCACCGGATTGGACGTGGAATGACCGCACAATAGCAGTGCGTGCGATAGCGCCGCATTGCAGTAGGTTAATCCATTTTCGAACCAGCGCCAATCATCCTTGCGGTTTTCCTGGTACAGCTTCAGCAGTCGTTCTGCCAATTCCTCCTGCACCTGGCTGGCGCGCCGGTCCCCAGCAAAACGCTGTAGGTACTCGTTGATGCCCATGATGGCGAATGCCCAGGCGCGCGGGCTCGTTGTATCCAGGATGGCGAGCAACGCCTGTTGGAATATCTGGGCGGCCATGCTATGGAGCGAGGGCATATTGGAACGGCCCAGAATCATGCCCAGCGCCCACAGGGAACGGCCGTGGCAGTCGTCCGAGCCGGTATCTTCGAGCCAGGCACGCTGGTAGTCCATGAAATTCCGGAAGCGCCTGGTCTCGGGATCGAAGGCATACCAGAGGAAGGCCAGGTACCGGGTTGTCAGCTGGGTGGCTTCCTTGCTACCCAGTTCTTCCAGCAGCGCGCTGATCAGCAGTCCGCGGGCATTGTCGTCGGTAGTATAGCCTTCGCGGTAATTGGGGACAGTGAAGGTGGCGTGTTGCAGTATGCCTGTCTCATCTGTAAGATGGCGTAAGTGATCCAGTTTGAGTGGCGGAAGTTCCTGTGGGCGTTTATCCAGGGGCTTGACCGCGAAGTCGGCCTGGGCAAAGTGACGGCGTTCGGCCCGGGCGCGTTCAAAGCTTTGCATGTAAAGGCGCGCAACCTCCGGCCAGATCATGTTTCGCCCAAACAGATAGGCGCGCTTACGCATGGCATGCCGCCTGGCTTCATTGTCCAATAGGTCATTGACCTGCTCAGCCAGCGCCGGTGGGTCGCGGAACGGCACGAGCGCCCCTCTTTCATCGGCCAGCATTTCTTCCGCATACCAGTATGGCGTTGAGATGACTGCCTTCCCGGCGCCGAGCGTATACGCCAGCGTACCCGATGTGATCTGCGCCTCGTCCAGATAGGGCGTGATGTATATGTCTGCAGCACTGATGAACTGAACGAGCTCCTCCAAAGCAACGAAGCGGTTATAGAAGATCACGTTGCCTTCGACGCCGTTCTCCAGCGCCAGCCATTGCAGGTAAAGGCGATACGTTTCGCCTTCCGTCCTCAGAATGTGCGGATGGGTTGCGCCCAGCACAAAATACACGACGTTGGGATGCTGCGCCAGAATGGCGGGCAGCGCCGTAATGACGTTCTCAATGCCTTTGTTGGGCGAGAGCAAGCCAAAGCTCAAGAGGACGGTCTTGCCTTCAACGCCAAACAGGTCTTTATGGAAACTGGGATCCACAAAGGGCAGATCGGGGATGCCGTGCGGAATTAGATCGATCTTTTCAGCCGGCACGTGATAGACCTCCCGTAAAAATTCTGCGCCGCGCGAGCTCATGACGACGAGCCGGTCCGACAAAGACGCAATCTCTTCCAGAACCCGACGCTGATCGGGGTCGGGGTCGCGCAGGACGGTATGCAGAGTGGTGACAATGGGCATTCGCAATTCGCGCAGCAGGGTCAGGATGTGACTGCCTGCACGGCCTCCGAAGATGCCGTACTCGTGCTGCAATGACACCATGTCAACGTTGTTGATGTTTAGGAAATCCGCGGCGCGCCGATAGGATTCAATGTCTTTCTCGTCGAGCTCGAACCGGACGCGGGACGGATACTCATAACCTGCCTCAGTATCGTTGACCGGCAGGGCGATACAGGAGGTGCCTTTGTAAGTTTCAGCGATGCTCTCGCATAGATCGGTGGTAAAGGTGGCGATGCCGCACTGACGCGGCAGGTAGTTGCCGATAAAGGCAATTCGCTTAATGATCGATTGGGTAGTAAGGTCCATAGCAGTAATATCCTTCCAACCACCCCTCGTGATTGGCTAAAGCCTGGTTAATTGACAAAAAGAGACGGTCGCCAGGAGGCCGCCTCTGCCATACGCAGAAATATAAGGATAAATTATGTTTCTGTCGGTAAGTGGATTTGTCTCGGAAGCCGGTGCAATTACGGCCACAAGCACTATACCCTGAATCTCATAATATGGCAAACCGGAAA
This sequence comes from uncultured Chloroflexia bacterium, assembly GCA_963846805.1. Lineage (GTDB taxonomy): Bacteria > Chloroflexota > Anaerolineae > Anaerolineales > Villigracilaceae > Fen-1038. Next base: position 322,840 of record CAWJXH010000007.1, read on the forward strand.
GCGCCGGCAGGGTTCGACGCTGAGCTTCATGCTCTTGAAGCGGAGCTCGCGCCGAAATCACCTGATCTTGTTTCCAGAATCTCTTTCAGCATGGCAAGATCTTCCCTGAGCTGCTTCTTCATCTGCTTTGCGAGAACGGCCTCATCGATGTGAAACAAGTTTATGGCACTTGCGTCGGTGGATACATTGATTTTTGTGGCGCCGTTGGCCAGCTCAAAAGTGTACAGGGTGTGTGATTGCACGGGGCCGGAGAGGGACTTAAATCCGTATTTTCGCGCGGGTTCATAATCCGTAATCTCGAACGTGCTTTCCATGCGGTGGCCCATAAAATGGCCGATGCTTCGAAAGAAGGCTCCCACCCCCACGACTCCTTCAGAGATCTGGGCGGATGCCAAAGTACCATACTGCCATTGAAAGTCGTTTTCGGCCGTGCTGATAAAATCGAAAATCTCCTTCACCGGCCGGTAGATAAGTTTGTCTGAAGCCAGGTTGATCATTTCTTATTCACCTCCGCATATTTCTCTGCTCTCTTTCCCCAAAAAGAGACCGTGGTTTAGGGCTCGATCGAACAGATATTCGTGGCTCCAATCAAGGCCGTGCTGCGCCGCGTATCACCCTTGGCTGGGCAAGACTGACCTTTAATTTGTGATCGCTGAATAAGAACGCGTTGAACCTGCTGACCGCTTTGTCGGCTTCGCTCTGCGCGCTCATCGTCAGAAAGCCATAGGCCCTGGACTCGCCGCTATTGCGGTCCTTCATAATCTTTAACGCGGTGACCTCCCCAACCTGCGAGAATAGATTCTTCAACTCGGCCTCGGTGGTCGATTTGGATAAGTTGTCGACGTACAGCATGACGTCCATTCTTGACCTCCAATTCTCCGGAATCGCCGGTTAAAAAAGAAGGCCGCCAACCCATAACAGGGTTGGCGGCACGGGGCACCACACAAAACCAGTTATCCAATATCAGTCTGTTGGATATAGTATATCACGTTTCGATGCCCTTTACGGAAAGACCGACTAGCGGTGCTCCACTTTCGGCTTGGCGATATTGACTTTCAGGGCATGCTCGCTCAAGGAATAGGCATTGAACATGCTGATGGCCTTATCGGCCGCGCCTTGTTCAGTCATGGTGATGAACCCGAAGCCCTTCGATTGGCCGCTATCGCGGTCCTTGACCACCTCGGCTGCGCTGACCGTTCCAGCCTGGGCGAACAAAGTCTTTAGTTCGTCTTCGGTAGTTGACTTGGCGAGATTTCCTACGTATAACCTGACGTCCATTTTGAACACTGCTTTCTCCGGTAGAGCCGGCAAAACAAAGGCCGCCTCCCAAATAACAGGGCCGGCGGCGGTGACACCACACAAAACCAGTTATCCAATTTCAAACTGTTGCCTTTATTATAACACAACTCAACAGACGCAACCGCTGTGTTTAATCCTCCAGCCAGTAAGTGATGAACTGCCCGCTGACGTGAATGTCCACCTGTCTTAATGGTCGATTACCCTGGTTCATGAACTTGTGCGGAGTGTCTGGCGGCACAAGGACGATCTGACCTGCATGCGCTACAAGTGTGTCGCCCGCGACCTGAACGGTGGCTACGCCCTCCTGGACGATGAAAATCTCCTGATAGGGATGCTTATGAAGCCGTATGCCGCCCTCCGGCGGCATGTCTACCCAGATAAAGGAGACCTCCGCGCCCGGATGACGGGAACCTTCGAACTCATAGGTGTTCGCATCCCTCGGCAGGGAATCGCGGTCAAGGACCGTATAGTTCATTGTCTCAACGGGATTCGGATGGCTTGCCGTTTTGGCTTTCATAATTCTCGACCGGCGGCATATGTCTCAGGGACCGCGGTGATCAAGCGTGCGGTAGGCACCAAGATCCCTGAGACTCAAGCCTCCGCCGCTGCCGCTCAGGCAGCGAAGAACTCCATCAATACGGGGGCGATTGCCTCCGGGCTTACATCGTGAGTCTGACCATCCAGCGTGCGCCGCCGGGCGTTGGGAATGGCTCCTGCCAGCGCCTTGGCCGACTGGCTCATAAAGGGGAGGAGCGTGTGGTTCGCGCCGCCATCCATGATGAGGGTGGGCACACTAATGGCTGATACCCGCTTTGCAGGCACCGAACGGTCGTCGCCGAGCGTCGCGGCGTCATAAGCAAGCGTTGGCGCGACGGCTTCGAACATGGGCCACACGGGCGCGTGTCGCATGCCCTCAACCTGATCGGAAGGCGTGCCCACCAGGTTCATGAACAGCACAACCGCGTCACCGTTGCGGCCCGCCTTCAGCGACTCCGAAAGTTGTCTTCGGTATTCCCTGTATTGTTGCCGGGCGGCATCCTCCGAGTTGTACGGGGCCTCGTAAACGGCCAGTTTCCTGATCCTGTCGCCCAGTTTGATGGCGGCCTCGAGAGCGAGAGCCCCTCCGGAGGAAATACCGTAGACAGACGCCTTTCCGCCGGCTTCCTGGATGAGCGCGTCGATGTCTTCAACCTCGCGCTCGACCGAATACGGTTTTGAGTTGCTGCTGTCGCCCCGACCGCGCCGGTCGTAGGCGATAACATTAAAATGAGGCTCGAGCAGCGAGGCCAATTTCGGCATAGGGCCGAACGATCGATAGCAGAGGGCGCCGTCAACAAGGATCACCGGCTGTCCCTTGCCGGCCTGATCGAATGCGATTGTCGTACCATCTTTTGAAGTTACCTTTTTCATGTCGTCTCCTTTTCTGAGTTGATACTTGTAAGATGAGCCATTTGTCCCTTTACTTATGTTGCCTGCTCGCAGCAGCGTTGCTAAGAGATGCCCGTCGTGCATCCTTGCATTATGAAACGACAGCTTTTTCTACTTGATCGTGCCATTTGCCGCGAATGGCCGAGCAATTTAATTCTAATCTGCTTTGCCAATTCGATCGTTCCATCTGCCGCGAACGTTTGAACAATTCAATTCTACGCGGAGAGCATGACTCTGTCTTGCAAAAAACGACAGAGGCCGATGCCCCGACATGAGCGTCGAGAATCAAGAGGACAAACGAAGCAATCCCCTGAATGCTACAAAAATGGGCCGCCAGCCGGCGGCCCCTCGACGATGTTATGAAAGTTCTTCCAGGATTCTCGTAAGGGCATTGGCAACTCCATCCTCATCGTTCGATGAAGTCGTCCAGTCGGCAACCCCCTTGATGGTTTCCGGAGCGTTTCCCATGGCAATGGAGAGCCCGGAGAGTGCGAACATGGGCAGGTCGATGGCCTGATCGCCGATTGCCGCCATCTCGGCAGACGACACTTTCGCATACTGCGCAAAGATCTCCAAGGCGCTGCCCTTGTCTACATCCGGCGCGGTCAGGTCGGTGTAACGCAACCCGGCAAAAACGTGATGAATGGATTCCAGGCTGCTCAAGACGTCGGCGGCGATCGCCTTATGGAAATCCATGCTGCCCACGACGCTGATCTTCAGGATCGGGCAGTCAAAGTCCTGTTCGGGAGAAAGCGAGCGGATGCTCTCCGGCAGATTCTCGACCGTGAGCGGGTCGAGGTCATGTACCAGCGAGTCCGGCCCGTACCAGCACATTTTTCCATCGAGGAGATCGGCAACCAGGCCGGCGTTGTGACGGCGGACGTATGCAATCACCTTGTTTAATTCCACCGGATTGTGAAAGGGCCGGGCGGAGATTACCTCCCCATTTTTCCCGGAGCGGATCAAGGAACCGGCGGAACAAATATAAGGCAGATCCATTCCCAACATGTCGAGCACGGCCTCGGTGCCCGCGGAACCTCGCCCCGTGACAAGGACTGACTTAGTACCCGCGGCCGTCACGCGTTGCAATGCGGCCCGGGATGCGGGCGCGACTCTTTGCCGTGAATTCAGCAGGGTGCCATCCAAGTCAATGGCAATTAGGCGAATATTACGCTTCATCGAAATGCACAACCTGTTACATCTTCATAAATAGGGACGAATCCCCCGTATCACGCACAGCGTTATTGCTTTGACCGTCCATTGATTACACGGTCACTTCACTTCTTACTTTCGCGCGCACGGCTGCGGCCGTATCAAGCTTTAGTACCTGCTCTGCCAGGCGCTGCGCGGCGGGAACATCCCATGCCCGAATGATCGCCTTCGCCTGCGGGATGAGGGCGGGCGACATGCTCAATTCATCCACGCCGAAACCCAGCAGGATCGGGATTGCATCCGGGTCGCCGCCCAACTCGCCGCAAATGCCAGTCCAGCGCCCGGCCGCGTGTGCCGCGTCCGTCACCTGCTTAATGAGACGTAGTACGGCCGGATGAATCGCATCGCCGAGGTGGGCCACATGTTTGTTGGTGCGCTCCGCCGCCATCGTATATTGAGTCAGGTCATTGGTGCCGATGCTGAAGAAATCCACCTCGCGCGCAAATGCGTCTGCCATCACCGCCGCGGAGGGAATCTCGACCATCATTCCCAGCTGCACCTGCTGCGCAACAAGTGCTCCCTGGGATTGAAGCGCTTCCCGGGCCTCCGTGACGGCGGCTTTTGCCGCGCGGATCTCTTCGAGGGTTGCCACCATGGGGAACATGATGCGGATGTCGTGCCCGACCGCGGCGCGCAGCAGCGCACGCAATTGCGGCTGGAAGATGTCGGGCCTTTCGAGACAGATTCGAATGGCGCGCCAGCCAAGAAAAGGGTTCTCTTCGGACGGGAGTTCAAAATAGGGCAACTTTTTGTCGCCGCCGATGTCCAGCGTACGGACCACCACGGGCCGCCCCTGCATCACATCGAAGATTGTCCTGTAGGCTTTATATTGTTCGTCTTCGGTGGGAGCTGCAGCGCGCTGGAGATAAAGAAACTCAGTCCGTAACAAACCGACGCCTTCTGCGCCGAATTCGAGTGCCTTGCGGCTGTCTTCCACACTTCCAATGTTGGCAACGACCTCCACCCGCCGTCCGTCTCTTGTGGATGCCGGTGTGGCCGCAGCAGTCCGTGCGCTCGTGGAGGCTTTTTCCAGACTTGATCTCTGTTCTTGCGCTTCACGGATTTCGGATTCAGCGGGCCGGCGCGTGACCTGACCTGCGGAGCCGTTCACGATCAGTGTTTCATCCTCAGACACGGACAGTATCGCTTTGCCCAGGCCAACAACCGCAGGGATCTGCAAAGCACGGGCTAGGATGACCGTATGCGCGGTGGGTCCGCCTTCGGCGGTGCAGAATGCCAGGACGCGAGACTTATCCAGCGCGGCAGTCTGAGAAGGCGTCAAATCGGGCGCAATCACAATACTGGCTTCGGTCAATTTCAGCCCCGGGTCCACGGCACGGCCAAGCAGATGCCTAAGCACGCGGTTGCCCACGTCTGTTAAGTCGGCTGCGCGTGCAGACAGCGTAGCGTCTGAGAGACTTCCCAATCTCGCTGCGGCTTCGGTCACGCCATCCATCCAGGCCGCTTCGGCATTGAGGCCCTGGCGGAGCAATCCTTCCACAACCTCCAGCAAGGCGGGATCTTCGACAAACATTTGATGCGCCTCGAAGATCTTCGATTCGGCGATCCCTGCCTTCGCAGCAACCCGCGCTTCCAGTCCCGCGAGTTCACTGCGAGCCGCCTCGCGTGCGGCGTCCAGCCGCGCTTTTTCGGCCGCGGGGTCGCAGCCTGTGCGGCGCGGTACGGCTACGCTCTGCTCGTTCCATAGGCGCGCCGGGCCGATGGCAATGCCGGGAGCGCCCGGGATACCGGTCAGAATTCGCTCGCCCTTTTGTGTCGACTTACCAGAAGGTGGTTTCACGGAGCCAGGGTTACCCTGTGTTCGCCCGGAGGCTACATCTTCACCGAGCCCGCTTTCGATTGCACGGCGCAGTGCGCCTGCCGCTTCGTCTGCATCCGCGCCCTCGATGTCAACTTCAATTTCATGGTTGCACTCTGCCCCAATTCCCAACACGCCGAGCACGCTCTTGGCATCGGCCCACTTGCTGTTTTTCGTCAGGTTGCGCAGCCGGATTTTCGATTGAAACTTCTTGGCTGCGGCCGTGAATAGCGCAGCGGGGCGCGCGTGCAAGCCTGTAGGATTGATGACCGTCAAGCGTAGATTCATGAGCGTCGATAAACCAGCCGGCCACCTACAAAGGTGGCATAGGGCTTGATTTCGCCGTCGAGGATGACGATGTCTGCATCGCATCCCGGTTCAAGCCTGCCCTTATGTTTCGCGCCGACAGAATCTGCCGGTGTGCGCGTCGCGGGGATCAGCGCCTTTTCAAGCGGCAGACCGAGCAAGTTGACCAGGTTGCGCACCCCCGTATCGAGCAATTCATGCGCGCCTGCCAGCGTGCCATCTGGAAGCACACAGCGGCCGTCGCGCACGTGGACCGGCTTGTGTTCCCATTCATATTCGCCGTCAGGCAGACCCGCCAGCGGCGCAGAGTCGGAGATCAGCACAACCTTATCCAGGCCTTTGATGCGCACGAGAATCTGCATCGCGGCAGGATGGATGTGCACGCCATCTGCAATCAACTCGGCATATACCTGGTCGAAATACATCACGGCGCCCACGACGCCCGGTTCACGGTGTAGGAGGGGTCGCATGGCATTATAGGTATGGGTTGCATGGTTAAGCCCCAGCTCCACAGCGCGTCCGACCTGCTCGAAGGTGGCGTCCGAATGACCGATAACCGGCACAACGCCCCCGGCAATGAGCGCCGGAATGGCTAGCATCGCATCCCCTTCTTCCGGCGCGAAGGTTATCATTTTAATATAGCCATCCGCTGCCTTTTGAAGCTGATGAAAATCCTCGGCCGAAAGCGGATAGAGCCAGTCTGAAGTGGCCATGCCCGGGCGTTTCGGCGAAAGATGCGGGCCCTCCAAATGGATGCCCAGGCAATTTGCGCCCGGCGGCGGCGAAGAAAGAATCTCGCTCATGATTTCGAGCGCTTCGATCACCTCGGGGCGCGGATACGTCAGGGTGGTTGCCATGAAGGACGTGACGCCGTAAGCGGGCAATGCGGGAATCACCTCGGCCAGCCCGGTGCCCATGTTGTCATGTCCCATGACGCCGTGCATGTGCACATCCACGAAGCCGGGTGCAATCGACATGCCCCCGGCGTCGAAGATTTCGGCATTCGCCGGGACTCTCGCCTCGTCCGCCCGGCCGACGAACTGAATCTTGCCCCCGGAGATCAACACTGCCCCCGATTCGAGCTTTTCGGAGGGGGTGTAGACAGTTCCGTTGAGAATGGCTTTTTCCATGTCGGGTTATCTTTTCAATGAAGAGGCCATGCGGTGCCAGGTGTGACGCCGTCCCCTCAGGGCTATGGACCAGGCATAGATATTCTCAGGCACGGCAATCCCGAGGGTTCCCGCATCGCCGAGATGGTGGATGTCCGCTCCGCTCATTTTGCTCCACAGGGCGAGCTGTTCTATTGTAGACCGGCTGGCCCCCTCCTGCGAAGTGCCAACCGTATTCATAACCAGCAGCTTGAGTTCGTGAGCAACCTCAATTAGCGAGTGTGCAGCCTCGACGGTCATACCCGGAACAGTCGCCGGAGCGGGGAGCAGGATCCCGTCGGCGCCTGCCTGCGACAGGCTGCGCACGTCGTCCGCGGTCATCGCGGCAGTGGATGCGCCTGCAGCGTGCATTTTTCCTGCGAAGACTACAACCCTGTCGCCCAGCGCGGCGCGTATCTCTGCGGTCGAGCGGCATATCCCCTGGGTGGTCACGCCGGTATGCGGGTTCCCGGTAATAACAATGAAGTCCGTCCCCTGTCCCAGAGCGAGACGCGCATTTTCCGCCGTCGCCAGCCTGCCGGAGGTGGTGATGGCTGCCGGGTCCTCGATGGGCTCCAGGTTCAAGCCCACCGGTCGCCCGATCCAGGATTTGACATCGCCCAGCGTGACGCCCTGTCCCGCCGCAAAGCGTCCGAAGATTTTCGAATCGGTCGTGGAGTTCTCTTTCGGGAGGCCAAAGACCTGCGGCGCCGTCACGTCATAGAAATTCAAAAGGACGAGGTCCGCCCCCATGCTGGCGGCCAGCTCGGGGTTGGAGACCTTGTCGATCAGGGGCGGCGCCGTGGCGATCACTTCCGCCGCAACAATCCGGCCCTCTGAAAGGCGAATGCCCTCCACCATTTGGCGAGGCGTCATCGCGCTGAAATCGGACGCGTTGGCATCCAAAAAACGTTTCGTCATGATGCATACCACGATGAAAAACGGAATACTAGATTTCGACCGTATAGAGCACGTCTTTTCCGGCCCGCGCCTCGGAAAGAGTGTTCTTTTGAATGACGGCCTGTTCCGGCAGGTCCGGCAGAATGACCGGCGAGATGGAAGAATAACCCGCCGCGGCGATGACGCCCAGGTCGAACTCGATAACGGGCTGCCCGGCCTTGATCACATCGCCGACTTTGGCCTGCAGTGCGAACCCCTGGCCATTAAGCTTGACGGTGTCCAACCCGATATGGACCAACACCGTGATCGCGCCTTCCGCTGCCTGTATGGCGAAGGCATGCCCTGAACTGTGCAATATCGTGAGCGTGCCGTCGATCGGCGCCAGGGCCATCCCGTCTGTGGGTCGAAGCGCGACCCCGTCTCCCAGCATCTTTTCCGCGAAGACGGGATCGGGCACGTCTTCAATTGAAATGACGCTGCCTGTGAAGGGGGAAAGGACCTCCAGCTTGGCCACTATTTGCCTTCACGCATGATCTTGTTCATGGCCGAGCCGATAAGCTCGGCATACGTCCCGACCACAATCTGAACTCCCTTGCCCATGATGATCGGACGTCCAACGACGCCCAGCGGCAGCATCTTCTTGAGATCGATCCTGGATGGATCTTTCAATGTCCCGCGCAAGCGCGTGATACAGCCCTCGATTTCGACGATATTATCCTTGCCGCCGAGGGCTTCAATGAATTGGCGCGCCCTGTCTTCTATTTCCATGTCGGATCTCCATAAACAATAACAAGTGGGTGTCGCGAACAAGGTTCACGACACCCACTCAACGACCAGGGACTACTCTTCCACTGCGGGTTCGCGACCCGGGGTCGGGATGTCCATGGCTTTGATCAACCACACGAACACGAAGTAGTAGATCACGCCGAAGACCACGCCGACCACGAGCAAACCGATTGGATTCGTAGCGATCTTGAAGTTGATGACGTAATCGATCAGGCCGGCTGAAAAGCCGAAGCCATCGCGCATCCCGAGGGCAATCGTGATGTAGGCTGAAAGCCCGGTCAGGAAGGCGTGCACGACATACAGCACCGGGGCAACGAACATGAAGGCAAATTCGATGGGCTCAGTGATGCCGGTCAGGAAGGAGGTCAGCGCGGCCGAAAGCATAATGCCGCCAACCACCTTTTTGTTCTCCGGCTTGGCCGTCATATACATGGCCAGTGCGGCAGCGGGCAGGCCGAACATCATGATCGGGAAGAAGCCGGTCATGAATTGGCCGCCCTGCTTGCCTTGCGAAGAAAAGAAATTCGTCAAATCGCCGAACTGGAACCAGACCACCGAATTGATGATGTGATGCAGGCCAAGCGGGATGAGCAGGCGGTTCAGGAAAGCATGGATTGCCGCGCCGAGGGCTCCCTGAGCAATGGTCCAGGTAGCCAAAGCGGTAAGCCAGCCGCCCGGCCATTTCCAAATAAAGCCGGCCACTACGCCGATCACGAGGGCTGCGAGGGCGGTAATAATCGGGACGAAACGCTTGCCGCCGAAGAATGCAAGCCATTCGGGCAGCTTGATATCGTGATAACGCTCATACAGCCAGGCTGCGAGCAGGCCCATGACGATGCCGGCCAGAACGCCCATGTTGGTATCGGCATCCTTGCCGTAGATGGCGGTGGCGATCGTCGCCATGACGCCGGTCATGACCCAGTAGCCCACCGCGCCGGCTACACCCGCCGTGCCTGAGTCGGCTGTAAAGCCGACGGCCACGCCGACCGCAAAGAGCAGAGGCAGGTTGCTGAAGACCGCATTACCCGCCGCGGCCATCCAGGGCCAGTTCAACATGTCAGACTGGCCGAAGCGCAGCAACAGTGCGGCCGCAGGCAGCACTGCGATCGGGAGCATCAGGGAGCGTCCAATTCTTTGAAGATAAGCGAACATGTCATTCTCCTTTATTCTGATAGAAATGAGGCAATCATTCACGAATCACGGACGACTCTTCTAAGAATTCTTCGTGTCACCTCCTTTGTGCACACGTCCAAGCTGCGGCATCTTCAGCTTTGCGGGAATAGACTTCTAAGGCTGACGCCGAGTTTCGCAACCATAAACCCCATACCCAGCTCCGCTCGCATATTGATGACCTTCATGGCATAGGGCACATCGTTCAGGACCTGGATCAACGGAATATTCCGGCCTGCGAGTCGCACAATGCGCCCATATCCGGTGAATTCGCCCCGCGCTGTGTCGTCCATGAAGATCAGCGTTGAATATTCATCGATTCCGGGTGGTATGTGGTTCACCGCCCCGAGCACTATCGTGGAGCGCGCGGCCGGCTTCCACGATACACCCACATTCCTTAACATGTAGAACACATCTGCCAGCACGCCCGATACGCCGGCCTGCGCGCGCCTTCGCAGACCGGATTACTTTTATCTGATTGGGTAATGGAAAATTGGCCGGATTAGGATCTGCCAGTTCGATGCCTGCCGATTTTTTTCGAAGTTCGGCAAGTTTCACATCGCCGAGAATTTGTATTTCATCCAGGCCGCCAGGTGCCAGATGGCGCTCCCCGGCTTCCTGGATGAAGTCAACCTGTGCTGGATCGAGTCCCAGGGCAACTGCGCAGACCATGTCAACTGCGAGTGCGTTTGTTCCCACAATGACGACGCCGAAGTCCTTGAGCTGGCCTGAAAGCTCGCCGCCATTATGAAGAACCTGGATCGCGTCTACAACGATCAAGTCAAGCGGCGCGGCCGCCATCAAGTCAACCATCTTTTCAGGCAGCCGATGGCAATCCTTCAACTGCTCATTTTGTGGAAGAAGAGTCTGGAGCTGCCGCAGCACTCCGGCGAAGGGAACCAGCGTGCTCTGGCGTAACTTGGGCATGGCGACGCGAATGTCGGCGTTCAACCAGGCGACCGGTAACTTCGCCGAGGTTAGGGCCTTCCCGCCCTTGACTGCTATTTTTCGATGCGCGGCCTCGTCAAGCGGAAGCAGTCTGCCCTTAACCTGAGAGGCGAGCGTTCCGTATCCGGCGGAGTTGAGGCTGTATCGAGTGGGAATACCCGGAAGGCTGCTGGCCGCGATCGTAATCGCAGCGGGTTCGAGCGCCTGCGCTACACCCTGGACCAGGCCGGGATGAGTATGGGAGTTTGGCGCATACTTCGGATGCGCCCAGGGGCAATCTGCGAGCAGGACCGCGGATTTCCGCTGCAAAGATACATTGAGTTCACTGGCAGCCTTTTTCAATCCTTGTGCAATCTGCGCCGGATCATATTTGGGAACGTTCAGGAGATAGACTTTTTCCATGTGTGATTTGCCGACTCCGGATGGCTAAAGATGAGGATTACGACCCGACCAAAGTTGAACTAATTTCTGGTTGTGTTCGGCCGCGCCGGGCATGTTGTTGCTGAGGTAGATTGGAACCGCATATCCTCCAGACTGCAATCGGAAAGCCGTCTCGGTGACCAGGCAGTTCCAAATCGTGGCATACATGATGGTGGATGTCGGGCCCACCCGCCAGGACGAGCCCGGAATGGGAACAATGCTGTCACCCGGAATGCCGCCGCAGTCAATCACATGGTCGGATACTTCGGTCAGACGTTTTCCGAGCGAGGACGTCGGCGCGACCCGGCAATAAGCGATGTTCGTAACGCCGACCACGATCATGCCGGCTTCTTTGGCCCGCAGCGCCATCTCGACCGGCAATGCATTCACGCCGCTGGCTGAGAAGATGAAGATGATCTCCTGCGCATCCGGTTTATACCGTTCGAGCAGGGTCGAGGCCAGGCCCGGTATGCGCTCGATTTTGGTGGCCAGATAAGCGCTCTCATGTACCATCAGCGACGTAAAAAGGATCGGAACCACGCATGCCAGGCCCCCCGCCCGATAGTGACCCTCTTCCGCCACCATATGTGAGTGCCCGGTCCCAAAGATGAATATCCGGCGATCGTGCACTACGGAATCCACCATCAGGTCGGCGACGCGGGTCAACGCCTCCGACTGCTGTAGGAGGTCATCCTGCAGGGATCGAATGGAATTCAAGTAAGCCGTAATGCCTTCTGCCGGGTGATCCAAATCATTCCTCCACTACCAATTCCGCCTGAAAGACATATTTATCGCCGCGATAGAACGATTCCACTGATTCGACAACGCGGTCGGATTGATCATAGGTGGTACGAAAAATATGCAGCACCGGACTTTTCTTCGGAACGTACAGCAGCTCCGCTTCGTGATCCGGGCAGGCCGCCGCCGACATTTGCTGCGTAGCGCGGGTTGGAACTATTCCGAATCTCTCGCGCATGATCCGATAAAGCGACTGTCCTTCGAGGTTTTCGCTTTGCAGACCGTCAAAGTAGCGGGCCGGCAGATGCGCCGTTTCCACCGCCATTGGCTCATCATTCGCGAGACGCAAGCGTTTTATCAAAATGATATTTTCCTGGGCATTAATGCGCAGCCGGGACGCAAGATCCCGCTCTGCGGGAATCTGCTGTATCGCCAGCACCGTGCTGCCCGGGCGCTGACCGCGCCTCTGCATGTCCTGGGTAAAACTGGTCAATTGCTTTAGGGTCTGGTTGATGGGGGGCTGTGAGACAAAAGTGCCGCGTCCAGAAATCCGTTCCAGATATCCCTCGGCCACCAACTCGCTTAATGCCCTGCGGATGGTGATACGACTGACGCTGAACGACTGGCACAATTCGGTTTCTGTTGGAATGCACGAGCCGGGCTGCCATTCGGAACTTCGTATCCGCTCGAACAAGATTTCCTTGATTTGAGCATACAAAGGATTGGGCAAATTGCGGTCGGGTGCCTGTGCCATAATAATATAATGTTATAACATTTACACTCACATTATGACTGCTTTTTCGAAAAAGTCAATAGTGAATTTTTGAGCTAATCGGCCAAATGCTACTAAATTACGTAACTTATAGACATCCTGAACCGATGCTTCGCCGCCCCTCAAAGCTTGGAGAGATGGTACAAGCTGTAGCAGAACAACCGGCCGTGTGGCACATGCAAAACGACGGTTGGACGGCCAGTTAAATGAAAACGGTCTCTTCATGTTGACATATAGATGCGAAGCCGCTTGACCTCGTTTGAGAGCCACGCGCAATCGATAGCTCTGTTGCCCCGGAACATGGTTGTTGTACTAGAATAGGTTGATCCTTTCCCGGGTTATGCAGATGCCAGGAGCACGACGCGCCTATGCCGGTCTGGCTGAAGATAAGTCTCCCGCACGAAAATTGACAACATGAAGGACAGTCCATGAATACAAATGATAAACAGCATCGAGGGATATTGCAGAGCATTGCCCACCGGGCCATGCTCGAACGGGACTTGCTGCCGGACTTCTCGGCCGCGGCGCTCACAGAACTTGAGGCGATGCATGCAGCCGCCACTGCCGGCGATGGCCTTGTGCGTGATAAGGCTGAACTGCTCTGGGCTTCCATTGACAATGACGACTCACTCGACCTGGATCAGCTGACAGTTGCCGAGGCCCTGCCCGGCGGCAAGGTGAAGATCATGGTCGCGGTGGCCGACGTGGACTCCCTCGTTAAAGAAGGGTCCGCCATCGATGAACATGCCCACCATAACACGACCTCAGTGTACACGGCCGCCCGGATCTTCCCGATGCTCCCTGAGAAACTTTCCACAGGCCTTACTTCGCTCAATCTTAACGAAGAGCGCCTGGCCTTTGTAGTTGAGATGCAAGTTGGCGCAGACGGATCTGTTCTGGATTCCGAGGTCTACAGGGCGCGTGTCCGCAATCAGGCCAAACTGGCCTACAACAGCGTTGCGGCCTGGTTGGATGGGAGTGGCCCGCAGCCCGAGGCCGTTTCTGCTGTGAAAGGCCTCGATGAAAATCTCCGGCTCCAGGACAAAACCGCCCAGGCCATGAAAAACCTCCGCCATGTTCACGGTGCGCTAACCCTGGAGACTTTGGAAGCCCGGCCGGTGTTTGACGGCGAGCAGATCAGTGACCTCCAGGTGGAGGAAAAGAATCGCGCCAAGGAGATCATCGAAGATTTCATGATCGCCGCCAACGGTGTGACGGCCCGCTATCTTGCGGCCAGGGAATTCCCGTCCATCCGCCGGGTCGTACGCATTCCAAAACGATGGGACCGGATCGTCGAAATTGCCGGGCAGCATGGATTTGGGCTTCCCGAAATTCCGGATTCAAAAGCGCTGGAGGCGTTTCTCGTCAAAGAAAAAGCTGCGGATCCAATTCGATTTCCGGACTTATCCCTGGCTGTGATCAAACTCATGGGCTCCGGGGAATACGTTGCCGAACCTCCCGAAGGGCTCGCCCCGGGCCACTTTGGCCTGGCGGTCAAGGACTATGCCCACTCCACGGCTCCGAATCGCCGCTTTCCCGATCTGATCACCCAACGCCTGTTGAAGGCGGCCATCGAAGGCAAGGCTGCACCCTATCGCATGGACGAACTGGATGTCCTTGCCACCCATTGCACCGACGCAGAAGATGCAGCCAATAAAGTGGAACGGCAGGTGGAAAAATCGGCGGCTGCGCTCCTGCTCGAATCGAGGATCGGAGAGCAGTTTGATTCGATCGTCACCGGCGCTTCCGAGAAGGGCACCTGGGTTCGGCTGCTCAGCATGCCGGTCGAGGGCAAGCTGGTGGATGGATACGAGGGGTTGGATGTCGGCGAACGGGCCCGGGTACAGTTGATCGAAACAAACGTACAGCGGGGATTTATAGATTTCAAGAGAGTTGGTTCTCGGAGACATCGATAAGGAAAGTCTTCTGAAACAAGTAGCCTGCCCTAAAGAATCAAGTACAAAGCCCGGCCTCTCGAAAGGTCGGGCTGATTGTTTTAAGCAAGGGGCTTCTTTGGTGCGGGATTCAACATGTCAACATCCCTCCAATTCTTGGAAAACTCTGTAACCGGTGGAAGAAGTCTGTAAGCCATGCTACGCTGTGGAATCCCGGGTGATTGACTTCAGAATATCTGTTCTCTATAATGGGGGCATGAACTCAAGGCTCGTCCCGTGGCCACTCCCCTCCGAATGCATGGCGGCTTCCTCGCGCTTTTCCATCAACACCCAAAGAGGGAGGGTTGTTCCTGATTGCCGAACGGTCCGTTGCAACTACGGTTCTTTTCGTTGCGGCGGGGAGAGGGAGGGTTGTTCCTCTTTGCCGTACAGGTCCATTGCATCTACGGTTCTTTTCATTGCGGCCTGGAGAGGCAGGGTTGTTCCTCTTTGCCGAACAGGTCCGTTGCATCTACGGTTCTTTTCGTTGCGGCCTTGAGAGGGAGGGTTGTTCCTTGTTGCCGAACAGGTCCGTTGCATCTACGGTTCTTTTCATTGCGGCCCGGAGAGGGAGGGTTGTTCCTGGTTGCCGAACAGGTCCGTTGCATCTACGGTTCTTTTCATTGCGGCCTGGAGGGGGAGGGTTGTTCCTCGTTGCCGAACAGGTCCGTTGCAACTATGGTTCTTTTCATTGCGGCGCGGAGAGGGAGGGTTGTTCCTCTTTGCCGAACAGGTCCGTTGCATCTACGGTTCTTTTCATTGCGGCCTGGAGGGGGAGGGTTGTTCCTCGTTGCCGAACAGGTCCGTTGCATCTACGGTTCTTTTCATTGCGGCCTGGAGGGGGAGGGTTGTTCCTCGTTGCCGAACAGGTCCGTTGCATCGACGGTTCTTTTCGTTGCGGCCCGGAGAGGGAGGGTTGTTCATCTTTGTTTTTCCGTTGGACCCGGACGGCAACACATCGGGAAAATGCCCGCATATGTAGCCGCATACATCATCATTGGGCCGCTCAGCCATATATGGTAAAGGAGTCCACGGTGCCTGGCGAGCAACGGTAGGGGGATGTTGCCCATTTTTTTCTTTGATCAGCGAACGAACGTGCCTGCGCTGATGTAGATCTCGCGCAGCGACTCTGACTCTTGAATGTTGTCGATATACACACCGTTTCGCGAGCGTGAGGAATGGATCATCCTCCAGCCGCCGATGCTGATCCCAACATGAGTCACCTGCCTGTCGCTTCCGGCCTCGCCAAAGAAGAACAGGTCACCGGCCTCGAATGGCGGCTCGACCGGCCTGGCCGCGTTGCGCTGCATATCGGCATCCCGCGGTATCTCGATTCCTATCCAGCGATGGAGCAGGCGCGCAAAACCGGAGCAGTCGATGCCGTTGCCGCTGGTTCCGCCCCACAAATACGGGGTGCCGATCATGCGCCTCGAATCTTCGACGATCATGGCGCCGCGGGCCTCGGCCGTCTTCGGAAAATTATCCACGGAGCGCAGAAGCGCGGCGGGCAGCCAGCCGGTTTGATTGGCCTCAACATGGGCCCAGCCTTGACGCGTCTCTTCTATAACGCTGACCCCCGTGCCGCTGACCAGCCTTGTGAGGATGGCGCTCCATGAATCCGGTTCGGCGCGCAGTTCGATAGCGGGCGCCATGACGAGATGTGTGACCGCTGCTATCGAGCCTGCAGCCAGGTAAGGCCGGTAGGCCCAACCCAGGTAACCGTCAGCTTGGCGCGTGAATACCCATCGGTCATTTTCTTCGAGCATTTCCAGGCATGTGCCAAAGCAAAGCTCCCCGAGGAGTGGGACCGCAAATGTAGGTTTCTCGTACAGGCCGGTCAGATTGGTGCTTACGTGCATACAAGGAAGATCTGGCCGCTGTAGAATGCGAATGGCACTGGTGTCCAGGCTTAAGTCGGGCCGGCCATCGGAGAATGCATCTTTCACGGCTGCCAGTTGCCCCTGGCTTAATAGGCGGCCACTCAGCGACAGCGTGTGGCTTTCCAGTTTGTCGATGTGCAGGTCCACCACCGTTATCCGGCTGTCGCTTTTGGCAGTCAGTTCATGGAGTATGTGTTGAACGGCATCGCGCATGTCTGCTCCTGAAAAAAACGAGGGTGACCTGGAAGACCAGATCACCCTCCGAGTCTGCATAGTGCTCAACACCTAGCGGACGATGTCCCACTTCTCCCAATGATCGTAGCCCGTGATGGAAACGGTGTCTTTGATCTCGGGGCGGACGAGGATGTCGTCGCTGTACCAGTAGAGCGGCGCCAACACGGCTTCGTCTACCAGCAGGATTTGTTCGGCCTGGGCATACAGATCCATGCGGACCTTTGGATCCTGCTCATTGGCTGCTTGTTTCAGCAGGGCCTCGTACTTGTCGTAGTTTGGATTGCTGCCGGCGACGTATTTGTCGGTGCCGGCCGGGCCGCTGTTCACGGGCCAATCCACGATGTTGCTGAAGGCGCCGCCGTTTGCGAAGACATCGAACAGGAAGTTATTGGCGTCCGGGTAATCCTGCACCCATGAAGCCCTGTAGATGTTCTCTTTCCCGGCGGTGCGCGTCACGTTATATACCTGCCGTTCCTGAGTGACGAACGTCACCTTGATGCCGAGCACATCGCTCCACATGCCAACGATGGCCTCGCCGGCCTTCTGGTTGCCTTCCGTGGCATTCGCCATCAGGACCATTTTCAGATCCGTGGGTTTCAGGTTCTTCTCGGTCAGGTAGGAGGCGAGCAATGCCTTGGCCTTTTCGGGGTTGTACTTAACACCCCCATCGGGATACAGCTCCGGTTTGGGCCCGCCCGCGGCGCCCGGATTGGTAAAGAACTGGGCCGGGATGCCGCCCTTGACTACGTTCTTCACCAGGCTGTCGCGGTCAATGGCCAGCGAAAGCGCCAGGCGCACACGCTGGTCATCGGTTGGGGCCAGTTTATTGTTGAAGGCATAGATCTCGGTCCCGATCGTGTATACGGGGCGGATCATCTCGGCGAAGGCCGGATCGGAATGAATGCGATCCCAGTCTTCCGAGGGAATAGCCGAAATGTCGAAATTGCCGGCTTCGAACTCAGAAAGTGATGCGGCTGTATCGAGGAAACGGATTTGGATCTCGTCTATCTTGGCCTGCGGAACGGTCGCATTGCCGGGCCACAGGGGATTCTTGACGAGGGTCAGGGACGCATCGTGAACCCACTCTTTCAGGGTGAAGGGTCCATAACCCTGGAAGTACTCCTGGTCGGTCCACTTATCGCCGGCCGCCGTCGTGCAGCTATCGCCTTCGATGAGCCATTTGGGTTCCGCGTGTGCGATCCAAAGGCTTAGCAGGTTCAGGTTATAGACTGCGGGCGCTTTGAAAGTATATTGGATGGTGTTGTCGTCGATCACCTTGACGCCGACGGACGCCGGGTCGGTATTCGTGCCATCATTGAATTCAGCAGCGCCTGCCAGATAGGGCAGGAGGGCATAGGCATAGTCGGAAGCTGTCTTCGGATCGACGGTGCGAACGATTCCATAGGCGAAGTCTGCGGCCGTGACCGTGCGGGTGTTGCCGCTGCAATCCTTCACGGCCTCCACCTGCTGCGTATCCGCGTTGAAGTGGACCCACGGCACGCCCTGCATGAGCTTGACCGTGTAGACCAGGCCGTCAGGAGAGACATCGTAGCCGGTTGAAAAAGCCGGTTCCAGCTCTGCGGAGGTCTCGTTTTGCCGTACGACGCCAAGCGATGTCGATTCGATGATTTGAATTTCGGCAGATTGGCTGGCAAGTGAGGGATCGATTGTGCCATAGTCGCTGGCGCCCCCGGTGATGTGCAGAATCTTTGGCTCAGCAGGGGTGGGTGTGGCAGCCGGGGCTTGAGTGGCGGACACTTGGGGGACCGTTGGGGCCTCGGTCGCCTGGGGTGCGCACGCCGAGAAGAAGAGCACGAGCACGGCCGTGAGGCTTAAGACCAGATATTTTTTTGACATGGTTGGTTCTCCTCCAGAAATCTTATGAAAGACGGAAGAAAAGGGTGACAAACTGGGTGCTTCCTGACCCATTTACCTCCTTGTCAAAAATATATTTTTGGTATATTCTTAATATACTAAGATTATTTTTATTATATAATATACATAGACAGCCGTCAAGAAGCAGATTTGAACCTGGATGAGCCGATGCCAAACAAGCCCACCCTGCGGCAGCAGGTTTACGAACAGATCAAACACGAGATCATCAACTGCACCCTGGCTCCCGGTGAAGTGCTCAGCGAGAATAAACTCCTGAGCCGTTTTCAGGCCAGCAAAA
The DNA here is from genome assembly GCA_963846805.1 of uncultured Chloroflexia bacterium. Classification (GTDB taxonomy): domain Bacteria; phylum Chloroflexota; class Anaerolineae; order Anaerolineales; family Villigracilaceae; genus Fen-1038. Next base: position 342,007 of record CAWJXH010000007.1, read on the forward strand.
CACCGATCCGGGAAGCATTGACTTCGCTCGTGCGGGATCGTTTGGTGGAATACTTTCCCAATCGCGGCTTCACGGTGACGACGGTGTCGGTGGCCGACATTCAGGAAATTTTCGATGCTCGCCTGTTCTTCGAAACCGAGTTGTTTCGACTGGCCATCAAAAGTATCTCCGGCGCCGAGATCGATGCGCTGGAGAATTCAGCCTGCACGGTAACGCATGACGTTGCCCGGATGCCGGCCGATGTCTTCCTCGAATCGAATTTGAAATTTCATCTTTCCGTGGCAGATGGTGCGCACAATCGCCGTCTGCTCTGGTGCTATGAAATATTGATGAACGAGGCCCAGCGGCTCTTCTATATGGACCTTACCCTGCATCCCAATGAGTTTCAATGGGCGCATGGACATGAGGCGCTCATGCATGCCTTGCGGGACCGTGACCAGGCTGCCGGACTGGCGGCCATTCGTGAGGCGCTTGAGAGTGCCCGTAAACGCATTTTGGAAGGATAACGAGGTCCAATGACTGCTTATGTTGTCCGTCGTTTGATCTACATGCTGGTTGTGCTGTTTGTGGTGGCCGGCATTACATTCCTCTTGATGCATGCTGTTCCCGGCGGGCCATTTGATAAGGAGAAGCCCCTTCCGCCTCAGATCAAGGCCAATATCCAAAAACGGTATCATCTCGACGATCCCATGATTGAGCAATTCTTTGCCTACCTTTCGACCGTGGCCATCCCGCGTGTTACAACCGCTCCCCCTTCCATGAGCGTGGATGACGATTACCTGATAAACATTCCCATAGCCGGGTATTGGGTCAAGTGGATGAACTTCGGGCCGTCGTACGTTTCGCTGAGCCGCACGGTGAACGACATCTTCCGCGATCAATTGCCCGTCTCCTTTCAGCTGGGTGTGCTGGCGCTTCTGATTGCGATGCTGATTGGAATACCGCTGGGGATATTTTCGGCGCTCAATCACAATAGCTGGCTTGACTATATCGGAATGGGGGTTGCAATATTCGGCGTTTCCGTGCCCACGATTGTATTGGGCCCCTTCCTTATCTGGCTGTTCGGCGTGGAACTCAGGTGGCTGCCGCCCACCGGCTGGGGCGCCAAGCCTCCCTTTATTCTGGGATTGTTCCCATCCCATCTCGGCTGGGACTATTTCAAATATGCAGTCCTGCCTTGTTTCGCCCTGGGCATTGGAAGTTCAGCGGTCATCGCCCGCCTGACACGCGCCAGCCTGCTGCAGGTCATCGGCGAGGACTACATCCGTACGGCGCGCGCGAAGGGCATGCGCGAACGTTCGATCATCGTCGTTCATGCACTTAAGAACGCCCTCATCCCGGTGGTGACATTGCTGGGCCCCATGTTTGCCGCACTTGTAACAGGCACGTTCGTAACCGAATTGGTTTTTGGCATCCCCGGCCTCGGAAAATATTTTGTCACCAGCATCAGCGAGCGCGACTATCCGGTCATCATGGGCACGATTCTGCTTTATGCGATCTTTTTGGTGCTGGCGAACCTGCTGGTGGATATCGTCTATGGCTTCCTGGATCCCCGCATCAGCTATGAATAAAGGGCAGGGCTATGACTACTGCATTGCATTCCGCTCATCTTCCCGTTGACGGGCAGCTTACAGCCAAAGGCCGCAGCCTGTGGCAGGAGGCGTTTCAGCGCCTGATCCGCAACCGCGCTGCGCTGACGGGCGGCATCATCGTCATCATCATTGTGCTTACCGCCATCTTTGCCGACGTCATTGCGCCGTTCCCTTACGACAAGCAATCCCTGGTGAATGCGAATGCCGTCCCAACGTGGTTGACACGGGTATTTCCCTCCACGAAGATCTATGCGCTGATCAACGAACGCTATCTCATCGGCGCAGATTCCGTTGGGCGCGATCTCTTCAGCCGCATCGTCTACGGGACGCGCGTCTCGCTGGCGGTGGCCTTCATTGGGCCCGTCATCAGCCTCTTTATCGGCGTCATTTACGGCAGCATCTCGGGTTTCTTCGGCGGCCAGATTGACAACATCATGATGCGCATCGTCGACGTGCTGTATGCCTTCCCCGGCTTGCTGTTCATCATCCTGCTCATGGCCTTCTTCCGCACCACGCTGGCCCAACCGCCGCCCGGCACGTTCGCATTCTACGTGGGCCAGCTCGATTCACAATTCGGCGGCCTGCTGTTCATCATGATCGGCATCGGCCTCACCGGCTGGGAAACGCAGGCTCGTCTCACGCGCGGCCAGGTGCTTTCCGTGCGGGAGAAGGAATATGTAGAAGCGGCCCGCAGTATCGGTGTCAGCGATTGGGACATCATGTTCCGTCACATCCTGCCCAATATCCTCGGGCCGCTGGTGGTCCTGGAAACGCTCTCGATCCCCGGCTACATTTACACGGAGGCGTTTCTTTCGTTCATTGGCCTGGGCGTCAACCCTCCCACTCCTTCGTGGGGTTCGATGATCTCGGCCGGGTCGCGCGCCCTGCGCGCCTATCCCAACCAGGCGCTCTTTCCCGCGCTGGCGCTGGCGGTTACCATGTTTGCCTTCAATTTTCTGGGCGATGGGTTACGCGACGCTTTGGAGCCGCGCCTGCGAGGGACTCAAGGATGATGTATGCCTAACATTGAGATCAACGGTGCGGACATTTTCTTCGAAGCGTATGGAGCGGATCAGCCGGGACGCGCTCCCATCCTGCTCATCCACGGCTCGACCATCACCGGGCAAACGGATTGGGCCACGATCGCGCCCGAGCTTGCCCGCCGCTATAAGGTATTTGTGCCGGACTGCCGCGGCCATGGCAAGTCGTCCAACCCCACGCAATCCTATTCATTCAGGGAGCTGGCGGACGATGCAGCCGCGTTCGTGCGGGCGATGGGATATCAACGCGCGCATATCATCGGCCACAGCAATGGCGGAAACGTGGCGCTGGTGACGCTCGTGGAACACCCCGAAGTGACGCAGACTGCCGTTGTGCAGGCGGCCAATGCTTACGTCAGCCGTTATCTGGTGGACCGGGAACCCGTTGTAATGGACCCCGACTATGTAGCCCGCGAAGATCCGGCCATGATGAATCAAATGATCGCCCTGCACGGTCCCACGCATGGCACGGACTATTGGCGCGACCTGCTGCGCCTCACCGTGAAGGAAATCATCTCGGAACCGAATTACTCCCCCGCCGACATTCAGCGCGTGCAGCGTCCCACCCTCGTCATCATGGGCGCCAATGATTCGGTAAACGCCCCGGATGAGCATGCCCAATATATTGCGAAGTACATTCCCAACTCGGAATTATGGATTCCCGAGAAGACAGCTCATAATGTCCATCTCGAGCGGCGGGAGGAATGGTTGGCGAAAGTGCTCGATTTTCTTGAAAGGCGCTCGGGCGGATGAAACTGGCCTGGGAACCCATCACCCTCGACCTGAAGGTGCCTTTCCGCCTTGCGCACGGCACCACCGACCAGCGCTTCAACGTCCTGGTCTATTTGGACGAAGGTGTTGGTGAGGCGGCCGCAGTGCCCTACTACGACGAATCCCAGCAGGGAATCATCGAGTACCTTAAGCGCGTGCCTGACCTGGGCGACGACCCGTTCGACGTCGAAGGAGTGCTTGCACGAAGACCCCCCGGCTCGAGGGCGGCACGCGCCGCCATCGATATGGCCCTGCATGATCTGTGGGGAAAGCGGCTTGGCCAGCCGTTGTATCGGCTGCTGGGCTTGAATCCCGGCAGGCTTCCGTTGACCTGTCTGACCGTGGCAATGGATCGGCCGGAAGCCATGGCCGAAACCGCGCAGGAGTGCGGTTATCCCATACTCAAGATCAAATTGGGCGGCGGTCAGGACGAAGCCATGCTGGCGGCGATTCGCAGGGCCACGTCTGCCAGGCTGCGCGTGGACGCGAATGCAGGCTGGACTCGTGAAAGCGCATTGCACTTAATCCCTCGCCTCGTGGCCTATGACATCGAATTCATCGAACAGCCGCTGGCAGTTGCCGATAAGGAGGGCTACTTCTGGCTCAAGCAGAAGCTGCGCGCACAGAAGCTCAACATTCCGATTTTTGCAGATGAGACCGCCAGGACAGCGCGTGACGTCGCAGAACTGGCGGGCGCCGTGGACGGTATTGTCATCAAACTGATGAAGGCGGAAGGCATCCGCGAGGCATTGCGCACGATCCACACGGCCCGCGCATGCGATATGCAGATTATGTTGAGCTGCATGGTGGAGTCGTCCGTGGGTGTCACGGCCGCTGCGCATCTTGGGCCGTTGTGCGACTACGCCGATTTGGATGGGCCGCTCTTGATCAAGAATGACCCCTATCGGGGCCTATGCTACGACGGCCCAAAGATGACGCTGCCCGACCGTCCGGGTCTGGGAGTTAGCGAGAAGAGGAAATCAACATGAAGGTATTGATTGCTGCAGACATGGAGGGGATCACCGGGGTGGTAAATTGGAGTCAGGTGGATCCCTCGCATCCAGAATATACGCGATTCCGCCGTTTGATGACGGGAGATGTGAACGCTGCCGTTCGAGGCGCTATTTTAGGCGGTGCCGATAAAGTGTCTGTGACCGACGGTCACGATTCAGGCAGGAATATCCTCATCGAAGAGCTGGATTCCCGGGCCGTTCTTAATAGCGGCACTCCTTCACCGATATCCATGGTCCATGGCGTTGACCAGGGTGTGGACGGTGTTCTATTCGTCGGGTATCACGGGCGGATCGGCTCCAAGTCTGCAATTTTGGACCATACCTGGTCGGACGAACGCGTTGCGAACCTGTGGCTTAATGGACGCCTGTTCGGCGAATCGGGACTCAACGGCGCCGTCTGCGGGCATTTCAACGTGCCGGTGATCATGATTTCAGGGGATCAGACTGTATGTGCTGAAGCCAGGGATTTCCTTGGCGATCTTGAAACGGCAGTGGTGAAACAGGCCGTCGGACGCATGTCGGCCGAATGCCTGCCGCCTTCGGCCACTGCCAGTCTGATTGAGGCGGCGGCAGAGCGCGCCGTGAAGCGGCTGGTGAAGAAGCAGGGCCCGACTGCCTTTCGGCTTGAAACGCCGATTGTCATGATCCTCGAGTTTGTTCAATCTGAAATGGCCGACAAAGCCATGATTATGCCGGGCGCCTCGCGTCTGGAAGACCGCAAGGTAAAGTACTCCGTCGGCGATATGCCAGCGATTTACTCTGCTTTTCGCGCCCTTGTCGCCCTGGCCCGCTGAATTTGCAGGGCAAAGGAGTTGATGCATGCCTGATCTCCTACTCGATGTCCAGGGGCTGGAAACCACCTTCAAAACCCCCGACGGTCTCGTCCATGCCGTGAATGGAGTTCTCTTTCGGTCTCAAGCCGGGTGAGACGCTGGGTGTGGTGGGCGAGAGCGGTTGCGGCAAGAGTGTGACGATGCTTTCCGTTCTCCGCCTCATCCAATCGCCTCCCGGCCGGATCGAGTTCTGGTCGGGCGTTCTTTTTGGGCAGGGATTTGCTTCAACTGTCATCCGAAGAAATCCGCCGCGTGCGGGGAGCGCAGATCAGCATGATTTTTCAGGATCCGATGACTTCCTTAAACCCGGTGCTTACCATCGGCCAGCAGTTGCGTGAGCCGCTGATGATCCACCTCGGCATGACCAGGTCACGTGCCCGGCAGCGCGCCGGCGAATTGTTGGGCATGGTGGGTATCCCCAAGGCCGCCGAACGCCTCAATGATTACCCTCACCAGTTCTCCGGCGGCATGCGGCAGCGCGTGATGATTGCCATGGCCTTATCCTGCAGCCCGAAGGTCTTGATCGCGGATGAGCCAACCACCGCCCTGGACGTGACCATCCAGGCCCAGATCACCGAGCTGGTCAAGCGCTTGCGCGAGGAATTGGGCATGGCTGTCATCTGGATCACTCACGACCTGGGTGTGGTGGCCGGGCTGGCCCAGCGCGTCCTCGTGATGTACGGAGGCTATATCATCGAAGAATCGGCGGTCCTGGATTTGTACGCAAATCCGAGGCATCCATACACGCTCGGGCTGTTGGGCAGCCTGCCGGTAGTGGCGGAGAAGAAGCATCACAAACTCTTTTCCATTGAAGGTCTGCCGCCCGTGCTGTATGAGAAGGCCCAATCCTGTCCGTTTGCGCCGCGCTGCAAATGGGCCATCGAAAAATGCTGGCAGAGTAATCCAGCGTTGTTTGACGTAAGGCCAGAACATCGGGTGGCGTGTTGGGTGGATACCAGCACTGGGAGGTCCGGCTCATGAACGGCCAGAACGAGGAAATCCTCCTGAAAGTCGAAGACCTGACCAAGCTCTTTCCCATCTATCGCGGCGTCATTCGCCGCCAGGTGGGAGCCGTGCGGGCAGTGGATGGGATCTCGTTCGATATCAAATGCGGCGAGACACTGGGCCTGGTCGGCGAATCCGGTTGCGGCAAATCGACTGCCGGGAGGTCAATATTGCAGTTGTACAAGCCGACGGGCGGCCACGTCTATTTTCGAGGGGTTGATCTCACCAGGCTGACGCGTGCGGCTCTGCGCAGCAAGCGCCGCGAAATGCAGATGATCTTCCAGGACCCGTACGCCAGTTTGAATCCACGTATGACCGTTGGGCAGATCGTCGGTGAGCCATTGAAGGTTCATCATGTCGTGGAAGATCATGAAGTCCATGAGCGGGTGGAGGCTCTCCTGGATTTGGTCAAGCTAAACCCTTCCTTTGCCAACCGCTATCCCCATGAGTTTTCCGGAGGCCAGCGCCAACGGATCGGCGTGGCACGCGCTGTGGCCTTGCAGCCCTCGTTCATCGTCTGCGATGAGCCCATATCAGCCCTGGATGTCTCGATTCAGGCGCAAGTGGTGAACCTATTGGAGGAGTTGCAGGAAAAATTCGGCCTCACCTACCTGTTCATCGCGCACGATCTGTCGATGGTCCGCCACATCAGCCGTCGCGTGGCGGTGATGTATCTTGGCGTCGTAGTCGAGTTGGCCGGGCGCGAGGCGTTATATGAGAATCCGTTGCACCCCTATACTCAAGCGCTGCTTTCTGCAATTCCGGTTGCCGACCCGGTCATTGATTTGCAGCGCAGGCGCATTATCCTGGAGGGAGACGTCCCCTCGCCTGCCAATCCACCTTCGGGGTGCCGGTTCAGGACTCGCTGTCCAATCGCGGCGGAGATCTGTGCCCGGGAGCGGCCGCCTTCGCGGGAATTAAAACCCGGGCATTTTGCAGCCTGTCACTTCGCGGAACGATACATTTAGCCAGGGAGTCAACTATGAGCCTTATCGGTCAGGATATGTCAGCACTCGATACGCCGGCCCTTTGGGTGGATATGGATCTGCTGGAGAAGAACATTCTCCACTTTGGCAGCTATCTAAAGGCCGCCAATCTCAATTGGCGACCGCACATAAAGGGAGTCAAAATTCCCGCTCTGGCCCATATGATGATCGCCGCGGGTGCAATCGGTGTTACATGCGCCAAGATCAGCGAGGCGGAGGTAATGGCCGCCGGGGGTGTGAAGGATATTCTCATCGCCAATCAGGTTGTCGGTGCTTCCAAGGTGGCCCGTCTTGTCCGTCTTAATCGCCGCACGGACGTCATGGTGGCCGTGGATGACCTGGAAAATGCCAGGCAAATATCCGCCATGGCTTATGAAGTGGGCGTAAAGATACGGGTGCTTGCTGAGCTCGATTCAGGAATGCAACGCTGTGGCGTGCAGCCGGGCCAGCCTGCGCTGGCCTTTTGTTCGAAGCTTGCAGAACTGCCCGGCCTGGTCTTTACGGGACTAATGAGCTGGGAAGGCCATGTGGTGAAGATTGAGGATCCGGCCCAGAAGAAACGCGAAACCGAGAAGGCGGTTGGATCCATGGTCGCTACAGCCGAACTCTGCCGCCAGGCCGGACTTCCGGTTTCGATCGTCAGTTGCGGCGGCACGGGCAGCTATACGATCACATCTCACATCCCGGGAGTGACCGAAATTCAAGCCGGAGGCGGCATCTTCGGCGACCTTACGTACCAGCGCTGGGGCGCCCAGATCCAGCCGGCGCTGTTTATCCTGGCCACCGTAAGCAGCCATCCGGTACCGGAGCGCGCGGTCATCGATGCCGGGCGCAAGGCCATGAATGTGGAGTATTCCATGCCGAAGGTAAGGGATTTTCCCGGCGTTGAGCTCGAACATTGCACGGCGGAACACGGAATATTACGGTTAGATCCCGCGGCGGCCCCCTTGAAAGTAGGCGACCGGCTAAATCTTGTCGTGGGCTACGAAGACCTGACCGTATTCCTGCACAACGAATTGATTGGGGTTCATGCCGGTAAAGTGGACGCTGTTTGGGATATCCAAGCGCGTGGAATGTTGGTATAAATTATGGGAGTCACGTCCCTCCAGCCAAAGGAGCACAGCATGCCGAAAGTGTCTACCAAACACGGTGAGAACGTGCCGAAGGTCAGTCTGCGTCAGAAGATGTATGACCAGATCAAACATGAAATCATTACGGGGGCCGTCTTGCCTGCCCAGCAGTTAATCGAGAGTGAGCTTTCCGAACGCTATAGTGTGAGCGGGACGCCGGTGCGCGAAGCCTTGACTTCGCTGCAGCGCGACAAATTGGTCGAGTACATGCCCAACCGGGGTTTCATGGTGTCCCCGGTTTCGATAAAGGATGTGCAGGAGATCTACGAAGCTCGGGTTTTTTTCGAGGGCATATTGCTGCGGCTTGCCATCCAGCGCATCACCGAGGCGGAACTTCAGGTGATGGAAAAGACGCAGGAAGTCTCCTACGATCTGAACGACCCGCAGTCTGTCGACGATTATTTTCATGCCAACTTTGTTTTTCACATGACGATAGCAACGGCCTCGCGCAACAGCCGGCTCATCTCGCATTACCACTCCCTGCTGGATGAGGCCCAACGCCTCATCTATATGGATATGAAGAATAACAACGTGATGCCGATCTGGCACGAGAGCCATCAGCGCCTGATTAACGCAATCAGAAACAAGGACGAGGCCGCCGGCCTCGCGGCCCTGGAAGAGATCATGGAGAACGGCAAGCGCAGAATCCTGGGAGGGTACCAATAGCATGAAGCTGTTAATTGCGTGTGACATGGAGGGGATTACGGGCGTGGTCGCCTGGAACCAGGTGGATCCGGGCGAGGCGGAGTACCAGCGCTTTCGACACATCATGACCGCCGACATCAATGCTGCCGTCCGCGGCGCGCTGGCCTCCAATGTAGGGGAAATCGTGGTCACAGACGGCCACTGGAACAAATCCAACATCCTGGTGGAGGAGATTAATCCGGCTGTGCGTCTGGCCAGCGGTACGCCCTCGCCGCTGGGCATGATGGATGGAGTTGAAAACGGCGCGGACTGCGTCTTCTTCATTGGCTATCACGCCCGCAACGGAACGAAGGATGGCATCCTCTGCCATACCTGGTCCCGGGCCCGTGTTTCCAACGTATGGCTCAACGACCGCCTCACCGGCGAATTTGGACTGAACGCCTCCGTCGCCGGCCAGTTCGGCGCTCCGATCCTGATGATCTCGGGAGATCAGGCCGTCTGCACCGAGGCAGAGCAATGGGTACCCGGTGTGCAGAAAGCCGTGGTCAAGAAGGGCGCAAGCTATACCGCGGCTGAATGCCTGCCTCAGGCTGCCTCTCAGCAGCTCATCGAAGAGACGGCCCGAAAGGCGCTTGAGGTGTTCAAGGGCGGCAAAGCACCAGCGCCACTAAAGGCTGCACTGCCTGTGAAAATCAAGCTGGAGTTCTTCAATACGGGCATGGCCGATAACGCAAGCTTGATGCCGAATACCACGCGCCTCGACGGCAGGACCATTGAATTTCAAGGCGCAAGCATGCTGGATGCTTATCTGCAATTCCGTGCTGCGGTCTCTCTCGCCGGCTGAAAAACGAGAATCGATTGCCGGAGTAAGCGAGAGTAAATTCGTTTTTACGACGGCATTGGGTTTACCGTGATTCGACGATTGCCTGCAAATTCATCGTGCCGGGGCATAGCGCTCGGCCCCTATCCCGGCTTGGAACTTCGGTATCCGGATTGAGCCTCCGCTCTCATCTGACGTAAATCAGATTCACCTTTCAACCAGGAAGCAAGTGCCTGCTCTATCCCTGGCAACGGGATGAGCAGGCACTTGCCATCCCCGGATTTACGACCAATTTGCACGTCTAACAATGCGACGGGCCTCAAGGCGGGGTTATCGTGGTTAAGCAAATTTCGTGCAGGGAACGCCTGCAGCTCAGAGGTCTTGAAATTCAATCAAGGCGGGCCCTCCGCGCTTGCTTCACCCCGGAAAAATCCTATAATTGTGGTGCGCACCTGCTTGTTCAGGCTGGTTGGCGCCACTTTGAGGATTGCGATGGACTTGCTCGAGCGTGAACCACAGCTGCAGCGCATCCAGGACACCATCAAGCGCCTGTTCGATGGGCAGGGCGCGATCGTGCTCGTCAGCGGCGAAGCCGGGATCGGGAAAACCTCTTTCGTTACAACCCTGACCGAGTCCGTCCGTCCTTCGGCGCGCGTCCTTTGGGGCGCATGCGATCCACTGTTTACGCCGCGGCCGCTGGGTCCCATTTTTGATATTGCCCTAAGCGACCTGCCGCAATTCCTCGATCTGCTGAATTCAGGGGCGGACTGGCTGGCTGCCGCTGCATCACTGTACAAGAACCTTCTGGAAAGCGTAGACCCGACCATCCTCGTGTTCGAGGATATTCACTGGGCCGACGAGGCCACGCTGGATCTCATTAAATATCTGGGCCGGCGCGTACAGCAAACCAGGACGCTGCTCATCCTCACCTTCCGTGAGGACGAGGCTGGAAGCAGGCATCTGCTGCACTCGGTCCTGGGCGACCTGCCGTCGCAGCACATCACCCGGCTGCAGCTCGAACCGCTTTCGGAGACAGCCGTCGCGGCCCTTGCCCGCAAAATGAACCGGCCTGCCGAGGGCATCTACGAGGTGACGCGCGGCAATCCGTTCTTTGTCACCGAAGTGTTGCGAAATAATGCTGGCGACATCCCCGCCACAGTTCGAGATGCTGTTCTGGCTCGACTCGCGCATCTGCCCCCACCGGCACGCGACCTGCTGGAGCTCGCCTCGATCATCCCCGGAGCTCCCGAGCGGTGGCTGCTGGAGGTGATTCTTCATCCGGAACCGCCCGCACTAGATGCTTGTATCGAGGGTGGCTTCCTTATCCCCTCCGGTGGGTTGCTGTCGTTCCGCCACGAGCTCGCGCGTCAGGCAATCGAAGAGTCTTTGTCGATGGGCCGTTTGACCGACCTGCATCGCAGTGTCCTGCAGGCGCTGCGCGCGCGACCCGCCGCTGAGATTGCGCTGGCCAGGTTGGTCCATCACGCAGTGCGGGCTGCAGATGCAGGCATGGTGCTCGAATATGCCCCGCCGGCGGCGCAGCAAGCCAGCTGGCACGGCGCCCACCGGGAAGCCATCAGTTATTACCAGGCCGTTCTGCCGTACCGTCATCAGCTCCGGCCCGAGGAACACGCCCGCCTGCTGGACGACCTCTCTTTCGAGAATTACCTCACCGGGCAAATCGACGCGGCCATACAGGCGCGCCAGGAGGCAGTCGACCTTTGGCGGCAGGTCCAGCAGCCAAACAGAGTGGGAGATGATCTGCGCTGGCTTTCGCGCCTATTTGGTTTCACGGTAACAAAGCAACGGCCGATCGTTTTGCAGGCGAAGCTATCGCAGTGCTTGAATCCCTGATGCCCGGCAAGGAGTTGGCTATGGCCTACAGCAACCGTTCGCAGTTGCACATGCTGGCCGAGGAAAATGAAGCCGCGATAGCCTGGGGCAAGAGGGCCCTCGAGCTGGCCGAAGCCCTGCAGGCAACAGAGATCAGCATCCACGCGCTGACGAACATCGGAACCGCCGAGTTGTTGAACCGGCAGCAAGGCGGCCGGGCCAGCTTGGAGCAGGCTTTGAAGATGGCGCAGGACCGGGAACTGCATGATGACGTGGCCCGCTGTTACGCCAACCTGATATCGGTCACCGTCCAAAACCGGGATTACGCACCGGGTGAACGACTCCTGCGCGATGGGCTGGCTTATACCAGCGACCGCGACATGGATTCCTACAGTGTCTATCTGCTGGGCTGGCGGGCACGTTGCTTCTTTGAGCAGGGTCGCTGGGCCGAGGCAGAGTCCGACGCTGAAGAAGTGCTCCGCCTGCACCCCGGCTCGGCGGTGATCGCTTTGCCGGGAATCACAACTCTAGGCCATCTGAAAGCGCGCCAGGGCGACCCTCAGGCATCGCGCCTGCTCGATCAGGCTCGCGATTTGGCGTTGCCGACCGGTGAATTCCAACGCATTGGTCCCGTCGCAGCGGCACGGGCGGAAGCGGCCTGGTGGAACGGCGAGGCCGACGCGGGTGCTGCAAGAGCTTGAACCGGCGTTAGGAGTTGCCGACGCGGCACGTGACGATTACCAACTCGGCACTTTGTCATATTGGACCTGGTGGGCTGGGGGAAAGCCATCGCGGGAAAGCGAGATCCCTCCGGCGTACCGCGCGATGATCACGGGGGACTGGCACGCGGCGTCCTAGGCATGGGCAGAGGTTGGCTGCCCATTCGAGCGCGGCCTCGCTAAGTTTCTAGAGCATATGTGCACGTGATGAGGCGGGCGGCTTTACAGCCCGCCTCATCCGGTTGCTTATTTGTTGGCATCTGCTACTTCAGCGCCGTGCCGGGAGTCCGCTGTCCGGGGCAGCCATCCGTACTGAGTAGCAGGCCGGGTACCGTACCCTGCTCGATTCCTCAGTGAATTCAGGTTAGCGGGAATCCTTAGAATCTGAAGTGCTGGTTCTTTCCTCAAGAAGTTCCAGGATTCTGGTTTGTTGCTCGTTAATTCTGTGAACTTCTGTAGTCAGGGTGTGAATCGAGATGAGTGTGTCGTGATCGCTTTCGGCCCGTGCATCACTCGCGGCGGCTTGGACGTTTTGGCCGACAATGATGATGGGCAGCAGCACCAACTGCAGGAACGTCTGTGCGATCCAGCCAATGATAATGATTGAGTTGCCGGATGCGGTCGCGGATGGCAGCGAGATTAGCGCCAGCAGCGCGAAGGCATACGCGCACCACATGGAGCCGACGGACTTTGTAATTCTTACGGCAACCCGTGTGTTGAAAAGACCGATCGGGCTGTCGCCGTGGACGACTTTGCGCGCGTGCTCCCTTGAGACCAGTTTCGGTACGTGGGCCTTTGCCCGTGCGACTGCTGATTCATTGTCCATACTCGCCTCCTTGGAATTGGATTAGCAGCGATTATACTGGACGAGGAAAAAGAAATCGCCTGAGGCTGCGAAATGTGCAGGACCGCCCACGACGAGTGTTTTGATTACGACCCGGGGAGGTGTATGATTAACGGTGCGACCTGAACGGTGCAATTGGACAGCAGCGCGTGGGCCGCGGACCGTTATCCGATGTCCAAGCCAGAACCAATAATTGGAGATCGACACATGAACAACCAAATTGAACCCCGTCGGCCGATTCCGGCTGCTCCCATCCATCCTTTGTCTGCGGTGACCACCCTCGTACTGGACAACCTCTTTGGTGTGGTCGAACTTGCCGACCCGATCTTGCTTCTGCTTACCAGCTTGACGGTTGGAACTGTCTGTGCCTTGACTGTGAGTTTCGTCCAGCGTTATATGGCGAAAGAAGAGTGGGGCCCTTCGATTGCCAAGGGGCTGGTGATGGGGGTCGTGGCTGGAGTGCCCTTTCAGGTTACCGGAACCGCGGTGGGCGGATTGCTGCTCGCCTGGGCCGGGATGCACGAATGGATCAAGCTGCCGCCAATGCGGAGCCGGTCAGGCGATGATGAGCATCAAATCATCGATGTCCATCCCAAGTAATGGCGGATGACGACCGGAGTCGTTTGAACCCTAGATTCCTTGGGCCTCGGCCTCGTTTGGACTGGCGCGGCCAACTTGCAAAATGTACCAATGGGCCGATGAGGCTGCTGCATGTCGGGCCTTCCTCAGGTAATCAGGAAGTAAGCGCCGATCCGCTCATGGTGCGGCTCGTCTTAGCCTTTGTCCTGATATGCAGATGATATAGCGCCGTTAAGCAGCAACGCTCCTGGAAGTCCGGGGGCGTTGCTTGTCTAACCAGATCCTTCGCATGCGGCCAGATAGTCCTTCAACACTTTTCCTATCTTCCAGTGGATGACTTGTCCCGCGGCAAGACCCGTTTCACCCAGGAATTGGCTGGCTAATGAGCGCGGCAAAGTCCGTTCGCCAAGATTCCGCATCAGCTTATCCAGGGCGGATTGCACGGTAGGTTGCGTCCAATAATAACGGGCGCGGTCGCTCAGGCTGAATTTGCGCTTGAACGCCTGTTCCTGCTCGGTACCCCGATAGTATTCGCTCCAATATTCGGGGTGCGCAGTCATTGCATCGTCCAGGACCCGTACCAGGTTAGAACGTTCATCCTTTGGGATGCACTCATCCTCTATCATCGCCAGGGCAAAGACAGCCTCACGGAAGGCGAAGGTCAGCGCCGGACCGACCTTCAGAATGGCGAAATGATCCTGCACCAGATTCTTCAAAGCCTCAGGCGTTTGATAATCGGTCGAATGTGCTTCATAAACCATCGGCTGTTCTTCGATAAATCCCGATAGCTGGCGCGTGGCTTCGCGGCGATAGGGCAGAACGAAATCATCCCCAAATTCCACCCCGGGTTGAACCACCACGGCATGGACCCTGTCCCACGCAGAGAATAATCCGGCGTCAAGGAATGCCGCCCGATGCAGCGCTATTGTCTCGCGGGCGTCATTGATATCTGTGACGCGCACGTATTCTTCGTGGTCCGTTGCGCCGCCGGGACGGGGAACTTCTGTGCCGATGACATAACGCAGATGCCTGTTGCCTGACTGCTCAGCCACTTTCGCCAATTCTGCCGCGTGGCAGGCCGAGACCTGCGGATCGAGAGCGCCCTCCGGGTCATCTGCCAGCCTCATACTGCAATCCAGGTGAAGCTTGGTGAAACCAGCCCTCGAGTAATCCTCGACCATTATCTTTGCATTCCCCATGGCAACCTGGGTGGGTTCGCTTCGCCAGACATGCGGTCCCAGATGGTCACCCCCTAATGTGATGTCTTCGAATGGCCGGTGAGCTTGAGTTGCCATCCGGCGTACAAAGTCAACGAAGTCCACCGGCGTCATCCCCGTGTATCCGCCGAATTGGTTCACCTGATTGCACGTGGCTTCTATCAAGGGATGTCTGAAAGTTTCCAGAGTTTGTCTTAATACAAGTGGATGCGACGAGCATACCGATGTAATTCCCCGGGCACTGCCGCGCTTCTGGCCCGCGAGGACTTCATCCAGGCACATATTTCATCGCCTCTTCGCGAGTTGGCTGTGCCTGTGTGCCACCCAGCCCCTGCATCGACAACGCGCCGCATACACACGCGAAGCGCAGTGATTTCTCGAGGTTCCAATGATTGAGAACGCCCAGCAGAAAACCCGCATCGAACGTATCGCCTGCCCCGACAGAATCCTGCACGTTCACGCTGATGGAAGGGGCCCTGGTGATGGAATCCTGCTCGCAAGCCAATGCGCCGGCGGCACCCAGTTTGACAGCAACCAGCCTCGTCTTTTTGGCCAGTTGCCTCGAGGCCGCTTCGATATCCCCGGCCCCTGTGATCGAGAGCGCCTCGGTCTGATTGGGCAGGAAAATGTCAGTCTCAGAAAGCGCTTCGTCGAGGCCCGTCCATTTTTCGGAGGGGTCGTAGTTCGTATCCAGCGATGTCATCAGCCCAAAAGAATGCGCGCGCCTGAACAAAGACGGCAGCCCCGGCTGGAGCTCTGTCTGCATAAAATAGGAAGCCACGTGCAGGTGCCGGGCCTGACGCAGCTGGGCATCGGAGATATCCGCTGCCCGCAGCGCAGGAATCAACCCGGGGAACGTGAGGATCGCGCGGTCGGAGCGACGATCCAGGATGACACTAAGGCCGGTCGATCCATCCGGCCGAATGATTGCATTGGATGTGTCGATATTCCACTGCTGCAGCTCATGCAGCATAAAGCGGCCAAGGACATCGTCCCCGCACACGCCGACGAAGGCGACCTGCAGGCCCAGCCTGGCAGCGCCACAGGCAAAGATGGCGGACGACGAGCCAATGGCGAGGACAGCCGAGTCGACGAGCTTTTCGACCTGGCCGAACTCAGGCTCGACCTCGCCTGTGAGGATCAAGTCCGGATTGATTTCGCCGGCAACCAGAATATCAAACATCAGAAGTGTTGTGCCGCCAACATGGCCGCTGCCCCATGTAGAGATAGCCGTACAGAGTTGGAAATCCGTGGGAGTGGGGACATGGTATTGCCATGTCCCCGATCTTCAATCTACTTTTCGTCTGCTCCGATATCCACCGTACCGCTGATAATGCGCGCATCACCGTCAATGTCCACCGTGCCCATTTGGGCAGTCGAAAGATTTTCGCCGGCGTTGATGGCCGGCGACCCGTTGTTAAGATGCAGGTCTCCCGCCGCGGCGTTGGCAAGCAGCGGGTCAAGCCCAATCAGGCTGGTGGGGTCGTTGCCGGAGGCGCTTTGATAGGCGGAGAAGGTGGTATACGTAACTCCCTTCCAGATCCAGGTGCCGCCTGAGCCGCCGCCCGTTGCGAAGTACAGATTACGATCCACCGCATTGGCGGTCATTACTGGACTCCAGCTTTCCATGTACCTTTTGGAGGCATTGGCAAAGATGATGTTGTTCTTGACGATATTGTTACGCGTGTTGAATTGAATGTACAACTCCGCACCCCAATCGCCTTGGGTGAAGTTGTTGTAAAGGGTGTTGTTCACGATCACACAGTCCTCCGTGCTGCCGCGGCGTGTGTCGTAGCCGCCGAAGGCGATTCCGGCCTGTGTGTTGCTGTATAGGAAATTGTTGCGGAGCGTAATGAAGCTGGTGTTCTTGCCGGCGTGTTCGCTGGCAAGCTCAATCCCAAGGTTGGTATGGTGAACAATGTTGCGCTCGATGATGATGTTCGTGCCTCCATCCACGTAAATGCCGTCTGCACTGCGTTCGTTGCCGTAGGCGGGGTTGCCGTAGGAGTTGATGTTGTAGACCAGGTTACCCGTCACTGTCCCGTCGCGGGCCCGGTCCACTGCGGGATTGGGGTTCTCGCCTTCGAAGCCGATGAAGTCAATGCCGATGTTGTCGTTGTCGTGGATGATGTTGTTTGAGACCGTGAACTTTTCCACGTTTCCGTTCAGTACCAGGGACTCGCTCCAGCCGAACTTGCCGTTGTAGACTTCATTGCCGTCGATGATGAGGTCGTGAATGGACGCATTTGGGTCGCGCCCATAGACGGCAATTCCATGCGCTCCGCAACGCTTGCAGCTGTTTTCAATGTCGTGCACCTTGTTGTTGCGAACTTCGATAAACGCGCCGTTGCCGCGCACCGAGATGCCCTGCGGGAATGCCGATGCCACGCCCCCCGCCTTGAGATTGCGGATTTCAAAGCCAATCAGTTTGATGTATTGGCTGTTCACAATGTTGACCAGCCCTGTTTCGCCACTGATGGGGAGGCCCGTGGCGTCAATGACGGGGGATTGCCCAGAATAGTTTTGCAGGGTAATGTAGCCACCGCTGACAGACCCGGAATTGCGGAACGTGACGAACTCATTGTACACGCCGTTCATCACATAAACCGTGCTGCCTGCAACGACGCGGTCCAAAGCATATTGAATATGCCGCCACGGTGCTGCAAGCGTGCCGGGGTTTGCGTCACTGCCGCCGACCGAAACGTAGTAGCTGCCCGGTGGCAAGGTGGGAACCGGAGTTCGGGTGAAGGTGGGTGTCGGCTTAGGCTTGGGAGCGGCCTGAACACCTGTGAGATTTCCCATGCACAGGCCGGCAAATATCACTCCGGTGAAAAGCGCGCTTGCGAAGGGCCTTTTGCGCTGAAACATGCGAACCTCCTCTTGCGACTGATTGTCGTCTCCACGACACCACCTTGCGGTGTGCCCGACAGGGACATGGACACGAACGAAACGCACCCCGCCACGCGCCGATGACACCCGGTTTCGAACAAACACCTCCTTTTGCGGCTACACCTTATAAGCCTTGAACTGCGGCAGGTAATCCTTGTGCTGTGCCAGAAGATCATTGGTCATCTGGCGGATTTCCGCGAGGGATAGCACAGATGCCGTCAACGGGTCATGACAGATGGCTCGATAAAGCATAGTCGGATCGCCCGCCATGGAAGCGGTGATTGCCATCTCTTCAATTCCGCTGGAAAGCTGGGTGAGCAGGGCGCATTCAGGCGGCAGCGCGCCGACGTGGATCGGATGGAAGCCGGCCTTGTCCACCACGACGGGCACTTCAACGCAGGCGCCTTCCGGCAGGTTGGTGATGAGATGCGTGTTGCGGACGTTGCCATTGAATTTGAACATTTCGCCGCCCTCGAAGCGCATTGATGATGTATGCCGCATATTCCTGACCGCGCTGGAGATCTTCTGCGTGGAGCGGCTGTTCGAGTCGGGCTTGACGACTTGCTCCTTCCAGGTGGCTTCGTTGTGCTGGTACTCCTTGAGAATATAGGCATACTCACCGGGATTCCAGCCTGTGCCGTGCATGCAATACTTTTCGATAAGATCGGGTCGCTTGCGGAACCACCAGTTGTATTCAGAGTTATGTCCGCTCGACTCGGTTACGTATTTGCCGAGCGCCAGGTACATTTCGTTGCGGACGATCTCTTCGTTGTAGATTTCCGGTCGCTCTGTGATGGCCTTGCGGATCAGCGGATAGGCATCTTTGCCATTCCACTTGAATTCGAGATACCATGCCTGATGATTGATTCCGGCGCACACGTAATCGATTTCGCCAAACGGCGCGCCGATCCATTCGGCCAGCATCATCGCTGAACCCTGCACGGAATGGCAAAGGCCGGTGACGGATATAAAGGTCTGTCGCTGCAAGGCGGCGCACAACATGGCCATCGGGTTGGTGTAGTTGAGCAGCACCGCGTCCGGGCACACCTTCTCCATGTCGCGGACGATGTCCATCATCGGGTTGATCGTGCGCAGGAAACGGAAGATACCGGACGGCCCGCGCGTATCGCCAACGTTGACATCTACACCGTATTTCTTTGGGATTTCTATATCATGACGCCAGACCTCAGTGCTGCCACTGAGGATCGTCGTGAGGACTACGTCGGCACCCCGGAGCGCTTCGGTGCGGTCCAATGTGGCTTCGACCTTCGCCGGGCGATTGCCGGCCGCGATCAGCCTTTCGACACCCTTTTTTGCCCACTCCAACCGCTCGGCATCAATGTCCATGAGTGAGATGGTCGAGGCTTCCAGCAGCGGAAACGTCAGAATGTCGCGCACGAGTTCATGCGTGAATCCCAGGCTACCTGCCCCGATAAAAGTGATCTTGGTCATAACACTCCTTTTCAGCGCTTCATCCCGGTCAGGGCGATACCTTCGACGAACAGCTTCTGGGCAAAGAAGAACACGATGATGAGTGGCAGGATGCTGATCAACGCGCCAGCCATCAACACTGTAAAGCGCCCGCCTAGGGTGAGTTGTGTCTGGAAGAAAGCGAGCCCAACGGTGAGCGTGGTGTTGGGGACATTGGGCATATATACCAAGGGGTGCAACAGGTCATTCCAGGCGCCCTGAAAAGTAAAGATGGCCAGTGCCGCCAGCGCCGGTTTCCCCAGTGGCAGGTAGATGCGCCAAAAAATGTCCCATAGCGAAGCGCCATCTACGCGAGCAGCATCCACCAGTTCGCGCGGCAAAGTCAGGAAGTATTGGCGTAGCAGGAATGTCCCGAAAGCTCCTCCCCAGAAGGCAGGCAGCCAGAGAGGCACGCTGGTTCCGACCAGATGCAGCCACCTGAAAATGATGAAGTTGGGGATCAGCGTGACCTGTTCTGGGACCATCAGGGTGACCAGGAGCAAGGTGAACAGCAGGCTCCGACCGCGGAATTTGACTACGGCAAAGCAGAACGCGGCCATGGCGCAGGTGAGCGATTGGCCAATCACGGTCAGCAGCGAGATGACGCTGCTGATCAAGAACAGCCGCGGGAAGTTCAGGTCGAACGAGAACAGACTGCGGAAGTTATCCAGCGTGGCTGGATTCGGGATGAGGCTGTGGGTGAACTGGTCGGCCGGAAGCTTGAATGCGGTCGCCACCATCCACAGAAATGGTCCGACCATTATCCCAGCCCCCGCGATCAGGAGTGCGTAGGTGACAATATCAAGGAGAAGCTTCTGGGTCGTCTTACGCATCCCATGCTCCTATTCGTAGACGACGTAGCGTCGTTCGAGCCAGAAGTAGAAAGCCATCAAGGTCATCACCAGCACAGCCAGTTCGATCGCCTGGGCGCTGGCACCGCCATAATTGAAGAAGTTCCAGGCATTGCGGTAGATTGAAAAGACGACCACAGGGATGGAGCTATCGCCCCCTGCCTTGGCGGGTCATCATATAGATATAGTCGTAGGCCTGGAATGCATTGATCGTGGATATAAGCGTTTGGAAGAAGATGCTGGGGCTGACCAGCGGCAGGGTGATGGAGAAAAAGCGTTGTAATTCGCTGGCGCCGTCAATGGTGGCAGCTTCGTAGTATTCGCGTGGGATCGCGGTCAGGCCCGCCAGGAAAATGATCATGCCTTCGCCAACGGCCCCCCAGATATTGACTACCACCACCGATATCATGGCGTTCTTTGTACACAGCCAGCAGACAGCAGGCAGACCGAGTCGTGACAGGAAGAAGTTCAGGATGCCGGTGTCCCTTCCGTAGATCAGGTTCCAAATCAGGGCTGTGGCGACCGCCGAAGTCACCGCGGGGAGGAAATAAATGGTGCGAAAAACGGAAACTCCGTGGATCTTGCGGTTCATCAGGACAGCGACGAACAGTGATACAACGACCACTCCCGGAACGTAAAGGGCACTGAACTTGAAAGTGTTCGTCAGCGCCTTCAAGTACGCCGGATTCTTGAATAGGTTTATGTAGTTGGTTGTGGCGGCCCAGGTGGGAGGCGTCAGCAGATCCCAGTGCGTGAAGCTTAGAGCAAGCGTGGCCAGGATGGAGCCCAACGCGCCGAAGACCAACCCGATCAGTGTAGGGGTTAGCATGATCCATAGCGAGAGCTTCTCCCGCCCCAGCGGTTTCAACCCATATTCCATACCCGCCTCCTCATTCGCCCTCACCCCCCTCCGGATTGGGAGAGGGGTGAGGGCGAAGAGAAAGTCTCATTTTTCGGTGAGATGGTTACTGATTCTTGGCCAGGACCGCATCTGCACTGATCACGATCGAATCCAGAGTCGGATTCAATTCCGCTTCCCCGTTCCACATGGGAGTTAGAGCGTCACCAACTGTAGAAGACCACTCATCATATCCCTTGAAAACCGGTTTCATGTGGGCAAAGGCAAGGGAGTCGATGAAAATTTGCTGGTTGATCGGCGTGCTTTGCTTCAGGAACGCATCGCTCTCTGCAACGGACTTCAATACCGGACAGGCAAAGCCCATTTGAGCCAGGCGGGTTTGGCCGGCAACGCTTTCCACGAACTTGATGAAGGCGAAGGCCTCCTCCGGGTGCTTGGAATCCTTGCCAACCACAAAGCCGGCGCTGTTGACGCTGGTGGCTTGTCCGGCGGGACCCTTCGGCATCGGCGCCACATCCCATTTAAAGGTCGCCTCTGAATAACTTGGAATAGCCCAGTGACCCATAGCCATCATGGCCGCATTCCCCGCAAGGAACAGGTCACCGCCATATTGTGACGTGGTGTTGGGATCAGGGATGGACTTGTCAACAAACATCATGTCGTGCAGGAACTGAAATGCCTGGCGCGCTTTCGGTTCACCGAGCAGGGTCTTGGTATGGTCGGCGCTGATGAGGTCGCCTCCGTACGCCCAGATGATCTCGCTCATCCCAGGTTCAAAATCCCACGGATCGATTACATAGCCGAACTGGTCGATCTTCCCATCACCATTCGTATCCTTGGTCAGGGACTTCGCAGTAGCACGCAGGTCATCATAAGTCCAGTCGGACTTCGGATAGGCCACACCAGCTTTGTCGAACATATCCTCGTTATAGAAGACGACGATAGTCTGGAAATCACGCGGCAAGCCAAAGTAACCATCTGGCGACTGATAGGCCGTTAGCGTATTGGGGTACAGGCCGTCCAGCATACCCGGATTCTTATCTATGTAGGGTTGTAGATTCAGCAAAACACCCCGCGATTGATAATCCTTGAACAGCGGAGCATCCATGGCGAAAACGTCCGGCGGTGTATTTGCAGCCAGCAGGGTTTTCAGCTTGGTCCAGTATGAATCCCAGTCAGAGACCTGAACATCCACCTTGATGTTGGGGTTGGCTGCTTCGAAGTCGGAGACGATTGCTTTCCAGACGTCCAGCTCAGCCGGGTCACCCCATTCCATGTAGGTAATCTGCACAGGCGCACCGCCCGCGGCAGGAGGATTTGAGGCTGGCGCCTGCGTTGCGGCGGGTGCGCCTCCGCCTCCACATGCGGCGAGCAGTAGGCTCGCGGTCACGACGACAAACAGGAACTTCTTCATATTTCTCTCCTTTCATATATCGAGTTTGACCACTGCCGTCAGGTTATGCGGACGGTCAGGGTTGAGGCCTTTTGCCAGGGAGCGATAAAACGCAACAAGCTGCAAAACCGGAAGATATAAGACTCCGCGCAAGCTCTCGTGAATCTTCGTCGGGAAGACGACCTCGGCGTCAGACTCTGCGAGGCCGACCACCCTGGCCCCGAGCGCAACTATCTCGGAGAGCACTTTGGCCTCGTGCAACCGGTTCGTGTCCGATAAAAGCCCCGCCACCAGTGCATGTTCATTGACCATGCTCATGGGTCCATGGCGGAACTCAAGGAAATGAAATGGCTCACTGTGAGTGAGGGTCATCTCCTTCATCTTTAAGTTCAGTTCGCAGGCCAGGCCGTACCGTATACCTGAGCCAAGGAAATAGAACCGGTCGAAATTCAGGTTTTCCCCGATATCCTGCGCGTACGATTCATAGTTCGAGATCAGCCGCTCTCCCACGATAGGCAGTCCCTGCATAGCGGATAGCAAATTCTCCTTTCCGGCCATCCGCGCACAAAACGCGGTCGCTGCCACAAACATCGACGCGAACGAACGCGTCTGCGCCACGGATTTCTCCTGTCCTTGCTCCACGACAATACTTAAATCCGCCAGCCGGGAGAGCGTCTGCTCATAATTACTGATCACCACAACCCTGCCCCTTTTTTCGGCCTTGAATTTCTCGACTGCCCTCACCGTCTCGGTGGTTGTGCCCGAACGGCTGATTGCAATGAGCAAAGTCCTCCGGCCGGCAAGTACCACCTGGGGATTCAGCCACAGCTCTCCACCGGGCACTGCGCGCGCAGGTTTCCCGGTCAACTCTTGATACAGGGCGGAAGCAGCCAGGGAGAGGTAGTAGGTCGAGCCGCATCCGGTGAAGATTGCCTGGTCGCAGTCGGTGGCTTCTGGCAGCGGTGAAGAAGTGGCCAAATCCAATGCCTGTGCCCAGGCCTCCGTCTGCGATTTGATCTCTTCGTAGGTGTCGTAGGTTTGGATGCTCATGTCTGCTGCTCGGTGTCCGATTCCAGTCCCAAAATTTTGAGGGCATTCTCGCGATAGATCTTTTTCAATACGTCGTCGGGCAAATATATGCCGTGCACATTCCAGCGACCCTGCGCCGGCACCTCGCTGCTGTTGTAGTTGAAGTACTCATCGTCCGTTTCCAGGAAGCGATAATACAGACGATATTCCCTCGGGTCCGGCCCCATATCGGAGCCGAATAGAATCCGGTCCTGGTATTGAATAAGGAACTTTCGCGCCGTATAAGGCTGTCTGCCCAGCTCGCCCAGCCGCGCAGAAATATCGATGAAATAGTTGGGGCAGCTTTCCAGCATCTCTCCCACCCACCGTAGATTTTCAGCATAGCACCCCACGTGGGCGCCGATAAACGTAGTATTCGGGTGTCGTTTCACAAGGTTGAAAAGCGAATCCAGGATCTGCCTGAATGGAGGGAACGGCGGACTGGTAAAGGCCCAGTCCGGGTGGTTTCCCAATTCCTCCCAACGCTCATTGGTTTCATCGATCGGATCAAAGAAGGCCACGGGGTCGGCGACATGTATCACGACTGGCAGGCGCAACTCGCCTGCCATTTCCCAGAGTGGCGCAAGCCGGTCGTCGTCGACGGTCACCAGTTGATCGTGATGGTCGCGGACCTGCAAGCCGAAAGGCTTCCAGATTTTGAGCCCTTCTGCCCCGCGTGCCCTTTGCTCCCGCAAGCGATTCGCGGCCCAGTCCGGGAATGCATCCTGCAGTTCCTTCCACCGGCTCCAATCCACGCCGCCGAAAATGCGAAACCGTTCAGGCGCCCCGGCTTTGAAGTGATCGAGATGACGCTGCAAGATGTCTTCACCCCAGCCACCGTCAAGATCGACATACTTCTTAATGCCCGCTTCATCCAGCAGATCAAGCAGCTCATTCAACGGTTTATTGTCCCAGCCGCCGCCGAAGGCCTCGCCCAGATGGTTGTGCGCGTCGATCACTGGGAACCTCGGTTTTTGGACGGATGTGGTTCCGGTAACGAGCTGCGATTTTGGGCGATATTTTTCCAACAACATGCCCATTGGCGTGAACGACCTTTCCCCGCATAAGGAGCGTTGCGGCGCTACATCATGCGATGATGACCTGTATCCCCTGGTGCTTTACTGCGGTTATGAATTTCCGGCCGGCTCTGGCATCCGTCACAAGCATATGAATGCTCTTTAACGGTGCGAGCAGGGCGGTGGATACACGGTTCACCTTGGTGGAGTCGGCCACGATAATTACTTCCCGCCCGGCCTTCAGGATGGCACGATCGGTCATCGTCTCTTGCAGATAATCGTTGGTGAGACCGTGTTCGAGGCTGACGCCGCGCGTGCCCATGATGACTTTGTCCACGCGGACTTCCGTCAAGTTCTGTTCAGTGATATGACCGATGAAAGAGAGTTCGCTGTCGCGCAACATCCCGCCGAGAGCAATGACCGTGATTCCTTTGTTTCCGGCAAGCATGTTCAGCACAGGCAGGGAGTTGGTGATCACCGTCAGGTCCGTGCGACTTCGAAGGTTGCGCGCTACCTCCAGTGTCGTCGTGCCGGAGCCGAGGAACACAGTCTCCTTGCTGGCAATCAATTCGGCCGCGACACGACCGATGCGCGCCTTTTCATCAGATTGCTCGGATGCACGCTCGAGAATTGGCAGTTCAGGCGGTGCCTGCTCAATGGCAATTACGCCCCCATGCACACGCTGAACTTTGCCTTGAGAGGCCAGCGATCCCAAATCGCGACGGGCAGTGGCCTGGCTGATGGAAAACTGACGGACAATCTCCGCCACGCTCAAGCGCCCCTGCCTGGAAACCAAGGATAGGATTTGTTTCTGGCGCTCAGGCGTTGGGATAAAATCGCTCATAATCGCTCGAAAAATCAATCATTAACAATCATAGCACTTTCGGGCCAAATTTCAAGAGGCAATCCCGTGATCGCTGCAAGACCGCCTTCTCGCAGGCTCGTAGGCCCGGCAACTCAAATAGATGGCTTCCTCAATTAGTTGGCTCATGATCGGGATTGAATCCCAAACAGATTTGTTCTATACTGATTGTGAAAGGGGGCAATTGCGGCAGGCCTGTTCGCTTGACCGAACTTGGACAAGTCGCCTCTAAATTCGAGGGCTTCCATCTGGGGCAATCAGGATTCGATCGGGAATATGGAGTCTTGTATGGCGAAATTAAATCGACGGGATTTCATGAAAATCAGTGCGACCGCTCTGGGGTCGGCAGCTTTGGCCAAACTCCTCGCGGCCTGCAGCAGAGCAGTCCCCGGGACGTCCCAGCCGAGCACCGCCTCTCCGCCGCCTGCAGCATCTGTGGGCATGGCAACTGCTACTTCGCCGGCCACCGACATAGCTCCTGCCGCGACGGTGACGCAACCCAACCTTCCAGACGTAGCCGTAACACGCGGCCCCGCGCCCGAGGATCTCATACGCCGTGCCGTCGCTGCCCTGGGAGGCATGGAGAGATTTGTGTCAAAAGGGGCGCACGTGGTCGTCAAGCCAAATATCTGTGTGGCGTACCATGGATACGAGTATGCCGCTACAACCAATCCCTGGGTGGTCAGCACACTTGTGAAAATGTGCTTTGAGGCGGGGGCTGGCAGAGTGCAGGTGATGGACTTCCCCTTCGGTGGTACCCAGCAGGCAGCTTATGCCATCAGCGATATCCAGGAGCAGGTGGAGGCCGTCGGTGGCGAGATGGCTGAGATGCCTATGTTCAAGTTTGTTCCAACCGCGATCCCCAATGCAATCCACCTCAAGCAGGCGAATATCTTCGACGACGTCCTGAAAGCCGATGTAGTGATCAATGTCCCTATCGCAAAGGTGCACGATCTCACCCGGCTGACATTGGGGATGAAGAATTTGATGGGCGTAGTCCGCGACCGGCCTGTTCTGCATGCTCATATCAGCCAGAGTCTGGCGGACCTTGCCAGCCTGGTGCGACCCAAGTTAACTGTTGTGGATGCCGTGCGCGTTATGGTTTCGAACGGTCCTACCGGCGGCAGTCTGGACGATGTCAAGAAGTTGGATACGGTGGTTGCCAGCCCCGATATCGTTGCTGCCGATAGCTATGCGGCCACGCTCTTTGGACTGCGACCGGCCGACCTGGGCTATATCGTCGCCGGGACCGCGATGGGACTCGGCCGAAGCGATCTGCAGAACTTGCGCATTGAAGAAATCGCGGTTCCCTGAGCAGACGTCCAGATGAAGGCGGAAACTTCGGCAAGGGCCACTGCAATTCAGTCGAAGAGAAAGGGGCGGCAAGGTCAGCCGGGTGGCCCATGGGTCACGGCCCGGAAGGTCGTTCAATACCTGGCGCTGGCGGCCTTCGGGGCATTCTTCTTATGGGCGCGGCAGGACGGTTGGCCCGGCTACATCAGTCAACATTGCATCGCGGTTAGACCCTCTCCTGGTCTTGGCTCACCTGCTTGCCAGCCGCACCTTCCTTGCCGGTTCCACCTTGGCCTCCATCATCATATTCATGACACTGCTCTTTGGCCGTGCCTGGTGCGGCTGGTTGTGCCCGCTGGGTACCATCCTGGACCTGGTTGGGCCTCACCGCCTGCGCAATACGCAATCTGCACCTCCCGAGGGCTGGCGGCAGATCAAATATACGCTGCTCCTGATCATCCTGGCCGCCGCCATATTCGGAAACTTGACTCTGTTATTTCTGGATCCGCTGACAATATTGCTGCGCACACTGACGGTCAGTCTATGGCCTGCCGCAAATCAAGCCATAACCGTGCTGGAGACGATGCTTTATTCCGTCCCGGCGCTGGCCGAACCGGTTTCGACTTTTGATGCTTGGTTGAGGCCGGTGGTCATGCCTCTGCAACCAGCATACTATCGGGACGCGCTTCTATTTGCCGCTCTCTTCCTGGGTGTGATCACCCTCGACTTATTTGCCTCCCGCTTCTGGTGCAGGTACTTGTGTCCGTTGGGCGGATTCCTGGGCCTGTTCAGCAAGCTGGCCATGTTTCGCCGGAGGCTAACTCAAGAGTGTAAAGGCTGCACGATTTGCACGAAAATTTGCCCCACCGGGACGATCAACCCGGCCAAAGGCTATGCCAGCGATCCGGGCGAGTGCACCATGTGCCTGGATTGCCTCGAAGCATGCCCGCGAGGCTTGACTACCTTTAGTCCGAAACTTTCTTTGGCGGGGTGGAACGACTATGACCCCGGTCGGCGCGAGGCACTCCTGGCCATCGGCGCAGCAGTTGCCGCCGTCGCTTTGTACCGCAGCGATCTCTTTGCCCGGCGCGAATCCCCGACCCTGTTGCGTCCGCCGGGGACCCTGGATGTTAACCCCGACCCCGTTGCCTTAACTCAATGCACGCGGTGCAGTGAATGCATACGAGTCTGCCCGACGAACGGTCTTCAACCTGCTGTGCTGGATGCGGGTGTGGAAGGATTCGGCTCGCCGGTTTTGATCCCACGGTTAGGCTATTGCGATTATTCTTGCAATGCTTGCGGCCAGGTTTGTCCAGTGCGGGCAATTCCGCCGCTGAGCCTGGACCAGAAGCGATTGCAGGTCATCGGGAAAGCATACATTGATGAGAATCTATGCATTGCCTGGTCGGATCATGTACCCTGTATAGTTTGCGAAGAGATGTGCCCGCTGCCAAAGAAGGCCATCCAATTGGAAAACGCAGACGTGTGGGGGCCCGATGGGACGCAGGTGAATGTGCAGCTGCCCCATGTGGTGCGGGACCTTTGCATCGGCTGCGGAATTTGCGAATACAAGTGCCCGGTCGCAAGCGAGGCAGCCATCCGCATATACAATTCACACGCAGTCGTAGGGCTGTAGGCAGTTTCGAGACTCAATAAAGGTCAGCGCCGTGCCCCGCCTGTCTTGCCGATTAGCGGAGGGTCAGATAGAAGAAATCACGCGGGTAGGGGACTAGGAAAAGCTTTCGAATATCTATCATTTGGTCCAACAAAGGTTCTGCGATCAATTGGTCCCCCAAAGATGGGGCCAGATCATTCTTGTTTGAGTACGTGACAAAATGAGCGTAGTATTGGTTGATATCGAGCTGCATAGCCATGTACGCTCCTGCCTTTTGTAGAGCTTCGGCTAGAAACTGGACACTGGTACCATTTCCAACCGCATAGATCAGATAGCGTCTGTCCTGCGTAATGCCCAGGCCGGTGCGCCATGTAATATCTGAGTTGTTTGTGAAGCCCCAGCTTTTGCGCGCACCAGTGGAAACGGCTGGATTGATTCGGCCGGCATCAATAAGTGGAGGACAATTCTGCCGGAAGGAGACCATATCCGGTGAGGAGAAGAGATCCCGTCCCCAGGCGCCCATCTGCACGCTTCCATCCCGGTAGACTGCCACGGTGGCCATCTCATCGATCGGTTGAATGAGGATGGTCCCATTTACCATCATGCCATAATGGCCGTGGACGGCTTTGAAGCCTCCATTGAAAGCGGCTGTCAATTTAGCGAGGTCCTCAGGCGAGACCATTCCGAGACTGGGAATAATCTTGTCGATGCCGGATGGATGAGCGGGTTCAATGAAACCTGCCATGATATGCAACCGTAGTTTGGAAAGGTCGATGCGGACCAGAGCCACTCCAGCGTAGGATCGGTCCGGGTCAACCATCACAATCGCCCGCGACATAAGCGGACCATACGCCTGCCATCCAATCCGGGGTGCCGCTGTAATCACGTCACTTGTCGGAGTAGCCAGGGGCTTTTCGGCAACGGCAGCGGTCGGAGGGGGCGTGCCAGCAAGGGTCGCTTGAGATGGCTCTGCATTCGGTAGGACGGTCGGCGTTGAGGCCGTGGCGCTGGCCAATATAGCCGAATCCGCCGGAGAGCCGCCTTCCCAATTTACCCCTGGTTCCTTCTTGTTGCCTGAGGGAATGGACCGATTTATCGCATCCCGCATCCAATACGAGAGGCTTTCGATTTGCACTACAGGCTCCGGGCCGAACACGGAGCGCAAGAGGTCCGCGGTTTCGGCGCCAAAGGTTGGGGATGCAGCCGGTATGGCGGCGAGCATGACCAGTAGCACGACAGGCAATGCTATTAGTCCGGCTAAAAAGATCCGCAGCCCACTCCACCTCGATGGGGCCCGATATCGGTTATGCATCTTTGCAGATTGTTTTCGAACCATGTCAAGGTTCACACCGCCCCCGCGAGCGGTGTTGACAGATGGCTTGCGCTGTTTATCCCGGGTCCGCTCCGTGTTTCGATGCAGGCCCAACCCAAATCTGAAAGACTCCTATGCAGGCTTCAAACTTGTATGTGCACTCCATGCATGTCCACAGTATAGTCTCTTTGGCGTGTGTGCGCGATACTCAGGTCAAGGAACCACTTGTCCACACGCAACACGCGGGCTTGAATGAGGCTTTGCAGGCATATGCGCAATCTGAGCCTGTCCCGCCATCGACTGCGCCGTCAGCAAGTAAGACTACTCAACATCCTGTGGAATAAGCACCTGTGATGTATTCACCAAAGTATCAACCACTATGCTACGTCACGGTATCTGGCCCCAGGTGTGATTTCCAGGCCTCACTTGCATGATCTACTTATCACCCCAATGGATTGCGATCGTACCAAACATGTGACGCCGGAATCCAACGTTCTTAAAGCCGGCCGCAGACATCCGTGCTGCGAGCGTTTCCGCGGTCAGAAAATGCTCCGTCGTCTCTGGCAGATAGGTATAGGCATCACGCATACCCGAGATCAGGCCGCCCAGCAGCGGAATGACCACATGCATGTGCATCCAAATAAAAGGAGAAAGCAGGTTGCGCTGGGGACGTGTCGTATCCAGCACGACGATCCGACCGCCGTTTTTGAGCACGCGGAATTGCTCGCAGAGCGCCGCTTCGATATTGCTGACATTGCGCACCAGAAATCCGGAAACTACGGCGTTGAAGGTGTAATCAGGAAATGGAAGCATGAGTGCATCTGCAGCGGAACAATTGTCGAAAACCCCGCGCTGCTGGCCCACCTGCATCATTCTCAGAGTAAAATCCGCCGGAAAGACCTCTGCCTGGGGGAACTGTCGTGCCGCTTCCCGCGCCAGGTCGCCGGTACCCGTACCAATGTCCAGCAAGAGGGACCCTCGTTGCAGTCCGGCGCGCTGGATTACCTCTTTACGCCAGTATATGTCCTGACCGCCTGTCATAAGGCGATTCATCAGGTCGTAGCGGTGCGCAATTCGAGTGAACAAATCCCGCACATATCGCGAGTGTTCTCCCGCGTTTAGTTTCGCCATACGTTGTGCCTCGTTTCAGCGTAATTCCCGGCGGTGAATTGGTGATGGGATATATAATAGTACGATTCTACTGTGAATTACCGAATTAAAGCCATCCCCCCGCTGCTTCCCCGCGGAGAGCTCAAAAACGATAGGAGAAAATCATGGCTGAACTTGCTCGGCCCATAGGGCTAGGCGTTGCCACTACCAGTAAAGTGTCTGAGGTCGTCAGATGGGCGGATCAGGCCCGACAAGATGGCATCCATGCCGTATGGGTTCACGACACGCCATACCAACGCGACGCCATCACTTATGCAACAGCCATCGCCCTATCCGTGCCGCATATTCGCATAGGGCTCGCAGCCATCAGTACGCTCACGCGTCATCCGGCATTGATTGCCATGACAGTCTCTGCTCTTGATGAAATGGCGCCAGGACGCATTATGCTCGGTCTGGGCACGACCATCCCGCTCCGGCTGGCCCAAATGGGCATCCCATATACGCCTGAGGCGGGCGTGGAAAGTGTAGAGAAAGGGATCGAAATCATCCGAGCCATGTGGGTGGGGCAGCGCGTCCCATCCACGGTCCCAAACCTGCCGCCTATCCAGGCCATGTTCCCGCCAGTCCATCGTGTTCCCATTTATATTGCAGCTTATCGAACTGCGTTCCTGCAGCTCGCCGGACGGAAGGCAGACGGCTATATCGCTCGTCCTGCCGAATCGATTCCCAATCTTAAGCGCCTGCTTGCCAAATTACGCGCGTCCTCCGTGGCAGCCGGCCGCGACGAAGAGGCCGTCGATGTGACTGGATATGTACTTACGCATGTGGACAAATCGCGTCATGAGGCCCTGAACCGTGCCAAGCGTGAGCCCTTCGTCATCTATATGATCAGTGTCTTGTCGAACTTCTCGCTGGAAAAGGCAGGCTTCGAACCCGCCTTGCGCGACCGCATCGCTGCGGCCTGGCGAGCAGAGGACTATCACAAAGCAGCGGAGCTCATCCCCGACGATATGTTGGATGCCTTTGCTCTCTGTGGGACGCCGGAGGAGGTAGCCGAGGGCTTGGCGCGCTACAACGAGGCAGGCATGACAATGCCCGTGATCCAGCCAATTCTCCAGGAAGACGGACAGATCCGGGAGGCCTTGAAGGCTGCCCAAATCTATGGGACGCTGGCTCGGCGTGAGAATCCAGATACCGAGGCAGAGAAAGCTCCTGCCGTTCCAGTGCTGGGCGAAGAGTACGATCGCCTTAATTTCTTCGAACGTGCCTGGCGCAGGTTCAGGGGCTGGACTGAGATTTCCAGGCCCTTTTCCTTCACCATATCTTTGATTCCGGTCCTGGTCGCTGCGGCTCTGGCCCATACGGCAGGTGAATTGAACCTGCGCCTGGCGGTAATTACGCTGGCCGCCTCGATGCTGCTACAGACGGGTTCGAACGTGATCAATGAAATCTACGATGTCCGCAACGGAGTGGATTCGATCACATCGCCGCGCGCCAGCCAGGCCTTGCTCAAAGGGCGCATCAAAGAAAAAAACGCCTTCAGACTGGCGTTCGTTTGCTTTTCCCTGGCGATCATCTTTGGGCTATACCTCGTAGTGCAACGCGGCTGGGGAATCGCAGTGATTGGAATCATCGGGATGATATTGGGTTACGGGTACACGGCCCCACCCCTTCAATATAAATACAAGGCGTTGGGCATCCCGATGGTCTTCCTGGTCTTTGGGCCGCTCATGACCATGGGGGCCTACTATGCCATTACCGGCAAGTTCGGTTGGGTGGCCCTCGCCGCCAGCCTGCCGCTCGGCCTGCTGGTCGCCGCCGTTGCGCACGGCAACGAATGGCGCGACATTGCGGACGACGCGCGCTACGGAATCGGCACGTACTCCACCAAGGTAGGGCGCAAGTGGGCGCACCTGACGTATATAGCCCTGGTGACGGCTGCTTACATCGTGGTAGTTATCGGCATCCTCATCCATGACTTCCCCAGTGCCAGCCTGCTGGCGCTGCTCTCCCTGCCTTATTTCGTGCGATTGATTCGTTCGGCCGAAATGGGCAGCAACGGCTTGCAGCGCGCCATCGCCAGGATCGACCTGGAGACCGCCCGATTGCAGGCTGTTTTCGGCGTCCTGTTCATGGTTGGCCTGGCGTTCAGGATTTGAGATGAAGCCCCGCCTTTCCCTGCTCGGTTTCGGAACAGCCCTGGCTGGCCTCCTGTTCTTCCTGACATTCCGCGGACCGCGCAATCGCTTCTGGGACCGCATGACTGGGACTGGGATCGTACTCGGTTCGCTGGCCTTGGCAACACAACCCAACCTGCGCAAGACGCGCATCGGCCTGACGGACATCCTCTCCGGGGCTTTCTTGGCCGCACTACTTTACGGCGTCTTTCAAGTCGGCGACAGGATCACGCGCAAGTTCGTGCCCGGTGGCGGCAAGCAGATCGATGAAATCTACGCGCTGAAGAAGCTCCGCTCCCGCAAGGAGTTGATGCTCAGAATGGGCGTGGTCGTCGGCCCAACTGAAGAGTTCTTCTGGCGCGGTTTCCTGCAGGAGGGCCTGATGCAGCGCTTCGGGCGGTTCCGGGGCGTCCTGCTGGGGATCGCCGCCTACGGCGGCGCGCACCTAGTAAGCGGCAGCTTCACACTGGTTGGCGCCGCCACGGTAGCCGGAGGGTTCTGGAGTGTGCTATATGGATTGGGAGTTCCGCTCGGCGCATTGATCGTCAGTCACATTCTCTGGGACAATGTGATCCTGCTCATAGCTCCGACCAGGAAGTTGGCGGAGGACGAAGCGAAGAACCGGCTAGCTGCAGCCTCCCAGGAAGTTCAAGGACAGACGCTAGGTTAGTTTTCCCGCTCTATCATCTTTGTCCTCGGCTCGGACGAGAACCCATCAAGCCCGCAAACGCGAACCATCCCGGCGTTTTGCCGGGACGGCTCACACCGTGCAAGAAGCACCGGTGCAAAACTTTAGACTATTTGCCCTCCATCGCTCCAGTCTGGCGGGCATATGGGGACGATGCTTGCCGTCCCGTAGGACCTATCGGCTCACTTGAACGTTGTCTGGATGTACTGAACCAGACTATCCAGTTGTGCCTGCGAGAGCGAAGACCAGCGCGGCATCATCGTATTCAGATCACCGCCTGTCTCGTCCTGTCCTTTGGTGATCGAGAGCGCAACCTGTTGGGCCACGCTGCCCCGGCTCGGGTCTGCGGAGTATGTCTGCGTTAGGTCCGCCCACTTTAGCGACGCGGTCGTAATCGAGTTGCTGTCGACTTCAAAGGTCTTGCCCGCTCCGTCAGAGCCATGACATGCTGCGCATGCCGCCAAGTAAAGTTGCTCGCCGTTCAAGCTTGCTGCTTCAGGCGTCAGCGTCGGTGCTGCACCGGTAGTTGTACCCGCGGTCTGGAGATATTGAACGAGACTGTCCACCTGCGCCTGGGAGAGGGTCGACCAGTGTGGCATCATTGCATTCAGATCGCTGCCGGTCTCGTCTTGCCCTTTCGTGATCGTCAATGCCAGTTGATCTGCCACGCTGCCCCGGCTGGGTTGGGTCTGATACGTGGTGTTCAGGTCAGACCATGTAAGCGCCGGAACTGCGATCTTCTGTCCACCCTGGTCGAAGGTATTCCCCGCGCGATCCTCCCCATGGCAAGCCGCGCAAGATACCTGGTAGAGCCCGGCGCCAGTGAGCTCCGTGTTCGCCGCTGTCGCCTGCGTCGAGCTGGGCGCTGTGGTGGGCGCTGAGCTGGGTGCCATGGTGGGCAAGGCGGACGGCAGCGCCAGCGGGGTCGGGGATGGTAGAACAGCTTCCTGTGTGGGGGTCGCTGCTGGCGCGCATGCGGTTGCCAGCATGACCAAAAGCAGCGCCCCCACAAAGGCTGCGGCTGGATTGCTTGATCGAATCATCTTTTTTCCTCCGAAGGTAAGGCGTTGAAAAATATGGCAAGGCATGCAATATCAGTCTGCAAGCCTGATGTCTGATTAATGTGGCTTATCCTTTGGGATCAAAGCCGAGGGTGGCTTGCCTCTCCTATTTGGCCGTCGCGTTCAGGTAGGCAGCGATCGCCGCCAAGTCCTGGTCGCTCAGCGCCCCAGGTGCGTACGCGGGCATCCCCTTCGGTCCCACATTCGTCACTGCGCGCAGCTTTTCTGCTTTCGTTCCGACAATGGCCGGTCCGACGATTCCGCCCCGTCCATCCAGCCCGTGGCAGGTCGCACACTCCTCGCTGACGAACAGTTGCTTTCCGAGTTCCACCTGATCGCTGGCACGCGGCGCCGCCAGTCCGTCACTGTGAAACGGGATGGGGGCGCCCACGACCATCTGTACCGTGCGCGTATAGCGCGAATCAAAGCCGGCGTTGAGGTTGGCGTGGGTGTACGGACTCCGCGCCACGATGGCTATGAGCGTGAACGCAATCAGCACAACGGCTGTACCGATGAACCCTGGCAGGAGCATATTCCTGGTAGCGCCTTGCATCACAGCGGCCTCCTTGCCTCGGTGGGCGTGGAGTTGGCAGGCTCGTCTCCCAACGCAGCGACTCGAAAGACGAAAGTCACGGCAAAGAAATACATCGACCACACCAGCAGGAGCACGGCCGCGATGGGCCAGCCATTCATTGCCGGCCAGAGATTTTCTACAAACGCCGCGATGCCCTGCTGCGACGATCCGAGGGCGGCCCTCGGCGCGGCCACCGGGGGCACATTGAATCCGGGGATGTCTACGCCGACGTGGTCGGTATATACCTGCACCTCACCGCCTGGGGTGATCTGTGCCGTCGCATTCGACGGGGCATATTGAGTGTCTCCCCGAAATTCGGCAGTCAGCGTGATCGTCCCGGAGAAGTCATCCGTCACCTTGGCGACGGCCTGACCCTGCCCGTTCGTCACAGCTTGAGCCAGCACAACATCGCTGGTGTCCTCCAGGAAGGTCGCCTGCGTCGTAAAGTAGATGACGGCCTTGGAAATTGGATGGCCCTGGCTGTCTGCGAGCACAGCTTGCACCGTGACAGGCGAGCCGGGAATTCGCCTGTGCCGGTGCGCCGATCATGATCTGCGTGGGTTGCAGCGGACTTTGTGCGTGGGCGGTCAGCGGCGCGAACACCAGGAAACCCAGGACCGCCGCAACCATCAGTAGTCGAAATGTCACCTTGTCCATGTAACGCTTCCTTTTAGCTTCTCCAGCCATGGCCAGCTTGTGGGCAATCGCCCGGTCTGGAAGGCGTCGCGCCCCACCATTTCCCCGTGACCGGCAATGTAATAAACCCGAGGCTGTGTACCCAGATTTTCCTTCAGGCGATAGGTCGAGTCCTCCGATAACATCCGGGAGAGCTTCACAACCTCCGCCCCGTTCGTCGCCAGGTCCTCTTCCAGGTCGCCGTAGTAGATGGCGTGGTTGGGGCATCCCTGGGCACAGTACGGCAGACGACCCGCGCTGGCCATATCCGGACAGAAATCGCACTTCATCACCGTGCCTTTTATTGCCGGCGATTGGTGCATGGGATCGTATTCCATGAATGTGGCCTCGGGCGGCATAGGTGGCTGGCCCCAATTGAAGAAGCGCCGATCATACGGGCACGCTTCCATGCACAGGCGACAGCCGATGCAGCGCTCCTGATCGATCAGGACAACGCCTTCCGGAGTGGTGAACGTTGCGCCGACCGGGCAGACGTTCACACATGGTGCGTTCTGGCATTGCTGGCAGGGCGTGGGCACGAATTGCGTGCCGCCTCCGGGCAGTGGCGGCTCATACACTTGTATCCATTCCATCGGTTCCGGGGCAAAGTGGCCCTGAATGCACGCTTCGGTGCATTGCGGCGGTTTGCCAACCGACTGGCAGCCATCGCAGTAGCGCAGGTCGATGACCATCGCCCATCGACGAAGACGCTGGCATGAGCCTCGCATCGGCCAGGCTCATCATGGTCGGGTCTCCGAACTTTTTCCTGGCCTGCAACAAGATCGCGGGCCCAACCAGGGCGCTCACCGCGACTGCCCCCATAACCTGGAGCGTCTGGCGCCGCGTCACAGACACCTGTTGGGCTCTGAGGGAATACACTTTCAGGTTGCGCCATGTGGTCGCCGCCCTTCCCGCCCCGGGAGTCGCTTGTCGCGCCAGGCGTTTCCGTCGGCTCGGGGCCGCGATGCTCGATGACCTCCCAGATCGAAACGACCGGGAAGAGCTTGGCAAAGACGGAAATGATCAGCGCAAAGAGCGCAAACCCACCTGCCAGGATCGACCACTCGACCCAACTCGGAGAATAATTGGCAGGCGGATATGCCATCAACGGCACCCGGAATCCGGCGACGATGATCAGATAGCGCTCGATCCACATTGCGACGATCACCAGCAGGGCTGCCGCAATGATGCCCTTGATCGTCCGCGTGCGCGCCGAGAGAATCAGCAATATGGGCAGCAGGATGCCGCCCAGAATGTAGAACCAGAACAGCCCCGCAAATGGGCCGACCATCAGCTGCTGGATGTTGAATGAATTCCCTCCTCCATCTTGTAGCCGGTCGTCACATACTCGGAGATGTTGAGATAGCCCATGATGGCCGCCAGCGTGGCCAGCAGATAGCCCAGGTACACGAACTGGGTCTTGGTGATGAACTCTTCCAGGTGCAATACCCAGCGCAGGACCGCCATCAGGATGATGATGGCTGCAATGCCCGAATAGATTGCACCGGCGACGAAGAAAACGCCGAAGAGCGTGCTGTTCAGGGGATCGCGCAGGCTCATGGCAAATACCCAGGAGACGACCGTGTGTACCGAGACCGCCACCGGGATGATGACGATCATCATCACGGACATGGCGCGGTCGAGAGCTTTCCGCTGTCCCGGGGTTCCCTTCCAGCCGGCGGCAGCAGTTGTGAAGAGCCAGCGCTGCCAGGCGGGCGCCTGCGGTCCCAGGCGATTGCGGCAGAGCGCAAAATCCGGTATGAGCGGCAGATACAGATAGATCAAGCTGCCTGTCAGGTAGGTCAGGATCGCGAGAATGTCCCATATGAGCGGGGACTGCCAGCGTCCGAAGAGCAGCCATATTCAGAATGCGCTCGGGCCGTCCCATGTCGATGGCCGGAAACAGCGCAGCGACCATCAGCGCCACGCCCGTGATCAATTCTGCCATGCGCGTAATGGGCATTTGCCAGCGGGCGCGCGTCACGCGCAGGATGGCCGAGAGCAGCGTCCCGGCGTGGCTGATGCCGATGAAGAAAACAAAACTGGCGATGTAGAGCCCCCACGAAATGCGATCGCGCATATCGGTGACAATGAGCCCGTTTTGGAGTTGCAGGCTGTAAGCGTACAACGCCCAGCCGAGCACTGCCAGCAGGAACGCGACCCACGCAAAGTAACGGAAACCCGTCCCCCGCAGCGGCGCGAGCACGTGCTCTTCGAGGCGCGCCCGCCAGGCGGCAAGATCATCGTGCTGTCTCCAGGTCAATTCATCCATCGTTTGTGGGCCTCCATGCGCCTCTATTTTCGGCGCTCTGTGCACAAATTCTTTTCGTACCATCCCGGCATGAACCGTATCTCTGCACGGAACCGCCTGTGCGATCTTGATGCCACAAAAATAACATCAGGGCCCGTATAAAGGATGTCGCGAATTGTCGCAATTACGTCCTCGTTCCACATCGGGAAAGCGAAGTGGATATAATCTAATTAGGACAAAAATGAATCTTGCTGACCGGATCACGACAAGCCTGCAAAGCGTACGGGACTGGTTTCTCGACCTCGATGTTCTACAGTGGGTGGTTCCGATCTTTCTTTCGGTTACGGCTGTCGTATTCGAGTTGGTGGAACATCTGCAGGCAGGGGAGCACCTTGACATTTGGTTTGACAGTGAGGTGTTCATCTTTGGCTTCATGGGGCCGATCATCATAGCCGTCGTCATCGTTTGGATGCGCCGGCTTATGGCCGCAGAGAAAGTAGCCACTGCCAAGCTCCAATCGCTAAACCGGGAGTTGGAGGATAAGGTCAACGAACGTACAGCCGCGCTGGCACAGCGGAATGCCGAATTGGATCGTTTGAACAGGGATCTGCGCGATCTGGACGAGATGAAATCTGACTTCGTGGCGCTGGTCAGCCATGAACTGCGCGCGCCGCTCACCGCCCTGAATGGCGGGTTGGAGCTGGCGCTGCAATCGAGTGACAGCCTGCCGCCGCGTCCGCGCGCGGTGTTGGAGATCATGCAGGAGGAGAGCCGGCGCCTGACGGACTTCGTTCAGACCATCCTGGATGTCTCGCGTTTGGACGCGGGAAAGCTCGCCATAACACTCGGGCCCGTGGCGGTAAGGCCATTGGTGGAGCAGGCTTCTGCCATCGTGCTGGCATCGGGCCAGCGCAAGGTGGAGTGGAGTATCACGCCCGACCTGCCTCCAATCTGGGGAGACGAGACCTATCTGGAACAGGCGATCCGTAACTTCATTTCCAATGCGGACAAGTACTCGCCCGCGGACAAGCCGATCCATCTCTGCGCTGAAATAAGCGGCGACAGAGTCCGTATCAGCGTCAAAGACCATGGGCCCGGCATTCCCGCCGAAGTGAGTGATCGACTCTTCAGCCGCTTCAGCCGGCTGCAAAGTTGGGAAAGCAGCCCCTCTGGCTGGGGTCTCGGGCTTTATTTTGGCCGCAAGTTGATCGAAGCACAGAGCGGTGAGATCGGATTTGTCTCGCCCATCTGGGAAAGCAAGCAGGAGTTTAATGGCAGCGAGTTCTACATCCTCATGCCCATCGCCCAGACTCCCGAGGATGATCTGGAATGATAAATCTGCTGATAATCGATGATGACAAGGGCCTGGATCAGCTGTTGAGCGATTATCTGGCCGGCCAGGGCTATAGTGTGCGAGCGGTCGAGAACGGCAAGCTGGGACTGCGTGCCATGTATGAGCGCCAGCCCGATATCATCCTGCTGGATGTAACCATGCCCGAGAAAGACGGCTGGGAGACGCTGAAGCGCATCCGGGAGATCAGCAACATGCCGGTCATCATGCTCACGGCGCGCGGCGACGAAGCGGATATCCTGCAGGGCTTCTCCCTCGGAGCGGACGACTATGTTACCAAGCCATTTTCCTTTGCACAGCTCTCCGCCCGCCTCCATGCCGTTTTCAGCCGCTCGGCGCAGGATGATACGGCTGAAACCAAGCTCCTGGCCGACGGACTCGAAGTCGATATGCGACTCAAACGCGTCTGGCGCGACGGCCAGCCCCTGTCGTTGACCCCCACCGAATTCCGGCTCTTGGTGACCTTGATGCACCACTCTGGAGACGTGGTCTCGCCCAGGGATCTCGTGAAAGAGGTCTGGGGTGCGCAATACGCGAGCGAGATCGGGCATGTCCGCCGTTACATCTGGCATCTACGGCAGAAGATTGAGCCCGATCCCGAAAACCCGCGTTACATCCACAATGACCGGGGCTTCGGTTATCGCTTCGGGGCTCAGGATATCAAATAGCAGAGCCGGTACCTGGCCGCCTGCGCCAGTTGCTTCGTCTGGATGCCTTCCCAGGCCGTCAGGTCCGCGATCGATCCGATCCGGCGGCGAGCCCGAGATTCGCCTCCGATAGTTAACGACCGTCGACGGCGCACCGGTGCAGGCCCTTAATTAACCGAATCCCCGAAATATCTGCACGGGCAGGGATACGCGCCATCGGGCACGATGCTGCCGCTTTGTCACAGACCAGGGTATGGTATGGCCGGCCTGTTTAAGGATCTTAGCGTTTTGTTTTCTTACGTGCCGCAGCTTTCGCCTTGGGCTTGGCCCTGGCTTTTGTCGCCGCCCGCCTCGGAGCAGTTTTCGCCCGCGGCCTGATGAATATGTTTAGCGGCAAATAGGCAGACACCATAAAGTTCGGCGCATCGACGATCTGGCTGATCTTCAAATCTACTGCGGCACCGCAAAGGCAATACGCTTGAGCCCGCGTAAGATGGTATTCTGAGGTCAGGTGATCGAGCATGTAGCGAACAGCTTGCTGGGCATTCTTGAAGAGATCGGGACCCTGGGCGGTGGTAACGTAGTAACCGCTGGTATCCGTCAAAGTAAGCTTCTTGCGCGGTGCTGTGATAAAACGCATCTCTTGCAGGTGGGCTGCTTTCATCAGATTGAAACGCAGTGTGACAGTCATATTCGACTCGATGCCGGTACCGTTGATTTCACCGTCGCCTTGAGCGGAATGACAGTCGCCGCAGGAGAATAGGGCGCCCGGGACAAAGACAGGGAAAATGATCTTCGTCCCCACACCCAGGTGACGGGTATCCAGGTTACCGCCATTCTCGCGCGGCGGTATCGCATCCAGCCTGCCGGCCTGGCGCGGGGCCACGCCCATCTCGCCGCAGAACGGCTCGAAAGGAATAAGAATATCCTTTCGAAATTCACAATACCTGGGTCCCAGCCTGTAGATATGCAGGTAAGGATCAGGGAATTCGTCAGCCAGCAAACCAAAATGTGGAATAACGGCATTCCATCCCCAGCCTTTGTGTTTGAGGCTGAGGACTTCAACCACCAACCCATCGCCGGGTTCTGCACCTTCAATAAGGACAGGGCCGGTGACCGCGTTCACGCGGCCAAAATCGAGACGGCCGATATCTTCATTTGTCGATTGAGGCGTGATCTGGTTAACGGAGGCTTCGACCGTTTCGAATACAACCGTATCGCCCGGTTTGATCCTGATCCGCGGCGGGATCGTATTATCCCAAAAATTGTGTAATTTAGACGTGTCGAGATGATGGGTAGTCATGTTTTCTCCTTGTATGTATGTGATCTTGTGACTTCCATCGAGACAGGTTTCACCGGCCGCGCCGAATACGCGGGTCAACCAGGCTTTGAACTACATCGATCAGAATGCCGCTCACGACGACGGCCACGGCGGTGACAATCACGGTCCCAAGAATCAGCGGGAACATCCACAGTTTCAATCGCTTCTACTGCCAGCCGTCCCAATCCCGGCCAATCGAAAACCTGCTCCACCAGGACAACGCCCCCGATGAACCATGGAATGTCCATTCCTGCCATCGTAATTATCGGGTTGAGGGCGTTGGGGAGAACATGGCGGAAAACAACCAGATAATGACGAAGACCCTTTGCGCGGGCCGTTCGGACATAATCAGCCGAAAGGATATCCAGGGCGCTGGAGCGCATCATGCGGGCATACCAGGCTGCGCCGCCCAACCCGGCCGTCAGGGCCGGCAGGACGAGGTGTAGCAGGTCGCCGGTGCCGCCGAGCGGAAAGATCGGGATGAGGTAACCAAACCAATACAAGAACAAGAGACCGATCCAGAACGGCGGTGCTGAGATCCCCAAGAGCGCCAGAATCATGCCCAGCCTGTCCACCCAGCGGCCGCGGGCCACGGCTGAGGCGACCCCGATCGGTAGGCCAATGATCAATTCGACGAAGACACCGCCGGCGATCAGTTCCAGCGTGATACGGGATTCGATCCAGAATCAAAGACGTTACAGCGAATCTGTTTACGATAGGAGAAACCGAGATCGCCGTGTAGAACCCGTCCCATGTAATCGATGTACTGCACCCACAGCGGCTGATCGAGACCCAGTTGATGGCGGATGCTTGCCACCGTGGCTACCGTGGCACTTGGTCCGGCATACATGCGAGCCGGGTCCGCCGGCAGATAATAGATCAGCACGAAGGTCAGGACCGAAATGCCAAAGAACACGGGAATCGACTGGGCAATCCGGCGCGCCAGGTAGGTCCACATGTTATAACTTCCCAACCTGCATCGGGTCAAGGGCATCGCGCAGCCCGTCACCGAGAAGGTTAAAAGCGAATACGGTTATCATGATCGCCAGACCGGGGAAGATCACCAACCAGGGCGCGGTGCGATAGTAGGACTGCGCTTCCTGGATCATGCCGCCCCAGCTTGGCGTGGGCGGCTGCACGCCAATACCGAGGAAGCTCAGGCTGGCTTCCAGCATCACATT
The DNA here is from genome assembly GCA_963846805.1 of uncultured Chloroflexia bacterium. Taxonomy (GTDB): domain Bacteria; phylum Chloroflexota; class Anaerolineae; order Anaerolineales; family Villigracilaceae; genus Fen-1038. The sequence goes on from CAWJXH010000007.1 coordinate 384,698, forward strand.
GGTGGCGATGCCCAGCGTGCCCCAGACAATGATGGTTGGTACGAGCTGCGGCAGGATATGATGGATGAGGGTGTAGACCTTGCTCGCTCCAAGAGCCCTCGACGCCGTTATGTAGTCACGTTCCCGCAGAGCCACCACCTGGCCGTATACCACCCGGGCGATCCATGTCCAATAGACCGCACCGATCACAACGATAATGATCCACATGCTCGGCTTGAGAATTGCAACGAGCGTCATCGCCAGAAGCAGCGTTGGAAAAGCCATCATCACGTCTGTGAAGCGCATCAGCACGCTTTCCAAGAGCCCGCCGAAGAAGGCGGCCACCGAGCCAATGACCGTCCCCAGCGCCACAGCCAGTGAGTTCGCCAGCACCCCCACCAGCAAGCTGACCCGCGCCCCGTACAGGATACGGCTGAGCAGATCACGTCCATTCGCATCGGTGCCAAGCGGGAACTGAAAACTGCCATGCAGGAGAGTGCTGGGGATCGGCTCGCCCAAAGCGGTCAGGCCGTCACGGAATTGCTCCGTGGGATCGTGAGGCGAGAGTTGCGGTGCAAACAAAGCCGCGATCGTGAGCAGCAGCACCAGAACGGCGCCAACCATCGCGGTTCGATCGCGCCTTAACCGCCGCCAGACCAGCTGTCCATAACTGATCTCGATTGGAGCGGACAAGGCATCTGGCGGCTCGGGTACCCGGCAGACGTGGTTCAATCTCGGCGATTTCCATTTTATATGCAAGCTTCCCGGTGACGGATTCGCCATCGGGAAGCTTTCTGTCACGATGAAACTAGTGTTCGAGCCACATCGTTTCGTAGTAGAACAAATGCTCCGGATGCGTCAGGGTGGGCTGACCGTGCAGCTTATCGGAGTGGGCGATATCGTACTCGCCGTAGTAGACGGGAACCCAGACTGCATCGTCCATCAATTTCTGGAAGAAGGGTCCATATGCAGCCAGGCGTGCTGTGCGATCGGTCATGGCCAGCAGCTGCTTGCTCTGATCGTCCAGGGTCTGGTTGCAATAGCGCGACCAGTTCCAGCCGCCGGGTGTGTTCGAACCGCAGCCCAGAATCGGACCATAGAAGTCATCGGGATCCGGATAGTCCTGGATCCAACCCAGGCCACCGGACCAGGTCAGCGGAGTCTTGCCGTTGCCGGCGTCATCGATCACATTCGGTGCTGCGAGGGTGTTGATCGTAAGCTTGATGCCGATCTTTGCCAAATCCTGCCTGGAATGACTGGCACAACTTTGGCTGGGGATCGACCGAGATGCACTCGATGCTGGTCTGAAGCCGTTGGGGAAACCGGCCTGGGTCAGCAAGGCCTTGGCTTTATCGGGATTGTAATCGTAACCGGTGTAGGACTTGTCATAGCCCGGCATGAGAGGCGGCAGGACCTGGTTGGCTACGGTACCTCGGCCGTTCAGCAATTGGATGATGTGCTGCTTGTCGATGGCATAGTTCAACGCCTGGCGCACCATCACATTGTCGAAAGGTTTGACGGTTGTGTTGATGGCAATATAGATCGTGCTGACCTGAGGCTGTTTTTCCAGCCGATTTGCCCAAGTGGGGTCGGCGGAAATCCGCGCCCAGTCGGCGCCGGGAGGCGGATCGCCCATTAGCTGGATATCGCCTTTTTCCAGGCGCAGCAAGGCCACATCCGGCGCGACGCCAACCTGGATGGTGATCTTGTCCAGATAGGGACGGTCCGTCATGAAATAATTGGGGTTGCGCTCGAAGACCAGGGATTGACCGGATATCCATTGACTTGAGCATGTACGGACCCGTTCCCACCGGCGCATGTCCAAAATCCTGACCCTCCTTGGCAACCTCTTCCTTGGGCACGATGTACGCGAAATTGAGCGCCATCTTGTTCAAGAAGGTTACATCAGGTGAAGCCAGTGTAAATTGAACGGTGTACGGATCGAGGGCCTGGATGCCTGAGACAGAAGTTGCCTTCCCGGCGATGAAGTCCTGCGCGCCCTTGATGCCGGTGAAGAAGCCCGATCCGGGGCTGCTGGTTTTGGGATCGAGCACGCGCGTGATGGAATAAACGACGTCATCGGAGGTCAACTCGCGGCCATTCGAAAACTTGACCCCCTGGCGAAGCTTGAAGGTGTAGACGGTGGCATCGGAATTGATATCGGGCAGGCTTTCTGCGAGGCGCGGCACAATGGTCGTACCACTATCGTAATCCAGCAAGCCATCGAAGACCAATTTTTCGGCGGGCCAGTTGGTCCAGTCGTAACCGATGGCCGGGTCCAGCGTGGCCAGATCGTCTTTGTATGCCACCGTGATCTCACCCCCCTTTTGCGGGGTCATGGCACTTGAGCCCGAGGTGGCTACAGCACTGGTCCCGGCGGGCGGCGGTGCAGAAGTGGCCCCCTGAGCAGCTGGAGCGGCCGGCGAGGCAGCTCCTCCGCACGCCGTCAGCAGGGTCGCAAAAGCAAGCACAATGCATAGTACAAATTTCCGATTCATTCGATGCTCCTCCTTGGCGAAAGGTAACTTCACGGAAATACGTACAGCTTCTTGTTGCGCAATTGCTCCTGTACACCTCCTTTATTAGATTCGAGGTAAGGCGAAAATCTATCTGTAGAGAGAACAGTTGAAATCGGATGAAATCACAGGAGACATCCGATGTGGGAGCGAATCTAAGTCGACATTTGATGCCGGATTCCGCCAATAATACCACAAGTGCAATTTCCCTAGTCTTTGATGAGGTCCATGCCCACCATAGCGTATGCCGTCCATGCGTCGCAGGCGAAGTTCTCCAGCGCTCCAGATGTACTTGTCTCCCCCTGCGACGGCGAGCCCACTGGTGCCTTCCCGGACCCGGGCCAATGAGCAGGCGGCGTTCGTGCTTTACAGAGCCGACCGGCGCCGATTCCTGGCTGCCCGAGGCGCCCTGGGCGGCTAGTTCGGTGGTCCTCTACTTTCAAGGAGGCTTCGTCAGGAGATTTGCGAGAGAGTACTGGCGGTCATTGTTTGCAGCGCCTGGAGGTTCTTGGGCTGCTGGTACCACGTCGTGAAATTCAGGCTATGGTCAAGGAAAGCCAGGTATTCCGCAGGGTCAGCATCTTTTGCAAAATAGTCCAGGACCGTCCAATGTAGAATATACAGATTGCCGGCATTGACCATGACGGGCAGATAGCGGGCTTCCTCAGGCGTTATGAGGACCGCGCCGCGATGAGCAGCCAGGGTTTCCTGGTATGACCGCAGGAATGTCTGTGCCGAAGCCAGGCGGAAGCTGCCGTCATCCGGTCCCTGCCACGACGTGCAGAAGTACCACAGCGCAAGCCCAAGGTCGAACAGGCGCAGGTCTACTTTGGACCAGTCGAAGTCGAACACGCCGGTGACGCAATCACCGGTGAATTTGAGGTTGCCCGGATGGTAATCGCAGTGAATCACCATCTCCGGCAGGGAGCGCGCCCGCGGATCTTGAAGGGCGGCCAGAGTGGCGGCAATGTTAGCCCTTACGGTCTCCTGATACTCGCCGATGCGGTTGTCGACGATCGTCCCTTTGGATTTTGCCGGGCAGCCCGACCAATTCTCAGCGATGAGGGGGAGCAATTCGAGTATTTTAGGCTCGTTGCGCCTGCCAAGGGGAGTGAATCCGCCGGCGTCAATGTGGAACTGCGCAAGCACCGCGGCCGAAGCCGAGAGTTGTCCCTCCGTCAGGATAGGATCAACCCAAGTGAAGCGGTCTTCGCCGGGGAGGTAATCGAAGATAGTGTAGAACACACCCGCGTTTTCATCGGTCCCTTCGGATATGTACAGGTACGATTTCCCCTGACGCGTGTGGTGGATGCGGGCCACCGGCGAACCGGCCGCCACGAGATGTTCTATCAAGCTATGTTCGAAGGTGAGCTCTTCCTCGCGGATGCCAGACTTGTACTTGCGTAAAAAAAAGCGGTTGCGCTTCCCTGCGGCAAGCGTATAGATGGCGTAGGCGGTGTTCACGAAACCGCGTTCATTCTTCTCGTAGTCGACCAACTCGCCCAGGTCGTAGTGGGCCAGCACCTCTCTTAGTTCATTGGCCAAAGGCGTGTCCATTGGCAGACATCCTCTTGCGGAATTGCGATCCAGTATCCCTTGTCCATCCTCGTCTTCGGCCTCCCGTAAGTGAAGCGGCTCGCCAGATGGTCTACGGCCTGACTTTGATCTTGCCCTGCCCGAGATTCTTGCTCTACATTCAAATGGTACCAAAAATGGGATGTGGACACAAGTAAATCCATAACTGCGCGCAAAGGTCTCCACGGCGTTCGTCAAACCACCATTGCGTGACACTTTCAGAAATCAACCAGATCGTTTGCCATCCCGAAGTGTTTTCTTCGTGTTGAAGTTTGGCGAGCATCACTTCACGACATATATTCCCTAAGGAGGCGGCCTCATAAAACTGTCCATAAACCTTCCCTGGTCGCTACCCGGTGACAAGGGCTGATCGCGGCCCCAGAATATCCGCACGGGCAGGCAGGCGGGCAACCGCACACGTCCGAATCATACTTGGACTCTAACCGTAAATTAGATATGCACGCACACGTTCCACAGGACGAAGCCTCGCCCGCAGGCAGAACCCCTGCATCTGCGAGAATCGCGCGCCGTTTTCCAAACAACGGGGAACAACTCAAAAAAGTGCACACCTGTGGGAGGCCTACGGGAAGGGGAGCAATGAATGGCTATATTTGTGCATTGTTTTTGGAAAAATACTGGTCAGGCGGAAAGTTAGGCTTCCGCCCGCCTTCGGGCGGAAGTGGGCGACCTCGGCGCCCGTCCGTCATCGGACGGGCATGGGCGACCTCGGCTGGATGCCTTGTCGCCCAATGGAGGCCTCGTCGCCCAAGCCCTGAGGCCAGAGGGCGAGTCGTGACTCGCCCCTACAATGCACAAGGTGCAGGTTGTTTGTTCAGCACCTACAATTTTGCATCAGGAGTGTCATTTTGTTGAGATTTCCTCGGTTTACGGATAGAGTCTTAATCTGGACAAGAGTCCTGCAGACCCTTCTTCTTGGCCCGTCCTTGGCTCGATCGGCGCCCATCACGAGGTTTTCCCAATAGGCTTTGGCCCCGTTTTTAGGATCCGCTGTACTTCCAAGATCTCGTAGATTTCTCATGAACGTGTCTGGCACATTATTACGCCACGCATGGTTCTAGCAGAAGCCTGTGCGAAGGGGAACTTCCTGGCCTGCAATCCAGTGATATATACGTCAGGCCCTCGTTAAGAAAGCTGGGCCGATGATGAACGCAGTGCTCATTAATCTGAGATTCAAGATTCCGTTGTATCCTTGCAACCCTGATCGACCCAGTAATTTCGCGTAACGAAGAGTCGTCTCTATAATGGATCCCACCTTAGAGTTATCGGGAGCTGAAGATGCTTAGCGGCCTTAGTACATCCACGGACCCCTTGCTCGTTGCGTTGATCGTGCTCATACCGGCACTCTTCCTTCTGGCCATCAATCAGAACTGGGCAATCACTCCCCCGCCCAAGGAATGCGATCTTGACCCGGTGTTAGCCAACTGGGCGGACCGGAGAGGGTTGCACTATGTGCCTCGGCGGCCGCATGTCATCAAGGGCGTTTACAATGATCGTTGGTTCGTCATTAGCACATCGAACGAAGAAAACATGCTTCGGATCCGCATGAGCGTCAAGAATCCGAACCGGCACAGCCTACAGATTTTTGGGGATTGGTTGGACCAGAGCGATGTGATCGCCTTTGGCGATCGTTTTCGCATTTACAGCAGCCCGTCGGAGTTGAGCCAGAATCTTTTCGCTCGAGGCACGAGACTGCGGGAGGCCATCCTGCAGCTCCCCGAGCTACGTGCCAGGCTGGAGTTGTCCTCCGATTCCAGGGATCCAAATCACCTGGATTATTTACTCCTCACTGATTTGCCAGGGGCCGAGGCGCTTGAAATGGTCATGGCTTCGATGCATCAGTTGTGCGACGCCTACGAACAGGCAACGCAGGGCTGAAAAACAGCAGCGATTGATTGCACTCGTAAATCCGATATTTGGCCAATCGGCTACGGCAGTTGGGATAAGAGGAAGCCGCGGCAAAGGAGCCCTCTCACCCGAAGCGAACTCTTTCGGGGGAAATATCTGACTGCTCTGTTGCCTTATCTGCCGCATGTCTTTCACCAGCCGGCAACCTTAACATCCTAACCCGCTGTTTGAGAAATGTAACGTTGGCGCCTCCGTGCCCGTTTGACCACAGTTCGTGTTTATGAACTTGCAATGCCCGGCATCCTGTTCCCCACATAATGTTTTACCTCATCAATGGATTCCAGCTTGAGCACCTGTTCGGCAAGCTGCTGGCAGTCGGCGACCTTTACGCTACGAACGATCTGTTTCGCTGCCGGGATCGCTTGCGGATTCATGCTGAACTCGTCCAGCCCGAGCCCAAGTAGGATCGGGATCGCCAGAGGCTCTCCCGCGAGCTCGCCGCAGACAGCCACTTTCCTTCCATATTTGTGCGCCTGCAGGATGACGTTCTGGATTAGGCGAAGGACCGCAGGCGAGAATGCGCTGGCCAGATAGGCCAGGTGACTGTTGTTGCGGTCGGCAGCCAGGGTGTATTGAGCGAGATCGTTTGTGCCGATTGAAAAGAAGTCGACCATCGGGGCAAACGCGTCTGCCATGATGGCAGCCGAGGGTACTTCGATCATGATGCCGACTTGAAGTTTCTCGGGGATCAGGATACCCTGCTCATGCAGCTCCGCCCTGCATTCCTCCAGGACCGTGCGCGCCTGTCGAATTTCAGCGAGCGTGGCCACCATGGGAAACATGACGCGCAAGTCATGCCCTTTTCCGGCGCGGAAGGCGGCTTTCAACTGGGGTTTGAGTAAATCATCGCGATGCAGAAGTGCCAGTCGCAGGCCGCGGACGCCGAGGAACGGATTCGCTTCATCGGGCAGATCGAAATAAGGTAGCACCTTGTCTCCGCCGATATCGCTGGTGCGTAAGGTGACCGGCAGGCTCTCGAACACCCCTAAGATGGCGGAATATACCTCGGTTTGTTCGGACTCATCCGGTAGTGTCCCCCGCTCCATGTAGATGAACTCTGTGCGTAGTAAGCCCACGCCCTCGGCGCCCTTCTCGACCGCTGCGTTGGCGCTCGGCACACTCCCGATATTGGCGAGCACTTCAACGCGGTGACCATCCAGGGTAACGGCGGGCTCATGACACTGCGCAAGCGCGTCCTCGCTGGAGGCGGTCCACGAGGCTTTCCGGGTTCGATATCTGTTTGTCTCTGCCTGGGTTGGCTCGATGTACAGCCTGCCGGCTGGGCCGTCGAGGATCAACACAGTGCCGTCGGGGATGCCCAGGACCTCATCAGGACATGCGACGATGGCGGGGATGCCCAGTGCCCGCGCCAGGATCGCCGTGTGTGAAGTCTCGCTGCCTTCTACTGTGCAGAAGCCCAGGACGAGGCGCTTGTCCAATAGCACGGTATCCGAAGGCATAAGGTCGCGGGCGATCACGATGGACGGCGTGCACGCGCTATGCATGCCAGTTGACTCCGGATTGAGCAGCAGTCGGATGAGGCGCCGCGCGATATCGCGCACATCGGCCGCGCGTGCCCGGAAGTAGTCGCTGTCCATTTTTTCCAGGATCCGGGCATAATGCTCCGTCGCTTCCTCGACCGCAGATTTTGCATTAACGCATTGCTCCTGGATGGACTTCCGCATCGCGTCACGCAACTCGGGATCCTGGAGCATCAGAAGGTGTGCTTCAAAGATCGAGGCCTCTTTAGCGGATAATTCAGCCGCGGCCTTCTGGTGCACTTCCTCGACCTGCAGCGCGGCGGCGGACATCGCCTGCTCCAGTCGATCCAATTCCGGGCCGGGTGTCTGCACCGTCCGCCGCTTGACTTCCAGGTTCAGTGGGCGGAGTTGAAAAGCGGGACCCAAGGCAAAGCCGCGGGCTGCGGCGATTCCTTGGATCTCCTTCATCCCTGTTCCCCAAAGTTGCGCGCGTGCAGCTCTTCTATGGCTTTAAGCGCTTGTTCGGCATCTTCGCCCTCAGCGGTCACCTTGATGGTGCTGCCATGGCAGGCTCCCAAGGTCAGGACGTGCAAAATACTCTTCGCATTCGCACTTGCATCGCCGTTCTTGACGGTGATCGTGCTCTTGAACTTGCTCGCCGTCTGCACAAACAAGGCCGCCGGCCGCGCATGCAAGCCCACCTTGTTCTTGATCTCCAGAGTTATCTCGGCCATGCCGGTTTCCTTTTCACGAACTCTTTCCTCTTCTGTGCGGCTGCGTTCCGGAGCCACTACTTTGCCGGTCGTGTAGCGGCTTTCATCTCACGGATGAACGTTGACAATCCGCCGTAATCGCCGCGGTTGATCCGCTCGATCATCGCCGTGCCGACGATCACCCCGTCGGCACCGGTCGTCGCCGCCTCCCGCACACGCTCGGGCTTGTTGATCCCGTAGCCTAGTATGATCTTCGCCTCCAAGCCCGCCTGTCGCATCGTTTCCACGATCTTCCGGTTCTCGGGCGCCACCTGCGGGCGTTGGCCCGCCGCGTCCGCCGCCGATTGCAGGAGTACGAAACCGCGCGCCTTCTTCTTGATCCGCGCGAAGAATTTCTCGTCGAACGGGTGGTGCAGGATGTAGGTCCGGTAGATGCCTGCCTTCTCAAGCAAGGGGTCTAGTTCGCTCACCAGGTCGGGTACGTCCTCTTCCTTGTCGGGCAGCTCGAGCGCGTCCACGCCGATTTCCTGCAGGCAATCCACGAACCGCTGGATGCCCACGGGTCGGATGAAGTCCGCGTAGGCCATCATGTAGAACGGCTCGTCCGGAAAGTCCTTGCGGATCTTGCATAGCGCGTCCAGGTGCTTGTCCATCGACGGTTGTGCCTGCAAGGCCTTGATATTGGATTCCGCAATGACCTTTGTATCGATATAAGGGTTCGGGCTCGCCATTGAGAACTCCACCACGTCGATCCCCGAACGGATGTAGATCTCCACGATCTGTCGTGTCGCCTCCAGATCCGGATACCCCACCGGAACGCCCGAAACCAGCACCTGTTCCCCGCGTTGTAGTACTTCCAGCATCCTTGCTTCGATCTTTTTCATGCCGCTTCCTTTCGGTTGCTTGGAGAGTAGCCTCTCAATCGTGGTCGGCCGCCTTGGTTGCGGCGCACAGCACGAAACTTAGGATGAAGAGCAGGCTCACAAAGTACACATAGCCGATCATCGGGATGTAAGGCCCGGAGATCTCCGATATCTTCGGATGTGACACGATCGTGTATCTCCCGACGATGTAAACCAGCACGAGCCACAGTCCTACGCCGGTCGGCTTCACGTATTTCTTCCAGGGTTTGATGAAGATCACCATCTGGACCAAGTCCAAGAAAGATACCTTCAGCAGCCACGCCGTCGTCTCGCGCACGCTGGCCAGCAGCTCCTTGCGAATCGCCAGCGCAAACACGGCACAGACCAACACCACGGCTAGAATGACTTCCAGGTATGTGATCGCAACAGCATTCATGATTGCCTCCAAAGGTTTGGCTCTGCATCTTTAAACAACGCCGCCGGATCGGCCGCCCCCAGGTTCGTCAGCAGGATGTCCGCCTGCTGGAGTTCATCCGCCGGGCAGGTGGTGGTCAGCGCGCAGCACACCATATGCGCCGCCTTCGCCGCCCGGATTCCTGCCGGTGCATCTTCGACTACGAGGCACCTCCCGGGTTCCACACCGACGGAACTCGCCGCCAGTAGGAACAGCGCAGGGTCCGGCTTGCTCTTCGGCAGGCGCGCCCCGAGAGCACCGCCGCAAAGTAGTCCGAGAGCTGCAGCGTGTCCAGCACAGCCACCACGTTCGCCATTTCGCCGGACGAGGCCACCGCGCAGCGGATGCGCTTCATGCTCAGGAATTCCAGCCAGTCGCGCACACCTGGCAGGGCCTGCGCTTCCTCTTTGATCTTTGAACGGAAGATGCGCTCCTTGGCATCCACGAGCTGCCTCCTGCCATCAACGGGCAGCTCGATGTTGTGCCGGCGCAAGAACATCACGATCATATCCATGTTCGTCCGGCCCAGTGCGGTCATATAAGCGGCGAAGTCCAGCGCCGGAAGCCCGGCCTCACCCAGGGCGGTGTTCCACGCCTTGATGTGCAAAGGCACCGAATCCACCAGCACGCCGTCCATGTCGAACAGCACCGCCTCGATTTTCGCCGCCGGTTCGCACAGGAAGATCGAGTGCTTCAGTTCTCGAGTAAAGGCCATCAGCGCAGGTTCCATATGGCTTCGCTCTCGCACATGGCCTTTTGCACCCTGCCATACGTTTCCTTCCCCAGTGGCCGCATCGGCCGTCGTGCATACCCGGCCTGCACGCCGCGGATTTGCAGCATGGCCAGCGCCGTGGGTACCGAAGGCCCGACGTGCAGGATGTCCCACATCTTGAGCACGTTCGCCTGAAGCTCCCGGGCCGCAGCCGCATCGTTGTTTCGCGCTGCTTCATATAGATGATTCACCAGCTCGGGCAGGATGTTCGCCAGGCCCGCGATGCAGCATTGCGCACCCATCGCAAAAGCCGGCAGCAGCAGGCTTTCCGAGCCGATCACCACGTCGAAGTCCTGCTTGCACACCGTGCGCATTACCGCATACGTTTTGCCGATGTCAAAAGTGCTGTCCTTCACCCCGTTCAGGCCGATCTCGGCCAGCCGGCGGATCAGCTCCGTAGATACCGGGTTGCCCGATGCGCCCGGGTTGTCGTACAGGTACACCGGCGCCGGCACCGTCTCGATCAGCGTGCGGAAGTAGTCGAACAGCGTTTCTTCATCATAGTGGTAGTAGAACGGGGCGATCGCGGTCACGGCTTTCGCTTGATGCTGAACGGCGTGCACCGCAAGTTCCAGGGTGTCCCGCTGGCTGGCCGCCCCCACGTGTGCCACGAGCTGATATGAATCGTCCACGCAGCCCGCCACCGTCTCGAAGACCCGTTTCCGTTCATCCACGTTCATCAGCGGCCCCGAGCCATACGTGCCGCAGACGAAGAAGCCCTTCACGTACGGCTTCATGAAATTCACGAGCAGCGGGATGCGCTCGAAGTCCACCTCACCGGATTCTGTGAAGGGCGTCAGCAGCGGCGGGATGATTCCGGATAGTCTCATAGACCAGTGCTCAATTCTTGGATTCGAAGCTCAACGCCCGGGCCGGGTTGTTCACAAAAATATCGGCGATCAAGTCCTCCGCGAATCCTTCGCAGCGCATGCGCGGGATGAAATCCTCCAGGATGTATTTCAACCCCGGCGCGCCGCCGTACGCGCCTTGGTAGCTCTGGCGCGCCAAGTCGCCGCCCCACACGATTTGCTTGCCGTGTCCGGCTTCCACCATCTTCTTCAACAGTTCCATAAAATGGCTTTCCGGGAAATATTTGCGCCGGCTGGGAGTATCGTATTGTAGGAAGCATCCCGTCGCTGCCAGCTCGTGGTGTAGGAAGAAATCCGGATTTCGATCATAGTGACCCACCGTCACGTGCGCCGGGTCCACCCCGTCGGCCTTGAGCACCTGGATCTGCTCGGGTCCCAGCGTGCCCTCTTCCGTATGCGTGAAGATCGGGATGCCTGTCTTGAGGTGGGCCATGGCTGCTGCGTGGATCACGCGCTCGTCCTCGGGCTTCATCACGAAATAACCGGTGGCGATCTTGATCACGCCCGCCCGCGCCTCCGTCCTGTCGATCACTGGCCCACCGTATTGGTTTTGGTCCATCCCCTGCTCGATCTCTTCCACGAAGATGTCGGCGATCTGCTCCACGGTGTAGGAGTAGCGCCAGTGGCTGTCGATGTAGAACTGCGGCCGGTGGAAACCGGTGGACGCGACGATGTGAAACCCCGTCTGCCGCGCCACATCGATCATCTTACGCGCGTTGCGACCCACGCCCAGACAGGTCATCTCCACCGCCGCCTTGCCTCCCGCCGTCATGAAGCTCCTCACTTCCGTGGCAGTCTTTTCCACGCTGTCCAGGCGGTAGTCCGGGTTCAGCTTGAGGATGTAGTCCTTGTCCATGATCAGATGCTCGTGGGCGTCTGTGAACCCAAGCTGCTCGGGCGCGATGTCACCCAACACGGTCCGGATCTTCTTCATTGCAATAACCCTTCCGCTTCGATTTCCAGGGGTTGCAGGAGCACTCCTTGCTTTCGCAGCCGCTCCTGCAGTTCCGCTGTGTTGATTTGTTTTGGCGAGACCCCTCGTGAGATGGCCATCGCCGCCGCGACTCCGGCTGCCTCGCCCATTGCCATGCACTGCGCCGAATTTCGTGCCGAGGCCTGCCCCTCGTGCGTGGCGCTCAGGCAGCGGCCCGCCACAATCAAATTCCGGGTCCGCTTCGGCAGCAGCGCCCGGTACGGTATCTGGTAGAAATCGCCGCTCTTGAGGAACTCCCATCCAACGCCTTTTCCGGCGTTGTGGTCTTCGATTGGCGCCGAGCAGCACGCCACCGCGTCGTCGAACTTTGCGCCCCCGCGCACGTCCTCGCCACTCAGTACGTACTCGCCTTGCAGCCTTCTCGTTTCCCGGATGCCGATGGTGGGTGCCGTGCCCGCCAGGTACGCATGTTCGAAGCCCGGGTACTCGTGCACCAGGAAACGCACGTATTCTTGTACCTGACGGCGGCCTTCTATTTCTGCCCGGGTCAGTGCTGCCGGGTCGGTCGCGTCCACGTTGGGAATCCGCGTCAGGTTGGCGTGTACGTATCCGGCATGCGGCGTCGGGTGGATCGAGCCCCCGATGCAGAGTCAGGTCATACTTCCCGCTCTCCGAGGCCGCCTGCATGATGCGCGTCCGCTCTTCCTGTGAAATGGAGAATGCCTGCTCGTTGTCCACGTTCGCCATGTAGAAGATCGTCGTGAGCGATTGGACCGGCCTTCCGGCTTCCCCGGCCAACTCGTAGTCTTCGCCTGCACTCGCCGCCACGTCCAGGTCGCCGCTAGCGTCAATGATTACGCCCGCCTTGATCTGGCTCAAGCCCGCCTTGTTGCATAGCGTCACGCTCTGGATCGAGCCATCGCGGGCGGTAGCCTCTGGCACGTACGAGTAATACAGCAGCTCGCTGCCGGCTTCCAGTACCATCTCTTCGTAGACCATCTTCAGCTGCTCCATGTCGTACGTGATGACCGGCCCGGAGCCGAACGTATTCTGCCGGACGAAGGCCGCGTTCCTGCTGAGCAGCCTCTCCACCACTTCGTAGCTGATGCCGCCGACCAGTTTGAATACCGCTTCCCCCGGGCAGAAGAAACCGTTGAAGGTGTCCACGCCCATGAGAGTCCGGCTACCACCCAGAGACCCCTTCGATTCGAGCAGCAGCACCTTTTTCTTTTGCCGCGCGGCCGCGATCGCGGCCAATGTCCCCGCCGCGCCGCCGCCGACCACCAAAATGTCAGTCTTCTGCGATGTCTTCATGTGACTTCTTCAGGATTTCCTCGGCCGATTGCAGCAATTCGATGACCGCATCCACATTCACGGCTTCGAACAGTTTCTGCATCAGTTCCTTGGACATGAACAGTTCTGCCAGGGCCTGCAAAGCCGTGATGTGTGCTGTGTGGTCAATGGCTGCCAGCGCGAACACCAGCCGGACCGGGTCATTATCGGGGTTGCCGAAGTTGACCGGCTCCGCGAGTCGGATCAAGCTCAGGCCCGTTTGCAGCGCGCCGGCTTCGATCGATGCGTGCGGCAGCGCGACCCCTGGCGCGATCGCAATGTACGGCCCCAGTTCCTGCGCCACCTTGATCATTGCCTCGAGGTACTCGAAGCGCACCGCCCCGCTCTCGAACAGCAGTTGTCCGGCCTGCCGGATGGCATCCTGCCAGTCGCTCGCCCGCACCTCCAGCCGGATACGCTCGCGTGGCAGCAACTCGGTCAGCGCGAAGCTCTTGGCCGGACTGGCCTCCTGGGAGGGGATGGGAGTGTTCACGTCGGTGCGCATGATCAAGAGCCTCGTGCCTGGCGCACAGTTTCCATCCATTTGGCACTGGCAGCCGTGATCTCGCGGAATTTTCCCTCGGCAATCAGTTTGGGGTTGGCCAGAGCGCTGGCCACTGCCACACCGCGCACGCCAGCCGTGAAGAACGCCGGTATGTTCTCCAGCGTGACCCCCCCGACTGCCACGAGGGGGATCTGCGGCAGGGGAGCATGGAGCGCCTTGATGTATTCCGGCCCTGCCGGCATGGCCGGGAATACTTTAACCGCGTCGGCGCCCGATTCCCACGCCAACAGGCATTCGGTCGGACTGTAGGCCCCGGAGAAAGCCGGCTTTCCGTAACGTCGCGCGGTCAGGATGGTTTCCACGCGCGTGGTCGGGCTTACGATGAAATCTGCGCCCGCCAGGATCGCCGCCCGCGCCGATTCGCCGTCCAGCACAGTTCCCGCGCCGATCATCAGCGCGTCGCGCATTTCGTCGTGCACCCTGGCAATTTGTTCCACCGCCCGCGGAGTTACCAGCGAGATCTCGACGAACTCGATGCCACCCATTGCCAGGGCTTGCACCGTTGGGATCACTGCCTCTGCCGAGTCGATGCGGATGATTGCCATAACTCCGCTCTGAAAGAATCGCTCCATAATGGATGCTAATGAGTTCATGGTGTGGTCTCCTGATTGGCAGCGCACGCTCCGGCCGTCGAGTTCTTTCGACAGATCGCCAGCCAAGCGGGGGCCTGCCCATCCAGGCGGAAGTCTTGCGGCCTGAAAGAGGGCAGTTCGCCGCGGATCTGATCGGGATAAAGCACTTCCGAAAAGCGCCGGTTCAGTTCGGACTTCAGCGCCTCGACCTGTTGGCCGCCATTCCCGGAGCTGTCCTGGGGCGTGGACACGATTGCCACGCCTGCGGGCTTCAACGCCCTCCAGGCTTCGCGCACGACCCGCTCCGGATTGTCGACGAGATGTAGAAGGTGGATCAGGTAGATACCGGTGAAGCTTTCTGATGCAACGGGAAGCCGGCTTGCATCGCCGTTCACCCGTGATATTTTCTCTTTGCCGGAGACGCCGCTTGCATATCGCAGCCCCGCCGCATCCAGGTCCATGCTCAGCACCTGCAGCGAGCGATTCCCGTTCGAGATCAGCAGGCTTCCGAAGCCATACTCCGAGCCCAGGTCGAGCACCCGTCCCGGCAGGACAAATCCGGCCGGCCAGGTGTAGAGTGCGGCGTGCAGCGCCAGCCACGCGTCGTCGTGCACGGTCTTCCAAAATCCGGGGTCGTTGGGCCGGCCGTGCTCGGCTGTTCGTTTAGCGACCAATCCGTTGCCATCCGTGAAGGTAAATACATCAGGGGCATGAGCCCGAAACATCAATCCCACGCCCCTGATGTGAAGGGGACGCCATCTTACACAGCGTCGAGTGCGATCAGGCTATCGGGCAGCCTTGGCGAGTTCAGGCTTGGCAGCCGCAGCTGCCTCGTTCTCGCGCACCTTGCCGTTGCGTAGCGCGATCACAGCCACCAGTACGCCCAGGCCGATCACGATCGCTGCGATGCCATAGGTACCGAAGCCGGCCACCCGGTTGCCGCCGAGTAGGTTCAGGATCCAGTACAGCGGGGCCCACAGGATGTAGTCGCCGCCGCCGAACATCAGGCCTGTGCCCTGGAAGAACTGGGCCTGCAGCGGGTAAGTTAGCAGCGCCGCCACGTCGATCAGGATGCCCATGAAGGCGCCGGCCAAGATGGAGGCCTTCCAGCCCCCGTAGCGGTCACCGAACACACCTGCCAGGGCGCCATCAAAGAAGAAGAAGATTGGGCCCGGGAAGATGATCACCGCCATGCGCAGCACCACCTGCACCAGAGTGAAGATCACCATCGCCACAAAGCAGGACAGGAAGCCCAGGATGACACCGGTGGGGGAATACTGGAAGAACAGCGGTAAGTCGAGTGCAGGCTGTGAGCCGGGCAGCAGGCTTTTCGCAATGCCTTCGAAGGCCGGGATCATCGCGGCCAGGAACATGCGCACACCAAATAGCACGATGGCCACACCGGCTGCGAAGCCGATGCCCTGCAGGATCAGCCATACCACCCAGTTGGATCCGGCGCTCAGCTTGGAAACATTGTCGGCCCCCGCCACGAAGCCGATGATCAGGTACACGATCGGAATCATGGTGGCCAGGATCACGGTGTAATCGGTGAAGACCGAGAAGAAGCCGGGCAGTTCGATCTCATCACTGCGCTTGGACTGCACCAGTTTGCCGGCCAGCGCGCCTGCCGGCAGGTCCATGGTCTGCAGGTGGCCCAACGTGTACTGGTCCTTCGACAGGAATTTCGTGAAGGGCCGGGCAATCGCCGGCATGAACGTCCAGAACAGCGCCGTTAGCACGGCCGCCGAGACAATCAGGGTTGTCCCGGTCAGGTTCAGAGTCGCGCCAAGCACCACGGTCGCGATCGACGTATTGAAGAGCATGATGTGGCCCGTCAGGAACACATTCTTGAAGTTCGCGAACGGGATCAGGCGCACCAGCACCAGGTGGAGCACGAAGGCCAGCACGAACGCCAGCGAGATCGGGATTGCCATCGTCTTCATTGCGACGCCGAAGGGGCCGAAGCAGTCGGGCAGCACGCCGGTGACGCCGAACGAGCTGTTCAGCAGAGTCGTCAGCGGCAGCAGCGAGCCCAGGAAAACGTTGATGCCGGCATTCAGGATCACGATGCCGACGATGACCTTGATGGTGCCTTCCAGCACGTCGCGCGCCGCCCGCCTTTGCAGCAGCAGGCCCACGAGCGCGATCAGGCCTAGGAAGATCGGCGCCTGAACAAATACCTCATTGATCAGGAAGTTGATTACGGACATTGCCTATTCTCCTCATTGGGAAAGATCACTGGATTGGAAGAACATTGAAACAACTTGATGGAAGTTAGGAATGATTTGCCCCTTCAGCCGCCTTTCTGGAGGAAATCCTTGAAGTACGGCCCCAGCAGGGCCCTCAACTCGTCCTGGTCTACGAAGGACTTCACGCCGACAACGGGGGTACCCGGAATGTCACCCAGCCGTTCAACCAGATGGGCCTGCACCGCGATCAGGTCGGCCTCGTATCCCTTGGCAGTTCCCACGTCGGCCGCATCGATCGCAGTCTGCACACCATAATCACGCGCAATTTTTTCGATCATGCCCTTGGCGAGCAGGCTGCTTCCCAGACCGCAGCCACAGACCGTTACGATTTTCATGCGTCTGGCCATTCGCTTATCTCCTATTGCACATCATGGTTTCGTTGATTGCGGATTCAGAAACAAAATGAGCGGCAGAATCGCCGATCTTCCACTTCGGTATCCCACGCTGTCCTGCCGCAGATTCCGAACGCTGCGCCCAATGCGCAGCTGGCGCCTCGGGCCCCTTTAATGATCGCATCCATTCATTCCACAGCGCTTGGTATCATTATGGCATGCGCGCTGGTCATGGAACGCCGGAATAGTCTTATTTGGTTTTAATCGCTTATTACATTTCTGGACTAGTTGCAGATTGCGCGATGAGGTGCAGCACGGCGGATCGGTGCGTGGTACTCGCGATCGTCGTACGCGCCTCCGGATCTTGCATCAGCCGGTTGAGCTCGTGCAGCGCCGTGATGTGGGATTGGTTGTCGCGCGCCGCCAGCACGATCGCGATCTGCACAGGGTCGTTCTCGGCGTGACCGAAACACACCGGCTGCTTGAACGTCATGAGTTCCATTCCCAGTTGCCGTACGCCGTCCGTCGGCGCATGCAGCAGTACCGCTCCCGGCCAGATTACCATGTACGGCCCGTACTCCAGGATAATCTCTTCCATGGCGCGCAGGAACCGTCGTTCGACAATGCCCGCCTCCAGCAGCCTGCTTCCGGCCTTCTGCACCGCCTCCCGCCAGTCCCTGGCCTCCACTCCCAGATCGATTGTATGGGTTGTAAGCAGATCGGCCAGATGAACTGTGCCGCTGCGCAATGAGGGGTGGGTGAACGGTGCACTCCCCGTCTGCTGGAGCAGTACCTTCAGCTTGCGGCAGTCGTCGACTCCGAGCAGGGGACCTACTTGCCGGTGCGGGATGTTTTTGATCTTTAGCGGGATGGTACTTACGATGACGTCGATCCCGTCCAGGTATTTCCGGCGCTCCAACTCGAGCGACGAGATCACCTCGGCCACCTCCACGTCCGGGAATTCCACGCGCAATCGGGAGACCAGCAGCCAGGCCGTCACCGTCCCTTCGCTGCACACCACCAGAACTCGCTTCTTCGGTTGGTCCGATTGCCTCAGCCGTTCCATCGCCGCGATCAGGCAGACCGCGAGGTTGCCTATCTCGCCCTCGTCCAGCTCGATGCCGAGTTGCTCGCTTAGAAAAGTGCTGCTCTCATGTGCTACAGAATAGATGTAGGGGAATTGGGTCTTTACTTCGCGGAGCAGCGGGGCCCCTAAGGGCTGCCCCCGCTGCGCCGGTTGTGGATCCAGGTAGCTTTCCAGGTGCTGCGCCAGGTTATGGATGAGCTCCACGTCCGCGCGCAAGCTCGGATGCAGGGAGCGCGATGCCTGGATCAGGATCCGGTCCACGATCTTCCTGATGGTCGGGTCTATGCCCGCGTCAGGCTTTTCCCTTGAGGCCGTCGGCGGGGTTGGTAATGGGCTGGCTTCCGCGATCTTCAGCGCCAGCCAATCGACTTCAGTCCCCGGCAGTTGGATGCCTGATCGTTGGTGCAGCCGCGCCACGATCTCTCCGGCCTCCGATGCGCGGCTAGCAATGCGCGTACTCTTCGACGCGTCTGGCGGCCTGTTAAGCTGCCTGCCAATCCCGATCCGGTAGACCGTCACTGCCAGGTAGAATCCTATCTCGATATAAGCCTGATCCGACAGGTTTCCGACAAACTCCCGCTCCAAAGGTGAAATCAATTGTTTGATGAGGGCGATGTTCAACTTCATCCAGATCGTCGAGAGCGCCCTCTCAAATCCGGTTGGTGCCTGCGAGGATACGAAAACGATGGTCTTCACCCCTTGTAGGAGTGCGAGTAGCCTGGCATCGCCGGCGCTTTCCCTGATCAGGTCGATCGCAGCCGCCCGCCAGGCGCGCTCCTCGCCGATGACCATGCATCCGTAGTTGGGCCTGCGGATCAGCTGCAACTTGTGCCCGCGCAGCCATCTGTCGGCCACGTCCAGGACGCTGAATGACGTGGTTCTCGAGAGATTGAGGGCTTGCTGCAACTCTTTGACCTGCACGGGGTACTCTGAAAAGCAAAGCATGAGGAGCGCGACATGCAGGCGTTCTGAAGTGGAGAGGCAGAGTAGCGGCTGATCATAGACGCGAATCGCCTCAGCGAGATGTCTCTTGGACGCATCGGGCCCGACCAAGTAAAGCCCACGGCCTGGCACTCGCCTAAGCGAGACATTCTTGTTCTGTAACCATTCCCCCGCAGGCGCCAGACTGCTCCGGACCATCCTGGCCGAAATGTTAAGCTGATTGCCAATATCCGCCGCTGCCAGCGGCTGCTCAGAAGCCACCAGCAGGTTGAGGATATCCAGGCAACGAGAGCTCAGGTGAACCGTCAAGGCCGTTCCGTTGTGCGAAAGAAGTGCTATGACCGACCCGGTAATTTACTGTTGGTTTCAACGCTAAGGGTTTTCGGGGGGAATTGTCGCAAATCATAGTGCTCATTGCTCGAGGTGCGAAGGTGACATTTGTCACCAATCAAGACAATTATTAGCCGGTTTCGTTTTTGCATGTGACCTTGCGATTTACTGGTGACCTGCCCCAATAGTCCGTTCCAGTGGTTATGCTAGTCCTGGCCGCAGGATTGGGAATAGCAGCCAGGAAGAGTGTCATGCCGGCCGGTTGATTGACGTCCACACTCATGATCTGGAGTTGGATGCCGTACTTCTTTAGAAGGGGCGGCAAGGTCTCGGTAATCACGTAGTGACAATGCGGACAATCGGGCGAATAGAACAGCACCACACGCACCACTGGCGCAGGCGTTTGAGCGTGAGCCGTTGATGGAAAGACTGCAGAGATCAGCAAGCCTGCCAAAAGGAGAATGATCAACGATCTTCGGTGTTTCACTGTTTGCTCCGCGTTTCATACCAGCCGGTGCGGGTGTCGGTCCTTACATCGAACTCCGGTACGTAGGGTTTGATATCCAGCAACGGCGTTCCGTCAAGTACATCCACACCTTCGACGGTCAATGCATGATCCTGACGAAACAAGAACTTTACTATCGAAAGCCCGATCGGGTTGGGGCGGTAGGGATAGCGTGTGGCAAACAGACCATGCTCCTTTTCGTCCAAAAATGGTTTTACCGTAAGCGCGTATCCAGCTGAACGATGGAACGCATATAGAAGAATGATGTGCGAAAAGCCGTCGATGTCCTGCAATCCATCGGCGAACTCGGGATAGACCTCCGCCATACCGATTGCCTGTGAGCGCGAAGCTTGAATGGGGGTTTTATCCTTGTCAGTGAACGGCGAGTGGATCACACCGATGGTGTGCATGAGGATTTCCATTGGGTTATTTCTTGTCATTGACGAAAGTCAGTAACTTCACACCCCGCACTTGGCGAAAGGCTGCACCCTGCCCAACGGTGCGAAGAACTGCTGCTTCATCGATCACGCGCGTGCCGGAGAGAATATTCACTCCGTATTCGAATAGAACGGGTGAGAGCGGTGTGCTCGGGCCCAACACCATCACGGTTGAATTAGGACGACACAGCGCGAGCAATCCATCCAATGTATGATTAACCAATGCGCTTCCGGTAATCGCGATTACATCGGCTTTGGGCAACAAATCCACTGCGGCCTCGGCGGAATATTCGTCCTCCAATGGCTGTTGCTCGATGACCCAGAGTTTCCCGGCAGTTTGACGTAATTCCTGGATGAAGGGAAAATGACCGATCAACGCAACGTTCTTTCCGCTTCCACGGCTGGCCAGCACCTCAGAGGCGTTGATCTCCACTGCGAGTGATTCATCCACATCCAACATGGAATTGATCACAGCGATTCCAATGCTGGCCTCCAGCAATTTCGGTGAATGGGCCAATTCCGCCAATTCACGCGCGCTCTTCTCATGCAGGTGCCCCACATCGCGGGCCTGCATTTCTCCATGTGGTTGATTGGACATGAGTGTAGCCGCCATCCCGCAATGACGGCTGCAAACGACCGTCCAGTGCACACCGACCAACACGGAGCGAACACGGCAGTCGTCAGGCAGGCTTGCGATCAGGCTGTCGATGATATTCATTTGTTGGTTTCATCCATGAGTCTGGACCGTTCACCAATTTGCTCGCTCAACACCTCGCGCATCGAATCGCAAATGCGCATGAGTTTTGGATTTGCAATGCGGTAAAGTATGTTGTTTCCTTCCCGCTGCGAAACCACAACTCCAGCATTTCGTAGTGTCGCCAGGTTCCGGGAGATCGTGGTCTGATCTTGACCCGTGGCTGATGCGATTTCGCTAACGCTCAATGGTCGGTCGCGCAAAAGGTGCAGGATTTCCATCCGCAGGGGATTCCCGATGGCTTTGCATAATTCTGCCTGGATTTCAAAGACGGTTTGCTTGCTCAATGTTTATGTATACGCCGCATATCGGAAACCAACGTGCCCATGCGGTAGGCATCCAGGGCATCCGTGATGTTCTTTTGCGCTGGAAGGATTACTTGTAGCCCTTGCGCCAGGGCATGCTCGTAGGCGGGTTGCCCGAGCCCACCGGATATCAAAACCTCGCAATCGAAAATGGGAGTGAATAGGGCGGGGCCGCGCTGGGCATGCGCACATTCATGTTCCAGGCTGGGTTCTTCCCGATTGTGATTATGACGAGGCTTCTCGCGCTTCTCGAATGTTGTGTTTCCAGCCTCGTCCAAAAAGGCGACTACATAGAACTGAGCCTCGCCTAAATGGCGGCTGATGGTCTCACCATCGTCAGTCGGAAAAGCAATTTTTTTCATTTGGTACTCCTGAACCAGTCTCTACGCTTCCAGCCTTGCCCTGAGCCAAACAAAGTTTCCGGCAGAGCGTTATGGCGGCAGGCGGGGCGTGCTTCACTCCCGTACCATTTTTGTCCCGCACTTGGGGCATGCTCTATCCAGGCAACGCTGTCCCGTCACATGGGATTCTTGGTGTCCACATTTCGGGCAGACGCAATTCCCACCTGGGCCGGCGGGGGGCTTATGCTCACCGCCTCGGCCCCTGCCCTGTCCTTGCCCGGCTCCGCCTCCCCAACCTCCGCCCTGCCCTTGACCAAAACGATTGCCGAATGACTTGATCGACATAACATACTTCTTTCTGCTAATGCAGTGCTTCCACGTGGTTCACGATCTGGCCCCTTGCGTAAGCCAAGACAGCTTCATCAATGTCGGAAAGATCGGTTACCACAGGTCGAATATTGAGAGCCTTCATGCTTTCGTAGGCACCCATACCCATGCCCCCGCACAACAATGCCTCGCAGTCGGTTATCGCCTCTGCCATGCGGCCGTGACGATCCGCCGCCGCGGGTCCATAACCATGCCGGCCGCTTGCATCCTCCTGGTGATCGTGACCTTCCCCTTCGAATTGAGCGTGACCCAGCTTGTCACGCATTTCGCGGTTAACGATCTTGCCAGCCTCCACGGTTATAACCATGAAATAAGGTGCGCGGCCGAAGTGCTGACTGATCGTCTTGCCGTCGTCGGTAATTGATGCGATTTTCATTGTATATATCTCCATTTATCTGATTTACCCGAGAAATAGGCTGTCAACGCCGGCCCAAAGATCAGGGCTGGCGCTAGGATTTCTGTCGAGAGCAGCAAGGTGACAACTCGCTCCGTCTGCCAGCGAGCGGCCAAGGTAAGCAATCCGAGCAAGACGGTAGTGCAGACCGGCGTCGAGAAAAGAACCAGTAACAGCGACTGCTTTCCTTTCATGCAATGCCTTCTCTTTATAAGAAATTCGTGCATCTTCTTATAGAGACTGCAGTGCGATTCAACCCTTCATGTGGTGTCGTTCCAGCCAGCCCAACCCAAAGAAAAACAATGCCACGACTGCCAGCCCTCCGGCTATGAGTGTGAAGAGCTGGAGGGGCGAGGCCGCACTCACCAGGTCGGATGGCATGACAATGCCGTTCGGAGGCAGCCGGCTGGAAACATTACTGACGGCAACGGGCGTCGGCGTTGCACAGCTGGAGGGAGTGATCTGCAAAGTTGCAGCATATGGAACAGCCCGCTCCACGTAGTCAGGGTGGCAGCTGTGACAGTCGGTGTAGATGTCGCTGAGCGGTTGGGCCAGCATGCCTTGGTGGGCCAGGTTCTTATCCATGGTGCTGCCATTGCCGCCATGGCAATTGATGCAAATATCGTTGCCGGCATGGCTGATATGCCATTCGCCTTTGTCAGCCACAGGATCCGCCTGTGCATGACAGGTGGTGCAGGACGAGGGTTGCGGGTTTCCACATTGTGCGCGAACCGGCGCCGGAAGCAGCAAGGTCATTGAAACTGCCAGCACCAGGATAGTACCCATCGTGAAAGGGGCCAGGAATTGTTTGCGGCACATGACACACCTCCTCCTAGATCTCGAAGGCCTCTACAACAAAACCTTCTCAGCTGCAAAGTGCCTCTCCGTTGGATGATCGTTTTCGTCGCTTGGACACAGGATCAATAAGGAGCGTGTTACGGTAACTCCGGCGTTCCCCCACCGATGAGGCAGGTGCGCTTCAAAAATCAGGCTGTCCCCCGGCTCCAGAAGATAATTCCTCTCCTCAATTGCGTATGACAGTGAACCTTCCAGGCAGTAAACAAATTCAAAACCGGTGTGGACGATGGGGGTCGGCCCGCTATCAGCTCCCGGCTCCAATGCAACCAACAAGGGTTGGCCGCCGCGTAAGGTTATCCCTGCGCCAAGGTCTTCCAGGATGCCATAAGAAAAATCTGCCCTCGGTCGTTGCCCGGCCTTTTGAAATACCACGTTCTTTTTGGGCGAGTCGGTTTCAAAGAATGCGGCGACAGGTACTTGCAACGCAACAGCGATTCGCTGAAGCGTACTCACGCTGGGAGAGGCCTTATTGTTTTCGATCAGACTCAGCGTGTTTACATTTAGCTCACTCAACTCGGCGAGCGCGCGGAGGGATAGGTCACTGTTCCTGCGCAATTGTCGTATGCGCCTGCCTACATCAACCTCATCAACCCCATTGGAAGGAGCGGATTTCGCCCTTTTCTCTCGATTGACGCCATGATCATCTTGTGCTTTCTTCGGTAAGGTCGCCATAGAAGCATGCTCCCAGATTAGCTCTTTGCAATGAATATTATAGTACAGAATTAACTTATTTTCAACGATTTCAACCAGTATTTTGGTACTTTGGCTATTATTATTAACAATGGGCCGCTATAGACACTCCCGATATCGCTCGTGATATCTATCACTTGTCCCTCGTGGATATCTAAATTAAGCTGTGTAGGAATTAAGCAACTCATGAAATGCAGCTTATGAAACCCGTTGTTTTGTCAGAAACCCGGGATTTAGCCGAACGCCAGGCCGCGCTCTGCAAAGTATTCAGCAGCTCCCAGCGGGTTTTGATTCTCTGGTTTTTGGCAGAAAAGGAAAGGACAGTCAGCGAGATTGCCCAGGCCATTGGGGCCTCGTTACCTGGAACATCGCAGCACCTGCATCTTATGGAGTTAAGCAACATCCTTGAATCACGGCGAGAGCGACAGAATATCTATTACCACATCGCTGAAAGTGAACTCCTGCGGAATTGTCTGGTGCTTGCCAACCGACCGATGGGCAAGTTGCTTGAACCAACATCAGAACCCCTGACCGGACTTGGATCAAAAAGGAGACTCCGTCACGACCCCTAAGTTGATGATACATCGGCCAGATTGCCTCAAACAAAATGGCATTATTTCATAAAGCGGAGGTGCAATGATGACAACAGGCGAGCTAGCAGCTTTGAAAGTAGATAAATTGGTGGATGCCCGCGGTACAGCCTGCCCAGGTCCCTTGCTGGAGGCTCGACGTGCCATCAGTGAATGTCCAATTGGAGGAGTAATGGAGATCCAGTCCTCAGACTCAGACACGAAAGTATCTGTTGAGCGCTGGTGCAAGAAGATGGAGTTTGAATACTTGGGTGACGTCGAAAATGATGGATTCTGGAGCATCTATTTACGAAGGATGAAGTAAATGGCTGTTGTGAATGGCAAGAAAGCCGGCCGGAAGAAGATACTTGTCTTCTCCACAAACGCCATATCAGACCTTGGGATTGACCTGGCGGGCAGCTCTCACATGCACTATTCGACTTCAGTTCAAGTGATTCCCCTTCCATGTTCGAGCGGGATCAAGCCCGCTTGGATCGTCCATGCTCTCGAACAGGGATATGACGGCGTATTTATCGCTGCCTGCGGAGGGGATTGTGCTTTCCTGCCTGACTGCACATCCCGAACGAGCGCCTTGCTCGAGAGAGCGCAGGATCTGCTTAGAGGGCGCAATATCAGCCCGAAAAGACTCAAGATGGCGGGAGTTTGTTCGGTGTGCGCGGATAGTTTCGTTTCTCATATGAAGAAATTTGAGGAAGAGTTAGCCAGTTATGACTCCGGTTCATAAGAAAAACGGCCTTGACTACGACGCCTTGATTGTCGGCGCCGGCATAGCCGGTATGGAAGCCGCCGCGTTACTAGGGGACATGGGCTACGATGTGCTGCTGGTGGAAAAAGAGCCAAGTATTGGCGGCAAATCCATTTTGTTAAGCAAGGTTTTTCCAACTCTGGATTGCGCCAGCTGCATTGTCACGCCCAAGATGGCCGCCGTTGCCCATCATCCGCAAGTCACGCCCATGGTTTATACCGAAGTGGACGGTTTCGTCCGCAATGGCGACGGTTCATTCACCGTAGACTTGCACAAGAAAGCTTCCTATGTGGATTCCGACGCCTGCACGGGCTGCGCCAAGTGCGAGGAAGTCTGTACGGTTTCCTTGCCGGACGAATACAACTACAACTTGGTTGGACGTCACGCGGCTCATATTCCCTTTCCTCAAGCGGTTCCGAAAAAGGCGGTCATCAGCAGTCAGGGACAGGCTCCCTGTACCTATGCTTGTCCAGCCGGCGTGAAGCCCAGCGGATTTGTGTCATTGGTCCGCACTGGACGGTATGACGAAGCATTTCGGATGCATTTGGAGGACGCTCCTCTGGTGGGCAGTTTGGCCCTTGCTTGTTACGCGCCTTGTGAAAGCGAATGTACCCGCGGGGACAAGGATGGGTCAGTGCAGATCCGGGCAATCAAGCGCTTCATGGCAGAGCGCTATTACGCAGATCATCCCGAGCCTGAGTACAGCCCTCCGCAGCAGCTGCTGGACAAGAAGGTCGCCGTCGTGGGCTCAGGGCCCGCCGGCCTCACCCTTGCCTATCATCTGGCTCGAAAAGGAATCCAAGTCAAGATCTTCGAGGCGGAGCCGGAGCCGGGCGGTCTCCTCAGATTTGGGATTCCTGCGTTCCGGCTCCCCAAATCAATAGTAGATCGGGACATCAAGAATGTGACTGCCCTGGGTGTGCAGATCGAGACCAGGGTCCGCATCGACAGCCTGAAAGGGCTGAGAGACAAGGGATTCGATGCCGTCTTCCTAGCCACGGGTTCGCTAGAGCCGATGCGGCTTGGCTTGTCAGGGGAAGATCTTGAAGGAGTTGTTTGCTGTTTCGATTTCCTCAAAGAGGCTAACCGAGGCAGGAAAATAGACCTGACAGGCAAGACCGTCGTGCTCATTGGAGGCGGAAACGCCTGCATTGACCCCGCTAGAATTGCCCTGCGTTCCAATGCGCAGAGGGTGATCGTCGTGTACCGGAGAAGCCGGGCGGAAATGCCGGCCTTTCCCGCCGAGGTTAAAGCGGCAGAAGAAGAAGGCGTAGAGCTTCGGTTTCTCATCAATCCGACAAGATTCGTCGGTGAGAATGGAAAACTCAAGGAGGTGGTCTGCCAGAAGATGAAGCTCGGTGAGCCTGACGCTTCCGGGCGAAGACGACCGATGCCGATCGCGGGTTCCGAGTTCAGCATACCGGCAGACATGGTGGTTGTCGCAATCGGGAATGCGCCCACCACCTCTCTCTTCAAGTCTGAACTGGATTTGACCTCTGCAGGGACCGTGAAAACGGATCCCGAGACCCTGCAAACCTCGCTTTCCTATGTCTTTGCCGGTGGTGATAGCGTGCTTGGCCCCTCGACGATCGCTCAAGCGATGGGGCAAGGACGGCGGGCTGCGTTCTACATGGATCGTATGCTTAGAGGTGAATCGCTGGACGTGCATTTTGGCGATCCATTGGAGGTCGTTGAGCGGAATGATGTCCTCGAGCGGACCAGCCACTGGGAGACAGTGGCGCCCGTCACCGAGCCAAGGCTTCCACCTCACGAGCGCATCCAGAATTTTGACACCTATGAGTCTGCATTGAGTGAAGAACAGGCGCGCTGGGAGGCGAATCGCTGCCTGGACTGCGCCGAATGCTCCCAGTGCCAGGAGTGCGTCAACGTCTGCCCTGCAGACTGCATTGACTTCAGTATGAAGCCTGAACACATGCAGTTGCGTGTGGGGAGCGTTGTCATGGCAACAGGGTTCCAGATTCTGGAGCCGGCAGGAAAGGACCTCCTTGGATACGGGGTTATCCCGGATGTCATCACGGGGCCGCAATTGGATCGACTCTTGTCGCCGACACGCCCATACAATGGCGTCCTCCGCCCCTCGGATGGCAAGGAGCCGGAAAGCATTGCGATTGTGCTCTGCAGCGGCTCCCGCGACCATACCTTCTGCAATCCCCTATGTTGTCGGATCGGCTGCATGTACGCCATCAAACAAGCCCAGCTGATCATGGGCGCCCTCCCCATCGCGGATGTAACCATCTACTACATTGACATTCGGGCTTTTGGGAAGGGGTACGAGGAGTTTTACGAGCAGGCCAGGGGCATGGGAGTGAACTTTGTAAAGGGAAAGGTAGGCGGTATCGAGCAGCTGGAAAACGGCAAGATGGGGTTGCGCTATGAGGATATGCTGGGCACGGGCGGGGTGCAAACCCGGGAGCACGATCTTGTCGTTCTGGCAGTGGGCCTCCTGCCGAACACCGCGCCATTTGGCCTCTACAAGGGCGGTGAACTGGAAAAAGACGCTTTCAACTACGTCCGTGAGGTGGACCCTGTCATTGAGCCAGGTGCCACCAATGTAGCCGGACTTTACCTTGCTGGCACAGTCAACGGAGCCAGAGATATCCCCGATACCGTATTGCACTCCGGCGCGGCAGCAGCTCAAGTGTCTGCGTATCTTGAGAGAATGAGGGCTCAGTGACGACTCAAGAACGAAGGATTGGCGTTTTTGTCTGCTATTGCGGAGGCAATATCTCAGACTATGTAGATGTGGAACAGCTGCGGGAGGAGATCGCCCGGGAGCCTGGAGTTGCGATTGCCACGACTCACATGTTTGCCTGCTCGGATGCGGCTCAACAGGAGATGATTCGCGACATCAAGACTGCCGGGCTCGATGGGCTCGTTGTAGCATCCTGCGCACCCTCCCTCCACCTGCATACCTTTCGTGGCATGGCGGAACGGGCCGGCTTGAATCCTTACCAGTACGTGCAAGTGAATCTGCGTGAGCAGTGCTCGTGGGCGCATACCGACGATAAAAAGGGGGCAACACAAAAGGCTGTCCATCTTGTTAGGGCGGGTATTGCCAAATGCGCTCTGACGCATCCGCTCGTCCCTTTGCGCGTGGCAACCAAGCCTCGCGTGCTGGTCATAGGCGCGGGCATTGCCGGGATGCGTGCCAGCCTGTCTCTGGCAGATATGGGTCTGGCCGTATATCTGATCGAAAAAGAGGAAGAGCCCGGTGGGTGGTCGCTCCAAGGGGGGCGTATGGGGCCTGAGGGCCACCTGGGGACAGATGTGGTTGCGACCTTGTTGCGGCGGATACAAGGGAATGATCGGATCGTCATCTACACCCAGGCGGAGTTGATTGAAAAGACCGGCACCATCGGCGACTTCAATGTAAAGATCAATGTCAAAGGTCAAGAAATCTCTCTGAATGTTGGAACCATTATTGTTACAACGGGCTTTACGCCCTATATCCCTGCCGGAGGGGAATATGGTTGGGGCGGGGATGGCGTTGTGAGCTTGCTACAGTTCCGACAGATGTTAGCAGACGGGAAACTCGAATATCAAGGCAAACCTTTGCGTGATGTGGTGTTCATTTACTGCGTCGGTAGCCGCCAAGGCGAAATGGCGGCGGACCAGCACCCAAACCGCTACTGTTCTCGCTACTGCTGTTCCGCGGCGACTTATACCGCTGTAATGCTTCATGAGCTGGGGACAAAGACAAAGCTGACTGCGAACCAATACCATCTTTACCGTGATATTCGGACCTATGGAAGCCTGGAGACCATCTACGAGGAGGCCCGGCATGATGGAGCGCTGTTCGTCCGCTGGGAGCCCGAGCACCCTCCTGTGGTGGAAGAGGCCGACGGACGTCTTTTGGTAAGAGTAGAAGGTACCCTGGACAGGGGCCAGGAGATTGAGATAGGTGCCGACCTGGTGGTTCTCGTCACCGGCATGGAGCCACGAGAGAACGACAAGCTAAATCAAGTCCTCAAGCTACCGGAAGGCGCCGATGGGTTCTACAAGGAGATCCATCCAAAACTCCGTCCCGTGGAAACCATGATTGACGGAGTCTTTATCGCCGGTGCTGCCCAGAGTCCAAAAACCATGTCTGAGAGCGTTACCTCCGCGTTGGCAGCTGTGGCCAAGACCGGCGCTCTGTTGAAGAAGGGCTACGTAGACCTGGATCCATTAGTCGCCCAGGTGGACACAGACAAATGCATCTGGTGTGGCGAATGTCTCAAGGCATGTCCTTATGGAGCAATTGAGAAGACGATCTTTGAGGATAGAGAAGTCGCAAAGGTCATGGCTTCTCTGTGCAAAGGAGCAGGCCCTTGCGTTCCAGTGTGTCCCCATGATGCGATTGCCATTGAAGGGTATCAGGAACGACCAAATCCTCGCAATGATAGACGCCAGCATCAAAGAGGCTGCCGTATGAGCGGCGCCAGTGCGATTCAACGTGGCATGGACGAAATCGTTCATGCCGAAATGATCATGAAAGGCCGCATCGAAATGCTTCTGAAGGATGGCCCCCGGACCATTCCGGAGTTGGCCGAGGCGATGGGGTACCCCAGCCACGAGGTGACGATCTGGCTGTTCGCTATGCGGCGCTATGGTCAAGTCGAGGTGGTTGGCAAACCCGACGTGGACGGATACTTCAAATATCAACTTGTCAAAGCGGCAGGATGAAGGCGCATTATGGCAGAAGCATCGTCTCGACTGGCTAAAAAACCAAGACAGGCCGCGGAATTCAACGCCGAGGCTTGTTACAAGAAGGCGGAGGGGCATTAGTATGGGCGTTCGCGTGGATCCGCAATTCCTAACTGATGTCAAAAAATACGGAGTCGTGAACATCGAGAAATGCTTCAACTGCGGCACTTGCACGGCCACTTGTCCGCTCTCGACCGACAGTGAAACTTTTCCGCGCCGCCTCATCCGCTACGCACAACTTGGCTTGAAGGAATCGCTGCTCAGCAGCCGGGAGCTCTGGCTATGCTATTTCTGCGGTGAATGCACCAAAACTTGCCCCCAACAAGCAGACCCCGGCGAGTTCATGGCCGCCGCCCGCCGATACGCCATCGCCCATTACGATCCGCTGGGACTGGCGAGACTGCTCTACACCTCGCCCGTACTGAGCTCTATCTTCCTGGTTTTGCTCTCCGTTGTGATCGGCTTTGGCGTCTACTCCGTTCATGGCCCGATGCCAACCGACGCACTCAAGTTCTTTACATTCATCCCATCGTCCATCATTCATAACTTTGGCGTCGCCGGGATGGTCATTGTCGCCGTCCTGATGCT
This sequence comes from uncultured Chloroflexia bacterium, assembly GCA_963846805.1. Lineage (GTDB taxonomy): Bacteria > Chloroflexota > Anaerolineae > Anaerolineales > Villigracilaceae > Fen-1038. Next base: position 415,490 of record CAWJXH010000007.1, read on the forward strand.
GACGGGCATGGTCAACATGATCGTCAAAGTGCGGAGCCAGGGCGTGAAGGGGATGCGCACCAATTGGCTGAACGCGATCTGGGAGGCGGTGGCGGTCGAGGCGCTTGTCCAGCATCGCTTCCAAAGAGACTGTGATACTGCCGTAGATAAACCGGCCTGGTACCTGCAGAAATGGTTTGTCCATGCTTCCATGTTGTGGGGCTTTCTTGGACTTCTGCTTGCAACCGCCCTGGACTATGCCCTCGATATACTCGGTCTCAAGGCCACCGGCGCTTGGGTGTATTTCTGGCATCCGGTCCGCCTGCTCGGCACAATTGCCGGATTGTCCCTGCTCTATGGCACTTCGCTGTCATTGATTCGTCGCCTCCGCAAAGCGGACGAAACTAGCGCGCATTCCACCGTCTCCGATTGGGCCTTCCTGATTCTGCTGTGGTTGACAGGCGTGAGCGGCTTCCTGTTGGAGATTGCGGTCTACCTGCCCCGCCCCGCCCCGTGGATGTACTGGACACTGGTGAGTCACATTTCCGTGGCAGCTGAACTGCTCCTGTTATTGCCTTTCACGAAATTTGCCCACGCTATCTATCGCACGATTGCACTGTATTTCCACGCGCTCAAACCGGTTCCTGTCACTCAACCGGCCAAGGCTGGTACAGATTGATTCCATCCAAGAGGTGAAGCGAACAAATCTAATCTAAGAAATAAGTAACCCGCCACAAATAGTCGCTAAGAACTTTCGGACATTCTATTCAAAGGAGATTCCAATGGCTAAGCAAAAAATGGCAGTCGTCTGCAATGGCGACACCCCGGCAAACATCATGCCGACGTTGATCTTCTCCACATCCGGCATCGCGCTGGACTACGAAGTGCACGTCTTCGTCTGCCCCGGCTGGAGCGCGCTGGTTCGTGAAGGGCGAACTGGAGAAACTGGGCACCCCCAAGGGCATGCCCAATCCTGTCAAGCTTTTCTGCGATCTGCTCGACCTCGGGGGTGAGGTGGTCTTCTGCGAACTGGCGCTGGCCAACAAGGACATCAAACCTGAGGATCTGCGCGATCCCCGCATCAAGATCAAGAAGGCTCCGCCGTATCTGCAGGACGTTGAGGGCGCGGCCCAGACATACGTATTCTAAAGTAACCGCAATACCTGGGTAAAAAGACAGGCCAGACAGCTTTATCCACGGCTGTCTGGCCTGCGGAATTCTCCGCGCTTCTCATTATTCTAAGTGCCTTGTTCCGGCAGCTTCAATAAATCAGCATTTTCCGGGGCATGAACAAAGCTCCAGAAGGCATCCCGGGGGCGATAGGAATCGCCAAGTCGTTTTCTCACCATGTAAATGGTTCGCTGCAAATTAAGGCCTTCCACAGGAATGGCCACAATATTGCCGCGTTCCAATGGGTACGAAGCCGCCAATTCAGAGACGAAGGCTACGCCGTAGCCATCAGCAACGGTTCGCACCGTAGCCTCGGCATTTCCCAATTCCATAAAAATGTTCAAATCTTCCGGACTGATATCGTGTTTGGCTAATTCTTCGAGAACCACGCGGCGCGTCCCTGATGTAGGTTCACGCATGATGATTGGTTCCTCCAGAAGCTCAGAGGGATCAATAGAGGAGCGCCGAGCCCAGCGGTGGTTGGCCGGTACTATCAAAGTAATTGTATCGTGAAAGAATTCTTGAATTTCCAAATTCGGATCCCCAGCCTCTTTGCTCAATACGCCTAGATGCACATCGCCGTCCAAAAGGTCAAGCGTCACTTTTTCGGGAGCGCAGGAAGGAATACGCACCTGTATGCTCGGATAGCGCAGGCGAAAGCGCGCAGCCAATTGAGGCAGTATGTATTTCCCTGCAGTCGTGCTGCAGGCGATCCGGAGCTCTCCGGCAACCTCTTGCAATGAAGACATCATAGCCTGGAGATTGGCGCTGTCATCTAGCAGTCGACGCGCCCACGGCAGCAGTAGCTGGCCCGCCTCGGTCAATTGCAGGCCGGTGGTACTTCGGATGAACAAAGTGGCGCCCAATTCCTGCTCCAACAACTTGATCTGGTGACTTACGGTCGGCTGGCTCAGATGAAGTTGTTTTGCCGCTTCAGAGACGTTCAATTTCTCGGCAGCACACAGGAACGTTTCGATCTTTTGGATGTCGATCATCATTTATTCCGATCCGCAGATGTTTGCGTTAAAGAGGTCGCGGATGAATCAGTCTGGAGACCGTCGCTTGGCCTGCCTGATAGAGGGCAACAATAAGTATGGTCGCTTATGTAAAAGTTGTCAACCACTACTGTTAGTTGCGTGAACGCCAGCGAGTACCATCAACGTAAGAAGCATGCTGGAACATATTCTGAATTCCATCAGGTGTACGCGCAGCATGACTTCGGGCGCCCCTGCTTTCATGCGCTACCCAGGTTGCGGCTCCTGGCGTCTTGGCCTTTTTTCGTTCCGCTTCAACTCGAAAGACAGCACCCGGAGCATGTGGCGTTAGATGATTTGCCTTATCAGTTCAGCTACGGCCTGATATACAGGCGACCCATCTCCTAGTTCCACCAGTGGGCGCCCTGAGAATTCAAACGCCGTCAAGTCATCATCGGCTGGGATGACACCCAGCAACGGCACATTGATTTTTTCTATGAAGGCCCCTAGGTCGGTCGGGATTTCGCCCCGCAAGCGATTGAGGATGAGAGATACCCTCTCGATATTGATATCTAGCTCCTTACACATATCGGCGATGCGCCCGGCGGCGACCAGGCCGCGTTGGGTGGGGTCGCTTACAATCAACAGCTGCTGTACGTCCCGCGTTGTGCGGCGGCTGAGATGTTCCATTCCGGCCTCGTTGTCGATGATGACGTAGGCATAATGTCTGCTCATGCCGTCGATCACTTCACGCATGTTGTGGTTCACTGCGCAGTAGCATCCTTGCCCCTCGCCACGGCCCATGGCGATCAGATCGAAATGGCCGCCTTCCGACATGATGCGAACGGATGTGGTAATCCAGATAGTCGCGTTTGTTCACTCCGCCCGGCAGGGCGCCCATCGCAGCGCCGCCGTTGGTTAATGAGGCTTTGACTTGCTCCAGCATATCCTCACGAATATCGCCGACCGTCCATTCCAAGTCGAGACCGAGAACCATATTCAGATTGCTGGATGGGTCTGCATCAATGGCCAGGATGGGCCCGGTTTGGTTCTGCGCGAGGTATTTGATGATCATGGCCGCTACAGTGGTCTTACCGACGCCTCCTTTGCCTGCGAGGGCAATTGTGGTTGTCATGAAACGTTCTCCAGCCTTTGGACGATTTGATGTACGGCCACGCGTAGCTTGGCGGCATGATCATAGATGGGGATGTTGAGCCGGTCCGCTTCCTGAACTTTTAAGTCCGCGGGAAGAAAACCCAGGACCGGCAGGCCGGGTGTTTCTGCTTCGAGAAACTTTGCTTCTTGATCGTTGCGGACTTTGTTGCCAACCAGATAAAACCTTGTCAGACCAATATCAATCGCAAGCTTCCTGATCTGGGCCGCCGTGCCGAGACTGCGTCGTGTGGGTTCGGCGACGATGAGCATCGCATCCACGAAATCAACCGTTGCGCGGCCCAGATGCTCCACACCGGCGTACATGTCGAGCAATAAAACCTCGTCTGCGCGAAAAAGTAAATTCACAAAAAGTGTCTTTAGTAAAGCCGATTCTGGACAAATACAACCAGAACCACCCGTTTCGACGGCGCCCATTTCTAAGAGCCGAACGCCGCGGTGGAGTACGCTGAATCGCTCGGGGATGTCGTCCACGCGCGGGTTTAGGGTAAAGAATCCGCCGACCGTTCCGCGTTTTGCGCCGGTGCGTTCGTAGATGAGGTCATCCATCTCAGATATGGGGTGGAGTTGGGCGAGCAATTGGGGTGGAAAGCCCAATGCGTCCGCCAGGCAAGGCGAGGGGTCGGCGTCTACGGCGAGCACCTGACGGCCCTGTTCCGCATAGGATTGAGCAAGCAATGCTGTCAGCGTGGTCTTGCCAACGCCGCCTTTGCCAGCTATCGCAAGTTTCATCAACGGCCTTCTCGAATCCATTATTGCACATTACACATACGACATTTGTCAGGTTTTTGCGTGACATTTAGCACAAACTGTGGGGACACGGAAATGCTAGAATGATTTTGAGGGTATGCATCACAGCAAATTCGGAGAAGAATCCCTCGTTTTTTTGTTTGTTTCCATAATTAGGCGACTACTATAGAAGGAGGTTCCATGCAAACCTCGACCTTCAACACGCCTGCCCTTTTCGGCGACCACCATGTCACCGAGGTCAGGCGTATTTTGTTGTCTTTACCGGGCGTGACGGAAGTGTATGCAAGCAGCGCCTTCCAGGTGATTGAGGTGACTTACGACGAGACGAAGATCAACGACCTGGAAATTGCAGTCAAGCTTGATGAAGCAGGCTATCTCGGCGAATGGACGGTGCCTATCGAGACGATACCCGCCGGATCACACCAGGAAGACGTGCAAGAGCCTTTCTTCCGGCACACAGCTGTTTACGAGACTCTCAAAAAAACCGTCAGTTTTACCCAGCGTGTTGCATATACGGGACGGCCCCTTTGGCATTGCCCGGGAATGGGCACCATAAACCGTGACGGAGAGAAGGAAAATGCCTAAGAAACGCGAAATCGCTGAATATTCGAGCGACCCTGCTGCTCAGCAGATGCTGGCACGCGCCGAGGAACTTGGTCTTGAGACAGCCTTCACCCGTGCGGATAAGATGGTGCCCTGCAATATCGGCGCCGCAGGAATGTGCTGCAAGCAATGCGGCATGGGCCCCTGCCGTCTTACGAAAAACGGCGAGGTCGGGGTGTGCGGCGCCACGCTGGATACTATGCAGGCCCGCAACCTGACACGCGCCATCGCGGCGGGCGCCGCGGCTCACTCGGACCACGGCCGTGATATGGCCTTCCTGTTGAAGGCGACTGCCAAGGGCGAAGCCGAGGGATATGCGATCCGCGATGTAGCAAAGCTGCGCATCGTCGCTTCGAAATATGATATCCCTGTTGACGGTCGTGCCCCTGAAGAGATTGCCAACGATCTGGCCGACCTCTACATTTCCCAATTCGGCCAGCAGCGCGGGGAGGCCGTACCTGTCCGGCGCGCGCCAAAGAAAAGGCAACAAATCTGGCGCGAGCGGGGCGTTGTCCCGCGCGGCGTGGATCGTGAAATCGTTGAGGCTCTGCATCGCACACATATTGGCGATGATCAACTGGCCGAGCACATTCTCGAGCACGCGATTCGGACTGCGCTGGCCGATGGTTGGGCCGGCTCGATGATCGCCACTGATATCTCGGACATTTTGTTCGGAACGCCCGCGCCGATCCTGGGACAAGCCAATCTCGGTGTCATTAAAGAGGATATGGTCAATGTGGTGGTCCACGGACACGAGCCCAGTCTGAGCGAGATGATCGTGGCCGCTTCACAGGATCCCGAGATCATCGCCTATGCACAGCGCAGCCGGCGCCAGGGGCATAAACCTATCTGGCATTTGCTGCACCGCAAATGAGATCCTGATGCGTCAGGGCATTCCGGCGGCAGGCAACTTCCTGCACCAGGAACTGGCCATCATGACGGGCGCAGTCGAGGCCATGGTCGTGGACGTCCAGTGCATCATGCAGGCCCTGGTCGGCCTCGCACAGAACTTCCACACCAAGATCATCACGACCTCGCCCAAGGTCATGATCAAAGGGGCCACGCACATCGAATTCGACGAACAGCATGCGCTGACTGTCGCCCGGACGATACTCAAGACTGCCATCGATAACTACAAGAATCGCGATCGGTCGAAGACGCGCATTCCTCAATTCAAAGAAGACTTGATCCCCGGCTTCTCACATGAGTACATCAACTATATGCTGGGCGGTTCGTATCGAGCTTCCTTCCGTCCATTGAACGACGCCATCATGTCGGGGCGCATCCGCGGCGTGGCCGCCATCGTGGGCTGCAATAACCCGCGCTCGTCGCAGGATTATATGCACAACAAGGTCACACGCGAAATGTTAAAGCAGGATGTGCTGGTCGTGCAGACGGGCTGCGGCGCGATCGCCTCCGGCAAGCTGGGCCTGATGCTCGGCGAGGCCGGTCTGGATCAGGTCGGAAACGGCTTGCGTGAAGTGTGCGAAACGATCGGTATCCCGCCCGTTCTGCATATGGGTTCGTGCGTGGATAACACTCGAATCCTGACTGTCCTGACTCAAATGGTGGAGGAAGGTGGGCTCGGCGACGACATTGACCAGATCCCAGCCGTGGGCCTTGCCCCGGAATGGATGAGTGAGAAGGCGCTCTCCATCGGGACCTATTGTGTTGCGTCGGGCGCCTATGTGATCTTCGGCGGCGCCTCGCCGGTGAGCGGCATGCCGGACCGGGTGCAAGAGAGCGATACGGTACTCAAGTACATCAGCGAGGGTTGGGAGAAGCTCTACGGCGGCAAGCTGGAGTTCATCCCCGATCCGGATGAGATGGTCAAGGCGGCCCTGGCGCATATCGATAAGAAGCGCGCCGCCCTGGGACTGCCTGAATATGACCCGCATAAGTTCGGGCGTTCCGGCGATGCCAGGATGCTCGAATTGGAGAAGCTGCCGCTGGAAAAGAAGCGTGAAGCCATTTACGGAATAGTTGGCTAGTCACCTAATCGCTGATCTCAGCCCGCGTCACATCGCGTGCGCCCAACAAGCGGACCAGCGGAGCCAAATACTAGGAGACTTTTATGTCACGATACATTGCAACCAGGGCCATCCGCGGTGCGAATGCACTGGTGACCGAAGCCGAATTGATGCTGAATCGAGTGTTGAACGAGAAGGGCAAGGATACGCCTGTCTCGTTTCCCAACACGGCCTATTACCTCCCTACGATCCTGGGTATGACGGGCAAGGCCGTCGAGAGGATCGGTGATCTGAAACCCGTGCTTGAGCAGGCGCGCGCCATGCTTCACCCCGTTCCCGCGGAAAATCATTGGACACCTTATTTGGGCGAGACCCTGGATTCAGGCATGGCCACGCTACTTGCAGCGGAGACAATTGAAGCCGTGCGCTTCGTCTATGGACTCGAGCCGGAGCCTGTCGCCGGCCTTAAGTTGGCAGGTGGCACATCGTTTACGAGCCCTGATGCCGCGAGCGCTGATGGTTCAAACGGAAACGACGGTCACCTCAATGGTCCGATTGATGACATACGACTTCGCACGTGGGGCATTCAACTGGTAGATGGCCGCATGCCCGGCTTTGCCGCCATCGTCGGATGTGCAAAGAGCAATGCCGTGGCAGTGAAGATCGTGCGCGAATTGCAGCGGCGCAATATTTTATGCTTCCTCAGTGGCAATGTGAATGGGCGCAGCATCATTCACCAGCTACAGGAGGAAGGGGTGGAGCTGGGTTACGACACCTATACCGTCCCATTCGGGACGGACACCATTTCGGCGATCTATGCACTGGGATTCGCCACTCGTTCCGCCCTGACCTTCGGCGGCCTCAAGCCTGGCATGTCGCGCGAGATCCTGCTGTACAACAAGGAGCGCGTCTTCGCGTTCGTGCTGGCGCTTGGCGAAGTCGACGACTTGAAATATGCAGCCGCAGCGGGCGCCATCAACTTCGGTTTCCCCGTCATCGCCGACACGGTGATACCCGAGATTTTGCCCACCGGCGTGACAACCTACGAACACGTCGTGTCCATGCCATTCCAGACGATTGACGGCAAGGACGATTTGGAAAAGGCCGAGCGCCTGGTGCAGAAATGCATCGAAGTGCGCGGCGTCAAGGTCAAGGTTTCGAACGTGGATGTACCCGTTCCGTACGGCTCGGCCTTTGAAGGCGAGGTTGTCCGCAAGGCGGATTTGCGGGTCGAGTTCGGCGGCAAGCATTCGCGCTGCTTCGAGTTCCTGCAAATGGCGAAACTGGATGAGGTCACCGACGGCAAGATCGATGTCATCGGGCCGGATTTCTCCAAGGTGCCCGCCCAGGGCTCGATGGACATGGGCATGGTCATCAAAGTCGCCGGACGGCAGATGCAGCAGGACTTTGAGCCGGTACTGGAGCGGCAAATTCACTACTTTGTCAACGGCGCCAGCGGGATCCAGCATGTCGGCCAGCGCGACATCGCCTGGATCCGCATCTCGAATGCCGCTGCAGACAAAGGGTTCAGCCTCGAATCCTTCGGCAAGATCCTGCATGCGCGCTTCCACGAGGACTTCGGCGCCATTGTGGACAAAGTGCAGGTCACCATCGTTACCGAGCCGAAACTTCATTCGGAATGGCTGGAGAAGGCACGCGTAGCCTACGACTATCGCAACAAACGTCTCGCCGATCTAACCGACGACAAGGTGGATGAGTTCTACTCCTGCACGTTGTGCCAGTCCTTCGCGCCCAATCACGTGTGCGTGGTCTCGCCCGAGCGGCTGGGCCTGTGCGGCGCGTACAACTGGCTGGATTGCAAAGCTTCTTTCAGCATCAACCCCACCGGACCCAACCAGCCCATCAAACTCGGCAAGCAAATTGACGCCAAGAAGGGGCTTTGGGAAGGCACGAACGACTATGCCAAGATCGGCTCGCACGGCGTGGTGAACGAAGTCTCGATGTACTCCATCATGGAAAACCCAATGACCGCCTGCGGCTGTTTCGAGTGCATCGTGATGCTCATCCCGGAGGCCAACGGCGTGATGGTGGTCAGCCGCGAAGACACGTCCATGACCCCTGCCGGCATGACCTTCTCGACCCTGGCCGGCATCGCGGGCGGCGGTCTGCAAACTCCGGGCGTGATGGGGGTGGGCAAGTTCTACCTGATCAGCCCCAAGTTCATCTCGGCCGACGGCGGCTTCAAGCGCGTGGTCTGGATGTCGTCCGTGCTGAAGGAGACCATGTCCGACGAGTTTAAGGCTGTCTGCGTGCGCGAAGGCGACCCGGACTTCCTGGACAAGATCGCCGACGAAAGAAATGTCACCTCCGTCGAGGATTTGCTCGCCTGGCTGGAGGCGCACAACCATCCTGCGATGGCCATGGAGCCGATGTTCTAGTATTTTTCTCAGCGGAAGGCTGAAGTTTGCAAACTCTTGCCTGACCTTCAACGTTTCGACCTTTAATATGGCGCCCAAACTCGTCCGTGACCTGATGACCGTTGGCGTACCCACGTGCAAATGGGAAACGCCCATTGTGGAAATTGCGCGGTTCCTGCTGGAACAAAACGTCGAAGCGATGTGCGTGCTGGACGCCGAAGGCCATGGTATCGGTGTGGTGGGTGAGGACGAACTGGTCTGGGCGTATGCACGAGAAGGCTATAAGAGCCTGACCGCAGAAGATATCATGGAACGAAGGCATCCCCGAGATTCAACCGGATCTTCCGCTGGCGATCGCGGCACAGATGATGCAGGATCAGAAGATTCGCATTGCCTATCTGCTACATAACTCCGCAGGGATCACATACCCTGCGGCGTATTTTTCCTACAGGCACATTTTGCGCCACCTGGCCGCCCGGAACGAAGAAGAATTGAAAGACCTGGGTCTCACGGCAGAGAGAAAATCTCCGCTTGAAGCATTTATCGAGCGCAGGGACGAAGCGCGGAGGAAAGCAGGAATTGGGTGATCTGATTGACGACTCCCGATTCACGATTAACAAATATGGAATACGGAGGAACAATGCCAATCGAGATACCAAAAGATAAGTGGCCGGGAAGCATCAAAACCGTCACCATCGGCGCGACCGCCGCGGAGGGTGGTACGCGCGCCCAAACCCTGACCATTGGCGGCGGGACCACCATGCCATATCTTCAATTCGAAGCGCCCACTATGCATCAACCCGTTATCGCAATTGAGATCAAGTCACACAAGCCCGAGGACTGGTCGCCCCTATTGGCAGAAGCCTGGGGTGAGGCGATGAACGATCCCGCCCAATGGGCCAAAAAGGCCGAAGCAGCCGGAGCTGACTTGATTGTTCTTGCACTGACACTGGAGGACACTCCGGATAGCGCGGTCAAAGCCGTCAAGTCCGTGCTGGCGGCAACGGGACTCCCGCTCATCGTGTGGGGGCCAGGCCAGGCCGAGAAAGACAATGAACTGCTGGTGCCTGTCTCGGAGGCAACGAAAGGGGAGAAGCTTGTGCTCGGCATTTGCGAGGACAAGAACTATCGCACGATTGTGGCGACTGCCATGGCGAACGGCCATCTGGTGCAGGCCCGTACGCCCATGGACGTAAACCTGTCCAAGCAGTTGAACATCCTGGTCAGCGACATGGGCATGCCGAAAGACCGCGTCATCATGGACCCGACCACCGGCGCTCTCGGCTACGGAATCGAATACGGCTATTCCGTGATGGAGCGGTTGCGGCTGGCTGCCCTGCAGGGCGATGCGATGACGCAGCAGCCCATGATCGTCACACCGGGGTTCGAAGCCTGGAAGACCAAGGAAGCCAAGGTGGGGGAAGGAGTCCCCGAAGGCTGGGGCGACTGGAAGAAACGTGCCATCCATTGGGAGACCCTCACCGCCATCGCCCTGGTGGAGTCGGGCGCGGACATTCTTGTGCTGCGCCATCCCGAGTCCTTGATGCGCGTGAAACAGGCGATCGGCGAACTGATGACCGCATGAAAAATACTCGATAGCGCGGTATTCGATTGAGCAAGCTCACGATCCGAATATCGAATGTCGAGATACGGAGACCAAGATGGCTCTTTCAGGTATCCAAATCTACAAACTCCTGCCCCAGACCAATTGCAAGGAATGTGGTTTCCCCACTTGTCTGGCCTTCGCCATGAAGCTGGCTGCCAAGCAGGTTGAACTCTCGGCTTGCCCGTACGTTAGTGAAGAATCAAAGAAACAACTGGCCGAGTCCGCAGCCCCGCCCATTCGCCTCATCGCGCTTAAGTCCGATGGGCACGAAGTCAAAGCCGGCAACGAAGTCTGCATGTTCCGCCATGAGAAGACGTTCTACAACAAGCCCGGTCTGTTCATTCGCCTTAAAGCCTCTGACCCGGAGCTTTCAAACAAAGTCTCCGCGGCTGATGCGTACAAGGTCAATTACGTCGGCATGGATCTTTCCATAGACGGCTTCGCCCTCGAAGCGGACGGAGATTTGGCAGCCGCTGTCAAGACCGTCCGTTCCGCGACAAAACGTCCGCTGATTCTGATTGGAAAAGAAGCGGCGCTGTTAGACTCCGCCCTCGGCCTGCTGGCTGGTGAAGGAACCTTGATCTATGCCGCCGATTCTTCCAACCTTGAGGCGTGGACGGATCTCGCCAAAAAGTACAAGGCCGCCCTCGCCGTCAAAGCCGATTCACTGGACGTCCTGGCCGACCTGACTCAAAAGATTCAAGCCAAAGGCCTTGAAGATCTGGTGCTCGACCTGGGCGGCAATAACCTGGGCGCATGGCTGACGCATGCCACACAAGCGCGGCGACTTGCCCTGAAAGCCAACTTCCGCGCCTTGGGTTACCCCTCAATTTTCTTCGCATCTCAATCGGGCCCGGACAAAGAGGCGGTCTACGCTGCGCAAGCCATCGCCAAGTACGCTGGCTTCGTCGTGCTGGATACTTTCGCCCCCGAGATGATCTATCCGCTGCTGGTCTTGCGGGAGAACATCTACACCGACCCGCAGAAGCCGATCCAGGTGCAGCCCGGCATCTACGAGATCAACGCGCCCAAACCTGAAAGCCCCGTGCTGGTCACCACCAACTTCAGCATCACCTATTTCTCGGTGGCAAATGAAGTCGAAGGTTCGGGCCTGCCCGCCTGGCTGCTGGTGTGCGACGCGGAAGGGATGTCAGTGTTAACCGCCTGGGCCGCGGGCAAATTCGATGCAGAACGGATTAGTAAAGCCGTCAAAGCCTTTGATGTAGCAAGCAAGGTCAGCCGCAAACGCCTGATCCTACCGGGTCACGTTGCCGTGCTGTCCGGAGAACTGGAGGAAGAGCTTTCAGGTTGGGAGATCCGCGTCGGCCCGCGCGAGGCGGTGGATCTGCCTGCGTTCATGAAACAGGCGCTCAATTAACGTTGAACCGCTGCAACGATTGAATGTTTGAACGAAATGGAACACACCGTCACATTCACGTGCACCGATCATCAGCAGCTCTCCACTGCTGTTCCAACGGGGACGTTGCTCAGCGACGCCGCGCGTCTCGCCGGCATTGACATGGGTCAGCCCTGTGGCGGGCAGGGCCGCTGCGGTCGCTGTGCGCTGCAGGTGAAGGAAGGTGCCGTTCGCAGGCGAAGCACGCTTCGCCTTTCACCCGCCGATGTTGAACAGGGCTACGCGCTGGCCTGTCAGACGGTGGTCGAAGGGGACGCCGCCATCTATGTGCCTCCGCAGGAAAAGATCGAACGGAGGCTGACCACCGACCGTGTTGTGGCCGAGGTGGCCGTTCCTGCGGATTACGACTACGACCTGCATCAAAGCGTCCACCGCATCGAGTTGCGGCTCAATCCTCCGAGCATGGACGATCAGACGGACGATTGGTCACGCTTGCAGACGGCGTTGAAATTGCAGGCAAACGTTCAGAAGGTAAGCTGCTCGTTGCATCTCCTGCAAACCATGGGGGAGGCATTGCGGGCGGGTGAATGGCAGGTTACAGCTCTTCTCGATCACAGGCCGGATCAACCCGAGGAATCAGCCCGTCTGCTTGAACTGGTTCCCGGCCGCGTGGACGAATATTCGCCGCTCTGGGGAATCGCGGTGGACATTGGCACCACCACCGTCTCCCTGTGGCTCGTCGATCTGGTCACCGGGCAGGTGAAGGCCCAGGTGGCCGAATATAACGGTCAAATCGCCCGTGGCGAGGACGTCATCTCACGGATCATGTTTGCAGGCAAAGAGGGCGGTGCCGACGAAATGCGTCAACGCGTGCTGGATACCATCAACACCCTTCTTCTCACCGCTTGTCGGCGTGTGAAAGCTCAGCCGGGGCAGATAATGAAGACCACCATCGCCGGTAATAGCACGATGATACACCTTCTGTTGGGCATACCCGCCTCGAGCATCCGGCTCTCACCGTTCATCACTGCCGTGAATCATCCGCCCTCGATGACGGCGCGTGAGCTGGGCTTGAACATCCATCCGGAAGGGGTCGTGGATTGCCTGCCGGGCGTTGCGAGCTATGTCGGTGCAGACATCACGGCGGGCGTACTGTCCTCCGGACTCGACGCTGCCGAGAATGTCACGCTGTTCCTGGATGTCGGCACCAACGGTGAAACGGTTTTGGGCAATCGCGACTGGCTGGTGACCTGCGCCTGTTCGGCCGGTCCGGCCTTCGAAGGGGCAGGTGTAGTGAACGGCATGCGGGCCACCACAGGGGCAATCGAGGAAGTGTGGATCAATTCCCATACGCTTGAGCCGACCTATCGCGTCATCGGCAACAGCAAACCGAAGGGCATCTGCGGCTCAGGGTTGATCTCGCTTCTCTCCGAGATGTTCCTGACGGGCCTGCTTGACAAGGCCGGCAATGTCAATTTGGCAGCGAACAGTCCGCGTGTTCGGGAGGGCGCGCACGGAGGGGAATATGTCGTCGCCCCGGGCCGGGAAACCGAGTCGGGCCTTGACATTGTCATTACCCGTGTCGACGTTGACAATCTGCTGCGGGCCAAGGCGGCCATCTATGCGGGCTTCACGGTGCTGGCCGAAAATGTGGGCATCCCGCTGGAAATGGCTGACAAGGTTTTGGTCGGCGGATCATTCGGGAAATATATCAACGTTGAGAAGGCCGTCCAGATCGGCTTGCTACCCGACCTGGATTGGTCTCGCTTTGAGTTTCTGGGCAACACTTCGGTGCGAGGCGCCTATTACGCGTTGCTCGATGGGCGCAAGCGCGAGCGCATCACGGAGATCGCAAAACGCATGACGTATGTTGAACTGTCGGCGGACAATAGTTTCTACGAAGCGTTCACGTCCGCCTTATTTCTGCCGCATACCGATCTGGCCAAGTTTCCGTCGGTAGCGGCAGCGTTGAAAACGGGATTCGAGAATCGGGCGTCGGAAGTTGCCTGACCTCGCGGCCGAACTGCGAACCCCGATTCTCGAACAAGGAGCCTGGAGGGCATCATGTACATCATCGGAGAGAACATTCACATCATTTCGGAAAAGGTCAAGGAGGCGCTGGCCGCGCGAGACCGGGAGTTCTTCATGGACCTGGCGGTCAAGCAAGTCGAGGCCGGCGCCAAGGCCGTGGACATCAACCTCGGCCCGCGCAAGAAGGATTGGGCGGAAGTCTTCCCGTGGATCGTCGAGTCGGTTGAAGCGGTCGTGGATGTGCCGCTCTCGATTGACACGACCAACGTGGACGGCATGGAAGCCGCTCTCAAGACCATCAAGAAAAACCAGCCCATCCTGAATTCAACCTCGGCCGAGCCGGAGCGGCTGGAGAAGGTGCCGCTGCTCGCCAAGAAATATGGCGCCAAGGTCATCGCGCTGACCATGCGGACGGAAGGCATCCCGGTCGAGGCCGATGCCCGGGTCAACATCGCGGTTGAGACGTTGATCCCGCGCATGCTGGAGATTGATCTTCCGATGGACAATCTCATCATTGATCCGCTGGTGCTGACCGTCAGCGGGTGCCAGCAATACTGCCCGCATCTCATCGAAACCGTGCGTACCCTGCAGTATGCCTGGGATCCCGCGCCACGAATTTCGGTCGGGCTTTCAAACGTCTCGAATGCCGTTCCGAACGATAACCGGCCGCTCATCAACCGCGTTTATTGCGCCATGCTGATGGGTGTGGGCCTGCAGATGATGATCGCCAATCCGTTCGATCAAAAGCAGAATGATGTCATCCGCTGGATAGAGACAAAAGACACTAGCAATCCTCTGGCCCGGCTCTACAATAAGATTGCCGAGCGTACTGCGGCTGGCGAAGAGCCGCAAATGTGTGATTTCGACCTGTCGGACCCGGACCAGTCCGCGATCTGGAAGACGACCCAGATTCTGTTGAACAAAGTGATCTACGCAGACGCGTACTTGAATAACTAAAGCCAAATGCGGAGAGAATTGATAAGCACGGAATAAACGATCATCTTCACTCTCTATTTTCTGCAATCTACTCTCTGAAAAGAGGT
>CAWJXH010000008.1:0-37248 GCA_963846805.1 uncultured Chloroflexia bacterium
ATCTGCCGTGCGCGTAAATTTTCCGGCGCTTGGCGCCGTCGTCGTCGCGGCACTGCAAGAGAGCAACCCATGGCAGCAGCCGCGGCGCGGGTTGAAGGCCGTCCGCATCGCTGTGTTACACTGAAGGTGCCGCAATTGTTTGCGCTTCGTTTTTCAACCGCCCGGGCGCGTAGCTCAACTGGCAGAGCAACTGACTCTTAATCAGTAGGTTGAAGGTTCGATTCCTTCCGCGCTCACCAAACTCCAATCCGCTCAGTGTCTTACAATCGCTCTCCAAAATCAGATCAAATTTTGAGTATCAGTAGGTTGAAGGTTCGATTCCTCCCGCGTTCACCAATATTTTCCCTCGCAAGATCAATGACTTCCGGCGGCAGCACTGCGCCTAGCCTCCGAGGCCTTTTTTCCCCCTGGTTGCGGGGGTTGCACTTTGTTGCGGACGTGTCTTCGCGTCTAAGCGGTCCACCCAAGCGATGTTCGCGCCCGGAACGATGTGTCCGTACACATCGACGGTTAGGCGATGTTTCCGCCGGTTGAGCGTCGCTCCCGTGATGTATTTGGCATCGGGTCCGGCAAAGGAGGCGACAGCCCGAGGCGATGTCCTCTGGCGTAGTGATCATGCAGAGGCCCAATTCTGTACGACTTATTCAAGATCAGTCGCCGTCGGAAAATGATCCGGGGTATGTCACGCGAAGGTGGCATACCCCGGATTTGCGGGCCCAAGTTGTTGGGCCTGGAGGTAATAGCGTACTTACTGCACCTTGAACACCATTGGTCGGCAGTGGAGCATCGGCCTCGTTGAGACCGGAATACTTCATTGTGGTACGGGCGCTTCGGACCGGCCGGTACCCACTGGACTGGTTCCGCCGGCGCCGCCGACGGTATGTCAGAAAATCCGCAATGTGTCAGGAAATAAGACACGAAGACGAGATCCACGGGGCTGCGCCTCACATCAGGTTGTGATGGCTATCACTGACCCGTGAGACATGTTCGCAGTTCCATGCAACACACGCCCCTCATGGCGTTGGGAGAAGGCCCGATGGGCCGTCCTGCGCGGCAGCGCAATTGGTTCTGGGTGACGCTGACGCTATCCAGCATCACCGTCGTCGCACTCGTGCTGGCGGTCTGGGAGCTTCTCGAGAACCGCTTCTTTCGCAATCTCGACTACGTCACGCTGCACTACCTCTACATCAGCCGCGGCATTGCAGTCTCTCTAATCCTTGCGTTCTGGGCCGCATGGTTTGTCCTCCGAGAACGGAAGGAAAAAGAAGAACATTTGCGACGTTCCAGCGAGCGCTATCGCGCCATCCTGGATGGCTCGCCCAGTGCCATCCTGCTGTTGGACAGTGCATTGCGAATCTCGGAATGCAATGCAGCCGCGGAACGGCTGTATGGCTACTCAAAGGACGAGTTGCTGGGCGAAGTGCTGCCGACGGTGCCCGAAGATTGCAAGGCAGAGTTGGCGGCGTTCATGCGGCAAGTGGAGAGCGGCCAACCGGTGCTCGACGTCGAGACGCAGCGGCAGACCAAAACCGGCAGCCCGCTCGAGGTGCAAGTCAGCCTGCTGCCGTTCCGGGAACGCGCCAACGAGAACTACTTCCTTGAGATCACCGACGACATTCGAGAGCGCGTACGGCTTCGCCAAACTCTCCTTCAGATCGAGAAGCTTACGACCATGGGACAGATGGCGGCCGGTACCGCCCACCACCTGAATACCCCTTTGGCAGCCATGTTGCTCCGCATGCGAATGATGCGGGAGGGAAAGTTCGAAGGCAATCTAAGTGCGGACCTGGAGCGGTTGGAAACGAGCATGGTGTTTTGCCAACACTTCGTCCAGCAACTGCTCCGCTTCAGCCGCAGTTCGCCGTGGCAAAAGCAGCCGGAATCAATTGCGGCGACGCTGCAGGCGGTGGCGAGTTTTCTGTCGCCGCAACTGATGGCCAAGCGGGTGCGGCTGACGCTGGACGTGGAGGGCGTGGACGGCACGCGCGTACTGGCGGACCGCAATCAATTGGAGGCGCTGTTCCTAATCCTGTTGAGCAATGCGGCGGATGCCGTTGGCCCCGAGGGCAAAATCCGGATGACTTGCGCGCGGTCCACGCACGATTCGGTCGAGGTGCGAGTCGCGGACAATGGATGCGGCATCGATCCCGAAGCTCTGCCGCACATCTTCGAACCGTTTTTTACCACCAAAGCGCCGGGCGTCGGCACCGGCCTGGGCCTGGCGATCGCCAGCAACATCCTGCAGGCTCACGGAGGTACGGTGCGCCTCGATAGCGTCCCGCGCCAGGGGACCACGGCCATCGTGAATCTGCCCGTGTACCACGAAACGAGTGCGGCGGGGGCGAGCGCATGAAACATTGCATCGGCAAACAGGGCAAGATTCTCGTGGTTGATGACGACGCCAGCTTGGCCCATACTCTGCGCCACTTCCTGGAGCAGGAAGGGTACTCGGTGGAGGTGGCGCTTTCGGCGGCCGAAGCGCTGGAACTGCAGCAGACGACGCGCGATCTTTGCCTGGCGCTGGTGGACCTGTTAATGCCGGTCAGCGACGGTTTGACGCTGATGGAGCGATTGCGCCAGCACGATCCCGACCTGGCAGTGGTCATCATGACCGGATTCGCGACCATTGAGACGGCGGTCGAGTCGGTGAAGCGCGGCGCGGAGGACTACATTACCAAGCCGCTCGATCCTGATACCGTGCGCAAGAAAGTCGGCCGGCTGATGGAGATGATGCAGTTGCGCGGCCGCGTGGCGGAGCTCGAGGCCAAGCTGGACGAGCGCACAACCCCGTTTGAATCGCTGGTGTTCGTGTCACCGATGATGCAGCGCGTGGTCGAAGTGGCGTGCACGGCGGCGCAGTCGGACGCGTCGGTGCTGCTGCTGGGCGAAACCGGCACCGGCAAGGAGATGGTGGCACGAGCTATCCACGGCGCGAGCAAGCGCGCATCGGCGCCGTTCGTCGCCGTTAATTGCGGCGCGCTGCCCAGGGAGCTGGTGGAGAGTGAATTATTCGGCTTTCGGCGTGGCGCATTTACAGGCGCTTACGCCGATGCCCCCGGCCTGTTCGTCAGCGGCCATCACGGCACAGTGTTCCTCGACGAAGTGGGTGAGATGCCGAAGGATGCGCAGGTCAAGATGCTTCGCGTGCTGCAGGAGAAGGAATTGCGTCCGGTGGGCAGCACGAAATCCGTGCCGGTGGATGTCCGGATCATCGCCGCGACGAACCGTCCGATCGGTGAACTGCGCTCGGAGTGCCTGCGGGAAGATCTGTATTTTCGGATTGCAACCGTGGTCATCGAAATTCCGCCGCTACGTGCGCGGCCCGAGGACACACTGGTGCTGGCGCAACACTTCGTGCGCAGGCTGTCGGAACAGTATGACCGCGACATCGTGCTGAGCCGTAGCGCTATGGAGTTGCTGCTGGAGCAGTCGTTCTCCGGCAATGTGCGCGAATTGGAGAACCTTCTGGAGGCAGTCGCGGCGGTGTCGCTCGAGGACCCGCAGCGAGTTACCGACAAGGACTTGGCGCGGCTGCTTCGTTCGTCGGCGGTTCCAGTGCCACGCGATCACGGTCTGGACCAGCCGCTCGGCCTGGAACAACTGGAGCACATGGCCATCCAGCGCGCGCTGCGGATTACGCACGGTAATCGGCGCAAGGCGGCCTCGCTGCTGGGCATTTCGCGCGACACGTTGTATCGCAAGCTGCGCGAGATGGAGCCCGAAATCGACGAAAACGCTTTCAAGAGCAATAAATCGCCTCGTGTACGAGAAGCGGACACCCATTAAGAGCTCGCCCGCGAATTCTTCCTGACATCGCCACTGACATCCTGTCGCGTGCACCATCGTGTGCAGTTGTTGTAGGCACCCGTTCCGCCCGTATCTAGCTGCGTTACAGAGGAGTTGCCGGAGGTTGACGATTCGCAGAGCGCACCGATGTATCTGCGGCCGCCCTTCGCCAGGATCGATGGCCATGAAACTGCATATGCTGGTGCGGAGTGTGGATTGTCATGACGACTAATCTTCGGCGGCGACCGGCAGTCTGGCTGGCAGCAGCGGTGATTGCGCTGACGATCCTTGCAGGCGTGCTGGCGTGGCAGCGGAAGCACATGCCGCAGCGCAGCGTCAGCTTTCTTTCGGGTGATCCCGCATCGGGCGGGATGTTGTTCCAATCGAAGCGCTGCTTGCATTGTCACGCGATTAACGGGTCGGGTGGAAAGCTCGCGCCGGACCTTGGCGCAGGACGAAATACGTCACGGGCGAACCTGAGCCAGTTGGTCACGACCATGTGGAACCACGCGCCCGAGATGTGGAAGCGCATGCAGCAGGAAAACCTGCGCGCTTCGCCCATGAGCCAATCCGAGGTCAGCGACCTGTTCGCGTTTCTGTACCTGGCGCGCTACCTGGATGAGGCCGGCGACGCTGCCAAGGGCCACCGGCTGTTTGAATCCAAGGGGTGCATTCAGTGCCACGCCATACGCGGCGAGGGTGGCAGCGTAGGTCCGGATCTGGCGAAAATTTCCGGCGTAGATACTCCAATCCAGTGGGCACAGACACTGTGGAACCACGCTCCGGAGATGGAGAAGCACTTCCCCGCGACCGGAATGCCGTGGCCGCGATTTGACAAATCGGAAATGAGCGACCTGCTGGCCTACGTGCGTGAGGTTTCGAGTTCACCGCGGTCGGAGTTCCGGTTGCTGCCCGCCGATCCTGCGCACGGCTGGCAACTCTTCAAAACGAAATCCTGCATTGCGTGCCACGCGGTGCAGGGCGAGGGCGGCCACATAGGTCCTGACCTCGGCGTCGGACGCCAGGCGCCGATGACGATGGTGGAATTTGCGGGAGCGATGTGGAACCACTCTCCGCAGATGTACCGCGAAATGAACAGCCGTGGTATTCAGCGGCCAACGTTCAACGGGCAGGAGATGGCGGACCTGATGGCGTTCTTCAACAGCCTGCGCTACTTCGAACCGAGCGGGTCGGTGGAGGCGGGCCGCGGGGTTTTCGCCTCGCGCGGCTGCAGCCGATGTCATGGAGCCAACGGACAGGGAACTTCGCTTGGGCCAGGACTGCGCGGCCAGCGAGTGAACTCGGTTTCGCTGGCGACGGCGCTCTGGCGGCACGGGCCGGAAATGTACCGGCGAACTCAGAGCCTCGGAATTGCGTGGCCCAAGTTGAATGAAAACGATCTCGGCGACCTGTTCGCGTTTCTGAATTCGCCTCCCGAGGAGGGCCGCCGGTGAAGCTGCTGGGTTCGCTGTCGCTGCTGAGCCGTATCCCGTACGCGGCGGGAGGCTTTGTTCTGTTCTTCGTCCTGGGTGGAGCGGGCTTCGTTGGTTTACAACACGCGGCGACGCCCAAACAGCCGATCGCGTTTAACCACGCCAAGCACGTCAGCAACGGCGTGGCGTGCGCGGATTGCCACGCCGGTGTGCAAACCCAGGCGAAGGCGACTCTTCCATCCGTAGACGTTTGCATTGGTTGTCACCAGGTAGCGCTTACGAATAGCGCGGAAGAAGAACGCGTGCGTACGGTCGCCGCGGCAGGCCAGGAACTGAACTGGGTGCAGCTGACCAGAACGGCTCCGTACGTCTTCTTTTCGCATCGCCGGCACGTCGCCGTAGCACACCTGCCGTGCGCCGAATGTCACGGCCCCATGGAACAAGCAACCAAGCCGCCGGAGCACGCATTTCGCGTGTTCACCATGGCGACCTGTATTGGTTGCCATCAACAGCATCGAGTTAACGCGGACTGCAATGATTGCCATCGCTAATCGCCGATCGTGGTGTGTACTCCTGCTTGCCGTATGGGCAGTAGCCGCCGCCTGCTTTCTAATTGTTCTGCCGCTGTCAGCGCAGGGCGGAGCCGGATATTTCATTCCGGGCGATCCCAAGGCCGGCATGCGCAGCTTTTTCGATAAGGGCTGCGCGCGCTGTCACTCGGCGCTGGGCGAAGGCGGCCACAGCGCTCCTGACCTGGCGCGCGCTCCGGCGGGACATCTCGGCTCGGCCGAATTGCTGGCCGCGATGTGGAACCA
Source organism: uncultured Chloroflexia bacterium (assembly GCA_963846805.1). Taxonomy (GTDB): domain Bacteria; phylum Chloroflexota; class Anaerolineae; order Anaerolineales; family Villigracilaceae; genus Fen-1038. The sequence continues at coordinate 6,035 of CAWJXH010000008.1, forward strand.
TGCGCCGGAAATGTGGGAGAAGATGCGGATCGAGGGCGTGGCTCCGCCGAAGTTCGCCGAAACCGACATGGCGAATCTGTTCGCGTTTCTTTATTCCGTGCGATCGCTCGACGAGCCCGGCGACGCTGATCGTGGTCGCCGTCTGCTGGCGGAGAAGCAATGCCTGAAATGCCACGGCGTCGGCGCAGAAGGGAAGCGGCAAGGGCCCGATCTGCTGAAGTGGGCTGCCTATCGCAACCCGGTCAGCTGGATCCAGGCGATGTGGAATCATGCGCCGGCCATGCAGTCCGCCATGGCGGCGCGCGGCGTGAAGTGGCCGGTCTTCGATGGCAACGATGTTCCCGACATGATCGCGTATATCCGGCGATCGGCCCCCAGCGCGGCGAAGCCAGCATATCTTCGTCCGGCGGATCCCGAGGCCGGACGCAAGATCTTTCGCGAGAAGGGGTGCGCCGCCTGTCACGCCGTAGGCCACGGCAGCCGCACGGCACCCGATCTTCGTTCACGCGCACTGCCACGCACGCTGGGCCAGTTTGCCGCGGATATGTGGAATCATGCGCCGGCGATGCGGGCCAGCATGCAGGCGCAGAACATCGCCCGGCCACAGTTCACCAACAAGGAAATGGCGGACCTGATCGCGTATCTATTTGCCGAGCGATATTTCGAGCCGGCTGGCAGTGCGGAGCGGGGCGCCAGATTGTTTCAGTCGAAAGGCTGTGCATCGTGCCATCGCAGCGGCGGCGCGGGGCCGGACCTCGCCGGCGCCTCGGTTTCACCGATCCACATCGCGACATCACTGTGGAACCACGGCCCGGTGATGTTTCAAAGCATGCAGCAGCAGCAGGTCGCGTGGCCGAGATTCCAGCCGGGCGAGGTGGTGGATCTGATTGAGTTCCTCGGTTCCAAAGCGGCCCACGGGCGCGACTCGGGAGGACGGCAATGAGCTTCACTTTCGATCGCCGGAATTTCTTGCGATTCGCTGCCGGCGGCGCGGTTGGCGTGGCGACGTCAGGCGTGAGCCTGAAAGGCATCAGCACGCTCAATGCCGCGATTGACAGTGAGCAGGTGAGGGTTCCTTCAGGTCCGGAATCGTGGGCGACCGGGGTTTGCAACATGTGCCCTGGCGGATGCGGGCTGCGCGTGCGCTTGATCGGAAATCGCGCGGTCAAGATCCAGGGGAACCCGCTTCACCCTGTAAATCGTGGCGGCCTGTGCCCGAAGGGACTGGCCGGATTGCAGGAGCTGTATCACCCGGACCGGTTGCGAAAAGCACTTCGCAATACCGGGACGCGTGACAACCCGCGATGGAAAGAAATCTCGTCGGACGAAGCGCTGGGTCTGTTGACGGAGCGCCTGCGCAAACTGCGTGATTCGGGCGAGGCGCGGTCCTTGGTTGTGATTGATCGCCAAAGAAGCGGCTTGCTGCCGCGCCTGCTGTCCCGGTTCATGTCGGCCTACGGGTCGCCGAACTACGTCACGATGCCCAGCGGAATCGATACGCTCCAAGCGGCGGTTCACGCACAACAGGGCATCAGTGAACCAGTGGCGTACGACTTCGCGAATTCACGCTATGTGCTGAGTTTCGGCGTCAACCTGCTGGAAGGCTGGGGCGCGCCGGTGGCGATGATGCGCGCGTTTTCGCGGTGGCGCGATGTCACTTCAGGCCGAAGGGCAAAGTTCGTGCAAATCGAGCCGCGGTTGTCCATGACCGCAGCTCGCGCCGATGAATGGGTGCCGATTCGCCCCGGTACCGAAGCCACGCTTGCCCTGGGAATGGCTTACGTGCTGATTTCCGAGGGACTATACGACGCCGACTTCGTTCGCGAGCACACCTTTGGATTCGAAGACTGGCGGGACGCCGAAGGCAACTCCCACACCGGTTTCAAGTCGCTGGTGAAATCCGAGTATCGGCTGAACGATGCGGCCACGGTGACCGGCGTTCCGGCCGATACCATCCTGCGGCTGGCGCGCGAAGCTGCGCAAAACCGTCCTGTTCTCGCGATTGGCGACCGGCACAACAGCTCGCTGCCGGGCAACGTGTACGCGGCCATGGCGGTCCACTCACTCAACGGGCTGCTGGGAAGTATTGACGTCCCCGGTGGAGTACTGGTCCAACAGCAGTTACCGGGACAGCCTGTCGTCGAGAATGCTAAGGATCCGCTCCTGCCCTCGGCACAAACACACGTTGCAAACGCCGGCGAATTGCCGCAGGCCATCGTGTCGAAGCGGCCGTATCCGGTGCAGATGCTGTTGCTGAACCAGGTTAACCCGGTATTCGCACTTCCCAACGGCGCTGCGTTCCGGAGCGCGATGAAAGATGTTTCGTTCATCGTCAGCTTCAGTTCATTCCTCGACGACACCGCCGTGCTCGCCGATCTGGTGATCCCGGCGCCGACGGGATTGGAGTCGTGGCAGGACGGCGGAACGCCGCCTACGGTGGCCAACGCCATGGTCTCAATCTCGCCGCCGGCGGTGCGCCCGCGCAAAGATGTCCGTCACCCCGGTGACGTGATGCTCAAGGTCGCGGGTTCCCTGGGAGGTTCGGTGGCGGCGGCGCTGCCGTTTGCAGGGTACGAAGAGTTTCTACGCAGCGAAGTAAACGGTCTGTATGCCGCACAGGCCGGCGCCGTGTTCGGCTCGACCCTGGAAGACAGTTGGAACCGGCTGATGGAGCGTTCGGGGTGGTGGGCACCGAGTTACTCGAATGCAGATGAGCTGTGGCAGCAAATCAAGAAACAGGGCGGGTGGTGGGAGCCGGCGTATTCGCATGGCGAGTGGAGCCGCGTGTTGCGCACCAAGTCCGGGCGCTTCGAGTTCTATTCGCAGGTGCTGGCCGACACGGCAAAGCAGCGGCGGAGCACTGCAAAGATCGAGGATCGGGAATGCCTGCCGCACCAGCCCACGATTCCGGTAGCGACCACCAACTTCCCCCTGTTGTTGATGCCGGTGGAACAGCTTCCACTTGCCGGCGGCGAGGGGGCACACCTGCCGTACTTGCAGCAGATCGCCGGCGTGCACGTATTCGCGAACTGGGATAGCTGGCTGGAAATTCACCCGGAGACGGCGCGCACCTTCGGCATTGGCGAAGGCGATTCGGTTTGGATCGAGTCACGCCGCGGACGCGTGCAGGCGCGCGCTCGTTTTTACGAAGGCGCGCGGCCCGGAGTGGTGCACTTGCCGCTCGGTTATGGCCATAAGTCAGGGGGCGAATGGGCGTGCCGGGGCGTCAATCCGCTGGAAATCGTGGAGGGGCCGCCGGACCAGGTCACGGGCGTGCCATCGGCCCATTGGACATACGTCAAGGTCTATCGCGCATAACGAGGACGCACCATGCCGCGTTGGGGAATGGTTATTGACCTAGCGAAGTGCACGGCCTGCCAGGCCTGCACGGTCGCCTGCCAAACGGAGAACAATGTTCCATGCGTGCCGCCGAAGGAAGCGGCGCGCGGGCGCATCATTTCGTGGATCAGCGTGCTGCCGCAACTCGAGGGCGAATACCCGCGGCTGAGCATGCGACCGACGCCACTGCCGTGCGTCCACTGCGACAACCCACCCTGCATCCGCGTCTGCCCGGTACAGGCGACCGCGATCAACCCGGAAGGCGTGGTGCGACAGATTTATGCCCGATGCATCGGCTGCCGATATTGCACCAACGCGTGCCCATACACGCGGCGCATGTTCAATTGGTACAAGCCCGAGTTTCCCGGGGAGTTTACCGAAGCGCTGAATCCCGACGTTTCCGTGAGGCCGAAGGGCGTGGTGGAAAAGTGCACGCTCTGCCATCACCGGCTGCAAAAAGCTCGCGATGAGGCACGCGCCGCAAAACGCGAACTGGCGGAAGGCGACTACGTTCCGGCATGTGTCGAGATCTGTCCCGCGGGGGCCATGTACTTCGGCGATCTCGAGGACCATAACTCGACGGTTGCCACGTTGGCCCGCAGCAGGCGTGCCTTCAAGCCCCTGGAAGAACTCGGGACTCATCCCAAGGTGATTTATCTGGCACAAGGAGAGTGGAGCGGTGGAGACGGGCAAGGACCACGGACTTAACGAACAGGACTGGGTGTTGTTGCAACCCGTGATCGCGACGCGCAGGCCGTTTTACTACCTGGCGTTGTTCTTCCTGGGGTTCACCTCCATTGCATTCTTCGCCTGGATGTACCAGTTAAAGCAGGGCTTGGGCGTGACCGGCCTCAATGTGCCCGTGTACTGGGGCTTCTACATCACCAACTTCGTGTTCTTCATCGGCATCAGCCATGCGGGCACGCTGATCTCGGCCATCCTCCGCCTGTGTCACGCAGAATGGCGACGCTCAATCACCCGCGCCGCGGAAGTCATCACCGTGCTGGTGCTGTTCTTCGGTGTAGGCAGCGTGATCATGGACCTGGGACGTCCGGAGCGCGCGCTGAACGTCCTTCTACATCCGAACTTCCACTCGCCGCTGCTGTGGGACGTGTGCAGCATCACCGTGTACCTGACAGCCAGCACGATTTATCTGTACTTGCCGCTGATACCTGACATTGCCATCTTGCGCGACCATGGCGCGAAGCCGGCATGGCTGTATCGCCTGCTCGGCGTTGGATGGTGCGCGAGCGAGAAGCAGAAACGACTGCTCAACCGTGCCATCTCGGTAATGGCCGTACTGGTGATACCGATTGCGATTTCGGTGCACACAGTCGTGTCGTGGGTGTTCGCCATGACCGTGCAGCCGATGTGGCACTCCAGCATCTTCGGTCCATATTTTGTTGTTGGCGCAATCTTTTCCGGCATCGCGTCTTTGTTGATCGTGATGGCGCTGATCCGGAAAATCTACAACTTGCAGAACTACCTGAAGCCGATCCACTTTAACAATCTCGGCCTGCTATTGCTGGTGATGGCGTTGCTCTGGTTTTATTTCACATTCGCCGAGTTCATCACCACGTTCTATGGCAGCGATCCCAGTCATTTGGTCGTTTTCTATTCCAAGCTCAACGGGCGCTACGCCGTGCCCTTTTGGACCATGGTGGTGACTTGCTTCATCATCCCTGTCGGCCTGCTCGCACGCCGCAAGACTCGCAGCATTACCGGGTGCGTGATTGCCTCCATTTCCGTCAACATCGGCATGTGGCTGGAGCGGTTCACCATCGTTGTGCCGACCCTGTCGCAGCCGCGGCTGCCGTGGGCGAAGGCCACCTACTCGCCCACCTGGGTGGAGGTCGCCATCACCATCGGCTTTGGCGCCACCTTCATGTTCTTGTACATGCTCTTCACGAAATTCTTTCCCATCGTGTCCATCTGGGAGGTGCAGGAAGGCCGTGAAATGGCCGTCTCCGAGGTCGTTGCGCGCGTCGAGTCGTATTTTCCCGAGGAGGTGGTCCCCTCGGCCTGATCGCGGTACGCAGCGAACCGCCGTGAATTGCGAACCTCGTTGGTACGAATTTCGGACACAAGCGGCGGAATCGGACATGCAATCCATCTGCGCTGATTCCTCCTATCGACACAAAATACCCCGTTTCATTGAAAGCACGGCGGACATTTTCCGAAATGGACCCGAATGGATATGCAAGTGCTACTCGAACGCCAACTGGCCACAAGACACGCTCTTCCACGCCGGCGCTGCCGCGTGTTGCGAGTTGTGGCGCTGAGGCGGATTGGTGGAAGTGCGCCAGTCAGGATTATGTGCGGCCCCGTCAGGCGGCCCGTCCGCATGCCAGAGGAGCGAAGGATGCACAAATTAAATCAGTTCTTTGCACTGTGCGCGCTGGTCGTCGGCCTTCTCGGGTTCGTACCCGCGATGGCACAGGTGGATCGGTCCCTTAAAGGGGATCAGAATTGCACCGTTTGCCACGACGAAAACTGGAGAGTGCCGGTTCTCTCGATCTATCAGACCAAACATGGCGTGAAGGCCGATGAGCGCACCCCCGGCTGCCAGTCCTGCCACGGCGAGAGCGCCGAACACCAGAACGATCCGGGCAACAAGTCGCCGGATGTCGTTTTCGGAGCCAAGTCGAAGAAATTGTCGTCTGCGGAGGTGAGAAACGCAGCCTGTCTTACCTGCCACGAGTCCCGCATTCTTCCCCGGACGAACTGGTCGGGCAGCCAGCATGAAACCCGCGGCGTCGCATGCAGCGATTGCCATGAGGCACACGTCCCCATCCAGAGGGTATTCAACAAGCTGACGCAGCCCGAAGTCTGCTTTGCCTGCCACAAAACCCAGCGGGCACAGATTCAGCGCTTCTCGAGGCACCCGATCGCGGTCGGCAAAGTGACGTGTTCCAACTGCCACAATCCGCACGGCTCGACCGGTCCGACGCTGCTCGTGAAGAACTCGGTTAACGAGACCTGCTACACCTGTCATGCGGAAAAGCGCGGCCCCTTCCTCTGGGAGCACGCCCCTGTTGTCGACGACTGCACCAACTGCCACACGCCGCACGGCTCGAATCTATCGCCGCTTTTGAAGATGCGGTCACCGATGCTCTGTCAAAGCTGTCATAGCGGTGATCACGGCAAGAATCTTTACAGTGGTGCAAACCTGCCGAGCGGGAACGTGACAACCGCCAATGGCCGGCTACCGCTGGCGAGCCAGAGCCCGCCTGCTCAGGGGAACTACCGCGGGTGCCTGAATTGCCACTCGCTGGTCCACGGCTCGAATCATCCGGCCGGCGCCAAATTCCAGCGATAACAATATTGAATCGGGGAAGGATGCAATCATGAACGATAAGAATAGAAAAGATTTTGTCACCCGTTCGGTGCGGGCTGCGCGCGGCGCGCTTATCGCTATCGTTCTGATGCTCGCCGTGCTGGCCGGCTATAAGGTCAACGCGGTTGCTCAAACTACTGCTGCGAGTCAGACCACGCCTGAAAAAAAGGTCGAAGTCGGTGTTGGCGGCGTCAGCGACGACTCATTCAAGTTCGGCGAATACAACGGCCTGCAGAATCAAGGCCCCTTCGGCGTCGGCAAGTTCGACCTGCGCGGCGGTGCTGCCTACGACAGTGGCAGTACGTGGCGCTGGCGCCTCAGCGGCACGAATCTCGGCCTCGAAACTCGCAATCTGTCCGCCGACTTCGGGAAACAGGGCAAGTTCCGGTTCACCTTCGCCTATGACGAGCTGCTGGCGAACCGCTCTGACGCCTACCAGACGCCGTACCTGGGCGCGGGTACCAACAACCTTACTTTGCCGGCAAATTGGGTCGCGCCCAAGGTGCCGCAGGTCAACGCCAACAATGTCAATTTCCGGTCGTTCGATCCGATCGCGGGAACGGGAAGCGTCCTCAACAGTGCCGGCGTGCTGACTCCGCCTACTGCGGCTCAGTTAACTGCGCTGGCCAACATACGTGCGGCCGATGTTCCGGATTTTCACAACGTCGATCTTGCCACCAAGCGCACCAGGATCGACGCCGGGTTCAGCTACAGCCCCGATCAACAATGGGACATTCCGATCAGCTTCAGTCATGAGCATAAGGCGGGCCGCAAGGCGCTTGGCGCTGTTACATCGCAGGTCAGTGAAAATGCCATCATCATGCCCGATCTGGTGGACTGGAACACCGAGCAGGCCAATGCGAGCGTGAGTTACAAGCTCAAGAAGCTTTTCTTGACGCTCGCGTATTACGGTTCGTTCTTCAACAACAACGTCAAGTCCATGACTTGGCAGGACGTGAACGATCCGACAAAGTCTGCGACCATGGCGAGTGCGCCGAGCAACCAGTTCAACCAGTTTAGTGTGACCGCTGGCTACAAGATTTCATCCAAGGCCAAGCTGGTCGTGACCGGATCTTACGGGCGCAACACTCAAGACGACGCTTTCCTGGGCCCTTCGACGGCCGCAAATGGGCAGTTGGCATTCGGCCTGCCGGCCGTGTCGCTGAATGGGCTTGTCGTGACAGGGACGCTGAATGCGAAGCTAACCGCCAAACCGGGCAAGAATTGGAACCTTAGCGCGGCCTACAAGTTCGACAACCGCGATAATCAAACCCCGGTCAACACCTATCTGTTCCAGGATGCGAACGAGTCGAAGAGTGGCGTGTCCCGCTTCGCCGGCCTCAATGGACTGCCTGCAACCCTGGGAAGCAATACAAACATTTATCAGAATCGTGCCTATAGCAAGCAGATCAACCAGCTCAACTTGCAAGGTGAACGTTCCGTGGGGAAGAGGCAATATCTGCAGGCCGGATACGACTGGCAGAAAATCGACCGCAGTTGCTCCGGCTCGTGGATCAACTGCGCCGACGCACCTACAACCAATGAACACACGCTGCGTGCCGAGTGGCGCAAAAGCACGGTGGGCAATTTTACCGCCAGGCTGGGCTATGCCTTTTCCTGGCGCCGGGGGAAGTATGACGAAGACGCTTTCCTGGCATTGGTGCCCATGGCGAACGTCGTACCCGCGGGCGGTGCAACGACGAGCGTTTTAGGTTACCTGGAGCAGACTGGGCTGACCGGGTTCGGCCCCCTGGCAGGCCTGCCAGCCACGCCCCTCACCGGCAACGCAGCCATTTTCTCCCCCCTCAATAACATTGTGCCGCAGGCCCTCTACGGCAGCCGCAACAACATCAATGAATTGGTCGGCATGAGAAGGTACATGGTGGCAGATCGCAATCGCCACAAGGTGCGCTCAAACGTAGAGTGGCAAGCGACCGAAAAGTTCTCGCTGCAGGGCACGGGCGAATTTAATGACGACGATTACCTCAACTCGATCTACGGTTTGAAGAAGGGAACGTTCTGGGAGGCAAGTGTCGATGCCAGCTATGCGGCGAGTGAAAACTTCGTTGGCAATTTGTTCTATACCTACGACAACCAGCGTTTCCTCACTGCAGGGGATGCCTATGGCAGCAACAGCAGTGCGACATTTCAAGGTCAAGCCGCCGATACGATTGTTTCTGGCGGTTGCTTCGCTACCGTCGCGGCGAAAAACGCCAGCGCCAAAATAGATCCTTGCCTGAACTGGTCCAAAAACAATCGCGACAAAATCGATACGGTCGGCTTCGTAATCAGGAGAAAGAACCTGATCTCCGGTAAGCTCGAACTGGCGGGGGAGGTCATGTTCACCCGGGCACGGACAGATTCTGCGGTCAATGGCGGGAGTTATGTCAACAATCCTCTAGCTCTGGCAGCGCCTGCTCCACCCCTCCCCGCCGGGACGCCCGCAGTCTTTTTCATCCCCGCCTCCGATTACCCGACGCTAAGAAACGACGAAATCAGGGTGCGGCCGAGTGCCACATACGCGCTCAGCAAATCGGCGTCTTTGCGAGCGTTTTACATGTTCCAGCGCCTGATGGCCACGGACTGGGCCTACGCTGGAATGCAGTTCGGGACGGGCACGAATTATCTTCCCACTAACGAAAAGTCGCCAAGCTACGGAGTCCATGCCGCCGGCTTTTCGGTGATGTACACATTCTAGACACGGAGGTGGCGCTGATGTGGCCGGCAAAGGATGTTGTTCTTAGGTGCTGACACGCCCGGTTACATGGCGCATGTCTTCACGGCTACGTTGGAATATCACTTCTAGGCGAGCCCCTTCAGGCGGCCGATTGTTGGCCCCCTGGTGTTGTGCGGCGCTTATTGTCGACCTGGAGCTAAATGGCCCACGAGGAATAATCAACAGGAGGAGCACAAGAATGTCACAGTCATTGAACACCTGCGCGATTTTTGCAGTGTGTATGCTGCTGATATCGGCAGTCATTACGCCCGCCGCTCATGCGCAAGGGGCAGCAACCGAGACACTGTTCAAAGCCAAGTGCGCCATGTGTCACGGCGCGGATGCGAGTGGCAATACGGCCATGGGCAAGAAGTTCAACATACCGGACCTGCGCGCGCCTGAAATCCAGAAGAAAACCAAAGCAGAGCTCGCGACCGCGATTGCAAAGGGCAAAAACAAGATGCCCGCGTTCGAAGGCAAGTTGACGTCCGACGAGGTAAATGAACTCGCAACCTATGTTCGTCAATTGAAAAAGTGAACCGGAGTTTGCCGCGACCCTTGCTGCATCAGGAACTTTTCAACATGGAAAAACACAACTGAACCTACGCGGGCGCGAAGTTCGGATGTGGGAAGTTGATCGCACTCGGCTTCAATTTCACAGTGGACTGGTGTCGGCTTAGCAGGCAGGATCACGGGAATTGACCATGTAGGAAATTCCAGCAGATGCAGCACCCAAGCGAGCGACAGAATGCCTCGTGTTATATCTGCTCGTTTTTTCATACCGCAGGCGAAGACGGAACTGGTTCCCCATCCACGCGAAGGTGCGTTCTATGACCCAGCGCCGTCGTCCCAAACCGCTGCCGTTTTCCGTATTGCGCATTGCGAGCAGAGGTAAGATGTGGCGGGCACGCAGAGCACGACGGATGTTCTCTGCGTCGTATGCCCGGTCCCCCAGTACGCAATCAGGGCGACAGCGCGGCCGACCCCGCAGTCCTTGGAGCGGCGGGATGGCATCGAGCAGTGGTACGGCTTGTGTCGAGTCGTGACAGTTGGCTCCAGTCAGTCCGATTGCCAATGGAATGCCGCGCCCGTCACAGTGTTGTTCCCCGTGCCTGTTCCGGCGCTCCTTCGCTTACCTGTGCTTTCGTGGCTGCCCGGACAAATGCGCGCCCACGAAGCCAGGTGACCGGCGGTCGAGAACCGCGACCTGTCCACGCCGATCTCGGACACCACTACCTCGGCCGAGCGTCGTCCCACCCCTACGATCGTCTGAAGGCGCTGGAGGTCTGCTTCGAACGGCTTCGGGACCTTGAGGATGCGGGCCGCGCGACCAACGCCGCCAACTGGTCGAGTAGCGCGAGCATCTGCCCGTGGCGAAAGGCATTGTGCGATGTAAACCGGCCGCGCGGCGCCTCACCGATTGTGTCGGCGGGGCAGGGAATCTGGCTGATTTTCAGCCCCGATCATTCAGAAATGGGCGGAGGGACCGGGTCTGGTTGCGATTACGCTCCGTAATAGACTTCTGCGTCCTGGTTGCGCGGGGGTTGCGGATTCTGCCGGACTTCGCCGGACTTTGCCGGGGTAACTTGTTGATCCTCTTTGTTTTCAGCAGCTGCCTTGAGACTCTTAATCAGTAGGTTGAAGGTTCGATTCCTTCCGCGCTCACCAAATCACCTCTATTCAGGCGCCTCCACAGGCGCTGCGTTTATCGATTTTCCAAACGCGAAGAACTTTGCTCCCCGTTTGCTGCCTTTGGCGAAGAGTGAAATTCGGTTTGTCCAGATGTGTTTCGCATGGCGACTGCACGCAGGCGCCCTTTAGCGCCCTCGATCCCACGATCTGCGCGTGGGCCGCGGTGTCAAGGCGCCAATCGTTATTCCAGCTTCGACAACTACGAGTCTCAACGCGTTCCCACAGCTTTTCCGGATCTGCCGGCCTCCGGCGCCGGCGCGGGTCCGGGCACGCCATCACGTCAGGTCGTGACCTCGGTCACAGCCGCATGTGTCCCAACCGCCCTATGCTCCGCTGTGAAATCGCGGGTGAGGCGCCGCGCCCACCCGCGCCGGGGCGAGGCGGCGCATGAGTCACGACGGCCGGCAACGACGATGGTTCTGGGCCACCCTGGCGCTGTCGAGCATCAGCGTGGTGGCGGCCGTGTTCGCGCTCTGGGAACTGATTGAGTCGCACTTCTTCCGCGACGTTGATTACCTCACCCTCCATTACCTGTACGTGACTCGCGGCGTGTGTTCGTCGCTGCTGCTGGCGTTCTGGGCGGCGTGGTTCGTGCTGCGCGAACGGCAGGCGGCGGAAAAGCAGTTGCGCCGGTCGCATGAACGCTACCGCAAGCTGCTGCAGGTGGACCCGAGCGCCATGGCGCTGTGCGACGGGTCGCTGAAGGTGCTGGAGTGGAACGCGGCGGCCGAGCGCCTGTACGGGTTTTCGCGCGGCGAGGTCATGGGAGTCGGGCTGCCGACCGTGCCGCCGGCGAAACAGAGCGAGTTGGAAGAGTTTCTCCGCCGCGTCCGGCGAGGCGACGCGGTGTTCGACTTCGAGACCGTGCGGAGGAACCAAGAAGGTACCGAGATCGAAGTGCTGCTCAGCCTGCTTCCGTTCCAGGAGGATTCCGGAGAAACGTATTTTCTGGAAGTCACCAACGACATTCGGGAGCGCGTGCGCCTGCGCGAAACCCTTCTTCAAATCGAGAAGCTGACCACCATGGGCAAGATGGCGGCGGGGACGGCGCACCACCTGAATACGCCGCTGGCGGCGATGCTGCTGCGCATGAGCATGATCCGCAGCCGGGCCTCGCGCGAGATTGCGCCCGACCTGGAGCAACTCGAAGGCAACATCCGCTTCTGCCAGCAATTCGTCCGGCGCTTGCTGGACTTCAGCCGCCGGCCGCAGACGCACAAGCAGCCCGAGTCGATCGCCGGGACGGTCGAGTCGGTCGTGAGTTTCCTCTCGCCGCAGGTGCTGGCCAAACGCGCCCGCCTGCAGCTTGACGTCGGCACGCTGAACGGCGCGAAAGTACTGGCGGACCGCAATCAACTGGAAGCGCTGTTCCTGATCCTGGTCAGCAACTCGCTGGACGCCGTACCGGAGCAGGGAACGATCCGCATTCGCGCACGCCGCCTGGATCAGGAGCGCGTGCGCGTCGAGGTCAGCGACGACGGCTGCGGCATTGATGCGGCGAACCTGCCGCGCATCTTCGAGCCCTTCTTCACCACCAAGCCTGCCGGCAAGGGAACGGGCCTGGGGCTGGCGATCGCCGCCAACATCCTGAGCGAGCACGGCGGCTCGGTGCGTCTGGACAGCAAACCCGGCAAGGGGACGACCGCCATCGTGGAACTGCCGCTCTGGCATGAGGCCGGCGTTCCTCAAGGAGCGCATGCATGACAGCATCGGTCACCGCGCAAGACTGCACCATCCTGGTCGTGGATGACGACGCGAGCCTGACCGGGACGCTGAAGGAATTCTTGTCGCAGCAGGGGTATAGCGTCGAGGTGGCGCACTCCGCCGAAGAGGCGCTGGCGGCGCACGAGCGCAACCCGCGCATCTGCCTCGCGCTGCTGGACCTGATCATGCCGCTGACCGATGGCCTGACGCTCATGGACAAGCTACACCAGCGCGATCCCGACCTGGCGATCATCATCATGACCGGATTCGCTACCATCGAAACCGCGGTAGAGTCCATTAAGCGCGGCGCCGAAGACTACCTGACCAAGCCGTTCGAGCCCGATGCCGTGCAACGCAAAGTGGGCCGCGTGATGGAAGTGTTTGCGCTGCGCTCCCGGGTGGCGCAACTGGAAGCCAACGTTCAGAAGTACTGCCCGTCGTTCGAGTCGCTGGTGTACGTGTCGCCCCTGATGCAGCGCGTGATGGAACGGGCGCGCACCGCGGCGGAAACCGAGACGCCGGTGTTGATCCTTGGCGAGACCGGCACCGGCAAGGAAATGCTGGCGCGCGCCATCCATGGCGCCAGCCCGCGAGCATCGGCGCCGTTCGTGCCGGTGAATTGCGCGGCCTTTCCGCGCGAGCTGGTGGAAAGCGAACTCTTCGGCGTCCGCCGTGGATCGTTTACCGGTGCGTTCAGCGACCGGCCAGGGATTTTTCTGTCCGCCAATCGCGGCACCGTATTCCTGGATGAAATCGGCGAGATGCCCAAGGACATCCAGGTGAAACTGCTGCGCGCCTTGCAGGAAAAAGAAGTGCGTCCGGTGGGCAGCGCCAAGGCGGTCCCGACGGACGTGCGGATCATCGCCGCCACCAACCGGCCGAACGCGGAGCTGCGCGCCGAATGCCTGCGCCAGGATTTCTATTTCCGCATCGCGACCGTCGTCGTGGAAATTCCTCCCCTGCGCGCCCGGCCGGAGGACATCCTGGTGCTCTGCCAACATTACGGGCAGCGGCTCAGCCAGCGCTACGACCGCCAGATCACCCTCGGCCGCGCCGCGATGGAGTTGTTGCTGAAGTACGCGTTCCCGGGCAACGTGCGCGAACTGGAGAACGTGCTGGAAAACGTGTCGGCGCTCTCGCGCGACGACCCGCAGGTCATTACCGACAGGGAAGTCAAGCCCCTGCTGGACCCGGCGGGCTTTCGCGAGGTGCTGGCCAGGGGCACGGAGCAGACGCTGGCGATCGAGCCGCTGGAGAAGCTGGCGATCGAACGCGCGCTCCGGCTGACGGAAGGCAATCGCAGCAAGGCGGCGTTGCTCCTGGGAATTTCGCGCGACACGCTCTACCGCAAATTGCGCGAGTTTCGGGAGGAAACCGCGAATTGAGGCGCGTGTACGGATTTCGGACAGCGTGCCGCGCCTGACATGGCAAGAAGCGGCGCCGAGTCCGGCAAGCTGCCGCGCCGCGCGAAGTTGGGCGCGAGTGATGCATGCCGAGCGGGAAGCCATATGGCCGCTGGCGTGCCTGCGTGAATTACAAGGACGGCCGTGCGTATTGAAATTCCACGTCGACTGCTGGTCTGGGGGGTGATCGCGATCGCCGCGGTGCTGGGCTTCGGCGGCATCTTGGCGACACAGAGCCGGCGCGCACAAGAGAGATGGTCCACCTTCCTGGCCGCCAGCCCGGTGCAGGGACGCGCGATTTTCAAGAGTAAAGGCTGCGTGCGCTGTCACGCCGTGAATGGCGTCGGCGGGACACTCGCGCCGGACCTCGGGCGCAGCCAACCGGCGCAATCCAGCGTCGCGCAGTTGGTCACCGCCATGTGGAACCACGCACCGCAAATGTGGGACCGCATGCGCGTCGAGAAGGTCTCCTATCCATCGCTGACCTACGAGGAAGTCGCGCAGCTTCTGGCGTACTTGTATATCTCGCGGCGGGCCGATGAAGCCGGCGACGCGGCGCACGGCAAGCAGTTGTTCGCCGCCAAAGGCTGCGTGCGTTGTCATGCCGTGCACGGACAAGGCGGGACAGTCGGGCCGGATTTAGCCGAGGTGACCGGCGTGAATACCCCGATGGCCTGGACGCAAGCGATGTGGAATCACGGGTCGGTCATGCAGGCGCATATGCATGACGCCGGCGTGGAATGGCCGCGCTTCGAGGGACACGAATTGCGCGACCTGTTCGCGTACGCGCGTCAGGTCTCGAAGCCACAACCGCTGGCCGGCGATCCCGAGCACGGCTGGAAAGTATTCCAGGGCAAATCCTGCACTAGCTGCCACGCGATTAAAGATGAAGAAGGGGAGCGAGTCGGTCCGAACCTGGGCCCCTCGCGCAACCTGCCGCCCACCTTCACGCAGTTCGGCAGCCTGATGTGGAACCACGCTCCGCAGATGGAACGCGCCATGAAGGAGCGCGGCATCGAGCGTCCGCAGTTCGGCGGAGAGGAAATGGCCGATCTGTTCGCCTTCCTCTACAGCCTGCGATACGTGGAACCGACTGGATCGCCGCACGTGGGTGAGAGCGTCTTCTCCTGGCGCGGTTGCAGCCGGTGTCATGGCGCAGAGGCGCAGGGGACCGGCCGCGCGCCGGCGTTGCGCGGCCGCGGAAGGAGCTATACCTCGGTTGCCCTCGCCACTGAATTGTGGGCGCATGGCGGCCGCATGTACCGCGAGAGCCAGCAGATCGGCATCGGCTGGCCCACGCTGTCGGAGAGCGATGTCGGCGATCTCCTCGCCTTCCTCAACGCGCCCGTGCAGCAGTCCGCGCACAAGTAGGGAAGATCATGTGTACGGTTTCCTGACACAAATCGTCGGACAGCTCACCTGGGTTCGCGCTCACCCGCTTTTCGTACCACACGGAACATCCGCCGAAGCGTTGGCTTGACGCACCTGTCGCGCCCGCGGCGGCGCTGCACGCCTCTGGTCACCAAAGTGCAAGATGACTGATCAAAGCTCCTATGGGGGCGATCCGCAGCGCTTGCGCCTCTGGGTATGTCACTCAGGGGCGCGGTCGCTTCTGCCAGGATCGCCGCTGTTCGCAAAGACAGCTGTATTCCGCTACGGCCACGGACAAACGTCGCGCCGCGAATATTGCGATGGTCGTGGTGTCCGATGGCGCGGCCCTTTTTCGTCTGATTTTCTGACAGTCATCCCTCTTCACTCAGCCGAACCCACTGGTTAATCGCCCGGAGGACGCGATCGCCATGCGCGTAAGAGTCGCAATGCGAGTGTGTTAGCTCGCCACCGCGGATTGTCGGATGTTCCGCGCCGGTGTCGAGCCGGTTGGCCGGGCAAATGCACTTTGGGGTGCTAAGACGCCGGGGGTGTGTCGGCGGCGGAGCGCGGAAGGAGACACAACCTCATGCACAGGGCAGGAAAAATCACCGGAGCGATCCGCTGGGCCGCCATGGCGGTGATACTGGCCGCGCTTCCGGCGACGATGCACGCTGCCGAGAACGGGTTGATGTTTGCCACAGCTTCCTCTTTCGTTTCGCCCTGACTTATGGCTCCCGGCAATTCAAGGCATCGAACCGTGTAACCCCCCTCGTCCTGCGGTTCGAGGATAATTGTGTATTTCATAGTGATAATAGTTGATGGAAGTTATATTTATAACAGGAAGGCTGCGCCTCAGGGAGACTGGAGGAGAATAACCGCAATCTTATGCCAGTCATGGGGCTGGTCTTCCTGATGTTTGTGGCCGCTGCACGTCTTCCTTCGACCAAAAGTTCCATCAACCCCTCAAACCATCCCCCCCTCTATGTCTATTCACCCCATCGAATTTCGATACGGCACCAAAGAGATGAAGGATATCTGGGAAGAGGACTATCGGCTGCGCTGTCTTTTCCGCGTGGAGGCGGCCCTCTCCCAGGCCGAAGAGGAGCTTGGCATGATTCCCATTGGCGCAGCCGCTGAGATTGCCGCCGCAGCCGAGGCCACCCGCCCGGAAAGGGCCAAGCAGATCGAGGATGAGATAGGCCATGACATGATGGCCACAGTCCTGGCCATGGCTGAGTGCGCTCCGAAGTTTGGGGAGTGGATCCACCTGGGAGCCACCTCCAACGACATACTGGACACTGCCACCGGCCTGCAGATCAAGGCCTCCCTGGATGTGCTGCAGTCCAAATTGAAGATGCTCCTGGCGCTTCTCCTGGAAAAGGCCATTGATAATAAAAGCCTGGTCTGTGCCGGTCGCACGCACGGCCAGATTGCCGTGCCCACCACCTATGGCCTGCGATTCGCCATCTGGGCCTCGGAGATCGCTCGCCATATCGAGCGGCTGGTGCAAATGCGGCCCCGCGCGGCTGTCGGCAAGATGAGCGGGGCTGTGGGCACTCAGGCCGCCTATGGCCAGATGGGAATGGCGATTCAGACGCGGGTCATGGAGCACCTCGGTCTTAACGAAGTGGATGTCTCCAATCAGGTGGTGCAGCGCGACCGGCATGCAGAAATGGTCTGCTGGATGGCGCTTGTCGCATCAACTCTGGACAAGATATTCGTGGAGATGCGCACGTTGCAGCGCACTGAGATCGCCGAGGTCGAAGAGGGCTTCGGCAAAAAGCAGGTGGGCTCATCGACCATGCCTCACAAGAGAAATCCGATCAAGTCGGAGCAGATATGCGGCCTTTCCAGAATTGTGCGAGCACAAATCCTGCCCGCCTTTGAGAACATTCCCCTCTGGGATGAGCGCGATCTGACCAACAGTAGCTGTGAACGCATAGTCTTCCCGGAGGCTTTCATCTTCACCGACCATCTTATCACCCTGGCCACGCGCACACTTCGCGGGCTGTCGCTTCGGCCTGAGAATATCGAGCGCAATTTGACAATGCTGCACGGACTGAATATGGCTGAGAATGTGATGGTGGAGCTGGCCAAGAAGGGCGTAGGCCGCCAGCAGGCGCACGAGATCATGCGCCAAAGCTCAATGATTGCCTTCGAGCAGAAGAGGGAGCTGGCCGATGTTCTTTTGGAGAACGAGACTGTCATGAGCCGCCTGAATGCTAAGGATATAGAGGCAATGCTGGATCCGCACCAGTATATCGGCACAGCCGTGGCTCAGGTGGAGAGGCTCTACGAGAAGCTGCAAAAGCTGTATCTGGCTTGATGCCCGCGGTATTCCTTCTCAAGCCCGGTTCGATTGAAAGGGACGAGTGCGGCCGGATCTTGGACGCCAGGTCTTCAGTGACCATGATTATCAGCGGGCGGCATAAGATTGTGGTGGACAGCGGCCTTCAGGGTGAAGAAGAGCCGCTTTGCAGGGCATTGGCAGAGCTTGGCGTAAAGCCGGAGGAGATCGACTGCATTGTCAATACCCATTCCCATCCCGATCACTGTGGCAACAATCATCTTTTTTCCCATGCGAAAGTCCTGGCGGCAAAGGAGGGTGATATCATTGCACCCGGCGTTTGGGTCCTGGCAACACCCGGCCACAGCATGGACAGCATTTCAGTGCAGGTTGAGATGGAGGGCAATGGACCCGGGGTAATAGTAATATCAGGCGATGCGCTTCCTACCTTTGGAAACTTCCTAAAGAAAGTTCCGCCTGCATTGCATGTCAATCGTGACATGGCCGTGGCCAGCATGCAGAGAATAATGGAAGTTGCCGATTTTGTAGTTCCTGGGCATGATTTTCCGTTCTCCGTCCGGAGAGAAAATGCTTAACTAATCTCCCTTCATAGAAGGTGAATACAAATCTAAGATTAGGCAACCTATAAATACTTAAAAATGTATGTATTATGCGAATGCAGCTAAAATTGACATCAAAGGAGAGGTTAGTTCTTTACGGTCTTGCCAGATATCCGGGGCTCAGTGACATAGATCTCGCTTCTAATATAGGCGTTGATCGTTCAACTATATTCAAGAGCAAAAGAAAGTTTAGAGATTGGAAACTCATAAAACTTTTAAATGTGCCTTCTGGAGAAGCTGTAGGTGCCGAAATCCTGACCTCCGTCTTTGTGAAATACAGTCCGACAGCCCCATTTGAGGTAAGAAATGGATCGCCCTCCTACCGAAATTGGGTCAGCTATCCCAATTGCGTCTCGCACATTGCTACAGATACCGATTCAGTATCAACTTTCTACTCCAGAAGTCTCACAGACTTCCGGGTGAACTTCGATCCGATCATCGATGAATACTACCATAGCGATTTTGTGGAGGATATACATTATTTTCATTACCCCTTCCAGGTCTCCAGCTACTCGGCTGATGCCGCCCTGGCAGTAAACGGCCTCTTTGATCTCACCAGATCCGATCTTTCTGGGGAGATAATGCCGCCCAAGGCCGCTTTAACTGAGGACTCGCGCCTCACAGAGAAGGACAAGCTCACACTCTACGCCTTTGTGAAATATCCCATGCTCTCCGACCTGGAGCTTTCCCGGAGGACCGGCATCTCCCGGCCCACCATTTCAGGAAAGCGAACCAAGTTCTTCCAAAGCGGCCTATTGACTCGCGAGGCCTACGTGGATTGGCAGAAGATCTGCTGCGAGCTGATGTCCTTTTATCATGTCCGCATCAGGCACGGTCACGATCGCGAAGATCTTTCCCAGGTTTACCAGGCCTTCCGCAGGATCGGAGCGCCTCTGTTCAGCTATCTGCAGCCGGGAGAGATCTTCGGCGCCTTCCTGTCCACAGGCTATCCGGAGCTAAAGAGCCGCATGGATAAGGAACTTCGCGCTCTCTCTGTCCAGGGCCTCATCAAGGAGCGGCCCATGCTCGTGATCATGCCCCTCGCTGAGATCAAGGCCAGCAAAATCGATTACGCGCCCATGGTGGCCAAGATGCTGGATGTGGGCAAAGAGATCTGAGGATTGCATTGCCCGGTGATATTGCCGTAGTCTGCTCTCGGGCAGATCCGGCAAGCCTCAATATTTACGAGCGTCTACTGGAGATATCGGCCTGGCAGTGCCGGAAGGGCTACAGCTCTTACGGACGGCTATGCCTGATAATTCACGATGGAAAGCAGACGGAGCTTTGCGGCTTGGATGATCGGCTGGCCGATTTAGGGCTGCAGCCGGAGATGGTGGTCTTTGCCAGCCGGCATGAGGCCAAAGCTGGTTTGCCCTGGCTTGGAGGGCACTTCACCGGCATACTGGAAGACGGCCTGGGCCGGCTCTCTGCGGCTGCGCCTGGCGGCCTGTGCTCATTTTTGCATAACATTGCCCTTCCTGGCTATGCGGTATCTGCCGAGGCCACCCATCACGGGCCTGTGGACCTGAAGACGCCCTGCTTCTTTGCCGAGATCGGCAGCACACTGAAGGAATGGCAGGATAGGCAGGCAGGGGAGACGGTTGCCAGGGCGATTTTAGCGCTGGAGGCAAAGGAGCTGCCTGTGTTTTTAGGCTTTGGCGGAGGGCACTATGTGGCCAGGCAGACGGAACTCATGTTCAAGGCGGCTGTGGCCTTCGGGCATCTTTTCTCCAATTACCAGATGGCTGGAGTAAATCGTGATGTAGTGGAGGAGGCATGCAGAAAATCGAAGGCGAGCTATGCCTATCTTGACAGAAAGTCCCTGCGCTCAGAAGAGAGAAAGAGAATTGAGAAGATTCTAGCGGAGCTGGATTTGCCGGTGCTCAGAAGCCGGGAGATTCGAGCCAAATTCCCGCTGCCATATCCCAGGAGCTGATGGATGTGTTAAGAGGTGGATGAACTGATTGATCATCTATCGAAATCTATTTACGGACTCGGACTTAGAGGAAAATTAAAAGGATGGATAAAATGAGCGGTTCCGATGATAAGATCCATGCCGGTTTCAGCCAGTTTAAGAAAGCTTTCAGGGACCACTGGGAAAACGGATTAAAAGGGGAAGATCCGTCGCACTATCTGCTGAGATTTTACTCTGTAGAATGCGGATTAAAATCAATGTATATTAATGAGAAAGATAAAACGTATAAAATGAATAGCAAAAATATGCCCGATCATGGGCATAGACTCGATTGGTGGCTTGAGGAACTCATGATCTCTGCAAGCGACATCAATCCTCCTCCTAAATTCACATTAAATAGTAGCATAAACATAAAATCTCCCAGAGAAATTTATAGATCACACGAAGCATGGCGGTATGGAGTGAAAATGGAGCCAACAAAAGAAAAACTCCTGCTTGAGTGGTTTGATAAAGCTGAAAAATATATTAAGGATTACTTACAGGAGACAATATGATGATCCCTGATAATATTAGCCTCTTTACCTGGCTTGATGTTGAAGAGGTCCTTGTAAGGTTGAGTCAAACAGAAGACTGGCCAAAATGGTTGCACTATGCTCGGACATATTGGGATCAGCTTTCGCTAAGCATTCACCCGGGCAAAACTGAGGACGCAAAAAAATGGCTTGCTAGTGAATTTGCACCCAGATTTAATGAAGAAAAAATGGAAATTGAACTGGAACGAGATATCGATAACGAACCCAGAGTACTTCCTGTCTATCTGGAAGAGACTGAAGAGGAACTTGGGAGACATCGAGTCAAGCCATCATTTTCCAGGCCGTCTGCAATTCGACGAACGGTGCTGGAAGATCAACCAGAAGATGAGATCAAGCCGCCCATAGTAGCTTTTCATTCGTTTAAGGGCGGAGTGGGAAGGACCGTCCAAGCGCTTGCATTGGCCATGGCTTTAGTAGAGAACAGAAAATTCAAAGTCCTTCTAATTGATGGGGATCTGGAAGCTCCAGGCATTTCCTGGCATTTTATGGACAGAATGCGCCCACCTATTTCGTATGTGGACCTTCTTTCGCTGATACATGGAGACCCCGATGCAAAGGCAACAAAGAGCATTAGATTAGCGGCAAATCGATTAAGAGATGCTTCAGCTAATGGCATCTACATCATGCCGGCCTTTCGTTCGATGGATAAATTCATCTCACTTGATATCAAACCCGAGCATCTTGTCCAGGGATCAAAAGATAAATACATCATGACTCGCTTTTTATCCAAGCTCGGAGAGGAACTAGGTGTAGATTTTGTAATCATCGATCTTAGAGCTGGCCTCTCTGAGATTTCAGCATCCCTTCTTCTCGATCCGAGAGTATATCGTGTTCTGGTAACAACTCTAAGTGCTCAATCCATTAATGGTACGAAATTACTGCTGCAGTTACTGGCAAGAGAGGCTCCATCGAGAAGATCTGATCAGCCCTTGCCATCCTTGATTATCTCGCAAGTGCCCGGAGATTATCCTTCTGGAGAATTGGACAAGCACAAGAAGGAGATTATAAGTGCTTTGGAAAACATGTGGGTGTCGTCTGATGATAATTCCAATGAGGAGCCTACTGCGATTTGCGCCGTTACTGCTTTCGATAAAGACCTTGCAGTTCTTCCTGTATCATGGGATAAGGCCGTAGGGCTTATTAAGAAATCTAGATTCTCAGACGACCTGGCCGAGATCCTGGATTGGCTTCCAAATGTTACGCAATCTGTTTTTGGATTGGAGGAAAAACGAAGATCTCTTTCGGAATATGCTAATAACATTATCTACGCAGAAGCCGGAAATGTTACTGACTACCTGAGGATACGTCCTTTGAGTAGGCTTGTATCCGAATTCAGTACGAGGGTTCCGATAGCCGTTGTTATCGGTGCAAAAGGCTCAGGAAAAACATTAACCTACCTTCAATTGGCCCGTTCAAAGGATTGGAGTCGTTTTGGATCGGATGTCTCTCGAAATGTTCAGACGAATGCGGTTATCGTTCCCGTTCTTAAGCCTGCATTTTTAAAACCGGACGCTATGGACCTCGTGAATGAAGCAAAGAATAATTCGGCCAAAAACCTTGGCCTATCTATACCATATAGTTGGGAAGACGTATATGATGATATTCGGGATCGCATTCAAGAGGACGCCCGTGAGAGCAAATGGCGGGATTACTGGCTTGATTATATCGCTTGGAGTTCAGGGTTCGAGATAGCGAAACCGGGAGCTGGACGTAGATTCCCAGATTACCTTCGTGAAAAGAAATTAAATGTAGTCGCAATTATCGACGGCTTGGAAAACTATTTCTTGAAGCTTTCTTCTGATGAAAAAGAGCAGACTGCGGTGAGGTCTTTGCTGCAAGATGTTCCTAATTGGCTGGAACAGCAGGTTTCGCGTCCCTTGGGCATACTTATCTTTATCCGGAAGGATATGGTATTAAATGCTATTCCCCAAAATTCGTCTCAGTTTATTGCTGTATACCGGAATTACGAATTAAATTGGAGCAGCGTTGAAGCTTTGCGTTTATTCGCGTGGATTTCAATGAAGGCAAAAGCATTGGAACGTGAAAAAATTAATATGTTGCAGGATATGGAAAAGGAACAATTAGCTCAGCTTCTAATTCCATTATGGGGGCGGAAGCTGGGCCACGAAAACTCCCGAGAAGCAATTACTGCTAACTGGGTAATTTACGCTCTAACAGATTATAATGGCCAGCTCCAGGCTAGAGATGTTGTCAGATTCCTCAGCCTTGCTTCAGGCAAATCTATAGGCTCTTCATTGGATGATCGCGTCCTTGTTCCCCAGGGTATGAGAAAATCATTGCTTCCTTGCAGCCAGCAAAAAGTAAAGGACACTGGTGACGAGAACCGGGACCTTGAGCATGTATTCGATAAGATAAAAGTGATATCTGACGACAAGAAGTTCATACCCTTAAGTCGAAAAGATCTGGATGTTGAGCCAAATGACCTCGATCTCCTTGAAAATAGCGGAGTAATCCGGCGAGAAGGAGATGAATACAACATTTGTGAGATCTTCCGATGGGGCCTTGGCTTTAGACTTCGGAAAAGGGGCCGACCTGGCGTAATCGACGATTCTTTGAGTTAAGGTGGTACACCATGTCCAAAAAGAAACCAGATTCTATCCCAGCCAAAATGCAGCCCGCCTATGACGAAATAGTAGCCCTGACCGATGCCGTCTGCTGCGAGCACCTGGATGAAGAGTATGCACAGCTTGCCCGCAAAATGGCAGCGGCCCTGGCGAGAAAAAGGCCCTCGCCACTGGAGAGGGGCAGAAAGGATGTCTGGGCGGCGGCAATTGTATATTCACTGGGCAATGTCAACTTTCTCTTCGATAAATCTCAGGTGCCCCATATGAAAGCAGAAGAGCTTTCCGGCCTTTTTGGAGTCAGTCAGAGGACCGCTGCCGACAAGGCCCGACAGATAAAGGATATCCTCGAAATGTACCAGATGGATCCGAAGTGGTGGCGGCGCTCCAAAATGGAGTCGAATCCTCTGGCCTGGTGGGTTAAAGTTAACGGTCTGGCGGTCGATGCCCGCGTGCTGCCCCTGCCTATCCAGGAAGAGCTGGTTCAAGCAGGGCTCATTCCATTTGTCCCTTCCAAAAAAGAGGCTGTGCAAAAGGAGGAATAATGAAAGAATTGACCTCTGTTCCCCTATCAATTCTGGTTATGATTCTCTTTTTCTCCTGCGCCGGACTAAATGAGGCAAAGGATGCCCCAGACTTATCCCAATGATACCGCTATTGCCTGGTTTCCCGGAATAGACACGGCAATCACTTTCGGCCTCTGAAAACGTTGATTTCATCCCCAATTTGAAGGCCTATCAGCAGACTACCGACTATACCTGCGGCCCGGCGGCATTGCTTTCTCTGGCCGAATTCTACGGATTGCCTGGTATTGAGGAAAATGAAAGAGCCGAAATGAAAATAGCTCAAGAATGCGGCACAAGGGACTTTAATTCATCCAAGCCCGGGACCAAACCGCAAGAGATGGTTGCCTGGCTTGAGAAGAACGGCTTTTCTGTGCAGCTTGAGTTTGAGGACAAGGGAGACGGCACTGCATTAGAGCGGCTGCGCGACAATATCCGCCGCGGCATTCCAACCCTGGTGGAATGGATAGATCTCAGCGGACACTGGGCTATAGCCGTTGGATACGACTATCGGAACGCAAGCGATCCGTGGGATGATGTCTTAATTCTGGCTGATCCTTATGATAGGTATGATGATCACTCAGACGGCTACTCCTTCGTGAATGCCAATCGCTTTTACTGGATGTGGTTTGATGCTCTGTATTTCGACGATATCACCTGGCGAACCATGATCACTGCCACCCCGAAGAAGCCTTTCGGGCAGAAGTCAAGCTAGATTTTTGCGCCTGCTCAGGACAAAGACGAGGCAAGAGCGGGCCACACAATCCGGATATGCTGCCTGCAAAATATCGTGATCTAAATTAGTGGTTCAATAAATTTACTATTATCAGGACATATTCCAATATATTCCGGCAAAAGTGCATATCAACAAAAATTATTTATATCAAGAGAGCACCATTACAGTATATCAAAATAAATCAAGTTTTAATTCCGGACAAGTGGTAAAAATGTCAGGAAAGCAAGGGAATAGCTTCTCCTCTCTGCAGGAGAGAGCACTTGATCTCATCGGCTCGCGAGGAAGCGGCCTGTTTCAGTCGGAACTGCGGCGGCTATTGTCCATCGACAGCAGCAAGTGCTCAAAGATAGTAGGCAAGCTGCAGTGCTCCGGCCTCATTTACAGAGAGAAGGTTCCCGCCAGCAGCACATATCTGATAAAGCTCGCAAAGCCCCCTCAGGAGATTTCTTTTGACAAGCCTGCTCGCCGCCACATCGATAGCTACTTAACTGAGTTCTATCTGCTCTATATTTTGCGCGGCATCTCCGGCTAGGGGCCGCAGGGGCTTTTTCATTGAGGGCATACTGGGAGATCTTGCGTCCCTTCAACTGCATAATGGCTACAGCAGCAGCCATCATCGGCCTGGCCATAGCCGGGGGATTGAAACCCTGGGCTGTAGCACTCATATTTCTCACGGTTTTTCTGATTACAGGCGCAGGAAACGCCATCAATGATTACTATGATCGAGAGATCGATGCCATAAATAGGCCAAAGCGGCCCATTCCCAGCGGCCGCATGAGCGCGCGGGCGGCTCTTTATTATTCTCTGGCCCTCTTTGCAGCGGGCTGCCTTTTCGCTGGCCTTGTGAACCAGATCTGCCTGGCAGTGGCCGCCTTCAACTGCGCACTTCTGTTTCTTTATGCCAGAAACCTCAAGGCCACGCCGCTTGCGGGCAACATATGTGTCGCCTTTCTCACCGGCTCCACCTTTCTCTTCGGGGGCGCAGCCGCGGGCACGGCGGGCCTCTTCGCAAACCAGGTTCCCTTTTTGCTCTCCTTTCTGGTCAGCATGAGCCGGGAGATCGCCAAAGACATCGAGGACATTGCCGGCGACAGGGCGGGCGGAGCTAGGACGCTGCCAATCCTGGCGGGCGAGCGCGCCTCTGCGGCCCTGGCCGCGGCCTTTGCCCTGGCGGCTGTGGTGCTCGGCATCTTCCCGCCCTTTGGCAGGGCCTATCTGGCAATAGTAATAGTGGCGGATCTGTTCTTCCTGCAATCTGTGCTGAAGATCGCCAGAGGGGATGCGACTGGATCGCAAAAAGCGCTAAAAAAGG
Source organism: uncultured Chloroflexia bacterium (assembly GCA_963846805.1). Lineage (GTDB taxonomy): Bacteria > Chloroflexota > Anaerolineae > Anaerolineales > Villigracilaceae > Fen-1038. The sequence continues at coordinate 32,205 of CAWJXH010000008.1, forward strand.
GAATGGCAGTGGCGCTGGCGGCTTTTTTGGCGGGGTCGCAATTGCTATCAATATGATCTCCTGCCCAGAGCAGATATGCTTCTAAACCTCTCCACAGCTTCTTTTATGCTCTCGGCCACATAGTCCACCTCTTCTCTGGTGTTCGAGCGGCCCATGGTGACCCTCAGGGAGCCGTGGCACTCTTCCGGCTTAAGGCCCAAAGAGAGCAGTACGTGGCTTGGCTGCAGCTTGTGAGAGGAGCAGGCCGATCCCGTGGACACGGCTATGCCTTTTGAGTCGAGGAAGAGGAGCAGCGATTCGCCTTCAACATAGGAAAAGCCGAAATTCAGGCTTCCTGGAAGTCTTCTCTTCATGGTTCCGTTGATCCAGGCATCTTTGACCTTCTCCAGAACAAGTGCAGCCAGCCGGTCCCGAAGCTTCGTCAGCCTCTGCCCCTCAGCGTCCATGCTCTCGCTGCACATCTGAGCCGCCTTTGCAAGGCCGACGATGCCTGCCACGTTCTCCGTTCCAGAGCGCAGGCCTCTTTCATGCCCTCCGCCCTGCACCATGCTCTCCAGTTTTGTGCCCTTGCGAATGTACAGCGCCCCCACTCCCTTGGGCCCGTAGAGCTTGTGAGCGGAAAGGGAGAGAGAATCGACGCCAAGAGCGTTTACGTCCGTGGGAATCTTGCCCGCGCTCTGCACTGCATCGGTATGCAGGTAGATGTCCTTTTCCGCGGCCAGCCGACCGATCTCCTCCAGCGGCTGGATGGTTCCAATCTCGTTGTTGGCGTGCATGACTGAGATGAGGATGGTGTCGGGCCGAATAGCCTCCTGCAGGGCTGCCGGGTCGACCAGGCCCTCGCCTGTCACTGGCAGGTAGGTGACGGCAAAGCCCTCCTTCTCCAGTTTGCTGCAGGTCTCCAGGATAGCAGGATGCTCGACGCTGGTAGTGATAATATGTTTGCCCTTGTCCTTATTGCGCCTAGCTATGCCCTTAAGGGCTAAATTGTCCGACTCTGTGCCTCCCGATGTGAAGATGATCTCCTCAGGAATTGCTCCCAAGAGCTTCGCCACCTTCTCTCGGGATTCTTCTAAAGCCTCCTTTGCCTCCTGGCCAAAGCTGTGCAGGCTGGAGGCATTGCCGAACTTATCGGAAAAGTAGGGCAGCATGGCCTGCAAGACCTCGGGCGCCACTGGAGTGGTGGCGGAATGGTCCATGTAAATGCGCTTCATCTGCTGGAATCATGAGATGCTAGGGTAAATAGATGGCGAACTCATAAGAAACTATAAGTATGCAGGAAAAGGACGGGAAAATATGAATCTGTCCATCCCGCTATTCTCGACACCTCTGTTAATAGCTGCGGCCCTCATCGCCCTGGGCTTCATAACCTATCTATTCTCGGCAAAACTTGGTGTGGTTCTCATTGGTGCCGGCAGCGTGATCATGGGCACTGTGGTCATATTCGATCTTCCCAATGGCATGGGGCTGCAAAGCCTGGTGCTCTTCGGAATGACAGTGGTGGTGGGGGGATGGATGATGTATGTGGGAGTGAAGAACGGATAATATATTCTCCAATGGGAAATGCTTATATGCCACCTCTACATCCTAGGGTGCGCCATGCGGGGCCATAGGGTAGCCTGGTATCCTACAGGACTGGGGGTCCTGTGACCGGCGTTCAAATCGCCGTGGCCCCATTAAATCATTCTTTTGATATAAATTTTTGTTCTAAGCAGCCGTGTGCTTGTTCAACTGATTGTTTTTTATATTACCGAATGATTGAAATAGCTTAAGTTCAATCTCAATTCTATGTTGCTGTTGGGCGCAGATGAGGCAGGCAAAGGCCCCGTCATCGGCTCCATGTTCGTAGCTGGCCTGGTCATCGAAGAGGATAGGCTCTTTGACCTGGCTGGCTTTGGGGTCAAGGACTCCAAGCTCCTCGCGCCGGCAAGAAGAGAGATTCTGGCTAAAAAGATCACCGGGATTGCCACCGACCAATATATCCTGGAGGTCAAGCCGAACGTCATCGATGAGCTTCGACTTGTTATGACCATGAACGATATCATGGTGAGAAGCTTCTCTTCGGTGGTGGCAAGGCTGCACGCCGACAGGGCCATCCTCGATGCCGCCGATGTGAATGCGCAAAGGTTCGCAGATAAAGTGAAGGCCGCGAGCAAGACCACCATGGTCCTTTTAGCTGAGCACAAAGCTGACCAGCGCCACCAGGTCGTCTCCGCTGCCTCCATCCTGGCCAAAGTGCGGCGAGATGCATCCATGCGGGAGCTTGAGGAGACTATGCACTGCAAGATCGGCAGCGGCTATCCCCATGATCAGGATACCATAAATTTTTTGAACGAATGGGTAAAGGAAAACCGGGAACTTCCCCCATGCGCCAGGCATAGCTGGGCAACGGCGCAGCGCATAAAAGCTAGTTTTATATAGGCCGCCTGAAACTAAGAGGCGCAAAGAAGAAGGGATCTCATGGATATAGAGGATACTTTGCTCATGATTCCAGGGCCGGTCAAGGTCGCGCCTCGCGTTCTGCGCGCCATGTCCAAGCCCATGATCAGCCACCGGAGCGGTGACTTTAGCGCAATTTACAGCGACTGTTGCGGACTGCTCAAGCAGTTCTTCGAGACAAAGAACGAAATAGTAATAATGACAGGCAGCGGCACTGTGGGCATGGACGGCGCGGTTGCCGGCCTCATCGGCCGTGAAGATAAGATAGTAACCATATCTAATGGCAAGTTCGGCGAGAGGTTCACCGAGATTGGTGAGAGATATGGCAAAGCCATTCCAGTGAAGTTTGAATGGGGCACTCCCTTCGACCTGGACAAGATAGAGGCCGCGCTGGAGCAGGGCGCCAAAGCAGTGGCCATGGTCCACAATGAGACCTCTGTAGGCCTGACAAACCCTGCCAAGGAAGTAGGCAAGCTCGCCAAGAAGCACGATGCAGTCTTTATCGTAGACGGCATATCCTCCATCGGCGGCAACGACTTTCTCACAGACGAGTGGGGCATAGACATTGCCATCACAGGCTCGCAGAAGGCTCTGGCAGTGCCGCCGGGCCTGGCAGTGGTCTCCACCTCACCGAAGGCGGAGGAGCGTTTCTTGCCTAAGAGCGCCAGCTACTACTCAGACCTGAAGGCGCACCTGAAGAGCGTGCGAAAAAGCCAGCCCCAAACTCCGTTTACCCCGGCAGTTTCGCTGTTCTTCGCCATGCAGGAGGCACTGCACATGGCAGCCGAAGATGGCTTTGCCGTACGCCGGGCTAAAACCGCCAAACAGGCCGAGTCGGTTCGCTGTGCAGCCAGAGCACTCGGCATAGAACTTTATCCCCAGGTAAATGAGCATACCCACTACTCCAATACAGTCACCGCCATGAAGATGCCCGCGGGCCTCACTGATGACAAGCTGCGCGGCGGCCTGAAAAAGCAGGGCGTAATCGTATCCGGCGGGCAGGACCTGATCAAGGGCGAGATCTTTGGATCGGAACCATGGGCATCTGCTCCAGCGGCGACATCCTGCGAACAATCATGACTTTGGAGCTGATCCTTGCCAGGGAAGGCCAGCTTTCCGATAGGGGCGCGGGAGTCGAGGCTGCGAGCAAGGTGCTGGATGGAAAGTAAGCAGATAAATTACGGGAAAATGTCAGACCAGACTGTTATTGCAGTTGCCGCTAAATGAACAATGGCGGCATTTTTGTTTATAGTTATGCGTTCTCCTGGGACAATCATGCCCTAAAGCCCTCTTCATCTCGTCTACCGTTGCCAGCAAATCGGATCGCAGGGATTTATCGAAGTTGATTCTATGCTGCAATCCATCTGAATAGACAATTATCCCATAAGGCACCGGCCTGTGGTAGTTCTCTTCCACCAGGCAGCAGTATGCCGCCAATTGCATGACGTGGCCTTTGTAGGGCTCCCTGGCCCGTCCGCTTTTTATCTCCACTGGAATCAAACTGCGACCTCTGCTTTTACTATGTAATCCGGCTTGCCGCTGATGCCGAGTTTCTTGGAATACAGGGCCTTTCCAGGGCGGTCCAGATCAGAGTAGATCACCTTTCCTTCAGGAATTCCATAAGCAATGCGCATGGTTTTTGCAGATGACGATTCTCTTTTTGACAGCAATTGAAACGCAACGGCTAAAATCAAGAGAGTTAATCCCAAGAAAAATAAAATTAAAAATAAGTCCATAAAATCAATCCCATGAGAAGAATTGCAGCAGCCGCAGATAAATATCCCAGCAATCGGAATATGCCTGCCGCCTTCTCCCTTCTCTCCAGAAGGATCAGCCTGCTACCCGCTTTTTCATGCGCATCGATTCCTCTCTTCAGGCCGAATGATTGCGGCTGCACTCCAGATCTTTTCAGGTACCAGGAGACAGGGCAGTAGACATATTGTGATATCTCGGAGGCCGTTATTGCCCTGTCTTTATTTTTGCGTTTTAGCATAATTATTTTGTGCAGGACCCGATTAGAGATAAATCTATTTCAGGCATCCTGGAAATTGAATGCCAGGCAGACAGACATATTAATAGAATGCATCCTTTGCTCTTTAAATATGCCGGATAAATCCCTGGGTTTGAAGGTTAGCCGAAAAGCGGAGAGAAAATTCGCAAGGCTCTGGTGGAAACGGGCGCATTCGACCGCAGCCGCAAGATCTGCTCGGATGAATCTCATGTCTATCTTCCGGTTTTAGATATGGATGAAAAGCAAGCCGCAAAGATTCGCAGCATTGGGCAGTTTGAGATTGTGCAGGTCGATTTTCCAGCAGGAGGAGAAGATGCCAAGCCCGGAGGATCTCCTGGGCTTTCGGCCCAGCTTCGATGTGGTGGGCGACATTGCCATGGTGGAGGACAGCGAGGCTGAGCGCGTGGCCTTCGCACTCATGTCCACCAGCAAGAGCATAAAAACCGTCATTGCCCCCATCTCCGGTGTGGAAGGGGAATTTCGCACCCGCCGCTTCAGGCACGTAGCAGGAGAGGCTCGCACCGTCACCCTCCACAGGGAGCACGGCCTGCGCTACCGGGTGGACCTGGAAGGAGCCTATTTCACACCCCGCCT